>NZ_JANQLX010000017.1 GCF_028280385.1 Allomuricauda sp. | reverse complement strand
TATATATGGCAACTGGTTTTGGCATACTTCCAAACTGGGTTCCAAATCAAAAATGGGACCTTCATCAATGGCCAGGGTAATGTGCTGGCCCAGACCTATACAGGCGTTTCTATCCGTCCCATCAACCCGTACCCAAATACTTTGACCGCCTGGCGAATCCACATTTCTATATTGCGAGGGGTCCAGGGGGTCTGTTTCGGAAAGCGCATTCTCTGCTGAGGTATAATAACTTACCTGAAAATTGCTGTTGGGTGGAAACAATGCCATGATGGTGCTTGTTGCACCGCTAAAATCGAAAGTTCCTATGCCGTCGGCATAATTGTTATCAACCCCATCGTCACAAGCTCGAACCTCCATCGAAAAACCACTGGGGATAGCGGTGCTGACCACTCTGAGGTCCAAGGTGGTCACATCAAAGCAACCCAGTTCATTTTCTACCCGAACAAAGAGCTGGTTGCCCAAAGCATTTGAATAAGATTCTGGATTGGCGATAGGATTGGAACTTCCTCTGGCCTCACGTTCAGACTGGTAAAACCCAAAGGTGAGGTCTGCACCGGCATTGATTAAAATAGCGGACTCAAAAAGATTAAATTCCGAAAACCCATCTCCATCAGGATCACATTGCACCAGTTCCGCAGGATTGGCCATGGGCAATGAGGTCACCAGCACATCCTTGCTGTAAGTGTCAACTTCGGTTCCCTTGGTTATTGTAGCTGTTACCACATATGTTCCTGGACTGGTATACACATGTTCCGGGGCTTTGTCCAGGGTATTCAATATGGGAGAGCCATCCCCAAAATCCCAAGCAATATTGTCCGGGTCTGGAAGGTAGTTAGTGGAAAGTTTGGTGTTATCCCCTACGCAGGCTTCTTCATATTCCACACGTACTTGGAAAAAAGACTGTACAAATGCCGGTAACCCTTTTTGGGAATTTCTGCCAATGGACTGTCCGTCTTCCACATAATTACAGGCTGTTCCCAATTCTTTTGGATTGTTGACCACCCCAAGATATCTTCTTTGCACATGGGCCATATAGATTTTACCATCAATAGCCAATTGTAAGGCGGTAGGGTCAACAGGAGAATCGGCAATTTTCAGGTAGCGGTTGTTATCCTCCAAATCTATTTGGACCAACATACTGCCATTGTTAAAAAAACCACTTGGAGGTACATGCCCGTTGTTGAAACTGCTTACGGTGGCATATAGTTTTTTTGAATCCGGGGAAAATTCAACCCCATAGGCAAAGACCAAATCATCGTCCATAAGTTCTTGCCCATTGGAAACTGTCCCAGTGAGAATATCAAAATCGAAGAGAAATAGGCTGCCAGGGGCATGACTTTCTTTATCCACCCCATTTTGAAAGTTTGCCATAGCCAATTTAGTTCCATCCGGGGAGAGTTTAATTTGCCCTTTAAAGTTCAAAAAGGGCTTGCCCAGTTCTACCAAAGGTCCCACTTGTGATACCACCGGGGTTTCGTTCACACCGTTTTCGTCAATCTTAAACGCATAAAACGAATCCTTGAAATGGGTCACCAACCAATAAATTTCCTCGCAGGGGTCTTTGACGGCGGTAAGTTTCTCCGAACACTTAAGGGCACGTTCAAAGCGATTGCCAGCATCATAGGTGACCAGATGATTGACTTCATTGCGAATGGATCCTGGACCGGCCATGCCCACATTAAAATAGTTAAGACCTGAACCGGTCCAAACCACGGTATCCACTGTGGTATAGGTATCTGTGGTAAACAGAAAATAGTTATTGGGATTGGATGGGTCAGGAACGATCAGTGCCGATTGGGTGCTGGAGGAACTGCCCACTAGGAAGCGACTACCGGAGATGAGTCTATAGGTGCTGTTGTATGCGCTTTCCCCATCGGCATAAAAAATCAACCTACCTTCTTCGGTGGAGATGGTAGAGGTGCCCTCAAAAGTATCGCTATTGCTGCCGACCAATGATCGCGGAACCAAACTGTTGAAATCGAGTCCTGCAAATTGGCCAAATTGCCAAATTGCGGCCTCCCGGTCTTGGGAAACGGCCAAGCTCGTCCAAAATGCCATCAGTATTAGTAGTGTTCTTCTCATGGGCAAATCAGACAACTACCAAATATAAATCGTTGAAAATGAGTAGCTATCGAACTAAAGATAATAATTCCGTGGAATGAAGGGTAAAAGAATGTCCGAAAACAGATGGAGGTGCAGAAAAAATGGATAAAATGAATAGTTTGATAAATCTTTCCAAATTGTATATTTGCACTCCCAATTTGCACTATGCGTTTTGGAAATTGGGTTTTGTTTATTGATAATTATTAACCAAAGGTTAATCTCGGGATGTGGTCCCACGGCTTTGCCCGGGATAAACTCCGTCTGGTACCCAGACTGCTTTGTGCAGTGGACATATTGGAAATAGGGTATTGTTTATTGATAATTTTAGCTAAAGGTTAATCTCGGGATGTGGCGCAGTCTGGTAGCGTACACGCATGGGGTGCGTGTGGTCGCTGGTTCGAATCCAGTCATCCCGACAAGTTAAAGCGAAAAAGCCCTCGTAGAAAGTTTACTTTCTTAAGAGGGCTTTTAGCTTTGTACTAAAATTAAAGCACCGCTTTAATTTGCAACATTCCCAAACTCTGGATGTCCGCAGGAAATCCAGTCATCCCGACAAGCTAAAGCCATTTCTTTTTCTTGAAGTATAAGACCATAAGGGCAAAGATCACTACCATTACCCCGAGAAGAACAAAGTAGCTGTATCTGAATCGGAGTTCTGGCATATTTTCAAAGTTCATCCCGTAGATGCCCGCAATAAAGGTCAGGGGTATGAAGATGGTGGCGATAATGGTCAAAACTTTCATTACCGAGTTCATTTTGTTACTGATTGCCGTCATGTACATTTCCATAAGGCTCCAGGTCATCTCCCTATAAATTTCAATGCTTTCGTTTACCTGGACAACATGGTCCTGCAGGTCTCTGAGATAGATAATGATTTTCTCGGAAATCACTGAATGGGTGCTTTTTTCCATTTTATTGACCACCTCGCGCAATGGCATCACCGCTCTTCGGATTCTTAGAACCTCTCTTTTTAAAGCTTGTACCTCCAAAGTGAAGCTTTCATCCGAGTCCTTGTCGAACAATTTGTCCTCAAAATGTTCCACTTTGTTACCTATCTCATCGATCAGATGAAAATAATGATCAACAATGGCATCCATTAAAACATATAGGAGGTAATCCGCACCCATGGTCCTCAAAATCCCTTTATTTGCCCTTAACCTATTGCGGACGGGGTCAAACACATCACCCTCTGCCTCCTGAAAAGAGATAACAAAACCTTTGCCCAGTATAAGGCTGACATGTTCAATCACCAAGCTGTTTTCACTGTCCAGATATAACATCTTTAGAACCACAAACAGATATTCCCCATATTCTTCAAGTTTTGGCCTTTGATTGGTGTTGACAATATCCTCAATGACCAAGGGATGGAGACCACAATAACTTCCTATTTTCTGAATCTCCGAGGTATGTTGCAGTCCATTGATATTGACCCAGGTAATTGGCTTGGAATCAATATAGGGATAAACCTTTTCAATATCATTTAACTGCTCTTCCGTGAATAGCTCTTCATTGTAATCAAACACCTCGGCATATAGTTCTTTATCCAGTTTTTGTCCTACATAGACAGGTGTCCCAGGTGCTTGCCCAATTGTTGCCTTTGAGCTTGTCCTTCTTTTTAGGGTCTTAGTGTAATAATCCGATTTTTTTCTAATCTTCACCTGTTTGTTTTTCAAGTATTTCAATGCCTTTTTGGATGACCAAATTGGTGGGGATGGTAACTTTTCTGCCATCGTCGGTTTTCATAAAAAGGTAAAAGGCACTAATGTCCTCCACCATTCCGGTCCAGTCAAAATCCTTGTCCAAAATCCGAATTCTATCACCAAGTCGAAGGGGATGGCTGAAAAACAAGATTATACTGGCAGTTATGTTTGACAAGATGGACCATTGGGCGAAAAAACCAACCCCCAACACCGCAAGTACAGAAGCTATGAACACCGCAAAATCTTCTAGGTTCACTCCCCAAACGATAAGTAATACCGTTATGGAAATGAGATAAATCAGTAGATAGCTAATATAAAATACCACCTTTCTACTATTGACATCAATGGACGCCAATCTACCGAAGCGTTTGATGCCTCCTTTTACAAGGGCAATAACCAGGATTGTACCAACAATCAATATAATCGTTAAAAGTAATTCGGTTTGAATTTTGGCCATATTCTTTGTTTTGCCAACAATTTGAAGGTAATGCAAAAATTGATAATAAAGGAAGTTGTAACCTTGTTTTAAAGAAGTTCCAACAGCACCTGAAACAGGTTTTGATGGCAATGGCAGAGAATCAACAAGTAAAGTCGGCTCTCCTCCCAACCCTCCTTTTGTAAAATGGATTTGATTGGAGTGAACTGATTCACGTTTAGTAGTAAAAGGTATTCTCAAATCCTTTGGAGTGGGACAACGACAGGTTTCGAAATTCAAAAATCGACGACAATTCCTATACTGGGAATAACTTGACCCGTATCACTTTCAATCTCGGCCAAACCCCTTGGTTCCAATAGGGTCCCGTCCGAATTTCGGCTAAGTCCAAATTCAGGAGGTTGTGGAATAGTTTGAGACAACACATTTTGGGCTTCCACAAATACATCAAGGGATAGATTTCTAAAGTTCCATTTTTTGTCGATTCGCAAATCCAACTGGCTAAAAATGCTTAAACTCTCTTCGCCTAATCGCCCATAATCCAAAACAACCTCCGGGTAGTTAACTAAAGTTGCCTCTAAATCCGTGGGGACAAAAGGTGTTTCTCCTGCAAAACGATAACGTGCACTAAGCTCCCAATTCCTTTTCAATTTATATCCCCCGGTAAATGAGATTAGATGCCTGCTGTCCCATACGGAAGGCAAGTACGAATCTTTATCGAACCCTGTAAATTCACTGAAGAACCAGGTATAGGCAAAAATACCATAGAAATTTTTTGACAACTTTTGTTGAAACTGTAACTCAGCACCATAGCTTCTTCCTTGACCTATGGTTTCTACATCCTCGCTTCCCAATACTTCGAAACCAGCTCCTTTATTGGCTAACGAGACCCGATTTAAAACGGAAACAGGATAATCATCATATCTTTTGTAAAAACCCTCCAAAGAAATACTGGACGAGGGATTAAAATAGTGCTGAACCCCCAATACCATATGGTCGCTGAGGGTGTAATTCACGTTTTGATTAACCAAATTCCCATCGTTGTCCCGAAAACCTAGGATGGTATATGGAGGTAGTTTATAATAACGCCCCAAGGATCCATTAATCCGCCAGTTTTCAGAAAATTCATAGGAAAGGGAAAGACGAGGTGAAAGTGTTGATAGAAGATTGTCTTCCTTTGTAAAGGTATCACCATCCATTCTAAAACCAAATGAAACATCAAATGTATCATTAAGAAAGGACCTGGTTACATTGGTAAAGAAACCATATTTGAAGAAATCAATAGCTGTATTGAATGCGATACCATCTGTTAAATTAAGAGTTTCGTTTTCATAGTCGGAATGCTGAAAGTTGAATCCGGAAATCCATTTCCAATCCTTAAAAAATTTGGTCAAACTATAGCGAAGTTTGGTTTCAGTCTCCTTGGCATCATTAAGGAATATGACACCAGCTTCATTTTCAGGGTCTTCAAATCTGGTGAAATCGTTCACCAATGTATTGTTACTGATTGTGGTCTCCATAAAACCACTACCATTTTTGAATCTGTTTCTCCATGTTAGGCCAATGGCATTGGTTCTCTGCTCAATAAATGGGGCTTGCTCCAATTGTGCCTGACGCTCCTCATCAAATTCGTCAGGGGCTTCCACCGAAAAATCATCAATGGATCCAATTCCAATAAGACTGATGTTGTTGTAGGGGTCAATCTCATGATTGATTTTATATTGATAGTCCCAATAGTTGGGTCTAATGGGAAGCCCAATAAATTCAAAAAGAAATTGCAGATAACTTCTGCGGACCGAAGCTAAAAAGGTGGTTTTGGATTCGCTTTCCGCTTTCTTGAATATTGGCCCTTCCAAGGTTAGGGCAGCTTCACTTGCACTTACGCGAAAATTACCGCTGAAATTACGGTTGTTGCCATTACGTTGGCTAAATTGAAGTACCCCGGATAGGGGATTGTCATATTTTGCTCCAAATGCCGAAGAGGAAAGGGTAACGTTGTCTATGAAGGAAACATTGATCAGACCCACCGGCCCTCCCGCACTTCCTTGGGTGGAAAAGTGATTTATGTTGGGAATTTCCATTCCATCCAAATAGTATACCGTTTCATTTGGAGCTCCACCTCGGATTATGAGATCGTTACGAAATCCCCCAATGGAAGGTGAAACCCCTGGAAGTGTTTGTGCCACCTGAACAACATCATTATTACTTCCAGGGTAAGTGGCTATTTCTACAGCTGAAAGTGATTGCGTGGACAGGGGTGTTTCCCTAGGCCGACTTATTTTGTTCATATTTGATACCACGACCTCCTCCAATTGCTGTGCTGATTCTTGGAGAATAAAATTGTAGTTCGGCGTACCTTTTGAGCGTATTATGACATTATATTGTGTTTGAGTTTCGTACCCTATATAACTAACAATAAGATTATACGTTCCTGGTAGGATATCTTGAATAACGTAGTTTCCATCAAAATCTGTTTGCGCCCCCTTATCGGTACCCTCAAGGTATACCGATGCTCCGCCAATGGGCTCACCTACTTCATCCGTTATGGTGCCAAACAACTCTGCCGTAACCTGCGCTTCTACAGTATTGAGTGTAATAAAGAGCATAAGTATACCGGATAGCAATGTTTTCATTCCTAGTAGTTTGGTTTCAAGCGCAAATATTGGATAAAAAGAATTGGTAAAAATTAATTTGTTGTTAAATACTTGATTGTGGTTATCATATTTTGATTAAGGAAATGATGTTTCCTGTAGGGACGGCCTAAGAGGAATAAACTTCCTTTTTGGTAGACCGTCTTTTTTTATTTCTTTTGGCATTGTAAAATCATAATGTCGCAACTCTTGTTGAATGCTAAAATGAGGCGGAAGTGGATCAAATAAAAATTGGGATTATCAATGTGTCGGACCGTGCCAGTCGTGGCGAATATGAAGACATTCCCGGAAAGGAAGTAAAACGACTGATGAATTTGTGGTTGATCAATCCGTGGGAGGCCGAGTACGCCGTAATTCCTGATGAGCAAGATTTGCTGGAAAAGGAAATGATCCGCATGGCAGATGAAGAGGGTTGTTGCCTGATCGTAACTACAGGAGGTACAGGACCGGCCATAAGGGATGTGACACCGGAGGCCACTATCGCAGTTTGTGAAAAAATGCTTCCCGGATTTGGGGAGCAGATGAGGCAGGTAAGTTTACAATATGTGCCTACCGCCATTCTTTCCCGCCAAACCGCCGGAATCCGCGGGAACACCTTAATCGTCAATCTGCCAGGAAAACCAAAGGCGATCAAAGAATGTTTGGAGGCCATTTTTCCAGCCATCCCATACTGTGTCGACTTGATAGAGGGACCATTTCTGGAATCGAATCCTGAGGTTATGAAGGTATTCCGACCAGGTCAAGCTTGAGTCCTTCAACCAATACACATCCTTGGAACACCAGAACCTTTTGCAAAACATAGGGGCAGAAGAGGTGCCCATTCGCGGATAACAAAGAATTCTGTACTATCTTAGGGAGGCCAACGCTTTCACAACAAGTCAAGTAAAACAACCAATGATCAAAAAGGCAGCATTTATTTTGGTGTTCGCCATTTGCGCAACGGCACATTCCCAGACACGTGTTGAAGGGTTCATATTTGATAAATCCTCAAACAAGCCATTGCCATATTGCACCCTTGTGATCTTCGGTTCAAAAACGGACCATACCATTACCAATGAGGATGGTAAGTTTGCCCTGGATGGTAACATCACCACGGATTCCTTGGAAATAAGACATATTGGATTTATGCCCAAAAAGGAGGCCTTGTCTTACTTCAATACGGAATCACGGCTTTATTTGGAAACGGACGTTTCCGCTCTGGACGAAATTGTCTTGACGGCAAAAGAGGACAAGGAATATCCCTATAGATTACTTTCCAATGCCATTGAAAAATATCGGAAAAATGATATTGAAACCACCAGCAAGGCATTTTTTAAGCTGACATCCTCCGCAAGAAACATTCCCATTGAACAGATTGAGGGATTTTATAGTGGAAAACAGAGCCTATCCAGCGGTATTATGGACCTAAAGGTTAAAAGTGGGCGATTTGGCCACAATAAAAAGTTTGCCTTCTATAGCTTGGACAATACAAAGATTTTAAGCGACTTTAAATTGTTCGGCACCAGCGGGCAAATACTGCCCAACTATCCCGGAAACATGTCCTACGATGCCATTTCCAGAAAATACAGAGTCCGAATTGATGAATGTAAAAACTGCAGTGGTCAGGAAGTGGCCCTTGCCTTCTTTCCCAAGAGACCCAATGGAAGGTTGTTTTATGGAAAAATGATAGTGGACCACAGCAAGTTGATAGTTAAAAAAATAGAATTGGGGATCAAAGACCCCAGCACAGAAGCACTGGCCTCCATTAATGAACATACCGAACTGACCCCAAAGGAGATTTTGATGACCTTTGCTTTTGACCCCCTGGACCATCGAAAAATACAGTACATAAACTTTGATTTTCAAATGGAGTATAAGCTGGATGATTTCGTTGAGCTTATAGATTCCAGAACTTTTCTCTATCTGTATGATTACGGGGCTACGTTTCAAGAACCCTATTTTACCAAAGAAATCTTCTTTAACAACGACTATGACAAAATTGTGGCGCTGCAAGCCTCCAAAAAGTTTTGGGAGACCAACTACCAGGTACCCAAAAGCCGCAAAGATGAGCGCACCACTGAATTCATGAAGAAAAATGGTTATTTGATCAATTATGAAAGCAACATTAGATTGGAGGACCTGGAATTTACAAAACCTTCCGTTTTGGCTTGGCAAAAGGACAATCGCTTTCAATGGGAACATCTGGTGAACAATTCAGACCCAAAATCTGACGACCCCAGTTTTGATCGTACCAAGGGAAAAATGGATATTGGTGTAGGAAAGGGATTTGATACCCCTGTCGCCGCCCATGTCCAAAACACTTCCAAGAAAAAGAAAAAAGCGCTGAACATTTTCTATATGGTTGATGGCTTCAATGATAAGTCAGGACAGCCAAATGTTACCAGCAGTACCTTGATGGACATCAACTCATTCCATGCCAACAACGATGGGTCCAAACACAAACTGGCCTTTTTGAACATGACGTTTGATATTTACGAGGTTTTTCGTCAGCTGGCCATGTCCCGAATCACCCCAAACATGACATTCAACGAGGTAAAAGCCATTTTTGATGAGGTGCATCATGGTGCTGGAATCGAGGTAAAGACCATGGCCCTGGAAACTGGAAAGGGCACGGTTCACGAAGCCATGGTAAAATGGAACGACCGTATCAAGGCCCGCCTGGGAATAGACAATCTCAATTAATACGATAACCTAGATCCTTTGCCTACTCCAGAATGGTGTTTGAGGCAGCATTGATGGAAAACAGATGGTTGCCCGAATAATCAGGAGTGAGTTTGAACAACATCACTCTTTTGTACTCGGACGGTAATCCGTAATCAAAAAAGACCGTAAAGCGAATGAAAGTGGGGGCACCTTCAAATTGTTGAAGTTTAACCTGCCATTCCCCTTTGGGTTCTTGTTCTATAAAAAACTGCGTGCTCATATACATCCCCGTTTTACTTTCCGTTGATGGTGCATGGGTCCAAGTGGTGGAATTGGCTTCTGGGTCAATGATCCGTAGGGTGGTATGGGCATCCTTGTTCGCTATCGCTATATTGACGCAGGTGAGTGATGCGTTAAAGTCCAGATTTTTGGAATCCTTTCCCACATTCAAAAACCTTCTATGTATGGGAAAATGTTGGTGATTTTCATTTTCGTCGCCCGCTGGTTCTGCAGTTGCTGGACTATCCGCTATCAGACTTTGATATTGTAAAGACACCTCACGAGCCTTTTCATCCTGGTGCAATTGTAGATGCGCAAGAACCACATCTTCATAGGATTGGGGCGAACTTTCATCAAGTTGTAAAATTTTATGATAGACCTCCAGGGCTTTTTCGTTTTGGCCCATGGTCCCATATCGATATGCCAACGACTTCAATGCCGGAAGATTGTCGGGAAACTTGTTTTGGACTTCGTCCAACAGCAATCCGGATATTTTAGGGTCTTGCCACCGTTCCTTGAAATAGTACGCCAGATCAAGATAAAAGTTGGGGTCTTTCCCGTGAATTTCCATTTGATCCTGTAGAATAGCCCTGGCTTCGGGTTTTGATGCTGCCATTGCAAAACCATCCATATAATGCGGGGTCAACGGGGCATAATAGGTTTTGCTGGCAAATAGGTCATATAGACTGTCCCTCATGGCAGAATTGTCATATCGCCGTTCAATCCCGCGCTCGTCCATTTGGTTTTTACCTTTTGTATTGATAATGATCACGCCGCCAATGCCCCTGGGACCATACCTGGAAATGGCACCATTGCGCTCAAGTACAACCAACCTGTCAATATCACTTGCATTTAGGTAGGTGGGTGCGGTTTCCAAGATAATACCGTCCACATCAAAGATGGCTTTTGGAGCAGCGTTCATGGCCCCCGAGGTATCTATGGAAAACGACATTCTTCTCAAATAAACCTCCACATCGTTGGCATAGGGAGGCCGAACAACCCGCATACCGGGTACGTGGTTTTTCAAGGTCATTAGAAAATCCGGACCCACATTGGCAAGATCATCCCCTTCCACAAATCGCATGGAGGAGGATGAGCGGTCCTTGTCCAATATTCCAAAAGAGGTCTTGATCAGGTTTTTGTTTTCCGCATAATCGGCCAAAAGGTCCTGTTTGGTTTTCCGCTTTCTTTTTTCCACGACCACCTCATTCAATTTGGTGGTCATTGGAGACAGGGTAATTAAAATACCGCTCCTCTTTTCGGTGACCCTATATTCAATGGTGCCATAGCCAATGGAAGAAATAATAAGGATTTCCCCAGTTTGGGCACTTAGGCTAAAAACGCCTGACTCATCCGTTTGCGTGCCTATAGTTGTGTCTTTGACCAATAGGTTTACGTTGGGGATGGGCGTGCCCCATACATCGGTAATTTTTCCGCTAACCAAAGGTGTCGCATTTTGAGGATGCAATGGAAGAAAACAAAGTAAGCTTAAAATCAAGAGCCCTTTTTTCATGATGGTTTTAACCAAATAAGTTCGGAACAGTATAAATTTCATTTCTGATACAAGTTAAAAAAATACCCAATGCAAACTATAAATTACTGTAATTCAATGATCTATTGTGGTTTGGCAAATCAAGTATCTTAAAGGCATAATGGGTAGGTAGCTTATGTTGATTTGACTTTTTAGATTTAGTGCGATATATTGGATTTGACCATGGGTTCATTTCCATTTTCTGATTACCCTCCAACACCAATCTATGAGAACGCGCATTCATAACTTTCTTTTTATTGTAGCAATTTTTTGTTGTTCATCAGTTGTAAAGGCCCAAGATTGGCTTATTGATGGTTCTACCTATACAGCGGAAGTGAACAAGACAGAGAAGGAGATTGAACTGTCCAATGGCTTGATCAAACGTGTTTTTAGAATTACGCCCAATGCTGCTACGGTTCGATTTGACAATTTAGTGACCGGTGAATCGCTCTTAAGAGGAGTGAAACCCGAGGCTATTGTAAAAATTGATGGGATCAATTACGAAATTGGTGGCCTAAAAGGTCAACCCAACTATGCCTTTCTTAAACCGGAATGGTTGGCAGATATGCAGGCTGATCCTGCTTCCATGCAGTATGTGGGTTATGAGGTGTCCGAACCCAAGGCTTCTTTTGCTTGGAAACAAGTAAGGCACCATGCCAAAAATTCTGTATGGCCACCCAAAGGGGTACATCTTCGTATGGATTATGGGATGCCCCAGACCCAGGATTTGTTGGGAGGGAAAACCTTGTTGCCCAGTTCCTATGGCCGGACACAGTTGTACAGTACGGATTTTACATCACTTGATGCCGTTTGGAAGATTGCTTATTCCAAAAAACATCCACGGTCATCCTTTCAAAATGAGGGCAAGATTGGGGAGATTTATACCCCTTCCAACACAGCTGTTTTTGCGGAAAAAGAACTGCAACCCGATGCCAGGATAATCGAAGCGACATTTAATGTGGGCACTGACAAAAGCAAGGAGTTTGGACCGGGCATAACCTTGGTTTGGCCCCATAAAACGGTGAAGTTTTACATGCGCCCAGGAGGGAACGATTATGATGATGGAGTACCCATGTTTGGACTCTGGGATGGAAAAAAGGAACACAAAGCTGCTGGTGGACGCCAAGTGTTGGATGTAAACCAAGCTTGGACACTGCGCTACAGAATTACGGCACAAAAGGTATTTTGCGAAGCAAAACCGAAAGAAGGTGATTGGCAGATTGTGGAAGAACTTGCACCATTTAAAACCATGCCTTCAAAGGTCAGAATTGGGAAGACGAACCAGTATGGCAACCAAAGTGAAAATGGGGATGAGGTTGGCGAGTTGGTAAGGATGCAAGTTCTGGACTATGCAACCTACGGGGATTTGGAAGATAAAACCACTTCCGGCTTCAGCAGGGAAGACATTACCCTTTCCGTGCATTATGAACTCTATGACGGCATACCGGTGATGGCCAAATGGCTGACATTGCAGAACAACAGTGGTAGGGAAATCACCATTGACAAATTTACCAGCGAGATCATTGCTGCGGTAGAGTATGGATCCGCTGTGGAAACCCGGCAATTTAATGTGCCAAAACCGAACATACATGTAGAAACCGATTATGCATTTTCCAGCTTCAATGTGGAAGATGCCAACCATCATGCAGTAAAATGGTTACCAGACCCGGATTACCATACGCAAGTGAATTATCTGCGCATTACGCCCTGTTTGCTCCAAGTTGGACCCGAAGTTGGTCCTAATAAAACCATTGCACCAGGAAAAAGTTTTACCAGCTTCCGCACCTTTGTTATGCCTTATGATGGTTATGATCGGGAACGACAGGGCATGGCATTACGGCGCATGTACAGGACCTTGGCTCCGTGGACCACGGAAAATCCCCTGATGATGCATGCCCGATTTGCGGATTGGGATCGGGTTAAAACAGCCATTGACCAGGCGGCCGAAGTAGGTTTTGAAATGGTTATCCTTACGTTCGGCAGTGGATTCAATATTGAAGACGATAGCGTGGAGTACATAACTAAAATGAAGCAGTATGCCAGCTATGCCAAGAGCAAGGGTGTTGAAATAGGAGGGTATTCGCTTTTGGCTTCGCGAAGGATCGGTGGCGGGCAGGATGTGGTAATGCCAGAAGGGAAACGGCCCACCTTTGGCAATTCACCTTGTTTGGAAAGTGAATGGGGCCAGGCTTATTTTAAAAAACTGTACAATTTTTACCAGCAAACGGGTTTTTCGTTGTTGGAGCATGACGGCTCTTATCCGGGCGATGTCTGTACAGCAGAACACCACCCAGGACATAAGGGCTACCAGGATTCCAGATGGGAGCAGTACGAGACCATATCCCAATTTTACAAATGGTGTAGGGCCAACGGAATTTATTTGAACATCCCGGATTATTATTACATGAGTGGGGGCAACAAATGTGGGATGGGCTATCGGGAAGTCAATTGGAGTTTGCCCAGAAACCAACAACTCATCCACACCCGCCAAAACATTTATGACGGTGCCTGGCAGAAAACACCCTCCATGGGTTGGATGTTTGTTCCACTCACCGAATATCATGGTGGGGGAGCAGCAGCCACAATCGAGCCCCTAAACGAACATTTGGAGCATTATAAAATGATGATGGCCAGTAACTTGGGAGGAGGGGTGCAGGCCTGCTACCGGGGCCCACGACTGTATGATACTGAAAAAACCAAAAGTATGGTCAAGGGAATGGTCAGTTGGTTTAAGAAATACCGGGATGTTCTGGAAGGAGATATCATCCATTTGCGCAGGGCAGATGGAAGGGACATTGACTATTGGTTAAGCGTAAATCCCGATGGAGGTGAAAAAGGCATGTTACTGGTGTACAATCCAACCGATAAAGCCATAACCAGGTCCATCAAAGTACCCCTATATTATACGGGATTAACGGATGTGGCCAAGGTGCAATGGGAGGAGGGGAAGCCCGTACCATTCAATTTGGATAGGGATTATTCCATTACTCTAAAAACATCGGTCGAGCCTAACAGTTATACGTGGGCAGTGATTCGTTAGAATAACCACAAATTAAACACAAGACCCCAAAACCTATAAAAATGTGTACGATAACATAATTTTTGCGTTATCGTACACATAAATTGATTGACTTTTTAATATCTTGTCGAAAATTGGAAAAACAGACCGTATGAGAACTCTAAAAAAGGGCGTATTCCTTCTATCCATTTGCCTATTGGGGAGCTGCGCTTCACCCGTGGAAAAAAAGATGGGTGACTTTGTAGTATTGCCGTCTCCCCAGAATTTTAAAGTAACCGGTGTTAGCGATTTAAAAGTTGACGACCTCCGCTTTGTATTTGCCGAGGACGGTACTGAATTGCCCATTTTGGGTGGTTTACTGGGTGGCATAAACCCAACAAATGATGCATCCAATGCACAAATCGTCTATAGCATCAATGATCAATTGGATGTGCAGGCGGAAGGCTACCAACTCAACATCGGGAATGAGGCAATTTCTTTAATAGGAAAGGACAAGGCGGGCTTGTTTTATGGGTTCAAAACTTTGGAACAACTTGTTTTGGATGCCAAGGAACAACAAGTGAACCTCCCCCTTTGCGAAATTGCTGACTTTCCGCTTTTGCAGTACAGGTCTGTTCATTGGGATGTAAAACATCACCTGGAAAAAACGGAATATTACTACCAGCTACTGGACAAATTGGCCAGCTATAAAATTAACGCCATTATCCTCGAGGTAGAGGACAAAATCCAATTTGAACGCCATCCCAAAATCGCATCAGGGGATGCTTTGAGCAAGGAAACATGGCAACAAATTTCTGCCTACGCCAAAGACCGGTTCATAGAGATAAGTCCGTTGGTACAGGGCCTGGGACATTCCTCCTTTGTTCTAAAACATGAAGATTACAAACACCTTAGGGACGACCCCAAAAGTGATTGGGCCTATAATCCACTTGATCCCGAAACCTACAAATTGCAGTATGATCTATATGAAGAAGCCATGGAAGCCACACCTGATGGCAAATACCTACATATTGGGGGTGATGAGGTACACACCTCTGGTCGTGGCAGTGGAAAATCCCCATTGGAATTACAGCTGCAATGGCTAAATAAAGTGTGCCAGTTTGCCGCGGAGCATGACCGTATTCCCATTTTTTGGGATGATATGCCTTTAAAACACGCCAAGGTGTATGGACCTATGTTCAATAGGGAGATAAGCAAAGAAGAAGTGGACCAAATTTGGAAGGAGAACGAGCATAAACTGGTTGAATTTTTAGACGAGTTCCCCAAAAATTGCATTTATATGCGATGGAACTACCAAATGCCGGAGACCTACGGCAATAGTAAGGCCATGAATTGGTTCAGGAATAATGGTTTTAAGGTAATGGGCGCTACCGCAGGCCAAACCCGGTGGACCTTGATGCCCCAGGAAGAGAGCAATATTGTCAATATTAGGTCATTTGCCCTGTCCTCTATAGAGAGTGGCCTTAATGGACTATTATTGACCCTGTGGGACGATGATTCCCCCCATTTCGAACTCTATATGCGCGGTATATTGGCCTTTGCGGAATATACCTGGGCCGGAGATCAAAGAAATAAGGAAGAAATCAAAGCAGCCTTCAGACATAGGGAGTATGCCCATACCTTGTCCGATTCCAAATATGGGTTTATTGATATGCTCGAAGACCCTGTGTCCAAATGGAAACACCTTTTGATGGATGGGAACAGTAGGAATCATCTAAAAAGCAATCCAAAAGCCATGGAGGAGTTGATCATGCAAGTGCCCGATGTCCAAAACCCAGGGGCTTGGTCCAATAAATATGCGGAGAGAATAGCGGAGGCCAAAGTCACTATGGCCAAATGTGACACCATTGCATCCAAAATTGGACACATGAAAAATTTGGCGCAGCGCAACCTTCATAATCTGGAAGTGTACGAGCAAGTGAACAAATTGGTCCAATTTAGTAACGGAATATTGTTGAAACTGAATGCCTTTGACCAGGAAACAGATGAAACCAAACGGAAACAAGTGTTGATGGAACTGTCCTTTTTGAAAGCACAATTTGCGGATGTCAGGGCAGATTTGGAGGCGGTGTACGGAAAAACCCGTATCCTGACCAAGCCAGACAACTACATCCTTGACCAGGACCATCATGTGCACTTGGCCAATCAATCCCTCTCTTTCGATTGGCAGTTTTATGCAGAAATCCTGTTTTTACAGAAGATTGAGGACGCTCTTTTGGCAGCAACCCAAAGCTAGAAGGTTGTGGGATTTGGAAATCGGATATTTATCTGTGTTGTATCTGTATTGGCGTCTTCCTGCAAGACGATCCCAGTGGCGGATACCGGGGCCGAACTTTATATCCTAAAAAAACATCGCCTCGATAAGGAATGGAAAGTGGTTTGGGAAGACCATTTTGAATCTCCGGTACTCAATGCCAAAAAATGGACTAAAATTGCCCAAGGCACATCGGACTGGAATGATCAAATGACCGACAAAGACGCGCGTTGTTTTGAATGGAAAGATGGCAAATTACATCTGGTAGGCATCAAAAACACGGACACGCTTACTGATCCAAGGCCATACCTCACCGGCGGTATCTATACCAAAGGGAAATTTGCCTTTCAATACGGAAAAATTGAAATTCGGGCCAAACTGGAATCGACACAGGGCGCATGGCCGGCCATGTGGATGCTTTCCGAACAGCGAAAACATGGGGCCTATCCCAGAAATGGGGAAATAGATATCATGGAACACCTAAATTTCGATGACATTATCTATCAGACCACACATTCCTATTATACCTTGGAACTGAAGCAGAAGGAAAATCCCCCTTACTACAGTACCACTTCATTCAACAAAGGGGAATTCAATACTTTCGGCTTGGAATGGTATCCGGATAAATTGGTATATACCTTGAATGGCCGTCCAACTTTTACCTACCCAAAAGTGGATGGGGTGGACCCATCACAATGGCCCTTTGATCAACCGTTTTATCTGCTAATTGACCAGCAGTTGGGAGGTTCTTGGGTGGGGGAAGTGGATTTGGACCAACTGCCGGTGCACATGATCATTGATTGGGTTAAGGTATATCAATAGTTGAGGATAAATAACCCATTCTGGCAAAACAAGTACCCAATTCTGTTATTTTAGTGATTGTGAATCAGTCAACTAACACCTAGGTTTGGTAATAGTCATAATTGTGTTTGGTTCTGGACTAACCAAGCCAGAAAATATACCTGGATGAAACATTTTCCAATGAATTTGCAAATCTTGTTGGTTCCCATTTTGATGGTGTTTGTTTTACTTGGATGCAAGCCCAAAGCCAAAACGGAAGTAGAACAAGAAACATTGGCCAAGGATTCCTTTGGTTATGATGTTGCTTTTATGACCCAACACTTTCCCCAGAGCTTTGTATTGGGAGAAGGTCAAAGTAAGATTTTGGTAACTCCAGAACTTCAAGGAAGGGTTATGACCAGTACTCTTGCCGGTGACCAAGGGTCCAGTTTTGGGTGGATCAATTACAAGCATATTTCATCCAAGGAGACCAACCCACAATTCAACCCTTATGGAGGGGAAGAGCGATTTTGGATTGGCCCGGAAGGGGGGCAGTTCTCCATTTACTTCAAACCTGGAACGGATTTCAATTTTGAAAACTGGAAAGTCCCGACCCTAATGGATACCGAAGCCTTCCAATTGGTTGACCGAACGGAAAAACAGGCACATTTTCATAAAAAGGCCCAATTGGTAAACCATTCCAACAATGATTTTGAAATTTCCATAGACCGCACTGTTCGGCTATTGGATGCAAATACTGTAGGCCAGCATCTTGATATTTCCATCCCCAATGGGGTGAAAATGGTTGGTTTTGAAACCGAAAATGTATTGACCAATGACGGAAATTCTGAATGGACCAAGGAGACCGGAATGCTCTCCATTTGGATTTTGAGCATGTTTAAGCCCTCGGATAAAACGGTGGTGGTAGTACCATTTAAAACTGGTGATCCATCTAACTTGGGGCAAATTGTTACGGACAACTATTTTGGCAAAGTGCCTGCAGACCGTTTGCCGGTTGTGGATAGTGTCATATTCTTCAAGGCAGATGGGAACAAACGCAGCAAAATTGGATTATCACCCAGGCGGACTTATCCTATAATGGGCAGCTACGACCCAAATAACAAGATGCTCACCATAGCCCAATTTACCTTGGAAAGCAATCAGTTTGATTACGTCAATTCCCTTTGGAAATTACAGGATGATCCATTTGCTGGGGATGCGGTGAATTCCTATAATGATGGTCCTTTGGAAGATGGCGGTCAGCTGGGTCCGTTCTACGAATTGGAGAGTTCATCAAGGGCAGCGGATTTGGCACCTAATGAATCGTTGACCCATTTCCATCGAACTTTTCATTTTACCGGTGATGAGGAACAGCTGGATATGCTATGCCTTAAACTACTGCATACCTCCTTGGAAGAAGTAAAAAGGAGTTTATAAGAGCATCAACCCATTGCAACTTTTGGCATCCTTGATCGTATTAAAAAAAGCGCCCAAATTGTTGGGCGCTTGTGTTGGAGCCTAGGTTAAAACAAGCAACTGTTAATTACCGACCGTTGCCCTTATATGTACCGATGTTCCAGGTACCCAATATTTGTTTTCATCGCCATAGTACAAATACGCCGCACTGGCCGGAGCTTGGAAACGACCAGGGATTTCAGCCTTTAGATCCAGATGGATTACCTTTTCCTCCAATGCCGTCATACTTTTCCAGTAGAGTACCAAATAGTTGTCAAAAACTTCATAATAGTCCACAAGATTGGTTTCCAAAAGTTCTTTTAGTTGATAGGGCTGTAGTCCGGCACCGCTTGGAATACCTATGATAGCCGTGGTCATGGAAACCGGTTCATTCAACTTGTTTGAAACATGGATGCCCATTCTTACCAAACTTCCCACAGAAGTATCAGGCCCACTGAGCTCTGTCTTCAAAACAACAGGTGAAAGAGTGGAGGAATTTGGCAAATAACTGTCCCATTTAACATCTAGGGCATAGGGAGAGGTTTTCTTGTCATTCTTGAATTTGACCTCAACTTTTTGGACCCCTTCAACCAAGTATTCCCCAATATTTGGAATCAGTAGCGTTCCGTTGTCCAATTGTTGCAGATTCTTCATAAAAGTCTTACCGTTGACCATTATTGCAATGGAATCATCTTTGCCAAGAAGCGCTCTTTTTTGACTTTTGCTATACTCCAAAAGCGCCTTTAGGGACATCACGGTGGCTTGGGTACTGCCAAAACGGCCGTGCTCCCTATGCGATGTAATAAACTGTACGCCTTTCGCAACTTTGTCACTATGGGCATCATCGCGCAAAAGGGCCAACACTATCAGTGCAGTTGTTTCCAAGGCCTTGGAATTTCCATAGGAACGGGTAATGGTGTTTTCCACCTTTTGGTTTTCATAACCTAGTTTTTCAATTTTTTGAAGTAGTTCTTTCATTAATTCCGCATAAGCCGATGTATTGCCAAGATTATCGCTGGCCAGTGCCATTAGGGCCATGCGGTACACATCTTTGGAGCGCAGCGCTTCTTGCAGAGCACTTTGGAATTCCGCTTCAATTTCTGTGGATAGCCCTGCCTCGCTGAGGGCATAAACAATGTAGGCGTTGGCCACCTTAGGTGGTGAACTTGCAAAACTGTCATACCCCTTTTTGCTTTTATGGAATCCACCTTTGCCATCCTTTTGTCCCAAAAGCCATTGAACAGTTCTGTGGATCATCTTTTGATCTACCTTTGGATATACTTCCTTCATTTCGGTAAATTCCAAAATTCCAAAGGCGGTAAGGGTTTCATGTGGAGGAGTTTTTCCAAACCATTCAAAGCCACCTTCAGAAGTCTCAAAGCCAATCAGTCTTTTATATCCCTGCTTAATGTAGTTCATTGCCTTGGCTTCAATTTCCTGGTTGCTTTTTCCTGTTTCCTGAAGATATTTAAGTACCATTACATTGGGATATGTGGAAGCGGAGGTCTGCTCAAAACACCCATAAGGTTTCCGGATGATACCTTCAATCCCGTTCATAACATCGCCAATAACATCCACATACACCTTGAAATCAGCTTGAACACTCCCTGCAACTACATGATCCATAACAAAGCTATATGTTCCATTTTCGGACCCGGAGATGGTGGTCTCCGTAGGGAAATATGGACTTAACACCGTTATGTCCTCGCTGAATCCGTCGCTGTGCAAACCATTGTGCACGTTGGCGGTAAAAGCCAGGTTTTTTCCTGTTTTCTTTGGAACCACTGCAATGTGTTTCAACAAGAACCCATTGGCATCCACCTGTATGCTATCTCCCAATTCCTTCTTGTCCAGCAATTGGAATTCCTTGGGCAGGGTTACATCAAACTGCAACTTTTGGATTTGGGAAGTGTTGTTGGTTATGGTAACAGGAATTTTAATGGTATCGTTCAAGACACTATAACGGGGCAGTTTAGTGGAAATGCTTAACGGTCTTTGGATGCTGTACGTTACTTCCTGATGGTTGACCAAACCGTTGTACGACATTCCTTCGGCGGTAATATTGAATGAGGTAATGGCATCCGAATTATAGAATTCCAGTTGGGCCTTTCCATTTTTATCTGTTTGCACCACGGGGTTCCAGTAGATGGTTTTTCTAAAATCGTTTCGTTCCGTTACCATTTCACCAGCATCGTAAACCGGCATATAAAATTCCTTGGTTGAGCTGACCGAATTTGGACGGTTGTATTTGAAAATATATTTTACCGCATAATTGTTGAATTTCTTTTTTGACAGTATTTTATCGTTGTATCTGTACCTGCCTTTTTTGGTGTTTATCAAGACCACCCCGTTCAATCCTGCAGATCCATAGAGACTACTGGCCGCTACGCCTTTAAGTACGCTGATATTTTGGATGTCGGATGGGTTTAGATTTTGTAGCTCGGTATTTTGATCATCGGAAAATCCATCTGAATACGGAATGCCGTCAATTACATAAAGAGGTCTGCTGGAACCGCGCACCGAACCCAATCCCCGAATGTTGACTGTTGTTCCAGCTCCGTTCACACCGCTTGAGTTGGTGATTTGCACCCCTGCAACACGACCTTGAAGCAGTTGACTGATGGTATCGGAACTTCCGCCAAGTTCTTCAGCATCTGCTTCTGCTACCGCATAACCAAGGCTTTGTTTGGAAATTGTGGTGCCCAGGGCGGTCACTACTACCTCATCCAAAGATTGGGCATCCTCTTCCATATTTATGGAAAATGCAGCTGCTTCCTTAATGGGTTCTTGAAGTGGTTTTTTGGTACCATCAACTGCGGCAAAACCAGTAGTCTTTTCATTGGCTTTCTTTAGGACTCCATTGTTCGCGGGAATAGGAGCTGTTAGGGTAGTGGGAGTTTGCCGTTCCACAATCTTTAAAAATTGCTTGTCTTCCCTATAGGCCACAAGCACATAAGAACGCGCCTTGCCCAATTTGCAGCGGTAATTGCCATGTGCATCGGTTTTAAATTGCAGGGCCTTATCACCAAAGCGGTCAAATAATATCAAATGGGCCTCAATGGGATTTCCTTTTTTGTCTAAGACCTGACCTTCCAATAAATTTCGTTTTTCAGGGAAAAAGTCCAGTTTCTTTTTGGGCTGCTGTAAATAGTCCCTCCAACCATGGGTCAACATGACCAGGTCCCTGGCCTCTTCCGTATTTTTCTCTTCTGGATCAAAATAAAAGGAAGGCTCATGAATCTTTCCCTTCAATTCACTGGACAGCAAAAAATGGCTGTCAATACGATCTTGTTTGTCATCCGCAAAAGATAACAGTGCATTGTCCGATACGGATATAGCAAGATTGCTGCTGATTGGATTCTGGTCAAAATCCTTGGTAAGAATTTCCAGGACTACCTTCTCTCTAGGGCCGTAGACCTCTTTATCCGGTTTGATTTCAATTTTTAAGGCCTTGTGGTTATTCAGAAATACCAATCGTTCACTGACCACATGTTTCTGTTCCGTCAATACCCTGAACTTGGTAATGCCCCTTGGAAATTGGGAAATGGGCACTTTGATTTTATGGCTACCTGGCCTGAACGATATATTTTTTTCAAAGCAAACCCTGCCCAGGGCATCCAAGGCCTGGAACGTTCCTTGGAAGGGTGCTGCGGTGTGGAATTCCCAACCTGTGTTTTTAGAAGTGTGTTCCAATAGGGAGATTTTTGCACCAGAAGTATGGACATGCGGCAGCTGGTATAGTGAATCAGACATAAATGGATGGGTTATTTGGGCCTTGTAAGCCATCCCACTTCCCGGTTTTAGATCAAAGGCACCCATCCCGTCATGGGTACTTTCAAACTCTTGTATTTTATTTCCTTCCGCGTCCCAAATGATTCCGCTTACGTCCGCAGGTTTTCCAAATTCGTTCAAAGCTTTAAAAGCAATGGTATTGGTTGCCCCTTTTATGATTTTCCCTCCTTCTGGCAGGAATTGAAGGTCTATGTTGTCCATCAGCACCGGTACTGTCCTGGAAATGGATTCTTGTGAGCCTTGGTAGGGCACCTCTATGTTAAGAACCACATCTGAGGTATTGAGATCCTTTGGCAATTGAAACGTGACGACACTTTCTCCAGCTTCATCGGTGCGAAGCTCCTTTTCCATGATCAGATACCCCCTAAGCCTAACTTTTGCCACAAAAGATGTATTGGCCAAGGGTTGGTTTTTCAAGTTTTCAACTTTAAAATCGGCGTGTACCACACTTCCTTTGCCATAAGTTTCTTTTTGATAGTCAAGGGATAGGAGCAATTTGGGAACCACCACTTTTTGTACCGTGATCTCCTTGGTGAAAAAGGAGGTTTTTCCAAAGTTTCGCATATAATGGGTATACACCTTTAACCGGTATATGCCCCCTACCCAATCTTTTTGTATGGTGAAATCGCCATGGGCATATCCAAAGGAGGTGGCCAGCTTTTTTTGCTTTACCACGGTTCCTTTTGGGGAAATAAGCTCGGCGATGATAAGGTCGCTGGTATGTGAGGGGCGGTTGTTTTCATCAACCACGTAGGATTTGAACCAAAGAGTTTCCCCGGGAAAGTAAAAGGGCCTATCTGTTTGGGTATAGATTTTTTCCAGGGGATTCGATTGCATCTGGGCCGTAGTGGCAAGGGTGCCACAAAACAAGATAAATGTCAGGGCAATATGCTTAAGAAGTCTATTTTTGAGCGTCATGATCTTAAATTTTTATATTGATGTTGATACCTGCCTCGGAGGCCAATGGCAGGTTAAAAAAATGGAGGCCCGAGGCGGTACTGTTGCCAAAAAGGGCGCTATAGGGATTGGCTCCCCTAGTCTTGGTCCAAGTCCAGACATTCTTGGCAAAAAGGCCAAAAACAACTTCCTTGAACAGGGCATCCTTGTCGTCTTTTTTGATGGTGTACTTCAGGGAAATGGACTTTAGGTTCAAGTAGCTACCGTCAGCAATGGCTTCTTCGGCCACACCTTCAAAACCATAGCGTACCCATCTATTTTGTTGGATGTTGGATGTGGTAGGAGCAAAGGCAACCGGTAAGGCATTGATGTTTCCCTGTGCATCCACGCCCTGAAAAATGAAATCGGAGATACCTCTCAATTGGACCGATTCTTGGGAAGTTCCAAAATAATTCAGGGTGTTTTGGGTCCCGTTCCAAATATCTCCTCCCTTTTGGTAATCCCATAGAAAGTTCATGGTGAACTGATGAAGATGGAGTGTTGTGGACCATCCCAGGTTAAAATACGGTATGGGGTTGCCCAAAATTTGGGGTTGGGAATCTACTAGCGGAAATCCATCGGGTCCTATAACCACTTGACCTTCTTGATTTCGTAAGAAGGCTGAACCCACAATGGTGCCAGGGGCCTGTCCCTTTATCAGGTTTTTGGAGATGGAAGAAAACCCGGCAACGGGGATTCGCTCCAAACCAATATCCGCAATTGATTGGACCATGGGTGTATTCCTGCTAAAGGAAATCCGGGTATCCAAACCAAAGTTGGAGTTAGAATGCCGATAGACATCAAAATCAATACTGGCTTCCAGTCCTTGGTTTCTTATCGTGGCCATATTTCTAAGCTCCCAATTGCCCTCGAAAACTGGGAATATGCTGTTTTTGTTCAACGCATTGTAATAGTTGGCCCCCAAGCTCAATTTATTGTTGAAAAATGAGATTTTGGCCTCGACATCAAATTGCTCCGCTTCTTCAAATTCAAGATTAGTGGAGATGAACAAATCGTTGTTGGTGGTGTAGCTTTGGTGGTTTTCCACCTCCAACTGTAGACTGTTGTGGCTGAAATTATTGTAGTACAATGGAAAATCGACCACATTTTTGGAGTATCCACCGCTAATTGAAATGGAATGCAAAAAATCAGAGTGGTCAAATATTCGGTTTCCAAGCTGAAGGTACAGTTTGGCGGAAGGCAAGAACCACTTACTGCCCTGTACAGAAGAAGAGAAGGAGTTGTTTTGCAATGTTAGCCTTAGGTCAAAACCAAAATAGCCTTCAAACAGCATTCTATTTTCCAATTCCAACGTTGATTTGACCGGCCTACTTGTTATGTTGTTCAACTCTTGAAATAATGAAGCTTCCGTAAGGTGATAGTTCAAATCTGAATAATGGTACCGAAAAGAGGAATGTGGTGAAAAATGGATATCGTCAGTAAGGTAAAGATGCCAATAATTGGCTGCCAGTGCAGCTGTGAATTCCTCGGTTCCAAACTGTTTGTTGGACCTAAAACCGTTCGGGAAACCATTTGTCCCCAATGGTAGATTGGCTTGAATATTTTCCTCTTGCTTGGTGTAAGTGAGACCTGTGGCAATCTTCAGGTTGCCTGCAATATCAAAGCTGTTCTGTAAAATGGCCTTCAAAAAAGAATGGTCAAAGGTGTTTTGGTTGTGCTCCAATAGCCAATAGGGGTTATTATAATTTTGAGGGCTAAAACTCCTTTGGCTGCCGTCAATCAGCATTGGGCCTTGGCTATTCGAAAATGTTGGCGGTGTAATCAATTGCGCCAAATGGATTTGATTGTACAGCCCGTTTATATTGGCATTTTCGGTTTTGCTCTTGCTCCATTGTACAGAAGCGTCCCACTGTAGCCTATCTCCTTGATTTATGTAACCTAGATCAAAATAATTGGTCTTGCTTCCTGATTTGTTGAACAGGTCTTTGAATGCGCTGTTGGTATAACTGAAGTTGAGCTGTTGCTGCTCGGTGTGGATGTTTAGGTTAAGGGCGGTACTATGGTTCCAGCTGTTTTTGAACAATTGGGAACGGTATGCATTGGCAGCTTGTCCATTTCCTGAGCCAAGAGCCACCAAAGCCCCGTTTGAATCAAAAGGATATGCCTGCCCGTCAAACTCCAGATTTGAAATTCTGGGACCGAAGGAAAACGCTTCATTGGTTTCCGCCCCAAACCATGCCAAATTTCCGTCTTCAGGTCTTCCTTGGGCAAATTGGGTCTGGATCTCGGGAAGGTTTGATTGCTGTACAAATTGAAGACTGGTTTTTTGTTGTAGACCAATCTCAAAATACAGGTCGTCCGTATAGTTTTTAACTTTTATGGCATCCTTCGAAATCTCAATGTCTTTGATTTTGGAGGCGTTGAAGTACCGATACCGATATTTTGAAGTAAACTTTTTGTAGGAAGTTGCAATATCAGGAATATCAAATTGGGGTCCTTTTTGCTGTTTCAAAAAGTTGATGTAGTCCTCTGAAAGGACTTGTTGTACCGGCTCCTTCCTGATGATTTTTGTATTTAGTCCATGCTGGAACATATCTGCCGTAACCTTGACCTCCTTGGTGGAAAATCCGATATAGGTAAAAACCAAAAAGTCCCCAACTGAGCAGCTAATACTGTAGTTGCCGTCAAAATCGGTCTGCGCCCCCTCGTTGCTGCCTTTAATGGTAATGTTCACCCCGGGGATGGGGACACCTTCTTTATCCAAAAGGGTGCCGGATATAATTCCTTGCTGGGCAAAAAGAGGGAAGACTGAGGATAAAAATAAGGTCAGAAAGATGATTTTGGTTTTCATGATCGGTGGTTTGACCACTAAACTAGAAGCTCTTTACCTAAAGAAATATCCATTTTGAGTGAGCACGCACTTTGGGTTCGTAAACGGACCTTTTGCCATAGTTTGGAAATTTGGTGACCGAAATAAGCGGATAATTGTCCTTCACAGCGTGGAAAATTGTGAATGCATTGACCAAACCTATGGCAGATGTTCTGGTTTTTGTGTATTTTGAGCATGGGCAAACATCAATGGTAACACAATTGAATGCGTGGGAACATCTGTTTCAAATGTGGATAAAGGCCCTTATGAAACTGAAGATTGAATAGAAAACTTAGTGGCTAAACAGCAATATTTCCTTCTTTTTTTAATACTGTACCTCTTTGGGTACTCCTATGGGCAGGAACTACCGCCTGTTCAGAATTTCTATCCTTCCGATTATAACGCGGAAAGCCAGAATTGGGCCGTGGCCCAGGGAGCGGACAAAACCATATATGTGGCCAACAATACCGGGCTGATGGTTTATAATGGTGCCAAGTGGGATTTTTTCCCTTCTCCCAACGAATCCATAATTAGATCGGTAAGAGCCGTTGAAGAACGGATTTATACAGGCTGCTATATGGAATTTGGCTATTGGGAAAAGGACCGGTACGGACTGTACCAATACACCAGTTTATCCAATAACATAGCCGATGACTTGTTGGAAGATGAGGAAATCTGGGAGATTCTAAACTTTGGAAATTTGATTGTGTTCCAGTCGCACTATAGGATCTATACCTATAATTTGGATGACAACAATGTCTCCATTATCAAGTCTGATGCGTTTATTCCCAAGGCCTTTAAGGTAGACGATACAGTGTATTTCCAAAAAATGGGGCAAGGGGTGTTCAGGGTTGGAAATGGCAGACCGGAACTTGTCTTGGACGATGCTGTGTTGAGAACGGATGAAATCATCAATATCATTGAAGATGGGGATAGATTGCTCTTTTTGTTTCGCAATGAAGGGTTTTACAATGTGGAGGATCAAGGATTGGTCAAGTGGGATACCCAGGTAGATGATCTCCTTTTGGATTTAAGCCTTTACAGTGGTATTAAGTTGAGAAATGGAAATTTTGCCTTGGGCACCATTTCCCACGGTTTAATCCTTATGGATGGCGAAGGGATGTTGCTCCAACACCTTGATCAAACCAAGGGCTTGCAGAACAATACGGTATTGGCCCTACTGGAAGATTTGGATGGGAATATCTGGTTGGGTTTGGATGTAGGGGTGAGCTACATCAATATTGCGTCCCCATTCCAGGTATATCCGGATAGCAATGGACTGGTAGGTAGCGTTTATGCCGCAGCCGTGGACAATGACCATCTGTATTTAGGCACAAACCAGGGACTCTACTACAAAAATTTGGATGCCAATTCGGATTTTAGCTTCGTTGAAGGTACCCAGGGTCAGGTGTGGTCTTTGGACATGATCGATGGCACCCTTTTTTGTGGGCACCATACAGGGGCATACATTGTAGAGGGGGCTAGGGTTCGCAAAATATCCAACATACAGGGAGCCTGGAAAATTGGCGAATTGGAAGATCGTCCCAATCAGCTTTTATTGGGCAGCTATGACGGTTTATATATTTTGGAAAGGACCAATGGATTATGGAAAACCCGCAATAAGATTGAAGGTTTTGAACATTCAGCCAGATATTTCGAGGTATTCGATGACCGCATTTTCGTCAACCACGAATACAAGGGGGTTTTTAAACTGCAGGTAGAAGAGGATTTTTCTCGGGTGGCCCGGATGGAAATCGATACCGTGATACGGGACTCCAATTCAGGGATTATTAAGTACAAGGGAGACTTATTATATGGTTTTAAAAATGGCATTTTCACCTATGATACCGAGGAGGACCATTTTGTCAAGGACACAGTGCTAAGCCAGTTATATACGCCTCTGGAATATGCTTCGGGAAAAATGGTGGTAGACGATAAAAATGGATATTTATGGACCTTCTCCAAAGCAAATATTGGATTTGTTTCCAGCAGCAGCCTGGCCAGTACACCCAAAATAAACAAGATTCCCTTGACGGAAAACATTAGAAATGGCATTATTGGATATGAAAGTGTAACGGCCTTGGAAGATGAAGGTGTATACCTTTTCGGGGCACGTTCCGGTTATTTCACCTTGGATATCCATAGCTTTCAGGTAGACAATATCGATATTTCCATTGCCAGTGTTCAAATGGCAGGAAAACAACGCTTGGAATCTGAGAAAACACTCTGGGACCCCAATGGTATTGGTGATTTTGAGAGTGAGGAAAACAGTCTAGAGATTTCCTATTTCGTTCCCCATTACAGCAAATATCTAAAACCCCAATACCAATATCAGCTGAAGGGTATATATCCAAACTGGAGCAATTGGTCCAACGAAAGCTCCGTATTGTTTGAAAACCTGCCCCCAGGCAACTACACCTTCAATGTGAGGGCAAAAATCGGTGAAAAAGTATCGGAGGTGTCCGCAGCCTATGCATTCAAAATTGCGAGGCCCTGGTACCTGTCCAACTTGATGATTGTCCTATACGCCATCGGGGGAATTTTGGGCCTGATACTCGTACACTATATGTACCGTCGCTATTATCACAAAAGACAACGGCAACTCATTGAGAAGAACCAACGGGAAATGGAACTGGCCAAGGCGCAAAACGAGAAGGAGATCATCAAACTCAAGAACAAACAGCTCCAGGAGGAATTTAGAAGCAAGAGTAACGAGCTGGCCGCCTCTACCATGAGTATCATCAAAAAAAATGAATTACTTTCCAAGGTAAAGGAACAATTGCTTACCACCGATGATAAGGAAGCGGTAAAGCCCATAATCCATGTCATTGATAAGAATCTCAACCAGAACGATGACTGGGAACTTTTTAAGGAAGCTTTCAACAATGCAGACCGGAAATTCCTCAAAAAACTTAAAAAAGCCCACCCAAATCTTTCCCCCAACGACATTAGGTTATGTGCCTACCTAAGGCTCAATTTATCATCCAAGGAAATCGCACCGATGTTCAACATATCCCCAAGAAGTGTGGAGATAAAACGGTACCGTTTGCGCAAGAAAATGAACTTGGAGCACGATGATAACCTTGTAGACTACATCTTAAAGTTGTAAAACGCTTTACATCCTTGGCCAAACGCCTCAACATTACCTATACAAGCCTAAATTTCCCTCATTTTTACCGTTTTCCAAATTCGCTCTGAACCCCTGTAAAAACTACCGTTTTGCCAATTTCACAAAAAAATGCCTCTTTTTTTGAGATGTATATTTTTTGTTGAGGTCAATTTTAAGGACTTGCTATTTTTTTAAGATAAGTTTAACCGTCCGCAAAAATGAAAGGATGGCAAAGCTTCGGCTCAATCTTAATTGGACTTCACTTCCTTTCTGCGCTGACTTCAAACTAAAACTAAACATTACTATGAAAAACAATTTAATGAGATTACTGCTCTTGTTGTTTGCTTCGGGTCTTTATTCCCAAGCCGATCAGGTTTCTGTGGTGCACAATGAGGAAGGAATGAAATTAGTTGTCAACGGTGAGGATTTTATGATCAACGGTATGAATTGGGATTATATTCCAATTGGAACCAACACCGTGAACGCAAATTTCTGGAAAAAGTCCGATGATGTCATTAAGGCAGGACTTGACCATGAAATGGCGTTGCTCAAGAACATGGGCGTAAATGTGATTCGTCAGTATACTGGGGTCCCGGCAAAATGGATTCAGTACATCTACGAGAACTATGGCATTTATACCATGCTCAACCATTCGTTTGGCCGTTACGGACTAACCTTGGAGGGTGTTTGGACCCCTGTGACCATTTACGATGATCCAACAACCGTTGATTTCCTCATGCAGGAAATGAAGGAATTGGTCAATGGGTACAAGGATACACCAGGACTGTTACTCTATTTGTTGGGTAATGAGAACAATTACGGTCTTTTTTGGGCAGGTGCGGAAACAGAGGATTTTCCAGATGATGAAGGTAGGATACAGTTTATTGGCGAGAGTCGTGGTAGACCCATGTACCGTTTAATGAACGAAGCCGCCAAAATGATGAAAGAGATGGATGCCTCCCACCCGGTGGCCATTTGTAACGGTGATGTGCTGTTCATTGATATTGTTGCTGAAGAATGTAAAGATGTGGATATCTACGGAACCAACACCTATAGAGGTGTGTCTTTTGGCGACATGTTCCAAGTGGTACAGGACAAACTTAAAATGCCCGTAATGTTCACGGAATTTGGGGCAGATGCATTTAACGCCGTGGAAAATAAGGAAGATCAATATTCCCAGGCCTATTACATGGTAGGGAACTGGAAAGAGATCTATGAAAATGCAGCAGGATTGGGGAAGGTCGGAAATTCCATAGGTGGGTTTACCTTCCAATTCAGTGATGGATGGTGGAAGTTTGGTTTTGATGATAGAAAAAATGCTGATGTCCATGACAACAATGCCTCTTGGTCCAATGGTGGATACGCCAGGGATTTGGCCTCTCCGGGAGCAAACAATATGAATGAAGAGTGGTTCGGGATATGCGCCAAGGGTGCAACAAACCCTCGTGGGCTTTACGAGCTTTACCCAAGGGCCGCCTATTATGCCCTGAAAGAAGCGCATCAGCTAAACCCATATGCGGAAGGCATGGACCTAGCCTTTGTAGAAAACTATTTCGATAATATCGAGTTAATGGAGGCCGTGCTCAAAGCACGTGGCGATAAAGCTGCGTTAAGAGGCGAACAAAGTAATTTGCTTCGCATAAGCAATCTTCAGGCAAAGTTCTCCACCTTCAGTACGGGTGGTAGCCTAATTACCACACCTGACAATGCGGATCCCGATGATCCAAACACCTTTCCAAACCAATTAGGGTTTGACCATATGCAATCCTATTTTGTTGGCATTGAAGGTAACCCCGCTCCCAATATGAGGGCAGAGGTGAATTTCAACATTCTTGGAAATGTTGCCCAGAATCCAATCAACGAAATTTTTTATGAGAATCGGGCAAGGCCTATTACCGTAAGTTCGCCAGAAGGTGATGTTGTGCTTAACGACAATAACAGGTTGGCCGTGTACCAAGCCGAGTTTGAATGGAAGGCAAAAGAATTTGATTTAAGAGGTTTTTATAGGACAGGTCACTACCATTGGGGTTACGAAGGTGACTTCTTTGGATTGTATCCAGAAGCCAACTACGGACCAAACCTGGATATCTATAACGGTGAGATCCTTGGGGTTGAAGTTGATGGCAAAGGCGTTTTAAAAGGATTAAAGGCTGCCATTGGACCACAGTTGTGGTGGGGAGCCAACCCTACAATGCTTTTCAAGTATAAAAGACATTTCGGAAAATTTGATGTTACCGGTATTTACCACCGGGATTTTAAAACTGAACTCGTATTTGATGAAAATGGACGTCGGGTCTTGGATGTAAACCAAGTACGAAGTGGTGTTATCCCCTTTTGGCCAACCGAAAGGGCCACCTTGGCCATTGAAAGGGAGTTTGGCAAGTTTGGGGTCCATCTTGGAGGTATTTGGGCAGGAAACCCTTTGAATGGAAGTACGTTTCAAGATGTTAGAGGTACTCCTGGCAACTACGTTGTATATGAAGATGTTATAAATTCAGATGACAACTGGGGTGGTAAAGTAAAGCTTACCTATGAAGGTGGAAAGTTCAATTGGTATGGTCAAGGTGCGGTAATGGGACTTGTGGCCAATGGAGGTGCGGACCAAACCTTGACATTCACAGGTTGGAAATTAAAAGATACGGGAAGCGGAAACCAAGCCAATTTCTTGACAGGATTTACAGTTGCCGCTGGAAATTTCCAAATCGCGCCCAACTTTCTCTATCAAAAACCTTTGGTAGATCCAATGCCCAACGATGTAAATGCACCTGGACGTTTAAGGAACAATCTTGATGATCCTTTTTCCGTTCGTGGCAATAGGGAGACCACTGCCGGTGAGATTTTGTTCACGTTTGACCCAACGCCCGGTACTTGGATGTACGAGTGGGACAACGACAGATCGGAGGATGCCAAATTCGCCATGAATCTTGGATTTGTATATCGTCACCTTCCAACAAGCATCGATTCACATATTGGTTTCAACGCCGATAGGACCTTCTTTGCTTTCCCAAATTCGGTTCCGGCTGAAGATTTATGGGAAGTACATTCCAGAATGGTGTCCAAGATCAATTCCGATATAGGAATCATAGGGAACTTCTATTATGGTAACGGACAGGCCAATGGTGATAGTGAGCGTTTGATCAAACGTTTTGGCGGGGATATTCGAATGATCTATAACAAATTGAAAATTCAGTATACCCAAAAAATTAACGATTGGGGCCCTTTTGATTACCATCGTGACTTTAACCTAACATACCCAGTACAGTTAATGCTGGATATATCTACCACTCTTGGAAAACCAGATTGGTTTATTCTACCAAGCACACAGGTGGGAATAAGGGGCACATGGAGGTCTTTGGATGAATTTTCGCCTAGATACCTTCCCAACCAAGCACTTGAATTTGCTGACTCACCCATAATAAGTCCAGTAGGATTTGGAGATGGTAGCGAGTGGGAAATCATGACATATATACATATCAACATTGGCAAATAAAAAGACTATAAAAATGAAAAATAAGAATATAATCAGCTTACCATCCATACTTTTTCTCTGCCTGGGTATTGTTGTTTTTTCCAGTTGTGAAAGAGATTTTTCGGATGAGGTAAAATTTGCTACGTTCCCTGCAGATGGCGATGTTTTTATAGATGCCTTTTCAGCAGGATTGGATTACTTTCCTTTTGTGGATGCAGGTGCGGACCCAGAGGCGTTTTCGGTGGAAACCAATGATGTCTTTGATGGCGATGCCGCAATGAGGTTTGATGTTCCGGCTTTTGGAAACGGTTTTGTGGGTGCTGCATTTAATACTACCGTAAAGCGCGACCTTTCCGGTTTTGACGCATTGACGTTTTATGCAAAGGCGTCCAAAGCGGCCTCCATTAACGCCATTGGTTTTGGCATCTCTGCCGAGACAGCCAATAAGTTTCAGGTAACAGCCAATAACTTGGGTGTGAGCACCCGATGGGAAAAATATGTGATACCCATTCCAGATGCCTCCAAACTGACCGAGGAAACCGGTATGTTCTGGTTGGCCGAAGGAGCATCTTTCGAAGGTGATGAAGGAGGTTACATTTTATGGTTTGATGAGATCAAATTTGAAAAATTGGGCACGGTTGCCCAGCCCAGACCGGCAATTTTTGGCGGCCAGGAGTTGGTGGAACAAGCCTTTACAGGATCTAATATTCCTATTACAGGACTTACCCAGACCTTTAATTTGGATAATGGGGTAAACCAAACGGTTACCGCGGCACCTTCCTATTTTAATTTTTCATCTTCAGATGTTGGAGTGGCGGTTGTGAGCGAATTGGGAGAAATCTCCATTATCGGAGCAGGAACTTCCAATATTAGCGCACTTCTAGGAAACGTAAGGGCTGCAGGTTCTTTGGAAGTCACATCGAGCGGAAGCTTACAGGCTTCGCCGAACCCCATTCATCCGGCAGGGAATGTGAAATCCATCTTCAGTGACGCCTACACCAATGATACCAACAGTAATTTTTCTCCAGGATTTGGTGGTTCAACCACAGAAACCAAGGTGACTTCCACTGAAAATGGGGATGTGTTGGTGTATACCAATAACAACTTCACCGGTATGATTTTCGATAATACAGTGGATGCTTCCGGCCTTACCTTCCTACATATCGATGTTTATGTACAAGCACCAGGTGTAGAGGTAGGAGTACAGATCAGGGACATAGGGGCAAACCAAACATTGGAGACGGATGTCAATACAGGATTGCCTACAGGAGATGATCGAGATCGCAGGTTTGATTTGACCGGATTGACCGTGGGACAATGGACATCGTTCAATATTGCGCTCGATGGTGACATCGCCGACCAAAAAAACAATTTGGGTGCGATCATACTCGTAGGGGGACCAAATTTCATATTTGATAATGTGTACTTCTTCACTGAATAATAAGGTGTTCAATCAATAGAAAAAATAGGGTTATGAATAAAAAGTATAAAGACATAAAAACTATAAGATCAAGTTTTCCATCAATATTGGTGTTGCTTTTAGTGTACTGTTTTTCAGGATGTACAACGGACGACACACAAACTGTTGCGAGATTTACCAACTTGGTGATGGAGGATAATTTTGAGACTGAAGGAGCCCCCAATCCACAAATTTGGGGTTACGATATAGGAACTGGTGTAAATGGCTGGGGGAATCAAGAGCTACAGTACTATACCAGTCGCCCGGAAAATGTAAAAGTGGACAATGGATTCCTGCTCATAACAGCACGCCAAGAGTCTTTTGAAAACTCGCAGTACACCTCTGCAAGACTGCTGACCAAGGATCTTTTTGAACAACAGTACGGCCGCTTTGAAGCGAGGATTCGTTTGCCGTACGGTCAAGGAATCTGGCCGGCATTCTGGATGCTGGGAGCGGATATAGATGATAATCCGTGGCCAGCAGCTGGGGAAATTGACATCATGGAATATCGCGGTCAAAATCCAACAGTGCTTATTGGAAGTGTTCACGGACCGGGATATTCGGCCGGGGAGGCAATTTCCAAGGAATACATTTTGGAGAATGACAGATTCGATACTGGTTTCCACGTATTTGGAATAGAGTGGGGTCCAGAGTATATCAACTTTTATGTGGACGACGTGCTCTACAATCAGATCACGCCCGAGGATGTTACCGGGACATGGGTGTTCAACAAGCCTTTTTACATCTTGATGAACCTTGCCGTAGGGGGAACCTTTGTGGGAAGCCCCAATGCTGAAACTGTTTTCCCACAGACCATGTTGGTGGATTATGTAAGGGTGTACGAGGAATAAAAGCTAACTAAACTAATATATACTGAAATGAAACTATTATTAAACAGAGCCAAGATTGTATGCTTGATGATTTTGGCCATGTCCTATTTGGGATGTGAAGAAGATGACGAAGGAGGGAGCCTTCCAGAAGTATTGGCCGGGTTTACCCAATTGACCACGGAAGGAACAGGAACGGTTTCCTTCATCAATACCTCGGAAAATGCGGATAAATACGAATGGGATTTTGGGGATGGAACAACCTCTACCGAAATAGACCCCATCAAAACATATGTTACAGGAACCTATACCGTAAGCCTTACAGCATCCAATGCTGCTGGAGGTTCGGATACCTTTGAAGACGAATTGGTAATTGTGGTACCAGAAGCTGTGGCTTTGCCGATTACTTTTGATGGAGCCAATGTGGACTACGATGCTTCCACGTTTAATGGGGCCGCATTTGAAGTGGTGGACAACCCCGCTCCTGGTGGTAGTAATGATACCGCTTCCAAAGTAGGGGCCATAACCAACAGCGGAGCCGCATTTGAAGGATTCTTCTTTGATTTGGGAACTCCTATTGACCTAAGTACGGATAAGACCATTCAAATGAATTTCTGGGCGGATGCAGCCATTGATGTCCTTCTAAAACTTGAAGAAGGCACCGGGGCAGCTACAGAAATTACCGCCAGCCATGGTGGTAGTGGATGGGAAATGTTGTCCTTCGATTTCACGTCTGGCGATAGCTTCTCAAGATTTACCATGTTCGTGGATGGTCCTGGAACCACCGCAGGTACTTTCTACATAGATGATATTACCCAGGTGGAGACCATGACCGGAGGTGGCGGCACTGCACCAACAACGTCCGCACCGGTTCCACCTGCAAGGGATGCAGCTGATGTGATCTCCATTTACGGGGGCACGTATACGAACATAGATGGAATTAACTACAATCCAGATTGGGGACAATCAGGTTTGGCCTTTGTTAATACCGAATACGATCCTGGTGATGGCAATTTTGCCTTGGCGTATCCAACGTTCAATTACCAAGGAACAGATTTCTCCGGAAATCCGCAGGATGCCTCGGGAATGGAATTCCTTCACATAGACATTTGGGTGCCTACAGGCACAGATAGACAAGTTAAGGTCAGCCCAATCAATGGAGGCACAGGCACCGGAGTCGCCGAATTCCTGGTTGAAGTACCATTGACACCTGGTGCTTGGAACAGTGTTGACCTGCCAATTGGGGATTTCACTGGAATGACTTGGGATGAGGTGGTCCAACTTAAGTTTGATGGCCAGTTCAACGGTGATGGAAGTGCCAATACGGACCCACACGACATTTACTTGGATAACATTTACTTCTATAAAGAAGCCAGTGGTGGCGGAAACGCTCCAACGACCTCCGCTCCAGTTCCTCCTGCAAGGGATGCCGCGGATGTAATCTCAATATTTGGTGAGACCTATACGAACGTTACAGGAATCGACTATGATCCCAACTGGGGGCAATCCGGATTCGGTTTGGTAAATCCTGCCTTTGATCCAGGAGATGGGAATTTGGCCTTGGCCTACCCAACCTTCAATTATCAGGGAACAGATTTCTCTGGTAATGCACAAGATGCTTCCACTATGGAATTCTTGCACGTGGATATCTGGGTGCCAAGTGGTACGGATCGTCAAGTAAAAATCAGCCCCATCAACGGTGGTGCAGGTACGGGAGTGGCCGAATTTTTGGTTGAAGTACCATTGACGCCGGGCTCTTGGAACAGCGTGGACCTACCCATTGGCGATTTCACGGGAATGACATGGGACGATGTCGTTCAAATGAAGTTTGATGGCCAGTTCAATGGCGATGGAAGTGCCAACACCGACCCTTATGATATCTATTTGGACAATATCTATTTCTATAAAGAACCAAGCAGTGGTGGCAATGCTCCAACAACATCTGCACCGGTTCCGCCTGCTAGGGATGCTGCGGATGTGATCTCCATATATGGAGGAACTTACACCAACGTAACAGGAATTGATTATGATCCCAACTGGGGCCAGTCCGGATTTGGATTGGTGAACACTGCCTTTGATCCAGGAGATGGGAACTTGGCCTTGGCCTACCCAACCTTTAACTATCAGGGTACCGATTTTTCAGGAAATGCTCAAGATGCCTCGGCAATGGAGTTTTTGCACATAGATATCTGGGTGCCATCGGGTACGGACCGCCAGGTGAAAGTCAGTCCTATCAATAGTGGTACCGGTGCAGGAGAAGTTCTTGTCGAGGTTCCTTTGACCCCTGGGGCATGGAACAGTGTTGATCTTCCCATTGGTGATTTCACAGGGATGACCTGGGATAGTGTGATTCAAATGAAGTTTGATGGCCAGTTCAATGGCGATGGTAGTGCCAACACAGACCCCCATGATATCTATTTGGACAATATCTATTTCTACAAAGCGCCGAGCGGTGGCGGAACTGCGCCTACAACGTCCGCGCCGGTTCCTCCCGCTAGGGATGCTGCAGATGTGATCTCCATATATGGTGGAACATATACCAATATCTCAGGAATCGATTATGATCCCAATTGGGGCCAGTCCGGCTTTGGTTTGGTGAACCCTTCCTTCGATCCAGGAGATGGGAATTTGACCTTAGCCTATCCAACCTTCAACTACCAGGGAACCGATTTCTCCGGTAATGCGCAAGATGCTTCCGCAATGGAATTCATCCATGTGGATATTTGGGTACCAAGCGGAACGGACCGTCAGGTGAAAATCAGTCCCATCAACAGTGGAACAGGAGCTGGCGAAGTATTGGTCGTGGTGCCAGTAACCCCAGGATCCTGGAACAGTGTGGACCTGCCAATTGGCGATTTCACGGGAATGACATGGGACAGCGTGATCCAAATGAAGTTTGACGGCCAGTTCAATGGTGATGGAAGCGCCAACACGGATCCACATGATATCTATTTGGACAATATCTATTTCTATAGAACTTCCGGTGGCGGAGGTGGTGGAGGATGTCCTGCACCCCCTACCGGCGAACTTTTGTCCAACGGTGGATTTGAGGCTAATTCAGGTGACGGTGCATGCTGGCAACTCAATGACGGAGGTGGTGCTGTCACTATAATTGATACCGATGCCAACACAGGTACATACTCTGTTAGACTAACCTCGGGGCCCGCCCAGGTGCCAAATATCAAGCAAGAGCGTTTCGCAACCAGTATTGCTGGTAGCCAGGGCGTTCAAGTAGAATTTAGGTACAAGATCAACACAAGTTTTGTGGACGGGGCAATACTGCAGGTATTGGCATTCTCCGAATTTACCACCAACCCAGCTGTTGCCCATGATTTAGGAAATGCTGCTGATGTGACCACAACAGGGGTATGGCAGACCTATACGGGTACTTTCACTACAGATGCCAGTATAGAAGAAGGTATATCCTTATTGATACAGGCAACTTGCGGTGGCGCGGGTACCTGTGCAGGAGAAGTGATCATTGATGACGTTGTTGTAACAGAAATTTAGAATCATAAAGAAATTATTCTTGTGTATCAGGAATAATGGTGAATTAGAAAATTGGTTGTTACGGAATAGGTCGGACGTATGGTCCGGCCTATCCAACCAATCGGGTATCAACATCCCATTACCAATAGAAACCAGCAATCTATATGTCCCAGAACAAGCAAGTTGTTAAAATGAACAAATCCTATACGGTGCTCATCAGTTTGATCGTAGCACTGGGAGGATTTCTGTTGGGTTTTGATAGTGCGGTGATATCCGGTGCGATAAAAGGAATTACTACCTATTTTGAGATGACAGATGCCATGCTGGGATTTGCGGTGGGCTGTGTCATATTTGGGGCAATGGCCGGGAATTTGATGGCCGGACCCCTGGCGGATAGGTTTGGAAGAAAGAAAGTATTGATCGTTGTGGCCGCACTTTTTGCCATTTCCGCTACATGGTCGGCTTTGGCTACAGGTTACACGGAATTTATTATAGCCCGCATTATAGGTGGTGTTGGCATTGGCGGGGCTATTCTTATAGCACCTATTTACATTGCGGAAATAGCACCCCCCAACCTTAGAGGGAGTTTGGTGTCCTTCAACCAATTGAATATTGTTATCGGTATTTCTGTGGCCTATTTTTCCAATTATTTCTTGGTGAATTACGGTGACGAAAGCTGGCGATGGATGCTCGGGGTGGAGGCCATTCCGGCAGTAGTTTACTTCTTGTCCCTTTTTACCGTTCCACAAAGTCCAAGATGGTTGATTCTAAAATTGAACAAGATCAAGCTGGCCCGAAAAATCTTGCAGAAAATTGGAGGCGAGGAATATGCGGAAATCACCGTAATGGAAATCCAAAGGGGACGCGAAAAAAAGGAACAAAAAGGACGTTTGGCGGACTTGTTCAAAAGTAAATACGCCACTATAATGATCATAGCCCTTGGCATTGCCTTCTTTCAACAGATTACGGGAATCAACGCTATATTTTACTATGCACCTACCATATTTGAACAGGCTGGGGGAAGCACTGATTCCTCATTTTTGCAGGCCATTGTGGTGGGCTTGACCAATTTGGTGTTTACCTTGGTCGCCATTTGGCTGATTGATAAATTAGGTCGAAAACCACTACTTTTAATAGGTTCTGGCGTCATGACAATAGCCTTGCTCATGGCCACTTTTGCCTTTAACAATGCCAGCTACGAATTCAAGGAATCGTCTTTACGGAAAGTGGAGGATTACCAGATTTATGTGGCGTTGACCGAATTGGAGGGTAAAACCTATGATAGCCAAACAGCACTGTTCAATGAAGTAAGGGGAAAACTGGGCCCGGCGCAATTTTTGGAATTCAAGAGGAATCAGGTCACCAATTTCATCCAAATCAATGCCACCTTGGTACTGATTGCCATTTTACTCTATGTGGCGGCATTTGCCATTTCGCTGGGACCCGTAATGTGGACATTGATATCGGAGATATTCCCGAACAAGATCAAAGGAATTGCCATTTCAGTTGTGGGCTTTTTCAATTCCTTGGTGAGTTTTTCGGTAACCCAGGTTTTTCCTTGGGAACTTACCAATCTGGGGCCTACTTGGACCTTTGCCATTTATGCGATTTTTTCCTCCGTCGCGTTCATTTTCGTTTCCCGTTATGTAGTGGAAACCAAAGGCAAAACATTGGAGGAAGTGGAAGATTTGTTGATTAGGACATAAACATATTGAATTTGACAATGATAAGTGAAGCATCACTGGAAAAAGAAACCAAAGCAGTTAATACCAAAACAATGGAACAGCTTAAAATAGGCGACGAAAACTTTTTCAAGATTTCAGATAGCGATTCATTACGACCTTTCTTTATGAGCATCGTAAGTGATTCCGATCACTGGATGTTCATTTCAAGTAATGGAGGGCTGACTGCTGGACGAAAAAATACGGAGTATTCCCTTTTTCCGTACTATACTGACGATAAGATTACGGAGTCTGCGGAGATAACCGGCAGCAAAAGTATATTTCTTGTGCACCATCCAGATGGACCTGTAGTTTGGGAACCCTTTTCTGACCGTGATCGGGGAAAATACCAAGTTTCCAGAAATCTGTATAAAAGTGTTTACGGCAATAAAATTCTCTTCGAAGAAATAAACCATGATTTGGACCTGAAGTACAGTTATCAATGGAACTCCAGTGATACCTATGGTTTTGTAAGGAAGTCATCTTTGTCCAATTTGGGTGATCAGGAAGTCAAGGTTTCCGTCTTGGATGGTGTGCAGAATTTAATCCCTTATGGTGTTGGAAGTGACCTGCAGAACAGACAGAGCAATTTAGTGGACGCATACAAGCGCAGTGAATTAATTGAAAAGGAAGGCATAGGTATATACGCACTAAGCGCCATTATTGTGGATAAGGCGGAACCCAGCGAGGCCTTGAAGGCAAATGTGGCCTGGTCCATTGGTTTGGAAAACCCCAAGTACCTTTTGTCTTCATTACAACTCAACGATTTTAGGACCAAACACACCGTGCACCAAGAGACCGATATAAAAGCGGAAAAAGGAGCCTATTTTTTAAATACGGATTTGCTTTTGGCCCCAAAATCCAGTAAACAGTGGATGATCGTTCTAAACGTCAACCAGAACCATTCCGCCATAGTTGAAATTGCCGCTTCCCTTAAGAATCCGGCACAAGTGGCCCAAAACATAAATGAGGATATTGAGAAAGGAACAAAGCAGCTCATAGCCTTAACGGCAGCTTCCGATGGTCTTCAATTGACCTCGGATGGTCTAAGGGATACCCGACATTTCTCCAACACCCTGTTCAACATAATGCGTGGTGGGATTTTCGATGATGGATACCGAATTGAAAAATGGGATTTTGAGGACTACCTTTCAAAAGCCAATAAGGAAGTTTTCAAAAATGCGGAGAACATCCTTGCTGATTTACCAGGGGTATTTCCACTATCAGCACTTAAAACATTGACGGATCAAAACCACGATAGCGATTTTGTGCGTCTCTGCTTGGAATACATGCCCTTAAAATTCAGTCGCAGGCATGGCGACCCCAGTAGGCCTTGGAACAGGTTTTCCATCAATACAAGGAGTGAAGTAGACGGATCCAAGATTCTGGATTATGAAGGAAATTGGCGGGATATCTTCCAAAATTGGGAGGCACTAGCGCATTCTTATCCGGAATTCATTGAAAACATGATCCACAAGTTCTTGAATGCCACCACCTTTGATGGCTACAATCCCTATAGAATTACAAAAGGAGGATTTGATTGGGAAATAGTTGAACCAGATGACCCATGGTCCTATATCGGATATTGGGGCGACCACCAAATCATCTATTTGCTGAAATTCTTGGAGTTTATTCAAGACCATTATCCGGGCAAGCTGGACAGTTATTTTGGTCAGGATCTTTTTGTCTACGCCAATGTGCCTTACAGAATCAAGGGGTTTGAGGATATTGTAAAGAACCCAAAGGATACCATTGAGTTTGATGAAGCGTTGGATAAAACCATCCGCGAGCGAAGAATGGAATTGGGTGCTGATGGGGCCCTGCTCACTACAAGCGATAATACCATCCACAAGGCCAATTTCCTAGAAAAAATATTGGCGACTGTCTTGTCCAAACTGTCCAATTTGGTACCGGAAGGAGGTATTTGGATGAATACCCAGCGTCCAGAATGGAATGATGCCAACAATGCCCTGGTGGGCAATGGGGTGTCTATGGTAACCCTGTATTATTTGCGAAGATTTTTAAAATTCTTCGAGGAATTGTTGGAGGGTTCTGAGGTTAAGGAAGTGGGACTTTCCAAAGAAGTACACGGGTTTTTCAGTAGCATTGCCAAGACCTTTGCGGAACATCACTATTTACTTTCAGGATCATTGGGGGACGAAGAAAGATTTCAGATTGTCCAGGAATTGGGCCAGGCTGGCAGCCTGTTTAGAACAAATATCTACGATAATGCTTTTACCGGTCAAAAGTCAGCGTTGGCAGTTGATGAATTAAAGCAGATGATATCCATTGCCCTCGAATTTTTGGAGCACTCCATTGCTGCCAACAAAAGGGAGGATGGGATGTACCATGCCTATAATTTAATGACAGTGACCGAAGGAAAGAGCGCTTCCATTTCTTATTTGAGCGAAATGTTGGAAGGGCAAGTAGCAGTTTTGAGTTCGGGTTACCTGACACCCAAACAGAATTTGGAGGTATTGGATGGCCTAAAGCAAAGCAAATTGTTCCGACCAGACCAGTACAGCTATTTACTGTACCCGAACAAAGAACTGCCTTCGTTCATGAATAAAAATACCATTCCGGCAGAGCAGGTCAATAAATCCGGATTGTTGTCCAAACTAGTGGAGGATGGCGATGTAAAGGTGCTAGAAAAAGATATCAATGGGGACTTCCACTTCAACGGCGACTTCAAAAACGCCGGAGACTTGGAAGAGGCTCTCCATGCTTTATCGGAAAAATACCAACAACTGCTTGATAAGGAATCTGGATTGGTGCTTCAAATTTTTGAGGATGTCTTCAACCATAAGGCATTTACCGGAAGGTCGGGAACTTTTTATGGATATGAAGGCCTTGGGTCCATCTATTGGCATATGGTTTCCAAATTGTTGTTGGCAGTTATGGAGTGTTCCGTAGAAGCCATCGAAAAAGGGGCTGATGCTGTTGTGGTGGGCAAATTGTTGGAGCATTTTTATGAAATCAATGAGGGTATTGGGGTACATAAGTCCCCTGAACTCTATGGTGCTTTCCCAACAGATCCCTATTCCCATACTCCGGCAGGAAAAGGCGCCCAACAGCCCGGTATGACCGGTCAGGTGAAAGAAGATATCCTAAGCAGGTTTGGGGAATTGGGCGTGTTTGTTGAAGACGGGGCACTAAAGTTCAATCCGGTCTTGCTAAGAAAAAGCGAATTCCTAACAGCTTCAACAAGCTTCAATTTTGTGGATGTTAATTCCCAAAAGCGAAAAATCCAGGTGGATCAAGACGCACTTTGCTTTACCTATTGCCAAGTACCCATCATCTACAATATATCAGCAGAGGAGAGCGTGGTGGTCCTGGATAAAAACAACAGTAAAACAACCTTTAATACCTTAAGTCTGGACCTACAACATAGCAAGGAGCTTTTTGAAAGAACCGACGAGGTCCGATACATAATTGTTAACCTAAAGGAATCAAGATTAAGATGAATGAAAAAATCGTATTATGAAACTAACAACAAAACTTTTTCTTGTATTGGCGGTCATGGTTTCTGGCCAAGCCTGCAAGGAGAAAAAGAATAGTACAGAAAATCATCAATCCCAAATAAAACTAGAAGTGACAGCTAAAGATATTTTAGGCAACCCAGATTACTTGGCCATCTCCTATGGTGGATATAGAGCCATTTCCCGCGATGTTCAACCTACCCTCGACGAGCTTAAAGAAGATATGCGCATCTTGGCGGCCATGGGCATCAAAATAGTACGGACCTATAACGTACAATTGCAACAAGCCTCCAATTTGCTAAAGGCCATCCGCGAGATGAAACAGGACGACCCCGATTTTGAGATGTATGTGATGCTGGGGGCATGGATAGACTGCAAAAATGCCTGGACCGGCATGGAGCCGGACCACAACGTGGAAAGTGAACAGAATGAAGGTGAAATAGCAAGGGCCGTAGCCTTGGCAAATGAGTATCCAGATATTGTAAAAATCATTGCCGTGGGCAATGAGGCCATGGTAAAATGGGCCACAAGTTATTATGTGCAACCTAGTGTAATTTTAAAATGGGTCAACCACTTACAGGCATTAAAGAAGGAAGGAAAACTTCCTGCAGCTTTATGGATCACCAGCTCGGATGACTTTGCTTCATGGGGTGGGGGAGATCCAGAATACCACACTCAAGACCTAGCGGATTTAATCAAGGCCGTGGACTATATTTCCATGCACACCTATCCCTACCACAATACCCATTACAATCCAGAATTCTGGGGCGTTCCCGAAGACGAGGAACAACTGTCCGATATTGCCAAGATTGAGGCGGCCATGCTCAGGGCAAAGGCCTTTGCAATGTCTCAGTACGAGGCAGTTGGCAATCACATGAAAAGTTTGGGAGTGGACAAACCGATTCATATTGGAGAAACCGGATGGGCCACAGTTTCCAACGGACATTATGGGCCAAAAGGCTCCAAGGCCACGGATGAATACAAAGAAGCATTGTACCACAAGCACCTACGGGAATGGACCAACAAAGCAGGTATTTCCTGCTTCTATTTTGAAGCTTTCAATGAAAAGTGGAAAGATGCCCATAACAAACACGGTTCGGAAAACCACTTTGGCCTCTTTACCTTGGAAGGTCAGGCCAAATATGCGCTTTGGGAGATGGTGGACCAAGGTGTTTTCGAGGGACTTACCCGCAATGGAAACCCCATTACAAAAACCTATAACGGGGACGTGGATGCCCTCATGGAAGATGTCTTGACTCCCCCATTGAAAAGGGAACAAGCAGTGCCGCAATAGCATGTGGTTGGCAAGTAGGACTAAATAAAAGGAATCGGTAAAAAATTGATTTTGATCACAGAAGAAGAAATAGCAACGGAATCTTGCACCAACCGTTTGGAGGTGGAAATCTATGAGACTTCGGCAGAAGGCTATAGGCTAACTGTTGTTTCCGCTGCTGAGAAAGCTAAAGAAGAGGTGATGATAAGACTTTTACCAGAAGAAAAATTTCAGACCATCACCGGATTTGGTGGCTCATTTACACAATCTTCAGCCCATTTGCTCAATCAACTGGGGGCTGAAAACCGGAAAAAGATATTGGAGGCCTATTTTGGGCCGGAAGGAGCTTGCTATTCCTTGACGAGGACACACATGAATTCCTGCGATTTTTCCTTGGGCAATTATTCCTATGCCCCAGTGGAAAATGACAGGGAACTACAACATTTTTCCATAGAGCGGGATAAGAACGGTATTATTCCTATGATTAAGGAAGCCATGTCCGCGTCGGAGGAAGGGTTTAAAATACTTGCTTCTCCCTGGACAGCACCGCCTTGGATGAAGGACAACAAGGACTGGGTTGGTGGAAAATTACTGCCGGACTACTATGGCACCTGGGCTCTTTTCTTTGCCAAGTTTGTGGATGCCTACAAAGCTGAAGGAATAGACATCTGGGGCTTTACCGTGGAAAATGAACCCTTGGGGAACGGCAATAACTGGGAAAGTATGCACTTTTCCCCCATGGAAATGACCCATTTTGTCCAACACCATCTTGGACCAACCTTGGAGGCACAAGGGAAGGGACAGATTAGAATATTTGGCTATGACCAAAATCGGGAACATCTGAAGGAATGGGTGAACATCATGTTCCAATCCGAAGAAACTTCCAAATACTTTGATGGAACCGCTATCCATTGGTATGCCAGTACTTTCGAAGTCTACCCTGAGGCTCTACAATATGCTCATCAAAAAGCACCGAACAAGCATCTTATCCAGACAGAGGCCTGCGTGGATGCCGAGGTCCCCAAATGGCGGGATGATCTATGGTATTGGTCCAAAGAAGCAACTGATTGGGGTTGGGACTGGGCACCTAAGGAGCACAAACACATGCATCCCAAATATGTCCCGGTGTACAGGTATGCCAAGGATATTATAGGATGTTTGAACAACTGGGTAGACGGCTGGATTGACTGGAATATGCTGCTTGACACACAAGGTGGGCCCAATTGGGCCAAAAACTGGTGTGTGGCCCCGGTTATTGTAGATCCCGTTAAGGATGAGGTGTATTTTACGCCCCTGTACTACACCCTTTCCCATTTTAGCAAATACATCCGACCAGGTGCTGTTCGCATCGGATTTGAAATTGCCGATCAGAACCTAGAGGTTACCGCTGCCCAAAATGCTGATGGCAGTATAGCGGTCATCGTTTTCAATGAACACCCAAAGGCCAGAACATTCACCTTGGTCCTTGGTGAAAATTGCATACAGATCAACATAAGTGGCAAAGCCTTGCAAACCATTGTTATCCCCAAAAATCCAGATCAGGGCAGGCCAACTAATACTAACTAAAACAACTATTATGTCAAAAGTAAAAACCATTAAAGTAGACAGAGTCCCCTTGGGGCAGAAAGCGGCTTTTGGAGCAGGACATTTGGTTTTGAACCTTTATCCGGGAGCCTTGGGGTTCTTTATGTTCTTCTTATTGACTGCCTTTGGAATGGATCCATTTTTGGCGGGATTGCTAGGGGGGCTGCCCCGCTTTTTTGATGCGATCACGGACCCGATCATGGGGTTCATTTCGGACAACACCAGTTCAAAATGGGGGAGACGTAGACCCTACATTTTTGTTGGGGGGATTATTAGTGCCATCACATTTGTACTGCTGTGGCAACTGGATGAAACCAATTCCGCCAACTATAATTTTTGGTACTTCCTGATCATGTCCATGGTGTTTCTTATCGGCAATACCATGTTTGCCACTCCTTTGGTGGGGTTGGGCTATGAAATGACGTCCGATTACAATGAGCGAACCCGTTTAATGGCCTTTTCACAAACCGTGGGTTTGTTGGCATGGGTGATCGTACCTTGGTTTTGGGTGATCATTGCCGACCCCGAAATTTTTAGCAACCAAGCTGAAGGAGTTCGGACGATGGCTCTGTACGTAGGTGCCGCATGTCTGTTGTTGGGTCTTTTGCCCGCTTTCTTTTGTAGGGGAATGGATTCTGCCAACATGGTCAACAGAAAGCGATTGACCCTGACCACTATATTTAGCAATCTTAAGGACCTGTTTGGGAGCATCAAAGAAGCTGTTAAGAACAAACCGTTTATGAAACTATGTGGTGCTACGTTCTTGGTTTTCAATGGATATCAGATTGTAGCTTCCTTCAGTTTCTTCATTTTTGTTTTTTACATTTTTAATGGAAGTTATGAGGCTACCTCAACATGGCCTGCATGGTTCAGTTCCATTGGCGCCCTCGTGTCCGCGTTTTTGGTGATACCCATTGTATCGGCCATGGCCACAAAATGGGGAAAAAAGAAAGCTTTTATTATTTCTACTGCACTGTCCATAGTGGGGTACCTAATGAAATGGTGGGCATTTACACCTGATAATATCTGGCTATCTTTTATTCCAATACCTTTAATGTCATTTGGTTTAGGGAGTCTGTTTACCCTGATGATGAGTATGACGGCCGACGTTTGCGATTTGGATGAATTGGTGAATGGGATGCCCCGGAAGGAAGGTACTTTTGGCGCATTGTACTGGTGGGTGGTAAAGCTAGGACAAGGTTTGGCTTTGGTGCTGGGCGGTCTAGTGCTAAAAATGATTGGTTTTGATGGGAATGCGGCAACGCAGACGGTGGAAACCTTGACCAAATTGAGAATTGCCGATATCATCATTCCTGTGGTCACCGCTGGCTTGGCCATATGGGTAATGTGGAAGTATAGTTTGTCCGAAGCAAGGGCAAAAGAAATCAAAGAGCAGCTGGAAGCAAGAAGAGGGGTGCTGTAAGGAATGTGTAACAACCGAAAATAAAGTAAGATGTCAACAAAAATTATAATCATATCCATAGGAATTGTGCTTGTTTTGCTTGCCATTTTGGGCAATAGAAAAGGAAGCTCAGATAAAGGATTTCTCGGCAGTAAGCTGGTAATAGCCCTAGGCATTATAGGCGTACTGATGATCATGTACGGAAGCTATTCGTCTGAATTGGTCAACTACAACACCCAGATGGAACAGGTTTCCATAGGAAATAAATTAAAGATCAGCGGACCTGTTGATGTGGTCAAGGTGGTTTCACCTATAGAGAAGGATTCCGTTGATTGCCGCATATTGACCATGGGAGTGTATCCAGAAGGCCACGAAAAGGATATCTGGGTGGTTATTAGGCCAACGGATGACAGATATTATCCACAATCCGATCACACCAACACTTCATACAAAAGAGACGGCGAATGGCAGGTGGTTACCCGTTTTGGAGGCGACAAAGGTGAAGCCTACGACCTAATTATTTACGAAGCAGATGCCGCGGCCTCGGTATTTTTTAGCTCAACCATTGCCAAGTGGAAGGAAGCTGATGATTATCCTGGATTGCAGTTGGCAGAAATGCCACAAGGAGCCAAGGAAGTGGAGCGCCTGGTTATTTATACCAAAAAGAACTGTAGGGGGGTATTTTAAGAACATGTCAATTTCGAACATCAAATTAAATAGAAATTAAACTGGATTTGACTACCCATTTATGATGCGTTCCGCGAGAAATAGTAGTGTGCCGTTAGATCAAAAGGTGGCCTTTGGAATAGGGATGTTTGCGAACCAAATGTTTCCGGCCATTCTTGGGATATTCATGGTGGTCCTGGTACAATCCTTGGGTTTCAGCGGGTGGCTGTGGTCCTTGCTCTATTTTTTTCCCAGGATTTTTGATGCCATTACCGACCCTGTTATGGGGTATATTTCGGACAATACCAAATCCAAATGGGGTAGGCGAAAGCAATACGTTTTGGCGGGCGGCATTCTCATGGGCATTGCGTTTATTTTTATGTGGCAGCTTTACGCTGAAAATACCTTGCAGTACAATTTTTGGTACTTTTTTATCTGGTCCATCGTATTTTATCTTGGATTGACCCTGTTTAGCGTGCCCTATGTGGCCATGGGTTATGAAATGAGCGATGATTTCCATGAACGAACCAATATTATGGCCATTGCCCAATGGATCGGTCAGTGGGCCTGGGTCATCGCACCTTGGTTTTGGGTCATTATGGATGATAAGGACTGGTTTCCATCCTCAGATATAGCGGTCAGGGAACTTGCCATTTGGGTGGCCATCCCATGCGCCCTCTGTGCCATTGTTCCAGCGGTGTTTATCAAAAGTAAATCTACCCTGAAAGAAGACTATGAGCCACTTAACTTGGCCAATATTGGGGGTAGTCTTAAAAAAATTGGCTACAGTTTCAAGGAAGCCTTTAAGATCAGTGAGTTTAGAAAACTGTGTGGTGCCACCTTCTTGATTTTCAATGCCTTTAACACCGTTGCTGCGTTGACATATTTTGTGATTGTATACAAATTGTTCAATGGGGATGCGGGGGCTACCGGTATGTGGGTGGCCCTGTTTGGATGCTTGGGAGCTTTGGGTACAACGTTTATTGTGATTCCCACAGTGACCTGGATGTCAAAAAAAATTGGCAAAAAGAACGCGTTTATGTTGTGCCAATCGCTGTCGGTTGTGGGTTACATCATGCTGTATTTCCTATTTGTTCCGGGGAAACCCTGGCTTTACATTATCGCATTGCCCTTGTTCTCCTTCGGAATAGGAAGTCTGTTCACGATCATGATGTCCATGACAGCAGATGTTATTGACATTGACGAAATGAATACAGGAAAGCAAAGAGAAGGAATTTTTGGGGCCATTTACTGGTGGATGGTCAAAGTGGGATTTGCCATTGCAGGTGGATTGAGTGGTGTCATCATAGGAATTGTTGGCTTTAATCCGGATTTGCCCACATTGGAGCAGCAAGGAGCTGTAGATGGGCTTCACGCTTTCTTTTGTTTCTTCCCTATGCTGGGAACAATAGGAGCCATGTTGATCATGCGCAATTATAATGTGGATGAGGAACGCGCCAATGCCATTAGGGCCGAATTGGAAAAACGAAGAACAGCCTCCACTTAAAATATGGAGGATACCGATAAAATTTGATTTGAATTGAGATAAAATTTAGGAACAACTATGTCATATAAAGCAGAACGATTTCTTAATCTAGCTTCCCTGGACTATGCAGGGAAAAGTGCGAAAGAATTAAAAAAACTTTGCAGGGAGGTGCTTGACGAAGGCATGCACGGTCTTTGTTTCAGCCCATATATGGAAAATCAGCAACCCGGGGACCAGATCACGGAAGAGCAGATTCATCGTCGTATGAAAATTATCCAACCCTATACCAAATGGATCAGGTCTTTTTCCTGTACCGATGGAAACGAAGCAATTCCTAGAATTGCCAAGGAATATGGTATAAAGACCATGGTTGGTGCCTGGCTTGGGAACGATCCGGAAATCAACGAAAAGGAAGTTGCCGGACTTATCGATTTGGCCAACCAAGGCTATGTGGACATCGCGGCGGTGGGCAACGAGGTAATGTATCGCGGCGATTTAACGGAAGAGGAATTGTTGGATTTCATTTATTTGGTGAAAGATGCGATTCCAGATACTACCGTTGGGTACGTGGATGCCTATTACGAATTCACAGATCATCCCAGGATAACGGAGGCCTGTGATGTTATTTTGGCCAATTGCTATCCGTTTTGGGAGGGGTGTGATTTGGACTATTCCCTTTTGTATATGAAAGACATGTACCATCGTGCATTACGGGCGGGCAACGGAAAAAAGGTCATCATTTCAGAAACCGGCTGGCCAAGCCAGGGGACCAATCTGGAAGGAGCATTCCCATCTTTTGAAAATTTCATGAAATACTTTATGAATACCCAAAAGTGGTCCATGGAAGAGGACATAGAAATATTCTATTTCTCGTCTTTTGACGAGTCCTGGAAAGTGGGGGCAGAGGGCGATGTAGGCGCCTACTGGGGGCTTTGGGACAAGGATGAAAAACTAAAGTTCTAGAACAATAAACCCTTTGAATTGTAACAGAGGGAAGTTTTCCAATTGAATAGGTAAGGCAAGTCGGCGGTATGCTGGCTTGCTTTTTTTGGTTTCCATGGAATCCAGTGTTGGTTTTTAAATAAAAGGGCCATCGGCAAAGGTATGTGCCGGAAAACAATGTATGGAGTTGATTCTGTTTAAAATGCATTTTGTGTTAACGTACACATTTTTTAGTATATTGCGCATTGAATGTCATTGTTGCATACCAAAATAACACGAAAACAACCAAACAAAAGAAACGTAATTGCGGCAAGAATAGATCAAAACCATTGCAATGCCATGGCTCCAGAAATGTTGTTGATATATTCATAAATGCCTTCGGTCTAATTATTTCCGTCTTCTTTTAACGATTAATTAAATTTTAATTTCAAATAAAATAATATGGGATGTAGAATCCTTTGGACCCTGTTAACATTTTTGATGGTCATACCGGTGTCGGCACAGACAAAGGACAATCCCTCAAAAACGATTAAAGTACTTTCCTTCAATGTGTTTGGCGGAAGGACAACCAAAGGAGATCTAAATTTTGAAGTTGTGGCCAAGGTAATCCGTGATATAGACCCGGATTTGGTAGCACTGCAAGAAGTTGACTATAAGGTAAACCGTTCCAGAAAAGTGGATTTGGCAACGGAATTGGGCTGGCGCACAAAGATGATTCCAATTTTTGCCAGGGCCATGTACTACGATGGAGGCGAATATGGCGAAGGAGTGTTGTCAAAATTTTCATTTTTGACCACCAGGAATGTACCACTTCCCAATGTTGGGGGGCAGGAACCTAGGACAGCTTTGGAAGTGGTGGTGGAGTTGCCATCCAAAGATACAATTGCCTTTGTGGGAACGCATTTTGCCCATGAGGGACCGGCCGGAAGGGAACTTCAGGCCAAAGCACTAAATGAAGTATTTACCAAAAACCAATACCCAACCATTTTGGCGGGGGATCTAAATGCAAGACCAGGGAGTAAAACGATCAATATTTTGGAAGAGTTCTGGACACCCACCTATGATAGGGACCATCCGGAACCCACTGCACCATCGCACGATCCAAAAGCAAAAATTGACTATATCATGTTTTATCCCAAACATAGGTGGAGGGTGGTGAGCAAGGAAATCATTGTGGATACCTATGCGTCCGACCATTGTGCGTATTTGGTGACCTTGGAACTGTTGGATTGATCATTTATGAAAGGAATACTTGAAAATATAAGCACTCTATTGCGGCAGCTCTTCGTGGTGCTTGGTATTGCCCTATTTCTTTTTGCCTGCAATTCCAACAAGGAGACTCAGAGCAAACCTACCAATGTGGTTTTTATTTTGGTGGATGATTTAGGTTGGAAAGATTTGGGGTGCTATGGAAGCAGCTTTCATGAGACACCCAATATAGATAGGTTGGCATCAAAAAGTGCTGTGTTTATCAATGCCTATGCCGCAAGCCCCGTTTGTTCCCCCACGCGGGCTGCGCTATTGACCGGTAAGCACCCAACCAGGGTTGGAATCACGGACTGGATTCCGGGCAAGGACCCAAAAGACCGTAGTTTGCTTGGCCCAAAGGACTTACACCAATTGCCTTTGGAGGAAACTACCTTGGCTGAAGCCTTGGCGGAAAATGGTTATCGAACCTTTTTTGCCGGGAAATGGCATTTGGGCGATGAAGGTTTTTTTCCGGAGGATCAAGGTTTTGAAATTAACATGGGTGGACATCACAAGGGTCAACCCCCTGGAGGATATTACTCGCCCTATAAAAACCCAAAACTTTCCGATGGTCCGGAAGGGGAGTACTTAACGGATAGATTGGTTGATGAATCCATAAAATTCATGGAGGCCAACAGAGAAACCCCTTTTTTGCTCTACCTGTCATTTTACACGGTGCATACTCCTATTCAGGCCAGTCACCGTCATTTGAAAAAATTCCAGGATAAACGTAAAATGTTGAAGGATACGGTAGCCGAGATTATTCAGGACGGGCATGGATATACCATGCAGCACCAAAACAATGCGGAATATGCTTCCATGGTCTACGCCATGGATGAAAATGTAGGCAGGGTGTTGGACAAACTTGAGGAATTGGAGCTTTCCGATAACACCTTAGTGGTATTTACTTCGGACAATGGAGGACTATCCACTTTGGAAACGGACAACTGGGCGGCCCCCACCAGCGTTGTCCCACTCAGGGCCGGAAAAGGTTGGGCCTATGAGGGGGGGATACGCGTTCCCCTAATCATTAAAAAGCCGGGGAGCCACAAAGGAATGACCATCGATGCGGCCGTGGCCAGTATGGACCTCTATCCGACCATATTACATGAACTGCAATTGGAATCACGACCAGAACAACACGTGGATGGAAAGAATCTGGGGCAATTATGGGACAATCCCAAAGGACAGGTACACGACGTCCTTTTTTGGGATTTTCCCCATTACCATGGCAGTGGCTGGACGCCAGGTTGTGCGCTTAGAAAAGGAGATTGGAAGCTGGTTCAGTTTTATGAGGACAACAGTTTGGAGTTATACAATTTAAAGAACGATATACAGGAAAAAATGAACCTGGCAGGGGAGCAACCTGAAAAATTAGGGGAGCTTTTAAGTGACCTGAATAGTTTCAAGGAGTGGACCAAGGCGCAGGTTCCAGAAGTGAATTCAACTTATGTAAATAAGGTATGAAATAGAAAAAGGATAAAAAATTATGGTTATCTTACAAGGTAAGTGGCCAATAACTACTGACACCTAACTAAACTAACATGTCATCACCTAACTTAAACACGGACCTCCAGGTCCATGAAATAAAGGGCGATTCTGAAGATCGGTCTAGCCTTTACGATTTTGATTCCGCCAGGGAATGGAAGTTGTTTTGCGATGGAAGCGAGGCAGCATTTGTAAAAATCTATAATCACTACTTCCACATGCTTTACAATTTGGGGCGGCAGTTTTCCGGCGACACTGAACTGCTAAAGGATACCTTACAGGAAACCTTCATCAAGATCAGGGAAAAGCGGGGAAAATTGCATAAAGTGGTTTCAGCGAAGGCATTTTTGATCAAATGCTACAGAAACAACATCATTACGGAACAGAAACGAAGGAAAAAAAACATGACCTTGAATTTTTCTATGGCTCCCAATGCGTTTCATTTGACCCCATCCCATGAAAGTGTTTTGATCAATCGGCGGTTTAAGTCCGATCAAATCAAAATGATCCAAGATTCCTTGAACAAACTGACCCGTAGACAACGGGAAGCCATTTATTACCTCTATTACAACGGACTGTCTTATTCACAGATCAGGGAGGTAATGGGATTTTCCAGTGTAAGGGCGGCAAGAAACTTGATTTATAGGTCGCTGACGGAACTAAAAAAACAAGTTGAAAGCTTGGAGGAATCCAAAGTTTGATTTCCATCACCCACATCCATAAAACTTCCAAAAAAAGCCATTTCCACAAAAAAGTTGGAAATAGGCCCAAGTCGCGGATTTACTGGCGTTGAACGCCCAAAAAAGCAAATCCGCAAAACAAATCTTAATTTTTTGTAAAAAAGTTTAAAAATTTTGATGTCAATTGATCAATTCTTAAGTCTAATATATAACGGAGAACACAAAATGCACTACCACGAATATAATTTGGAGGATTTTCTAGCCGATCCCGAATTCAGGGATTGGGTCCTTAACCCCAACAAATCTTCCCAGATTTTTTGGAAAAATTGGATAGCCGCCCACCCTTCCAAAAGGAAGACCATTTTGGCCGCCAAGGAAATTCTTTTGTCTTTGCATTATCATTCAGACCAATCCATGGATGATGAACTCCGTGAACAATTGCTGACCTCCATTCTTGGAAAGAGAAACGCTCTTGGAAAAAATGGAAAAAGCAGCCTTATTACTTTTATATTACCAATAGCAGCTTGTGTTCTTTTGCTGTTTGGACTGGTTTTCGGTGCCCAATTTACTTCCACCCATGACCTAATGCCCACCACCCAGGCCATTACCCAGGTGGTCAAGGAGAACCTAAGAGGTAAAAAATCGAGGATTACCTTGCCAGACGGTTCTGTTGCATACCTTAATAATAATAGTAAGATAAAATATGCCTCCAGGTTTGTCCGAAACAGGGAAATCCATTTAGAGGGTGAGGCTTATTTTGAAGTTAAGAAAGATCCAACCAAACCATTCTTGGTCAATTCGCACGGATTGGTGACCAAGGCTCTGGGAACGGCGTTTAACATTAAGGCGCACAAAGGGGAGCAAGTTGAAGTGGGATTGGTGGAAGGAAAAATATCCGTTGGACCCATGCTGAGCAACCAGGAACCGGGAATCTTGGACTTCCCGGGAGGAAAGGCCACGTTTACCTCCGAAGATGGAGAACTGAATTTTTCCGCCTATAGCGACATGGATTTTTATAAATGGGCCAACCGAACCTTGGTATTTAAGGCAGCCGGTTTTGACGAGATCGAGGAAACCTTGGAAAACTGGTATGATGTTGACATAACCGTTCGCAATCTGCATAGAAGTGTATCGTATACAGGCGAATTTCCGAGTGAGAGCTTGGAAAGTGTTTTGAAGCGGATTTCCTATGTGGAAAAGTTCTCCTTTAGAATAGATGGGGACAATGAAAGGGCGGTAACAATAATTTTCGAATAACAACCACTAAAACTCAAACAGATGAAAACGCAGAACTACCCGTAAAAAATAAGTTTGCTCCAAAGAAAATGGCACTTTCGATGGAGGCAAACTTATCATCAAAAGTTTAATTAAAGGATATCAACTAAACCGATGTAAAAGTATGAAATTTAAACTATCTAAAACAATCGCTATGCTCTCTAGGATATTCATTTTGCAACTAGTGTTTTGCTACTTTGCAATGGCTAACGAGGGGTATACGCAGAGCATGAAGGACATCTACCTGGAGTGGGACACCGCTCGTCAAGTAAAGGTGATGGATGTCTTTGACGAAATCGAGAACCAATCCGCTTTCAAATTCAATTATGATGAGAAAGACGTGGACAGAAAAATGAGATTCTTAATTGCCCAGGGAACACATTCAATTTATTCCCTTTTGGAGCAAGTAAGTAAGGAAGCCTCCTTGAACTTCAAGAGGATGAACAGCACCATTGCCGTTACACCCAGACCGGAGAAGGAAATTCCAGAAATCATTGAAAGTAATGTGCAACAGACTGTAACAGGTAATGTTGTGGACGATAATGGTTCTCCATTGCCAGGCGTAAACGTTGTCGAAAAAGGAACCAACAATGGTACTTCCACCGATTTTGATGGAAATTATACGATTTCCGTATCGAGTGGGGCCACCTTGGTATTTTCTTCCTTAGGGTTTACAGCCCAGGAAGTGGCCGTGGGCAATCAGTCTTCCATTAATGTGGTTATGGCTGAGGACGCAGAGCAACTAGGTGAAGTGGTGGTTACGGCCTTGGGTATCAAAAGGGAGGAAAAGACCCTTACCTATGCCCAGCAGACCGTAGATGCCGATGAGATTACCAAAACCAGGGATGTGAACTTCCTGAACAGTATCAACGGTAAAACCGCTGGTGTTGAAATTAAAAAGAGTAGCTCCGGAGCCGGGGGATCAACAAAGATCGTGCTCAGGGGTAACAAATCATTGAGTGGGGACAGTACTCCATTATTTGTAATCGATGGTATTCCATTGGCCAACAACCGTGGCGGACAGCCTGGTATGTGGGGTGGAACGGATTCAGGAGACGGTATTTCTGCGCTAAACCCTGATGACATCGCCAGTATTTCCATCCTTAGGGGAGCTAACGCCGCCCTTCTTTATGGTAGTGCCGGTGCCAATGGGGTTGTATTGATCACCACAAAAGAAGGACAAGCTGGTAAAACAACGGTTTCCCTTAATTCTGGGGTAACTTTTGAAAGTGCCATTGAGTTACCGGACCTTCAATTTAGGTATGGTGCTGTTGGAGAAGCCAAGGAAAGCTGGGACACCACTCCCGGTAATTATGCCAGCAACTATGTGGATGATTTCTTTTCCACAGGTGCCAACTGGATCAATTCCCTTTCCATTAGTGGTGGTAACGACAGGACTACGGCTTATTTCTCGTATTCCAATACCACTGCAACGGGTATTACTCCTGACAACACCTATTCAAGGAACAACGTTTCTTTTAAACAATCAACGAAATTGTTGGATGATAAGTTGACCGTAAGTTCCAACATTATCCTATCCATTGAGAATTCTGAGAACAGATTGCCTTCCGGATACTATCTGAATCCGTTGACAGGACTGTACTTCTTCCCAAGAAACAGGGATTTTGAAGATACTAGGGTGAACTATCAAATATTTGATGAATCACGTAACCTATATGCAATGAACTGGTTTGTGAACGATCACCACCAGTCCAATCCCTACTGGATCATCAACAGACAGCCAAGGGAGCAGAACAACAGAAGGGTGATTGCCAACTTAACATTGAACTATCAGATCATGGATGCACTCAACCTTCAGGTTAGGGGTAACTATGACTATGCAAACGTTACTAGGGAACAGCGTCATGCTGCAACGTCCAACTCTACCAATGTTAATATCAATGGTACATGGGACTATCACAAGTATGAAGATCGCTTGATCTATACCGATGCTATCTTGACCTATGATTCTGATTTGACGGAGGACTTTAGCTTAACTGCACTTGTGGGGGGTAGCTACACCGAAACTGATTATGGTGATGGTGTACGTGTAACTCCAAGTAGTGGTAACGGTCTTATTTATCCAAATGAGTTCAATTTCCAAAACTTGGCCTTGACGCAGACTCCCGTTAGATCGGTTACCAACGGGGTGATCAAGAAGCAAGGTTTGTTTGCCAATGCCACTTTGGGATATAAGGAAATGCTATTTTTAGATCTTGGTGGTAGAAATGACTGGGCCTCTACTTTGGCACTTACAGGAAATGATTCCTATTTCTATCCATCTGTGGGGATTACGGCCATTGTAAGTGAAATGTTTGATCTACCAGAAGCTATCAGCTTTGGTAAGTTCAGGGTTTCCAGCACTCAAGTTGCCAACGAAGTACCTTTCAACCGAATCAATCCCCAAAACAGTATCTCTGATCCTGTGGGAAGCTTAACTCGAAATACGACCAAGCCGTTTACCGATGCAAAACCAGAAATCATCACCAGTACAGAGATTGGTGCTGACTGGAGATTCTTCGGTAACAGATTGGGAATCGACTTTACGTATTACCACATTAAGAGTGAGGACCAATTCATTCCTGTACCATTGGATGCTTCTGATCCAGAATCAGAAGGTAGGTACACCCAAAAGTTCATCAACGCTGGTGAAATTGTAAACAAAGGGGTTGAGATTTCATTGAACGGTACGCCAGTTCGTAACAACAATTTCGAATGGAACACTGCTTTCAACTTCACAAGAAACAGAAGTGAAATTGTAGATATAGGACCGGATGATGAAAGGATCATTAACCTTGGATCATCTGAAGGCTATAGTTCCAGATTGGTTGAAGGCGGACGTTTCAACGACCTATATGTGTTGAAATTCCGTAGAGACGACCAAGGAAGAATTCTATTTGATGACAATGGCAATCCGCTTAGGACCCAAGAAAGGGAATTGATCGGAAACTTGGATCCAGACTTTACCTTGGGTTGGAACAACACCTTCTCTTATGGAAGATGGAATGCAAGTGTATTGATCAATGGTGTATTTGGCGGAGATGTATTTAGCCAGACCGAATCCATGTTGGACGGTGCAGGGGTTTCAGAAAGAACTGCTGCTGCCAGGGATGCTGGAAGTGTAGCTGTGAACGGGGTTGTAGAATCCTCTGGAGCAGCTGTTACCAGCGTAGATCCAGAACAATGGTTCCGTTTCATCGGAGATCGTAACGGTGTAGGTGAGGCCTATGTATACGACAGAACCAATATTCGAGTGGCCCAGTTGTCATTGGGATACGATATTGATGTAGCCAAATTGGGCTTGCCATTTATTCAATCGGCTTCCGTTTCCTTTATTGGTAACAACCTTTTCTTCTTGAAGAAAGATGCGCCATTTGATCCAGAATTGGCCATGAGTACCAATAGGAATTCTGTAGGTCTAGATAACTTCAATCTACCGTCTACTAGGAACTATGGACTGAACCTTAAAGTAACTTTTTAAAAAATGGATATGAAAAAGTATATATATGTGTTATCAATGGTATTGGCACTAGGTGCTTGTACCAGCGACTTTGAAGAGACCAATACTAATCCATATGAGATTTCAGATGAATCGCTGAAACAGGATTTCAATAATATTGGAGCTTTTTTCCCGGGATTGTTGTCGAACCTTTACGGTATCCAGATTGACCATAACTTGACAAATGATTCCTATGCCCGGCATTTGGCCACACCAACCCCGTTCGTGGGTGGGGTGAACAATACTACCTATTACCTTCGTTGGAACAGGTATTGGACCGTACAGTACAATAATGTAATGGCCCCTGCCAACCAGGTAATTGATATTGCCGCCCAAGAAGAAGGCAATGAGGTATTTATTGAATTGGCCAATTTGATCAAGATTCTTTCCATGCACCGATTAACGGTGTATCAAGGACCTGTGGTATACACAGAGTACGGGTTGGGAAGAACTGGTGAGTATGATAGCGAGCAAGTGCTCTACAACGCATTCTTCTCAGATTTGGACCGTATCATTGGAGTCTTGAACGCCAACACTGATTTTGGAGGTTTTGCTGCCTTTGATGCCAGTTATGGTGGAGATATTGCAGCATGGGCCAAAATGGCCAACTCCTTAAGGCTTCGTTTGGCCATCAGGATTTCCAAGGTGGATCCTGCCAAGGCACAGGCCGAAGGTGAAAAAGCGCTTGCAGATTCTGCAGGACTTATTTTGACCAATGCGGAGAATTTCAATATTTCCAATTATGGAAGAAAGTACCACCCAGCAGTAATTTGCTTTGAGTGGAACGATACGCGTATGAGTGCTAGTATGGAGTCCATTCTTGGCGGTTACAATGATCCGAGGGTCAGTGCCTTCTTTGATGAGGCAACTGATGCTGCCGTGGTAGCCGATCACCCAGATTGGCCATACAAAGGAATCCGTAACGGTGCAAACTTGGTTGCCAAGGACGACCGTTTGAGCTACTCCACCATCGACCTATCATTTAACGATCCCGCTGTAGTTACGGAACGTAAGATGTTGAGCGCCGATGAGGTTTATTTCCTAATGGCCGAAGCGGCCCTTAGAGGATGGGCTGGAGCCGGAGATGCCGGAACCAACTATGAAATGGGAGTACGCACATCCTTCGAGCTCTGGGGAGCTGGAGGTGTGGATGACTATTTAGCGGACGATACTAGCCTTCCTTGGGATTATGACGATCCCAAAGCAACAGGAGATGTAAACGACTTTGTGAACAGGATTACCAATACGGTAGCCTGGGATGAAGCGGCCGACAATGAGATCAAATTAGAGAAGATCATTACCCAAAAGTGGATTGCGGCCTATACAGATTCAATGGAACCATGGGTGGATCATCGTAGAACAGATTACCCAAAACTGCCATTTAATTATCAAAATGACAGTAATTCCGACTGGGGTGTAATCCCTGCAGACGGATTTCTACGAAGGATGACATTCATTAACAGCGAACGGGAAAATAACCCGGACGGTGTCGCTGATGCAACTGCGAAGTTAGGTGGCCCCGATGAAATTGGAACAAGACTCTGGTGGGATACCGGAGGACCTAATTTCTAAAGGGGCAAAAGAAAAACCTGTGGCTAACCCCACAGGTTTTTTAGTTTAAATTCTTCGTTACAACAATCTAACCAATCCAATATTCTATGCGTACCAGCCTAAGAGCCTGTTTCTTATTATTGTTTATTGTCGCTTCTTGTAAAAAAATCGACTCCAGTAAACTATTCTCCAAAATGCCATCCAGTCATACTGGAATCAAGTTCAAAAACTTGGTGGTTGAAACCGACGAGTTCAACATCCTTACCTACGGTAACATTTACAATGGGGGAGGAGTGGCCGTTGGAGATATAAACAATGATGGACTTCAGGACATTTACTTCACAGGTAGTATGGTGGGCAGTCGCCTGTATTTGAACAAGGGGAATTTCAAGTTTGATGAAATTGCCGAGAAAGCAGGGGTGTTTGCAGAAGGCTTGTGGAATACCGGTACGTCCATGGCGGATGTAAACGGTGATGGCCTAATGGATATCTACGTATGTCGCTCGGCCGCAAAGGATAAGGATAAACGAAGAAATCTACTTTTTATAAACAATGGCGATCTCACCTTCACTGAAAAATCCAAGGAATACGGCTTGGATGATTTTGGATATTCCACCCAGGGGAATTTTTTCGATTATGACAAGGATGGGGATTTGGATGTATTTGTGTTGAACCACTCGGTGCAACCCTACTCCAGTTTTAAGAACACTTCAAAATCCCAACGCCAGAAGTCGTACCCGGATTATGCCGATCGCCTATACCGCAACGACAATGGAAAATTTGTGGATGTAAGCAAGGAAGCGGGAATTATTTCCAGCGTTTTGGGATTTGGATTGAGCGTTTCCGTAAGCGATGTGAACGACGACCAATGGCCGGATATTTACATATCCAACGATTTTCACGAACACGATTTTCTCTATCTAAATAATGGCGACGGTACTTTCACCGAAAGTCTAAAGGAATTTATCGGTCACACCTCCCATTTTTCCATGGGATCCGATATTTCGGATATCAATAATGATGGCCGACCGGACATTGTAACCCTGGATATGTTGCCTGAAGGGAATTTTAGACAGAAAATGGTTTCTGGACCAGACAATTATGATAAACACCAATTCTTGGTCAATTCCGATTTTCACCATCAGTATATGCGGAACATGTTGCACCTAAACAAGGGAAATTCCTTTGCCGAGATAGGTCAACTTTCCGGAATACATGCCACGGACTGGAGTTGGGCACCCTTATTTGCCGACTTTGACAATGATGGCTATAAGGACCTGTTTGTGACCAATGGGGTAAAACGGGACTATACCAACATGGATTTCATGAATTTTGCCGTGCAAAAACGGTTGGAAGAAATGGATTCCGGTGTGGAGACCGCTATCAAGGACCTCCTCGAGAACATTCCCTCCACCATTGAGGAAAACTATATCTATAAGAACAACGGGGACCTAACCTTTGCCAAGCTCACGGATGAATGGGGCCTTGGGGGTAAATCCTTGTCCAATGGAGCCGCCTATGCCGATTTGGACAACGATGGGGATTTTGACCTCATTGTGAACAATACGGACCAGGAGGCCTTTATCTATCGAAATAACAGCGAGCTGAACGGAACCAACAATTACTTAAAAATACAACTGAGCGGCACGGGCGGAAATACTTTGGCGGTAGGGGCCAAGGCCATCCTAAAGGTGGATACTTTGGTGTTGCACCAGGAACTGTATCCAAGCCGTGGATTTCAATCTTCCGTAGACCCTTCGCTCATATTTGGATTGGGCAACCAAACCCAGGTGGATGAACTTAAAATAGTATGGCCAGATGGTAAGGTAACCATGCAAGAAAACGTTGCCGCCAATCAAACGTTGCAATTAAAACAGACAGATGCATCTGTCGCCGAGTCTATTGATGGCACAAAAGGACAAGCACTTTTCAGAGATATAACTTCCGATAGTCTGTTGACCTATAATCATCAGGAAAACCCCTTTATCGACTTTAAAAGGGAGTCGCTCATCCCTCACAAACTATCAACACAAGGACCAAAAATCGCCAAGGCGGACGTCAACGGGGACGGACTTGAAGATGTATTTATAGGAGGGGCCAAGGGATATGCCGGAAAACTTTTGATTCAAAAAAGATCCGGGGATTTTGTGGTCTCCAATACCACCACATTTGAAAATGATGCGGCATCGGAGGATATAGGAGTATTGTTCTTTGATGCGGACAACGATAACGATATGGATCTCTACGTAGTTAGTGGAGGACATGAATTTGGGTTGGATGCAGCAGAGCTGCAAGATCGTTTGTACATAAATACCAATGGCAGTTTTAGAAAAAGGGAGTCCGCCCTACCAAAAGAATTGGCCAATGGTTCATGCGTTACGGCATATGATTATGACCAAGATGGCGACCAAGACCTTTTTGTGGGGGGAAGATCTGTTCCTGGCAAATATCCCATGCCTGCGCAGAGTTTTGTGCTGCAAAATGATGGGAAGGGCAATTTTAAGGACGTGACCGCGCAAGTCAATAAGGATTTTAGCCAGTTGGGAATGGTATCTGATGCCCTTTGGACCGATTTCGATGGGGATGATGTAAAGGACTTGATTGTGGTAGGTGAATTTACTCCTATTAGATGCTTCAAAAATGAAGGAGGAAAGCTGGTGGAGGAAACCGATAAAATAATTGGGAAGAACTCCAAGGGTTGGTGGAACCGGATTGTGTCAGGAGATTTTGACAACGATGGGGACACCGATTATGTGCTTGGAAATTTTGGACTGAATTCCCAGTTAAAGGCCACTTTGGAAGAACCCGTTCAGATGTATGCCAAGGATTTTGACGACAATGGCGCTATAGACCCCGTGCTCTGTTCCTACCTAATGGGAGAGAGCTATCCGGTATTCTCAAAAGACGATTTGGTAGAGCAGTTGAATGGTCTTAAACCCAGATATGTCAACTATTCAGACTATGCGGACCAAAAAATAACCGACCTATTCACCGCAGCAGAATTGGAAGATGCCTATGTTTTGGAAGCAAACAATTTTGCGACCAGCTATATGCAAAATTTGGGCAATGGAACATTCCAACTAAGTCCACTGCCGGTGCAAGCACAATTTTCACCCGTATATGCCATTCAAGCAGAGGATATAGATCAAGATGGAAACCTGGATTTGATCCTGGCCGGTAATTTTTACGGCACCCGGGTAAAATACGGTAGGTACGACGCCAATAGAGGCCTATTGTTGATGGGTGATGGAAAAGGCGGCTTCACGGCCGTTGAAAACACTGAAAGTGGATTCAATGTGGATGGTGAAGTTAGGGATATGGTTCAGCTGAATGGGCCAAACAATAAATCCATGCTGCTTTTTGCCAGGAACGACAAACCTGTTGTGATATATCAGCAGCAAAAATAGAACACGACAAAACACAAGAATTTTGAAAAAAATAACGATTCTACTCTGGTTGATATCGCTTGGGATGACGGCCCAAAATGCTGTTATAAGCGAAAATATCATGCAATTGGACACCTACGGTTTTGGTACGCCCAATCCTGTGCCCATATTAACCGATAACCCCAAGATATTTCCCTATTTCAAATTCGAAGGGTACTCCCACACTTCGCAGAAAAAAGGGTGGAAGGTTGTTAAATTGGAGAACGAGTACATTGAAGTCTATGTGCTTCCGGAAATTGGGGGTAAGGTCTGGGGAGCCATTGAAAAGAGCACGGGCAACGAGTTTTTGTACAGAAATGAAGTGGTCAAGTTTAGAAATATAGCTATGCGGGGACCTTGGACTTCGGGTGGTATAGAATTTAACTTTGGAATAATCGGCCACCATCCATCTACGGCAACTCCCGTGGATTATACCACAAAGAGCAACCCTGATGGCAGTGTAAGCTGTATTGTGGGTAATTTGGATCTTCCCTCCAGGACCTATTGGCAGGTAGAGGTAAGATTGGAAAAGGACAAAGCATTTTTTGAGACCAATGCCTCCTGGTATAATGGAACCCCCTTGAACCAATCCTATTACAACTGGATGACCGGGGCCGCACCGGCCACCAACGATTTGGAATTTTTTATTCCCGGAAATGGCTATTTGGAACACAATGGTACTTGGAGGAGCTGGCCCTTGGATGAGCAAGGGAGGGATTTGTCCTGGTACAAGAACAACAATTTTGGACCCTCCAAATCCTATCATATCGTGGGAGATTATAAAAACTATTTTGGCGGGTATTACCACGACCGAAATGTTGGTTTCGGCCATTTATCGCCTTATGAGGAAATGCCCGGTCAAAAACTATGGTTGTGGGCCCTGTCCCGTTCCGGTGGTATTTGGGAAGACCTATTGACTGATACGGATGGGCAATATATTGAATTCCAGGCAGGAAGATTGTTCAATCAATATTTTCCCGGTGCCGAAAACCCGGTATCGCAAGCCAATTTTGATCCTTATGTAATGGATACCTGGCAAGAACTTTGGTTTCCCATCAAGGAGATAGGCGGAATGGAAGCTGCTTCTGAATATGGTGTGTTAAATGTGGAACGCAATGGAGATACCGCAACTTTGGGTATAAATGCGTTGCAGAGCTTTGAAGAACAACTTCAGATTTTTGTGAATAAGAAGGAGATTAGTGGTGAGTCGCTGGAGATGCTGCCCATGCAGGTTATGGAAAAATCGTTTCCCTGCAAGGATTCGGATACTTTGGAGATTTATGTTGGTGGGGATAAGTTGAGCTACACATCGGTAAGCAAAACACTACTTAAGAGGGATTTTGTACACAATCCAGATGTTAAAGTTTCCAAGGTAGGGCAATTGTATCATAAAGCTTCCGAGGCCATGAAGTATCGGGAATATGCGCTGGCGGATGAAAAATTAGCGGAATTGTTTGCTTTGGACGCATCACACGTTGGTGCGCTGTTATTGGCCTCCGAATCCGAATACAGAAAAGCGAGCTATGACAAGGCCTTGGAGCATGCCAACCTAGCCTTACAATTGGATACGTATAATCCGAGTGCCAATTATTTGGCTGGAATTTCATACTGGGCGAAAGGGGATGCGCTAAATGCCCTGGAAACTTTGGGGTGGGCCGCACGGGCCATTCAGTATCGCTCGGTTTCCTTCGCCCAAATGGCAGAAATACACTTGAATGGAAACCAATTGGAAAAGGCAGAACACTATGCCAAAAAAGCACTGGAATACAATGCGTTAAATCTTAATGCCAGACAGGTCTTATTGGTGATATATCGCAAATACAAAGATGTAGACGCCTTTACGGAACAGCTCAACAAAGTCTTTGAGTTCAGCCCGATCAACCATTTTGCTTCTTTTGAGAAGCTGCTTTTTGAACAAGGTGTCACGGCCTCCATTATGGAAGGCATACACAATGAATTTGCCAGTGAAACGGTATTGGAATTGGTCTTGGAGTATCTAAACTTAGGACAGGACCAAACAGCTGAACATTTATTGGAATTGAATGATACCGATGCCAAATCAAAATTGTATTTGGCCTTTTTGCAAAAAAAATCGGAAAAGAGTGGTATGTTGCTCGAGGAATTGGCGGGACAGTCGCCGGATTTCGTATTTCCCTACCGCAGGGAGACCATACCGGTATTGCAATGGGCGGTTTCGCAAAATGAAAACTGGAAATTTAAATACTACCTCGCACAAAACTATTTGGCGGTAGGTCTTGTTGATAAGGCCAATGAACTGCTGGAAGCTTGTGGAAACCTCCCGGATAATGACACTTTCTATGTTTTTCGGGCTCAAGTCATGAAAAATGCCACGGTACAAAAGCAGGAAAATGATTACCAGACTGCCTTGGACCTAAATTCCGGTAGTTGGAAAAACTGGGATGAATTTGTCTTGTTCTATCTGGACCAGGACAAAAATCAGGAAGCACTGGCATTGGCCAAAAAAGGATACGGTAAATTTCCAGGGAACTACAATTTGGGATTGAGCTACGCCAAGACTTTGGTGGCCACTGGGAAGTATGACAAGGCAATTTCTGTAATGAAAAACCTTCGGATTCTCCCCTTCGAGCATGCTTCTGAGAGCAAGAAGATTTATGATAGGGCCCATGTGTATCTGGCAAAGGAACGTATGGAAAAAAACCAGTATTCCAGGGCAATTCCGTTATTGGCCGCATCCCAAAAATGGCTGGAAACCCTAGGTGTTGGGGAGCCCTACGATTCGGACAATAGACAGAGCGATTATCTCTTAGGGGTCAGTCATGAAAGACTCAATAAACAGGCGGAGGCAGATACCTATTTTCAAAAGGTGCTAAACTACAGACAAGGAGCTGTGTCCAATATTGGAGAAAACCAATTATACACCTTGTTGGCTATGGAAAAACTGGGTAAAACAGAAGCACTTGACCAGATTTTGGGAGAACTTGAAAAAAAGGCCGCAGACAATGAAGTTGCCGCCTTACTGTTGGCACTGTCCCAAAAAAATTGGACCAAAGCAGATGCTGTGGGCGCCTCGCTTAAATGGGACCAATCGGAATTGGATGTGCTCAAATTTGCGGCTGACCGTTAAATGGGTAGCTGCCTTAATTTGAATTTAGGGTTGCAGATTCTAAATTTTGGAAAACTGGTGGGTATCATCCCATTTCCAACTGATGTTTTCCACTAGTTTTCCGCACATTTTTTTTCCTTTTTTCCGATGGTTTTGCACGTCTGAACTACAGGCTCCAGTATGTTTGATCATTGGAATGCAACCCGTTATAAATTTGTCCGTTAGTTCTTCCGATAAATAATCGTCCTTTCCAAGTAGGAAGATGATCCCATCAAAATTTCTTTCCAGGTCCATGTCCGTTAAAGTATGGCCCAAAGATTTTTTGCTGTACTGGTGTACTATGGTCTGATAGCCTTTTTCCTGCGCCTTGTCAATAATGCCTTCTACTAGGCCGAAGCATTGCTGTAAGCCGTTTTTGGGAAGACATACCATGATAATATCCGTTTTTTGCTTGCGTAGTGCGCATGCCATTTTATTGGGGGTATAATTGTGGTCGATGGCTAGTTTTCTTAGCTTTTCCTTAGTGGAAGCACTGATTTCCTCACTGTTGTTAAGAGCTTTGGATACCGTGGAAATGGAGTATCCCGATATCCGGGCCAAATCCTTTAAGTTGGCCCCCTGGGTCAACATTGAATTGTTTTTGATTGACTTTTTCTCTACGAATGCCTGCATGATTTTTTGATTGATTTTGATTTTTGTTTTTGCGTGGTCCAGTATGGTTACCAGTCCAGTTTCGGGTATTTTTTGTTTAAATATTCTTTAACTTCAACAATATCCTCCTTGGCAGTGAGGTCGGGAACATGTTCTGAAAATGGGATCCCAAGGGCACTCCCGGGATGGTCCTTTAACATGTTCAATAGGGCAGAGGGCAGTTCTTTTTCGTTTCTTACCGGATGTACCGGGCAGTTTTCAACATACGGTTGGAACATTTTCCCATCAAATTTGAATAGGTTCATGCTCACCCGTAGTTTGTTGGAAGCGTCCCTGTACTTTTCCACTTCGATTGGGGCGGGTTTCTCAATGATGTCCAATAGGTGCCCTTCTTCATTCAATTTGGCCAGAGCAAAGCGCGATATACGTTCCATGGGAAAGGACATGGCATCCCGATCGTACGCTATAAATGCATTGGGGCTTTCAGTGTTGCGCAGGGCAATCAAGGCTTCCACAGAATATAGGTTATCGCTATTACAGACCGTATAGGAAGTTTGGTTGAGCTCCGGGAACTGCTCCAAAGCTTGGTGGAGAGCATCCGCCGTTCCAAAGGGTTTTACGCGACCTTCGGGAATATACTGTATGGCAAAGGAAATCTTTAGACCGTTAAATTCATTGTCACGGTCGTTACTTCCGTAAAATGTCCGGAACAATTCACCCTTTTCCCCAATAACTATATAGATGTTTCGGTATCCGGCCTTTTTGGCATTGTACAAAACATAATCCATCATAGGTCTGCCACTATTTCCTACACTGATGAGGCTTTTGCTGCGTTCGTTGGCCTGTTGGATGTCTTCGGTACTAAGTCCGCTGTTGGATGTCAGTTGTTTCTTCATCCGGGATGAAGCACCACCGGCCAAAATAATAAGATTTGAGTGTTGGTCCATTTATTCAATAGTTTTTGGTTCTGGTTCCAATAATCTCGCACCTTGATCAATTTGAACCGCATAGGCATCCCTGGCTCCAGATTTCATTAAGGCTTTGATTACTTTGTCTTGTTCCCCGTCCCTTGCCAAGACCACAATGCTTCCCCCTCTGCCGGAACCAACAATTTTGGCACCAAGGGCACCAGCTCCAAGAGCGGCATCAATCATCTGATCAATTCTGGGTACGGTAATTTTAAGATAATCCTTTAGAATATTGTGGTGTTGGGTCATCAGCATTCCAATGGCACTGGGGTCTAGGTGATCCTTGCGAAATTCCAACAATGCCTGTTGGGTAATATGGTGGTTGAGCACTGCAGCATCCAAATATACCTTAAGATTGTCCGAAACATAGTTTCTGTATTTGGCCAAGGAAGTCTTTGAAACCTTGCCCACCTCAAATTCCGGGATTTTTTCCTTGACCTTGTTGATGGCCAACAGGGCTTTTTCCTTTAACTCCCCTAAGACTCCGGTGGTATCTTTAGGGATGCCAGATTCGGCAACAATCAAACCGTTCAGTGGTTTATGGAAGACTTCAAAATAGAGTTCACTACCAGTTTCCAAATAAATAACACCGCCCAGACCAATGCTGTATTGGTCCATTTTACCACCTGGAGCGCCATGGAAGGTGACTTCTGCCTCATAGGCAATTTGTGAAATAAACTCCTTGGTAACAGGAACATTACACCCGTAAGCTGTAGTAAGGAACATGATCCATGCTATGACCAGGGCACTTGAACTTGAAGTTCCGGCGTTGATGGCGACCTTTCCATTAATGGTGATGTCATATCCTTCGGTGGGTGTGCAATCGTAGTGCTCAAGAATTTTCAGGGCAGCCAGTAAATGGTCGCCTTTGGCCACTTCAGAGTTCAACGACTTGGAATCTATAATGCGATGGCCGCCAATATCCGGCATATCCAATATCAAATCCTTTGTGCCATTTTTTGAGGCCGCTAGAACAATGTGACGATCAAAGGCACAAGCAATTACCGGGAGCCCCAAATAATCCTGATGATCTCCAAAAAGGCAGGTTCTTCCAGGGGCCAGGGCTACAATTCTATCTTTCATTCTCAAGGAATACAACAATTGGTTAAGCTTTCCAATTCCTAGGATTCCATAAAAGTAATCCCGAAATATTGGGCAATATAGAAAAAAATGTGTACGTTAACACAAAACTAATGTTAAGGTACACAATACACCCCCTAGAAATTTAAATATCTTTGTGATGCGCATGAAAAAAAACACCACGATTAAGGATATTGCCAAGTTGGCCGGGGTATCCATTGGTACGGTAGACCGAGTGCTCCACAAGCGTGGCCGGGTATCTGAAAAAGCCTTGAACAAGGTCAACGAAGCGCTCAAGGAACTTCAGTATACCCCCAACCCCATTGCAAGGTCTTTGCGCAATAATGTGGTCCACACGATCCAGATCCTAATTCCGGACCCAAAAAAGGACCCGTATTGGTCTCCATGCATGGAGGGTGTTCATGAACTGATGGAAGAGTTTGCCGCTTTTGATTTGGATTTTTCCCTGCACACTTATGATCCATCCAAGCCGCGTTCATTTACAACAATGGGAAACAAAATTTTGGATCAAGAGCCGGATGCCCTTCTGTTTGTTCCGCTTTTTGGTAGGGAAAGTACCCTTTTGCAACAAAAGTTGTTTGAAAGAAATATTCTTTCCACCACCTTCAACAGCCCTGTGTGGGACCATGTGCACCATCATGTAGGGCAAGATCTTTTTCTAAGTGGCAAGGTGGGAGCCAAGTTGGTATCGGACTTGGTGAAACCGCCATGTCAGGTTGCCGTTATCCATGTGGAGGAAACCTTCAATAACGCTGCACACATGCAAGAGAAGGAAAACGGGTTTAGGTCTTTTTTTGAGGAGTCCCATCCTGATTACGAAGTACTGACCTTCACCTTAAAATCCCTGGAAGTAAGAAATAATTTTGACCGGGTTATGAGGGAGCATCCCAAGCTTGAAGCGTTTTTTGTGACTACCTCTAGAACCTATGAAGTGGCCGAATCCTTGCATGGACTGGGAGTAACAAAGACGGTTATTGGATACGACTTACTCCACGAAAACATTAAATGTTTGGAAAATGGCCAAATACAATTTCTGATTCACCAGGCCCCAAAACAACAGGCTTACCTGAGCCTTAGAAGTTTGGTGGACAATTTACTTTTTAACAAAGAACTACCTCAGATAAAGCTATTGCCTATAGACATTATCAACGCTGAGAATGTCAAGAGTTATATATAGAGGACTCAATCAACAAGCTCCAATACCCCAAACGTACCAGGGACATGAAAATCTGGATGTTCCAATTGTGGGTCTATCCAGGTAATCCAATTAAGGATGGACGCTGTGTTATCCGCATTGGGAAGTGATTGGCAATGTCCCAAATAGATTCCAGCCAACATACGGTTACCTGCCAACAAACCGAGTTGTTTTAATGAGTTTTTTCCGATGGCAACCTGCACCGTATATTTTTCCTGTTCTATGGATGTTTCTATGGACAACTGATTGTCTGGCCATTGCCACGAATATTCAAATTGGCGATGAAATGAGGCTTGATAGTCCAAAACCCTGCCTTTTGGATCTATTTCCAGGCAATAATATTGTTCCAGCTTCGGGTCACAGGCCATAAAAATTTCCACCCGATCAGATTGTGTAACCTCCATTTTGCCACCTCCGGCTTCATATACCAAAACTTCCGCGTCTTGAACGTCGTATCTAAGAAATAGGTTGTTGTCATCGTGTAGGGCACGAAACGTCATCTTTGGACATATGGCATTTCCCCAAGGCTGCACAAACGCTTCCAAATCATGTGCATTTTCCCAAGCTTTTTCCATTAGAACAGTGTTTGCCACCCCCTCGGGTCCAACCGATTTTACCACATACTTTTTTGGGCTTTGATCCATGTTTACACTGGGTTTATTTTTATACTGTCCTTACCGTGGGTTGATGATGGATTGGAAAGTTGCAAGAGTTGGCGATAAAACACATTGTATTGGCTTTCGCGTGTAGTGTATCAATCAATTCTGGATCCACCGGGCTGGCAACCAAAATGTCTGGATGAAGGGTGACTTCCTTGAAATGCCCGCTACCATCCTTGTTTTCCACCATGATCCCAGTGGCCTTGTCCTGGTACTCCAAAACGGCAATTTTATGGGTGCTGCACAAGTGTAAAAACCATAACATATGACAGGAGGCAAGGGAGGACACAAAGGTATCTTCCGGATTGTACCTACTGCTGTCTCCCCTAAAATTTGGATCTGAGGATCCCTCTATGATATGTTCCTTTAAAGGCGCGGAGATTTCAAAATTCCGATTATATGATCTATAGTCCTTCGTGCCTTCACCTTCATTTCCTATCCATTTTAGATCTATTTGGTACTGATGTTCCTTCATAATGGTTTTCTGGTCTCTGATTCAATATTGCACCGACAATGGTTGGAGGTGCCTTTTCTTTGAATAGGGTCCATTGCATTTTCAGACTTCGTAGTTGGACATGCAATTCGCCACTTTCAATTTGAGGTTAAAGATACAGCGATTGTTTTTCAAATATTGATCCAAAAGGGGCATTCGTGAACGCAAAAAGGGCATCCATCCATTTTAGACTGCCTCTGATGTTTGTCAATGCTATGTTTGTGCAGGAATTAATTACGGTCATAGACTTTTGGAATTACCCTTTGAGGCATCAGATGTAAAGTATTGTGGGAACACTTGTAAAAGAGTTCTTTACCTAATTCTGGTACTCCAAGGTTTCCGTTGTGCCAGGGGGTGTTGAGGTTGAGCCCCTTGGCCTACGGATTTTACAAGACCACCAATATATCTTCATTCACTTGACCTGCATGTTTGGACAAAGAGTCGAAACCCGGACTCTTTTCCTTTTTTTTGGTTCCACATTCTTTATATAGTTTTCTAACAAAAATTGTGCACAACTCCATGGAATTCATTTTATGCGCAAGTGTAAGTTTCAGGACAAAAAACCTACTTTTGTAAAACAAATTTTAGTGGATTTTTTGTTATGTCAGAACAGATAGAAAGAATAAAAACATTGATCATAGGCTCCGGACCTGCCGGATACACGGCTGCCATTTATGCATCCAGAGCTGATTTAAAACCCGTGCTTTACACCGGTATGGAACCTGGCGGGCAATTGACCACCACTACAGAGGTGGACAACTTTCCAGGATACCCTGAAGGTGTTGATGGTCCAACGATGATGGTGCAATTGCAGCAGCAAGCAGAGCGTTTTGGGACCGAGGTGCGAATTGGTATGGTAACAGCGGTGGAATTTAGTGATGAACCAGGGGGCATCCATAAAATTACAGTGGACGACAGCAAGCAAATTGAAGCTGAATCGGTAATCATTTCCACAGGAGCCACAGCAAAATATCTGAACCTTCCCAGTGAGCAACGTTTGCGCGGTGGAGGGGTTTCGGCCTGTGCCGTTTGTGATGGATTCTTTTATAAGGGACAGGAAGTGGCCATTGTTGGTGCAGGTGATACCGCCGCGGAGGAAGCGTCCTACTTGGCCAATATTTGTACGAAAGTAACCATGTTGGTGCGTAAAGACTATATGAGAGCCTCCAAGGCCATGCAACATCGGGTGAACAGCTTGGACAATATTGAAATTAGATATAATACCGAGGTTGATGAGGTCTTGGGTGATCAAGTGGTGGAAGGCCTGAGGATGGTAAACAACCAGACCGGTGAGAAAGAGGACATTGAAATTACTGGACTTTTTATAGCCATTGGACACAAACCCAATACGGACATTTTTAAAGGTCAATTGGAAATGGATGATACCGGATATATTATTACGGAAGGGAAATCAACCAAGACCAACAAACCAGGAGTATTTGCCAGTGGCGATGTACAGGACAAGGAATACAGACAGGCCATAACCGCAGCCGGAACCGGTTGCATGGCAGCTTTGGATGCCGAACGTTATCTGGCATCGGTGGAAAGTAAGGAAGCTGTAGTTTCCTAAACAAGACTTTTGCAAGACAATGAAAAAGGCACTTCTTACCGAAGTGCCTTTTTTGGTGGAGCGCTAATTCAATTAATCTATCCGTTTGTAATTCTCAGAGAAGGTTCGGTGCCCTTCTTCATCAAAACTGATTTGGCTGTAGGTGTCGTTGGTCAATTCCAGCTCAAAGGTAAATACCCTAAGGGTATCCAATGCGGACATCATGGGCGCGGAGCCATACTCCAAGGTTTCAATAAGCGAATCGGCGGTAATTTTGTAGGTACCATAACCGAACCACTCCAGGGAGTCCTGAGGGGCATGCCTGCTCCACATGATCTTTCCGTTGTAGTACATTTTAACTTGTCGGTAACCTTCCGCCTTTGCTACGGTATCAGAGATGTTGACTCCATCGTCATAGTTATAAAAACTTTGAAGCTCCCAAGTCCCTTCAATTGAGTGCATGGATTCTGGAGGTGCGGTAAACTTCGCGGCGGATACGAGAAACAACATCACCAGTACCAATCCAAATATTTTTTTCATGGAAGTGTGTTTAGCGTTAGAATTAAGTTTTCACATATAAGGTATGATAATTTTAACAAATAGTCAATAAATTCAATTTAAAATTGACAATATGAAAACATTAACTAAAAATGGTTTAAGTGTTTGCAAAACATGATTCTGTTTTTTCCAAATCTGCCCATAACCCATTTACCTTAATGAAAAGACTATCCCATGCAGAGGCGGTGTTATTTCCTTTTGGCTCTTTGCCATAAACCTGCGATTGCATGTTGTGTTAATGATGAACAATGCAGCTATATGTAAAAAAGACCATTCCGCGGAATGGCCTTTTACTTTTTGGGAGGGTGACTTTTCGCCACACTTAGAGTGCGTCGGGCTCTGTCAAGTAAAGAATGCCCTCATCCTTTTGGTTTAGGAGACGTTTGCTCCTGAGATATCTGTTATGGTTGAATTCATCAAAATTATGGGCTTCCTTGTCCATACTACTTATGTGAACATCGCCCGCAGCATGTATAAACTCGTTATTTCCAATCCACATACCCACATGGGTGGCTCTTTCCGAGGTGGAATCTGTGGCTTTTCTACCAAAAAAAAGCAAATCTCCGGGAACCAGTGTACTAAAATCCCCATCAGCATCAACCAAAATCCCTTCATGGACCTGTTGCGAGGCATCTCTTGGAATGATCATACCGTTCATAAAATAAACGGTTTTGGTAAAACCACTGCAATCCACTCCTTTTGCCGATGTTCCTCCCCAGAGATAGGGTACTCCGAGCAATTTCTTGGAGGTTGCAACCAAAGACGCATTATCAAAAGGAAGCTGCGACTTCCATTGTCCGTAGGGGGCTGCTTCGGATTTGGCAATATATGCCTTCTTTCCGTCCGGATAGCTAACCTCAAAAAAGTCTTTATGTTCCGAGGTCAATTGCAGCATATTGCCAAAGACCAAATCGGACACGACCAAGGATGTCCCACTGGCTTCCGTGAAGGAATGGCCGTAGGTTTTGGTGTAGATTAATTTGTCTGAATTCCGCCAAGCTTCATATTGCGTTTTGTCCATCAAGCTAAGACCACCACTGTCCACCCATCCCAAGTAGTGGTCCGGGGTTTGAATACGGTACCAATTTTTATTTTTTTGAAAGACTTTTACTGGGGTTCCCATAATGGCTTGGGTAACCATTTCCGCAGAATGGGCAGGTCGTCCCCTGAGGTTGGACACCGACACTTTAATAACCCCATATACCTTGTCTTCCAGCGCTTGTGACGGAAGTACTTCAATACTATCAACATATTGAAGTTGTTGCTTCTTAAGTTCTTCACGGAACGATTCCAACGCCTTGGGCAGATTGGTGGCTCCTTTCACAACATAGCCTTCTGAGCTGGGTTTTGACTCTAGTTCAAATATGGCCACGCGCTTATCAGGTACGTATGTTTCCTTAATCGAGTTGATTACTGTCTCAATGGGATTATCTTCTGTAGAGGGATTGGTATTGCAACCTGCACAGATGATCAATAGGACAATTAAATGGGCCATTCCCCTTTTGCTATACAAGTGATGTTTCATACGTTCGATTTAGATTTATTGATTGGTCAATATGCATGTGGCACAATCGGTGTAATTTGAATTTAGGAGGCAAAAGCGTTTAAACAATCCGCTAGTTCCTGTATATCTCCATCCTTATGATAAGCACTCAAAACAATCCTGCTAACCACAGGCCCGTGTTCATCTGGATAGTTGAAATTAGTAAAAATAAAACCATTCTTCTCCAACCATTTTGCCAGTTTGGGATTGCAGAATTCAAAGCTGGGATGGCCGTCCACATGACGGAGCGGTAATTTTGAGGATATCGAATTTTTAAAGCTTGTTAAGTGCTCCATCAGCAACGCCCTTCGTTCGCTATAGATTGGGCCAGCCTCCAAAAGGGTTCCCATAAATGCCGGGGGAGCAGGGCTTGCACCTCCAAAAAAAGCTGTATTTGCCAGGGTTTTGATCATCTGATCTGAACCAAATACGGCTCCGGCCTGTATCCCCAAACCTTTGCCCAGGGAGCAACAAACCACAAGCTGGGAAGGCCATAATTGCTTTAGCCTGCTAAAGCAGCCATTTCCATTGTTACCAACAACACCTATTCCATGGGAGTCATCGCCCACCAGGATTGTGCGGTCCAATGGGAGTTGTTGAAGGGATTCAAAATTGGGAAATTGTGTACCGGAAAAATCAATGGTGTCAAACAGAACAACAGGAGGCAAGGTATTCTTTTGTGCTAGTTGCAGGTGTACTTGTTGCTGTAAACCCTCAAAATCCTTGGGTTTTACCACGCCCTTCATATGAAGTGCGATATGGGAATTTGGGGTTCCAATAATAGGATGTCCGAGCGATAAAAGCGTTTGAATGACCAATTGGGCAGCCAAATACCCTGATGATAGGGTCAAACAGGCCTCACTTCCAACCCAGTTGGCCAACCATTTCTCGGCCCTATCGTATACCTCAAGCTTTATATTGGCTTTGCGGGACGCGCCATAGTGCATCCCGTACTTCTTTACATTTTCCAGATAAAGTTCCAGATAGGGAGGGTAGGACTGCAGCCCCAAATAGGCGGTACCTCCAAAATATAGCTGTTCTTTGCCGTTCACCACAACTGTCCGATTTGGAATATGGTCAAGAAACAATGACATTACAACAATTCTACTCCGCTACCGGGAAGTTCAGGGAAGGTGAGTTTACCATCAGCAAGAATCTGTACTCCTTGGGCAATATCTGCTTTCAACAATAACGGGCCATCCATATCCACAAAGTCCAATTGGGGTAAAAGCTGGGCAATGGCGGAAATGCCCACCGTGGATTCTGTCATGCAACCTACCATGACCTTCATTTCCAGTTCCCGTGCTTTTTTAATCATCCGCAGGGCAGGGGTAAGCCCCCCGCACTTGGTCAGTTTAATATTGATACCGTCAAAGTACACACCACATTTTTCAACATCAGATTCCACAATGCAGCTCTCATCGGCAATGACCGGTAACTGACACTCTTCTTTAACTTTTTGCATACCTTCCCAATCATCTGCTTTAAGCGGTTGCTCCAGAAATTCTACGCCCAAGTCTTTTAGCAAGGGTGCATTTTTAATGGTTTCTTCCGCGGTCCAGGCACAATTGGCATCAATGCGGAAAACACTTTGGGTATGTTTGCGCAATTCCCTTACGATGGCCACATCGTCAGCTGTTCCCAACTTTATTTTATAAACGGGCCATGGCTTTTCCTTTAGTTTTTCAACCATTTTAGGAATGGTGTCAATGCCAATGGTATAGTTAGTGATTGGATATTTTGAAGCATCGGTTCCCCAAATTTCATATAAGGGTTTGTTCAACAATTTCCCATAAAGGTCATGAGCCGCCAAATCCATTGCACAAAGCGTGAAATGCTGGAGTCCCAATTTTTCCAGAAAGCTGTGGAAGTGTTCCGGATGGTCAAAATCGTATGCTTCTATTTGGTTTTGGACCGCAGCAATTTCGGCTTGCATACTTTCTACCGTGATTTGGTAATACGGGTTGGAAGTGGACTCACCATACCCTGTTTTTCCATTGTGCGACAGGCAGACAATTAAAGTGTCTTGGGTGGTGTGGGTTTCTCGGGAAATGCTAAAGGGATGTTGCAGCTCCAACTCATACTTTAAGGTTTGTATGCGCATTTATATGGTGATTTTGAACATACAAAGATAACCGTGTCGGAAATTCGCAAAGCAAAAACCCGTTGAAATTTCAACGGGTTCACTAAATTTTGGATGGATTGATTTAATCAGTACTTATGTACACTTCCCGACACTGATTTTCTGGTCTGTACGCTGGCTTCACCAGTATAGGAAATATCGGCACCGCTACTGGCATCTGCAGTAAGGGATTCTGATACGTTAACGGAAATTCCTGAACCGCTACTGGCATCGGCATTACATTTTTTGGTCAATAGCTCACGGGCACGGATGTCCGCACCGCTACTGGCGTCCGCATGTAGCATTTCCGCCTGACCGGAGACTTTGATATCGGCACCACTACTGGCATCTGCATAAACTTCGGCGGCAATTAGTTCTACATGTAGGTCAGAGCCACTGCTGGCGTCCAATTCAATTTTTTCGGACTCAATGACGGTTTGTGCAATCAAATCTGCGCCGCTGGAACTCTTAAGACCAGTTATTTCAGGAAGGGATACGTAGACTTTTTTGGTGGCCCTACCAATGTTTTCAATGGCGTGGATACGAAGTTTCCCATCTTTGATGTCGGTACCGATTAGGTCGATGATGTTCTCATCAGCTTCCACATCAATTTTAAATTCCTTGTCCTGGGTCACAAAAACATCCAGTCCTTCGGAAGCGGAGATTACGGTAAATTCCTCGGTCACATTTCGGGATTCCTCCACCACCTGGCCGTTACCCTTTTTTCCGTTGCCAAAATTAACGTCCATTATGCACGAAGAGGCAAAAAGGGCCATTAAAAGGGCGATTGCGATTCTAGCTAAAGTTGTCATGATTGTTCTTTTTTGATTGATTAAAATTCGTGTTTATAATTGTTGTTCTCTATTAAAGTATTCCCAATTGTCAAAATTTGGGATTCAATTGTCGTTCTTCTCTCCTGTCTTGATTCGGACACCGTCCTCATCAATCTTCATTTGGAATTGATCGTTGTTGTCTTTGATATCTATATTGACGCCATTTTCATCAATGATGATTTTTCCGCCATCTTCCTCTTCTTCCATATCTGTTTTAGGTTCATCCGGGCAATCCAAACATTTTAGCTCCCCATCAGACCCCATGATCCATGTATGGCCAATAATGGAGCTACGATAATAATCCCGATCATTTTTTATGCCCCTGCCCACATGGCCGTGGGTAGATTCATCAAATTGCACATATTTCCCTTCAGGAATATATATGGTGGAGGTTACTTCTTGGTTCCTGGCCTTGTTGGAAGTTGCTGTGGTGAGGTAATCGTCCAAGATGATCTCACTGTCCAAAAGTTCATAACCGTATTCGATTTTTTTGGCACGTTCCCGGGCGGCAGGGGTGGTACTGCCATGGGAATCCTTTCTGATATTGATGGATACCACATCATCGTCCGCTTTACGCAGTTTGATGTCTACTTCATCGGATATCAATATCCGCTTGTCATTTTCATCATAGGTGAAACGCATGCGTCCAAAGTGTACGTCATCCATATTGAAGGCCAATTCGGAATCCCTCATTTTGATCAAAATGGTGTCTGAAGTATTCTCCACCAACATTTGATCCTTGATGTTCACACTTCCTACATTGGCAAATTCCGCTGCCTGTCTTACACCTAGGGCAAATAGGGTCCCTATTGCAATCAACCAGAGCCCCAATAGTGAAAACTTGGCAATATTTCCTATGGATTTAAGATTGTTGACCAAGATCTTCAAACCTAAATACAGCAGGAAAAAGAACGGAATGCCAATGGTCAGGAATATTAAAATGGACATTACCCATACAGGTACACCTGTAGTTCCTATTATTTCGTAAAAATCGACCCCAGGAATATGCACCGCATTGGAAATTCCCACGGTGAACATGGCAATAAACAATCCTATTAGGCTAGATGCCCCAATGATGATGAGCAGTATCCCAATGAACTTGCCCACTACTTTGAACAGGAACATGATAATGTCGCCAATAGTATCGAAAAAGGTCTTGGAGCCGCTTTTGACCTTGTTGCCCACTTTTTCGTAGTCAACGTTTTTAACTTTGTCCGCAACATCATCAAACCCCTCTTTTACTTTGCGTTCTATATTGCTGATGTTGATGGGCTCTCCCGACATATCCAGCTTTTGGGAGGTTGTTGCAGCTTCAGGGACCAAGATCCACAATAGGATATAGGCAATGATGCCAAATCCGGTGAAGACGGCCAACAGGATAAAGAAAAGTCGAATCCAAAGCGAATCAATACCAAGATAGTGCTCTAGTCCTGAGCACACCCCGCCAATGTACTTTTGGTCGATATCGCGGTACAATTTTTTGGTGCGACCCGTACTTTTGGGCTGCTTGGGTCTTGGTTCGTCCTCAAAGATGTCCTCATCCACCATATAATCTTCGGGTTGCCCCATGATATTGATGACCTCGTCCACTTCTTTTTGGGTAATGACCTGTCTTTCATTTTCCATCTTCTCCAAGAAGAGTTCGGCCACCCTGGCTTCAATATCGGCAATGATCTCATCACTGCCCTTGGTACCCGAAAAGGATCGTTTTATGGAGTCCAGGTACCGTCTAAGCCTGTTATACGCCTCGTCGTCTATATGGAAGAGGGTATTTGCTAGATTTATATTTACTGTTTTGTTCATTGCTTGTTTTATTTTGTGTTGGTTACCAGATTAACCGCATTTCTAAGTTCATCCCAGGTGCCGTTGAGTTCGTTGAGGAACAAGCGCCCGGTTTCGGTAAGTGCGTAATATTTTCGAGGAGGTCCGGAAGTGGATTCTTCCCAACGATAGTTGAGCAATCCAGCATTCTTCAACCTCGTGAGCAGAGGGTAAATCGTGCCTTCCACCACCAGCATCTTTGCGTCTTTGAGGGCACCGAGTATCTCGGAGGCATATTTGTCCTTATCGCTTAATATGGACAAAATGCAGTACTCCAGAACCCCTTTGCGCATTTGTGCTTTTGTGTTTTCTATGTTCATAATTTCATGATTCTAAATTTGTGCCGAAAAAAGTTCCGGCATCCGATTAACTGTCCGTTTGGTTTCCGTACCGTCCCGCTTTGATGAGAAGCGGGTACGGAAACGTTTTTTGATTGATTGTGATTGATGTCTTGATTGATGTTTTCGTTTTTTGATTGATGATAAACTCCTTTATATATGATTGATGGTTTATTGTTGTAATTGATGGTCGTAACTAAGTTCCCGTTTTATTTTCCAACTGCCGTCCTCCAAGATCCACAGGTGGGTATACTTGGCGATATCTCCCTTTTGATATTCCTTTTTTTCATTTAGAAACTCAAACGTGTGTACCCCATTTTGTATGGCTCCATAGAGCTCTCCATTCTTATAGAGCGGGAAAACCTCCAAGCTCCCGGCAACCAAATGCCTTTTGGCAGGTTGGGGCTCTCCAGCAATCCTGTTATTGCAGCCCTCTTTTATTTGCTCCACAAAAGTATTTCTGCCTGTGGTAAGACCTCCTTTGTCATGGTAAAACTCGAAATCTTCCGTAAACATGGCATTCAAAGTGTTGATGTCGCATGTGTTGAAAGCGGCATCAAAGAGGATGCTATCCTTTTCCTTCAAGGTCTGGAACAGCTCCGAATCAGCTTCCACTTGAGCCATGGAAACCAAAGAGATGCCTAGGGCCGTCAACACTGCTATGTTCTTCTTCCAGTTCATTACTTGAGAAATTTTATGGTAATGGGGTATTGGAACATTTCTCCCTCATTGGTCCTAATGGTGGCCAATATGGTGTATACCACGTTGATTACTACCAAGGCAGCCTGCAACAAACCTGAAATGCCTACTGGCCAAAAGAATCTTCCAAATCGGAAATCATCTCCGTCTATTTGGATGTTCAACCTGTTTAGATCATTTAAGCTATGGAATCCAATGAAGTCCCAGTTGAATAAATCAGGTAAAAAACCTATAAAGAACGGGATGCTTACAATACCAACAAGGATGGAATACAACAGCATGCTAATTTGAAAGTTCAAGGCCTGTTTACCATTGTAATCCACAAATGCATACTCCTTCTTATTTGCGGTCCACAGAATCAATGGCAGAATAAAATTTCCAAAAGGAATAAAGTACTTTGAGAAAGTGGACGCGTGTATGATCGCGGATAAATTTCGTTCGTGTTTGGTTAATGTTGTTGCCATTTTTAATTGATGAATTTGATTGTAATAAGGGTTTACCTATTAGCTTACGATGCAAATATATATCCAAAAGATGGTACTATGCAAAACAAAGTACTAAATATTAACATTTATTTAACAAATTGTCCGTGCCGATATTTTAGTTATTTTTAAGCTCCCTAATTCAACATTATGGCTTACACGCCCAGTAAATTCAACACCTTCACTTTTTTTAAGTTGCCATCGGCTTGGTGGTGCGGGGTTCGCCTCACCCATATCGATGAAAAAAAAGCGGTAACCACGGTAAGGCACAGATGGTTCAATCAGAATCCATTTAGATCCATGTTTTGGGCCGTTCAAGGGATGGCCGCTGAGCTAAGTACCGGTGCAATGGTAATCAATCAAATTCAAAAAAGCGGGAAGAAAATTTCCATGCTGGTGGCCAACAACAGTGCCACCTTTACCAAAAAGGCCACGGGCAGGATCACATTTACCTGTGAAGATGGCCATCTGATTGATCAGGCCATCCAAAAAACCATGGAGACCGGCGAAGGCCAAACTTTTTGGATGAAGTCCGTGGGTGTTAACCAAGATGGGGTAGTGGTCTCTACCTTTAATTTTGAATGGACTGTTCGGGTAAAGCCCAACCAATAACATCAATTGGCAATTTACGCTGAGCCCTACTATGGCAAAACATGTCCACAGTAGGTTGAGCCATGTTATAGTTGTGGGATAAAACGTTATTCGTCTAAACTATTTTCTTCCCTGACTAATTAAGGTTACATTGGTGTATTAAGTCAATCAAAAGCATGTGTCCCTTAAAATTGGGTCTACCCTTGTATTCAGATACTGGACGCTTAAACCTCAATGTACTACAATGCTGAGGTTATGGGTCCCTATATGCATAAGTTTTTGTGCGGCTTTTTTTAGCTCGCCCACCCTGGCTCAGACCAATACGGAGGACAGGGAGTATTACACCTGGTTTGATGGGGTAACCGGACCGGAAAACGCCAACCTCTTCGAAGGGACGTTGAATATTGAGAAATATGCCGCCTTGGAGGGGAGCCATAAATTTTACAGCTCCAACGATTATTTAAAGGGTTATATCACCTATGATGGTGAAACTTACTTTGATGTGGACCTTAAATACGATATCTACGAGGATCAACTTCTTTTACCGCTTCGTAGCGAGTCCACAGTGTTGCTGTTACAGCTTGTAAAACACCGCGTGGATGGGTTTGGCATAGATGGACATGATTTTGTGAGGTTGCAAAGTAACACTGCTACCGACCATTCTGGGGAATTTTATGAAATCCTCTTGGAACAATCGCATTTTACCTTATACAAGAGGCACAAAAAAGTAGGATACCCCAATTATCAAAAGAATTTTATTCGGTACAAGTTCGTAAGCAAGGATGAATATGTACTGGTCTATGGGGATCAACAGCATTGGGTCAAAAATAAAAAAGACGTCCTTAAGGTTTTCAAGGAGCACAAATTGGTGGTTAAGGACAGAACCTTGGAATCATTGCGAAAAAATGACAAGGACGCTTACATGATCAAGCTTATGCAATTGGTACATCGCCAATTTTTGTTGCATCAAAATGTGGAGAACAGATGAAACAAATATGTTGTATATGTCTGTTGTTGTGTTTCTGTAAGGGCTTTGCCCAACAAGATTCACATGAAATCACGATTTCTTTTACCGAACTGTCAACAAAAGAGGCGCTAGTCCAAATTCAAGAAGTTTCAGGCTACACTTTTTATTATAGGGATACATGGTTGCCTCAGCAAACAATCTCCAAGAGCTATGTGAACAGATCCATTGAAGACATTCTGGAAGACCTTTTTGCCGATACCAATATTAATTTCTTTCTTATGCGGGGAAGGCGGGTCATTCTTACCAAGGGAAGTGTGATATATGACCAACTACCGGAAAATTTCTTTCCTTCCAAAGACACTACAATAACCGATTCCCTAATTGTTGAAAGTATTGATGCTGCGGATATGCTTCCCATCCTTCAGGATAAAAGCCAGGATTTGACACAAAGCAGCAGGGGAATCATTAAAATAGGAAAGGAGGACCGTCGCAGTTCCAGAAGAACCGCCACTTTGCAGGGATATGCGGTGAACATTAAAACAAAACAACCCATTATGGGCTTGGCCGTAGTGGTCAAAAAAAGCGGTACAGGTACCACGACCAATGAAAACGGGTTCTATAACATTGATCTTCCATTGGGCAGAAATCAAATCGAGATCAGTGCACTTGGATTCCGAAGTGAGGTAAGGGAACTCATGGTGTATGGTGACGGTTCTTTGAACTTTGACCTCACAGAGAGTTTTGAAGTTTTGGATGAAGTGGTGGTGGAAGGTAATAAGAATAGGAATGTTGAGGAGACCATTGGTGGGGTGCTGCAAATTGAGGTTAAGGAAATCAAGAACATTCCCCTTGTGTTGGGCGAACGGGATATTTTTAAGGTGGCCACTACCTTACCGGGTGTTACCACAGCAGGGGAAGGGGCCTCCGGTTTTAATGTTCGGGGCGGGAAGACGGACCAGAATCTTATTCTTTTGGATCATGCGGTGATGTACAATCCATCACACTTTTTTGGCCTGTTCTCCGCAATCAATCCGTTTACCACCAATAATGTGGACATATTTAAGGGCAATGTCCCTGCGGAATATGGCGGAAGGCTCTCATCCGTATTTAACATTCAAACCAAGGACGGGAATGCCCAAAAATTTGCTGGGGAGGCTTCCATTGGGCCTGTGACCAGCAATCTAACCCTCGAAACACCTCTTGTCAAGGACAAGGCCTCCCTATTATTGGGGGGAAGGGCCACGTATTCCAATTGGATTTTACGTTCCCTAAAAGATGAAACCCTAAGAAACAGTGAAGCTTCCTTTTTTGATGTGATTGCCAAGTACAACCACAAAATAAATGGTAATAACGAAGTCAAGGCCATGGGATACTTTAGTAGGGATGCCTTCAACATTACAAGGGATTCCGTACAAACCTATAGCAATCGGTCCCTGTCATTGCAATGGAACCATAAATTTAGTGAGAACACAACAGGAGCACTGATTTTGGCCAATAGTGCCTACGATTTTGATATCAATTTTGAGGCAAATTCGGTAAACGACTTTGACTTAAAGTATAAAATAGAAGAGTCCTTGGTCAAGCTGAAGATGAAACATCTTCACAAGAATACCCATAGTTTGGATTTTGGGATTTCGGGCAAATTGTACCAGGTCAACCCAGGAAGTATTGAGCCCTTGGCCGGAGAATCTGTGATCGACCCAGTATTCTTACCTGAAGAAAGGGGACTGGAATCCGCCGTTTTTATTTCCGATGATTTTAAGGTAAATGACAAATTATCCATAAATGCAGGATTCAGGTATTCCCTATTTGCTGCTTTAGGGGAATCCACCCAACGTATCTATGCCCCAGATGGGCCTAGAAGTGAGGAAACACTCATTGAAACCCAGACTTTTGACCGCAATGAAGTAATCAAGACTTATGGAGGGGCCGAGGTGCGGTTGTCCACGCGTTACTTGCTTACCCCATCCGTGTCCGTAAAGGCAAGCTACAACAACACCTATCAGTATGTACACACCTTGTCCAACAATACCACCGCGTCCCCAACGGACACCTGGAAGCTGTCTGATTTGAACATTGAACCCCAACGGGCCGACCAGTTGGCCTTGGGATTCCATAAAAACATTGATGATGGCTTATATGAACTAAGTATTGAAGGCTACTACAAAAAATTTGATAACATCTTGGATTATAAAACGGGGGCCAACCTGCTCTTGAACGAAGCGGTGGAAACCACGGTACTGCAAGGGGATGGAAAATCGTATGGTGCGGAACTGCTTTTGCGCAAGAACTTGGGGAAATTCAACGGTTGGTTGGGGTATACCTATTCACGTTCCCTGATTAAATTTGATGGGGCACTGGAGGAAGAGCGTATCAATGGGGGTTCTTACTTTTCATCCAATTTTGACAAACCCCATGACCTTAGCCTGGTGACCAACTACAAATTCAATAGGCGCTATAGCATTTCGGCCAACTTTGCTTACCAAACGGGTAGGCCCGTAACCTATCCGGTGGGCAACTATGTGTACGAGGGAAAGGAGTATACCTTTTATAGTGATAGGAACAAGTTTAGGATTCCGGATTACTATAGGCTGGATGTGAGCTTTAATATTGAGGGCAACCATAAGATCAAAAAATTTGCCCATAGTTTTTGGAACATCTCTATTTATAATGTGCTGGGCAGGAACAATCCCTATGCCGTATTCTTTGTGACCGAAGAAGGTCAAATCAAGGCATATCAAAGTTCCATTTTTTCAATTCCGATACCAACCATTACCTATAACTTTAAGTTTTGATGTCAGGAGTAAAGTTCAACATATCACCTTTGACTGCTTTAAGGATATCCCTTCTGATTTTGATTGGAGTATCGACCGCGGGCTGCATAGAATCCTTCGTGCCCGAAACCGATACCTTTGAGGATGTTTTGGTCATAGAGGCTACGTTGACAGATGAACTGAAGCCCCAAGAGATTATATTGAGTCGTGCCTTCCGTTTTGAGGAATTTGTTCCCGAACCCGAAAGAAATGCCACTGTGGTGGTCATGGAAAATAGCAGTTCCCAATATATATTTGAAGAAACCCTTCCCGGCACCTACCATTCAACGACCAACTTCGCCATATTGCCAGGGAACACCTATCAACTTATGGTGTCCACTTCAGATGGTAGACAATATGAGTCTTCGAGCGTAGTGGGCCCAGAACCTGCTCCCATACAAGGTTTAACAGCGGCAATATCGGAAGACCCGGAGGCAGAAGGAATGGAGATCTTGGTGGAGTATGACAACACCCAGGCATCTTCCTATTTTAGGTATAAATATGAAGAGACCTATAAGATAATTGCTCCTGATTGGAGTGGCCAAAGATTGGAATACCAAGGGCCTCAACTGGTGGTAATGCCGTTGCCAGTGGGCAGGGAAGAGCGTACCTGCTTTAGCACAGTGTTGTCTGATGAGATTATTTTGAACAGTCCAAGGAGTTCCAATTCCGGCAATATATTGGGCTTTCCAGTGCGGTTCATTGAAAGGGACAACTTCATCATTTCGCACCGCTATAGCATTTTGGTAAAGCAATTGGCCATTTCCGAAGAATCATACAGTTACCTTGAAACCTTGGAGAGCTCCACAGCAGGAGATGATTTGCTTTCACCTTCCCAACCCGGATTTTTTAATGGGAACGTAAGTTCCACTACCAATACCGATGAGAAAGTTTTGGGCTTCTTCCATGTGGCCTCGGTGACTTCTGAACGGATTTTCTTCAATTACGAGGATTTTTATCCCAATGAAGAATTACCACCCTACGTGGAGAATTGCCTCCCGTTTATACCTCCATTGGAATCCGTTGGAGGGGAATTGAGCATTCACCAGCTGTTGGGAAACAATACGGTAAAATACCATAGCACCACGGTGTTTGGGGAATTTGTGGTTGTTGCACGGGCCTGCGCGGATTGCACTGCCCTGGGCGACCCTAATGTGCCTGATTTTTGGGAAGAATAACCAGTTGACAATAAATGGCAGAAAAAAGAAAAATACGAATCTTCTGTTTGATGGGCATGATCTTGCTGATGCATTCCCATGGCATAGGCCAATCGGTTTCCCCAAATATCAAAAACGGCTCAGGGCCCGGTCATGATTTTCAGGAACAGTTGTACCTCCATTATAACAAATCCCTTTTGTTGGCGGGCGAATACCTGTATTACAAGGTATATGCCCTAAATGCCAAACAACATACCCCGAGTACTTTTAGTAAAATAACCTATGTGGACCTGGTGGGTGAGAACAACAATGTGGTTTTTAGGCATAAGGTTAGACTGGACCAAGGTTCGGGCCAGGGCGACTTTTTTATTCCGGTGGATACCCCAACAGGAAGCTATAAAATTATTGGATATACCCAGTGGATGAACAATGGCACCCCAGATTATTTTTTCCAAGGGGATGTTGGGATTATAAACCCATTTCAGGCCCTTAAAAAACCTATGGAATTGGATTCCATTGGCAACCAAGCGCTAGAGGGCACTCGGCCAGTTGACGAATCAGATTTGGGCGGGCTTATGTCTATATCCGTAGGCAAAAAAAGTTATGGTACCCGTAGTCCCGTCTCCTTCCAGCTAAGCGCATCAAAAAATGGGATTCCCAAGGGAGACTACTCCATTTCCGTACATCTTATGGATACCGTGGCAACCCTTGCCATGCCATCAGCAAAACAATTTGCCAAGAAACGCGTGCAATCAACGACAATGGCATCCAATAACGCCCCCGAATCCATCCACCTTCCGGAACTCAGGGGAGAGCTGATATGGGGGCAACTTAGGTCTAAAAGTCCTGATGTGCAGCTTAAGGACCAGATTGTGGCCCTTTCCATTCCAGGGGAAAAGTTTGTACTCAAGTTGACACGGGCCAATGCCGAAGGAAGATTTTATTTTAACCTTAATCACCAATACCAAAGTACCCATGCCCTGGTACAAGTTCTTGGTGAACAACGAAACAATTTTGAGATCACCATGAAAGATCGGCCTTCCCTGGATTATGGGGAGTTAACATTTAACCCATTAATGATCACTCCCGCCATGGAACAATGGATCGTGGAGCGAAGCATCTATAACCAGGTGGAAAATGCTTTTGTAGAGCTGAAACCGGATACCATTCAAACCGCCAACTACGCCCAACCTGTTTACAGAACCTATACCACTACCTATGATTTGGATGATTACACACGGTTTTCCACCTTGCGGGAAACAGCCTCAGAGGTTTTGGAACACGTTTGGGTGCACAAAAACGGTGAAGGCAAGGAAGAATTGAAAGTCAGGGCTGTGGAGGACAAATTTGGTGTGGAATATTCACCTTTGGTCTTGGTTGACGGGATTTTGATTCAACAGAATGATGATATCATTGACATGGATGCCAAACAAATTAAATCCATTAATATTTCCAGGAATGAATGTGTGGTCAATTCCATAATATACAGGGGCATTATCGCTATTGAAACCATACAACAAAATTTTCAAGAGGGATATCAACCTGAATTCATATATTTACTGGAGCTGTTTTCTCCCACCCCTAAAAAGAACTACTATCAGCAGAGATATGGAGGAAACACATCTACGCAAGAGCAACAGACCCCGGACTTTAGACAACAATTACTTTGGCTACCAGAACTGCATCTTGGGGCTGACAGTACCACATTCACCTTCTTTACTTCAGATGTGCCTGGCAGCTATGAAATCCGATTGGAGGGGTTTACAGCGGAGGGAATCCCTATTTCAGTAAATGAAACTTTTGAGGTCAAGGAGTAATTTTTGACAATCACGGCAACACCACACCGCTGTTCAACACACAAAAATTTATACAATCACGTAGTTACAATTCTCCCCAAATTATTTTAATAACCAACCAAAATGGAACTGAAAATGAAAAGAACCAAAATTTTTATCCTTACGCTTTGCCTTAGTGTTTATGCAAATGCCCAAACCCACAACAATTGGCCCCAGCCCGCCGGCCCCAATGGGGATTGGACCTTGACCACCAAAGATGAGGTTCCCACCCAATTTAGTGTGACCACCGGTGAAAACATACTTTGGAAAGCAGCATTGCCAGAGGGAGGTCAAAGTGGGATTACCGTTTGGGGCAATAAACTGTTCCTTACCGTAATGAAACCCATTCATAAACTGGAAGAAGGCAAACCTATCAAGGGCTCGGATGTTCTGGCCTTGTGCATTGATGCAAAAGACGGCCAAATCCTCTGGCAAAGGGAACTTAAGGGAAGTGCACTAAGTGATTATATGTATGGATTTAGTGATTCTTCCACTCCAGGCCCAGTTACCGATGGAGAGCATGTTTGGTTTTACAACGCTAGCGGTAACCTGAGCTGTTTTGATTTTGATGGAAAGCTCGTTTGGGAAAGAACATGGAATCCAGTGGAAGATTTGGATGGGGTCCATTTTCCGTTCAACAAACAATACGAACCTTTTTTGGTGGGCGATTTGATCATTAATATGGAGACCTATTGGGAAAAGGACGGTAGCAGGGAGTATGGATGGAACTATCTTTATGGACTGGATAAAAAAACAGGCAAACAGCTTTGGATTTCCCAAGACGGATTAACCCACTACAACACTCCTTATCTGTCAAAAACAAAAAACGGTCAACCCGCCATTATGATTGGGAGGGGAGGACACCATCGCGTACCCGAAAAGCCTACGGGATATTCGTTGATCGACTTGGAAAACGGTAAAAGAATCTGGAAATATGACGCTGACGAAGGCTTGGCGCTATACCATGCCACATGGAATGAAGATTATGCGCTTTGGTACACCGAGAAAGAAGGGACAGTGCACCTGCTCGATTCCAAGACAGGGCAACTAAAAAAGAAAATTTCACTGATTGAGGACGCTGACGTCCGCAGTTATGATGGGGAACAGGGAAAATATAAATTGAGAGAACATCTGAACATCAAGGAAGATCTAGGGTTGTATGTGTTCCCCGCTTGGTATACCAATATTGTTGTGGGTGACAAATTATTTTTCCTGTGTTTTAAAGAGGGCCGCCACAGAAAGAACATAGGTCCGAATTACACCATCGCCCGAATAGATTTAAAGTCAGGAAAGGCCGAATACTTGGAAGTTCCCGTGCAGGTTGACTTTTCCAATGGCACCAGGAATTATGTTTGGGGCAAGGAATTGTCCACAGAGACCATAAACATACGGGGACTGGATGTATCTAACGACAAAAGGTCCCGAAGGGATGGATGGCACTGGAATTTTAATGGAAATCCCATAGTCATTAACGGTAAGATATACTTTACCACAATGTTGGGTGTGGTATATTGTATTGATGCCACCACACAATCATTTGACGAAAGTGCGTTCATCAGCCTTAACGACTTAGGGCCCGCCGGGAAGACTTGGTCCGTGAACACGCCTTCCTTCGCACAGGGTAAAATGTATCACCGGACATTGAAACATCTTATCTGCATCGGAAAGGGAAAATGATTTTTTAACCCACCCTATTGTAACAATTTGTATACTTGGGCATACTAACCAGTAAATAAAAATCTAGCAATGAACGCACACGAGATAGACTATCATATTTACGGGGAGGAAATGCAATATGTGGAAATTGAGCTGGACCCACAGGAAGCGGTTGTGGCCGAGGCCGGCAGCTTTATGATGATGGATACAGATATCCAAATGGACACCATTTTTGGAGATGGCTCCAATCAGGATTCCGGAGTACTGGGTAAACTTTTTTCCGCCGGAAAAAGACTGCTCACAGGAGAAAGTTTGTTCATGACCGCCTTTTTAAATGTTGGGCAAAATAAAAAACAGGTCAGTTTTGCCTCACCATATCCAGGAAAGATATTGCCCATCGACCTATCAGAGGAAAACGGCAAGTTTATTTGTCAAAAAGATGCCTTTTTATGCGCAGCAAAGGGAGTATCGGTTGGCATCGAGTTTTCCAAAAGATTGGGAAGGGGCTTGTTTGGGGGTGAAGGTTTCATCATGCAAAAACTGGAGGGCGACGGATTGGCTTTTGTCCACGCAGGAGGAACCATGGCCAAAAAGGAGTTGGCCCCAGGGGAAGTGCTAAAGGTGGATACGGGTTGTATTGTAGGCTTTTCGCATACCGTGGATTACAATATTGAATTTGTCGGTGGGATCAAAAACACCATTTTTGGAGGGGAAGGATTGTTCTTTGCCACCCTAAGGGGCCCTGGAACCGTTTATATTCAGTCCTTGCCGTTTAGCCGTTTGGCCGGTAGGGTATTGGCATCCATACCACGTGGTGGGAAAGATAAGGGAGAAGGAAGCATTCTTGGAGGCCTGGGTGACATAGTTATGGGAGACAACAGATTCTAGATGGAACAAAAAACATAACAAATAGGAATAAATAATAGTTTTATTTTAGGTCTTTCAAATTCATATCATGGATTTCAAAGACCTTTTTCTTTTTCTTACCGAACTGCAACAGAACAATTCCAAGGAATGGATGGATGCCAATAGGAAATGGTATAGATCTCTTCGGAACGACTTTGTGCTATGGTTGGACGAACTGGACGCTACTTTTGCCCAAATGGATGATGATTATTATCCGACCCCCGGAAAGAAGGCCATCATCAGGATCAATAATAACCTCATGTTCCATCCCCACAAACCAGTATACAAAGACCATTTTGGAGGGGCCCTGGACAAAGCTCCGGGCACAGCGGATTTCTATATTGAGGTGGGCCTAAAAAATTGCCTGTTGGCTGGAGGGTTTTGGCGACCTGAACCTAAAATTCTTCGTAGTCTGCGGGAGGGAATTGATTATAATGGTGAGGAATTGAAGGAAATATTGGACCGACCATCGTTCAAAAAGTTGTTTGGGGAATTGTACCATGATGAAAAGTTGACCAAGGCCCCCAAAGGGTTCGAGAATGACCATCCACATATCGATTTATTGCGGAACAAAACCTTTGCGGTGGTACATGAACTGAAACGGGATGATGTTTTTAAGACCAACTTCAAAAAGAAAATTGAGATGGCCTATATAGAAATGCTTCCCTTTAGACGATATTTGAACAATGCAGCATCTGTTTGATGGCAATGAACAATAATCTTCAATAATCCAATAAGCTTCAACCACGCTATGAAAAACGGAACCGTTAGAAACGTAAAACAGGAGTTGCTTTCGGACAACTGGTATACCTTGAACAAAGTCACATTTGAATACCACAGGGAAGACGGGCAATGGGAAACACAGGTCAGGGAGGCTTACGACCGGGGCAATGGAGCGGTAATCTTATTGTACAATTTGGAGTCCAAAACGGTGGTGCTGACCAGACAGTTTAGAATGCCCACCTATTTAAATGGAAATACCGATGGCATGATGATAGAAGCCTGTGCCGGGATATTGGAAAAAGGCAATGCCGAAGAGACGATTCGCATGGAAGTGGAGGAAGAAACGGGATATAAGATTGAAAATGTGGAAAAAGTGTTTGAATCCTATATGTCGCCTGGTTCGGTAACTGAAATACTCCACTTTTTTATCGGGGAATACCATGCGGATATGAAGGTGGGCGAAGGTGGAGGGGCCGATGATGAAACAGAGAACATTGAGGTACTGGAAATGACCCTTTCCAAAGCCTTGGATATGGTTAACACAGGTGAAATCAAAGATGCCAAGACCATCATGCTGCTGCAATACGCACAATTACAGAATTTGTTCGATTAGTATTTTCTGTGGATTTCCTTTAATGTGGTAAACATCTCTTGCCGGATCTGGGCGGAAGGTACCCTAAAATGATTGTTCATCATACTGAAGATCAGCATTTTTCCTGATGAGGTTTTTAAGTAACCACTTAAGTTGTAATGGTTCCCAAACGACCCTGATTTTGCAAAAATAAAGGGCGGTACATCCTGGTGGTCCCAAGTTTCCACGGTTCCTGTGGCATCCCACATCGGAAAAATTTGAAACAAACGGTCGTGCGACATTTCATCATATAGTTTTTGCAATATGTGGGTCAGGGATCGCGGTGTAAACAGATTATATCTGGAAAGCCCTGAACCATCTACCCACCTGGGTTGGGCCTGCAAATCGCTTAATTGGTTTTCCAACATATGGTCAATGGCAGTTCTGGTACTTAGTGTATCGGAGAGTGTGGAGGAGGCCAACATTAATATCTGTTCTGCCAAAAAATTGTCGCTTTTGTGCATCAACCTCTTATAAATGGAATCCATGGGAATGCCAGACAAAGTTTTCTTTGGACCTTCTGGAAATTCCCTGAGTAATAACACTTCTTTGTCCAATGCTTCCTGCAACAACTGTTGAACCAATAGGGGACCGGTGATAAATGGAATTTCCAAGGTGTCATTGATTTTTGTTTCCAAATAGAATTCATTCTGAAGCTCCGCGCGTAGGAACCTTTTCTTCACGGGCAAAAACTTGTCCTTAAAATGTGCTGGTGATACTTGTAACAAGGGATCTAGCCACACGCTAACCACATTTCCATATATGGGAAGTGCCGTTTTTTCCGGGGAGAAGTAGGTGTCAAAATCTTCCCATGCCCAGCCAGGGCCAAACCTGTCTTCCGTCGTATTGTTAGGGAACCACATGGCAACCTTGTGCGATTTTATAAAATTTAGGGCGGTGCTATCCTGAAAATACGGGTGCAAAAAAGAGGGGTCCCCGGTTCCCTCAAAGTAGATGGTGTCATTCTGGGAAATGTATTTTAGGGCGGGTGCTTTTTTGGGCAAAAGTTGGTTACCACTATACAAGGTCACAATTTTGGTATTGCTGGCAGGGGTAAAATACCGTTCCCCATTATGGTTGAACAATTCCTTGTTTACATCTGGCTGGCGCACAACCAGGGCATGAAATGAAAGGGAGAGCGGTTCTGACGATACTTTGTCGGCATATTGGGGCAATCGGATGGAAGAGCAACCAATAAGCAGGAAAAAGACTACGAACTTAATGATAGTCAACATCTTAACTAGTTGATTGAATGAGTGGTACATGTTGCGCGTTGTCGATTTTAACACGAAATTATTTAATTTTTAACTTGTTCGTCATGCATGGCACAAGGTTTTTTTTTAATTTAGGAGGACAACCTTTTAATCCAAATCAGAAATATTTATGCCAAGAGCAATGTTAGATTACACCAAAACAGTCCTTCAAAAGGTAAGTTTTGATGCTAAACTATTCGCTAAAGAACTGAGGAAAGCCGTTTCTAGGCTATTACCAAGTGAAATTGAAGAACTTAAAATCTGGTTGCAATCCTTTATACTGGATAAACCGGAGTTACGACCCACATTACTTTTGATAGAATCAAAATAACCAAGGGCCGCATTTGCGGCCCTCTTTTTTGCCTTTATTATCCCATCAATTCTTGGATAGGGGACTTATTATTTTTACATCCTGAAATGTAATCGCGCCTTTTACTATACTGGATATTACCTCTTTGAGTGCCTCCGTAATCTGAATTTTCAATTCACTTTTATGGTATATCAAGCTTATTTCCCGGGCAGGAGATGGATTACGGAATGGTCTTAACTGTTGTTTCTTCCTGCCGTCCAGTTCCAAGGTGTTCAAATAGGGAAGTAGGGTCATGCCCATGCCCTCATCAGAAAGACTTACTAAGGTCTCAAAGCTGCCACTCTCAATTTTGAAGTTATCATCGTTAAGGTTCTTGGGACTCTTGCAAAGATTGATTACCCCATCCCTAAAGCAATGACCATCCTGCAACAGCAAAATGTCGCTTACATCCAAATCCTCAGTACCCAGTTCCTTGTGTTCGGACAACCGATGGTTTACCGGAACATATCCCACAAAAGGTTCGTAGTATAGCGGTCTTTCCTTTATAAATTCAATTTCAAGGGGTGTGGCCGCAATTCCTGCATCCAAATGTCCATCCAATATATTTCGGATTAGTGCTTCCGTGGGCTGCTCCTTGATGATCAGATTGACCTTGGGATACTTTTTAATAAAAGTGTTCAGAAACATGGGCAGCAAAGTCGGCATTACCGTAGGAATAATGCCAATGGTATAGTCGCCTCCAATATAGCCCTTATCTTGATCAACAATATCCTTGATACGCTCGGCCTCGGCGACAATGTTTTTGGCCTGCGCCACAATTTTCTTCCCTACCTCTGTGATGGTAATCGGTTTCTTTCCGCGATCAAAGATCAGGACATCCAGTTCATCTTCCAATTTTTGGACCTGCATGCTCAGGGTGGGTTGGGTCACATAGCTTTTTTCTGCAGCAAGGGTGAAGTTTCTGTATTCGGCAACGGCCAATACATATTGCAATTGGGTAATGGTCATTAATATAGGTTTAGAAAATAAAAATATAAAAAACCATCAATTTAATCTATTGCAAATCCATCAAAATCGAGCAAGAAAATGGATTGCTAACAAAGGTTGGTTCCAAATGGTTAATTTTCAAATCTGTATATTTAATTGATGCCTAACAGCCATCAGGAAACCATGACCATATCTGGACCCACACAACTTGTAGAATTCCTTTCCGGGGTTACTTTCTTCTCCGAAGTGTCCAAAACTTCACTTTTACAATTGTGCAGGAATTTAAAGCAGGAACGATACGAAAAAGGTGATTCCATCATCCAAAAAGGGGAGGTGGGGGATGCCATGTATGTGATTTTGGATGGAAAAGTGAAGGTACATGACAAGGACCACCTATACATTATGCTGTCCGAAGCCGATTGTTTTGGCGAGTATGCCCTAATTGATGATGAACCCCGTTCCGCTTCGGTAACGGCTGTGAAAGACACTACCTTACTTAAGATAGGTACCACCCATTTTGTGGAACTTATGTCCTTGGACAGGGGATTTGCCAAGGGCATCTTATCGGTATTGATCAAAAGGCACAGAGAGTTGGACATCATACAAGAGCGTCTCACGGTTTCCAAACGGGAATTGGAACTCGCCAATTCCAAAATGACAGGTTTGATAGATGGTGCCATGGATGCCATTATTATGTTCGACAAAAACTTTAGGATTTTATTGGCGAACGCCTCTGCTCTGGATATACTGCAAAACGAGGATGTGATCCAGCGAAATATTCTGTTTTTCTTGGATGAGGAGGGGGCCGACATGTTGGAAAACTTGGTGCAATCCGATGAAAGCGGGAATGGTAAGGGAATGAACACCTACCTGCCCAAAATGGTGAAGGTTATTGGATCTATGGACCGGGAAACCCTGAATGAGGGAACCATAAGCAGCTATGGCAATGACAAGGATAAATTCTACACCCTCATCCTGCGTAACATTGATGAACGGATCCAGGCAGAGTCCAAAATTACATCCCTTACCAATCAAGCGCAGTATTTACAGGAGGAAATAAAGGAACTGACCAGCGGTTATGGAATAATTGCCAAGGACCGATCCATGAAAGAAGTGCTCAATTTAGTGGAACAGGTGGCGCATACCAGGGCCACAGTCTTGATCCAGGGAGAAACCGGAACGGGTAAGGAATTGGTGGCCCGGGCTATTCATATGGCCAGTAATCGAAATGAACGCCCATTAATCCGGATCAATTGTGGTGCCATCCCGGAAAATCTAATAGAAAGTGAACTTTTTGGGCACGAAAAAGGTGCGTTTACAGGAGCTACATCAAGCAGGAAAGGAAGATTTTTGTTGGCGGACAAAGGCACCATTTTTTTGGACGAGATAGGAGAGCTACCGCTGGCCTTGCAACCCAAACTGCTACGGGTCATCCAGGAGGGTGAATTTGATCCTGTTGGAAGTTCCACCACGGTCAAAGTGGATGTGCGTATCATTGCCGCTACCCATAGGGATCTGTTGCAACTTTCCAATGAGGGCAAGTTTAGGGAAGATCTCTATTATAGGCTAAATGTGTTTCCTATTCCAGTGCCGGCCCTCCGCGATCGTGGTAAGGATGTTTGCCTTATCGCCAATCAAATGATTGAACTGTTCAGCAAAAAGCTGAACAAGCCCGCACAAAGTTTAACAAAGGAACAGGAGCGCTTGTTTTTAAATTATAAATGGCCCGGCAATGTCCGTGAACTTCAAAACTTGGTGGAAAGGGCCATTATTGTATCCCAAGAAGGGGAGATCCAATGGTCCAGCGTTATTCCCAATCCAAACCAATCCAGCAGTGCCGAACAGCTCATCGATACCGCTCAAGTTTATACGGCCGAACAATGGTCGGAAATGGAAAAGGACAATATACTTCGTGCCCTGAAACAGACCGAATGGAAAATATCGGGCAAAAATGGAGCTGCCAGTTTATTGGGACTGAAACCCACAACGCTAACTTCCAAAATAAAGGCCCTGGGCATCACCCGACCGGTATAAATTCACGAAATTTCGCCAATTAATTCACGATATTTCGTAAAATAACGATATTTCGTTGTTTCTCATCTATCTAAAAATTAACTTAAATATCTGGTAATCAGTTTTTTATATTTTTTGGCACGCCAAATGCATCTTCTATGGCAAATGCGAAATAATTAATCTAAAAACTAAAAAAATGATTACAACAGCAAACATTAAAAACGGAGTTAACGTAGATCAATTGGTAGACACTATCAATGCCGTACAGGAAAACCCAGAATTGGCCAAATTCGAGTTTAGGGCCAAAAACAATTGGATTGAAGGTGGACACTGTGTCACCAGCATCAAAGAGTATTACGGTGTTGGAGCCGAGCACAGCGAGCGAAGCAAGGAGTCCTTTACCATGGAAGCCGACCACGTTGAAGTACTTTTGGGCCAAGACAAGGCACCAAACCCTGCCGAAACCGTGCTACATGCTTTGGGATCTTGCCTAACCGGTGCCATGGTATACCATGCCGCTGCACAAGGAATTGAGATTGAAGGTATGGAGTCTTCCCTAAAAGGGGGATGTGACCTACATGGTTTCTTGGGACTGGATCCTGAGGTAAGAAAAGGATTCAATGGAATTACTGTAAAGTTCAAGGTGAAATCTGATGCTTCTGAAGAGCAATTGAGAGCCTTGTCCCAGTTCTCCCCTGTATTCGACATGCTTACCAACCCAACTCCGGTTAACATCGAGTTTGAAAAGTAAGATTTTGAAACAAGCCGCTTTAAAAGCGGCTTGTTCACTTTCCTTAACTGATTACAATTCACCTTGTACATCATGAACGATCAGCAATACATCACCCTTAACGGTTGTCAGGCAGTAGCCCATGTGGCTTACCGTACCAACGAAGTCTGCGCCATCTATCCCATTACACCTTCATCGGAAATGTCAGAATTGGTTGAGGCCTGGAGTGCGGATGGACAAGAAAATATTTTTGGTGATGTTCCTTCCGTATTTGAAATGCAAGGAGAAGGAGGAGTGGCGGGTGCGCTTCACGGAGCGCTTCAAACGGGAAGCCTTGCCACCACTTTTACCGCTTCCCAAGGGCTTTTGCTGATGATGCCCAATATGTTCAAAATAGCGGGGGAACTTACTCCCAATGTGATTCATGTTGGCACCCGTTCAGTGGCCACCCATGCTTTGTCAGTTTTTGGCGACCATAGTGATATCATGGCCGTGAGAAATACGGGCTACGCGTTTTTGGGGGCCGGATCAGTGCAAGAGGCCATGGATTTTGCGTTGATATCCCAAGCGGCAACCTTAGTGTCGAGAATTCCCTTTGTGCATTTTTTTGACGGATTTCGAACCTCTCATGAAACCTCAAAAATCCACAAGGTAACCGATAAGGTCATTGGTGCCATGATCCCAAAAAGATATGTTGATGCCCATAACAAAAGGGCGTTGAACCCGAACACCCCTGTAATTCGGGGAACTTCACAAGGACCAGACGTGTTCTTTCAAGGTAGGGAGGCAGTAAATACAATATATGATGCCTGCCCTGATATTGTCCAAGAACAGATGGACCGGTTTGCCAAACTTACCGGCAGACAGTACCGATTGTTCGATTATGTGGGACACCCAAAGGCTGAACAGGTAATCGTGGCCATGGCTTCCGCCTCGGAAACTATTGATCAGACCGTGGCCCACTTGAATGCCCAAGGAGAGAAAATAGGACTGATAAAAGTTCGATTATTTAGACCTTTTAGTACCGAACACCTCATACAAGCCCTCCCAAAAAGCTGTAAGGCCATTGCGGTTTTGGACCGCACCAAAGAACCAGGTGCCACGGGGGAGCCATTGTATATGGACGTGGTCCAATCCCTTGCGCTGAATTATCATGTAAAATTTAAAAACATGCCCAAAGTGGTTGGCGGTCGGTATGGATTGTCTTCCAAGGAATTTACGCCGGGTATGGTCAAAGCTGTGGTTCAAAATCTCAGAAACAATAACCCTAAGCATAACTTTACCCTTGGCATTTTGGATGATGTCACTTTTACCCACCTGGAATATGAATCCGACTTCCTTTTGGAAAACGACCACTTCCAAGCCCTGTTTTATCATACCAAAACAGCACATACCGCTACCAATTTTGATGACAGTTTAAAGTTTTTGGGGAACAATACCAATCAGTTTGTACAAGGTTATCTTGAATGCGATTATAAAAAATCAGATGCCCTGGGAGTGGCCCATATGCGCATATCCCAACGTAAAATAGAAGCACCTTACTTGATTAATAAGGCTGACTTAGTAGTGTGTGACCATATTAAATTCCTCAATAGTGAATTGATTACGAACAGACTATCTGAATCGGGGACCTTATTGCTAAACACCAAGCTTTCGGAGACACAACTCTTGGCAAAGTTACCTGCTGATTTAAAATACAGGGTCAAGGAAAAAAATGTATCCTTGTTTTTGGTGGATTTAGAAGGGTTGCCAGATAAATTTCATGTCAATGGTCATGAACTATCTGCCATTTATGCCTGTTTCTTTTCCCTGACCGGATATCTTCCCAGAAATTTGTTTTCAAAAGAATTGCAAGGTCATATTATACCTGTCCGGGTGAACGACATTTGTGAATCCAACACGTATGAAAGTAAAGGTGATAGCGAGTTTGAACGTTCACTGTTGGGTCGTTTACTAAAAGGGAATGGCGATACAATTCCTGTTGGGATGCTACCCTTGGATGGAACCTTTGAAACTGGGACATCCAGCTACAATACAAGGGATAACTCAGGAGGTTTGCCCATTTGGGATAAGGAGCTTTGCACCCAATGTGGAGCCTGTAGCATGGCCTGTCCACAGGGAGCTTTAAGAACCAAGGCCTTTCCTGAAGACATGGTCCATGAAGCACCGGACGGCTTTAAATCTGTTTCTTTTTTGGAGCCTATTGAAGGTTTTGATTTATTGCAATATACCGTCCAAGTAAATCCTGAACAATGTACCTCTTGCAATAATTGTGTAGATGCATGTCCGGTTAAAGCGTTGACGTTTCAAGACTCAACGGAGCGACGTAAACTGGAAAAGGAAAACTGGGATTTTCTCGCAACCGTACCAGAATTCGACCGCACCAAGCTTGATACTTCCAAAATAGTACAGCAACAACTTCAAGAACCGCTTTTCAAATATGCCATGGGGGATGAAGGTTGTGGGGAGGCACCCTATCTGAAACTATTGTCACAACTATATGGAGACCGCATGTTGGTGGCAAACGCAACTGGGGCCAGTTCCATTTTTGGAGGTGCATTGCCCACCACACCTTGGTCCAAGAACCAAGCGGGTAGGGGACCGGCCTGGAGCAATTCCCTCTTCGAGGACAATGCCGAGTTTGGCCTTGGCTTCCGATTGTCATTAGACCATAAAAAATTGCAAGCGGAAAATTTATTGTTGAAACTTGTCGATGTGTTGGATAAAACTTTGGTGGATGCCATTTTGAACGCCCCTCAACAGACCGATGCCGAGATTTTTGAACAAAGAACGAGATTGGACGTCTTAGCACAACAACTTCAACAAATGGATTCTCGGGAAGCTCAAAAACTAATCCCTCTTTTAGAGCATTTACTGGATAAAAGTGTCTGGATCGTTGGTGGTGATGGTTGGGCTTATGACATAGGATATGGTGGTTTGGACCATGTGCTGGCATCAGGGAAAAATGTAAATATTTTGGTGCTGGACAACGAAGTCTATTCCAACACAGGAGGGCAAATGTCCAAAGCCACCCCTTTTGCGGCACAAGCCAAGTTTGCGGCTAGGGGAAAACAAAAGCAGAAAAAAGACCTCGGTCTTTTGGCCATGGGGTATTCCAATGTCTATGTGGCTTCCGTGGCCATTGGGGCCGATCAAGAGCAAACCCTTAAAGCATTCAAGGAAGCCGAACAGCACAACGGTCCATCTTTGATCATTGCTTATTGCCATAGCCCTTCGCATGGAATTGACATGAAAAGACCATCGCAGTACCATAAGGCCGCTGTGGCTTCTGGGCAATGGTTGTTATACAGAAATGATCCAAATAGAATGAGCAAAGGGATGAACCCCATGCAACTGGATTCATCGGCACCCAATATGCCCATTGAGGAATACTACAGAATGGAAAAGCGATTTGACAAGGTATTTGAAAAAGACCCTACCGCATACAACTCCTTTTTGCTTAACGCCCAGCAAAGGGTATTTGAGAAATATGCCTGCCTCCAACAAATGGAATTGCAACAGTCTGCCATTCCAACCTTGGAGGATTACATAATCAATTTTGATTAGCCAGAAATTTATCTGGCTGGTGTAGTATTATTTTTCGTGCATTACAGTAACAGATTCCCAGTTGCCTGGAGGACCTGAAATAGCATAGATACTGGCTTTCTTTTGAAAATAATTTACCACGGTATCGCTAGGGTTTTTCTCCAAAATACTTTCAAAAAGTTGGCTGGCTTCTTCAAATTGTTGGTTGAAAAAGAACTGGACACCCTGGTCATAATCCGATTTGGTTTCGAGCTTTAGGGATATACTCTCCACGGAATCACCATCAATACATTCATAGATTCCCATGGCTTTTTGTTTTCCCTTTACCCTCACTTTTCCCAAATATCTGAAGTTGAAACCGCTGGAATCTTCCATGCTGTTCAAACAACTCTCACTGATGATGATGTGTGCCCCATAATGTTTGGTTACACCCTCTACCCGGGCTGCACTGTTCACGGTGTCCGCTATTACGGCTGGATCGTTTCGCTTGGTATCGCCAATAATTCCCATTATCAATGGACCAGAGTGCAGCCCCATACCTACGGTAAGAGGTTGATACCCTTTTTGTTCCACCCGTCTTTTGTTATATAGAGCAAGTGTTCGCTGCATCTCAATGGCAGCGTCCAAGGCGCTTTCTGCAGTATGTGGAAACAGGGCCATTATGCCATCCCCCAAATACTGGTTCACAAAACCCTCATTTTCTTTGATGATCGGACCCATTCGGCCCACATAGGCGTTGACAAACTTAAAGTTCTGTTCTGGGGTCATTCCTTCGGCCAGGGTGGTGTAATCGCGAATATCACTGAACAGGACGGTCACATTTTTCTCAATATGGTCCCCCAATCGTACATCGGTAATGGAATCTTTTCCAACGGACTGTACAAATTCCATTGGAACAAACTTTGAAGTGGCCCTATGGATGGTATTTAGGTTTACATGGGTCTTGATGCGACTGAGCAATTCATTTTTGGAGAATGGCTTGGTCAAATAATCGTTGGCACCGGCATCAAATCCCGCAACCAGTTCCGTGATTCTGTTTTTGGCGGTGAGCAGGATTATGGGCAACTCACTGGCAGGTGTTTCCTTTCTTATTTTTTTGCATACTTCGTATCCAGATAGCCCAGGCATCATTACATCCAATAAAACCAGGCTAAAATTGATGTCCGATTTAAGCATTTGAAGAGCCTCTTTTCCCGAGCTTACTTCCACTACTTTATAGCCCGCCACGGTCAGGTGATTTTCAAGAACCCGTCTGTTTACGGGTTCATCATCCACAATTAGTATATGTATGTTTTCTGTATGACCATCCAAATTTTCCACTTCGGATGTTGTTTCCCGGTGGGAATGGATGTTCAACTTTTGGACGAAATCCATGGTGGTGTCCAACTTTACCTTGGATTTCTTTCTTTTTTCCGAGCTGAGTGGCAGGGTAAATGAAAAGATGGACCCTTTTCCGGCTTCCGAGGTCGCATGTATGGTTCCTCCATGAAGTTCAACCAATTGCTTGGTCACCGATAGTCCCAAGCCGGTGCCGCCATATTCACGTTGCATGGAACCGTCTCCCTGTTCAAAGGAATTGAAAATAGTTTCCAATTTTTCCTCTGGAATGCCAATACCTGTATCTGAAACTATAATGGAAAGCATATCCTTTTTGGTTTCGGCCAATAAGGTGATATAACCTTTTGGCGTAAACTTGATGGCATTACCTATAAGATTGTGCATGATTTGCTGCAATCTGTTTTCATCCGCTTCCACCAAGGGGACTTCCTTGGGAATGGAATTGATCAATTTCAACTTTTTATCTTCCAATAGGGGTTGGGAAAGTTGCATGACGATGTTGGCCACGGCATGCACGTCCACAGGTCTTTTGGCCAGTACCAAGTCCTTGTTCTTCAATTTGGAAAAGTCAAGGATATCGTTGACCAAGTGCGACAATCTTCTACCACTGTTGACGATCATGTCCAAATTCTCCATGGCCTTTGGGGGCAGCTCTCCTGCAATACCATCTTTTAAAGATTCCGTTAGTCCAATGATACCCACCAACGGTGTGCGAAGTTCATGGGATGTGTTGGCCAAAAACTCATCTTTGAGCTCATCAATCTTTTGGAGATCGGAAACTCTTTGTTTTTCAATTTCTGTTCGTTTCCGTTCTTCTAAAATGGCCCTTTGTTTTTCTTCATCTGCGCGCTTCACCCGCTGGGCATGCCTATATCGGTTAAAGGCAAACAATAGAAAAAGTACAATGGCCACGGATATCCCAATGATAAGGTTACGCAGGGTGGTCTGCTTCTCCAGTCGCAGTGCATTGATTTCCGCATCTTTTTGTAGGGCGGTTATGGCATCCTGCTTTTGTTGGGTGTCAAATCGAACTTGGAGTTCCTCTATTTGTTTGGACTTTGCCTCATTGTACAGACTGTCTTTTAGGCCCACCGATTGATTTTTAAAGTCCAGAGCTTTTTGATAATTTCCTGTTTTCCCATACAATCTGGAAAGGAGCTCATAGTTTTTTTGAAGCTCTGATGGCGCTCCTATTTCTTTGGCAATCGCAATGGCGGTATTTATATTTTCAAGCGCCGGTCCATACCTTCCGGTTTCCAAATGTAGGGCACCGATTTCTGAATGGCTCATGGCCAACTCCCGTCTCAGGCCCAGTTTTCTTCTCAGCTCCAGCGCCTTTCGGTGTACTTCTAGCGCTTTGGCATAGTTTTTTTGATAGGCGTAAACTTTGCCCAAGGCGGCATAATCATAGGCCATTCCCCATTCACTGTTGGTTTCTTGGTCCAGTTCCAGGGCCCGTTGAAAATGGCCGAGTGCCATGTCGTACTCCTTGGAAAGCATATGGGTATCGCCAATATTGTACAGGCAATTGGCGATTTCCGTTTTATCGTCCAACTCAGTAAAAATCACCAAGGCCCTGGTGTAGGTTTCCATGGCTTTTTCCCGTTTCCCTGTTTTCTTCAACACTTCGCCAATGGCATTTAGTGTTGATGCTTTCCCAAAGCTATCCCCTACATCTTCATAGATCTTAAGGATGTCATAGTAAATTTCAAGACTTTGATCAAAATCCCCTACGTCGTCCAGAATCAATGCTTTTTGATACAGCCCGTTGGCCAATTGGAAGGGTTGGTTTCTGTTTTCATTAAAATCCAAGTAGTGCTGAATATGCCCCAAGGCCTTGTTATAGTTGCCTTGTTGTCTTTCCAATACGGCATATTGGTAGTTGGCCAGGGATTTGCCCCATTCAAGATTTGCATGTTCACTGATACCGTGAAAACTGTCTATATGTCTTTTGGCTTGTTCAGGATTTCCTCGGTTGTTCAGGTATTCCCAGGCAATGTTTTTTAATATCTGGATGCGAACGGTATCATCGGTAGCTTTTGGAAAGGCATTTTGAAGACTGTCAATGAGGGATTCCTGACCTTGAAGTACGAACAAGGGCAAGAACATGAGCAACACTATGACAGTTGTTTTTTTGATGGTATTGGTTTGAAGGTTGATATACAATTACTTAAATGTAATGTTAATCGGCTTAAGGTCAAAATCCAGTAAGCTCGGTTCCTACCACTTTTCCGAGGGAATTGGTTGCAAAACTCAATTCGTCATCAAAAAACCACAATTGGGTATCCCGGATTGGTACAATAATATCCTTGTGTGGAATTTTGGGCCATCAAATAGCGAACAGTCATGAGAAACCAACTTCTTTTTATCATCACTTTACTCAACTTTAGTCTAATGTTTGGCCAAACCACCGTTTCCGGTGTGGTCACTACCAACAAGAATGTTCCCATATCCGGGGCCAATGTATATTTGGAAGGGACTTATGATGGGGCCTCCACTGCGGAAGATGGTAGTTTTAGCTTTGAGACAACGGAGTCAGGCACCCAAACCCTGGTCATTTCCATTTTGTCCTATGAACCCCATTATGAAGTAGGGGATGTCACCTATTTTTCAAATCTTAAGATCCAACTACAAGAATCCATTAATACCCTTACCGGGGTTACTTTGACCGCTGGCACCTTTGAAGCCGGTGACAATTCAAAAGTCTCAGTGTTAAAGCCATTGGACATTGTTACCACCGCTGGTGCCGCGGGCGATTTTGTGGCTGCCCTACAGACCTTGCCTGGAACTACAACGGTAAACGAGGACGGACGTTTATTTGTTAGAGGTGGAGAAGCTGGGGAGACCCAGGTTTTCATCGATGGACTTCGCGTTTTTCAACCCTTTAATGCCACTGCCAACAATATACCTACGCGTGGGAGGTTCTCTCCCTTTCTTTTCAAAGGGATTACCTTTAGTACGGGAGGATATTCCGCAGAATATGGTCAAGCTTTGTCCAGCATACTTTTATTGAATACCACGGATGTTCCCGATCAGGATAAGACGGATATTTCCATGATGTCTGTGGGTGGAGGCCTGGGGCATACCAAAATTTGGGGCGACGAATCCTTGAGTATCAACACCTCTTACATCAATTTGGCACCTTATGAGGCATTGATTCCTTCCGACCAGGGGGTGGAGTGGAATAGTCCGTATGAATCCATTGCTGGAGAAGCTGTTTTCAGAAGCAGAAGGGATAAAAGTATGTTCAAGCTTTATGCCGGGTTCAACCATGCGGAGTTGGATATTGCCCAGGAGGATATAAATTTTGAGGACTACGTCCGTTTTGGACTTACCAATAATAACCTGTATTTCAACTCCTCCTATAAATATTATTTTGACAATGACTGGAGCATTCATACGGGAGGTGCGGTTTCTTGGGATACCAATGCAATCGGGGTCCAAGAAAACACCGTGGATGCCAAAGAGACAGCTACACATCTTAAGTTTAAGGCTAGAAAAATCTTTAGTAGCAGATTTAATCTCAATCTGGGTTCTGAGTTCTTCACCGTGGATTATGATGAAACATTCACAAGTCCTACCGATGGAAGTTTTCAAAATGATTTTTCAGATAGGTTATGGGCCGGTTTTGCTGAGGCGGATATTTTTCTGAGCAATCAATTTGCCATGAAATTGGGAACAAGGGTGGAACATAGTTCGCTCTTGGATTCCTTTGAAATAATGCCTCGGGTCTCATTGGCCTACAAGCCAGGGGACAAAGGACAGTTTTCACTGGCCTATGGCGATTTCTATCAAAATCCTTTGACCGAGGTGGTAAAATTTGCTCCGTCGCTTGGATCGGAGAAAACCTCCCATTATATTTTGAACTACCAATATGTTGGAGACGGCAAAACCTTTAGGGCGGAGGCGTACTACAAGGATTATGACAACCTGATCAAGTACGATACGGAGATGCCCCAATTCAATTCAAATTTTAGTAATACAGGCAGTGGCTATGCTACCGGTTTGGATGTATTCTGGAGAGATAACAAGAGCATTGGTCAATTGGATTATTGGGTTTCCTATTCCTATTTGTACACCGAAAGGGACTATCGCAACTTCTCCGCCCGTGCAACACCCAATTTTGCTCCCAAACACAACCTTTCCGTGGTGACCAAGTATTTTGTGACCAAGTTGCGCTCCCAGGTGGGTATGTCGTATTCGTATGGTTCTGGCCGTCCTTATGATAACCCGAACACGGCAGTATTTATGGCTGAAAAAACCAGGTCCTTCAATAATTTAAGTTTTAATTGGGCTTATTTGATAGACCAACAGAAAATCCTGTATTTCTCCGTAAACAATGTACTTGGCTTTAAGAATATCAATAACTACCAATATGCAAACACTGCTGGAGTTGATGGTGTTTTTGAACGCAGGGCGATTACACCGGCCGCGGACCGGTTCTTTTTTGTAGGGTTCTTTTGGACCATCAGTTCTGATGGGAAAAGCAATCAGCTGGATAACTTATAAAAGATCATTGCTGCATTTTTAAATAATAGTCCGCCGAATGTTTTCCTGAACCATAGAACAGAAAGAAAACGCAGACCAAGAGGGTCACGGTGGCCAAAATAAGATTTGTGGAGTTCATAACACCCAAAAAGTTGGTCAACACCGCACCTATTAAAATTGGAATCTGGGCCAAGGCCGCCCATCTGGTGAGTAATCCCACCACAATTAAAAATCCACCGACAAAATGGGCCGGAGCAATGTAGTGAAGCAAAATCATACCGCCGGGCATATCTTGAAAGGGACGCACCACTTCGGCCATTTGCTCATGATTGGTCATAAATTCCACGCCTTTCAAAAAAAGGAAAACCCCCAATGCAATGCGGATAAGATCAAGTAGGTAATAGGTATGGGCGTTGGCCCATTTGTTCAATCTTTTAACGGTTCCCATGGCTAAATAATTTAAGATGACCTTTATAAGGTACTCATTTTTAGCGGCATAGTAAAATTTTATCAAGGCAAATCAGTGGGTGGGGTAAAGGTGGTAGATATGCTTTTGGATGAAGTAACAAGCTACCTTTAAAGTAGTATGCCACTACCACCAAGATACGTAGCATGCCGGTCCAAGGTCCATTCCCATATCCGGTAAATTGGTGCAAGCATTGGGTCTAGATAGCCCATGTTTGGCAAAAACTTGGCCCATGTATAAATTGGGGGAATATGAAAGAAATGATTCAATATCAGACTTTGGAGAGGTCTAATTCCATTTGAATATCACTTCGTGCATAGGGTGAACTAATACCTGCCATCTCCTCAAAGCCCAATTTTTTATACAGATTTAGGGCTGGCGTCAACACCCGATTACTTTCAAGATACAATCGAGTGGCTCCTAGTTCTTTGGCCTTATCCACAATGTGTTGTCCCAATTTTTTTCCGATTCCCTTGCCCTGCGCCATGGGGGACACTCCCATTTTTGCGAGTTCAAACTGGTAGCCTTCACGTGCAGTAGGTATAAGGGCACAAACCCCAACGGCCTTGTCGTTAAACAAGGCAACAGCAATGTACCCACCCTTGTCCAAAATATATTCCTTGGGGTGGTGCAACGATATACGGTCCATTTCCTCCATCTCAAAATATTTATGGATCCACTCCTCGTTGAGGGCTCTAAAAGCTTCTGCATATTGATCGGCGTAGGCTACTATTTTGACAGTATCAGACATAAGTCCATTTTTTGAGTGCTATGATAAAAATACGTTGAATTGGGTAAATAATAAACGATTCTGATGCCGCCTAAGTAGGACATAATAAACGGCTAATCTGCTCGTTTTTAAGTATTAAGCGGTTTGTTAACCCATTAGTTGTGCATTTGAACGATAAAATTGGTTTTTTACCGATTAAATGTTTAATATTACAATTAAGTTAATAGTAAAACTCTTACAAGAATCCCAAATCTTGCTAATGAGACCAAACAAAAAACACATACCTGTACCCTACAGGTTCTTTAACCTACTAACACCATTTGGCTATGGAAGTAAGACTACCCCTATTCTCCCAAAGCAGAAAATTAAGTTGTTTTAATTGGCTTTTGCTTCTCCTATTCGCCTGTTTGCCCATATCTAATTTGGACGCTCAGGAGGGGAATCCGTATGTCAGCTATGACGTTCCTTTTCAGAATCTTTTGAAATTCAATCGGTTTTTGATCAATCCCACCTTTTCTGCAGTTCGTGAAGACAAATCTTATGTAAATCTGTTCCATCGGAGCCAAGGAGCCGATTTCAATGACAACAACCAAAACTACTTTTTGAGCTACAGCGGTCGATTGAATGAACGTGTTGGCCTTGGAGTAAGCCTGTACAACCAGCAAGAAGGAGTGATTTCCAATTTGGGAATTATGGCCAATTACTCACATGGTATCCAGCTGGGACATAAAAGTAATCTCAGTTTTGGGGTGAACATTCCTTATTACGTAAGCAGTTTTGATCCCGATCGTGCCGTAACCTTGGATGATGATCCCTTATTGGACTCGGCTACCCAAAACTCCATTATTTCTTTCCAACCAGGTTTAAACCTTTCCGTTGGTAAATTTGATTTCGGCGTTTTTGCACAGAACCTGGTGGATTACAACATCAAAACCGGCAGATCCATTAGCGAGTTTAACGAAAAGACATTTTCCGGCCATATCCAATTTGCCCATGAATTTAAAAATGGGGCCGGGATTTTTGAAGACGGTCGGTTAATGCCTTTGGCAAGAGCCCGCTTTGAAGGGGAACAAGACCCCATTTTTGGAGGTGGACTCATTCTTGACCTTCCTAAATTGGGATGGATTCAGGGAGGATACGACCAGTTTTATGGGGCTTCTGCGGGAACAGGTTTCAATCTGAACCGAAGACTTTCATTTGGATACAATTTCGAGAAAAATGTGAATCGGAACCTGGCGCATCTTGGAGTTACCCACGAGGTATCCATTGCTTTTTCCTTTGTTCCCACCATGTCAAGCAATGTATTGGCCTCCAATGAAGACACTCCGGAACGAAAGCCTATTGAAGGTACCTTTGTTGCGGATATCAAAGAGAGTAAGAAAAAGCGTAAAAACAAGTTGAACGCCCAGACTGCATTGCGACCTACCAACAAGGAGGATCTTGCTTTTTGGGAAGCCCAGGTCAAGGAACTTCAGGCACAACAGGCCGATAACTATGCAGTGATCAACGAATTGATCTTTAAAATGGATTCCCTGGAGCAGAACCGTCAACGCGATTTGGAAAAGCGATTTGAAATGGTGATGCGTTTGGTTAAACGTCAGACCAATAACGAACTTCCTGATATTGAGGCCCAGGCCCAGCAGTTATATTTGGCCAAAAATGGTGATTTGGATTCCTTGGCCAAGGCCATGGAAAATACTGCGGTGGCCCAAAATACCGTACAGCCGAAGACTACCTCAAAAGAACCCAAGCATACCTTTACGGGTGGAGCATACAAGCCTATTGAAAAATTCATCAATCTGGATGGAGTGGGCAAAGGGCACTATATTGTGGCCAATGTGTTCAAAAATGAAAAGTACCTGAAAAGTTTTATGGCCGACCTTAAGAAACGTGGGCTGAATGCCAAGTACTTTAAAAACCCGGATAATGGCCTAAACTATGTATATCTGGCCAAATATGAGGAAAATGAATTGGCATATGCAGCCTATCGTTCCCAAATGGAAGGGGAGTACACCGACGAATTGTGGATCATGCATGTGGACAATCCAAGATATTCCAATTGGGCAGACACTAAATTTCAGGATAACGAATAGGATTTCCAGGATACTACAACAAATCCATTTCCTGGGCTATGGCTGAGCTGCCAGGGGTATCTTTTTCCCGTAATTCTTTTATGATCTGGGCATGATCATGGGGTCTCCCTTGTGAAAGTTTATACGCCGCCTGAATATCCTTGATTTCAATCTGAAAACCCACCACACCTTTTACTTGTCTCAAGGTTTTTGCAGATAGGTCATTCATCGAAAGGGGATTTTTGGAGCCCTGTTCGTACTTGTCCACCAATCGATGTAGGGATTCCATCGTTGCTGCTTCATCCAGAATATGCAGCTTGCCATAAATGTGGACTGCAATGTAATTCCAAGTGGGTACTTCTTCCTCTTGGTACCATGATGACGAAACATAGGCATGGGGCCCGTTAAAAATGCAAAGTACCTCGGAACCTTCTTTAAATGCCCTCCACTGCGGATTGGCCTTGGCAACATGGCCCTCTAGGTATTCTTTTCCATCCGGAGCCGTCCAAAGCTCCAAGGGTAGGTGGGTGGCCCAAGGTTTTCCATCCACTTGGTTGACCAAGATTCCGAAACTGTTATGCTGCAAGAAATCCTTGATTTCCCCAAGGTTTTCGTTTTTGTAATAATGTGGAATATACATTTGAAATTTCAGCTAAGAGGAGGCAAGTTACATATTAATTTGGGTAGATATGTTGATTTGTGTTTTGGCGCTTGAATGAATTTAAGTACATATTACACAAAAAAAGTAGGGACATAAAATGTCCCTACCCCTATTAAATTTCCAATGCTTATTGACGCTCCGCGGCCTGTACCGAACCATCGGTGCCGCTTAGGTCTGGTCTAAAGGCCCATAGCTCTTGTACATCACCATGGGTGGTGGCATCAGCAGTTCGATTAAAATTACTTTTTTCATTATGCGTTGGTTTTTGTTGATTTTATTCTTCTGATTCCTCTTCCGCTTTTTCGGCTTCAGCGGCTATTTGTTGTAGGGTCAGAACTATTTCAGAGGGGTCCCAATAGCCATACTCCCGCACTATTTTGCCGTCTACAAACTGATAGGTGACATGCACGGGCACCTCAATTTCTTTGCCATTGGCAGCCAGAGTGCCATTCCATTCCAGCCAGCAATTCACCCAAGTTTCTCCTTCATCAGTAAGGACCATTTCAAAATCCTGGTTGTCGGATTTAAATCCGCGAGAAGAGTAGTTGGCGTCCGCTTGTTTGTGGTATTCCATGGCTTCTGCAGCGGTCATGGCTTTGGAAGAATTGTAGTGCGTCTTCGATGTGTCCGCATACATGCTGGTGTCATAAGCTTTGTTGTCGTAGTTGGCAAAGAGTTGTTTTATCGTGTCAATTTCAGGCGAGCTTTGGGTATACCTGGTTGGGCCTTGGTTGCACGATGTAATTAGGGCCATAAACAGGCCCACTGCGATCAGTTGTTTCATTTTAGTTGAAATTTAGAGTTGATATTACGTTGAATTAGTCTCTTTAAGGAAAGCGGCAACTTGCTAAATTCAACCAACATGTATCTGCCCACACTTTGCAAGGAAAGGGTCTATAATTGTGGGGAACGGGCGGGGAACATTGGGAGGTGAAATGTTAAATTCCCAATTCTTTAATATAGTAAAAATCTGGTAATGAAGGGCTTAAAGTAATAGATATGTGACCTTTGTTAATAAAAAAGCCATGAACCAACATAGTTTTCTTACAGGATTACCTCTAGTTATTCTCAGGATTCGTAGGACTCCCTACGTTGAATAGGGCAGGATATATAAAATCTACGAGAAGTGCTTCGGAATCCTTTTTCAATGTCCAATTGTTATAATTGCCCGCGGTTATAACAACAATCAACTCATTGGGAAGGTCTAAATAAATGCGTTGCCCGCCATTGCCAACTGCTGAAGGAATAAAGTGATTTAGCCCTTTATGTATGGTTTTGCCTTTAAAAATCCAAAATTGATATCCATAGCCAACATTGTTGTTTCTACCAAACCACACTTTGGGCTGCAATGAATGTTTTACCCAAGCTTCTGAAAGGATTTGTTTGCCATTCCATAAGCCATTATTGGCATACAACATTCCAAATTTTAAAAGATCTCTAGATGTCAAGCGTAGTCCAGAAGCGGCAGCTGGTAGCTCTAAACCGGGAAATTTGGTCCAAGTTGAGGTTGTAATTTCCAAAGGGGTAAAAAGATGTTGGACGGCAAAATCATGAATGTTCTGATTCGTGGCCCGTTCAATGATGGTGGCCAATAATTGGGTAGTACCGCCATTGTACTCCCATAATTCCCCAGGAACATGGACCATGGGACGACTCAGAACAAATTGGATAGGGTCCCCACTGGATGTCATTTGAATTTCACTGTTCTCAGGGTCTGTGTAAGGTACATTTTCATTCCACTCCATGCCGGAGGTCATGGTCAACAGATGTTCAATGGTAAGTTGTGAACGCAATCCTTCCTTGTATTTGGTATGTTCAGGAAAAAAATCAAAAACATTTTGGCCAATACTATCAATTTTTCCTTGGTGTATTGCAATACCAATACAAGTTGCCACAATACTTTTGGAAACACTGCGAATATCATGTAAACTGTCTTTATGGTGTTCAATAACCCCTAGGTCTTTGCCCCACAGTTCATCTTTGCCATCATAATAATTCTCGTATACAAGTTGACCGTTTTTAAGAATCAAAACACTATGGATGTTGGGATAAACATCGGCCAGTATGGAATCTTCCATATCTTCTATGAGATTTGGTTCCAGACCATTTGCTTCCAAACTGCCTTTTAGAAAGGCAAATTGAGACCTTTCAGTTGGTGTTTCTGATGGGTTGGTTGATTTAGATGGTTGTTTGCAGCTGGAAATAAAGGTGATGATGCAGAGGGACAGAAATAGGTATTTAAGATGGCTAGTTGGCATGTTTTGGTTTTGAAAGTTCTTTTCAAAAAGACAAGGGCTAATGCGGATTGTTACAGATCGGGACCTGGAAAAAAGAAATCCCAAGGCCAAAACATTGAACCTTGGGATTCGCACCAACCAAAAAACTACTCAAAAGTGTAGGTGTCCTGAACCATTTGGGTCACCCGGAAATATCCGAAGGGCGCATTGTCTGGATCATCCAAATTGATACAATTGCCCACTAGGGGCACTGGCGTAGCGGTAAAAGGGTCGCCAGCGCTTTCAAATTGTTCGATCAACAATTGTAGGTAGTGGTAATAATCTTCGGAAATCCCCAAAAGTTTAATATCCACAACGTCCCCAGGTTCAAATTCCCTGATTTTATCTTCCTCGTCCTCAATTTTCTCATAATAAAATGTGGCAAGGTTACCGTCTATAAATTCATCTTTGATGTCATACAGCTCCGGAAGCACGTCGTTTCTACTCTGAAACCGCAGGAAATAATAGTTTTCCACGTTTTCGGGATCTTGAAACGACACATTCACTTCCAGGGCTTCATCGTCTTCGCCATCTTCAGTGGATTGGAAAACTTCGTTGATATCGCTTACAGGAAACAAAGTCTCGGTACCGGAATATCGGTCGCCCTGGTATTGGACTTCCAGGGTATAGGTATTTCCCAAGATCGGAACAAAGTTCGTGGTTGTGTAGCGTCCATCGTTTTGGTCTTGAAAACTGAACACGCTTCCGGTATTGTTGTTGGTTACCTGAACCACTGCGCCGGTTACCGGGGCCGGATTCAAATTGTCATAAAAGGAGGTAGAGGTGCTGAGTAAAATAGTTTGCTCATTGCCCGTTGTGCCTTTTTCCCAATCTAGGGAGGCCTCTATGGTCAAGCGAATGGGTCCTTCCGGAACGTCCACCTCAATAACATCGGTGCAGGACAAAGTGAGGAAGCCAACACTGGCGATCAAGGATTTGATATATGTTTTCATGTTGTTAGAATTTAAAGTTATAGGTAAGGGAGGGCACAATGCCAAATATGGCTGTTCTGGTGGCTTCATTGGCCCCGGTTTCAAAGTTTTGACCGAATGATATGGAAGCGGCATTTTTCCGATTGAAAACATTGTACACGCTCAATACCCATTCCCCCTTCCATCTTTTATGTGGTTTTTTGTTGGGCCTGTAGGTTGCAGAAAGATCTAATCTGTAATAGTCAGGCAAACGGTCGGCGTTTCTTTCAGAATAGTTGGCGATGGATATGCCTTCGTACTGATATTGCCCGTTGGGGTAGGTGACGGGTCTACCGGTTTGATAGATGGCATTGGCACCAAAACTCCATTTATCATTGAATTTATAAGCGGCGGTCATAGATACGTCATGGGTTTTGTCATAGGGGGTACTGTACCAATTTCCGTTATTTATGCCTGGTCCACCAGCCCTGGTATCCGTGGTTCTTTGCTCAGATTTTGAAAGGGTGTAAGCAATCCATCCGGTTAGGTTGCCCTCATTTTTCCTCATCAATAACTCCAGTCCGTAGGCCCTGGATTCCCCATTTAAAATTTCCGTTTCAATGGTATTGTTTCCAATAAGGTCGGAACCGTCTATATAATCGATGCGATTGTCCACGGTCTTGTAGTACACCTCGGCCTCTAGGGAGTACATCTTGTCCACAAAATTTCGGAAGTAGCCCAATGCATACTGATCGGATAGTTGCGGCTCAATGTATTTGCCACTGGGTGTCCATACATCCAAAGGTGTCACCGAGGACGTATTGGACAAGAGATGGATGTACTGTGCTGCTCTGGAATACCCCATTTTTATGGAGGAATAATTGTTGAGTTGGTAGGCGAGCGACAGTCTAGGTTCTAGATTTGAAAAAGTCCGGATACTTTCACTTTTCTTATAGGTAATCTCGTCCACAGGATCAGTTCGTTGATAAAATCCAAGAGTTGTGTTGTACACCAAGGGCTGGTCGTTTGCGTAGATCGACAGGGGTTGCCCGCCCAAGCGGTTAAAATGACTGAACCTGACACCATATTGTGCGGTGAGCCTGTCCGTAAGTTTATGTTCGGCATTTACGTAGGCGGCACTTTCCAAACCTCTCTTTTGATCAAGTTGTAGCGCATTGATCGCTGAGGTTGGCCCGGTAGGTTCTATTTGCCCAGGGTCAAACTCATATTTAATGGTGCTGATCCCAAAATCAAGCTTAAAGGCGTCATTGAAATAATATTTAAGATCGTATTTGGCATTGTAATTTTTGATGGAGGCAATCCAATCAAATTCAAAATCCTCAATTCCCAATTCATAATCATATTTACTGTAGATCAGGGATAGGTTGGAAAAAAGGCGGTCATTGAAAATATGGTTCCATCTAAGGTTCCCAGAAGCATTTCCATAACTACTGCTGAACGAGCCATCGAAATCGAAGACATCCCTACCGAAATAACCCGAGAGGTACAACTTATTGTTTTTGTCGATGCTGTAGTTGGTCTTAAGATTCAGGTCGTAAAAGCTGATACTGTTTTTTTCACCGGCCAGTTTCATGAACAAATGGGCATAAGAACCCCGCCCGGCCACGAGAAAGGACCCCCGGTCATTGAACATGGGCCCCTCCGCTGCAAGTCTGCTGGAGATGGCGCCAATACCGCCAGTCAAGGCAAAGTTTTTGCTATTTCCATCTTTTTGCCGTACATCCAATACAGAGGATACGCGCCCTCCAAATTTGGCAGGAATCCCTCCCTTATACAGTTTCAAATCTTTAACCGCATCCGCATTAAAAACGGAAAAGAATCCCAATAGGTGGGAGGTGTTGTAGATAATGGCCTCGTCCAATAGCACCAAATTTTGGTCCACGGCACCCCCTCTCACATGAAATCCGCTGGAGCCTTCCCCATTGCTGGTCACCCCAGGTAGAATCTGTAGGGATTTAATAATGTCTACCTCTCCGAGCACCACGGGCATCTGCTTTACCGTTTTGATCCCCAATTTGGATACACTCATCTCCGGCTTTCTCAAAATGGCCCTTTCGGGTTCTTCGGCTGTTACCTCCACTTCATCCAATTGGGTGGAGAACTCTTCAATTTCCATGTCGATGGTTTGGTTTTGGGTAAGGTCAAGCGGAATGGAAATCTCTTTGTAGCCCAAATGGGAAAATACCAACGTATATGTTCCGGCCGGGGCGCTCAAGGAATAAAAACCATATTCATTGGTGATGGCACCAATGGTGGTTCCTTCCAAGAAAATTGAGGTTCCAAACAAAGTTTCCCCGTTGGATTTGTCCGTAATTTTTCCGCTGATCGTGAAATTCTGTTGGGCTTGTGTGCCCAAAGTGGCCAATAACAGGCACATTCCGGTCCAAAGCCAAGGCAGTCTTGGCCTTCCCTTTTTTTGTCTCATGTTTTTTGATTTAATGAATTAGAAATCCTTTGATTGGATTTATTTGTTCTAAGGACAAGGACAAACTTGAAGAGGTTGCATGTGGAACAGCTTTTTTTTTGGCGTTCGTATTTCGAGCCGTGTCGTTTAGCTAAGAATCAGTCCATTACCTAAAAAGATTGGTTAATTTCAAACCCAACAACCAAAAACCAAAAAATGAAGCGATTCTTCCTGTGCTTAACAATGGTAGTTTTATTGACTTCCTGTGCGGAGCAAAATAAAATTCCAGTGTATGCATGGTTGAGCGGTCCCGGGAAAGCCACTGATACAGAATTGGCAGAACAGTTTGCCGATTTAAAGACCAAGGGAATTGATGGATTAATGTACAATGGCGGACATAATCCGGATACCTATAAAAGAGTGGGGAAATTGGTCAAGGAGGCCGGTATGGAATTCCATACTTGGATTCCGACCATGGTGCAAGGGCATAATCCTAAAATTGACAAGGATCTATATGCACTCAACCGCAATGGCGAATCTGCCTATGATAAGCCTGCATACGTATCCCATTACACCTTTTTATGCCCCAATAAGGAAGGAACCTACAATTTTTTGGCCGATCTATACGGCAGTGTTGCAGAAGTGGAGGAAGTAGATGGCATCCATCTGGATTATATCCGTTTTCCGGATGTGATACTGGCCCGTGGACTTTGGGACAAGTACGGATTGGTCATGGACAGGGAGTTCCCGGAATATGATTATTGTTATTGCGATAAATGCACTTCGGATTTCAAGGAACAGTCCGGAATAGACATCAAGGAAGTGGAAGACCCTTCCACGGTGGCGGAATGGAAACAATTTAGATATGACCTTATAACCAGCATGGTCAATCGACTTCAAGAGGTAGTACATTCCAAAAACAAAAAAATCAATGCGGCTGTTTTTCCTGGACCTAGCATTGCAAAAAAATTGGTGAGACAGGAATGGAACAATTGGGACTTGGATGCTGTTTATCCGATGAACTACAACGATTTTTATCTGGAAGGCCCAGAATGGGTGGGTGAAATGACCAAGGAAGAGGTAGCAGCAGCAAAAGATGGTGCGCCGGTTTACAGCGGATTGTTTATATGCCCCAATCCTGAGAAAAAAGCAGGTGAGAAAGACCCTGAAAACCATGGATTGCTACCCGAAGAGTTGGCAGAGGCCATACAGGCATCCATGGAAAATGGCGCCGCAGGCATCTGTTTGTTCACGCCAACACGCATGACGGATGCCCACTGGGAAGTTTTTGAACAAGCCATATACAAAGATTATAATAAGTAAGCGTTAGTTTTTATATTCAATTGGGATGCCCGGTGGTTCGTAGAGCCATCGGGCTTTTTTTTTACCCTTTACAATCCATCCTCCATTTCATACAGTTCGGTCACTCTTTTTGTTTCCTCTTTGGAGATAGTGGCAATTTTGGGTCGTAATCAATTAAAACATTCAATATGAAATCTCTGATGTTAGGCTTGAGTTTCTTCCTATGTGCCTCCCATGCCATGGTGGCTCAGGAAAAAGCAACCATAAGAGTCCAAATACAGGATGTAAAAAGTGATGAGGGCATGCTTCGGGTAGGACTGTACAATACCGCCGAGAATTGGCTGGAAAAAGTATATGCAAGCGAAAGTACGACCATCGTCAATGGTACCTGTGAAGTGCTTTTTGAAGATGTGCCTTACGGGGTCTACGCAATTTCCGTTTATCACGATGAGAACAATAATGGAAAAATGGATAAATACCTAGGGTTCTTTCCAAAGGAAAATTATGCTTGCAGTAACCAGGCACCGGCAAATTATGGCCCACCAAAATGGAATGATGCCAAATTCACCATCAATCAAAAAACGAATCAGCAACTCATAAAACTCTAAAAATCATGAAAAAAATCGTTATGCTTATGTTCATCTGTGTGGTTGGCGTAAGCCAAGCACAGGACAGGTATGCCAAAGGAATGGAAAAGGCCTTTCAATTATGGGGGCAACAAAATGTAACGGAAGCTTCCAATATGTTTGAGCGTATCGCAATGGCGGAACAGGACAACTGGATTCCCCATTACTATGTGGCTCAGGTAAATACCTTGTCATCCTTTGGGGAAAGAGACTTTGAAAAACTCTCACAGCAATTGGAAAAAGCTAAGGAATTTTTGGATTTGGCAAAGGCCATCTCACCAGATAATCCGGAACTTATGGTAATGGAAGCATTGATCAATACCGCCTGGATCGCTTATGACGGGGCCACCTACGGAATGACACTTTCCGGCAAAAACTTTCAATTGTACGAACAGGCCATGGCCATGGCACCAGAGAACCCAAGGGTGGTTCTTTCCAAAGCGGAATGGGATATGGGAAGTGCCAGGTATTTTGGCAAGGACATCACTCCCTATTGCAAGGATGTGGAAAAATCCTTGGAACTTTTTGCTAATTTTAGCAACGACACGCCTTTCTATCCCTCATGGGGAAAAGACCGTGCAGAGACCGTGCTTAATCAATGTGGTGAATGAAAATTACCGTTAAATATTTGGGCAAATTGTTGGCCACGGCCATTTTGGTAGGCTTGGTCATTGCCGGAATCTTTACAGGGCTGGAAGCCTTGTCGGGCAAGTCGGTGTCTTTTGACACTGACTTGTTGATTAAATTGGGTTATACCCTATTTTATTCCATTGTCCTCACCTTTATAAACGGAATCTACTATGATTATCTCAATCATAATATAGCATGGCGAAGGTATGCCAAGTATAGAATGGTGATAACCGGACTTGGCGGGATTGTTATCACCATGCTCGCCATTTTTTGGATACGTCTGGTGATCAGTATAGGTTTTGAAGGGGAAAGTTGGGAAGATTTTATAGCTGGGGAACGGACCATCTACTACGCGGTGGCACTGTTGATCACATTGGTGGTCACCGTGTTCTTCCATGCCGTTCACTTTTACAAAAGCTGGCAGGAAAAAAAGGTAAAAGAGCAAAAAATCATTGCGGGTACTGCATCGGCCAGGTTTGATGCCTTAAAGAATCAATTGGACCCACACTTTTTATTCAACAGCCTGAACGTGCTCACCAGTTTGATCGAGGAAGCCCCGGAACAAGCGCAAAAGTTTACCACCTCGCTGTCCAAGGTATACCGTTATGTGCTGGAGCAAAAAAACAAGGACTTGGTAACCGTGGATGAAGAACTGAACTTTGCCCGCACTTATGTGCGACTCCTTAAAATGCGGTTTGAGGATAGTATTGTCTTCGATATTCCAGATTCCAGCAACAATCCGGAAGCCAAAATCGTGCCTTTGTCGCTGCAACTTTTACTGGAGAACGCGGTAAAACATAATGTTGTTACCGCTTCTAGGCCACTGCATATCAAAGTTTGGGAAGATGCCGGTATGTTGGTGGTGAGCAACAATCTTCAGGAAAAGCAAGTGGTTAAAAAGAGTAGTGGGGTAGGACTCCAAAATATTAAACAACGCTATGGTATATTGACCGATAGGGCGGTGCACATCAATAAAACCAATTCGGACTTTAGTGTGGCTCTGCCCATGCTCACAAAGCAGGTGTCCGTTACCAAGACCCAACAAAGTTTCATTGAGGAAAAGAGATATATAAAAGCGAAGGAAAGAGTAAAGGCCATTAAGGATTTTTATTCCAATTTAACCGCGTATTGTATCGTAATCCCTTTTCTATGGTGGCTCAACTTCAAGACTACCAGTTTCCTATGGGCATTTTTTCCAACATTTGGATGGGGCTTCGGGGTTCTTGCCCATGGAATGGAAGCTTTTGGTTACAACCCGCTGTGGGGAAAGCGATGGGAAGAACGTAAGATCCAAGAGCTCATGGACAAGGAGGACTTTTAGGTTGCTTATCTTGTTTGGTTATCAATGAACAATGTTAATTCCCTTATGCTACCGCCCAAGGCCAAAGTTTGGTAACAAATAGGACTTGGAAATCAACCAAAGGTTCAGACCCAATCCCATTTCCCATTTTCAATTTTCCCTTTTCCATTTTCCATTTTCCATTTTCCATTTTCAATTTTCAATTTCCAAAACAACTCATCCTTCAAAAACAACAATTGGCTCCAACACTTTTTTATCTCCTTCTATTTGTTGCGATTTTTGGTCTGTATTAGTAAAACAAGTAGAACAAAACATACAACATCATGGAAACCAACAATACCATTAGATACGAAAGAGCCAAAGAAAGAGTACAGCAACTTAAAGGATTCTATTCAAGCTTGCTGAGTTACTGTATAGTAATACCCATATTGGTCTATATCAATTATAGAACCACCACATTTCCTTGGGCCATTTTCCCGGCATTGGGGTGGGGCATAGGATTGTTGTCGCAGTGGATGAACGCCACAGGAAACCATCCCATTCTGGGAAGAAACTGGGAAGAACGAAAAATCAAGGAATTCATGGACCGAAGTGAATTCTAGTGAATCATTATCTTTAAAAAACCTGATTGAACACTGACCAACATGGAAAATCAAAACAAGGAAAGTAAGTATTTAAGGGCCAAGGAACGCGTAGACGAACTAAAGAAATTCTACGGTAACCTGGGATCCTATATCACCGTAATCTCAGCCCTGGCGATCATTAACTATCTGGTAGATGGTTTTGCGTACATGTGGTTCCTATGGGCCGCGTTTGGATGGGGCATTGGAGTATTTTTCCATGCCTTGAAAACCTTCGACCTCATGCCCTTCTTTGGGCGTAAATGGGAAGAACGCAAGATCAAGGAGCTCATGGAAGAAGATGAAAAGACCAAAAAATGGAAGTAATCATGGAACAATTTGATCAAGAAAAATATAATAGGGCCAAAAAGAAGGTAGAACTACTTAAGGGATTCTATATCCACTCCATTGTCTATGTGGTCATCAACACCTTTATTTTGATAAACATTTATCTACATACCGATTACTTTTGGCAATGGCCCCATTTTATTACCCCCTTTGCATGGGGAGTGGGATTGGCCATTCACGCCTCCAAGGCATTTGAGTTCAATTTTTTCATGGGAAAGGATTGGGAGGAACGGCAGATTCAGAAGTATATCGAGGAGGACAAAAAGAAAATGGATAAATACCGATAATGGAACCCGTAACAGCAAATTACCAGAAGGCACAAAAAAGAGTGCGGCAGATTAGGGGTTTTTATACTCATATAGTGGTATTTCTTGTGGTTACGCTAATCATGTACCTAACCAAAGCCAGCACCATGTCCCTGATCATTGAAAAAAGCGACATACATGAAATTGGCTTTGAGAACTACCTGCATTGGCAATATTGGACAATTACCATAAGCTGGGTGGCTGTTTTATTGATTCAAGGGATAAAACTGTATGGAAGACCGCTCATTTCCAAATGGGAGCAACGGAAAATCCAGGAGTTTATGGATCAGGACAACACACAAGGCCAGAACAATAACCCACAAAGTTTAAAAAAATGAATGCGATCATCATAGAAGATGAAAAACCAGCGGCCAGAAGACTGCAAAGATTGCTAACGGATTTGAAAGTGGATGTTTCCACCATGCTTCACTCTGTTGAAGAATCAATCGCTTGGTTCCAAAACAACCCGCATCCAGAACTTATATTTTTGGATATCCAATTATCAGATGGCCTATCCTTTGAAATTTTTGATACCATTGAGGTAAAAAGTTCCATCATCTTTACCACCGCATATGACGAATATGCCCTCCAGGCCTTCAAGTTAAATAGCATTGATTATTTGCTAAAACCAATAGACGATGAAGAGTTGGAAACTGCTGTAAAAAAGTACCGGAATTTTGCCCCTGGAAATTCGAAAATTTCCGTCGATTTTGAGGACATAAAAAAGCTGCTCGTAAACCCCTTGGAACGAGAGTACAAAAAAAGGTTTACGGTTAAAGTTGGACAGCATCTAAAAATTATCAATGCCGATGAGGTGGAATGTTTTTACAGTGAAAACAAAGGCACCTATGCGGCCACTACAGAAGGACGAAATTATTTGTTGGACACCACCTTGGAACATTTGGAAGCCGAACTTTCCCCCAAGCTATTTTTTCGCGTGAGCAGGAAATACTATGTGAACGTCAACCATATAAAAGATATCATTTCCTATACCAATTCAAGGCTCCAAATCAAGATGAATCGCTTTAATGAGCAAGAAATCATTGTGAGTAGGGAGCGTGTAAAGGACTTTAAGTTATGGTTGGAGTAAATGTATTTAATTAATTGGATTCCATTTAATTAAATTGAATTATAAATAGCTATAAATTTTTCTTATAGTAGCTTTTTGACCCAAAAAGCACTCAAATTTCCTCAATACGGTTATCGTCAAAAGCGGACGGGAGCAATTTTGGAATGAGCTTGATAAAAATGGGCAAAAGAACCGCTCCTCCAGGTAGCATAAAAATAGCCAGGGAGGGAACGCTTTTAAAAATATCCAACAATTGGTTCTGAACTTTTTTCTTCTCCTCCACGCTCAATTCCTTCACCGCCGCTTTGGATAAAAGGGTGACCAATTCCTTACTTTCGGTCAATTCCTTTTTTAATCTTTTGCTATTTCTGAGAATGAGTTTGCTCACATTTTTGGACATGCCATCATAGAATTGTGAAGCCAAATTTTTATCGTTCAAATAGGGAACTTGATGCTTGTTTTTTTCGAAGAAAATCTTGACATTTTCAAGGCTGTTTTTTACCGCTTCGGAGGTCCATCCCAAATCGGTTCCGAGACCCAAAATATAATCGGATTCGGTATAGTTCAAAGATTGGTCTTCCCATATCGTTAAACAGGCCATATCCATGAAATAGGTTTTCTCCTCCAAAGTGAAACCTTGCTGCAACAAGTCACGATATGTTCCATCAAAATTAGCCTTGTTAAGATCCACATAAGTGAGGGAAGAGGCCAAAAGTTGCATCAATTTGGCATCCTTTTCATCCGTTTCCTTGGAATTAAGGGCATGGTAGGCAATGTTCATGGTGACATATTCCAACAACTGGGCGTGCTCCATAATGGATGGATGCCCTTGAAGATAAACCCTAAATATGAGGACATCCACATATAGTAGGGAATTGGTGAGACTGTTGCCCAAGGCACGGTTAAAGGCGTTTCCAGCCAGATAAATCCTGGAATCCAAGAGCTTTTCCAATTGGTTCTCGGTATGGCCACCAGAGAGTATCTTGCTCAGAAATGAGATTTTGCCCACCTCCATGGATTGATAATACCCGAATATGGTATTTACAAAATGTTCAAAATCAAGGGAACCTTTTTCAAATCGGTAGGTGTAGTATAGCGCGGTCAGTAGATTGATTTTGGCAATTTCATCCTCAGTCAATTTGTGCGCAACAGGTATAAAATCAGCAATGGACAAATGAACCCCGTAGACAAAACCATTATCGCGCAGCGCCGTATACAAGCTGTTAAAATCCGGGAAGTGGCCACTTTCCTTTTGCACAAGGTGCCCAAACTTATTGATCCATCCGGAAGCAGAAGGGTTCATTAGGTGAAGATTTACCTTTCAAAATAAAGGAAATTATGGCATTTAGCTCGCCCAATTTTGTGATTTGAAGAAAAAATAATCCTTGGCCAAAGCGCTTTTTCCTTCCAAGATATAGATTTCATTGGGGATGCCCGCATCAATGATAAAGGTCATATTCCAGAAGGATTTCTGACGGTAGTTTTGTCAAAATTTTAAACAAGACAACATGGGAAAAAGAGTATTATGGATTTGTGTAATGCTATTGGGAATGGCATCACAGCTAGTAGCGCAAGATGTTCAAAACAGCGATGGTGCTGGCAAATGGCAGTTTCGTCTACGAGGGATAGTGGTCACTCCGGACGAAAGTGCAGACATTGAGACCATCGGTGGGGATGCATCCATTTCCACGGCAGTGGTCCCAGAATTTGATATCACTTATTTTTTCAATGAAAATTGGTCGGCCGAACTGATTCTGGCAACAACAAAACATGATGTGGAAGCTGTGGGTACCGCAGCAGGGGACTTGGATTTGGGACATGTGTGGTTGCTTCCCCCAACCTTAACCGGTCAATATCATTTTACCGGGGGCGACTTTATTCCATATTTGGGAGCCGGTCTTAACCTAACCTTGTTCTATGGGGTGGATGAAGGACCTGTGGCGGACGATGTTGACTACGATACCAGTGTTGGCTATGCCCTTCAAGGTGGGTTTGACTTTATGCTAAACGACAAATGGTTCTTGAACCTTGATGTAAAAAAGCTTTTCCTAAATACCGACGCAACCGTTAACGCAACCACCGCTCTGGGCGCCACAGTAGGGGCAGATGTGGACATCAATCCTTGGATCATTGGATTCGGGGTTGGATTGAAATTGTAAGGACCAATATTGGTTTTTAGGTTTATTTTGATGGTTGGAGCGGCTTGCACAGCAAGCCGCTCTTTTTTTAGTTGATGCCTTCCACATGTTTTATGGGACGTACTTCCACCCGCCAAATACCTTCCTCAAATCTTGGGTCTTCTTTGGCCAACGCTATGGCCTCGTCCAAATCCTTCGCCAACAAATGGTAATAGCCCGAAATTATTTCCTTGGTCTCATTATAAGGTCCATCTACAATTTGGCCGTTTTTGTAGGATAGCATCACACCTTCCATTTCCAAGGGCTGGGCCGATTTCATTCGACCTTCTTCCGAAAGCTTTTTTAAATACTTGCCAACCTTTTCAATATGTTCCTGCATTTGTTCTGGGGAAAGGTTTGCCTTGGGTGCTTCTTCACTGCGAATCAACAATAGAAATTCTCTCATAAGATTATGTTTTAAATTGACTTTGACCTAAAGACAATCAGGAAGGTAAATAAGGGACAAGAAATTTTATTTTTTTTTCAAGCAGTATCCGATCTCTCCTATTTTTTGCCATTTCCAATGATTTATGGTAGGCTTTATCGGCTTCGGTCCATTGTTTGGTTTTGACATACAACTCGGCCAAGGTAAAATGGTAGAGGTAATAATTTCCAATATCCGAGGTTTGCTTCAACTGTTCGAGTACCTCAATGGCCCTTTGCGCTCCTTGGGCTTCTGCCAAAGCCACACTTCGATTTAAAACTATTATGGGGGAATTTTCCAATTGCAAAAGTTCATCGTACAATGACAAGATTTCATTCCAGTTGGTTGCGTCATAGGAAGTGGCAACACAATGATTGGCGGATATGGTAGCTAAAATTGCATATTTGGAAACCAATTTTCTCTGACTGAGCTGATTCAGATATTGTATTCCGGTCTGGATGGACTGTCTATCCCATTTGGTTCTGTCCTGATCCTTTAAATCGACGAGTTCCCCACTATCGGAAATCCTTGATTCAAACCTGGAAACATTAAAATACATCAGTGCCAACAAGGCCGTGAGTTCAGATTTGTCCTCTATCAAAGGACTTTCTTCCAAAAGTTTTGCCAACCGGATGGCTTCCAAGCAGAGGTCAAATCGAATTGCCTGTTCCTTGATGGAGGGAAAATAGCCCTCATTGAACAAAAGAAAAATGGTTTTGAGTACCGCGTTAACGCGTTGGTTCAACAAAGACCGGTCCAATAGTTCCAAATTGACTTTGCGCAATTGTTTTCGTCCCCTAACCAAGCGTTTATTGATGGTTTCATGATTTGAAAAAAAAGCATCCGCAATTTCAGCAATGCTAAATCCGGATAGGATTTTTAGAATGAGAGCAATTTGTGAGTGCTCTGGAATGGACTCATGGCAGCATGCGAACATCATCCTTAGTTGGCTATCGGAAATAAGCTCGTCGGAAATCACGAAATCGGACGTGTTTTCTTTGTTGCCCTGACTCTTTGAAAGGAAATCACGATGGACGTTTGTGCGTTTCAAGCTGTTAAGAGCCATATTTTTCGCCGTAACATAAAGCCAAGCCTTTGGATTTTCAGGAATCCCTTTCATTTCCCAGTGTTGAGTTGCCTTGAGTAAGGTTTCCTGGACAATGTCCTCGGCTGTTTCAACCTTGCTACTTCCAAGATAACGCGTAATCACCGCAACCAGCTTTCCATATTCCGTTCTAAAAAAGTGTGATGCCAGCTCGTGACCCATATTTTTGGAGGCTTGACTCATAGTGAGGAATAATATATGGCTTGAGATACGAAGTTAGTTACTTCAAACGTAACCTAAAACCAAAAACCTCAAGCCCGTTTTGCTCAAAATTGAGCTCTGGCGCTGGCTTAAACCCCAATTTTTTGTAAATACGTTGAGCGGGCTTCATATAGGAGGTGGAGTGAATTAGAAGTTGTTCGTGGCCGTGGGAAATTGCCCGGTCGATACACGCTTGACTCAATTGACTACCCACCCCAAGTCCCCTGGCCGCAGGGTCTACTGCCAACAATCGAAAACCCGAGGCGTTTTTTTGTTCGGTGATGGTACCACCAGCTCCGTAGTAGGCTATATCGGCAAAATACAGAACGGCACCATATAGGGCCCCAGTAGGGGATACCGCAACCAAGAGCTCGGCACCAGGATTTTTGGTGAATTCTCCAATGTTTCGTAATGATTCGTAGTACGTTGGCTGCTCATCGGCTTTGGGAAAGCCATCCAATCCGGAGTATACTTGTACCATTAATTCCCCAATGTTTTTAAATTCCGAAGGACACGCGGTGCGAATCTCAAAATCGCTGTTGGCATGGACTTTTTCAAATTTGTCGGCGTAACGTTCCTCAAAACCTTTATCCACAAGGGCTGATTCCAGTTGATGCAATTGTTCTAGAAAACTGTCGGCGACCACTTCTTTCAATATTTGTTCAATGCGGAGCCATTCAGCTTCAAATTTTGGAAGCATCAGTAGTCCTGTTTTTGAAAGTCGGATAAGGGTTTTTCTTCCATCTGTGGGGTGTTTGTAGAATTCCAAGAACCCTCGTTCCTGCATTTTTCGCGTGATCTTGATCATTGCAGGGTGGGAGAAGCCCAAGTTTTGGGATATTTCCGTGACGGTCAAAGCCTCTTTTTGCTTTAGCAGGAGAAAAATTACGTGCCAATTGGGTTCTATCTCATAATGCAATTGTGAATAATGGGCCACGGTACTGGCTACAATTCGTTCGTTCAGGCGTTTAATTCTAGCAGTAAAACCCAAATGTCCCAATTGGTGTAAGAAGTCCATAAGATAAAATATGTAACTAGTTACGCAAATATACATAAACGTAACGAGTTACGGAAAATCGATATCATTCTTTTTGGGATTTAGATGTGCTGGTCGATTAAAATAAGGTTGCCATCTGGGTCTTTGACCATAAAACTGCCCGGACCCTTCGAATTCTCATCCACTTCAGATGCTAGGGGAGTCCCATTCTTTTTCAGTTGTTTTTGGATGTCCCTTACATCATCAAAGGAGTCCAATGTGTTGGCGTTTTGATCCCAGCCTGGGTTGAAGGTCAGAATGTTGCCATCAAACATCCCTTGAAATATGCCAATCAAGGTGCTCCCATTTTTTAAGATGTAATACTGATGTTCCTTGCTCCCAGCAAAGACGGAGAACCCTAAGTTCCCGTAAAACTGTTTGGATGCTTCAAGGTCCTTGACCGCCAAACTCATTGAAAATGCACCTAGTCTCATATTTGTCTAAAAATGTCAGTTTTAATCCTTGCAAATTCAGTCAATGAAATGCATGCACACTTCCATCTACTGTTGTGACCATGACCTGGAATAGGAAGGAAACCAATGTCCTCCTCCAAGGTACCAAATATTTGTTCCAGATTTGCATTGGATATTGGAAGTGCCGGATAATGGAATAATGTGCCTAGGGCCAATAATGATCTGTGGATTCACGCGTTATTTTAATATACCCAACCCCCATTGGGTTCCTAAAATTCTATTTATGCTGGTTCAACAACCGTCGCACTATATCGACTTTTTGGTATACTGCAAAAAGAGACGATCTTTTTGTAAGGGGTATAATCGTTTGAAAAAATTACTGCACAATGGACAAATTGGCTATGCCGAATATGTAAAGTCCATTCGCAAGATACACAGACAGGCGATTGAGTTGGAGCTGCACTATTTTGATATTCTTCACATGCGCCGTTGTTAACGGCAACTATTCCAATAATGTACTGATTACCTGGGTTTCGCTGTGCAACGTTTTATGCACCGGACATTTGTCGGCTATCTGCATAATTCGTTGCTTTTGCTTGTCGTCCAAATCGCCCGTTAGCCTTATTTCCCTGTGGAAAGTATCTATTTTGGCAGTAGTGTCCTCACAGTTTTCACAATCTTGGGCATGTGTCTTGCTGTAGGAAGTATGCACTTCCACATTGTCCACTTTCCAGCCTTTTCGGCGAGCGTACATCTGAATGGTCATAACGGTACAAGCGGATAGCCCCGCGGAAACCAGTTTGTAGGGAGATGGTCCAAAATCATTGCCGCCAAAACTGGTGGGCTCATCGGCTACCATATAGTGGTTGCCTACTTTCATTTGGGTTGTAAAGCCATCATCCTCATTTAAACTTGCCACCACCTGGTGTTTTGTTTTCAGACCCTGTTCCTGTACTCCTAAGGTCCCTAGATATCTTTTGGCCCAACCTGCAATTACCTCACCAGTGTATATGGAATCCTCTTTACGACCCAACAGATGGTCCGCCCCGTCCAGCGATACAAAACTTTTGGGATGATGGGCCGCTTTATATATCTCCTCCGCATTGTTTATCCCAACGGTGTCATCTTGGGGTGAATGGAGTATCAACAAGGGTTTGCGCAGTGCTTTTGCCGTTTCTGGAAGGGATTTGGTTTCCAAGTCATCCAAAAATTGTTTTTTGATGGTAAAATCCCGACCACTTAAGTTCACCGTAGCTTTTCCAGTGCTCAAAATTTCGTCCACACCACTTCGTAATAAATGCTTTACATGCACCGGATTGGATGGTGCCCCAATGGTGGCCACCGCTTTTATGGATGGAATTTCCGCTGCTGCGAAAATGGCCGCTGCCCCGCCAAGGGAATGCCCAATGATCAGGCTGGGAGCTTTATGGTGGTCCTCCAAATACTTGGCTGCAGCTACCAAATCCCCAACATTTCCAGAAAAATTGGTATCTGAGAAATCCCCATCGCTTTCGCCCAATCCCGTAAAATCAAAACGCAATACCCCGAAACCATGCGATGTGAGGGCCTTACCGATATTTTTTACGGCCAAAAGGTTTTTATTGCAGGTAAAACAATGCGCAAACACCGCAAAATTATGTGGGTGCTGGTCGGCAGGTAATTCCAACCGACCAATTAGGGTGTGTCCATCTGAATTTTGAAAGGATATTTTTTGAAGGGCCATATCGACTTATTAAAGGTTAGCAACCAAATCCAAACAGCATACCGCCCCCAATGGATCAATTCTCTGGAGGCTTCTGTTTGAATACTTTCCTTAAGTCGGGATTAAAGAAGATTCCTATCTGCACCCGGTCAAACACGGCATTGGTAAACTGGTTCCGCAAATATCCAAATTGGACGCTGGCGTTTTCGGTAATATGAATGCCTAGAGCGCCATAAAGTCGGTTTTGTCCAAAAAGTTCATCCTGCAAATTGATAAATAGCTCATCATAGAAATTCAGAAAAAACGTATCGGTCAACGGCAATGTAAGCTGAATTCGATACCGGCCCCGGTGTTGGGTATCCGTTCTGTCCCCAAAGTCCAAAAAACGTTGTTCCAATCGATATCGGTGCTCAAATAAAAACTCCCACACCTTGTTTTTTAGGATAAACTGCTGGAAAATTCGGTGCTCTTTGCTATTGACCTCATTTGGAAATTCCAGAAACGTGCCGTCGGTGGAGATAAAGGCATATCCACCCGTGACAATTGCATTCGGATTTATATGATAGTTCAGGCCGGTCCGCAACAACATTTGATTGAAGTTGGAAGCAGTCTCGTAAAAACGGAATTGTGCCTCTGTATGAATGCTATAACGCTCGGCAACCTTATTGGTTCCAAAATACATATACCATGCACCCATTTCATCCTCCCCGGGTTGTTGGGCATTTATTGTACTCATACTTCCCAAAAGGAACAATACGGCAATTAATTTCTTCATCATTTCAGACTAAATTCTTTGGTTTCTTTGAAAAGGGGCAAATTTAAACCTTCTATGGCATTTTGGTAGCTTGCCCAATTGTCCTTGAAAAATGCGTTGGTCTTTTCCAGGGCGGAGGCGATGTCATCCTCTGCAAATTTTATCAATTGTTTTTCTGTATCGGTAATACCGGACTGGCGCGAGCTTACATAATAGCGGGCGGTATTGACCCGTTGCATGACATTGGTCTCGGGATTTCGGGTGATACCTTGTCTTTTGTCTTCTTTTCCGATATAAAGGGCTACCAATGTGTCAATTTCTTTGACCATATCCTTGGAAGCCTTGATTTGTTCCTTGTATGCTTCTTCATCCAAGCCCTTGAGCTCTTTTTGGAACTTATTGGCCAAATTTTTACTTTCCACAAGTTGTTTTACCGCTTCGGAAGCTGTTTGGGTCACATTGTCCAATTGCTTGCCAGCGTAATAGACTTCTATCAGTGAAGCCTCGGAAGTATTTAAGCGAGGGTCGGTTTTAACCGTAATCGTAGTGGAGTCCACAACCTCTCCCAAATGAATTTTCACCTTGTATGTACCTGGTCTGACCGTAATCCCGCCAGTTTCATTTTTCTTGGTACTGATTTTCCTGGAGGGGGCATCCGGTCCTTTTTCATCCATGCCCCAATATATCCTATGAAATCCAGCTTTTTTAGGGATTTTTTTGCCTAGGGTACGAATCAATCTGTCCCCATCATAAATTTTCAAATAGACGGAATCTTTTTTCTTTTTGGAATCTTCCTTCCCCGTTTCGGAATCCTTTTTCCCATCTTCTTTTTTCGCTTCCTTTTGGCCTTCTTTCAAGTAATAGGTGATCATGGCCCCACGTTTTCTATTTTCACCATTGTAAATGGCATCACCGCCAAAACGGCTACCTGTAGCTTGTTGATAGGCCGCCAAATAGGCATCAGGACTGTTAAAGAGACTAATTTCCTTTTGAAGCAATGCGCTATTTCCGGCCAACTCCCTAAGCGGACGGATATCATCCAATACCCAAGCGGCGCGTCCAAAAGTTCCAATGACCAAATCCTGTTCCCTAGGATGGATTACCAAGTCTTTGGTGGAAACCGTAGGAAATCCATTGGTCCATTTTTGCCATTTGGAACCGGCATTGAATGAGATGTACAGTCCGTCATCTGTCCCCAAAAACATAAGGTTGGGGTTTTTACCATCTTCCACAATGGAAAGCACATAGCTTTTCACATCTCCGCTGTCCACAATTCGGGTCCAGGTTCTCCCATAATCCTTGGTCCGGTAGGCATAAGGGGTATAATTGAATCTTCTGTAATCGTTGGCAACCAATAAGGCTTCGCACTTGTTGGTCTTGGAGGCTTTAATTTGGGGAATCCAGCTTCCCTTGGGTAATCCCTTAATGTTGGAGGTAACTTCCGTCCAGGTGCCACCACCATTTTGGGTAATGTGCACGCGACCGTCATCGGTTCCCACCCAAAGCATGTTTTGCTCCACCGGACTGGGCTCGATCACCAAAATGGTACAGTAATTTTCCGCTCCTGTAGCATCCATGGTCAGACCGCCACTTTCACTCTGTTTTTGCTTTTCCTTATCGTTGGTGGTCAGGTCCGGGGAGATTACCTCCCATGTAAGCCCCTTATTTGTGGATTTATGTACAAATTGACTTCCAAAATAGACTGTGGAATTATCAAAAGGGTCCTGTCCAATACCGGCATTCCAATTAAAACGAAGTTCTGTGGTTGCATCCGGTGGGGTAGGGCGGACGGTATAGTTGTTTCCTGTTTTCCAATCGTATCGGGATACATAGCCCTGTTGGCTCATGGCATATCCAAATTGGTTGTTGTCTAGATCAGGAACCACATCAAAGCCATCCCCAAAGGCGATTTCTTGCCAGTAATCATTTCTAATTCCTTGATATCGCCAAGCATAGGCGGGTCCTCGCCAAGAACCGTTGTCCTGCATGCCCCCGTATACGTTGTACGGAAATTCATTGTCTACGCTGATATGGTAAAATTGTGCCAAGGGCAAATTCCCTACAAAACGCCATGTTTTACCACCATCTTTGGTAATGTTCATGCCCCCATCGTTACCATCGATCATAAACTGACCATTTTCAGGATGGATCCACCACGCATGGTGATCAGGGTGCACGCCATTGTCCACTTGATAGGCAGGCATTAACTGCTTAAAGTTTTTCCCACCATCTTCCGAAACGTTGACATAAGTGAAAATGGAGTAGACCCTGTTTTCATTTTCCGGGTCCACATAAATTTCGGAGTAGTAAAAGGGCCGGTTTCCAATATCGTTTTTGTCATTGATTTTTTTCCATTTGATGCCCCCGTCCTCAGATTTGTAGAGGGCATTTTTCTTGGCCTCAACCAGGGCATAGACCACATTGGGCTTGTTTTTGGCAATGGCAATTCCTATACGGCCGAGCTCTCCTTTGGGAAGTCCGTCTTCCTCCGTTACCTTTTTCCAGTTGGCACCACCGTCGTGGGTTATGTACAATCCGCTTCCCTTACCGCCCGACTTGAAGAACCAGGGATCTCTTTTGTGCTCCCATAGGGCAGCAATAAGTTTGTTGGGATTGGTTGGGTCCATAACAAGGTCGGCAACACCGGTTTTGTTGTTTACGAACAGAATTTTGTTCCAAGTGCGGCCGCCATCCACAGTTTTGTACACCCCTCGTTCCGGGTGCTCTCCCCAAGGAGATCCAATAGCGCCTACATACACCACATTGGGGTTGCTAGGGTCTATTACGATACGATGGATATGTCTTGTCTTTTCCAATCCCATGGAAATCCATGTTTTGCCTCCATCTAGTGATTTATAGACACCATACCCGCCATTCAGGCTATTTCTGGGATTTCCTTCCCCGGTACCGGCCCAAATAACAGATGGATTGTTTTGTTGGATGGCAATGGCACCAATGGATCCCGTTACTTCCTTGTCAAAAATGGGTTCCCATTTGATTCCACCAGAAGTTGACTTCCAAAGTCCACCGGAAGCGGTACCCACATACATAACATCCGGATTGTTGTGTACCACATCAATAGCGGTAACACGTCCGCTCATTCCGGCGGGCCCAATATTTCTGGGTTTGATATCACCGGCAATATCCATGGAAAATTCTTGTGCAAAAAAGGGAATCGATGCCAGAAGCATCAGAAGTGTGTAAATCTGTTTCATTTCAGGCTTAATTAGTCGGCTAAAGATACCAAAAACGGTAAGCGGATTTCTTAAAAAGCTGTTAACGGCCCAAGGCGGTAATTTTTATGTATTTTTAGCTGGAATGGAGAGAAAAGCCCCTTGGTATTACCTCATTTTGCTGATTTTGGCAGGTGAAGCCGTTTTTATTCTTCCCTTTGTGCTTCCCCGTATCTTTAGGTCTACCGTGCTTGCTGTTTTTGAGATTGACAATACCGATTGGGGACTTGCCACCTCCGCTTATGGCATGGTAGCATTGATTTCCTATTTGCTCGGAGGTCCATTGGCTGATAAATATCCCCCCAGAAAACTCATTGCCATAGCCCTTTGGATGACGGCATTGGGTGGACTATGGTTTGCCACCTATCCGCAATTTAGGGAGTTGCAAATCCTCTATGGATTTTGGGGATTTACTACCATTTTTCTGTTTTGGGCGCCTATGATCAAAGCTACACGGGTTTGGGGAGGTGATTCATCACAAGGGAGGGCCTTTGGGTTTTTGGATGGGGGCCGCGGACTTACCGGAGCTTCTTTTGGCCTGCTTGGAGTCTTCATTTTCTCATTTTTTTTGGGGGAAGAAGTGGAAGCCAGTTCTGTGGTAGAACGACAGGTCGCCTTTAAGTATGTGTTGATGACTGCCTGCGTTATAATTGCCGCGATTGGGATTTTGGTCTGGTTGTTTTTGAAATCCGGCACGGACGAGCGTAAAATTCAGGCAGAACGGATATCCAAAAAAGAGATTCGGCAAGTACTCGGGATTCCTTCAGTTTGGCTGCTGATGATCATTATTCTTTGTGCCTATGTAGGTTACAAAATAACGGATGTTGTGTCCCTATACGCCAATGAAGTGATGTTATATAATGAGGTTAAGGCAGCCAAAGTGGGCACCTTATTCCAATTTTTAAGACCCACCACAGGAATTTTGGTAGGTCTGCTGGTAGATCGTTTTAAAATAACCAGTTGGCTGATATACAGTTTTGGAGCTTGTGTTTTGGGTGGAATCTTGTTTGGTTCGGGAGTCATTGGCCCATCTACCGCGGCCTTGTTTTTTGTGTCCGTTGTCATTGTAGCGGCCGGTGTCTATGCGGCAAGGGCCCTATATTTTGGCGTTATGCAAAAAGGGCGTATTCCGCTGGTGCTCACAGGAACTGCAGTTGGGATGATATCTTTGGTAGGGTATACCCCGGATATTTTTGCGGCCCCGGCCTATGGGGTGTTGTTGGATGCGCACAAGGGCGAAGAACTAGGGCATCAACATGTGTTTTGGATGTTGGCCGCCTTCTCTTTTGTGGGTGGTGTGGCTGCCGTGATCTATCATAGACTCTACGAAAATAAGACCTGATATTACCAGGAGGTCCTTGACTTGATATTGTTTCTGCAGCACGCTACAATTTCCTTGATTCTTTTTTGTCTGGTTTCATCCCGTTTTGCTTGATTGAGCCAATACAGGTAGCTTTTTCGCTGTCCCTTGGTGAAGTTTTGAAAGTTGGTAAGGGCCTTTTTATTGCGGTTGAATACTTTTTGCAGATCGGGTGGTATTACCCCATTTTCAACATCGTCCAGCAACGTCCACGAGCCATCTTCTTTGGCCTTATCAATGGAAGCTTGACCGCTCTGGTGCATCAACCCCTGATCCACCAATTCCAATATGTGGTCTTTGTTTACCTTGCTCCAAGTACTTTTGGGTTTGCGGGGACAGAAATACTGCCTTCGCTTCCCATCTCCCAAACTTTTAACGGTGCTATCGATCCATCCATAGCAGAGGGCAACACGCACAGCTTCTTCCCAGCGCATGCTCTGCATTTCATGATCTACCTTATACAAAATGAGATATATCCCTTGGGAAACCGCATGGTTTTTATCAAGCCAAGTGCGCCATTCCACATCAGATTTGAAATAATGTTCCTGGATGTCTTCCAAACTAAATGCTTTCCGTTTCTATATAGAAATTGTTGTCAAACGTGAGTTGCATTCCCTTCAAATCTTCGGTTTTCCATTCCGAATTTGGATACAACCAGTGTTCCTTCCCATCCACAAAGACCCTAACGGGCATGTCAAAATCATCCACTACATCCACATAGCGGTAGGTTAGTTGGGGGCCTTCTTGCTTGTATTCCAATTTGGGTATTTGCGTGGTCCGTAGATATTGGTTAAAAAAGGCTGATAAGTCTATTTTGGTATGCTCGCTGATGTAGTTTTCTATTTGTTCCGTTGATACGGTCTGATGATAAAACTCCTTATTCAACCCTCTTAAAACTTTTCTCCAAAGCTCATCGTCTTCCAACAGCTGGCGCAGGGTATGCAGCATGTTGGCCCCCTTGTAATACATGTCGCCAGAACCTCGTTGGTTTACATGGTAAGGCCCAATAATGGGTTTGTCATTTCTGATATTGTTTCTGGTACCGATAACGTATTCAGCAGATGCCTGGGTGCCAAAATGGTAGTCCAAATACAAATTTTCCGAGTAGGCCGTAAAGGCTTCATGAATCCACATATCAGCAATGTCCTTGTACGTAATGTTGTTGGCAAACCATTCGTGCCCACCTTCGTGGATGATGATAAAATCGAATTTTAAACCCCATCCAGAATCGGACAGGTCCCTTCCCAAATAGCCATTTTGGTATTTGTTTCCGTAGGTTACGGAACTCTGGTGTTCCATGCCCAAATAAGGTACTTCCACCAATTTAAAACTGTCTTCATAAAAAGGGTAGGGGCCAAACCAATGTTCAAAGGCTTCCAGCATCAAGGTTGTTTGCTTGAACTGCTCTTTGGCCTTGTCCAAATTTCCCCTAAGCACGTAGTAGTCCACATCAAGATTGCCTTTTTCACCTTTGTACTTTTCCCCAAAATGCACGTAATCGCCAATATTGGCATTTACACAATAGTTGTTGATGGGATTGGTTACGTTCCAGGTGTATTGCTTGTATGTTCCAGATTCCTTGGTGTCCACCAGTCTGCCATTGGCCACTCCAACCAGCTCTTTGGGAACTTCAAGACGGATTCTCATGCTATCCACTTCATCGTACATATGATCTTTGTTGGGCCACCATACGCTTGCACCCAATCCTTGGCATGAGGTGGCGGCAAACGGATTCCCATGGGTATCCTTGGCCCATGAAAAGCCACCATCCCAAGGAGCGCGAACGGCTTTTCTCGGTGTTCCTGAATATTCCACTTTGAGGGTGTTTGTACTTCCCGGAACTTGCTTCTTTTTTAACTGAACAAAATGGGCAGGACCTATGGAATTAAACTCCAACGCTTGTCCATCTTGTGTTATCCCGTCAATTTTTAGAGGGGCTTGCAAATCAATTTGCAACACATGGGCCGACTTGAGAACTTTGTATTGGATGATGTTATACCCGGAAATAAATTCCTCATTTGGGTCCACCTTCACGTTGAGGTCATAATAACTGAGGTCCCACCATTCCCTTTCAGGCGTAATACTACCTCTTAGCGTATCCAATTTGGTAAAGGTTTGGGCATTCAGGTTAAAAACCAGACAGGTGGTCAGTAGAAAAAAAAGCTTACATAGTTTCATATCCACATAATTCACAAAAAGAATATTGGTGTTTCTCAAGTATCCTGGTTTATGGTAATCAAGAAGATATTATCCATAAAAACGATTCCCAAGATAAGTCAATTTCCGATGAGTTCGATGAATACCCCATCGGGGTCTTGCACCAGAACAAACCTTCTTCCATCGGGAATAATGGTAGGTTCCTCGCTTAGAATTTTAATGTCATGGTCCTTGAGTCTTTGGATAACGGCATCGAGGGATGTGTAGAACAAGGTGATGTACCGCATCCCATTTCGTTCCTGGATATGGGTTTCCTCCGGATTCTTGGCGTTTCCAAACGACATTAATTTATATTCCGCGGCGTTTTCGTCATCGTGCAGCTTTAGCACCTTAACGGTAAAGGCAACCCCGCCGGTGAGCCCTGTTTTCTTGCCCAAGGCCTCATCCACGGTAAAACCCCTGGTTTCTTTCATACCTATAACGTTGGTGTAGAAATCAAAGGAGGCATCCAGATCGGATACAATAACGCCAATGGAAACAAAGCTTTTGTCGAATTCATTTTGTCCCCAGGAAATGGAATGGGCCATACAAAGCGGAATTAGTAGTGCGATTAGTTTTTTCATAGGTTTCTGTTTTGAATTGGATTCCGTGAAAGTAGCAAATAGGAATCAATCTCGTATAAATGTGACCCTTGTAATTTTTCCATTTTCAACCTCATAGATGGCCACAGCATTAATGCTTCCGTCCTTTACCGTGACCAGCTCGTGGTCTATGACCTTGTTCCCAATGACAATCCTGTTCTGGATCTTACACTGTAGATTGGGCGTTTTCTCAAAAAAAGCCTTGTAGGACTCCTGCATTTGTTGCCGGTTTCCTTGGAGAAGCATGTTTGGAAAATTGTATAGTTGGATATCTTCCGAATAGGTGTCCATGAACGCGTCAATATCCCGATTGTTATAGGCCTCCAGTTGCGTTTGGACCACGGCTTCTGAATCTCCTGTCTCCCGATCTGGGAAAATAAACCGCATACTGGCAATAAAACCGTTCTTAATTTCATAGATGGCCACCTGATGGCCTTTTCTGCCATCCACAAGGCTAATTTCCTCGTCAATAACAGTTTGGCCCAATTGTATCCTGTTTACCACTTCAACGCTGGCCTCCTTGGTGTTTTGGTAAAACCGATCATAATCTTCCGTCATTTTTTGGCGACCCTTGTACATGGTCTGATTGGGAAACCGTTCCACTATTACATCTTCTGTATAATTGGAAACAAAACCAAACAGATCACGTGCATTGAAGGTCCTGACCTGTCTATCCACTATTCCTTTGGGAGATACTTCTGCAACGAAAGCCAAGCGGTTGCCGCTGGGATTGATACACATTCGGCTGATGTTATTGATTTCATCCAATCCAAAACGCATTACTTCCTGCCATGACGTTTTGGCGTTCGCATCAAAGGCGACTATGGTTTTTCCATTGCCCGAAAGGATGGTGGATGCATTAAGCCAGCAAATATCCTCACTTTTTGAAGGTACTTCTGTAATGGTCCCAATTTCCCCGGACAAGGGGTTAAGCGATTTGATATTCCAAACTTCAGCTTGCTTACTGATAAAGCTTACTAAGTGACTGTCTGGAATTTTATGAAGTGAGCGCCCCACATTTTTGGCCACCGTTTTGGAGGTGTTTTCCTTAAGGTTATAGACCACCAGGTCCATTCGTTTATCAACCAATATGGTGGCAATCAAAATATGGCTATTGAACCACACATGGTACCCCACTTTGGCTTTTGGCAATATGGGTTTTGATTCCCCTGAATTCAAATTGTATTCGTAGAGGAGTTGCAAGCCGTCCAAATCCAGACGTATGGCCGAAATGGTATTCTTGCCCGGGATTTTTAAAGGGGAATACTCGCTGCCGGTAGGGGTGTTGGTGATCCAAGAACTGGTACTTCCGCCTTCAATGTTGAATTGCAGGATATCTGTTTGATCGGCCCTATTGGAAGAAAACAATAGGGTATGATCATCCAAAAAAGAAGGTTGGTTATCGTACCCATGGTTGTTGGAAATATTCTTGGGATTGGACAACACTGGTTTTCCGTCTTGTACAGAGAGGTCAAAAAGATAGACCTCGGTATTGGTCTGTGCGTGTGTTTGGAAAAAGATCAGTAGTATAATGAAATGGGGCAGGGTTTTCATCACGTTTCGGTAAATTGTTGTAATAATTCACGTACCCGTTTGGTGTTTTCCACAAAATACCTGGCCTGGGTTTTTTTGAGTCCCACTTTTACGGTAACAGCGGTTTCTGGAAGTTCCTGGAACATATATTCGTCGGTCCAATCATCTCCAATGGCGAATACGAAGTCATAGTCGTCCTCACCCAACATACGTACAGAGGCCCTTCCTTTGTTCACGTTGCTGGATTTTACTTCCATCACCTTGTTCCCGTTGAGCACGCTAATGCCATCGTTACCAATAAGGCTGGTCAATACGGTATTAAGCTCCGTGGCTCTTTTTTCACCAAAATCTGGGTCGGTGTTTCTATAGTGCCAGGCCATGGAATAGTTCTTTTCCTCAATAAAGGAGCCTGGGGTTCGATCTACAAAGGATTCCAAAACCGGCTTTATTTTTTCCATCCATTCCCCTTTTACATTCTCAAGCATTTTAAACGGTTCACCGTCAGTGGAAATCCACACACCATGCTCCACGATCATATTGTACTTTTTATCCAGGAACCATTTGGTAAAAGTTTGTTTGTCCCTTCCGCTAATTAAAAACAAGGTGGTGTTTTTGTCATTGTGCAGCTTATCCAGCAAGGTATAGAGCTCTGCATCCGGGGTAGCTTTTTGTGGATCTTTATGAAAACCGGTCAAAGTGCCATCGTAATCAAGGAAGAGCAGGCGCTTTTTGGCCGTAGAGTACTCTTTGCTGATTTTATTAAGGATGGCATTGGTCATTTTTTGGGAGACAAAGGTTTCATCGCCTTCACTCTTTCTATTGAGTGCATTCATAAACTCGTTGGCCCACACTTCCACATTGTACCGTTCCAATCTGTTTTGCAGGAACATGTTCCGGGCCATCTGTTCTTCCTTGGGCATGGTAATGGCCCGTTTCAGTGTATCGGCCTGCTGTTCAAAATTATTGGGGTTGATCAACAGGGCCTCGTTCATCTCATAGGCAGAACCTGCCATTTCACTCAAGATCAAAACTCCGGTTTTATCAGTTCTTGTGGCGATGTATTCCTTGGCAACCAAATTCATTCCATCCCGTAAGGGTGTCAACCAGGCAATATCGCTATTGGTATAGAGGTCTATGAGGTTCTCAAAGGGCAAAGAGCGATAAAAATACCAGATGGGGGTCCAATTCACTGTGGACAATTCTCCGTTGATGCGACCCACCAATTCATCAATTTCCTTTTTCAACAGTTGATATTGCGGTACGTTGGATCTAGAGGGTACTGCCAAGATGATCAGTCGCACCTTTTCCTTGTACTCTGGATATTTGTTCAGGAAATATTCAAAGGCATTGATGCGCTTTGCGATGCCCTTGCTATAGTCCAAACGATCTATGGAAAGTATGAGTTTGGTGTCGGGTGCAGATGCCTTGTGGTCATCCAATTTGATCTGAAGGTCGCTTCGGTTTTCCTTGGACTTCCCTTCGTGCACCATGGCCGCGTCCTTAAATTTTTTATAGTCGATACCCATGGGGAAGGAGTCCACCTTGATTACCCTATGGTCCAGATAGATATCGTTGAAACTTACATCCAGTCCCAAGAGCCTTCTAACCGAGCTTAAAAAGTGCCTTTCATAATCATAGGTATGGAAACCAATAAGGTCAGAGCCCAAAAGTCCTTCCAGTACCTCTTCCCGCCAGGGCATGGTCCGGAAAATTTCGTAGGAAGGGAAGGGAATATGCAAAAAGAATCCAATCGAGGTATTAGGTCTTTTTTCCCGCACCATTTGGGGAACGAGCATTAGTTGGTAATCATGCACCCAGATGGTGTCGTCCTCATTGGATTGTTCAATGATGGCGTCGGCAAATTTTTGATTTACCGATTTATAGATGTTCCAGAATTCCAATTCAAACTCGGTATATTCCAAAAAATAATGGAACAGGGGCCAGATGGTACGATTGCTAAATCCGAAGTAAAACCCCTCGATTTCCTTGGCTGTCAAGTTAACCTTTGCACAACCATGTTGTTCCAATGCTTTGTCTATATCACTTTCCAGGGCTTCTGGGGTATCTTCCTCAGTAAGACCGGACCACCCAATCCATAAGCTTTCCCCACCGCTGTGCACGGATTTCATTCCTGTGGCCAAACCTCCCACGCTGGGAATTGCGGTAAGGCCACCATCACTTATTTGCAATTGTACTGGTAGCCTATTGGAAATAATTATAGTTTTACTCATGAAAGGTGATTTTAGGATCAAAATGTAATAAAATTCCTATTTTTTCGATTTAATAGAAGGTAAAAAAACCATCAAAAACCAACTGAATTTTAAATCCCCACTATGGATAACCTAAATTACGGAATAATTGGTAACTGCCGAAGCGCCGCTTTAATTTCAGATACTGGATCATTGGATTGGTGCTGCTTACCCCAGTTTGACTCCACTTCTGTATTCGCCAAACTTTTGGATGAGAAGAAAGGGGGCAGTTTTGAGATACGGGCCAAATACAATTACGAAATACATCAAGAATACCATAAAAACACTGCGGTGCTGGTCACACGGTACTCCGATGGTGAAAATACCTTCGAAGTGCATGATTTTATGCCACGTTACTATAAGTTGAATGGGAAATACAACGCCCCGCCGGAGATTGTTCGGTATATCAAACATATTTCGGGAACACCTAGGTTTAGTGTGCATTACGATCCCAAGCTGGAATATGCACAGGGCAATACCACCAATCATGTAAAGGCCAATTTCATTGTTAGTCTGACCAATAAGCAGAAATTTGATACTCTTTTCCTCTATACTTCCTTCAACAAGAACAGTGTGTTGGCGGGAGATGAAATTGTGTTGCGGGAAGATGGGTATTTTCTGATCTGTTACAACGAGAAAATATTAAAGCCCTCTACGGAAAAGGTGTCTTTGGAATTGGAACGCACCAAGATCTATTGGTTGGACTGGGTGGACCGTACCCCCACGTACAAGAAGTTCAATGATGAAATTATGCGCAGTGCCATTACCCTAAAAATGTTGACTTATGATAAGACAGGGGCGGTTTTGGCGGCAGCGACCACTTCGCTTCCAGAGACCATTGGGGAAGTGAGAAATTGGGACTACAGATTTTGCTGGATCAGGGATGCCTCCATGGTGATCAAGGTGGTTTCCGAACTGGGCCATAAGAATTCGGCCAAACGCTATCTCCAGTTTATTATTGATTTGATGCCCGATAAGGATGAAAAACTCCAAATCATGTATGGGATCAACAAGCAAAAGACACTTACCGAAAAGACCTTGGAACACTTGGACGGTTACAAGGGATCCAAACCGGTGCGGATAGGAAATGCGGCCTACAAACAGAAGCAAAATGACATTTATGGCATTTTGATGGATGTGATTTATGAGCAACTGGTAAAATTCAGTAATGATATAGAAAATGGCGAAGAGCTATGGAGCATTACCAAAGGCATAGTTTGGATCGTTAGTAAACACTGGCGTGAACCGGACAAGGGCATTTGGGAGTTCAGGGGTGAAGACCGTCATTTTACCTTTTCGAAAGTCCTCTGCTGGGTAGCCCTTGATCGGGCCATTAAGGTGGCCAGGATGTTTGGAAAACATCGCAAAATTGCCAAATGGACCGAATTGGAACAGGAAATCAAGGAAGATATCCACCAAAATGCCTGGAACAGCGATATCAATGCCTTTGTACAGTCTTATGGGTCCCACCATCTGGATGCTTCGGTATTGCTGATGGAGTCTTATGGGTTTATTCATGCCAAAGACCCGAAATTTGTCAGCACGGTAAAGGCCATAGAGGAAGATTTGAGCAATGACGGACTGTTATATCGTTACAAAAATGAGGATGATTTCGGATTACCCTCCTCTTCGTTTACGATTTGTACCTTTTGGTTCATCAACAGCCTGTTCAAGATAGGGGAAGAGGAGAAGGCCTTGGCGCACTTTGAACGCTTGTTGGGCTATAGCAACCATTTGGGTCTTTTCAGTGAGGACATTGACTTTAAATCCAAACGGTTGTTGGGGAATTTTCCGCAAGCCTATTCCCATTTGGCGCTTATAGAATGTGCTATCAACTTCTCAAGAAAGAAGAGCGAGGAGAAAATATTGGAATCCATTAGTTGATCATTTGGGGTCGCAGACTTTCGGCTACCCGCTTGATCTTGGTCATGAGTTGTGACAAATGATCTGCAGTGGTAAACGGATTCATCAAGGTGGTCCTTAGGTAGTGGACACCTTTGAGTTTGGTCTGGACCAAATAAAACTCTCCTTCTTCCAGTAATTGTTGTCTAATACTCTGGTTGAGCTGGTTCAGAGCTTTTAATCCCATGTTATTGTCCACAAAACGGAAACAAAGGATGTTGGACATAGGCGGTAAAGCCAGTTCAAATGCAGGATCTGATTCAAGAAGATTGGCAAAATCCTTGGCCAAATCATAAAGTTGGGTCACATTTTGGTCAAACATCTGCTCCCCGTAAACCTTCAACAGAATGTACCAATGAAGACTCATCATGGATTTGGTGCATTCAAAGGTGCGTTTCCCACCATTGAACCAATCCTCCTCATCGGAATCAATCAATAGATAATCCGCTTTTTGGGTAAAGGTGGTATGGGAATGCTCCCCATTTTTAAAGATCAAGGCAGTGGTGATTGTGGGCATCATCAACATTTTGTGCCCGTCTATGACCACGGAGTCGGACAGTTCTATTCCTTTTAACAGCGACTTGTATTTCGTTGAGAAGATGGCTGCACCTCCATGGGCTCCGTCCACATGGAACCATAGTCCATTTTCCGAGGCAAACTTGCCCACAGCCTCCAAATCGTCATAGATGCCCGTTGCTGTCGATGGAGCGCTACCTACCACGGCAAATACTTGGATGCCGTCGGCAATTGCTTCGTTATACCGTTTTCTTAATTGGTCCATGTCCATGCAATATTCGCTAGTGACCGGAATTTTAATGATCCCGGTTTCACCTAGTCCCATGATCTTGGCGGCCCTGTCCACACAATAATGTGCTTCTTCGCTTACTAATATCCCCAACTGCTGCTTATGGCCTTTGTTCCAAACATCATGGTCGACTTTCGCTTTCCTGGCGGCCAACAAAGCGGTAAGGTTGGCCAAAGTTCCGCCAGATGTAAGAATGCCCCTGGACGCATCGGAATAACCAATTCTTTCCGCCAAAAGATCGCACACAATCCGTTCCATAGCGGTAGGGGACATTCCCATTTCGTAAACGGCCATCCCATTGTTCAGCATAGCGGCAATGAGTCCGGTCAAAGCGGTCAAGGGTGCTGGAATACCAACTTGGTGGCCCACATATCTAGGGTGATGGACATGGGTGGTGCGTTTAAGAATTTCAGGAAAGAAATCCTCTAGAGTACCATTTTCAAGATATTCCTTCCAAAAATTCAGCTCGTTTTCTGGCAGATTCCAATTGATTGTCTTTGGGCTTTTGCCTGTCGTGGTCTGTTCCAAATGCTGGGCCAATAGCTCAATTAGGCCATGTCCGTGCTTCCTAAATTCTTCGGAATCATATGCGGTATGGGGCACATTGTAGTTCATTGGATAAAGGTATGCGGATTGCGACTGGTGTCAAAATAATGCATAAAAAAACCGCCCGTAAAGGGCGGTTTCCAAATTAAGCTTTGTTTCAGCATCATTTGAATTAGTCAAAGGTATACCCGTTATCCGCTGCAACCTTATCCGCAACCAAGGTGCGGAGTGCCACGACATTGGGTTGATTTGTATATTTCGTAAAACGTTTTAGTCCCATAAGCATCATACGTTGTTCGTCGCCTTCCGCGAATGAAACTATCGCCTCTTTTCCTTTTTGGTTGATAATATCCACAGCGCGGTACAAATACAATTTGCTCATGGCAATTTGTGCCGCCTGCGAATCTTCCCCAAATCGCTTGGCGTTTTTCTCGGTTCGCAATATAGTGGATTCTGCCAAATAAACCTGTATAAGGATATCGGCAGCCGACATCAGCAGCATTTGGTGCTCTTCCAAGGCAGGACCAAACTTTTGGACCGCACTACCCGCTATCATTAAAAAGACTTTTTTCAATCTGGCGATCAAGTCTTTTTCTTCTGAAAACAATTCAGAAAAATCCGGGGTGTCAAAAGAAGGGATTCCCATAAGCTCTTCGCCCACAGCAGTGGCAGGACCCAGTAGGTCAACATGACCTCTCATGGCCTTTTTGACCAACATGCCCACGGCAAGCATTCGGTTAATTTCGTTGGTGCCTTCATAGATTCTGGAAATACGGGCGTCTCTCCATGCAGATTCCATTGGTGTGTCTGCACTGAATCCCATCCCTCCAAATATCTGGATGCCCTCATCCGTAGTATGCTGCACATGCTCTGAAACCGCCACTTTTAAAATGGAACATTCAATGGCGTATTCCTCAACACCTTTCAATTCCGCTTCTTGGTGGCTATTACCTTCCGCTTCGCGAATAGCAATTCTGTCCTGTATATTTTTGGCCGCTCTATAGCAGGCCGATTCATCTGCATAAACATTGGTAGCCATGTCCGCAATTTTGGCCTTGATAGCCCCAAAATTTATGATAGGGGTCTTGAACTGGATGCGTTCGTTGGCATATTTGGTAGCTTCGGTGGTAACACGGCGCTGGGCTTCCAAACAGGCGGCCGCCAACTTAATTCGACCTACGTTCAAGGCATTCATGGCAATTTTAAAACCATTTCCTCTTTCGGAAAGCATATTTCCCACAGGTACCTTGGTCTCGTTGAAGAACACCTGACGGGTAGAGGAGGAGTGGATTCCAAGTTTCTTTTCCTCATCTCCCAGGGTGATTCCATTTTCCGGGTCATTTTCAATGATAAAGCCAGTAATGTTCTTATCGTCCTCAATTCTGGCAAACACAATGAACAGATTACAGAACCCAGCATTGGAAATCCACATTTTTTGTCCGGTAATGCTGTAGTGTTTACCGTCTTTGGACAAAACGGCCTTGGTTTTTCCCGAGTTGGCATCTGACCCAGCTCCTGGTTCTGTTAGGCAGTAAGCACCAAACCATTCACCGGTAGCCAACTTGGGTACATATTTTTGTTTTTGTTCCTCTGTGCCGTACAAGGTAATAGGCATGGTACCAATTCCTGTATGGGCACCAAATGCCGTACTGAACGAACCGGTGGCTCCAGAAATGTAATCGCAGACCAACATGGTGGAAACAAAGCCCATTCCCATTCCTCCATATGCTTCTGGAACGGCAATGCTCAATAATCCAAGTTCTCCGGCCTTACGCATGGTTTCCTCGGTGTAGGCATAGTCCTTTTGCTCAAAACGTTCCCAATGGGCCCATAGTTCGCGGTCCACGAATTCCTTGGTGCTTTCGCGCATCATTTTCTGTTCCTCGTTTAAATCCTCAAGGGTAAATACGTCGTCGCAAAGGGTTTCTTTGACCAGGAATTGGCCTCCTCGCAGGATGTCTTTATTTAGCGTTTCCATGGCATATTTTTTTGAATGTTAAATTTTAAATGTTGGATTTGTACAAATTCTGTTGTGACGTTTTTACAATCTTTGTCAATATGTTAATAATGTGATCAATTTCATGTATTTCCCTGTCACAGTCAATCCCACCTAATTTTGATTTATTTAATAATTTCAACCAATACTTTGTTTCTCTGGCTTCTTTAGGTGCAATGCCCATTTTATGAATGAAGTCTTTTTTGGACTCCGCTGCTGTTGCTTCATTTACGTTGGCTCCAATACTGGTACCACTTCTCAATAATTGTTTTGAAAGAACAAATTCCTTATTTCGTTTTAAATCTTTGAATAAATCTATTATTGAAAGTGAAAATTCAAATGTTTTTCTAACTATAATGTTGTCCTCCTTCATTTCATTCAACTTTCCAACATTCAAAACTCAGAATTGCTCAATTCAGAAATTCATAAATCCCAGCAGCTCCCTGGCCGGTTCCCACACACATGGTCACCATACCGTATTTGCCTTTCATATTGCGTTTGCGCATTTCATCAAAAAGCTGAACGGATAACTTGGCTCCAGTGCAGCCCAAAGGATGCCCCAGCGCTATGGCTCCGCCATTGACATTGACAATTTCCTGATTGAGCCCAAGTTCCCTGATCACCGCCAGCGATTGGGAAGCGAAAGCTTCATTCAATTCTATCAATTCCACGTCATCTTGCTTAAGACCTGCCTGTTTCAAAGCTTTGGGTATGGCTTTTACGGGCCCAATTCCCATAATTCTTGGCTCTACCCCTGCCGCAGCATAGTTGACCAAGCGGGCAATGGGTTCCAAATTGAGTTCCTTGACCATTTCCTCGCTCATCACCATTACGAAGGCCGCGCCATCGCTCATTTGCGAAGAGTTCCCAGCGGTGACACTGCCTCCTGCCGCAAACACCGGTCTTAGTTTGTTGAGGGTAGGGATGTTGGTGTCTTTTCGTGGACCTTCATCCTTGTTTACGGTATATGAAGTGGTCTCTTTTTTACCGGTGGCATTTACAAAGGTGTGTTCCACTTCAATGGGCACAATTTGCTCTTGGAACCTGTTTTCCTCCTGTGCTTTTAGTGCTTTCATATGGGAGTTATAGGCAAACACATCCTGGTCCTCGCGCGAAACCTTGAACTGTTGTGCCACAGCTTCGGCCGTAAGTCCCATGCCCCAATAATAGTCTTCATTACCTTCTTTTGCCGTGGCATAATCCGGGGTGGGTTTATAGCCCCCCATAGGGATATAGCTCATGCTTTCCGAACCTCCTGCAATTATACAATCCGCCATTCCAGATTGGATTTTGGCCGTGGCGATCCCGATGGTCTCCAAACCTGATGCACAATAGCGATTAACGGTCACTCCTGGGACATCTTCGATGTTCAGTCCCATCAAAGAGATGAGACGGGCCATGTTCAGACCTTGTTCAGCCTCGGGCATGGCGTTTCCAACAATAACGTCATCAATGCGTTTTTTATCCAGATTGGGCAGTTCCTTCATCATATATTCAATGGTCTCCGCGGCCAATTCATCCGGTCTTTTAAATCGGAACAATCCCCTCGGAGCCTTTCCAACCGCTGTTCTGTATGCTTTTACTATGTATGCTGTTTTCACGTACGTGATTTTAAATGTTTAATGTTTAATGTTGAATGCGTCAATTTAAAATTCAACATTTTCAATTTCTTAAGGGTTTCCCGGTCTTCAGCATATGCTGAATTCGTTCCAAAGTTTTTCTTTCAGTACACAGGGAAAGAAAGGCTTCCCGTTCCAAATCCAATAAATATTGCTCGGTAACGTAACTGGCTTCAGACAAATCCCCTCCTGCCATCACATAGGCCAATTTATCAGCAATCTTTTTGTCGTGTTCTGAAATATAATGACCCGCCTCCATGGAATCGGTCCCTACCAGGAACATACCAAGCGCCTGCTTACCAAGTACCTTAACATCCTTACGTTTTACCGGTTTGGTATACCCGGCTTCGGCCATCAATTTTGCATGGGCTTTGGCAGTGGCTATTTGTCGGTCCTTATTGACCACCACTACATCTTTTCCTTTTTGAAGGATGCCCAAATTGTAAGCTTCATAGGCCGATGTAGATACTTTGGCCATACCTATGGTTAGGAAATACTCTTGCAATACATTCAGTTCCACATCATTCTTCCTGAAGGTGTCGGAGGCTCGTAAGGCCATTTCCTTGGAACCACCACCACCGGGAATCACGCCAACTCCAAACTCCACCAGTCCTATATAAGTCTCCGCAGCGGCCACAACCTTATCAGCATGCAGAGAAAGTTCACACCCTCCGCCCAGGCACATTCCGTGTGGGGCAGAAATAGTTGGTATGGAGGAGTATCGCATGTGCATCATGGTATCCTGGAAATACTTGATGGCCATATTGAGCTCATCGTACTCCTGTTCCACCGCCATCATAAAAATCATTCCAATATTGGCTCCTACTGAAAAGTTGGCAGCTTGGTTTCCGACCACTAAGCCCTGAAAGTCCTTTTCGGCCAAATCCACCGCCTTATTTAATCCGGCCAACACATCACCTCCAATGGTGTTCATTTTGGATTGGAATTCTATATTTAAAATACCATCTCCCAAATCTTCTATTACAACCCCACTGTTCTTGAATACTTCCTTGGATTTTCTAATGTTGTCCAGAATGATAAAGGCATCCTGTCCCGGAACCTTCTCAACAGATTTTTTGGGAATGTCATAAAAATAGGTGGCACCATCCTTTACGGAGTAAAAGGAGGTTATGCCAGCCTCCTTCATGTCATTTACCCATGAGGCCACTTCCAAACCTTCCGTCTTGGCAAATTCCAGGCCTTTGTCCAAGCCCACGGCATCCCAAATTTGAAAGGGACCATGTTCCCAGCCAAAACCGGCTTTCATGGCATCGTCAATTTTATAGAGTTCGTCCGTGATCTCAGGGATACGATGGGATACGTAGGCGAACAACGCCCCAAAACTCTTACGGTAAAATTCCCCAGCTTTGTCCTTTCCGGCAGTCAACACCGAAAAGCGGTCCACTACCTTGTCTATTGTTTTGGTGAGTTCAAGGGTAGCGAATTTGGCGCTCTTTTTGGAGCGATAGTCCATGGTATCCAAATCCAAGGTGAGGATTTCACTTTTGCCCTTGTCGTCCTTTACTTTTTTATAGAATCCCTGTCCCGATTTACTGCCCAGCCATTTGTTGTCCACCATGGTCTTGGTGAAGTCTGGCAATGAGAACAATTCCAAGCGTTCATCTTCCTTGCAGTTCTCATGGATTCCGTTTGCTACATGCACCAAAGTGTCCAATCCGACTACATCCACAGTTCTAAAGGTGGCCGATTTGGGCCTGCCAATAACCGGTCCCGTAAGTTTATCCACTTCTTCCACGGTCATTCCCAAATCCTTCACCGCGTGGAACAGACTTTGAATACTGAAAATTCCGATGCGGTTACCTATGAAGGCTGGGGTGTCCTTGGCAATAACCGAGGTCTTACCCAGATACTGCTCACCATATCCGTTCAAGAAATCCAATACTTTTTGGGAAGTTTTGGGTCCAGGTATGATTTCAAACAGTTTTAGGTATCGCGCCGGATTGAAAAAGTGGGTGCCACAGAAGTGGGCCTGAAAATCGTCACTTCTTCCCTCGCTCATAAATTTAATGGGGATTCCAGATGTATTGGAAGTAATCAGGGTTCCTGGCTTGCGATGCTTGTCCAGATTTTCAAACACCTGCTTTTTGATGTCGAGCCTTTCCACCACCACTTCAATGATCCAATCCACTTCACCTATCTTGGCAATGTCATCTTCCAAATTTCCTGTAGATATGCGCGATGCAAATTTTTTGTGATAAATGGGGGAAGGTTTTGATTTAAGGGCCGCCGCCAATGAATCGTTTACCAATCTGTTACGGACCACCTTGTCTTCAAGGCCCAGTCCTTTGGACTTTTCCTTTTCATTCAGTTCTCTGGGGACAATGTCCAACAATAATACTTCGACCCCGATGTTGGCAAAATGACAAGCTATGCCACTGCCCATGATGCCGGAGCCGATCACGGCAACTTTATTGATATGCCTTTTCATTAAGTGTAGGTGTTAATTTGTTGATTTAACATATATTTTTTTGTCGATGATCAGCTTATTGATGATCTCCGCGGTTTTAAAAAAACTGGCCAAATCCGATTCTGAGACATGCTCTTTGACCACATCGTTGAAGCGGAGTACCACATCCTTGGAATCCTTTCTTTTTTCAAGCCCCAATGCGGTAAGGTGAATCAAAACGCCCCTTCCGTCCTTTGGGTTGGGTTTTCTTTGGATATAACCCCTTTCCTCGATGTTCTTCAGAATTCTGGAAAGACTTGTGGCCTCCATGCCCATTTTAGGGCCTAATGCCGTGCTGGGGGTACCTTTTTTGGGATCAATGCTCAAAAGGGTGAAACCGATGGCCATGGTAAGTCCGTAATTTTTTGCCTCTTCATTGTACATTTTGCTTACTGCCTGCCATGTGGCCCTCAAAGCATAATCTATGGTCAAATCTTTCATAGAACAGGATTGGTGTAGCCAAATATACAAAAATTTATTATGCATGCATAATAAATTGAAAAATAGGAAAACAAAAAAGCCCGATGAATCCCGGGCCAATTTTGTTTGTAGGTATTTAGCTTAATTTAATGCCCATAAATACTATTATAGAGATTAATATACTTCTCCTTTACAATCTTTCGGCGGAGTTTCATGGTGGGGGTCAAGTGCCCATCGTCTATACTCCATACATCGGGCGTTAACCTGAACTGTTTCACCTTTTCCCATTTGGCAAAATCCTCATTGGCCAGATCCACTTCTTCCTGGAATCGGGCGATTACCTTCTCGTTTACGGTAATATCGGAATTGGCTCCGATTGTGATCTCATGCCGTTTGGCCCATTCGTGCAGGAACTCAAAATTGGGTTGAATCAGTGCTGCCGGCATTTTTTCACCTTCGCCCACAACCATGATCTGTTCAATAAAACGGGATTGCTTAAAGCGGTTCTCCAATAATTGCGGGGCCACATACTTACCCCCAGAAGTCTTGAACATTTCCTTTTTCCTATCGGTGATACGAAGGAAGCCTTCAGCATCTATTTCACCTATATCCCCAGTATGGAAATATCCATCTTTTAAAACCTCGGCCGTTTTATCTGGATCTTTGTAATAGCCCATCATCACATTGGGGCCTTTGCAAAGGATTTCGCCATCATCAGCAATTTTCACTTCCACACCATCAATTATTTTACCCACGGATCCTATTTTCCAACCGCGATTTCTTTCATCGTTCACCGAAATTACCGGGGAGGTTTCTGTGAGTCCATAACCTTCCATTACGGGCATGCCAGCTGCGGCAAAAACCCTGGCCAATCTTGCCTGTAATGCCGCACTTCCAGAAACCATGGTGCTCAAATTACCTCCCAATGCCTCTTGCCATTTGCTGAAAATAAGTTTTCGGGCCACTCCCAATTTTTTCTCGTACCACCAGCCGTTTTGGCCATATGGTTCATATTTTAATCCCAGTTCCACAGCCCAGAAAAACAATTTTTTCTTTACCCCTGTCAAAGCGGTGCCCTTGGCAATGATGGCATCGTAGACCTTTTCCAAAAGTCGCGGCACAACCGTCATTACATCCGGTTTGACCTCTTTGACATTATCACTGATTTTATCCAAACCTTCTGCAAAATGAATCTCTATTCCACAGTAGCAATACAGATAGAGGATCATTCGCTCAAAAATGTGGCAAACCGGTAAAAAGCTTAGGGCTATTCCTCCCGTTTGGAAGGGTACACGTGGTTGACTACTGAGTACATTTGACACAATATTATCATGGGATAGCATGACGCCCTTAGGCCTTCCAGTGGTTCCAGAGGTGTATATCAGCGTGGCCAAATCCCCGGCGTTTACAGCTTCCTTTCTTTTTTCCACTTCCTCTTGATTGGAGGTATCCTTCCCTTTTTCCAAAACCTGCGACCAATGGTTGCAATTGTCCAACTGATCAAAGGAATACACGTCCTTTAGGTTTTTTAGATTTCCGCTAATGGACAATACTTTTTGCAGTACCTCCTCACAGGACACAAAACAGTATTTGGCCTCGGAATGGTTCAAAACATATTGATAGTCCTCTTCTGAAATGGTAGGATAGATAGGTACCGTTTGGGCACCCAGTTGCAACACGCCAATATCCATAATATTCCATTCCGTTCTATTGGTCATGGAGATAATGGCAATCTTGTCGTCTGGCTGGACTCCCATTCGGAGTAGTCCACGGCTAATGGCATTGGCTTGGTCCAGATAGCTTTGGGTAGAGGTGGGTATCCATCTGCCATCTTTCTTGGTGACCAGCGATTTCTCAAGGGGGAATTTTTCCAATTGGAAATATGGAAAATCAAATAATCTGGTAACTGTTTGCATAGTAAGTTTCTGTAAAGTAATTGCAAAATAGGGAAAGGATGTGGGAATTTAAAATGGATATCTAGATAATTCGATGCTAGGATTGATGGATTCGCAATTCTGGCTCTCGTAGGTTGGGTTGGCAATCAGGAAGTTACCGCTGCAGTCAAAATGGTATTATTGAAGATGCAATTTCATGCCATCATGGGAGGCTTTGAACCCCAGCGATTGATAAAACGCCAATGCATCAGGACGTTGTTTATCAGTAGTGAGTTGAACAACATGGGCATTTCTGGTCTCGGCCCGTTCTATGGCCCACCGGAACAATTTTTTGCCCAAACCCTGGTTTCGATAATCCTCATGGACGCGAACAGCCTCAATTTGGGCACGGATGCCACCTTGATAAGTTAAATACTGGATAAAACTGAGCTGTAAGGTCCCGATTATTACTTTCTCTTCATTTTCTAGGACCATCAACTCTTGATTTGGGTCCTTCTGGATATTGCGGAAAGCATCATAATACTTTTGTGGCAGAGGAAGCCTGAAATCTTCACGAAGTTTTCCCAATTTATCATTGGCCAATAGCTGAACAATGTCTGGTACATCTTTAATGGTGGCTTGTCTTATGATAACTGACACAATTGGATTGTTAAGTCGTTTTACAGGAATTTCACTAAAATAACAAATTACTTATGGTTAAGTAAGTAAGCTGTTTTGCGTGAATTTTACGAATACCGCTTTTGTAGTCTGTAGTCTCGTCCAAAGTCTAAAGTCCAAAGTCTTGGGTCTATAGTCTTGAATCTATTGTTTCTCGTCTAAAGTCTAAAGTCTAACGTGCAATGTCTTGGGTCTATAGTCTCTCGTCTAACGTCCGTTTTCCTCCACCCATTCCTTAGCATTGATAAAGGCTTGCAACCATGGTGATACCAAATCATTTCTATCCTTTGGATAGTGAGCCCAGTTCCATGGGAAAATGGACCGTTCAATATGGGGCATGGTAACCAAATGCCTACCCGTTTTATCGCATAACATGGCCGTGTTGAAATCGCTACCATTGGGATTGGCCGGATACCCCTCGTACCCATATTTGGCAACAATATCATATTGGTCTTCCGAATGGGGGAGGCTAAATTTTCCTTCTCCGTGGGAAATCCAAACACCCAAGGTGGTGCCGGCCATAGAACCCAACATGACAGAGTTATTCTTCTGGATTTTCACAGAAGTAAAGCTGCTTTCGTGCTTGCCGGAATCATTATAGGTAAGCCTGCCGTGGGTATCGTGATCAGGATTGATCAAATCCAGTTCCATAAACAATTGGCAACCATTACAAATACCAATGGACAACGTATCTGGTCTAGCAAAGAAATCCTTGATGACCTTATTGGCCTTTTCATTGTATTTGATGGCACCTGCCCAACCCTTGGCACTGCCCAAAACATCCGAATTGGAAAAGCCTCCAACGGCACCAATAAACTGGATATCCTCCAAGGTTTCCCTGCCTGAAATGAGGTCTGTCATATGCACATCCTTCACATCAAACCCTGCCAGGTACATGGCGTTGGCCATTTCCCGTTCAGAGTTACTGCCTTTCTCTCTTAGGATCGCAGCCTTCGGCTTCCCCTTCCCTTCTGTTCTCAACGGCGCTGTTGAAATCGCATTCGCGGGAAACTTGAATTCCAAAGGTTGATTCTTATAATTATCGAAACGCTCCTTGGCCAGATTATTGGCGGTTTGCTTATCGTCCAACAAGTAAGAAGTCTTATACCAGGTATCGCGCAAGGAAGGAATGTTGAGTCCTATTTCGATACCATGGTTTTTTAGGGTCAAGGTATCTCCATCCACCACATGACCTATCTTTTGGGCAGCTATGCCGGCTTGTTGAAAAACGGTTTCAATAGTGTCATCCTGAGACTGGACCACCAGTCCAACATTTTCAGAAAACAGTAATTTGATAGTATCTTCTTCGCCAATACTGGACAAATCCAATTGGGCGCCTAAATGCTTATCCGCAAAGCACGTTTCCAACAAAGTGGTGATCAAGCCCCCGGAACCAACGTCATGTCCAGCGGCAATCTTATCATTTTTGATCAGTTCTTGCAGCGTGTTGAATGTTGTTTTAAGATAAGCCGCATCAGAAACAGTTGGGGCTTCATTTCCTACTGCATTCAGGATTTGGGCAAATGACGACCCTCCCAATTTATGACTGTCTTTGGAAAGGTTTATATAATAAATGCTCCCACCACTTTTTTGCAGTACCGGTTCCACTATTTTAGTGATTTCATCACAGTGGGCTGCCGCTGATATAATGACCGTTCCTGGAGAAAGTACGTCACCATCCTTATATTTTTGCTTCATGGAAAGCGAATCCTTACCTGTGGGAACATTGATGCCCAAGGCGATGGAAAAATCGGAAACTGCCTTAACAGCCTCATATAAACGGGCATCTTCGCCTTCATTTTTACAGGGCCACATCCAGTTGGCGGATAAGGAAACGGATTGTAATCCATTCTTTAAAGGTGCCCAGACCAAATTGGTCAAAGCTTCTGCTATGCTGTTTCTACTTCCTGCAATAGGGTCAACCAAACCAGAAATAGGGGAGTGGCCAATGCTGGTGGCAACACCTTCCTTACCTTTAAAATCCAAGGCCATGACCCCACAATTGTTCAATGGCAATTGAAGTGGGCCGGTGCATTGCTGTTTAGCCACGCGACCTCCTACGCAGCGATCCACTTTGTTGGTCAACCAGTCTTTGCAGGCTACTGCCTCCAGTTGCAGCAAACGCTCCAAATACTCGTGAAAATGTTCTAGGGAGTAGGTGAGTGGCGGATAATTACGTTCAATGCTAACGTCATCCATTATGGTTTTGGGAGAACTCCCGAACATATCGGACAAATCTAGATCCATGGGCTTGTCACCAGTTTTTTCAGAGGCAAACGTGAACTTGTGGTTGCCGGTTACTTCACCTACATCATACATGGGTGAGCGTTCCCGTGCTGCTATACGATCCAACAGACCCATATCTTTTTTGCCCATGACAAGGCCCATACGTTCTTGGGACTCGTTTCCAATCAGTTCCTTGGCGGACAGGGTTGGGTCGCCCACGGGAAGTTTGTCCGTATTGATTACCCCGCCGGTTTCTTCCACCAACTCTGAGAGACAATTAAGGTGCCCTCCTGCTCCGTGATCGTGGATGGAGACAATGGGATTGTCGTGGCTTTCCACTAGTCCGCGGATAGCGTTGGAGGCCCGTTTTTGCATTTCTGGGTTGGAGCGCTGCACTGCATTTAACTCTATTGCTGAACTAAATTCTCCTGTATCGGCGCTTGAAACTGCGGCACCACCCATTCCTATGCGATAGTTATCCCCACCTAGAATGACTATTCTGTCTTCCTTTTTTGGAGTATCCTTCAAGGCTTGTTCTTTTTTGCCATAACCGATGCCCCCAGCGAGCATGATCACTTTGTCAAAACCAAGTTTTCGGGCTTCTTCCTCATGTTCAAAGGTGAGCACGGAACCTGCAATCAAAGGTTGTCCAAATTTATTTCCAAAATCGGATGCGCCATTGGACGCTTTGATCAAGATATCCATTGGGGTCTGATAAAGCCAGTCCCGTTCCTCCATGCCATTTTCCCATGGCCTGTTTTCTTCCAATCTTGAATAGGAAGTCATATAGACCGCAGTCCCTGCAAGTGGCAATGATCCCTTTCCCCCGGCCAGTCGATCCCGGATTTCCCCGCCAGAGCCCGTTGCCGCACCATTGAATGGTTCCACGGTGGTGGGAAAATTATGTGTTTCTGCTTTTAGGGATAATACAGAATCAAATTCTTTCTCTTCATAAAAATCAGGTTGATCGGCAGTTTTAGGCGCAAATTGTGTTGCTTTGGGCCCCTTAATGAAGGCCACATTATCTTTATAGGCCGAAATGATCCCATTGGGATTTTTTTCCGATGTTTTTTTGATTAGTTTGAAGAGGGATGTGGGTTGCTCTTCTCCGTCTATTACAAAAGTCCCATTAAAGATTTTATGTCGACAATGCTCCGAATTGACCTGGCTAAACCCAAATACCTCAGAATCCGTTAGTTTTCTCCCCAATTTATCCGATAGTTGGTCCAAGTACAGCACTTCCTCCTCACTCAATGCCAAGCCCTCTTGTTGGTTATAGGAAGCTATATCGTCAATCTCCAAAATGGGTTCAGGGGTGATGTTGATGGTAAAAATATCCTGGTCCAGGCCTTGATACTTTTGGAATAGCATGGGATCATAATCCTTAAATGCTTCGGGAACCGCACGAAACTCTTCAATCCGGATAACTCCGGCAATGCCCATATTTTGGGTTATTTCGGTGGCATTGGTGCTCCATGGAGTAATCATGGCGGCACGTGGTCCAATAAAAAAGGCGTCAAGAGACGCCGCGTTTATTTTGGGTTGGTTGCCAAACAACCATATAAGTTTTTCTATGTCTTTTGGTGCAATTTCTTGTGCAGTCTGGATGGCAAAAACCTTAGTTGCCTCGTCCCCAAAGAAATGAATCATATCAACGTATCGATTGAGCGGTTTGAGAAAATGCAAATTTACATGTTTTCCAAGTCTTTTTCGCGTTGATTTTAAACAGTTTTTAACCTTGAATTGTTAATAGCACCTTTCGTATTATGGAAATTGGAAACGCCCACTTGGGGCGATTTCCGTTCCAAGATTTAAATGTACATGCCCCCGGAGGCCTCAATCCGCTGTCCGCTGATCCATTTGGCAGCATCAGAGCATAGAAATGCCACCACACTTCCGATATCATCACTTTCGCCAACGCGACCTAGAGCGGTTTGACCGGCAATATACTCCACAACTTGAGGCATACTCTCAAAGCGCTCCTTGTTAAAATCGGTATTGATGGCGCCGGGAGCTACCGTATTGGCCCGTATGTTTCTGGCCCCAAGTTCCTTGGCCAAATATCTGGTGAACACCTCGATGGCCCCTTTCATGGTGGCGTAGGCCGAATACCCTGAAAACGAGAACCGTGCAAGACCACTGGAAATATTGACGATCCCCCCGCCATCCGCTACCACATCCAATAAGCTCTGGGTAAGAAAGAAAACTCCTTTGAAATGTACATTCATAAGGTCGTCAAATTGCTCCTCCGTGGTTTCCGAAATCGTGGCATTATGACCAAAACCGGCATTGTTGATGAGGTAATCAATTTGATTTGAGCCCAAAGTAGTCTTAAGCTCCTCCTGCAAACGCTGTTTGAAACCACCAAAAGCCTTTGTATTCCTAGCATCCAACTGGAGGGCGATACCCTTGCTGGAATGGGATTCAATTTCCGTAAGTGTCTCCTGAGCAGCTTTTTGATTTGCGTGATAGGTGATAATGATATCCAATCCTTGTTTTGCAAGGCAAATAGCCATATCTCTTCCCAATCCGCGACTGCCGCCAGTAATCAATGCAATTTTTCTATCCATGATTTTAAATTTGATTTGAACACTACAAAGGTCACCATCAAGGATTGGTATCCTTTATGGAGTTCAATCCAAAAATTGCAAAAATCAAACAATTTGACTTTTCCTGAACTGTAATGGGGATTGTTGGGTGTGTTTCTTGAAGAAATTGGAAAAGTGGGCGGTTTCCTCAAATCCAAGGGAGTGGGCTATTTCTGAAATATTCCATTGGGTGTGTCGGATTAAGATTTTGGCTTCCTTCGTGAACCGTTCGGCAATCAAGGTAGAAGTACTTTTTTGATTGGCTTCCTGAAGTGCCCTGTTTAAATGGTTTACGTGCAAACTAAGTTGATTGGCAAAATCGGATGGCGATTTCAGGTTCACCCGTTGGTTGGGGAGCTCAATAGGAAATTGTCTTTCCAAAAGTTCTAGGAACAAGGACGAAATACGTTCGGTGGCATTGGAGTGCATCTGTACATCCAATTGGGCCGGTTGCAGCTTTAGGGCACCATGAATCAATTCAAAGACCAAATTGCGTAAAATATCATATTTAAAGGGATAATCGGAATTGAGTTCATCGAACATCCTCAAAAAAATGGGAGTAAACTGCTCTTTTTCGAAATCTGTCAATTCAAAAACGGGGTTGCCGTTAGGTTGAAAAACAGGATACCCCAAGATATTGCCAAACTGATGGAAAAAGGATTCTGTAAACACGCAAAAATATCCTGTGAGCTGCTCATCAATGCGTTCCCAGTTATATGGAATCTGTGGGTTGGAAAACACCATAACATGTTTTTCCACTTGTACCACCTTATCGGCATAGTGTACCTTACTTCTTCCAGAAACCAAGCTGATCTTGAAATAATCCCGTCTGTTGAAGGGCATGGGTTTGGGCTTGGGACCCGCAAATTCGTCCAGTTTAAACACGTTGAAATGTCCAATACCGGATTTTAGGTTTTCGGGAACGCTGGCGGTAGTGGATTTATAAAACTCTTCTATGGATACCCGTTTGGCCATACCTCAAAGTTATGTAATTCAAATAATATGGAGGCAAGGTTAAGGGAAAAGGTTAGAAGTTAGAGGTTCGAGGTTAAGTTAGAAGTTAGAGGTTAAAAGTTAGAGGTTGCAGGTTAAAGGGTTGGCGTTGGAAGATGGGAATGTGATGTGAGGTGGGTTGGATTGTTGGATTCTTAGATTGTTTGGGGATTAACTATAGTATTGCCAAATGCCAAATGCCAAATGCCAAATGCTAAATGTTGAATGCTGAATGCGAAATACGTAGTGATGATCGGTAATTGTTAATTGCTCATTGTTTATTGAGTAATGCCATGTAGAAGCCATCAAACCCATTTTCTGAGGCATAGATGTTCTGGTCCCTCACTAAGGAAAACCCCTTTCCAGATTCGGATTCCAAGAACTTTTGCACCTGCTCGGAATTCTCCTGTGGCAGAATAGAACAAGTAGCATAGACCAGTTGCCCTCCTGGTTTTAGAATTTTGGAGTACTTCTGTAGGATATCTTGCTGAACTCCCATAATACGTTCCACAAAATCTGGCTCCAGTTTCCATTTAGAGTCGGGATTTCTTCGGAGCACACCTAATCCTGAACAGGGGGCATCCAATAGCAAACGGTCTGCCGTACCGTATAGTTTTTTAATGACCTTGGTGGAATCTATGACCCGGGTTTCCACATTGTGAACCCCATTGCGACGGGCCCGGGTTTTCAATTTTTTGAGTTTGCTCTCATAAATGTCCAAGGCAATCAGTTGCCCTTTGTTCTCCATCTCTGCCGCCAAATGCAAGGTTTTACCTCCAGCACCGGCGCAGGCATCCACAACACGCTGACCTGGTTGGACTTCCAAATAGGGTGCCACCAATTGGGAGGAGGCATCCTGGACTTCAAAAAGGCCATCTTTGAATGTTTGGGTTGTAAAAACGTTTTTGCGTTCCTTTAGCTTTAATGCATTCGGATATTCCTGGAGAATCTCGGTCTCAATTTGTTCGCTTGCCAAAGCCGACTGAAGCGCTTTTCTATTGGTTTTTAAGGTATTGGTCCGTAGAATGACCTCGGCAGGTTTGTTTAAGGCAGCAATTTCCTTTGTCCATTTACTGTTCCCCAGGGATTTCTCCCCCAATTCATCTATCCAATCAGGAATGGATTCCCTTATTTTTCGGATTTTGGAAAGTTCATCAAACCGTCCCTTGATACGCCTCTCCGGGGTGTCTTCCAATTGCTTCCAGTCTGGCAGCCTAATACCACGCAGCACACACCACACGGCAAACAATCGAAATAGCTGAGGGCGGGTATACGGTTCACGTACTTCTGCAATTTCTTCATACAGGCGCTTCCAACGGACAATCTCATAAGTGGTTTCTGCAATGAAGCCCCTATCGCGAGAACCCCATCTTTTGTCATAGCGCAATACTTTCTCAATCACCTTATCGGCATATTCCTTTTCGTTGAAGATCATATGCAACGCATCAATCACGGCAAAGACCAAGTTTCGGTGTAATCGCATCCCAAAAATTAAGAAATGCAAAGGTATGGTTTCTATTAGGATTCCTGTTACATTTGGGAAAACCCGCTTATGAAATATTTCCTGCCTTTTGTTTTTATTCTTATGGTTGTAGGCTGTGCCGAAATGTCCAAACCAAAACAGTTCAATTCCATCCAAATGGAAGTGGTGTTTGAAGATTCGGTAAGTATAAGGGCCATTGAATTCTTGGATGGGAATACACTGGCATTTGCAGGAAGTCAAGGGGTATATGGAACAGTGGATGTCAATTCGCATACCGTCCGTACCAATATTCAACCATTTGATTCCCTATTACCGGGCTTTAGGGCGATAGGCAGTACCTCCCAAGATTTTTTTATGCTCTCCGCCGGTAATCCCGCATTGTTGTATAAAACGGGAAATGGTGGCAGAATGGAATTGGTATATAAAGAAGAAGGGGAGGCGGTTTTCTATGACGCCATGAATTTTTGGAACGACAGGGAAGGAATTGCCGTCGGCGATAGTATGGATGGCTGTTTGTCAGTCCTCATAACCCGGGATGGGGGGCACAATTGGAAGAAATTATCTTGTGACGAGCTCCCGGATGCGGACAAAGCTGAAGGTGCATTTGCTGCCAGCAACACCAATATTGCCAGGGCAGGGGATAAGGTTTGGGTGGCCACTACCGCTGGCAATATTTACAGCAGCCATGATCGCGGGGAAACTTGGAATAAGACCGCTACCCCCATCATCAGCGAAAAACCCACAGAAGGAATTTATTCCATTGATTTTTATAACGAAAATATCGGATTTGCCATTGGTGGGGACTATACCCAACCACAATCGAATAAAGCCAATAAGATATATACCGTGGATGGTGGAGCTAGTTGGCAATTGATTGCGGATGGCAAAGCCCCTGCATATAAAAGTTGTGTACAGTTTGTTCCCAATTCTGATGGCAAGCAATTGGTGGCCGTCGGATTTACAGGGATTTCCATATCCAACGACGGAGGTTTTAACTGGTATGCATTGAGCGGGGAATCTTTCTATGCGATACGCTTTTTAAACGATTCCATTGCATATGCATCCGGGAGAAATAGAATTGCCCGATTGAATTTTAAATGAAAAAAGCGACGAATAACCGCCGCTTCTCCCACAACTAAAAACCAACCTAACTAAACGTTCACCACAACATAGTGGCGTCCAGATTTTTTATACCAAATTCCTCTGGACTTATATAATTTTCTTCCGTTTACAACAACTACTGTCCTTGTTCTTGGAAGTCTTCTTACTTTAATGCCCACTGGTGCAGCACACACAACATAGTTTCTGCCCCGGGCTTTGTACCAAACACCATCAGCAAAATAGAAATTGGTCTTTTTGTGCACAACCACCCTGGGTTTCTTGATGGTGGTCACTATGGTACCGTGCTTGGGATATACACGGACAACCTTTGTTTGTGCACTTAGGGTCATTGTTCCCATTAATACTATAGCCAACATGATTGTTTTAAAAGCTTTCATAATGTAGATTTTATGGTTTATGCTTCTTTGACCATGGTTTAGCAGGAAGGTTTAATCAAAAAAGGAGCCTATTGGCCCCTTTTTGAGTATTTAATCGAAATATGGATGGTTACCCACCACCTCTTCGTTTACGCATTTGCTGTAGCAGACGTTTTTTGAAATCTTCCTCCGCTTCTAAAAGCAACAACGTCTTTTTGGGAGAGATTACCTTATTGATCCGGCTGATAAAATCTTGTTCGGCATCATATTTTTCTTTTTGAATGGCCAAGTACTTTGCTAAAAGCGCTGCCGATTCGTTATCTGATAAATCCTCTATCATACCAATTCGCGATCGAAGCTCAAAACGTTCCCTTCTGCGGATGTTTTGAAGTTTTTCGTCATATTCATTGTATATGGGCCAAAAATCCTGGGCTTCCTTACTGGTAAGGCTCACTCTTTCGGTGATAAAGGCAATTTTAAGGGTTCTAATGCGGTCCCTGCCCGGACCTGGACCTCCTTGGGCATATATCCATGAAGTGGCCAGTGCAAAGACCAAGAGTGGGAGTAATCTTTTATTCATAGTCATCATATTCCAAATTTAGGTCTTCAATATGTTCCACATTGTCATCCAAGTATTCCAGAATGTTTTCATCGGCAAAGGTATGGTCCAAAACATCGGATAGCTCCAGTTCTTCCAGGGCAACCACTTCGGCCAGCTCATAGGTGCTCAGGTTTAAATCATTGGACTCAAAATAGGCATCTATTTCAGAACTTGCCAAGTCTTCTATGGTCAGCTCTGGACCTGGATTCCACGTCAGTCCAAAGAATAAGAGAAGGACGGCGGCAGCCCCGGCAATACCATAGTAGATTTTCCTATAAGGCGATAGGGATATCACCTTTACATGGTCACCGGCCAATTCCGCGGCCATTTTTTTAGGTAATTCCTGAAAATACCCATCAGGTACGGCGAAACCGTCCGTTTTTGGAATAAGCGACTCATTTTGAGCAGCTTCCTCCTCATGGATTTTGTCCATTAGTCGGTCATGGAAGCTTTCAAAATAGCCCTCCGGGGTTTTGAAATTATCGTTGTTATCCTTTCCCATCTTTTTCAGTTAGACCCATTAACCTAAAAAAGGTTTAATTGGTCTTAAGATACGTTTCAATTTTCTTTACTGCCAAGTGGTAGGAGGTTTTTAAGGCTCCCACCGAGGTTTCCAAGGCGGCTGATATTTCATCATATTTCATGTCTTGGAAATACTTCATGTTAAACACCAATTTCTGCTTGTCTGGGAGTGTAGCCAACGCCTTTTGCAGCTTTAGCTGGATTTCATCCCCCTCAAAATACACGTCAGATTGCAAATTTTCAACCAATGCCATCTTAAGTTCTTCATCCGAAATACCTGCCTTTTTTGATTTCTGTTTTAAAAAGGTAAGCGATTCATTCGTAGCAATACGGTACATCCAGGAATATAGCTTGCTGTCCCCCTTGAACCCGTCAATGTTGCGATATACTTTAATAAAGGTGTTCTGGAGTACATCATCGGCATCAGCATGGTCCAAAACAATTCTACGGATATGCCAATACAGTCGCTCCTTGTAGGTGTTCACCAACACTTCAAAGGCACGTACCTGACTTTCCTTTTGTTTCAGTTCCTGAACTAAGGTTTCCTCAGCAATCAATTTTTTGTCGATTTGATGCTTGGACTAAGGTAATGGAAAAAGGTTTAAATTATATTTAGGTTGAGTCTTTAGTCTTGGGTCTGTAGTCTTTTGTCCATAGTCTTGGGTCATGACTCTAAACTTACCCAAGTGTTTGCATCTCCACCAGTTTTTTGTAGCCTTTTTGCGATTTCATTAACTCTTCATGGGTACCCTGTTCCACGATTTTACCTTGGTTGAGTACTACAATGCTATCCGCATTTTGGATGGTGGAAAGTCTATGGGCAATTACGATGGAAGTTCGGTTTTGCATCATTTTTTCCAGCGCATCCTGTACTAATCGTTCACTTTCTGTATCCAGGGCTGAAGTGGCCTCGTCCAAAATCATGATGGGAGGATTTTTTAGCACCGCCCGGGCAATGGAAAGTCGCTGTTTTTGTCCACCGCTGAGTTTGTTTCCACTGTCGCCAATATTGGTACCATAGCCATTGGGCAATTGCATAATAAAGTCGTGTGCATTGGCTATTTGGGCCGCAGCCACTATTTCTTCATCGGTGGCATCTTCCTTGCCAAGACTAATGTTGTTTTTGATGGTGTCATTGAACAGGATGGAGTCCTGGGTCACCAGTCCCATAATTCCACGAAGGGATTTTTTGGTGATTTGTTTGATATTAATCCCATCAATTTCAATGGCCCCGTCATTGACATCATAAAAACGGGTCACCAAATTGGCGATGGTACTTTTTCCACTCCCGGATTGACCTACCAGCGCAACAGTATTTCCTTTTTTTACCTCCAGATTGAAATGCTGGAGTACGTAATCGTCCTCATACTTAAAGGACACATCCTTGATATGGATACTTTTGGTAAAATCGTCTTTATCTATAGCGCTCTCATTGTCCGCAATGGGATTTTCAGACTCGAGTACTTCCAAAACCCTTTCCGCCGCGGCATTTCCTTTTTTGACACCATAAGATGCTTTGCTAATGGCTTTTGCTGGCGTAAGGATGTTATAGGCCAATCCCATATAGGCGATAAAAGATGAAGCGTCCAGGGTTTTATCCACCAAGACCATCTTACCACCGAACCATAGTAAAACCCCTATGACCAATATACCTAAAAACTCCCCAGTGGGCGAAGCAAGGTTCTGCCGGTTTAAAAGGGAATTTGAAAATCTGAAAAATCGCTGGGTGGATTTTTTAAAGGTGTTGTAAAATCTTGATTCCGAATTAAACGCCTTAATGACCCGTAGGCCACCCAAGGTTTCCTCCACAATGGACAAAAACTCACCCTGTTCTTTCTGAACCCTATCGGACTTGCGCTTTAAGGATTTACCGATTCGGGAAATGATCATCCCGGCAATAGGAATAAAAATGAACACAAATAGGGTAAGCTTCGCACTTATCCCGAACATGATCAGGATTGTGAACACAATGGTCAGGGGTTCGCGTACGATCAATTCCAATATGGAGAGAAATGAATGTTGGATCTCCAGTACATCGGACGTGATCCTGGCGATAACATCCCCTTTCCGCTTTTCGGAAAAATAGGAAATGGGCAAATCCACAATTTTCCGGTACATGGTATTTCGGATATCCTTGAGTACGCCATTGCGCAAAAAGGTAATGAAATACATTGCCAGGTAATTAAATGCATTTTTAAGAAGAAACAGTACCAACACCAACCCAATGACCAAGACCAGGCCTTTCATGTCGTCATCCCCGGAATAGGCGGTAACCCTGTAATTGATGTAATCCTGGAGATAGTCCTTTAACCCCCCCAATCCGGTATACGCAGGTTCAACCAGAACTTTATCCTCTGGCTTGAACAGTACGTCCAGCATGGGAATCAGGGCCGCAAAAGAAAGGGCACTAAAAAGTGCATATAGGACGTTAAAAAATATATTCAGAAAACCGTACTTGCGATAGGGCAGCGCAAATCGGAGAATCTTTTTAAAATAATTCATTCACTATAAGTTCAGTTCGGAAACGATGCCCTCCAATTTGGCATCCAACTGCGAATTTACGGATTTGTAATCGCCTGCTCGGTCCAATTTGGCATTGGTGCTCATGTAAAACTTGACCTTGGGTTCGGTTCCGCTGGGTCTGGCGGCAATTCGCGTGCCATCTTCTGTTTCATAGATCAAAACGTTCGATTTTGGCAGGTCTATGGCCTTTTCCTCACCGGTTTGTACATTTTTGGCAGTGGAGGTGTTGTAGTCCTCAATCCATACCACCTTGGATCCTTGTACGGAATCCACCGGGTTCTCTTTAAAATCCTTGAGCATCTGTTTGATTTCCTCAGCTCCGCTGATTCCTTTTTTGGTAAGGGAAATCAATTTTTCCTTATAAAACCCAAAATCGACATAGCACTTTATAAGCTCCTCATAAAACGAACTTCCATTTGCTTTGGCATCGGCAGCAACTTCGCATGCCAAAAGAGTGGCCGTAACAGCGTCCTTGTCCCGGACAAAATCACCTACCATATAACCAAAGCTTTCCTCGCCACCCCCAATAAACTGGGAATTGGGGAAGTCCTTGATCATTTTTCCAATCCACTTAAACCCTGTCAGGGCTGTTTTGAATTCAACCCCGTAGGCTTTGGCCATCTGTTCCACCATGGGGGTGGAAACAATGGTTGTGGCGATGAATTCATTCCCTTGAAAGCCCTTCTCCTTGAATTTGTCCAGTAAGAATCGGGTCATCATTACCATGGTTTGGTTGCCATTGAGCAATTCTATTTTTCCTTCCAGGTTTCTGACCGCAATTCCCAACCTGTCACTATCCGGGTCGGTTCCCACAACCATATCGGCTCCAATTTCCTCTGCCTTTGCAATGGCCATGGCCAAAGCGGCGGGTTCTTCAGGATTGGGTGATTCCACCGTTGGGAATCCGCCATCAGGCTTGGCCTGCTCTTCAATGATGGTAACATAGCCATATCCAGCTCTTTTAAGGACTTCGGGAATAGCTGTAATGGAAGTTCCGTGCAAAGAGGTGAACACTATTTTGAAATCCTCCTTGCCCTGTGCGCCAAAACTCCCTTTGCTCACAGAGGCTTCAAAAAATGCTTCATCGACTTCCTTGTCTATGCGTTCAATTAAATCTTGATTGGCCTTAAATTGAATGTCCTCAAATGAAAGTGAATTGATCTCCGCAATAATTTCGCCATCCTGGGGCGGAACTATTTGCCCGCCATCGGACCAATATACTTTGTAACCGTTGTATTCCGGGGGATTATGGGAGGCGGTCAAAACAATGCCCGCGTCGCAACCCAGATGTCTTACTGCAAAAGATAGCTCTGGCGTTGTACGTAATTCCGAAAAGAGAAAAACTTTGATTCCATTGGCAGAAAACACCTCGGAAACCGTTCTGGAAAGGGTATCGGAATTATGGCGGCAATCATACGCGATCACTACCTTGATTTCTTTATCCCCATGCACCTTTTTAAGGTAGTTGCTCAATCCCTGGGTGTTTTTTCCCAAGGTATATTTGTTGATTCTATTGGTTCCGACCCCCATAACACCGCGCATTCCACCAGTACCAAATTCCAAATCCCTATAAAAACGCTCCTTTAGTTCCTCGGGATCGTTTTCAATTAAATGTTGAATCTCTTTTTTGGTTTCGGCATCAAAAAAATCGGTAAGCCAGGTCTGTGCGGTTGCGGTAATCGAATCCATGAAATGAAGTGTAATATTTGCTCGCTAAAAGTACGAAGAATCTGAATTTACGCCTCCTTAAAGCTTAATTTTATCGGAGATGGTGTAGCGGGTGTCATTTTTTCTGGATCGTACCATGATCTCACCAAGAAAGCCCGCCAAAAACATTTGCGTACCAATTACCATGGCCACCAGGGCAATATAAAATTGGGGCCGTTCGGTGATAAGGCGCCCGGTGGGATTTAAAAATAGCTTGTCCACACCCAAATAAATGGAGAATCCCAAACCAACCACAAACATGATTACCCCCAGCGCCCCAAACAAATGCATGGGTCGCCGCCCAAATTTGGAAACAAACCAAATGGTGATCAAATCCAGAAAGCCATTGATAAAGCGTTCGGCGCCAAATTTTGTGCTTCCATATCTCCGGGCTTGGTGCTTGACTACCTTTTCGGTAATTTTTGAAAAACCGGCATTTTTGGCCAATACTGGAATATAGCGGTGCATCTCGCCAGATACCTCGATATTTTTCACCACAATTTGGTCAAAGGCTTTCAGCCCACAATTGAAATCGTGCAATTTGACCCCAGAAGTCCGGCGCGCGGCCCAATTGAATAGTTTGGATGGGATGTTTTTGGCAATGACCGAATCATAGCGTTTCTTTTTCCATCCGGATACAATATGGTAGTGATCGGATGTGATCATACGGTAGAGCTCCGGGATTTCTTCCGGATTGTCCTGCAGATCGGCATCCATAGTAATGACCACATCTCCTTGTGCCGCTTTAAAACCGGCGTGCAAGGCTTGGGACTTGCCATAATTTCTTAAAAACCGGATTCCCTTTACGTGCTCATTGGCGTTGGAAAGTGCTTCAATGGTTTGCCAAGAGCCATCCGTACTCCCGTCATCAATAAAGATAATTTCGTAAACAAAATGATTGGACCGCATAACTGATGCAATCCAATCATGGAGTTCATTGAGGGATTCCTGTTCGTTAAGTAAAGGGATTACAATGGAAATCTGCATTGTTGCTTTCTGGAATTCCCTTCAAAAGTAGCATTTTTTGTCTTAGTACGCGGGCTTGTCCTTTTTCATGATAAGTCCGGCAATTAGACTTACAATAAATCCAAAAACCACTGAAATAATCATGAAGACTGCCATGATCACCCAGAAAAATCGCTTTTGCATTTCAATGCCCTGGTTGACCTGTTCGGCGGTCAGGTTGGGGTTTTGTTCGATCATTTGCTGTTTGCCAAGTTCATAGGCCTCTTCCATAAAATTAGGCTCAATGAGATTGGAAAAGATCAAAAAGTACACTATGCCTATCACAAAACTTATGGCAGCTACACCAGCCCCCATTTTAAGGGCATCAATGAGGCTCAAGTACCCACCATTCGCTTTTTTAAACTGAAAAATTGCCAGGACCACAAAAACGGCCAAAAGGGCAAATTGCACGCTTTGGATGCCCGCATTACGTTCGTGGTGCATATCGGCAAAATAGAGCATGAGGGAAAATACGATTCCTGCAACACCGGCCAAAGCACCGTAGTTCAGTGAAAAGCGTCCCACTTTAGGTTGATTTTCATCCATTTTATATGAAATTATTAGTTGATTGCAGTTTGTTAGTGATCGTTGTTAAGGTTTTGTTACAGTCAAAGTTAGATTTTTTCTTTTTTGCTGATTTTAGGTTGGAAGAATAAAAGAAATGATTAAATTTGCACCTCGAAAATTCTGAGATTAAGTTTTTAAGGCGATGAGAAAAGGTATACACCCAGAAAATTATAGATTGGTAGCTTTTAAAGATATGTCCAATGACGACGTATTCATCACTAAATCTACCGCGGAGGCCAAGGAGACCATAACCGTTGATGGTGTGGAGTACCCGTTGGTAAAATTGGAAATTTCCAGAACTTCTCATCCATACTACACAGGGAAGACCAAATTGGTGGATACCGCTGGTAGAATTGATAAGTTCAAAAACAAATACAAGAAATTCCAGAAAGAAGAGAAGAAAGCCGAGTAGGCCTGAATTTCTTAATAAGAATATAGCGCGCCCTTGATTTTTAATCAAGGGCGTTTTTTATTTTTATGCCCAGAAACTAACAGCATGAACTATATTTTGGCCGATGGCCCAAGACGGGAGGCACTGCTTCCTTTTACTTTTACCAGGCCTGTGGCAGAAATCAGGATTGGTATTCTCACCATAACTGAAAAGTGGAAACGTCGCCTCCAAACCCAATTGAGCTTTAAAACTGAAGCCTATCTTTCTGAAAAGTATCCCATGGTTTCAGCTGCCAATAACATAGTTATTGATGCCTCTATGGTACCCAATGCGGAATTTGCCCAACTGGTGCAATCCTTGGATGTCCATGAAGCTGTGCAATACAGGGATAGCATTGTGGCCTATCACACCCAGGATGTCTCCGCTGAACCCGACTTTTCCAAGTATCGGATAAAAACATTTGAAGGCAGTCTTATAACCATCGACTATACTTGGGATATTTTCTCAAAAAACGGGGAGGCCCTGCAAGAAGATTTTGATTTTATCACAAGTGAACGAAAAAGCGCCCCCATTTCGGATACCAACAAATTGATCGCTCCAGAAAACATTTTCCTGGAGGAAGGCGCCATAGTGGAGCACAGCATTCTGAATGCCACAGAAGGACCCATTTATATTGGAACCCAAGCAGAAATCTGGGAAGGTGGACTCATCCGCGGTGGCCTGGCACTTTGCGAAAAGGCCATTGTAAAAATGGGAGCCAAGATTTATGGTCCAACCACGGTGGGACCGCATGGTAAGGTATGCGGAGAGATCAGCAACTCGGTAATCTTTGGGTATTCTAGCAAGGGCCATGAGGGCTATTTGGGCAACGCAGTACTGGGGGAGTGGTGCAACATAGGTGCCGACTCCAACAATTCCAACCTCAAGAACAACTACGCCAAAGTGCGTATGTGGAACTATGAGACCCAGGGTTTTGACCATACTGGTTTGCAATTTTGTGGTTTGATGATGGGAGATCACAGTAAAACGGCTATCAACACCATGTTCAATACGGGAACGGTCATTGGGGTCAATTCCAATATCTATGTTCCGGGATTTCCGCGGAATTTTATCCCAAGTTTTAGTTGGGGCGGGGCCTCCGGTTTTTCAACCTATATGCCCAAAAGGGCTTTTGAAGCTGCCAAGGTAATGATGGCAAGAAGGGGCAAGGAATTTGATGAAGTGGAAGCTCGGATTTTGGAACATGTCTTTCAACTGACCAAAAAATGGCGGAACTATTAGGGTTGACTATTGAGTTATTTTGAAGCTTGAATTTGTCAGGTCATGGCTTACTTCTCTGGGAGTAAGTTCCTTATGATAGAATCTTGTTATTTCAATTAAAGGTGCTCAAATCGGTGGATGTAAAAAAGAATTAATCCATAAGGGTTGTAATATAATGGTAACGGAACCATTTTTGGCTCGTGCCTTATAAGTGGTTGGTGGTCTAGATTTACGCACTAACAACGCATCATTACCGATAGATTGTGAAAGACTCTCCGACATCTCCAAATTTTAGAATATGGTCGTAAGTAGGGTCAAATGCATTGCGAAGAAACTCTGAATACTCCTTTCCTTGTAAATGAATCTCGGATGATTCATATTTCAACTGATCAAAAGGTGCCATACCGGGGTACATTGTGTATAGCTCATCTGGCAAAGCTGTCAGTACAGGATAGTTATTGTCATTACATTCTATCTGCCAGAGCGTAATATGACAATGGTCGGCACTCACGGGTTCTTGATCGCCAAAATTGTCCGTTCTCCTTACGTAATTAGTGTTCGTGTTAAAATCAAATCCATTGATTCCATCTTGTGTAAAACTCACACTAGGTTTATCAGGTAAAGAAGTGATATTTGGCTTTGGACCCAATAGATAATAATTGTACAGGGAATCACCGTAATTGATATCGCAAAAAGTCTTGTAATGGGTAAAACGGTCCAAAAAACCCAATGGTAATTGTTGGTTGACAATATCTCTTACTTCCAAACAAAAATACCCCACATGGGTCTTAAAACTAGTTTCATCCTCATATCCCACCAATTGCAAAGAGCTATGTTCACTTTCAGGAATGACTGGAAAATAGGAATAGCTGTCAAAAGGTTGGAAATCCCCATAGTCGATGGTAAGATTATTGCCCTCCTCAGGATTCTGGAAAAGAAGATATTTTAAACCTTCATTGGAATGTAAAAGGCTCATCAAATATGTAGTGTTTTCAAAATTTCTATTTTCTCTTTTTTCCACATGAGCATATCCAGGACTATAGTAAGTTCTACCTCCTCCACCAAACTCGGGTACCCATAAAGATGATAAATTGCCACTGTTGGCATCTTCTAAATTATTATTGAAATTATTGAGTATAGGGTATTCGCCGGGAATAGCACTTGGTATGGGGATGTTCTCAATAGTCAAGTCAAATTCTCCTAATCTGTTAGGGAATGAATCAGCGGTTAATCTGGAAGAGTATCTGGACCTTAACCAACTACTGCCTTTGGGAATCTCTGGATAAGAGACAATATTGGTCACGGATCCATCACAGCTCATGGTTCCGTCGTATCCTATTGTTCGTTCTCTATATGAGAATAAAGTCACTGTGATTTTATCCGTCAAATCTTTTTCCAAAGCCTTAAATTCAAGTATGTCTTCGCTTTCATAGGGCTTATGATCTAATAAGTTTCCATTGGAGTCGTATAGGATAACCCAATTGTCCTCAAAATCTGTCGAACTGGAATAGGTGTCATCTGCTGAGAAAGTAAAATAAACCACTGGCTCGGGTTCTGGGTCAGGTTTTGGTGTTGAGTCAATGGGATCGGATTGGATGGGCGCTTCTTCCGTGGAACAGTTAACGTTCAAGAAAAAACCAAAAAGCAAAAGGATAATAAGTTTTGGGACGAGGTTGTAGTTTTTTATCATATGGCTAATGTAGGATAAACATTATAATTATTATATAAAATTATGGTCTGAAGGTGAGAATTTTGCCTTAATTTTTTATTGAATTTTGGCATTCCAACCAGAAAGGTATTCCAAAGTTAGTAGGCTCCGCAATGGGATAGCGAAAAGTATCTCCTGAGGGAGCCAATCTAAGGTGTTAATCCATCTCTGATACCACCGAAGTCTATAGGAATAAACGGCTAGGCACGTCTTAGTTTGATTTTAATTACCTTTTCAGATACATAAAACTCCAAAACATGAGAGTGTTCCCCAAATTTGTCATGGCAATTTTTATTCTGGTTAGCTGCAATTCCAAAAAAGAGTACACGGAACATATGCCACCAGCAACTGAGCAAGAGGCCATTAAATCCACCTTAGTGGCCATGTGGGATGCCATTGAAAAAGGAGACGTTGAACGTTACGCTACTTTTGTACATCCCGACTTCACCCAATTTGGTGAATTGGATACGATTCTGAAAATAGGTAAAGAAATGGAAGTTCAGGGTGTTGCGGATTGGGTGAATAATTCATCCAACATCCACACGGAGATGGAAGAGCCGAAAATTACGGTCAGAGGAAATGTGGCATGGATTACCTATTATTGGAAGGACCATGGAACAACCGACGGTGTACCGTTTTCGTCCAGGGGCAAATCAACGCGAATCTTTGTCAAAGAAAATGGGAAATGGTTGTGCATCCACGGCCATTACACATTACTATAGCTGTTTATTTGGTCAAAAGGTCCTCCAGTTGCTTGGCCATAAGCAGATATCCTTCACTGTTGGGATGCAATCCATCCGTAAAAAGTGTTTCGTTCAATTTTCCGTTTTCGAGTAATAACGGACCACCAATGTCAGCATAAGAAATGGCTTCGGAATGGGCCAATTCGGCAATTTTCAGGTTGAGTTGCCGTACACGCTTTTCCTTTCCCGTCCTGGGTAAAATCCCGAATAGATGGATTTGACTTTTGGGTTGTCTGATTTTTATGCCCTTGATGAGATTTTGAAGACCTTCCACAATTTCCGCGTCGCTGTTCAGATGCAGGTTGTTTGTCCCGATCATCAGTAGTATGCGCTTGGCCTCAAAGCCATCCAATTCCTCGTGCTGTACCCGCCATAATGCATTTTCAATACGATCCCAGCCAAAACCAAAATTATGGACGCCCAAAGGTGAAAGTATATTTTCCCAAGAATCTTTACCATTGGTTATTGCCGCGGTTGGTGTACCGCCCCAAAAATTAATAATGGAGTCTCCGAACAGGCAAATTTGAGGCGTTTCCGCCCGATTTCTGAGAAGAATTTTTTGATGCCTGTCTTCCCATTGATAAACGGCAATGTCCCTACTTTGGGTAACTGCATTGGTAGTGGATAGACCTCCAACCGGTTCTTGGATTATCCTGCGAATCAAATTCTCGTAGGCATCAGCATATTGGATCATGCCATGATCATTGGGGTGTATGATATCCACAAAAGAATCATACCCAAGATGAATCACCTCTTTGGGAAGTAGATAAATATCTTGGTGACCATCTTCCTTCAGCCGTTCAAAAACCTTTGCCAGTTCTTCGTTAAGGGGTTGGTATCTCTCCTTGTTTTCTTGGTTGGTAAAATCGTCGGCATAACCCACATGGGCGGTCAGGATGATTGGCGTATTTGGTCTCTTTTCCCTTAGGGTGTTCACAGCATTTAGGGTAAGAAGGTAGAGGTTGTCCCGATCAGGACTTAGATTGGGTAGACAATCCAGGATATAGACCTTTGCATCAATCTCCGACATCAAATCAATCAAGGGCGGTTCCAATCTTCCATTTCCGGAGAAACCCAAGTTGATGACGGAACGACCTAGTCTTCGTTCCAAAATATTGGTCCATGCCATGCCAGGCCTGGAGGCACAGGCACCTTGACAGATGGAGGTACCGTAGGCGACAATTGGTTTTTCGTTTCGCAAGGGCAAGGGATTTAAAAAAGAATCTTCAGGAACCCCAATTTCCAAGCTTTCAATTTCATTGTATAATGGCAAAAAGAGCTGATATTCCCGTCCAAACTTGTTGTAGGATTCAATATCTGAACCTATCGTGAAGGTGTATGTGCTTGTTTTGTCAAGGGAATAAAATCCCCAAAAACGCAACCACTCCCCATGCTCCGTTTTTCCATATAAATCCAATCCACTCACTCCGGTAGCGGGCATGTGTGGTAAGGAAAGGCCACCTTTTAAAGTGTATTTTATTTGGATGCTGGGCGCGTTGCTCCAAAATCTTATGGATAATCCTGCCGCCTGTTTGGAGAGCCCCCAAACAGCTGGCCTTACGTCTTTTTGAGCTCTTGCAGGAAGTCGGTGGTATTTTGAATGCACCTCTTGGGGCCAGGCTTGGCCAGAGATTACCGGAAATTCGTTGGTGGCAGGGTTCCACCATTGAAATGCGGTTTCTTCCTGGGCGGAAAGTTGGGCCGAAAAGGTCAAGGCCAACAGTAATATAACGCTTCTCATGAATTTGATTTTGAATAAGAAAACCAGCAACGAAAATAATCTAAGTTCATTGGATTTACCAAGAATGTGCATTTTGGAAGGTCTTCCCTCGGTAAATCTAGGCCAGAAGACCTGGGGTGATAGATGTGGAATGCTGTAAGTCCTACTGAATGATTATCTTTGCAGGCCATTTTTGAGTAAGGTTCAATGAACAAAAAAGTCGCATTTTATACCTTGGGCTGCAAGCTTAATTTCTCGGAAACTTCTACGATTGCAAGAAGTTTTGAGAAGGAGGATTTTGAGCGCGTGGATTTCTCGGAAAGTGCGGATGTGTATGTGATCAATACCTGTTCGGTAACTGAAAATGCGGATAAAAGGTTCAAGACCATTGTTAAACAGGCCCAAAAGAACAACCCCGGGGCATTTGTGGCGGCAGTGGGTTGTTATGCCCAGCTTAAGCCTGAAGAGCTGGCCGCTGTTGATGGGGTGGATTTGGTACTGGGTGCCACGGAGAAATTCAAGATTACCGACTATTTAAACGACCTGACCAAAAACGATAGGGGAGAAGTGCATTCCTGCGAAATTGAAGATGCCGATTTTTATGTTGGGAGTTATGCCATTGGCGATCGAACCCGGGCTTTTTTAAAGGTTCAGGATGGTTGTGACTATAAGTGTACCTATTGCACAATTCCCCTTGCCAGGGGGATTTCACGAAGTGATACCTTGGAAAATGTACTTGCCAACGCGGCCGAGATCGCATCCAAGGATATCAAGGAAATTGTCTTGACCGGGGTGAACATAGGAGATTATGGCAAGGGCGAGTTTGGCAATAAGCGACATAAGCACACCTTTTTTGAATTGGTCAAGGCCTTGGACCAAGTGGAGGGTATCCATCGACTTCGAATTTCATCCATAGAACCCAATCTCCTAAAAAACGAAACCATCGATTTTGTGGCTCAAAGCAGCTCTTTTGTACCGCATTTTCATGTGCCCCTCCAAAGTGGAAGCGATGAAATATTGAAAAAGATGCGCAGGAGGTACCTCACCAACCTGTATGTGGACAGGGTGACAAGAATCAAACAAGCCATGCCGCATGCTTGTATTGGTGTGGATGTCATTGTTGGTTTTCCGGGGGAAACCGACGAGCAATTTCTGGAAACCTATCACTTCCTGAACGAACTGGATATTTCCTATTTGCATGTATTTACCTATTCCGAAAGGGATAACACCTTGGCTTCGGAAATGGACAATCCGGTGCCCAAAAATGTGCGAAGCAAGCGCAGTAAGATGCTAAGGGGTCTTTCGGTAAAGAAAAGAAGGGCGTTCTACGAAAGTCAGTTGGGCAGTGAGCGCTCGGTATTGTTCGAAGGGGAAAACAAAGCAGGCTATATCCATGGTTTTACAGAAAACTATGTCAAAGTAAAGGCACCGTGGAACCCGGAGCTGGTAAATACCTTGCACCAGGTGAAGCTAACGGAGATTGACGAGGATGGTCTGGTACGCTTTGATTTTGTTTCCGAAAAAGTGCTTGCATAAAAAAACCTCCCGAAGAGAGAGGTTTTCAATTAGTCAAATTTTTTTGTGTCAGATGCGAATCCCCACGGGAAGCATCTCTTTGTACTGTCTGTTTTTTCTTAAAAAACCTGCGATATGCGGGCTAGTTGGAACCACTCTTAGGTTTTTTTCTTGGATTTCATGCAAAACGGCCTTGATAAAAGTCTCTTTAAAACCTTCTTGGGTTATTTCCTCCGGGATGACCAACTTGGTTAAAAATACTTTGCGCTCTTGCGAAGAATACTCAATTTTAGCCAAATGGCCATCAACCCTAGTCTCAAATTGGCGTAAGAAACTATTGTCATTAATTTCCATTTCTGTCATATAGTATTGTTTTAAAATTGACACAGCAGAATACCGAAGCGGTATCTTTAATTTTCTCCTTTTGGTTAATCGTTCAAAATTCAGCGGGGCCTATTGCAAAAGGGACACAAAATTAGTCAAAAAATTGTTAATTTCCTAGCCCAATTGACATTAGGGAAGAAATGCCCGATTCCAAAATTCACATTTACTTAATGCCAGGGATGGCGGCCAATCCATCCATATTTGATGGTATCAAGCTGCCAGAAGACCGGTTTGAGCTTCATGCACTAAAGTGGTTTGTCCCGGATAAAGGAATGGATTTTACAGCTTATGCCAAGAAAATGATCTCTTTCATCAAGCATAAAAAGCCAGTCCTGCTTGGTGTCTCTTTTGGAGGATTCTTGGTCCAGGAAATGTCCAATCACATGGATACCTTAAAAGTGATTGCCGTGTCCTGTGTAAAGACCTCCTCTGAACTTCCCAAAAGGATGTTGTTCGCAAAATACACCAAGGTGCATAAGCTGTTGCCCACGGGCTTGGTGAACAATGTAGAATTGTTGGCGAAGTACGCCTTTGGAGAACGCGCCACCCACAGATTGGAACTTTATGAAAGGTATTTATCGGTGCGAGACAAAGAATATATCGATTGGGCCATTGACCAGATTGTGGGATGGGAACAAGATGTGCCCCCTAAAAATCTCGTACATATCCACGGGGACAGGGATGCTGTTTTTCCCATCAAAAAAATCAATGGTTGCAAGGTGGTGAAAAACGGGACACATACCATGATCATCCATCGGGCGAGGTGGTTCAATGAGCATCTTCCGGCAATTATTTTAGAAGAAGGAAGTTCTATATAGTATCTTTAACCTACAATTAGGGAATTCTATGAAGCATATTAAAAATATTTTGGCCGGTATTGGGCTAGTAGTGGTGGTGGGTAGTTTGATTTTTGCCGTGCAATCCAAACCCGAGGAATTTGTTCAGCCTGAACAGGAGCCAGAAACGGAGGCGAACGACAAGTTGGTAGCTGAAGGCTATCAAATCAGTGCTATTGAAATACCGGAAGACCTCAATTTTGCCGGGGAACCAGTACCTATGGATGACCCTGAAGTATTGGAACGTGTAGATCGTGAGTTTTTGGTAAATACCTATTGGCAGTCCAATGCCCTGTTATTGATGAAAAGGGCCAACAAGTATTTTCCAATCATTGAGCCCATTTTAGCCAAGAATGGAATTCCGGATGACTTTAAATATTTGGCAGTGGCCGAAAGTGCGTTGATTGATGTAGCTTCACCCAAAGGGGCAGCCGGGATGTGGCACTTTATGAGAACCACGGGCCGGGAATATGGGTTGGAAGTGAACGCCAATGTGGATGAAAGATACCATATCGAAAAATCGACCCAGGCTGCCTGTGAGTATATTAATAAATGGAAAAAACGCTTCGGTACATGGACATTGACCGCTGCATCCTATAATGCCGGGCCGGCAGGAATCCAGAAGTATATGAACATCCAAAAAGTGGATGATTATTATGACCTTTTGTTGGGACAGGAAACAGGGCGCTACGTATTTCGGATTCTGGCCCTAAAGGAGATTCTTTCCAACCCGGATAAATACGGTTTTGAGGTGGAAAAAGATGATTTTTACCAGACGGTTCCCACCTTCACGGTTCAAGTGGATACCGCCGTGACCAGTTGGGCGGATTTTGCGCAATTGTACGAAATCAATTATAAGATTTTGAAGCGCCATAACCCCTGGCTTCGTGAACCGCATTTGAACAATGCATCGCGTAAGAAATACATTATTGAAATACCGAATAAGGGATACTACCGAAACACAAGTTCAGGACAGTAGCTTTATCGTAATTGGCGGGAAGTCTAGCTGTACTTTAGTTGCTCGTTGAATCCAATGCCTTTAGAAATTCTTCAGGTTCAAAATCGGTTTTATTGACCCAACCTGCGTTTATATTTTCACCACTTACATAGCGGTTATGAAAATTCTGGACATTTGCACCTGCATACGAATAGTTATCAAAAACTTCCCCGTTGCCAAACATCCGGGGATCTTCTTGCCTTTTTAATTCTGAAATCAAAATAGCTTCCATCTTTTGTGCTATGTCGGCAAATTGGGATTGCCCCATCAAATTGTTGACGCAAAATGGATCTTCGACCACATTGTAAAGTTCTTTTTCAGGGCGTTTCCCAAAACACAGGTTCCAGTAGGGGTCCGTTCCGTTTTCCCTGCGCTCGTTCAGTATGTACGTCTTGGTTGGACTGCCATCTGTATTCAAGTAGCCGGTTTCAGGATTTCCGGCCGGCCAGCGGTCCGTTTCAAAATTCAGGACAAGCAGGTAATCCCCTTTTCGGATACCTCTAATAGGATACCCCCAATCATTTGGCCGCCCCACATCATGCCGTTCTTTACCGATCAACACATAATTTCTGTTGTTTGATGTATTGTCATCCTTGGCTGCAAACAAAATATCTGTCAGACTCTTACCTTCAATAGGTTGCATTTGGGATTCGGATTGATCAACTCCCGCCAGCTCAAGAAAGGTTGGTGCAAAATCAATAAAACTCACAAAATCATCCACGGTTCGGCCAGGTTGTACCACTCCATCCTTCCACATGATGGCCAGTGGTAAATGGTTGGAATATTCGTATGCCTGACCCTTTACCCGAGGAAAGGGCATTCCATTATCTGCCGTAACCACAACGAGGGTATTGTCCAACATGTTCCTTTTCTCCAGGGTTTTTAGCATTTTTTCCAGATGGGAATCAAAATATTCTATTTCCAGGGCGTAGTCTAGCATGTCCGTTCTAACAATTTCATTGTCCGGCCAAAAGTCCATGACCTCATCCACATCTTCCAGTTTTTTGTTTCCATTTTTTAGGCCGCTGCCATATTCATAACGACGATGGGGTTCAAAACCACCATACCAAAAGCAAAAGGGTTCATTTTCCGGTTTTTCGTCCAAAAAATCAACAAAATTGGAGGCGTAATCTATTTTGGAAATTGCCTTGGTTGGAGGTGTTGTCTGTTTGTCGTTGTACACCTTGCCCAACAACATTCTATTGTTGCCATCTGCTGTCAAAGCCACTAAAGGAACTATACCTTTGGCAGTGAAACCTGTATGGTATCCATGTTCAGCCAAGGTTTCCGCATAAGATTTAAACTTAATGGGGAAATTTGCCCAGTGGTTGGCAGCTTCTTCCAACTGCCAAGAATTGCGACCTGTTATGATGCAGGATCGGGATGGGGCACACTTGGCATTAGGGGTGTAAGCATTGGCAAAAAGCAAACCTTCCCCAGCAACCCTATCAAAACCTGGGGTATTTACCCAATTACAGCCATACGCTCCCATATGTTTGAAGGTAGCATCATCAGCAATACAGAAAAGAATATTTGGACGGGCGGCTTCAACTTTTTTTTGCGATGGGCCGCAACTTAAAAGCATAAAGCATAACATGTATGTGGCAAGTAAAGGTGGGTATGGTTTCTTCATCAGATAAGGTTGGTCTCGCAAAGGGCCGATTCAGGAATTGGTCCCGCGGGATGCCAATATTCTAAAAATACCGCCTTTACGATGGGTTGTTTAACTGAATGAAGATCGGGAATTTTGGACTAATGCACTGCCCTTTGTTCTGTTGGGGTCAATGAATTAAACGGATTTAACAATCAAACAGCCAGCTGTTAGATTCTTTTCATCTGTTGCTGCATCATTTTGATCTGCTCGGTGAGCATGTTGTTCTTGTCCAGTTTTTTAGCCTCCTGGAGCAACTGTGTGGCCTCTCTCTTTCTTCTTTTTTGCATGGAGATTCCTGCCAAGCTCAATTTGGCCATGGCCAGGTCATAATCCATGGTCAACCCAAACTTGATGGCCTTTTTAAAATATTTTTCGGCCTGGGTCAGATTTTTTTGGGAGTAGATAATGCCGTGGAGATAATTGTAGTACCCTTGCTGCTTTTTAACCAGGGCGGCTTCCGGGTTTTTGATTTTGGACAACCACTTTTGGGTACCTTCCATGTCCTGCTTTCGCATTCTCAAAAACGCCAAAAGAATCATTTCATTTCTGAAGTAAAGGAAAATGAAGATCAGTGACAGGAAAATAAGGGCGATACCATTTCCGATATAACCTTCCGCAAACTGATAGCCAGAGTATCCTACAATGAGGGCAGCCAGGACCAATTTTATATTTTTGTTGAACATATTTTTGTTCGGATTTTAAGTGGGTTTCAAGAGGAGGCAAAAGTACTAAAAACTAATTTAAATATTTTTCCATTGTACTTGTCAAAGTAAAAACTCTTCGTATATTTGCGCCCAGAATTTTTCGGGTTGTCGTACTTCCCATTTTAAAATCCATTAAAACAGTTTTGATATGAAAAGAACGTATCAGCCATCAAAGAGGAAGAGAAGAAACAAACATGGTTTTAGAGAGCGCATGGCAACTGCCAATGGGAGAAAAGTTCTTGCGAGAAGAAGAGCTAAAGGAAGAAAAAAATTAACTGTTTCCTCTGAGCCAAGACATAAAAAATAATGACTGTATTCAAGTTTTAAAATTAAAGGTGTTACTTTTTCAGTAACACCTTTTTTTTGACATTTTTACAACGAAAACGAGAAACACCCTATAGAATGCCTAAAAGAAAAGATTTAAAATCCATTTTGATTATTGGTTCTGGCCCTATCATCATTGGCCAGGCATGTGAGTTTGACTATTCGGGATCCCAAGCGCTTCGCTCCCTTAAAGAGGATGGTATTGAAACCATCTTGATCAACAGCAACCCCGCCACCATTATGACCGACCCGGTTATGGCGGACCACATCTACCTAAAGCCGTTGACCACCAAATCAATCATTGAGATTTTAAAGAAACACCCCAATATTGATGCTGTACTTCCCACCATGGGCGGACAGACCGCTTTGAACCTATGCATTGAAGCCGATGACAAAGGAATTTGGAAAGATTTCGGTGTAGAGATTATCGGAGTGGATATCGATGCGATAAACATAACCGAAGATAGGGAACAGTTTAGGGCATTGATGACCAAAATTGGAGTGGGAATGGCCCCGCAGGCAACCGCTACCTCATTTTTGAAAGGAAAGGAAATTGCCCAAGAGTTTGGATTTCCGCTTGTAATTCGAGCTTCGTTTACTTTAGGTGGAGCGGGGGCTGGCATTGTTTATGATCCTGCCGATTTTGACAAACAACTGAGCCATGGTCTGGAAGTGTCGCCGATTCACGAAGTGATGATCGATAAGGCCATGATGGGCTGGAAAGAATATGAGCTGGAGTTGCTTCGTGACAAGAATGACAATGTGGTCATCATCTGTACCATAGAAAATATGGACCCCATGGGTATACACACAGGGGATTCCATCACCGTTGCACCTGCAATGACCCTGTCAGACCGTACTTTCCAACGAATGCGGGATATGGCCATTCACATGATGCGCAGTATAGGGGATTTTGCCGGGGGATGTAATGTGCAGTTTGCAGTTAGCCCTGATGAAAAGGAAGATATTATCGCTATCGAAATCAACCCGAGGGTATCGCGATCGTCGGCCTTGGCTTCCAAAGCAACGGGTTATCCGATTGCCAAGGTTGCGGCCAAACTGGCTATTGGTTATAGTTTGGATGAGTTGGAAAACCAAATCACCAAGTCTACCTCTGCATTGTTCGAACCGACCCTGGACTATGTCATCGTAAAAATACCACGATGGAACTTTGACAAATTTGAAGGTTCCGATAGAACCCTAGGGCTGCAGATGAAGGCCGTTGGGGAGGTCATGGGCATCGGACGATCATTCCAAGAAGCCTTGCACAAGGCCACCCAGTCCCTGGAAATCAAGAGAAATGGTCTTGGTGCCGATGGAAAGGGCTACAAAGACTACGATCAAATTATTCAAAAACTTCGTGTTCCCAGTTGGGACAGGGTTTTTGTGCTCTATGATGCCATTCAATTAGGTATTCCATTAAAAACAATCCACGATATCACCAAGATTGACATGTGGTTCCTGAAGCAATATGAAGAACTTCACTTCTTGGAGCAGGAAATCTCCAAGTATACTGTAGAAAGTCTTCCGAAAGCTTTATTGCTGGAGGCCAAACAGAAAGGCTTTGCCGATAGGCAAATTGCCCATATGCTGGATTGCTGGGAAAGCGAGGTACATAGCAAACGTGTGGATTTGGGCATCAATCGCGTATATAAATTGGTAGACACCTGTGCCGCAGAATTTAAGGCGGTAACACCATATTATTACTCCACTTTTGAAGAGGAAATCGAAACCCCTGATGGGAAACGTTTTGTAACCAACGACAGTGAGGTCACGGATCGTAAGAAAATTGTGGTGCTCGGATCGGGCCCCAACCGCATCGGTCAAGGTATTGAGTTTGACTATTGTTGTGTGCATGGAGTTTTGGCCGCAGCAGAATGTGGCTATGAGACCATCATGATCAACTGCAACCCGGAGACTGTCTCCACGGATTTTGATACGGCGGACAAACTCTATTTCGAACCTGTTTTTTGGGAACATATCTACGATATTATCCGGCATGAGAAACCAGAGGGTGTGATTGTCCAATTGGGGGGACAGACAGCTTTGAAGTTGGCCGAAAAATTGGATAAATATGGGATTAATATTATAGGTACCAGCTTTAAATCCCTCGATTTGGCCGAGGACCGGGGAAGTTTTTCAACATTGTTGAAGGAGAACAATATTCCCTATCCTAGGTTTGGAGTGGCCGAAACAGCTGACGAGGCCCTTGAACTGGCAGATGAATTAAATTTCCCGCTTTTGGTCAGGCCTTCCTATGTGTTGGGTGGCCAGGGTATGAAAATTGTCATCAACAAGGAAGAGTTGGAGGCGCATGTGGTGGATTTACTGCGTAAAATCCCAAACAACAAATTGCTTTTGGACCATTACTTGGATGGGGCCATAGAAGCTGAGGCGGATGCGATCAGTGATGGAACGGATGTGTACATTATTGGTATCATGGAGCATATAGAGCCCTGTGGTATCCATTCAGGCGATTCCAATGCCACTTTACCACCTTTTAACCTAGGTGAATTTGTGATGCAACAGATCAAGGATCACACCAAAAAAATTGCATTGGCCTTAAACACTGTAGGACTGATCAATATACAGTTTGCCATTAAAGACGACACGGTTTACATTATTGAAGCCAACCCAAGGGCTTCCAGGACTGTTCCGTTCATTGCGAAAGCTTATGGGGAACCTTATGTAAACTATGCCACCAAGGTGATGCTGGGCGAGAAGAAAATCAAGGACTTCGAATTTAAGCCTCATTTGGATGGCTATGCCATAAAGCAACCGGTATTTTCCTTTAACAAGTTCCCCAATGTGAACAAGAACCTCGGTCCCGAGATGAAGAGCACCGGGGAAAGTATCTTATTTATTGATAGTCTAAAGGAGGACGAGTTCTACAATCTATACTCGAGACGGAAAATGTACTTGAGCAAGTAAATAAAAAAAACCGTGAATTTTATTCACGGTTTTTTTTCTCCAGTTGGTCCAATCGCTCGGACAAGGAGTTGAGTTTCTTATTTTGTTGCAGCAGCTTGGCATTGGCCAATTTAAGCTGTTCAATTTCCTGTTGCTGCTGGAGGGTATATAAGGTAAGCTCTTCTATTTTTTGCAATAATTTGGCATCCATATCGCCCAAGTCAATACCCTCTTCCTCAATTTGGGCGGCACTTGGAATATTGGGAAGGTGACGGTTTTTTGAAATAAAACGGCTTACTTCTTCCAAGCTCATCAGATTAAATTCCTCTCCAAAGACAAAATCGGGCCATGCCCCTTGCAATTCCACTTTAACCCCTTCGGCAATTACATTTCCTGCAACGGCCAACATATAGCCCTGGGGATTGGTAGTTCCAATGCTTACATTTCCTGTGGTGTACGAAATATCATTTCCTGAGGTAACCCATTGCGATTCCACAATAGCAGTGCCGTTCAATAAAATACCAGTGGCATTTACAGAACCATTCACATCCAGCGTAAAGGCCGGATCGTTGGTGCCAATACCCACATTTCCAGTATTATAAAAGGCTTCCCCGGCATTTAAGCTCCATACCTGGGTAGGTAGGGCTGATCCATTCAAAAGGATATTGGTGGCATTCAACGTGCCGGAAACATCCAGAGTAAAGGCCGGATCGTTGGTGCCGATACCCACATTTCCAGTATTGTAAAAGGCTTCCCCAGCATTCAAGCTCCATACCTGGGTGGGTAGGGCAGACCCATTTAACAGAATATTGGTGGCATTTAAAGTACCTACAACATCCAGGGCAAAAGCTGGATCATTGGTACCTATACCCACATTACCTCCATTATAAAACACCTCACCTGCGTTAAGACTCCAAACAGGCTGTTCAAGGGCAGAGCCGTTCAAGAAAATACTGGTTGCATTCAGGGAACCATTTACATCCAGATTATAGCCAGGCGTATTTGTTCCGACCCCTACATTTCCCGCACTGTAAAATGCATCATTTCCATTGGCACTCCATAGTGGATTCTCAAGTGCGGACCCGTTCAAAAAAATACTGGTCGCGTTCAAGGACCCATTTACATCCAGATTATAGCCAGGAGTGTTTGTACCGATGCCCACATTTCCTGTGCTGTAAAAAATATTGTTTCCGGATAGTGTCCACGGTGTGCTGATCATCTGCGCACCATTGACAAATAGTTCTGTTGCATTCAAAGTTCCCGCAACTTCAAGGTTGTAAGCAGGCGACAGGGTGCCAATACCCACATTTCCCGATGCTGGAAAGGAGTTTTGTCCCACAAGATTGGCGGAACATAACAAAATTAGTAAGCTGCTAAAAAGAGTGTAGATGTTTTTCATTATCTGACTTCAAAAATTGTTGTCTGAATTCTGGACCTCCGGGGGTTATTCGTATTCCCTCAGTTCAAATGATAAATTGGTAAAATCGTCTGCAAACGCATTGATACCGTTCTGTAACTCCAACCGGACTTGGGTACTTCCAACAACTTCCCCCCGTACCCCAGTGTGCGTAGTAGGGGTTGTGTAGAAAATCACGGTCTTTCCAATATCTATGGTCTTGTCAAGGTTGCCTAAATAGATACCTTGGGACTCCCTGGTCCAAGAAATGTTTAGATCCAAGGTGTTTTCAAGAATGGAACTTTGTGGATCATCGGTGCCAGATTGACTGATCAATGACACATAGGTCAAATAAGGAATATCCGTAGTGTCTCCGTTGCATAGAAATTCGGAATTGTCCACCTCACTGGCATCCAAAGTGCCATTGGAGTTATCGTCCAGACCTGCATCAATTTTAAAACCACCATTGGCACAATTTGCCCCAGGTTGTTCAATAAGAATGGTTATCAAGCTGTTAAGTCCATCTGCACCATCACTTCCATCCGCACCATTGGAACCATCCCGACCATCAAGTCCGTTTACTCCATCTTCCGCACAGCCCACAAGTGCAAGCATGGCAAAGAGGACAAAAAATACCTTAGGAGACAAGCTGCATTTCATAAATTAAGTTGGGTATAGGGGTTAAAATGCAAAATTAGGAATACCGTTTCATTCTCAACGTTCTAAGCATGGGAAATGCATATTTTTTAGATGAACGACCTATATTTTTCTTTAAGTGGTATTTTTTGTTTAACCCAGTCTTGGCAACCACATACCCATGGTAGCTGCAAATGTACCAAGTGCCGTAATGCCGGCCAAGATTATTAACGTGGCCGACATGCCCATTTTAAAGGCTTTGGAGCGCATTTGTTGGGCCCGTAAATAGAGTTCAAGGACTATTAGCGGGATTACGTATTGGCCAAAGCCCAGGATGACCAAAAATGGGCCTCTAAAGGTCTCGGGGTCAAAACCTACGGGACGTCCAAAAACAAATAACCAAAACATCAAACCAATTCTAAAAAACCAAACCCCACCCATGGCCAAAAACAAGCGCAATGCCCATCTCCTGTGCACTTTGATGTTTCTTTGCATGGCCTTGCGAATAGCCAAGACTGCAAACAACAAAATGAGCAGTCCATTTAAACTTACACTGATATCACCTACGAGTCCGCTGATGGTTCCTTTGGTAATCACCATGTATAATCCGCTGAGGCTGATCAAAAAAGCCGCAACGATATAAAACCTTCCGTTCCAAGCATGAAATTTTGGATATTTGGCCCTCAGTTTTGGGATAAACTGTATTGGGCCTCCAACCATCACGACAACGGCAAACAACAAGTGGGCGGCCACGGCCAAATTGCCCATGGTCTCGCCTTCCACATAACCGTGGGGAAGTACGCGGTTCCATTTCATAAAATCACCGTCCATGGCGGCCCCGCCATAAAAGAGTGCTACATAAACGCCAAATATCCATTGGCCCAAAACGGCAATTATAAACCAAATTTTGGCTGAGTTTTCTAAAAATTTGGTGTAACGAGTCATTGTTGACTTATGCGTGGCAAGTCCTGTTGAATGCGATAACATGTTTCAAGATTTTAAGATTGATGAAATTGGATTAATTGGTCACCGTGGGGTTTCGGAAACCTTTGATCAGCAACCAGCCGATAAAGGTCACCATATGAAGACCATTTTGGGAATAGAAATGAAAACTTATATCCAAATCGAAGATGTTGGCCCAGGAGGCTAGAAAAACCAACGAAATGGCGCCCATACCCCAGACAGACAAAAAGCGGGGAACAAGCCTGGTTCGGAAGAGATAATAAAAAAGTACAAAGGCTGCGGAAGCATAGGTGATCAGGGCCATAAAATGCGCCCAAAAATAATCGTGTATCTTTTGCAATCCCGCTACCTCAAGGGCATTCTGGTCCAAAGCACCCATTTCCATGAAATGCTCGCTGAGTGATATCAGGGACAAATGACTGATATTGCTGTAAATGATCACACCAAAATTAACTAGCCAAAGGCCGAAAAAGGTCAGGGCCAACGACAATTTGTATTTTTTGATCATTGGAAATAGGATAATGGCAATTGAAAGCCAAAGGGCACTGGTCAAGATATCCAATAGCATTGCGAATCGCATGCCAAGGGCGTGATCGTGAATAAATTCCATAAAATTGGGCTCCAGAATCAAACGGGTGCTAAGACCTCTGAGATTCAAGGATGGTATTCCTGCCGCCATGATTAAAAACAGCAGCAACCCAACAATTCTACCGGTTTTTTGATTTTGTTTCATGATTGTTCGTTTTTTGATTGATGAAAATGATTGATTGATTGATGATTGATGAATAAACTAGGCCCATCGATTAAGGGGCCGCTGATTTTTTAGGAACTAATCCGGTTTGTCCTCCATAATTTCTAAGTTTTTAATGGCTCCTTTTAAGGTTACCTGCCCACTTGAGGTATTTTTATAGATGAGCTTGTCCACTGCCAAATCCAGCTGGGCAGAACTATCGTCCTTTAAAACAAGCTGGAGTAGGGGACCAGAAATTTGTCCTTTGGTTGTAAAATGGGCATTTGAGCTTAGTACAAGGCTGTCCAAACCGGGAGATCCCACATGTACGACCACACTATCCTTGGAACGGAGCCCTTTACCAGGGCCAAGATGCAGTGTGCGTCCGGTGACTTTTGCAACAACCGAATCCATTTGGTAATCCGGAGCGTTGACCCTTAAGATATGGCCGGTGCTATGTTCAAAATAGATTTTTATGTTGCCACCAGCCGCAATGGAGGAGAATGATGGGATATTCAGCTCAATCTCTTGCATGACCATGGGCTTTTGGTTGGCTTTCACTTCCTTTACATTCTGATGCACCGCCACTTGAAAAATCAAGGTGAAAATGAAAATGGATCCCAGGGCACCCAGCAATAAAAGACTACTTTTTTTCATCCTTGTGTTGGTTATAAACGTTTTTCAGTTGCTCAAAAGAGATGCCCAGTAGCGTCATTTTTTTGAATACATCCGGTAAGCTCTGTTCCATGAACTCCGCCCTTTTGATGTCAAGTACTTTGGAATATCCGTTGTCTGCCACGAAATATCCAATACCCCGTTTGTTATAAATGACTTCCAAGTCCTGCAAATGATTGAAGGCACGGATGGCGGTATTGGGGTTGACTTCCACCATCATGGCCACCTCACGGACAGAGGGTATTCTGCTACCTTCTTGCCATGTTTTCATTAGAATATTTTCATAAAAAAGATCCACAATTTGTAAATAAATAGGTTTGCTATTGTCAAAATCCATCCTACACCTCCTTTTCCACCATTTTGAAATAGGCCACAACCAGCATCAATGGTCCAAATATGAATCCGTAAAACCATTTACCGAACCACGAAAAATCCTCACCAGCCTTACTGAATGCAGTCGACCCCAGGCCATCTTCAGAAAAAACCCCCAATCCCCTGTTGAACATGGCATAAAGAGCCACATTGAACAATACAAAACACAATACGGTAAGTGCAAGGATCAAAAGCGTTTTACCCATCCTGTTCTTTGAAAAGGTCAAAGCGCCCACCATAAACACAGGTTGCAAAAACATATAAGTGGCCACCACTTTTATATAGGATAGGGAGAAAATGGAGAGCATATGGAATTGGGCACCAAATAGAACTATGCCAAAAATCATGGCCAGACTTGCCGTTATCAAGGCCAAAACAGAGAATACCACGGTATATAAACCTACACCCATAACCCATTTGGCAACCAGCCGCTCTGGAATGGAAACAGGTAAGGCCAAATAAAAATGGTTGGTTTTTGGGTTGCTGTACTCCCGGAACATGGCAAAAGTAAACAACAATCCCACAGGGATATAGATTAGTCCAAAAATCCCATGGAATTCATCCGTGGAAAGCTGTTTGTCCCAAATCATATTGAACAAACAAAAAAGAAAAATCAGAATTACAGCAACAAAGAACCCTGTGGTAAATGTGCCTCTAAGCAACACCAAATCCCTTTTGATGAACTGGACCACCCTATGTAAACTAAACCCTTGCCCCATGGCTTTGTGTTTTTATCAATTGATCAATTTTTTGGGTCTGCTCCAACACTCCGTTGAACAAAAGTTCCAGGTCAACTTCAGATTCTTCCCTTTGGTTACGGATCAACATCGACCTTCCGCCAAACGCTCCTTCAGAATACACCAAGTCCTCCTGGTCTTGGTTGGCAGCTCTTCCAAACCATAGTACTTCCGTAACAATTTCCAAGGATGCATCGAAAACTACATGGGCATTGTCCAAGATGACCACATGATTGATCAAACTGTGAAGGTCTCTTACCTGATGCGTGGAAACCACAATGCAGCGCCCAGAATCAACAGCGGAGGCCATTACTTTCCGAAATTGGCTCTTGGAGGGGATATCCAATCCGTTCGTGGGTTCATCCATAAGCAGCAATGTTGTGTTTACGGCAATACCAAAAGCTATCAGTACTTTCTTTTTTTGTCCGAAGGACAGGGTGGAAATAACCTGGGCCGGGTTTAAATGGAATTCTTTGAGCAGTTCATAAAATCGCTCCCTGGAAAAGTTGGGATAAAAAACCGAGTTGATTTTTTCGAATGCCTTAATGGAAACAGAGGGCAGCTCAAATTCCTCAGGCACCAAGAATATGTCTTGGAGTGTCTGGGGTGTCCTAGTTTGCGTGCGCTGTCGGTTGTAAGTGCAACTACCCGTTTTTGGAAATAACAGACCCCCCATGATTTTTAGGAGTGTGCTCTTACCTTCCCCATTTTTACCGAACAGCCCATATATGTTCCCAGGCTTGAAGTCCAAAGTAATGGACTCAAGTACCTGGGAGCCGTTGGTGTAGTTGAAATTAAGGTTGGAAACTGATAACATTTATAGTGTATTAGTTAACTAGAACACTACAAAAGTAAATATTTTTTTTGATCCACCAAATTTTTTCTATAGGAGGGGAGTGGATATGAGCATACCTAATCAAAAAAGACCGCATAAAGCGGCCTTGGTTTTAGGGATTATATATCTATCAAGAAGCAACGAATTCCGCAAGTCGATCAAAAACGGATCCCCAGCCATTATAAAAGCCCATTTGTTCTTGTTGTTTGCAATATTCCTCTGTGTCATGCACACAATTGAAGGTCATATGGGTTGTATCGCCTTCCGACTTGAATAGGGCCTGTATCTCCACGCCCTCCGTCATCGGTTTAAAATTTGCTGAGGAAATGATGCATTCGTGTTTCACTATGGTTTTATACACCCCATCGGCGATAAACTCATTACCATCAGGCATGGTCATGGCGTATTTCCACTGACCGCCTTCCCTGAAATCATGTTCCAGTATTTTGGTCTGCATACCCTTGGGGCCCCACCATTGGGCGATGTGCTCAGGCTGCGTCCAAGCTTCCCACACCAATGATATGGGGGCATTTAAGGTTCGTTCCAGCGTTAATGTCCGATTTTTGGGATTGTCAATTTTCATTTTTTTGATTTTTTGGTTTGCAATTGGTTCACATAATTCTCAAAGGCGTCCAGTTTATCTTCCCATAGATTACGATATTGATCGATCCATAAAAAGGCTGGGACAAGGGTTTTGGGCTGGATCAGGCAATAACGCTGCCGGCCACGCTGGTCATAACTAATCAGTCCACATTCTTCGAGTATTTTAAGATGCTTGGAAATGGCGGGCCTGCTGACCTCAAATTGTTCTGCCACCTCGTTTACGGTCAACCTTTGTTCTGACAGTAGGTTGATGATATCCCGGCGCACGGGATCGGCAATGGCTTGAAAAACATCTCTTCTCATAATTTAAGTAACCATTTGGTTACAAATATATATGTAACAATTCGGTTACGCAAATTATTACATTAAAAATTTACTGTGGGTTTTACTCCTCGCCTTTGGATAGCTTACCTATCATGGTAGCAATGCGATTGACTTTGGTCTCTTCCCGTTTTGCTGCATTGATCCAATCCAGGTAGGATTTTTGTCGCCCAGGGGACAACGTATAAAATCTCTGTAACAGTTCTTTAGGTTCATTTTTAAAACAGGCCAGAATTTCCTCCGGAATGCGGAGGGGGTCATTATCCAGGTAGATTACAATACTAACATAGTCGCCCTGCCATTTATGGGTTTGTTTACGGATGCCCGCCTTTACTGGAAAGAACAGATGTTTGTCATCCAACGGCATAAGATGGTAATTGGATATGGTCAGCCCATCTATATTTCCTTTAACCTTGATCCAGCCAAAAGCGCTCTTTCCCTTTTCTGCTTTAAATGGAATTTTTGCGTAGGTCCATCCACCTTTGCCAGGGGTTTTTTGTAGAAGGAACTCTCCATGTGCTATGGGTGCTTCCATACATCCAAATTTAAAAAGCCCCTGAACAGGGGCTTGCAATTAATAACTGGCCTCCACTTGATAGTGGAAAACACCTTGTTCCGGTTGCTCTTGGCTGGCTTCCTTCATCAAACTAAAATATGCAAAACATGCTGGACTTTCTTTTGCATTGTTCATTGCATCTCTGGCAGCTTCCATGGTTTCCCACTGCACAAGATCGATATAGTTATGGTCGGATTGAATCAAAAGTTCCCTTCTTACAAATCCTTTTTGGTTTTGTAAAAAATCGGTTTGCAAAGCTTTGGAGGCTTCCAACAGTTCGGTTTTCGTAACGCCCTCTTTGATGGTGAATGGGGCCCATTCCATGATTTGATGTTTGTCCATTTTGTATGATTTTTTTCATTTGGGACAAAGCTACCCAGGGGTAGTGTCAAGGGTATGTCAGTAGGGTTCAAGAATATTTTTCCGCCCTTTTCTTAAAGTGGTCCTGCAGATTAAAGGTCACCGCCTTGCCCGATTTTAAATCTGTGGGTTTTAAACCCAGGATTCTGTCCAGGCGGAAATCCCGATAATCCTCTCTATACCTGCAATAGGCCACCATAACCCACCTGTTTTCCGTAAAGTACAGCCCTAGTGGATCCACCTGGCGCTGGGTGGTCAATCCTTGCATGCTCCTATAGGTAATGTCAATCACCTCAAACGAAGTGATGGCTTTTTGAACCTCGGCCAAGTACGAAGAACTATCATTTTTATCATATTGCGTGTAAGAACTTATTCGACTTTCCAACAGGGCCACTTTGTCTTTGTCTGAGTTGCGGAGAACCGCCTTGATCTTGGTGAGTGCAGAGTGGTAGTTCTTCACCAGGGAACTTTCCATATTTTGAAGTACAAACTTTTCTGCGGTCACCATGGCATTGGCTTCATCCTCGGTAAAGGAAACCGGCGGTAGTCGATACCCCTCCACCATAAAATACCCGATACCAGCTTCAGAACCCACCGGAACACCCGCTTCCTGAAGGGTCTTGACGTCTCGGTATACCGTCCTTAGGCTTATATCAAACTCATCCGCAATTTCTTGTGCCGTAATGGTGCTCTTGGTTTGGAGTTTGATCAATATGGATGTAATTCGGGTTAGCCTGTTCATTGTGGTCGATGTTGATTTCGGGTTAACGGAATGGTTCTTACCTACAAATTTAAAATAAAAGCGGTCCAACTTTTCACAGAAGCACTCAATGGATCTTGGTGTGATACCTTTTTATTGAGGGACTGGCATATGGGTACTGATGGCGACCCGGTTCCAGACATTGATGGTTGCAATAGCAATGATTATCTGTGAAAAATAAGGTGCATCGAAGATGGAAATGGCCCTTTGATAGGTTGCTTCGGTAAGCCCCTGTTCCTCAATTTTGGTGACTTCCTCCGTCATTTGAAGGATTACTTTTTCTTCCTCGGTAAACATTCCCGCCTCTTTCCAGGCGTTCAGCAAGAATAAACGTTCTTTGGTTTCTCCCAAAGTTAGCGCCTCTTTGGTGTGCATATCTATACAAAAGGCACATCCATTGATTTGTGAGGCCCTTATTTTGATTAGTTTATAATGCACTTTTTTTAGTCCGCTTTGTTGCAGGTAGCTTTCCAGTCCAAAGATGGCCTGGTACGCTTTGGGTTCCGTCTCCCCAATTTGTATTCTTGAATTCATTGGTCTTGTTTTTTGAATTTGATACGAAGGTAGTTCCCGTGGAATCCAAAAAACTTAAACGGGTTTAAGAACGCTTCTTGGCCCTAATTTCACTCACATATTCTGGGGTAAGCCCTAAGAAGGAGGCGATTAATTTTTGGGGTACACGTTGTGCAAAATCAGGGAAACTCTCTGTAAAATGAAAATACATATCCTCTTTGGAAAAATCCAGGAGATATTTCATTTTAATAAGCGAGGCCCCGTACCCGATTTGATACATTTTCCGAAAATACCCTTCTAATTTTGGAAATTCCGACAACAATCTTTCATGTTGTTCAAAACGCAATGAAAGAATGTGTGTAGGCTCCACCGCCCGTATGGAAAAATTAGTGTTATTGCCATTCTGGAATGCCAAAAAATCGGTTAGCCACCAATTTTCTATAGCAAATTGTACGGTACGTTCCGTACCTTTTTGTGTAGTGAAAAACATGTTTAGGCATCCTTCAAGGACAAAATGGATATGGGAACAATGGGAACCGGATTCCATGAGCATCTGCCTTTTTTCCAATCGCTTGGGTTCAAAAAAGGCCAGGACACCTTTAAATTCTTCAGGGCTAATGGAGATATACTGCCTTAAATGTCCATAAAGTGGATGTGAGGGCCTATGTATTTCCATCCCCGTGGTTTATTTTTCCCATTCCGTATGGAAAATTCCATCACGATCCACCCTCTCATAGGTATGGGAGCCAAAATAATCCCGTTGTGCCTGAATTAAGTTTAAAGGCAGTCTGCCGCTGGTATAGGCATCAAAATATAGCACTGAATTGGATAATCCTGGAAGCGGAATTCCGTGGGTAGCCCCATAGGCCACCAACTCCCTTGCCGAGGTAACCGTTTCCTGAACCTTGTCCGCAAAGGAAGGGGATAGGAGCAGGTTCTGTAAGTTGGCATCCGCCTGGAAGGCTTCGGTAATATCGGCCAATAAAGCTGCCCGAATGATGCATCCGGCCCTCCATATTTTTGCAATTTCCCCCAATTGGAGCTCATAACCATATTCTTTGGAAGCATCTGCCAATTGGTGCATTCCTTGGGCATAGGTGATGATAAAGGAAAAGTAAAGCGCCTTTTCGGCTTTGGACACCAGGGAATCCTTGACCACTGGGGCCAAAGAGGGTCTGTTGTAAATGCCATCGGCCATGACGCGTTCGGTTTTTAAGGCCGATATTTCCCGCATACTTACTGCAATATCAATGGTCGGAACTGGGATTCCCAAATCCATGGCGTTTTGGGAGGTCCATTTTCCTGTTCCTTTTTGCTTGGCTTTATCCAGGATTTTGTCCACTAGGTCACCCTCGCCCAACTCATCTTTTTGGGCAAAAATCCCTGATGTGATTTCCACCAGAAAAGATTGTAGCCTACCTGCATTCCAGGTTGCGAATGTTTCATGCAATTCGTCATTGGATAGGTCACCTGCCTTTTTCAGGAGATCGTAAATTTCAGAGGTAAGCTGCATCAATCCGTATTCGATACCGTTGTGCACCATTTTCACGTAATTTCCCGCCGATTTGGGTCCCAAATAGGCCACACAGGGTTCACCCTGATATTTGGCGGAAACAGCTTCAAAAATGGGTTTTACAAATTGATAGGCTTCGCGTGAGCCCCCGGGCATAATGCTTGGCCCCCTGCGTGCTCCTTTGGCACCGCCAGATACCCCGGCGCCAAAAAAGTTGATATCTTTTTCCTTGAGATAGGCCTCCCTACGATCCGTATCGGTGTAAAAGGAATTGCCACCATCAATGATGATATCCCCTTTGTCCAAAAAGGGAAGTAAACTTTCAATAACGATATCAACCACCTTTCCGGCAGGTACCAGCAACATTATTTTTCTGGGAGTGCTCAGGGCCTTCACAAAGGTCTCGGCATCGGTACTGGCATTTACTTTGGCTGTATCACCCCCTTCTTCGATAAGCGCATTCACTTTTTCTTCATCGAGGTCATTTCCGTAGGCCGTGAATCCATTGTCCGCCACATTCAAAATAAAATTTCTTCCCATCACCCCTAGGCCCACAAGACCAAAATCATACGTATCTGCCATTTTATGTCTTTTTAGATGTCTTTTGTTACGCTTATGCTAAGAGCATTGGCTGTTCAACCACGAACCTAAAATAAACGTTATATTCGTCATGCTCAAAAATACAACGGCCACATCAGATATTTTTACGGAATCGTGATTTAAGCACGTTTTTTTAAGGTTTGGCCCTATAAAGCGATACGTGTAGCTATGAAAAAAACCGAAAATCAAATTCTGGTAATTTTTGGGGCTTCGGGCGACTTAACTGCGCGCAAGTTGATTCCAGCGCTGTTTAATTTGTACGTGGCCCGACAGTTGCCCAAAAACTTCGTGGTTTTGGGAGCGAGTCGAAGTGACCTCAGCGATGAGGCGTTTAGGGATAAAGTAGTGCACAAAAGCCCCTATTTAAGGGAGAAAATAGAAGATTTAAAGGAGAGTTACGTAAACGGTTTTGCCGATAAGATTTTTTATGAGGATTTGGGTGGTGCCTACGATACGGATTATTCAGGATTGCGCAATAGGATTGAGGCCCTAAAAAAGGAGTACAAAACATCCGGCAATATCATTTATTATCTATCCACGCCTCCAACCTTATATGAAACCATAGCCCAGCGGTTGGCCGATGCCGGTATGAATACCCAAAATAACGGATGGAAAAGGTTGATTGTGGAAAAACCCTTTGGATATAGTTTGGAAACCGCCAAGAAATTGAATTCCGGGCTTCATCAATTTTTTACAGAACCACAGATTTACAGAATTGACCATTATTTGGGCAAGGAAACCGTTCAAAATTTATTGGTCACCCGGTTTTCCAATAGCATTTTTGAACCGCTTTGGAACCGGAACTACATTCATCATGTGGAGATTACGAACGCGGAAAGCGTAGGGGTGGAAAAACGTGGGGGTTACTATGATAAATCCGGGGCGCTTCGGGACATGTTCCAGAACCATTTGTTGCAAATTGTCTCTTTGGTGGTCATGGAACCTCCCATTGGCGATCAGCCGGAAGAAATTCGGAATGAAAAGGTCAAGGCCCTGAAATCCCTTCGCATAATGCGCGATGAGAAAACCCTTTGGGACCATACCATCAGGGCGCAATACGTGGCTTCAGAAATAAATGGGGAGAAAGTGAAAGGCTATAGGGAAGAAGATGGAGTGGACCCTAATTCCACTACCGAAACCTATGCAGCAATTAAGTTTTATGTGGATAACTGGCGATGGCAAGGAGTGCCTTTTTATGTAAGGACGGCTAAAAGAATGCCTACCAAAGTCACAGAAGTGGTCATCCATTTTAAAACTCCCCACCATCAAATTTTTAAGGATTCCGGGGTGAACAGTAAAGACAACAAGTTGATCATTCGGATTCAACCGGATGAGGGAATCTTGATGAAATTTGGGGTCAAGGTACCAGGACAAGGATTTAAGGTGGAGCGGGCCAACCTTGACTTTTACTATTCCAGTCTGGCCCAGACCTATGTCATGGAAGCCTATGAGCGTTTGTTGTTGGATGCCATGCAAGGGGATGCAACCCTGTATGCCCGAGCGGACGAAGTGGAGGCTGCCTGGGAATTTGTGGACCCCATTTTGGACTACTGGAAAAATGGCAAGGATGTGAGGATGTATGGTTATGCCGCTGGTGTTTGGGGACCAGAAAATGCCGATGAACTTATTGATGAACTGGGTACATGGAGAAATCCGGGTGAAAGCTTGGCAGAGGACCCAGGATACTGTGTGATTTGCTAGGGGGTTGGTCTTAGTCTTTGGTCTTTAGACGTTAGACTTTGGACTTTCGATTTCGGACTTTGGACTTTCGATATTACCCTATTTTGAATTCGAACTTTTTTAACGCTATGGAACTAAAAATATATAAGGACAAACAGGAAGTGGCCCATAAGTTTTCAGCTTATTTTGCCGAATTGGCAAAGGGAAAATCCAGTTTTCATGTTGCGCTTTCCGGTGGGAGTACCCCTAAGGTCATTTTTGATATACTGGCCGAAAATTTTGCTGATAAAATTGACTGGGCCAACATTCACTTTTATTGGGGAGATGAACGTTGCGTGCCCCCCACGGACGATCAGAGCAATTACAACATGACGGTGGAGCATCTTTTTTCAAAAGTCGAGATTCCCGAAGGGAACATTCATCGAGTTCTGGGGGAGAACGACCCCATTTCCGAAGCAATGCGCTATGCCAATTTATTGGAAATCAATTTGGACAGGGTAGAAGGCGTGCCCCAATTTGATTTGGTCATTTTGGGGATGGGGGATGACGGCCATACGGCCTCCATTTTTCCGCATGAGATTGAGTTGTGGCATGCGGAAGACCATTGTGTGGTGGCCACCCATCCGGATTCCGGGCAAAAAAGGGTTTCCATAAATGGGAAAGTCATCAATACCGCTAAAGAAGTGGCCTTTTTGGTAACCGGGCCATCCAAGGCCGAAAAAGTGCAGGCAATCTTGGAAAAAGTAAAAGGTTTTGATGCCTATCCGGCAGCTTTGGTCAATCCAAAATCTGGAAAGTTACTGTGGTTTATGGATGCAGATGCCGCCAGTCTTGTGGCTACAAATTCAGCGTAACATTTTCCTTGTCCAATAAGTGGATATACGCTTTTGGGGTAAATTGCTTGGAACTGTATTTGGTATCCCTATTATAAGCGGACATCTTTCGTTCCATACTTCGCGCAAATCTCCGTAGCCCATTGTTGTCTTCAATGATAAGGCCGGGAACCTCAAGGTTATTCCCGTCATTGTCCTTCGCCACCATGGTAAAATATGAGGAATTGCAGTGCTTGGCCTCCCCAGTCTTCACATTTTGGGAAACCACACGGACGCCCACAACCATGGAAGAACGGCCAGTATAATTGATGGAGGCCTTTAAGGTGACAAGTTCGCCCACCTCAATGGGATTCAGAAAATTTACGCGGTTCACAGAGGCGGTTACACAATACGCCTGCGAATGTTTGGAAGCACATGCAAATGCAATTTGGTCCATAAGATTCAGGATATGCCCTCCATGAACCTTCCCTCCAAAATTGGAATGCGACGGCAACATCAATTCTGTAATGGATACGCGCGACTCCTTGGCCGTTTTGAATTTTTTCATCTTAATTTTTGAGGTGTGGTGATGTTTCCTGCTGAACATCAGTGATAAAATACTTGGTATCGCCTAGCCAGAAGAAAGTACGGTAACGCTCTTTATAAGTCACTTTTACATATCTGCCCTGGTATTCCTTCATTTTCTCAATGACCTCTGTTTCACTGTCCTGTACGGAAAATGAAAAAATATTGGTTCCTGAGATTCCTTGGCTGATCTGTCCTTCCCAAGTTTTGGCCAAAACACCCTTTCGACTGAATTTAATGAGCTCACCGGAGCGATAACCCTCACTGAATGGGACGTAGTAGACAAAGGTGAAATAGCCGGTTACCCCTAGCAACACAATAGAAATAAATATGAAAATTAACTTGCGCATGATCTAAAGTTCAAGCTTGGGCTCTTGATAATCATCTTCTTGGGCCCTTTTAAGGATTGGTTCAGGAATGGATTTTTTGGCTTTGGCCCCCATTTTTTTGAGTTTTTCAATACTGGTCACAATGTTGCCCCTACCTTCAACCAATTTGTTCATAGCTCCACGGTACTCGTTCTTGGCCTCGTCCATTTTTTTGCCCACTTTGGTCAAATCGGTCACAAAACCTTCAAATTTGTCGTAGAGTGCCCCAGCTTGGCGTGCAATTTCTATGGCATTTTTCTGCTGTTTTTCATTGCTCCACATGGTATCTATAGTGCGCAAGGTGGCCAAAAGGGTAGAAGGGGTGACAATAACAATATTTTGTTCAAAAGCTTTATTGTACAAGGAGTTGTCCTCGTTTATGGCCACCGCAAAGGCGGGTTCTATGGGCACAAAGAGCAACACAAAATCCGGGCTTTCCATTTCATAAAGGTCCTCGTATTTTTTGGCGGACAGTTGTTCAACATGCTTTCGTAAAGAGTTGATATGATCTTTTAGGTGTTTGCCCTTATTGTCTTCATCTGCATTGGTATAACGTTCGTAATCAGTCAAGGACACCTTGGAATCCACCACCATTTTTTTGCCATCGGGCAAATGAATGATCACGTCGGGCATGACCCGCGATCCATCTTCAAGGGTAAAACTTTGTTGTACGCTGTATTCCCTGTCCTTTTCCAGGCCTGACTTTTCCAACACCCGTTCCAGGACAAGCTCTCCCCAGTTACCTTGCATTTTACTATCTCCCTTTAAAGCCTTGGTCAAGTTTTCTGCTTCTTGGGTAATCTTTAAATTTTGGTTTTGGAGATTTAGCAATTGCTCTTTCAAGGCTGAATGGATACTGATGTTTTCCTTTTGGGTGGCCTCTACCTTTTTTTCGAACAATTGAATTTTTTCTTGGAGCGGATTCAGGATTTGCTTGATGTTCTTCTGGTTTTGCTCGGTAAACTTGGTACTTTTTTCGTCGAGGATTTTATTGGCCAAATTTTCAAACTCCTTGGTAAATTTTTCCTGGAGTTTTTCCACTTCTTCCTTTTGTTCTGTATTGATGCGTTGAAGATTTTCCAGATCGGCCTGATAACGGACAATTTGATGGCCCAGCTGCTCCTTTTCGTTTTGCAGCGCTTTTTTGTCCTCATCACTTTGGACCAATTTTGCATTCAACGACTGGAGAGAGCCATTTAGCTGCTGTTCCCGCTCATTCCAAACACTTTCGTTGGATTTAATCTTCAATTTTTGGATGTACATCCCAAGGAGAAGTCCAACGCCAGCTGTTAAGAGCCCTACAATCACATATATCATTTCGTTGGCCATAGTATTCTACAAATCTTCGGATAAAGATAAAGGAGGAAGGGCAAACTAACTTACTTTTTTACTTTAAATGCCCCGCTTTGGGCATCAAACTGTACCATGTCCGAAGGAAACAATTGCTCAAAGTGTTTTTGTTCGATTAGTTCGGTAGGTGAGCCAAAGGGATTTTCAAGCCCGTCCAAGATTAAGATTTTATCACAAAGTTGGATGGCGAGATCAATTTCGTGGGTGGTAAAAATTATGGTTTTTTGTTTCTCATGCGCCAACTGCTGTAGCATCTTCAAGATTTGGACTTTATGAAATAGATCCAGGTGGGTGGTGGGTTCATCCAATAAAATGACGGGTGTATCTTGGGCCGCAGCCCTTGCTATAAGCACCCGCTGCATCTGTCCATCGCTTAGCTCATGACATTTTCTCTGTTTTAATTCCTCCAAAAGGAAGGCCTTCAAATTTAGTTGAACCTGCCTTTTGTCTTCTACGGACAAACTGCCGATCCAGTTGGTATAAGGTTGCCTGCCAAGGGCGATCAATTCGTCCACCCGAAGATTTTTGGAAGCAGGTTGTTCGGTCAGCACCATACTTATGGTTCTGGCCATCTCTCCTGTTTGGATAGACTCTAATTTTTTACCCATGATCTGGATGGAACCCCCAAGGCTTGGTTGGAGCCGTCCCAAGGTTCTGGTCAATGTGGATTTTCCAATACCGTTGACCCCTACAATTCCGCATAGTTCTCCTTGGGCCAGCTGAAAATCAATGGCCTTGCAAACAGCATTCCTACCGTAGCCCACGGTTACATTTTGAACGGTGATATGTTGCTCTACTGGTTTGGACATCAAAACAACATTTTTCGTTTTCGGACCAGCAACCATATCACTACCGGGGCCCCCACTATGGAAGTAATGGCATTGATGGGCAGCACATTGGCCGAGTTGGGTAGTTGCGCTATGGTATCGCAGAGCAACATAAGTATGGCGCCGTAGAGGAAAACAGCTGGCACTAGAACGCGATGCTCCATGGTATCAAAGATTTGTCTTGTTAAATGCGGTACTGCCAGTCCAACGAAAGCAATAGGTCCGGCAAAAGCTGTTACGCCACCTGCCAAAATCCCAGTGGCAATGATTATCGTCAACCTTGATTTTTTAAGCGATACCCCCAAACTCTGGGCATAGTTTTCCCCTAAAAGAAAAGCATTCAATTTTTTTATGGAAATAATGGATAAAAAGGTGCCTAAACCAACAATGATAGCAAGGACAGTCACCTGCTGGGAAGTAAGGTTGCCCACACTTCCAAAGGACCAAAAGACAAACCGTTGTAAATTTTCCGCACTAGTAAAATAGGCCATTACACTAACCAAGGCCGAGGTTATACTCCCGAACATCAAACCTATGATTAAGAGGGCCATAGTGTCCTTGATACGTTGAGCGACCAAGAGTACAACCAAGAGAACCAGGAAACTTCCTAGGCTAGCTGCCACCACAAGGGAAATATCATTGAAAATGGTCAATGCAGTAAGTCCAGTGAGCAAGGAAGTTCCCATGAGCAAGAGAGCGGCACCTAAACTGGCCCCGGAACTAATACCAAGCACAAAAGGTCCGGCCAAAGGGTTTCTGAACAAGGTTTGCATCAGCAAACCGCTCAACGAGAGCCCACCACCCACCAAGGTGGCGGTGAATGCCTTGGGAACCCTATAATTCCAGAGGATATAGTTCCAAGATTCCATTTCCAATTCCCCACCAGCCAGGCCAGAGATAATCGCCAAAAAAGGAATGTTCACGGAGCCGGAACTGATATTGAGCAACAGGGCCAAGACAAGCGCCAATACGACCATGACAAAGGAAATAGTATATGATCGGTGCCAACTCATCTAGTTTAGGGGCATAAAAAAGGAAGGTTCGTAGTGTTCCAAAAGCTCAGGATGCAATATTGAAATCAGGTCTTGGAGTACCAAATCTGGTCGTTGCGGTGCCAATTCGTAAAAGAGCAATCCACCCGTCACTCCCTTTTTAACAGCATTGGAATAGATGTTTTTATTGGAAAATGCCTTAAACCGAGGGTAGTGCGGGTTGGCCTTTACAAGTTCTTCATAGGACGCGTGCAACGAGGGGTTGAACCAATAGTCTGCCTGTGACCCCCTTTCCAATACTGCTTCCAAACTAAGACCTATACTTCCATTGTTCTCCGTGTCGGCCCACAGATAATCTGCGTTGGCATCCCTTAGAAACTGTGCCATCCAGCTGTTGCCTCCTGCCACATACCAAACATCCTTGTATAAGCCACCGGTGAGTACAGTGGGTCTGGATGCCACTTTTGAGGCTAATTGTGTGGCTTTTTTATAGGAGATTTCAATGTTTTGAAAAATACTGTCTGCAACAGCCTGTTTGTGAAAAAAGGGAGCAAAAAACTTTATCCATTCGGCTTTGCCCAAAGGGGTCGCCTCGGTCCATTCGCCGTTGTACACCAAGGGAATTCCCGAAATTTGAATGGTTTCGTAGGCTTTGTTGACATCGTTTATACCAAAACCGATTACCACTTCCGGGTTTAATTCAAGGACAATTTCGGTGTTGATGCTCTCATTGGTTCCCAACTCCCTGATGAATCCTTTGTCTATACGCTCCCTGGCTGCAGGTGAAGATATTAAATTGGTCTTTGGAAACCCCACTACCGCATGTAACTCTCCCAAGGCTTCCAAGGAAGCAATATGGGTCGTGGAAGTGATGACCATTCGCTCCACAGGGGTGGGCACAATGGCATCGTACATATCGGCGGGAAGTGTAATACTTGCCAATTTTTCCCGGGGAACCAGGGCATAAGTAAATGTGGTCTTGGAGCCGGGCCAGGCAGAATTGACTTTGATCTCCGTAATATCACCATTTGACTCCAGGGTGAAACCGGTAGCATATTGGATGCCTGTTTTCCTTGGATTTTGTTCAGGCTTGGAATTTTTCTTTTTTTCTGAACACCCTAATAAGCAAACTATTAAAAAGGGCACTAGAATGATGAAGCGCGGCCATTGTACAATCATGCCATCAAAAGTAAGATTATTTAACTTTTTCAAAAAAAGATTAAACAGAATGATTACTTTCGCTCTGAATTTTGGTTCCTAAAGGCCAATGTCTTTGGGATTAAAAGGGAATCCAGTGATTCTAAAGTTGGAAGTACGAAGTTAGAAGTACGAGGTTATAAGTACAAAGTTGGGAGTACGAAGTTGAAGATACACAAGTGACTTTCAAGTTTTTCAAATTTTGTTTCCGACCTGGAAAATTCTGGAACTGTTCCCGCAACTGTAATTTTTTGTCAATTGTGTTTGACACCCCGTTAACGGGGATATTGTTTTCTGCAGTGCCACTGTTCATATGGATGGGAAGGCAAAACAGTATAAAATAAGTCAGGAGACCTGCCATATTCGAAACAAACATTGTTAAACTTTCGGGATAAAAGTTTACGTATGGGACAGCATACTAATCTCCCGTTTATTCACTTAAACGAAATGAAAAAAAGTAATTTATGGTTTTGCGCCGCAATTTTGGCGGTACAGGGGCTTGCAGCACAGGATTCTCAGCAAGATACCCCCAAAATAAACCAGTTGGATGAGGTTGTGGTCAGTGATTCCCGTTTTGCCCTAAAAAGAGAAAATTCAGGCAAGACCGTTATTAAGATCACAGCGGATGAATTGGAACGTAACCAAGGCAAAACGGTTGCCGAGTTGATCAACACCAAAAGCGGTATTGAAATAACAGGAAGTCGCGGTAGGGACGGCTCTGTGTTTGGGGTTTTTGCCCGCGGAGGTAGGGGAAGACAGGCGCTTGTCATCATCGATGGGGTCCGGGTCACTGATCCTTCATCTTTTTCACAGGAATATGACCTTCGCTTGTTGTCTTCCGCCAATGTGGAGTCCATAGAGATCATTAAGGGTGCGGCCAGTACCTTGTATGGTACCAATGCGGCCACCGTAGTAATCAACATCACCACCAAGAAAGCTGCGAAAAAAGAGATTGCAGGAAACGTTCGATCCACAGTAGGTACCAACCAAACCGCCGATGATCAAAATGGCAATTTGGGAAGTTTCAGAAATGAGGTCGGGGTTTCTGGGACGTTGGAAAAGTTCTCCTATGGGGTGAATTTTTCCAATCGGTATGCCAGCGGCTTGTCAGCAGCGGTTACTCCAACCAATGATGAAGATATTACGTCACAATTTGCCACCAATGTGAGACTGGGGTACCAGTTCAGTGACCACGTGCAAGTTTCGATCTATGGAAATCAAACTAAATTTAGGACTGATTTTGATGCTGATCGTATGGAAGCACCCAATTTGGCCAAGGTAACCCAAGAACGCATAGGACTTTCCAGCACGGTGGACTATGGTACCGGCTCGCTACACCTGAACACGGCCTACGCATCCTACGACTCTTTTAATGTAAGCACATTTGGAGAAAGTACTTCCGAGGGAAAGAACTTGGTATTGGACATTTACAACAAATTGGTTCTTGCCGAAAAGTGGCACACCATCCTTGGGATCAACTATATCAAGGACAAAGCGGTATTCTCGAGCGAAGCTGATTTTACCATTCTTGACCCCTATGTGAACGTGGTCTATGTATCGGATTTTGGGTTTAATCTTAATACCGGGGCGAGGTTGAATACCCATTCTGAATATGGAAACCATTTGGTTTACAATCTGAACCCTTCCTATACCTTTTCCACGGAACATGGATATGTAAAATTGTTGGGGTCGTATGCCACCTCCTATATTACTCCTAATCTTATTCAGTTGTTCGGTGATTTTGGGGCCAATCCAGAATTGGAACCTGAGGAAAACCGTACCGTTGAAGGTGGGGTAGAGTACTTTGCAAATGACAAACTGCGATTAAGTGCGCTGTACTTTAATCGCAATGAAAAGAACACCATAGGCTTCGACCAGAATTTTACAAGCATAAATGTGGCGGATGAAATCGATGCAAGCGGTGTTGAGGTGGAGCTTTCTTGGAGACCATGCAATGCTTTTTCATTGGATGCCAATTATACATTTACGGAACGTAAAGGAGATGCCGCGATAAGAATACCCAAGCATAAGGCCAATTTGGCTTTGGGATATCAATTGTGCGAAACCACCAACATTTCTGCCACCTATGCCTATACGGGACAGCGGTTAGATACCGACTTTAGTACGTTTTCCAGTGTTTCCTTAGAGTCGTTTTCATTGGTGGGTCTCTATGCAGAACATGAACTGCTTCCAGAAAAATTAAAGGTATTCCTGAGTGCTTCCAACCTTTTGAACGAGGAATTTGTAGAGGTGGTTGGGTTTACGACCAGGGGTAGAAATATCAACGCTGGAATCAATCTAAACTTTTAATTTACACGTCTTAAGTTATGCTGAAGGTCTGTTCTTTTTTGCCAGCGGTTACCCAAATGTTGTATGACATGGGCTTGGATGACCATTTATACGGAATAACATTCGAGTGCCCGGAACAGGCTTTACAAGAGAAACAGCCGGTTGTCAGGTGCATTTTGGAAGGGAAGAACCTATCCAGTAAAGAAATTGATTCCTTGTTTTCAGCCAGCAAGCATCAAGGAAAAGACCTTTACTACGTGGATGAGCCCATTTTGGAAGAAATTGCACCGGACATCATTTTTACCCAAGACATGTGCGATATCTGCCAGATTGATACGGCATGTACGGCTGCAGCTGTTTCCAAATTACCAAAGCAGCCCGAACTTATTTCCATTAGCCCTGAATCCTTGGACGATGTCTTTATGTCTGCCATAACCATCGCCAAAGCCTTGGGGAAGGAGGAGGTTGCCTACAGCTATCTCAATAACCTGAACAACAGAATATCCCAAGTGGTGGATGCTTTAAGAAGTAAAAGGGCACTACCCAAAAGAGTGATGCTGATGGAATGGTTGGATCCCATTTTTAATTGCGGGCATTGGATTCCACATCAAATTGGATTGGCCGGAGGTGTGGATATGCTCTCCAACCCATCTGGCGACAGCGTGGTCACCTTGTGGGATAAAATTATAAAATACGATCCTGAAATATTGGTAGTCGCCCCCTGTGGTTTCACGGTGAATCGTACCTTGGAGGAAATGTACCTTTTAACAAGAAAGGAAGGCTGGAACAGTCTGCGGGCAGTTCAAGACAACCAGGTTTTTATAGCCGACTTTGACCTATTTACCCAATCTTCTGCCAACACCTTGGTAAATGGCATTGAATTGTTGGCCGGGATATTCCATCCTGATGCGTTTGAAATTCCCAAGCACCTTAGTCCAAAATTTCACAAACTGGATTTACATCGGTTGAACCGATAATTAAGGAATAAAAAAAGCGGCCAACGGCCGCTTTTTGTCTTTATTGGTTCAAAAATATCGGTTTATCCAAATACATATTGTCCCGCATCGGTGTTTCGATCCTAGAACCGGTAAATGCCTTGGCTGGCATTTGCACATCGAAGGACTTTTTTCCAGACATCCCGGTAATTTCTTCAATGACCCTGGCCAGCAGCGGTTCATTGGGATCACCCAAAACGCCTAAATTGGCCAAATCCTCTTCTAGAACAACATTGGGCACCAAACCATCGGTGTAATCATAAAAACCATCAGCATTTTCATTTCTACCTACCAAGGGCTGTATTCCCCAGCTGTTATCCGGGTTAATTTGGTTCTCCCTGTCGCTATTATAGATGTATGCATTATCTGGATCATCCACTAGGGTGATGGAAAATTCATTTTTACCTCTTGTGGTCTCCCCAACATGGAAAATTTCAACATAGGGAGCGAGACCGTTCATGACCAATTCGCTGGCCGAGGCGGAACTGTTGGTGGCTATTACATATAATTTGTCCAAGTTCAAGGTGTTGATCGGAGTGGCTCCGGTACTACTGGCAAAGTAATCTTCCAATTGTTCGGTACTGAGCTGACCTTGGATTTTGCTGTTCCAGCGTTGTCTTATATAAAGTTCACTGGTATTGGTACCATAGATCATACTTGCCAAAAGCCGGGAAGTGTTGACCGACCCGCCTGGGTTATAGCGCACGTCCAGCACAAGTTCAGTGGCACCTTGGGCAACAAATTCGGCGAAAGCCGCATTGAGTTCCTCGTTAAAATTGCTCAGAAACCGATTGTACATCAAATAGGCAATCTTGGTTCCGTTGATATCCAAGGTTTCAGCCACTAATATGGGGTCCTCAACCTGATTGGCAACTTTTGTGAGCTCAATTTCCGTATCGTTATCGGTAATCTCATCGCCATTTATGTCGGCCAACCCAAGGGTATAAGTGTCATTGTCCCCAAAAAGGAGTTCCTGATAGTTATCCAAGGTAAGCGCTGTGCCATCCACCCGGGTGAATATGTCCCCTCTCTTAATGTCGGTGGATGAAGCATTGGAGTTGGGCACGATGTACTGAACATATCCAAAAAGTCCGTTGCCTTCTGAAAAACGGACAAGCCCGAATTCGAGGCCATTGCTCTTTGATACCCCGGAAAGGTTATTGACCAAATCCTCATAATTTTCATTCAGAAAGCTGAAGCGATCTTCATTGAAGAGCAACTCATTAAAATAGAAATCGGAAGGATTAGGATGTTGCTGTAGGAATTCTGTAAATTCCTGATCGTTGGCAAAACGGTCGTCATCAAGTAAATCCACGCTGGCTTGCCAGAAATACCATAAATTCATGGCATTCCACATGAATGCTTGGGCATCCAGATTATTACCGATGGGGTTGTTTGGGTCGTTTGGGTTGTTAATGCCGTTGTTGTCACTTTTACAGCTACCTAGGCATAGGGCAATCCCAATAAACAATAAGAGCAATTTTTTCATAGCTAAATTTTGGTAAAATTCATCAAATTTCGTTCCACATGATCTTTGAGGCTTATGGAATATGTAGAATTATTTTCTATTTTCTTACAGCAAATGGTATGACAAATTAGCTACTTACAGGGAGACTACAAATTTTTTGTAACAAATTTCGATATGCGTCGTCGTGATACTGTAAGCAAGGCAAAAAACTTGCAACAACTATCTAAACTAAATGAAACAAGCTGAATTTTTAAATGTGGTAATGCCCTTTAAGGACAAACTCTACCGACTGGCCAAGCGCTTGTTGGTCTCCAAGGAGGAAGCGGAGGACGCCACCCAGGAAATTTTGCTAAAACTCTGGTCGAGGAACGAGTCTATGGGAGAGTACAAAAACGTAGAGGCCTTTGCCATGACCATGACCAAGAATTTTTGTTTGGACCGATTAAAGTCCAAACAGGCCAATAATTTGAAATTGGTGCACAGTAACTATCAGGATGAAAACACCTCGCTGCAAAAACAATTGGAGGCAGAAGACAGTGTAAGATGGATGGAGCGCATCATGGAAGAATTACCGGAACAGCAAAAAATGGTATTGCAACTGCGGGATGTGGAGCAATACGAGTTTGAGGAGATTTGCGAACTGTTGGACATGAAACCCACAGCAGTACGTGTTACCCTCTCAAGAGCAAGAAAAGCAGTGAGACAAGAATTGATTAAAAAACATAGCTATGGAATTGGATAACATAGAAAAATTAATGGAAAAGTACTTTGAAGCCACCACCACGGTAGCCGAAGAGCAAACCTTACAGGCGTATTTCTCCCAAGAGAAAGTTGCTGACCATTTGGAACAGTATAGGCCCATGTTCAATTACTTTTCCGTGGCCAAGGAAGAGCGGTACACCAAGCAGGTTCCACTAAAACCTAGAAGAAATTACTATAAGTGGCTATCCATTGCGGCCGTGGTTGTTTTGACCTTTGGTATTTATTATGATTATCAGCAACAAAGAGAGGCAGAACGTGTTTATAAGCAAACTAAGGAAGCGTTTGCACTTTTAGCTGAGAATTTTGGAAAGGGTACGGAAAAAGTAGCCTACCTACAAGAATTTGAGATTGCAAAACAAAAAATTTACAACAACGATTAAAACGAAAACAATGAAGCGCAATATTTTAATTTTAATGATGGCCGTTATGCCCTTGGCCGGTTTCTCCCAATCCCTTTTTGACCGATTTGAGGATTTGGATGATGTCACTTCGGTGGTGGTCAACAAGAGCATGTTCAACCTATTGGCCAAAATAGATGTGGAGGTGGATGACCCAGAAGCCCAGGATTTTATGGACATCGCCAGCAGCTTGAAAAGTTTGAAGGTATTTACCACGGACAATAAGGCCATTGGAGACGATATGAAGGCCTCGGTCCAAAAATACCTGAAGTCTTCCACTATGGAAGAACTGATGCGGGTGAAGGACAAGGATGCCAATGTAAAGTTCTATATAAAGGAAGGAAAGGATGATGACCACGTAAGTGAACTGTTGATGTTCGTCACCGGACTTAAAGAGGTGGAGGCCGATGGAAGAAAATTTGAGACCGTCCTGCTCTCCTTGACCGGGGACATCGATTTGAACAAGATCAACTCACTTACCAATAAGATGAACCTACCCAAAGAATTGAACAAAGCAGGAAAAAAAGAATAAAAGACATTGGTTAACAGCTGTCGCCAGTTACATACATCTACCGATAGCTGTTGACCTTTTCCAGAAATTATCAGAGAATACAAATACAATCAAAAAACATCAATCATGAAAAAAATTAGTATACTATTAGTAGCCTTTGTGCTTCCGTATTTAGGGATTTCCCAGTCCATATTTGACAAATTTGAGGATTCTGAACGGATTGGTTCCGTGACCATAAACAAAGGGATGTTGAACCTTGTGGCCAAAATGATGGAGCACGATGAGGATGAGGATGCCAGGGATTTTGTGGATATCGCGAAAAGCATCAACAATATCAAGATCTTTATGTCCGAAGACGAGGGAGCTTCAGCCGATATGTCGGCCACTATGAAACAATACGTCCGTTCTTCCAAGTTGGAGGAGCTGATGAAGGTAAAAGATGGGGATACCAACCTCAAATTCTATATCAGAAATGGAAAAGATGACAACCACGTAGCTGAATTGCTCATGTTTGTTACGGGCATTGACGATAAGCACCAAGGCAAGCACGGTAGGCATTTTGAGACGGTACTCTTGACCATGACAGGGGATATTGACCTCACCAAGGTAGGGGCGTTGACCCGAAAGATGGACCTGCATGATGGTCTGCACAAGATTGATAAACAGGAGTAGGATCCGTGAGGTTGCTCATTTCAAAATCAATGAAAACAAGAACAATGAAACATATAGTAAAAGGCATTATGTTGTTTGGAGCGCTGGTTTTGGCCTCTTGTTCCTCCCAACAAAGTTTACAGGAATATTATGTGGACAATTCGGAAAACCCCAATTTCATCACCCTTGATGTTCCGGCCAGTATCTTAAAGATGGATGCGGTAGAACTTACTGAGACCCAAGAAGAGGCCATAGGGTCGCTAAGAAAGTTCAATTTGTTGGCTTTTAAGAAAACAGCGGACAATGTGGCGGAGTACAAAACCGAAAGGACCAAGGTAAAGGAAATCTTAAAGGGGGATGACTTTGTGGAGTTGATGAAAATCAATTCACAATACGGCAAGGGCGTGATCAAGTACATTGGAGAGGAAGATGCCATCGACGAGGTGATCATCTATGGGGATAGCAATGACAAAGGGTTTGCCCTGGTCCGTGTACTTGGGAAGGATATGAATCCAGCCCATATTGTACAACTAATACAGGCCATCCAAAAATCCGAATATGATGGTGCAGGACTCGGGGAAATAGGGGAGTTCCTAAAAGGATAGACCACACATCAATCAAAAAACACCGGTCCCGATAGCAAAGCTATCGGGATTTTTTTGTTTGAATCCCTTCCTTCCCAAATTGTGACCTTCTTCCTATCTTAGTGTCTCACACATGGAACACTAACAAATTCAATTTAGGTATATGGAAAAAGCACAGGAATGGATCAACTACGGTTTAGATCTTGCCAAGGAATTTGGCCCCAAGTTGGTCACTGCGATCATCATTTATATTATTGGTTCGTGGATCATTAAAAAGATTACTTCAGCCACCAGAAAGGTAATGTCCAAGAGCAAGTATGAAGAATCCCTTCAAAAGTTCCTACTCAACTTAATCTCTTGGACCTTAAAGGTATTTTTGATAATTCTGGTCATTTCCCGATTGGGAGTGGATGTCACCACTTTTGCCGCTGTTATAGCCGCAGCTGGTTTAGCCATTGGACTTGCGCTACAGGGATCGCTTTCCAACTTTGCGGGTGGCGTATTGCTGATGATCTTTAAGCCCTATCGCATTGGCGACTTGGTAGAGGCCCAAGGGGTATTGGGTGTGGTAAAGGAAATTGAAATATTTACCACCAAGCTTACCACCCCGGAGAACAAGTTGGCCATTGTGCCCAATGGAGCTATGGCCAATGGGAACATTGTGAATTACAGTGCCGAAGGCAAAATTAGGGTAGACACGGTTATTGGGGTCGGATATGGCGAAGATATCAAGAAAACCAAGGAAGTGCTCTTGAAAGTACTGACCTCCAATCCTCAGGTACTCCAGGATCCCGCCCCTTCCGTAAATGTGATGGAACTGGCGGACAGCTCGGTTAATTTTGCTGTACGCCCTTTTTGCAAACCTGAAGATTATTGGGACGTGTATTTTTCAACGTATGAAAACTGCAAATTGGCCTTGGATGAAGCCGGAATTGAAATCCCATACCCACATCAGGTGGAAATCCATAAGGAAGGATAGTAAAACGAACCAAAAACGATTAGACCCCGGTATAATTTGCCGGGGTTATTTTTTTAAGCTCACTTTTGATTTCATCGGAAACCTCCAACGTATCTATAAAATCCGCAATGGATTTTTGGGTGATTTTCTCATTGGTCCGTGTAAGTCCTTTTAAAGCTTCGTAAGGATTGGGGTAGCCTTCTCTCCTTAAGATGGTCTGAATGGCTTCGGCCACAACGGCCCAATTATCCTCAAGGTCCTGCTCAAACTTTTCAGCGTTCAACACCAATTTGTTCAACCCTTTTAAGGTGGACAAGAGCGCCACTTGGGTATGTGCAAATGGAACTCCAACATTTCTTAGGACCGTGCTATCCGTCAAATCGCGCTGCAAACGTGAAATGGGCAATTTAGCGGACAGATGCTCAAAAATGGCATTGGCAATACCTAGATTCCCCTCGGAGTTCTCAAAATCTATTGGGTTTACCTTATGGGGCATGGCGGAGGAGCCTACTTCGCCCTTTTTAATTTTTTGTTTGAAATAATCCATGGAAATATAGGTCCAAATGTCCCTGTTCAAATCAATGTAAATGGTATTGATACGTTTCAAACAATCAAACAGCGCCGCCATATGGTCATAGTGCTCAATCTGCGTGGTTGGAAAAGAATGGGTCAACGTAAGCTTCTCCTGCACAAAATTCTTCCCAAATGCCTTCCAATCTATGCTCGGATATGCCACTTTGTGGGCATTGTAATTTCCGGTGGCACCACCAAATTTGGCAGCACTTGGGATATCATTCAACAAGTTGAACTGTTCCTTCAAGCGTTCCACAAAAACATCCAATTCCTTTCCTAAACGGGTAGGGGAGGCCGGTTGCCCATGCGTACGTGCCAACATGGGAATATCTTTCCATTCCGAAGCCAAGGCTTTCAATTTTTCAAACACTTCAAAATACAAAGGGACATATACCTCGTTCATTGCCTCTTTTATGGAAAGAGGAATGGCCGTGTTGTTGATGTCCTGGGAGGTCAGACCAAAATGGATGAATTCCTTATATTTTTCAAGCCCCAATGCATCAAACTTTTGCTTGATAAAGTACTCAACCGCCTTTACATCGTGATTGGTGGTTTTTTCAATCTCCTTGATGGTCAACGCGTCTTCCGCAGTAAATTCTTTATAGATTTCTTGTAGATTGGAAAACCTTGTCTTGTCAAACTCCGATAATTGTGGCAATGGAATTTCACAGAGGGCAATAAAATATTCTATTTCTACCTGGACCCGATATTTAATCAAGGCTTCTTCGGAAAAATAGTTGCCCAGTGCTTCGGTTTTGTTTCTATACCTACCGTCAATGGGGGATATGGCGTTGAGTTGGTTCAATGGCATGGTCTAATTTTTGAAAGGGCAAAGATACTCAAAGTCCCACATTTTAGTGCCCTAATTGCACCAGCTTGTCCAAGGTTTTTTTGGCACGGTTCTTATATCCTGCCGTTCCTTGCCCAATGGTTTCTTCCAAAATCATTTTAAGTTCAGGATGTACCCATGAAAATTGAAGGCCCAAATAGTAGAGGCTGCTCATGGCAAATACCTTGGCGGCTACTTTATGGGGCCCAATAAACCAATCAAAACAAACCGTCATGATGGACTCCAATTGCTCAGGACTTACGTTTCGGGTAAAAGCTTCATCTTTCTGCTTATAATAGGCTTCACAAAGCATTTGGCAGATATGGGCCATGGGCCTGATGTTCGATTCATCTTTCAATTGTGCCAAACTGCTGGTAAACTTGTCCATGAACGGTAACAGGTACTCCAGTCTTTTTCGCATGAGATGGTCCAAGGTCCAACTGGCGTTGAAAGAATCGCTCACATCTTGTTGCAACACTTCCTGTATTAGCTGCCCTACAAGTTCAGGATAATGTTCCAATTCTTCTACCAAACTGGATATCTGTTGTTTGGAAAGTCGTCCGGAATTTAAGGCCAGGTGTAATTGTTTTTGATCCAATGGGGCAAGATTAAGAATTCAACAATTGATGGACCAAAGCGGGAACCCCGGTGGTGGCCGTTTGACTTAATACGGTAAGGTTATTGTACTCCGATGCCCCCACGCTGGGTTTGGGATCTATAAAATAGATCGGGGTGTTGTGCGCTACATAATTGATGAGGCTTGCTGCTGGGTATACCTGCATGGATGTGCCGATTATGATAAGAATGTCTGCCTGTACGGTAATGCCAACGGCAGGTTCCAGCATGGGGACCATTTCCCCAAACCACACAATATGGGGTCTTAGCTGATGTCCATTGGGGTCCAAGTCGCCCAAGACCAAGTCCTTTTTCCATTCCAGAACGTAGGACTCATCTTCCGTGCTGCGTACCTTGAACAATTCTCCATGCAAATGGAGCACTTGCGAACTTCCGGCTTGTTCATGCAGATTGTCCACATTTTGGGTGATGATATGGACATCAAACCGATTTTCCAGGTCAACGAGTGCCATATGTCCGGCATTTGGATGTACTTCTAAGAGTTGTTTTCTTCTTTGGTTGTAAAATTCCAATACCAATTCTGGGTCGCGATGAAAACCTTGGGGAGAAGCCACTTCCATAACATCATGTCCTTCCCAAAGGCCATTGGCATCCCGGAAGGTTTTTAATCCACTTTCCGCGCTCATTCCAGCTCCGGTAAGCACCACTATCTTTTTCTTCGCTCCCATAGGTGCTTAAAAATATGAAATTCATTTTTTGGTATCTTGGGTTTTATGTTTGATTATGATTTGTTGACCTATTTGGAAACTTTTCTTACCCAGGAGAGAAAGCAGCGGTTTTTGGATGTGCTGGAGCATCGCACGAAATTTTTGACCGTGGCCATAGAGGATGTCTTCCAATTACACAACACCAGCGCGGTAATTCGAAGTTGTGATGCCTTTGGCATTCAACAGTTGCATGTGGTAGAGGACAGGTTTGGGGAGCGTTTGGACAAGAATATTGCTATGGGGGCTGAGCAGTGGGTGGATGTGCATCGATATCAGACCACAGCGGATTGTCTCAATCAACTTAAAGATGAGGGATACCAGATAGTGGCCACTTCCCCTCATACCGATTCCTTGGTGCTGGAGGATTTTGTGATAAACCGGAAAACAGCGCTTTTCTTTGGCACCGAAAAAGAGGGTTTGAGCGAGGAGGTCATGCAACAGGCGGATCATCATCTTAAAATCCCCATGGTTGGTTTTTCCGAAAGTTTAAACATCTCTGTTTCGGCGGCCATCATCCTTCAAAAACTGTCACAGCAAATACGTAAGTCCTCGCATCCCTGGCAATTGTCTCCCCTAGAAATTTTGGAAAAACGCCTTGATTGGACCAAGAAATCCATCAAGGATGTGGAAGGTATTATAGAACGTTACGTCTCCAAATAAAGTTTTTTGTATTTTGTAGGGTAACCAAACGAATAAACAACATGACTACACTACTCTACATTCTTGGAGGACTTGTCCTCTTGATCATTATTCTAGCCCTTATTGCCCCAAAAACGTACAACGTGTCCCGCTCCATTGTTATTGAGCAGCCAAGGGCTGTGGTATTTGACAACCTTAGGTTTCTTAAAAACCACGACCAATGGTCACCGTGGAACAAGAAAGATCCCAATATGGAAAAGAAATTTACAGGGACCGATGGAGAAGTTGGGGCCACCAGTTATTGGAACGGGAACAAAGACGTGGGAGAAGGGGAACAGGAGCTCACCAAAATTGTGGATGGAGAGCGAATCGAATCCCAGTTGCGTTTTTTGAAACCTTGGAAATCCACTTCGGATGCCTATTTGATCACAGAAGATGCCGATGGCGGAAATACCAAGGTAACATGGGGTTTTTCTGGAAAGAACAAATTCCCATTTAGCATAATGATGATGTTCATGAATATGGACAAGGCGGTTGGAGGCGATTTTGAGGAAGGGCTGTCCAGTTTGAAAACTATCCTGGAAAAATAGCACCATGGAACAGAATATAGTGGGCTGGTTTGAGATTCCCGTAGTGGACATGGATAGAGCCAAGTCCTTTTACGATACCATTTTTCAGATAAATATACAGGTGCAGGATTTTGGCGGAACCCTTATGGGTTGGTTTCCTTGGGCAGAAGGAAAGCCAGGGGCCAATGGTTCCCTTATCCAGCATGAGAGCTATACCCCTAGCACCACTGATGGGGTTTTGATTTATTTTTCAAGTGCTGATGTGCAAAATGAGCTGGATCGTATAGAGCAGGCCGGGGGCAAAATCCTTAAGGGTAAGACCCAGATAAGCCCGGATGTGGGATACATGGCCCTGTTTGTGGACTCTGAAGGCAATAGGGTTGCCTTGCATTCCAGAAGCTAGGAATTATTCCAACAGTTCCAGGAGGGCAATATCAAAATCATTGTCCAATTCCACCTTGCCTTTGGCAACGGTTACCTCCGTTTCGGAATAAGTGTCGTATAGTTTGGTGCCATCGCCAAAGAAACCTTTTACGGTAAGGGATTTTTTTCCTTTGGGAAGATTTAGTCCTACCACGACCTTATCCTTATAATCCCCATCCATATAGGTTCTGGAAAACACATAGGGTGATTTGGCCAGACGTTTGTGCTTTCCGGCCCCAATGGCAGGATGGTTGCTTCGGAACTGTCCCAATTTTTGCCAATGTTTGTGGATGTTCTGGATGTTCGGCAGGCTATCCAATTCCTCCCAATTCATGAACGAGCGTAGGGTTGCGTCCCCTTCAGTCCCCTCTATGACAAGGCTTCTTGCCGTTTCATCCCCGTAATATACCTGGGAGGCGCCTGGGGTTAATAATAGGACATTGGCAGCGTATATAGAATTCTTGCGTTCCTTGTCAAAAGGATTGCCGTCATCATGTGAAGTAAGGTAATTGAGTACACTCTTGCCTTTTAGTTTGGTGTTTAAAAGACGGCTGTATTTTTTGAAAATGGTCTCGTAATCCTTTTGGGCATCCGTCTTTAGGTCAAAATTGATCAAGCTCTTAAAGCCGTAGTTGAAGAAATCTACCTTTTTGTCTCCGAAATCAAATTCACGCCCGCCGGTAATACCATAATTATACACTTCCCCAACCATGTAAAAAGGATTGTCGTCCAATACTTGGTCCGGATGTTTCTTTTTCCAGGTCTCGAAAGCGTAAGAGGCCTCCCTATAAAGGTCGGACCAGGATTCTTCATTTACATGTTTTACCGTATCCACCCTAAAACCGTCCACGCCAAAGTCGTTGATGTAGTCGGTAAGCCATTTTATAATGTAAAACCTTGGGGCACGGGGATAGCCTGTACGCTCAAAGAACAATTGAAGTTCATCCAATTCCTGGCTTAAACGGCCTTCGTCTTTCCATTTGGCCAAAAGGGCATCCGGCAGTTCCACAGCTTCATCGGATTCTGTCAAGATATCCGGTAAATTGTCCACTAGGGTGCAGGCCGTGGTATTTTCGTAGGTGGTAAACTCACATTTTGGCCCTGTGCGCACCCATTCTTCGGGCCAAACAGGATCCATGTCGGTAACTGGTCCAGTATGGTTGAGCACTACGTCCAAAAGAATCCGAATACCTTTGGAATGGGCAGCTTTTACCAACTTTTCCAAATCTTTTCGAGTCCCAAAATTGGGGTCGATGGCTGTCCAGTCCTTTGCCCAATACCCGTGGTAGGCATAGGTATTTCCCGTACCTTCATCCGTGGCGCCATGGACTTGCTCCACTATGGGCGTAAACCAAATGGCGTTGATTCCCAAATCGGTAAAATATCCTTCTTCAATTTTTTGGGTTATCCCTTGGATGTCCCCTCCTTCAAACCCACGCAGCACCGCGGTTTCCTCACTTTGTCCAAACTGGACACCTTTGTTGGGATTCCCGACATTGAAGCGGTCCGTCAACAAAAAGTAGATATTGGCTCCTTCCCAAACGAAAGGGACCTCTTTTTTGACGACCTCCAGGGCAACGGTTTGAGTATCTTCTTTTTGAGGGTTTTTAACTTCTTTGCAACCATTAAGAAAAGAGAGGATGGACATGATAGCAAGTAGTTTCTTCATCGTTAGGGATTTTGTCTAAAGCTATAAAATGCATGTGGAAATTGAAAATTTATTTCCTATTTGGCATAGCTTGGACAAGGGTAAGTTCCGACGAAAATTATCTTCTATTGAGTACCCTGTATTCTTCGTAACAGCTGGAAATGGCATCAAGAATCTGAAGATCATTGGCGGTATTGATAAACGAACGGGAATAGTTGCAGTTGTTAAGGATATCCTCAATGTCCACTTTTTCCAATTGAAGTAGCTCGGTCAAGGTTTCCCGGTCAAATTTGGAAGCTAATAGATCACGGATATCGTCATCTTGCTTCATTTGCTGTAGTTTGCGCATCTGTTTTGGTTTTTTCCCAAAAAGATTCCGCAGCAGGTCCGCCGGATTTAGAATGGCCCCCAAGACCTTGGTAACGGCACTGGGACTTTTGCTACCCCCCTCATAACTCCTCTGGAGCCCTGAGATGCTGTATTGGTAGGCATTATTTATCGGTAGATTTTTTACATCGATTTCGAGGTACCCAGTTAATTGATAAGGACGAACAATGACTTCTTCCAAGGCGTAGGCCAATTCAGTCAGGGCGATTTCGGTGCCCTCAAATTTGAACATATCACTGGTGACCCGCACTTTTTCCGATTTAAACCCAAGAAAAGTAAAGTACAACGTATCATTGACTGCAGCAGGAATGGTAAATTCCCCTTGTTGGTCCGTAATGGTACCCACTACTTTGTTCAGGTTGATCACATGCACGCTGACCATGGGGAATCCGTCTTGGGCATTGATCACCTTGGCATTCAATTCCTGCACGGGTTGCGCATCGGTATCATCTTGGGAAAACCCGAAATATGCTGAGCACAGTAAAAATGTAAGTAGAACTCTTTTCATGCAATCTTTGTAGTCATAAAAGTACTAAACAAAGAAAAATAAAACGGAGAATGTTCGGATTTAATATAGAATTAACTAATAAAAACCGGGTCTTCTTTTTCCACCTCTTTTGCCAGAACCTCCTTTTCGGCCTCCTCTAAAGGATTTGTTGTCCCCACCTTTTCTATGGCCTTTTTTACGATCGCGCTTTCGACCGCCCTTGCCCGTAGAGGGAGGATTTTTGGAGATTTCAACATTGATGAACCTTCCTTTCACCTTAAAATCGGTAAAGGTCTGCAATACAAATTCACTGAGTTGGGCCTCCGTATTAAAAAAGGAAAAGCTATCCTTGGTGTCCACGTTAAAGATGTCCTCCTTCTCGAGGTTCAGGGTATCGCGTAAAAAGTCTTTTAGCGACATCCAGTCATAACCATCGCGCTCACCCACATTGATGAAGTAGCGTACTGAACCATCACTTGGCTTGTTACCCTTGCCCTCTCCCTTTTCACCACGGTCTCGGCGGGAATCGTCCGAATTAAGGTCTCGGGTTTTGCTGTAGTAGTTATAGAACCTGGTAAATTCCACGGAAACCATCTTCTTGATCAGTTCCTCCCGGTCCAGACCTTCCAGCACATCGTGGATGGCAGGAAGATAATTATCTATTTCTGAATTTATTTCGGTGGATTTGATGCGGTTGGCCAGATGATACAGTTGGATTTCACAGATCTCAATGCCCGTTGGAATCTTTTTGGAAATGAAATCTTGCTTGATTTTCTTTTCTATGGCCTTTATTTTCCTCAACTCCGAGCGGGTAACGATAACCATGGAAATACCCGACTTTCCAGCCCGCCCAGTTCGTCCACTTCGGTGGGTATAGGTCTCGATCTCGTCAGGTAGCTGATAGTTGATCACGTGGGTAATATCATCCACATCAATTCCCCTTGCGGCCACATCGGTGGCCACCAACATCTGCACCTGCTTTTTGCGGAAGGCATTCATGACAAGGTCACGTTGGTTCTGGCTTAGATCACCGTGCAGCGCACCTGCATTATAGCCATCCTCAATTAATTTTTCCGCTACTTTTTGGGTATCTCTTTTGGTCCTACAGAACACCACGGAAAAAATACCTGGATTTGCATCGGCAAGACGTTTTAAAGCGGCATATCTGTCCCTTCCTCCAACAGTGTAGAACTCATGCTGAACGGTGGAAGCACCTGCATTTTTGGTCCCAACGGTGATTTCGTGGGGTTTGTGCATGAATTTTTTGGCGATGGAAGCCACTTCCTTGGGCATGGTAGCCGAAAAAAGCCAGGTAAATTTCTCTTCCGGGGTATTGGAAAGAATATCCTTGATATCCTCATAAAATCCCATGTTCAGCATTTCATCGGCCTCGTCCAATACACAATAGTCAATTTTGGAGATGTCTACCATTCCACGGCCAATCATATCTTTCATCCTGCCCGGGGTTGCCACAACGATCTGGGCACCACGTTTTATCTGTCTGGCTTGTTCCGTAATGCTGGCACCGCCATAAATGGCGACGGTATTCAGTCCTTTGATGTATTTGGAATAGAGCTTGAGCTCATTGGTAATCTGTAGGCAAAGCTCTCTGGTTGGCGATAGGATCAACCCTTGCGTTGTCCTGCTTTCAGCTTGGATCTTTTGTATCATGGGAAAACCAAAGGCAGCGGTCTTTCCCGTTCCCGTTTGGGCCAAAGCGACCAAATCGGTTTCTTCCTCCAATAAAATAGGGATGGATTTTTCTTGGACTTCCGAAGGGGTTTCAAATCCAAGATCGGCAATAGCGTCCAATAGGGGTTGGTCTAACCCCAAGGCTTCAAATTTTGTCATAGCGTTGCATAGCTTAAATCGCAAATATGTTGTGTTGCATAGAGCGATTCTGACACGTCCTTTTTAGCCCCTCGCAACACCATGCCCATACCGGCGGCGTTAATAAAGGCGCAAAGGTACACCAATTTGTTAAGGTGGAAACTATAAAGTGCTGTTTTTGAGAAAAGAGACCAGTTTTTGGATGGCCCTGCCCCTATGACTAATGGCATTTTTGGTCTCCGGGGGAAGCTCCCCAAAAGTTCCATCATAACCTTTGGGCCTGAATATGGGGTCATAGCCAAAACCTCTGGAACCATGCTGTTTTTGGGTGATAACACCTTCAACAATGCCCTCGAAAACATAATCGTGTCGTTCTAGGTTCAAATGGATGACCGTTTTAAAATGGGCATCCCTTAAGGTTTTATTTTGCAGTTCCGTTAAAACCTTTGCCATATTATCGCTGGCGTTTTTCTGTTCGCCGGCATAGCGGGCAGAGAACACCCCGGGAGCGCCATCCAGTGCGTCGATCAAAAGTCCGGTATCATCGGAAAAGCAATTTAGCCCGTACATTTGGGTGACATAGTCTGCCTTGATTTTTGCATTTTCTTCGAGCGTTTCGCCTGTTTCTGGGATTTCATCAAAACAACCAATATCGTCCAGTGAAAGCAACTCAATTTCCTCAGGGAATAATTGCTGCACTTCTTTCAGCTTGTTCGGGTTATGTGTGGCAAATACAAGTTTCAATGCTGCTACGGGTTACGGATAAAGGCCAAAAGTAGTAATTTAGACCATCAACTTTGAACCTTATGCGATTGAAAATCCTTCCGCCCTTGGTATTGGTTATTTTTGGAGGTGCCATGTACGTCTTGGACCGATTTTTGCCTGTTGGTGAATTTGATTTTTTTGGTCGGAAAGAGCTGTCTTATGTGCTATATGGGCTGGCTTTCGCTCTAATATGTGCCGCACTGCTCCAATTTGTTTTGGCCAAGACCACCACCAATCCAATTAATTTGACCAAATCCAGCAAGTTGGTCACCAAAGGAGTCTTCAAATATTCCAGAAACCCCATGTATTTGGCCATGTTGCTGATACTCTTGGGTTTCGGCTTAAGCTTGGGAAATGCCTTCAATACTTTACTGGCTGCTGGCTTTGTCTATTATATGAACCATTTTCAGATTGGTAGGGAAGAAGAGGCATTGCATGAATTATTTGGGAAGGAGTATCGCGAATATTGCAAGGCGACCCGTCGCTGGTTTTAAGGGAATCACCCGTATTTTATTCATTTTGAAACATTTTCCGGGTGTTTTTTGATATATTCTCAATTGTGGACCGATTTTGGCCGTATGAAATTCCACGGTTGGATTTTATGATTAATTTTATGGCTTAATTTTTTGCAGAAATTCATGGTAGAAGTGGGACGCAAGTACGTTTTTGATTTTGATAGCACCTTGACAAGGGTGGAAGCTTTGGATGTTTTGGCGGAAATGACGCTACAGGGCAAGTCCAACAAAGATGAGGTTATCGGGGAAATCCAGCATATTACCAACCTGGGAATAGATGGGGATATCTCCTTCACAGAATCCTTGGAGCGCCGAATTAAACTGCTAAAGGCCCATAGAAATGACCTGGACGGCTTGGTGGATGAACTAAGGCAAAAAATTTCCAAGTCCATTGCATCCAATAAGGAGTTTTTTGAAAAGTTTTCAGATGATATTTATGTCATTTCCTGTGGATTCAAGGAATTTATTGACCCCATTGTGGAGGAATACAACATCCCTTCGGATCGTGTCTATGCCAATACCTTTAAATTTGATGAAGAAGGGAACATTGTGGGTTTTGATGAAACCAATGTGCTTGCTGCGCACAACGGTAAAATTGAATGCCTAAAGCAATTGGACCTTGATGGGGAGGTGCAGGTCATTGGTGATGGCTATAGCGATTATGTAATGCGCGAGGCCGGAATTGCCGATAAGTTTTTTGCCTATACGGAAAATGTACACCGGGAAAAAGCAGCCAACAACGCAGATCACGTAACACCTAACCTAGATGAATTTTTATTTGTGAACGACTTGCCAAGAAACATATCATACCCAAAGAACCGAATCAAGATACTGTTGCTGGAAAATGTACACCCAGCAGCATTTGACAATCTTTCAGAGGACGGTTTCTCCGTGGAATTGGTCAAACATAGCTTATCAGAAGAAGAATTGATTGAGCGGATCAAAGGTGTACACGTTCTTGGTATCCGCTCTAAGACACAGGTTACCCAAAAGGTGCTCGATGCCGCCAATAAATTGTTGGTAGTGGGCGCTTTCTGTATTGGAACTACCCAAATAGACCTGGAATACAGTAAGAAAAAAGGGGTTGTTGTGTTCAACGCTCCTTATAGCAATACCCGTTCCGTAGTGGAATTGGCCATTGGGCAGATCGTGATGCTCATGAGAAATATTTTCACCCGAAGCATGGAAATCCATGGCGGACAATGGAACAAAACCGCTATCAACTCCAAGGAAGTACGCGGTAAAAACCTGGGAATAGTAGGGTACGGAAACATTGGAAAACAACTTTCTGTATTGGCCGAAGCCATGGGAATGCGGGTATATTACTACGACGTTTCGGATAGATTGGCTCTGGGAAATGCCATTCGCTGCAACTCTTTGGAAGATTTACTGTCAGTTTCAGACGTGGTCACCCTCCATGTGGATGATAACAAGGCAAACAAAAACTTTATTGGCGAAAGGGAAATCAACCAAATGAGGGATGGTGCCATTCTGATCAACCTTTCCAGAGGATTTGTGGTGGATATTGAAGCACTTGCATCCGCTCTAAAGAGTGGAAAGTTGGCAGGGGCGGCCGTGGACGTGTATCCATCAGAACCAAGAAGTAATGGGGAATTTATTACAGCGCTACAAGGCTTGCCCAATGTGATCCTAACCCCTCATATTGGGGGTAGCACAGAGGAGGCCCAGCGGGATATTGCCGACTTCGTGCCCAATAAGATCATGGATTATATAAACTCTGGAAACACCGTGGATGCGGTAAATTTCCCGAACATCAGGTTGCCCAAACAGAACAATGCCCACCGTTTTCTGCACATCCATAGCAATGTGCCTGGTATTATGGCCAAGATCAACAAAGTTTTGGCCGAATATGAGATGAACATTACCGGACAATACCTGTCCACGGATGATAAAGTGGGTTATGTGATCACAGACTTGGACAAAGAATATAACAAAGAGGTGGTAAAGGCATTGAAGAACGTGGAGAACACTATCAAATTCCGCGTTCTCTATTAAGCTGGCACTCCTTTGCCACCCAAATGGGATTTCACAAGCTGAATTTCCCATTTCACAACATTTTTGGTAACTCCCATATTTTTCCAACTAAATTGTAGGCAAATTCTGATAGAAATAGATCCTGCGATGAGAATTGGGAAGTTTGAGATTTTTAGAAAGGGCTTTAGGGCCTATTACTTGTTGGTAATTTCCATAGTGGTGCTCACCATTGCCATTCAATCCATGACCCAATATTCCCTGAGCCAGCAACGTTCAACAGCGCTGATCGTAAATCTTTCAGGAAAACAGCGGATGTTGAGCCAAAAAGTATTGAACGAGCTCTATTCCTGTAGGTATCACAATTGTGACTATGCCGAAATGAAACTGGCAGTGACCAAATTGTACCAAATGAACCGTTTTTTGCAGGAAGGGAATGAGGCATTGCGGATAGAACCCCTGGACGACGAGGAAATTGCTTCGCAGTTTAGAAGGTTGGAACCCCATGTGGAATGGCTGTACCACAAATTGAAGAGCTTTAAGAACTTTGAGCAAATATCCTTCAATGATGTTCGCTATCGTGTTGATCGATTTGTACTGATCATGGACGGCATTGTTACCTTATTTCAGAAAAAAGCCGAAAAGGACATCAAGACCATTATGGTCATTGAATTGGAACTGGCCATCTTCGCCATTGCGATCCTGATTTTTGAAATATTCTTTATTGTCAACCCCATCATCAGCCGCATCATGGACCAAAAACGCCAGCTTTCGGAAATTGCATGGCATCAATCCCAGGTATTCAGCTCGCACATGAAGAACATCTCCGACCTCCAATATGTGCTAAAAGTGGAAAAGGACCCGGCAAGACAAAAGGAGATTTATGGGTTTATCGGGGAAGAATTGGATGAGCTAAAAAAGGTTTCCAAACGAATGTTGAAATCCTTGGAAAAGGCACAAAATAACAACCGCCCGCACCATATAGTGATCAAAAAAGTGGAGGACTTCCTGGAGAAATACAATCTAATGCCATCACAGGAAGTGGCTATTGGTGATGGTAAGGCTCATTCCTTAAAATAGTAAATCCGCGGTAGAGCTGTTCCACCAAAAAAAGGCGAACCATTTGGTGGGAAAAAGTCATTTTGGACAACCCCAATTTTTCATTGCTTCTTTGATAAACAGCATCGCTGAATCCATAAGGTCCCCCAATGGCAAGAACCAAGTTCCTTAGTCCACTGTTCATTTTTTTCTGAAGAAAACGGGAAAACTCCATAGAGGTAAGCTGTTTCCCGTTCTCATCCATTACAACCAAAACATCTGATGGCTGAAGTTGGTTCAGCAATAATTCCCCTTCCTTTTCTTTTTGTTGGGATTCAGAAAGGTTTTTACTGTTTTTGATATCGGGAATGACCTTGAGTTGGAATTTGATGTAATGCCCAAGACGTTTCTCATACATATGAATAAGTCTTGTTAGTTCAGTACTGTCGGTTTTACCAATGGCCAATACGGTTATCTGCATGTCCAAAATTAAATTTTTCAAGTTAAACTATGTCCAAAGGCATTGGAGGGGCAGTGATGTTTTTACTATTTTCGTCAAAACCCCAACGGAATGATTAGTCCAGAACAATTTGATATCGAAATAACACAGATCATATCCAACGCCATACGGGAGGATGTGGGGGATGGAGATCATAGCTCATTGGCCTGTATTCCCTCCGCGGCCACTGGCAGGGCCAAGCTTTTGGTTAAGGACGAAGGGGTTTTGGCAGGTGTTGAATTTGCCCGACAGGTGTTTGCCCATGTGGACGACAAATTGGAAATGGAAGTCAGGATACCTGATGGTTCCGAGGTGAAATTTGGGGATATCGCTTTTTATGTACAAGGGAGCTCCCAAAGCATTTTAAAAGCGGAGCGTTTGGTGCTCAATGCAATGCAGCGAATGAGCGCCATTGCCACCAAGACCAAATACTATGTAAAACTTTTGGATGGTACGCAGACCAAGATATTGGATACCCGAAAGACCACTCCCGGAATCCGCGCATTGGAAAAATGGGCAGTTAAGATCGGGGGAGGGGAGAACCATAGATTTGCCCTTTATGATATGATCATGCTCAAGGATAACCACATTGATTTCGCCGGGGGAATCACAAAGGCCATTCAAAAAACACAGCGGTATCTGAAGGATCAACAAAAAGATCTAAAAATCATTGTGGAAGCAAGAAACCTCAAGGAAGTGTCGGAAATTTTGGAATCTGAAGGGGTATATCGGATTTTACTGGATAATTTTGATTACCACAATACAAAAAAAGCAGTAAGTATGATCGGTGCCCAATGCTTGACAGAATCCTCAGGGGGAATTAACGAGGAAACCATTCGCAATTATGCCGAGTGTGGAGTGGATTATATTTCGTCAGGGGCGTTGACACATTCCGTTCATAATATGGACCTAAGCCTAAAAGCAGTTTAATGTCAGTAGCTATAGAAGAGCGTTTGGAGAAGATTCCGGTGGTAAACTGGTTGGTACGATTGCTCAAGAGCATAAAGCTGGGAGCATTCGAAGGCCTGTCCTTTTACGATTTGCTGGAAATGTACCTTCTAGGAATTGTAAAAGGGACCCTGTCAGCCCGTGCAAGCTCCATAGCATTCAGCTTATTTATGGCACTTTTTCCACTACTTATTTTTTTAGTGACACTGTTGCCCTTTATCATCCCCTATGCCAGTGTGGGCAACGAGAATTTTGATGCCCAGTTCCTTATATTTTTGGAATCCTTTCTTCCTACCGCCACCAGCGACTATTTCGGGGAGATCTACCAACAGATCAAGGACCAAAAAAGAGGGGGGCTCTTGTCCTCGGCGTTTCTGTTGTCCATATTTTTAGTGGCCAATGGGGTCAACTCCATTTTCGGAGGGTTTGAAAATTCGTATCATGTGGAATTGACCCGCAATTTCTTTAGGCAATATGCCTATGCACTGATGGTAGGGCTTATACTTTCCATTTTACTCATTGTTGGGGCAGTAGCCTTTGTTTATTTTGAGTTTTATATTGTTGAATACACGAGTGAATATTTGGGCAAGACCCTGGGCTATGATGTGGAAAAAGGGGATACAATAGGCATACAGGTGACCAAGATTTTGTTCTTTATGCTGTTGTCTTATCTAACCACCGCCATTTTGTATTATTTCGGAACGGCAGAGGGACGAAAGGCCAGGTTCTTTTCCGCAGGTGCCCTAATGACCACTTTGTTGTTTGTTCTAACCTCCTATCTGTTTGGGGTGTATGTGGAGAAATTTGCCCGCTATAACGAGCTCTATGGTGCTCTTGGGGGGCTGTTGATTTTGATGGTGTTTATTTGGTTGAATTCCAATATTTTATTGTTGGGGTTTGAACTCAATGCCACTCTAAATTCCTTAAAGAAAAAACATGAGCAACAACAAAGCACATAAACTACTACTGACTTTATTTTGTTTCATGGTTGGCTTAGGTGCCAACGCCCAATCCGTTTTTGGTAAGTGGCGCACAGTGGATGATGTTTCAGGGATTACCAAAGGAATTGTTGAGATTTATGAAAAGAATGGACTCCTACAGGCCAAAATTGTGCAGATATTGGAAAAGGGAAGGGAAAATGCGGTCTGCGTGAAATGCAAGGGAGATTTGAAAAACACACCAGTGAAGGGATTGCATGTTATGAAAGACTTCAAACGCAATTCCAAAGGGGAATATAAGGGTAGCTATTTGTTGGAGCCAGAGAGCGGTACAACCTTTAGGGGAAAGGTTTGGTTAAATCCAGAGGACAAGAACAAATTGATGGTCCGGGGGTATCTGGCATTTTTCTACCGCACCCAAACTTGGCATAGAATTATAGAATAGTTAGGGTATGCAGTTCTTTTTGGATATATTGCTTCCCATTCCGCTTGAACGGTTATTTACGTATAGGATTACCGAACAAGAAGCGACAATTATTCAGCCGGGAATGCGCGTGGCTGTACCCTTTGGAAGGTCCAAGATTTATACTGGAATGGCCTTTCGTGTCCACCAAGATGCACCACTGGCCTATGAGGCCAAGGAGATCTATCAGATTTTGGACGATGTGCCCCTGGTCAACCAATTTCAACTAAAGCATTGGGCATGGATTGCCAACTATTACATGTGCACCCTGGGCGAGGTATTTAGAGCAGCCATGCCCGGAGCATTTCTTCTGGAAAGCGAAACCCTGATATTGCCCAACAAAGAATCCCAAATAGACGAACTTTCTCTTAAGGACGATGAATTTTTGGTTTTTGAGGCCTTACGGCACCAGTCCGCTCTTAAGGTTGGTGAAATTTCCGGCATAGTTGATAAAAAAAACGTATTGCCCCTGGTGAATCGCTTGGTCCAAAAAGGAGTGGTACTTCAGAAGGAAGAACTTTACGAGCAATATAGGCCCAAATTGGTGCGCTATGTAACCTTGGGAGAGATTTATACTTCCGAGGAAAAACTGGAGGAACTTCTTCAAGAATTGAGTAGGGCACCTAAGCAAAGTCAGGTGGTACTGTCCTTGTTTCAGTTACAGGCCGAAACTAAAAAGCCCATTAAAGTTTCAGACCTGGAAAAAGAGAGTGGAAGTTCACATGCTGTGATCAAAGCCCTGATTGATAAGGGCGTATTGGAGGAATATTACATCCGGACGGATCGCGTGAACCATGGTTCCGAATCTTCCAATGTTGGGGATGTGATATTCAATGAGCATCAAAATAAGGCCCTTGCCCATATTAGGACAGGATTTCAAGAGCAAAAAACAGTACTGCTCCATGGTGTTACTTCATCAGGAAAAACCGAAGTTTATTTCAAGCTCATACAAGAATGTTTGGAGCAAGGGAAACAAGTGCTTTATCTCCTTCCTGAAATAGCCCTTACCTCGCAAATGATCAATCGGCTGCAGCAATATTTTGGTTCCAAGGTATCTGTATACCATTCAAAGTATAGCATTCATGAACGCGTGGAGGTCTGGAACAACGTATTGGCCAATGCGGATAAAGCCCAGATTGTCATAGGGGCCAGGTCTTCATTGCTTCTGCCATACAAGCATCTCGGATTGATCATCGTTGATGAGGAACACGAGAGCTCCTTCAAACAGTTTGACCCTGCACCAAGATACCATGCCCGGGATGCGGGAATTGTTTTGGCCAAACTGCATGAAGCGAACTGCATCCTTGGTTCGGCCACCCCGAGTATAGAAAGCATGGAAAATGCCAAAAAAGGAAAATATGCCTATGCTTATATGGCCCAGCGGTATGGGAATGTATTGATGCCCGATATTAATCTGGTGGATATTAAGGAAGCCACACGTAAAAAACGAATGAAAGGTCATTTCTCCGAAACGCTCTATCTGGCTATAGCGGAGGCTTTGGAAGAAGGAGAACAGATTATATTGTTCCAGAACAGAAGGGGATTCGCGCCTATTGTGGAATGCACTACCTGCGGTCATGCGGCCCAATGCCCCAATTGCGATGTTAGCCTTACCTACCATCAACACCGCAATCAGTTAAGATGCCATTATTGCGGTTACCATATGGCTTTGCAAAATGCGTGTCAGGCATGCGGAAGCCATACCTTGGATAAAAAGGGATTTGGGACGGAACAGATTCAGGAGGAATTAAAGGAGTTGTTCCCTGATGCAGCTGTTGGACGTATGGATTTGGATACCACACGAGGCAAATATGCCTATGAAAAGATCATTACCGCTTTTGAGCAGCAGGAAATGGATATATTGGTGGGTACCCAAATGGTGACAAAGGGTTTGGACTTTAGAAATGTTGGACTGGTTGGGATAATGAACGCGGATACCTTATTGAATTTCCCTGACTACCGCGCCCATGAACGGAGTTTTCAACTGCTCACACAAGTTGCAGGTAGGGCGGGAAGGACCCAAAAAAGAGGTAAAGTTCTAGTTCAGACCTACAATCCCTATCATCAAATCTTGCAACAGGTTTCCACAAATGACTATGATAAGATGTTTGCCGAACAAATCTATGAACGGGAACAGTTCAAATATCCACCTGTGGTCCGCATCATCAAAATTACCTTGAAGGACAAGGATTTCAACAAACTCAATGAGGCTTCGGAGTGGTTGGCAAGTTCATTGCGCAATGTGCTGGGGCATCAGGTCTTGGGGCCGGAATATCCCCCAGTGGGCAGGATTAGGCGGGAATACTTAAAGAACATTATTGTGAAGCTGCCAAAAAGGGTGGCGGTGGACCAAACAAAAAATAGCATTAAAAGAATTGAAAAGACTTTTAATGCTATTTCCAAGTATAAAAGTGTGAGACTGGTCTACAATGTGGACCACATCTAATTGCTCTAGACGTTGGCCAATGCTTCGGCCAGCTCGGTCTTTTTGTTTCGGCTCAACGGAATTTGTCTTCCGCTCACCTCAACATTTTTACTGTTGAATTTCTCAATCTTCTCTAGATTGACAATATAGGATTTATGGATCCTTAGGAATTTTTCCGCCGGCAATTGCTTTTCAAAAGCCTTCATGGTGGAAAGGATTACAATGTTGGCCTCATCGGTCACCAATTTAATATAATCTCCAAGGGCCTCGATCCATTTAATATCGTTAAGGATAACCTTTCTCTTTTTAAGGTTACTTTTCACGAAGATATGCTCTTCGTCTTCGTCTACACGGTTCATTTGCTCGTACTTGGCAACAGCTCTTTTTACAGAAGCTTCAAATCGTGCAAGGGTAATCGGTTTGTGGAGGTAGTCTGTTACGTCGTAATCAAAAGCTTTTAGCGCGTAATCTGGTTTTCCAGTGATCAAAATTACCTGAGGTGGGTTTTCAAGGGCCTCTAAAAGGTCAAATCCTGAGATGATGGGCATCTCTACATCAAGGAATATAAGATCAATGTCGTGGTTCTTTAGCCCGTTCTTGGCTTCAATAGCATTGCTATATTCGGCTACCAGGGCAAGATGAGGGTGATTGTTGACCAATTTCGCAACAGCCATACGCTGCATGGAGGAGTCGTCGACAATTATACTTTTTAATTTCATAGAATGGGGTGATTTGTAGGGTTTTAAATCATCGGCAAATTACACAAAAAGGTCGTTTAAGTGCAACAAAAGATGTAAACATGGTCTATTTTGTTGTGTATATTACCATATACGTTACGTAGGTTTAAATGGTTCATTATTGTTAATAACTCTTGGCATTAAAACGAAGAAATTTACCTTTTCTTGCGGAGCTTCACTTTTATTACTACTTTTGCGCTCCTTTATAAATAATAATGTATGAACCATTACGAAACTGTTTTCATTTTGAATCCCGTTCTATCTGAGACCCAGATAGAGGAAACAGTCAAGAAATTTGAGGATTTCTTGATTAAGAATGGTGGCAAAATGGTCTCCAAGGAGAATTGGGGACTTAAAAAATTGGCCTATCCCATTCAACACAAAAAAAGTGGCTTTTACCACTTGTTTGAATTTACCGTTCCCGGTGAAGCAATTGCACCTTACGAACTGGAGTTTAGAAGAGATGAACGTATTATGCGTTTTTTGACCGTTAAATTGGACAAGCATGCGATTGCTTGGGCAGAGAAAAGAAGAACCAAATTAAAAGCAAACGCATAGGGTATGGCATCTATTGAACAACAAGCAAAATCAAAGAAAGATGGGGAAATCAGATATCTGACCCCGTTGAACATTGAGACCAACAAACAAAAGAAATACTGTAGGTTCAAAAAGTCGGGTATTAAGTACATCGACTACAAAGACCCTGATTTCTTGATGAAATTGGTAAACGAACAAGGTAAATTACTTCCTAGAAGACTTACAGGTACTTCCTTGAAATACCAAAGAAAAGTGGCACAGGCTGTTAAGCGTGCCCGTCACCTAGCTTTAATGCCCTACGTTGGCGATATGTTGAAATAAAAATACTGAAGAATGGAACTTATTCTAAAAGAAGATATACAGGATTTGGGTTTTAAGGACGATATCGTTAATGTAAAGAACGGTTATGGAAGAAACTACCTTATCCCACAAGGTTTGGCCATGTTGGCTACCCCTTCTGCCAAAAAAGTATTGGCCGAAAACCTAAAACAACGTGCCCACAAGGAAAAGAAAATTGTAGATGAGGCCACCAAGCTGGCGGATGCTTTAAAACAATTGGAAATCCGTATCCCAGCCAAGGTTGGAGCGGGCGACAAATTGTTCGGTTCCGTGAGCAATATTGACTTGGCAGCTGCCCTGGACAAGGCTGGTCATCAAATAGAACGAAAGTTTATCAATATCAAAGGAGGAACCATTAAAAGAGTTGGACCTTACAATGCCCAAATAAGGTTGCATAGGGAGGTAATCGTTGATTTTCCTTTTGAAGTAATAGCAGAAGCCAAGTAGGACTACATTAACTTTCGGTTAATAAATTATAAAGAGCTATGCGTGCATAGCTCTTTTTTTTGGCTATGTTTGTAGGTACTCAAAAAACTAACTCTTTTATGAAGAAATTTCTATTCTTTGGAATACTGTTTCTAATGGTATTCACCTCGACTTATGCCCAAGTCACAACATCCAATATACGGGGAACCGTTGTTGATGATCAGAACGCTCCACTTTTTGGAGCAAACGTAGTGGCGGTACACACTCCAACCGGAACCCGCTACGGTGCCATAACCAATGAAGAAGGTAGATATAACCTGCTCAACCTTCGGGTAGGCGGACCCTATGAGGTCACCATTTCCTATGTTGGATTCAAAACGAATGAAAATAACGGAATATATCTGTCACTGGGTAAAACGTACAACCACAATGTTTTCATGGTACCAGATAACCAAGCCTTGGATGAAGTGGTGGTGGTATCCGACCAGACTGGAACTTTTGGGAGCGACAGAACCGGGGCGGAAACCAGTGTGGGAAGACGTGAATTGACAAGATTGCCAACTATCTCTAGGTCCACTAACGACTTTACCCGCTTGGAACCCACTGCAAGCGCAGGTTCCTTTGGAGGTAGAAATGACCAGTTCAACAATTTTTCTTTGGACGGGGCCATCTTTAACAACCCTTTTGGCCTTGATGCTGCACAACCTGGAGGACAGACTGATGCCAATCCCATTTCCATTGATGCCATTGACCAAATCCAGGTAACTACCGCTCCGTACGATGTTACCCAATCCGGTTTCACAGGGGCTTCCGTTAATGCGGTGACCAAAAGTGGAACCAATGAGTTTTACGGAACCGTTTACGGATTCTACCGTAATGAAAGCCTTACCGGAGGAAAGGTTGCCGGGGATGATGTCTTTAAAGCGGATTTGAGCCAATCGCAATATGGATTAAGTATTGGAGGGCCCATTGTAAAGAACAAAGTATTCTTCTTTGTCAATTTTGAAAAAGATGACCGTACCGATTTAGGGTCCAATGGTTTTGTGCCCAATAGGGGAACAGGGACTATCAATGAATCAAGAGTGCTTGCCTCCGATTTTGAATTGGTATCCAACATCCTTAGCCAGGTTTCCATTGGAAATGGCCAAATGTACAATCCGGGAAGATTTGAGGGCTTTAACTTTGATCAGGAGTCCACCAAAGGTATTTTTAAGTTGGATTGGAACATCAATGACAACAACCGGTTGGCCATCATCTATAATTTCTTGGATGCCTCCAAGGAAAAACCGGCGCACCCAACGGCCCTAGGCTTTAGGGGACCCAATCTGTCCACTTTACAATTTGAAAATGCTGGATATGAAATCAACAACAGAATTCAATCGGTGCAAATTGAATTGAATTCAACACTTTCTGATGAGGCCATCAACAAGTTGCAAGTAGGCTATACCCATTTTGATGATTTCAGAAACCCGAAATCTTCCCCAGCACCAACCATTACCTTGTTGGATGAAAATGGAAGTTCCAATTACATCATTGCAGGTCATGAGCCCTTTTCCATCAACAACCGTTTGGACCAGAAGGTGTTCCAATTGACCAACAACCTGAATTTCTTTAAAGGCGACCATACCTTTACAGTAGGTTTCTCTTTTGAAAAATTCCAGTTCGACAACTCTTTCAACCTTGGGGTATATGGAGCGCAAGGGGTATTCTTCCCTTCAGGATCCATTGCTGATTTTAGAGGGCTTGATGCCGCTGGTGAAGCTGCTTTGGTTGGTGTATACCAAGGTCAGTTTAATGCTGCCATTGCAGCCAATAATGCCCTAAATGCAGCAGGGGAAGGAAACGCTGGTGGATGGGCCTTGGCCGAGACCAATGTGGGTCAAATGGCATTTTATGCACAAGACGAATGGAACGCCACGGAAAATTTCAAATTGACCTATGGCATTCGTGTGGACAGGCCCCTTTATTTTGACTCCGCGGAAAAAGCACAGGATGTTATTGACAGGGCGCCAGCTGTGGTACCGGATATTCCTTATGTAAACCCCAATAACGGAGAAACGGTATTAATAGACAATACCAATTTGCCTACCAACGACTGGCTAATTTCGCCCCGTGTTGGTTTCAATTGGGATGTAAACAATGATGGCAACCTTCAGATTAGGGGAGGTTCCGGGATTTTTACCGGTCGTTTCCCATTTGTGTGGTTGGGCAACCAAATAGCCAACCCCAATGTATTTTTCCTTACTGCCGTAGATCCCGATTTCCAATGGCCACAGGTATGGAGAACCAGTTTGGGGGCGGACAAGCGTTTGGACAATGGTTGGATATTGACCGCCGACTTATCGTACTCCAAAGACTTTAATGGTCCACACGTTCAGAATTGGGGACTAACCTCTCCATCTGAGACCTTGCAGGGTGTGGACAACAGACCCGTGTATGCCGCAACGGATTTAATAAACAATGCATACGTATTCTCTAATTCTGATGAAGGAAGAATTTGGAATGCTGTCTTCAAAGGACAAAAAACGTGGGATAATGGCCTTTATGCAAGTTTGGCCTATAGCTATTTGAATTCCAAGGATGTTAACTCCATAGAGGCGGAAATAACAAGTGATGCCTTTGCTGCAAACGCTATAGTAAATGATGCCAATGCCGATGTGCTCTCATACTCCAGATATGGTGATACCCATAGATTTGTGGGTGTTATCTCCAAAGCGTTCAAAACGGGAACCACAGTTTCCACTTTCTTCGAATATGCGCAAGGAGGAAGATTCAACTATATCTACGGTGGGGACATTAATAGAGATGGGTCCAGTATCAATGATCTGCTGTATATCCCAACAGCGGCTGAGGTCAACCAGATGAATTTTGCCGAAGCAGGTGATGCAGCTGCATTTGAAGCCTTTATCCAACAAGATGATTACCTAAGTGAAAATCGAGGCTCCTACGCAGAGCGTTACGGTGCATTGGCACCATGGAGGGGTCGTTGGGATTTGAAAGTGTTGCAGGACATCAAGATTGCCAACAAAAATACCATCCAGCTAAGTTTGGACGTATTAAATGTGGGCAACTTGATAAGTTCGGATTGGGGAGTTGTTGAAATTCCGACCAACCAACAGGTTTTAGGGGTTACCATAGATGACAATAAAAATCCTACCTACAGCTTTGACGAGAGTTTGACCGAGACCTTTAGTTCGGATACCAGCCTGTTGTCCAGGTGGCAAGCACAATTTGGGGTGAGGTATATCTTCAACTAAAAGACCGTAATTTATAAAGCAAAAGGCTGCGCAAATGCGCGGCCTTTTTTACTTTTGCCGAACTATTAAAGGAATCCGATTTAATGAAGTACGCGAGATTGACACAACAACAATTGGAAGAACTGCATCCGGAGTTTATCAACTTTTTGGCAACGCAGAGCATCACAGCAGAAGAGTGGTCCAGTATAAAAGAGGAAAAGCCGGAAGTTGCTGAGGAGGAAATTGATGTGTTCAGTGATCTGGTCTGGGAAGGAGTGCTGTCCAAGGTCGAATATCTTGAGAACATCTCTGAAATGCACATGCACTTGTTCCATTTAACGGACAAGGAGATGAAGCTCTTCTCGGTAAAGGTGCTCAATCCTGAAATCGATTTACGGACAGAGGAAGGCTTCGGCTGGTTCAAACGCAATTTTCAATCCGATTTTGTGGAATACCTTACCGCTTCAAAAGCGTATTCCGAGGATAAGAACAAGGACAAATTCGATTTGATCCAACAAGGGGCCGTCATCACCAAGGGAGAACTGTACCAGTGGTTTGAGCGGATTATGGGGTAACCTTTGTTCGGCTATTGGATAATTGGATAATTGGATTTTTTGGATTGTTGGAATATTGGTATGATGTCCAAAGTCCAAAGTCCAAAGTCCAAAGTCTGAAGTCCAAAGTCTGAAGTCCAAAGTCCAAAGTCTCAAGTCCAAAGTCTCAAGTCTGAAGTCTGAAGTCCAAAGTCTGAAGTCCAAAGTCTGAAGTCCAAAGTCTGAAGTCTGAAGTCCAAAGTCTGAAGTCTGAAGTCCAAAGTCTGAAGTCGAATCCTAATCCTGAGCAGAACTACTTAAGTTTCGAGCTGATTCGTAATATTCGTATCCAGTCATAAAGCCATCAAACGAACAAAGCCCTTATATTTGCACGAGAATTACCAGTTTTCATGCCACAAAAACCATCCATTCCTAAGGGAACGCGCGATTTTTCACCAACAGAGGTTGCCAAACGCAACTACATCATCCAAACCATCAAAAAACAATTTGAAGTTTATGGTTTTCAGCCCATTGAAACCCCATCTTTTGAAAACTATGATACCCTGATGGGAAAATATGGGGACGAAGGGGACCGATTGATTTTTAAGATTCTGAATTCAGGGGACTTCATTTCCAAGGTGGATGATGTTACCTATAGCTCCAAAAATTCTAGTTCACTTACCCCGAAAATTTCAGATAAGGCGCTGCGCTATGATTTAACCGTACCCTTCGCGCGCTATGTGGTCATGCACCAGAATGAATTGGATTTTCCCTTTAAACGATATCAAGTGCAGCCTGTGTGGCGGGCAGACAGACCCCAAAAAGGACGTTTTAGGGAGTTTTATCAGTGCGATGCAGATGTGGTTGGAGCCAAATCATTGCTGCAGGAAGTGGAATTCGTACAACTATACGACGCGGTGTTCGAGGATTTGGGATTAAAAGGGACCACCATAAAAATCAACAATAGAAAAGTACTGTCCGGAATTGCAGAAGTAATAGGTGCCAAAAATCTCTTGGTGGATTTCACGGTAGCTTTGGACAAGCTCGATAAAATAGGGGAGGAAGGCGTAAAACAGGAAATGTTGGCCAAAGGCATTTCTGAAACTGCCATCGAAAAAGCAGCTCCCTTGTTCCAGATGACAGGGTCCAACCACGATCAATTGGAACAGTTGAAATCCCTTTTGGTGCAATCGGAAATTGGCATGGCTGGTGTGGCGGAACTAGAGGAAATCGTCACCCATATAGAGGAATTGGGATTACAATCCGCCAAGTTGGCGTTGGACGTAACCTTGGCCCGTGGATTGAACTATTATACCGGTGCCATTTACGAAGTGGCTGCTCCAGAAGGTGTAAAAATGGGATCCATTGGCGGCGGCGGAAGATACGATGACCTCACCGGAATTTTTGGTTTAAAGGACATGAGTGGAGTGGGAATTTCATTTGGTCTAGATCGCATTTATCTGGTTTTGGAGGAATTGGGATTGTTTCCGGAAAGCCTTGGTCGTTCCCTGGATGTTCTCTGCATAAATTTTGGGAAGGAGGAAAGTTTGGCGGCTTTGCAATTGGTTGGTAAGTTAAGATCTGCTGGACTTAAGGCAGAGGTGTATCCTTCTTCTTCCAAAATGCAAAAACAGATGAAATATGCCAACAGCCGGAATGTACCCTACGTAATTCTTATTGGGAAGCAAGAATTGGATGCAGGAACATTTGTGGTAAAGAATATGGAAAATGGCGAACAGCAGAGCTATGCGTTAAACAACCCCGGGGAGTTTATCCAGCAGTTATAATCTTTTTGATATTTCTTCGATTACCTTTAGGTAATAATCAGAATCATTGGGCACAAAACCGTCCAATTGGCCCTGTTTCACATTGGTTTTAAATACTTCCAAGGCTATCAATTCCAAAGCGTCCACTTCACTTTCTTGTTTGACGAGCTGTGACAAAGGGACTTGCAATTCACAAAGAAAAGAATGGTGGTATTCTTTGTCCAGCAAGGTTTTGCTGTGCTGGTGTACGGATAGGAAATAACCTATTTTTTCCAAATCCCTCGGCTTGATGACAAGCCCCACTTCTTCCTCTACTTCGCGAACCGCCGCTTCAAGTACGTCTTCGCCAGCGCCAATATGCCCGGCCACAGATACATCCCAAAGTCCGGGAAAAGTATCTTTGCTGGTAGCCCTTTTTTGAAATAGGACACTACCATCCACAGTGTATAGCCAAACATGAACGGTAGGATGGAATAAACCTTTGAGGTGGGCTTCGGATTTTAAGCAGCTTTTCCCAGTGGGATTCCCATCTTCATCCAGAATGTCCACCAATTCATCCATGAATCACATTATTAGTGTCAATCCCGTACAGACAGGAATACATCGGTTAAAAGTTTAAGATTCCCGCTTTCTCGGGAATGACAACTTAGTCAAAATAGCTAAAGGTCTCGCCTTCTTGGATAGTAAGTAAAGTTTCATAAATCAATCGGATAACATTCTCCACATCATCTTTATGCACCATTTCCACCGTGGTGTGCATATAACGGAGCGGGAGGGATATCAGTGCAGAGGCCACACCTCCATTACTGTATGCAAAGGCATCCGTATCCGTTCCTGTATAGCGGGAAGAAGCCAAGCGCTGGAATGGAATCTTCTTTGCTTCCGCTGTTTCAATTATTCTTTCCCTGAGTTTGTTTTGGATGGCCGGGGCGTATGAAATCACAGGCCCTGAACCTATGGAAGTTTCCCCTTCTTTCTTTTTGTCGATCATTGGGGTAGTGGTATCATGGCATACATCCGTAACAATGGCCACGTCCGGCTTAATGGTATGGGTGATCATTTCAGCACCGCGCAGTCCAATTTCTTCTTGGACGGAATTGGTAATATACAATCCAAAAGGAAGTTTCTTTTTGTTTTCATGGAGTAGACGCGCCACTTCCGCAATCATGAATCCACCGGCCCTATTGTCTATGGCACGGCAGACAAACTTGTTCTTATTCAACACCTGGAATTCATCCGGGTAGGTGATCACACAACCTACGTGAACTCCCATTTTTTCAACTTCTTCCTTGTCCTTGGCTCCTATATCAATAAAAATATTGTCCAATTTAGGAGGTTCTTCCTTGGCCCGGTTGCGCGTATGGATGGCCGGCCATCCAAATACCCCTTTTATAATGCCTTTTTTGGTGTGTATGTTCACCCATTTTGAAGGCGCTATCTGATGGTCACTACCCCCATTTCGGATGACGTAAATAAGGCCATTATCGGTAATGTAATTAACGTACCAGGATATTTCATCTGAATGACCTTCAATGACAACTTTGTATTTGGCTTCTGGATTTATTACCGCCACCGCTGTACCGTAAGTGTCCGTTATAAAATCGTCCACATAGGGCTTTAGGTAGTCCATCCAAATCTTTTGACCTTCCCATTCGTACCCAGTGGGAGAGGCATTGTTAAGGTATTTTTCGAAGAACTTAAGGGATTTTGAGGTAATTATTTTAGGTGTTGCCATTTGCTTATTTTAGTTCACAAACATAACAATATTCACTTTTATTTAATAGCCAATTCCTTGCTTTATCCTTAATTTTGGCAGGACTTTTGATCAATGAATGGAATGATGCGTTATTGCGTTGCCGCGGTTTTCTTCTTGTCATGCTTCCTTGGTTTTTCCCAAAAAACTGAAAAGGATACCATTACCGATTATTATGTCCGTTTTGAAGGAGACTCCATTTTGTACAGCTCCATTGCGCTTGACGAGGTCTATCTTTTTGGCAAATTGGAGTTCGCGGACCGCAGGGAAAAACTACGATATTATATTTTAAGGAGAAAGACCTTAAAGGTCTATCCTTATGCAAAGTTGGCCGCGGAACGTTTAGTGGAACTGAACGATAGTTTGGGCAAGATCAAGAAGAAGCGCCATCGGAAAAAATACACCAAAAAGGTCCAAAAATATATTGAGGGCGAATTTTCCGCAGAGCTTAAAAAGTTAACTAGGACCGAGGGACAGATTTTGGTCAAGTTGATTTATCGCCAGACCGGAAAAACGGCATTTGGACTGGTGAAGGAACTGCGCAATGGCTGGCGTGCATTTTGGTACAATACCACGGCCAAGGCCTTTAAGATAAGTATCAAGGAAGAGTTCCACCCGGAACGTATCCATGAAGACTATCTCATAGAGGATATCTTGCAACGCGCCTTTGCATCCAAAAGATTGGAACGGCAAAAATCAGTATTGGATTACGACTATGCGCAGCTCAGCAACAAATGGAAAAACACCCCTCCTAAAAAGGACTAACCCTTTTTTTTCTTTCCAAATAGGGAGTCCATAAATATTTTGATGGTATAAAATCCAAGGGCTATGGCAACAATGGCCAATAGGATTCCAATAATGAGCACGGGCAAGTAAGCAGGATGCCCTTCGTTCTTAAACGCCTGATAAATGGTAAAAGGCGCCATGAACATTACAGCCACCGTGTACCCAACAAATTTGAGGCCTTTTACCAGAAGTTTTTTGTCTGTATGCATTAGGACTAATGTAGCAACTTTACGCTATATTTAGAGGAGAATACCCTAAAAATGGAAATACTTTTTTTGGCCCTTGTGGTCGTGTTTATCATTGTTGCGACCATTAGGTTTAAAATGCATCCGGTATTTTCGTTGACCTTGGCCGCTATAGTCTCTGGGTTTATTTTGGGACTTTCACCTACTGACATTATGGAGGCCATGGGTGCAGGTTTTGGGAAAACGCTTTCTGGAATTGGATTGGTCATCGCTTTTGGAACCGTCATTGGAATCTATCTTGAAAAAACCGGGGGAACCAAAGTGCTTGCCAACGCGGTGTTGAAGATTGTGGGACTTAAAAAATCCCCGTTGGCGATTAACCTGGCGGGATATATTATTTCCATACCCGTATTCTGTGATTCCGGGTTTATAATTTTATCAAGTTTGAACAAGGCATTGAGCAAAAAATCCGGGATTCCCATTTTGGTTTTTGCCATTGCCCTCGGTACAGGATTGTACGCAGCCCATGTGTTTGTGCCACCAACGCCAGGTCCTTTGGCTGCAGCCGCCATCTTGGAAGCAGATCTGGGGATGGTCTTGTTATTTGGATTGGTGGTTTCCATACCGGTCTCTTTAACTGGTTACTTTTGGGCACGTATCGTGGGTAAAAGGCTTACCGTAGAGCCCTCCCAAGAAGGAGAAAACAATATGGAATCAACAGAGGAACCCGGGATAGGAACCATTCAAGCATTTTTGCCCTTAATCGTTCCCATTCTATTGATTGCCTTAAAATCCATTGCCAATTATCCCACATTTCCAATGGGCCAAGGGAGTCTATTTTATGTCTTTGATTTTTTGGGCAGCCCAATCATTGCCCTACTGATCGGGGTGTTGTTCGCTTTTTTAATGGCTAGGAAGATTCCTGCGGAGGCACAAAAAAAATGGGTGCCTGAAGCGTTCAGACAAGCGGGGTCCATAGTGCTCATAACCGGTGCAGGCGGAGCTTTTGGTGCCATACTTCGGACCATGGATATGGCCGAGCTGTTCAATTTGGGGCAGAGCTCGGGTATGGGCGGATTGTTGTTGGCCTTTGCCATTGCAGCAGTCCTAAAAACCGCACAAGGTTCTTCCACGGTTGCCATTATCACGACTTCCGCTATAATTGCCCCTCTTTTGGAAACTTTTGGCTTAAATTCCATAACGGATAAGGCCTTGGCTGTTCTTGCCATTGGTGCGGGAGCCATGACCGTTTCCCATGTGAACGATAGCTATTTTTGGGTGGTTTCGCAGTTTTCGAAAATCAACGTGAAGACCGCATTGAGAGGACATACATTGGCCACTTTGTTTCAAGGCCTTACGGGTATTGCGATAATTCTACTGCTATATACCATCCTATGATCATTCCTTGACCACGTATACCTTGTGCTCTTGCACCACTGCAAAATAACCTAGGGCAAAAGACTCAGGACGGGCCACATTATCCACAACTGTGATGTTGTCAAGGCCGGTAATGTCGAAAACATTTCCTCTTGGCGTTGCTGCCGGAGTTTCAAACACGCCCCCGTCCTCTTCGGTCTGTTCTACCAATAGATCTACATAATTATGGAATTGTTGGTCGGCGCCCAAAATGCTGATTTCCAATTCTTGTCCAGCATCCAAATCGGTTTGGTAGAAATATGAGAATTCAAACTGCTGCCCATCTATAAACTGATCGTCCAGGGCCAAGAATTCTCCAAAACCAAAATCGAAGACGTAATAATTTTCTTCTTCCGGCACGTCTGTTATGGTCAGTTTTACCTCGGTGTCATCTTCATCGAACAGGGTTTCCGTTCCCAATTCCAGTCTATCAATGGGAACGGTTTGGTAATAGTTGCTCTCGGCCAAATACTTTTTTCCCTTGTGCTCAATAATCAAAAAGAAGACGGTATTCTCATTTAGGAACCTGGTTTGGATACGCTCATCCACATTTACCGTATCAGGTTCATAGACTCCGCTTCCCGGGGTTAGTTCCTTTAAGATTTTGGTAGATAAATTGAGTAAGTCGGGCGAATCCGGATTAGGTTCCCCAACTAGAATTACAGCACTTTCCAGGCTGGTGATAGTTGGGTCCTCAAAAAAACCGTTGGTTTCGGTAACCGCGATCTTGATGGGTAAAAACTCCTGGGTGGGATCCACACGAACAATCCCATTGACGATGAGCCTTGTCTCGGTTTGCGGTAAGTCCACATCCACCACATCCTCACAGGCGCAAAGAATCGTAACTATCAAAAGAAAAGCAAACCTTCCCATCGGAGTAGCATGGTAATGTTATACAAACAGCTTCACTTGATCACTCGATTATCAAGCTTTGCTTATATTCATCCACAACGGCAAAGAAGCCGAGCGGAAAAGCTTCAGGGCGGTTGACATTGTCAAAAATCAAGGTGTTGTCAAGGCCCGTAACATCGAAGATGTTTCCACGTACCGTGGCGGCCGGGGTTTCAAAAACCCCACCATCATCCAGGGTCTGTTCCACCAATAGATCCATATAATTGAAAAATTGCTGGTCGGCCCCCAGTATACTTATTTCCACTTGTTCGCCTACTTCCAGTTCCTTTTGGTAGAAATAGGAAAACTCGAATTGCTGCCCATCTATAAATTGATCGTCCAGGGCCAAGAATTCGCCAAACCCAAAATCGAAGACGTAATAGTTTTCCACATCTTCAATATCAGTGATCGTTATTTTTATTTCGGTGTCATCTTCATCGAACAGGGTTTCGTCACCTTGTTCCAGATTATCCATGGGGACCACCGGGGAATATGGTGTTCTTGCCGCATAATCCCTTCCTTTATGTCCAATAAGAAGAATAAATACCGTATTTGGAATTACAAATTGGGTCCTAATGCGTTGATCCTCATCAAAGGTAGGGTCGGGGATGTATATCCCAGACCCGGGGGAGGACTCTGCCAAGGAAGAGGTTGCCAAATTATCCAGCAATTCGGGAGCATCCGGGTTGGGCTGTCCATAAATGATCAAGGCATTTTCCAATTCCGTAACCGGTGTCTCACCAAAAAAATTGTCCGTTTCGGTCACCCGGATTTCAACCGGAATAAATTCCTGATTCCGATCTACTCGTATCACCCCATTTACAATCAAGCGGGGTTCAGTAGTTGGAACGTCAACATCAATAACGTCTTCGCAACCCGTTACCAACAACAAAAATCCTATGGCAAATATTAGATGTCGCATATCAAAATTTGAAGTTATAGGTTATGGCTGGAATAATTCCAAATATTGAGGTTCTGATAGCCTCATTCCTGCCCGTGTCCTGATTCTGCCTAAAGTTGATGGAGGCTGCATTTCTCCTGTTGTACACGTTATATACGCTGAGTACCCATTCCGACTCAAATTTGCGATTTCTCTTGGGCTTGTTGCGCAATGTTGCCGATATGTCCAGCCTGTGGTAATCCGGTAAACGGGTTTGGTTTCGAAGTCCAAAGAACGGTACCACCAAGCCTTGAAATTCGAATTGGCCCACAGGATAATTGGTGGGCTGTCCTGTTTGGTACACGAAATTGGCATTGAAATTCAGCCGCTCATTCAGGTCAAAACTACCATAAAGGGCGATATCATGGGTTTTGTCAAACGGGGTGCTGTACCATTCCCCAAAATTGATTCCGGTCTCCAGATTGGAGCGACCATTATCCTCCACTGCTTCGCGCCCAGGGGTCCGTTGTTCTGAGCGTGATAGCGTGTACGCCAACCAACCTTGAAAGCGCCCCTCGTTTTTTCGCAGTAAAAATTCCAAACCATAGGCCCTTGCCTCTCCGTTCAAAATTACTTGTTCTATGGCGTTGTTTGCAATGAGGTCTGCACCATCTATATAGTCTATCCTGTTTTGGATATCCTTGTAAAAGCCTTCAAGTTCAACCGTGTATTCGCCGTTGTTGATGTTTCTGAAATAGCCAATAGCATATTGGTCCAGCAGTTGTGGTTCAATAAATGGGCCACTCGGAGTCCAAACATCCAAGGGTGTGGGTGAACTGGTGTTTGACAGCAAATGCAGGTATTGTGCCAAGCGGGTATAACTTGCTTTGACCGAATTGTTGGGATTCATTGCAAAGGCCATGGATACCCTGGGCTCTAAATTGGTAAAACTGGAGAGGTTAGTGCCCCTACCAGGATTAATGGTGTCAATTGGGGTAGCTTCACGATAGACCAATTGGAAGGGATCAAACTCCACTGCTTGGCCATTTTCATAGACAAACAGTTCATCTTGCCCCAATCTATTGAACAAGCTCACCCTGAGGCCATAGTTAAAACTAAGCTTATCGGATAGTTTATGTTCCACATCCACATAAGCGGCGGACTCGTTGGCGTATTTTTTGGTCAATTGTTCTTCTACAATACCAGAATCTTCCCGGTTGGGTTTGATTTTCCCTGGATTGAACACGTAGTAAATATTGTTGAGACCATAATTCAGCTGAAACTTGTCGTTCAAATAGTGTTTAAGGTCATATTTTAGATTGAAGTTTTGGATGCCCGAATCCCATTCAAATCCCACAAAATCAAGCTCAAGCCCGTAGAAGTAATCAGAATAGATCAGGGATAGATTGGAAAATAATTTGTCGGAAAATAGGTGATTCCACCTAAAATTTCCCACAGCGTTGCCATAGGTATTCACGAAGCTGTCATTGATACTGAACAGGTCGCGTCCAAAATACCCGGATAGAAAGATGCTGTTATTGTCGTTGATCTTATGGTTGATCTTGGTATTCAGGTCATAGAAATAAGCCTTGTCATCGATGTCAAAAAGAGGAAGGAACAAATGGGCATAAGAAGCCCTTCCGCCAGCCAAAAAGGCTGTCCTGTCCTTATCAATGGGACCTTCCACCAATAATCTGCTCGCCACAGCTCCAATTCCACCATTGACCTTCAGTTCCTTACTGTTACCTTCCTTTTGAAAAATCTCCAATACAGATGATACCCGGCCGCCATATCTCGCCGGAATACCTCCCTTAAACAATTTTACATCCTTAATGGCATCCGGGTTGAATACGGAAAAGAAGCCAAAAAGGTGAGATGAATTGAAAATGGTGGCCTCATCCAATAAAATCAGGTTTTGGTCTGCCGCACCACCACGAACATTGAATCCGGATGATGCCTCCCCGGCATTAGTAACTCCTGGAAGCAAGATGAGGGATTTGATTACATCCGCTTCCCCAAGGACCACAGGTATTTGTTTGATGGTCTGCACGGCAAGCGTATTCACACTCATCTGTGGCTTTCTGATGTCCAAGCGTTTCGATTCGTCGGTGACTACAACCTCTTCCAATTCCTCCAAGCCTTCAAAAAGGCTAAAATCCTTTTTTATGTTGGAATTGAGATTGATGGTCTCCCGAATATCCTGGTAACCGAGATAGCTTACCACAACTTCATATTTACCGGCAGGCAAGGTAATGGAATAAAACCCATACTCGTTGGTGGCAACCCCGGTTTGAAGCTCTGGAAAAGCCACCGTGACCCCGATGAGGGTTTCGTTACTTTTTCCTTCAGAAACCGTTCCGCTAAGAGTGTATTTTCGTTGTGCGTTGAGAAAGAAAAGGGGAGTGATCAGTACGAGGAGCAGTAGTAATCGTCTTTTCAGCATTTTTTTTGAGTTTCTTAAATGTAAGTATATCCTGCCAAATAAAAAATAGGCAGTGCTACCAATTATTCCACGAACAGTAGTTCGGTGTCAAATTCAGACAGGGCAAAGTAGCCAAAAGGGAAATTTTCCGGATTTGTTGTGTTTATGATGTTGCCCTTAACTGTGGCCGGGACGGTAAAGGGGCCGCCACTGCCATTGTCCTCCCCGGCTTGCTCCAGTACTTCTTCGGCGTAATTTGCAAATTCCTTATCGGCACCAAAAATGGTAACGGCCAGTAATCTGCCCGGATCAATGTCTTCATAGAAATAGGAGAAGGTTAGCTGTTCCCCATCAAAAAAAGTATCCTCGATTACCAAAAAATTGTTGAAGCCAAAGGCGAAGAGATATTGGTTGCGTTCACCGGCAATATCGGTAATGGTGATTTTTACCTCCGTTTCCTCTTCTTCATCAAACAAAAAGTCGTCACCTTGCTCTAGCTTGTCTATAGGGGTGGTCTTCACCAATCGCTCTGTGGCGGTGTACACTTCGTTGTTATAGATGACCTGTAAAGTGTAATCCCTATTGAACCTTAGGTTGGGCAATCCCTGGTTAAAAACTCCCGGTTCACTTTCGGAAAGTGGATAGGTAAATCCTGTCGCTTCATCTATGATGAACACCTGTGCGCTGTTCACAGCAGGCACTTCACTAATTAAAAACGGAGCTGTCAGTGTTAACTTTACCTCGCCCCGGGTAATGGGTTCCCCGGCGTTGTCATTATAACCAATAAGGGCATCAATGACCAATTGGGGCTCTGTAGTAGGAAGGTCTGGATTGATAACTTCCTCACAACCCACGAGAAGACAGCAGATCAGGAAATGCCGAAATCTGATTTTCAAACCATAGCAATTTAAGGCCATTAGTCTAAAATAGGCATTTATCCTTTCAAGAAAATGGAATTGATTGTTTCTTAGCCCAATTTGGCCAAAATACCGTTTAAGGTGGCACTTGGTCGCATGGCCTTGGCGGCCATATCTGGGTTGGGAATGTAATAGCCTCCAATATCCATTGGACTTCCCTGGGCATCGATCAGCTCTTGGGCAATCTTTTCCTCATTCGCATTTAGCTGGTCGTGAATGCCTCCAAAAATGGATTTGAGTTCTAGATCATCATCCTGGTCCGCCAATTGTTCAGCCCAATACAAGCAAAGGTAAAAGTGGCTGCCACGTGTATCCAGTTCATTGACTTTTCTGGAGGGCGATTTGTCGTTGTCCAAAAACTTTTCAGTAGCCTTGTCCAAGGTTTCCGCCAATACAGTGGCTTTTTTATTTTGATTTTTCTCACCGTAAAACTCCAATGAAACCCCCAGGGCCAAGAATTCCCCTAAAGAATCCCATCTCAAATGTCCTTCTTCCAAGAATTGCTCCACGTGCTTTGGAGCAGAGCCTCCAGCTCCTGTTTCAAAGAGTCCCCCACCATTCATTAGAGGAACAATGGAGAGCATTTTGGCACTCGTTCCCACTTCCAAAATGGGAAAGAGGTCTGTTAAATAGTCCCTGAGCACATTTCCAGATACAGAAATGGTATCCTTTCCGTCCTTTACCCGCTGTAGCGTAAATTTAGTGGCTTCAACAGGGGAGAGGATATGGATTTCCAGTCCTTCTGTGTTGTGGTCTTTTAGGTATTGGTTCACTTTCGTGATCAATTCCGCATCATGTGCGCGGTCTTTGTTCAGCCAGAATACGGCGGGTGTGTTGGTGGCCCTTGCCCTGGAAACCGCCAATTTTACCCAATCTTGAACAGGGGCATCCTTAACTTGGCACATTCTCCAAATGTCTCCGGCTTCCACCTGGTGCTCGATCAAGCTTTCATTAGTACTATTGCTGACCACACGAACTGTTCCTGCAGCAGCGATTTCGAAAGTTTTGTCATGTGAGCCGTATTCCTCGGCTTTTTGCGCCATTAGGCCCACATTGGGAACCGTTCCCATTTTGGTTGGGTCGAAGGCCCCATGCTCTTTGCAGAAATCTATGGTGGCTTGGTATACTCCCGAGTAGCTGCTATCTGGAATGATGGCCTTGGTGTCTTGAAGCTCACCATTTTTATTCCACATTTTACCAGATGTCCTGATCATGGCCGGCATGGAAGCATCTATGATGACATCACTGGGCACATGCAAATTGGTAATTCCCTTGTCTGAGTTCACCATGGCCAAATCCGGACCTGCCGCAATGGTATTGGCAATGGCCTGCTCTATTTCCTTGCGTTTTTGATCGGGAAGTTCCTGTAATTTGTCCAATAGGGTTTCCAATCCGTTGTTGGCATTTATGCCCAATTCCTCGAAAACATCCCCATAGGAATTAAAAACATCGTCAAAATAGGCCGTAAGGGCATGGCCAAAAATGATGGGGTCGGAAACCTTCATCATGGTGGCCTTAAAGTGAAGGGAAAGCAATAGCCCTTCATTTTTAGCCGCTGCGATTTCTCTGTTCAGAAAATCTACCAAGGCGGATTTGCTCATTACCGTGGCATCGATCACCTCGTCTTTTTGAAGTGCTACTTTTTCCTTTAGAACGGTAGTGTTTCCGCTGTTGTCCACCAATTCAATTCGAATGTCGTCTGCACCAGACATGGTAAGCGACTTTTCGTTGCTTCTAAAATCGCCGTGGTCCATGGTGGCCACATGGGTTTTGGAATCGGGTGACCAAGCTCCCATGGAATGCGGGTTTTTCTTGGAGTAGTTCTTTATGGCCTTGGGGGCACGTCTATCAGAATTTCCTTCTCGGAGTACTGGGTTTACGGCACTTCCCTTGACTTTGTCATAGCGGGCTTTGATGGCCTTTTCCTCTTCGTTTTGGGGCTCGTCCGGATAGGAGGGAAGGTTGTATCCCTTTTGCTGCAATTCCTCAATGGCTTCCTTGAGTTGTGGGATGGAGGCGCTAATATTTGGCAATTTGATGATGTTGGCTTCTGGGGTCTTGGCCAAATCCCCTAAGATTTTTAAGTCATCCGAAATTTTTTGGTCGCTGTCCAAATACTCTGGAAATACGGCAGCAATTCTTCCGGCCAGGGAGATGTCCTTGGTTTCGATCTCTATATCTGCAGTACTGGTAAAGGCTTTGACAATGGGTAAAAATGATTGTGTGGCAAGGGCTGGCGCCTCATCGGTCTTCGTATAAAAAATCTTGGCCATCTAGGTGTTTTTATTTGAGCGGTGCAAATATACAATTTATGGCTGTTGCTATACTAAGGGAATTGGGGAAAAGTGTGATTTTGAAGATTAAAAACAAAAGCCATATCTATGTCGAAACATTGATATGGCTTTCTGAAAAGAGCTAAAAGATTTTATTCTACGTTGCCGCAGAATTGCAACCATTGATTGCATCCGTTGCTCCTTTGACGTTTACTCAACACTATGCTTTTTAATTATGCAACTAAACAACATCTTGTAAAGTGTCCTAATGGTTTCCTAAACCCTATCAAAACGAAAAATTGCTCTTTCGCCCGCACATAGGGCTTATCATTTCTCTTTGGGTTCCGCCGAAGCTTCACCCCTTTCGAAATTCCTTTTGTGATCAGTAGTGTTACCAATTCAAAGGGAAACATCAGTTTTTAAAGAACGTCAACTTTAAAACAGAAACTCCAATTCGATTGCTCTCCTTTTTGTTTCTGTGACTAAATTATAATAAAGTCCCAGATATCCAAATTTTGTAAGCGATTAAAAATCAACATAATATGAACGACAGTTATTAACAATTGTTCATAAAAAAAGCACCCATTTTTGGGTGCTTCGATTTTGTACACTGGGATAATAAGCTATCCCCTGATTTCCTTGATACGGGCTTTTTTACCGGTAAGATTCCTAAAGTAGAAGATTCTAGATCGTCTTACCTTACCTTTTTTGTTTACCTCAATGCGTTGAAGTGCTGGCATATTGATTGGAAAAATTCTTTCCACTCCTACGGTACCGGACATTTTTCTGATGGTGAATGTCTCTGTGGCGCCAGACCCCCTTCTTTGGATAACAACCCCTTTAAAGAACTGGGTACGTGTTTTTTCTCCTTCCTTGATTTCATAGTATACCGTAATGGTATCTCCAGATGAAAATGCAGGAAAATCTTTTTTTGGAACAAATTCGTCTTCAACAAATTTTATAAGCGATTCCATGTGATGCTTTTTTACAGTTTACCAAGATCAACTTTCACGAGTCTCGTCAGAGGTTGATTTTGCGATTGCAAAAGTAATGCAATATTTATAATTGGCAAGGTATTTTTTGCTTTTTACCCGGAATGGATAGGCTGAAACTATTTTTTTACATAGTTAACGGCATACCATAATAACCCAATGGCAAAAAGGATGTAGGGCAGGGGCCATAAAATGGCGAAGAACTTGGTCCAAGTTAATATGGAATCGGTGCTGTACTGTGCTGCAATAAAGGTTCCTGAAAAGTTCAATATGCTAACCAAAAGGGATAGGATACTTCCCACCAGCATGATAATTGTTGCTGGGTTCTTCTTTTTGCTGACCAATACGATGCATCCCACGATCACCACCAATTGGGCGAGGGTGCCCAAAATGGATCCCAAGGCATAAATAAATGTGTACGAATCTTCCATAATACTATTTTAAAAGGTCTGGTCTCTTTTGCTCGGTGCGCTCCAATGCCTGATCTTCCCGCCATTTCTCAATTTTTGGGAAATCGCCGCTCAATAAAATTTTCGGGACCTCCATTCCCTTGTATGAAGACGGTCTTGTATACACTGGTGGCGCCAGTAAGTTATCTTGAAAAGTATCTGTCAGTGCGGATGTTTCATCATTAAGTACGCCGGGCAGCAGGCGAATTACGGCATCACTTACCACAGCTGCAGCCAACTCCCCACCCGAAAGTACGTAATCCCCAATGGAAATTTCCCGGGTCACGAACAAATCCCTTACACGTTGGTCCACACCTTTATAATGTCCGCAAAGGATGATAAGGTTGGTCTGGAGCGATAGTTCATTGGCCATTCCTTGATTAAAAGTATCTCCATCCGGAGTCATATATAACACCTCGTCATAATCGCGTTCGGCCTTTAACTTGGATATGCATTTATCAATGGGTTCTATCATTAAGACCATACCTGCACCTCCGCCAAACTGGTAATCATCCACCTGCTTGTAGGTGCCGGACGAATAATCGCGTAGGTTATGGAAGTGCACCTCCACCAAGCCCTTTTCCTTGGCCCTATTTAAAATGGAGGCATTGAAAGGACTTTGCATAAGCTCGGGCAACACGGTAATGATATCTATCCGCATGGATACTTCAATAGTTTTGGCAGCCTTGTTCAGCTACATTTCGTTCATCCAAAAGTAATGAAAGAAACCCTGGTCTTTTTGCCAACCCAAACGTTCGTACAATTTTTGTGCTGGATTGTCCACTGCAGTTTCCAAGGCAACACCTTTGTAATCATTCGCTTGGCAGAGTATTTTGGCCTGGTTGAGCAACTGTTCCCCAACACCTTTTTTTCTGGCTTTGGGCACCACGAACAAATCGTTCAATATATAAAAGGGCTGCATGCTAACAGAAGAAAAGGTGGTGTACAACTGGGTAAACCCAAGTGGTATTCCCTCTTCAACGGCAAGAAAAATAATGCTCTCCTGGTTGGTCAGGCGGTCCATCAGGAATTCTTTGGCACCCTCCAAATCGGAAGGTTGGCCATAAAATATCCGATAAGCATTGAATAGCGGGGCAACTAAGTCAATTTCTGACACGCCGGCCTTTATGATGGATATGCTGCCCAAAAGTGGTAGTGGTTACTTTTTGTTCTTGTTGAGCTCGTCTTGCAGTTGTCTGCTAATTTTTTGCTCCCGTTCCAATGCTCTTCTCCTGTGTTCCTCAAATTCCTGCTCCAAATCTGAAAGGGCGGTCTTGGCCTGACTGGTAAGTGCATTGCTATTTCTAAACTTATAGATAAACAGGAGTAGGAACAACAACAAACCAAAAATTATTCCCCAAAGAATAAGTTTGTAGGTGCTCTTGCTGACCATGGCTCCAAAGAAGGGCATGCTATCTTTCTCCTCGGTCACCTTTTTAAGGTTATTGGAAGTCTCCTGCAATTTGGCGTTCAAGTCCTCAATTTCCGATTTATTGTTGGTAATTGTGGATGACAATTCCTTTATGGATGCATTGGCAGTGTTGATGGAATCAAAAATGTTGCTCTTGATCCGGTTCAGGTCCACCACCTTGACTACTTCGTACCGAATGCCATTGGCCCTATAGTTCCCTGATTTTTTTTCCAGCCTTTGAAATTGGCCCACCAAAGAAGGATCTTCCGTATCCTGACTGTTTTGTTGGGCGGTCAGACTACACAATGGGGTCAGTAAGGCAAGAATGAAATAAAATCGTAATCTTTTCATGGTCAATGTTCTTTTAAATTAGATTAAGGGTAGGGCGAAATTACACCAATAAACTAAAATTCAAAAGAAAAACAGGCCTAGTAAAGCCTTCAACCCCAATTTGTTCTTAATAATAGGTGTAACGTCTTACTTTGGCAATGTACTTGGCCAGACGGATTACTTGGTGCGAATACCCATATTCATTGTCATACCATATATATAGAACCACACTCTTTCCGTCTGCGGAGACCAAGGTAGCCTGGCTATCATATATGGATGGGGCAGAGGTGCCCACAATATCGGAGGATACCAATTCATTGCTCAGGGAATATTGTATCTGCTCCACTAGATCGCCTTCCAGGGCATATTTCTTGAGAATGGTATTCAAACTTTCCTTTGAGGTCTTGTTTTTTACCTCCAAGTGCAAAATGGCCAAGGATCCATTGGGGACAGGTACCCTAATGGCGTTAGAAGTCAGTTTGCCCTTAAGGGAAGGTAATGCCTTGGAGACAGCTGCACCTGCACCAGTCTCAGTGATTACCATATTAAGGGCAGCGGCACGGCCCCTACGGTATTTTTTGTGCATATTGTCCACCAAGTTTTGGTCATTGGTATAGGCATGTATGGTTTCCAAATGCCCTTTTTTGATGCCCAAAGAGTCTTCTACAACTTTTAGAACGGGAGTAATGGCGTTGGTGGTGCACGATGCCGCGGAATAAATTTTAGTCTTGTCCGGATCAAATTCCGTGTGGTTTACTCCATGCACAATATTGGGTACTTCTTTACCAGGTGCAGTCAGCAAAACCCTTCCGGCTCCTTTGGCTTCCAAATGTCTGGAAAGAGCTTCTTTGTCCCTAAAAGCCCCAGTGTTATCTATAATCAAGGCATTGAAAATGCCATATTTTGTATAGTCTATGGATTCCGGTTTATCGGCATGGATGAACTTAACGGTGGTACCATTAATAATCAAGGCTTGGTTTTCCACATCTACATCCACGGTTCCCATAAATTGGCCATGTACCGAGTCGGTTTTTAAAAGTGCGGCCCTTTTCTCCAGAACTTCCTGGGTTGCCTCCCCTCGAACCACAACCGCTCTTAGACGCAATTGGCTGCCTCTCCCTGTTTTTGCCATCAATTCCCTGGCCACCAATCGTCCAATGCGACCGAAACCGTAAAGTACAACATCCTTTGGTTTGATTTCCTTGGTGGCGTGTGCGTCCTTCAGCTTTTCAAGAACGAAGGCCTTTACATTCAGATGGGTGTTGTCTTCTGAATGGTATTCGTAAGTAAGTTTTCCTATATCCAATTTGGCCGGAGGGAGGCTAATATCATTGATAGCCCGAAGAATTTCCACGGAATCGAAAATGGAAATAGGCTTTTGGACAAATTCCCCGGCATATTCATGCAGGTTGATGATGTCGCTGACATTTTTATCAATGATTTGGTTTTTAAAGAGTACCACCTCAATGGCCTTGTCGTACCAAAGGTCACTGATTATTTTAATGAATTCGGTCGTGGCCTTTCTTCTGTCTGCTTGGAAGGCCAATTCCTTTTCATAGGACTTAATGTCACTCATAGGTATGGATTAGGTTGCTCAAATTTTTGGCAAAATTATAGATTTCAAACGTTTTCGTAAAAGGAATTGGCAATAAAAAAGCACCCAGCAAGGGTGCTTTTATTAGTCTTTAAAGGAAAGGGGATTATTGTAAAATTAATCGTTCCTTTTCGCCTTTTTCGTTGATCATTGTGAAGCTTGTGCGGTTGTATCTTGAGATTTCGCCAAAATACTCACGTGCATCATCAATATTGCTGATCTCTTTGTCGTCTACGGCAATGATTACCTTGTTTTCCAGGTCATATCTACCATAACCTTCGGGGACATCAATAATCTTTACTCCTTTCTTTACACCAAACTTCTTTTTATCCTCATCGGATAGGTTTTTCACCATAAATCCAGTATTGGGAAGAATAATGGTTTGCTGTTTCTTTAAGGTGACTTTTTTGGTAATCCGGGTACCGTCCCTATCCACAACAACATCCACTACATCCCCCGGTCTTTTGGAAGAAAGATATCCTGTTAATTCGGAGAATTTTCTAACCAAAATATCATCTACCTGCTTAATGATGTCGCCTTCCAACAAGCCTGCTTCCTCGGCGCCAGAATCTTCCGATACTTGCGAAATATATACGCCCTCTATTTCATCCAATCCCATTTCTATGGCTGCCTTGGTGTTTACATTGGCTGCGGAAATGCCCAATAGGCCACGTTGCACGTTTCCAAACTCCATAATGTCCTCAACCACCTTTTTGGCAATATTGCTGGGAACGGCAAAGGCGTACCCCACGTAAGAACCGGTTTGTGAGGTGATGGCCGTATTGATTCCAATTAGGTCCCCGTTGGTGTTCACCAAGGCTCCCCCGCTATTACCGGGGTTTACCGCTGCATCTGTTTGGATAAAGCTTTGGTTCCTCCCTAAAGAGCGTGCTTTGGCACTTATGATTCCAGCAGTAACCGTTGAGGTCAGGCTAAAGGGATTACCCACTGCCAATACCCATTCACCAACCCTGGAATTGTCAGAGTCGCCAAAGGCCAAATAGGGCAGGGGTCGGTCCACATCAATCTTCAGTAGGGCAATATCCGAGTTGGCATCCGCCCCGATCACCTCGGCCTCGTATGTTTTTTTGTTGTTCAAGGTGACCTCCAACTGACTTGCGTTCGCAATCACGTGGTTGTTGGTCACAATATATCCATCTGGCGAAATAATAACTCCAGAACCTGTACCTATCTGTGGAGTTTGTTGGCGTTCAAAACCATAAAAGAAGTCGGCCAAGTTGTTTGAGCCTTTACTAATGCTCAGGTTTTTAACGTGCACCACGGCATTTACCGTCTTTTCAGCCGCAATGGTAAAATCAACTTCATTAATTCCTGCACCCTTGGCGGATGTTGCCAAGCTACTTGTACTAAGCAAGGGTGTACCTTCTTGGGCAGCTACCCATTTATATTGGTCTTTTTCAAAAAATAATTTGTAGGCTCCTAAAGTAATGGCCCCCGCAAAAAGACTTACGAGGAATAATCCGGCAATTCTTTTCATAATTCAATAAAAATTTAACAATTCGGTTCAACAAAATTAAATGAATCCCACATTGGCTTTGTCGGTTTAACTCGGTTTTAACTACAAAAAAATCCTTAAAGAATACGCTATCTTTGTTCCTTTGTAATTCCAATGCTGATACATTTTTACAAATATCAAGGAACGGGTAACGACTTTGTGATCATTGACAATCGCCAAGAAAAATTCCCCAAAAATGATACCAATATCATTCCGGCGCTGTGCGACCGAAGGTTTGGCATAGGTGCCGATGGGCTGATTCTTATGGAAAATGACAAATCGTCCGATTTCTATATGGATTATTACAATTCGGATGGAAGTCAGAGCATGTGTGGCAATGGCGGAAGATGCGCAGTGGCATTTGCCCAATTTCTTGGGATGATTCAGGACAAAGCCACCTTCAGGGCCATTGATGGATTACATACCGCCACAATTGAAGATGGACAAATTGCCCTTAAAATGAATGATGTGGAGGAAGTCCGATTAAAACCCCAGTATAGTTTTTTGGATACAGGATCACCACATCATGTACAACTGGTGAAGGACCTGGCCGGTTTTGATGTAAAGAAAGAAGGTGCAAAGCTACGATACGGACTGTATGGGGAGTCCGGGAGCAATATCAATTTTGTGGAACAATCCAATGGGAGTTCCTTTCATGTAAGAACGTATGAAAGGGGAGTGGAAGATGAGACCCTTTCCTGCGGTACGGGAGTAACGGCCGTGGCATTGGCCATGCACAAAACCGGTAAGACCACCTCAGACCAAGTGGGCATCCAGACCCCGGGAGGTAACCTCACCATTAGTTTTGAACAACACAACGGAACCTATACCAATATTGTACTTCAAGGACCGGCCGAAATGGTCTATAAAGGAGAATTCTCATGGTCAATCTAAAAGGGAAAAATATCTATTTACGGGCTTTGGAACCTACCGATTTGGACTTTTTATACCAATTGGAGAACGACACTGCCATTTGGGAGATCAGCGGTACCCTTAAACCATACTCCAAAAAAGTCCTTAGATTGTATCTGGACAATGCCCATAGGGATATTTATGAAGTAAAACAGCTTCGATTGTGCATCTGCACCCCGGACGACCGATGTGTAGGACTTATTGATCTCTTTGATTTTGACCCAAAAAACAAACGCGCGGGAATGGGATTGGTGATTGCCAATCCGGAGGATCGCAACAAAGGATGGGGTGCTGAAGCCATTGAACTTCTGTGTAAATATGCATTTTCCACCTTAGACCTACACCAAGTGTACGCCAACATTTTGGAAGAGAACAAACCGAGCATCCATTTGTTCGAAAAGTTGGGCTTCACCTTGATAGGTGTCAAAAAAGAATGGGTCCGGACAAGCAATGGTTTTAAAAATGAATTGATGTTCCAAAAAATCAACGAAAATGCATCTTAAGCGTGTTTTGTGGGCCACAGCCTTGGTTGGATTGCTGGTTTGTGGTTTTATTGCCTATCAAATTTACAGTGCCATTTTTAGTCCCAATACCCAATTCAACAATGAGGAAGCGCATGTTTTTATTGCTTCCGATGCTACAATGGAGGATGTAAAGGAAAGTCTGGCTCCTTTGGTGAAAGATTTGTCCACTTTTGAGGCTCTTGCCGAACGCAAGGGATATGCCTCCAATATAAAAGGAGGAAAGTATAGAATCAAAAAAGGGATGAACAACAATGAAATGATCAATTCCCTGAGAAGTGGAAATATACCCGTAAAAGTTTCTTTTAACAACCAGGAATCGGTGGCCGACCTTGCAGGAAGAATTTCGGAACAAATTGAAGCCGATAGCCTTTCGCTCTTGCAGGCTTTTAATGAACCGCAGTTTTTGGAAACTTCAGGATTTGACCCTGATACCCAATTGGCCATGTACCTACCCAATACCTATGAATTTTTTTGGAACACGGATGGCCCTGGTTTTAGAGATAGAATGCTAAAGGAATATAACAGATTTTGGACCGGAAATCGATTGGCGAAGGCTGAGGAATTGGGTCTCTCCCCGGCCCAAGTGATTTCTTTGGCCGCAGTGGTCCAAAAGGAGACGGCAAAAGCCGATGAGCGTGCCAGGGTGGCCGGGGTATATCTCAACCGGATAAAAAGGGGCATCTTGCTGCAGGCAGACCCCACGGTCATTTTTGCCATCAAAAAAGAAACAGGAAACTACGATACCATTATAAAAAGGGTGTTGTATCGCGATTTGGAAATTGATTCCCCATATAATACCTATAAATATGCAGGGGTCCCACCCGGTCCTATTACCATGCCCGATATCTCATCCATAGAGGCGGTGCTAAATCCTGAAAAACACAATTATCTGTACTTCGTAGCCGATGTTTCCAATTTCGGCTACCATAAGTTCGCCGAAACTTTGGCGCAACACAACCGAAATAAGGTGCCTTACATCCGTTGGCTAAATTCCCAGAAAGTGCGTAGATAATACCCCTTACCGTTAATTTTCAGCGCTTTAACGTAATTTGGGCCCGATTTAAGAAAATCTTATGAGCTTTATGACTGTTAAAATAAAGTCTCCCCCTATATTTGCCGCCCAAATTTAATTTCATGGCCTAATCATTGCTATGAAACTTTAAATATGTGAATTATGAAAAGATGGATTGGTTTTATACTGCATCTTGCCATGATTGTGATTTTAACGAGTTTTGTCTCGTATACCACTCCTAAAAAAGTGGATTACAAGGTTCCGGATTCGTTAAAAACCAAAATGGATGTGGAGACCATAGTGCTTCAAAAGCCGTTGGTTGTCCAAGAAGACGAATTGACCCCTCCCTATCTGGGGAGCGCCTTTAACGGTTTTAAGGAGGCCTTGGCCTTCAAGGAATCTCAAGGAAGATATGATGTTATCAATACCCTGGGATATCTAGGGAAATATCAATTTGGAGAGGGTACCTTAAAATTATTGGGGGTATATGACGCCAACGGTTTTCTACAGGACCCCGTACTCCAAGAAAGAGTGTTTGAAGCCAATGTAGCGAGAAACAAATGGATTCTTCGACGCTATATCAAGCTTTATAACGGAAAAAGAATCCGTGGTACAGTGATAACGGAATCAGGAATGTTGGCCGCGGCCCACTTGGCTGGAGCGGGAAATGTGAAGAAATACCTGAGATCGTATGGCAAAAATGATGTTGCTGATGCTTATGGTAGTAGCATCTCCTACTACATGGGAAAATTTTCCGGATTCGATCTATGCTCTATTGAACAAAAACGGAATGCCAAAATTTAATTTGGATAGTGTTTACATAGGTAAAAGGCCCAAGATTAATCTTGGGCCTTTTATTTTTTAGGCTTGAATTATAAATATAGTGGGCCTTTTGTTGAGGTCCAGTTCAATTTCCCCCCATTCGTGAACACTCTTGGTCTGTATAAATTCTGTGGGTAGGGTAATGTCCGCGGCAATGCACAACCGCGTGGATTTTTGAAGTGTCTTGGTCAACTCCACCACCAACTTTTCATTTCGGTAAGGGGTTTCCATAAATATTTGTGACTGACCTGTTTCCTTGGAAAGTCGTTCCAAATGTTTCAACTTGGCCTTGCGTTCCGACTTGTCAATGGGTAAATAGCCATTAAAGGCAAAATTTTGCCCATTCATTCCACTGCTCATCATGGCCATTAAAATGGAGGAAGGACCCACCAAGGGAACCACTTGTATTCTTCTGTCATGTGCGGCTTTCACCACTGATGCACCCGGGTCGGCAATCCCCGGGCAACCAGCTTCGGACAATATGCCCACATGGTGCCCGCTGATGCAAGGATCCAAAAAAGAAGGAATAACGGCAGGGTCCGTATACTTGTTCAGGGTTTCAATCTGAAGACTGGGCTGAGGTTTGTTGGGTGTGACCTTTTTTATGAACCGTCTGGCAGATTTCTCATTTTCAACCACAAAATGGTTGATGCCCTCCAAGGTTCGCTTAATGGAAATGGGCAGTACTTCCAATGGGGCATTGTCGCCTAAAGTTGTTGGTATCAAATAAACTTTGCCCAGTACAAGGCCCGGTTTGTTTTCTTCCATTGGGTCAATTTAGTTTATTGGCAATGACCTCGCAAGCCTTATCAATCATTTGATAAACATTTTCAAAACCTTCTGCTCCGCCATAATAGGGATCGGGGACTTCGTGGTAGCCCAAATCCACTTCATCCAAAAGCAATTTCACTTTTTTTTCATCCTCTCTTGATCTGGCCAAACCCAAAATGTTGGAAAGGTTACTATGGTCCATGGCATAAATCATATCGAACTCATCAAAATCATGGACTGAAAACTTTCTACAACGCTGTTGACTGATGTCAAGTCCATGGTTGGAGGCGACGGAAACCGAACGTTTATCTGGAGGATTGCCGATATGGTATCCGGCAGTTCCCGCGGAATCCACAAAAACTTGGGAAGGATCCACCTTCGATGCTAAAATTCCCTCGGCCAGCGGTGACCTGCAGATATTGCCCAAGCAGACCATCAGCACCTTGGTTTTCATGGTATTGATGTATTAGGAGAATTTTTTGTTCAGGTCTTCGATGTACTTTCTGAACTGCTTATCGGTTTCAGCAAGGTTGTCTACCGTTTTGCAGGCATGCAATACGGTGGCATGGTCCCTTTTCCCGATTTGCGAACCGATACTTGCCAAGGAGGCCTTGGTAAATTTTTTGGCAAAGAACATGGCCAATTGCCTAGCCTGGACGATATGTCGTTTTCTGGTCTTGGACTGAAGGGTGGCCACATCCATTTCAAAATAGTCGGACACTACTTTTTGGATATAGTCTATGGAAACCTCACGTTTGGTATTCTTTACAAATTTTTCAACCACTTGTTGGGCCAATTCCAAGGTAACTTCCCTCTTGTTGAAGGATGACTGGGCGATGAGCGAGATAATGGCCCCTTCCAGTTCCCTGATATTGGTCTTGATGTTCTTGGCAACGTGGTCTATGATGTCCTCTGGCATTTCCACCCCATCCCTGTACAATTTGTTCTTGAGGATGGACACCCGGGTTTCATAATCCGGACTTTGCAGCTCGGCGGAAAGTCCCCATTTGAATCTGGACAGCAATCGTTGTTCAATGTCCTGCATATCCACCGGAGCTTTGTCCGAAGTGAGGATGACCTGTTTCCCATTTTGGTGCAGGTGGTTGAAGATGTGAAAGAACACATCCTGCGTACCCGATTTACCGGACAGAAACTGTACATCATCAATGATCAGCACGTCTATCAATTGGTAAAAATGGATGAAATCGTTCCGTGTGTTTTTTTTGACGGATTCTATGTACTGTTGTGTAAACTTTTCCGCAGAAATATAGAGCACCGTTTTTTCAGGATATTTGTCCTTTATTTCTACCCCAATGGCATGGGCCAAGTGGGTCTTTCCCAAACCAACGCCCCCAAATACCAATAGGGGGTTGAAAGAAGTGCCTCCAGGCTTATTGGCCACGGCCATTCCTGCAGATCGCGCCAGGCGGTTGGAATCTCCTTCCAGAAAATTGTCAAAGTTATAATTGGGATTGAGTTGCGACTCTATTTTGATATTTCTAATGCCAGGTATCACAAATGGATTCTTAAGCTCTGGGCTCTTGGAGGTGATGGGCACATCCAATTCCTGTGGGCCTACCGCAGTTCTATTGGAACTTGGAATCTGTTCGGTGAACGGTTCTTTGTTACCGTACTTATTTTCCATTTTAATAATGTAGATAAGTTTGGCATTGTTGCCCAGTTCTTTGGTAAGGGCAACCTTCAGCAATTTTACATAGTGCTCCTCCAACCATTCGTAGAAAAACTTACTGGGAACCTGAATGCTGAGTGCATTGTCTGTAAGCTTGATAGGCTTAATGGGTTCAAACCATGTTTTGAATGCCTGCGGTTGGATATTATCCTGGATAAAAGCCAAACAGTTGTTCCACACGGAATTTGCAGTAACACTCATAAAAGTTTTTCCTTAGTTTATTGGTTAGCTTTAAGCTTCAGACTAAAGCATCAAAGGGTTTAGGGATGCTCAATTGGATGCGACAAATATGTGAACAAAACTTTTAAAAAAAAAATGATTTGGCCATTGAATATTTTGTTTTTTTTTCGCATGTTTCCTTAATGTAAACCGAGCCTCTAAATATATAATTTTTCAGTTAATATATGCGGATAAATTCATTTTCTTTTCGGGTGCGATATGCCGAAACAGACCAGATGGGCATCGTGCACCATGGAAGCTATGCCCAGTACTTGGAAATGGGTAGGATAGAATGGTTGAGGGAGCTGGGAGTGTCCTATAAGGGCATGGAGGAAAATGGAATCATCCTGCCTGTAATTTCCCTACAAATCCATTATAAAAAATCTGCTTACTATGACGACGTGCTAACGGTGCAGACCAGTCTCCAAAAACCACCTTTGGTCAAGATCGCATTCGACTATAAAATATACAACCAAAACCAGGACTTACTTGCTGAGGCCAACGTGGTTTTGGCCTTCATGGACAAGCACAGAAACAAACCCATAAAATGCCCGGATTTCATCCTGGATAAAATCACACCTTAGTCCAACACCTCAATGTCAATTTGGTGCATGGCCTGGAAGTGCTTTAATGTAGCTTCTGCCTCGGTTTTTCTTACCGATATTTCCAGGCTACATTCCAGTTCCATTTTTTGGGAATCAATGGCAATTCCCTTTTGTTTGATGGTCCGCATCACCAGATCCATTTGGGGATATCCGAACCGCAATAGAAATCGCGATGTAACAATTTTCTCAATAATTGTTGCAGCTGTCAATGATTGTTCCGCAGCTGCCCGATATGCCTGTATAAGTCCGCCCACTCCCAATTTGGTGCCTCCAAAAATACGCACCACGGCCACCAGTACATTGGTAAGTCCAAAAGCCTGAATCTGCCCGTAAATGGGCATCCCGGCGGAATTGTTGGGTTCCCCGTCATCATTGGCGCGATACCTAATTTTGTCCGTGCCCAATTGCCAGGCATAGCAAACATGGTTGGCCGTATGGTGTTTTTTGCGCAGATTATCAATTATGGATTTTACTTCTTCCTCAGAATTTATGGGAAACGCATAGCCATAAAACTTGCTCTTCCTGTCCTTGAACAGCACTTCAGGGGCCTCACTTTCCAAAGTTTTATACACATCGGTTTCCATCAGAACAAGGCCACTAGAACAATACTCAATACCGCTAAGGCAATCCCGCCCCAATTTTTTGTGCTAAGTCGTTCTTGGAACATTAATATGCCCAATAAGGTGCAGAGCATTACCACGGCCACATTGTTGATGGTAAAAATGGCGGCGCTGCTCAAATTTTCGTTTTGAAGGGCACGCAGTAAAAAGAATATGGAAAAGAAATTGGGAACACCCAGCAAAATTCCCCCGAGAACGTTTCTTGGATTGATGCCAACCTTCTCACGGGTGGCCTTGTACACGATAAACACAAACCCTGAAAGAGCGGCAAAACCGAAAAGCATGGCCGAGAAAATGGCCACCTCCTGTGGGGCCACATGCCGTTCTTCAAAATATTTGATGCTGGTGTCAATGATTCCAGACCCTAGAAACACCAAAAGGGGAAGGAGCAGGGCTTTTTTTGAAATCACCATGGATTTTTCCTTTATGGAAGTGAAGTATACCGCTGCCAATGCCAAAAGGACGCCCAATATCTGAAGGGCAGAGAGCTTTTCATTATAAAGGATAACCCCAACCACAACTGGAATCACCAAAGACATTTTAGTGGCTACCGAAGCCACCGAGACCCCAGCAACCTGCGATGCCTTGGCCATAAGGTTAAAGATGAGAATAAAAAAAATGCCCAAACCAACGGCACCCCAAAACCAGGACGCATTGAAAAGCGCTTCAAAATCGACGGTACCTTCGTATAACCAAACCCCAACGGTAAACGCCACCACATAATTCACAACAATAGCATACGGAGTTTGTACTTTATAGGTATCAAACAACTTAAAGACTACAAAAATAGTGGTGGTGCAGAGCACACTAAACAGCAGGTCTAACATTAAAGGTATTTTTTAAGTTCGGTGATATCTTCCTTTCCCACTTGTAGGGTCCAAACCTTAATGCCGAGTTTGGCGGCCGTGTCCGTATTTTCCTTGGTATCGTCTACAAAGAGCGTCTCTTCGGCAACGAGATTGTTCTCCTTTAGAACAAATTCAAAGATTTCCGCATCCGGTTTCCGCATTCCCATTTCGTAGGACAGGTAGAATACCTCAAATGCCTTTTCGAACCGTTTGAACTTGTCGTTGCCAAGTTGGTTTCTCACGAACTCAATATGTAGGTCATTGGTATTGCTCAACAAGAACAAACGGTATTTTTTTTCTTTGGCCAATTCCTCCACAAATTCCAATCTACTATCTGGAAAATCCTTCAGAATGGCATTCCAAGCATTGATCAAGTCGGTTTCACTTGCTGATGGAAAACGATTTGATACATCCTTTAGAAAAGCTTCCGTACTGATATCCCCCTTTTCATAAGCCTTGAAAAGCGCATCCAGTTCTGGGGTAAGATCTCGAAAACCAAATTTTTCCATGGCCTTGGCCGTGGCTGGCTTGTCCAAATCAATAAAAATATCTCCAAAATCCAGGATAATGTTCTTAATCATGGGTCATAATGGTTAACTGGTCCGAAAGTATGTTTTTGGTCTCGTTTATCCTGCCTTTGATCTTTGGGGATTTTATCCCCGTTCCGAAGGCCTTGGCTCCTCTAAAGATTCGTGCTTCATCCCATAGGCCGGCTTGTATAAAGGATTCAAGGGTTTTTGCTCCACCTTCTACAAACACACTGCTTATATGCTGTTGATAGAGCACTTTGGTAATTTGGGCTGCAATGGGATTTGAAAAATCCATCAATATATAGTCCACGCCTTTTTTATACAATTTGGTATGCTTTACCGCTGTGAGTACCAAAGTGGGGATACTCCCGTCCAGCACCTGATAATCTTGTGGAATTTGAAGGTCCCTGTCCACCACAATCCGGATGGGGTTTTTTCCTGTCCAATTTCGTACGGAAAGTCTTGGGTTGTCATCCAATACGGTCCGTGTGCCAACCAGAATGGCCTGTTCTTCACTGCGCCATTGGTGCACCAATTGTTTGGAATAAGGGTTGGTGATCCAATAAGGTTCAGGATTATTGGCCCGTAAAGTGGTATCTGGGGCCATATATCCATCTGAAGATTCTGCCCACTTCAATATTATATAAGGTCTTTGCTGCTCTTGGTAGGTCAAAAAACGCTTGTGATGGGCACGGCATTTAGCTTCAAGCACTCCAACGGTCACCTTACATCCGGCTTCCTGCAATTTTTGGATTCCCTTTCCAGCCACCTTGTCATGTGGATCCTGTAGGCCAATCACCACCTGTGGAATTTTTGAAGCTATGATCAAATCGGAGCAAGGTGGGGTTTTCCCGAAGTGGGAGCAGGGTTCCAAGGTAACGTACAGGGTGCTTTGTTTTAGCAACCCCTTGTCCTTTACCGCATTTATGGCGTTGACTTCGGCATGCGCTCCCCCATACGGACTTGTAAAGCCTTCCCCAATGATGTTGTCCTGATACACAATCACACATCCCACCATGGGATTTGGTGCGGTGGTGCCCAACCCTTTTTTGCCCAGTTCCATGCACCGCAACATGTATTTTTCGTGTATATTCACCGGACAAAAATAGAACAATAAACACAATATGGGCGAGGTGGTTATTAGGGAAATCCAAGCTAAGGACAACACCACGGTTGCAGCGGTAGTACGGCAGGTTTTGCTGGACATGGGCGTACCCAAAGTAGGCACCGCTTATGCCGACAAAGCTTTGGACGATATGTATGCAACGTATGATGCGCCAAAGGCGGCATACTTTGTTGCAGAAGAGCATGGACGTATCATTGGATGCGCTGGGATTGCCCAATTGGAAAATTATGACGGCAACGTTTGTGAATTGCAAAAGATGTACCTTTTGGAAGAGGCACGGGGCAAAGGTCTTGGTTCTAAAATGATTGAAGTTTGTCTTGCAAAGGCCAAGGAGTTTGGCTATGAAGGCTGCTACCTTGAAACCATGCCCTATATGAAAGCGGCCCAAAAGTTATATCAAAGAAATGGCTTCGAATACATTGATGCCCCCATGGGCAATACAGGCCATTATTCTTGTCCGGTTTGGATGCTGAAAAAGATCTAAGGTGCTGCTGCGGGATATTAAGACCATATTTCACAAGGAGCTGGATGCTATATATGCAGCAGAGGAAGTGGATTCCTTTTTTTATCGTTGCATAGAACACTATTTTCAGCTAGAACGATTTGTATTGGTCTTGCAACCCAAATATATGTTGACCAAGGAAGAGGAAGCTCCACTTTTTCATGCACTTTCCGAATTAAAACTGAAAAAACCCATTCAATACATCCTTGGAGTGGCCCATTTTATGGATTTGGAACTAAAAGTTGATAAACGGGTGCTGATACCCAGGCCCGAAACTGAGGAGTTGGTGGAATGGATCATTTCCGAAAGGGGCACCGGAACATCCAACATAACTATTCTGGACATTGGCACCGGAAGTGGTTGTATTGCCATTGCGTTGGCCAAAAAAATGCCCCAAGCCAAGGTATTTGCCCTGGATGTATCGGTGGAAGCCTTGCAACTGGCTAGGGAAAATGCAAATTTGAACGGAGTTCAAATCACCTTTCTCCAACACAATATCCTTGACCCTGGACTTGAACTTGCAAACAAATTTGACATCATTGTCTCCAATCCGCCTTATGTTAGGGAGTTGGAAAAAGAGCAGATGAAGGACAATGTAAAAAAATACGAACCGCATTTGGCGCTCTTTGTAGCGAATGAGGACCCTTTATTGTTTTACAGGGCCATTACCAATTTTGCGGCCTGTAACTTACGTCAAAAGGGAAAGCTTTACTTTGAGATCAATCAATATTTGGGAAAGGAGGCCAGGGCACTTTTAGAAGCGCATAATTTTTTGGAAATTGAACTGCGAAAAGACCTGTTTGGAAATGATAGAATGCTAAAGGGCCAATACCATTGATATGGAACGAGTTGCTGTATTTTGTGGGAGTAGCACCGGAAATGAATCCGGAGTGGTTCAAGCCGCATTTGAATTGGGAAAACTGTTGGCCAACCAACAAATGGGCTTGGTATATGGCGGTGCAAAAGTTGGGCTAATGGGCCAGGTGGCCGATGGCACCCTCGCGGGTCAAGGCGAGGTTATTGGCGTAATTCCAAATTTTCTTAAGCGAAAAGAAATCTTTCATCCGGACATCACAGAGCTGATTCAAGTAGATACGATGCACCAACGCAAATTGAGGATGCATGAACTTTCCGATGGCTTTATTGCACTCCCTGGAGGATATGGCACTTTGGAAGAACTATTTGAGATCATCACTTGGGCACAGTTGGGATTACATCAGAAACCCATTGGAATATTAAATTGCAATAACTTCTTCGACTCCATGCTCCAATTTTTGGACGTTATGGTGATACAAGGATTTCTGAAACGGGAAAACAGGGAAATGTTGTTGGTGGATTCCGAAGCGGAAGGGCTACTGGAACAAATGAAAGCTTACAGGCCTAAATTGGTTCCCAAATGGATTGAAAAAGAACAGACTTAAATGAACATCCGAGAAAAAATTACGGCACTAAGGGACGAGTTGCGCGGACATAACTACAATTACTATGTCTTGGACCAACCCACTATTTCAGATTATGAATTTGACATCAAACTAAAGGAGCTCCAGCAGCTGGAAGAAGCCCATCCGGAATTCCATGACCCTACATCCCCAACCCTAAGGGTGGGCGGCGAGGTGACCAAAAATTTTGAGACTGTCCAACATGAACATCGCATGTATTCCTTGGACAACTCATATTCCAAGGAAGATTTGGAAGATTGGGAGAAACGAATCCAACGGATTTTAGGAGACGTTGATGTGGCATATACCTGTGAGCTTAAGTATGATGGGGCATCCATTAGCCTCACTTATGAAGATGGGAAATTGGTAAGGGCGGTTACACGGGGAGATGGGTTTCAGGGCGATGATGTCACTGCCAATATAAAAACCATTAAATCCGTGCCCTTGCAGTTAAAAGGGGACTACCCGCCCAAATTCGACATTCGTGGGGAAATCATCCTGACCTTGGAAGGTTTTGCCCAAATGAACAAAGAGCGTTTGGAAGCGGGGGAAGAGGCTTATATGAACCCCAGGAATACAGCTTCGGGCAGCCTTAAACTACAAGACAGTGCCTTGGTGGCCAAGCGCCCATTGGAATGTTTGCTCTATAGTATTGTGGGAAATAATCTCGACATCAAATCCCAATTTGAAGTATTGGAAAAGGCCAGGGCCTGGGGCTTTAAAGTACCTACGGTAGCCAAATTGTGCAAAAGCACCCAAGAGGTCATGCAATTTGTGGAGGAATGGGATGTGAAACGCCACGACCTACCCTATGAAACAGATGGGGTGGTGGTCAAGGTCAATAGTTTACGGCACCAAGAAGAATTGGGACATACCGCCAAGGCTCCCCGTTGGGCCATGGCCTACAAGTTTAAGGCCGAACAGGTTTCCACGATCCTCAATGAAATTACCTATCAAGTAGGGCGAACGGGGGCCATCACTCCCGTGGCCAATTTGGAACCGGTATTGCTGGCCGGTACAACCGTAAAAAGGGCCTCATTGCACAACGCGGACCAAATTGCCAAATTGGACATTCGGGTTGGGGACACGGTGTTTGTGGAAAAAGGAGGGGAGATCATTCCCAAGATCATTGCCGTGGATTTTTCAAAACGTCCGGCAAATTCCGCCCCAACCATATACATCCAACATTGCCCGGAATGCGGCACCGAATTGGTACGTAACGAAGGGGAGGCCCAGCATTTTTGTCCCAATGATACCGGTTGCCCTCCACAGATTACGGGACGCATACAGCACTTTATTTCCCGCAAGGCCATGGATATTGAGGGCATGGGCAGCGAAACCGTGGAACTGCTTTTTAAGGAAGGCCTGATTGCCAATTATGCCGACCTGTACATTCTGACCAAGGAACAGGTAATGCCCTTGGAACGCATGGCGGAAAAATCTGCTGAAAATTTGGTGAACGGGGTTGCTGCATCCAAATCCATACCCTTTGAGCGGGTTTTGTTTGCGCTGGGAATCAGATATGTGGGCGAAACTGTGGCCAAAAAACTGGCCAAGGCCTATAAAAACATAGATGCATTAATGGTGGCAAGCGAGGAAGAACTTGTGGCCGTGGATGAAATTGGTGGTAGAATCGCCGAAAGTGTGGTGCAGTTCTTTGAAAATCCGACCAATGTGGAAATTGTGGACCGACTTAAATCGTACGGATTGCAATTTTCCCTATCGGAAGAGCAGTTGGAAAATCAGTCTGAAAAATTAAAGGGACAAACTTTTGTGGTATCCGGGGTGTTTGAGACCATTGGAAGAACAGAACTTAAAAAACTCATTGAGGACAACGGAGGTAAGGTGGCTTCTTCCATTTCTTCCAAGACCAGTTACTTGGTGGCGGGGGCCAATATGGGGCCAAGTAAAAAGGCAAAGGCCGAGAACTTGGGTGTCCCAATAGTTTCTGAACAGGAATTTATGGCCATGCTATAGGCCGCTTTCACAGTTTTCGCAATAGGTGGCCTTCAGATATTCGTTGTTCAACAATTGGAAGGTGACACCACCTATTTCCGCTGAATCGAACAATCTGCAGAACCTGGCCCGGTCCAGGTTAATGGCGTTTAGCATAATGGTCCTGTACTCTGGTTTTTGCGTGATATTGTCATGTACCAGGGTAAGGTTCAAATAATAGAACAACAACGCACGGTTCACATTGATCTGTTTTACTTTGTCCTTTAACAACACAATGGCGGCAGTGGTATTGAAATAATGACTCAGGTATTGTGCGAGACTCAAATAATCCATATCTCCCAGGGGGATTTCTGAATATGTTTCAAGGATAAAGCGCACAGAGGCATCCTTTTCGTAATACTTCCGCTCCTGCATCAGCAATTCCGAATTGGTTATATGGTAATTGACCAACATGCGCTGCACCAGAGAGCGTTGTATACCCATACCTTCCAGGGCCCTAATTTTTTCCAAAAGGGTTTCGCCATCCGTAATGGAATTGAACACATGGTTCATTCGAAGCTTTAAAGCCAACATATTATAGGCCACTTTTTTGTTGTCTGGATCCAATTTGTTTAATTCTTGAAATTCGTAATAGGCTTCCATAAGGCTATTGGTGTTCATGCGGTGCCTAAAAGCGGAGTTTGAATTAAAAAAATCCACAAACTTTTTTTGTTTTGGAATGGAAAGCTTGTCCAAAACATCTGGGTTTACCTCCCTTAATTTAATACGCTCAAAAAGAGAGTTTTGCAGTTGTTGTGCCTCGGAAAGTTGGTCATTGGCAATAGCTTCGTTGAACTGACCCACCAATTCTTCCCCGGCTAACGTTTTATATTGGTCTATCCGCTCCAGATAAAGGGTGATCAGCGCCTTTCTATGTCGCTTTAGATATGGCTCCAGTTCCTCGGCCACCGTGCCCGTTACCTTTTCCTTGATTTTCTTTTTGGACAGGTTTTTATAGCCTTCAAATTTAGTACCTTGGATATCGTTTAAAAACTCTACCCAGTTTTCGGAAGTGGTCACCGTGGTTTGGATATCGGGCTTTTGGAAACTTTGTAAGGCGTTGGCAATGCTCTGAGACCTTTTTTCCTGAAGTCTCTTGTTGATTTCCTCGCTACCTTCAATGGAGGAGTAGGCCTGGATGTCAATTTGCTTGATGCTAAAATCGGTGAGACGCAGGGAATCGTATAAGGGCTTGATATCGGTAGGGGAGAAGGTCACCTTGTTTTTCTCAAACGGAATCTGAAAGTCAAGGGTCTTGTACTTAATATCGAACCCGTCCACGTCCAACCCCAAATAATCGTCCGCATAGGTAATGGAATCCATATAGAGTCCCATGTCCAACAACTGATAATTGTACGATTGCAAATTGTAGGTGGTCTGGTATCTGCAAATGTATTTTTTGGACAGAAAAATGATGTTAAACTCAATTTGTTTATGAAAATACTTGTTGGGCAATTTCCCCACCCAAATACGATAGCTCCCAGACCCAAGTTCTTCGATTTTGTTTTTGAGATTGTTGGCATAAACGGGCTTTAGTATTTCGCCCCCGGCTGTGGATGCGCCATCCGAATTGCAGTCATAGGCATCCTTGGTGACCACATCAATGGCCATGCCGTCCAGGGTATCCACAAATAGGCTTTCAAACCATGCCTTGTCGTTGAACTGAAAATAGAGGTTGTTCTGGTGGTCTTCATTGACCCCAAAGGTTATTTCCTTGGGTTGCGCGTAAAAGATTTGTTCCAATCTATTGCAGAATTGCTGTTTTTCATTGGCATTTGGGGCTTTTAGCCCGTACTGCACCTGTGCAGATAAGTTGGAGGAGACGAAATGGACAGCGATCAGGAAGTACAAATATTTCATAGTATGTGGCGGGCGCTTATGGTTCTACTAAAATACGGCGGTATGTTATTGTTTCAACAAATAACATTCCAATTATTGTTTTGTATGCCATCGTTGGTATGGGAACGCTAGAGGAAAGTCACTACATGACCTATCCTTAAAAGGATGGGAATACGTTGCAAGCTTGGAAAAAAACTTCAATTTAAATCGAGATTTCTGGCTACCACCCTAAATTTGCGTTATGCTACCTAAGGATTTTGAAGCGTTTGTTGCCAGTCTGGATCAACCAAAACCACATACAAATTGGCCAGAGGCCTTGCAAGCATTATGGTTTGATGCCAAAGGCGACTGGGAAAGTTCCCATAACATAGCCCAGGACCTACATACCACCATGGGCAGTTGGATCCATGCTTATTTGCACCGCAAAGAAGGAGATCGCTGGAATGCGGGGTATTGGTACCGGCAAGCCGGACGCCCTTTTCCAGAACAGAGTCTGGATGCTGAATTGAAAGAGTTGGTGGAATTTGCGCTCAACTAGGCTTTTGTGCTACCAGCACAAAAATTTCCAAAAAATCTTCTTGATATTTTGGTCCGTTTTGTATCAAGACAACGTGAAAAAGATAGACAAAGAGCAAACTATACCGAAATACTCACCCCATCCCCAGAAACCTTCTTCTCAGCATCAAAATAGAAATCTACACGACCTAGGTTAAGTCCAAAGGCGCCCACTTGGTTCACCAACACGGAATCTCCATTTAAGTTGGTGCGTACCTCCGGTTTATCCAAAAAGGTGTGGGTATGCCCCCCAATGATTAAGTTGGTATGGTAGGTACTTTGGGCCAGCTTAATATCAGAAGGGCGTTGGGGGTTCTCATAATCGTACCCCAAATGGGAAAGGCAGACGATCAAGTCGCAGTTTTCCTCTTCCTTGAGTTTTCGTTCTTGGTCCAGGGCAATCTCAAAAGGGTTCAAATACACCGTTTCTTTGTACAAGCGTTTGGTCACCAGACCATCCAAAGCTATACCCAAGCCATAGACCCCAATTTTGATACCGTCCAGTTGGTATATGTGGTATGGTTTTACAAAACCATCCAGTACAGTGTTGGAAAAATCGTAGTTCGCAGAGAGCAAATCAAATGTACCATTCGGAATCTGGGCCAAAAGTCCATCCACCCCATTGTCAAAATCGTGGTTGCCAATGGTGGCGGCATCATATTTAAGCTTGCTCATCAGCTTAAATTCCAATTCCCCTCCATAAAAATTAAAATAGGGCGTACCTTGAAAGATATCCCCGGCATCAAACAAAAGCGTATTGGGATTTTCATTTCGGATTTGCGCTACCAAACTGGCCCTTCGCGCCACTCCTCCCAAATTGGCATAACGTCCATGGGAACTGGGAAAGGGATCTATATGGCTGTGCACATCATTGGTGTGCAAAATGGTAATGTGCTTGTCGCCCAGGGAGGAACAGGAATTAAGTCCCAGACCCGTTAGACCAACCATGGTGGATGCAGCAGCGGTACGACTTATAAAATCTCTTCTTTTCATTTAGTTCTTTTGAATAAACCGGTCGTCCACTTGGGCGGTAACGGTATCTATTTTTTTCAGATGATCTATAATGGCATTTCGCACTAGGTACTGGGTGTCGTGTACAGATACGATTTCGTCAAAAAAACCGATACTGGGTCCGCCCTGTACCAAATAGTCCGAAGTGGCCACATGGTAGGTCCGGTTTTCATCAAAGGGACTACCATTTATATTCACAGACTCTAGATGTCCCGACCTATCCAAAACAATCTGCATACCGGCAATGGCATGGATGCGGGACGAATTGATCAAAAAACTGATTAGCTTGCGCATGGCCGCACCGTCCAACTCCACAACGGCAATATAATTTTCAAAGGGCATCACCTCAAAAGCGTGTCTTGCCGTAACCTTGCCCGCTGAGATAATGGAACGGATACCCCCGCGGTTCATGACCACAAAATCAAGCTCCTTGCCCGTTTGTTTTAAAAAAACAGGCCGGGTTTCCTCCAAAATCACATCTGCCATAAAATTTCCCATGGAAGTGTTCCTGGGGCCGTCATCCAAATTGATATCCTCAGGTGCAATGGCCAGGGTGCTGTCCAATATTTGGTTGATTCTGTTTCTAAATGGACTCACAAAGGAAACTATGGAATCTACCTGGGTCAAGGTACTGTCTATGGGGAGCAGTTTTCCATCAATTTTGGAGAGATGTTGGTCCTTGGGTTGACAGGAAGCTAAAAGACCAATTGTTGCAAATAAAACAATTTGTTTGAAATTTAAAATACTCACAAGCGTATCTTTGTTTAAGGAGTCGAGGTAGATTATTTACCTTTGTAAAAATCAGTAAAAATAATGTTTTTAAAAGGGCTCCAGGATAAATTTAAGGTTAAATCGGGTCTGAAATATCTACAAGATGCCATGCAAAAGCCTGCCGCTGAGCTAAATCGGGGCAGAGGAATATCAAGTATAGGCTGTATTGTGGATGTGGACAAGTTTTCCAACGCCGAGGTGTTTTATGAGCTTATAGATGAATATGAGCTTAGGCCCAACGCAATAAAAATCATTGGTTACAAAAGGGAATATGACAAAAACTCCCCGTATGCCATTCAGATTTTTTCCGACAAGGACCTCGGATGGAAAGGTGATATCGAGAACGGATATGTACTGGAGTTTTTGGGAAGGGAGTACGATATGCTTCTCAACTATTATCAGGAAGACAATCTGATGATGAAATTACTTTCTGTAAAAACACAAGCTCGACTCAAGGTTGGATTTGGCACCTTGGATCACAAGATCAACGATTTGATTTTAAATACATCCTTAAACGATTTTGACTTGTTCAAAAGTGAATTAAAGAAATATTTAAAAGTTTTAAACGAATTGTAATGGAGCAATTAATGGGCACGGGTGTTGCGTTGGTAACCCCGTTCAAAGATGATTTTTCGATTGATACCACAGCCTTGGAACGGGTAGTGGAGCACAATATCCAGGGAGGAGTGGATTATTTGGTGGTTTTAGGAACTACCGCGGAATCCGTTACCCTGTCCAAATCGGAAAAACAGCTGGTGGCCGATGTTGTGGTTAGGGCCAATGCAGGCCGCCTTCCATTGGTTCTCGGGGTAGGTGGAAACAATACCGCTGCCATTTTGGACGAGCTTAAAACCCTTGATTTATCGGAGTTCACGGCCATCCTTTCCGTTACGCCCTACTATAATCGTCCCACCCAGGAAGGGATTTACCAACATTTTAAGGCCATCGCCAACACTTCTCCTATTCCAATTATCCTGTACAACGTACCGGCAAGGACGGGAAGCAATATGTTGCCCGAGACCACCTTGAGATTGGCCCATGATTTCCCAAAAATTGTTGCGATCAAGGAGGCCTGTGCCGATATGATCCAAATAGATCAGATCCTAAAGGGCAAACCCAATGACTTTTTGGTACTTTCCGGGGATGATTTTACCGCGTTGCCCACAGTTTTGGCTGGCGGGGCAGGGGTCATTTCTGTTTTGGGACAAGGACTTCCGGCATCTTTTTCCAAGATGATTGCATTGGGAACGAGTGGCCATGCAGATGCAGCGTACGAGATTCACCACGCGTTGTTGCCACTAATGCAGTTGATTTTCGTAGAAGGAAACCCTGCCGGGATCAAGAGTATTTTTGAAACTTTGGGACTATGTTCGGCCGAGGTGCGCTTACCTTTGGTTGAAGCCACACCAGGTTTGAAAAAACGCATTTCCGAATTCTTGAAATCTTTGGAATTGGAGCTTGCCCGGCCTTAGTTAAATCTTAGCCAAAACCTTGGCCAAAAGGGGTACCGACGCTTATTTTTGGATGCGGATTTTCATTTTTTAAATCCGTTGATTATCACTAATTTTGCAAAATGTTTTTGAAAATGAGGTCGATTCTTCCATTGCTTTTCGCCATTATTTTGTTTTCATCCTGTAATGAGTACCAAAAAGTACTTAAAAATGAGGATGTTAAGGCTAAATATGATTTGGCCCAAAAATACTATGACGAAGGCGATTTTAAACGGGCAAAACGTTTGTTCGAACAGATTGCGCCCAGATATGTGGGCAAGCCCCAGGGGGAAAGGGTAATGTTTTTCTTTGCCAACTCTTATTTTATGACGAAGGATTACTACCTCTCAGGGTATCAATTTGAAAGATTTATCAAGTCGTACCCCCGTAGCGATAAGATTCAGGAAGCTTCCTTTTTGGGAGCTAAGAGTTATTATATGCTTTCGCCAGCATATTCATTAGATCAAACGGATACGGATAAGGCCTTGGCTAGGTTGCAGACCTTTATCAACACCTATCCCGAATCTGAATTTTTTGAAGAGGCCAATGCCATGGCCAAGGAGTTGACATCCAAAAAAGAAAGAAAACAAATAGAGATCGCGAAGCAGTTCAACAAACTGGGCAAGTTCAACTATCCCATTTTGATTTCTGCCATTACCGCCCTGGACAACTTTATTTCAGATAATCCGGGATCTATATATAGAGAAGAGGCTTTGTACTACAGAATAGAAGCTTCTACGAATTTGGCCCTGAACAGTACAGAAAACAGAAAGCAGGAACGATTGGAGGAGGCCTTGGACGCCTATAACAATCTACTTCGGTATTTTCCTGAATCCCAATTTAAAAAGAAAGCAGATGACCTGTCTGCCAAAATACAAAAAGAGCTGAGCACATATTCCAGCTCCAAATAACACATAAACCATTCCGTATATGCAAGATTTGAAGAACACCAAAGCTCCCGTTTCCACGGTTACCCATAACAGGAACGAATTTGACGAGAAGACGGAGAACATTTACGAAGCCATTTCCATTGCGGCCAAAAGAGCCATCCAAATCAATTCTGAGATCAAAAAGGAATTGTTGGAGAAACTGGAGGAATTTGCCACTTATAGTGACAGTTTAGAAGAAGTTTTTGAGAACAAGGAGCAAATTGAGGTTTCCAAGTTTTACGAAAAACTGCCCAAACCACATGCCTTGGCTGTTATGGAGTGGTTGGAAGATAAAATTTACTACAGAAACACCGAGAAAGACGCCTAATACATGTTGAGCGGTAAAAATATCCTTTTGGGCGTTACCGGGGGAATTGCCGCTTACAAGACGACTTTTCTTGTAAGATTATTGATAAAAGCTGGTGCTCAGGTCAAAGTTATTATGACCCAAAGTGCCGGCTCTTTTGTTTCCCCACTTACCTTGTCCACCCTTTCCAAGAATCCCGTTTTGTTGGATTTTATAAATGAAGAGGATGGCAGTCTTTCTTGGAACAATCATGTGGAACTTGGATTATGGGCGGATTTGATGATCATTGCCCCGGCCACGGCCAACACCCAATCCAAAATGTCGCAGGGAACCTGTGATAATCTCCTTTTGGCCACCTATTTATCCGCAAAATGTCCGGTATATTTTGCTCCCGCCATGGATTTGGATATGTACAAACACCCAAGTACGGCCGCATCCTTGGAAAAGCTACTGTCATTTGGGAATAAAATGATTCCGGCTGAATCGGGCGAATTGGCAAGTGGTCTGCACGGGGAGGGTCGCATGGCAGAACCGGAGAATATCTTGGCGTTTGTCCAAAACGACTTGTCCAAAGGACTCCCGTTATCCGGAAAAAAAGTACTGATCACCGCAGGTCCAACCCATGAGCCCTTGGACCCGGTGCGTTTTTTGGGCAACCGATCGTCCGGTACCATGGGGTTTGAACTGGCAAAAAAAGCTGCAAGTTTGGGTGCCAAGGTCGTATTGGTTTCAGGACCCACCAGTCTTACTGTGGAACATGAATCCATAATGGTGGTCCGTGTAACCTCCGCCCAGGAGATGTACGATGCATGCCATAAGCACTTTGACCAAATGGATGTGGCGATTGCCGCAGCGGCGGTGGCAGATTATAGACCCAAACATGTAGCCACGGAAAAGATGAAAAAGAAGGAGGGGGACCTCCAGATTGAACTGGAGCGCAACCCTGATATCTTATTATCCCTCGGCGAAAAAAAGAAAACCCAGTTTTTGGTCGGTTTTGCGTTGGAGACGGAAAACGAAATGGAAAATGCACAGGGAAAACTGCAGCGAAAAAACTTGGATGCCATTGTGCTCAACTCTTTGAAGGACCAGGGCGCTGGTTTTGGCGGCAACACCAATAAAATTACCTTTATTGATAAGAATTCCCAGATAAAAACGTTTGCATTGAAGACAAAGCCGGAAGTGGCTTCGGACATTTGGGAAGAAATTATCACCAGATTAGATGCATAGGATTTTATCGCTTGTTCTCTTGTTTTGCCTTTCGCAAATTACCCTTGCGCAAGAGCTCAATTGTACCATAACGGTAAACTCTGATCAGGTCAATCAGACCAACCAGCAGATTTTTAGGACATTGGAACGTTCCCTGAACGATTTTGTGAACAAGAGCAAATGGACCAATAGGGTATATCGGGAAAATGAAAGGGTGAGTGCGCGGATGTTCATTACCGTTACGCAATACGAATCTGACCGCTTCGAGGCCAATATCCAGATACAATCCTCGCGTCCGGTTTTCAATACTTCGTATGAAAGTCCCATATTCAATTACAAGGACAATGCCTTTAACTTTCAATATCAGGAATTTCAGCCCTTGGTGTACAATGAAAATGTATTTGAGTCCAATTTAATTGGGGTCATTTCGTATTATGTGTACGTGATTTTAGGCTTGGATGCCGATACTTTTTCGTTGGAAGGGGGCGATGAAATGTTTCGCAAGGCCCAGAACATTGTAACCCAGGCGCAGGGATCTAACTTTGCTGGGTGGAACCAGGAAACTGGGGAACGCTCGCGATTTGAATTGGTGGACAATCTAATGAGCAATTCCTTTAGGGAATATCGCATTGCCATGTACAATTACCATCGTAAAGGTCTGGATATCCTTGGAGATAACAACAGTACCGGTAAACAGGTAATAGCCGGAAGCATGCGATTGTTCGAAACCCTGATCAAGCGTAGGCCCAACGCCTTTTTGATTCAAACATTTTTTGATGCCAAATCTGAGGAAATCAGAAATATCTTCTCTGATGGCCCCAAGGTGGACATCGTAAAACTCAAGGAAACCTTAAATAGGGTGGCCCCTTTTTATTCCAATATCTGGAACGAGATAAATTACTAGCCCATTTCTCCAAAGAGCCATATCTTTACGGGGAAAATCTGCTGAATTGCTTACTAATCTTTCCATTCAGAATTATGCGTTGATTGATGATGTGAATGTTTCGTTCACGGATGGATTCACTACGATCACTGGTGAGACCGGAGCGGGAAAATCCATATTATTGGGTGGACTTTCTTTGGTATTGGGCAAACGGGCCGATTTGACTTCCTTAAAAAACCAGGCGCAAAAGTGTATCATCGAAGCAGATTTTGATGTGTCCAAATACAATCTCAAAGCTTTTTTTGACACGAACGATTTGGATTATGAGGACAGTACCATCCTAAGACGTGAAATTCTGCCCAGTGGCAAGTCAAGGGCATTTGTAAACGATTCCCCAGTGAACCTTGAGGTATTGAAACGATTGGGGGAACAATTGGTGGATGTGCACTCCCAACACCAGACCTTGCAACTCACGGAAAACGATTTTCAAATGCGGGTCGTGGATGCCTTGGCGGAAAATCAGGAAGCCTTGATCAACTATAAAATCCAATTGCAGGCCTATAAGGTGGCTTCTAAAAATTTGTCGGAATTAATCGAATTTCAGGCCAATTCCAACAAAGAACACGATTACAACAGTTTTCTGCTCAAAGAACTACAAACTGCCCAGCTCAGGGAAGGCATGCAGGAGGAATTGGAGCAGGAATATGAGCAACTCAATAACGTGGAGCAGATAATGGAGCAATTGGCTTCGGGGCATCAGTTGTTGAATGACGAACAAATGGGGGTCCTGGGTAGGTTGGCCGATCTTAAAAGGGCGTTTCAGAATTTGGCCGAGTACGGGGATCGATATGACTCACTCAACGATAGGATACAATCCATCTATATAGAAATGGACGATATTGCGGGGGAGTTGGAGCACTTGAAAGATGGTGTGGAGGCCAATCCCTCCCGATTGGAAACCGTAAACGGACAGTTGCAGACCTTGTACGATCTCCAGAAAAAACACCAGGTAGCCTCCGTGAAGGAGCTTATGGCCATTCAGGATCAATTGGCCAAAAGGGTGGATGCGGTTGAAAATATCGAGTCCAAAATTCAGGAGCAACAGTTGGAACTGGAAAAGAAAACAAAGGCTGTCCAGGTATTGGCTGAGAGACTCAGGGATTCACGGAATGCCGTTATTCCCAAATTAAAAAGCATGCTCCAAGAAAATCTCTACGCTTTGGGGATGCCCTCAGCAACATTCAAGATAGAGATCAATCCGTCCGAAACTTTTAAGGCCAATGGTAAGGATGATTTGGTCTTCTTGTTTTCCGCAAACAAGGGTTCCGCTTATGGGGAACTCAAAAAAGTGGCTTCCGGGGGGGAACTGTCGCGGATAATGCTCACCATAAAGTCCATTTTGGCTAGATACGAGCAGCTGCCCACCATGATGTTCGATGAGATAGACACGGGGGTTTCTGGAGAAATTTCAAATAGGATGGGCGAGATCATGAAGGAGATGAGCGAGACCATGCAGGTATTTTCCATAACGCATCTGCCGCAGGTAGCATCAAAAGGCGCACAACAATTTAAGGTGTACAAAGAAGAAAACCTTGTGGGCACCACTACCCAGATGAAGAGGCTTTCCGAAGAGGAAAGGATTCAAGAACTTGCAGAAATGTTGGGGGGCAAAACCATTTCAGAATCCGCATTGGCCCACGCCAAACAGTTGCTGCAGTAAACTGGGACCGGAAACAGGTGCGGGACGACGAAAAATCGATAAGAATAAATATCTTTGCCGCTAAACCAAACAATACACACACAAAATGGCGTACAATCTTTTAAAAGGTAAGCGAGGAATTATTTTTGGGGCATTGGATGAAAATTCCATTGCATGGAAAACCGCAGAGCGCGTCCATGAGGAGGGCGGAACCTTTGTCTTGACCAACGCTCCCATTGCCATGCGCATGGGCCAGATCAAGGAATTGGCGGCCAGCACCAATTCAGAAATTATTCCGGCCGATGCCACCAATGAAGAGGATTTGCAAAACTTGGTTGCACAATCCATGGAGATTTTGGGTGGTAAATTGGATTTTGTACTGCACTCCATTGGAATGTCTGTCAATGTAAGAAAGGGGCGGGCGTACACAGATGAGAAATATGATTTCACCACGAAGGGATGGGATGTTTCAGCCCTATCGTTCCACAAGGTGATGCAGACCCTTTTTAAAGCTGATGCCATGAACGAATGGGGAAGCATTGTTGCCCTTACATACATGGCCGCACAGCGCACCTTCCCGGATTACAATGACATGGCCGACAACAAGGCCTATCTGGAATCGGTGGCGAGAAGTTTCGGCTACTTCTTTGGGAAGGAAAAGAAAGTGCGTGTTAACACCATTTCACAATCGCCAACACCCACCACCGCTGGTCAGGGTGTAAAAGGTTTTGATGGCTTTATCAATTATGCGGAAAAAATGTCGCCTTTGGGCAATGCTTCCGCTGCAGATTGTGCGGATTATACCGTGAGCTTGTTTTCAGATTTGACACGAAAAGTAACTATGCAGAATTTGTTCCATGATGGAGGGTTTTCCAATACAGGAGTAAGCCAGGAAGTCATTGATGAATTTAGTGAGTAAGAAAAATTCAATTCATAGGGAGCCATCCTTCGCCAACAAGGGTGGCTTTTGTATTTCAATATGCATCTATATATCTCCATAATTGTCCCCGTTTACAATCGGCCTGATGAAATAAAGGAGCTATTGGAAAGCTTAGTGGCCCAAAATTTTCAAGGGGATTATGAGGTGGTCATTGTTGAGGATGGCTCCACTGAAAGTTCGGAGAACATCGTGAAGAGCTTTGGAGAGCAGCTTCAGCTTTCCTATTATTTCAAAGAAAATTCCGGTCCGGGGGATTCCAGAAACTTTGGAATGCGCAAGGCCAGGGGGAATTACTTTATCATCCTGGATTCGGATTGCATTCTCCCAGAACAATATCTGGTGGAAGTCCATGAGGAATTAAATACTGATTTTGTCCATTGTTTTGGAGGTCCGGATGCGGCAGACAAAAAGTTCACAGTGGTTCAAAAGGCCATCAACTTTGTGATGACCTCGTTTTTTACCACAGGTGGAATCCGAGGTGGAGAAAAATCAGTTGGAAAGTTTCAGCCACGCAGCTTTAATATGGGAATTTCCAGGGAAGCGTTTGAAAAAGTGGGTGGTTTTGGCCGTATTCACCCAGGGGAAGACCCTGACCTCACCTTTCGCATTTGGAAGGCTGGTTTTGGCTCAAGGTTGTTTCCCAAAGCTTATGTATATCACAAACGGCGGATAGATTGGAACAAATTCTACATCCAGGTGAACAAATTTGGAATGGTTCGCCCCATCTTAAACAAATGGCATCCCGGCACGGCCAAACTAACATACTGGTTTCCTACCCTGTTTATGATTGGGCTATTGATTGCCATAGTGTTGGTTTTCTTTAAACTTTATTGGGTTTTATTGGCATACGCCTTCTATTTTTTGTTGCTTTTTTTGGGTGCCTTGCTTAAGGAAGGGAATAGTAAGGTGGCCGTTCTTTCGGTCTTTGCCGCCCTGATTCAATTTACTGGATATGGTTGGGGTTTCTTAAAATCCACAATCTTGCTTACTTTTAAGAATAAGGAAGCGGAACAACTGTTTCCTAAGCTGTTTTTTAAAAGGAGGTAATCGTGGTCAAAAATGTGCTTAAGGGACTTAACAGGAGAAAAGTAAAGGTATTTTTACTCTTTTTATTGGCCTCTTTGTTTGCCTGGTTAATGAGCAACCTATCCGACTCCTATGAGTCCAGGGTTAACTTTGATCTCAATTACAGAAACCTTCCAGATACCTTGCTGCTTGGCAACCATGCGGTGAACAGCATGGAGGCTAAATTGCGTACCAGCGGATTTCAGTTGATGTATTATAAATTTTGGAACAAACGCGTCAATGTTGATCTATCCGAGGTCCAGTATCGAAATGGGCGGTATATGTTGTCCGAGGATGCCCTAAAGAAGCAAATGGACCAACAGTTGTCCCAAAACATTTCCCTTTTGGATTTGGACAGAAACCAGCTTACCATTGATCTCTATCAGGTGACCACCAAGGAGGTTCCGGTAGTGGCCAACCTGAATGTTTTGTACGAACCCAATTTTATCCTGGATGGGGCACCTATTATAGAGCCGGCAAGGGTGGTAGTAAAAGGTCCAAAGAACGAGATAGATACCATTCAAAGGATACGAACCCATAAAGTGGAGCTGGCCAATGTATCTTCCGATTTTTCCAAGGAGGTGCTTTTGGTGGTGCCAAGGGACTTGGTCAACAGTATATTTTCAACTACACGGGTGAAGGTTTCCGGGAAAGTGGTCAAATTCTCCGAGGAAGTATTTGAAGTGCCGGTGAAAGTGTCAAATTTACCAGAGGGATATCGGGTGAAAACGTTTCCAAATTCCATATCTGTGCTTTGCAAAGCTACTTCAGACCGACTCAAATCATTGTCCCCTGATGATTTTGGGGTGATTGCGGATTACAAACAATTGGGTAATTCAGGGAACAACGAACTCTTTTTGGAAATCGATAAAAGACCAGAAAAAGTGTTTGACCTCAGATTGATGACCAACCGGGTTAATTTTGTCTTGGAACAGCAATGAAGATCGTGGGCTTAACAGGGGGGATTGGAAGTGGCAAAAGTACGGTTGCGCAAATGTTCCGGGATTTGGGAGTGGCGGTATATGATTCGGACCGCGAAGCCAAGAATTTAATGGTGGATTCAGCGGAGGTCAGGACCTCTATTATTGAATTACTGGGAGAGGATTCCTATACGGACGGCCTATTGAACCGGAGCTATATTGCATCCAGGGTATTTGTGGACAAAGGGCTTCTGAATGCCTTAAACAATATTGTACACCCAGCGGTGCGGAAGCACTTTAAGAACTGGGCAGGGGAGCAGGACGGTTCCTATGTGGTTCAGGAAACCGCTTTGATTTTTGAAAATGGGATGGCAGACCAATTTGATGCCATAATTTTGGTTACCGCACCAAAAGATGTCCGACTGGAACGGGTAGTTTTACGTGACCAGGTTTCCAAAAAGGAAATTTTAGATCGGATGGACAACCAAATGGAGGATAGCGAAAAGGTTGGAAAATCGCATTTTACCATCGTTAATTTAGACCTGGAAAACACCCGTGAACAAGTGTCGAAACTACACAGAAAACTAGCTGAAAAGGCAGATTGACACTCCATTTTAACATTTTTGTTAAGGTTAGGTTAAACGATAAATGGCCTAAATGTTAAATTTCTAATTTTACCCCAATGAACAAGAAGCTGTTTGTTCTTCTCGTCATTCTTATGAGCTTGTCCCTTATCGGGATCATCTTTGTTCAAGTGTATTGGATAAGAACCTCGATCAATGACAAGGAGGAGCAATTCTCAAGGACGGTCACGGATATACTTGGCAAAGTTGCCAGCAGGGTGGAGAAAAGAGAGATGAAGGACTATTCAGATCGTTTGGCTTCATTGGTGGACAGTGTTGGGCAACCCAAGACTACCCAGTTTAAGAACTTTTTGTTTGTTGACAGGGATTTAAACTCTGATGAGATTCTATTTTATTCCCATGGGATCTTGGAGGAAGATTACAATATATCATCAACGTTCTTTGATAATTTAACAGGGGAGGAAGATTCAACAACCATAACCAATTTTACCAGTAAACGCACCAAAGCGATTTACAAGGAAGAAACCGGGCTGGATGGCAAAAGCTATAGCTTGACACCCATTCAGCGGGTAGAAAAAATTGGGGGACTGACCAGTATGGAAAAGTTGGCCTTGGAAGATATCATTAAGGAATATTCCAAAAGTCAACCGATACATAAACGGGTAACCAAAAAGGAATTGGAGTTGCTGTTGGGCCAAGAGCTGAGCAACAGCAATATTGATATTGACTACGAATACGGCGTGTACAGCCAGGGATACCCAACCAAGGTCCGTTCCAAAAAATTCAAATTTTCCGATTCCAAGATGTACCGGGCGCCCATTTTTAGGGACAGTGAGGGACTGACCAGTTTTTCATTGTTGCTCACATTTCCGTCCATGAACAAGTTTTTGTTTCAATCCATTATGGGAATGGCGCTCTTGTCGCTCGTTTTTACCTTGGTGATCATGGTGGCCTATTCCAGTGCCATTTACCAGTTGATCAAGCAAAAGCAGATTTCAGAGATCAAGACGGACTTCATCAATAATATGACCCATGAGTTCAAAACGCCCATTGCCACCATTAATCTGGCAGTGGAGGCCATTCGAAATCCAAATTCGATAGAGGACAAGGAAAAGGTTTTGCGCTATTTGGGAATGATCAAGGACGAAAACAAACGGATGCATGCCCAGGTGGAAAATGTACTTCGCATCTCGAAGCTGGAAAAAAATCAATTGGATATCCGCAAGGACAGGGTGGACGTTCACGAAATTGTGGAAGATGCCGTAACGCATATAGAGCTGATTGTTTCGGATAGAGGTGGTTATGTGGATACCCATTTGGATGCCGATCGGTCCGAAGTATTGGCCAATGACACCCATTTTACCAATGTGATCGTGAACATACTGGACAATGCGGTAAAATATTCGCCCGAATCCCCTAAAATTGATGTGTATACCGAGTTGGTGAAAAACAACATCATTATCAAAATTGAGGACCAAGGGGCCGGCATGAGCAAGGCGGTCCTAAAAAAAGTATTTGAGAAATTCTACCGGGAGCACACCGGAGATATACATAATGTGAAAGGCCATGGATTAGGTTTGGCCTATGTTAAACGAATAATTGAAGATCATCAGGGAGAGGTTTATGCAGAAAGTGAAAAAGGAAAAGGCAGCACTTTCTATATAAAGCTTCCCTTAATTTAGAAAATATGGAGACAGAGAAAAAGAAAATTCTTTTAGTGGAAGACGACCCAAATTTTGGAATCGTGCTAAAGGATTATTTGTCCATGAACGACTTTGATGTGGTCCTGGCCAAAAATGGAATGGAAGGTTTTGAGAAGTTTAAAAAGGACAATTATGACGTCTGTATTTTGGATGTTATGATGCCCTATAAGGATGGCTTTACATTGGCCCGCGAGATTCGGGAAAAGAACGAGAATGTACCCATCATCTTCCTGACCGCCAAGACCATGAAAGAAGATGTTCTAAAAGGGTACAAGGCCGGAGCGGATGATTATTTGAACAAGCCATTTGACTCTGAGGTGCTTCTCATGAAGCTTAAAGCGATACTTCAAAGAAAAGCATCCAGCACTTTGGCAGATAGTAAACAATTTGAATTCCAAATAGGCAATTTCCACTTAAATTCCAAGCTGAGGTTCCTTACCTATATGGAAGAAGAGCCCATTAAATTGTCTCCAAAGGAAAATGAACTGCTAAGGTTGCTCGCCTTGCATGAAAACGACCTTATGCCGCGGGAATTGGCATTGACCAAAATATGGCGGGACGACAACTATTTTACCTCTCGTAGTATGGACGTGTACATTGCCAAATTGCGCAAATACCTAAAACGTGATGATGTTGTGGAAATCCTTAACATCCACGGAGAGGGCTTTAGACTGGTTGTCAAGGCGGAAAATCAATAAGTGATTGCTGCTATTGGATAAAATTTAAACCACCCAACGGGTGGTTTTTTTATGCAAGGTATTCATGACCCAGTTGGTGCATCACTTGGGCCACAATCTCCTCTGGAGATAAGGCAATGGAAACGGAAATCGCCTTGCTGGGTACTTCCAAGGTATCAAATTGTGACTGGAGCAGCTTTGCTGTCATAAAATGCCCTTTTCGACTTTCCAATCTGGATTTGATGAGCTCAAATGTGCCTTCCAGATACACAAATACCATTTTACCGTCCAATCCTTGTTGCAATTGCACGCGGTAACTTTCTTTTAGGGCGGAACAAGCAATAATGGCCCCTTGGTTTTTGTGTTCCAAGGCCAATTGGTTGAGTCGCGCCAACCAACCTTTACGATCCATGTCGTTCAATGGAATTCCCTCGGACATTTTTTGCACATTCGCTTCCGGATGATAATCGTCGCCATCAAAAAAAGGGATATTGAGTTGAACTGACAATAATTGTCCAATAGTGGATTTACCGGTGCCAGATACCCCCATTATTACCAATGTCATAACCTTATTTGCCATACCTTTTGTTCAGTTCTTTGGTTATATCCTCCAAAATTTCGTTCATGGGAGTTCCAAATTCAACCCACAATATCTCTTTATTCTTTCGTAACCAAGTAAGTTGCCTTTTCGCAAACCTACGCGTATTCTTTTTAATTTCCTCGATGGCGACTTCCAGTGTAGTCTTGCCGTCAAAATATTCGAAGAGCTCCCTATATCCAACGGTTTGTAGGGCATTGAGATCCCGACTGGGATATAACCGCTTGGCTTCCTCTACCAATCCTGCCTGGACCATGGCATCCACCCGTTGGTTGATACGGTCATAAATAAGCGCTCTATCGGCTTGTATGCCGATGTATAGGGTCTTAAAGGATCTCTGTTCACTGCTGCGCCCTAGGAAGGAGGAATAAGGTTGATTGGAAGTAATGCAAACCTCCAAAGCACGAATCAAGCGATGGGGATTCCCGCGGTCCACAATTTGGTAGTATTCCGGATCTTTGGATTCCAGCATTTGCTGTAGAGCTTTTATGCCATTGTTTTCCAAAAGCGTGTTCAAGGATTCGCGAATGCTAGGGTCTACCTCGGGAAATTTATCCAATCCCCTTACCACCGCATCTACATAGAGTCCGCTTCCTCCAACCATTACGGCCATATCCTTGACCTGGTAAAGCTCATCAAGTTGTTGCAGGGCATCGCGCTCAAAATCCCCCACGGAATATGGGTCTTTTATACTGAGATGCTGTATAAAGTGGTGGGTGGCCGCTTCCAATTCTTCGGCTGAAGGTACTGCCGTACCAATCTGCATTTCCTTAAAGAACTGTCTGGAATCTGCTGAAATAATCTCGGCATCAAAATGTTGGGCTATTTGAATTCCCAAGTTGGTCTTTCCTATGGCCGTGGGCCCAACCACTGCAATAAGTACTTTGGGTTTCATAGCAGCTCACCGCAGTTATAACAATGTGTGGCATCGTCACGATGACCTTCGGCAGTGCAGCAGGGACAGGCCTGGGTATTGGTATGCACCATATGATTTGCCTTTTTTCCCTTTTGGTGTTTGGAAAATTCCACCGTTACAATTCCTGTGGGTACCGCAATAATTCCGTATCCCAATATCATGATCACAGTGGCCAAAAATTGGCCCACATTGGTTTGGGGGGCAATATCGCCATAACCTACCGTTGTTAAGGTTACGATGGTCCAATAGATACTTCTTGGTATGCTCGTAAAACCGGCCTCATCGCTCTCAATAAGGTACATTATCGTTCCCATGATTACGGAAAGGATGAGTACCACATAAATAAAGACCGCGATTTTGGTCCTGCTCGATTTGAGGGCAGCTTTTAATTGGGATGCTTCCCCCATAAATTTGACCAACTTCAATATCCTAAAAATACGAAGCAGCCTAAAGGCGCGTACCGCCAACAATACCTGTGATCCTGCCAAAATATAGGAAAGATACAGGGGAATGGTGGATACAAAATCTATGATGCCGTAGTAGCTAAAGACATATTTCCAGGGTTTTCGGATACTGATCAGGCGGGCAATGTATTCCAGGGTAAAAAATATGGTCACCACCCATTCCAAGGTTAGAAGAATCTTGTGATAGTGCATATCAATTTCCTTGACACTTTCCAACATCACTAGGGCAACGCTGAGTAAAATCAGGAAAATGAGGGTAATGTCAAATATCTTTCCCAATGGGGTATCCGCCTCATAAATAATCTCATGAAGGGTGTTTTTCCAGCCAGAATGTACCTTATATTCTTTCAAGCGGTAGGGGTTAACTCCAAGACCTTGAGCCTGCTGTTCTTTCTCAAGTATGATTCCAGAATAAAAGCAGTGTTTTCGTCACTGGCCATTGGGGTTATAATCGATTCTAAGATATGAATATTATTTATTTGATGGTTGAGTTCCACAAAGCCAAACCCCTTGAGTTGGCCTTCTTTCAATAAGATAAAGCTTTGTTCACCCAGTTTCCGTCCTTTATCCAATATGACCAAGGTTTTGTTTAAAAGCTTATACTTCTCAAAAGCACGTTGCACCTTGAAGTTGTATTCCACCGTATCGGTTATGTCCGTACAACCTTGGGAGCAACCATTTTTTGAACGTGGGCAATCCGCTTCCAATCCCAACGAAGCGGGACAAATCTCGAACTCCTCGCTAATTCGCGTTAGAAAACTCTTGGCAGAAGGAACCCCATTGAACCTTAGGTGTTGTTGTTTCTTGAACTTACGTTTTGCAATTTCCAAGACCGTATGGGGTGTCCCATTTTTATGGAAGTTTATCACATGCGAAAACAGCTTCTTTTTGGCAATCTGATTGTGTCTAGGTCTGGTTCTTTGCAGTTCTTGATACTCCTTTAAAATGGCCAGAAGCTCACTTCCAGTACGTTCAAAAGTTACTTTTTTGGTTTCTTTTTGCAGTTTTCTTGCCAACTGGCCCACATTTGTGAAGTGTTGGTTTACGCGTTTTTTGGCGTTTTTGGTCTTCCCCAAAAAAATGATTTCCCCATCCTTATCGTGCATATAATACACCCCGGTTTCGGACGGAAGTTCCAAAACGATATCCAGTTGGGTAGGGGAAAGTTCCCCTTGGGTTTCTTCCCTGATTACCTCCTTGACAATGGATTTATCCGAATCCTTGTCCAGTAACATTTTAAAGAGCTTTAGGGTTGCTATGGCATCTCCGTTGGCTCGATGCCTGTCGCTCATGGGGATACCCAGCGATCGTACCAGTTTCCCGAGACTATGGGACTCAGCTTCGGGAAGCAATTTTTTGGACAGATCTACCGTGCATAGGGTCTTACGCTGAAAATCGTAACCCAAGCGCCTGAATTCGGTTCGGAGTATCCTGTAATCAAATTGGGCATTATGCGCCACAATTACGGTCCCTTCCGTAATTTCCACAATACGTTTGGCCACCTCATGAAATTTGGGGGCTGTACGCAGCATTTTGTTGTTGATTCCGGTAAGCTTGGTCACAAAGGGCTGTATTTCCCTTTCAGGATTGATCAGGCTCATAAATTGATCCACAACTTTATGACCATCAAACTTATGGATGGCAATTTCCATGATACCTTCCTCATTGTACTTACCGCCCGTGCTTTCTATATCTAGAATGGAATACATTTACTGGTTGGAAATAGCTATTAATGATACTGCCTCGCCCCAAATATACTACTTCCTATACGCACCATGGTGCTCCCTTCTTCAATGGCGATATTGTAATCACCGCTCATTCCCATGGAAAGAATGGAGATTTCGGGCATTTTTTTCTTTAATCCATCAAAAATGGATTTTAGGGAGGTGAACTCGTTTCTTATCCGTTCTTGGTCTTGGGTGAAAGTGGCCATGCCCATAAGCCCCATAATTTTGACATGCTCCAACTGTCCAAATTCTGCTGAATCAATCATGGCTTCCAATTCCGTTTGGTCCAGGCCAAACTTGGTAGATTCCTGAGCAATATGCATTTGTAGCAAACAGGGAATAACCCGATGGTGTTTTTGGGCCTGTTTGTCAATTTCCTTAAGGAGCCTAAAACTGTCCACCCCATGTACCAAGGAAACGAATTCCGCCATGTATTTAACTTTATTGCGCTGTACATGGCCTATCATATGCCATTCTATGTCCTTGGGCAAGGCCTCCCATTTTTCCACCATTTCCTGGATTTTGTTCTCTCCAAATATGCGCTGTCCGGCATTGTAGGCCTCCATGATGGTCTCAATGGGCTTGGTTTTGGAAACGGCCACCAAGGTGACGTGGGGAGCCAATTCATTTTTAATTTGTTCCAGATTTTTAGCTACCGACATAGTGTTTATAATTCGTAAATGGCCAAACCGCTTCTAAGTTTTGGCTCAATATAGGTGCTTTTTGGTGGCATTACCAAACCTGCATCGGCAATGGCCTTTATTTCATTAATGGTTATGGGGACCAAACTGAATCCCACAGCAAACTCCCCTTTGTCAATGCTATCCTTCATAGCAATGAGATTGTGCTTCCCATACCCGTAGGATATTCTTTTGTCGTTCCTCAAATCGTGGATGCCTAATATGGGCTCAAGAATGGTCGTGTACAGAATTTGGGTATCCAACTCGCTAAGGGCATCGGTAAATTCATAAACGGTTTTCCGGAGATAGAGGGAATAGAATTCACCTGCCAAATACATACTGAAATGATGCTTCTGGGTGGGCTTGTACAATCCATCGTCTCGTTTTTCAATACGGAACATGGTATCCAACTGAATCAAAAACTCCTCTTTGGAAAACCCGTTGAGGTCCTTGACCATCCGATTGAACTCATAGATTTTGATATCCGATTCGGGAATCAGGTAGGTCATAAAATAGTTATAGGCCTCGTTGCCACGGTGCTTATGGTTTTTCGCCTGCTTTTTTTCAGCAAGGAGGGTGGATGATGCGCTTCGGTGATGCCCATCGGCAATGTAGAGCGCATTCATGGAGGCGAAGGCTTTTTGCAATTTTTCTATGGTTTCCGAATTGTCAATCTTCCATAATTGGTGATTATAACGGTCCGTTGTGGTGAAATTATACACAGGCGCATGGGCGGCCTCCGCATTCAATATCCCACTGATTTCCGGGCTGTTTTCATACGTCATCAACACAGGTTCCGCATTGAATCCAACGGTGTCCAAATATTCGGCAAAGAGTTTTTCCCGGTTCTGGATGGTATCCTCATGTTTTTTAATGACATCATTCCGATAGTCTTCAACGCTGCATGCACAGAAAAATCCAAGGGTACGGAATCTACCTTTGGATATTTGGTAGAGATAAAAACTGGGCAACTCGTCCTTGAGAAAAACGTGGTCCTCCAAAAATTCAAGATATCGGTTGTGCACTAGTTTAAACCGTTCTGTACCCGAGATATTTTTGTGGTATTTATATCCAGGATTGATGATATGCAAGAACGAAAACGGGTTGTATCGCAGGACGGATTCTCGCTCTTTTTTGGAGTATTCCTCATAAGAACGGGTGGCCACAAAAGAAACTTTGTCTTCTGAGGGTCGGATGGCCCTAAAAGGTCTGACAACCGCCATTATGAAAATTGAGCTGCTACTTTTTCAGCTTTTCGGGATGTCGAGTAGTCGTAAAAACCTTCGCCCGATTTAACCCCGAGCTTCCCTGCCATGACCATATTGACAAGTAGGGGGCAGGGGGCATATTTTGGATTTTTAAACCCATCATACATCACGTTCAAAATGGATAAACATACGTCTAGGCCAATAAAATCAGCCAGCTGTAGTGGACCCATGGGGTGCGCCATGCCCAGTTTCATGACGGTGTCAATTTCCTGGACCCCGGCCACTCCGTTATAAAGGGTTTCCACAGCTTCATTGATCATGGGCATTAAAATCCGGTTGGCCACAAAACCCGGATAATCATTCACTTCCGTGGGTACCTTGCCCAATTTGGACGACAGGTCCATAATGGTTTTTGTAACCTCGTCCGAAGTACTGTATCCTCGGATAATCTCAACCAATTTCATAATGGGAACCGGATTCATAAAATGCATTCCGATTACTTTTTCCGGCCTTTGCGTAGCGGCACCAATCTGGGTAATTGAAATGGAAGACGTATTGGTGGCCAGAATGGTTGATGGACTACAAAGCTCATCCAACTCCTTAAAAATCCCCAGTTTAATGTTCAAATTTTCGGTAGCCGCCTCAACCACCAAATCGGTTTGGGTGACTCCCTTATTTAATTCGGTGTAGGTTGTAATATTGCCCAAAGTGGCGTCTTTAACCTGCTGTGTGATGGTTTCCTTGGCCATCATACGGTCCAAATTCTTGGTAATGGTGGCCAGCCCCCTATCCAAGGAGGCTTGTGATATGTCAATAAGATTTACTTGGAAACCATGTTGTGCAAACACGTGGGCTATTCCATTCCCCATGGTACCCGCCCCAATAACGGCAATATGCTTCATACTTTATTTTTTGGTATTGAACAGGTCAATAATGTCAAGGGCCACTCTTAGAGCCTTGGTTCCTTGCTCCAAGGTAACTATGGGTTCCGTGTTGGTATTGATGGCATCTGCAAAGGTTTCCAACTCGTCCAAAATGGCATTGTTGTTTTCAATTTCCGGGTTTTCAAAATAGATTTGTTTTTTTTCACCCTCGGCGTTTTGTAGAATAAGGTCATAGCCACCTGGGTTCTCCGAGGCATCCTTCATTTTTACGACTTCAACCTTTTTTTCCAGGAAATTCACTGAGATATAGGCATCCCGTTGAAAAAACCGGGATTTTCTCATATTCTTCAATGAAATCCTGCTAGAGGTAAGGTTGGCCACACAGCCGTTCTCAAATTCGATGCGCGCATTGGCAATATCTGGGGATTTGCTGACCACTGACACCCCACTCGCATTTATTTTGTCCACTTCGGAATCTACCACACTCAGGATAGCATCTATATCATGGATCATGAGGTCTAAAACTACCGGCACATCGGTGCCACGCGGATTAAACTCCGCCAATCGATGGGTTTCAATGAACATGGGGTTTACAATCTGGTCTTTGACCGCCAGAAATGCCGGATTAAACCGCTCCACATGGCCTACTTGACCCTTTACGTTGTACTTTTTGACCAGGCCCAATAGTTCTTCCGCTTCCTGGATTTTATGGGTGATGGGTTTTTCGATGAAGATATGCTTTCCTTTTTCAATGGCTTTTTTGGCGCAATCATAATGGGAAAGGGTAGGGGTTACGATATCAACCACATCAACAGCATCCATCAAGGTGTTGATGTTCTCAAAGTACGTGTAACCAAATTCGGCCGCTACTTTTTTGGCATTGATTTCATCGGGGTCGTAAAAACCGACCAATTCATATTTATCCGATTCATTTAAGAGCCTTAGATGGATTTTACCCAAATGTCCGGCACCAAGGACACCTACTTTTAGCATATGTTCTGTTTTTGTCAAAAATAAGGATATGGTATCATTCTTCCATGAAAATTAGCTTCCATCCGACCAGAATTTCGCAAGGAACTTTTTAAATTCGTGGGCCAGACCAACAGGATGAAAGATACACTCAAACACCAAGGCATGCGCAATCAATTGGCCGACACTTTAGTGGCCAAAGGAATAAACGACCCGCACGTTTTGGAAGCCATAAAGACCATTCCCAGACATTTGTTCCTGGATAGCGGTTTTGAAGACCATGCCTATCAGGACAAAGCTTTTCCCATAGGTGCGGAACAGACCATTTCCCAGCCATATACCGTTGCTTTTCAGACAGAGCTGTTGCAAGTCAAACCCAATGACCGCATCTTGGAAATAGGTACCGGAAGTGGCTACCAAACAGCAGTGCTGCTGTACCTCAAGGCCAAGGTTTACACCATAGAACGACAACAGGAACTGTTCAAAAAAACAAAACTATTTTTCAATAAAATGGGATATCGACCCAAGAAGGTGGTCTTTGGGGATGGGTATAAAGGACTTTCGGAAGACGCTCCGTTTGATGGCATCATTGTTACGGCCGGTGCGCCAAAGGTACCCAAGGCCCTTTTATCGCAATTGAAAGTTGGGGGCAGGCTGGTGATTCCTGTTGGTAGGGACACCCAAGTGATGACACTTTATTCACGAAAGTCGGAAAAGGAATTTGAAAAACAGGAGCTGGGTAGTTTTAGGTTTGTTCCTCTTTTGGAAAACAAGAATTGAGTTTTAGCGGTTAAAACTTTTTTTGATTCGGGACAGGTCTCGCTTATTGTCCCGGTCTTTAATGGTCTCCCTCTTGTCATACAACTTCTTACCCTTGACCAAACCAATATTGACCTTGGCCAATCCCCTTTCATTGATAAAAAGATTAAGCGGGATGATGGTAAGTCCGGAGGTGGTGACTTCCCTGCGCAGTTTTTTCAATTCCCGTTTATTGAGCAGTAGTTTTCGTTCTGCTTTGGGCCTGTGGTTGTAATAACCGCCATGGCTGTATTCGTCCACTTGCATGTTGATCACAAATAGTTCGCCGCGATCATTGAATTCGCAGAAACTTTGGGACAAGGAAGCCTTCCCCAACCTAATGGACTTGATCTCGGTTCCTCCCAAAACAATACCTGCGGTGTAGGTATCCAGGATTTCATAATCGAATCGGGCCCGTTTATTTTTTATGTTAATGTTTTTCTGCATCAGGGGCAAAAATAGAAACTCTTTGTAATGTTGCATTGCATTTTACGATTATCTATGAAACTTAGCCAAATGAAAAGGATTGTTTTTTTACTGGTTTTGATTTGGGCCGGATCCTGCAAACAAGAAACCAAACCTGTAATGACCGCCCAGGAAATTGTGGACGGTTCCATTGAAAAATCGGGTGGGATCCTTTATAAAACACATTCCACTTCCTTTATGTTCCGGGATAGAAAGTATGTGTCTGGCCATCAGGACGGGAAAAAGGTTTTGGAGCGCATCACCTATTTGGATTCGGTCACCATCAGGGATGTGAAAACACAAAACCATTTGGCCCGATATTTTAATGACACTATTGTGGACCTGCCAGATTCCATTGCGTTTAAATATGCCAATTCCGTTAATTCCGTGCATTATTTTGCCCGATTGCCCTACGGTTTGAACGATGCTGCTGTAAACAAGGAATTGTTGGGGGAGGAGCGTATCAAAAATCTGCCTTACTATAAACTTAAGATCACCTTTGACCAGGAAGGTGGCGGAAAGGACTTTGACGACACTTATATCTATTGGTTCAACAAAACCACATTAAAGCCAGATTACTTGGCCTATGATTACCATACCGATGGGGGCGGACAACGGTTCCGGGAGGCATACAATGAGCGCTATATAAATGGAATCCGGTTTGTGGATTACAACAACTTCAAACCCAAGACCAAGGGCACAGAGCTTATGGAAATAGGCAAACTTTTTGAAAATGGGGAATTGGAATTGTTGTCTAAAATAGAGCTTTCAGACATCGAGGTCGATGATCGTTAATCCATTCGCAACCGTATATCAGTGGCTTCCCCGTCTATAATGCGGACGATAAAAAGGCTACTGTTGTCATCATCGTCCATGGCTTGATACTTTTCGATGCCCAACATCTTGTTCACAAAATCTGGGGTGGTATTGCTATGCCCAACCACCAACACATTTAAGCGTTCATTGGAAGTTTTAAACGCTTCAATGTCCACCGAGGATGGATCGTAATACTTAATGGGAATATTCTTTTTCACGGAAACCGGGGCGGCCGTCATGGAGGTTCGCTCATAGTTGGTGGAATACACGGCATCCAGGTTGATGGGATCAAAGACCTCTGCCCATTTAATGGCCCGTCCCAATCCATCCTGGTTTAGTTCTGGATCTTTGTTTTCCGGGTCCGTTCTGTCCTTTTCCGCATGTCTGATAAAATAGAAGGTGGAAATCACAGGATCTTCGTTAATTTCCATATCTTTATTGGAGTCGTTACAACTCCCCAATGTAATTGCGATAAAGGCAACGGCGATAAAAAGCTTGATTGTTCGCATATGTGCAGGTCTTTATTTCCCCTTAAGTTTACTTTTGCTGTGTTAAATTAACGCTTATATTCCATTTTATCGTATGCACCAACGTTTGGTTTGGCCTTTACTGCTATTGTTTACCATTGTTCTTTCGGCCCAAGAGAGGACATTGCCCACAGATTTTAGACAGCACAACCTAACCCAATTCAATGCAAGTTTTCTTAATCCAACCTATGCTTTGGATTGGAACCTTCCCAATTCCTTGGCCGTTTGGACGCGTTGGCAATGGCAGTCCATAGATGGTGACCCAACCACTTTGTTTGTGAACTATACCCAAAAAATAAACCCGAATGCTGCTGCTGGAGTGGGGTTTTTACAGCATAATACCGGCACCTATCTAAACACGGGGCTTAACTTGAACTATGTGCACGCTTTTACCTTGGAAAACAACATTAAAATCTTTGTAGGGGCCAATATTTTTGGATTTAGGGAAAAATTGGCAGATGATCGATTTGTTCCAGACCCCAACATTGATCTTCCAGAATTGGAAAACACCGAGGACTTTGTTTTGATTTTCTCTCCCGCCGCCCGTTTACAAGTAGATCAATTTAATTTGGGACTGGCGCTGGAAAATGTGGCCGATATCAATTTAACGGACAGTTCCCGTGGTGCTGGTGACGGGGGCACCTCTGTTTTGGGTACCCTGAGCTATGATGTGCCCGTAGTTCTTTTTAATGGTGTCGGGCAAAGTTTTGTTCGACCCCTGGTTTATGTAAAATCCATTCCCAATGGAGACACTCAGGTAGGATTGGCGGGGCTGCTCTCCACTTCCAAGTTTTGGGTGCAGGGAGGTTACAATAGTTTTTATGGTGCTTCAGGAGGTCTTGGTGTGACCTTTGCCAGGCAATTTTCCATAGGGGGGCTTGTGGAAATTGGATTGGATGATGTACTGCGAGATGAAAAGTCGACTTTGGAACTGGTTGTTTCTTATCATGTAGGTACCACGGACAATAGAAAAAAGGTAGTTGGATTTGATGTGGAAAAAGACGATGCCCTTGCTTATGCAAGAATGCAGGCGGAGGAGGAAGCACGTCAATTGGAAGAAGACAAGAAGAAACGACAACAGGCCGAAATGGAAGCCGAAGAGCAGATAAGACTTCAAGAACAACAACGGAGGGACTCCATTGCTGCCGCTGCCTTGGCACAAGCGAAAGCCCTTGCGGAACAGCGTAAAAAAGACAGTATTGCCCGAGTGCAAAGCCAAAAAGTGGAACTACTGCCCAACGAACGCTATGAGGAAGTGGCAAGTGCTGAGGGATTGGAACCTGGTTTTTATCTTATTGCCAATGTATTTGGCACAAAAAAATATTATGAGAGCTTTATGATGCTCTTAAAGAAACGTGGGCTTAATCCAAAATCGTTTTACAGGAGCCAAAACAAGTTCAACTATGTATACCTGGAACGCTACGACACCATGCAGGAGGCTAGAAAGGCCAGGGACAGCAAGTTTGGCGGTAAATACACCAACAAGACCTGGATATTCAGGGTAAGGAGAAATTAGTCAGAGTTTCTGAAACTCGGTCAACGTTACATTTTTACTCCCAGACGGCCTGTTTTCTGAGTTTATTGAGCTTGAGTTTTCGTAGGGGAATGCTGTAGATGTTCTCAATCCGCCTTTCATTCTCAAAAATAGTCCGTGAAAACAGGAAGCGTTTGTTCTTTATATCCACAGTGGGGCAAAATTCACTTACCGCTGTGTTGATTGTTGTGCCCAAATTTTGCGGGCGACTCCATTGGGAACCTTTTTTAAAGCTGACATAGAGATCGGCATTTCCGTGACCACCTTCACGATTGGAGATAAAAATTAAGTAGTCCTCATCTGCCGAGATATAGGGATTGGAGTCGCTGGAATCTGTATTGATGCCTCCCTTCAACCGAGTGGCGTTTTGATACCCATCCCCGGTCCATTGACTGACAAAAATATCGTTGTGTTCCTCCCTTCTTGTAAAATAGATATTGCCATTTCTGGACATAGTCGCGTAAAACTCATGCAATTCGGTGTTGATTGCTCCGGGAAGTGCAGTGGGTTTTGTCCAGCCCATAGGAGTTCGTTTTAGAACAAGCACGTCATAGCCGTTGCCCTCGGTTACAATGGAGTTAAACAGTATGGTAGTGCCATCAGGAGAAAAGGAAGGATCTATCTCGTTCAGCGCTGGATTTGAAAAAAAAGCTCTTCGCGGTGTCTTCCATTTTCCTTCTTTTAGCTCGGATTCGTACAGATGCAACGAATCCCTGCCGCCATATGCCCGCACAAAAAGTAACTGTTTGCCGTCGGGAGATATGGATATTCCAAAGGATTGATCATCCGAAATCAAATCAGGCACAAACTTTTTGATTTGTCCGAAGCAAAGACTGGTCAACAAGAAAAATACAAGCAACGAAGAGCTTTTCATAAGGCAAATTACTCAATTATCCTGATTCTGACCGCATTGGGCCGAACCAAACCACCTTCGCCCGCAGACACAAGATTTTTTATGAAGTCTCCATCCGAATCGTACATTTTGACCTCAGCAGTGCCGCCACTGCCGATCAAAAAATCCCCATTGGGAAAAAAGTCCACACCTTCAGGCTGATCCAATCCCGAAGAGACAAAATCCCCGATCAAGTTTCCATTGGAATTAAACTGGACCACCTTGTCACCTGTCCAATCGTTTACGAACAAATTATCGTCCTCATCAAACCAGATATTTGTGGGACCTTGAATCCCGGACGAGATAAACAATCCCATATCATTGCCGTTTGTATCAAATTTGCGCACAGTGCCGTCTTCAAAAGAAGAAACGTACAGATTGCCATCCGAATCCCAGTCTAGGCCAATACTTTGTGAAATCCCAACATCCGTAAACTGGTCTACAAAATCTCCATTGAGTTGGTACCTTCTTACACGCCCGTTGCCTTCCCACTGAAGCACGTAGAGCAAGTTGTCCGTGCCAATCTTCATTCTGGTTGGCCCATCTATACCAGTGGCAAACGAGCCTATTAGGTCACCTGTATTGGCATCGTACCGATTGATTTTATCCGAGCTTAAATTGGAAATTAACACTTGTCCTTGGTCCTCAAGAAAAATGATATCCTGTGGCCAGGCAAGATCATCATCAATAAAGGTGACGGCATTTTTTCCATCTTCATCGTAGCGCAAGATCTTCCAGGGGCCACTTTCAAAATTTACGGCATCACTTACATAAATGTAAGTTCCTGGTTCAGGTTCCGTATCAATTATGGTCAAGGTGATGGTTTGGGAAACACTGCCGGCACTAGCCGTTACAACGGAGCTTCCCGTTTCCTGACCGGTGACCAGTCCACTGTTGTTTACAGTAACATTACTATTGTTTGCTGACCAGCCCACTGTGCCGGCAATGGCAATATTCTGACCAAATTGATCTCTCCCGGAGGCGCTTAGTGTGGTTGTGTTGGTACCAAAGAGATCCAGTTGGGTTCCATTGGAGGAATTAATGACCAAGCGGGAGAATACTGGTGGGTCCGAGGGAGCATCATCACCAGAGTTTCCATCTGAACTACAAGCGGTCAAAAAGGCAATAAAAAGTAAATAGGTAATCTTTTTCATATCCTGAGGTTTGTCCCAAATGGTGGGAAGTTGCTGTTGAGTTTCCAAACAAATCAATGGATAAAAGCTCTAGGATATATCAATCCTTATAAAGATTTACAGGGAAATTTTACAGGGAAATGAGGTGTTGGGGAATGGTGATCAGGCGGATTCCTTATTATCGCCACTAAGAAAGGATTTGGGCGTGGTACCCGTGAACTTTTTGAAGGCATTGTAAAAAGACACCCTATTGTTGAATCCGCAGGCAAACATTACATCGGACACATTGGCCGAATTGTTTTTTTTGAGCATTTTTTTGGCTTCTTCAATTCTGTACTGATTGATAAAATTGAAAAAGTTGGTGTCAAAATGTTCATTGATGACCTGGGAACAATGATGCCTGGAAATGTTCAACTTTTCAGCTAGATCATCCAAACGGTACTCACTGTTCAAATATGGTTTCTCATCTCTCATAAACTGTTGTAGTTCGTTTTTAAGTTCCATGGAAAAATCCTTGGTGAGCCCCGTGGTCTTGTATTTAATAACAGGAACCACCTTTGACATGGACAAGCCCTCAAAAACCTCAGGCTGAACAAACCCAAAGTAGGCAAGCATCGAGATAAAAAACACCATCGCCGCACCGATCATATAGTCATGGGCCGGCTGAAGTATTCCGAAAGCATTTAGTATAAAATAGGAGGTGAAGGAAAACACATATCCCAAATAGGAAAATGCAACCCATTTGAGCCAAGTTTCCTGATTCAATCCCACATTGCTTTTACGTATTCGAACCCATATTAAGGTAAAGTATACAAGCATCAAGGCAATAATAAACTTGGATAAATGCGGGGTAAAATAGTAAAATGAAAAAACAATGGTTCCATTTTGAAAGAGCTCCATCTTGGTCTCTGGTGGCATCAGATGGACCTGGGAATGGTTCATAAGAATAAGGGCAGATGGAATAAAGTGCACGACATCTTTAATGGAAACCCTACTCCCCTCGATCAACCGTCTGACGTATAGGTACAAAACGGGCCCGTACAACACCCAGACCAACATGTTGGTAAAAAGCACGTTGATAAAGTCAACGGTAAACAGTTTCCCGGACCAATAGAGTGCATTGTAAAAAACATTATAGCCAAAAAGGAGCACGTAAATGCCCAAAAGCCTATTGGCATATCGATCCCCTTTCTTCTTTAGAAAAAGCAAGATAGCCAGGACAAAAGCAAGGAATGCGAACAACGAAAACAAATACTCGAAGCTATTCATAGCGATGGAACATGCACAATTTAAGGTTTGGATTGGTTTTTGGTCAATCTACAACCACCAGTACTAAAGTTAGTTCTTTTTGAATTCCCGTTTGACCAGCTGCTCCAAATATGCAATGGTGTTGACCAAATATTTTCGGTCCCTGGTCATGGTAGACATGGCGATGGCTCCTTGCAGCATGGTAAAAAGTTGCTTGGCGAACTGCAACGGGGGTACTGGCAAGTGAAATTCCCCACTTTTGGATCCATTTTCCAACACCAGGGCAATTTTCCCCTCAATTTCCTTGATGGTTTCCTTTACAGCTGCCGACAATAATTGATTGTTGCTCTGGGCATCGACTCCCACATTTAAAATAGGACAGCCCCCCATGGACAATGTGTATACATCGTATTGCCTATAGAAGCGCAGCAAGGAAAATACTTTATCCATCGCGCTCCCTTCCACATGAAGCTTGTCGTCAATTATGGCCAACAAATGGTTTCTGTTATATTCAAATGCGGATAAGGCCAGGGATTCCTTATTTTCAAAATTACCGTAGATGGCCCCTTTGGTAAGCCCAGTAGCTTCAGTAAGGTCACTCATGCTAGTACCTACATAGCCAAATTTGTTAAAGATGGGTGCAACGGTCTCAATAATATAAGCTGTGGTCCGTTCGGCTTTGGTAGACATTGTGGTTTAGTTGGTCTTCGCTAATATATAAAAATATACTGTTGGGTATCTCCAAGCATCTTTTTTTAACATCAGCTCCACACCCTTCTCAAGAACTGCAAGAAGTTCCCATGCATTATGTTGGCAATATCATCTTGGGAGTAGCCTCTTTTTAAAAGTAGGGGAGGGATACGCTGCAAATCGGCAATGGTATCCAAATCCGAGGGACATTGCTCGGTACCAAATGCCCCATCCAAATCGGTGCCCAGACCAACATGCTTGGCATTCCCTGCCAATTGGCAAATGTGATCTATTTGGTCGATCATGAGTTCCAGGGTCACTCCCATTTGCTTGGGGTTGGATTTCCCCTTGATCCAATTGGGAACCATCATCCAGGCATCCAACGGCATTCCAATAACAGCCTTTCTTCGAATCAGTTCCTTGATTTGTTCGTCAGAGAATTGCCGGTTATGGTTCACCAAGGCCCTGCAATTGCTATGACTGGCCCATACGGGGCCATCGTAGACCTTCATGGTTTCCCAGAAACTGAGATCACATAAATGGGTGGCATCCAAAATAAGGTTCAGTTCCGCTATCTTTTTCAAAAGTTCCTTCCCTTTGGTTCCAATACCACCAACGGCATCCGTACCATGGGCATACATCCCTGGACCATAGTGGGCGGGTCCAATGGCCCTTAATCCCAATGCATGGGCTTTTTCCAGGTAGCCCATATCCAGAATGGAATCGGCACCCTCCAGGCTTAAAATGAAACCAATGGGTTTGAAACCTTCTTGATTTTCCCACAATCCCAAATGGGAATTTAATTCTTGGAGATTGGTGATTTGGCTCATTTCACCAGCTGCCACCATACTTTGATACCAGGCCAATTGGCCTTGGGTCTGGGCCCATGCCTGATGCTGGGAGGCCCAGCCGGGCAAAGGATTGTCTTTATCAGAAAACCTAGCAATTTGGGTTGCCACACAAAGCCCGATATTCCCCTTGCGCATGGCCTTTAGGGAAACGGTGCTGTTCCCTCGGTCTGGCTTGTCGTCCATTCCTGCTTCCGAAGCCCTTATTTCAGCAACGGGAAGTCGCAGGTCCCTATTCCATTCCATTGCATTCATGGCCAAATCCAAATGGGCATCAAAAACAAACATAAATACCAGGTTTACTTTAGGAGGGTATATTCCCTTTGGGTTTAGCTTCGGTGCAGTTCGAACATTGCTTCCACTTCCACAACAATATTCCCGGGTAGCATCATTCCCACCGCACTTCGAACCCCAATACCGTTATCTTTTCCAAAGACCTCGGCCATCAACTCGCTAAAACCATTGATCACGTAGGGTTGTTGACCAAAGTTTGGCGTACTATTTACCATCCCCAACACTTTGACCACCCTTTTTATTTGATGTAAGCCACCGAAGTGTGTTTCTATGGTGGATAACATGGTTAGTCCCACCTGTCTTGCGGCTTGCTTGGCAGCATCCTTGTCCAAATCATCGCCGGCTCGGCCTACCATGAGTGAACCATCAGTGTTTACTGGGCCTTGACCAGAAACGTAGAGGAAATTATCCACTACCAATACCGGTTTATAGACCCCCGCAGGTGGTGGTGCAGGGGGTAGTACTAAACCTAATTCCTTTATACGTTCTGAGGGAGTTGTTGCCATATTTATCAGATTATCATATTCATTACCAATACGCCCAAAAGACCCATGATGCCCACCAAGGTTTCCATCACCGTCCAGGTGGACAAGGTTTCTTTTACAGTCAAGTTAAAATACTCTTTGAACATCCAAAATCCAGTATCATTTACATGGGAGAGCATTAAGCTTCCGGAGCCAATGGCCAATACCATAAGTTCCGCGCTTACCCCAGTACTGGAAGCCAATGGCAACGCTATTCCCGCTGCCGTTAAACCAGCTACCGTAGCTGAACCAACACTGACCCGTATAGCCGTGGCAATGAGCCATGCCAATACCAAAGGGGAAATGCTGGAACCTTCCAAACTGGATGCAATGTATTCGCTTACCTTGCTATCGATGAGGATTTCTTTTAGAGCACCAGCGCCGGCAATGATCAAAAGAATCATGGTAATGGTGGATACCGAAGTGGAAATGGACTGCATGATCGACTTCATATCCTTACCCCGTGCAATGCCCAAGGTATAGATGGCCACCAATACCGACATCAACAAGGCGATAACTGGATTACCCAAAAACATAAGAATATCCCTCAGCAGGCCTTCAGCTATTAGATTTTCCCCACCAATACCCAATCCTATTAGGATTATGGGAAGAAGGGCGGTTAAAACACTGGTCGCCGTGGAAGGCAGCTCATTTTCAGGAATAAGCACAGGATTATAGAATTCTTCAAGGGGCTTGGCCTCCACATTTTTTATGGTCCTTGCGAAAAGGGGACCTGCCACCAAAATTGCAGGTATGGCAATCACAATCCCGTACATCAATGTTTTTCCAATATCAGCATTGAACATGGCCGCTATGGCCGTTGGTGCGGGGTGGGGCGGAAGATAACCGTGGGTTACCGAAAGGGAAGTCAACATGGGGAGCCCTACGTACAGTAGCGGCAATCCCGTGGAAATGGCGATGGTAAAAACCAGTGGAATCAGGATAACGAACCCAACCGAATAGAACATGGGTATACCCACGATGAAACCGGTGACCACCATGGCCCATTGCACGTTCTTAATTCCAAAGGCATCCACCATTTTGGTGGTGATACGCTGTGCAGCGCCACTATCGGCCACCAATTTGCCCAGCATGGCACCAAGCCCAAGGATCAAAACCAAAAAACCAAGGGTATTTCCAATTCCCCTCTGAATGGATTTTACGATATCCGGGAGTTCCATTCCCTGGAAAATCCCCACAAAAAGGCATACAATGATAAAGGCTAAAAAAGCATTCAGTTTAACCCGGGCGATCAGCAAAAACAAGACTAAAATCCCCAGTACGGCTATTACAATTGGCATGGTTGGAATTTTGTAAAGTCTCTAAAATAAAAATTTGAAAGGACTCTTGAGGGATCCCGGGTTCTATTTTTTTGTGGCCCAAAGAAAAACCCCTGCTTCTCAGCAAGGGTTTTGTATTGTCAAAGCTTCAATTAATTCACCAATTCACTTTGGTTTCTAAACACCAACCGATCATCAAAAGAATCCAATAACACAATGCTCTCCGCCTTGATCTTTCCTGCCAAAAGTTCTTTTGACAGATTATTAAGGACCTCTTTTTGGATTAAGCGTTTGACCGGTCTTGCTCCAAACTGCGGATCATATCCTTTGGCAGCCAAATAGGCAATGGCCTCCTCAGTGGCATCCAAGGTGATGTGCTGCTTGGCAACCATCTTTTTTAGTTGCTCCAGTTGCAGTTTCACAATTTCCTTGATGTTGGACTTATCTAATGGGGTGAACATGATAATATCGTCAATCCTATTTAAGAATTCCGGACGGATCGTCTTTCTCAACAGTCCCATTACTTCCATTCTGGCCGATTCGGCAGCTTGGTCCAAATCCAAGGCATCCTCAAATTTTTCCTGGATTATAGGGCTCCCCAAATTACTGGTCATAATGATGATTGCATTTTTAAAATCGGCCACACGTCCTTTGTTATCAGTAAGCCTTCCTTCATCCAGAACCTGCAACAGGATATTAAAGGTATCCGGATGTGCTTTTTCAATTTCGTCCAAAAGAACCACGGAATAGGGTTTTCTGCGTACTGCTTCCGTGAGCTGACCGCCTTCATCGTAACCTACGTACCCTGGAGGCGCCCCTACCAATCGGCTTACGGAATGCCGCTCTTGATATTCGCTCATATCAATACGGGTAATGGCATTCTCATCATCAAAAAGATAGGCAGCCAGGGTCTTGGCCAATTCCGTTTTACCCACACCGGTACTACCCAAAAACAGGAAGGAACCTATAGGTTTTTTGGCATCTTGCAAACCTGCCCTGCTTCTGCGTATGGCATCTGAAACTGCGGTGATGGCCTCTTCTTGGCCAACAACCCTTTTGTGGAGCACGTCCTCCAATTTCAAAAGCTTTTCACGTTCGCTCTGAAGCATTTTGGTCACCGGTATTCCGGTCCATTTTGCCACAACTTCGGCAATATCCTCATTGGTCACTTCTTCCTTGATCAAAGTACCTGCACTTTGTTGGGTGGCAAGTTCGTCCTGTAACTTTTGAAGACCTTCTTGAGCCTCCTTGATTTTCCCATACCGCAGTTCGGCAACTTTTCCATAATCGCCATTGCGTTCTGCACGTTCCGCTTCCAGCTTGTAGTTTTCAATATCCTGCTTGGTCTTTTGAATATTGTCCACAACACTTTTCTCGCTTTCCCATTGGGCATAAATCTCGTTGCGCTCTTCTTTTAGATTGGCCAGTTCCAGATTAAGTCCCTGGAGCTTGGCCTTGTCATTTTCCCGTTTTATGGCCTCTATTTCAATTTCCAGTTGCATGATCTTACGATCCAGCACGTCCAATTCTTCTGGCTTTGAATTGATTTCCATGCGAAGTTTGGAAGCAGCCTCGTCCATAAGGTCGATGGCCTTGTCCGGCAAAAACCTATTGGTGATGTAGCGTTGCGAAAGTTCCACCGCGGAAATCACGGCTTCGTCCTTAATGCGCACCTTATGGTGGGTCTCATATTTTTCCTTTATCCCCCTAAGAATGGAGATGGCACTTTCAACATCCGGTTCGTCAATGACCACTTTTTGAAATCTACGCTCCAAGGCCTTGTCCTTTTCAAAGTACTTTTGGTATTCATCCAGGGTAGTGGCCCCAATGGCTCTCAACTCGCCCCGTGCCAAGGCTGGTTTAAGGATGTTGGCCGCATCCATGGCGCCTTGTCCACCACCTGCGCCCACAAGGGTATGGATTTCATCAATAAAAAGTACAATGTCCCCGTCTGAGGAAGTAACCTCCTTGATCACGGCTTTGAGCCGCTCTTCAAATTCCCCTTTAAATTTGGCCCCGGCGATCAACGCTCCCATATCCAGGGAATAGATGATCTTGTCCTTTAGATTTTCTGGAATGTCCCCTTGAACAATCCTATGGGCCAATCCTTCGGCAATGGCCGTTTTACCCACTCCCGGCTCCCCGACCAACATGGGATTGTTTTTGGTTCTCCTTGAAAGTATCTGCAAGACCCGCCTGATTTCCTCGTCCCTTCCTATGACCGGGTCCAGTTTTCCGCTATCTGCCAATTGGTTTAGGTTTTTGGCGTATTTATCCAAGGAATTATAGGTATCCTCGGCACTTTGGGAAGTTACTTTTCCGCCTTTTCGCAATTCCTCAACGGCTGCTTTTAAGTCCTTTGCATTTACGCCTTGATCCTTAAGGATTTGGGCAATTTTACTTTTTGATGAAAAAATGGCCAGAAGCAGATGTTCAATGGAAACAAATTCATCTTCCATTTTTTTGGCCACGATATTGGCCTCATTTAAGGTTTTGCCCGCTTCGCGGGACAGCATAATATCCCCGCCCGATACTTTGGCAAAGCTTTCCAGTTCCTTGTCCAAAATTTGGTTGATCAGTGAGATATTGACGTTCAATTTTTTGAGCATAAACGGAAGCACATTTTCATCCACTATGGAAATGGCCTTGAAAAGATGTTCGTTCTCAATTTGTTGATGCCCCATTTCTTGTGCAAGCTGTTGTGCCTGCTGAAGGGCTTCCTGTGATTTTATTGTAAAGTTGTTAAAGTTCATTTTCAATCCTTTTGTACTTGTTTCGTCAACAACCTTACCATTTGTAAGGGACAGTCAAAATGTCGCTAAATGCGCAAAAACAAAGGACATTTCGTCAGTTTGTAAGCTTTTTGGGCTAGCTCGACATAACTTATAAATTTGCAGTATGGGTTTATTCGGAAATGTATTTGGGAAAAAGGGGAATCAGGATCAAGTGGCACCAAAGGTGCCATGGATTGCGTTGGAATCCCTGGACCAATTGGATGCTATCAGGGAATCGTCCAAATCCCGGACCCAACTCATTTTTAAGCATTCCACCACCTGCGGAATCAGCAGGATGGTACTGAACATGTTTACCGGAAATTATAGTTTGGGAGGGGAAGTGGATGCCTATTTTTTGGATTTACATGCCTACCGGGCGGTTTCCAATGCGGTGGAATCCGAATTTAAGGTGAGGCACCAGTCGCCCCAGCTGTTGATCATTAAGAATGGCGAGGTTAGCTTTCACACCTCACATGGGGCCATAGCCGATATAGAACTGTCGGCCCTCGTTTAAAAAGAGCTTAAATAGAAAAGGACGGGGACTTTGACCAAAGTCCCCGGCCTTTTTTGTGGGTATGTAAAACTAATCGTTGAATTGGTTTTGGGCCATCAACTGGTTTTGCGTAAGTATGGATTTTAATCTGGCCTTTAGATCTTCCCCTGCGTCATAAACCATTTGTTCGTTGGTGGGAAACGGCACGGCTCTTACATCCAACAATGAGATCAAATCTGTATCCAACGCTCTTTTATCTCCCCTGTAATTGGCGTAAACATGCTCAAAGACAAACTCACTGGATAGGGGGTAGGAGTTGATTTCCTGCCCGTTGGACAAATCGGTAAAGCTCACCTTGGCACCAATTTGCGCCGCTTTAAATTGGGTGAACTGATAGAAATTACATCGTACCGTTCTAAACTTGTCCACTTTGATCTTGTTCCCCAAGCTATCTTTTACCACATTGCCTTCGTCATCCAAAAGGAACTCATATCCGTCCTTGATCTGCTTTTCTTTAATGATCTGCTTTTCCCTTACCTGTTCCGGGGAGATGTTGATTTGCCTAAAATCCAGGTTTAGGGCATAATCGTATTTTAGGTCTTCCACTGGATTGGTGTGGTACTCGGTCCAGAAGTTGTTGATTCCGAATGCATTGAAATCCATTAACTCTTCTTCCAGCCGTACCGGGATGATTTGCTCGGTATCATTTACAATGTCAACCCTAACATACTCAAGGCCCTTATCATAGGCTTCATCCATTTTGGCAATGGTCTCCTTATATCCTGGATTGATCTCCTGCAAATAGTTCAATTCGTTGTAGGCAGCTCTAAAATCAGCCTTTTGCTGGGCAGCGGACAACAAACCATTGGCATTGTTGTACAAATATTCGGAGAGGTGGTTTTTGGTCACCAAAATTTGAGAGTCGTAATTCTGGAAACTGAACCGGGCATCCCGTCCTTCATCATAAATGGACAAAGGCAACAAGGGTCTGATTCGTTGTTGAATTTCCTTTAACCTCAGATATTTATTGTAAATGATCTCAAAGTTGGCCGGATTGCCATCTTTCTGCAAAAAGGCAATTTCCTCAGCTTCACGTTGTGCATTTTTGGCAAATGCATCCTCAAGCATAAGCACATAGGCCTGATGTCCTTTTTTTGTTTTGTTTTCCGTAAGGTTTTTGATGGCCTTGTTCATGGCGGAAACGTAATTTCCGCTGTTCAGGGCCTCTTGGGTTTTCTTAACGCCTCCGCAGGCAGTAAGTAGTACCAGCGTACCAATGAGTAGAACTTTTTTCATGGCTTTTTGATTTTATTGGTTATTGGAAGGTTTCCAACAGCCGTGCCAAAAACCTTCTTTCTATTAACGAAAAAGGTTAAATGGTAGTATAAATCCGATGAAATACACAAAATCAACGAATATTCATGCTATTTGCCCCTAGCTGGAAATTGTTAATTGCCATTTGATAAAATTGGGTTTTACCACAATTTTTTTCGATCACGTTATGGTTTCAATTTGTACTTTTAGCACTTCATAATTTTAAGGTAAATGGAAAGAGACCACCGCATTTTTGAACTCATTGAAAACGAAAGGGAAAGACAGCTTGAAGGCTTGGAACTTATTGCATCTGAGAACTTTGTGAGCGAGCAGGTCATGGAGGCCGCTGGTTCTGTGCTGACCAACAAATATGCAGAAGGCTACCCTGGAAAGCGTTACTATGGGGGTTGTGAGGTGGTAGATCAGATTGAGCAGTTAGCCATTGATCGCGCCAAGGAACTTTTCGGTGCGGTTTATGCCAATGTTCAGCCGCACTCAGGGTCGCAGGCCAATGCATCCGTTTACCATGCCTGCCTGAAGCCCGGGGATACCATTCTAGGTTTTGACCTTTCCCACGGAGGGCACCTGACCCATGGTTCGCCGGTAAACTTTTCCGGTAAACTGTACCGACCTGTGTTTTATGGGGTGGATGAGGAAACCGGGACCTTGAATTATGACAAGATCCAGGAAGTGGCCGACCAGGAAAAGCCCAAACTGATCATCGCTGGGGCTTCTGCCTATTCCAGGGATATGGACTTTGAACGGTTCAGGGAGATTGCCGATAGTGTTGATGCCCTTTTGGTAGCGGATATCTCGCATCCGGCCGGGTTGATCGCAAAAGGGGTAATGAACGACCCCATACCCCATTGCCACATCGTCACCACCACTACGCATAAAACCCTTAGGGGACCTAGGGGCGGATTGATACTAATGGGAGAAAACTTTGAAAATCCATGGGGCATCAAGCTTAAGAACGGTAACCTCAGAAAAATGTCCGGACTTTTGGACCTTGCTGTTTTCCCTGGAAACCAAGGAGGACCTTTGGAACATACCATTGCTGCCAAGGCGGTGGCCTTTGGCGAAGCCTTGACCGACAATTTCCTGCATTATATCATCCAGGTAAAGAAAAACGCAGCGGCCATGGCCAAGGCATTTGTGGACAAGGAGTACAAGGTAATTTCCGGAGGTACGGACAACCATATGATGCTCATCGACCTAAGAAACAAGAACATTACAGGAAAGGATGCCGAAAAAGCCCTGGAACTGGCGGCCATCACGGCCAATAAGAACATGGTACCCTTTGATGACCAGTCGCCCTTTATTACCTCAGGCATCCGATTTGGAACTTCTGCCATTACTACCCGTGGCCTAAAGGAAGCGGACATGGAGACCATTGTGGGCTATATAGACGAGGTTCTTACCAATGCCGGGGATGAGGGCAAAATTGCAGCCATAAAACAAAAGGTCAACGAACTTATGAAGTCCAGACCTTTGTTTAGCGCCTAATGGTGCAGGGTGTTCTTAGGTTAAGCCTAAGGAATGTAAATATCTTTAATCCAGTAGAAAAAAATCTTCTTTGGCCATGGTCTTGTGCTCCAAGGAATAGACCATGACATCGTGTTGGGTGTCGGCCTCAAAATAGAGTCCCCAGTGTTCAAAGTAGCTGTGCTGCCCATTTTCCGGGGCTACACCATTTTGTTGGCTTTCCTCAAACACGGGCACAAAAATCTCATAGGGCATTTCCGTAAGTCCCTTGGTAATGTATACAAAGTGCTCGCTGGCCATGCCCATAATGGCACCCAGTTGTTCCGGAATGCTATGGTCATTGGTGCGGGACACAATAATGGAGGTATCCTTAAAATGAAGTGATAGTTCTGAAATATCTATGGTGCCCTTGTTCAATGCACTGAGTTCGGCAAAGGCCCTATTAAAGGAAGAGGACACCTCTTGGTTTTCAGGGTCGCAGGAAAATCCTCCCCAATTGCCCGTGCTAAAATGGTGTAAACTTTCTGTGAGACCAAAATTGCATTTCATATCCAATATAAGGTCTGTTTTCTCACTCTCCATTCGGTATTGACACTTAAATGTCACCTCTGCAAAAAATTCTTTCTCTAGCTTTTTTATGAAATCATCTAATCCTTCGGCAGCAGCAAATGTCTTTATACCATCTAGGGGGAAAGTGAAGTTGGTTCTTTTTTGGAATGGCATAATTCGTTTCTTTCATCGTGTTCCCTATCAAAGTTAAAACGAATCTTTTTCCTGCGATTGGAGGAAATCCTTAAAAATTCTGGGGATTTTACCCAATTTACCCCCTTTTTTAGGGTTTTTTTAAAAAAAACGAAAAAATGGTTTTCCTAAAATGTAGGTGTGGCCCAAAAAACAATATTAGATAAAACCACGGTTTTTGGCCGCCAAAATCAAGGCAAGGTCGTTCTCGTTTTCCGTGCCAAATAGCGATTTCATGTGTCGTTTCCGGTTCTCTATGGAAGAAGGCGACAAGCGAATGTGTTTTTCCAAATCCTTGTTTTTGGTGCCTATGGACAAATGGTAAAGTATTTTTTTGTCCTTTTCGTCCAGGTCTATATCATTCTTAAGTTGCTTCCTGATCGCGGCCAATGCCTTGGCGGAATAATAGGGCGGGTTAAGCACCACCGTCTTTACGGCTTCTTCCAAGGTCTTTGGGTCAATATCGTTTTTGATCAAATAGGCATCTGGGTCTACGGTCTTTAAAATGCTGTTGATCCTATAATTGTCGCTAAAGGAAGACATGTACATGATCTTGGTATCCGGAACCAGTTTTCGGGCCAACTTGCCCAAATCCTCCCCGGTATGGGGCTGCGCCTCGTTGGGAGGGTAGAGTTGCACATCCAAGAAAAGAATATCGTATTTATAGGAATCCACGGATTCCTCGATCAGCTGTTTGCCCATTTCATAGGTGTTGGCCGTATCCACAATTATGGAGTAGCCCTCAAACGTAATGCGCTCCAGGATAAACTTGTATCCAAGAATGGTCATTTCATGGTCGTCAATGGCTAAAATTCTCAGTGTTTTCATAAGTGTGGGATTTTAGATTTAGGAATTTACTGTTTGTTTTTGATCTTCCAATATAATGGGGTCACTTGGTTGTATATACTTGGCTGGTATTTCCACGTGAATGGAAGTACCCGCTCCAATTTTGCTTTCCACCTTAAATGTTCCGCCCAATTTCTCTACCCTGGATTTGATGTTTCGGAAACCTATGCCGCTCTTGCCCTTTTTGGGCTCAAAGCCAACGCCATCATCCATTATGTGCAATTTGAGCATGCCATCTTCTGAAGTGAGGGAAACTTTTGCATTTTGGCATTGCGAGTGCTTGGCACAATTTTTAAGGGACTCCTGGACTATTCTGTAGGCATTGATCTTAATGTCACCGTCCAGGGCATCCCATTCCACATCATCGTCATGGAACAAAGAACATTGTATCCCGGAAGTATTGCCAATGGTATGCACCAGGTCTTCCAGGGAAACAATAAAGTTATAAATTTTTTCATAGGAGGTATTGCTAAGTTCATGGGAGATGTTTCGGATGTCCTCTTCCACGGCCTGCAGGCGTTCCAGGAACTGGGCCCTTTGGGCCACGGCAGCCTCGTCAGATTGTTCGTTGAGCCCGCCCAAAAACAAGCGGATGCCCAGCATTTCACTCAAAACCCCGTCGTGCAGTTCTTCTGAAATGCGCCTTTTCTCCAATTTTTTGCCTTCCTCAAACTTGCCCTGTTGGGAAAGCATCAGGTTATAGATCTCTTGGTTGGACTCTTGTTGCTGTTGTTCAAATTTGAGTTTGTTGTTACTGGCCCTTTGCGAGAAGATAATGTACAGGGCAATGGCGGCCAACAATAAGCCAATGGACACGATAGTCCAAATCTGTTTGCCACGGGTGAGGGCCTCGTTACGTTGGATCACTTCATCGGTTTCTAGACGTAGTCGCGCAAATTTGTCCCTTTTTGTTCTTTCCTCATCCTGGATTTTTTCATTTAAATCAAAGTATTCCTTTGAATAGGCAAATGATTTATCGGCATCCAGTGAAGAAAGCAATTTCAAAGATTCTAGATGTTGAAAATTGTTAGAAGTTCTGGTAGCGGACTCCAGTGACTCAAGCGCATATTGTTTGGCAAGCAATGTATCTCCTTCAGCGGCCAATATTTCTGCAAAATATCTTTTAGCACGAGATTGGTCCATTAATAGCCCGATACTGTCATTTAGTTTAATTGCGTCAGAAATCAAACTTTTCGCTTCGGTGTATTTTGAATTGTGTTTAAATATGGTGTAAGCAAGACTTACTCGGCCCACGGCATACACTTTTGGGTCGTCGTACTTTAAATCTCTATTTTCCAATAACTCCCTATAAATGGGTTCCGCTTTGCTGTAATTGCGATTTCTGAGGTATTCACTCGCAATGTTGTTTTGATTTTCCCATATATAAATATTCCTGACCTCAGGTTCAAGTTTATCTATAAAAGTTCCGGCTTTTGTGAAGTACTCAAGAGATTTGTCAGAGTTGTTCAATCCTTTAGCGGTGATACCTAGTAAGTTGTTACAATTGTAAATTCTCTTATAATCATTTAGGTCTTCAAAAATTCTTAACGCCTGCGTTACATTTATTTCTGCTCCCAAATAATCCTTGAAGTAATCTTGGATGCCACCCATACTGTACAATATTCTTCCCCTGAGGGAAAGTGACGATGAGTCGGCAGGAAGCTTATCAAAACTTTTGTACGCCCTTTGATAATTATAATAAGCGCTATCCATAACGCCATAAGATTTGAAAAAGGAGGCAAGGTCCCAATAAGATTCTCCTTCCGCTTTGTAAAGTTTTCCTTTTTCAGCCAGCTCGAGTACTTGTAAGTTCATTTTCCTAAAGCCTAACGAATCATCCAGGCGTTTATAGGCCAAGGAAATACGGGATAGATGGTCTAAACGGACGGTATCATTTTCCACACCATAGGCCAAGCTGGTTGCCTCGCTTAGAAAGCCCTTTCTGGTGGCCATGGGAAGGTGAACGCTGTCCCGCGAGGCATCGATCTTGGTATTGATCCATGCGGACTCCTCGGACACGGAAACGTCCTTGGATTGCTTACCGCAGGCGCATAGCAATATTAAAAACAGTATTAAGTACTTGTTTTTCAATGTTCTGTACTAAAATGGGGGTAAAGTTTTGTTTTCTTTTACTACAAGGTATAAAAAAAGCCCCATACCCGTATGGGAAATGAGGCTTTACATTAAGATAGTTTATGGTTACAACTGACGATCGTCATCAGTTGTATAAATCAATTCTGAAAATTTATTTTCATTCAATTTAAAACGAACCTTTCGTTCGGATTGTGTTGACTCCTCAATATCAAACAAAACAACTGAATCTGTATCTAGATTAGATTTATCTGTAGAGAAACGGAAGCATGAAATGGTAAAATACAAACCCAAAAGAGGAACTATTTTAAATGCAATTGATTTCATAATATAAAACTAATTACAATTCCTATTGACGATCATCGTCTTGTTTTGTACTTCCTTCAGTAGCATCCTGATCTTCCAAGCTTTCAAACAGGGCTTCGGCTTCATTTACATCAGTTTCGGCTTCACAGGAAAAAACACCCATAGACATTACAACAACAGCAAAAATACTTAGAACCTTTCTCATCATCTTACATTTTTTGGTTAGAAAAATTTGGTTAACGATGACAAGATATTCCCTTAACCCATTTTGAGGCTCAGGTAAAAAAATGTATTAGTATTTGTAGCAATTGTGTTAGAATTTTGCAGGGAAACGCAAGAATTCTGTTAATTATAGGTGTTAATTGCGGTTTTGGAGAGCATTTCCTTTAGGGCATCCACCTTGTCCCTATAGGTCTTGGAGAAGGGCAGTTCGTCCTCACTTTCGTTACGCAGGGTACAAATGGATTTCCCATAGTTGATACGCCCCACATACCTACTGTTCAGGATATAGCTCTGGTGGATACGGATAAAACTTTCGGGCAATTGCTGCTCAAAGGTCTTTAGCGTCTTAAAGGCGCTGACCACGTTGCCGTCCCGCATAAAAAAGTCCGTGGAGTTGTTGTCCGATTTGAGATACATGATATCGTTGGTATCCAAATAGCGGTAATCGTTGTACGATTTAAGACATAGCGTAGCGGGTACGTGCTTCTTGGGGAACACCTTGCGCAGGCGCAGGATGGTCTTGCGAACATCATATTCGTTGTGTGGGAGCACCCAATAGTCAAAGAAGCCACTTTTGATGGCGTTGTACGCATATTTTTTGGACTCGGAGAACCCGATGATGATCGGCAGGTTGTTCATGAACTGGTTGAGCTCCGTAACCATATGGAAATAGGCCATACCCTCCTCGTTAAGGTTGATCAAGACAATGTCCGGGGCAAACTTCAAGATCACGTTGAGGCCGTTTTCGGCATTGGCTGCCGTGCCCACACAGTTGAAGTCCCCATATTCCTCCAAATAAAGTTGCAGTTGGAGTCTTGAGGTGGCACTTGAATCGATTATGGTATAGGTGTAATCCATATGTAAACCGCTGGGTGCAAGTTACTAACGTCTCAAAAAAACTCGTTGCATTTTTCCCTTAAAAAAACTGGGGGATTCCCTCAAAAACAGGGGTTTTTGGCGTTTTTTTTCTTAAAATTTCCAGAAAGTTCAATTTTCTGGAACAAACTCATAAGCTCCAATATCGGGGTTTTGGGTCCGATCCACACCAAGGATGTCCACAGGAACGGGAGGTGCAATATTGGGGTCTGCAACATCCAATGCGGCGGAATTTGGACCTATCTGATACTGGTTACCAAAAGGTAGGAAAAAATCCGGTTCGCTATCAAAAATTACATCAATATAACGATTTGCATCGGCAAAGTTATAAAGTGGATCATCTGAAAAACTACCGTCCGTATCAACAAATTGCAGGAGGCAGTTCCTAAAGTTGAAATTAAAATCGGCCATGGGGTCCTCGTTGAGCAAAAACTCAATGGTACTGCTTCCGGCAACAATACAATTTACAAATTGGGCTTCTTCCAAAGCAACAACCTCCGTTCCGTTGGTATTGTTAAGTGCCAGGGCCGTGCCCGTTCTAAACCCATTTCCCCAATAGTTGGCCAGGGTGCAGTGGGTAAATTGGTAGCGTCCGCCCAGCTGCCCCAAAAGTCCATAACCACCGGCGCTGCCCACCGCGGTGTTTTCTGCCACAACATGGGCCGAGGTGGCCCAAAGGTTGTGCTCCAGACTATTGTAGATCTGGCAATTTCTAAGGGTAAGGGTAGGGGATGTAAGGGGTGATGTGCCTTCGGCACGAATCCCGACCGTGGCATTCTTTAGGGTCAAATGGTCAAGTTCATTGTTGATACTCCCGGATTGTAACCATAGTCCGCCCCATTGCCCGGGCTGGTTGGCATAACCGGGCTCCAGGCGATCGCCTTCAAAGATCACTTCGTTTTCCAAAAGCTCCTGGTCCCCGCTCAAAGCTCCATGTACTTGTAAAGATGCCCCATCTTCCACCACAAGCCCGGAGTTGTTGTGGAAATGTACACGTGCACCCGCATCCATAGCCAGTGCACTTCCCCCAGGTACGGCGGCATAACCGTAGATCACGTAAGGCTTTTCATTGGTAAACTGCAGTTGTTCGGGTTGCAGATAAAATCCTTCCACACGAATGTCATTGCCGTCCGCATCCTGACCCACCACAATGGTTTCCTTGGTGCCATCGGTTTGGGTGGCCGGGTAAAGAAATACGGCATCCTTTACCAGTGTGACCAGTTCCACCCGCTGGGTGTCCTCGCCGTTACCAAACAGCAGCCCTTCCGTATATAAAAACTCATTGGCATTGGTGGGTGCCACATCAAAAGTGGTCTCTACAAATACAAACAGACTGTCTTTGGCCAAGAGCGGGATATTGGTGAACTGTTTGCCCGCCAATCCGTCCACATTGAGCCGATAGCTGCTGGCCTCTCCTGTTTCCAAGCCAATAAACGGGATTTGGATATCACTGCCCCCCTTGTTATATACCTTTAAGGTATAGGTGGCACTTCCAATATTGGTGAAGATGGTATCCAAGAAAACCGTGTCCTTGGAAAAGCTCAGATTGCCACTGCTGGGGGCATAGTCAAAATCCTTTCGGCAAGAGGGTGCCAACAGGATCAGGGCCATTCCCAAAACAACAGCGGTACTTTTAAGGGGCCAAGATTTCACCTTATTGAAATTTAGTTTGAATGTCCTCAGGAACGCGCTTGGGTTTTAAGGTAGCGGCATCCAAAAGGCACCATTGGGTTATAGCCTTAACTACAACTTCCCCAGTTTTATTGTTGCTGATCTCCACTACACGGTAGGAGAGTGGCCCCTTGGTTTCTTGAATATGGGTTTTTAGTACAAGTTCATCGCCCAAGAATGCCGGACGTTGGTAACTGATGTTATGGTTTTTGACCACCCATACCATATTGGCCCTTTCATCCCTGTGCACGACCACTTCCCAATGCGACTTGGAAATTTCCTGAATCCATTCCACATAGCGCACATTGTTCACGTGTTGGTTTTGGTCCAGGTCCGACGCCTTGACCACAAGGCTTTCGGTATAGGTCCGCATCAGTTCTTTTTTCGGATTTTTACCTCAAAGAGCTTGTCCCAGTTTTTTCCGGTAACAAAAAAAGTTCCCCGTTCTGGATGGTAGGCCACGCCATTGAGCACGGAATTGCCCTCGTCCCAGTTGGCACCCTTTCTAACCTTGTTCTTTAGCCCTCCAAAATTGATGACGCCCTCAATGGCACCGGAGGTGGCATCAATGATCATCATACTTTCCTTTTGGTACACATTGGCGTAGATCTTGCCATTTACATATTCCAGCTCGTTGGCCTTGTTAAATATGGATTTGTTGGTTACCGTCTCAATATAACCTTGTTCTTCCAGCGTGTCCGGGTCCAGAAACCAAATTTTCTCTGTGCCATCGCTTTTGTAGAGTTTGGTACCATCATTACAGAGGCCCCAGCCTTCGCGACTTTCTCCATAGCTAAAGTTCCGTTTTTTCTCCAAGGTACCGGCATCGTACACATAGCCAATCCGGTTTTGCCAGGTAAGATGGTACAGTTGTCCGTTGAGCAGGGTAATGCCCTCCCCGAACACATCATTGGGCATTTCTATCTTTTGTTTGATCTCCCCTGTTTCAAAATCTACCTTGCGAACCGTGGAGAATCCTTTTTTTCCTGTGCTTTCGTATAGGGTGTCGCCATAAAATTCCAATCCTTGGGTATAGGCGGTTTGGTCATGGGGATAGGTGTTTACAATTTCATAAGTGTATACTTCTGGCGAGGAGTTGGCCAACAACTTTATGTTTTTGCTGATTTCAGTGGTTTGCCCATCAAAACCTAATTTGGCCACCAAGGTTTTGTTGCCTAAAGTGTTGGCAGCGAGTTGGATCTTGCCATTGGTAACTGGAAGCACTTGGCCGTCAAGGGAATATTCCAGGGTGCTGATCTCCAAATCCTTCTTGTTCTTGATGGATACAGCCACCTGCTGATCTTGTTGGAACTTGTTACCGCCCCCTTCCAACTGGATGGCAAAAAGCTTGGCGGGGTCGGTTTCCCCGCAGCCTAGAAAAAAGAGAAGGAAACTGGCAACGGACAGTAGTTTTACCATGGAACAAAATGCTTTTTTCATGTAATTAGACTTGGTCTTCGAAATTAAGCATGAAATGGGATTGCGGCAAATTTAAAATGGTCGTATATTTGCATTTGGCAAGTCCTACACGACCAGCTCCTGCAAAATCCCCCAGGGCGGGAACGCAGCAAGGGTATGCGGTCGTAGCGGTGCGATGTAGGTAGCTTGCCTTTTTTTGTACCCTAAATTCAGGGAAACATGTATCTTGCCCACCCAGATGCAAACGGAAAAAATGGACAGCAAAGTTGTATTGATCACAGGGGGTTCCTCGGGGATAGGTAAAGCCATTGGGACCTACCTCACCCAAAAAGGATATAAGGTATACGGCACTACCCGAAACCTGGCCAAATATCCCAATTTCGATGTGTTTGACCTGATTACCTTGGATGTTCAGGACCCTAAAAGTGTTGGGGAAGCGGTATCGCATGTTATTTCCAAGGAAGGCCGCTTGGATGTGTTGATCAACAATGCGGGTGTGGGTATCACAGGTCCTGTTGAAGAGACCCCACAAGAGGAAATACTAAATGTGTTTGATACCAATTTTCACGGTCCCGTGCATATGATCAAGGCCGTATTGCCCCAGATGCGTGAGCAAGGTGGGGGCAGGATCATTAATACCACTTCCATTGCCGGGTACATGGGATTGCCGTTCCGGGGATATTATTCTGCTACAAAAGGTGCCCTGGGATTGATTACGGAAGCCTTGAGTATGGAGGTCCGGAAATTTGGCATCACTATTACCAATTTGGCACCGGGAGATTTTGCGACCAATATTGCCGCGGGAAGGTATCACGCACCAGTGATTGAGGGTTCCGCCTATGAGGAGGACTATCAAAACAGCTTGGATCTGATGAACGAGCATGTGGATGCCGGCGGTGACCCCATGCAAGTGGCCAGGATTGTGCATAAGATTATTGAGGCGAAAAATCCAAAAATCCATTACCCGGTGGGAGAATTTACGCAAAGGCTTTCTTTGGTGCTCAAAAAGATACTTCCAGACCGGGTATACGAGAAACTTTTGCGCAACCACTACAAGTTGTAAAACTGCGTGGCATGTTTTTTGATTTCAGATGAAACATGAAGCCAAAGAACATTACAACCATCATTTTATTGGCAGCTTTCAGTTTTCTGTTTCAGGGCTGCGACGAGATTTACGAGTGCATTTTCAACATAAATCCAGAACTGCATGACCGACCCATGGAAATTGGTTTTGTGGGCGAAAGGTACTACGACGAGGTGACCGCGGAGATTAGCAACGAGGTCAACGACAATGATTATTTCTACGATTTTGAGGTCTACGGGGATATCCCACCTGGGATTTCTTATGATTTTACACGCCGGTCCGTGGAATTTTTTGGCAGGCCCGAAGAACGCGGTACCTATCGTTTTACAGTGGAACTTTTTGTGGAATCATACGATTATGATGGGTACGACGGAAGCCCAACCTGCTCCGATTCTACCCGCAGGCAATTCACGATCCAGGTTGTGGAATAGTGCTCTCCTAACATTTATTTTAAGCAATAATTCAAGTAGGGCCTTCTTAATGTTGTAAATTCGCAAGGAATTCTAGTACAACTTAAAACAGCTTAAGAAGGATGAAATTTTTTATAGACACAGCCAACTTGGACCAAATTGCGGAAGCACAGCAATTGGGGGTATTGGATGGGGTAACCACCAACCCTTCGTTAATGGCCAAGGAAGGGATTACGGGATCGGAAAATATTTTAAAGCACTATGTGGATATCTGCAACATTGTAGACGGGGATGTTTCCGCCGAGGTGGTTTCCACGGAGTTTGACGCCATGGTGAAAGAAGGGGAGGAATTGGCCAAACTGCACGAACAGATCGTAGTAAAGGTACCCATGATCAAAGATGGGGTAAAAGCACTTAAGTATTTTTCCGATAATGGTATCAGAACCAACTGCACCTTGGTATTTTCCCCTGGGCAAGCCTTATTGGCAGCCAAGGCCGGTGCAACATACGTGTCTCCTTTCTTGGGAAGGTTGGATGATATCTCCACAGATGGCCTCAACCTTATCGCGGAAATCCGTCAGATCTATGACAACTACGGATTTGAAACGCAGATTCTGGCGGCGTCCATTCGCCATACCATGCACGTTATTGACTGTGCAAAGATTGGTGCGGATGTAATGACCGGACCACTTTCTTCCATTGTTGGACTGTTAAAACATCCATTGACGGATATTGGTCTGGAAAAATTCTTGGCCGATTACCGAAAAGGAAACGCTTAATACAACACCCACAAGTTATTTTGAAAATAAAGCCCTGAATTTAGATTTGGGGCTTTTTTAGATTGGCAAAGGCATCAACGATCACATTGTCTTCCGTGATCACGCATTTGTATAGATCATCCAGGATCATTGTGGTCTGGATTTCATGGAAGTCGGCACCGTGGTATTGCTTGGCCTTATCCATATTAAACTCCTCCAATAAGTTCTGCCACTGGGTATAGCCTGTTTTTACATTGATGCCCACAAAATCATAATCTGGATGTTTTTTTTGTAGCTCGGCTACAAGATGGACCACTTTTTTAAGGTGTCTTCTTTGGCTGCCGGTCCAGAAATAGAAGACCGTCTTTTTGTTCTTGCCGATGTCGTTGATGGAGACGGTTTCATTGTTCACATCAACAATGGTAATCTCGGGCAGCACTTTATTGGGCTGTAGGTTTTGTATACCCTCATAAAGACCGTCAATCTCTTCCTTGTGCTCGTCATTAGAAGAAAGCTTTCGGAACTTATCGATGAAAATTTGGCATTCTTGACTGGCCGTATGTTCGCGGAGCAGGTAATCCGTGGCAATGTTGCGGAACAAGAGGTTTCTGAGTTCGTTGTCCTGGACCAGGCTGTCCACCAAACTCAATTTGTGCTTATTGTAGTGCAATCTTCCCATGGATGGTTTCTCCATCACCCCACAGTCCTCCATGCAGGCCATATAGGAAAGGTTGCCAAAATGATATTTGATATAATCAAAGTAGGGTCTAAAATAGGCCAACTCCCTATTGTTTAGGTCCACCGTTTTGCGATAAGCGTAAAAACTGTCGGGCAAATCAGGGAATTCCTCTTTACCCGTTTTCTTCTTGTGGTAAAATGGGTAGGCTTCCCTATGGGTAAAACTCTGAAAGTTTACCGAGGCCATGGCCAAATCAATGGCCTTGTCGGAGAGTTTGTTCTCGGAAATTAGCTCGTTCAGTTGCTCCAGTTTAGCGGCCTGTAGGGAGTCCATCTTCATTCTGAATTCCTCTGGAGGTAAATGGTATAGGGCATACACCTCTTGTTCCTCATCCTCATGGGCCAAGAACATTTCAATAAGAAAGTTGTTGATCTCACTGCCCTGACCGGAAAATACCAAGGACTCGTCAAATTCCATGGTGTTCAAACGAATCAGGATACTGTCGCCTTCCTGCAGATACAAATATTGTAGTTCGGGGCTGTGGTCAAAATGGTACAATCCCTCTTCTATTCCCTGAAGTTTAAAAGAGAACTTATTGCCCCTGTCTAGTTTTACGGAATCAATATAGGTATCGTTCCTGTAGAGAACGACATAATCGCTTGTGGGGTTAACAATCTCACCTCCAAAAAAGACTGTAGGGCACTCTCCTGATCTTTCAGAACACGCCAAAATCGATAAAAGGGAGAGGCCGAGTAATAATCTAATCATACAAGGATTCAATCACATTCGAATCACAAAATTAAGGATAGCTTAAAGCTCAGCTTGTTAATGGCTAGTTAAATGTTGTAAAACCTTGTTTTTGTGTAGTTTATAAATCCCATTTTAAATTGGAAATACGAATAGGATTTAGCTACTTTTGCAGCAAAATAAAAAAGCGCATGTTATCAGTATCAAATCTATCGGTACAATTTGGAAAAAGGGTGTTGTTCGATGAGGTCAATGTGACCTTTACCCATGGAAATTGTTATGGTATCATTGGGGCCAATGGGGCCGGGAAATCCACTTTTTTAAGGATTTTGTCCGGACAGGTGGAGGCCACTTCGGGCAGTGTTAACCTTGAACCGGGCAAACGGATGTCCATTTTGGAACAAGATCACAATGCCTACGACGAGTTTCCGGTTTTGGAATCCGTTGTAATGGGCAATAAGCCCTTATTCAAGATCAAAAAGGAAATTGATGCGCTTTACGCGGATTACTCTGATGAGAATGCCGAAAAAATTGGAGAACTCCAGGTTCAGTTTGAAGAGATGAACGGTTGGAATGCAGATAGCGATGCGGCGGCCCTCTTATCCAATTTGGGAATTACCGAAGAACTGCATTATACTACCATGGCCGAAATGGACTCCAAATTAAAGGTACGGGTTTTGTTGGCCCAGGCCCTTTTTGGAAATCCTGATGTGCTGATCATGGATGAGCCTACCAACGATTTGGATTACGAGACCATTAGCTGGTTGGAGAATTTCCTGGCCAATTATGACAATACGGTGATCGTGGTCTCCCACGACCGTCACTTTTTGGATGCGGTGTGCACCAGCATAGCCGATATCGATTTTGGAAAGATCAACCTGTTCTCTGGAAACTATACCTTCTGGTACCAAAGTAGCCAGTTGGCCGCCCGTCAGCGCGCACAACAAAATAAAAAGGCAGAGGAAAAGGCCAAGGAGCTTCAGGAGTTTATCCAGCGGTTTAGTGCCAATGTCGCCAAAAGTAAGCAGGCCACCTCTCGTAAAAAGATGTTGGACAAGCTTAAAATAGAGGACATCAAGCCCTCAAGCAGGAGATATCCCGCAATTATTTTTGAGCGAGAGCGCGAGGCGGGAGACCAAATATTGAACATAGAAAATCTATCTGCTTCTTCAGAAGATGGGGATTTGTTGTTCCAGGGCGTCAATGTAAATCTTGCCAAAGGCGATAAAGTGGCCATCATATCCAGGGATTCCAGGGCCACCACTGCTTTTTATGATATCATCAATGGGGTGATCAAGGCGGATAGCGGTTCGTTTCAGTGGGGAGTGACAACCACCCAGTCCTACTTGCCCGCAGATAACTCCAGTTTTTTCAAGGAGGACATCAATTTGGTGGATTGGTTGCGCCAATGGGCCAAAACGGAAGAAGAGCGGGAGGAAGTCTACATCCGCGGATTCTTGGGAAAAATGCTGTTTAGTGGAGAAGAAGCACTTAAAAAATGTACGGTGCTTTCTGGAGGCGAAAAGGTTCGTTGTATGCTGAGCAGAATGATGATGCTCCGCGCCAATGTACTCTGTTTGGATGAGCCCACAAACCACTTGGACTTGGAAAGTATAACCGCTTTTAACAACTCGCTTAAAAACTTTAAGGGCACGGTGCTGCTGACCACACATGACCACGAATTTGTGCATACGGTGGCCACAAGGATCATTGAGATAACACCCAAGGGGACCATTGATCGTTATTTAAGCTTTGATGATTATATGTCGGACAAGACCATCAAGGAGCAACGGGACAAAATGTACGCGGTGGAAACCGTTTAGGCATTAAAGTATTTACTGTTCCAAATAGCGGGATTAAAGTCTTTTCCGAGTGCAAAGCCATAATAGATGCACACGGCTGCAATCCATTTGAACATAAAGAAAAAGATGATCCAAAATTCGGCGGTACCGCTGTTTTTGGAAAATAGCCCGTCTGGAACTACCCAAGTGGTCATTAAACTGATTAATACCACCAATAGCAAAAGATTGATTATGTTTTTAAATGGCCACACCAAAAGTTTGCGTAGGGGGTGGAGGTCGTTGCCCCATTGATGCACCAGATAATAATAATTGTTGCCCATGGGAACAAAAAGCAAAGGGTCGTCCTTATCCTTTAGTTTGAAAAGTTTGGAAGGGGCCATTATTTTGAATCCCGCCAGTTTGGTTTTATGGCTCTGCTCCAATGCTTTGATTGCGGCAACGGCAGTTGGTGGAATCTCACCTTTAAAGTAGGTACTGTCCAAAAAGCGCAACCTGTAATCGATACAGATTTTTTTGATATGATCAATGTGGTAGATGCTATCGCTTTCCAACAAATCGAACTGAAACAGATTACTGGATTTGTGCCCTCCAGATTTTAGCTGTTCCATAATCTGCTCATCCTGCTGTTGCAGTTGGTCCAAAAGTTGCCGGACTTCCGTCAAAACTTCGGCTTCTGAAATTTCATTGCCCCGGACCTGCCGAAGTTTTTTTTGAATGTTGGTTCGCTCTAAAATCATGTTCCTTTTCAATGCAATTCCTTCAAAGTTAATGAATTGAAAAAAAGGTTTGACCTGTTGGAAATTTGGCGAAATGTTAACATTTTGTTAAATACGTCAAAGGGTACGGGATAACTGGGCTGATTGGTCAAAATAATGTATCTTATCGAAGTTTTTGGCATTTAAACGTAAAAACGCCCGTTTTGGGTGTTGCAATAGAAAGTCCCAAAGATTAGAGCACTAAAATGAGAGCCCCTTTTACCAAAACCCTACTTGGTCTATGTCTTGCCTTTTCGGCAGTGGTTTCCGCCCAGGAAACTGATGCTGTTTCAGAAGATTTAGCAATGGTGAAAACCAACCAATCAGACCGACATAAGATTCTGTTTGAAGCGGTTAGGGCCACCGAAATGGATGCGGTTTTGGAAAATGCCGGACCTTTTACGGTTTTTGCCCCTTCAGATGCCGCCTTTGAGCGCTTTTCCAATGGTAAGATTCAAGAACTGTTGAATTCCAAGGACAAAAGTGAGCTAAAAACGCTGTTGAGTTACCACATTGTTGCCGGCCATCTTACCGCCTCCCGCATGTTAAGGGCCATGTGCCGTGGAAATGGGAAGGCAAGTTTTACCACCATTCAGGGTAAAAAATTGGTTGCACATTTGGACGGGTATGATATTATCTTGACCGACCCTGCCGGAAACACAGCCAGAATCACCACCGCGGATGTGAGCCAGGGTAATCGGGTGATTCACGAAATAGATAGTGTAATTGTTCCCTTGACCTGGGGTTCCCTACCTTAGTTCAGCTCCCAATTCCTTTTGATAGCGTGAAGTCAGTTTGGACATTATTTTGTCTATCTGCTTATCTGTTAGGGTTTTCTTTTCATCCAATAGTGTAAAGCTCACTGCATAGGACTTTTTCCCTTCGGGAAGGTTTTTACCCACATAAACATCGAACAAACTTACTTTCTTGAGCAGATTCTTTTCAGTGCTCCAGGCCAGATCATATACTTTTTGGAAAGAAATATCTTCATCCAGTAAAAGGGCCAAATCACGTGAAACTTCCGGGTACTTTGGAATTTCCGTGAACACTACATTTTCCGTGCGTATTTTTTTGAGCAGGATATCCCAGTCCAAATCAGCATGGAAAACTTCTTGCTTAATGTCAAAGGCTTTTAGAATGGATTTTGAGACCAGTCCGAAACTTCCCACTGGAGCTCCATTCATGGAATAGGTAAGTCCCTCTGAATATATGCTGCCCTGATAGGGTTCCGCTTGGATGCTTTTAAGCCCAAGTCTTTCAAAAATGGTATCAAGGGTGCCCTTTAAATAGAAAAAGTCCGTTTTGGTGGCTGTATTTACCCAATGGTTGGCATTCCTTTCTCCCGTGATCAAAACCGACAAATGTTGTTTTTCCGAATGTTTGCCGTTTTGCTTCTGGTAGGTTTTACCAAATTCATAGAACTTCAAGTCGGTTTTCTGCCGATTCAAATTATAGGCAATCGTCTGCAATCCGGATAAGAGCATTTGGGTACGTAAGATGGATAGATCGGCACTCAATGGGTTTAACATGCTTACCGGTGTTTTGCCTGATTCCAGCAAAGCCTCACTATCTGCGGCCACCAAGCTATTGGTCATGATTTCAAAGAATCCTTGGGCCGATAACATATTGGCCACCACATCCTGAATCCTGTGGTTTTCAAATTTGGAGGTCTGGGCAATGGAAGCCGTCAACTTCTCTTTGTAGTCAATGTTGTTGTATCCATACACCCTGAGGATTTCCTCGATCACATCCACTTCGCGTTCCACATCAACCCTGTAATTGGGGATGGTGAGCCCCAATCCGGATTCGGTAACATTATTGACCTTGATTTCCAAGGAGGACAAAATGGACTTGATGGTATCCCTTGGTATTTCCTGTCCAATAAGTGAATTGATTTTGTCAAAAGTCAAAAACACCTGGCGTTCCTGGGCCTTTTTGGGATAGAGATCAACCACCTCAGAGCTGATGTCGCCCCCGGCAATCTCTTTGATCAATAAGGCGGCCCGTCTTAAGGCGTATTCCGTAGTGTTGATGTCGATTCCACGCTCAAATCGGAAAGAAGCATCAGTATTCAGTCCGTGGCGCTTAGCGGATTTTCTTATGGAAACGGGATCAAAGTAAGCACTCTCCAAAAAGATGGCCGTGGTATCTTCCGTGACCCCAGAATTGATTCCACCAAAAACACCTGCAATACACATGGGTTTTTCACTATCGCAAATCATTAGATCGTCTTCATGGAGCTCCCGTTCCACATCATCCAATGTGATAAACTTTGTTCCGGCAGGTAGTGTCTTTACCTCAATTTTGTTGCCTTTTATCTTGGAAGCATCAAAAGCGTGTAGGGGTTGCCCCAGTTCGTGCAGCACATAATTGGTGACGTCCACCACGTTGTTGATGGGCGATAGGCCGATGGCTTTCAATCTGTTTTTGAGCCAGTCCGGGGATTCCTGCACAATAAGATTGCTAATGGTTACCCCGCAGTATCTTGGTGCCAATTGACTGTCCATTACCTCCACATCAATTTTAAGAGATCGGTTGTCTATCAAAAAATTACTTGTGGAAGGGGTCAACAATCCCTTTTGGATTTCTTTTTGCTCCAATCCGGCCTTCAGGTCGCGAGCCACTCCAAAATGACTCATGGCATCAGCTCGGTTTGGGGTTAGACCAATTTCAAAAACTTGGTCGTTCTCAATTTCAAAAACCTCAGCACAAGGGGTGCCCGGTTTTAAGATATCGCTCAACACCATGATCCCATCATGACTTTCTCCCAGGCCAAGTTCATCCTCTGCGCAGATCATACCATGGCTTTCCTCCCCGCGTATTTTTCCCTTCTTGATTTGCCAAGCTTCGCCTTCCTTGCTGTACAGTGTGGTACCAATGGTGGCCACCGGTACTTTTTGACCTGCTGCCACATTGGGGGCACCGCATACAATTTGCAACGAATCGCCTTGGCCTACATCAACAGTGGTGAGTTTTAAACGGTCAGCATTGGGGTGCTGCTTGCAAGTGAGGACATGGCCGACCACAACGCCCTTTAAACCTCCCTTAACGGATTCAAAATTGGAGATGCCCTCCACTTCAAGACCTAAATCGGTTAATAGCTCCCCAGTCTTTTCAGCTTCCCAATCTATTTGCAAAAACTGCTTTAACCAGTTGTAAGAAATCTTCATGCCCCAATTTTAAAGTGGACAAAGATAAAAAATAGAGAACGACATACCATGTAAATGAGAATGGGATTTACGACTTTGATGTAAGTATTGAAAGGGAATTCCGATATTTAATCCAAATTAAAAAAGGTATGCGCAATTTTGGACTGATACTTCTGGGTTCATTTTTTTTATTTTTTTCTTGTGGAGAGACGGATAAGCCTTTGAGAACAGGAGATTGGTGGGGTGGGATGGATGTTTCGGATTCGGAAACCCTACCCTTTAACTTTTCTATTTACAAAGATGACAATGGGAATTATCTTATGAAGATGTTCAATGATGATGAAGTGGTGGTTGTGGATGAAATTACCGCGAAAAATGGAAGCATACATATTCAAATGCCCATTTTTGAAGGGTATATATCCGGAACCTATGATCAAAATGTTATCCAGGGAAGTTTTATAAAGGAGAGCTTGAACAGGATTGTGCCATTTCATGCCACTTTTGGAAAACGCGATCGGTTTGAAATTACGGAGGAAGCGGCAACCGATGTATCCGGGGTATGGGAGACCTATTTTAATTTTGGACAGGATAACCAGTACCCGGGGAAAGGGATTTTTACCCAATCGGGTAACAAAGTGACCGGCACGTTTAGAACCCATTCGGGGGATTATCGATATTTGGAAGGTGCCATTAATGGCAATAGTTTAAAATTGTCCGCCTTTGACGGGGCCCATGTTTTTCTGTTTACCGCCATGGTTTCCGATAGTACCATGCAGGGGACTTTCTATTCTGGAAACCATTTTGTCTCCCCTTTCCAAGGAAAACGAAATGAGGCGTTTGAACTAGAGGATGCCAATTCGTTGACCTATTTAAAAGAAGGCTATGAAAAATTCGATTTTTCCTTTGAAGATGAGAATGGAAAATTGATTAGTCTCTCCGACCCTCAGTTTTCCAACAAGCCCGTTTTGGTACAAATTATGGGGACGTGGTGTCCCAATTGTTTGGATGAAACCCGGTTTTATGTGGATTTCCTGAAGAACAATCCCGATTTGGAAGTGCAGTTCGTGGCCCTGGCCTTTGAATATGCCAAGACAAAACAAAAAGCGTTGGACGGCATTGCAAGATTGCGTGAACGAACCGGACTTGATTATCCTGTTTTGTTGGCCCAATTCGGAACTTCGAGTAAACAAAAGGCCAATGAAAAATTACCCATGTTAAATCATGTGCTTTCGTACCCAACCACGATTTATATTGATAAGGATGGAAGTGTCAAGAAGATTCACACAGGTTTCAACGGACCCGCCACGGGTGAAAAACATGAGGCATTCAAAAAGGAATTTTGGGAAACCATTAAACAGATGACCCAAAAGGAAGAAGTGGTGGCTAGATGATGGTGGATTTGCCCAAATCTATGTTCTCGTCGTTCATGTTGAAATCCTCTCCATTGTCCACAATGTTTTCGGCTACGTAGTCACCAACTTGATTGGTGCCGTATTGGCTATCGGCCAACAAGTCTGGGGTGACCACACCTTTTTTCAGGGACTTGTCCACTGCCTCCCGTACTGCCATGGCCTCTTCATAAAGACCAAAGTGCTCCAACAACATGGCAACGGACAAAATAGAGGCAATGGGATTGGCAATATCCATTCCCTTAGCCTGGGGATAAGACCCATGAATGGGCTCAAACAGGGCGTTGTCATCACCAACGGAGGCAGACGCCAACAATCCAATGGAACCGCCAATAACGCTTCCCTCATCCGAAATGATATCTCCAAACATGTTTTCGGTTAGGATAACATCAAACTGTTTTGGATTGAGGATGATCTGCATGGCGGCATTGTCCACAAACATGTACTCCAGTGTAACTTCTGGGTAACTTTCCCCAATTCGGGTGACCACTTTACGCCACAGACGGGATGACTCCAGCACATTGGCCTTGTCCACCAGCGTAAGTTTGTTACGTCTATTTTTGGCGGCCTTAAAGGCCATATGGGCAATTCTGCTTATTTCCTTTTCGGAATAGGTGCAAAGGTCGGATGCCACAGTACCGTCTTCGTTTAGATGTTTTTCCCCAAAATAAATACCCCCGGTCAATTCGCGATAAATGGTAAAATCCGTTCCCGCAATAATATCCGGCCTCAATGGGGAATTTTGGATCAAACTGGGAAAGACTTTTACCGGTCTTATATTGGTATAAAGACCCAATTCCTTCCGCAATTTCAAAAGCCCTTGCTCTGGTCTGACCTTGGCTTCGGGATTGTTGTCAAATTTTGGGTCGCCAATGGCACCAAACAACACGGCATCAGCTTCCTTGCAAAGTTTTAGGGTGGCATCGGGGAGGGGAGTACCTTTTCTGTCAATGGCAATGGCACCTACAACGGCTTCCTTAAAATTGAAGTGGTGGTTAAATGTTTCCTCAACAGCCTGAAGGCATTTTACAGACTGGGCCAAAACTTCGGGTCCAATACCATCTCCGGGCAACAATGCAATGTTCAAGTTCATCTTGTGGTATTTTGGAATCCTTCGCTGATTTAGGCCATACTCTGGATTGAAATTCCGCTGGTTTCAATAATTTCATGGATATCCTCGTCCACAATTTCCTTTTTGCGGTCTGCAAACTTTAAGAAATTTTCATAGACCACATCCAGCTGTAATTTGGTGAGTTCGTAACCTACGTTTTTGGCCCTATAGGCCAAGGCGGCGCGCCCACTTCTGGCGGTAAGCACAATGGCAGATTCACTGACGCCCACATCTTTGGGATCAATGATCTCATAAGTCTCCCGTTGTTTGATGACCCCGTCCTGGTGAATTCCTGAACTGTGGGCAAAGGCATTGGAACCTACAATGGCCTTGTTGGGCTGCACGGGCATGCCCATTTTCTGGGAAACCATTTGACTTGTGGAAAGCAACAATTGACTGTTGATATCGGTGTCCAGATTTAAGTATGGATGCTGTCTTAAGATCATGACCACTTCCTCCAAACTGGTATTACCGGCCCGCTCTCCAATTCCATTAATGGTACATTCTATCTGTCTGGCCCCATTGATAACCCCGGCGATGGAGTTGGCCGTGGCCAATCCAAGGTCATTGTGGCAATGGCAGGACAAAATCGCCTTGTCAATACCCTTCACATTTTCCTTGAGGTATTTCATCTTGGCCCCATATTCCTCGGGTAAACAGTAGCCCGTGGTATCCGGAATGTTAAGCACCGTGGCCCCGGCTTTGATCACAGCCTCGCAGACCCGTGCCAAATATTCATTGTCCGTACGACCCGCATCCTCGGCATAAAACTCCACATCTTCCACAAAAGACTTTGCGTAGGCCACTGCATCCACCGCTCGTTCTATAATCTTGTCTCGGGTAGAATTGAACTTGAATTTTATATGCGAATCGGAAGTGCCTATCCCAGTATGTATTCTTGGTCGTTTGGCCACTTTGATGGCATCGGCAGCCACCTCAATATCTTTTTTGACAGCCCTGGTTAGACCACAAACTGTTGCATTCTTTACAAGTTGGGCAATTTCCTGCACGGATTTAAAATCGCCAGGACTTGAAATGGGAAAGCCAGCCTCGATAATATCAACTCCCAATTCATCCAATCTTTCGGCAATGACCAACTTCTGTTTTGTGTCCAATTTACAACCCGGGACTTGTTCGCCATCCCGTAGGGTTGTATCAAAAATTTGTACCTTATCTTTACCCATTATCTAAGCCAGTTTTATCTAATCTATACGAAGATAGCCCAGCGCTTGGCATGAAGAATAAATTGCTAAAATCCATTACAACGTTAAATTGTATTTTAGTTAGTGTAAATTACTGAAATACAATTTGTTAATGTATATTTTTTACGATGACAAATACCCATAAGGACGCCTTGTTCGTGTTGATTGAATCACTTTCCAAATCGGAAAAAAGGCAGTTTAAGCTGTATGTTGGGCGACTTGGGGTGAATACCGATGCCAAATTTTTGGCACTTTTCAATTTGTTGGACAAGATGCGGAGCTATGATGAAAAGCAGATTTTGGAGAGTGGCATCGTTAAAAAGGCACAATTATCCAATTTAAAGGCCCACCTGTACAAACAGATTCTTGTGAGCCTGCGATTAAATCCAGTGAACCAAAATATTAGGGTCCAGATTCGCGAACAATTGGATTTTGCCACCATTTTGTACCAAAAAGGACTTTATAAACAGAGTTTGAAAATTTTGGACAAGGCCAAAAATATGGCTATTGAGAATGAGGAGAAAAATGTAGCCTATGAAATTGTGGAGCTCGAGAAGATTATAGAGACCCAGTATATTACCAGGAGCATACCGGACCGCGCGGATGAATTGGCCAGGCAGGCCAAGCAACTTTCAGAAGATAACGTACTGACCAGCAAACTATCCAACCTTTCACTTCAGCTTTACGGCATGATGTTAAAAGTAGGATATGTCCGAAACGATGAGGACCTGCAAAAAGTGAGAAGCTATTTTGAGGCACAGCTTCCGACCTTCAGTTTGGAGCAACTGGGTTTTCGTGAAAAGTTGTGGTTGTACAAAGCGCATCTGTGGTACAGTTTACTTACCCAGGACTTTTTATCGTCATATAAATACGCCAGTAAATGGGTGGACCTTTTTTATGACAACAAGGAAATGATTTCCCTAAACCCGGTTTTTTATCTCAAAGGGAACCATTATTTATTGGAAGCCCTGTTTTTTGTGAAGTATGGTTCCCAATTTAGGGAAACCTTGGAGCGATTGGAATTGCAAGTAAGTAGTTCCAGTTTTCCAAACAATGATAACATAGGATCACTTGCGTTTTTGTACATCAACTCCAACAAATTGAATCTTCATTTTCTGGAAGGCACCTTTGAGAAGGGACTATATTTGGTCAATATCATTGAGTTCGGTATAAAAAAGCACCGTCCCCGGATAGATGAGCATCATATTATGCTGCTTTACTATAAAATTGCGTGTTTGTATTTTGGAACCGGAGATCACAAAAACTGCATTGTATATCTCAAGAAGATCATCACCAATAAAAACCTAAAAATGAGAGAGGACCTCATGTGCTTTGCAAGGGTCCTTAGCTTAGTGGCCCATTATGAGGCCGGCATGGACTATCATTTGGAAGTACAACTTAAAAGTACCTACAAATTCTTGTTGAAAATGAATGATTTACATGCCGTGCAGAAAGAAATGATCAAATTTCTTCGAAGTCTGGGCGACATATATCCAAGTGAGCTTAAAAACGAATTTCAGAAGCTTTATAACGAGCTTAAAAAATACGAGAACCACCCTTATGAAAAGCGGGCATTCCTGTACTTGGATATTCTATCATGGCTGGAAAGCCATTTGCAGAACAAACCCGTCTCAGAGATCATACGTGAAAAAGCGTTGGCGGTTACCCGCTGATACAGGCATCCCAAACAGAATCTTTTGGGGGAGGAGCCAGTATTTGGATTTTTTCTTTTTTTACTGGATGTTCCAGTTCCAAACTTCCGGCGTGTAGATGGATTCCCCCATTTTTGTTACTTCTATCAGCCCCATATTTTAAATCCCCCTTGATCACACAACCAAGCGCGGCCAATTGTGCACGGATTTGATGATGTCTTCCAGTTTTTAAGTCGATCTCAAGGAGATAATAGGAGTCCAGTTTTTTAAGAGTGCGATATGCTAGTATCGCTTTTTTGCTATTGGGAACTTCCTTGGAATGGGCGTAGGATTTATTTTGTTTTGGATTCCGGACCAACCAATGTGTCAATACCTCCGATTCCCTTGGTGGCTTCTTTTTAACCACCGCCCAATAGGTCTTCTCGGTTTTACCTTCTGCAAACATCTTGTTCAGCCTTGGAAGTGCCTTGGAGGTTTTCGCAAATAGCACAATTCCCGTGGTGGGCCTGTCCAATCGGTGCACAACGCCTAGATAAACATTCCCAGGCTTGTTGTATTTGGTTTTGAGGTATTGTTTTACAACATCGCTCAGGGGTGTATCCCCAGTTTTATCCCCTTGAACAATGTCCCCAGATCGTTTGTTTACGGCAATAAGATGGTTGTCCTCGTAAAGGACATGGAGATTTTTTGTATCGGATTTTTGGGCCATTGGATTTTTCGATTGGTGAGATTTCACTTCAGTGATGATTTAAATTTGGAAGTCATTTTAATCATTGCATCCAAACTTTTTAAAAGAGGTTCCAAATCCTTTGTTTGCAGATAATTGATATCACCGGAAATGAGGAGCTGAGTCTCCAACTCATACATGGAACCAATGGCAAACTCCAAATATCGTTTAAATTCTTTATTGGAATTTCTGGCACAACCCTCCGCGATATTCGAGGGAATGGACACTGATGCCCTTCTTAATTGATTGGTAAGTCCAAACTTTTCGGAGGCCGGGAAGCTGGATGTAATGGAATATATCTGTGAGCAAAGCAAACGCACCCTCTTCCAAATTTCCAAGTCTTTGAATCTATGCATCACACTTAGGTCATAGAGCTAAGGACAAAGAGGTTGTTGGAGGATTAAACTTCTAAGAAATCCAAAAATCCAATGATCCAGTTAGCTAGTTAATATTGTTCATTTTCGTTGGGAAAATCCCGACTTTTCACATCTTCAACATATTGTGAGATGGCATTTCCCATATCCTCGTAGAGATTCATATATCTTCTTAAAAAGCGTGGGTTGAATTCATGGGTCATTCCCAATAGATCGTGCACTACAAGTACTTGCCCGTCCACACCGCCACCTGCACCAATACCAATTACCGGGATAGAGACACTTTCAGCTACTTCCTGGGCCAATTTTGCGGGGATTTTTTCCAATACAATACCAAAGCACCCAATCTCTTCCAGTAGCTTGGCATCATCTTTCAATTTTTGAGCTTCCTGTTCTTCTTTGGCCCGCACGGTATAGGTGCCAAACTTATATATGGACTGCGGTGTAAGTCCCAAATGCCCCATTACTGGAATTCCAGCTTCCAAAATTCTTCCAATAGACCCCTGAATCTCTGCTCCTCCTTCTACCTTAACCGCGTGTGCCCCGCTTTCCTTCATGATACGAATGGCCGAACGCAGGGCTTCCTTGGAATCCCCCTGATAGCTGCCGAAAGGAATATCCACTATGACCAAGGCCCTTTTAGCCGCACGTACCACCGAACTGGCATGATAGATCATCTGGTCAAGGGTAATGGGTAGGGTGGTCTCATGGCCTGCGATGACGTTACTTGCGGAATCCCCCACAAGAATGACGTCAACATTGGCGGCATCCACAATTTTGGCCATGGAGTAATCATAAGATGTGAGCATGGAGATTTTTTCCCCGGATTGTTTCATCTCCACCAAAGATTTCACCGTAACCCGCTTGTATTCTTTTTTTGCAACTGACATTCCCTTTCGTTTTAATAGCTAAATGTAAGCAGATTTGTTTAAATTGGACTGCAATCAAAAAACAACAAAAATGAAATCACTTGTTACCCTTGCACTTAACTTATTTGTAATTGTTAACCTTGCTGCCCAAGGCCCTAATCCCGATGGGTACACGGATGAACAGGCGGAGGTGAAAAAAATCATAGAAACCTTTTTCGATGGCTTCCACAAACAGGATTCCACCATTATGAAAAGTACCCTGGCGGATGATGTGGTATTGCAGACCACGGGTCGTAACAAAGAAGGGAAGACCATGTTCAGGACTGAAAAAATTTCCAAACTCATTACCTCCATCACCAGTATCCCGGATAGCATCAGCTTTCAGGAAAAACTTACTTCTTTTTCAATACAGGTAGATCGCACCATGGCCAATGCGTGGGTGGGCTATGAGTTTTGGTTGAACAATAAATTCAGTCATTGTGGAATCAACTCATTCCAGCTGGTAAATTTTGACGGGGAATGGAAAATCATTTACCTTATTGATACACGCGGAAGGGCCGGATGTCTGGATGAATAATCCCAGTTTTTAATTGAGCAGACTTTTGATGTCAGCCGTCAATCGGGTTATCTCATGGTCTTTGGTACCATCATAGATTCCCCGAATACGTTTTTGCCGGTCCACCAAAACAAAATTGGGGGTGTGGATAAAATCTTGGAGTCCACCATCTCCATAATCCACAGTTGCGAAATAACTTTTACGCGCCAATCCATAAATATGTTCCCTATCTCCTGTGGTTACGTTCCATTTGGAATCCAACACCCCGTTTTTCTCAGCATACCGCTTTAAAATGGGAATGCTGTCCAACTCAGGGGTCACAGAAATAGATAGGAACATCACCTCCTCCTGGTTTAAAAACTCTTGTTGCAATTTCCCCATATTATTGGACATTATGGGACAAATACTGGGGCAACGGGTAAAAAAGAAATCGGTCACATAAATTTTATCCTGATACTGCCGTTGCGTAATTTGTTGACCATTTTGGTTCACCAGACTGAAATCGCCTATGGTATGGGGGAGATTGGTTTCCAAAACACTTGCATCCACCAGTTCCGGACTGAAGTCGGACGGATTTAATATGGGAGGTTCGGATTCTCCCTTGTTTCTAAGGAATAAAAGAATCAAAATACCAACCCCCAAAACGGCGATTGGTACTTTGAAGTCCTTGAACGATTTGGCAAATTGCATTACCCTTACAGAATGGAAGTTTCGATTTCAATATCGGAATGCTTCCAAGCAGCATCAAATTCCTGTTTGATTTTTCCAGCTTCCTCCATTTTTCCCTGGGCCTTCAAACTGTTGTACAAGCCCATCAGTGACCATCCATTTTGACGTAGTACATCCAAATCTTGCTTGTATACTTTTTCTGCTTCCGTAAAATTTTCCGCTTTCATCAGCAAAGCTCCCAAATTTTGTCTGGTGGGTACGTGCCACGCGGCAGGCTCGGTGTAGGTGAGTCCATCTTCAAATTCAACAGCTTTTTCCAAATGGGAAATGGCCAATTGCAAATCACCATTTAAGGCGGCCAGTTCACCAGCAACCACCTCGTAGGCAATGTTGGCGGCGTTTATGGAAGGATTATGGGCGGTAGCCACCAATTCTTCCAGTTCAGGATCATTTTTCAATGCTTTGATGGCATCCAGTTCCTCTTGGGCCTCCTTTGCATTTCCTTTACGGACAAAGGCCATGCCCCGGGCATAGTGTCGGATTAAATTCAAGTGTTTGATGTCTTTATTGGGGGTCGGAATGGTTAAAATCTCGTTCCATTTGCCAAATCGGACATAGGCCAACATGGGTGTAGCGGCAAAATCCTGTAAAAATGGCAAATTGACCAGTTCTCCCACGGGAACTTTTTCAGCCGTTTTTTTGGCCGCATCTATGGCGATGTCACTGTCACCCAACAAACTGGCGGCCGACCAAAGAAAGTGTATGTTGTGTGGATAATACCCTAAAGGGTATATGCCCTGTGAATAGCATTGTGATATGTAATCCTCATCGGCCAAGATTGCCGCCTGGTTGGCTTGTACCGCATCCAGATAGCGTCCTACCCTGATATAAATATGGGAGGGCATGTGAACTATATGACCGGCAGCCGGCATAAGTTGCCCTAGTTTGTCAGCACTGGCCACGCCAAGGTCTGGCATAGGAAGTTCCACCATGTGGATATAATAATGGTGTGCACCTGGATTATTTGGATTGAGCTCCATGGCTTTTTCCAAGGCTGCCTTGGCTTCGGGAATGTTAGGGGAAGGATTGCCCTGGTCATCCCAATAATTCCAAGGAACGGTATTCATTACAGAAGCAGCGTACAGGACCTGCACTTCCGCATCATTTGGAAATTTTTTCTGCACTTCGGCCATAGCGTGCATATAGGCCATGTTGAGTTCGGCCACATCTTTGGAGAGGTCATCACTGTATCTGGCTCGTAGGGCATTGATCAAAGCTTTTTCCTTTGGGGTTGCACTGGAAGATAATTCCACTGCTTTGGCCAGGGCTTCATTGGTTTTGATCTTGCGATCTTCCGGGGGTAGGGGATCATTGATATTCGGCCCAAGCGCATAAGCTTGTCCCCAATAGGTCATGGCTGACTTGGGATCCAATCGGGAAGCTTCCATAAATGAACGATGGGCTTCGGCATGGTTAAAGGCATAAGTCAAACGCAGACCTTGGTCGAAAAATGTCTGGGCGCGTTCGTTAGCGGTAGTAATTTTGTAGTGCAGCTCCCCCAAATTCTCAAAAAGCGGGGAAATTTGTTGGGTGGAGTCCACAGGACTCAGTAAAAAAGTTGTTGGGGTGCATTTTATAAAATTAAATGAAGCTTGTTGATGCTTCCGGGAAGCATCTTGTTGGTCCTTGGTCAGAAAGTGGACGGATACGAGCACTACTATCGTCAATAGGCTTAATCCTAATTTAGATTTCATAATGTTGTTCTTTGATGGTATAATAAATTACCTGAGTTAGTCTAATTTTTTGGCGTTATGGTGCTGCATTCAATAGAAGCAGTAGGGGGGAATACGGTGGTTCTCAACTGCCATAAGGAAGCATTGTAAGCAGTTGATATTTAGTACTATGCAATTTAGTAAAAGCTTGCCATTTCCGTGAAAATAATGTGCAAATAGATGACTTTCAAGTATATTTCGTCTGGGTTTGTGGGTCAATTCCTGCGAAAGACGGACAACTTATTTCTTTTTTCGAAATTTCCGTTTTTGTACCCTACGCTTTTTGAGGAAATTAAAGGAAGTAGACACGGTGTGTGCGCGCAGTCCGTTGGAACGGGAATAGAAAAAATACCGGAAAGCGAAATTGTGCAGTCCCCGGTTTTTTCGAACTGCTGGCCAATGCCTCCATCCCAATCCAATGGTGATGGAACTGATGGAAGAAAGGTCGTAGTCCGAAGTGTAGAACTCGGCATCTGGATCATGCTCCCCTTTAGGCGCAAAATATTTGGACCCCTTTTGTGTGTAATACCTAAAACTGGGTAGAAAGGTCCACTTGGGATTTAATTTTATGGCGGTTTCATTGTCCAGGGTCAATCCCAAAATACCAAAATCGTCAGTATAGGTACCCACCTTGTTCTTTAAGATTACTCCGGCTTTGGCAAAATGGTTCCATTTTAAGGAAATCGCCATTTTATGCCGTTGATCCGGGAATTGTTCAACGCCCCTTGAATCATCTGAGAAGAAAATTCTGTGAAAGGGGGTTTCCAAAAGACCTTTCTGAAGGCTGAGTACGGAAAACACTCCCAACGTATTTCGTTGATCAACAACTTGGGTAAATCCAAGGTTCAGATTATAGGAATCCCGTTTGTACCCGTCATACCATTCTTGAAACCTAAGTTCTACGGGATATATCAAAAATTGGGGTTCGGCCAAAAATCCGTCCTCCAATCTTCCCCATCTCAAATCATCATTAAAGACCTGGAGTTCCGCTGAATAGGTTTGCATATCATTTTGGGAGGTCTTGGTAACGCCTAAAAACTTTCCAATGGAAAAATAATCCGATTCAATGGAACCGCTGAGTCCAGCACTAACGGTCATTTTGCTTTTCTCAAAATAGCGGGAATAGTGCAGACTGGTATAGCTGCGTGCATCCAAACGCGAGGCTGATGATTGGATACGATCTATATTATCTGTGGAGGCAGACGAAATAATGTCGGCACCCAGTTGAAAATTGATACCATCCTTGCCAATGGTCTTTTTAAGGTTAAAGGAAGGTCCATAAACTATGAGGCGTTCAGTTCCTTCACCGCCGGTAACCGCAGAGTTATCGCCGCTTTGCAGGTAGTGGTTGTACAACAGTTCCACTTCGGTTTCCTTGACCTTAAATTCGTTTGCTTCCCTTTTTTGGGCTTTGGCCATTAACAGGGAAAAGGCAAGACTTCCAACAAGTACGGTACGTTTGTTCATGAATCAATCCCTAGTTGCAGCCACAGCCCCCACTGCCTTTTTTTCCTTCGGCCACCAGTGCACCTTCACGAATGGTATTGATATACTGTTGAAACTTATTGGCACTGGTACCGGCCATTGACATTTCAGGGTCATTGACATACTGACGTTCATAGGGTTTTAGGGCCGTGGAGCAAGACCAGAGTGAAGACTGGAGTACCAATAAAATCAAGAATTTAAACAGCTGCCGTTTCATATTGAAGTTGTTTTGAAAAAAATACTTGGTTATGATCGTCAATGATAATGCCATGCGTTTGCGGTAATTGGTTCAGAAATGAAATCCCTTTTTCTATTCCCATCGCATAAACAGCAGTGGCCAAGGCATCCGAAAGCTCTGCACTGGGCGAAAAAACAGATACACTTTTTACCCCACTTACAGGCATTCCCGTTATGGGATTGATGTTATGGGAATATCGAACTCCCTTGTATAAAAAATGTTGTTCGTAATCCCCAGAAGTGGCTACGGACGCATTGTGCAACGGCACATAAAAGAGGGTTTGGTCCCTATCATCAGGATTGGCGATGCCAATTTTCCATGCGGCGCCCCTCTCATCTTTACCAAAAGCGGTCAAGTCCCCACTGGCGTCTATATATCCTCCCACCAACTTGTGTTCCCGCCATTTCTGGCGTACCACATCCGCAGCATATCCTTTGCCAATCGCAGCAAAACTAATACGCATATTTTCCCGGGTCAAAAAGGCCGACCTTCCTTTTGTGTCGAGAATTAGATTTTGGAACCCAACTTGATGTAAGGTCCGCTCAATTGCATTCTTTTTGGGAAAGGCAAATGCCTCGTTTTTGAATCGGTACAGTTTTTTCAAAGGTCCGACCGTAATGTCAAAATATCCCTTGGAAAGATGGGAGATTTTTTGGCAGCGTTCCAAGAGTTGAAGCACTTCGTCTGTAATTTTTACGGGTGCTTTTCCAGCATTTTGGTTGATTTTAGAAACAATGGAATCGGCTTTAAATTCCGAAAGGAGGTTTTCAATGCGCTGAATTTCCCGGATACCCATTTCCAGGAAATCATGGGCCTCTTCTTGGTGCGCAGCAACAACACCGAGTTCAAAGGAACAGCCCATCAATCTACATTGTTTCTTGTATCGTTGCATATTAATTCTGAAGGTTCGCACTGATTTGGGCAATAAAATCGGAACAACTTTGGTCTAGGTATTCCAATATTGTGGTTTGGCCAGAATCCGTTTTTTCCAAAATCAAGGTGGGAAACACCCCTTGAAAGTTATATTTCTCCGCCATATTGGCATTGTATTCCCTGGTGGCCTCATCCAACTCCTTTCGCTGGGGGAAATCAATGCGCTCCACAGCAATGCCCTTGGCCTCGGCAAATTGTACAAACCTTTCATTGGACAGTACATTTCTTTCTAATCTGATACAGTTCACGCACCAATCGGAACCTTCAAAAAGAATGAGCTTGTATTGGATTTCTACCTTGTTGGGACTAAAGGAAAATAAAATCAAAACCAAAAGCCCGAAGGATAGGAATTTTGAGGTTGACATATTGTTTGAGGTTATTTTTTGTTTTACATATCAGCAATCACTTAAAAAAACGCCTACGGCAAGTCCCCCTTCTGAGGTTTCCTTGTACTTGGTATTCATGTCCTTGGCAGTTTCCCACATTGTTTTGACCACCTTGTCCAAAGGCACTTTCGCATCCTTGGGGTCTGTGTCCAAAGCTAGTTCCGCTGCATTGATGGCCTTAATGGCCCCCATGGAATTTCGTTCAATACAAGGAACCTGCACCAATCCACCAATGGGGTCACAGGTAAGCCCTAAATGGTGTTCCATGGCTATTTCCGCAGCCATCAATACTTGTTCTGGAGATCCTCCCAATAGCTCTGTCAAGGCACCTGCGGCCATTGCGGAAGACACGCCTATTTCAGCTTGGCATCCTCCCATTGCGGCAGATATGGTTGCGCCCTTTTTAAATATACTTCCAATTTCCCCGGCCACCAACAAAAACGTTTTAATGTGCTCAAAATTCGCCTTATGGTTCTCTATGACCATATAGTACATCAAAACGGACGGAATGACCCCGGCACTTCCATTGGTGGGAGCGGTAACCACCCTGCCAAGACTTGCATTCACTTCATTGACGCTTAGGGCAAAGCAACTGACCCATTTCAAGATTTGGCGAAATCGTACCCTTGTTTTTCGAATAACCTCCAGCCATTCCTGTCGGGAGGAGTAGGGGAGCTCTCCTTTTAGTTTCTGGTGCATCTCATATGCCCTCCGCTTAACATTGAGCCCGCCCGGCAAGGTACCTTGTGTATGGCAACCCAGGTACATACATTCCAGCATGGTGTCCCAAACCCGTTGTAATTCCTTATCTATTTCGGTTTCGCTCCGCAGGGACAGCTCATTTTCCATAACCACTTCGGAAATGTTTTTGCTCTTGGTACTGCAGTAATGAAGCAATTCGTCCCCCGTTTTAATGGGGCAGGGAAAGGATTTGAATACGGCTTTGTTTTCCTTGGAATGTGCGAGATCTTCCTTGACCACAAATCCACCGCCAATGGAATAATAGGTTTCTGTCTTGGTTTGGCCATTTGCCAATTGGGCCTCAAATTGGATTCCATTGGCATGAAAGGGCAAGAATTCTCTTTTGAAGAGGATATCCGTGTCAAAATTAAATGGGATGGTACGCTCTCCGCCAAAGTTCAACTGGCCTGTTTTTTTTAAATGCCCTACCATGGAATCTATCTGCTCGGTTGGAATGGTTTCGGGGTCACTGCCAAGCAGTCCCATGACCACCGCTATATCCGTGGCATGACCTTTACCCGTTAGGGAAAGGGATCCATATAGCATGACTTTTATCTGATTTACCAGGTCAAAACAAGCTTGTTCCTTGAGTTCTTGAATCCATTGTTCAGCGGCCCTCCAGGGACCAAGTGTGTGCGAACTGGATGGTCCAACACCAATTTTTAGCATATCAAAAACGCTGATGCACTCCACGGGCAGAATTGTTTTTCCCAAATATAAGAAGAGCGCATATATGTCTATGAAGCTGGCAAATTAAATTTGGTTCCTAGATTGATTCTGATTTTTTCAATGAATAATTTCTAAAGACCCAAGACCATCGACCAATACCTGCCACCTTGTCATATTCTAGGGCATGGCATAATCATTGTCACCTCTAGAGCGAGACAAAAATGAATTTACAACAGATATAACTTTAAATACAATGAGCAAAATTATAGGTATAGACTTGGGTACGACCAACTCCTGCGTCTCCGTTATGGAGGGTAACGAGCCTGTGGTAATTCCCAATGCGGAAGGAAAAAGGACCACTCCTTCTGTCATCGCCTTTGTTGAAGGTGGTGAAATTAAAGTGGGCGACCCGGCCAAACGACAGGCAGTTACCAACCCGCATAAAACCATTTATTCCATTAAAAGATTTATGGGGAATAAATTTTCCGAATCCCAAAAGGAAGCGGACAGGGTTCCCTATAATGTTGTAAAAGGAGATAATAACACCCCTCGTGTAGATATTGACGGGCGTCTGTATACCCCTCAGGAGCTATCGGCCATGATTCTTCAGAAAATGAAGAAAACCGCCGAGGATTATTTGGGTCAGGATGTGACTAGGGCGGTAATCACTGTTCCCGCTTATTTTAACGATTCGCAAAGACAGGCCACCAAAGAAGCCGGTGAAATTGCCGGGTTGACCGTGGAACGTATCATCAATGAGCCTACGGCCGCTTCATTGGCGTACGGCCTTGATAAAAAAGACACAGACCAAAAGATAGTTGTTTTTGATTTTGGTGGAGGAACCCATGACGTATCCATTTTGGAATTGGGAGATGGCGTTTTTGAAGTATTGGCCACTGATGGGGACACCCACTTGGGAGGTGATGATGTGGATCAAAAAATCATCGACTGGTTGGCAGAGGAGTTCAAGAGCGATGAAGGATTGGATTTGAGGGAAGATGCCATGGCATTGCAACGTTTGCGTGAAGCTGCGGAAAAAGCCAAGATTGAACTATCCGCATCTGCCCAGACGGAAATCAATTTGCCTTATGTTACCGCTACCGCTTCTGGACCAAAGCACTTGGTTAGAACCTTGAGCCGAGCCAAATTTGAGCAATTGATTGATGATTTGGTAAAAAGAACCATTGAGCCATGCGAAACTGCATTGAAAAGTGCCGGTCTTTCCAAAAGCGATATAGACGAGATTATTTTGGTGGGTGGTTCCACCCGTATACCTGCTGTTCAGGAGGCCGTTGAAAAATTCTTCGGAAAGAAACCATCCAAAGGGGTGAACCCTGATGAGGTCGTTGCCGTTGGTGCCGCTATTCAAGGTGGGGTATTGACCGGAGATGTGAAGGATGTACTACTGTTGGATGTTACTCCATTGTCATTGGGAATTGAGACCATGGGAAGCGTATTTACCAAATTGATTGAGGCAAATACAACCATTCCTACCAAAAAGTCCCAAATATTCTCCACGGCGGCTGACAATCAACCTTCGGTTGAGATTCATGTACTCCAAGGAGAAAGACCTATGGCAGCAGATAACAAGACCATAGGAAGATTCCACCTGGATGGAATTCCACCAGCGCCAAGAGGTACACCTCAAATTGAAGTGACCTTTGATATTGATGCCAATGGTATCATCAAAGTATCGGCAACGGACAAGGCCACGAACAAGACCCAGGATATCAGAATTGAAGCTTCTTCCGGATTGACCGAGGAGGAAATCCAAAAAATGAAAGCTGAAGCCGAAGCCAATGCGGAGGCGGATAAAGCGGCCAAGGAAAAAGCGGACAAACTGAATGAAGCGGATGGAATGATCTTCCAGACCGAAAAACAGTTGAAGGAATTTGGGGATAAGCTTTCAGACGACAAGAAAAAACCCATTGAAGATGCGTTGGAAGAGTTGAAGAAAGCTTACGAAACCAAGGATGTTGCGGTAATTGAGCCTGCGTTGGAGAAAATCAATGAGGCGTGGAAAGTTGCCTCTGAGGAGATGTACAAGGCCCAAGCCGAAGCCCAAGCCAATGGCGCTACTGATGCTGCTGCCGACGATGCGAGTGCCAACGATTCAGCCGAAGGCGATAACGTGGAAGACGTAGACTTTGAAGAGGTCAAATAAATGACCCAATAGATTTCATTTTCAATGAAATCAAATCCTTAGAACAAAAGGCCCCTGTTTCAGGGGCTTTTTTTGTGGGAATGGGCCATAGGTCAATGCAGGTGCCATTGCTGGTAAAATTTAACCAATGCATGGTAGCGCACGTTCCTCTATTGAATTTTGTAAATAATGGGATTGAAGGCTTTTGAGGCTACCATTACGGCATCACCAATTTCGAGATTTTCAATTTCTGAACCCTGCGCGATTACTTTGACCACCTCGTTATGGATCAATACCGAAACGATGTATACCACTTCGTTTTTCTCAATGTGGAGCACTTCGCCCTTAAACTTAAACTTTCCACTCAGGTTGTGACCAACAAACACCTCACTTGGGGTGCCTTGCTTCGCAATTTTCCCTTGTTCCAAGCTGACCACCCGGTTTGAAAGTTTGTGGATTTCCCCAATATCATGACTGATCAAAATCGTGGTAAGTCCATAAGTACGGTGTACTTCACCAAGATAATCCTGCAACCGAAGTCTAATTTTTAGATCCAATGCTGCAAAGGGCTCGTCCAAAAGCAACAGCTGGGGCTGTTGTACCAGGGCCCTTGCTATGGCAACACGCTGCCGTTGTCCGCCGGATAGGGTGTCGGGCTTTCTGGACTGTAGGTTGCCAATTTCCATAATATCCATGATATCCATTATGGATTTGGAACTGCTGTTTTTGGAAAGGGCAAATACAAGATTTTGTTTAACCGTCATATTTGGAAAGAGGGCATAGTCCTGAAATACATATCCTACCTTTCTCAACTGGGGTTTTATATGGATGTTTTTGGAGATGTCCACCCATGGTTGCCCATCAAAATATATAGTGCCATGGTCCGGACGCATCAAACCGGAAATCATTTGCAACGTGGATGTTTTGCCTGCTCCGGATGGTCCGTAAAGGGTAAGAAACTGACCTTTTTCAATGTTCAGGTCCAAATCCAACAGCATAGGACCGCTAGGTCCCTCCAAATTTTTCTGTATCCGGATTTGCATCATCTCCCCAACTTTTTAAGGTATCCCCCGTTAATCAGATACACCATCAACAAAATAAAAAAGGTACATCCGAATAGGATCAAGGAATAAAAATTAGCAGTTCCATAGTTTAAAGCTTCCACCTCATCATAAATGGCAATGGAGGCAACCTTGGTTTTCCCGGGAATGTTTCCACCGATCATCAACACTACCCCAAACTCGCCCACTGTATGGGCAAAGGAGAGGACCAAACCGGTAAGCAAGGAGGGTTTAATAGTGGGCAAAAGCACCTTGATAAGGGTCTGAAACCTGGATTTGCCCATTACAAATGCGGCATCCCTAAGGGAACCAGGAACTCCTGCCAGTCCTGATTGTATGGGATGAACCATAAAGGGAAGACTGTAGATCAAGGAAGCCAAAACCAGACCAGGAAATGAAAAAACCAATTGAACACCCACAACTTCCTGAAGCCATTCGCCAAAGGAGTTGTTTGGACTGAAGGCAATCAAAAAGTAAAACCCCAGTACGGTTGGGGGCAATACCAAAGGCATGCTGACCAATGTTTCAATGACGGGTTTTATCCTGGATTTTGAATAGGCAAGCCAATGGGCAAGGGGGAGGGAGACCACAAATAGGATCAAGGTGGTCACCAGGGCCAATTTAAAGGTCAATATCAAGGGTTCCCAGCTCATGTATTGGACAGCATAATTTCATTTAGTTTGATGAAGGCCGTGGCGTTCATACCCTTGGAAAGTCCCAATTGCCTCACCGCATTACTGCTAATTATGGAGGATATCCCACCCCATTTGGTCTCCAAAAGCACCTTGCTCAGCAATTGACCCTGCTCCACTTCCCTTATAGTTCCAGAAATTCGGTTTTGTAGGCTGATGTTTGGAGATTCCGCTGTACCCAGGACCACCTCGGTCTCCTTAAACAACAAATCAATTTCATTTTCAATTTGAAGATAGGCTGCGGTTTTCGGGGTTTCTACCACAATGGTCTTTAAGGTCAATGGTGGTTGTAAGTGCACGGTAACCAGGGATAAGTTTCCATTCACTTCAATATTGGAGATGGTTCCGCGCAATCTATTCATCTATCGAATATCCGTATTTCTTTAAAATTTCTTGGGCTTTGTCCGAAAAAATAAAGTCATGGAACCGCAGGGCATCCGCTGCAGTTTCCTTGTTTTGTTTGAGCACAACGATACCTTGCTTAATGCTTTCGTAGCTGCTTGGGTCCAATCCCTGCCAATGGCCGTTATGGATTAGATTGGGAGATAGGACAGTGGATTTCGCTGTAATTCCAATTTGTGCAGCACCCGTCGCAACAAATTGGTTGGTTTGTGAAATGTTCTCTCCAAACACCAATTTATCTTTCACCGAATTTAGGATGCCATAGTGTTGCAACACTTGTTCCGCTGCTATTCCATAAGGAGCTATTTTTGGATTGGCCATTGCTATATGGGTCACCTTATCTTGGGTCAGTACCTCCAGGCTAGGTGTTAGGATGGAATCCTGCGTATACAGCACTAAATTTCCATAGGCGTATACTTTTGGGCGGTTAATGGCACGTCCATTTTGATGCAGGGTTTCCGGATATTTCATATCCGCGGAAAGGAACAGGTGATAAGGTGCACCTTCCATTATTTGTGCTGTTAGCTTGCCAGATGACCCTATGACCAGGTTACAAGAAATGCCGGTAGTCTCCTTAAATTGCTCGGCAATTTCCTCTACGGAGAATTGCACATTGGCCGAAACGGCAATAGTAAGGTTGTTCCCATTCCCTGTCGGAAGACAAGAAAGAAGGAGGCTGCTAAAAGCGAGCAACGAGCTTAGGTTTTTGGTCATTCGCACCATTTCCCTCAAAGATGGAACCAATTTATTGGATAACAAAACCGTGTTACCGTTTATGACAAATCAGTGAAATGGGAATCATTTAACCGAAATCAGGTAAAATAAGTCACTGCCTAAATACAGTCTTTTCAAATGCTGACGGGATATGGAAATCCGCTTTTGGCGAATCTGGAAGGGTCCTGGTGTGCCAATTCACTTTTCTGCCACCGTGAAAATCGGCACGGAATATTCCCATATAAAGTGAATTCACTATCCCAAAGGAAAGCAGTTCTTTCCGTGAAATACGCCCCTCCACAATATAGCCATCATCAGTGTTTTTGGAAGCAAAGTCCAAGGTCTGAAAATTCCATGAATGGTCAATATCTCTAGGGAAATGGGCCTTAAAATCAAGCACTTTGCCCTGGGGCGTGATTTCCGCTCCATAATACTCGTCCAATTCTTTTGTGGATGAGAAAAACAATTCCACCCTGTCCTGGTACAACAGGGAACGTTCGTTCACATAATCAATGATTTTGGTTGGGGTGGTATCCTTCGCTTTAAAATAGAAGTAGAAATATTTGGGAGTTGTTGTAAAATCGAAATGGGTGTCATCCTTTGCTTTGAGTTTCCAAGGGTCCATAAGGCCATGAAGGTAATTGTATTGCTCCCAATCTTCCAATGCCGCATCAATTGCTATGGATTCCATGGCAGTCTCTTGAATTGCCAGTTTTGAAGTGGGTTCCTTGTTATCCGCATTCACTTTTTGTTTACAGGAAATACAGATTGGTAGGGACAGGATAATACAGTAGACAACATTTCTGGCAATCCGGCGATAAGGATTACCCCTTATTTGACATTCTTTTTTATTGACGAACAAACTTGGAGGTTTTTGGAAATGAACACTTTGTTCCTCAAGGTACGGAAAAAGACTTTAGAACCTTGTAAAAATTACACAGATTGTTATGGGTCATTTGGGAAGCAACCGGCTTTATGTATTATTCAGCTGAAGATTTGGTCTTTATTTGTTCCAAAACTTTTTCATCTACTTTCAAGATGGTTCCATGCCTGGTGCCCTCAGGGAAATGAATCTGATCTGTGATATCCATCCAGTTGACGAGGTCATGGGATTTAATAGCTCCCATCCGTTGTTGGGTATATCGGTCAAAATAGACGATCCAATTCCCATTGATATGGGCTGCAGTGGGGCCTTCCACCCAATTGTCGCTGATGGCATCCGTGGGCTTGGAATAACCCTTTAGCAAATGGGTGCTTGACGCTATTCTTATATTTTTCTGAGCTTCTGGCAGCAAAGTTTCATCCTTAAGGAACATGACATAGCGGTCCTGCACTTTTTGGATATGAGCGTCGATTACGTTAAAACCTTCGTCATAAAACAGTTGGGTTTCAGTATAGGTTTCAAAATCCTTTGTGGTGGTAAAGTACATTCTATGGTTATAGCCATTATCCCCAAAGGAATCGGTTTCAGGAAATCTGCCCGGGATGGTTGTTGCCCACAAAATTAGGTAAGTTGCAGAGTCCTCATCATAAAACAATTCTGGCGCCCAACAGTTTCTAGCATTGGGCTCATGGTGCATTACCGGGATGTATTTTTGTTCGGACCAATGGATCAAGTCCGCCGAGTTGGCATAGCCAATTCCTTTTTCGTTCCAACTTACGGTCCAGACCATATGGAATTTAGCGTCACCCCCTTTTATGATACAGGGGTCCCTCATAAGTTTATCCCCGCCCACCTTGGGTTTAAGGAAAGATTTCCCGTTGTTGAGTGCTTCCCAGTGGTAGCCATCAATGCTGGAGGCCAAATGCAGTCCATCTTCGCCATTTCCCTTAAAATAGGAAAACAGGTAGATTTCTTTTTCCTGCTGCCTACATCCTAAAATGCATATAAAGCATAAAGCGACCCACACTATTTTTTTGCTCATAAAGACATGGTTGGTTTTTGGGCATTGCATGGAAAGCCACTCCAATAGCTACCAATGGAACTACCCCCATCAAATTTCACAAAAAAAGTGGATAATCAAAAGAAGAATTACTACCCAAATGTGAATACAGCGGGAAGTAATCTAAGTAGCTGCTACGCGGTCTTCGTGAATCTGTGATATCAAATGTTTTAGGATGTTTTCCACCGGGGGTTTTTCATAAATGCCGTCCATGCCCGATTGTTTGGAAAGTGTCTGCACCTCCTCATTGACAAAACCGGTCAAGCCAAAAATGGGGATGTCTATTCCTTTGCTCCTTATTTCCTTCACAAGATCATAGCCATTGATTCCAGGCATATTGATATCGGTAAACACCAGGTCCGGGTTTAAAGTATCTACCTGTTCCAAAAAAGATGCCCCGTCTTCCAGCATGGTAATGTTTCCCCCAATCTTACTGAATACCATTTCTGTTAAGGTGCGCATGAGAATATCGTCATCTACCACTACAATCTTAAAGGAATCGTCCAGTTGTGGATTGCGTTCGGCACCTGAAGTATCCGTTGATGTCTCCGGTGTTATCTTCTTGATGGGCAATTCCAATGAAAAACAGGTTCCAACGCCCACCTTGCTACTAACCGTGATAAAGGCATTATGTGCTTTTACAATTTTCTTTACAATCATCAATCCCAGTCCGGTACTCTTTTCCCCAGCGGTTGATTTTACGGAGGTTTTGGCAAATGGGTCGAACAAACGCTCAATTTCATTTTCTGGGATACCTTGTCCCTCGTCCTGTATGGAAATCACCAGTCTACCCTTTTTTTGTTGCGCCATTAACCGAATGGAAGTGCCTTCGTGTGAGAATTTAATGGCATTGGAGATGAGATTGTTGAGTACCTGGTTCATTTTGTTTTTATCAAATGCGGTCTCCAAATCTTCCACATCCAAATCCCCAATCAATTTTATCTTCTTTTTATCGGCAAACACTTGGTTGAATCTAAGGTTGGTCTCTAAAAAACACCGGACATCCACCATTTCTTCCGCCAAATCAATGTTTTCCGATTCCATTTTACTGATATCCAGAAAATCGTTCACCAGATTTTGGGCAAAATTGGTGGATACGACTATATTCTCCAGCTCCTGGACCTTGGCCGGGTCATCCAAAACCGGCTTTAGCTCGGTGAGCAACGATTTGGAATGGAATTCTATGATGGATAATGGGTTTCTGATGTCATGGGCGGCCATTCCCAAAAATTTATTTTTGAGGTTGTTCAATGCTGCTAATTCGTGGTTTTGGACCTCCAACGCCCTTTTCTGGTTGTAGAGGGTAACAAAAATATCCACTTTGGCAGAGACGATATTGGGATCTAAAGGTTTGTAGAGATAGTCAACGGCACCTTCTGAATACCCCTTTATCACATATTTTTTCTCCTTGTTGATCGCAGTGGCAAAAATGACGGGAACGTGTTGGTTTTCTTTTTTGCTCCTAAAGATTTCCACGAATTCGAAACCATTCATTTCTGGCATTTGAACATCCGTAATGACCAATGCAAATTCATGCTGTCTGGCAAGCTTTAGGGCTTCGTTTCCACTGGAGGCGGAGATGATTTCCCGATCTTCCTTTTCTATGATCTGTTCCAAGGAGTATAGGTTCTCTACAAGATCGTCAACAATTAAGATTTTGGCTTTGTCCATCTTAAAAATATTTTTCTACTGTGGTATACATCTTTTTACTTGTGGTTATCTGGTCAACTTTGTCCAAGGCTTTGATCGCAGCGCACGGCATGGATTTGGCAAAGGCCTCTTCAGGATCTTGGATGATGACCGTACCGCCCCTTTTTTTCACCCATTTCACACCATTGGCCCCATCAGCATTGGCCCCACTTGCGATAACAGCTACCAATTTGTCTTTTAGATGATATGAAAAGGATTCTAGGGAAACATCGGCGGATGGTCTGGAAAACATCACCTTCTCGCTGAGGTCGAGGCTTAGGGTCATGTTCTTTTCCAGGATACAGTGATATCCGGCAGGCACCAGATAAACGTTTCCAGCTTCCATTTTTTGTCCATGTTCCATGGTACTTACCTTCATTTGGGTTTTATTGTTCAGATATTGGGCCAGATGGTCCCGCACATCCACTTTTCTGTGCAATACCACCACTGCTGCAATCTTGTCGGTTTCCTTTATATCGATTAACAGCTGTTCCAGTACATCAATGGCACCGGAGGAACCACAAAAAAGCAATACCCTAGACTTTATATGTTCAATTTTTCTTTCGATAGATTTTAAGTTTGCTGTTAACCACTTCCAATTCGTTCAGCACAGGCGAAAACACTGCGCTTTCCTTTGCCCCCAAGACCAAGTAGCCCCGTGGCACCAAACTATCCACGAATAACCGTAGTACCTGGTTCTGCTGTTTGTTGGTCAGGTAAATAAATACATTACGGCACATGATCAGGTGCATTTGGTTAAAGGAAGAGCCATTGACCAAATTATGCTTGCTAAATAGCATGTTCTTGCCCAGGTCAGAATGCATTTTTACTTTGCCGTATTGTGCCACGTAATAATCGGAAAGTGAAAATTCTCCGCCGGACTTGAGGTAATTCTTCGAATATTCCTTCATTTCCTTTAGATCGTAGATTCCTTTTTTTGCTGTGGCAAGCACCTCTGAATTGATATCCGTGCAATACTGTACGGTTCTTTTCAACAGCTTGGATTCCTTCAAAAGAATTGCGAGGCTCAAAGGTTCCTCTCCTGTGGAGCATCCGGCATGCCAAATATTGATTTCAGGATAGGTTTCCAGAACACCAAAGATGTCGTCCTTTATAAATTTGAAGACTTCATGGTCTCGGAACATCTCCGTGGTGTTTACTGTGATCTCGTTTAGCAAATCGGAATCGGTAAGACTTTCATTGGCCAAATAGTATTTGAAAGCCGTAAAGGAATCGCACGACTTTAATCTCATGAGCCGCAAGACGCGCCTGCGCAACGATTCCTGGGCATAGCCAGAAAAATCCAAGTCGTACAACCTGTTGGAGATCTGGATAAAATCATCCAGCTCGTTTTCCGATATTTCCAGAAGCGTATCCATTAGTTATAGAGCCATACTTTTAATAGGGACATCAATTTTTCCACGTCCAAAGGCTTGGACATATAATCGCTCACCCCGGCTTCGAGACATTTTTCGCGGTCACCTTTCATGGCTTTGGCCGTTAAGGCAATTATGGGCAGTTTTTTGTGTCCCAATTCCCTAATTTGCTTTGTGGCCTCGTAGCCATCCATAACCGGCATCATGATGTCCATCAATACTGCATCAAATGTTCCATTTTTGACCTCTTCAACCGCTTCGGCACCATTGGTGGCCACCGTGACCTGTACTTGTTCCGCTTCCAATACGGTTTCCAGGGCATAGATGTTTCGCATGTCATCATCCACGATCAGGATTCTTTTGTCTTTGATGATATCCTCGGAATTGAATTCCTTTGGCGGTAGCACGGGATACTCGGTTTGGGTGGCATTGAGCATGTTTAGGAAGAGCTCCGTTTCTTCGGATAATCTATCATAGGATTTGGTGGTTTTCAGGACCACGGAAGTGTCTTGATGCCGTTCTATTTGCTTGAGCTCCTTTTTGGTAAGTTCCCGTCCGGTAAAGACAATAACCGGTATTTCCTTCTTTTGGGACTTAAGTTCCCCGAGAAGTTCAATGCCATCAATGTCCGGAAGACCTAAATCCAACACCACCAAATCCGGTTGTTCGGATTTGAACAATTTCCTGGCATCCTTGGCATTTTTGGCAGGCAGGGCCTCCAGGCGTTTGCTCTTTACCATTTCCTGTAAGGCCTGGTTATTGGATTCATCATCCTCAATGATCAACACTTTTCTTACATCAGGACCCACAACGGATTTGGAAATGCTGGCAAATGTGCGTTCCAAGGTTTCCAAGGCAATGGGTTTAACAAGATATTCAACCGCTCCAAGTTCCAGACCCAATTTGGTTTTATCTATGCCTGATATAATATGCACAGGAATATGGGCAAGGTCAGGGTTTGCTTTTAATTTTTTAAGAACGGTCCAACCATCCATCACAGGGAGTTGCATGTCCAAAATGATGGCTATGGGTTTAAAATGTTCCACGTGCTGCAATGCTTTGTCCCCTTGATTGGTCACTACAACCTTAAAGCCATTGTCCCTAGCTTGGTCCAATAGGACTTTGGCGAATTGGAGGTCATCTTCAACCACTAGAATCACTGGGTCCTCCTGGTCCAGTTGATCTCGGTCGTCAGCGACGACCGCTTCCAATGTTAGCTGTTTTTTGTTTTTGATTTCAGTCTCATTGGTTGATTCTGCCTCAACAACTGGCACCTCTGTTTGTGCAGAATCAGTTTCTTCCTGTTTTAGTACATTTTCTTTTGTTTGCAGACCTTCCAGAATCGTTTCGGAGCAATCAAAGGGTAGAAACAGGGAGAAAGTGGACCCTTGTCCCAATTGACTTTCCACAAAGATTTCGCCCCCTAACAACTTCACCAATTCCTTGGAAATACTAAGCCCTAATCCGGTACCTCCATACTTCCTTTGCGTGGTGCCGTCTTCTTGAACAAAGGCCTCAAATATGGAGCCCAATTTTTCTGGAGCTATGCCAATTCCGGTATCGGTCACGGAAATTTGAAGGACTTGCTCCTCCTTTAACAGGGTAGGACTGGAAAACTTTGGTAAGGCCTTACTGTTTTTAAATGCCAGGGTAACTTTTCCCTTGGTCTTGGTGAACTTAAAGGCATTGCTCAAAAGGTTTTTGACTACTTGATTCAGCCTTTGTGTATCGGTCACAAAACGTTCAGGGAGTTTATCATCGTATTCCAGGGCAAAGCTTACATTTTTATCCTCTGCTATGGCCAAGAATGTCTTTTGACTTTCCTCAGCGTAGGAACGCAGGTTGTGCGCTTCAATTTCAAGCTCAATTTTGCCCGATTCCACTTTGGCCAGATCAAGAACCTCATTGATTAATGCAAGTAAGTCCTCACCAGATTTGTTTATAATCTGGGCAAACTCTATTTGCTTATCCGAAAGGTTGTTGGCCTTATTATCTTCAAGTAATTTGGAAAGTATGATAACACTGTTCAAAGGGGTGCGGAGCTCATGGGACATGTTGGCCAAAAACTCTGATTTGTACCGCCCACTTTTTTCCAATTCTTCGGTTTTAAGTACCAAGGCGGCCTGGGCCTGCTCCAACGAACGGTTTTTATCTACCATGCTCAAATGTTGCTCCTCCAGTTGCTGGGCTTTTTCTTCCAATAGGACATTGGCTTTTTCCAACTCCTCTTGTTGCTGCCTCAATTCTTCTTCCGAAGCCTGTAGCAGGCTTGCTTGCTTGGTTAACTCCTCGTTGGACACCCTGAGTTCCTCTTCTTGGGCCTCCACAATTTCCTTTTGTTTTTGTACTTCAAATTGTATCTCTTTCTGCTCTGTAATGTCTACCGCAATTTTGAGGATTTTGTAAGGGTCTCCCTCGGCATTGAATACGGGATTATAGGAGCCTTGTATCCAAACTGGTTTTTGGTTCCTTCGTCTGCGCTCAAATTCCCCTTGCTTAAACTGTCCCGTTTTAATTTCCTGCCAAAATTCCTTGTATTCCTTGGTTTTGGCATATTCGGGGTCCACGAAGATTTTATGGTGCTTGCCCTTGATTTCTTCCAAGGTATATCCCATTAGCTCCAAGAAAAGAGCGTTCGCGGTAAGCACATTCCCTTCCAAATCAAATTCAATGGCGGCATTGGAACGGTTAATAGCAGATATTTGGTTGTTAATCTCAATGGAAAGCTCCTCGGTTTTGGCCCGTTCCACAACCCCCTTGATGATAATACCGATGGAGGCGCAAATTTCGTTGGCAAATTCCCGTTGGATTTCTGTGAGGGCAGTTGTGGTGCCAAACTCCATCACTCCAATGACTTCTTTATTGTGTTTAACGGGCACGATGGTGATTTCCTTTGGAATGGTTTTACCTGCACTGGAGTTGATTTCCAAGTAATCCTCCGGAATGGAGGTCAGAGTGATTGGATTCCCTTCAAGGGCACATTGTCCCACCAGTCCCTCGCCGGGAGATATGCACTGAGGAAGGGCAGAGGTGTTTTTAAAGGCGTAACTGCCGTATAGTTTGAGTTGTTTTGAATCCGGGTCAAAGAGATGTTCACTGAGATAAAAGGTACCCACGGAAGCTTTTAAAAGCTTACTGATGGCACCACTCAAAATTGTGGTAAGGATATAGATGTCTTGAACCCCTTTGGTTACTTCATATACCTGGGAAATGGCTGATTTTATCCAGCTTTGGTCTTCAATCTTCTTGGTTCTTTTGTCAATTTCCGCTTTTTGCTGTAATTCCTCGGTCAAGTCCCGAACAATGGCCGTCAGTATGGTGTTTGATTGTACGGTTGCCTCCGTAATGGACAAGCGAATTGGGATGATGCTCCCATCTTTTCTTTTGCCATTTACTTCCTGATGGTTATTGCTCGCGGATTCATTGCCCGCTTCTTCATTTTCGGCGGTGATATCCGGAAGTTGATGGACAAGCAGGTGGCTTAAATTTTTTCCTACGATTTCCTGGGCATTGTATTGGAACAAGGATTCGGCCGCCTTGTTAAAGGTTCTGATGGTCCGGTCTTTCTCCATGGTAATGATGCAGTCCGAGGCACTCTCCAAAATAGCCCGACCTTCCGCATCACTTTGGGTTAGTTGCCGGATGGTTGCGTATTGCTCCCTTGCATATTTGTATGCCAACAGGGCAGAGAACAACAGGGGTAGTCCAAAGCCTAGTCCGAATGCCCAATAGGATGAATCCCCGTCTGTAGGGTTTAAACTTGCCAATAGGATTAGGGCAACAGTGGATAAAAGAAAGATTGTGGCAAAAAGTCGTGCTCTAAGCGTGAGATGTCCGGGAAGTCCCGTCATCTGATTTTCCATACGCTTGGTATACATGTTCATTGGTTTTTGTTAATCACTTTTCACGAACTGATTCATGAACCCAATGAGCGCGTAGTAATAGGTTTAGTTGCTGGTAAGTTATCTGTTTGCGTAGGTATTTACTTACAACGTATTATTTCCGTGTTTTGTATACCCTTGGTGAAAGTTTTTTTCATTTCCTGCCAACGGGTCAATACGGCTTAGAAAGTTATATGCGCAAATTTTCCAAAAAGCATGCCCAAGGCTCTTTGTGATTTTAGTAAGTTTGTTTTGTTCCAGATACCAAAAAGTTGTAAATACTAGGGTTATACGGAACCTCTAGTTTTGGTAATTTTTGACCAAAGTAGAATCACGCATGAATCATTCAATAACACAAAAACAATAGAAATGACACTAAAAACTCCAAATGTACTTGCCACATTGCTGCTCTTGACCGTTGTAATGGTCTCTTGCAAGCAACAAAAAAAGGAAAACACAGAAACCGAAGAAGTGGTATCGGTTGAAGTTGAGCAACCCAAAATCACCCTGGAAAAATTGGAAGGTTCCCTTGCCTACGCAGATGCCGTATTGCAATTGGATGCACCCAGTAACACCACAATTGCTGAAAGGGGAGAGGTCAGCTTCTCTTTTACAGTCAATGATTACGAATTGGGCGCACAAACGGAAGGACCCAATGCAGAACGTTTAGCGAATTCCGGCAAAGGACAACATATCCACTTTATTCTGAACAACCAACCGTATTCCGCCCATTACGAACCAGCATTTGCCAAGGAGATTCCCAATGGAGTACATCATTTGGTCGCTTTTTTGAGCCGATCCTACCACGAATCGGTAAAAAATGAAAATTCAGTGGTGGTCAAAAAGCTTGAAATTGGTCCAAACGCCACAGATTCCCTAGGCTTGGACATGGAGGCGCCTACCTTGATCTACAGTCGCCCCAAAGGGACTTATAAAGGAAAGGACACGGAAAATCTTATGCTCGACTTTTTTGTGTTGAACACCACACTTTCTGAAGATGGGAACAAGGTAAAAGCAACAATAAATGGCGAGACGTTTACAATTGCAGAATGGGCTCCCCATGTGATTCAAGGATTGCCTAAAGGGGAGGTTACCATCACTTTGGAGTTGATGGATGCCGAAGGGAATGCCATACCTGGACCATTCAATAAGGTGACCCGCACCGTGACTTTGACGGATTAAGCAGGTTAGATCCTTTTAACGATATAACGTAAGGTCTTTTTCTGAAAAATGGGAAAGACCTTATTTGTTTTATTCTAGGATATAGGAAAAATACCCGACTCCAATTTTTGTACTTTAGGAGCAGAAAAAAAATGATGATGAAAAATTTACTTTGTTCTGTATTTGTTCTTTTAACCATAGCACATTTTGGCACTGCCCAAGATCGGATTACCGGTGAGCCTTTTGCCACACGTTCGGTGGTACTGGGTCAAAATGGCATGGTGGCAACCAGTCATCCGCTGGCCACCCAGATAGGCCTCGATATCTTAAAAGACGGCGGAAATGCCATAGATGCGGCCATTGCGGCAAATGCAGCCCTAGGATTGATGGAACCCACTGGCTGTGGTATTGGAGGGGATTTGTTTGCCATTGTCTGGGATGCAAAAACAAAAAAGCTTTACGGGTTAAATGCCAGTGGACGTTCGCCACAAAAACTTACCCTGGAATATTTTGAAAAAGAAGGCATGGCCAAAATTCCATCCCACGGACCCTTACCGGTAAGCGTGCCGGGAGCCGTTGATGGTTGGTTTGAGTTGCATCAAAAATTTGGGACAAAGCCAATGACGGAAATTCTTGCTCCGGCCATTGACTATGCCGAAAAAGGTTTTCCGTTGACGGAACTTATTGCCTGGTATATGCAACGTACCATTCCCTTTTTTGAATCCAAAGGGTTTCCGAACATTGAGGATACCTACAAAACACAGAATGGTGGAAAGCTACCCGCGGAAGGCGAAGTTTATAAAAACCCCTATTTGGCCAATACCTATCGCAAAATTGCTGAAGGGGGAAGGGATGCCTATTACAAAGGCGATATCGCAAAAACCATAGAGAAGTTCATCAAGGAACAAGGGGGCTTTCTGTCAGCCAAAGATTTGGCAGCCCATAAGTCCCAGTGGGTAGAACCGGTATCCATCAATTACAGGGGATACGATGTTTGGGAACTTCCACCAAATGGTCAGGGGATAGCTGCACTTCAGATGTTACAGATTTTGAAGGGGTACGATTTTTCCAATATAGCATTTGGCAGTGCGGAGCACTTGCACCTTTTTACCGAGGCCAAAAAATTGGCCTTTGAGGATCGCGCCAAATACTATGCCGATATGGACTTTTTTGATGTTCCCGTGGAAGAGCTGCTTTCGGAAGACTACGCCAATGCGCGAAGGGCACAGATTGGCAAGCGGGCAGGGACTTATTCTGCAGGGGAAATCTCGGCTGGGGAAACTATTTATATGACCGTGGCAGACAAGGAAGGAACCATGATTTCCTTAATACAAAGTAACTATCGCGGGATGGGCTCCGGAATGGCGCCGCCCAAATTGGGCTTTATGCTACAGGATCGTGGGGAGCTCTTCAGTCTTAAGCGTGGACAAGCCAATACCTACGAACCGGGCAAACGTCCATTTCATACCATAATTCCAGCTTTTATCACCAAGGATGGCAAACCCTTCGTCAGTTTCGGGGTGATGGGAGGCGATTTCCAACCCATGGGCCATACGCAAATTGTAATGAACCTTGTGGATTTTGGAATGAACATCCAGGAAGCGGGTGATGCCCCAAGATGGGACCACACGGGAGGAGCTAGCCCCATGGGAGCCACTACGGAGAACACGGGGTTGATACGCACAGAATCCGGGATACCCTATTCAACCATCCGGGGATTGATGGACAAGGGCCATAGAATGGGCATGGCGCGTGGCATTTACGGAGGTTATCAAGCCATATTATGGGATGATGAAAACAAGGTCTATCACGGAGCTTCCGAGAGCCGTAAAGATGGGCAGGCTGCAGGTTACTGATCGGAACATTTCACTGACTTTTTAGTTTACATCCATCTAGAGATTTAAAAGTCCTTCCATGGAATTATAGGGTTAACTTCTTGCTTAAATGCAACTAAGTTGCATTTATTGTGTTTTTCATATATTTTTACGACCGAGTTGCATTTAGCCAGGATTTGTATCCTGAAGCTATGCATTTCCCAAACGCAATTAAAAAGATGACAAACAACAAAAAGTTGCCGGTAACTGTGCTCAGTGGTTTTTTGGGCGCAGGTAAGACCACATTGCTAAATCATGTATTGCACAACAAAGAAGGCCTAAAAGTGGCCGTGATTGTAAATGATATGAGTGAAGTCAATGTGGACGCGGAATTGGTAAAAAGTGAGAACACCCTTTCCCGTACCGAGGAGAAATTGGTGGAAATGAGCAATGGGTGCATTTGTTGTACCCTTAGAGAGGATTTGATGGTAGAGGTGGAGCGACTCGCCAAGGAAAACCGATTTGATTACTTACTCATTGAAAGTACCGGAATCAGTGAACCGATTCCCGTGGCCCAAACATTCTCCTTTGTGGATGAGGACAACAATATTGACCTTTCCCGTTTTAGCTATGTGGACACCATGGTGACCGTTGTGGACGCCTTTAATTTTTTCAAGGATTTCGGAAGTCCGGAAACACTGATGGATAGGAGTCTCACAGATATCGAAGGGGATTATCGGACCATCGTGAACCTGCTTACCGACCAAATTGAGTTTGCCAATGTCATTGTACTAAACAAGACAGATTTGGTTTCCGAGGAGCAATTAGGCCTCTTGCAGGCCACTATTCGAAAACTGAACCCATCGGCACAAATCATTGAATCACAATTTGGTAAAATCAATTCCCAAGATATTCTGAACACCGGTCTTTTCAATTTTGAAGAAGCGGAACAAAGCGCAGGATGGATTGAGGAATTAAACAAGGAGGAACACACCCCGGAAACGGAAGAATATGGTATAAGCTCCTTTGTTTTTAGAAGTAAAAGACCTTTTGACCCTGAACGCTTTTGGCAATTTGCCCAACATGGGTTTCCAAATACCATCATCCGGAGCAAGGGACTTTTTTGGCTTGCGTCACGGCCGTCCCAAGCATTGATTTGGGGTCAGGCAGGGGGTTCCCTAAGGGCGGACAGCGCAGGTGTTTGGTGGAGTAGCATGCCCTTCCAACAGCGAACACAGTACATGGCATTTTTGGAGAATCAGAAACAAATCGAAATGCATTGGGACCACGTATTTGGCGACCGAAAAAATGAGATTGTATTCATAGGTCAGGACATGGACGAAACACTTATCAGGTCCCAGCTCAATGCATGTTTGGCAACGGAAGAGGAACTTGCTTCATCGCGATGGGAAGACGGTTATCAGGATGACTGGCCGGTACAAAGGGCCTATGCTCTGCCATAAGAAGACAACCAACAATCGATTACAGATGAAGCGGACACTTTTTTTAAAAAACATACTGGGCATTGGCCTCCTATCAGCAGTAGGGTGCAGATTGGATGGCGGTAATTCAAAATCAGAACACACACTAACCGATATAAAGTCAGCGTCGGATCAAGAATCCGTAAAGGAACTTCGGAAAGACCTGATTTCAGCTTGGCACCGTTCCGAAACCATGACGATGACAAATGTGGAACAAATGCCACCTGATTACTTCACTTTTAAGTACACAGATGAGGCAATGACCTTTTCAGAGCAATGGCGGCATTGTATAATGTACACTTGTGGACAACTTGCCGCCCGTTCTGGGCTGGTAAATCCTTACGAAAACGTCAAATTACCGGTGCAAATGACCAAGGAGCATGTGGTAAAGGAATTGAAAAATATGTATGCCTTCGTGCGCAAATCCATTGAAGAGCTTTCAGATGAAATGTTGCTTTCCGATTGTGAATTTGCGGGAGATACCATTCCTGTTTGGAGACTGTTTTATGCCATGGAGAACCACATCATCCACCATAGAGGACAATGTGTGGTGTATCTACGCTTAAATGGAGTTACCCCTAAGGGCTTTTACGGATGGTGATTGCGAAAAACATTAAACCGAAATAAACATTTAAAACTTTAGTATGCTGCAAAGAAAATTTGATGAAGTGGTCAAATCCTACTTCCCCGAAGCCATGGATGCCAAGGACACCTCTATCCATTATCTAGGAAAGATGCAAATAGAGCACGATATTGATATCTCAAAAGTATTGATGGCAACCTCTGTGTGTTCAGATGACATCAATGTACCTTCCACAACGTTTTTTAATGTCTTGTTCGGTCCGTTTATCATGGGTGGTCTAGGTGGCTTGCCTTTTGCAGGACAAACAGGAATGACAGCTTTTGCACACCATATCCCGGACAATGGAAGTGCCTTTATATTTTACGGCCCACATATTGGAATTACCCTGGACGGGGATTTAGGCAAAATGTACCGTCCAAGGCAAGAGGAAACAGGAAATTCATGTGGTGCGCTTATGTTGGCACTGGACAGACTTCAAGATGGTAACTACAAGCCTGTTATGAATGATGATGACTATCAACAAATGAAGCTTGAAGAAAGCTTGTTGCCCTATAGGGAACAGGTTTTGGAAAGTGGGAACCAAGCCAAAAGCATTACCGAAGCCACATACGAAATCATTGATAAGAAGATACATGAGCATATCCGGTCGTGCAAAAATGAATTTCACGTGGACAAGGTGACACTATTGGGAGGGATAATCATCAATACCGATTATGGTTTGGACGATTATTTTGTGCCCAAAAACTTTGAGGTGATTGATTTGAAAAGCCTATAGGCCAAACGCGCAAATCCTTGGTCGGATTACGATCTAATCTTAATGGGAAACCCAATTGATGCATAGGAACCTCTATTTTGTATGTCCAGCAGATAGCCTTGAACCTGTCATCAACCGCGTCTTTGGAGGTCAAAACCATTTTTATACCTCACTGGGGAATTCTGTCGTGTTCGAAAAGGACACGGCAGATCAGATCAAACAATTGATTCTAAAACACAATATTCAAGAGATTTCATTTGTGTTGGCCATGTCCAATCCCATTATATCCGATGCATTGAAAAATCAGGTCTACGCAGATATTAGGGGATTGAACGACTTCTATGTCAACGTTTTGAGACAAAAGGGACTCTCCGAGGTTTTGGCCCGTGAATACAATCGTCGTTTTATAATTCTATCCTATCATCTCAATGAAAAGATAAAGGAGTTGCGGCGAGTACTTGAAGAATCACCGGCCAACGATTTGAAAATTGGGGGTAAAATTTATAATGGGCAGCACAAAACATTTTACAAAATATATTCCCCTTTGGTCTGCTCCGAATATTTTAGCTTAAATTGAGCGGAAGAAACAAATTCAATAAGATTGGCATTGCGCCGCACCCTTTGAAGCCGCCCCTTTGTGATAAATGAGCAAATCTAATCCCAAGACCCCATCTTTCTTTAGTAAGATACCCCACGCCATCACCATGTTGTTTGGCATCATTGTATTGGTATCCGTTTTAACATATATATTACCAGCGGGTTCTTATGAACGCATTTTGGTAGAGGGTCGGAGTACCGTTGTTCCCAATTCCTATAAAACAATCCCTTCAACCCCCGTTGGACTGTTGGACATGTTCAAGGCCATTCCCTTGGGTTTCAAGGCAGCGGTGGAAATTATTTTTATCGTGCTGGCCGGAGGCATTATGTTTGGCTTTATGGAAAAATCAAAGGCAGTCGAGAATGCGGTTGGTACTTTGGTAAAAAGATTGGGCCTTGAAAAGAAGCACATGATTATTGTGATCATGACATTTATATACGGGATTCTTGGAGTTGCCGTGGGCTACGAAAACAACATCGCAATGGTACCCATTGCCGCGGTGCTCAGCTTGGCGTTGGGTGGGGATTTGATTTTGGCAGCAGGGATTTCCGTAGGGGCCATGACCATTGGTTTTGGATTGTCCCCAATCAACCCTTACACCGTGGGAACCGGACATAAAATTGCGGAACTGCCCATGTTTTCAGGAGCTTTGCTAAGAAGTGCGCTATGTTTTACCGCGTTGGCCATTATGGCCTCCTACAACGTACGCTACTTTAAAAAGATAAGCCTAAACCCCAGTAAAAGCCTTGGTCAAGGTTTGGATGTTAGCAATTTGGCTTTGTCCAGGCCCTTGCAGGAATATGGGCTGAGCAGAAATAATTGGATGGTCATTTCCATTTTTGTGATGGGATTGTTGGTGGTTCTGTATGGGGTGTTCAATTTAAATTGGTATATCAACGAGCTATCCGCCATTTTTTTGATGGTGGCCTTTCTCTCAGGAATAGTGTCCAGGATGGATGCCACCACGATGAGTAAAACCGCCTTAACGTCGGTTGGTCTTGCGGCCCCTGGTGCTTTTATGGTCGGCTTTGCCACCTCTATCAAAGTACTTATGGAAATGGGAAACATTGGCGATACAATTTCCCATCAACTTTCAGTGGTTTTACAGGGCTTACCTTTGTATGCCTCGGCCATTTGTATGTCCATCTCCCAAACGGTGATCAACTTTTTTATCCCTTCCGGTAGCGGACAGGCCCTGGCAACCTTACCCGTTATGTTGCCCTTGGGGGAATCCTTGGGACTGACCAGGCAAATCACCATTTTGGCTTTTCAAATTGGGGATGGGATATCCAATCTTGTAAATCCCACCTTGGGAGGACTCATTGCCATGCTGAGCATGTGCAGGGTGCCCATAGACCGATGGATTCGTTTTATTTTTCCAGTACTGATAAGTCTGCTGTGCATAGCCATTTTGACCTTGGTTGTGGCAGTAGCAATTAATTATAGTTAATATGACTGTTGAAAATATCCTTGCTAAGCTTGTTTCTTTTCCCGTGTTGGGGGGCGAAAGCAATTTGAGTATCATCCATTGGATCAAAGAATACATGGAAACCCATGAGGTTGAAGTGAACCTGTTGCCCAATGCCGAAGGTAATAAAGCATCCTTGCATTGTCGAATTGGTCCGGATGTTGACGGGGGTGTTATCCTTTCCGGCCATACGGATGTTGTCCCGGTTGAGGGACAAGAATGGACCACGGACCCCTTTGAACTTACAGACAAAGGTGATGGAAGATTGTACGGAAGGGGTTCTTGCGATATGAAAGGTTTTATTGCCTGTTGCTTGGCCGTTTTACCCCAAATGGTCAAGGCAGATTTGAAAAAGCCCATCTATTTTGCATTTTCCTATGACGAGGAAGTGGGCTGCCTGGCAGGGCCTGAATTGGCCAGAACGCTTAGGACGTTTTATTCGGAAACCCCAAAATATGCCATCATAGGGGAACCTTCAATGATGGAACCTATTGTAGGCCAAAAGGGTATTTATATTTTGGAGACCTATGTGCATGGTTCTGCCGGACATAGCAGCCGTATTAAACAGGAAGTGAGTGCTATCCATGAATCTATGCGCCTCATTCTATGGCTTGAAAGCAAAATGGATGAATTAATAGCGAACAAACGGTTGGATGACCGTTTTCACCCTCCCCATTCTAGTATTCATGTGGGCTTGGTAAATGGCGGTATTGCTCCGAATGTTATTGCGGACAAGGCCCATTTTTATTGGGATTTGCGAACTATTCCCATGGATGATATCCAGGCAATTGTCAATGAATTTGAAGCCTATTGCGGAGAACGGGAGGAAGCATTGCGATCCATTTTTCCAGATTTTTACATCCAAACTGTTGAAAACCATCCACCGGTGCCACATTTGGATACCAAGGCGGACGATGAGGTGGTGGATTTGATTAAAAGAATTGCCGGAAACGCCAAGCTCAATACCGTGGCATACGCCGCTGAGGCCGGACAGTTTGCCAACGAAGGTTTTCAGACGGCGATCTGTGGTCCGGGATCCATCGCACAAGCGCACCGGGCCAACGAGTATATTTCCAAAGAACAGCTGGAAAAAGGTGAGGGCATGTTGATAAAGTTGATTCAGGAACTATCCTCCGGGAATTTTAATTGAAAGCTAAACCAATACTAATTTGGGTGACCATCAATTGGTGAATTAAACCAGGTGCTTCAAGCACATTATTGTTGTACATTTAAAAACATCTTCCATTTAAACCAAAAACTATGGGCAAATTACGATACGCTTATCCAACCTTATTTATGATCATACTGATGATAGCGGGTTGCAAGGAAAAATCCGTTCAGGAGGAAGCCAAGACCAAAGAAGAACAGCTGGTGGCAAAAGCACTGGAGATCCACAACCGTATACTTACGCTGGATACGCATGCGGACACCCCTTTGCGGATGATCGAGCCTGGTTTTGACATGGCAGAGCGGCATGATCCCAATGAGACCGGTTCAAAGGTAGATTATCCCAGGATGATAGAAGGAGGATTGGATGCCATTTTCTTTGCTGCGTTCGTTGCCCAAGATATTCGGGATGATGATGGAAATACCCGAGCAAAGGCCTTATGCCTCCAAATGATAGATTCCGTTATTACGTCCACCCAAAGAAACGCGGATGTTGTGGGCTTGGCACTTAACCCGGAAGACGCGTATACTCTGGAAAAAGAAGGGAAACGAGCCATTTTTATTGGTATTGAAAACGGATACCCAATTGGGAAAGACTTGGCCAATGTTGAACACTATTACAGTAAGGGGGTTCGATATATCACCTTGGTGCATTCGTCAAACAATGATTTGGCAGATTCAGCAACCGATGCCAATGGAACGGAACATGGCGGCATAAGTGAGTTTGGTTCCAAAGTGGTTGGGGAGATGAACCGTCTTGGCATTATGGTAGATGTGTCCCACGGAAACGACAGTGTATTTTATGATGCGATCAAAATGTCAAAGGCACCGATCATTGCAAGTCACTCCAATGCCCGTGCGGTTACCCGGCACGACCGAAATATGTCAGATGAAATGCTGAAGCTAATGGCGGAAAATGGTGGTGTGGTACAACTGACCATGCTGTCAGATTATCTTCGGGAAGCACCCCCAAACCTGGAAAGAGATTCTGCCATGGCAGCGCTGCGGTCCAATATGAAAAGCATTAATGAAATGAACCAAGAGGAAAGGGCGGCACTGCGAAAGTCCTTCCAAGAGCTCAATGAAAAATATCCCACGCCACCAGCAACCGTCCAACATGCAGTAGACCATATAGATCATATTGTGAAAGTGGCAGGTATAGATCACGTGGGTATAGGCTGCGATTTTGATGGGGGAGGGGGAATCCAAGGTGTTTTTGATGCCAGCGAGGTAATGAACATTACCATTGAGCTTGTAAAACGTGGGTATACCGAAGAACAGATTGAGAAAATATGGGGAGGGAATCTGATTCGGGTTTTTAAAGAAGTGCAAAAGGTTGCTGAAGAACTACAGGCCAACCCTTCATAAAACTAAGCACTTAGGCCGTGTTAAGATTGTTGTTGGTATTGGTAGTATTGGGATGGTCCAAACCGGTTGAGGCCCATCCTTTGCGACTATCACTATGCGAGATAGAGTACTCGGCCAGTAAGCAACTGCTCACCGTAAATCTTAAACTGTTCCTGACCGATGTCAATGAGGCCATAGTATTTGATCCCTACAGCAAAGAATTGGCTTTGTGCCAACCGAATGAAGCCAGCAATGCCAATAAAATGCTCATGGACTACCTGAACCAGTTTTTCTATGTGAAAGCCAATAGAAAGTTGGTGAACCTTAAAATTAAAAATAAGAAATTGAGTGGGGAAGGGGACAATACCGCTTTATGGGTTTATTTCGAATATCGGCAAGAAGCGCCCATCTCCTCTTTGGAAATTAAAAATGCCGTTTTCACCGATCTCTTTTTTGATCAAAACAACATTGTTTATGTTCATGTGAATGGCAATTCCAAAAGTTTGATGCTCAATAAAAAAACTGCTGTACACCAATTGAAATTCTAAAATGCACCCTTTTCACTTTTATCTAAAACTGGGCTTTGAACATATTTCCAATCTGGCGGGTTACGACCATATCCTTTTTCTTATCGTTCTCTGCGCCGTGTATCGCATACAGCAATGGAGAAATATTTTGATCTTGGTGACGGCCTTTACCATTGGCCACAGCGTTACCCTTGCACTGGTTTCTTTGGAAATTATATCCATCCCTTCCAATATTATCAAGTTTTTGATACCGACCACAATATTCGTCACGGCCTTGCACAATGTAATAGTTCCAAATTCCGATATGGGAGCTAACAAGATGCGAAGGAATTATGCCATGGCACTGTTCTTTGGATTTATCCATGGGATGGACTTTTCCAATTATTTTAAGGCGCTCCTTATGGACCCAAAAGATGTTTTGGTGCCCCTGTTGGGTTTTAATCTGGGCATTGAACTAGGGCAATTGTTGGTGGTTTTGTTTATTGTTGGTATTGCCTTTGTTTTTCTTGAGATAATTAAGACCAAACATCGGGATTGGACTGTTTTTATTTCCGGCGCTGCAGCGGGAATGTCTTTAATATGGATGCTTGAGAACAAGTTTTGGTAATCAGAAGACTTCGTTTAGTAGTCCTCTCCTAAAATCAAAAACTTTAAACGTTTGCATTTAGAAGAATTGAAGAAGCCAAAATCTTTTTTATTTATCTACAACCTGAAATTATACCGCATTTTCAACAGTATCTGTCGATTTTGTAACTCCCACGGTTGGTTGAGACCGTTAAAAGTATTATTGTTAAATACCAAGAAGACATCACCTAGTGGAGAAAATATCCAATGGATACGGGCATTTAATCCCAACACCCTGCTATCAGTATCGTATTGCAAATAACTATTCAATTGTAGGTTGGAAGTCACATTAAAACGAACTCTTAGCCCTGCTAGGGTCTGGTCAAAATTCCCAAAGGGCAATCTAGCTCGATTATGAAGCCCATTAAATTCAAAGGCCAATAAGGCACTTGGGTTCCAATTCAGGGTCAATTCAAACTCGTCCAAACTCCCTTCATAAAAACTTCCAAACCACCAAGTGGCTTGACCACTCAATCTACGTTTACGGGCAAATTCCGTTTCCAGTCGATAGCGCATAAAGTTATACTCCCCCACGGGAATGGTAACCCCGTCTGAGATTTCAAAAGGTTGTAAGATATTTTCGCCCACAGGCCTTACATTGGCTTCTATTCGGTCGCCACTTTCCAAACGCCAATTGATGGGAGCGGTAAACACACTATACGATTGCCATGGACCTGATATGTTGTTGATGTAAGTCACAAAAAATTGATGGAACATTTGTCGTAGCCAAGCAGATTTTGGTCTTGGGGCAAACGTACCTCCAAAACGATAGAAATTAACTCCGCGCCGCGGTACGAACCCTAAGGATGGGTCAAATTGTTCCCCTACACGGGCATAGGTCACTGCAACGTCCCAAAGGTCATTTGGGTAGTCAATCTTGAATCCCGCTGCAGAGCGGTCCCCTGATAGATCCGCTCTGTCGGTAAATAAGGCCCAGCCCCCGACCAAAAAGTTTTTGTCTCCATTGAATCTAGTGGTCTGAAATGTAAAATCAGCTCCGGACATCCAACTGCCCTCACGACCCAAAGGATCTCCCGAAGATGCAATAAAACCTACGGAACTTTCTTTGAGCACATTGCGACGCACACGAACCACTCCCATATTGGTCGCGGCAAATTTATCGCCACCCAGGTCAAAATCGTCGGTACGAATGCCCAATCCGCCAAAGGCGGTCTTTCCAATACGGCCATTCAATTTGGTTCCACCCATCACCGGAATCTGAACATTGTCGCGAAGTCCAATACTTCGACTAAAAAAAGGTAGAAGGGTACTTCGTCCGGTGCCAAATCCAAACTCGAAAATATCGGAACCCTCCAGAAAAAAGGTGCGTTTTTCAGGAAAGAACAAGGGAAAACGGGTCAAATTGGTTTGTCGTGTATCTACTTCAGTTTCCCCAAAATCAGTGTTTACCGTAAAGGTGGCGAGGACGTTGGGACCAATCCTTTGGTTGGCATCAAAACTTATATCGGGATCAATAACCATACCACCATCTGGTCCCAGTTGGTTGGCGTTCGCAATCAAAGAAGGTCGTAAGTTAACTCCAATACCATAATTGAATTCAGGTAATCCGGTAACCAATCCTGCTCGACTGGTCTGGGCAATCCATTGGTCGCGTTTAACATTGGACCATCGGATGGTCTCTAAATTACGCTGTATTCTTCGCTCTATATTGAACCCCCATTTAGACAATCCTTTTTTAAAAGCGATACTTTGAATAGGAATTATAATTTCCGCGGTCCAACCTTTTTCGGTGATTTGTGTTTTGGCATCCCAGACCGCATCCCAATCCTCATTCTCACTTTCACCACGGTTTGATACCAATGCATCATAACGCGCCGCTAACGAATTTACGGCAAATATGTAGCCCGATTGCCCGTCCAAGAAGGGGTCGATGACCACCTTTACATGGTCTTCTTCAGTAATATTGGCATCCCGAAGCTTGGAGAATCGTACGATTCCATCCGGGTTGCTATCGTTGCAAGTGATGCCAATCACAACCGTTCTGGAATCGGCAATGACTTGCACCAAGGTAGTTTGTGATGGTATGCCACCTTCATCGGGGACAGTGGTTTTAAGGTTGGTGAGTACCGGAGCATTTTTCCAATCCGTTTCATTTAAGGCCCCATCGAAATCCAGCGGATGGGTCAACCTGCCAGATGCAAATTCTGGTCGCTCAATGGATTGCCCAAAACCAAGATGAAGAATACCCATCAACGGTATTAAAATCCATTTATGTTGGAAGAGGGTATTGAAAATTTTAGGTTTTTAGAGTTGAGTGTTTTGTATTGGAGCTCATCCAACGTTGGTAACTTATTAATTGTGAAGATAGAATAATGATTGTAATTATAGCATATACAATTGACCGAACAACGTCATCATTTTTTAATGGAATTGGAATAGTAATGGAGAAGGATTTTAGTGGAAGACTTAAATAATGCCTTTTTAACCGATATCAATGAAAACCCAGTAAACGTTTTTGGATGGATTACATGTTTTGGATGATGTTTTCTTACGTACGCAGAGGGACTTTCCAAATTTGTTCCCAACACGGAATAATCAGCTATTTTTTGGGGAATTCCCCATATAATTTTTCACTTATGTTTACGTAAGGTTACAAATAGGAAGATTAGTGTTAATTAACTTAAGATTGTAGCTTTTTTCTTACATATCGATTAAATTAATACATTATTAATTTTTAAACATATTTCAATGAAAAAAGCCAAAATTTCAGGGAAATTGTCGCTTAAGAAGCAGACTATTTCCAATTTGACTTCCAGCTCTATTATGGGTGGAGCAACCAATCCTTCGGTGACCATAGGTTGCCCTTACACAGACACCGCGGCTTGTCCTGGAACCACCAGTGGTTGTACCTCAGGAACCTCCGTTGTTATTTCTTGTTGTGATTATCCGTGCTAGTGCTTGTGTTGCACAAGTTAGCTAGAAACGCATTTGGATTTTTATGGACCACAGTAAACATTTTGCTCCCATAAAAATCCACATGGGTTTATTGAACAGGCCATCAGTTGATCCCATCTGATGGTTTGTGTTGGTTTATGGTCCTCCGTACCCCTAAAATTTGCCAACAACGAGAAATACAGAAAGTTCAACACTCATTACTGAATGATATGTTCGGGATGGACCGGGGAATACGTTTAAAACTAAATTTTGGATAATAGGTGAAAAAGAAGTTAGAGGAAAAACTGGATGAAATTGTCAAAATAACCCAACAGGTCTATCACAATGAAGAGCATATAGGTGTTTTACATGGCATATCTGGTATTGCCCTGTTTCTGTTTTATTACGCAAGGTATTTGAATACCAATACTCTTACCGAGACCGCCACCAACATTCTTGAAGAAGCACTGGAGAAAATCAACCAAGGATATGGACATTCTACTTTTTGCACCGGTATTAGTGGCATGGGATGGGTGCTGGGTCATTTGGATGAACAAGGGTTTATTGATGTGGACAATGACGGGTTGCTTTGGGAGATAGATGATTTTCTCTATTCAATTATGATTTCAAATGCAAGTGAAAAAAACTTCGATTACTTACACGGGGGGATTGGGCATGCCCTTTATTTTCTTAGCCGTTTCAAGAATACCAAATCACCCGTTTTAAAAGAAAAATACAAAGGGTTTCTTTTGGAGTTCGTCACTTTGCTAAAAGAGAAGGCCCAAAAGGATGGTGCCAACCTTAAATGGACTTCCACCGGGACACGGGATGGAAATGGCAGGACGTACTATGATTTCAGCCTTTCCCACGGCATGGCAGCCGTCATTGGAATTTTGACAAAGTTGCACGAACATGACGATTTTAAGGTCGTTGTTGAACCTATCCTTGTGAAAGCCATCAACTATGTTCTGCAATACCGGCAAGAAAAATCTTTTTTTCTTTTTCCCAATTTAGTTTTTGAAAATGGTGAAGAAAATGTACCAAGCAGGTTGGCATGGTGCTATGGCGACTTGGGGATAGGAATCCGACTGTGGTTTGCTTCCAAAGCCTTGGATGATGAAGTACTGGCTAAGGAGGCATTGACCATCTTAAAACACTCGGCAAAGCGCAGAACGTACGATGAAACAAAGATTATGGACGCAGGTCTATGCCATGGGTCCTTCGGAGTTGCTTTGATTTTTATGAGAGTTTATAAAGAAACCGGGGATTATATTTTTAAGGAAGCTGTGGAGTATTGGATGGAAGATGGCGTGAACAAAGCCAACCATAACAATGGTTATGCAGGGTATAAGCAATGGAAATATGATGACATATGGGATAAGGAAGTTTCTTTATTGGAAGGAGTCTCTGGAATAGGCCTGGCCATTATCACATACCTTTCCGATGTTGATATCAGTTGGGACGAATGCTTAATGATTAGCTAGATGATGAGGCAGGAACTCCCATATCAAATACTTCCCGAGTATGTATTGAGAACACCACTGTTTTCTTTTGATGCCTATAAGGACCTTACCTCGGCAAAAGTAATTTCTGAAAATGACCTTAAAGAAATATGCAAGGAACCGGTATTTCAAGAAGCACTGTATTTGGCATCCCCTTCTTTATTCAAGGAAATAGATAAATGGCTAAGGGATGGAATTACCGATAAGGAGAAGTTGGAAAAGCTTCAATATGCCGCTCTTAAATATTTCTCCAGAATGACGTCCAGATGCACGCCCTTTGGACTGTTTGCGGGCTGTACTTTGGGAAAATTTGGAGAATCCACCAAAATCGAACTAAAAGAACACTTTGAAAATAAGAGGCATACCAGGTTGGATATGAACTATTTGGTCTCATTGGCCCAAAATTTGGTTGATAACCCCAAAATAAGGAAGCAACTGCTGTTTTATCCAAATTCCAGCATATATGTGGCGGGAAATCAATTGCGTTACGTGGAGTACCAATACATTAACGCAAAACGTGTGCATCAAATCAGTGCGGTAGACAATTCGTCATATATTCAAAAGGTATTGGAACATGCACGTAATGGTGCATTACTGTCGGAGATGTCGCAATTATTGGTAGATGACGACATTTCAATTGAGGAAGCCTCCGACTTCTTGGAGGAATTGGTGGATAGCCAATTATTGGTCAGTGAATTGGAACCATCTGTGTCCGGACCCGAATTTTTAGAGCAAATGCTTTCCGTGCTAAACCAAAAGAAGGGCTTGGAAAATGTTACAATGTGCATTGAAGAGGTTCAAAGAAAGCTGGACAAAATTGATCAAAGTGTGGGCAATAGTCCTGATATGTATGCTAAGGTTGGTGAATTCATCAAGGATTTGGAAACAGATTATGACCCCAAATATCTTTTTCAGGTGGATTTAATATTGGAAAATGAAGTTAACCGTATAGATCAAGATATAATTGAAGATTTAAAAAAAGGACTGGCGTTTTTGAACAATATTACACTCCATCCCCGCGAAACGCTGCTATCCAAGTTTAAAGAAGCTTTTTACGAAAGGTACGAGGGGAGGGAAGTTCCAATGGCAAAGGCTCTGGACACCGAAATGGGATTGGGGTACCGACAAAACCGTTCTTCCGGAGATACAAATCCCCTTGTGGATGATATAGTCCTCGAGCAGGAGCAAAGCGGGAATTCAGCAAAAAATGTCACATGGACAACCATTGATTCCCTTTTTCAAAAAAAGTTGCTTGAGGCATACAAAAACAATTCGTATAGCATTGTTGTTGAGGATGCCGATTTTGAGGGACACAAGAATCACTGGGATGATCTCCCGGACACCATTTCCTGCATGATAGAACTTATCAAGGAAAATGGAAAGGAAAAAATAAGGTTCAAGGGAGGCGGAGGGTCAAGCGGAGCTAATTTACTGGGACGCTTTTGCCATGGGGACAAGAAACTGCATGGCCAAGCAAAACGAATGGTGGACATTGAGCATGAAGCCAACAAGGACAAGATTGTGGCTGAAATTGTGCATTTACCCGAGTCTAGGGTGGGCAATATCTTGATGCGACCGGATTTTCGAAACTATGAAATCCCATATTTGGCCAAATCCACAAAACCCTTGGAGTACCAACTGCCTCTAGATGATCTATTGATATCGATTAGGAATAATAGAATAGTGTTACGATCAAAAAAGTTTGACAAGGAAGTTGTTCCACGCTTGACCAATGCCCACAACTATAGTAACAATGCGCTTCCTGTATATCACTTTTTATCGGATATGCAGCATCAGGACATCAGGGGTGGTGTGGGTTTCAGTTTGGACAAGTTCGCAGAGGACTTTGAGTTTTTTCCCAGAATTGAATATCACAACCTGATTCTTTCCGAAGCCACCTGGAATATTGCAAAACATCGTATAGAAGAATTGATTCAAAATAAGGACAATGAAAAGGTGCTATTGGAAAAAGTGAAGGATTTTAGGAAGGGAATGAAGATGCCCCAATTTGTAAAACTTATTGATGGGGATAATGAACTCCTGATAAATCTTGAAAACCTTACTTCAGTAAAAATGTGGCTTGATCTTGTGGGTAAGAGAAGCGGTTTCAGGTTGACCGAATTTCTACATGCCCAAGAGGGTGTTGTGACAAAAAATGGTGCACCATTTACCAACCAAATAATAGTCTCTTTCTACAATAAGTCCAAGCTTAACGTACTTTAATCGTATGGATAACAATGTAATTTCTAGAAGTTTAATACCAGGGGACGAATGGTTATACTATAAGATATATACTGGGCCCAAGACTTCTGATGCCATATTGGTGGATTTTATAAAACCTATGACCCACGGACTCCTGGAAAAAAGCATAATAAAAAGCTGGTTTTTTATTCGATATGCAGACCCCAAACATCATTTAAGGTTGCGATTTCAAGTGTCGAAAGTAGATCGCATAGGAGAATTAATAAATAGCTTATATCCACATTTAAAAAGACTTGTGGATCAAGATCTAATTTGGAAAATCCAGATGGACACGTACCACCGGGAATTGGAACGTTATGGAACCACTACCATGGAACTATCTGAACAACTCTTTTTCCATGACAGTAGGTGTGTGGTTGACTTTTTGGATATAATTGAAGGAGATGAGGGGGAAGAGCTTAGGTGGTTGTTTGCACTTAAGGCAATGGACAACTTTCTGGATGTTTTCAAATATGCAGACAATGAAAAACTGGAATTGTTGGATAGGTTAAAAACCGGATTTGGAATTGAATTCGGAATGTCCAGACCCTTGAAAAAACAATTGGATGATAAATATCGTGCACAACGTAAAAAAATGGAACAATTTATGGCACTTAAAAAACAAGATGCTGCCGATTACCATCCAATCTTTGAAATTTTGGGGAAAAGGGAACTTGAAATGACGCCACTTGCCCATAGTATAATTGATCAAAACCTACACCAAGCACTTCAGGTGGGATATAATGACTTAATGTCTAGTTATCTGCACATGTTCATGAACCGATTGTTTAAATCAAAAAACCGATTGCACGAATTGGTATGCTATGATTTCCTATACCGCTATTATAAATCGATAATTGCACGAAAGAAATATCAAAGGACCGATACCGTTGTTGACCTGAAATAAATTAATCTTGTACCTGAGGATAGGTCGGCCACAATTTCACATGGCACCTGGAAGAGATTACCCTACCTGCTGAACGTTTCCCTCAATTGATAAAAAATACGTTCCAAAATGGAAAGTTCCTCGATTATAATTTCGGCTGTTCCCTGCATTTCTTGTTTAAAATGAAGCTGTTTATCAAAGGAAGTGGTCAAACTTTCAATTTCAATGTATAGGGTGTACAAGGTGTGTTCATCTTGTCTGGGAACCTCGGAAATGTACGAAATCCTACCCTCTAAACTACCCCATTCCTGGAAGGGATAGTTGTCCAGTTTTATGATTGCTTTTTGACCCACTTTAACCTTGCCAGAATTTTGGGTGGGCAAACTGCCATGTCCAATAATCTCTTCCGGGTCGTCAGGTACAATGGTAAAAATGGTTTCACCAACCGATACATTTTGATGTCGGTTCCAAATGTCAAATACAGCAACTTTGCCATCAATTGGACTTTTGAAAATGTACTTTCGCTCCCAATCCATTAGATCGTTATCCAATTGTTTGTAAGCCCTTTCAAGTTGTTGTCGATATATAATTTCCAGTTCTTCTTTTTGACTTTTGGAAATGGGAAAATTTTTATTTGAGACCGAAGGGTTCAACAAGATATAATCTTGGTAGCTCGTTACAAATTTGTCAAACGATGACTGCAGGTCACCCAAATTAAGTCGGGAAGGAAACACTCGGTTAAGTGAATCCAATGAAATAGCGGATAATTCAATATCCACCAACTTCTTTTTTAGATAATACACATCATCAATGTCTGCATTGTTTTCTATTTCCGCCAACAGTGCTTCTTCAGCAACAGCCTGCCCGGGTTTAACGAATATGTTGGAAAGTTTTCCCGAGGAGAAGGATTTTAAAGCTACTGGAGGATTTTTGCCGGTTACCACAATTTGGGCCGGAATAATGTCATTGTAGCTTATAAGGGCGGCGCCCAACAATAGCAGGAGGATAATTACAAAAATTAATGTTGTCCCGGACCGAATGACCCAATTTGGGGATTTCCCCAATATCTCCCGGACCTGATCTGACCGATCATCCCAACTGTCCCTATCCTTATTGGTTGAGCTCATTTTTTCAGTTTCCAAGTTCCAATTGGTTCTTGACCAATGTATAATACATTCCCTTTTGTTTGGTCAGTTTGTCGTGATCTCCCTGTTCAATGACTTGTCCCTTGTCAAGCACAATAATTTGGTCGGCATTTTTTACCGTACTCAGGCGATGTGCAACAATGACAACAGTTTTATCCTTATAAAAATCCTGTAATCGCTCCATAATGACTTTTTCATTGTTGGCATCAAGAGCGCTGGTAGCTTCATCAAAAAAGATATAAGTGGGATTCTTATAAACAGACCTTGCAATTAAAACACGTTGTTTTTGGCCGCCACTGATATTGGTTCCACTGCTGCCGATTTTTGTTTGATATCCCAGGGGAAGTTCTTCAATGAAGGTATCAATGTTGGCCACATAAGCTGAATGGGACAACCTTGTTTTATCTATTATGCCTTCTGAACGGGATTCTGTGATATTCCGTGAAACGGAATCACTAAATATGAATCCATCCTGCATGACGGTGCCGCAGTTTTTTCTCCAGAAACGGGTACTGATGTTATTGAGTTTGGTGTTTCCAATTGAGATAGTTCCCTTGGTGGGCTCATAAAATTTTAGCAAAAGTTTTATCAATGTGGTTTTTCCACTTCCGCTTGCACCCACAATTGCGGTAACCTTCCCCTCGGGTATTTCCAGACTGATATTTTTTAGCACGTTGGGAGATGTTTTACCACCATACCTAAAACTTAGATTTTTGATTTTTATCGTCCTGTGTTCCGGGAGGTCAGTTATAAAATCTTCCTGAACTTCTTCCTCGTCCTTTTTGGAATGGATTTCTGCAAGTCTTTCCAGGCTGATCTTGGCATCTTGACCCGTCTGTATAAAAGTTATGAAATTGTTGATGGGTAAATTCAATTGCCCAATGATGTATTGCACGGAGAGCATCATCCCTAAGGTCAAATTTCCGTCAATTACGGCTTTCGCTGCAATAAATGTTATAAGTATGTTTTTCAGCTCATTGAAAAATTGACCTCCCGTGTTCTGGGTTTGTGATAGGGAAAGACTTTTAATTGATACTTTGAACAGTTTGATTTGTATGGCCTCCCACTCCCATCGCCTCCGTCTTTCTGAACCGTTGAGCTTGATTTCCTGCATTCCAGAAATGAGTTGGTAAATGCTACTTTGGTTGTTGGCAGATTGGTCGAATCTTTTAAAATCCAACTCGGCGCGCCTTTTCAAGAAAATGAGCGTCCATCCAATATAAATCAAAGATCCCGCCATAAAGGTGGCAAAGATGGTAAGGTTGTAATAGGCCAGTACTATTCCGAATATGACCAAATTAAAAGCGGAGAAAAGGGTGTTCAAAGTGGTGTTGGACAAGAAACCCTGTACCCGGTCATGATCATAAATTCTCTGGACGATATCCCCCGTGTTTTTGGAATCAAAAAAAGATATGGGCAACCGCATCAATTTGATTAGAAAATCTGAAATGAGATTGATATTGATTCTACTTGTCATGTGAAGTAAAATCCATCCCCTGATAAGTTCAACACTGGTCTGGGAAATAAACAATGTAAGCTGGGCGATCAGAATCAAATAGATAAAGTTGATATTTTGGTAATTGATTCCGTAATCAACAACAGCTTGAGTAAGAAAAGGAAAAATCAGTTGCAGCAAGCTTCCAATGGCAAGGCCCATAAAAAGTTGAAGGATATACTTTTTATAAGGTTTAAAATACCAGAGTAAAAATCGAAAACCGTACTCTTTTTTTTCAGAGGGATCGGTCTCATAAAATTTTGGGGTTGGCTCCAGCAGCAATAAATATCCTTCCAAATTATATTTGTCTGCATTTTTTCCGATCCAACCCGCAATAAAGTCCTTTTTTGAATATTGAATCAGTCCGTGACTGGGATCGGCTACAAACACCACGTTTTTCTCAATTTTATATACTACAACGAAATGCATTTGCCTCCAGTGGGCTATTAAGGGTAGGGGTGCCTCACTTTCCAAGGTGTCAAAATCAAGACTTACGGCCATGGTGTGAAAACCAATGTCTTCGGCAGCCTCTGAAATCCCTGCCAAGGAAACCCCAGTTCGGGTGATATTGGACTTTTGCCTTAAAAAATCAATGGGATACTCCTTGCCGTGAAATTTTGCGATCATCCGAAGGCAAGTAGGACCACAGTCCATTTGATCCAACTGTTTGAAAAAAGGGAATTTTTTTAAGGGCATTTAAATAAGAAAATATGGTAAAATTCTCTTTAAAGTAAAGAATTTTCTTTCTTTATATAGAATATCACTAACAATATTTTGTTATAAAAAGCCTGTGATCACAGCAATGTTTGTTTAAGGTGTTGTTCCAATGAAACTTCAAAATTAACTTCGGATTTCGTGGCAGTATCATCCTTGGTTTTTGATAGGGCTTAAGCTGCGCATGATGAATTGTGATACGCAAAAAAGAAACCCGGTAAATGGAACATTTACCGGGTTTTGTCTTGAGATGATATCTCTTGGCGGAGGAAGAGGGATTCGAACCCCCGGAGGTGTGACCCTCAACAGTTTTCAAGACTGCCGCATTCGACCACTCTGCCATTCCTCC
>NZ_JANQLX010000010.1 GCF_028280385.1 Allomuricauda sp. | reverse complement strand
GGCGCAGACGGTGACCGTCACGGGCATCGACGATGTGATAGTGGACGGCACCCAGAGCTACGACATCACGATAAGCGTGGACGACGCGAACAGCGACGATGCGTTCGACGCACTGGCGGACCAGACGGTATCTGTTGACAACGCTGACGATGACGTGGCAACAGTTACTATTGCCAATGCAAATGGCAATGAGGACGATGGAGATATACAAATAACTGCTACTCTGGATTTAGAAGTTGATGGAGGCTTTACCGTCCAAGTGCTTTCCCAAGATGGGTCGGCAACTTTAGCAGATGCCGATTATAATGGTCTATTGCAAACCTTGGACTTTGATGGAACTGCCGGAGAACAAGAAACTTTTAATTTGACCCCCATTGCGGATGCGGTCATAGAAGGGGATGAAACAGTGACCATTTCCATGCAAAACTTAGGGAGTACAACCTTACCGGTGACCATAACAGATACTGCAACCATTACCATAAACAACGACGATAGTTGTGCTGCGGGTACAACAGCTCCGGTGTTGGATGGGTCGGTGATCACTACATTTTGTGATGCATTTGTACAGGACTTGGACGCATACTCGATTAGTCTTCCTCCAACAGGTTCCGACCTAAGATGGAGCACCAATTCTGACACATCGGTTACTGGCGATTTTCTTCCCACAAGTACAGTGAGTGTCGCAGGAACCTATTTTGGGTTCTTCTATGATGCATTAAACGATTGTGCAAGTCCAACTATAACGGTGACCTTGGTTGGCAATACAACCCCTTCAGCAGGAACAACTACCAACATTTCCACATGCAGCGATTCCAATGATGGTAACAGTATTGTTGATTTGGATGACCAATTGACCGGGGCTGATCTAGGAACATGGACTTTGACCAGTGCTCCAGGAGGTGCCTCCATTACCATCAACGCGAGCAATATTGTAAACTTTAATGGTCAACCGGAGGGCAACTATGAATTTACATATACCACTACAGGAGCTTCAGCTCCATGTACCAATCAAAATTCGGTATTGACCGTTACGGTTATCGACTGTTCCACACCCTGTGATGCCGGGAATTTGGCACCAGCACTGGATGCCTCGGAACCTACCGATTTTTGTGATATGGTATCCGCGGATTTGGACGATTATGTAACCAATTCTGCACCTAGTGGTAGTGTACTTACTTGGAGTACCAATCCAGATCCGTTGGAAATCATTGCACATAGAAGTAGCAACGTAATTGCTCCAGGTTCCTATTTTGGGTTCTTCTATGATGAAGTCAACGGATGTGCAAGCCCAGTATTGACCGTAACCTTGGTGTTGAATACCACACCGACAGTATTGAGTGCTTCAGGAGATACTCGATGTGGTGAAGGTACATTGATGCTTACCGCATCAACCACGGACGATGCAATACTAAATTGGTACGATAGCGCCACAGGAGGCAACTTCCTAGGTACGGGGGACACCTTTGAGACACCGTCGATTTCAACGACCACATCGTTCTTTGTGGAAGCTTCGGCCAATGGATGTGCTTCGGTCAGAACCGAGGTAGTGGCGACGGTCAACCCAAATCCTTCTGCGGGAACTCCGAGTAATACCGTGGCTTGCAACACAACTGGAAATGCTGGTCCAACCATAATTAATTTAGATGATACCCTTACAGGAGAAGATGCTGGTACCTGGGCCATTATCACAGACCCTTCCAACGGGACCCTTTCCATTGGGGCAGGGAACAATGTGGATTTTGAAGGACTTCCTGCCGGAGACTACGTATTTGAGTACACTACAACCGGAGCGGTTTCCCCATGTGTAAATACTTCGTCCCAAGTCACCATCTCGGTAAGCAGTTGTATTGTGGATTCCGATGGAGATGGCCTAACTGATGGGGAAGAAGATGATTTGGGAACTAATCCAAATGATGCCGATTCGGATGATGATGGATTAACCGATGGGGAAGAGGTATTGGTGATAGATGACCCCAATACCACAGCAGTACCGGAAGAAGCCACAGATCCCTTGGATGGCTGTGACCCATTCCTGACCCCAGCATGTAACCCACCTGATATTGATTTGGCCATCACTAAAGAAGTGAATGACGATACGCCTTTATTACTTAGCAATGTAACCTTCACCATAACCTTGGAGAACACCACAATGGATCAGGTACTGGATATCACTGTAAGTGATTTGATAGAGGCCAATTCTGGATTCGAGTATGTGTCCCACTCCGCATCCAGTGGAGGATATGACCAAAATACGGGAATATGGACGGTGGCAGAATTAGGTCCTGAGGAATCCGAGACCTTAACCCTTACAGTTACTGTATTGCTGTCTGGCTCCTTGGAAAACACAGCCACTCTAACCGGCTCATTTCCTTCAGATGGAATAGCTGATAATAACAGTGCCACAGTTGCCTTAACCGTAAACCAACAGCAGTGCACATCTCCAGGAACCTTATGCAATATCTTTTCTCCTAACGGAGACGGAATCAATGATACCCTTGTATTTATTGATCCCAATAATGATTATGGGAATAACAACCTCCAAATTTTTGACCGCTACGGGAACAGCGTCTTTGAAATGGATGGGTATAATAGCACCTGGGATGGAACCCGTGATGGCAAAGATGTTCCAGATGGTACTTATTTCTATATTTTGGATTTACAAGGAGACGGTACGGAAATTGTTAAAGGTTGGATACAAATAATTAGATAAGCAAAGTATGCCCAAAACAATAGGTTCTAAGACATATAGATGGTTTGCTTTGATGCTCCTGGGAGCAGTGGGCATCTGTTCAGCACAGAAAGAACCTCAATATACCCAGTATATGTACAATATAGGCAGCTTTAATGCGGGCTATGTGGGCTCCGTGGAGACTCCTGAGATCTCCGGACTTTACCGTGCCCAATGGGTAGATATTCCCGGGGCACCTACCACTATGAGACTAGGGGTTAATGTCCCTTTTGCCAACGAGCGGTCCGGATTGGGGCTCAATGTGGTTCTGGATCAATTGGGACCTTCAAAGCAAACTTATGCCAACCTATCGTATAGTTATCAGGTAAACCTGTCCGGTAACACCAAACTATCATTTGGTATGGTGGCCGGGGGATCCTTTTTGAATTTGGATTATTCCGAAGGTAGTTTTGTGGACCCTTCAGACCCAGCAATTTTGGGAGAAAACTACAGCAATTTCTATCCCACCTTGGGAGCGGGCCTGTTTATGTATGATGAAGACTGGTACCTAGGTTTATCGGTTCCCAACTTTTTAACGGAAGGACTCTATAATGAAGAAGTGGCCACCATAGTTGAGGACAACTACCAATTCCATTTTATTGGAGGATATGTATTCGAAATTTCAGATAGAACTAAATTTAAACCAGCATTTTTAATAAATTACCTACAAGGTTCCCCAGTAACGGTAAACCTATCGGCCAATTTCCAGTTTATTGATGCGCTTACCATTGGCGGATCGTACCGTTTTGACAATGCAGTAAGCGGATTGGCCGGCTTTCAGGTTTCCAATACCCTTTTTGTGGGCTATTCCTATGATTACAACACAAACGGATTGGGGGAATACACGGGAGGTTCCCATGAGGCCATCTTAAAATTCTATATTGGTAGGGAAGGGCCAACGCGCGGACCACGGACCAAAAAGGACAAAAAACTAAAAGGTAAACCAAAACAAATAGATTCCCCAAGATTTTTCTAGCTATGGTGCAGGCAAAACAAATTTTTCCCCTATTCTTCATGGTTTTTCTTTGGAGCTCTATTTGTGGTTTGGCACAGGAGAACAGATCCCTGGGGGATGATTATTTTTTCCAGTATGAATACCAAAACGCAGTGACTGCTTATGAAGCTGACCTGGCCAAGGGTACCCTGACCCTAAAGCAATATTTAAACTTGGCCGATGCGTATTACAAGACCAACAATTTTGAAAAGGCATCTGAAGCTTATTTACAACTGTACAAGCGTGACACCCTTTTAGGGAACCATCACTTCAACAAGATGCTACAGAGTTTGGCAAGAACCTCCGATAATAACCGGATGCAGGAATTTTTGGCAACAAAGTCATCCAACTTTGAAAAGGAATTTTTGGAAAATTTGGAGTTCAATGCCCAGTTATTGGATAATTCCTCCGCTTCGGACCAATTGGATTTCCAGATATTCAATCTGAATGGCAATAGTCCGCAATCAGATTTTTCGCCTTCCTTTTATGGTGGCAAACTCCTGTTCTCAAGTGGCCGCTCACAGGATAAAAAAAGGAGATATCGTCCGTCTGGGGAAGGGTTTCTAAATATCTATGAAGGCACCCTCCAGCCTACCGGACAGGTTTCCTCCGCGGTTCCCTTCACCGAGATTCCAACCTCCAACTTTCATAAGGCAACGCCATTTTATTCAGAGCGACTTCAGAGTATTTTTTATGTGCTTTCCAACACCTTGAACGGGGAACTTTCCTTTGACGAAAATGGGAAAAATGCCTTGGCCGTGGGAATGCAGAAAAAAAATGGCCCTTTCCAATTACTGTTAAAGGATTTGAGTACCTCATTTTACTATCCATTTTATGATGAGCAATCCGAAAAGTTATATTTCTCCGCCAACTTTGAGGATGGTTACGGCGGAACCGATATCTATTATGTACATACTAACAGGGGCCAGATTATGTCGGCACCCATTAATTTGGGACCAAGGATCAACTCCCCGGGAAATGAGATTGCACCCTACGTATTTGAAAACAGCTTTTACTTTTCATCCGATGTCTTCTACGGACTGGGCGGAATGGATATCTACAAGTCCAACATGGAAGGTGATTCCTATAGTATCCCGATTAATTTAGGTTCGGAGATCAATTCTTCAGCTGACGATTTTGGACTGATCATAAGAAACCATGGCGAAGGACTCTTAGGCTATTTTTCTTCCAATAGACCGGGAGGAAAGGGAAATGACGACCTCTACGGATTCACTGTTGATGAAAAGCCCGGACTTAGAACGCTGACCATGAAAGGCCAGGTGACCAAGTCCAATAATGGTAGTGAGTTGATAGACCAGGCGGTTATTCGTCTGTTGGATTTGGAAGGCAACCTTTTGGCGGAGACCTATTCCGATGACAAAGGGAGTTACCGTTTGGAAATCCCATGGGAAAAAGGTGTGGTTTTGGAATCGACCAAAGAACGATTTTCGGTGGTACGGCAAAATTTGACCGAAGAGGACCTCACAGCTTTGGAAGGGCAGGATTTTGACATTCCCTTGGCACCTTATGATGATTTGGTGGAGAAAAAAGAAGAACAGACCGTTGTAAAATTGAAGGATTTTTACTTTAATCGCGGGCAAACTGAACTTACCGATGCCATCACGGCGGAACTGGATAAAGTGGTCTCTTTTGTAAAGGATTTTCCGGCGGTGCAATTGCGGATAGAGACCTATACCGATAGTAGGGGAGGAAACAGCACTAACTTTAGACTGACCCAGGGACGATCGGATGCCATTAAGCGATATTTGATTTCCAAAGGAGTACCCAACTCCACCATATTATACTCCATAGGTTATGGGGAAGACAAAATTCTGAACAATTGCACCAATGGGGTGTTTTGTTTGGAAGTGCTCCACAAACAAAACCAACGTTCCTTGATTGTGGTACTGAACGACAATGTACTGTTCAACTGATTAGGAGATGATCATCCAGAAGTAATACAGGGCAAAAAGACCTAAGAACAACATTCCGAGATAGGTGAGGACCTGTAGCCCTTTTTTGGGCCTTTGCTCCACAGGAACATCCTTTCCCATTACGGTTTTTAGGTTCATCCAACCAATTAAAGGGGCCATTACAAAGGAAACAAAAGTGGCAAGTGCCACTAAACTCCCCATATGGGCTCCAAAGCCCACAATCACGATCCAATTGATTACTGCCATTAGAACCACGGTTACCGCAAAAGAATGTTTACTGCTAAAGACCAGCTTTTTCGGGAACAACTTTTGCAAGACGTCCAAACTCACCCTGGACACCGCATCATGGGCCGTCATACAGGTACTGAACATGGTTGCAAAAGCAGCAATGGAAATCAAAAGATAGGCCCAGTTGCCTATATGGGTGGTGAACAGGCTCACTACTTGATCCGCAAAAACCACGGCATTACCGCTCAGTTCCGTACCCGTTCCATATAGGGTCATCCAACCAATGATCAGGAAGAAGACGGCCAATAGGGCGGTCATAATATATCCCGCATTAAATTCCTGCAATGCTTCGCCCAAACTGGGTTTTACCTTCATGGTCTTTTGGTTCTCCATACTCCATAGACTTACCCATCCTGAGGCTTCCACTGCTGTGGGCATCCATCCCATGAGACTTATCAGAAACAAAATACCAACCTCATTAAAAATCTCCGGCCGTTGATAGGTTTCCGAACCCGGTACGGTTCCCTTATTCATGACCATTACCGTGGTAATCAATAGGGCGATAAATAAAATGGAAATGACCGCTTTCAGGGAGTTTTCCAAAAACTGGTATTTTCCAATGATCAGTATGGTCCCAATAAATACAAATAGACATAGGGCCACAAAACCTTCCCCAACCCCTGTAATTCCAAAGAGATTCATCAGTAAACCGGCCGTAACAATATACAGGGCGGCCAGAATGGTAAAAGTAGAGACCACAGTAACCAGGGCATAGATCCATAGGTATTTCCTACCGAGGTTTAAGTAGCCCTGTATCAAACTTTTATCCGTAACGGTGGTATATCGGATACCAAATTCAAAAAAGGGATATTTTAAAATATTGGCCAGTAAAATCGGAATCACCATAAGCCAGCCATATTGTGCACCGGCCTTGGTAGACAATACCAAATGCGAAGTGCCAATGGCCATACTGGCAAAAAGGAGACCAGGGCCAAGATTTCTGAGAAGAACTTTGATTTTTGACATGAAATGAAAAGTACGTTGGTCTAAAATAGTATATTTATGCAACTCCTTAAAAATACTTTCAACCCCCTTAGTAACAAACGATAACCAAATCTGATGAAATTCATTGTCAAGGGTCTTAAGGGCATATTATTGGTTGCTGGACTGCTGATCATACTCTATTATCTGGGTCCAAAAGTTGAAAAACCAAATCTGGATACGACTTTACCAGAGGTAAGGTCAAATTTGATCGAGTTGGAACGGACCGTTGTACAAAAAGAACAATCCGTAGCCAATATCAAACCGGATAACGAAGCCGTGATCATATGGGCGGATAGCGTACCAAGAAAATCGGAATATAGCATCGTGTACCTACATGGCTGGTCGGCCAGTAGAATGGAAGGTTCCCCAATTCATGAGCAGACGGCAAAGTTATTTGGTTGCAATTTGTACCTGCCCAGATTAGCAGGTCATGGGCTTGATGAAAAAGAGGCCATGCTCGGGCTCACGGCAGACCAGGTATTGGATTCTGCCAAGGAGGCCATAGCAGTGGCCAAACAATTGGGGGAGAAAGTCATCATCATGGCAACTTCCACAGGAGGTACATTGGCCCTTCATTTGGCGGGAGGGGACAAGGATATTGCTGGTCTGTTACTCTATTCACCAAATATTGAGATATACGATAGGAATTCAAAACTGCTTTCTGGACCCTGGGGGCTTCGGTTGGCACGGTGGGTCAAGCAAAGCGACTATCATGAATTTGAGGCTGAGGAGGAAAAGAAAAAATACTGGACCACCAAATACAGATTGGAAGCACTTACCCAGTTACAGTCGCTAATAGACCACACTATGGTTCCCGAGACCTTTAAAAAAGTGACCCAACCTGTGTTTATGGGATACTTTTACAAAAACGACAGCATTCAGGACAAAGTAGTTTCGGTTCCGGCCATGTTAAAGATGTATGATGCGTTGGGAACCCCTGAAAAGAACAAGCGCAAAATGGCATTCCCGGAAGCCGGGGAGCATGTAATGACAAGCTATGTGACCTCCAAAGACCTGGAGTCCGTTCAAAACGCAACCGAGCAATTTTTGACAGCCGTACTGGGGCTAGAAAAAGTAAGCGCACCTACAGCGGAGATCCTTAGGTAGACTGTTAAATTTTTCTAAGAAAATTTGGAAACTAGACGACTGGTCATATATTTGATGCCGAAATGGAAATGAAGACGATAAAAGGAGAGCAAAAATTCCATGAACTTTTGGAAAAAGGCATGGAGGTCATGTGGTCCAAAGGGTACAATGCAACCAGCGTCAATGACATTGTTCAGGCTGCTGGTGTTCCCAAAGGGTCGTTCTACTTTTACTTTGATAGTAAGGAGGATTTTGCAGTAAAGGCATTGGAATGTTATTTCCAACAGCATTTTGACCCGGCCAAGAAAATTTTGGACGATAGCTCAAAATCCCCAAAACAGCGCCTAAGGGAGTTTTACGAATTTAGAACATCCATCTTAAAGAATGAACTGGATTGTAAAATGGGGTGTTTGGCCTGTAATCTAGGAAACGAAATGGCGGAGCATAATGAAAAGATCAGGCAGGCCATTGTAACCAAGGAAACTTATATAAAAGATGAAATTGCCAAAGTGGTAAAGGAGGCGCAGGCTTGCGGGGAAATGGACAGTCATATGGATGCCTTGGATATTGTATCCTTTTTTGAAGATGCCGGAAAGGGAGCAATGACCTCCATGAAAGAGCTCAACAGTGCCTATCCCATTGATAATTATATGCAAATGCTGAACAAGTTCATGTTGGTATAATTTTTTTTGCCAATCTAATAGATGACTGGTCAATTATTAGTTAAATAGTAAACCAATCAACCGTAGGTATCATGGATTAAAATATATAATTGACCATACAACTATCATAAAAAAGAATCAAAAATACTGTCCAAAAAAAGTAGACAGGACCGTCACCCTTAAAACATCATCATAAACATAAATCAATCTTAATCAATGAATGCAATCAAGAAAACCAAGAATGCGGCCAACGCATTCGCCAAAAATTGGGCAAACTTTGTGATCAGGTTTAAATGGCCTGTGCTACTGCTCACCATATTACTTGCCATGGGACTGGCCTCTCAGGGAAAAATGGAGTTTGATGGGGATTATCACGTATTTTTTAGTGAGTCCAATCCTGAACTTGAAGCCTTTGACGCCCTTCAGGAGAAATACACGAAGGACGATAACATTATTGTGGTATTGGCTCCAAAAAACGGGGATATTTTTACCCGCGAGAACCTTTCGGCCATTGAAGGGCTTACCGCCGAAGCGTGGAACACCCCATATTCATCACGAGTGGATGCAGTCACCAATTTTCAGCACACCAGTGCCCAAGGCGACGATCTTTATGTGGATGACCTTTCCTATGATTCCAGCAACAAAACCGATCAGGAAATAGCAGAAATTAAGGAAAAGGCACTTAAGGAACCCTTGCTCCTCCACAGGATCATTAATGAGGAAGGTAGTGTAACCGCCATCAATATTACCGTGCGCTTACCCGGAGAGGACAGCGCCAAGGAAATTCCGGAGGTAACCATAGCCACCCGTGAAATGATTGCCAAATTCCAGGAAACCCATCCAGAATTTAATGTATACACCACTGGCTTGGTTCCTTTGAACACCGCCTTTTTTGAGTCATCGCAGAAAGATCTAATGCTCACCTTGGCCATGTTGCTCATTGTGGTCATCGTTACTTTGGTACTGACCAGAAACGTCTTTGCCACCATTGCAACCTTGGTGGTGGTACTGTTTTCCATAATGAGTGCCATCGGTTTTGTAGGCCTAAATGGGATTAAGCTAACACCTCCGTCCGCTGTTTTTCCCACAATGATATTGACCCTTGCGGTAGCGGACAGTATCCACATCCTGATTACCTATCTCCAAAAGGTCAGAAAAGATGGGTTGGATAAAAGGGAAGCATTGGTAGAATCCATGCGCCTGAATTTTATGCCTGTGTTTATCACCAGCCTAACAACGGTCATTGGATTCCTTACCCTCAATTACGGAGATGTCCCTCCCTTCTGGGATTTAGGAAATATTGTGGCTTTTGGAATGACCATGGCCTTCTTCTTTTCCACCACAACACTGCCCGCTCTTATGGCTATATTTCCAATCTGGAAATCCAAAAAAGCACAAAAGCAGGACACAACCGCGATCAGTGGGTATGCCAAATTGGGAGCCTATGTGGTTCGACAACCAGTTAAATTGACCATCATATCCTTGGCCATCATAGGGATGCTCACTTATTTGGCAACCAAGAACGTCTTCAATGACGAGTTTGTGGAGTATTTTGACACAACCGTCCAGTTTAGACAGGACAGTGATTTCATCAACGAAAACCTTACCGGCTTCTACAATGTGGAATTTTCTGTAGGAAGCGGTGAAAGTGGAGGGATCAACAACCCAGAATACCTTCAAAAACTGAACGAATTTGAAGATTGGCTGGAAGAACAACCGGAAGTGGTCCATGTAAATGCCTTTAGTGAAGTGGCCCGTAGGGTCAATCGATCTATGCATGGGGACGATGAGTCGTATTACAAAGTACCCACAAACAGGGAGGAAGCCGCGCAATATCTGCTGTTGTACGAGCTGTCACTTCCCTTTGGGTTGGACCTTAACAACCAAATCAACGTGGATAAATCCGAATCCAGGGTTACCGTGACCTTGCGGAACAATTCCAGCGCGGAAATGATCGCTTTTTCAGAACGGTCGGAAAAATGGCTACGGGACAACGCACCTGAATCCATGAATGCCATTGGTGTAAGTCCTACGTTGATGTTTTCCAAGCTTGGATTCAGACAAGCCGAGAGCATGTTCAAAGGAAATATCATTGCCTTGATCCTAATTTCCTTGGTATTGATGATAGCATTGCGGAATGTAAAGTTGGGATTCCTCAGTATTATTCCAAATGTCACGCCAGTTTTGGTGGGCTTCGGACTCTGGTTTTTGCTAAAGGGTACCATCAACACGGGAATGGTCATCGTATTTGGGATGACACTTGGAATTATCGTAGATGATACCGTTCACTTTATGAGCAAGTTTTTACGGGCCAGAAGAGAGCTGGGGTACAATGCCAAAGATGCCATCATTTATGCCTTCGAAACGGTGGGCAAAGCCTTGGTTACCACCACGGCAGTACTCTTGGCAGGTTTTATTGTGCTGTCCACATCCAGTTTTGCGCTGAACAGTTATATGGCTCGAATCACCGTGATCATTATTCTAGCAGCCTTGATCATTGACTTCATATTGCTTCCTTCCCTTCTGATATTGATCAGTAAGGAGAAAAAGGAATCAATTACTACGGCCAAGGTGCAAATGCAATTAGATAAATAAATCCAATAAAAATTCAAATATCAAATCACATGAAAAGAAATAGTTTTTTAATAGCAATTATGGCTTTTGCCCTGGGAATGGGAACAAGCTTGGGCCAATCTGCGGAAGATCGCGGTTTAGAGATTGCGCAGGCAGCCGAAAAAGCAGATGAAGGTTTTGGCAGTTCCATTGTGGAATTGAAAATGACCCTTAAAAATAAGAACGGGCAGACCAGCGAACGCTTTTTAACCACCCGCACCTTGGAACTCACCGAGGATGGGGATAAGTCGTTGATCGTGTTTGAAAGCCCGAAAGATGTAAAAGGTACTGCCACCCTCACCTTTACCCACAAAGTAGGGGCAGATGACCAATGGTTGTACCTACCCTCCATAAAAAGGGTAAAGCGAATTTCATCCAATAACAAATCCGGACCATTTGTGGGGAGCGAATTTGCCTATGAGGACCTTTCTTCACAAGAAGTGGAGAAATACAGTTACAAATTCCTTAAGGAAGAAGGTGGACTTTTGGTGGTGGAGCAGGACCCGGTAGACCCAAAATCCGGTTATACCCGAAGGGTAGTGTCCTACAACCCGGACAAGGGCTATCGCTTGGAAAAAGTTGAATTCTACGACAGGAAAAATGCATTGCTAAAGACGTTGACCTATAGCGACTACAAGCTGTACAAAAACAAGTATTGGAGGGCACTGACCTTTAATATGGTAAACCATCAAAGTAACAAAGAGACCCTCCTCAAGTTCAGCGATTACAATTTTGGGGCCGAATTGGCAGACGAGGATTTTACCGAAGTGGCCTTAAAGAGAGCGGGTAGCTAGTTACCCTCCATTTTTGTCTGATTGAGCGTCATTGCCAAGGTTTGTTCGTTTGTAAGCTGTTGGTTGTGATATGGATAGGTGAATGCTTGCAGTGCCTTGGCTTTGATGGCTCAATTATTGAAAACAACAAACAATCAAAAATTTGAAACGAATTATAATTTTTGTCCTGGTACTTTGGGTCGGTGTCTACCTGGGGATTTCACAGGAAAAAGTCAATGAAAAGCCCAAACACGAATTGGAACTGGAACTGGAGGCGGAATACAGATATTTTTGGGACCAGGCCCAGTTTCAGGGTCAGTTGGACCACTATCCGTCTCTTGCCCTACGGCCAGAATATTCATTGGAATGGAACAGGGGGTATGAAAATATCAACTTCACCGGATTTTTTAGGTGGGATAGGGATGACGAACGTACCCATTGGGATATTCGGGAGTTGTACTATCAAAAAGCCAAGGGAAATTGGGAATTGAGCATCGGCCTTAAAAAAATCTATTGGGGTGTCGCCGAGAGTAATCATTTGGTGGATATCATTAACCAGACAGATGCCGTGGAAACCTTTGATGGTGAGGAGAAATTGGGACAGCCCATGGTCCAGTTTAGCTATATCACCAGCAACTGGGGTACTTTCGACTTTTTCTATTTGCCTTACCATCGGAAACGAACTTTTCCAGGGGAAAAGGGCCGACTGCGTTTTGGAACCGTTATTGATCAGGACGATTTGGGCTACGAAAGCGGGGCGGAAGAATGGCGACAGGATGTTGCTATTCGTTGGAAACACTATGTTGGGATTTTTGATCTAGGACTTTCCCATTTCTATGGTACGGGAAGGGAACCATTGTTTGTCTTTGATCCGCAAGGGAACATCAATGCCTTTTATCCTGTAATCCATCAGACAGGATTGGACCTGCAGATTACCCATGATGCGTTTTTATGGAAATTGGAATCCATTTACAGGCATGCGGATGCCCAGGATTTTATGGCCTTTGTGGCCGGACTGGAGTATACCTTTAGCAATATTGATGGCAATGGACTGGACATTGGTGTTTTGGGGGAATACCTATATGATGAGCGGGATGAATTGTCCTTGAATGCTTTGCAAAACGACCTGTTTTTTGGTAGTCGACTGGCTTTCAATGATGTTCAGGATACCTCCATTCTGATAGGTGGAATAACGGATTTGGAATCCAGCAGTAAAATTTTCAGCATAGAGGCTTCCCGAAGGTTTGGATCCAATTGGAGGGCAGAAGTGGAAGCGCGGATTTTTAAAGACATTGACAATACGGAATTGATCCTCTCCAATTTTAGGGAGGACAGTTTTTTGCGAATCACGATTTCCCGATTTTTTTGATGGAAAAGCTGACTAACTCAAGCTAATCTGGAATAGTTGATATCCAGTAGGGCCCCAATTCTTGGATTGGGGCTTTTTTATGCTACGCCGTATGCTTGTACAGGTGGTTTTGGCCAGGGATCAAGGTTAAAATAATTTTATATGTTTGCTAAGATGGGTACATTGTTGGAAGGGCATGTGCGAACCAAGATGTCTGTGTGCCAGAAGTATGGATCAGGAAAGGATTTGGTCAAAATTTAAATCAGGGGATACCAAAGCGTTTGAGTCAGTATACAAGCTTTGTATTGATGACATGTATGCCTATGGCTTAAAGTTAAATTCCAACAAAGAATTGGTCAAGGATTGCATTCAACAAGTATTTGTGGATGTGTATGAGCACCGCAATAGCATTTCCAATCCCCAGAATATTAAATTCTATATTTTGAAGGCGTTAAAACATGCCATCTACAAGCGCCAAAAAAAAGAAAACAGGAAATCCAATATCGAAGAATTGTCCGAAATAGAGTTTAGGACCGCCTATAATTTTGAGGATAAGAGGATAATTTCTGAAATAGACACCCAAAAACATCAACTGGTAAAAAAAGCATTGGATTCATTATCCGCCAAGCAACGGGAAATTATGTATTTGCGTTTTACCATGGGATTGGCGTACGAAGAGATTTCCGATATGGTGGGTATTGACCATTCTTCGGTAAGAAAACAAGTGTATCGTTCCATCAAGAAATTAAGGAACAGCGATGTTTTTGACGATTACAAGAGCATCATACTTTTCTATTCCACCCTACGATTTTTTTAGCAACTTCCCGTTTCTTTGTTAATTTATATTGCTGATAATCAGTAAAATGCAAAAAACTTTAAAAAAATCTTAAAAAAGATGTCCACAAAATAGGGATAGTACGCCCTATTAGATAAAAGGACACCATGCTTAAAGGCTTCTCAAAGTATTTGGATGATGCAAAATTTGTGGACTGGATTGCACATCCAACCCCTGAAAAAGATGCTTTTTGGGACCGGTACATGGAAAATCATCCAGGAGAAAAAACCAAAATCCTGCTCCTAAAAGAATGCCTTTCCCTATTTAAGACCAAGGATGATAGCCTGTCCAAAAACGAAAAACAGGAAATCCTGGAATTGGTGTATTCCAAAGTAGGGGTCAAACGAAACAATCGACCACCCATTTATCTCAATATTCTTAAATATGCGGCCATTTTGGTGGTCCTTGTGGGTGTCGGACTTTATGTTACCAGGGAATCCAAAACGGAGCCCATCCCAGGTTTGGACCAATTGCTTCAAGTTTCGGTCGATTCTGTTTCCACCACCAAACTGGTGCTTTCCAATGACGAAGAAATACATATTGACGACAAAAAATCAGAGGTCAACTACAATACCTCTTCCAATTTGGTGATCAACAAAAAAGACACCATTTCCCTCCAGACATCCTCCAATTTGGAAGGTATGGCTATGAACCAACTTATTGTTCCTTACGGGAAGCATAGTAAGCTAACCCTAAGCGATGGCACCATTGTGCATTTGAATTCTGGGTCCAGGCTCATATTTCCAGTACGCTTTTCTGAAGGAAACAGGGAAGTGGTTTTGGGAGGGGAGGCCTTTTTTGAAGTCGAGACCGATAGAAATAGACCATTTGTGGTAAAGCTCTTAAAGGACAGGACCTTTGCCGTACAGGCCGTTGGTACCAAGTTCAATGTAAATTCCTATGACCGCCATAATAGTGTTACTACGGTGCTTACCGAAGGGGAAGTCCATTTATTGGATGAATCCAACACATCCTTTTTATCCAAAGGGAAGAAGACCGTTATGCGACCTGGGGAATTGGCCGAATGGAATGTAAATTCCAAGACTGTGGTTGCACAAAAGCAGGTGAACACCGATTATTATACATCGTGGATCGATGGAATTTTAATGTTCAATAGTGAAACATTGGACGAAATAACCAATCGAATCGCTGCCTTTTATAATGTCAAAATACAATTATCAGAAGAAGTGGATGCCCAATTTAGGTTAACAGGAAAATTGGATTTGAACGAATCCTTGGAAAACACCCTGGACAATCTGGCCATTACCGCATCGATAACCTATGAAAAAACAGAAAACAATGACATATTGATTTTCAAATAAAAAACCAAGGCATGTTCGCACCATGCCTTGGCAGTAAGCCTGTATAAATACAGGGATTGTTTAACAAACAACTAACTAAAATTATGGAAAAAAACCTATTTCCATATGATCACCTTCGTGATTTTATGGATAAAACCAAACAGGTGATGAGGTACCTTACGCTCTTTTTGCTGCTCTTCACGCTTTATTCTTACACGGATTCCTATTCGCAGAATACCAAACTTAGGCTGGATCTTCAGGATGCCACCTTGATGGACATGATCAAAACCATTGAAGGTCAGAGCGAATTTGTATTCATGTACGGGGATGATCTGCTTCCCATTTTGAATGAGGGTAAAACCGATTTTAAGGTGCGGAACTTGACCATACAGTCCACTATGGACCGATACTTCAAAGGAAGGGATATCCTTTACTTTATCAATGGTCGTCAAATTGTGCTTAGAAAAGATACGGAACTTCAGCAACCAGTAGGTACCGCGCCGGTTCAATATTCGGTTTCCGGTGTGGTAAGTGATGATACCGGTCCCTTGCCAGGAGCCAGTATTGTTATCAAGGGAACAACTACAGGAACCACCACGGATTTTGATGGGAATTACACCATTGAAGTTCCTGGCCCAGACGCCATCCTAGTAGTGAGTTATATTGGGTATTCCACATTGGAAGTCCCGGTAAATGGCCAAACAGAGGTAAACGTTTCGTTAAAGGAAGATGCCCAGGCCTTGCAAGAGGTTGTGGTCACCGCACTTGGTTTTGAGGTGCGAACCGATAAATTGGGTAGTGCCGTTTCCAGTGTTCGTCCAGATGCCTTAGTACGTTCCGGGGAAACTTCTGTGGCCAATGCCATTCAAGGTAAAATGGCCGGTGTAAACATTACCCGAAGCACAGGGGATCCCGGTTCGGGTTCCAACATTAGGATACGGGGTGCCAATACCATTTTTGGGAGCACACAACCGCTGATCATTGTGGATGGGATACCCATTAACAACAATAATACTAGCGGGGGTGGTAGTAGTGCCACGGGTAATGGAACTTCCCAACAGTCCCGTTTAAACGACATCAACCCCAATGATATAGAAACGCTTCAAGTTCTGAAAGGAGCTTCCGCAGCGGCGCTTTGGGGATCTAGGGCATCCAATGGGGTGGTGGTGATTACCACGAAATCCGGAAGGAAAGGCTTTAGAATATCACTAAAAAACACTGTGGCCATAGACAAGGTCAATGCTACCCAAAAACTGCAGTCTACTTTTGGTCAAGGACGTGGAGGTTTGTACCGCAGTGGAACCGAGATTCGTTCTTGGGGAGATGAGATTGCAGCCAGGGCAGGAGGACAGGATGCCTTTGACACCAGTGGCGCCTATTTCATTGGCGATCAAACCGGAAGAACGTACTATCCCGTTGCCAATGGAACCACAGATAACCCCAGCGGGGGCAAAAATTCTACAGAAACCTTTAATCAAAAGAACTTCGATCAAGTGTTCCAGGAGGGAATTCTTTTGGAACAGTCTTTAAGCCTAAGTGCGGGCGATGATCAAAGTTCCCTCTTTTTTAGTTTGGGTAACACAGATCAGGATGGGGTTATCCGGAACAACGACTACAAAAGACATACCGTCAATATTAGTGCCTCCAGAAAGTTCAATGATTATTTAAGCTTGAAGTTAAAGGGAAAATATTCCCGTATTAGTGCCAATAGAATCCAACAAAATTCCAACGTTGCAGGGATACTTTTGGGATTGTACAGAACTCCGGCCGACTTTGACAATGAAGATTTTACCGGGACTTTTGTGGATGATACCGGTGCTGAGACCCCTGGCAGACATCGCGCTTACAGGAATGGTATTGGGCAAAGCAATCGCCCGAGGTATAATAATCCCCAATGGACCACAGATCGCCAAAAGGCTCCCAATATTGTAAATCGTCATATCTATTCCGCTGACTTGGATATATTTCCTGCAGAAGGGGTCAACATTAAGTTAAGGGGAGGTGTGGATACGTACAATGATCGTAGATCATATCTCTACCCGATTGGTTCTGCAAGAACTTCCACCCCTCCTGTAAACAGGATTGATGGTAGTTTGTTGTTCGACAATATATCGGAGACCGAGCTCAACTTTGATGCGATCATCAAATACGATACGGACCTTTCGGAAGATATAACTTCATCCTTCATTTTGGGATGGAACGTGAACGATAGAAAGTTTAGCCGTGAAACTTCATATGGCAATGAGTTTATTGCCGATCGCCAAATTTTCAATCTATCCAATTCCAGGGTAATCGGTTCCGAAAATTTCCGTTCGCATATCCGGTCCAACAGAGGATATTCAACAGCAAATTTCGGGTTGTTTGACCAACTTTACATTGATTTATCAGGTACTGTGGAAGCTGCATCCACAATTTCCGATCCGTTCTTTTATCCATCGGCCAGTGCAGCATGGCAGTTTACCAACTCAGGCTTGGTTTCCGAAGACAGCTTTATGAGTTTCGGGAAAGTGAGATTGAGCTGGGGTAAGGTGGGTATTCAACCACGGGCCTATGGCAACTCTACCAATTATGAGGGGGATTTTACCTACAATTCCGGAGTGGCCGGAGGTCTAAACTCCGTTTCCAATGGTGGTGGGTTGCGATTGAACAACCTATTGGGAAATCCAACCTTGAAGCCTGAGATCAAAACCGAGATTGAAGCTGGTTTGGAAATGCGCTTTTTTGACAATTTGTTGTCTACCAGCTTCACCTATTACACCAACGAGGTAAAGGATATTTTACTGGAAATTGATACAGCGCCCAGTTTTGGGTTCCAACGCTTCTACACCAATGGGGCGACCTTGGAAAACAGGGGATTCGAATTTGAGTTCAGTGCCAACTGGCTGCAAAACAGTGATGATTGGACTTTTACCACCTATGGAAACTTTGCCAGGAACAAGAATGAGGTAACCAGTCTTTTGGGTGCCGAGGTGCAACAGCTGACCGGTTTTGGCACAGGGGATTCTGTGGCTGCGGAAGGCTATCAAATGGGTGCCATTTTTGGTGGAAAACTTCCTAGGGACGCCAATGGAAACATCATTTTGGACGACAATGGATTTCCTGAAGGAGAACCGGAGTATGATGTAATTGGAGATCCCAATCCTGATTGGACAGCGGGTCTTGGATTTAACGTTGGCTACAAGAACTTGACCATGAATCTCTTGTTTGAGCATTCACAAGGAGGCGATTTCTACGATATCACCCGTCAAATCAACGCCAGGTATGGAAGGGCCGAAGTGACAGGGAACATTGTTACCATCCCAACCAATGGGATAGTGGATTTCGATGGAACTGCATATAGCCAAGGCGATCGTGTACGAGGTAACCTGTATGATTTTGGTGGTGGCCCCGTTCTTTTGAACGAACCTTGGTATGATGGTAACGGTGCAGATAACCGGGGTTTTAGCGAGTTGTGGTTGCAAGATGCCACTTGGACACGGCTTAGGGAACTTTCCTTGACCTATTCGTTTGGAGAAAAGTTTTTGGAAAAGATCAAGCTTTCTGCGGCGAGTATTGGATTTACCGGAAGAAACCTGTTCTTGTGGACCGATGTTATCGGCAACGACCCGGACAAGAACTTTGCGGGGGTGGGTAACTCCAGGGGACTGGACTATTATACCAACCCATCCACAAAATCCTATCTGTTCAATCTTAATTTAACTTTTTAAAACCGTGAGAGTCATGAAAGTATATAAATTGGTTTTGATCACGATACTGTTTTTGGCCTCTTGCCAAAGCGTCGTGGATGACATAAATGAAAATCCCAATCAAATTGGGGATGTGGACGGAAGTGCCATATTTACAGGAATACAATTAGCAGACGTGTCGGCCCAAATGGGATTTTTGAACTGGGCAGGCGGAGTCGTAGCAGGATATTTTGTGGGCGATGGACGTTTGAGCACCATCCAGGATTATGGATACAACAACACGGATTCCGATACTCCTTGGTCCAATATCTATATTGGAGTGGTCAATCAGGCCAGAAAAATTAGAAGTGGGATTGATGTGACTAACCAAGAATTCTTCTATGGGGCATCCAAGGTACTGGAGGCCCATGCCCTGGGTACGGCCGCCAATGTGTTTGGTGATATTCCGTTCAGCGAAGCTGGGAACGAAGATATTCCAACACCGGTCTATGATGGTCAGGTGGCGGTATACACAGCACTTCAAGCTTTGTTGGATAGTGCCATATCTGATTTGCAGGCATCTGGTGTTTCAGGTGGTATCGCGGAAGATCTTCTATACGGAGGTTCCTCGGCCAATTGGATCAAGGCTGCCTATACCTTAAAAGCACGGTTTTATTTGGATATTGGCGATTACGCCAATGCCATATCCGCAGCCCAAAACGGAATTTTGGCATCCTCGGAAACCATGCAATATGTTCCAGCAACACCTGGAGTGGGCGGGGGGAACAATTTTCTCAACGAGTTGTTGAACAGCTCCACATTTGGGGGCGATATCAGTGCCGAGGGAAGTTTTCTTATTGATTTGATAGGCACCGGAACGGAAAGTAGGAACAATGCAAAAACGGACGAAGTGGATCGCTTTGCCTACTACTACGATGGAACGGCAATAAATTTGGCTGGAATTGCAGCTGCGGAAGAACCTATGAAGCAAATATCCGTCGAAGAAAATACCTTGATCTGGGCCGAAGCCTTGGCTCGCGGGGGTGCAGCAAGTTTTGATGCGGCCTTGGCCAAACTCAACGAGCACCGTGCAAATCTGAGGGCAGGGGAGTTTTTCCCGATTACTACGGGAGTGTATGATGATTTTGTGGCCGCCGATTTCGAAAATGGTGGGATAGAAAATGTGGATGGCTCCCTTTCAAGGGAAGATGCCTTGCTACGTGAAATCATAGAAGAACGTTATGTGACTTTCTTTAATCAAATTCTTGGGTTCAATGATTTGAGAAGAACGAAGAAAGACCCTGCGGCCATACAGGTTCCAGTGCCAATTAATTCTGGCGCACAACATCCTGAGCGGTTCCTGTACCCATTTTCAGAAGAGAATACAAACGGAGCCAACGTGCCCCAAATTGCAGATATTTTTGTAAAGACCCCGATCAACCAATAGCCGGAATATTAAATTAATTTGAGTTAGTAGTTTTTATGTTTTTGCTCTAAAATGCAGACCGTATGCTTTAAAAAGCTACGGTCTGCCATTGGGCAATCCGTCGCTGATTTTAGGGACATGCCAGCAAAAACATTATATTACTTTGCCTACCTGACCATTCATAAATTAAGCGACACCATAGGATAATGGCTCGACCCATTTTTTTTCTACTCCTGTTTTGCTGTCTACTGATCTGTTCATGCAACGGAACACCCGAGGTAATTTTTGATACCTCTTTTAAAGGGGCCCGCTTAAGCGACATCAGGAAAAATAGTGAAAACAACTATTCGGCAAAGGTCCAACCTGAATTTGAACCGGTCAATCACAGTCCATGGTATGCCTTTGGCATACAATCCGAGGAGCCCACAACTATTGCATTGACCTTGGATTATGGCAAGTATCAACACAGATATGTTCCAAAAATCAGTAGGGATTTGCTGCATTGGGAATCTTTGGATACAGCCAGCATCCATATCGATACCATAAACCATACGGCAACTTTACAGTTGGATGTAACTACGATAAAACAGTATGTGTCCGCCCAGGAAATTGTGGACACCGATGCCACCTATAAATGGGTGCGCGAACGGACTGAAGGTGGACAAGCCATCAAACTGGGAATAGCTGGAAAAACCGCGCTGGGGAACAATAATTATGTCATGGTGTCAGAAAAGGAAGGAAACATCAATTCGTTGGTGTTGGTAGCCAGGCAACATCCTCCGGAAATCCCAGGGGGCACCTTTGCCTTCCAAAGTTTTTTTGACACCCTATTTGGATCAACGGAGCTGGCTACATCTTTTAGGGAACAATATAACATCTATACCTTCCCTCTGTTGAACCCAGATGGGGTAGACATGGGAAACTGGAGACACAATGCCAAAGGGGTGGATTTAAATCGCGATTGGACCAAATTCTCACAACCCGAAACCAAAATGGTCCGTGACTTTTTGGAAAGCAAAGTCAAAGAAGGGAAAAAAGTGCGATTTGCAGTGGATTTTCACACATCGTATAGCGGCCCGTATGTATTGGTATTGGATTCCATCAATGAATCCCGAACGGCGCAAATCATTCCCACTTGGATCAACAAGATTGAGACAAATTCAACTTTTAGTGTAGAAGCGCGAAGAAGAAGTCAAACATTGCCCTATTGCTACAACTATTTTTTTAATTCCCATGGTGCCGAAGCGGTGACCTATGAGGAAGGAGATGAAATAAATAGGGATTCAATCCGGGCAAGGGCCAGGGTGTACGCCATCGAATTAATGAGAACCTTAATGGAAAAAAACCAAGAAAATGACTGGTAGCAAGACAATTTTTGTGTGGGTGGTATCACTTGCGTTGTTCTTTTCTGCATGTTCCAAAGCTGTTGTTGAAGCGGATATCGTCATAGAAAACGGTATCGTATACAACGGATACAATGATCAAGCCTCCAATGGGTCCATTGCTATAAAAGGCGAGAAGATTGTCTTCATTGGGGATTCGGAAAGTGTTGTCATCAAGGCCGTAAAAACCATTGATGCCACCGGTCTAATAGTCTCACCTGGATTTATTGACCCCCATACCCATGCGGACCGTGACCTGAACAAACCAAAAACCGCCCACAACCTGCCATTTATGATGCAAGGCATTACCACGGTGGTGGTGGGCAACGATGGAGACAGCTTTTTTCCTGCCAAATCCTATGTGGACCAATACAAGAAACATGGGATAGGCACCAATGTCATTATGTTGATAGGCCATGAAACCATACGCAAAGAGATTATCGGTTTAAGTGATAGGGTGGCTACTGAAAAAGAGATATCCGAAATGAAGGCGCTATTGGATAAGGAAATGCAGGATGCGGGCAATTTTGGAATGTCCACAGGTCTGTTTTATGCCCCGGGAAGTTATGCCGAGACCGAAGAAGTGATTGAGCTGGCGATAACATGTGCGGAAAATGGGGGATTGTACGATACCCATTTGCGTGATGAGAGCTCCTATACCGTTGGGCTGGTTGCTGCCGTGGAGGAAGCCATAGAGATTGGGAGACAAGCCCGGCTACCTATCCATATTTCGCATATAAAATGCTTGGGTGTGGATGTCTGGAAACAAAGCGATACCATTATAACCATGGTGGAAAAGGCTCAGCAGGATGGTGTGGAAGTCACAGCCAACCAATATCCCTATGAGGCTTCGGCAACGGGACTACAGGCGGCCACAGCGCCAAAATGGGCACAAAGTGGAGGAAAGGATTCCTTGTTGATCAGATACGATGATCCAAAGTTCAAAACACGTATTCTAAAAGAGACCAAAAACAATATAAGGCGTCGTGGCGGACCCGAATCTCTTTTGGTTGTGGTAGTTGCCAATCCAGCATATCGGAACAAGACCCTTCATCAAATCTCCAAGGAGTTGGGTTTGACGCCCGAAGAGGCAGTGTATGAAGTTTTGAGGACCAATGGAACCATACGGGTGGCTTCATTTAATATGTCCGAATACGATATCCACAAGTTCATGAAAATGGATTGGGTCACCACAGGCTCGGACGGAAACACGGGGCATCCACGAAAATATGGTTCCTTTCCAAGGAAATACCACAAATATGTGAAACAAGAAGCTGTCCTGGACCTGCCAGCCTATATACGGCAAAGCTCATCCAAAACAGCTGAAATCTTTGGAATCCCGAACCGGGGAAAGTTAAAGGAAGGATATTATGCTGACATCATTCTGTTCCATCCGGAAAAATTTCGGGATAAGTCGGATTACAAAAATGCCTTTAGCTATGCGGAAGGCTTGGAATATTCCATAATCAATGGAAAGTTGGCCATAGACCAAGGAGTGTACACCGATGGATTGTTTGGCAAGGTATTGCGTAAAACACCTGCACCAGAAACCAGCCCATAGTTTATTTATAAAACGAATACTGAAAAAGATGAAACGATTTTACCTTATTATTTTGGCCGCTGTGGCCATAATAGGCTGTAAAAAGCAACAGAATAATACCTTGGCTTCAGAGGGTAAGGCTGTCAATGATATAGTCAGGACCATCATTGAGGAGAAGGACAGTTTTTACCATATTGATTTTGGACATTACCCAAAAACCGATTATACATTGCCCATTGGGGTATTTGACTCTGGAACTGGGGGGTTGACGGTGCTCAAGGCCATTGTAAACTATGACCAAAATCAGAACAGTTCACATCAAAAAGGCGGTGATGGTGAACTGGATTTTAATAAGGAATCCTTTATCTATTTGGGGGATCAGGCCAATATGCCTTACGGGAATTACGCCGCTGAAGGGAAAGTGGATCTGTTGAACGAGCACATTATCAAGGATGCTCAATTTTTGTTGGGAAACAAATATTACTCCAATCGCTCTGATGATCAATACAACACCGATAAACAACCGGTAAAGGCCCTGGTGATTGCCTGCAATACGGCAACCGCTTATGGAAAGGAATACATAGAGGAATTTTTGGCACAAGCACAAACCGATGTCAAAGTCATTGGAGTTATTGATGCTGGGGTTCGGGGCACTTTGGAAAGTCTTCAGAAAGATGAAAATGCTATCGTAGGGGTATTGGCCACTGCCGGTACCGTTGCGTCCAAGGGTTATCACAACACCTTATTAAAACTGAAGGATGAATTGGGTTATACCGGTAGGATTGAGGTGTTCTCACAAGGCGGTATTGGAATTGCGGAAGCTGTGGACGAGGACCCGGATTATTATGATAAAAACCTAAAAAAGCCCCGTGATGGCTACAAAGGTCCTGGATTGCATGGGGAGGCTCCTATTGACAAGACCTTGTTCGATATCTACAACTTCGATTTTACGGAGGGGAAAATGCTCTGTGATAACGCGTCAACGGATGATTGTTCCGTATTGCAAATCAATGATGCCAAAAATTATGTCCGCTATCATTTGGTCACCTTACTGGAAAAAATAAGGTTGTCCGGCTCCAACAACAAACTAAAAAGTTTGATTTTGGGATGCACCCACTATCCCTATATGACCCAGGAAATATCCGAGATTTTGACCGAACTCTACAACTATACCGATAAAACAGGCAACTATCTGTATCGGGATAAAATGGTGGAGGAAATCCAACTTATTGACCCCGCAGTGGATACGGCCAAGGAACTTTATGCCTATTTAAAGGAGGAGTCCATGTTCAATCCATCTGGGTCTATGGAGGAAAGTGAGTTTTACATCAGTGTGCCCAATATCCATAACCCCAACAATGTGATAGACCAGCAAGGCCGTTTTCCATACCAATATAAATATGGGAGGGAAGCCCATCAAATTCAGGAATACGTAAAGATGGTGCCCTTTAGTCGGAAAAATATCTCGGAAGATATTCTTGAGCGGTTCCAAAAACAGATACCGACGGTATATGGGCTGATGGTCAATTTCAATGAGAACAATACCAAGACGAGTACATTGGAATCCAAGGATAGGATCTAGTAACAAAAATCAGGCAATGAAACGAAAACTAGCATTACATTGGAAAATATTGATTGGGATGGCCTTGGGGGTGATCCTGGGTCTGTTAATGTCCTTGTTTGATGGCGGAAAGGAAATTGTACAGGATTGGATCAAGCCTTTTGGGAGAATTTTTATCAATGCCTTAAAGCTTATTGCCATTCCCTTGATCTTGGCGGCTTTGATCAAAGGGGTATCCGATTTAAAGGATATCACAAAACTCTCCAAAATGGGAGGCCGTACCATCGGGATCTATCTTATGACCACGGTTTTGGCCGTGACCATTGGTCTTTGCTTGGTAAATCTGGTACAACCGGGTTCGTCCATAACTGAGACCACCAGAAATGAAATGGTTTCCAATTATACACAAAGCACGGAAACCTATAAACAAACAGCAAAATCCAGACAACAAGAAGGTCCCTTAAAACCCCTTGAAGATTTGGTGTCGGACAATATATTTGCTTCGGCCACCAGCAATAGGAACATGCTGCAGGTGATTTTCTTTGCTGTTTTTTTTGGGGTGGGCCTGATACTTATCCCCGCTGAAACAGGCAGTACGGTAAAACACTTTTTTGACGGATTCAACGAAGTGATTCTCAAGATGGTGGATTTGATTATGTTGGCAGCGCCCTACGGTGTTTTTGCACTTTTGGCAGCCATTGTGGTGGAAGCGCCCAGTGTAGATCTTTTTAAGGCCCTTGCGTGGTATTCCACTACCGTAATTATTGGTTTACTGATCATGATTGCCATTTACACCTTATTGGTCTATTTGGTGACCAAGCGTACCCCAAAATTTTTCATCAACGGTATTTCACCGGCCCAATTATTGGCATTTTCCACAAGTTCAAGTGCGGCCACCCTGCCCGTTACCATGGAACGCGTTACGGAGCATTTAGGGGTGGAGGAAGAGGCGGCAAGCTTTGTCCTGCCCATTGGGGCTACGATTAATATGGATGGAACGAGCTTATATCAGGCAGTGGCCGCCGTTTTTATTGCCCAGGCCTTTGGGATGGATCTCGATTTTTCAACACAATTGGGTATCATTGCAACAGCTACGTTGGCCTCCATAGGTTCAGCAGCGGTACCTGGTGCAGGAATGGTGATGTTGGTAGGGGTCATGGGATATGCGGGCATTCCTGAAGCGGGACTTGCCTTGATTTTTGCGGTGGACAGGCCCTTGGATATGCTTCGAACCTCGGTCAATGTAACAGGTGATGGAGCCGTATCCATGTTGGTGGCCAAATCTGTTGGCAAATTGGGCCATCCGCAAGTAAAAAATTGGGACGATCACTATCATCCAGAAAACAGAAACTAAACTTTTTAGACCACGATAATGAACACTTCAAAACATTTTTCATCTCGCTCTATCTTGACTTATGGACTTGTCTCCATGTCATTTTTACTGATACAATGTTCTATACCCCGAAAAGTAAAATTTGAAATTCCTGTGGACACGAAGGACAAGAAAATCAGTTTGCAGGAAAGAAAGACCTATGAGTTTAAGGATATGGGGGTTTGGGTGGACAACAAATTTGACGGAGCTCGCTTAAACGGGGCTGTTCAGCTCAATGATTCCACTATTCAACTGCAAATCAATCCTGAGAACACGCCCATCAATAAAAGTCCATATTACGCCTTTAAGACGTGGTCGGATAGCCCAAGAACCATATACTTTAACCTTACCTATCCAGAAGGATTTGAGCATCGATATATCCCAAAAAAGAAACAAAATGGAACTTGGACGGTTATGGATACCCTTGCTATTGTAAAAACCGAAAATGGCGCTTATCTAAAATTGAACCTAAGTCAAGAAGTGCAGACCATTGCCGGCCAAGAAATCAATTCTTCCAAGGATGTAAAAGCTTGGTATGAAGGTAAATTAGTCCAACCCCATGATTTTGTTAGGTCCCAAATAGTGGGCCAGTCCGCATTGGGAAGAGATATTCCGGTATTGGATATGTATCATGGTCGGCCAGAGGGGAAGCCCATAGTCGTGCTGATGACCCGGCAACATCCCCCTGAGGTAACAGGGTATTTTGCCTATCAACATTTTTTGGAGGCTTTGGTAAACCAAGGCGATTTAACCGAATCATTTTTTAATCGCTATAGGGTGTTGGCATTTCCCAATGCCAATCCGGATGGGGTGGACCTCGGGCATTGGAGGCATAATGCCAATGGCGTGGACTTGAACAGGGATTGGTCCAAATACCGTCAGGTAGAAGTGGAAAACATTGCCAAGTTCATTGTTACAGCTAGTAAAAATGATCAAGGAAAAATAGTATTGGGACTGGATTTTCACTCCACTTATGAAGATGTGTTCTATACCAATGTAACCCGGGAGGGAACCACCTTACCTACCTTTATTGATGACTGGTTCGAGCTATTGGAACAGGAGATATCGGATTATGAGGTAAATGAGCAGGCTTCAGATAGTACCCGTCCGGTTTCCAAGGGATGGTTTTTATACGGGCATAATGCCACTTCAATCACTTATGAAATTGGAGACCATACCCCAAAGGATAGGATTGGTGAAATTGGAACGAAATCTGCCGTAGCCATGATGAAAATATTGCTGGAAGAAAAATAGCCCAAAAACTTTTACACATTCGTTGAAGGCTAAGAATGATAAAGCCCCGAATTGTAAATTTCGGGGCTTTTTTTATTATCCTTCCTGTTTGGATAGCCAATGGTCAAGCTCCAGATATTTGTCCTTAAAAAGACTTAGGGCAAAAGCCGCTGCAGAAGCCGTAAAAACAGAGTAATCAAAAGAACCCTTAATGTTCGAGGAAAAGGCGATGGCCAGGGCAAATATGAGCAGGAGATATCCTGATAACTTGGCAAAAAGTTCAGTTTTAAAGCCAATCAACAGGCAGATGGCAAACAGTACTTCCAATGCGGTGGCCACAAAGGCCACGGCGGGGATAATACCCTCTGGGAACCATGGGTTCATCGCCTGTGTGCTGTGAACAAAAGCTTCCCAGTTTCCCCAAGCATAAAGACCTTCGGGCCAAAAGCCCAAACGATCGGCAACCGCAGATAAAAAAGCGGTGGACAAAGCAATTCGCAAAAACAATTTGGTATATCTAGCATTCATATGTGTGAGATTTTGAAGCAAAAGTAAGACCCCAAAATCCGCTGCCATTTGACATTTGTCAAAAAAAATCAGGGCATTTTTCTAATGCGACTCAAAGTCTCTTGGGCCATGCCCAAATAGGAGGCGATATGCCCCAGATTCACCCGCTGTAAAAGTTGGGGGCGCGTGCGTAGTAAATTCCCATAGCGTTCCTTGGCAGAAAAGAACAAGAACTCTTCAATTCTGTCCGCACCTTCGGTGTACATACGTTCCAAGACCAATCGCAGATATTTTTCATACGAAGGGTGTTGTGACAATACTTTTTGAAGGTCGTCATACGCAATGGAAAGTACTTCGCTGTCCTCTAGCAGTTCCACATGGTATCTGCTTTTTTTTAGGCTGATAATACTATCCACAGCAGTGATAACCTCTCCTTCCGAGGCAAAATGTACGGTGATATCTTTTCCATCCTTAAAGAAAAAGGTTCGGGCAAGCCCTGTGTGAATAAGGTAAATATGTCTGCAAATATTCCCTTGCTCATGTAGTAGTTCACCCTTGGAAAAACGTTGTTTTTCCATCATTTCAAATATGTTGGAGACCAGCTCAAAAGGAACAATGCCGTCTAGTTCATTGAAGTTCATGGGTGGTGTGTTCAGATTGGCGAAATTAGGGGATTGCCCATAGAAAAGGGCTAGAATTAACTTGGAATTAAGTACTTGCGTCGGCAGTTGACACAGGTCCCATTTTATTTCGCTTTGCTCCATAAAAAAAGCCCTTACTTCGTAAGAGCTTCTCTCGTTGTACTCGAGGCGGGACTTGAACCCGCACGGCCGCAATGGCCATTGGATTTTAAGTCCAACGTGTCTACCAATTCCACCACTCGAGCATGCCTGCCAGGGCATGGCATTGGACTGCAAAAAAAAACTCCACCCGTAAGCACTGAGCGGAGTTGAAGTCGAGCGAAAAACGGGATTCGAACCCGCGACCTCCACCTTGGCAAGGTGATGCTCTACCAACTGAGCTATTTTCGCTTGTAAAGCGCATAACTTCAGAGCCGGAATCTTTTAAAGATTTCATGCTCTACTCCCAAATGGCACCGGGAAGCTATTTTCGCATTTATAAGAACAAACACCCTTTTTACAGGTGCGGATGCAAATTTAATATAATTCTTTAAATCCAAAAGAATTTTTATGCAAAAGGGAAAGGGAAATATCCGTATCAAAAAGTATGGGCACCTAGGAATTGGCCGTTTTCTTTTTGCTCAAAAGCCGTTTGATTTCATTCAATTTCATCAAGGCCTCCACCGGGGTAAGGGTGTCAATGTCCAAATGTAGGATTTCGTCCTTGATCTCCTCCAAGAGCGGGTCGTCCAGATTGAAAAAACTCAACTGCATCTCATTTTGCGTAGCTTGGAGTGTATCGGCCATCTCTTCACTGGAATGGGATTTTTCCAGCTTTTTCAGGATTTTATTGGCCTTCTGAATGACCTGTTGGGGCATTCCCGCCATTTTGGCAACATGGATTCCAAAACTGTGCTCGCTTCCGCCCGGAACCAACTTTCGAAGGAACAGCACATTGTCTTTCAACTCCTTCACGGACACATTGTAGTTTTTGATTCGCGAAAAGGTGTTGCACATTTCATTGAGTTCGTGGTAATGGGTGGCAAAGAGGGTCTTGGCCTTGGCAGGGTGCTCGTGGAGATATTCCGAAATGGCCCAGGCAATGGAAATACCATCGTAGGTACTGGTTCCACGCCCAATTTCATCCAACAGTACCAAACTTCTTTCAGACAAATTATTGAGAATGCTGGCGGTTTCGTTCATCTCCACCATAAAGGTGGATTCCCCCATTGAAATATTATCGCTGGCACCCACACGGGTAAAGATTTTGTCCACAATGCCAATATGGGCCGCTGAGGCCGGGACAAAACTGCCCATTTGGGCAAGCAATACAATTAATGCGGTTTGGCGGAGTATGGCCGATTTACCACTCATGTTGGGCCCCGTGATCATTATGATTTGTTGTTCCTCCCGGTCAAGGTGCACATCATTGGCCACATAACTTTCACCCAACGGAAGTTGCTTTTCAATTACGGGATGCCGGCCTTCCTTGATCTCCAGGACCGTTGAATCGGTCATGTTGGGCTGAATGTACCCATTTTCCTTTGCCAATTGCGCAAAGCCACAAAGACAGTCCAACTGGGCCACCCAATGCGCATTTTGTTGCACCGGACCAATATATTCCTGCATCCAAACCAAGAGTTGCTCAAAAAGCTGTTGTTCCAGATTGTAAATGCGTTCTTCGGCACCTAAAATTTTGGCCTCATATTCCTTGAGTTCCTCGGTGATATAGCGTTCTGCATTGACCAAGGTCTGTTTTCTGATCCAGGACTCCGGGACTTTGTCCTTGTGCGTATTGCGAACCTCAATATAGTAACCGAATACATTGTTGGAGGCAATTTTAAGGGAGGTAATGCCCGTAAGCTCCGTTTCCCGTTCCAACATTTTATCCAGGTAGTCCTTGCTCGAAAAAGCCAAATTTCTCAATTCGTCCAGCTCTTCGGAGTATCCACTGGCTATGGTGTTTCCCTTGGCAAGGTTTACCGGTGCTTCCTCATTTAGTACCTGTTTTATTTTGGCACGGAGTGCGTCACAGGCATCCAATCGGTCACCGATTTTCTTTAAGGAGTTATTGGGGCTTTGTTCGGCCGATTGCTTGATGGGAACCAGGGCCTCGAGCGAATTTTTTAGTTGGATGACCTCTTTGGGATTGATCTTGCCCGTGGCCAATTTGGAAATCAATCGCTCCAGATCTCCAATTTGTTTCATCCAATGCTGAAAGGAATCCAAAATGGATTCATCCTCTTTCAGTTGTGCAACCACCTGATGACGTTCCCTGATCTTTTCCAGATTCTTTAGTGGAAGGGCCAACCATCGTTTCAGCATCCTGCCACCCATGGGTGACAAGGTCTTGTCGATGATATCGGCCAAAGTCACCGCATTCAGGTTGGTGGAATGGTACAGCTCCAGGTTACGGATGGTGAAACGGTCCATCCAAACATATTCCTCTTCTGGGATCCTTTGGATTTTGGTGATGTGCTGTAGTCGTTTATGTTGGGTTTCACCCAAGTAGTGGAGCACGGCACCGGAGGCCACAATACCATAATTTAAATGATCAACGCCAAAACCTTGAAGCGTTTTGGTCTTAAAGTGGGAGTTGAGACTTTCTTGGGCGTAATCCTCCTGAAAAATCCAATCTTCAAGAAAAAAACTATGGAATTGCGACCCAAAAGTTTCTATAAACTCCTTTTTGTGGTTTTTGCTGATCAGTACTTCATTAGGGGCAAAGTTTTGAAGCAATTTGTCCATCTGCTCCGAACTGCCTTCTGCCGTCAGGAATTCTCCTGTGGAAATATCCAAGAAGGAGATGCCCAATTTTTGTCGCCCGAAGTGTACTGCGCAAAGAAAATTATTGCTTTTGGCAGATAAAATATCATCATTCAAGGCCACCCCGGGGGTAACCAGCTCGGTGACGCCCCTTTTCACAATACTTTTGGTGAGCTTGGGGTCTTCCAATTGATCACAAATGGCCACCCGCTGACCCGCCTTGACCAATTTGGGCAAATAGGTATTCAGGGAATGGTGTGGAAACCCGGCTAATTCGGTCTTATCCCCTCCGTTGTTCCTGTGGGTAAGGATAATGCCCAATATTTTGGAGGCCTTGACGGCATCTTCCCCAAACGTTTCATAGAAATCCCCAACACGGAAAAGCAATAGCGCATCAGGATGTTTGGTCTTGATCGCATTGTATTGTTGCATTAAAGGAGTAACCTTTTTCGATTTGGATGAACCTGCCAATGTGCTTTAAATTGAATTTTGGTTGAAGAGGTTGGAACGAATGTACCGTTTTCCACCATTTCCCAAAATTATTGTTGATATTTTTGCCGGGATAGTTGAAAAATATGAAACGCAAACTAGAGAACAGCGAATTGAAGCGGTTGGATGTGGAAGAATTTAAATCCGCGGAAAAAACACCTTTGATTTTGATCTTGGACAACATTCGCAGTTTGAACAATATTGGCTCGGTGTTTAGGACGGCGGATGCCTTTCTGATCCAGAAAGTGTACCTCTGCGGAATCACGGCCACCCCGCCCCATAAGGATATCCGCAAAACGGCCCTTGGCGCTACCGATAGTGTGGCATGGGAATACCGAAAAGACACCTTGGAACTCGTTGGGGAATTAAAAGAAAAAGGGGTATATACTATGGCCGTGGAGCAAGCTGAGGGAGCGGTGATGCTGCATGACTTCGACCCTTCGGACCAGCAGACCCTTGCCTTGATTTTCGGACACGAGGTAAAGGGGGTTTCCCAAGAGGTGGTTTCTGCCTGTAATACCGTGGTGGAGATTCCTCAATTTGGGACCAAACACTCGTTGAACATTTCAGTAAGTGCTGGAGTGGTGGTATGGGATATATGGAACAAACTCAACGCCCAAAAAACAAAAAAGCCCTGAAAAATCAGGGCTAAACATATAGTTTGAGTTAGTTAGTTTCTCATTTCGAGAGGTCTAATAAAATAAAACCATTCGTTATATCCAAACATTTTCCAAAAATTCTCTTAAAAAAACAGCTCTAGAATCCGTTCCACAAGGGCATCCAAAACATGTTCATAATCCTTTGGATTGTTTACAAAATCTAAGTCGCTCATATCCAAAACCATACTGTTTTGGTGGGGATTTGCCTTGATAAAATTCAGATAACCCTGATTGATTTTGTCCAGATAATCCATCGGGATGTTCTGTTCATATTCGCGGCCCCTTTTCTTGATGTTGGAGATCAAACGTTCCGTATTTTGGTAGAGATAGACGTAGATATCCGGTTTTTTGACCTCTCGGTACATAAAATTAAAAACCTTACGGTATAGGTTGAACTCTTCTTGCTGTAGGGTAATCTTGGCAAAGATCAACGACTTGAAGATGTCATAATCGCTGACCATAAAGCTTTTAAAGAGATCAAATTGCGAAGTATCATCAGTAAATTGCTGGTACCTATCCGCTAAAAAGGACATTTCCAAAGGAAATGCATAGCGCGCTTGATCTTCATAAAATTTAGGCAGAAATGGGTTGTCAGCGAAACGCTCCAATACCAATTTGGCATTAAAATCGTCCGCGATCATCTTGGAAAGGGTGGTTTTCCCGGCCCCTATGTTTCCTTCAATGGCCAGAAACTGCAGTTGGGAAAACAAGGAGGCCCTATTCTTAAATAGTTTGACCGAGGTCTTTTTGAGCTGGTTTCGGTCCTTGCATTCCTGAAGCAGGTTTCTCACATCCTTGTTTAAAACAGGATGGTATAACTGTGGGGCAATATCCGCCATGGGCTTTAAAACAAAATTGCGCTCCTGCATACTGGGATGGGGGATGGTAAGCGATTCATTCTGAATGACCATTTCGCCATAAAACACGATATCAATGTCCAGGGTACGTGAGGCATAGCCCCCTTCATCCGAACGTTTTCGCCCAAAAGCTTCCTCAATTTTAAGAAGTTCGGCAAGTAGTTCCTCTGGGCCCAGTTCGGTTTCCAGGGCAATGCAGGCATTCATAAAATCCGCGCCCTCAAAACCTACCGCGCCATTTTCATAAACGGAGGAAACCGCCTTGACCTGACCGGCATTTTTGCCAATTTCCAAAACGGCTTTTTGCAGTGTTAGTGTACGATTGCCCAGATTGCTCCCCAGCGAAAGGTATGCGTGTTGTATTTGACCCATATTCAAGGAAACAAAATAACAAAACAATCAACAATGGTTATCTTTGGCCGTAAATAAAATTTGTTGCATGAAGTTTTTGGGAAATCTGTTGGCCGCGATTTTGGGTTGTTTGGTGGCGTTTGGAATTTTGATGGCCATGTTTTTCATTTTCCTGTTTTTGGTTGGCAATACAGACGATGGAATCAATATAAAACCAAATTCCGTTTTGGAAATCAGCTTCACCGAGCCCATTAGGGATTATGTGGGGACAGATGAAACTGACCCATTTACTGGACTTTGGGAAGATGAGGTTGGGTTGGACGACATCCTACATGGGATAAAAGTGGCTTCACAAGACGACAAAATAGAGGGCATTAGCCTGACCACTAGTTTTATTCAGGCCGGACTGGCCCAGACCCAGGAAATCAGAAAGGCCCTTAAGGATTTTAAGGCCACAGGAAAGTTTGTGAGCGCACATTCCGATTTTTTTACCCAAAAAGACTACTATCTGGCCAGTGTGGCCGACGAAATTTATCTTAATCCGGTTGGTGCCATGGATTTCAAGGGCTTGGCTACCGAAGTCCTATACTTCAAAGACCTTCAAGAAAAAACCGGAATAAAAATGGAGGTCATCCGGCATGGAAAATACAAAAGTGCGGTAGAGCCTTATCTATCCGATACCATGAGCCAGGAGAACAGGCAACAGATCCAAGAACTCCTCACTTCCCTTTGGAATCAGATGTTGGGTGAAATTGGAAGTTCCAGGGGAATGAGCGTGAACCAATTGAACATTATTGCGGATACCTTGGGAGGGAGAACCCCTCAGTATGCCGTAAATAGCGGACTTCTTGACGGTCGTGTCCACTTTGATGAATATGAGGGCCTATTAAAGGAACGATTGGGTCTGGATGCTGATGAATCACCCAACTATGTGGATTTTGAGGACTATCTGACCCTTTCAAGTCGAAGAACACTTCGTTCTGGAAAAGATAAAATCGCTGTGGTGTATGCCCAAGGTGAGATTTATTATGGGGAAGGTGGAAAGGAATTTTTAGGGCAGGGAGCGGTGACGCGGGCATTGGAAAAGGCCGTAAAAAATGATGCTGTCAAGGCCATAGTACTTCGGGTGGATTCGCCTGGGGGCAGTGCATTGGTTTCCGATATTATCTGGCGTGCCGTTGAATTGGCAAAAGAAGAAAAACCGGTTGTGGTTTCCTTTGGAAACGTTGCCGCTTCCGGAGGGTACTATATTGGCGTGGCGGGCGATATGATTTACGCGGAACCCACCACCATAACGGGTTCAATAGGGGTATTTGGCACCATACCCAATGTGCATAAGTTGGCAGGGGAAATAGGAATCAATGCGGAGCAGGTGGGCACCAACAAAAACTCGGTTGATTATTCCTTGTTCGAACCCATGAGCGAGAACTTTAGGGAAGTGGTGCAAGAAGGTATTGAAGATACCTACGAGACCTTTTTAGCACGGGTGGCAGCTGGCCGGAACATGAGCTTGGCCCAAGTGGATTCACTGGCCCAAGGAAGGGTCTGGAGCGGTGTGGATGCCAAAAGAATAGGCTTGGTAGACGAGTTGGGCAGTTTGGACGATGCCATTGAAGCAGCAGCCAACTTGGCGGAACTGGAATCTTTTGGCATACGAAAATATCCAAAGTACAAGTCCAATTTCCAAAAGTTCATGGATGATATGGCCGGAGCGAAATCCCAGTGGGGAGAAAGTGTGGTCCAAGAAGAGATTGGGGCCGAAGCCTATAAGCTCCTAAAGGAGTTTAAAAGAATCTCCGACCAAAAGGGAATCCAGGCCAGAATGCCATTTAGTCTAAACATTAAATAAGAATGACGCAAAGGGACAAAAAATTTGCGTTTTCCATTTATCTCTATTTAGGGGCATTGTTCATCACCTCCTTGGTGGTCTCCAACCTTATTTTTCAAAAGTTTTTTTATTGGAATCCGTTTGGGGACATTAAAGTATTTGGAGCCCCATTATTTGAGATTTCGGTGGGGATTTTACCATATCCCATCACCTTTTTGATCACCGATTTGATATCGGAAATTTTTGGAAAGAAAAAAGCCAACCAGGTGGTCATCGCTGGAATTTTTGCATCGTTTTTCTCGCTTTTGATCGTTACCACGGCAAATATTGCCCCAGCAACCGACTGGTCGCCGGTAGATAATGAAATGTTCAAATCCGTATTTGGAAATACGGTGGTTGCAGTCTTCGCTTCCATGATGGCCTATTTGTTGGCCCAGTTCATCGATATACAGCTGTACCATTTCTGGAAACGTATTACCAAGGGCAAATACCTATGGCTCAGGAACAATTTTTCTACCTTTTCTTCCCAATTCATAGACACCTTTACGGTGGTGCTATTGCTGTGTGCTTTTGGGGAGATTCCATGGGAACTTTTCTATGGTCTTGTCATCAGTGGTTTCCTCTTTAAAGTTTTTATTGCCCTGTTGGACACCCCTTTGCTCTATCTTTTCGTATATCTACTAAGGAAAAGATTTAACTTAAAAATAGGAGAGGAGATTAACCTGGATTGACCACTTCTTTCTTACTTTGGTACAAATTCCCAAATTATGAAACGTAAACTACTAAAGATTACAGGTTTGGCCTTGCTTGTAATTGTCGGATTGATTATCGCCCTTCCCTTGCTATTGGAGGGAAAAATAGCCGATATCATCAAGAATAAGGTGAACCAGAATATCCATGCCACCCTGGATTTTGATGCCGCCAAATTGAGCTTGATCAAGGGTTTTCCCAACGCATATGTGGAACTCCAGAACATTTCCCTGGTCAATAAAGCCCCTTTTGAGAGGGATACCCTTTTTGCATCGGACGAAATAGCCTTGAAAATGGGCATTTCGGAACTTTTTAAGTCGGCCGAAGAACCCATTGTCATCAAAAGTTTGGCAATTGAAAAGGCTATGCTTTCCATAAAAGTGGATGCCAATGAACAGGCGAATTATGATATAGGTAAGGAGGAATCTTCAGCAGAAGGGCCTGCCCAAGAAGCATCCAACAGCTTTACCCTTGCCATGCAGAACTACACCATTAGCGATTCTGAGATTATATACCACGACCTTGGCAGTGGCCTGTTTTTGGCCATTTCAGAAATGAACCATAGCGGAAGCGGTGACCTTTCGCTGGATAGCTCTGAGTTGAAAACATTGACTGATGCCTTGGTCTCCTTTGAAATGGACGGCACCAAATACCTGAACCACAATAAGATTTATCTAGATGCCCTAATTGGCATTGATTTAAAAGAAAACAAATACTCGTTTTTGGACAACAAGGCAATGGTGAATCAATTGCCATTGGTTTTTGACGGTTTTGTGAAAGTCAATGAGAACGACCAGGAGGTGGATATTAGTTTTAAAACCCCTTCATCGGATTTTAAAAATTTCCTGGCCGTTATTCCAGAAGCGTACGCCTCAAATATTGAAGACGCAACAACTACTGGAAACTTTGAGGTCAATGGCATTTTTAAGGGAGTAGTGGATGACAACCACATACCCACCTTTAACATCAAGGTAAAATCGGATAATGCCTCCTTCAAGTACCCTGACCTGCCTAAATCCGTCCGCAATGTGCATATTGATACCGAAATCCATAACAAAACTGGGATTACGGAAGATACCTACCTGGATATTAACCGACTTTCCTTTGTCATTGATCAGGACAAGTTTGATATGAATGCCAAGATTCGTGATCTAACGGGCAATACCAAAGTAAATGCCAAAATGGACGGGAAAATCAACCTGGCCAATATCTCCCAGGCCTATCCGGTACCTGAGGACTATGGACTAAAGGGTATTTTAACGGCCAATGTGACTACTGCGTTTGACATGCACTCATTGGAGCGTAAAAACTACGCCAATACCCGAACCCAGGGAAATTTGGCCTTGCAGGATTTTGAATATCAGTCCGATGAACTAAAACATCCCGTAGCGATTCAATCAGCGGGGGTTAATTTTACTCCCGACAAAGTAGTGTTGGAGTCTTTTAAGGGAAAAACGGGAACGACGGATTTCAGTGCAACCGGAACATTGGCCAATTTATTGGGGTTTATGTTCAATGATGAAAACGTGGAGGGGAATTTTGACTTGGTTTCGAACACTTTTGCCCTTAACGATTTTATGGTGGAGGAAAGCAGCGAAAATGAAAATACCGAAACGAACACGGAGCCAGTGGAAGAACGTATCAAGATTCCTTCCTTTTTGGACTGCACCATTGATGCTAGCGCCAAAACTGTCCTGTACGACAATTTAAAATTGAACAATGTTAAGGGCAGATTGATCATCAAGGATGAAACCGCAACAGTTCAAGGTCTCCAGTCCAATTTATTTGGCGGTGTCCTGGATGTAAATGGCTCCGTATCAACAAAAGCAGAAGAGGCTACTTTTGACATGGATTTGGGAATGAAGGATTTCAATATTGGAGATTCCTTTAGTTCGCTGGACCTGTTTAAAGTGTTGGCTCCCTTGGCAAGTGCCTTGCAAGGAACCTTTAATTCAGATATGAACATATCGGGCAATCTAAAGGACGATTTCACCCCAAATCTGGCTTCCATTTCAGGAAACCTTTTGGCCGAATTGCTGGCTACCAAGGTAGATGCCCAAAAAGCCCCCTTATTATCATCATTAAATGGCCAGTTAAACTTTCTGAACACAGAAGATTTAGATCTAAGCGATCTTAAGGCCGCCTTAAGTTTTGATAATGGCGAAGTGAAGGTGAAACCCTTTAATTTGAAGTACAAGGATATCGCTGTAAATGTAGATGGCAGTCATGGTTTTGACCAAAAACTCCAGTACAATGCCACCGTAGATGTCCCGGCCAAATATCTTGGGAGTGAGGTAAATAACCTTATCGCCAAAATAGACGATTCCGATTTGGAAAACTTGACCATTCCGGTTGTGGCGAACATTGGGGGGAGCTATACCCAGCCCAAAATTACCACTGATTTGTCCTCAGGAGTTACCAAATTGACCAATCAGTTGGTGGAGATCCAAAAACAGAAATTGGTCAACCAAGGGAAGGATAAGGCCAAGGACCTGATTGCCGATGTTTTTAAAAATGATGAAAACGATTCAACAGAGACTACATCCAACGGGGTAAAGGAAACTTTGGGGTCCTTGCTTGGTAAAAAGGAAGAAACACCAGATTCCACGGCATCCAAAGAAGATCCGGTGAAAAACACGGCCAAATCCATTTTGGGCAATCTATTGGGCAAAAAGGAAAAAGAAAAGGATACGGTTAATTAATCCGTTTCTGGAATTTGGGCCGATTTTCGGTATTTCTCCAGAATTTTATGGAAATCAACCTGGTAAATGGTAGTGTTGCCACTGGATAAACTATCACTACTCGTGTAGAAGAGCTGCGCTGAGGACTCCATAATTAAGGGATAAAGGTCACTGCCCGTTGAGTTGAGTTCCTGCATATTTTGGGGATGGGTCCAGGTTTCATTTTCCTTGAAGCTGATGTACAAATCACCATAGGAAGAGATGTTTTCTTCCCTTCCGGAGGCCTCAAAAATCAATATGTTACCATTATCGCTCACCTCCAGGTTCCACTCCCCTGTTGGTGTATTGATGGTTTTACCTAAGTTCAGCGGGTCTGTAAGAATCCCACTTTTATTGTTGGAAACATATAGATCTCCCTGTCCGTAACCACCCGACCTTGTGGATGCAAAGTACAGGTTGCCTCTCACATCGGTCGTGGGACTGTATTCACTGGCCTCAGAATTGATGGGATAGGGTAGCACTTCCGGTTTTCCCCAAACTCCGCTTTCCAAAAGTTCTACTTTCCATATATCTGATGAGACTGGATGGTCAGAAGGCCGATTCGAGACAAAATAGATGGTTGTTCCGTCTGGGGTCATGTGCGGGTCACTATCATCATGTAATCCAGAAAAAGGTGCCAATTGTGGCTCAGACCAGGAATCCCCATTGAAAACAGCATGGTAAATGGCGCTTTTCATCCCGCTGGACCCCCATTTTTGTTCACTTCTTGCAAAGTAGACCTCTTTGCCATCCGGGGAGAAGGTTGTGGCGTATTCCACATTTTTGGTGGAAATGATATTTGGTGCTAGGGGGATTTTATCTGTTTGTGCATGGTGATTTCCACAGCTCCATCCAGTAAGAAACGCCAATAATAAAAAGTAGTTTGGAATACGCATCTTATTCTGTTTTGCTATGCAGTCAAGTCCATTCCCGTTTACTTTAACTCAATTTCCCTATCCGAGATCTTGGCTTCAATGGGATACCCGTATTTTGAAAGATCTACACCCAAATCTTCTGGAGATGGTCCCACAAACTCTGTGCTTTTGCCATATAAATTGAATTTTTGCTCAGGTGTAAGCTCTGCATAGGCCCAAATGGGATCTTTATAGGGAACCGTGTATTTGATCCAGGGATGGGATTTGTCAACCGCTTCGCCATATCTTATATGTTTATAGGAATCGCCAAGCCATTGGTAGGACATGCTGTTGATCTGCAGATAATGAATCCCATTGATTTGGTTGTAATAATTTTGGTGATGATGACCGGAGAAAACGAATTGAACCTTGTTAAATCCCGCTTTTTGATTGGCCTGTTCCAACACCAACCTACTTTCGGTCCCGTTGTGGATACCCCCTAAGTCATTGTCCAATCCTTGATGACAGAATACAATGGTGGGCAAATGGGTCTGGTCCAAGTCTTCTTTGAGCCATTGAAGCTGTTCTTTGCCAATGTACCGGGCATAACCGGAAGGGCGTTCCGGTGAGGGATCTTTGTCATTCCCATCCAGCACCACAAAATGATACCCCTTGCAATCAAAAGAATAATAAGTGCCCATGGATTTCCAATAATCCACCACTTGCTGACGGGAAAATCCGCCATCCGTATCATGGTTGCCAATTACATGGTATTTTTTTCCGGGATAGCTATTCCAGATGGACATAAATTCCAGATTGTGGTCATAGGGTCGGCAAAAGTCCCCCAACTGGATAATAAAATCCAGTTCCTTGTTTTTGGCTTCGTCGATAAATGCCTTCAAACGGGCATCGGCATCGTGCATTATATCTTTATGCACATCGGCACAGATTCCAAAACGAAGGGTTTTGTTGCCCTTAAGATATGATGCTGCTCCCATGTCATGGGGTATCATCACCGCCAGTCCTCCAATAGAAAGCATTTTAACAAAGTCCCTTCTGTTTTTCATGTGTTGGTTTTTAGGTTGGGGGAAGACGTTTTACTCGTTATTGCGGTAAATCAATACCCACATAGTAGCCCTCGTTACTTCGAATATTGAACACGGTCTGATCTTCAAAAATGAGATATTGGCCCTTAATGCCTTTAAGCACCCCGGTATAACTCGGTGTTTTGTCCAGATTAAGACTTTTTACCTTCTCCGGATATTGAAGTACCGGAAATTCCAGTTGGGTCTCCGAGTTGGATCCAATAAAATAATCGGCCACTTCCTCGGGGAAGTAACTTTTTAGCTTATCCCTCCATGCGCCCAGATCCACATCCTCAATATCATTTTTCAGCATTTTTTGCCAGCTGGTCTTGTCGCTTACATGGGCCTTAAGGGCAACTTCGGTAATGCCTGCCAAATATCGGTTGGGTACTTCCGCAATTTCAATGGCCTCGTGGGCCCCTTGGTCAATCCATCTGGTGGGAACCTGTGATTTCCGGGTTACCCCAACCTTTACATTACTGGAATTGGCCAGGTACACAATATGCGGTTGTAGCTGTGCCTTTTTCTCGTATTCCAAATCGCGATCTTCCTTGTCCAAATGGGCCGTACTGAGTTCTGGTTTCATGATCCAATCCCCTGCCAATGGGCTTTCAAAAAAGCAGGAACGGCAAAATCCCTGACGGTAAATGGGAAGCTCCTTGCCACAGCTTAAGCACTGATATTTAATGAAATCAATCTGGATTTTTTTGTCTAGAAGTTGGTTCATGTGGATAAAATCCTTTTCAAAAACCAGATAATATTGAATGGGGTTTCCGTTCTCGGTCTGCATTTTTCGGAGCACTCCTTCGTAAAGCATGATAAAATGGGTGTTTTTTAACTGATTTGATAATGAAGGTCAGAAGCGCTATTTTAGCCTTAGTGCCTAACCCCAAACTTGGTTAAAGATACCCAAAAATGCCAATACCTTTATTCAATTCCATAGCTTCTTGGCTTTTGAAAAAGCGCTATCACCAGATAGAACTTTTCCTCAAGTATCCGTTGGATGTCCAAAAGGAGGTGCTGCAACATTTGGTGGATTTTTCCAAGGATACCCAGATAGGTAGGGAATATGGTTTTGCAGATCAGATCAGCTACGAGGAATTTGCCGCAAGGGTGCCCATTCGGAATTATGAAGGGGTTTCGGAACTCATAGAAAGATCTCGTAGAGGGGAACAAAATTTATTTTGGCCCACTACCATAAAATGGTTTGCCAAAAGCAGCGGAACTACCAATGCGAAAAGTAAGTTTATTCCCGTCAGTACGGAGGCCTTGGAGGACTGCCATTACAAATCCAGCAAGGATTTATTGTGTTTGTACCTGAACAACAATGAAAATTCCCAATTGTTCCGCGGCAAAAGTTTGCGGTTGGGGGGGAGCAAGGAGCTCTACGAGGACAATGGGACATTTTTTGGAGACCTATCCGCCATTTTGATTGATAATATGCCCCTTTGGGCAGAATATAGCAGTACGCCCAGCAGCAAAGTATCCCTGATGAGCGAATGGGAATCCAAATTGGAGGCCATTATTGAGGAGAGTATTCAGGAGAACGTAACCAGCTTGGCCGGTGTTCCTTCATGGATGTTGGTTTTGCTCAATGATGTCTTAAAGAAGACCGGAAAAAACCATCTATTTGAAATTTGGGAGAACCTAGAGGTCTATTTTCATGGAGGTGTGAGTTTTGCACCTTACAGGGATCAATACAAAAAACTATTACCCAGAAAGAACTTCAATTTTTATGAGACCTATAATGCGTCGGAGGGTTTTTTTGGGATTCAGGATAGAAACAATGCGGACGATCTTTTGCTGATGTTGGACTACGGGATTTTTTATGAGTTCATTCCCATGGACACCTATGAAAAAGACGAAAAGGCCGTGCCCTTGTGGGAGGTGAAAACTGGAGTGAACTACGCCATGGTCATTACCACCAACGCTGGACTTTGGCGATATAAAATTGGGGATACGGTCCGGTTTACCTCCACGAATCCATACAGGATAAGGATAACAGGACGGACCAAACACCATATCAACGCCTTTGGGGAGGAATTGATCATTGAAAATGCAGAGGAGGCATTAAAGCAGATTTGCCAAAAGACCGATGCAGAGATCATGGACTACACTGCGGCACCCATTTTTATGAACGGTAGTGAAAAGGGAGCCCACGAATGGATGATAGAATTCAGAAGACCACCCAAGGATGTGGATTATTTTACCGAGTTTTTGGACAATGCCCTTAAATCGCTCAATTCCGACTACGAGGCCAAACGATACAACAATATCACCTTAAAAATGCCCACGGTCCACGTAGCTAGACCCAACCTATTTCATGATTGGCTTAAATCAAAAAACAAACTGGGGGGGCAGCATAAAATACCCCGGCTATCCAATGAGAGGTGCTATTTGGAGGAACTTCTGGAACTGAACCTGAATAAATAACAGATTTACGAAAACGTTTTCGTTAAATACCCCCATTCGTCGAACAATCTTTTCTTTTGGACAAATAAATATGGGATTTTAGCGTTTAAAGTTGAAGTTTGGATTCGATAATAAGGTTCCCTCATCTTATAACTAAACTAAAATATAACTGGCATGGCTGAAAAATTGGTTGTTATCTCCGATATGTGGGGGGTAAAAAAGGGTCTTTGGATTACTTCTTATTTTGGATACCTTCAACAATATTATAACATCGTATTTTATGACATTCAACAACTGGCGGATATAGACGTTCCTGTATCTACAGAAGAGAACATCCATAAGGCATTTGTTGATGGCGGAATTGATGTTGCCGTAGCGCATTTGTTAAAGAAAGAAAAGGAACCTAGCCACTATCTGGCTTTTAGCACCGGTGGAACCGTGGCATGGAAAGCCGCTTTGAAAGGATTACCGGTAAAATCCCTAACTGCAATTTCCCCGACCAGAATCCGATACGAATCCCAAAGTCCGGATATTCCCATGAATCTAATTTTTGGGGAATGCGACAAGTTCAAGCCCGGCATGAAATGGGCCAAAGAAGTTGGGGTAAACCTCAATGTAGTACCCAGTTTTGGGCATCAACTGTATTCAGATGAAAAAATCATTTCCGAAGTCTGCTTAGATCTTTTGGAGAAGGTAACCAAAAAGGCAATCTAGGAAACCGCTTTAAGCTTCTTGATGGTTTCATGCGAAAGTTTTTCTTCCGCATAGGCCTTGGTCACTTTGAATTCCTTGTCCTCTGTGCTTGGCAGTTCAAACATGGCATCTGTAAATACCGCCTCGCAAAGGGAACGCAATCCGCGGGCACCCAATTTATACTCTACCGCTTTATCCACAATATAGGTCAAGGCCTGTTCTGTGATGGTAAAAGTAATCCCGTCCATGGCAAACAATTTTTCGTATTGCTTGATGATGGCGTTCTTGGGTTCGGTAAGTATGGCCCTCAGGGTTTTGGAGTCCAAGGGATTCATATGGGTCAATACCGGCAGCCTGCCAATAATTTCCGGAATCAATCCAAATTCCTTTAAATCTTTTGGTATGATATATTGCAGGATATTTTCATTATCCAGACGATCCTCGGCCTTGGAAGCACTATAACCTACCGCCTGCATATTCAGTCTTTTGGTGATGATACGTTCAATACCATCAAAAGCACCACCGGCAACAAAGAGGATGTTTTCGGTATTTACCTCAATGAATTTTTGGTCTGGGTGTTTGCGTCCACCTTTGGGCGGAACGTTAACCACTGTGCCCTCCAAAAGCTTTAAAAGACCTTGTTGTACGCCTTCCCCGGAAACATCCCTGGTGATGGAAGGGTTATCACTTTTACGGGCTATCTTATCGATTTCATCAATAAAAACAATGCCTCGCTCTGCTTTTTCCAGATTGTAATCAGCAGCTTGGAGCAATCGGGTCAAAATACTTTCCACATCTTCCCCAACATATCCGGCTTCAGTCAGCACTGTGGCATCCACAATGGCCAAGGGCACATTGAGCATGCGGGCAATGGTCTTGGCAATCAGGGTTTTTCCCGTTCCGGTCTGCCCCACCATTACAATATTACTTTTTTGGATTTCTACCTCGTCGTCCTTCCCTTTAGGCTGCAACAATCTTTTGTAATGGTTGTACACGGCCACGGACATCACCTTTTTGGTACGTTCCTGACCAATGACAAAGGTGTCCAGGAAATCCCGGATTTCCATAGGCTTCTTTAGCACCAACTCCGAGGAAAGGTCCTGATTTTTTGATTGTTTGGATTCTTCTGCAACAATACTATGTGCTTGTTCAATGCAGCGATCACAGATATGGGCATCCAGGCCAGCAATCAATAGATTTGTTTCTGGTTTTTTTCTGCCACAAAAAGAACATTCCAAGTTTTCCTTTGCCATAATAACGAACTAACACGTAAAGTTCAACCACAATAACGGAAAAAAACGGGATTTGGTTTGTGCCAACAACCTGTTTTTTAACCCTTTTGTTCGAATTTAGGACTTATCCCTTACCAATATTTCGTCGATCATACCGTATTTTTTGGCTTCTTCCGCCTTCATCCAGTAATCCCGATCGCTATCTTCACTGACTTTGTCAAACTTCTGTCCGGAGTGTTTGGATATAATATGGTAGAGCTCATCTTTGAGCTTTAGAATTTCCCTTGCTGTAATTTCAATATCACTTGCCTGACCTTGGGCACCACCCATAGGTTGGTGGATCATGACCCTGGAATGGGTAAGTCCGCTTCGTTTGCCCTCCTGCCCGGCACAAAGTAGAACGGCGGCCATGGATGCGGCAATTCCGGTGCAGATGGTGGCCACGTCAGGTTTAATGAACTGCATGGTATCGTAAATGCCCAATCCGGCATAAACACTGCCTCCAGGCGAATTTATATAGATTTGGATGTCCTTGGAGGCATCGGCGCTTTCAAGAAAAAGCAGCTGCGCCTGGACAATATTGGCCACCTGATCATTGATTCCGGTTCCCAAAAAGATGATACGGTCCATCATCAAACGCGAAAAAACATCCATTGCAATGGCGTTCAATTGTCTTTCCTCAATGATATTTGGGGTCATGTTCACAGGATACATGCTGCTTACGATTTGATCGTAATACATGCTGTTGATCCCATGGTGTTGGGTGGCATATTTTTTGAATTCTTTTCCGTAATCCATAGGATTTCTTTCGATTTTGCTTAAAAAAAAGGTGCCGAAAAAATCACTTTCCGGCACCGTAAAGATACTTATTTTTCTTTTAGCTGGGCGGACTAGCTATAGGCCTCCTTTACGAAATCCTCATAGGTGACCTCTTTGGTCTTAAGGTTGGCATGTTCCTTATAGAAATCAAGCAATTTCTGGCTCATAAGCTGCTCAGAAAGTCTTTTTACTTCGTCTTGGTTGCCCATCACCCTGGCCGCCACGTTTTCCAATTCTTCTTCCTTGGGGTCCAAATGCCCATATTGTGCCATCTGGGATTTGATGAATCCTTTTGCAAATTCCTTGAGCTCGTCAAACTCCACCTGAAGATTGTTTTCCTTGATGATCTTACCTTCAATCAATTGGTAACGCAGCCCTTTCTCCGATTTTTCAAATTCTTCACTGGCCTCATCGTCTGTCAAGGGATTTTCACCGCTTACCTGAATCCATTTTTTTAGGAATTCCGATGGAAGGTCAAATTTGGTGTCGTCAATCAACTTTTCTGTGATATCGTTAAGCAATTTTTGATCGGACTGTTGCTCAAATTGCTTTTCTGAATCTTCCTTGATACGGTCACGAAGCTCTTTTTCAGAGGTTACACTGTCCTTCCCGAAAAGTTTGTCGAACAGCTCTTGGTCAAGGGTGGCAGGTTGACGCTCATTGATTTCCTCCACGGTAAAGGTTACCTCAATATTCAATTTTTCCGCTCTTTCCCTATCAATTCCAAGGGCGCTGGAAAGGAAATAATCTTCTTTAAAGAGTCCTTTGGTTTTTAACACAACGCTTTCGCCCGTTTTGGTGCCCACTAAAGCGTCTACAGCTTTTTTACTTTTGATTTTATCCAGTTCGATGGTCGTCTTGTGCTCAATTTCCTCGGCTTCGTTTACAAAAGAACCGGTAAGCTCATCTTTCTTGCCCACTTCGGACTTTGAAACCAACTTCCCGTATTGCTTTTGGATGCGCTCGACTTGCTCGTCGATCATTTTTTTATCGGCAACGATCTTGTAATGGGTAACGGCTTTTTTGGTTTTTACCTTTACATCAAAGTTTGGGGCAAGACCCAACTCAAATTCGAAATCGAGGTTGTCATTGTCCCAATCAAAATTGTCTTGTTGTTTGGGAAGTGGATTTCCCAAAACATCCAATTTTTCCTCGGTAAGATATTTATTGAGGTTGTCCTGAAGCAATTTGTTCACTTCGTCAACCAAAACAGCTTTACCGTACTGCTTTTTGATCAAGCCCATAGGTACCTGACCTTTACGGAACCCAGGAATATTGGCCTGTTTTCTGTAGTCCTTTAGGATTTTATCAACTTTTTCTTGATAATCATCCTTGCTGATGGCAACTTTAACCACCGCATTAAGCTCATCAATCTGCTCTTTTGTGATATTCATCTCCTGCCTTATTTGCTATTCAAAAATGGGTGGCAAAAGTAAGGGATTTTCCGCAGTGGGACAACTTTTTAAAGTGTTGAATTCCAAACGGAAACTTTTTTATTTCTCCTCTTTTAAAATTGAGTGTAAAATGGATTGCAATAAGGAGAGCAAAAGACTAAAAATTATGGCCCATAAAACGCCTGAAACCTGGAAACCCGATATAAAATGGGCCGCAGTTAAAATTATTATGGCGTTAATGACCAACAGGAATAGGCCCAGGGTTACAATGGTGATGGGCAGGGTGAGTATGACCAGTATGGGCTTTACCAAAAAATTGAGAATACTGAGCACCAGGGCGACAATGATCGCGGTCTGGTACGAGTCTACACCCACACCTGGCAGTACATAGCTTAGGATGACAACCGCAAGGGCATTCAAGAGAAGTCGGATAATTAATTTCATAGGATTTGGATTACGTGCATAAAAAAGCACCGTTGCAAACGGTGCCTTGAATATAATGAAATTAAATGTAGATCAATCGATATAGAGCCCTGTAAAATTTAGAGGTTCCACAGGAGGGAGATTGGAGCCAAATTTGGCGTTGATGACCTCCAAAAAGGCGTTGGCCACAATGGCATAGCCTCTAGGCGCAGGGTGAACACCATCCAAGGAGAACCCGCCACCGGTGGCAAAAACATTGGTCACTACACTGCCGTCTGTTTGAGGAAACCCTGTTTCCCGAAGCTCGGTCAACTTAGCATTCATATCCACAAAACCAAGGTCGTATTGTGTTGCCAAGGCTTCTATAGTGGTATTGTATGCGGTCAAAGCTGTTTCAATGGATGTTTGCTCTTCTGGGGTCAATACCCATTGGTCCGGCATAGGATAAGTTACCCCGTTTACGGATAATTGTCCAGCGGTTGCAGCTTCCACACCCAGTCCCGTCAACATTTCAAAAGCGTCTTGGTTAAAAGCAGCTATTTCAGGTCGCGCAGTAAGTACAATCAAATCATCGGCATTTGCTTGCCGCGCCTGGCCGTAAAGCAAACCAGTAATTGTGGCCGTTGGTACGTCCAAACCGCCGTTAACCAAAGCGGTAGTAATTTCAGTGGATAAGTTTGCCAAATCCTCATCATGAATAATGATTGGGCTGGCTGCAGTTTCCGAAAAAACGAATTGACGCTCTGGAGCACCCAATAACTGAAAAACTTGATTTAAGCCAGCAAATTGAGCATTCAATACTGGAATCTGCGGGGCAAAATCAGGATTTTCGGGGCTTAAAGGAGCATACGGTATTGTGGTGAAAAACGGAATATCCACCACATTGGGCAGATTGGCTATGACCCCATCTGCACCGCCTGCGGTCATGGCTTGCAGGATTGCATCAAGGGAACCCGCAAATACCAAGGGGTCCGTAATGTCTATTCTTTCATATGAAGTTGGATCCGTATTGCCGGTTTGGTCGGTTCCTGCCCCCCCATTGGTGGCATAGAGCAAAATATCGTTGGAGCCTATCCAAGTAGTAAAAAAGGTAGCGCCCTGCGCTGCGGCATCGCCTACTACGGTAGTGCCGTCTGAAGAGGAAAAGCGTGCAAAATAGGGGTTTGCGGTTCCTGCGCCAACACCAGCCACACTTCCATATCCTGGAGCCAACAATTCATAACTTTTTGCTCCGGGAATACCATAATTGTTAAAGGATCCTGTCAGTTTATTGGATATCTCCGTGGTTCCAGTTCCAGTTTTTGGGGTTGGAGCGGGACCATCAGGTGTAAACTGTAAAATCAAGCGGTTTCCTAAAATAGGGGTACCGCCCAAGGTGGCACCTCCCAGGTTATCGGCCATAAAAGGGATATTAAAATCCCCACCACCTGCCAGTGCAAACTGGGTGGCCAACATATTGGGAAAGGATGCTGCTTGTCCATCTATAAACAATGCGTTATCGGAAAAACCAGCGGTTAGGGAATTGCCCACAGCCACATAGTTCGCAAAATTGGCAGTTCCAGAGGTGTGTTCAATGGGGTCTGGATCTATGGCAACTGGTGCCGCATCATCTTCACATGCAATCATTAACCCTATAAGGGGGAGCATTAGGGCATAAAACTTTTTCATCTTATTATCTGTTAGAGTTAGTTTATGTTAACAAGGGGTTAATCCAATGGTACCAAATCTAGATCAAAATTGTTATCCAGACAATAAAATGGGTAAAAAAATTATGCATGCATAATAAAATGCCGCTAATTTTAAGAATTTAAAAATTGGAGGGATTTTTCGAAAAACTGTTTGGGGTTTTCTGCATGTAGCCAGTGCCCGGCATTTTCAATGGTCTGCACATCGGCGTTTGGGAAATGCCTTTTGATTTCAGGAATATCATTGGGCAGAATGTATTCTGATCGGTCTCCCCTAAGAAAGAGGGTAGGTCCGCTAAAAGTAGCTGTGGAACTGATGTTTTCCCCTATTTCATCCATTTTGTCCTTGAGTACTTCATAATTAAAGCGAAGTCCCAATTTTCCTGGTGTTACCCAGTATAGGTTCTTTAGCAAAAACTGCCGAATGCCAAATTCTTCCAAATGTTGCGCGAGTACATCGTCTGCCTCCTTTCTGGAGCTTATGGTATCAAAATCCAAATGGCCAAGGGCATCCAATATATATTGATGGTGGGGCGGATAGTACTTCGGGGAGATGTCCGCAACCAATAACCTGTTTAGGCGTTCTGGTTGGGATGTGGCCAATTGCATGGCTGTTTTTCCGCCCATGGAATGTCCTATAAGGTCCACGGTGGCAAGTTGGTGATCATCTAAATATCGGATTACGTCATCACGCAACAGGTCGTAATCAAATTCGGTGGCATGAAAACTTTTTCCGTGATTTCTTTGATCCACCAAATGTACCTGGAACCCATGTTGGGCATATTGATTGCCCAGGGTCTTCCAATTGTCCGACATCCCCAGAAATCCGTGAAGGATGATCAAGGGTTTGCCCTCTCCCAATATTTTTGAATGCAATACTTCCATTATTTCAATCGGTGCAAATACATATTCACCACATTTTCCAATCCAAGATAAATGGACTCACAAATAAGCGCGTGGCCAATGGAGACTTCCAGCAAATGGGGAATGTTGTCCTTAAAAAATTTGATGTTGTCCAGGCTAAGGTCGTGGCCTGCATTGATTCCCAGTCCCAATTGGTGGGCCATTTGGGCGGCATCCACAAAGTCTTGAATTCCCTCGTTTTTCTTGCCTTTGGTAAAGTTTTCCGCAAAGCTTTCCGTGTACAGCTCAATGCGGTCGGTACCTGTTTTGGCAGCACCTTTTATCATGTCAACCTTGGGATCCACAAAAATAGAGGTACGGATTCCGTTTTCCTTGAAGGTCTTTATAATGTTTACAAGAAAGTCCTTATGTTTTACGGTGTCCCAGCCCGCATTGGAGGTTATGGCATCCTCTGCATCGGGAACCAAGGTAACTTGTGTGGGCCGTACTTCGAGCACCAAATCCACAAACTTTGGAACGGGGTTGCCCTCAATATTGAATTCAGTAGTGACCACTTTTTTCAGGTCGCGGGCGTCCTGATATTTAATATGGCGTTCATCTGGTCTGGGGTGTATGGTTATGCCCTGTGCCCCGAAAGATTCGATATCCATAGCGAACTGAACCAAATTGGGGACATTTCCCCCTCTCGAATTTCTTAGGGTGGCGAGCTTGTTGATATTAACGCTCAGTTTTGTCATGGACTTCCATTTTTGAAAGCCAAAAATAAGAATTAGGCACGCCTTTTGCGATTTAAAATTAGTATTTTGCGCCCAATAGAATTGTTATGCAAATCCAGAACAGAATAATAACATCGGTTCCTGTTTTTGAGGCCTCGGAAACCTTGGAGGAAGTCATACGCTTCTTTAAGGAAACTACCTTTTCCCATGTGGCCGTCTCGGAGGATGGCATTTATATTGGTGCCCTTTCCGAGAATGACCTGGCTTGTTTTGAGCCTGATAAGACCATTGACGAATTCCGAATAGACCTGGAGACTTTTTTTGTGACCAAGGAGACCTCTTGGTTGGATGTTCTGGAAATGTTCTCTAGAAACGACTCCAATGTACTTCCTGTTTTGGATGAGAACCATGTGATCATTGGTTATTACGATTTGGAAGATGTGGTGGCTGATTTTATTGACACCCCATTTTTTAAGGAACCCGGTGGAATTTTGGTGATTGCTACGGGGATCAAGGACTATTCCTTTAGTGAAATTGCCCAAATTGTGGAAGGTAACAATGCCAGATTGCTGGGCGCCTTTATCACCGATTCCCAAAATGATGTGGTCCAAATCACCCTTAAAATAGGTACCCTTAACCTCAATGAAGTGACCCAAACCTTTAGACGGTATAACTACACCATAGTTTTTGGGAACAATGACGACCAGTTTTTGGAGGACCTGAAACAACGGTCGGATTACTTGGAAAAATACCTTAACGTTTAGCATGAAGGTTGCGATTTACGGTCAAACGTTCCAAGAACAGGATCAAACCTATGTTCTGGAATTGATGGAAGAATTACAAGGGATCAATGCCTCTGTTTCCATTGAAGAGGATTTCTGTAACAAAATTGATGGGTGCCTTGCCGGGTTTTCCCACGATACTTTTTCCCAAGAGGCCGGTTTGGACGACTCCTTTGATATGTTCGTGAGTTTTGGCGGCGATGGTACCATGCTAAGGGCGGTGACCTATGTACGGGACTTGGGCATTCCCATAGTAGGGGTAAATACCGGAAGATTGGGTTTTTTGTCAACCTTTAAAAAGGAAGACGTACGCAAGGTGATTACCGAATTTGTGGCTGGAGCTTACAGTATTGAGGAACGCAGTCTGGTTGAAGTGGCCGTGAACGAGGACCTGGAAGAATTTGCGGATATCAATTTTGCCCTTAACGAAATTACCGTAAGCCGAAAGGATACCACCTCCATGATCACCGTGGAAACCTACTTGAATGACGAGTACCTTACCTCGTATTGGGCAGATGGGCTGATCGTGTCCACTCCAACCGGATCCACGGGATATTCCTTGAGCTGTGGTGGTCCGGTCATAGCGCCAAGTGCAAAATCACTTGTGCTTACCCCAATAGCACCCCATAACCTCAATGCAAGGCCTTTGGTCATTTCAGACGATACGCATATCCGATTAAAGGTTTCGGGCCGGGAAGAAAACCATTTGGTTTCATTGGATTCCCGTATTGCAAGTATTCCCAATGGCAAGGAAATTAGGATAAAAAAGACAAATTTCAATATTAAAATGATAGAATATAAATCGGAAAGCTTCTTAAAGACCCTTCGCAACAAACTCCTTTGGGGCCAAGATAAACGCAATTAAGCGGTACCAAACAATAAATGGGGCCAAAAACTGTTTAACAAAGGAGAACAATTATAACCCGGTATTCTATTGACCTTCCTCTACTCTTAACATGATAATTATCTGGTTGGTATGCGAATAGTTTTGTTTGCAATTTTTTTATGTGGTATGCTCAAGGTCAATGCGCAGACATACGAAATAGGTGTGTTTGCTGGTGGAGCCAATGGTATTGGCGATGTGGGACAGACCAACTACATTTCGCCCACGGGACCTGCGTTCGGGGGCATTTTTAAGTGGAACAAAAGTAAAAGATATGCCTGGAGGGCCTCGGCCATCTACGGAACCATGTCCTTTGATGATGAAAAATCGAGCAAGGGATCCAGGCAACAGCGCGGATATAGCGCGGATAATTCAATCTTGGAAGCTTCAATAGGCTTGGAATTCAACTTTGTGGAATACAATCTTCACCGGTTGGGGCCTGCCTTTACCCCTTATCTTTACACGGGATTGACCTACTTTAGGTACGATTTTAATTATTTTGATGCCCTCGTGGTGCAGGATATTAACCAAAAAGAAGGTAGTTTTGCAATTCCAATGACGGTAGGGGCCAAGTATCGCTTAAATCAGTTTTTGATTCTGGGTGCGGAGATTGGGGCAAGATATACCTTTACGGACAACTTGGATGCAAGTAATCCGGAAGGTTCCAATTTTGAACAATTTCGATTTGGAAATATTCTAAGCGATGACTGGTACGTCTTTACAGGTTTTACATTGACCTATACCTTTGGACGTAAACCTTGCCAGGATTGTTTTGAATAAAATGTACACATTAGAGGACGTAGATACCGACAAACTTCCAAAACATGTTGCCGTAATCATGGACGGTAACGGCCGGTGGGCCAAAGAACGCGGTAGACTTAGGGTTTTTGGGCATGAAAACGGGGTGGAAGCCGTCCGGAGAACGGTGGAGAACTGTGCCAAACTTCAAATACAATTTCTTACCCTTTACGCTTTTTCAACAGAAAACTGGAACAGGCCCAAACTGGAGGTGGAAACCTTGATGAAACTTTTGGTGGCCTCATTGCGCAAAGAGGTCAAGACCTTGAACAAGAACAACATAAGGTTAAAGACTATCGGAAATATTCAGTCATTACCCTCCAAGGCCCAAAAAGAACTTTCCGAAGTCATTTCCAAAACCTCCAAAAACTCTGGAATGACCCTTACCTTGGCGCTAAGCTACGGCTCTAGGGAGGAGATAAAATCAGCCGTAAAAGACATAGCATCCAAAGTTAAAAATAATATAATTTCACCCGAAAATATTGACGAAACCGTTATAAATACACATCTTTACACGCATTTTTTGCCAGATGTGGACCTATTGATACGTACTAGCGGCGAACAACGTATCAGCAATTTTTTACTTTGGCAGATTGCATACGCCGAATTATATTTTAATGATGTATTTTGGCCCGATTTTAGTGAACATCATTTGGTAGAGGCAATATTAAGTTACCAAAATAGAGAACGACGATTTGGAAAAACTAGCGAACAACTCAATTAAGCAAGCAAAACATACCGCCCAACTATACCTAAAACTACTCCTTCTACTTCTATTCACCGCCCAAGGCTTTGCGCAAGAAACCTCCTTCGAGGATGGAAAGGATTATATTTTAGGGGGTCTTACCGTTACGGGACTGCAAAGCTATAATGAGCAAACAGTAAAAACCTATACAGGCCTTAGGGTAGGGCAGCCCATCACCATTCCAGGAGATCAGATCAGTGCGGTCATCAAGAAATTATGGAGCTTGGAGTTGTTCAGCAATGTAGAGGTGTTCTACACCAAAATTGAAGGAGACCAGATATTCTTGGAACTCAACATTTTGGAACGACCAACACTTTCAAACGTTACCATATATGGGGTGAAAAAACGTAAGGTAGAGGACATACTGAACGATACCGACCTCAAAAAAGGCAAGAAAATAACAGAAAGCCTTATTGCCAATACCAAAAACTACCTTCAGAACAAGTACAAAAAACAGGGCTATCTCAATGCTCAAGTCCATATTGTAACAGCTTCGGACACCACTGGGACCAACACGGAGAATATGGTCATCAATGTAAAGAAAGGCGATAAGGTAAAGATCAGGAACATTGTATTTGAGGGGAATGAAAAGCTTACAGACAAAAGACTCCGCAAATCCTTAAAAAAGACCAAGAAGAAGAAGCTCTATCGATTTTGGAAGAAATCGAAATATATTGAGGCAGACTACAAGGAGGATCTCTCCAATATGGTGGACACCTACGCAGAGCGAGGGTATAGGGATGCACGTATTCTCTCCGATACCTTTGTCAAGGTGGATGAAAACAACATCGACCTAAAAATTAAGGTAGAGGAAGGGGACAAATATTACTTTGGCGACATCAATTTTGTGGGTAATTCGGTATACACAGACCGGCAATTGAGCCAAGTGCTAGGTATTCGTAAAGGAGCTACCTATAATGGTGTTCTCCTCAAAAAACGTATAGCGGACGATAGCAAGCCCGATGGACAGGATTTGACCAACCTCTATCAAAACAACGGTTATTTATTTTCCAGTATTAACCCGGTTGAGGTCTCTGCGGTAAACGACACCATCAATTTTGAGATACGTATTATTGAGGGTAAGGAAACGTTTCTAGATCACGTTACCGTAGTTGGGAACGATAAGACCAATGACCATGTGATCTTTAGGGAATTGAGAACACGTCCAGGCCAAAAATACAGCAAGGACAATATTGTACGTAGTATCCGGGAACTTGGGCAGTTGGGCTTCTTTGATGCCGAACAGATTACCCCGGACATCCAAAATCCCGATCCCAATGCAGGTACGGTTGATATCCAATATAGCCTAGTGGAATCAGGTTCCAGCCAGATCGAGCTACAAGGAGGTTTTGGTGGGGGTGGATTTATAGGTACCCTGGGACTTTCATTTAGTAACTTCTCTTTGAAAAACATATTTAATGGCGAGGCCTACAAACCAGTTCCCATGGGGGATGGTCAGACCTTTGCCCTCAGATTGCAGGCTAGTAGGACCTTTAGGGTATATAGTTTGAATTTCGCGGAACCTTGGCTTGGAGGAAAAAAGCCGGTCCGTTTCAATCTTTCCTTATCCAGGACGCAGCAATTTGCCACAAGTTTTACCAATAGGGGCAGGATAGATGTGGACCGCGACCGTGGGTTTGCCATTACCGGAATATCCGCTGGTTTGGCCAAGCGGGTACAGTGGCCTGATGATTATTTCACCATCTCGCACTCCATGAGCTACCAGTTGTACGATTTCAACGATTTTAATAATGGTCTCTTTAATTTTGGTAACGGTAGCTCCAATTCCTTGAGCTATACGCTGGGAATTTCAAGGAGCTCCCAAGGGCCAAGTAGAATATTTCCCTTGACAGGTTCTAATTTTGAGCTTACCGCTAAATTTACACCTCCCTATTCCCTGTTTGGTAGCAAGGATTACAAACAGATCAGATCGGATATTGACGAAATTACCGCCAGATTGTTTGAGATTGGGCCCAACCCAGCAACATCCGAGGAGCAGGTGGAGTTTGCCCAATTGAGTGATGACTTGGAGCGATTGGAAGAGGAACGCTTTAAGTTACTTGAATTCTACAAGATTAAATTCAAGGGGGACTGGTATACCAATTTAGTGGACAAGCTCGTGCTACGGACCAACGCTGAATTTGGTTTCCTGGGCAGTTATAACAATGATATTGGTGCCGTACCTTTTGAAAGGTTCTTCGTGGGAGGTGATGGTTTAGGCAACTTTACCTTGGACGGCAGGGACGTTATCCAGTTAAGGGGTTATGAGAACAGTTCCTTAACGCCCTTCAGTACCAATCCAGTTACCGGAAACCAAGAACGGGATGGGGGTACCATCTACAATAAATTCTCTTTGGAACTGCGTTATCCACTGACCTTAAAACCTTCAGCATCCATTTATGCACTTTCTTTTTTAGAAGCAGGTAACGCGTTTAACAATTTTAGTGAGTATAATCCGTTTGAATTAAAAAGATCTGCCGGAGTGGGGCTACGTATTTTTATGCCGGCATTCGGTCTATTGGGTATCGACTTTGGTTATGGATTTGATACAGATGCAAATCCTTCTTCCAACGGACCCAGCGGCTGGCAAACGCACTTCATCATCGGGCAGCAGTTTTAACCAAAAGATAATCGCGTCATAATAACTGATAAATAACTCATTTTAAATTAATTAGTTATTTTGGCACGATATTTTCTTTGTAAAAAGCGGAATCAAAAAATGAAGACCAAAGTTCTTTTGACATTAACTGTTTTAGCCATGTCCCTATATGGTTTTTCACAACGGGGAGTCCGTATCGGCTATGTTGATATGGAATATATCCTCGAAAATGTGGAAGAGTATCGGGATGCAACAGAACAGTTGAATGCCAAGGCCGTGAAGTGGAAACAGGAAATTGAGCTCAAACAAAGTGTGATCGAGCAAATGAAAAAGGATCTTATGGCCGAGAAAGTTCTACTAACGGATGAGCTGATCGCCGAACGTGAGGAGGAAATCCAAATTCTGGAAACGGAAATGTTGGATTACCAACAGGATCGCTTTGGACCGCAAGGGGATTTGGTGCTGCAAAAACAGCTGCTGATACAGCCCATACAGGACCAGGTATTCAATGAAGTGCAAAAAATAGGCGGAAATAAAAGATACGATTTTATTTTTGATAAATCCGCAGATGTCGTAATGTTGTATTCCGAAAAAAGACACGATATCAGTGACTTGGTTTTAAGGGAAATAGCACGAACCAGGAAAGTGAGCAAGTCCAACAAAAAGCAGAAGGAAAAAAGCAGGTTGGACCAATTTAGGGAAGAACAGGCCGAGGAGGAGAAGGAAGTGAGCGAAGCCTTAAAGGCAAGACAGGCCAAAGCAGAGGAAACCCAGGCAGCACGGGCCAAGGCGGCAGAGGATCGCAGAGCCGAGCAACTGAGGTTACGGGAAGAACGGAAAAAGGCCTATGAGGCCAGAAGAAAAAAATTATTGGAAGAGCGCGATGCCAAGCGGAAGGCCAAGCTGGAAGAACGCAAAAACGCGCAGGAACAACAAAAGGATTCAATACAACAATAATATTGAAACACTAAAATTAACATTCAAAATAGTATAACTTAGAGAATCATGAAAAATGTAAAGAAAATTGCGGTAGCCTTGGTTTTATTCGTTGCAGCAGCGGGTTTTGTAAATGCCCAGAGCAAAGTTGCCCATATCAATGTACAGCAATTATTGTCTGAAATGCCGGAGATGCAAGCTGCCCAAGCGGAGCTTAAGAAATTGCAGGAAACCTATAGGGCAGATATCGAAAGTTCCATGACCGAATTAAGAAATAAAGCCACTCAATACCAAAATGAGTCCACTTCCAAATCAAGGGAAGAGAACGAAAAAAGGGCCATAGAACTTCAAGGATACGAAAAGAACATCCAAGAAGCTGAGCAGGCTGCGCTTCAGGAAATGCAGAAAAAGCAACAGGAATTGTTCGCTCCAATTTCCGATAAAGCCAAAAACGCCATTGAAAAAGTGGCCGCTTCCTTGGGCGTGGATTACGTTATTGATGCAAGTCCAGGATTAAGTCTGATCGTTGCCAAAGGAAAGGATATCCTTCCTGAAGTAAAACAGGAATTGGGATTCTAAGGGTTACTTAAAATAAAATGGAAACCGCTTCTTCCTTGGAAAAGCGGTTTTTTTGTGCGCTAAACTTAACTTTAGTACTTACTTTTAAACATGGTTAAACCCATCGGTATTTTTGATTCTGGTATTGGAGGCACCTCTATTTGGAGGGAAATCGTAAAAATGCTTCCCCATGAGGATACTATATATTTGGCCGATAGCCATAATGCACCCTACGGGGCAAAACCCAAGGAAGAAATCCTACAGCTTAGCATCAAGAACACCGAATACCTGCTCAGTATGGACTGCAAGTTGATCGTGGTGGCCTGCAATACGGCAACAACCAATGCCATAGATTATCTTCGGGCCCATTACCAAGTTCCGTTTATTGGTATAGAGCCGGCCATCAAGCCTGCCGCCCTCCATACCAAAACCAAAAAAGTTGGTGTGCTGGCAACCAAAGGTACCTTGGCCAGTGAGTTGTTCCACAGTACCTCCAAAATGTTTACGGAAGGCATCACGGTTCTGGAACAGGAGGGTACCGGATTGGTGGAACTCATTGAGCGGGGAGAGGCACGTTCCAAAGAGACCAAGGCATTGTTAAGTCAATATTTGAACCCCATGCTGGAGCAACAAATTGACTGTTTGGTCCTGGGGTGTACCCACTATCCTTATTTAATCCCGTTGATCAAGGAGTTAGTGCCGTCCAACGTTACAATTATTGATTCCGGGGAGGCCGTGGCAAGACAAACCAAAGCGGTTCTAAAGAAAAACTTGTTGCACGCAGACCTCAACAGAAAAGCTTCCCATAGATTTTACATCAATACCGAGGCAAACATATTGACTTCCATGGTAGGCGGCCCTGAAGTTGATGTGGAGTACAAGGATTTCTAACTACGATTTTCGGACATAGGTCAGGTAGCTAAAGCTATAAGTATGCCTTTCGTCTGTGGGATGGTATTCTTCCTGCACCAATTCCCATTCGGTTTCATCGATTTCCGGGAAAAAAGTGTCCGCTTCAACTTTTGCATGCACCCGTGTTAGCTCAATATGGGTGGCAATGGCCATCGCCTGGCGATAAATTTCACCCCCTCCTATAATAAAGGCGGTTTCCCCTTCTTCCACCAATTCAATGGCAGCTTCAAGGGAATGTACCATTTTACAGGGAAATTTTGGTTCATAGTTTTTGTCCCTGCTAATGGCAATATGTTCCCGGTTGGGCAGGGGTTTTGGAAAACTCTCCAACGTTTTTCTTCCCATGATGATTTTGTGGCCGGAAGTCAGGGCCTTAAATCGCTTAAAATCGTCCGGTAAATGCCAGGGCAAATCGTTGTTGATGCCAAGGGCATTGTTCTCCGCGGCAGCGGCAATCATGATCAATTGTTTCACTGATCTTTTTTTTTATTGATTTTGGACAGGGGAAATTCGGTCTCAATTTCCTTTTGGATCTCAGAAATGCGCTGCTTTTGCTGGGCCACCAATTTTTCGCGTTGGGCACGCTCCCAATCCTTCCCCATGAATTTATGGGTCACAAAGACGTTAAATGCATGGAAAAGAAATAAAAAGGACCACAGAAGGATGCCCCAGATAAACCAATCGTAGGCTTCCCCGTACTTTAGGATCTTGTTGATCAACACCAAAAAGACACTTCCGATCAGGAAGATCACGAAATGGGAGAACAGTCTTTTCTTCTGTTTGATACGCCTTTGGGCATTTTCCAGAAGCTCATGCTGTTCAATATCCACAGATTTTTCTTGTTGCTTTTTGACGAACATGGAATGGCTATCTTTAACAGCAAATATAACCGAAATCAACCCAAAACCTTTGCCATGCAAAACCTGAGAAAAAAGTTTCCGGTACTTCAGCAGTGTATTTATGCAAATACCGCCGCCACGGGCCTACTTTATGAGGACCTCATGGAATGGCGCCAAGAAAACGATTTGGATTATTTGATCGGGGGTAGCCATATGAAGCAAAAGTGGTATGATAAAATGTCTGGGGTGAGAAGTACGGTGGGCCAATTTTTTGGGTGCGATTCCTCACATGTGGCCTTAGTGCCCAATTTTACCTTGGGACTCAATCTTTTGCTGGAAGGTTTGCCAAAAACCTCAAAAGTTTTGCTGGTCCAAAACGATTATCCTTCATTGAACTGGCCTTTTGAGTCGAGAAACTTTGAACGGGATTATGTAAAAATAGACCAGAACTTGGAAGAGAACATTTTTGAACGACTTCGCAAAGGAACCTATGACGTATTGGCCCTGAGCCTTGTTCAATGGATCAGTGGGGTGAAAATGGACCTGGATTTCCTGAAAAAGGTCAAGGAAGAACATCCCGATGTACTTATTATCGTAGACGGCACCCAATTTTGTGGTACAGAGCGATTCGATTTTAGTGTATCTGGCATTGATATATTAGGTGCAAGCGCCTACAAATGGCTGTTGGCCGGATATGGCAATGGATTCTTTTTGGTAAACGAAGGCGCCACTGAACGTTTTGACCTAAAGGCCGTGGGCAATTGGACGGTGGATAGGATGGGCGATAGCTTTGAAAATGCACCTTTTTGCAAGCGCTTGGAACCAGGGCATTTGTCCTCCATAAATTTTGGAAGCTTGCAATTTTCCTTGGAATTCCTGGAAAGCATAGGTAGGGACAGCATTGGGAACCAATTGCAACTACTGTCCCAAAAAGCCAAACGGGAATTTACCGCTTTGGGCTTATTGGAAGAAACCGTGGTCAAACGAAATGATCATAGCACTATTTTTAATATCAAGGGAGGGCAGTCCGTTTTTGATAAACTTATTCAAAATGATGTGGTCTGCGTGCTCCGGGGAGAAGGAATACGACTTAGTTTTCACTTCTATAACACAGAAAATGAGGTGGATGCGATTGTGGATATTTTAAAATCCTAGTTGACCAATATCATATTTTGTGAATATTCAAACCCTAATTTTGCGAAAGTAATCCTATTGTTAGGAGCATTTTACCAATTTGATAAATCGGTTTTAAGTTATTGTACGTAAACCGTTTTATCTATTGTTTTGCTTTGTTTTTAAAAGAAAATTAAAGTACCATGGCAATTAAGAAACAATATTTAAAGAGCAAGCCGGTATGTAAAGTTACATTTACCGTGCCCGCAGAAGAAGCAAAGAAAGTGGCCGTTGTTGGAGATTTCAATAATTGGAACCCAAAAGGGAGCACTTTGAAGAAACTGAAAAACGGAACGTTCAAAGGAACTTTTGACCTTCCAAAGGAAAACTCTTATGAGTTTAGGTATTTGGTTGATGGAGCATACATCAACGACAATGAGGCCGATCGTTACCAATGGAATGATTATGCCGGAACAGAAAACGCTGTTCTAGAACTTTAATAAAAAAAGCCAGGGGCAAGACAATGTCTTGCCCCTTGTCTTATTGTATATCTTTTTTAGGGGCTATTCCACTACAGATACCCCTTTCCAAAAGGCAACATGTCCTTTGATGGTCTTGGCCAGTTCGCTGACTTCAGGATAAAACCAAGCCGCATCCGGATTTTGCTTGCCGTCCACTTCCAAGGTGTAATAGGAGGCCACCCCTTTCCAAGGGCAGGTGGTATGGGTATCACTGGCCTTAAAATATTCTTTTTTTATGCTCTCCGCAGGAAAATAATGGTTGTTTTCTATCACAACTGTTTCATTGCTTTCCGCTATTACCTTGTTGTTCCAAATAGCTTTCATGGGCTTACTTCTTAAAAATGTAATTTTTGTAAAGCTGTTGGTCGTCTGTAAATTCCTCTACAATTTTCAGCCCCGATCGCTCCGCGAGCCATTCCACCACAGCATCATCATATTTTTGGGAAATTTCCGTGTGTATGGTTTCCCAACGATTAAGACGTATTTGAAGCCCTAAACTTTCAATAGTGACCTCTTGTGCTTCCTTGGCAACCAAAAAACTCTTGGCCGTACCGGTCTCTGGATCATAAACCTCCCAATGCAAAAATTGGTCGAGGTTAAAATTCCCTCCCAGTTCCCTGTTGATTCGGGCCAAAATGTTCTTGTTGAAGGCCGCGGTGATTCCAGTGGCGTCATTATAGGCGTCCAACACGGTCTGCGGATTCTTTTTTTGGTCAAATCCCATTAGCACCAGATCTCCATCATTCAGGGAATCTTTTAAGTTGCCCAAAAACTCCACAGCTTGCTCATGGAGCAAGTTTCCAATGTTGGAGCCCAAAAACAAAATGACCTTCTTTTTGCCGTTTACTTTGTGGATATCCCGCAAAGTTTCAAAATAAGTGCCCTGCAAAGGATTTACCTCTACTTTCGGAATTTCCAGTTTGATGGATTCCTCCAGCTGATCTAGGGCATTTTGGCTGATGTCAATGGGTCTGTAATCAAAAGGAATCTGTGCCTCCACAAGATGGCGCAACAGAATTTTGGTTTTTTTTCCATCCCCGGCCCCAAGTTCAAACAAGCTAAATTCTCGATTGTTTTCGGAGAACAATGCTGCTATTTTGGCCTTGTTTTGCTCCAAAATGGCATATTCAATGTCCGTCAGGTAATATTCAGGCATGGCCATGATATCCTGGAAAAGTTTATCGCCTATCTCATCGTAAAAATATTTTGAGGAAAGATGTTTTGGATAGGAAGTCAATCCCTCAAATACCTCTTGCTCAAAAGCCGAGGTAAATTTCATGGTGCGGTTATTTTGCATAAGCCCTTTGTCGTGATCATTTGGCCAACCTTAAACCAGTGAACTGCCATCTTAAGTTGGGGTGGAAAAAATTGCGATACGTGGGTCGGGTATGTTTATCGGGAGTGGCCACGGAACCTCCTCGCAGCACTTTTTGGTTCACCATAAATTTACCGTTGTACTCGCCTAGGGCACCATCCGCTTTTTGATACTTTGGATAGGGGAGGTAGGCACTTTCGGTCCATTCCCATCGTTTTCCCCACGGAAAATATCCTTGCGCGGCTTCCCATTCAAACTCGGTGGGTAGCCTATGGCCTTTCCATTGGGCATAGGCAAAGGCTTCATAATATGAAATATGCGTTACAGGGGCGGTCTTGTCCACTTTTTTGAGTCCCGTGGAGGTGTAATGCCACCATTCTCCATCAATTTGGTGCCAGTACAAGGGAGACTTTATATGGTTTTGGTTCACCCAATCCCAACCCTCGGCATGCCACAGGTCAAAGCGCTGGTATGCCCCAGATTCCATAAATGCCATGAACTCGCCATTGGTGACCAACTTGTTGGAAATATCATACGGCTGTAGGTATACTTTATGCCGGCCCAGTTCATTGTCGTAACAGAATGATTCCGATTGGTGTCCAATTTCATAAATGCCCTCTTCCACGGAAATCCAATCCTGTTCATGTAATTCCACAGGGTGATCTTTAAATGATTCAGAATAGGCTGGCAACAGTGGGTTGTTTCCCAAAATGTACTTGATATCTGTCAACAAAAGCTCCTGATGTTGTTTTTCGTGGTGGATACCTATCTCCAGCAATGTATTCAACGCTTCACTTTGGGGTGATACAAAGAGCTTTTGGATATGTTCAGTTACATAATGACGGTATTCATACACCTTTTTTACGGATGGCCTGGATAAGTTTCCCCTATCTGAGCGTACCACCCGTTTACCAACAGTTTCGTAGTAGCTGTTAAAGACAAAGGAAAAATCTGGATTAAATTCCGTGTAGTTTTTCGCATGCGGTTTAAGGATAAACTCCTCAAAGAACCAAGTGGTATGTCCCAAATGCCATTTTGGGGGACTCACATCCACCACGGGTTGAACCACATAATCTTCAATTTCAAGGGGTTCGCAAATGGATTCGGAAGTTTTTCGGGTTTCCAAAAAGAAATCCAGAAGGGAATCTGTAAGGATCATAAACAACTTTTCTACTTAAAGATAGCGATAATTAGCTTAGGCCACCGGGTAGACGGGGAGGCTAAAACGGAATGAAGTTCCCTCATTGGGCTTGCTAAATACCTGAATACTGCTGTCGTGGATTTCCATGATTTTCTTTACAATGGCAAGTCCCAAACCTGTACCTTCTTTCTGCTGCCCGGTTTTGGTTTGGCGGTAGCGTTCAAAAATAAGGGCTTGGTTATCTTTTTTGATTCCGGGTCCGGAATCTTTGATGGTGACTTCCACATGGGCGTCCAAAGATTCTATCTTCACCGTCACATTGCCGCCCTCAGGGGTGAACTTAAGGGCATTGTCCATCAAATTCTGGATGGCACGCTCCACCAGGGAGATATCGGCAAAAACCAAGGGAATATTGTCTGCCATGGACAGTTGCAGGTCAATGTTCTTCTGTTCGGCCAGTAAGGAATAGTTTCGATGGATGTCGTTGGCCAGCTCACTGATCAAGAACGGTTCTTTTTCCGGCTGGATCTGGTTGGCCTCCAGTTTGGAGTACTCAAAGAGTTGGGAGACCAATTTGGAAAGTCGCTCGCTGCTTTTGGTCACTATTTTTAGGTACTCTGCCCGTTCTTCTGGGGAAAGTTCAGCATCCTTCATGTGCAACGTTTCTATATAGCCCTGTATAATGGATAGTGGTGTTCTAAGGTCGTGGGAAATATTGGCGATAAGTTCTTGTCGCAACTGTTCCACGGATTTAATCTTTTCTATATCGGACAAAATAGTGTCGGCCATACTGTTATACGTAGTGGCCACATTGGACAAATCGGTCTTTTCAGCATTTTCAATCCGGTACTCCAAATCACCCTGTTGAAAGCGCTTGGCGGCATAAATGATCTTCCGAAGACTGCGGGTGAGGTACCAAATGGCCAAAACACCCAAAAGGGTGGCAAAAATGAGCGTCAATAGGGAACCTCCCAGGCCCAGGCGCATAAAGTAACTATTAAAAAGGTCGCTGCGCGTGGCCAAGAAATCTTCCCCGGCCAAGATGATATAGATAAAACCTTCATGCCCATCCTTATTAAACTGGGCCGCTGAAAAAATGGTCTGTTTGGAAAGGTCCTTGGGGTCGTCTCCCAAAACATAGTTGCTTCCAGATTCCGAAATGAATTTTCGGATTGGCACCAGGTCCACTCTTTTTTCCTTGGTTTCAGGAGCGTCATGGTCCAGGACCACCGAGTATCGAACCTTTCCCTCCATATCCAGTAAATACACCTCTATGGCACGATTTACCGCCATCATATCGTGCATTATATCCCCAAAGAGGGCTTTGTTTACATTCCCGATGGAGTCGAACGGTTGGGTGTCCCTAAATTTTTCCTCTATAAGGTCCTGGGCCAAATTGGCATGCAACCTTTGGGTGGTCTCGTAAAAATATTTGTTGGATAGATAGATGGAAGTAATGGTATATCCAATTCCGGCCAACAGCAAAATTGCCAAGAAGGAAATGGTCAATTTTAGGATAAAACGAACGGATAGTATATTGTTTTTCATGGTCAGTGTTTGGTTTGGGCCTCTAGGAGTTCTTCGTTGAATTTGTAACCCACGCCCCAGGTGGTAAGAATGAACTTCGGATTACTCATATCGGGTTCTATTTTGGAGCGCAACCTGTTGATATGTGAATTCACGGTATGTTCGTAACCTTTAAAATCGTAACCCCAGATCATGTTCAGCAGCTTGCCCCGGTCGTAGCTCTTTCCCGGATTGGACGACAATAATACCAACAGTTCAAACTCCTTGGGCGAAAGTTCAATTTTCTTCCCATCCAGGAGGACCTTGCGAAGGTCTATGTCTATGGATAGGATATCGAACTGCATGAGTTTGGCATTTTTACCGCCAGCAGTTTCCACAACGTCCATTTTTTGTCTTCTGAAAATGGCCTTTACCCTAGCTATGAATTCTCGTACGCTGAAAGGTTTTGTCAAGTAGTCGTCTGCGCCAACCTCCAGTCCCAGCACCTTGTCAATTTCCTCGGACCGCGCCGTAAGCATCATAATTGGGGTAGTAATATTGTTCGCCCGGATTTTTTGGCAGATTTCAATACCGTCCATTTCTGGCAGCATCACATCCAATATAATAAGGTCCGGAGATTCGTTGAGGGCCTTGTGAAGACCAATATCGCCCCTAGTGGCGGTGGTTACGGAACAACCAAGGTCTTTCAGGTGGATTTCCAGCAAACGGACAATCTCCAGATCATCCTCAACGATGAGCACATTTTTCATGATATCACGAATTAATGGGTAAAGTATCACGAAAAGTTCACCATGGTGTTAAAAACTTATCACGCAATACCCTTAAAAAGTCCGTTTTTGGCCCCATTCTTTACAGTTTTTGCGATTTATTTATGTAACCTTCTGAAAATCAATAAATAAACAATCTTTAATTTTATGTGATACTTCTGCAATGATTGGCGGCTTCTTTTGTGTTGCAAATAAAAAAACACACAAAATGAGCAACTTAAAATCATTATGGATATTATTGGGCATCGCAGTGCTAGCTGTAGGATGTAGCAATGAATCTGACGATGAACCCATCGTATTGGATGCAGGGACCATCTCTGGCGGACCTTTTACCATCACTGTTGATGGAACACCGGACATGATAACCGGGGTAACTTTGGATGCTACCAATGTAGTAGGTAGCAACAGGACCTATGTCATTACAGATGACTCACGGAATATTTTGGGTCTTCCACCCACATTGACCGCTTTGGAAGGGGTGGATTTCGATGCCGCTGGTGTGGGATCGTGCTTTATCTACCACTTGGTATACGAAGATGGTTTGACCGGTTTGGAGCCAGGAACCAACTTGGACAACCTTGTTGGGGAACACGACCTTTCCAATGCCATCACCGTAACCCGCAACGGACTTAATGCAGGGGTACTTTCAGGAGGTCCTTTCACCTTTTTGGTGGATGGGAACCCGGATATGGTATCAGGAATCTCTTTGGACGATTCGGAATTGACCGGATCTAATCAGGCCTATGTGATCACTGACGATGGAAGGAACATTTTGGGAATTCCACCAACCCTGGAGGCCTTGGAAGGCGTAAACTTTGATGGAGCAGGCGTGGGTGTTTGTTTTATCTACCATTTAACCTATGAGGATGGCCTTACCGGGTTGGAAGCTGGGATGAACCTTGATGGATTTAGTGGAGCCTATGCTCTTTCCAACAGGATTACCGTTACCCGAAATGGGCTTAATGCAGGTACGCTTTCAGGAGGTCCCTTTACCATTTTGGTGGACGGAACCCCGGATATGGTCAGCGGAATAACTTTGGACGATTCGGAATTGACCGGAAGCAATCAAACCTATGTAATTACGGATGATCAGCGTAATATTTTAGGATTGCCACCTACTATTGAGGCTGTTGAAGGTGTTGATTTTGATGGAGCGGGCGTTGGTGAGTGCTTTATTTACCATTTAACCTATGAGGATGGCCTTAGCGGGTTGGAAGCTGGGATGAACCTTGATGATTTTAGTGGAGCTTATGCCCTTTCCAATAGGATTACGGTTACAAGAAATGGCTTGAATGCCGGTACCATTGGCGGCGGACCCTATACCATCACTGTAGATGGAACTCCTGATATGGTGAGCGGAATAACTTTGGATGACTCAGAATTGACAGGTTCCAAGCAACGTTGGGTGATTACTGATGATCAAAACAACATTTTAGGTCTACCACCTACCATTGAGGCTGTGGAAGGCGTGGATTTTGATGCTGCTGGCGTTGGAACTTGTCTTATCTGGCATATTACCTACGAAGAAGGATTGGTGAACTTGGAGGCCGGTTATAATGTGTCCGACTTGGATGGCTTCTATGCGTTGTCCAACTCCATTACCGTGACGCGCAACGGGTTAAATGCCGGAACACTTTCTGGTGGTCCCTTCACTTTTACTGTGGATGGTACCCCGGATATGGTGAGCGGCATCACCTTGGATGATTCTGGGCTTACTGGAACGTACCAAACCTATGTGATCACGGACGATTCCAACAATATTTTGGGACTTCCCCCAAGTTTGGATGCTGTGGAAGGTGTAGATTTTGATGCAGCGGGAACAGGGGTATGCTTTATCTGGCATGCCACCTTTGAAGACGGTCTTATAGGTTTGGAAGCCGGCAAGAACGTTGCAGATTTGGAAGGGTTCTATGCACTTTCCAACAGTATTATGGTGACAAGAAACTGATATTTGAAAAAGAAAATTATTTGCTTTACTTGTTTCCAAAAAGGCACCCGGGCATTCGTCCGGGTGTTTTTCTTTGTTTACCCTTCAAACAGGATGGGGTTTAAGTGGGAGTCTATCACCTTACCGATTTCCACCCCGGGGCACCAGGTTTCCCAATCGTTGATTTGGCCATCGTTTTCCGGTTTTTTCAGTAACATATCCTTGTCCATATAAATGGAGGTCATCACTTTTCTGGTCTGATCGGTGGTATTGGGTCCGGCCCGGTGAAAAATCCATCCGGAGTGAAAACTGACTTCCCCAACATCAAAGGGCTCGGAAATTTTAGGGCAATCGCTCACCCGTAGTTTTTCCCCAATGAGGCTTTCGCTTTCATCACTGATGGACAAATCCCTGCCGGTTAAAATATCTTGACTGCCCGGGGCAAACTCCAAGGGGCCCATTTCCGAAGGAACGGCCTGCAAGGGAATCCAAACGGTAATGACCCTATCTGTGGACAACGGCCAATAGTACTGATCGGCGTGCCACGGGGTAATCCCACCGCCACCTTCCTTGAACAGGGCCTGGTCATGGTACATCCGCACACCATCAACCTCCATTAAATCCGCGGCCAATTGCGCCAATCGCTTGCTGCAAACCAATGCCTTGATGCCCTCATCCAGGGTCCATAGATTGAAGATCTGCAAAAAGGCCTTGCCATAGGTGTCACGATCTTTTAAGGGGGTAGACTCCGTGTTCTGCTCCTCTACTTTCTGTGAAATGATGGTATTAAAATGGGCAACCACCTCTGGGGTCAGCACTTCCTTGATTTTGATAAAGGCATTTTGCCTGTAAAAATCGAGTTGTTCTTGGTTAAGGGTATACGATTGATCAAGAATACTAAGGTCCATTTTGGCGGTGGCTTTTTGAAGAGGTTTTAGGATTATAAGTTAACCAAAAGAATGGAAATATTTGATCGTTTTACCTTTAAGTAAATTAATTCAGGTGTCCTGCATAAAAAGGATGATGTTGGTTTTACGGAACTGTGCGTTGGGTTATTCCAATGGCGATTTCAATATCTTTCTCAATGGCATCCTTGGTCATTTCAATCCTGGAATTTAGGATTCTTCCATCCATTCCTATTAGAATATATCTGGGAATTTCTGTGACATTAAAGTGGCTGCCAAAATCAGTCTTCATTCCATTTTGAATGAACAGATTTAACCCAGGTTGCTTCCCCTCTTTTTCTAAGAATGAATCCCAAGATTCTTTTGAAGAATCCACAGAAAGCATTATAATCTCAACTTTGTGGTTGTCGCTATATTTCTTCGCAAGCTCCAACACTTTTGGTCTTTCTTTTATACATGGTCCGCACCAAGTGGCCCAAACATCGATAAAGACCACTTTTTCCTTTAAGTCTTCTAGTTGGAAAGGCTTGTTTTGGTGATCAATGGCCTTAAAATTGTAGGCAACCATTTTATTTTGTGACTTGTAAAATGATTGAGCGGCTTCTTGTATCATCGAAAAATAATTATTGTCTTTTTCGGCAATCAAGATGTTATCAAGAACTTCTGCATTAAAATGCTCTACGTGCTTGCTCCAATACGATGGAAGCGTTATAAGGCCTTTGATATAAAGTGCTTTGATTACCTCAGAGGTTTCCCTATGCGGAACCTCTTCTTCTAAATAGATCATGAAATCTGAGTTACTTTGGACAGATGGGTTTTTTTGCAAGTACTCAATTTCGTATTTGTAGAGATATATTGATGGAAAGGTCATTGCTGTCCAATCCGGTGGAGGAATGTTTTTGATAAAATTATAATAGCTGTGACTAGGTTCAAGCTTCTTGGAAACTCTTCCAAACCAGAGTAAAAAAGAGTAAATGGTAGCCTTATTTTGAAAACTAAGAATAGCAAAATCCCGTGGACTCAATTCACCTTTAATTTTGTTTATCTCTTCTTCTCTTTTCTTTCTAAATGCATCGAATAAAACCGGAATGGAATCCAATTTTTCGGTTTTAAAAATGAAATCGAGATTGTTGTTGGCAAAATCCAAATTACTTTTCGATAAGTAGTTTAAGATGGAATCGCACTTTTTATGTGTGGAGATACTCGAATCTACGCCAATAAAAATGTTCAAATCTTGATGCGGCTTCAAAATGGTCAGGTACCGGCTATTATTGGAGCTGCTCTTTATTGAAGCAATAGCAGGCCATTTCAAATTGATTTTTTGCAATTGTTTGGCCTCGGACAACTCCGCAAACTTTTTATCTGTTACCAGTTCCTCAACTATAATGGTATCATTTACTTGGGCTGAATGAATTTGAAGTATGGTCTCCTTACCTCCATTTTTACATGAAAAAACAAGGCAGACTAAAAAAATTGTACCAAAGGTTTTGAAATTCATTTTGGAAATTAGCTGAGTTCAAGATACAGATCTATTTCTTGAAATCCGAAGGCCGAAGAAATGGGTTGGGAGACTTTAAAACCGCTTATTTTTCAAATACTGTCGGCTTTAATCTCTTAATTTTTTGGTTTGCCGCTTTGGATTTACGCAAAGTAAGATGCCAATTGCAGAGGATGATATGATTTGGATAAAATCAATCTGTGTAAGTATATGGTTTAGGTAATCAACTTCCTTAGCATGGAAATTTGACCCAGGTGGTAATAGCTATGCTCTATGATGCCTTCAATGTTTCGGAGGTAATTCCCGTATTTTTCGTCAACAAATGGCTCTTCCAAAACACTGTCTGGCAGTTGGGCCACTTCTTGGACAAAGATTTCGGAATTTTCCAGAAACTCCTTCACCAACTTTTCCCAGTCCACTTGCGAGGTAATGGGAGGAAGGTCAAAACTGTATTTGTCCCGGATTTCAAGCGCACCACCTTGAAACACCACAATCAATCCCGCCAAATAGTAATTGATATGGAAGGTGAGCGCTGCTATGGTGTTGAGGTTTCCAACCTTTTGCGTGGCCTCTTCCCAGTTCAGGTTTTCCAGTTGTGCCTTGCAATTGGTATTGGCCACCCAACGGCCATCCAGCAGTACTTCTTGCAATCTGCGGGCGAGTTCTTTGGTTCTTTCCATATTCAGCGTTGCTTTTGGTTTAACTTTTCCCAGACTTCTTCCTTGTGTTTTTCAAAGTAGCTCATTTTATGCTTGGAGTAGCTCGATTTAAGGTCGTAAAACTTGTTGTCCAAGGCGTTCATCGCATCCATTAAAGGTGCATTGTCGTACAAGTCGGAGGTATTGAAAATTTCGTGTATTTTTTTGCTATTTATTTTCTCATTTAAGCTTTGCGGAGACTCGTGGTGCGCTACAACGGTTTCCAAGGCTTTTTCTAAAAGCTGTTTAGCCCCAGGGTCGCCCACCAGTTCCAGTGCTTCCAAAGTTTCTTGGGCGTATTGGCGAGAAGAGTTCGTAAAGAACTGTAACAACCCTCCATTTTGGACCTCCATCTCCAATTTATCTATTAGATAGACCACTTGCAACAATTTGGGCATGTCCTTAAACGAAGCCTCACCATAATTGTCTTTTTGCCTTAGTTTTTGGGTATAATAATAGAGGAGTTCCTCCCTTTCCTCCGCATTGGATTGATCATATAGTTCTCTATTGAGCTTGGCAAACCTTACTTTATAATGCCATTCACTTTTGTTGGGAGCTTTTTCCGGTTCGCCAAATTTGACCAGCTTGGGCGCCAGGTTCTTCAGCACCACGGCTACGGCAACAATGATTAAAATGGTCGTGTAATCCATATGGCGAGAACTTTTGTGATAAGCCTTAAGGTTGTTCCGACTTTATGAGGCTCTTGGTTGCCATCTATTTGAAATACATTTTGAATTTTACATAGGTTGTCTGGCCTGGAATATAAAGACTCAAATTATAGAAGTTTTCGTCTTTAGAGAGCACCTGATATCTGTATGTATCACCTTTAACGCTAAAATTGGACCTTGTTTCATTGTCACTTTCAATAAAAATCAATTCAAATTCATTTTCCTTAAGCCAATTGTAGGAGAGTCTTGAATATGTTCCGTCCGAAAAGGAATCAATCCATTTGCCATTATCCATCAGGACTTTGGTGGTATCTCCCGAAACCTCATAGTAATAGAACTCTTTTTGTTCCTTAAAATCCCTTAGTTCATCTTTTGATATTTCCGGAATTGGTTTTTCGGTGACCCTGTCCACAGCTTCTTTTGGAGGTTCTAAACGGTCCAATAAGTTCAGGAACTCAAGACAATTTCGCTGCAATCTGTAAAATACCTGTTGTCCCACTTGCTGGGCATTGGACTGGTCAAAGTTCCTTAGATAAGGAAACAATTGCTTTTCGTAAAGGGTGTTGATCTTTACGGTGTCGTTTTCTATTTCCAGCTTTTGTAAATAATCGCACATAACATAGGACACAGAGTCAATTTCCGTAATGGATTGTGGGTAGAAAGTGCTGGGTATGGCCAGTAGCACGGTGACAATTATTTTTTTCATGTGGATTAGAAGGATGTTTGGTTGAACACCGGGTCCAATTACTTGTCCAAAGCTTGTTTTATTAACGTTTTTATTTCAGGATTACCTGTTTTCTTAGCCAATTGCCATGTGGTTTTTCCTTTTGGATCGAGGTAATTTAAAGGGGCATTGCGATCTAAAGCAAGCTTTACCATGTACGGATTATTGGTCTTGATAGCCTCATGAACCACACATTCCCCGTCCCTGCCCACAACGGAAACATTGGCACCATTTAAAAAGTAGTATTCCGCAACTTCGAAGTTACGGGCATGAAGCGCCGCCAATAATGGAGTCCCTTTGTCGTCTGGAGTAGCCTCCATGTCCGCTCCATAGTGTAAGAGCATTTTTACCAGATCCAATGACCCTTCTTGGGAGGCGAAGCGGATGGGTTGTTGATTTCTTGATGCCTTGGATTTCCAATTTACATCCACTCCTTTGTCCAACAGGATTTTTACGCTTTCCATGGAATTGGCTATACAGCCCACCATTATGGGGTGCATTCCCTTTTCTACCGGATAGTCTAAACTTGCCCCGTTGTTCAACAGTAGTTTTACCGAAGTAGTGTCATTTTTATAAACGGCCATCCAAAGTGGGGTAAGTCCATTATCGTTGACTTGTTCGGTATCCATTCCATCTTCCAGTTTTTGTTGGAGCGTTGAATGGTCCTTGTTGTCCAACAACTCAAAAATTTCTTGGCCAAAAATGGATGTAGCGGTACATAGCAGCAGCAGGGTAAGGCAGAAATAGGACTTCATAGGGTGTTCAGTGTAAATTTAGCTTCAGTATTTGAATGCAAAATACACCTTTATTCCGCCTAAATCCCCTGGATGTAAAAAAATGCTTGTTGCGAATTGTCCGTCATCAGAATCCGGAAGTCCTCCTCCGAGACCACGGTACCGCCCAAAATTTGGATTTTATCCCGTGTTTTGGGCAAGTTTTCCACTCCAAAGGTGCAGACCCAATATTCGTATTTGCCCTTATCCTTGTTGGACATTTCCATAAGGTCGGCAATATGCTCGTCCTCACTGTTCCAGATTTGATAGGCCCCATAGCCCTGTTCCTCAAAACGCCAGTCAAAAATACCCTCGTAAAAGGGGATTACCTTGGCCGCGTTGGACACATGGAGTTCGTTCCAGATAAGGGTTCCGGCTTCGTTCAGGGTACGGGTGTGGGAGAGTTGGTCACCTTCATATACCGTAAAGCCGGCGCCTTGTGGATCACGTATAAGGGCCACCTTGCCCATGGCGTTTTCCTCCACCATTTCCACAATGCCGCCCAGTTTACGGGCTTTTTCCACGGTCTGCGCCACACTGCTTACCTGAATATAGGACATCCAAAAGTGGGGCATCTGCATCTGTTTGAACTTTTCCGGGGTCTCGTACAGGCCACAGATTTCTTTTTGCCCCTGGTAGGCGGAATAATACCCATCGGATTCGTAAAAGTTCCAGCCAAAGGCGGCCTCGTAAAAGGCCATTGTCTCTTTGGGGGTATAGGTGGAAAGGTCTGCGAAGATAAAATTGTTCGGTTTCACGGGATTAAAATTAGCCATTGTTTTGGTATGTAGTCCGGTTAGGCACAGGATGGCCGCCAGACTTTTGATTATCAGGTTTGAATTTTTCATGTCTTTGTTTTGGATAAAAGTAGGGGAGCTTTGGTTGGCTTTTTTTGACCTAAATCAAAAAATCAAATAAGTAAGTGCGATAGTTGCAAAGTGGGAAAGTATAAAAGTTGAAAAGTTCCTTAAGTTCAAGTTCAAGTTCAAGTTCAAGTGCAAAAAGGGCAAAGTCATAATTTGTTATGACCCTTAAAATCAGTATACTAGATATATTTGGGTTTAAATAATTATGACAATGAAACTTTCGGATAAAATAAACTTAACCGAAGCATTAACCGAACTGATTGAAGATGGCTATGGCGGCCCCGCCGAATTTGCCAAAGTCCTAGATCTCGGTATTGAAATGTTGTTTTATGTGGAGCAGGAAGCCTTTACCCAACGAGAAGTCCAACAAGTGGTTTCCGCCCTAAGAGGGATTATTGGGGTTTTGAGGGGGTGAGGGATTCGTGATGAATAATTGTATTCCAAAGCTGGACATATACTTGTAAATAGCGGATATGCATATTATCTTAAATAAGCAAAAGATTGGGGTGGTCTTATACCATAGTTTTCTTTAATGCATAGTTCCTCCTCATACTTTTTTGGGTTCTTAACTTCAATTGCGTAGCCAGCCTCTTTTCCTTGAAAATAATCTGAATAATATTTTAGCGAGATACCAGAATATTTTGAAGTTTTATCCCAAAGTGCTGTTAAGTTCTCGTGTACTATATTTTCGATTTCAAATTCACCGATAACTTTACTGATAGGGGCGGAAGCATAAACTACAATTTTACTTACTTCCTTTTTTTTGAAAAGAGTTCGTCTGAATTCAAATTTTTTGGTTCCATTAAATATTTTGTTTGCAAACTCTGGCTTAATCGATAATATAACTTTCATTAGCTCTGGCAAGTTTTAAAATTGAATTAAATTGTTCATTTGTTAGTGGTTCAAAACCCCGTGGGGCATCTTGAATAAGATTTGAAGCTCTCAATTTAGCTAAATTAACTTTAGGCATCGGAAATGAGTCCAGATACAAAAAATTGACGATGAATGGTCTGTTATTTCTACGATAATTCCAAAACGCCCTCAGGCCTGCATTGTCAAAGACACTTCGCTTTCGGCAAAGTTCAATAAAGTGATTTTCATCCCTTATGTTAGTTATAACGTTTTCCACAACTCCAATTGTAGAAACCACACCAGCATAATGCCCTCCAGTTCTATAAAACAAAACCAAGTCGCCTCCGGAAAGGTGTCTATTGAAAGAACGAGAGATATAAACTTTCTTTATGGCATTACGATAAGGCTCGTTTTCAGTAAAATCATTTGGAGATTCGTTATTTAGTATTGAATCTGGGAAAAGTTCGGTGTGGTATTCGGGATATATAGGAACAATCCATTTGCTTGTGTTTCTTGAAATAGAAGGGAATGACAATTTAGGGTTCATTAAGTTAGGGCATGGTATGCACTCTCTAACAAATACTTGTTCAGTCCCATTTTCTGTGTTTTTTTCTCCCCAGTGAACAAATCCCCAATCCTTAAGTAGGTAGATTAATCTTAATTGTTCATCTCTTTTATCAAAAATGGTCACATAAATTTCGTCAACATCGAACTGCAAAGCATTGTCGAAAATTATTTTTAAAAATCTTTCCCCTAATTTATAACCAGTTGAAGTAACTTTAAAAGTGCCTATTTTCAGTCTTTTTTTCCTAGGAAAACGCGGGGTTATATTATCATAATCTTCATTTTGGCCTTCCTGTTTGAGATAAAGAAATGCTTTTACAGAACCATCAGTAATACATATGTAAGAAATATAGTCTGCTTTTCGGTTAAACCAATCGGCAAACTCTTTGTAGTCCTCTTTAAAAGAATCGAAGAACTCATCCTGGAGATTAATATTGCCAAAATATTCCTTTTTTACGGCCAAAACTCCATAATCCTTTAATTCAGGATTTTCGGCGATACACTTTTCTAGAAAAGCATCTATTTTGAATATCTTTTCTGAACACCCAAGAGTTCTGGCCTTTCCATGTATACCCCTGTCTTCGGTAATCAGATAATCCACACGGTTATTGTAAACCTCTTTTACAATGCAAGTGTCGATAAAATCATTTCTGGTTGAATCGGTTTCTCTTATTTGTTCAATCAATCTATCATCAGTTGAGACTGTTTTTAAAAGATTGTAATTCGCAATCTTTATGTTCATCGTGTTAACGACATCTGGATCTTGATGAGTGGAAATCTCTTCGATTGACAATGGGTGTACACATTTTACATATCTCAATTTGTCCAGCCAATTGAATAATAAGCCTATATCCGCATTTACAACTCTGTTGGCCTCTCGGTGAATAATGATGTTTGTGTCAATTAATACCCTCATAAACTATCCAAGTAACTATAAACTGATTGAACATTATTATTTTTTATCTCAAATAATGGAATTCCTAGTTTGGTTGAAATATGATTAGCGTGCTGAATTTCCATATCCTGCATTTTTTGAACAACATTCAAATCATAAGATGAGTTATCCCTTTTATTCAATCTTGATAATACAGTAGTGGGTTCGCAGGTTAAGAGGAAAATAGAAATTGGCATTATACCTTCAAAAGTTGAATCTGGAATTTTTTCTGGTTCTCCATCGGAGTTCAATAATGTGAAATGTCCGTCTAACAGATAATTTTGGTCAGACTTAATAATTTGATTTAGGTTATTTATAAGCCTTTCTTGTGTTGAATGGATATTACTAACTTTCTTATTTTTTAAGTCGCTGATTTCATTCCATTTTAGAACTTCACTAGCCGTTAAGTGTGTTAGGTCAAAATTCTCAGTAAGTTTTTTGCAGAAAGTCCCTTTGCCGACACCATGTATTCCCCCAACGAAAATAATTTTACTTTCTGCCATATTACTTTGACCAATTGATAGCGTAACTTATTTTACGAATGTAAAAAACGGGGTTATTTCATAAAAGTAAATAAAAGCAATGGTTTTTGTAGTCGTTCTGCTACAGAATTTGGGTTAAAGAGGCAGTTTTAAGGTATTGGGGTTTTGAGGGGGAGAATGAAAAACTAATGTATGCTAGTCTTTTCCAAAACCTTTTATGGTTGTCCGCTCTGTTGTTTTAAAACGTTCTTCAAATTTTTGTTTTTCGGCTTGGTCCAATAACCCTCTTTCCTCTAAAAATTGGTATAATCTTTTTTGATCAACGTATTCACTATCAAAGTACTTTTCTATTAAACCCTGTTTGGCTTCTGATTTTAAGGTTTTCAGAAATTGCGAGAACTTGGTCTTGTTTGGAAGCCCATTAAACATGATGATATGCACTCCCCTTTCCGTAGGGATATAAACATTATCGGTACGGAAGAAATAGGTCAATAGCGCAAAAACGATTGACATCACCAGAAATATGTATAGGGTTGGCTGACCAAAGGCACTGTTTTCTCCCGAAGAGAAAATGCTGAGTATTAGCGCAACAATACTAAGGACGGACAGAATTATGAAGGCAAGATTATACTTTCTGTATTTGGTGGCCTTTTTAAAATTCAGTTCGTCAAACTCAAAGAATGTGCTCTGGCGGTTAAACTTTTCCCGTAAAGTCCATTCAATTCCATTATCCCGGATCAAGAATTTATTGGTGGTGAGGAGTTTTCTTTGTTTCAGTTCCATTTTTTAAGCGTGCTGCCTAACATGTTTATGTGAATGCAAAATACAGTTTTACAAACCCAATTTGGGCAAAACAAAGAAAATAAGTGCCGTTGCAATGATAAACCAAAAGATAAACCCATAGATTTTGGCCTAAAAGAGGAGAATTGAGGTTTTGAGGGGGTGAAATTCCTACTCCCAAAATTCCCCATTCTCGATTTTTTTGGAAAAAGTCTTTATTTGTTCATAACATTTTCCAGTAGGTTCGTATTTCAATAATCTTGGATTTTCAGTCAACCATTTTTCAATTATTCCAGAAGACCATGCTTCAGGTAACTCGTCTTGTTCCAAATAATTTGTCATGAAGGCAAATTCATTTACCATGGTCAATGCATCAAAGTCATATTCAGATTTGCTTGCCGGAAAAGTTTCCATTAAGTACCCTTGATGACAGCAGGATAAATGTTCAGCATAAAGTTTGGTGAAAATCAGAGTTACATATTTTTCATGAGCATCTTTATTGACTTTCCTAAGTTCTTTGAAACTTTTGATAACGTCCTTTGGTATAGAATCCAAGGAGTAGGCACCTTTAGGTGAGAAATTAAGGGAGAATTCAGCTATTTCTTTTAAATAATCTTTGGTCTCAGATGCTGATTGGGGATTCGATTCCAATTTGGTTTCGAGTTCTTTTGCGACCTTTTCCTGTTTCTGATTACATCCAGCCAATAGAATGATCACAAAGAGAAAAATTAATCTATTCAAATTCAAAGTGCTTTTTTATTGCAGGTCGATTTACCTGTGTACATAAATCAAAAATCTACATTCCACCTAAAAGTAAAAAAAGCAGCGGTTTTTGTAGCTGTTGTGCTACAGATTTTGGGATTAGCTGGGAATAGCTTTGCTAATCGTCTCAAAATCCTCAACCCCTATATTCCCTTTGGTGGGAATCATGTTTTGCCATACCCAATTGTAGTGTTCAATCACTTTTTGGGCGGGCAAATGCGGTCGGTCTCCTGTGGTATGCCCGTCTGCCACCACGGTAATGTTGTAATCCTTGGCCAAGGCAGATTGTACCGTAGCCTCCACACAAAAGTCGGTGGCGCAGCCCGTGATCAACAGTTCTTGGGTTCCCCAAGCCGTTAACAACCCCTGTAGTTGGGATCTATAGAAGACATCATTGGCGTATTTGTCCAATAGAGTATCTGTGGGTTCGTTTTGGAGTTCGTCCAACAGCTCCCAATCCCAGTTGTTTTTTTCAAACTCGCCTGTTCCGGTGCCATCATGCTGTATGATCACCACGGGCCAACCCTTCTGCCGAAACAACGCAGCCAACTTGTTGATACGAGCTACCACGCCCTCGGTGTCAAAACGTGGGGTTTTGGGCGTAAAAGAGCCTTTTTGCATATCGATGACCAAAAGGGCTTTGGTGGGTTTCATGATAATTGGAGATTGTTATATGTGATTTTATCCAACAACAAACTTTTCATAGTTCTTTCGGATGTATTTAATTTGAAACTTGTCCAAATCATCTAAATCGTAAAATTCATCATCCAATTCGTTGAAGTCAGGATTTCGTTTGTTGTCAAATTCTTTGTCCTGATTTTTAAATATTTCAATCGCTTTTTGTGTGACATTGGCAAAATCGCTGGCACCAATCCTTTCAAATCCAGCCAGGGCAGTTTGCCCATATTGAAGTCCGTTGTTATGAAAGAACTGATCAAATCCACCATTTTGAACATCACCTTCCAAAATCCACATTGCCATAAATTCTGCCATGGCCGGGTCTGCAATTTCCAGACTTTCCCCAAATGTCCCCAGTTCAAGTTCTGCTGATTTGTCGTAGACTAAGGAGACCAAATTCTCATCTGTTGAATTTTGCAAATCAGCCAATGTGTATTTAACTTTTTGAATCATTGGTTTAGATGCTATCTGGTGTCTTTTGAACGGTAAATACTTTTTTAATCGAACAGTAATTGATTCAATTTACTTTTTCTCCCATCGTATATCTCAAAAAAGGCGGTGGGTTTGTTAGCTATTAACTTTACCCGTTCTTCATGGTCATGATGTAGTCGATATATTTTACCTTTTTTATCTACCGCTATGTAATTTCCGTCCTCCATATTCAAAATCGTGTAAAACAATTTTTCATCGAATTCAATTTCAAAAGTAGAATCCAATTCCAGAAGTTTCATTTGTTCTTTGGTAAGCGATTTAAGAGCCTTTTCGGCGATTTTCTGGTCAGGGTTTTCCAATTTTGGTAAATACTCCACTGTAATCTCACTCTTCTGAATTTGGTTTAAGTCAAATGTTCGATGGAAATACTCTGGGTTTTCAACTTCAATTATGGATAATCCATCAGATTGAAAATACAGTTTAAGTGGCTGAAAACATTTCTTTTTTTTGTTGAAAACTGAAATTCCAGTCAAATGAAATCGGGTTTTGTGATTTCTGTTGATCAGTTCAAATTCTTTTTGCCCATACCCCCTGGTTATGTGAATTCCTTTTGGCTTATCCATAAAATGAATCCCATAAATTTTAGAAAGGTCTATGGCTGTTTTTATTTGTGGCATTTCCGATTCCAAAATTTCAGCAATGTTTAGCGCGAATTGCTCCAGGTGCTTCTTTTTTGTTTTTCGATTGAAAATGCTCATGCCAAATACTTGCTTACAATGTCTTCACCATCTATTTAAGTAACCAAATAAAGTTCAAAACTTAAAGTTTTAGTCAATTCACCTTCTCCATTTCCACCCAAAACGGCAGTATATGCCTGCCCTTAATGGCATAATGGGCGAGTAGGTCGCAGTCCATTTTGGGGAGGTATACGTTTTTCAGTTCCAGTTCATCCACGTTGTCTTTAAAGTTGGCCTGCTGTTTAACCAGGGCATTCGCCTCCAAATAGAGTCGGCCCTCAGCTTCCAGGGGCTTTATAAACTTCATCCGAATATTGTAATGGCCCTCTTCTATGCTTACCCTCCAACTGCCATATACTTCTTCCTGCATCCAGATACCGCGTTGGCCACCGGCATCGTTCCGGTTAAGGAAAATAGGGTTTTCCGCCTCGTTGCCCACAATGATCCGGGGTTGGTTGACCAAATTTTCAGAAGCTACAAGTTCGTTGTACAAGCCTTCAAGCTTCTTTTTAAGCTGCATGGCCTTTGTTTTGTCTTTCAGTATTAGGTTATCCTGCTCGTAGGGGTCCGTTTTCAGGTTGTACAGTTCAAATTCTTCAATGGGGGCATTGTAATCGGTATTGCCTACCAGTTTGTAGTCGCTTTGTCGGACGGCCATGTTTTTATAGGGTTCGGGATATCGGCGGTTCCAGTAAAAAAATAGGGAGCGGTCCGCCCAATCCACAGTTTTGCCCTGGATCAAGGGAAGCAGGCTTTTGCCGTCAATTTTCCGGTATTGGGGCAATTCTACCTTGCACACTTCGGCAAGCGTGGGCAATATATCAATGTGGGCGCTCATGGTTTCCACATCCTTGTTTTGGGCAAAAGCAGCCGGGTACTTTACAAAAAAGGGCACCCGCACCCCACCTTGGTATACCTGGCTCTTGCGGCCGCGCATTCCCGCCCAATAGCGCCGTTGCCCCGGGCCATTGTCGGTCATAAAGACCACTAGGGTGTTTTCCGCTATTTCCAATTCCTCCAACTTTTTAAAGAGTTTGCCCAGATTATCGTCAATATTGGTGACCATGGCATACACCCGTCGCGCATCTTCCTTATCCTTTTCGGTCATTTCAGGGAAAGGGCGGTCATCGTCTTCAAAGCCGGACTCGGGGTCAATTTTCTTGTATTTTTTATAGTATTCATCCGGTACCTGCAGGGGGGTATGCGGCGCATTGTAAGAGAGGTAGCAAAAGAAGGGGGAAGCCTTGTTGTTCTCAATAAATTGGATGGCCTGGTCCGTAAAAATATCCGTGCAATAGCCTTCGTAGGCCTCTTTTTTGTTGTTGTGCCAAAGTACGGGGTCAAAGTAGCTGGTGTCCCCTTTAAAAAAGGTGGTGATATCGCCTACTTGTCCCATACCTCCCGATAGGTGAATCACGGATTCGTCAAAACCTTGGTCGCTGGGTCTGCTGGGATAGTTGTCGCCCAAATGCCATTTGCCAAAGATACCTGTGGTGTAGCCGCCCTTTTTGAGCATTTCGGCAATGGTCACCTCATTGGAGGCCATGATAGCGCCACCATTGTACGTATCGCTTATTCCGGTACGCAGGGAATACCGGCCCGTCATGAGACTGGAGCGGGTAGGGGCGCATACAGGGGAGACATAAAAGTTGTTGAAGCGGACACTTTCTCTGGCGAATTGATCAATGACCGGCGTTTGTATGTGCGGGTTTCCGGTGATGCCCAGATCGCCATAGCCCTGATCATCAGTAATGATAACTATAACATTGGGTCGTTCTTGTTCTTGGGCAAATTGTGGTACAGTACATAGGGTCCAGCAGCAAAGCGCCAGTCCGAGGTTTTTTTTAAGGTTGATTTTCATTTTGGTGGTTGGTTGGTTTTAAGCTTTTATGTGGTGCTCACGTTCACTATACAGCCACAATTCCTTTGATGTGCGGGTGTGGATCGTAGTTCAGGAGTTCAAAATCGTTGAAGGTAAAATCGAAGATATTTGTAACCGCAGGGTTCAGTTTCATGGTGGGTAAAGGTCGCGGTTCACGGCTTAACTGCAGTTCCACTTGATCTCTGTGGTTATTGTAAATATGTGCATCCCCGAAGGTGTGGATAAAGTCGCCGGGCTCGTAACCACATACTTGGGCCATCATCATGGTAAACAAGGCGTAAGATGCAATGTTGAAGGGTACGCCCAAAAAGATATCGGCACTGCGCTGGTAGAGTTGACAGGACAATTTACCGTCCGCTACATAAAATTGGAAAAAAGCATGACAAGGGGGGAGAGCGGCTTTGCCATTGGCTACGTTTTCACTGAATGACACGGAAGTATCGGGCAGCACACTGGGATTCCAAGCAGAAACCAACATCCTTCGGCTATTTGGGTTGGTTTTCAAGGTTTCAATCACTTCTTTTATCTGGTCGATTTCCTCACTGTTCCAATTGCGCCATTGGTGTCCATAAACGGGTCCAAGGTCGCCTTTGTCATCTGCCCACTCGTTCCAGATACGTACGCCATTTTCCTGAAGGTAACCCACATTGGTATCGCCTTTTAAAAACCATAACAACTCATGGATGATGGATTTTAAGTGCAATTTTTTTGTTGTGACCATGGGGAAGCCTTCGGAAAGATCGAACCGCATTTGATATCCAAAAACGCTGAGGGTTCCGGTTCCCGTGCGGTCTCCTTTGGCATTACCTTCTGTGAGCACATGTTTGAGTAAGTCGTGGTATTGTTTCATAGTGGGTTAAAGGTAATAGGTTAAGCTTGAAACGTAAAGTGGGGGAGGTGGGAGTTTTGAGCAATTTTATTAACTGTTGGTGGTCGGTGTTCGGTGGTCGGTGGTTGGTGTTCAGTAGTCAGTAATCGGTTATCAGTAATCAGTTATTGGTAATCGGTAATCGGTGGTTGGTGGTCAGTGTTCAGTCATCAGTGATTGGTAATCGGTTATCGGTGGTGGGGACTCGGTAGCGGGGAATCGGTAGCGGGGAGTTAGTTGTCAGTAACCAGTCATCGGTTTTGGATATGTAAAGTCTGATTTTCGATTTGCGACCTCCGATTGTTTTTCATAGAGGAGAGAAAGCATACATCTTTTACTGTGGAAAGGAGAAAATGAATAATACTTACCCCAAAATCATACCTGCAATAGTGGCCGAAAGAAGTGAGGCCAAGGAACCGCCCAATACGGCACGCATTCCAAATTCAGAAAGGGTTTTGCGTTGACCGGGCGCCAAAGAGCCAATACCTCCAATCTGGATACCGATAGAGGCGAAGTTGGCAAATCCGCAGAGCATATAGGTAGCCATGATCACGGACTTGTTGTATGTGAAATGCAAACTGTTGGTCATGGTCTTTAACTCTGCAAGTTGGATATAACCGACAAACTCACTGGCCGCCAATTTAATTCCCAAGAGTTGGCCCATGAGCATAATGTCTTCGTTGGCCACCCCAATCAACCACATGAGGGGCGCGAAGATAGTCCCTAGGATGGCTTCTAACGAGAAACTGTCGTAAGGGGAATTGGCTGCTATCCAATTATTGAAAGTAGTTAAGTCCCCAATCCAGCCTAAAATACCATTGATCATTGCTATAAAGGCCACAAAGACCAACAGCATGGCCCCGACATTCATTGCGAGTTTCAAGCCTTCGGTGGTCCCGTTGGAAATGGCATCCAAAATATTGGCACCTATCTTTTCGGAGGACACGTGTACATCTGTATTGACTTCTTCAGTCTGGGGATACAGAATTTTGGAAACTACAATCGCCCCCGGTGCTGCCATCACAGAGGCTGCCAAAAGGTGCTTGGCAAAAACCAATCGTAGTGCTGGATCATCCCCGCCTAAAAATCCGATGTAGGCTGCCAATACAGCGCCAGCTACTGTGGCCATTCCGCCGATCATGACCAACAGGATTTCGGACTTGTTCATTTTCTCCAAATAGGCCTTTATGAGCAATGGTGCTTCTGTCTGGCCTAAAAAGATGTTACCGGCGATGGAAAGGCTTTCCGCTCCTGAAATTCCTAGTGATTTTGAAAGCAACCACGCCAATGCTCGTACCACTTTTTGAATCACTCCTAAATAGAAGAGTACAGAGGTTAAGGCGGAAAAGAAAATGATGGTAGGTAGCACCTGAAAGGCAAAGATGAAGCCGAAGGAATCAATATCAACTAATCCTTCAAAAAGGAATTTACTACCTGCTCTGGTATAGTTCAATAATTCCACAAATTTTTCACCAATCCATTCAAAAATTATTTTTACAAAAGGAATCTTAAGTACACCTATAGCTACTAAAAGTTGTAGTGAAAGTCCAATCCCAACCGTTTTCCAATTAATTGCCCTTCGGTTAGCGCTAAAGAGAAATGAAATCAATATCAACACCGCCATTCCCAAAGCACCTCTCCACAGGGTATGGATAGAAAATCCTTGGTTGGGTACCAACTGTGGTGTCTCCTTATGGCTTATGTCGTCAATTATTGTAGTGTCTACAGCGGCATCAATGGAATCCGCGGGAAGTAATTCTTGACCAAAACTGGCCGTACCAACAAAACATAGAAGAACAAGGAAAATCTTGATGGATTTTGGCATGTATGGGTCTTATTTGCGTTTGGAGATTTCGTCCCGTAGTTTGGCAGCCTTTTCGTAGTCCTCGTTGGCCACTGCCTTGTCCAGTTCTTTATGTAGTTCTTCCAAGGTCATTTCCCGATATCCTTGTGAAGATGCACCAGATTCAATTTCCACCGTTTCACCTTCTTGCAAGATCTCATCCACCACAATGCTGTCATCCTCTTCATTTTCTTCTTCTTTTGAAGAGAATTTGAGGTATATCCCTGCCTTGTCCAAAATGGTCTTGTAGGTGAATATAGGGGCATCAAACCGGAGTGCCAATGCAATGGCATCGCTGGTACGGGCATCCACAATTTCCTCGGTTTTATCCCTTTCGCAGATAATGCTGGAATAAAACACACCATCAACCAACTTGTGGATGATCACCTGCTTTACCACAATTTCAAAACGATCGGCAAAATTCTTGAACAAGTCATGGGTAAGTGGCCTCGGGGGCTTTATTTCCTTCTCCAATGCAATGGCAATCGATTGGGCTTCAAATGCTCCAATCACAATAGGGAGTTTGCGATCTCCCTCAACTTCATTCAAAATAAGGGCATAGGCACCATTTTGGGTCTGGCTGTAAGATATCCCCTTTATTTTTAAACGTACTAAGCTCATATAATCCTCCTAAAACCAAAAAAAGGCCGTTCAAATAAGGCATTACCACTATCTGAACCGCCTCTTGCTAAAGGCAAATTAACAAAATTTAAGTGTTTTGGGCTTTAAATTGCTTTAATTTTTCGATGAGTTCAGGTACCACCTCAAAAGCATCCCCAACTATTCCGTAATCGGCCGCTTTAAAGAAAGGAGCTTCTGGGTCATTATTGATGACCACCTTGGTTTTGGAGGCACTTACACCGGCCAAATGCTGAATGGCACCTGAAATTCCGATGGCGATATATAAATTGCTGGCCACGGGTTTTCCAGTTTGGCCAACGTGTTCTCCGTGGGGTCTCCATCCTAAATCAGACACTGGTTTGGAACAGGCGGTAGCAGCACCCAATACTTCGGCCAATTCCTCGATCATGCCCCAATTTTCAGGTCCCTTAAGTCCTCTTCCTCCAGAAACCACAATGTCGGCATCTGCAATAGTGGCTTTTCCTACCACTTTGTCCACTTCAACAGATTTTGTGGCAAAATCGCCATCTGCCAATGAAGGGGAAAAATCCTCCACTGTGGCAGAACCGTTGTTTTCATGCACGCCGTAGGCATTATTGGAAACTCCAATTACTTTAATTTCAGCACTTACCTCAGTGTGCGCAAAACCCTTGTTACTAAAAGCGGTCCTTTTTACCACGAAGGGTGATGTGCTGATGGGTGCAGCCACCACATTGGGCACGTATCCAGCTTTGAGCTTGGCCGTTAATATGGGGGCCAAAAACTTGGTGTCCGCACTTGAGCTTAGGATAATTACTTTGGCACCTTCCGCTTCGGCAGCTTGGGCCAAAGCATTGGCATAGGCCTTGGCGTTGAAAGTGTCCAAATCCCCGCTCGTGATTTTTAAGACTTTTGAAACCCCGTAGGTTCCCAAAGCATCATCTTGACCGGCATTGATGGTTACTGCGGTTACCGTTTCACCCATATCCTGCGCCACTTTGTAAGCATAGGATGCCGCTTCAAAAGCGTTCTTTTTAAATGTTCCTTTATCGGATTCTGTATATACTAGTACTGACATAATTTTCTGAAATTACAATAGCCAAATTCCAAATTCCAAATTCCAAGTTGGTGCTTGGTGCCTGGGATTTGTAATTTTATTAAATGACTTTTGCTTCGTTATGTAAAAGATTTACCAATTCGCCCACATTAGCTGCATCTACTAATTTAACAGGTCCCTTGGCAGCAGGTTTTTCAAATTTTTGGTCGTTTGTGGGTGGGGCGGCATCAACGGCTTCCACTACGTTCAATGCTTTTTTCCTGGCCATCATGATGCCTCTCATATTAGGTATGCGCAAATCGCTTTCGGCTACCAAACCTTTTTGGCCTCCAATGACCAATGGCAAGCTGGTACTGATGGTTTCCTTTCCTCCGTCAATTTCCCTAATTGCTGTCGCATTGCTACCATCCACTTCCAATCCTATACAGGTATTCACAAAATTCATATCGAGCAGGGTGGCCAAGATGCCAGGAACCATACCTCCGTTATAGTCAATGGATTCACGACCGGCTATAACCAAATCGTACCCCCCATTTTTTACAACTTCAGCCAGCTGGGTAGCTACAAAGAAACCATCTGAGGGTTCCGCGTTTACACGGATGGCCTCATCAGCGCCAATGGCCAATGCCTTTCGTATGGTAGGTTCGGTCTGGGCGCCGCCCACAGTAGCTACATGTACAGTGGCTCCCTGTTTTTCTTTGAACCACATGGCGCGTGTTAACCCAAATTCGTCATTGGGATTTATCACAAATTGAACCCCGTTGGTGTCAAATTTTGTGTCACCTTCCGTAAAATTGATTTTGGAAGTAGTGTCCGGCACGTTGCTAATGCAAACTAGGATCTTCATATGTTCTTAAGTTTAAGGCTTCAAAGATAGCTATAAAAATATGAAATTTATTATGCATGCATAATAAATTTTGTTCTTTTTTTTGTTTTCCCCATCTATAATGTTCTCTTTGTTTTTGCTATTTTTGCGTGCGTTTTTAAGCACAGTAATTAATCTGTTTAGTACTACTTAATGAAAACATTACAGTTCAGGGAAGCCATAGCCGAGGCCATGTCCGAGGAAATGAGACGTGACGATACGATTTATTTAATGGGAGAAGAGGTTGCCGAGTACAATGGTGCCTATAAAGCCTCAAAGGGTATGCTGGACGAGTTTGGACCCGACCGGGTCTTGGACACCCCTATTTCCGAATTGGGTTTTGCTGGTATCGGAGTGGGCTCTGCAATGATCGGCAATAGGCCCATTATCGAGTTTATGACCTTCAACTTCTCTTTGGTGGGGATTGACCAGATCATAAACAATGCCGCCAAGATCAGGCAGATGTCCGCAGGTCAATTTCCATGCCCCATAGTTTTTAGGGGGCCAACAGCCTCTGCGGGTCAGCTGGCCGCAACACACTCCCAGGCATTTGAAAGCTGGTACGCCAACTGTCCCGGGTTAAAAGTAGTGGTGCCTTCCAACCCTGCTGATGCCAAGGGATTGTTGAAATCGGCCATCCGAGACGATGATCCGGTAATTTTTATGGAATCGGAACAAATGTATGGCGATAAGGGCGAAGTACCGGAAGGTGAATACACCATCCCATTGGGTGTAGCTGAAATTAAAAGGGAAGGTACTGATGTAACCATTGTTTCCTTTGGAAAAATCATTAAGGAGGCGTACAAAGCAGCTGATGAATTGGCAAAAGAAGGGATTAGTTGTGAAATAATAGATCTGCGCACGGTGCGGCCCATGGATCATGATGCCATTCTAAACTCCGTTAAGAAAACCAACCGAATGGTGATCTTAGAAGAGGCATGGCCCTTTGGAAACGTGGCCACTGAAATCATTTACCATGTGCAAGACAAGGCATTTGACTACTTGGATGCCCCCATTGTTAAACTGAATACTGCAGACACACCAGCTCCTTATTCCCCTGTTCTGTTGGCAGAATGGCTGCCAAACCATCAGGATGTGATCAAGGCTGTTAAGAAAGTGTTATATAAACAATAGGCTTATATTTGTAAGGTATATTAGCCTCGTCCTTCTCGACCAACATCGAGAGTGATGGGGCTTTTTTTAAGGAATAGTTTTTGATAGGAAATTACTTTTAAAACCAAAAATGACCGAGCATAGTGGCAAAACCTGAAATAGGGTTTGGCTGTGCCTACGCATCAAAGCATGAAAAAGTTCCTAGCTTGTATTTTCCTACTATCATTTAGTTCACTTTTTTCACAAACCAAGCTTAGTGGCATTGTCCTGGACCCCTCCGGTTCGCCAATTGCCTTTGCCAATATTGTCTTTCCAAATTCTACCGAGGGAACCATTACCAATGATAATGGACGCTTTTATTTGGAATCCGACAACACCTATAATTTGGTTTCTGTTTCGTTCATTGGTTACGAGACCCGGGAAATAGAGCTTACCCAAAAGGTCAACTACAACATGGAGATTGTTCTTAAGGAGTCTACGGAACAATTGAAAGAGGTGATCGTATATACCGGGAAGCAATCCAAAAAGAACAATCCCGCCATTGATATCCTTAAAAGGATATGGGCCAAAAAAAGGGAAAATGGGGTGCGTAAGTTCAAACAGTACCAATATGATAAATATGAGAAAATCGAGTTCGACCTGAACACGATTGACAGTGCGCTTATAAAAAGCAAATTGTTCAAGGGATTGGAATTCATGTTTGAAAACCTGGACACCTCCAGGGTAACCGGAAAAACCTATTTGCCCATGTTCTTGAACGAAACCTTTTCCAAAGTGTATGGGGACAATGAAATAGGACGGGAGAAGGAAGACGTTATGGGTAATAAAAGCTCCGGTTTTGACGGGCACCAGTCGATAACTGCCTTTGTAGAGGACCTTTATTCCGACTATGACGTGTATGAAAACTACTTGAAGTTCTTTGATAAAAGTTTTACTAGTCCTTTGTCCACTACTGGCGTGGATACCTATAATTATGTCTTGTCCGACAGTACTTATATAGACAACAAATGGTGTTACAACATCATCTATTATCCTAGGCGAAAAAACGAGCTTACCTTCAAGGGCGATTTTTGGGTGGCCGATACCACCTATGCCATTAAGAAAATAAACCTCCAGGTGACCAAAAGTGCCAATATCAATTGGGTGAAGGAGATTTATATAGAGCAGGAATTTGATGTGGTCAACGATTCCATCTTCTTGCTGAAGCGGGATTATATGTTGAGTGACTTTAGCTTCTCCAAAAAGGAAAAATCCAGGGGAATCTACGGGAAACGCACCTCAGTTTATGATAATTACCAATTCAATACCAACCGGCCTGAAGACTTTTACAAGACTGAATCCGACCCCTATGACCCACGGGTCTTTTCGAGGGACAGTACCTTTTGGTCCAATGCCCGTTTGGAAAGACTGAATAAGGACGAATCCGGTATATTTAAGTTGTTGGATACCCTAAAGACCGTGCCCAAGTTCCGAACCTATTATGATATTGTCAGTATTCTGGGTTCAGGGTATGTTGAAATTGACAAATGGAACATAGATATAGGGGATATCTACAGCACCTTCGGTTTCAATGATGCGGAAGGTACCCGACTGCGTGCTGGTGCGCGCACCTATTTTGGCCAAAATGATACCTGGCGTTTGGAAGGCTATATGGCCTATGGGTTTACCGATAAAAAATTCAAACATGGATTGTCCGCCAAGTTTTTGCTGGACCGTAAATCAAGATTGATTATTTCAGGTGGCCATAGAAGGGATATTGAGCAGTTGGGGCTTAGTTTAACCAGTACCAATGACGTTCTGGGGCGTAGTATAGCTTCCTCCGCATTGGTCACGGTTGGGAATAACAACCGGCTTACCAATATTGATCTCTCCACCTTCAATATAGAAATGGAACCGGTCAAGAATTTTAGGGTACGGTTTGGAAGTTCTATGCGTACTTTGAGTTCCGCCCTTCCTGCGGATTTTAGCCTGGATTACGTGGACCCTGAATCGCCTGGGGGAATTGCCTCGGAGGTAAAACAGTTTGATATCAATACCACCCTGATATTTACCCCTGGCCGAAGAATTATAGGTTATGGGGTGGAACCAGTCACGGTGAATGAGGACTACAGTACTATCATTTTAAATTACACCAAAGGGGTCCGTGGATTTTTGGAAAGTGATTTTGATTATGAAAGACTGCAATTTTCCTATAGACAACCTTGGCAAATAGGCGGGTTTGGCCGCCTCACCAGTAGTGTGGAGCTTGGAAAAACCTTTGGGGAGGTACCGTTGGGACTTTTAAGCGTTGTTCCCGGTAACCAAACCCTATTTTCCCTGTACAATACCTTTCCCAACCTTGATTTTTACGAATTTGTTACCGATACCTACGCCACCCTTCATTTGGAGCATAATTTCAATGGGCGGATTTTCTCGAGGATCCCAGTGCTTCGGAACTGGAACTTACGCGAGATTGTGGGGCTAAGAGGAGCTTGGGGGCAATTGTCGGATGAAAATAGGGCCCTGAGTGCCCCGGCCAATATTCCATTGATCGCACCCGAAGATCAGATCTATTGGGAATACTCCTTCGGTATTGGCAACATCTTTAAAATTTTCAGGATAGACTTCAATTTCCGGGGGAATTATTTGGACAACCCGGATGCGCGGAGGTTTGGGGTTACAGGGACCTTCGGATTTAACTTTTAATCAACAATATCTACGCAATTTGTTGATCCCAATCCTTTGCAAGTCACTATTTTTGCAAAAAATTTAAACCCTTCAGAATGGCAAAGAAAGGAGAAGTGACCTTTGATGTGTTGATAGAGATCCCAAAAGGAAGTCGAAACAAGTATGAATATGATTTCGCGCTTCATAAAATCAGGTTTGACAGAACCTTGTTTTCCTCAATGATGTATCCGGGAGATTATGGCTTTGTGCCCGAAACTTTGGCCTTGGACAAAGATCCTTTGGACGTTCTTGTACTAGGTACGGAACCCACCTATCCCATGGTGGTCATGGAGGTAAAACCAATAGGGGTGTTTCACATGACCGACGAAAAAGGTCCGGATGAGAAAATAATTTGTGTGCCGGTCAATGACCCGGTCTGGAGCAAAAAGAACGACATTGCCGACATCAATCCACATAGGCAAAAGGAAATTGAGCACTTTTTTAAAGTGTATAAGGACCTGGAGGAAAAGAAGGTGGATACCGGTGGCTGGGGAGATGTAAATGAGGCCGTTGAGATCTACAGAAAGTGTGTGGAGCGTTACGAGGAGAGCGAGCACAAAAAGAAGCGCACCTTTACCATTTAACCGATCAGAACGAGATATTTATGCGCTTTTGAACCCCAAAAGCGCATTTTTTTTATTAGTGTGTATTTTACTACTTTTGCTGCCACTTAAAAACTCATAAATAACTAAATAATTATGGAACTAATCGTAAAATTTCTGCCCGCTTTTGGTGTTTTGGGCTTGTTGTACGTATTGATCAAAAACGTATGGGTCTCAAAACAGGATGTTGGGGATGAGAAAATGGCTCGTATCGCCAAAAACATTGCCGACGGCGCCATGTCATTCCTTAAGGCAGAATACAAAATACTCAGCATTTTCGTAATTGCGGTTGCAGTGCTGCTTTACTTTAAGGGAAGTAGCGAGGATGGCTCCAACGGTATGGTGGCCGTTTCCTTTATTGTAGGGGCAATTTGCTCTGCTTTGGCCGGTTTTATCGGAATGAAGGTTGCTACCAAGGCAAACGTAAGAACGACCAATGCCGCAAGAAATTCCCTAGGAAAAGCCCTTGAGGTTGCCTTTGCTGGTGGTGCTGTTATGGGATTGGGCGTTGTTGGTCTGGGTGTACTAGGATTGAGCGGTCTTTTTATGCTGTACAGCGGACAGGGCTGGGAATTGGGCGAGGTACTGAATGTACTTTCCGGATTCTCTTTGGGAGCATCTTCCATTGCACTTTTTGCCCGTGTGGGTGGTGGTATTTACACCAAAGCTGCTGATGTTGGTGCTGACCTTGTTGGTAAAGTGGAAGCCGGTATTCCTGAAGATCACCCATTGAACCCAGCGACCATTGCAGATAATGTTGGGGACAATGTTGGGGATGTTGCCGGAATGGGTGCTGACCTTTTTGAGTCTTACGTAGGTTCCATCATTGGTACCATGGTTTTGGGTGCCATCATTGTAACACCGGGCTTCGATGGTCTTGGTGCAGTATACTTGCCATTGGCATTGGCCGCGGTTGGTATTGTAATGTCCATTATCGGAACCTTCTTTGTTCGTGTAAAAGACGGAGGAAATCCACAAACCGCATTGAACATTGGTGAATTTGGTTCTGCGGCCTTGATGTTGGTGGCTTCTTATTTCTTGATCAATGCTTTTATCCCAGAATCCATTGACGGGCTTCCTTTTGGTGCCATGGGTGTTTTCTGGGCCACTATTTCTGGTCTTGTTGCCGGACTTTTGGTGGGTAAGGTAACCGAATATTATACGGGTACAGGTACAAAACCTGTTAATTCCATTGTACGTCAGTCAGAAACAGGTTCCGCAACAAATATCATTGCTGGATTGGGCGTGGGAATGATGTCTACCATGATTCCAATTATATTGATTGCCGCTGCAATTATTGTATCCCACCACTTTGCTGGATTGTATGGTATTGCAATCGCTGCGGTAGGAATGCTGGCCAATACAGGAATCCAATTGGCAGTAGATGCCTATGGACCTATTTCGGATAATGCAGGAGGAATTGCAGAGATGGCCGAATTGCCAAGTGAAGTACGTGAAAGAACCGATAAGTTGGATGCTGTGGGTAACACCACTGCTGCCATTGGTAAAGGTTTTGCCATCGCTTCCGCTGCCTTAACGGCCTTGGCTCTTTTTGCGGCATTTATGCAAACAGCGGGAATCCAATCCATTGACGTTTCCCAGCCAAAAATTATGGCCGGTTTGTTGATCGGGGGAATGCTTCCATTTGTATTTTCTGCTTTGTCCATGAACGCGGTAGGTAGAGCTGCTATGGCAATGATTGAGGAAGTTAGACGTCAGTTTAGGGATATCCCTCAATTGAAAGCTGCTTTGGAAGTCATGGTGAAATACGATTCTGATATTTCCAAGGCTTCCGAAGAAGATAGAAAGATTTTTGATGCTGCAGATGGTGTGGCGGAATACGATAAGTGTGTTGAAATTTCCACCACAGCTTCCATTAAGGAAATGGTATTGCCAGGTTTGTTGGCCATCGCTGTTCCTGTTGCCGTTGGTTTTTTAGGTGGAGCCAATATGTTGGGAGGTCTATTGGCCGGTGTAACCACTGCTGGTGTTTTGATGGCCATTTTCCAATCCAATGCCGGTGGTGCTTGGGATAACGCCAAAAAGACTATTGAAAGTGAAGGACGTAAAGGTTCTGATGCCCATAAGGCCGCTGTAGTAGGGGATACGGTAGGGGATCCTTTTAAGGATACTTCCGGTCCGTCTTTGAACATCTTGTTGAAATTGATGTCTGTTGTGGCCTTGGTAATCGCTCCTAGTCTGGTAAGCCTTGCCCCTGCAGATGAGGTAAGTATGTTGAAAGAGGATGGTACCACAATTTCCATTACTACTGAGGGAATGAAGGAAACAGTTCCTGTTGAAAAACAAATCCGGGTAGAAATGAGCAACACTGCCAATGGGGAATACAAAGCCATTGTTACTTCTTCCTTTGAAGTGGCTGGAGAGGCCAAAGAAGAAGCAAAGGAATTTGTTGGGGCGACCAAGGAGGAAGTCCAAAAATTGGTGGAAGCATACAAGAAGAGCGCCAAGCTCTAAGACCTTCCCTATACAAAATCGAAAACCACGCCAAAGGCGTGGTTTTTTTGTTCCATTCAACTTCTACTGGGCTAATTCAGTCTAAAAGTAATGGGAATGGAAAACGGTACTTTTACAGGAGTTCCCCTCTGTTTGCCAGGCGTCATTTTGGGTAATTTGGAAATAATTCTAGATGCTTCATTCTCCAAAGACTCATGAGGTCCGCGCATTCGCACTTCATCAATGCTGCCATCTTTTTGAATAGTAAAAATAACATTGACCCTCCCCTGTAATCCCATTTCCTGGGCGATTTCAGGATAGTGGAAGTTCTTCCGGATGTGTTTTTGCATCATTTGCTGAAAGCATAGCTTTTTGTCTTCCGCATTCTCGCAGCCTGGGAATATTGGAGCATCTTCAATTATTATAAAAGATACTTCCTCTGGAATATCTAAATCCATCACCTGAATACTATCTACGGGTGCTATTTCAGTTGTATAGTCGGTTTCGGTGGAAGCAAATACCGTTTCTGCGATGTCATCCTTGTCGGGGACTATTTCAAATATTACTGGTTGAACTTTAGGTGGTGGGGGTGGTGGAAGAGGTTGAATCGTAACAGGAGGCAATTCATCCAAGTCGGGATACAAGTTGCCATCTGATAAGGCTATCTCGGGTTGGGTGTGGTACGACTTCCATTCTAGCGCCACATAGGTCAGCAGCAGCACAGCCACCAAACCAATGGCAAAGTAGAGCACGCTGTTGCGTTTTAATTCCAATTCTTGATTTTTCTTTGGTTCCATAATTTTCAAATTTTTCCCTTATACAAAAAGGGCGTTACTATTGAGTTTATACCCAATACCAAACTAGTTTGAAAATAGGGGCCATAAAACCACAAATGAGGGAATGGACCTTATTGTTGAGGGAACGGGAAAGAAATTAAATACCTAGATTCCCAAAGGTGGTTTCAAGTGTTTCATCGGAAGGACTGGGAGCATTGGCGTCCACAATATTTCCTTCCGGGTCTATAAGGATAAATCGCGGTATTCCCTTGATTTGGTAATCTTGGACAAAATCGGATTCCCAGGCGTTATCCGCCAAAAGTTGTGATCCGCCCAGCGCTTTGTCCACTACTATATTTTTCCACGCTTCGTAGCTTCTGGGGCTATCAATGGAAATGCTCACAAATGAAATGTTTTTCCCTTCATAGGTCTTTTCAATTTCCTTTAAGGCCGGAATTTCCTGGATGCAAGGAGCGCACCAAGAGGCCCAAACATCGATATAAACATATTTCCCCTTAAAATCGGATAAGGAAGAAAGTCCACCCGCATGGTTTTCATAATCCACAAATTCAGGAGAAGGGGACCCTGGAACAATTTTGATGATTTTTTGATAGATTTCCCCAATCTTTTCTTTGTGAAGTTCACTGGTGGAAAGGGCCACAAATCTTTTGTAATAACCATCTGGGTCGTCTATGTAGGGCATGCTTGCCCAGACTGTTCTATAAAGAACGGCATTTCGAATAGCTTCCACTGGAATTTCCTCCACTACCTGAAAAAAAGCCTCATTGGCCTCCAGGCTATCCTGTTTGGCCCGACGTTCTATTTGTTCTCTATAATGACGATGAACCAATGCATTGTACATCACAGAGTAGCCAAAATCCTCCTCGTTCAAAAAAGACATATCGTCCCTCTTGTCCACAAAATTGGCTGATACCGTAAACTCGGGATTTTCAGTAACGCTGGCATGGGCAAAATCCTTAAACTCGCCCATGAGCACAGTACTGTAGTGATCAATGGCCCTGTTTTCTTTTTCGCGCACATGATCAGGAATGCTGTCCAGGGATTCAAGAACTTCCCTGGCGGCATGGTTCATTTCCTTTACTTTTTTGACGAAAGGGGCCTCTTCCATGGCATAAAAATGCTCAAAGTCATTTCCCGCCAATTCCATGTATTTGTTTTCTTTTAGCAGGTAAAACCGATTTATTTGGGCACCATGGCCACTAAACTGAATGGAATTACGGAAATCCTTTAGGTCATAGTCGAGATGGGTTTCATAGCCCTTTTCCAGATAGAGCAGAATGTTGTTATGTCCATCGGCCAATCTGTGGGGCATATTGGAAAGAAGTTTGAGGGTGTCCAAAAAAACGCCGTCTTGGTCTACCGGGATTTCTTTGTTAAAATCCCCGTCGATGGATATCAATCTAACGGATGCGATGTCAGAATTCTTCAGTTTTCCGGAAATAATTGTGTAATCCCGTTGAACTTCCTTTTGGGCGCAGCCCAATAACAAACAACCAAGTAGGGTTGCAAAAACTTTTTTCATTTGTAAAAGTTTAATCAATGTTTAGACTGCTTTATAAGTCGGATATATGTCGGTCAAAGCTACTAGAACAAACCGTGTAGCTCAGCATCAATTCTGTTGATTACCTTACCTAGATCTTCGGGTTCATCCACAAAGTTGATGTTGTCCACATCAAAAATGAGTAATTTTCCTTTCTCATAAGTGTTCACCCAGGCTTCGTATCGCTCGTTCAGCCTGCTTAGGTAATCAATGGAAATACTGTTCTCGTAGTCCCGGCCCCTTTTATGGATTTGGTTCACCAAGTTGGGAATGGAACTTCTCAAATAAATCAGCAAATCTGGTGGTTGTACCAAAGTTTCCATCAGTTCAAAGAGACTGGAATAATTCTCGAAGTCCCTATTCGTCATCAGTCCCATGGCGTGAAGGTTGGGCGCAAAAATATGCGCGTCCTCGTAAATGGTCCTATCCTGGATTACGTTTTTGCCACTTTCCCTGATTTTCAAAATCTGTCGGTACCTGCTGTTGAGAAAGTAAATTTGGAGGTTAAAGCTCCAGCGTTCCATTTGGGTGTAGAAGTCATCCAAATACGGATTGTCCACCACATCCTCAAAATGGGCATCCCATTTATAATGCTTTGATAGTAAATTGGTCAATGTAGTCTTTCCGGCGCCAATGTTTCCTGCTACGGCAATATGCATGGGGTGTAATGTTATTTAGATTGGTGTTTTACAATAGGATTTTGCCCTGTCCGCAATATACAAAGTATATCCAGTTGAAGAAAAAAAACCACCGGAATTGGGTTGAAATATTACTTGGGTACTTGGTTTTAAAATATAATTTTAAAGGTGTACTTTTGCCCTTCAAAATGAGGATAGATTTGACTGATTGCAACCTCATGTGAAGGATCAGGTCCCGCAATAAAAATGCTAAAGCAGTTTACCCCGGATAATTTTCGGGCTTCTCTTCCGAGATTTGTAAACTCCTTTACACTTTTCCGTCAAAATCTCTCCAATTAAAAATGAAGCATGTCATATTTGTTTACTTCAGAATCAGTCAGTGAAGGGCACCCGGATAAAATTGCTGATCAGATCAGTGATGCCCTTTTGGACAATTTTCTTGCCTTTGACCCCGAAAGTAAGGTAGCTTGTGAAACTTTGGTGACCACTGGGCAGGTGGTATTGGCAGGTGAAGTGAAAAGCCATACCTATCTGGATGTGCAACATATTGCCAGGGATGTGATCAACAAAATTGGATACACCAAAGGGGAATATCAGTTTAGTGGGGATTCCTGTGGGGTTATCTCCCTGATACATGAGCAGTCGCAAGATATTAATCAAGGGGTTGATAGAGGTAATAAAGAAGAACAAGGTGCCGGTGATCAGGGAATGATGTTCGGCTATGCCACCAAGGAAACCGAAAATTACATGCCCCTTGCCTTGGATATTTCCCATAAAATTCTTCAGGCATTGGCCGAGTTAAGACGGGAAGGCACACAGATTGGATATCTCCGCCCAGATGCCAAAGCACAGGTAACCATTGAATATTCCGATGATAATGTTCCGCAACGTATCGATACCATTGTCGTTTCCACCCAGCACGATGAATTTGACACGGACGAGAACATGCTTGAAAAAATCAAGGAAGACATCATTGACATCTTGATTCCCGAGGTCAAGGCGCAACTACCTGGGCAGATTCAGCAACTTTTCAATGATGGCATCAAATACCACATCAACCCAACGGGAAAATTTGTAATTGGCGGCCCACACGGTGATGCGGGACTCACAGGACGAAAGATCATCGTGGATACCTATGGAGGCAAAGGTGCACATGGCGGTGGAGCGTTTAGTGGCAAGGACCCAAGCAAAGTGGACCGCAGTGCGGCCTATGCGGCCAGACACGCGGCCAAAAACTTGGTGGCCGCAGGGGTTGCAGATGAAATTTTGGTGCAGGTCAGTTATGCCATTGGAGTAGTGGAACCTACCTCAATTTTTGTGGACACATTTGGAACCGCAAATGTGGAGTTAACGGACAGTGAAATCGCACAGAAGGCCGCTACTTTGTTTGATATGCGGCCCTTTGCCATTGAAGAACGCCTAAAACTGCGCAATCCCATTTACTTGGAGACCGCGGCTTATGGCCATATGGGCAAGCAGCCCAAGACCCTTACCAAGGTTTTTGAATCCCCATACAACGGCAAGATTGAAAAGGAAGTAGAGTTGTTTACCTGGGAGAAATTGGATAAGGTAGATGAGGTTAAAGCCGCATTTGGACTTTAGAAAACAAGTCACTCAAAAAATTTAAAGGGAACTTTTTGGTTCCCTTTTTTGTTGGATTTCTCCCACAATCTTTAGTAGCTTTAAACCTAAAATTTTTTACCATGAAGTATTCCTTCCAAAACCTGGTTTTTGTCCTTGTTTCTTTTATGATGTTGACAGGCTGTAAAAAGGCCGTTAAAACCGAATCCGCAGTTGTAGAAAACTACGTGGAACTCAACTATAACAAACAAGAAGTGGAAATTGCGATGAGGGATGGTGTAAAGTTACATACCACCATTTACACACCTAAGGATACCGGCAAGGAATATCCCATTTTAATGCAACGTACCCCCTATAGTTCCAGGCCCTACGGCCCCGGAAAATTTAGGAAACAGATAGGACCCAATGAGCATTTGATGAAGGACGGGTATATTGTGGTTTACCAGGATGTCAGGGGGAGATGGCTGAGTGAGGGCCATTATGAAAATATGAGGGCCTATATTCCCAACAAAACATCCAATGACCAAGTGGATGAAAGTTCAGATACCTATGACACCATAGAATGGTTGGTGAACAATGTGGACAACAACAATGGGAAAGTTGGCGTCTGGGGAATTTCCTATCCAGGGTTTTATGCTACCTATGCCACAGTTGATGCGCACCCGGCCTTAAAGGCAGCTTCTCCCCAAGCGTGCATTGGAGATTTCTTTTTTGATGATTTTCACCACAACGGAGCCTATTTGTTGAGCTATTTTAGAGCTACGTCCCTGTTTGGTACCCCAAGGCCCAACAACGACCAACCCATTGACACCGCCTGGTATGTACTTCCCGACATTCAAACGGATGATCAATACCAGTTCTTTTTGGACAACGGCCCCCTCAAAAACCTAAATTCCTTTTTTGAATACGAGACCGTGGACACACAGACCATCCGACCTGATGGGGTTACCGATGACTATTTCTGGAACGAATTGAAGGATCATCCAAACTACGATGAACTCTGGCAAAGTCGGGGCATTATCCAACATTTAAAAAATGTGAAATCGCATGTGGCCACTATGATTGTTGGTGGGTGGTTTGATGCCGAGGATCTGTACGGTCCGTTGGAGACCTACAAAAACATAGAAAAGCACAATAAGGGCAATTACAATACTATGGTATTTGGCCCTTGGGACCATGGGGGTTGGGCCCGAAAGAATCCTAGGAATGCGGTGGGGAACTATTATTTTGGCGATTCCATTTCCCTGTTTTACCAAAAGAATATCGAGACCAAGTTTTTTGATCACTTCCTAAAAGGAACAGGAGATAAAAATAGTGGCCTTCCTGAAGCCTATGTATTCGATTCAGGAAGAAAGGAATGGAAAACGTTGGATACTTGGCCACCACAGAATTCGGTGAAGGAGACCATGTTCCTATCCGAAAATCAAGAGTTGATCCCGGCAGGAAAGGATGCAGTGCCGTTAAAGTTCATTAGTGATGTTAAAAAACCGGTTCCCTACTCGGAGGATATTAAATCGGTTTTCACCCCAAGAAAATATATGACAGATGACCAACGGTTTGCGGCCCGTAGATCTGATGTATTGGTTTTTGAAACAGAGGTATTGGAAGAAGACCTAACACTTGCTGGCGATATTATGGCCAACCTAAAAGTGGCTACCACGGGCACCGCGGCAGATTGGGTGGTTAAAATCATAGATGTGCATCCTTCAAATGTGGAAACGAATGAGGAAATGCAGGACCATCTAAAATTGGCCAATTACCATTTAATGGTTCGAAGCGAAGTGCTACGAGGAAGGTTCAGGAATAGCTTTTCCCATCCCGAACCCTTTGTGCCCAATAAAAAAACAGATGTGGACATCAAACTCCAGGATGTATTCCATACCATCAAAAAAGGACATAAACTGCAGGTGCAGGTACAAAGTACCTGGTTCCCCTTGATCGATTTAAACCCGCAGACTTATGTGGACAACATCTTTGAGGCGGATGAGGAAGACTTTAAGACCCAGACGCATACGGTTTTTACCGATTCCTTCATTGAGTTTTCCATTTTGAAGTAAACCGACGTGGAATAAGAGGCTATTTTTTCCAAAATCATTAGGATTTTAAGTTTTTCTGCCGTTATCTTTGTTCTGTAAGTTCAAACACGTATTGAATAGTTATCAAGAAAGGTGGAGGGAATAGACCCTATGAAGCCTTAGCAACCCTTGGCCCTGGTCCAAGAAGGTGCTAAATTCTATCCTTGTCCTGATTTGGTTCAGGACCTCATTAAGGTAAAACCTAATGAAGGGAATAGATAACGGCAATCGAACATTTTCGGTTACTATTTCTTATAACTTTTTGATTTTGCCCTTAGGAGTTTTACCTAAAGGGGTTTGGCTTTTTAAATTAATTATTTGAACAAAAATTTAAAAAACTGGAAATCATGAGTGATCAAAAATTTGCAACAAACGCATTGCACGCAGGGCACGATGTGGCAACCAATGGTGGTACAAGGGCAGTGCCCATTTATCAAAGTACGGCTTACGTATTCAATAACTCGGACCACGCGGCCAATTTGTTTTCGTTGGCGGAATTTGGTAACATCTATACCCGTATCAACAACCCCACAAACGATATATTGGAACAACGATTGGCAGCCCTGGAAGGTGGAATAGCCTCCGTGGTGTGCTCTTCTGGTACCGGTGCCATCAATACCGCCTTGTTGGTATTGCTAAAGGCCGGAGACCATATTGTGGCTTCCAATAGCTTGTACGGGGGTACCTATAACCTTTTTAGCGTAACGCTGCCCAGGTTGGGTATTACCACCACTTTTGTTGACCCATCGGACCCTTCCAATTTTGGAAAGGCGGTGCAAGAAAATACTAGGGCCTTTTTTGTGGAATCTCTTGGGAACCCCAAATTGGATGTTTTGGACCTAAAAGCGATTTCCAAAGAGGCAAAGGCGGCAGAAGTACCTTTTATTGTGGACAACACCGTTGCTTCACCCGCACTTTTAAACCCTATTGAGCATGGAGCCAATATCGTTATCCATTCACTCACCAAGTACATTAACGGAAACGGAACGGCATTGGGAGGTGCCATCATTGATGCCGGTACGTTCAATTGGGCCAATGGGAAGTTCCCTGAGTTTACGGAGCCTTCCCCTGGATACCACGGACTGGTATATCATGAGGCTTTGGGACCGGCGGCATTTATTGCCAAAGTAAGGATTGAAGGTTTAAGGGATCATGGGGCCTGTTTAAGTCCGTTCAATGCATTTCAGATTATTCAAGGACTTGAAACCCTGGAAGTCCGCATGCAAAAACACAGCGAGAATGCCCTCGCACTTGCCCAATGGTTGGAAACCAAGGATGAAGTAACCTGGGTCAATTATCCAGGATTGGAGTCCAGCAAGTACAAGAAATTGTCAGATGAATATTTGCCAAATGGACAGAGTAGTATACTGACATTTGGTGTTAAAGGTGGATTTGAATCTTCCAAAAAAATTGCGGACGAAACCAAAATTTTCTCACTCTTGGCCAATATTGGCGATACCAAGTCATTGATCATTCACCCGGCCAGTACTACCCATCAACAATTGGATGAAGCTGCGCAGGAATCGACCGGGGTGACCAAAGATTTGATAAGGTTGTCAGTTGGTCTTGAAAACCTAGAGGACCTAAAAGCTGATTTGGATGCCGCATTTGCAAGCCTATAACCCATCTTGATCCAAAGGGACTAATCCTAATTTGAATTTTTGGAATGCTCCATACATTAAAAATAGAAAACTACACCACATTAAGTGGAGTGACGCTGAACCTGGAATTGTCCTACCAAGTTTTTGGAAAGAAATTGCATTCGGCACCCATTGCTTTGGTGAACCACGCCCTTACGGGCAACTCCAATGTAACAGGGGACAATGGTTGGTGGTCAGAGATTATTGGGAAGGAAAAGTGCATAAACACGGATACCTACACCATTTTGGCCTTTAATGTACCGGGGAATGGCTATGATGGTTTCGTTGTGGACAATTACAAGGATTTTGTGGCCGGAGATATTGCGAGGATATTTATCGACGGACTGCAACAATTGCATATAGAACGATTGTTTGCTATTATAGGCGGGTCGCTAGGAGGTGGTATAGCTTGGGAAATGGCGGCGTTGCAACCCACAATCACCGAACATTTGATTCCTGTGGCCTCCGATTGGAAGTCCACAGATTGGTTGATCGCCAATTGCCAAATCCAGGAGCAGTTTCTGGTCAATTCCAAACAACCCGTACATGACGCCCGTATGCATGCCATGCTTTGCTATCGTACCCCGGAGTCCTTTAAGGAGCGGTTTAAGCGAAGTACAAACGAGGAACTTCAGGTATTTAATGTGGAGAGTTGGTTGATGCACCATGGGAAAAAGCTTCAAGAACGGTTTCAGTTATCCGCCTACAAACTGATGAACCAGCTCTTGAAAACCATTGATATTACCCGTGATGGCGAGAAACCGTTTCAAGACCTGCAAAACAGTGAGACCAAGATTCATATCATTGGTGTTAATTCGGATTTGTTCTTTACTGCCGTAGAAAACAAGGAAACCTTTAGACATTTGGCTCAGGCCAATGCCAACGTAACCTACGGGGAAGTGCAATCCCTGCACGGTCATGATGCTTTTCTCATTGAGTTCCAACAATTGGAGAACCTGTTAAAACCCATTTTTCAAAAACAGGCGGTTAAAGAGCGCATTAAAATTTTGAAATTTGGAGGTAAATCCTTGGCCAATGGTGATGGTTTGGAAAATGTGCTTTCCATTATTTCGGAACGGACCAAGGCCAATGAAAATTTTGCAGTTGTTTTATCTGCTAGGGGTAAGGCCACGGACCAACTGGAGCATTTGCTAAACCTTTCGGCCACGGGCGAGGTTTTTGGGGATGAGCTTAAGGAATTCTTTGGGTATCAACAGGCTGTTTGCCCAAGTGTGGATCTTTCACAGGAATTTTCAGCTATCGAAAAATTGCTCAAAGGAGTCTCGCTTACGGGCGATTATAGTCTAAAAACCAAAGATGAAATCCTTGCGTTTGGGGAATTGATCTCCGGCAAGGTGGTGACCGAACTCCTGAATGAAAAAGGGGTCAACGCCCAATTTGTGGATTCCAGGGAGCTCATCAAAACAGATGATACCTTTAACAATGCCGAAGTGGATGAGACCATCTCCAAGGAAAATCTAATACGTCATTTCCGAAATCTGGAAGAAGGAGCGGTAGCCATAATTACAGGATTTATTGCGTCGAGCAAAAATGGTGATACCACCACTTTGGGAAGAAATGGAAGTAACTACTCTGCTGCACTGGTGGCCAATTTTTTAGACGCCCAGGAATTGGTCAACTATACCCATGTTGATGGTATTTTCACGGCCAATCCCGATTTGGTGACGGAAGCGAGGTTAATTGACTCCATTTCTTATGCAGAAGCCAATGAATTGGCCAATTTTGGCGCGAATATTCTTCATGCGAAAACCATAATCCCACTAATAGAAAAGAATATCCCGCTGCGTATCAAAAACACCTTCAACGCCAAAAGTGAAGGAACTTTGATAGGTCCGAAAACCGATAATGGGGGAATTAAATCCCTGTCCGTTTTGGAAGATGTGGCCCTGGTGAATCTTTCTGGACGCGGACTTTTGGGGAAAGTTGGAATTGATGCCCGGATTTTTAGGGCATTGGGTCAAAACAATATCAATGTGGGGATAATTTCACAGGGCTCTTCTGAGCGGGGAATAGGTCTTGTGGTTGATGCCAACAAGGCGGAAAAAGCCAAAAAAGTGCTCGATATAGAGTTTGAAACCGATTATTCTTCCCAGGATGTCAACCAAATTACAGTAATGGATGATGTTTCGGTGATTTCCATTGTGGGCATGGACTTGAGCACGTTCCATAAACCTTTCAATGCCCTCGTCAAAAATCAGGTGGTACCCTTGTTGTTCAATAATACGGTCACAGGTAAAAATGTGAGCTTGGTGGTCAACAAATCCGATTTGCACAAGGCGATCAATGTGGTTCACGGACAAATTTTTGGAATTGCCAAGAAGGTTAATCTGGCCATTTTTGGCCATGGAAATGTGGGAGGGACGCTAATTGACCAAATCTTGGATTCACAAAAAAATATTGAGGAGCGCAAGGGATTGGAACTAAGGGTATTTTCGGTATCCGACTCCAAAAAAGTTCTCTTAAACACCAAAGGGGTGTCCAAAAACTGGAAAGGGGATTTGGATAAAAAAGGACAGACTTATCAAGTTTCTGATGTTATAGCCTTTGCCAAGGAACATCATTTGGAAAATCTAATTGCAGTGGACAATACCGCCAGTGAGGAGTTTGTTTCCCATTATGATGCACTCATCAACAATGGATTTGATTTGGTGTCTTCCAACAAAATTGCCAATACTTTGGGATATGATTATTACAAATCCATCCGCAAAAACCTGGAAAGAAATCAAAAACAGTACTTATATGAGACCAATGTTGGGGCCGGTTTGCCTTTGATAGATACCATAAAGCTGCTGCACTTGTCCGGCGAGAACATTACCAGGATCAAAGGAGTATTCTCAGGGTCGTTGAGTTATATTTTCAATACATTTTCGGAAAAGGAGGCTTCTTTCACTACCATTGTTAAGGAAGCGATGGAGCAGGGCTTTACCGAACCTGACCCTAGGGAAGATCTATCAGGTAATGATGTAGGGCGTAAGTTGTTGATTCTTGCAAGGGAATTGGACCTGCAAAACGAGTTTTCGGACATTTCCATTGAAAACCTCATTCCAGAAGACCTGCGGGCATTGGATTTTGAAGATTTTAAACTGCGGATGGAAGAAATGGACCAAAAGTTTAAAACCGTCAAAAATCAACAAAAAGAGGGCCATGTATTGCGATATGTGGGCGATCTCCATGGAAATCTACAAGAGGATAAGGGAATCTTGGATGTTAAGCTGATATCCGTGGCCAAGGAAAGTGCATTGGGGCAGGTGAGCGGTTCGGATTCCATTATCGAGATTTACACAGAATCCTATGGGGAGAATCCATTGGTGATCCAAGGCGCCGGGGCAGGTTCGGCCGTAACCGCCAGGGGGGTGTTTGGAGATATTTTAAGAATAGCTGAAAAAATATAATGGGGAACAAGAAGAAATTTGAAACGGAGGCGGTTAGGACCCAAACAGAAAGATCACAATTTTTGGAGCATTCCACGCCCATGTACCTGACCTCAAGTTTTATATTTGAGGATGCTGAGGATATGCGCGCATCTTTTGCGGAGGAGAAGGATAGAAACATATATTCCAGGTATTCCAATCCCAACTCCACGGAATTTATAGACAAGGTTTGCAAAATGGAGGGCGCAGAAGCCGGTTTTGCCTTTGCATCGGGAATGGCCGCTGTATACTCAACGTTTGTGGCCCTTTTGGAGGCGGGAGATCATATCGTTTCTTCCAAAAGTGTTTTTGGGTCTACCCACAGCCTGTTCACCCAATTTTTTCCAAAATGGAATGTGACTACCAGTTATTTTGATGTGGATGACCTGGAGGACATTGAAGGTTTGATTACACCCAAGACCAAAATTCTTTATGCGGAATCCCCTACCAACCCAGGGGTGGATGTCCTGGATTTGGAGGCCATGGGCGCCATTGCCAAAAGGCATGGACTAATTTTTATCATAGACAATTGTTTTGCCACTCCCTATTTGCAGCAGCCCATAAAATTTGGTGCTGATTTGGTAATTCATTCCGGTACCAAGTTAATGGATGGACAGGGTAGGGTACTGGCCGGAATCACGGTGGGTAATAATGAACTAATGGACAAAGTGTATCGTTTTTCCAGAATTACGGGTCCGGCGCTCTCTCCATTTAATGCCTGGGTGCTTTCCAAAAGCCTGGAAACCTTGGCTTTGCGGGTAGATAGACATTGTTCCAATGCGTTTGAATTGGCAACCTACTTGGAAAATCATCCCAAGGTGGAGTGGGTCAAATACCCCTTCCTAAAATCCCACCCCAAATATGAACTGGCCAAAAAGCAAATGAAAGCCGGGGGTTGTGTGGTGGCTTTTGAGGTAAAAGGCGGACTGGAGGCTGGAAAGCGTTTTTTTGATGCCATTCAAATGTTGTCGCTTTCTGCTAACCTGGGAGATTCCAGAAGCATAGTAACCCATCCCGCCTCAACCACCCATAGTAAGTTATCTACTGATGAAAGGCTCGCTGTTGGAATTTCAGATGGAATGGTCAGGGTTTCCGTGGGCCTGGAGCATATTGATGATATTATAGAGGATATAGAACAGGCCCTGGATAAGTAGGGCAATTTATCTTTATAACAAAGGGCAAACGCGTTTTTTCGCTATATTCGTGGGATGCTCTCCAAGAAGACCAAATATGGCTTGAAAGCACTGACGTACTTAGCTTCAGTGGACTGTAAGGAACCCGTTCAGATTGCGGAAATTGCCAAGCATGAGAATATTTCCCAAAAATTTCTGGAAAGCATTTTGTTGACCCTGCGCAGAAATGGCTTTTTGGGGTCCAAAAAAGGAAAGGGAGGGGGGTATTATCTTATCCGGGAGCCGAAGGAAATTTTGATGACTTCTGTAATTCGCGTATTGGAAGGTCCCATTGCCATGGTGCCCTGCGTGAGTCTCAATTTTTATGAAAAATGCGATGATTGTCCCGACGAAAACAAATGTTCGGTCCACAAATTAATGCTTCAAGTTAGGGACAGCGCCCTTGAAGTTTACCGAAATACCACCTTGGCCGACCTCATTTCCTAAGCAAGAATTGCCCTATAAAGGTGACTTTTTCTTAAAAATACCCAGCTATTTTGTTAAAATCTACAAAAACGATAGGGTAATAGTAATTTTGTGTCCAAATTAACGATTTACTTCAAAAAATAATTCTACTTTTGATTATCCTATTAAAATAGTAGGGAATTAAAATTACACATGATAGCAGACCAATTAATTCTAGACAACCGGGGTAAAAGAGATACCTATGCAAAGGATAAAAACTCTGAAAGCCCTAAGAGAAGTATTGTGAAATCCATTAGCTGGAGAGTTGTAGGTACCTTGGACACCATTATTATTTCCTGGATCATTACCGGAACCTTGACCCTGGCCTTCTCTATTGGTTTGGTTGAATTGGTAACCAAAATGGTTCTGTACTTTTTTCATGAGAGACTCTGGAACAAGATTACCTGGGGCAGATAAAAATCTAAGAATATGGCATTTACAATTGAAGACATTGAAAATTTAAATAGACAATTTAGGGGCATTCCTCCACAGGAAATAATTTCCTGGGCCATTAATAACGGCAACAATCCTGTGGTTACCACCAACTTCAGACCGTATGAAGTAGCCATTCTTCACGCCGTTACCGATGTGGATGCTGATATTCCTGTCATCTGGTGCGATACCGGGTACAATACGCCCAATACGTACCAACATGCCGAAGAATTGATTTCCCGTCTGGGATTGAACATCAAGCTATATGTGCCACAACAAACATCGGCACATAGGGATGCCGTCATGGGAATTCCGCAAATTGACGATCCTTTGCATTCCCTGTTCACTGAACAGGTAAAATTGGAGCCGTTCAGAAGGGCCATGAACGAGCATAAACCAGATGTTTGGTTCACCAACCTTAGAAAAGGACAGACCGCCCATCGGGATTCGCTGGACGTACTTAGTCTGAGCAACGATGGCGTTTTAAAAGTTAGTCCCTTCTACTATTGGAGCGATACGCAATTGGACGCCTATTTGAACGAATACAACCTACCCAACGAGCACAAGTATTTTGACCCAACCAAAGTGTTGGAAAATCGGGAATGTGGTTTGCACACCTAAATATTTGTCGTTGAATTTTTCGAGTAGAAAAGAATCCTAAATCAATCGTAGACTTGAGCACAATTACACAAGAAATACAAGACACAAAAGTATTGGAATTGCCAGGCAGGCCCATTGCCAACGCCTTGGAGCATGAAGCCATATATATTATCAGGGAAGTGGCGGCCCAATTTGAAAGGCCGGTTCTGTTGTTTTCCGGGGGTAAAGATTCCATTACCTTGGTAAGATTGGCCCAAAAAGCCTTTTGGCCCGCCAAGATCCCATTTCCTTTGATGCATATTGATACGGGGCACAATTTTCCGGAAACCATCGAGTTTAGGGATAAACTGGTGGAAGAATTGGGAGTGGAACTCATTGTTCGCAACGTACAGGATTCCATAGATCAAGGAAAAGTGGTGGAGGAGACCGGGAAATATGCCAGTCGGAATATGCTACAGACCACCACCTTATTGGATGCCATAGAGGAATTTAAGTTTGATGCCTGTATTGGTGGAGCACGTAGGGATGAGGAAAAGGCCCGTGCCAAGGAGCGTATTTTTTCTGTACGTGATGACTTTGGCCAATGGGATGAAAAAAATCAACGTCCAGAACTCTTCGATATGCTCAACGGAGAAATCGAACTGGGTCAGAACGTACGGGTCTTCCCCATAAGCAACTGGACGGAGCTCGATGTTTGGAGCTATATAGAAAAAGAGGATATAGAAATACCTTCCATCTATTTTGCACATAAAAGAAATGTGTTTTTGAGGGATGGACTTATTTGGTCTGCCGAGGACGATGTGGTCTTTAGGGCCGAAGATGAATCGGTGGAGGAAAAAACGGTGCGTTTCCGTACTGTGGGCGACATGAGTTGTACCGCTGCCGTGGAATCCTATGCGGATACCATTGAAAAGGTGGTGGCCGAGATTCGAGATTCCAAAATTTCGGAAAGAGGTGCCCGGATTGATGATAAGCGTTCGGAGGCTGCCATGGAAAAAAGAAAGCAACAAGGATATTTCTAGCGTTCAAAAGAGAAAAACAAGTGAAAGTACTAAAGATAGCAACGGCAGGTAGCGTGGATGATGGTAAAAGCACCTTGATAGGAAGGTTGCTCTACGATACCAAATCCTTGACCGATGATAAACTGGAAGCCATTGAAAGGACCAGTAAGCAAAAAGGGTATGACTACCTTGATTTTTCTTTGGCAACGGATGGATTGGTAGCAGAAAGAGAGCAGGGGATAACCATAGATGTGGCCCATATCTATTTTTCCACAGCTTCCAAAAGCTATATTATTGCGGATACGCCCGGACACGTTGAATATACCAGAAACATGGTGACCGGTGCATCCACCTCCCAAGCGGCCATAATTTTGATCGATGCCCGAAAAGGAGTGATTGAACAGACCAACCGCCATTTTTTCATCAACAATCTGCTAAGGATAAAGGATGTAATTGTGGCCATCAACAAAATGGATTTGGTGGATTACTCGGAAGAAGTATTCAACAGCATTAAATCCGATTTTGGGAAATTGATGGAAAAGCGGGATTATCAAGGTCAAAAAATCACATTTATTCCCGTGAGCGCCCTTAAGGGGGATAACGTGGTCAATGCGTCCACCAATACTCCCTGGTACCATGGCCAAACCTTGTTGGAGCATTTGGAAGAATTGGATTTGGAAGATATTTACAATACGGGAACCCCAAGATTCCCGGTACAATATGTGGTGCGCCCCAAAACAGAGGAATTTCACGATTTTCGTGGGTTTACGGGTAAGGTATATGGAGGTGAGTTGAATGTGGGGGACGAGATAGTGGTCCTACCATCCATGACCAGGTCCAGAATAAAGAGTATTTATTTCTATGACAAGCAATACCAGACCGCACCTAGGCGTTCCAGCGTGACCATTACCTTGGAAGATGAGGTAAACGTTAGCCGTGGGGATATGCTGGTCAAGGCAGGAGATTTACCTACCATAGACAAACAACTGACCGCTACCGTTTCTTGGATGGATTCCGATAATCTGGTAGCCGGAGGAAAATATTTGGTACAGCATGGTATCAACAAAGTATTGGCCAAGGTAGATGCCATAGAACATAAAATTCATCCGGATTATAGTGGCATCGAGGAAAATGCCACGGCCCTTCAGATGAACGATATCGCCAAAGTGCGGTTAAAATTGAACAAGCCCATTTTTTATGATAGGTTCAAGGACCACAGAACCAATGGTTCCTTCATCATCATCGATAGCCGGACCAATCATACAGCAGGAGTAGGTTTTATAGAATAGCGCAACGCCTAAAAAGAAAATCAAGGCGTAATAGGAACGAATTTATTAAATCCTATTAAATAGATAGGAAAACTAGAAGAATGAGAAGCTTTAGAACAGAAATAGAAAACCCCGTAGTTGAAAAGGACATCATTGAACTGGAACGCAAGATTCGCCAGTTCAAGGGAGGGGAAGTAGATGAAGAAAAGTTCCGAAGCCTTAGATTGGCCAGGGGCGTGTACGGACAACGTCAGCAAGGCGTACAAATGGTTCGTATTAAACTACCCTATGGGAAAGTGTCTTCAAAGCAGTTGCTTCGTATTTGTGATGTTTCTGACGAATATTCCAGGGGCAGATTACATATTACAACCCGCCAGGATATCCAAATCCACTATGTGGACCTGGAGCGTACACCTGAACTTTGGGCAGAACTGGAGCGGGATGATGTTACCTTGCGTGAAGCCTGCGGTAACACGGTTCGTAATGTTACTGCCAGCGAAACAGCCGGAATAGATATCAATGAGCCTTTTGATGTTTCTCCCTATGCCCATGCAGTTTTTCAGTATTTTTTGAGAAACCCCATCGGACAGGAAATGGGCCGGAAGTTTAAAGTTTCTTTTTCCGCAAGTGATGCCGATACGGGACTTTCCTATATGCACGATCTTGGTTTTATTGCCAAAACAAAGAATGGGGAACGTGGCTTTAAGGTTATGTTGGCCGGGGGATTGGGATCCCAACCCCGCCATGCCGATGAGCTATATAGCTTTTTGCCCACGGACAAGATCATTCCTTTAATGGAAGGGGTCATCCGAATTTTTGACCGTCACGGGGAGCGAAAGAGCAGAGCCAAAGCTCGATTGAAATTCCTGTTGAAGGATATTGGTTTGGAAGGCTTTAAAACCCTTTTGGAAGAGGAGCAATTGGCCATACCCCATAAAACGTACCCCATCGATTTTGAAAATTATCCCAAACCTATTGTGGCTGAGGTGAAAGTACCAGAGGTCCAGATTACGGATGAAGACAGTTTTAACCGATGGAAATCGACCAACTTGGTGCCACAAAAACAACAAGGGTTTGTGGCCATCGGAATCAAAGTGTTACTAGGGGATTTTTACACCGATAAAGCCAGGGAATTGGCCAACTTGGTTCAAGAATATGCAGCGGGGGAAATTCGTCTTTCACTTCGCCAGAACATCCTGATTCCTTATGTAAAGGAGGAACTTGTACCTTTCTTTTACACCGAATTGGAAAAGTTGGGATTCGTGGAATCCGGATACAACAAGGCATTGGATATAACTGCCTGTCCCGGCACGGATACCTGTAACCTTGGCATAGCAAGCAGCACCGGAATCGCTGTCGAATTGGAGCGTATCATCAAGGCAGAATACCCACAGTATATCAGCAATCCCGATGTAGTGATCAAAATCAGTGGATGTATGAATGCCTGTGGACAACATAACATGGCCAATATTGGCTTCCAAGGCATGTCCATCCGTACCAAGGATAAATTGGTTGCACCCGCCTTGCAAGTACTATTGGGAGGAGGAAACTTCGGCAATGGTAAGGCCCGATTTGCGGATAAAGTGATAAAAATTCCAAGTAAAAGGGGACCTCAGGCACTTCGGTTGATCTTGGACGATTTCAATGCCAACGGAAAAGGGGCATCCTTTGCAGACTATTATTGGGAAAAGGGAGAACATTATTTCTACGATTTCCTTAAACCCTTGGCAGAAATTGAGAATTTGACAGCAGAGGATTTTATTGACTGGGGCACCGAGGAAAAATATAAAAAAGAGATTGGTATTGGGGAATGTGCAGGCGTCATCGTTGATTTGGTGGCCACCTTGTTCTTCGAAAGCCAGGAAAAGATAGATAATGCCCAAGAGGCATTGAACGAAGGAAAATGGGCGGCTAGTATCTACTACTCCTATCAGTCCATTGTCAATTCAGCAAAAGCGCTGCTGACTTCGGAAAAAGTAAAGGTGAATACCCATGCCGGAATCATTAGGGATTTTGACAAACTCTATGTGGAAACCGGAAAAGTGGCCTTTTCAGGGAGCTTTGAAAACTTGGCCCTTCAATTGAACAAAAATGAGCCCAGTGAGGCCTTTGCCACTCGTTTTCTTGAAGATGCAAAACAAGTGCTACAACAACTGGAAGCATACAGAAAATTGGAACTCGAACATGTCTAGAGCAAAGTTGACCGTTGTAGGAGCAGGTCCAGGAGATGTGGACTTGATAACACTTAAAGGGATAAAGGCCCTTCAGAGTGCTGATGTGGTTTTGTATGATGCCTTGGTGGATACCCAATTACTGGAGTATGCCCGGAATGCGGAAAGGATTTTTGTGGGCAAACGCAAAGGCTGCTACTCGTATCATCAAGACCAAATCAACGAATTGATTGTACAACGGGCCCACGCCCAAGGACATGTGGTACGGTTAAAAGGAGGTGATCCTTTTGTGTTTGGCCGGGGCGCTGAAGAAATGGAATATGCGGCCCAATTTGGTATTGAGGTGGCCGTGGTACCGGGAATTTCATCGGCGGTATCTGTACCAGCCTCACAACATATCCCTGTAACCAAGAGAGGCGCTACTGAGAGTTTTTGGGTGATTACGGGGACGACCAAGGAACATAAACTTTCAAAAGATGTGGAATTGGCAGCAAAGTCCAATGCCACGGTGTTGATTTTGATGGGGATGTCCAAATTGGCCGAAATCATGCAACTTTTTAAAAACGAAGGAAAAGAAAATATACCCGTGGCCATTATTCAAAATGGTACGATGGAAAACGAAAAAATAGGAATTGGAACTGTTGCTTCCATTGAGAACAAGGCAAAGGAGCAGCAGTTATCCAATCCTGCAATCATTGTCATTGGCGAAGTGGTGAACCACAGACAACGATTATTGGAAATCCAAAACGAACATAGAAATCAAGAATTGGCGTTAGCAGAAAAAGAATAAAATGATACAGACAGATATACTTATTATTGGAGCGGGACCTACGGGACTGTTTACCGTTTTTGAAGCGGGACTTCTAAAGTTAAAGACCCATTTGATCGATGCATTGCCACAACCGGGCGGGCAGTGCTCCGAAATCTATCCAAAAAAACCTATCTACGATATTCCAGCGTATCCGGAAATATTGGCTGGGGACTTGGTAGATCGTTTAATGGAGCAAATCAAACCGTTCGAGCCAGGTTTTACTTTAGGAGAGCGCGCAGAGACTTTGGAAAAGCAAGAGGACGGTTCTTTTATTGTAACTACCAATAAAGGCACCAAACATCAGGCCCCTGTGGTGGTCATTGCTGGTGGACTGGGGTCTTTTGAACCTAGAAAACCGCAAATTCCAAACATTGCGGATTACGAGGATAATGGGGTGGTCTATATGATCAAGGACCCAGAAGTATATCGCGATAAGAAAGTGGTCATCGCAGGAGGAGGGGATTCCGCCCTGGATTGGGCCATTTATTTGGCAGATGTTGCTTCCGAAGTGGCCTTGGTTCACCGCAGAAATGAATTTAGAGGCGCATTGGATTCTGTTGAAAAAGCATCGGAACTGGCCAAATTGGGAAAAATTCAACTATATACAGAAGCTGAAGTAAAGGAAATCCATGGGGAAAATGAATTGAAGGCGGTGGTCATCAAACATAATGATGAAGCCAAGGGCCAAACCTATGTGGAAACCGATTACTTCATTCCATTATTTGGACTATCCCCGAAATTGGGACCAATTGGTAATTGGGGCTTGGAAATAGAAAAGAACGCCATCAAGGTGAACAATGCCAAGGACTATCAGACCAACATCCCAGGGGTATTTGCCATCGGCGATGTGAATACCTACGAAGGAAAACTGAAATTGATCCTATCTGGGTTCCATGAGGCAGCCGTTATGTGTCAGTATGCCTACCAGATTATCAATCCAGATAAACGATTTGTAATGAAATACACCACAGTTGGCGGGGTCCAAGGATTTGACGGGACCAAAAAAGAAGCCAAAAAAGAAGTGGTACAAAGCATAGTCTAGAGCTTTTTTTAGATTATTTTGAGTTAGTCAACACCCCCCTTGGCCTTGCTTCGGGGGGTATTGGCTAATAAAAAGCAGATTTCTGTTGTTTTTGAGGACAAAACGTGGTTATTTTGTCCTCAGTTCATTTAAAAATTGAATGTGTTATCAAGAAAGGTGGAGGGAATAGACCCGGTGAAACCTTAGCAACCCTTAGATGACTCCCTCAACGGATCTAAGAAGGTGCTACATTCTACCCAAGAAGTTGTAACAACTTGGGATGGATAACGTAAAGAATACTTCTCACCGACGTTTCCACAACTTTCTTGATACCTTATATTATTTGCTATCCCTTTTTAGGGACAATTTTGTTATGGAAGCCATTGAAGACATTTTACAAAAAAGAATATTGATACTTGATGGGGCCATGGGCACCATGCTGCAACGGTATAAATTCACTGAAGAGGATTTCCGCGGGGAAAGGTTCAAGGATTGGAAACAACCTTTGATAGGAAATAATGACCTATTGTCCTTGACACAACCCGAGGCACTGGCCGAGGTGCATAGAAAGTACTTTGAAGCTGGTGCCGACATTGTGGAAACCAACACTTTTTCCGGAACCACGGTTGGCATGGCCGACTATGGTATGGAAGAACTGGTATACGAACTCAATTATGAGTCAGCGAGGATTGCGAAAAAGGTGGCAGATGAATTCACGGCCAAAGAGCCGGAAAAGCCCAGGTTTGTAGCAGGCAGTATTGGACCCACCAACAAAACCGCCAGCATGTCTCCAGATGTCAATGATCCTGGATATAGGGCCATTTCCTTTGATGAGCTTCGTATTGCCTACAAAGAACAGGTGGAGGCTTTACTGGATGGGGGGTCGGATATTCTTTTGGTAGAGACCATATTCGATACGCTCAATGCCAAAGCGGCATTGTTCGCCATAGAGGAAGTCAAGGAGGAGCGGGACATTCAGGTTCCCGTGATGGTCAGTGGTACCATTACCGATGCATCGGGCAGAACGCTCTCCGGCCAAACTGCCGAGGCTTTCTTGATTTCAATTTCGCATCTTCCCATTTTAACGGTGGGATTCAATTGTGCCTTGGGAGCCAATCAACTGGTACCCCATTTGGAGGTGCTTTCCGCCAAAACGGCATTTGGAGTATCCGCCCACCCAAATGCGGGTTTGCCCAATGCTTTTGGCGAGTATGATGAAACCCCGGAGCAAATGGCGGGACAGATTAGGGAATATTTGGAAAAAAACCTGGTGAACATCGTTGGTGGATGTTGCGGTACCACACCGGAGCATATTAGGGCCATAGCCGAAATAGCCAAGGAATTTAAACCCAGAAAATTAGCGGTAACCGTATAAAATGACCCAAGAAAATCCAAGATATCTAAAGCTAAGTGGTCTTGAACCCCTGGTCATTACCCCCCAAAGCAATTTTGTAAATGTGGGGGAACGTACCAATGTAGCCGGTTCCAAGAAATTTCTTAGACTGATTAAGGAGCGCAAGTTTGAGGAGGCCTTGGATGTGGCACGCCATCAAGTTGAAGGAGGTGCCCAGATCATTGATATTAACATGGATGATGGCCTTATCGATGGAAAAGAGGCCATGGTCAGTTTTTTAAATCTTATCGGTTCTGAGCCGGATATTGCCCGGGTACCTATCATGATCGATAGCTCCAAATGGGAGATTATTGAAGCCGGGCTCCAGGTGGTTCAGGGCAAATGTGTGGTCAATTCCATTAGTCTCAAGGAGGGGGAGGCGGAATTCATCCGCCAGGCCACTTTGATAAAAAGGTACGGTGCCGCGGTAATTGTTATGGCGTTTGATGAAGTGGGACAGGCGGATACCTATGCGCGAAGGATTGAAATTGCCCAACGTTCCTATGATATTTTGGTAGATCAAGTGAAGTTTGCACCAGAGGATATCATCTTTGACCTAAATATTTTTCCGGTGGCCACGGGAATGGAGGAACATCGCAAAAATGCCATCGATTTTATTGAAGGAACCCGCTGGGTGCGAAAAAACCTGCCGCATTGCAGCGTAAGCGGAGGGGTAAGCAACGTTTCCTTTTCGTTTAGAGGGAACAACCCGGTACGGGAGGCCATGCATTCCGTTTTTCTCTATCATGCCATTGAAGCAGGAATGAACATGGGTATTGTTAATCCGGCCTTGTTGGAAGTTTATGATGATATCCCCAAAGACCTGCTGGAACATGTGGAGGATGTGATTCTGGACAGGCGGGATGATGCCACCGAACGTTTATTGGAATTTGCCGAAACCGTGGTTGGAAAGGCCAAGGAAAGCAAAGTGGACCTTTCCTGGAGGGAAGAACCTTTGCAGCATAGGATTACAAGGGCCTTGGTAAAGGGAATTGACCAATTTATCATTGAGGATATTGAGGAGGCTAGACAGCAGGCCGCCAGACCCTTGGAAGTGATCGAGGGTAACTTGATGACCGGGATGAATGTGGTGGGCGACCTCTTTGGAAGTGGTAAAATGTTTTTGCCACAGGTAGTAAAGTCCGCAAGGGTAATGAAAAAAGCTGTGGCCTACCTAACCCCATTTATTGAGGAATCCAAGGATGCCGCTGCTTCGGCTGCAGGAAGGATTTTAATGGCAACCGTGAAGGGAGATGTGCACGACATAGGGAAAAATATTGTCAGTGTGGTATTGGCCTGCAATAATTACGAAATTATTGACCTAGGTGTTATGGTTCCACCTGAAATTATTATTCAAAAGGCTAGGGAAGAACAGGTAGATATCATTGGTCTCAGCGGATTGATCACCCCATCCTTGGATGAAATGGTCTTTTTGGCCAAGGAAATGGAACGCCAACAATTTACGGTACCCCTGCTAATTGGCGGCGCTACTACGAGTAAGGCCCATACGGCAGTTAAAATTGATCCCGTATATAGTCAATCTGTGGTACACGTCAACGATGCTTCACGAGCGGTTACCGTAGTGGGGGATTTGCTTCAAAAAGACACCTCTGAGGGATACAAGAAATCCATCAAGCTGGACTATGAAAGTTTCCGTGATCGCTTTTTGAACCGGACAAAGCAAAAGGAGTACCTATCCATAGAGGATGCCAGGAAGAACAAATTGCAATTGGAGTGGAACCCGGATGATATTACAAAACCTAAGCAGCTGGGCATACAGGTTTGGGAAGATTTCCCTTTAGATAAATTGGTAGACTTTGTCGATTGGAGCCCCTTTTTCAGAAGTTGGGATTTGCACGGCAAATATCCGGACATCCTATCCGATGAAGTGGTGGGAATCCAAGCAAAAGAATTGTTTGGGGATGCACAGAAAATGCTTCGTCAAATCCTGGATAAAAAACAACTTCGGGCCAAAGCCATTTTTGGTTTGTTTCCAGCGAATCAGATAAATGAAGATGATATTTTGGTGGGCACGGATGACAAAAAAACATCCGTTGTTTTTAGAACCCTCAGACAACAGTTGAAAAAAAGGGAAGGTGTCCCCAATATTGCCCTGGCGGATTTTATAGCGCCAAAAGATTCAGGGATACAGGATTATATGGGCTGTTTTTGCGTCACCACTGGATTTGGCACCCAGGAATTGGCTGAAAAGTATGAACAGGAGCTGGACGACTATGGTTCCATTATGGTAAAGGCGCTGGCAGATAGGTTGGCAGAGGCCTTTGCCGAATACCTGCATAAGGAGATTCGAACCAAGTATTGGGGCTATGAGGTTTCCGAAGCCTTGTCCAATGACGAATTGATCAATGAAAAATATCGAGGTATTCGCCCTGCGCCAGGTTATCCCGCCTGCCCAGACCATTTGGAAAAAATCACCATTTGGAAGCTCTTGGGCATTAAAGAAAAAATAGGAGTGGAGTTGACAGATGGTTTGGCCATGTGGCCAGCAGCCAGTGTAAGCGGCTATTATTTTGGTCATCCTAAAGCCAAATACTTTGGATTGGGCAAGATTAAGGAAGATCAGGTCGCGGATTTTGCAGAACGCAAGGGGATTGCCACCGCTGAAGCACAAAAATGGCTGGCCCCCAATATTGTAGATGCCACTTAACCAATAACCCAATAACCTAATAACTCAATAACCCATTAACCAATTATCAATAACCACCGCACATTATCCAGTTAAATGAAAGTAACAGACCACATAAAGCAAGCTAAGGGCGAAACCCTGTTCAGTTTTGAGATCATTCCACCGGTAAAAGGGAGGAGCATTCAAGAACTGTACGATAACATAGACCCCTTAATGGAATTTAATCCTCCATTTATAGATGTTACCACATCCAGGGAAGAGTTTGTGTATATAGATAGAGATGGCCTACTGGATAAGAAATTGACCCGAATGAGGCCTGGAACCCTTGGAATTTGTGCGTCCATCAAACACAAATACGACGTGGATACCGTGCCACACGTGCTCTGTGGCGGTTTTACCAAGGAGGAAACAGAATATCTTCTTGTGGATTGCCATTATCTGGGGATTGATAATGTAATGGCGCTTCGTGGAGATGCGATGAAGGAGGAAAAGTACTTTGCTCCCACTTCTGGAGGCCATAGATATGCTTCGGATTTGGTGAATCAAATTCAAGCCTTGAATCAAGGAAATTACCTTCATGAGGTGATAGAGACCGATAATTGTGCCGATTTCTGTATAGGTGTTGCCGGATATCCAGAAAAGCACATGGAGGCACCTTCGCTCAAGTCGGACCTTAAACGGTTAAAGCAAAAAGTGGAATTGGGTGCGGACTACGTGGTGACCCAAATGTTTTTTGACAACAAAAAATATTTTGAATTTGTTAAAGAAGCCAGGAAAATGGGCATAGATGTTCCCATTATTCCGGGAATCAAACCCATTGCCGTTAAACGACATCTGCAATTGCTCCCACAGGTCTTTAGGGTGGATATTCCAGAAGACTTGATTGATGCCGTGGAAGCCTGCAAAAATAATAAGGAGGTTAGACAGGTAGGAGTTGAATGGTGTATCCAGCAGTCCAAGGAACTGAAAGAGGCTGGAGTACCGGTATTGCACTATTATTCCATGGGAAAATCCGATAACATTAAAGCGATTGCCAAGGCCATTTTTTAGGACGTATCATTGGTCACGTGTCTATTTGGATTGCATTTTTGGCCTGTTGCTTTCAATCATTTATGTCTATTTTTGCGGCTCATGAAGCGCCTACTTCTTTTAATGGCCCTCTTGGGATCAGTGGTTCATATGGCATTTGCCCAAGAATCCGAGCTCGATAGGAAGTATACATTGGATGCCAGCTACTTTTATGGGTCCATACTCTTGCACAATCCCGATATATCCCATTTGATCACGGAACATCCTGCAGGAGTCATCCTGGGATTCAATAGAAAACGCTATGGGCATGAAGATTGGGAAGCTTCCTATGGCTATCCGGATACTGGATATACCTTCGTCTATCAGAATATGAACAATCCCACTTTAGGGGAACATTTCGGGGTGTATGCCCATTATAACTTCTACTTTTTTAGGCGTAAGCTTCAATTTAGGGTGGGGCAGGGCGTGGCCTACAATACCAATCCGTACGACAAGAACAACAATTTTAGGAACAATGCCTATGGTACCCACGTATTGAGTTCTACCATGGCCATGTTCAATTATCAAAAGGACAATCTCTGGAAAAATCTTGGTGTAAAAGCGGGGATTTCACTTGTTCATTATTCCAATGCCAATTTTAAGGCACCCAACACGTCCACCAACACATTTGCCCTTAATTTGGGGTTCACATACGACCTTAACGGAACGTTGGACCTTCAATATATTCCGAAACAACCAAAAGAAAAATTTACAGAGCCCATTCGATATAATCTGGCGCTACGGGCTGGTGTCAACGAGAGCGATGTGATCAATTCCGGACGGTACGGATTTTGGATCTTCTCCGCCTATGCCGATAAACGATTAGGTGGAAAAAGTGCCATTCAGTTTGGGGCCGATGTGTTTTTCTCCAATTTTTTAAAGGAACTGATTCGGTTGCAAGCCACCTCGTTTCCAGAGTTGAATGTAGCCCAGAATACCGATTTTAAACGGGTGGGCGTGTTTGTTGGACACGAACTTTTCATCAATAAAATGAGTTTGGAGACCCAATTGGGGTATTATGTCTACTATCCCTTTGATTTTGAGGGCCGGGTGTACAACAGAATTGGTCTAAAGCGGTATTTTGGAGATAAATGGTTCGGGGCAATAACGCTCAAATCACATGGGGCCAAAGCGGAAACGGTAGAATTTGGAGTAGGAATTAGGTTATGAACGGGATCAAGGACATAGCATATTGGATAGGAAAATCTTCAATTGGGAGGGTTGCCAGTATCTTGTGCTGCATTTTGATGCTCTCCTGCAACGGAGAAAATGTACCCGATTGCTTTCAGAATGCCGGTGATATCACCACAAGAACTGTGGAAGTATCTGAATTTTCAAGGATCACGGTGTTTGAAAACATCAACTTGGTACTGAGGGACGGAACCGAAACCCAGGTTGAAATACAAACTGGGGAATTTCTGCAAAAAGAGGTGTCTGCCATCGTGGAAGATGACCGTCTTGTACTTCGAAATGAAAATGGCTGCAATTTTATACGGGAATATGGACTTACCACGGTGTTTGTGACGTCCCCCAATATAGAAGAAATCAGGAGTAGCACCGGTTTGTTGATCTCCAGCGATGGGGTGTTGAACTATCCGGAGATAAGACTGATATCCGAGAGCTTCAATAATCCAGAAACGGAAACCACAGATGGGTCTTTTGATTTGGAATTGAACAGCAATACGGTTCAAATTGTAGTTAATGGGATTGCTTATTTTAAGTTGAGCGGTGCCACCAACAACCTAAATGTCAATATAGCAGCTGGCGATTCAAGGGTAGAGGCAGACAATTTGGTTGCACAGTCGGTAAGCCTCAACCATCGTGGCAGCAATGATATTTTCGTAAATCCGCAACAACGGATTTCCGGTGTTATACGAAGTACCGGCGATGTGATCAGTATAAACCGCCCACCAGAAGTTGAAGTGGACGAAATCTTTAATGGGCGGCTTATTTTTAGGGACTAACTACTGAATTGGCAGGTAGATTTCGGTCTTCAATTTGCTTTCCTCGGTTTTTTCAGGATTGTTCAAATACTTTTCCCTGACGGTCTCATCCCGCAATTCATAATCGTTTTCCAATAACCATGTGTTGAAAATGTAATTGTAAACCTGGTCCAGGTATTTGTAACTGCCCTGATAATGAAACACGGCAAATTTTCCTCCTGGAATGGTTTTGACACCAACTTCCCCGGCAGGTTGCGCTTCCTTGTGGATGATCAAACAGGCATCGTACCTGATTTTGTCCTCTTCCGTAACATTGGGGTCATCATAAGGAAGTCCAATTAGTTCTATGCCCGCTGTAAACAACTTTTGCTTTTTGACTTCTCCCCAAAGTGTTGCCCATGCAGAAGCATAATCCAGCTTTTGGTAAGCTCCTTTTAAGGTTACATAGATGCAGTTTTTGTCATCCACGGTTAAAATCTTGGGTTTCTTGATGTTCAGTGAAGTAGTTTTCATGAGATGTACATTTTTTGATGTTAAATTTTTATTTCTTCGATATGCAGATGGGGAATGCCCAAAGTGTAATTTAAAAGCCTTGGAAAAGGAAGAAGGCGAATCGTATCCAATGTTATAGCCTATTTCTTCGATGGAAAGTTGACTGTACCGAATTAGTTTGGCGGCAGTTTCTAAGCGCACACGGGCAATGTATGATCCAATGGGCTCTCCCAACAAGGCCCGGATGATCCGATGAAAATGAAAGGGTGAAAAATGCGATAGCTGGGCCAAAGTCTTGAGTTCTATCTTTTCATCCAGATGCCCGTGCACATATTCCAGTACCACATTTAGTTTTTGCTGATACAGTTCACGATTGTTTACACTTTTGGACATTTTCCTCTGATTTGGAACAAATGTATGCGGAATTTAATTCGCTCTCTTTTCCATTCTTGCTGATTTTGCACAAGCCTATTTTTTCTTTTTTGGAATTCTCACTATGTTCGGTATCCAAGCTACAATAACATGACATCCTTTAGGACCAAATTGCGAAAATGGTTTTCAGGATCAGGAACCACCTCCCAGATTGAGCTCCTCGGTATTCCTAAAATTGATACCATGCTTCAGGATTTGGTTGATTTGGAACAAGTACCTGGAATTTCGGCGCATATTTTGAAAGAAGGCACGCCCCTATTAAATAAGGGTTATGGCTATGCCGATATTGGCACGAAAGTTCATGTCCAACCGGGTAAAACCCTATTTCGGGTGGCCAGTATCTCCAAATGCATCACTGGCCTGGCACTGGCCAAAATGGTTGAAAATGATATACTGCAATTGGATGATTCCTTTTATAAGTATGTTCCGGATTACCCCAAAAAAGATTTCGATTTTACCCTTCGCCAATTGGCGACCCATACCGCTGGTATTCGGGGTTACCGTGGTAAGGAGTACGCACTGAACCAACCCTATTCCATTAAGGACAGTATCCAGGTATTTCAGGATGACCCCTTACAGTTTGAGCCGGGCAAGGGCTATTTGTACAATAGTTTTGATTATGTTCTGCTGTCTTTGGCTATGCAAGAAGCAAGCGGTGTTCCTTTTGATGACTATGTGCAGCAATATGTGCTTGCGCCACTTGGGATGCACTGTACTTTTTCCCCGGTACAACTCGAGTCGCAATGGAATAAAATTTCCGCGGAAGGCCTAGGCAAGGCAAGTTTTTATTCTCGGAACAAAACAGGCTTTAAAAAAGCTGTTGTGGTCAATAATCAGTACAAATTGGCAGGCGGGGGCTACCTTTCCACCGCGGAGGATATTGGTAGGTTGGGACAGGCTGTATTACAGGCCACAAAGGAAAATTCCGAACTGGCAAAGGAGGTTTTAAGAGCGCAGACCGTCTTGGGAAGATCCACCTTCTACGGATTGGGCTTTCAGGTAAGTGAGGACAGCAATGGAAGAGGTTTTGTAGGCCATGTGGGGAACAGTGTTGGAGCCTATTCCAACTTCTTTGTTTATCCAAAGGAAAAAATGGTGGTGGTTTTATTGATCAATTGCACAGACCCCAAAGTGCAGCACAAATTGGATAAGATCATCAATTGTGCGCTTTCCGAAAATTGACTAGCTTAGGGTATCATGAAAAAATGCTTTATTCTATTTGCCATATTGGGAACGCAAATGCTTTCCGCCCAGGCAATTTCAGGCTATGTGAATCTTGAACCCAAAGAAGACTGGGCGCAGGAATTGGTACTGAGCCAGGTAACCTTTCAACAAATCCAAGGTAAAAGTGCCATAAAACCCTTGGCCAAGGTCCGTGTTGGCGCAAATGGCCAGTTTAAGATTGATAGAAAATACTTCTCAGACAAAAACAAGATATACCGCCTGCATGCCGAGCGCATTCGAAAAATTGTCAACGACACCCTAAGTTCAGAAGTTACCTTTTTGATGTCCAACAAGGACAGGATGGTGTTTTCAAAGGGAAAAACGGTTTTTGGAGTATATACCACCACCAATCAAGGCGATCAGGAGTGGAGAAAAATGCGGGAATTTGAATCTTCCCTAGTACAACAATACCTGAACCTGGAGGATAGGATAGTTCCCCAAAAGGCTTATGTAAAGGACTCACTCCAAATCCTTATGGTCAAATTGATTGGGATCAAACAACTGGCCGAGAAGCGATTGCTGGACCAGGACATTGCCGAAAATCCCGCCTATTATGTGCAAGTTCTTGGCCAATTCAAGGAGAGCACCATAGAACCGGCCGAATACTGGTTTCTAGAGAAAAGACTGGCATATCTTACCCAAGAATCGGTGCAACAAGAGCTACAGACCAGCAGATTGATCATTATCGGACTCATTGTTTGTTTGTTGGGCATGGGGTTGGCATTCGTATTCCTAAAACGGAAACCACAGCTTATCTCGCCCCTGAGCCAAAGGGAGGAAAACATCAAAAACCTCATTTTGGAAGGAAAAAGTAACAAAGAGATTGCGGAGGAACTCTATATCAGTTTAAGTACGGTAAAGACCCATATCACCCATATTTACCATAAACTTCAGGTGGCAGGTAGGCGCGAGTTGTTGCAGAAAAGTACAGGGACTAGTACCTAAATCAGACCCATAACCTTTGGTATCCCAGGCTGGGAGCAATTCCTTTGGACCAAAATTTTGGTCTTGAAAAATCTATTCATTCTAATTTGTGGTTTATACTTTGGGCTGGTCAAAGCCCAGCAGATGCATTCCCTGTCCGGCGCAGTTGTCGATACAATGGTGGAAATGGTGGAAATTGGCGATATCTTGCTATTTGAAGGTGATTCCGAATCGGTTTTACGGTATACCACCCTGATCCAAGGTAAATTCCATTTTGAAGAGTTAAATGAGGGCAACTATAAGCTCCAAGTATCTTGCCTTGGGTTTGAACCAGCAATCCAAAACGTGTTTTTGGATAAAAACCTGGAGTTGCGTATTGTGTTGGAAGAAGCTATTAATGCTTTGGATGAAGTGGAGTTGTTGGGGGCAAAAAATCCGATAACCTATAGTAACGGGAATATTTCGGTTGATGTTACCAATCCCATTTACACGGCAAGCCCGGACCCTATTGATTTACTGTCCCAGATTCCGAATGTCCAGATTTCACCCAATAGGGATGCCCTTAGCATATTGGGCAGGGGAAACCCATTGATTTATTTGGACAACCAACGGGTGGATTTCGAGGTATTGACGGGTTTGTCGGTGGAAAACTTGGCCAGTATAGACATCATCAACAATCCATCCGCAAAGTATGAGGCCAACGGTAGGGCAGTACTACTGCTTAAAAGCAAAAGGAATACGAAATCGGGCGCTGAGGGAAATATAAGGGAAACGGCTTCGTATAAAAGAAACTACAACAATTATCTTTCCAGTAATGTCAATTTAAACTTGGGCAAACTGGAATTGCGGGGAAATATGGCGCTGAACAATCTTGGTGCGTGGGAAAGCAACACCTTTAGGTTCAGTATTCCAGAGGCCAACATATTCTCTGATTATTTGGTGGTTATACCCAAAAACCAGCGCACGCAAAAGAATTTTGGTCTTGGTGCCTATTTTCCATTGAAAGATGGCTCCTATGTTTCCTTAAATTCCGTGGCTAAGCTACAGACGGATAAATTTCCCATAAAAACCAATTCCTTTTTGGAAGTGCCTGAAGGTTCAAGCACCATTATTACGGATACGGGCAACAACAACACCAAAAATTATGTGAGTACCAATTTCAATTATGAAAGAAAACTGGGTAAACAAATAGGGCTTTTTACCGGAATACAACATTCCTTTTTTGAAACCACTTTACAGACTTCCATTGCCAATGGCAATCTTGGAGATGAGGTGATGCTGGAACAAATACGTGATCAACGCTATACCTTAAATACCCTGGCATTACGTATTGATTTGGAGCAGTTGTTGCACAACGGCATTCAATGGGACCTTGGGGCCAGCTGGAACGATACACGGGCCAGTGCATTCTCGCTTTTTGAACAGGTTTCCGAAACCGATCAGTCTGTGTTTGATTTTGATTATGTGGAGCGATTGTATGCGGGGTACAGCAACTTTTCGCTGAAAGTGAATAAAAAAATAGGTTTGACTGCCGGGCTTAGAACCGAATACAATGAAGTGAAAAGTGGGCTGGGTGAGTTCGCATCGCCACTTGTGGAGCGAAAAAAAATGAGGTTGTTTCCCAAACTGGGAGCCAATACGAACTTTTCTAAAGACCTAGCCCTGTCCGGTAATTATGCAAAAAGTATAAACCGGCCCAATTTTTCAAGGACCAGTACCATTTCGGCCTATATCAATCCTGTATTGGAAGGCAGCGGTAACATCAATCTACAACCAAGTATTACGGATGAAGTGACTGTGAACCTCCAGTGGAAAGATAAAAGTTTCCGAATGGGCTATTATGACACCACCCAGCCTTTTACCTTTACCATTAGCTATGATGATCAGCAGGAAGTGGCGATTCTATCACAAACCAATTTAGATAGGGAGCAAGGTTGGTATATAACCGCAATTGCTCCATTTACCAAAGGTAATTGGGTATCCAATACGGTAGTGAGTTTTAACTATAACAACATTACGGATAGCGGTACTTCGGGCAAGGCGAGCCCATATCTGTATGTGTACAACAATCATCAGTTTATCCTGCCAAAGGATACCACTGTTGCTGTTGGGGCTAGGGCGATCACCAAAAGAAGAGAGGGAATTTTCCAGAGAAATGCACAGATTATAGCAGATGCCACTGTTTCGAAGAAATTTGGCGATTCACTGTTGTGCACACTTCGGTTCAATGATATATTTAGACAAATGAACTTTGTGGAAAGCTACAATTTAAGAGGGGTACTTGCCAAGGGACAGTATTTTGGTGATGCAAGGGAAATAGCAATAGCCATGCGCTATAATTTGGGACAAAAACGGGATAGAAAGTTCAAAAACAAGGATGTTGATGAAAATTTACAAAGAATTAATTAAATAATAAGGAATCCTTACTATATTTGTACCGCAATAGTGCAACAACTTAAATTGTTTAAAATGAGTAAATCAGTTTTTTATCATGCAGGTTGTCCTGTATGTGTAAGTGCCGAAGAGGATTTGGTAAACTTAATCGGCAAGGACCAAGTTTCCATTGTTCATCTTGGAGAGAATCAATCTAGAATACCGGAGGCGGAACAAATGGGGGTAAAGTCCGTACCAGCATTGGTAACCCCCCAAGGAAATGTGCTGCATATCAATTTTGGTGCTTCCTTGGAAGATGTAAAGGCTTAGTTTTAATTTTAAAAGTTAGGAATCCTAAATAAATATGAAAGCAAAGACTTTATTATCAGCGGGATTGTTTTTGGGGGGAATGTTCACTTCCTGTGCCCAGGAGCATTCATATAACACGGAAGATTTTAAAATCGAGGCGGTACAAATAACCCATGAACCGGATTTGGCGGTAACTGTTTGGGAAATTGCCGTGGAAGGCCTAGCGGGTAATACAGTGCCAAAAGCACAAGGTCAATTGGATGGTGCTCCCGTACTTGGTTATGTATTTCCTACTACCTTGAAACCAAGTCATGTTGGTTTTGGGGACGTGGAAGGAATATTGGCCTTGGCCCTCACATCCCATCCGGATTTTGATGATACTCCCCTATGGGACGAAAATGGAGATTCCGATTGGGATAATGATGGTGCGGTCTGGCATCCGCATTGGGTGGTACTGACGGAAGACAAAAGAGTAGCTGGTGGATTGGCGGTAAAGCAGTTTAAAAAAGCCGATACTACCGTGGTGCTGCCACCTACCAGCCCTGGTATGCCCATGTACATGGATTCGCCCGGATATCCTGTGACCTCCAAAGGTAAGATCATAAAAGTTATTGTTCCCGATTACCGTATTCAAAACCAAACCTCCTTTAATTATGACGGGGTAACGGCATTTATGAAGGTAAATACGAGCAATGACAACTTGCCCATGCTTGGAGTTTATGAGGTATTTGGAGTGGCAAGCGGGGATTTGTCCTTGCCGTACAATGTAAAATAGCTATTATGGAAATCGCAGTTTGGGATACCTATGTACAACGTGAAGATGGTAAAACCATGCATTTTGATATTTTGGTTCCATCTGAACAAAAGGACCCACATCTCATATTCTCTTTTGGAAGGCAATATTTGGCAAGCAAGAATTTTAAAACTGGAAAGCTGACAGCTAAAGAATGTAGATTCTGCCATATGCAAAGTGCGCCCCCGGAAGTAGCGTCCACAATTGAGCTAAACGGGTATTATATTATTGAAATGGAAAATTGCACCTAATTTAATTAGGATAACTAACTTTGCCTGTCGGTGTTTGCCGGCAGGCAACAAGTTATGGATAAAAAAAGTGCATTTGACCCCAACTGGCAGGTAGATGATCTAGCTAGCAAAATAGTGACGGGTCTGGAACGGATTTCACAGGCATTTAAGGTACTGCTATGGGAAAAAGCCAAGGAATTTGGTTTGAGTCCCATCCAAATCCAGATATTGATATTTGTGGCCCACCACAAAGACGAATTCAACAATGTCAGCTTTTTGGCGCAAGAGTTCAATGTGACCAAACCCACCATTAGCGATGCCATACGCGTACTGAATAAGAAATCGTTGATTATTAAGGACCACTCTTCTGCGGATAACCGCAGTTACACCATTTTGCTATCCACTTTGGGAAAAGATATAGTGGCCCAAACCCAGCAATTTGCCAGACCCATTTCCCAATTGGTGGAACAAGTGGATGTTCAAGAACAGGGAAACGTGTTCAAGACCCTTTCCAAGCTGATCTACCAAATGAACCAGGCGGGTATCTTAACGGTTCAGCGCACTTGCTTTGCATGCCGATACTATCAGAAAAATGGGACCAACCATTATTGTAATTTATTGGAAAAGCAGCTTAAGCACGCTGATATTCGGTTGGATTGCGTAGAATTTGAGCCCAAATCATGATTCCCGAGGATTTACTTTTAAAGTATGGTGCCCAAGAGGTACACCTTAATAAAAAGGAGGTGCTTTTTAGAATGGATTCCCAACCCAGGTTTTATTTTCAAGTGATCAGTGGTAAGATCAAAATGAACAATCTCAATGAAGAGGGAAAAGAGTTTATTCAGGGAATATTCACTGCGGGCTCCAGTTTTGGGGAACCGCCACTTTTTCAGGATTTGGCCTATCCGGCCCAAGCGGAGGCTGTTGAAGATAGCGTACTCCTTCGATTGGAAAAAAATAGCTTTTTTCAGTTGTTAAGAGAAAATCCGGAACTTCATTTGGAAATTACACGGACCTTAGCTGGCCGACTCCACTACAAAGCGACCATGGTGGCCGAAATTTCAACAGAAAATCCCGAACACCGCCTGTTAAAACTTATCGATTACTTCAAGACCCATATCCACCATATTCCAGAATCAGAGCCCTATTTGGTAGAGTTGTCAAGACAACAATTGGCAGATTTGACCGGTCTTCGCGTGGAAACCGTGATTAGGGCCATTAAATCCATGGAGAAAAAGGGCATGCTACAATTGCAATCGCACAAAATTTTGCGATAGATACCCTGTTGCCTTTAGCTGATATGATTTCGGTCATAAAAGTGGACGTCCCTCGAGAAATAATTTTGTTCCAAACAATGATAAATGACATGATTGTGGAACTTTATTTAAGAGGACTCCGTGAATTTACAAAGGATGCAAGGGGCTATTCCAGCATTTTTATAATTGCCCAAAGTTGTTTGGGATCCGCGGCGGCCATGTTTGTGTTGATCAATGGGGTTTCCCCTTGGCAAATGGTACAACTTTTTGTTGTGACCATTGCTTGTATGGGCTTCAATGCGGCCGTGTTGTCCCAACAAAGTCCGAAAACCATGTACAACCTGTTTATCGTCAGTTTATGGGTCAGTAGCCTGGTAATAATCTTAAATTTGTGGTGAGATGGAAAGGAAACAATTGGAAAGCAGGGAAGACGTTAGGCTTTTGGTAACCAGTTTTTACCAAAAGGTCAGGGCAGACAAGGAAATTGGACATTTTTTCAATGAGACCATCACAGATTGGCCTGGGCATATTGAAAAGTTGATAAATTTCTGGGAAACCAATTTGTTCTTCGTTCAAAAGTACAAGGGCAACCCCTTAAAAGTTCACGCTGAGGTTGATGAAAACATGGGCAATTCCATTACCAATTACCATTTTGGCATTTGGTTGCGTCACTGGATAGAGACCCTTGACACCTATTTTGAAGGTGCCAATGCGGAAAAGGCCAAGCAAAGGGCAAGAAATATTAGTGTGCGCATGTTTATAACCATCTTTGATCAACAAAAACGTAAATCGCAGGCTAGTTAGTTAAAACAGCATAGTTTTGGGCAATATGCTCGCAGAGCTGTAGGGTCTCTTCCACATCTTCCAAAGTTGTCCTCGGGTTTATCAGGCACATACGCAATACTACTTGACCATGTAATATGGTGGTCACCAATAGCGCCTTTCTCGAAGCTACCACATTTTCGGAAATATGTTGGTTGACTCGGTCCAATGCTTCGGCATCCATATTCTGGCCAATAGGGTTGTACCTAAAATTGATGACCGCCAAAGTGGCTGGGAATACCACTTCCCATAGTTGACTTTTTCTAAGCCGTTTTTCGGTTTGCTCGGCCAACTCAATAGTATAGGATATGGCAGTTCTAAATTCGGCAAGGCCAAATATTTTTATGGACATATAAAATTTAAGGGCCCTAAACCGTCGGGTGAGTTGAATCCCGTGATCGTAAAAATTGATTTCTGAGGTATTGCCCTCTATATCCCGAAGGTATTCCGGTTTTTCCGTGAAGGTCTGGCTGAGGTATTTGTGGTTGCGCACCAGAAGACAGCCCATTTCATAGGGTTGATAAAACCATTTATGGGGATCAACGGTCAAGGAATCGGCTTTTTCCATTCCTTTCATCAGTTGTTTTCCCTTTTTGGAGAGAATGGCGGCCGCCCCATACGCCCCATCAATATGAAACCAGATATCTTCTTCCTTGCAGATGGCTGCAAGCTCGGTCAAGGGATCTACCGTACCGGTATTGGTTGTGCCGGAAGTGGCAATAAGGCAAAAGGGTTGCAGACCTTCCAAACGGTCCTTTGCAATGCAGTTCTTCAACTTGTTTACAGCAAACTTGAATTCAATATCCGTTGGGATAATCCGTATCTGTTCCTTTTTAAACCCCAGTACCCGAATGGCTTTGATGTTGGAAGAATGCGCTTGGTCCGATAGATAAATGATGGCTTTGGAAAAATCAGGGCCACATTTGATCCTTCGCGCGGTGGTAAGTGCGGTAAGGTTGGCCATAGACCCACCACTGGTAAAGATTCCCCCACCTTTTTTAGATGGAAAACCAAATATCTTTAACAGCCATTGAATGGTTATGATTTCCAGTTCCGCTGCTGCTGGTGAAGCCACCCAACCTCCGGAAAACACGTTGAAACCGGTAGCGAGGGCATCTGCCATTACACTTACATAGTTACTGGGACCCGGAACAAAGGAATACGATTTGGGATGCGCCATATTGGTGCTGTTGGTCATCACTTTTTCCAATACAAATTCCAAGACACCACTGGGGTCGCTTCCTTTTTCAGGGGCTTCTTCCAGAAAGAGATTGTCCATTTCCTCCCTGGACCCAAGGGCCACGGGTTTCTGGTCTTTTTGGGTAAGGTGATGTTCAACAATGGCATCCACCACCTGATACCCATAAGTTTTCATGGCTTCCTCGGATAACTCAAGCTTTGCGGTATTCTTTTTCATCAAATGGGTTTAAACTGGATGCAAAATTACCCATTTGGGATGGTAAAAGAATGAGATTTGACAGCTTTAATCACATTCTCCTCTTTAGGTCGATTTAGGAAGTAAGTTCGGTAAACAAGTTTTCCAGATTCTTGTTTTTCCGGCTAAGTTGAAGTGTTTTAAGCTCATTGTCATGGGCAAAATCAAAGACCGCCGGACGCATGTCCTTTGCAGTGTAAAAAGTAAGTTCATAGATAAACCCACCCGTATTTTTGACCTTGGTAATATTGGGCAACTGGTTCAACAATTGTTCCTCTACCCGATAATCAAACTCTACTTCTATGATTTGTTCTTGGGTGGCTCGTAGTTCTTCAAGTTTTTTGTCCGCAACAATCTGTCCTTTGTTAATTAGAATGACCCGGTCACAGACAGCCTCCACCTCCTTCATGATATGGGTAGATAACAAAATGGTCTTTTCCTTGCCTATTTCCTGTATCAATTTACGGATCTCCACCAATTGATTGGGGTCGAGTCCCGTAGTGGGTTCATCCAGGATGAGCACCTCGGGGTCATGCAATAAGGCCGCTGCCAAACCAACACGTTGTTTATAGCCTTTGGAAAGTTGTCCAATTTTTTTGTGGGATTCCGGACCCAGTCCCGTTTGGTCGATTACCTCGTCGATTCGGTTTTTGGGCATTTTATAGACTTCAGCATTGAAGGTCAGATATTCCCTGACGTACATTTCTGGATACAACGGATTGTGCTCTGGAAGATAACCAATGCTCCTTTTCACATCCTGCTCTGATTGCTCCACATGATGACCGTTTACGGCAGCTTCCCCAGAGTCCGCTTTGTAAAATGTGGTCAAAATCCGCATCATGGTAGATTTGCCGGCCCCATTAGGACCCAGGAAACCAACAATTTCCCCTTTTTCAATGGAAAAGGAGATGTTGTTCAGTGCAATTTGTTTTCCAAATGTTTTGGTAATCTGGTTTACAGAAATGGACATGGGAGTCAATTTAAATCCAAAAATACACTTTTAGGCACATTCAATGAGATCCCAAGATCAAATTGGGGTTATTGAAAATTCCCAAAGAAATGGGATTTTGAACATGGGATTTTCAAAAAATATCGATGATCTGCAATAATTCAAAAAAAATTCTGGAAGACTAACGGGATTTCGATTGAATGGCTATCTTAGCCCAAGATTTAACAATCATGACAAGAACGTATTTCTGGAACAACTTTTATTTCTACTTCTTTTTTGGAAAAGGGGCGGGACTGTTCTAGGCATACTTGAAGTATAATATAGATAAAGTCCCGACGTAGATCGGGACTTTTTTTTTAGCATGGATTTAAAAGTAGCCATACAGGGAATTAAGGGGTCAAACCACCATCAGGTGGCCAAAGAGTATTTTGGGGAAAATATAGCGTTGGTGGAATGCCTGTCTTTCGACTCCATGATCGAGCATTTGTGCCAAGGAACGGTCGATAAAGGTATCATGGCCATTGAAAATTCCATTGCAGGCTCCATCATTCCCAATTATAATTTGGTGTACCATAACAACATCCACATTATTGGGGAGCATTATCTGAGCATTCACCACAATTTAATGGCCCTAAAGGGAACCACCATTGAAGAAGTGGAGGAAGTACGTTCACACCCTATGGCATTACTACAATGTAAGGCATTTTTAAAGCAATATCCCCATATAAAGTTGGTGGAGGATGTGGACACCGCCGAGACCGCAAAACGCATCAAAGAAGGTCAATTGACCAATATTGCTGCCATTGCTCCAAAAGTCGCGGCAGATTTATATAATTTGGATATCATTGCTCCAGAAATTCAGACGATTAAGAACAATGCCACCCGGTTTATCATACTTAAAAAGAAGAACAAAGTGCTGCCCAAGGAGGAGATAAACAAGGCCTCGTTACGGTTTATAACCGACCATAAACGGGGAAGTCTGGCCACAGTTTTGAATGTCATGAGCGATTGTAACTTAAACCTAACCAAAATCCAATCCCTTCCGGTGATAGAGACACCATGGAAATATGCATTCTTTGTGGATGTAACTTTTGACGATTACGGCCATTTTGCCAAGGCAAAATCCTTGTTGGACATCATGTCGGAAGATTTCAGGTTGTTGGGGGAATACAAAAATGCACTACTACCATGATTACGGCCAATAGGTTACATACAGTTCAGGAATATTACTTTTCCAGAAAACTCAGGGAAGTACGCGGATTGATCAAGGAAGGGAAACCCATTATCAATATGGGTATTGGAAGCCCGGATTTGGCTCCCTCCCCAGCCGTTATGGAAACGCTAAAAAATGCCATCATGGATGCTGGGGCCCATCAGTACCAAAGTTACCAAGGGCTTCCCGAACTTCGTTCGGCCATTGCTGGCTTTTATAAGCAGAAATTTAATGTTGGGGTAAACCCGGACCATGAGATTTTGCCGCTAATGGGATCCAAGGAGGGCATTATGCACATTGGACTCGCTTTTTTGAACGAAGGAGATGAGGTATTGCTGCCCAATCCAGGTTACCCAACGTACAGTTCCGTGACCCGTTTGATTGGGGCGGTGCCCAAGACCTATGACCTTTATGCGGAAAATGGATGGTTCCCAGATTTGGAAGCCTTGTCCAAAACCGATTTGTCCAAGGTAAAGCTGATGTGGGTGAGTTACCCCCACATGCCCACGGGGGCGGTTGCCGATCGCAAGCAATTGCAGTCCCTTGTGGATTTTGCATTGGAGCACAACATCCTCCTGGTCAATGACAATCCATACAGTTTTGTGCTTTCTACCAACCCAACCAGTATTTTATCCGTTCCGGGGGCCAAGGATTGTGCACTGGAACTGAACAGTTTGAGCAAGACCTTCAATATGGCAGGATGGCGTGTGGGAATGGTCTTGGGGAACAAGGAACATATCAATGCAGTGCTCAAGGTAAAGAGCAATATGGACTCAGGGATGTTCTATGGCATTCAAAAAGGGGCAATTGCCGCCTTGCAAAGCGGCCAGGATTGGTTCAATGCTTTGGATGAAGTATACACCAAAAGGAGGGAGTTGATGTTTGAGTTGGTGGATAAATTGGGATGTACGTACGATAGAAATGCAGTTGGAATGTTTGTTTGGTCCAAGTTGCCGGAAGGAGCAGCTCCTTCGGAAGCATTTATTGACGAGGTGTTGTACGACAAGCACATCTTTATTGCACCAGGAACCATATTTGGAAGCAACGGGGAAGGTTATATCCGTTTCTCGCTCTGCGTAAAAGAAGATAAGATCAAAGAAGCCATTAACAGATTCTAAAAAGGAAATGAAATCACAAAACTCACTTCCAGATTCCATTAACCTAAATCCGAACCTATGAGATTAGTTGTCATAGGAATCGGATTGATAGGAGGGTCATTCGCAAAGGATGTCAAAAAGTACCGGCCGGAATCGGAAATTATCGGGGTGGATAGAAACGAGTCCCATTTGGATGAGGCCTTGGAACTGGGCATCATTGACCAAAAAGGGGATTACGGCTCCTTGGAATCGGCAGATGCCGTATTCGTAAGTATCCCGGTAAACGCACTTACCTCTGAATTGCCCAAAATATTGGACGCAGCGGGAGATGATACCGTGGTCATGGATGCAGGTTCTACCAAGGGACTCATCTGTGAGGTGGTACAGGACCATCCCAAACGGCGCAATTTTTTGGCCTGCCATCCCATTGCGGGTACAGAATTTTCCGGACCATCGGCGGCCATCAATGGGCTGTACGAAGGTAAGACCAATATTATATGTGAAGTGGAGAAAACGGCCTTTAAGTTACAAGAAAGGGCACTGGAACTTTTCCAACAACTAAAAATGCGCATCAGGTACATGAACCCGAAGGCACACGACAAGCACATTGCCTATGTTTCCCATTTATCACATATAAGCTCATTTATGTTGGGAAAGACAGTTATTGAAAAAGAAAAAAATGAGCGTGATATTTTTGATCTCGCAGGAAGTGGATTTGAAAGTACAGTGCGTTTGGCAAAGAGTTCGCCGGACATGTGGACCCCCATTTTTGAGCAGAACAAGGAAAATGTAGTGGAATCCTTGGAAGAGTATATCCAGAACCTGGAAACTTTTAAGCAATTGCTACTGGACAACGAGTTTGACGATGTCTATCAAGAAATGAACAACACCAACAGAATAAAACAAATATTAAAGGGAATACCCCTCACAAAAAATTAAAAGCAATTATGGAAAACAATAAGGAAATGAGAAAGTGGCTGGATGACATGGGTTTACCACATCCATTGGTGATTGCCGGGCCCTGTAGCGCCGAAACGGAGCAACAGGTGTTAAAAATTGCCCATGATTTAAAGGATACCGATGTCAACTACTATCGCGCCGGTATCTGGAAACCTAGGACACGTCCAGGAAATTTTGAAGGTGTTGGGGCCATAGGCCTAAAGTGGCTTCAAAAGGTAAAGGAGGAAACCGGATTGAAGACCGCAACGGAAGTGGCCAATAAAGCCCATGTTGATTTGGCGTTGGAGCACGATGTGGACCTTTTATGGATCGGGGCCAGATCTACCGTGAGTCCGTTTATCGTACAGGAAATTGCAGATGCGCTGGAAGGGACGGACAAAATCGTATTGATCAAAAATCCGGTCAACCCTGATTTATCACTTTGGTTGGGTGCCGTAGAGCGACTTTATTCTGCCAACATCCAAAAATTAGGGGTAATCCACAGAGGTTTTTCCACTTACGAAAAAACGAAGTACCGAAACATCCCGGAATGGCAAATGGCCATTGAACTGCAATCCAAGTTCCCTGATTTGCCGATTATCAACGACCCAAGCCATATTACCGGAAAACGCGATATGATCTTTGATGTATCGCAGACCGCATTGGATCTTAATTTTGATGGCTTGATGATCGAGACCCACAATGATCCAGACAATGCATGGAGTGATGCCGCACAACAGGTTACCCCGGATACATTGGTACAGATCATGAAAGATCTTCGCATCAGAAAGGAAACGGACCCAGAAGCCGAGTACAACACCAAGTTGAGCAACCTTAGGGCACAGATTGATGTTATTGACAACCAATTGATCGATATTCTTGGAAAGCGCATGAAAGTTTCCGATGGTATCGGGGAACTCAAGAAACAAAAGAATGTGGCCGTACTGCAATCCAATCGCTGGAACGCCATTTTGGGCAAAATGATATTGGAAGGCGAATCGCAGGGACTAAGCGAGGAATTTGTTCTTCGCATGTTCAAGGCGATCCACCAGGAATCCATAAACCACCAAGAGAAGATTATCAACGCATAATCTTACCTCTTTTTGGGTTTTAAAAATGCCATTTGACCGGAATTCGGTTTCAAATGGCATTTTTTTTATCAATAGTGTAACAGTTGGTAACTTGGGTCATCTATTAAGAAGTAAATCAATCGGAACATGAAAAAATTAGTTGCACTTTGTTTGGTCTTGACATCCACCTGTATGTTGGCCCAACGAACCATAGACACAGAAGTCGGCGAGTTTAACGAGGTTAAGGTCTTTGATTTGATTGAGGTCAATCTGATCCAATCTGATGAAAATAGAATTGTGATCAAAGGACGGAATGTGGACGATATCAAATGGATGAACAAAAATGGGGTTTTAAAACTCCGGATGCAGTTGGATAAAAAATTTAGGGGAGAGGATACATTTATTGAGGTGTATTATACCGATTTGGATGTCATTGATGGCAATGAAGGTGCCCAAATCACCTGTAATGAGTTGGTAAAAAAGAGTCGATTGGAATTAAGAGCCCAAGAAGGCGCCAGAATCCGTATTGGAATGGATGTGGAACAGGTAGACATTAGAGCGGTCACGGGTGGAATTGTTGAAGCTTCCGGTTTGGCCAGTAATCAATCCATTGTTTTGAATACCGGAGGTATATTTGATGGTAGGGATTTACGTACCTCCAATACCGACATTAAGATTTCCGCGGGCGGCGAGGCTGAGGTCTTTGCCTCAGAATCTGTTGATATCAACGTTAGGGCAGGAGGGGATGTGAATGTGTATGGGAAACCGAAAAAAGTATACAAAAGTACTTTTGCCGGTGGAAGGATCCATGTTGTGGAATAGTAGCAGATCTTTATATGGAAAGGGCGCATTGAAACTTCAATGCGCCTTTTCTTTTTTTATGTTACTTTCGAAAAATGTATCGGGTAATAAATATCCCTTGCTGATCGTCTTCACCAGCGTTGCTTTCCACAGCACTATTCACAAAGGCCAGTTCCCATCCATTGGCCACCATATCATTGATCATGGAGCTCAGCATGGCATCATTCGCAGCAATGTTCTGGAATCGGATTCCGCCTAGGTTAAAAAAGTTCAACAACTTGGTCTCCTCAAAATTCTTTACCCGGATGTTTCCACGTTTGGATTTGTTTCGGGTATTGTCTTCCGCAGTTTGTACACTGGTAAATTCCTTATAGTCCTTGTCCTCCAGTGCGTTTATGATTCTTGAGCGACCCAATCCGCTGGGAATGATGGATTCCACACTGGTGATTACCTTATATTCTTGGGCATTGGCCCCAAAATGCATTCCTATTACCAAACAGGCAACTAATAGTACTTTCTTCATAATGATTTGTTTTATTCTATTAGAAGGACAAGCACTGGGTATCAAGGGTTGCATCAACAATAAAAAAGCCCCTTGCATTTGCAAGGGGCCTACTTATATTTGGTATTTGGCTGCCTATTTTCTAAAGATGTACCTAGTAATAAAGATCCCTTGTCCATCTCCCTTACCGCCTTCACTTTCAACCGCGCTGTTCACAAAAACAAGCTCCCAGCCGTTGGCCACCATGTCATTGATCATGGAAGTGATCAACGCATCATTGGCCGCAATGTTCTGGAATCGGATTCCACCAAGGTTGTAGAAGTTCAACAATTTGGTTTCTTCAAAGTTTTTGACACGGATTTCACCCCTTTTGGATTTGTTACGGGTATTGTCCTCTTCGGTCTGTACACTGGTATATTCACGGTAGTCCTTGTCTTCCAGGGCATTCACAATTCTGGAACGTCCAAGTCCGTTAGGAACGATGGATTCCACACTGGTGACCACCTTGTACTGTTGGGCGTTCATTTCAAAAGTTGCGGCCAGGGCCACAAAAGCGATAAAAAGAATTTTTTTCATAATGGATTGATTATAGTTAATTGTAACTGTACACAAAGATATACGGCCTAATGGGAGGATTATTGTTTCTTTGTAATGAAAATATGAACAAATAGTGCAAGGGACTGTTTATAAATCCACAGGTAGCTGGTACACCGTTAAGTCGGAAGATGGCAACTTTTTTGACTGTAGGATCAAAGGAAAGTTCCGAATAAAAGGTATCAAAAGCACCAATCCGGTCGCTGTTGGGGATGAGGTGGTTTTTGATTTAAAAACCATTGGGGATGAGACGGTTGCGGTCATTTCCGAAATCAAGGACCGAAAAAATTATATCATCCGAAAATCGGTCAATCTTTCCAAACAGACCCATATCATAGCTGCCAACCTTGATCAGGTGTTTTTGCTGGTCACCCTGAACAATCCCCCCACCTTCACCAGTTTTATAGATCGTTTTTTGGTCACCGCCGAAGCCTATGATATTCCGGTGGTCTTGTTGTTCAACAAGATGGATGGGTATGATGAAGACGAAATGGTGGAAGTGGACTATTTGATCCAACTTTACTCCCAAATTGGATATACTTGCGTGGAAATAGCTGCCAAAGAAGGGATGAACGTGGATAAGGTAAAGGAAATGATGCTGGACAAGACAAGTTTGTTCGCTGGGCACTCCGGGGTGGGAAAGTCAACCCTCGTCAATGCATTGGAACCTGGTTTACGGTTAAAGACCGCCGAGATTTCCGAACAACATTTGCAGGGACAACATACCACCACATTTGCAGAAATGTACGATGTATCGTTTGGAGCCAGGATCATTGATACCCCCGGTATAAAAGGTTTTGGGATTGTGGATATGGAAGAAGATGAGATCGGGGATTACTTTCCAGAGTTTTTTGCGCTGAAATCGCAATGCAAATTCAATAATTGCCTTCATTTGGATGAACCCAAATGCGCTATAAAAAACGCCCTTGAAAGCAATACCATTTCATGGAGCCGGTACCGCAGCTATGTGCAGATGATTACCGGGGAGGAAGAAAGCTATAGGACCGATATTTACAAAGAACGATAAATGAGGGCTGTAATCCAGAGAGTTACCAGAGCGATTGTTGTAGTAGAAGGGAAGATAGTTTCCGAAATTGCAGAGGGTCTTTTGGTACTTTTGGGAATTGAAGATGCCGACACTGGGGATGATATCAATTGGCTGTCCAAAAAAATTGTCAACCTCCGGATTTTTAACGATGCCGATGGGGTGATGAACCGCTCTGTATTGGATCAAGAAGGAGATGTTATTGTTGTTAGCCAGTTCACGCTCCATGCGCAGACCAAAAAAGGAAACAGACCTTCTTATATAAAAGCATCCAAACCTGATTTCGCCATTCCGACCTACGAGCGGTTTGTGGCCCAAATGGAACTCGATTTGGGCAAAGAAGTAGGCACCGGTATTTTTGGTGCCGATATGAAGGTAGAACTGCTGAACGATGGCCCCGTAACCATTATTATTGATACGAAGAACAGGGAATAAGGTGTTTTTATCGATTTGTATTTTCTTATTTGTAGGAAAATTGACATCTTAGCCAGAGCATAATCAACCTACCACCTTTTGATACGAATTCTTACTTTTCTAGTAGCGTTTTCCAGTTTTTCTATTTCCTTTTCGCAAGAATTACATGTACCAATATCAACTATAGACCAAACTTTACTTTCTGGAGCAAACTCAGTGGTAAGGAACCACCAAATGCATGTCAGGCTCATTTCTCTAAAGGAAATGGAAATAAACTATGAGCGCACTGTTTCAGTCCTTAACGAGAATGGGAACGTCAACGCAAATCTGTTTGTAGGATATAACAATAGTATTCAAGTTAAGGCAGTTTCTGCGGAAATCTACAATAAGTCTGGGGAACTAATTAAGAAAATAAAAAAGAAGGACTTTTTGGACGTTAGTGCAGTTGATGGGGGCACTTTATATTCTGATTCCAGAGTTCTTTATACCGGTTATTTACCTGTTGAATACCCTTATACCGTAAAATTTTCTTACCAATTAAAAACCAACAATACCGGTACCGTTCCTTCATGGTCTTTTATTGATAATTTTTTGGTTAGCACGGAGGTTTCCAAATACTCCATTGAATACCTAGATCCATCATTAAAACCCATTATCCTCGAAAAGAATTTGGAAGATTTTCCCATAGTCAAAAAATCACTAGAGAATGGTGTCTCGTACCAAGCCAAGAACATTGCCGCCTTTAAAGATGAGAGTTTGAGGCCATCAGAGCATAAAATTTTCCCGCAACTTGTTGTGAGCCCTGTTAATTTCTACTATGAGGGATATAGCGCCAATATCAAGAATTGGAAGGATTTGGGGAATTGGATGAACAGTAATTTGCTAAAAGATCAGGATAGGTTAGATCCAGCAACAGTTAGTAACATCAAAAAATTGGTGCAGGGTTTGGATGATGATTTGCAAATTGCAAAAAAGATATATGAATACGTTCAGCAAAATACACGATATATCAGTGTGCAGATTGGTATAGGCGGCCTTAAACCGATAAGTGCCATCGAAGTGGACAGATTAAAGTATGGCGACTGTAAGGGATTGGCCAACTATACAAAAGCTTTGTTGAATGCTGTTGGTGTGCAGTCTTACTATGTTCACGTGGAAGCGGGGTCGGACAAAGTAGATTTCGAACCAGAAGTGGCATCCTTGAACCAAGGAAATCATGTAATATTGGCCGTTCCTTATGAGGGAGAGTACTTTTGGATTGATTGCACGTCCCAGGTGCACCCATTTGGTTTTTTAGGCGATTTTACGGATGATAGGAAAGTTTTGATCATGAAATCCGATGGTGGGGAAATTGCCCACACAGCATCATACATCAATGAAGAAAATTTGCAAAGGACTACCGGATATTTTGAATTGGACGAGGAAGGAGGATTTGATGGTAATGTTCAAATAGAAACCAAAGGAATCCAATATGACCAGCATTTTTGGTTACAAAGAGGTACTAAAACGGAGATTGAAAAATACTACAAGAACTATTGGTCAAATATTGATAATCTATTCATTGAGCAATTTGAATTCAACAATGACAAGGAAGATGTGGTTTTCAATGAAAATGTGAGTATTAAATCCGCGAAGTATGCCATAAAATCTGACAACAGACTGGTTTTCGTAGCCAATGCCTTTAACAATCCCCAACAAGTACCAAGGAGATATAGGAATCGTAAGTTTCCGTTAGAGGTTTCCAGAGGTTATCTAGATGAGGATGAATTCAGAATTATTATACCTAATAACTATGGAATAGAATCCTTACCTGATTCCGCCCACTTAGAAACGAAATTTGGAAGTTATTCCATAAGTTTTGAATCTAAGGATGATGGGATTTTGGTCAAGCGGAGAATTTTGATAGAAAAAGGAACTTATCCGAATTCGGATTATAGCTCTTATAGAAGTTTTAGAAGGAACATTTCCAAACTGGACAATTCGAAAATAGTAATTATAAAAAAGTCTTAGAATGAATAGAATGATTATGGTGGTTGCCCTGGTGCTAATATGCAGGGTACAGGTGGAAGCCCAAAACTTGAAATTTGGAGAAATTTCACAACAAGAACTATTGGAAAAGGAATATGAGCACGACAAAGGGGCCCACGCAGTAATACTATACAAAAACAGGGACACGTACTTACAATCCTCAGGAGGTACCAATCATTTGATTACAGAAGTACACGAGCGTATAAAAATTTACGACCAGCTAGGTTTTGACTACGCTACCAAGGAAATAAACCTCTTTAAACAAAGACATGATGATGAAATGGTTAGGAGCATTAAAGCTGTGACCTATAACCTTGAAAACGATAAGATTGTAAAGGACGAACTCAGAAAGGACGAGATATTTAAGACGGAGGCAAGTTATAACTATAATCAAGTTAAGTTCACACTTCCAAATGTAAAAGAAGGATCAGTAATCGAATATTCGTACAAGATTGTATCGCCATTCATATGGAACATTGACGAATTTAGGTTTCAGTATGATATCCCTGTAAAAAAGCTTCGTGCGGAAATTAGGACCCCTAAGGGATTTAGATTCAAGCAAACCCCTAAAGGATACTATGCTGTATTTCCCAAAACAACCACCAAAAGGGATAACAGGATTGGTATGGACGTTGTGATCAACACCTATAATCTTGAACAAATGCCTGCCCTAAAAGCGGAAAACTATGTGGATAACATTGATAATTATCGGTCTGGGGTAATCTTTGAGTTGGTCTCCATAGAATTGCCTGGTTTTCATAGAAGCTATTCCAGATCTTGGTCAGATGTTGCCAAAACTATCGGAAATTCAGATGATTACAAAAACAAACTGGACAAGACAAGATCGTTTGATGATGAAATTGATTCCTTGATTGCCAAACACAGCACAAAGATGGATAAAATGAATTCCATTTTTAAGTTTGTTAAGGATGAGATTACCTGGAATGGGATGGATGGGAAGTATTTTTTCAACGGCCTCAAAAAGACTTTGAAAGAAAAAAAGGGAAATGCAGCGGATATTAATTTGTTGTTGGTTGCCATGTTAAGATATGCTGGAATTGACGCAAATCCGGTGATTATAAGTACAAAGGACAACCTGGTTCCACTTTTCCCGACCATTGATCGACTGAACTATGTTCTGGCGTATGCCACTGTTGACGAAAAACAGTATTTCATGGATGCGACCGAGGAATTTAGTGATTTGAACGTCCTTCCAATAAAGGATTATAATTGGAAGGGGATTCTTATTGATAACAATGATATGGTTTGGAAGCAGATTGACGTTGCTTCGCCAGGTGTTTCTTCAAATTTTTACGCACTGGATGTAGATCTGAATGAAGATGGAACCTGCGAGGGGAGCTGCAAGACAAGATTTGACAAGCACAGTGCTTATAGATTTAGGAAAACATATAAGGAAAAGGAGCTGGAGTCTTATCTTACCGAAAAGGAAAAAAGCCTTTCAAATATTGAAATTGATGATTATAGGGTTGAGAAAGCAGATACCTTCAAAGGTTCGGTAAGTGAATCTTTCAATTTCTATGATGATTATGGTGCTGACGTGATTGATGACAAATTGTACATAAAGCCCCTTGGATTTTTATGTTTGGATGAAAACCCATTCAAATCTGAAACTCGGGAATATCCTGTGGATTTTGGATATCCATTTAAAGATGTTTATATGGTGAATATAGAAATCCCAGAAGGTTATAAAGTAGATTTTATCCCAGCTCCCACGGTCATGAATATGCCCGATAAAGTTGGAGCATTTAAATATATCGTTGCGCAGAATGGTGATAAAATAAATGTTAGGGTCAATTTTGAAATTAACAGGGCTATGGTTCCCGCTGACACCTACCCATTGCTAAGAGAATTTTTCAAACAAGTTATTGCAAAAGAAGAAGAACAGTTAGTTTTGTCCAAAATCTAAAAGATGAACATCCAAAATGCCCAACTGGCAGTAGATGAATGGATTAAAAACCATGGCGTACGTTATTTCAACGAGCTTACCAACATGGCCCAACTTACCGAAGAAGTGGGGGAGGTGGCTCGAATTATAGCCAGACGCTATGGGGAACAAAGCGAAAAGGAGTCGGACAAGGGCAAAGACCTCGGTGAGGAACTGGCCGATGTACTCTTTGTAGTGCTCTGTCTAGCCAATCAAACAGGGGTGGACCTACAAGAAGCCTTCGATAAAAAATTGGATATAAAAGCCAAGCGCGACCACGATCGTCACCAGAATAACAAAAAGCTCAAATAAAGTTGTTCGTTGATCGGGACTTTAGTGGCGTTTTTTCTAGCTTTGGACTTTCAACCAAATAGCAAGGCTTTGAGACTCAAACTGTCCGCTCCCCAAAACCAAAAAATTGAAAAATCCATTGAAATAACAGGCTCCAAAAGCGAGACCAACAGGTCATTGCTATTGCAGGCATTGTTTCCCCAGATTAGCATAGAAAACCTGTCCAATTCAGACGATGGCCAGGTGATGCAGAAAGGTTTGGCTACCTCCCAGGGTGAGGTGGACATCCACCATGCTGGGACCGCCATGCGTTTTTTGACTGCTTTTTTTGCTTCCCAAACAGGAAAAGAAGTGATCCTTACCGGGTCCAAACGGATGCAGGAACGCCCCATAAAGGTCTTGGTGGAAGCGTTAAGGGCACTTGGGGCGGAAATTGACTATGTGAGAAACGAAGGTTACCCACCTATTCATATCAAGGGAAAAACCCTTTCAAAAAACCAAGTTTCACTCCCCGCCAATATTAGTAGCCAATATATTTCTGCCCTACTGCTGATCGCACCTAGCTTAGAAAATGGCCTGGAATTGGAATTGATCGGGAAGATCACCTCTGTTCCCTATATAAAAATGACCTTGGGACTCTTGGAGCAAATTGGCGCCCAAACCCAATTTCAAGGGAACAAAATTTCCGTAGCTCCCTTAAAAAAAGCTGAAGACGTTATTTTGGTGGTCGAATCCGATTGGAGCTCGGCCAGCTACTTTTATAGCGTTGCCGCCCTTTGTGAAATGGGCACGAAGATTCAACTATCGGCATACAAGGAAAACTCCTTGCAGGGAGATAGTGTTTTGGCCAATATTTACCGCGATTTTGGAATTGAGACCTCTTTTTCACAAAACCGTATCACACTCCATAAAGTTGCAGAATGCGAAAAAGAGCACGTGGAGTATGATCTTGCAAATGCACCGGATATTGCCCAGACCATTGCGGTTACTTGCTTTGGTCTTGGAATGGGTTGCCACCTGACAGGACTGCATACCTTGCCGATTAAAGAAACCGATAGGTTGGGGGCAATGAAGACCGAACTTGAAAAAGTAGGGGCCCAAGTAGAGATCGATCATGAGAGCCTGACGCTAAAACCTTCAAATGCCATTGTGCCCAACAAATCCATCGATACGTACCATGACCATAGGATGGCGATGGCCTTTGGTCCTCTTGCCCTTAAAACCAACTTGTTTGTGAACGATGCCGAAGTGGTATCCAAGTCGTATCCTGATTATTGGAACGACCTTAAAACCCTAGGTTTTAACATAGAAGAGGCCTAATTGGCATTTAATCACCAAATTACTTGACATCCCCTATATGGAGATTGTATATTTGCCCACTTTAAAAATCTCCTAAAAAAGTCTAGATGAAATTATCAAACTTCAACTTTGAATTGCCCAAAGAGTTATTGGCCGAATATCCCGCTGAGAATAGGGACGAATCCAAACTTATGGTGATTCATCGGGAAACAGGGAAAATTGAACATAAAATGTTCAAGGACCTTATCGATTATTTTGATGAGGGCGACGTAATGGTGCTGAACAATACCAAGGTTTTTCCGGCCAGACTTTATGGAAATAAAGAAAAAACAGGAGCAAGGATTGAAGTGTTTTTGTTGCGCGAGCTCAATCAAGAGCAACGACTTTGGGATGTTTTGGTAGATCCGGCCAGAAAAATTAGGATAGGGAACAAGTTATATTTTGGTGATGACGAAAGTTTGGTGGCGGAAGTCATAGACAACACCACTTCCAGGGGAAGAACACTCCGTTTTCTTTACGATGGTTCCTACACGGATTTTAGGAGAAAGTTGAGGGAGCTGGGTGAAACCCCATTGCCCAAATATATCAAGCGGGATGTTGAGCCTGAGGATGAAGAACGGTATCAAACGATTTATGCCAAATATGAAGGGGCGGTGGCCGCACCAACCGCAGGGCTGCACTTCTCCAAGCATTTGTTGAAGCGTTTGGAAATCAAAGGTGTGGATTTTGCAGAAGTAACCCTCCATGTTGGTTTGGGAACTTTTAACCCTGTTGAAGTAGAAGACCTTTCCAAGCACAAAATGGATAGCGAGGAGTTGGTTATCGATGAAAAGGCCACGGAAGTGGTGAATAAGGCCAAGAGCAATAAGCGAAAAGTATGTGCAGTGGGTACCACGGTGATGCGCGGACTGGAAAGCGCGGTTTCTTCGGAACATACGCTTAATACCTTTGAAGGGTGGACCAACAAATTTATTTTCCCTCCCTACGATTTTAGCATTGCCAATTGCATGATTACCAATTTCCACTTGCCGAAATCAACCTTGTTGATGATGGTTTCCGCATTCATTGGACATGATCTTATGAAAAAAGCGTACAAGCAGGCTATTTTGGAACAATATAGGTTCTACTCCTACGGAGATGCCATGTTGATCCTCTAAAACATAGATTCCTAAATGGGAGTTCAAAAAGATTCAATCCCGATGGGCCATAGGCTTTTCGGGATTTTTCTTTACTTATCTTTAATTGATGGAAGTCAGAAAGAAAGACATTAGGGCATTGACCAAGGAGCAGTTGCGGGATTTTTTTGTGGCCCAAGGCGACAAGGCTTTCCGTGGGACCCAAGTGTATGAATGGCTCTGGCAAAAATCCGCCCACTCCTTCGATGCCATGACCAACATTTCCAAGGAAACCCGCCAAATGTTGGAGGATAACTTTGTGATCAACCATATTCGGGTGGATCAAATGCAAAGGAGTACGGACGGCACCATAAAGAACGCTGTGCGACTTCATGATGGCTTGGTGGTTGAGTCTGTCCTGATTCCAACAGAGACCAGAACAACAGCCTGTGTCTCCAGTCAGGTGGGGTGTAGTCTCGATTGCAGGTTTTGTGCCACGGCACGCCTTAAACGCATGCGCAACCTAAATCCGGATGAAATCTATGATCAAGTGGTAGCCATTGACAATGAAAGTAGATTGTATTTTGATAGGCCCCTGAGCAATATTGTCTTTATGGGGATGGGGGAACCGCTCATGAACTATAACAATGTGCTCAAGGCCATTGAAAAAATAACCTCCCCGGAAGGGCTTGGCATGTCGCCAAAGCGGATTGTGGTCTCTACTTCCGGTGTTCCAAAGATGATCAAGAAAATGGCTGACGAGGAGGTGAAGTTTGCTTTGGCTGTATCCCTTCATTCCGCCATTGACGAGGTGAGGACGTCCATTATGCCCTTCAATGCCACTTTTCCACTAAAGGAACTACGGGAGTCCCTGGAATATTGGTATGCCAAAACCAAAAACAGGATCACCTACGAGTATGTCGTTTGGGAAGGAATCAATGATACCCAAAAAGATGTGGATGCCTTGGTAAAATTTTGCAAGTTTGCCCCGTCCAAAGTCAATCTTATTGAGTACAACCCCATAGATGATGGAGAATTTCAACAAGCTTCAGAGGCCGCTGTGGAAATGTACAAAAGGACATTGGAACGAAATGGGATTACGGTAACGGTCCGCCGTTCCAGAGGCAAGGATATTGACGCTGCATGTGGACAACTGGCCAATAAGAGCTAGTTATACTGAATCCTAGTACAGGTTTATTTCCTATTGAGTTCGTAGGTATAGACACCAACATTGTTTTTTTCGGCGGATATTACCAACGTATCTCCAGAAAGGGAATAGCTGTATGCTCCACTCAAAATAAGATTCCAATCAAAATCCGCGGTCCAAAAATTTTCATCGATGAACTCGATTGTACCTGACATTACTTCATAGTCGCCATTCCCTCCGGCAGGGTATCTGTTAGGGCCAGCGGTAGAGGAAAATCTTCCGTTCATCAAGGTAACTTCAACGGGATTGGAAAAGGTCTCATTGTTCATATAGGTAACCGTAAAAATCCCCTCATAAGTACCTTCTAAGGTTGCTGGGGTGTCATCTCTGTCGCATCCTAAGAGAAAAACACTAAAAATGACTACAATACGGCTTAAAAACTTTGGCCACATAACTTTTTTAGACCAAGACGAAGAAAAATACCCTGGGTTGCGTGGAATCCATAAATGGGATAGTCCTACGGTGCAGATAATCGATAGTTTTGTCGCCCTAACTTAAAACTTGGACCATCTATCCTTGAACTCTTTCATTTTCCCTACTTTTAGCCTTCCAAAACCAAGATTAACTAAAGCGGGGCAAAACGTGAAAGTAGTTTCACAGATTAGGGAACCCATAGAACGGGAAATGCAACTTTTTGAGGAGAAATTCCTCAAATCCATGTCTTCCAAAGTTGCATTGTTCAACCGCATCACCTTTTATATTGTGAACAGAAAGGGGAAGCAAATGCGACCCATGTTTGTTTTTCTTACCGCTAAGTTGATCAATAACGGAGAAGTCAACGAGCGGACTTATACGGGTGCTTCCATCATTGAGTTGATCCACACGGCCAGTTTGGTGCACGATGATGTGGTTGATGATAGCCACAAACGTCGCGGTTTTTTCTCCATCAACGCCCTGTGGAAGAATAAGATTGCTGTGCTGGTTGGGGATTTCCTATTTTCGAAAGGAGTGCTGGTGGCTTTGGAGAACAAGAATTACGATCTTTTGCACATTATTTCGAATGCGGTTCGGGATATGAGTGAAGGGGAACTGCTTCAGATTGAGAAAGCAAGACTTTTGGATATTACCGAGGAGGTCTATTACGATATTATCCGTCAAAAAACGGCCACTTTGATTGCTGCTTGCTGTAGCATGGGTGCCTGTTCTGTAAAACCCGATTCCCAAGAAGTGGAAACCTTTAGGCGTTTTGGGGAATTGTGCGGTATGGCGTTTCAAATCAAGGATGACCTTTTCGATTATGGGGAAGAAAAAATAGGGAAGCCCACCGGAATCGATATCAAGGAGCAAAAAATGACCCTCCCCCTTATTTATGCCCTTAACCAAAGCGATAAGCAAGAAAGGCGCTGGCTTATAAACTCCATTAAAAAGCATAACAAGAACAAAAAGAGGGTGAAGGAGGTCATTGCCTATGTAAAGGAAAAAGGGGGCTTGGAATATGCCGTTGCCAAAATGCTGGCCTTTAAGGATGAGGCCCTGGCATTGCTGGATGCCTATCCAGATTCAGCGTACAAAAAAGCCCTAACGCTTATGGTCAACTATGTTGTGGACCGTAAAAAGTAGATGGAACGACTTTTGGGCCCTGGCCTTAAATAATTGAAAATGGATGATGGAAAATTGAAAGTTGGAAAGTCAAAATTGTTAGTTTTCTAAATTATTCCGAATTCCCACTAACCCACTAACCCACTAACCCACTAACCCACTAACCCACTTTCTAAGTTCAACTTCAATTTCAAATTCAATCAGTAGCCCTAAAAGATCAAGCTGATAGATAGTCCATTTTCAGCCAATTACATTTATTTTATTTAATGAGGCAACCCTTTTGGAGTCCGCTTCGTCTATCTTTATAACAAACAAATCGGGAACCACTGTTGAAAATTGTCTCTTTATATACCAACGAGAAGCAGTTGATTAAAAAAGCGATTTCTGGCGACAGAAATAGCCAAAAAATACTGTACGATAAGTTTGCGCCCAAAATGTTGGGGGTCTGCAGACAATATATAAAGGACGTCCAGTTTGCAGAGGATGTTATGATCAATGGCTTTGTAAAGGTGTTTCAAAATTTGGCATCTTTTGAGCATCGTGGAAGTTTTGAAGGCTGGATTCGGAAAATAATGGTAAGGGAAAGTATTTCGTACCTGCGCAAGAAACAGTTTGTGGTCTATGATGATGAAGTCTATCAGAAAGCTGGGGACCAGGAAGATCCATCATCCATTGTGGATGTGGAGTATGTGCAACAACTGATTGACAATTTACCGGAAGGCTACAAGATGGTATTCCTGTTGTATGCAATTGAAGGGTACAAACACCACGAAATAGCCGAAATGCTTGAAATTTCCGCAGGGACATCCAAATCCCAATTGTTCAAGGCGAGAAAAATGCTTCAGGAAAATCTAAAGTTGCAGGGACTGGTCCAAAAACCATTGTCAAAAAGAAAATAAAGAATCATGGAGAAGTTGGAAAAACACATAAAGGATAAACTTGGGAGTAGGGAAATAAACCCATCTGCCAATTCCTGGGAGAAAATATCTTCCCAGTTGAGTCAACCTGCTGTTGGCCGATCCAATAGAAATTACACCTATGCCATGGTAGCTGGCTTTATTGGTCTGCTTTTGGCTTTGGGGTTTGTCTTTATTTCCGATGGAAATGGGATTCCAGCGCAGTTGGTAGATGAAAATACCACTGATGGGCATGAACTTCCAACTATAGATCATTCCAATAATGGCATTTTGGAATCGGAAACCACCATGCAGGCTGCCGAAATTGAAGCAGGCTATTCAGAACCAGTTACGGATATCGAGTTTTCGGAGAAGGAAATTATCCTAAATGCTGAGGAAGTAGCTTCAAAGCAGGAGATTCAGGATAAATTTAATAAAGAAGCGGACCCTTTGATCGCACAAAAAGTGAACGAGGTCATGGCACAGGTAACCCATTTGGAGTCTATTCAGCAAGAGGTAAGCGACGCCGAAGTGGATTCTTTGTTGCGTGCAGCCCAACGTGAAATTCTTACCGAAAGCCTTGTTTCAGCTTCTGGAACCGTGGATGCAATGGCGTTATTGACCGAGGTGGAGGATGAACTCGATGCTTCGTTCAGGGACCAAATCTTTGATGCCCTAAAAGACGGTTACTTCAAATTACGGACGGCCGTGGCAGACCGAAACAATTAGAACTTATTCATCAATCAAAAATACCTTTTTGGTTTACCCCTCCCGTAAAATTTTGGGAGGGGAAATCGAAGGGGGCAAATCAAAAACAATCATGAGAACAATTACCTTTTATCTTGTTGCATTTGTATTGGCACTGATAAGCCAACAAGCCTTGGGGCAAGAACGTTATGAACAGAAAATAGAAGCGCTGATAGAGAAAAAAGAACAGATTGCCCAGCAGGAAAAGGAAGCTTTAAAGCAAGAAGTAAAAGACATTAACCAGAGAGTGGATGATGGGGAATTGAGTGTGGAGGAAGCCAAGATTCTCAAAGCCGAGGTTGCCAAAAAAAGAGCTTTGAACATAGAGAACAGGATTGCCATTGTAGACAATCAAATTGCGCTATTGGAAAGAAATAAGGGCCGAAATCTTGTCCTTGCAGATGAGGAACTCCCCTTTGAGGACGAAGAAGGCCTGTCCATTCTAATTGATGGAGAACGAATCTTTTTCACAAATTCCAGGCAGCGGAGAAGAGAAGTAAAATTTGACAGACGAACTTATTCTGACCCTGTTTTTGCCATTGGGCTCAACAATGCCCTCATTGACGGACAATCTTTGGACAACTCCCCTTATAAAATTGGCGGAAGCCGCTTTTTTGAAATGGGCTGGCAATGGCGTACAAGAGTATTCAAAAACTCTAATTGGCTACGGTTCAACTATGGTTTTTCCTTTCAATTTAATGGGCTAAAACCTGATGACAACCAAGTTTTTGTTCAAAATGGGGATCAAACCATGCTGGAGGAATTTGAGTTTCAACTGGATAAGTCCAAACTTAGAATGGACAATTTGGTATTTCCGGTGCACTTGGAGTTTGGTCCATCCCGATTTAGAAAGACGGAGAAAAGCATCCGCTACTCGCTACATAACCAGTTTAGGATGGGTGTTGGGGGATACGGTGGATTCAACTTGGGAACCCGTCAAAAACTGAAGTACTCCAGAGATGGGGAAAACATCAAGGACAAATTGAAAAGAGATTATAACACCAGTGATTTGGTTTACGGCATTAGCGGATATGTTGGCATCGATGAGGTTTTGCTATATGTAAAATACGACCTAAATCCCATTTTTAAGGATGCGGATGTGGAACAACGAAATATTTCCTTGGGCCTAAGGTTTGACCTATAACCAACCTTGTTTCCTCCCCTGTAATTTAACCTTGAAACATAGGGTAGAAGTGCGGGGGAGGAATTTAAACTGTGGGGGTACAGAGCTTATAGGGCGCTCTCCATTTCAGGCGTGAATTCCTCTTTGTAAAACCCTTTTTTGCAATGGGAACATGATGCAAATTTGGTATTCCCAAGCTTAAAAATGGGTATCCAGAACAAATGGGCGTAGTTGATTTGGGAAACAGCCGTTAAAGTTCCTGTTTGCCCACAATGCGGACAGTTTACTCCAACCAGAATTTTACTTTTCTTTTTGCCCGGTCTGGTTCCAAAGAAGAGAATCATATAGAAAAATTACACCTATATAAAAATAAAGGTATAATTAAAGCAGGCCAAAACTTTTAACCGCTACTCGGTAACCGTTATCTCCTTGGAAAATGTAGGGGTTTCAGAATTCATTTCGAAATATTCGATTAGATAGCTTCCAGGGAAGAAGTCTATCAAAAGATCGCACTTTTCACCAGATTTTGAGGAGGTAAATTCGTTTAAATCTTTTGAAACCTCCCAATTCAGGGAAGTACCCAAAGCTACCGATATCTCACCCCCGTCCAATGCTGTAGTTTTAATTTTGACAGAGGTTCCATGTGTTAAGTGTGCTGATAAGCTCCAATTGAATCCTGAATATTCAGTTCTACTAGGATCCAAGATGTTTGATCCCCACTCACCATTTTCCGGGTAAGTGATTAAATATTCGGTAATTTCAAAATCGGTGCCCTCAACAAATTCCTTTATGTATTTCTCAAAATTTGGGATTTCGGCATCAATATCCAGTTCTTCGTAACGGGTTTCAAGATTATTTCGAATTTCCTCAACATCCAGGTAACCAACATGATTTGCCAGTTGAGAACCAAGGCTGGAATCGTCCAATTCACCATCCTCCTTTAAATCTCCACTAATATTGGACAACAGTTCTGTAAGTTCTCCCTCTGTTCGGTATCCATTTAGGATCACGGAAGCTGCTAATAGCATGGCATTGTTATCTCCGCTTTGCGAAATATCAAGTAATTCTGAGGATTGTGATGCTTCACTGCTAAATCCAAAGATGTCCAACACTTCATTTTGGGCCTGCGCTTTGGCATCTTTAAAGCTCGATCCCTTACCAATTAGATATTCGACACGTTCTTTTTCCAAATGGGATAGAATATTCACGTTGATCGTGGTTTTATGAGATATATCAGAAATAGCATTCAGAGTCAATTGTGCGGAGGACTGTTCACCCAAGATCTCATTGAAATAAAAACCATTGGCTTGCAGATGTACAAAATTTGAGGCCAATTCCACGTTATTGATTTCAAAACTCCCCTGACTGTTGGTAATCTGGGTATTGAAAGTTTTACCTGTTTGTGATAAATCTTCTTCTAGTTCATTGATGGCAATACTGGTTCCATTTACAAAGGGACCTTTTTGCACTGCACCGGACAAGTTACTTTTTAAAATAGGATCATCGACGCTGTTTTCTTTTTCGCATCCAGCCAAGACAGCAATCAAGGCCAGACATAATAGTACTTTTTTCATAGTTAACTTTTTAGATTAAAATGTTGATGTTTGGCGGGGTTACCTGCTTTGGAATCAAAACACATATAAAAAGAAGGTAAAGATGTTCTTCTGCCCCATCTCAATTGACGAATGCTTTTTTTCAATTGACGGATGGATACTTCGGGCATGGTCCATAATCATTATCGTCAGGTTCACTGTCCCTGACCAATTGAAGAGCAACCCAGAGTATACCTATAACAGGTATGAGCAAGGTCAGTAGAGTCCAACCACTTTTTCCAATATCGTGCAAGCGCCGAACTGTCGCGGCAAGGGCGGGAACAAAAACTAGGAGGACATAAGTAATGTACAATGGACCAAAAATTAATCCGCTAAAAGTAATTTCAAAGACGTTGTCCAGAGCAACTACAAAAAGGCTAAAGAACAAACAAAATAGGGTAAACATCCAGTATTCAGCTCTTCGGCCCCTGCCTTTAAAGTTGGCGTAATTGTTTATGACCAATAAATACCATTCCATTTGTCAATTGTTATGTTGTTTTTATGAAAGACAAAGCGAAGGGAGGTAAATCCAATCGGCAATTAAGCTGGCACTAGTTTGGGATTCGCACCAAAACTGTTTTCGGCTTTTTCACTGTCCTTGGTCAAAAGGATAAGTAACCAAATTCCCCCAATCACAGGAACCAGACCTATAAAAATCCATGTCCATGTTTTTCCAATATCGTGCAACCTTCTAACGGTCACGGCAAGTGCAGGAACTATAGTGCCGAATAGATAAATGGGATATAAAATACCGATGCCGGTGTCCACCAACTCCAGTGCAATGTCCAAGGTTATGAAAGCCACCATGAAAATCGTGTTGAACAGTTCAAACATCCAAAATTCCTTGCGTCGTGCACGGCCCTTAAAATCCGCATATTGACTTAATACCTTTAAATACCAATTCATGTTTGTGTTTTGTTGGTTGTCCTACTCGTTTGGCTTTTCGGTTGCGCCCCTGTGGTTATATCCTGGCCGGTTCCAGTTGTTGTTTATAAAGTACTTAGGGCTAGCGCTTTCACCTGTCCCGAATTGATGGAAATAGGTTTTCAATTGATGGATGTGCGATTTGGGCAAAAATTTCATTTTTTAGCTACCTTTAGAAGCTGGTAAAATCCAAGATTTGATTTCAAAAAACACCATAGACCAAGTATATGAGACTGCCCGTGTGGAGGAGGTTATTGGCGACTTTGTACAACTCAAAAAATCAGGCTCCAATTTTAAGGGACTGAGCCCTTTTACGGATGAACGGACGCCCAGTTTTATGGTATCCCCCGTAAAACAGATTTGGAAGGATTTTAGTAGTGGAAAGGGCGGTAACGTGGTAGCTTTTTTAATGGAGCACGAGCACTTTTCCTATCCGGAGGCCATTAAGTACTTGGCCAAGAAATACAATATAGAAATAGAGGAAACGGAGCAGACCGATGAGCAAAAAGAACAGGCCAATGAGCGTGAAAGCATGTACTTGGTCTCTGAATACGCCCAAAAATACTTTTCCGATACCCTCTGGGAAAGCGAACCTGGAAAGGCCATTGGACTGACTTATTTTAAGGAAAGGGGATTTACGGACGAAACCATCAAAAAATTTGGACTGGGCTATAGCCTTGACCAATGGGAAGCTTTTACCACTGAGGCCTTGGACAAGGGATACCAACTGGAGTTTTTGGAGAAAACGGGTTTGACCATTGTCAAGGAGCAGACTGGGGGCGAGTCCAAAACGTTTGACCGTTTTAAAGGAAGGGTCATGTTTCCAATCCACTCCATGAGCGGCAGGGTGCTGGGCTTTGGCGGACGGATATTGACCAGTGATAAAAAAGCCGCCAAATACCTCAATTCCCCCGAAAGTGAGATTTATCACAAGAGCAAAGTGCTTTACGGTATCTATTATGCCAAACAGGCCATTGCCAAGGAAGATAACTGCTTTTTGGTGGAAGGCTATACGGATGTGATCCAGCTCTACCAAAGGGGAGTTCAGAATGTGGTATCCTCAAGTGGAACGGCTTTAACGCCCGAGCAAATACGTTTGGTCAATAGGCTTACCAAAAACATAACTGTCCTTTTTGATGGGGATGCAGCAGGATTACGGGCATCGCTTCGTGGCATTGACCTGATTTTGGAGCAGGGTATGAATGTTAAGGTATGCAGTTTCCCCGAAGGGGAAGATCCAGATAGTTTCGCCAAAAACAATACCTATGAGGATTTAGTGCTCTATTTGGAGGAACATTCCAAGGATTTTATTCAGTTCAAGACTTCCTTGTTGGCCGAAGAAGCAGCCAATGATCCCATAAAACGCGCCGATACCGTAAGGGATATTGTAAACAGCATCAGCAAGATTCCAGACCAGATTAAGCGGGAAATCTACATTCAAGAATGCGCAAAAATAATGCATATCTCGGAAGAAGTGCTGTACAACACTTTGGCCCAAATCAACAAAAAGGACGTTGCAGATGCATCCAAAAAAATAAAACAACAACAGAAGGCCTTTGAGGTAGTCAAGACGGAAAAGCCAACTGAAAAGGTGGATGTGCAATATGAATTGGAGCGAAAAATCATTGAAATGCTCCTATTATATGGTGACCAGAAACAGGAATTTGAAGATTTGGTGCTCAAGGAAAATGAAGAGGGAGACCTAGTGCTGGAACCGGAAGTGGTGGAAGCCCGGGTGTATGAAAAGGTGTATTTGGACCTGCAGGAGGACGAAATTGAACTCACCAACGAACAGTTTCGCTCCATTTATTACAAGTTGATCGAAGACCTTAATGAAAAGGAGCAGTTTACCGTAAACAGTTTTTTGTCCAATCTGGATCAGGAAATGGTCAGCGAGGTTTCTTCCATTTTAATGGAGGAAGAACGTTATGTGCTCCATGATTGGGAACGAAAGGACATTTATCCAAAGGAAAAAAAGGACGGTGTGGCCCAATTGGTGGGGGAGACCATCCTTACCCTGAGGTGCAGTCTGATCAAAAGTCGGATACAACAACTTCAAAAGAATACCGAAGGCAACCACGGTGATAATTCCGAGGCCTTGGAGGAGATCGTAAATTATCTGCAGCTCAATAAATTGCTCAACGCCAAACTCAACAGGGTACTTTCCTAAAATAAAAAAACCCGAGTAGGATACCCAGGTTTTATGCGACGTTGGTGTGATATTCTAATACAGTTCCAAAGCTTTGGCCTGCTGTAAGAGATCTACTAGATTATCAACATTCAATTTTTTCATCAACCTAGCCTTATAGGTGCTAACCGTTTTTTCGTTAAGGTTGAGTCCTTCTGCAACTTCTTTGTTTCGTTTTCCACTGGCCAAAAGCTTCAATACTTCCACCTCTCTTGAGGACAATTTTCTAAAGAACCTTCTAGGTTTTTGCGTTCCTTCGTCAAAAGCTAGGCGTTGGGCCAGCTCGTTGGTAATGAACATGTTTCCTTGGCTAACTTTTCTAACCGCCGTTAATACATAGTCTAGATCGGCACTTTTGGATAGATAACCAAAGGCTCCGGCACGAATGGTGCTCAAGGCATAAACATCTTCAGATTGACCACTATACATTAGGGTTTTTACCGCAGGGAAGTCTTGCTTTAACTTTCTTAAAGTGGCAATTCCGTTAATTTCAGGAATATCCATTTCCAACATGACCACGTCGGGGGAAACGTCTTCCAATGTTTTAAATAGCTCAGATGTTGTGGCAACATCGGCAATGACCTCAATATCTGAACTATGTTCGAGGACCTGCTTCAGGCCCAGCCGAACTATGGGATGGTTGTCAGCTATTAATACTTTAATCATTTAGTTTGAGTTTTGAGTTGTTTAGTACTTAATTCCTTACGTAGCGTAGCAGGCAAGTTAACAAATTGGGAACGTAAAACTCTAATTTTTTTCTTAAAACCTTAGAATTTCTGGGGTTTTTTTCGTCTTAAGCTGGGATTTTTAGGTTGAAAGGTCATTTTAACCCCTCAGGAATTTCACAAATGGGTATCGGAATCATCTTATGCCTGTTTGAAGTATTAAACTTTTTGTAAATAAGGAATACTTCCTTTTCCCTGTCAGAAAAATCTTTTTCAGTTTTGCCAAGATCATCCATTTTCATGGCCCATTCCAATTCTGGGTAGCTTGCGCCAATCTGGTCCTCGTCCGTTCTACTATCCCCCCATAGCCCATCAGTTGGGGCCGCGTCCATAATATCCTGATTGATTCCCAAGGTGGCCCCAAGAGCATATACCTCTGTTTTTAATAAGTCGGCAATTGGACTAAGATCTACACCCCCATCACCATATTTGGTGTAAAAACCAATACCAAAATCTTCAACCTTGTTTCCTGTACCGGCCACTAAATAGCCTTCCAGGGCGGCAAAATAGTAAAGGGTGGTCATGCGCAGTCTTGCGCGGGTGTTCGCCAGGGACATAAACCTTTCCTCTTCGTTTTCGACAGGAGGGAGTACTGAGATCAAACCGTCAAACACCGGGGTGAGGTTAACCGGTTGTCTTTTTACATTGGCGAAATTTTCCATCAGCCAGTTGATATGTCGATCAGCACGGGTTACCTGATTCTCACCTTGGTGAATGGGCATTTCCACACAGAGAAGGTCCAGACCGGTTTTGGCACAAAGGGTGGAGGTTACCGCAGAATCGATTCCACCGGAAACCCCAATTACAAATCCCTTGCACTTGGCATTAACGGCATAGTCCCTTAACCAATCCACAATATGTGTTATTACCTTTTCAGTTTGCATAGCTTAGTTTTTAGATTCAATAAATTACCTTTGTGCCCTGTAAATTTAAATGCTGCGGTGTTAAAAGTAAAGCGCTTGTCAAAATACTTAGCTATTAAGGTCTTGGGAGTGGTCCTGATTGTCACTTTGCTAGGCCTCCAGGGATGTCGAAAAGACGAACAAAGGGAAGAAAAAATAGCGCAGATTCCCGTCGAATTGAATATTTCCCGTTTTGATCGGGAGTTTGCCCAAGCCGAAGCCACGGACATCCCGGCCCTCAAATCCAAATACCCCTATTTGTTTCCTGCCCAGTACCCTGATAACATTTGGGAAGCCAAGCTTACAGATACCATACAGAACGAACTGGAGGAAGAAATACACAAGGCCTTTGGGGATTTTGAACGTGAATCCAATGACCTAAAAGCACTTTTTCAACATGCCAAGTTCTATTTTCCGCAAACCAATGTACCCCATATCGTTACCATAACCTCAGATGTAGGTTACAACGATCGTGTTATCTTGACTGATAGTTTGCTGATCCTTGGCCTGGACAACTACTTGGGACAGGACCATCATTTTTATGAAGGTATCCAAAGATATATTGCCGCTGGACTGGATCGTAACTATTTGACTTCTGACGTGGCAAGTGCCCTGTCCAAACAGCATATAAAGTTCCCAAGAAAACGTACTTTTTTGTCGCGCATGATTTATTACGGAAAGGAATTGCATATAAAGGACAGTTTGCTTCCCAACATTTCTGACGGGCAAAAAATAGGATATTCCCAGGCGGAAATGGATTGGGCCATGGCCAATGAAGAACAGATATGGCGCTATTTTGTGGAACGGGAACTATTATATAGTACAGATGCCAAATTGGATAGGCGGTTTTTGGACCCTGCTCCGTTTTCCAAATTCCAATTGGAGTTGGATAGCGAATCCCCTGGAAGACTGGGAAGATATCTGGGATGGCAAATTGTAAGGGCATTTATGGCAAACAACCAACTTACCTTATCGCAAATGATAGCATTGCCCTCCGATGAAATTTTTAAAAAATCAAATTACAAACCAAGAAAATAATGGCGGTAGCACATACTTCAGAAATAAAATTGACTGTGGGATTGGATGAAAACAGGGTGCCGGAGGAATTGAGGTGGTCTGCCCAAGATGGCGGGGTTACCAATGAGGAGGCCAAAGCCATGATGCTTTCCGTATGGGACAGCAAGCACCAAGAATCCCTCAAAATAGATCTGTGGACCAAGGATATGCCGGTTGACGAAATGAAAGTGTTCTTTCATCAGACCCTGGTTACCATGGCCGATACCTTTATGAAGGCGACCCAGGATGAAAAAATGACCGCAACCATGAAGGATTTTTGCGACTACTTCGCAGAAAAATTGGAACTCAAGAAAAAGTAAACTAGGGAATGGTCTGGTCCAATCGGTTGAATTGGTCCTTTTCCTGTCCTTTCAACTGCAGTCCGCGTTCAATCTTATCTTTTGTAGGCCGTAGTAGGTATAAATAAAACAACAGCACCCCGGCAATATAGAAGTATGCCAGGTTTTGCGTGTTGAAAAAGGCAACAATACCTATCAATGCCGGCCCTTCAATCAGGGCATACTTTACCAAGGAGGCCGTTTGAAATCGCATAAGTTTCGCCCTCAAGCCTTCCATTTTGCTGGAGTTGTTCATCATTTGCTTGAACAGCACATTGGACATCAGAACACCTGTCAGTGCAAAAATGGGAACCACCAACATAAAAATTTCATCCGTATTGGAATAATCCAAAAAAGTGTCATTTGATTGTGTATAGGCAATAACCCCAAATATCATCGGGCCCGAGATTAGCGCTAAATGAATAATGGTCAAAGTTTTAATAAATGAATTCGGGGTGAACTGTGGTGTGCTGTTTTCCATTAATGCTATATAAAGGTGTCTAAATAAAAGAAGCTCAAATACAGGCAAAGTCCATGGATCAGCTGATCAAATCCCAAAATGGGATAAAACACCCTTGGCCTATGCTGGTATTTTGAAGCTAATTTACTGGTAAAAAAATCCGTGATAAGGTGAAGCCCACCATTTAAAAAGGCATAGGTCAGGGCCACTTTCCATGAAAATAGGAACATGGAGAAAATACCCAAAACCAAGGTGTATGTAGCAACATGGGCCGTTAGCCATTTGATGCTTGTACTCTTTTCCAGCGCCATGGAGCTGGTCTGAAAGATAAAGTCGCCCACCCAATGCGCTACCAATATCACTGCAAATACCATGGGATTAAGATACCAATTCAAAATCTTTTGACCCAAAAAGCGTAAGCTTTCCTTGTTTAGGGTACTAAGGACATAATGTAATAAGGGTAATTTCAAATCGTAGTCTACGGATGGAACCAAAGCTTGTTTTTGTCTATAATGCCGACTCAGGCACAAGAAATGCGATTTTAGACAGCATGCACAAAATTTTCAGTCCGCAAACATATCAATGCAGTTTGTGTGATATCACTTTCGGGCTGGTGTCCGAAAACGGCATATGGAAAAGGTTTCGGGAGCAAAGTGACTTGAACATGAAATTTTTGCACCGGGATGAATTCGCGGAGAAATATAAAGATTTGAATCTGACCGGCATTAGTTTTCCTGTGGTGTTGTCAGAATTGGGGAATACCCTTAATGTACTGATCAGCACGGATGAGCTCAATCAGTTAAAGGATGCCGGGGAGTTGATCGCCTTGATTATATCTAGAACTGAAAAATGAACCTTTCGATGCCCAAAATGATCTTATTTCAGACGTTTTTAATTCATCTATTTGTGCAATGAAAAGAGTAGTATTGGCTTTTGGTTGCCTGGTGTTAACCTCCTCTCTTTTAATGGGCTGCAAGGTGGACCTGAGGACTAGATTGATCAAAAATCAAGGAATCACAGAAATCAACGAGAAAAGGGGCAAGGACATTTTGGAACTTGCCTGGGAAACCCACGGGTATGACAATTTGAGTCATCGGAAGAATTATACATTTCAAGGCAAGGACATTTGGCGAGGTCTTTTCGGGAGGCTGGGAAAACCCTGGCCAGAAGCAGAATCCAATATGTTGTTCCGATTTGAAGTGGGTTCCTTTGACAGCCAAGTCACCTATTTGGATGGCAAACAGATGGGGATTACGGCGGGACTTCAGAGTTGGAACTATTATGAATTTGAGAGGAAAAATGCTGCCAAGAAAAAGAAATTGAATCAACGGACCCGATTCGCTTTATCCGCGTACCACTACTTTTTTGAATTGCTGGATAGGCTAAAACGGGCTCCCTTAATTTCATGGGCTGGCGAAAAGCAATTTAATAATGAGGTATATGATGTGATTTTTGTGACCTGGAAACAAGTTGAGCCCCATATGGACAATGACCAATATATTTTGTGGATCAATAAGGAAACCAACATGTTGGATTACGCCATTTATACAGTAAGGGAAAACTACCTTAAAATTCCTGGATCAAGGGCGTTTTATGGTTCCATCAGATTTGATGACTACCGAAAGGTTAACGGCCTTATGGTACCCCATGTACAAACCGTCTTTTTGAACGCTCCAAAGAAGAACATCAAAAGGCATGTGCATAGACTAACCGTTTCCGACTTTCAATTTGATGCCTTTGACCAAGAATTATTAAAACCCTTTGCGGATGTTACTTCCACTGGGGATAGCAAGACCAAGGGCTAGCCAAGGAAAATGTTCATGTAAACCAAAAAGGGCTAACGGCGTTTTTGGACTAAGCAAAAAAGTCCTTATTGATATCGTCTATATAATTTAACAGAGCCTCCCTGCCTGTCCGCTTGGAGGATGAGGTCACAAAATGGGGAGGTGCTTCTTCCCATGCCCCTTCCAAAAGTTTTTTGAGATAGGTGTCCACATGGTGGTCAATCGTACCCGGTTTTAATTTGTCCGCTTTGGTGAACACAATGGCAAATGGTATGCCTTGCGTACCTAGCCATTCCATAAACTCAACGTCCACTGGTTGGGGTTCGTGTCGGATATCAACCAATACAAAACCACTCACCAATTGTTTGCGTTTCAAAAAATACTCGGTAATATATTTTTGAAATGTCTTTTTATCCTTTTTGGATACCCTGGCATAGCCGTATCCGGGCAGATCTACCAGAAACCAGTTTTTATTGATCTTAAAATGGTTGATGAGCTGTGTTTTTCCGGGCCTACCAGAGGTTTTGGCCAGATTTTTCCGCTCCATCAACATATTGATCAATGACGATTTTCCCACATTGGAGCGTCCAATAAAGGCATATTCCGGCAGTGGCTCGTTTGGGCATTTGGCCACACTGCTATTGCTCATTACAAACTCGGCGGAAGTGATTTTCATTCTGGGAATTAAGAAATCGAGGACAAAGATACATTACCGCGGAGGAATGGGGTGAAAGTGAGGGAATTGAAAATGGAAAACGGGTAATGGAAAATGAAAAATTTAAAATTGAAGGTTAAAAGTTAGAGGTAAAAAGGTAGAGGTTAAAGGTTTGAAGTGCGTTTGACTTTATAAGATAGTTTTGTTTTTTCACTATCCAACTATCCAACTATCCAACTATCCAACTATCCAACTATCCAACTATCCAACTATCCAACTATCCAACTATCCAACTATCCAACTA
>NZ_JANQLX010000009.1 GCF_028280385.1 Allomuricauda sp. | reverse complement strand
CGAGACCATGGGGTTGGTGATGTCGTTGGCAAAACCCCAAAGGGCGAACAGGGAGGTGATCAGCACAAAGGGAAGCAATACCGATTTGGATACTACGGGAACTTTTTGATGTTGCGACATAATTTTGGTTGTTTGGTTTAGGAATTATTTCAGTGCTCTGTCCAAATGGGTATATCCACCATCCACGTAGATGATCTGTCCCGTGGTATGGCTTGATCTTTGGGATAGGAGAAAAACTACCGTATCGGCAATTTCAGTAGTGGTGGTCATTCGGTTTTCCAAGGGAATCCGTTGGGTAATCTCATTCAGTTTTTTTTCAGGATTGGGGAAGGTTTTGATCCATCGATCGTATAATGGGGTATAGCATTCCGCCACGACCACAGCGTTAACACGGATTTGATAGGGCAACAATTCCACGGCCCATTCGCGGGTAAGCGCGTTACGTCCCCCATTGGCGGCGGCATAAGCTGAGGTGCCCCCTTGCCCGGTTTCGGCGGTCTTTGATCCTATGTTTACGATGGACCCCTTACTTTCCTTGAGTTTGGGAAGCGCATGGTGGGCCATTAGATAATAATGGGTAAGGTTACGGTTAATGGACCGAAGAAAATCATCGTAATTTCCATCTTCAAGCCCAATACCGTCATTGATTCCGGCATTGTTGACTAACCCGTCTATGCGACCAAATTTTTGGACCACCTTATCCACAGCCGCTTTACATTGGTTTGGGTCCGTAAGTTCGGCCAGGGCATAATAAGATTTGCCACCATTCTCCTCAATCTTTTTCACCGCATCAATCACATTTTGCTCGTTTCTCCCCACAATTACGGGAACGGCCCCTTCATTGGCCAAGATGGTGCAGATTCCATTGCCAATACCTTTGGAGCCTCCGGTTACTATGATCACTTTGTCTTTTAATCCTAAGTCCATTCTTTTGTTTAATTAGGCCACATTGTAAAATTTGGCGGCATTTTTTCCCATAATGCAGTCCTGTTCTTCTCTTGAAAATTCTGAGAAATAATTCTTTACGATATCCAATGCTTCCCGATAGTTACAAGATACGAGACTTACGGGCCAATCGGACCCGAACATCAAGCGTTTGGTGCCGAAAGCTTGGGTGACCACGTCCAAAAAAGGGGTGAATTCATGACTTTGCCACTGGTACCCATCGGTTTCCGTAACCATACCGGAAATCTTACAGTATACATTTTCATGTTGGGCAATTTCTTCCATATTTTTTTTCCATTCAGAATCCATTCCCATGGAAATTCGAGGTTTTGCGATATGATCGATCACAAACTTTTGGTCTGGGAATTTTTTGGCAAGCTCCAACGCTGGTGCCAATTGATAATGATATATCAAAATATCATAGGCGAGCCCAAAGCCATTTAATCTTTGAATGCCATTTTGAAAATCCTTTCGGAGCATAAAATCCAATGGTTCACCTTGAACAATATGTCTTACGCCCTTGAACAAGGGGTTACTTGCAAAATGCTCAAGGCGCTCAACCAGATTATGGGCCCTAAGGTCTACCCAACCCACCACGCCTTTTATAAAGGAATTGTTTACTGCACAGTCCAGCAAAAAAACGGTTTCCTGCTCGGTTTGGTCCGCTTGTACAGCGATGCATCCGTCAATTTTACAAGCACCCAAAATAGGTTTGAGGTCGTGGGGAAGAAAGTCCTTTCGGATATTTTTCATGGAATCATCAATCCAACCATGGGTAGTGGGAGCGTAGTTCCAGAAATGTTGGTGACTGTCCAAGACCATGTCCAAGCTTTGCAATTTAGCCGTTAAGTTTTATGAACCCTCCATCAATCGGAAAATCCGTTCCGGTAATAAATGAGGCTTCGTCCGAGCATAGGTACAATGCCAAATTAGCTACCTCTTCTGGACTTCCCATCCGCCCTATTGGTTGGGTTTTGGAAAGCTTTTGAAACATTTCGTCCACGTTATTGGGATAGTTCTTTTTTAGAAACCCATCAACAAAGGGAGTATGGATTCTGGCTGGGGAGATGCTATTGCATCTAATCCCGTATTCCAAATAGTCTTTTGCCACGGAATAGGTCATGGCCAGCGCGGCGCCCTTGGTCATGGAATATGCAAATCTATCCGCAACTGCCACCGAGCCGGCAATGGAGGCCATGTTGAGGATTACACCTCCTTTAGCTTTCATATGATTGATCGTGGCAAAGATTCCGTTGTAAACCCCTTTGATGTTCACCTGGTAAACGCGGTCTAAATCTGCTTCCGTTGTACCTTCCACATTGCCTACATGTGCAATACCTGCATTATTGATCAAGATGTCAATGGATTGCGAGGCTACAATTTGGTCTACAACTTTGACAAATTGATCTTGTTGGGAAACATCACATTGATGTCCCTGTGCTTTACCTCCAGCTTGGTTGATTTCATTTACGGTATGCTGCGCTTGGGCAAGGTCCAACTCTATGATGTGCACATGGGCACCTTGTGCGGCTAGGGTTTTGGAAATGGCCTTGCCAATGCCACTGCCGCCTCCGGTTATCATGGCTACTTTATCCTTCAGGGAGAATTTCATCAAAAATGCTTTTATGGATGATTAAGAAAAGGAAAATTTCCTATGATCGAAAATTAAATTTTAATGGATCATGTAGCAACAATCACATTCACTGGTTCTGATACTTTTTTTGCTTGATAACGCCGTGGAAGGTAAAATGGGCAATTCAGGGAATTGTTATGTAAGAATCAGCCACAGATACCCATAAAATTACAGATTGAGCAGTTGATATTTTAGTGGTTTGGGTAGCGAATTCCAGAATGATTTCATAGCTCACATAAACATGAAAAAAATCTTAAATATTAATAAGATAAATAGGTAATATTATGTAAGTTTATACGCATTAATATTTTTTTCACACAACCAACAACCCACTTCAATTGAATGTTTCATAGTTGATTCGGAAAAGAGGAAAGCGTCACTTTTAAAAAGGAGGTTGTAACCTCTTTTTGTGCCTAAAGTGGTTCGTCTGTTATTGATTAAAGTATGGATGCAATTTTTTGGTAAGGAGACCGAAAACCCCAAAAACAAACAATAGATAACCTCAATACAACCATACTTATGAAAACCTCAATGTCTCCCGTTTTGGACCTACTTTTTTCGCTATCGGCGATGCAAACACCAGTTCGTGAAAATCCCGCTTCCATTCTGGAAACTCAATTTCGTGCTATCCTAAAGCGCTCGATAGATTGTTGGTGAAAGTCAACAATTCCATTAAAAACAGAATGTTCATTACCCTAACCAAATAAGAAACAACAAACACTAACCATTAATACAGAACACTATGAAAAAAAACATCCTGAAGATGACTGCTATTTTGGGTATGGGGCTACTTGCTAATGTCCTTAGCTCACAAGAACTATATGTGGAATCCAACGCGGCCAACCCAACCAACGAATCCGATGCCGTAACTGGATGGACCGCGGTGAGCGGTACTGCCGTAACTTCGGATGCCACAGAGTCCTATTCCGGCACCCATAGTATAAAAATTACAGCCACTTCAGATGGTTGGAGAAGGGCCTATTATACTTTCAACACCAAGGTAGGTGCGGAGTACAATATTTCCATCTATGCCAAAAGTGCAAGTACAGAAGGACCGGGATTCTTCCAGTGGTCAGGTTTTGGGGATTTTGTGGGGCAAGGAATAACCAGCACTGATTGGACGGAATACACCTTCAATTTTACGGCTGTGGAGCCCACGGCAAGTATTTTGGTCTATTCGGGGAATCCTTCCTTAGCTGGAAATGCGGTTTATCTGGATAATATTTCCATCATAGAGACCATTCCAAATAATGCAACTTTACCCTTATACATCAACGCTGGAGGTTCCCAAGTCACCGCTTCCGATGGTACTTTTTTTAGGGCCGATGACTATTTTTTGGGAGGAACCTCCTATACCAATGGGAGTGCTACGGTTGCAGGGCCTTATGACTCTGAGCGTTATGCTTCGGCCCGCGAAATGTACTACAACATACCGGTTCCCAGTGGAAATTACAGGGTATCCCTCCATTTTGCGGAAATCTATTATGGTGCTACAGGTGGTGGTAGCGGTGGTGTGGGTACACGGGTCTTTGACGTAATACTGGAAGGTAGCTTGGTTCTGGACAATTATGATATCATTGCCGATGTAGGCTCAGAGGCCCCGGTTGTGAAAACCTTTGATGTTGCGGTCACCGATGGCATCCTTAATCTATACCTAACCTCAGAAGATGAAGATGGTGGGGTCAATTATCCCAAGATCGCTGCATTTGGGATTGTGGACCTGAGTACTATAGAAACCGAACCTCCATCCCAACCCCAATTATCATATGCCACAACGTCCACATCCATAAATTTAAATTGGTCAGCCACGGATAATGTTGGGGTCACTGGTTACACCCTTAAATTGGATGGTCAAGAGGTCAACTTGACTCCTGCAACTACAACCTCCCATCAGTTTACGGGATTAACTGCCAACACAGATTATCAAATTTCCATAAACGCATACGATGCCGCAGGAAACATAGGTTTGGCCACTCTATTAACATTGACCACAGATGGTTCTTCAGGTTCTTCGGGCTCATCAGGTGGAGGAACTGTTTGGACAGAAACAAGTGGGGACATATACTATACCACCGGAAATGTGGGAATTGGCACGAGCACTATTCCCACTGCATATCGCTTGGCCGTTAACGGAAAGATCATCAGTGAAGAAATAAAGGTGCAATTGCAGTCCACTTGGCCGGATTATGTGTTTGAAGAAGGCTACGACCTCCCTTCCTTGAAGGAAATACAGAAATATATCGGAACAAATGGCCATCTACCCAATATTCCTACCGCAGAAGAGGTCAAAGAAAAGGGAATTGAGGTAGGGGAGATGAACAGACTTTTACTGGAAAAAATTGAGCAACTAACACTTTATGTCATCCAATTAAAAAATGAAAATAACGTGCAACAAGAGGAGATAGAAAAACTAAAATCAAAGTCAAAATAAGGAGGATGAAAAAATTAAGGATACTCTGCGCACTTTTGTTTTTTCCTATCACAGTATTGTGCCAAAACAATTTGTTGGACACTTCTACTTGGACGGTCGGTAATGGGTCAGTTACCGGATTTCCGGCCTATGGGTCAAATTCCGAAAACCTCAGGGAATTGGACACTGATCCTTTTGGTAACCAATCGATATTATGGAAGGGAATTCCAGATGGTGGAGCTTCTACTACCAGTGGTGGATGGGTATCGGATACTTTTACCATCGACCCAACAAAAACATATCGTTTTACAGTTTGGATGAAGAAAACAGGTAATCTAGGTGGATACGAAGGGTTTGGCCCCGAAGCTTATGATTCGAATGGAGATGATACAATGCTCGAACTAGATGGAACTCTAGATAACCACCCGATTTTTCATGCATCCATCCCTCAACTTGATCAGTGGTATTTGTATGTTGGGTTTGTGCATCAAAGCACTTACAGTGGCACAACCAACCTTGGAGGTATTTTTGATCTTGCAGGAACGAAAGTGGAGGATATTACCGATTTTAAGTTTAGTTCCACCAGTGTTACTTCCAAACATCGTGCTTATTATCATCTAGGAACGGATCCAGCATATGAACTGTACTTTTATGACCCAACTGTGTATGAAGTCAACGGCCAAGAACCCACAATACAAGAATTGGTAAATGGCTATAACAACCAGGACCACGAGCTACCGACTGCTGCAAACTTAACGGTTGACGGGCAAACCGATACCACAGCGGACTTATCCTGGAGTGGGGCCACGGATAATGAAGGGGTAACTGGGTACAGAGTGTTTAAAGATGGGACGTTGGAAGCCACTTTGGGCACTGTAACTACTTATCAAGTAACAGGACTAACGGAAAATACTTTATATGATTTCACGGTGACAGCATTGGATGCGGCCGGAAATGAGAGCGTAGCAAGTAATACCGTATCGGTGACCACAAATAGTACAGGTGGTTCTGTTGGAGGAATGATATGGACTGAATCTTCAGGAGATATTTCCTATACCACCGGAAATGTGGGAATAGGCACCAGCACTATTCCCACCGCATACCGTTTGGCCGTTAACGGAAAGATCATCAGTGAAGAAATAAAGGTGCAATTGCAGTCCACTTGGCCGGATTATGTGTTTGAAGAAGGCTACGATCTCCCTTCTTTGAAGGAAATTGAAAAATATATCGGTACAAATGGGCATCTACCCAATATTCCTACATCCCTGGAAGTAAAAGAACATGGCATTAAAGTGGGGGAAATGAACCGTTTGCTGTTGGAAAAGATTGAGGAACTCACCTTATATCTTATTGATATCAATACCCAGCTCATCAACCAAAAAGACATTAACCACAGATTATTAAAAGAAATATTAACCTTAAAACAAAAAACCAATGAAAAACCTTAAATCTGGCATTCTTGCTATTTGCGTTTTATTTTTTACAGTCAACCAACTGCAAAGTCAGGAATTATACACGGATAGCAATGCCGCCAGTATTGCCAATGAGGCTGATGCCATTACCGGATGGAATGCCCAATCCACTTTAATGACCTCAGATGCCTCTGACCCCTACGATGGATCTTATGCTTTAAGAATTGAAGCTCCGGATGGGAGTTCTGCGGGAAGACGGGCCATATACAGTTTTACAGTTGTAAATGGAACCACGTATGATATTAGTATTTGGGCCAAGGAGGGTTCCCAATCCAATGACCCGGCCTTTGCGAATTGGCAAGGATTTGCCGGATTCGCCACTACTGAAATAGTAGGGACCACATGGACCGAATATACCTTTTCACTAACTGCCAATAGTGCCAGCGCGTCCATTAGTGTGTATACTGGCTCCAGTTCGGGCAATGTGGTTGGAGACTTTGTGTTCGTGGATAGAATTTCCATTATGCCACAGGACACCCAAGACCCAACGGCACCTACCTTGACCAGTACAGCCCAGACCGATACCACGGCCGACCTTTCCTGGAGTGGCGCCACGGACAATGTTGGGGTAACAGGGTATAATGTCTATAAAGATGGGACGTTGGAAACCACTTTGGGCAATGTAACCACCTTCCAAGTAACCGGACTTACTGCGAGCACTTCGTACAATTTCACGGTAACTGCATTGGATGCGGCCGCCAATGAGAGTGTTGCCAGCAATACCGCAGCTGTAACCACGGATAGTGCCGGAAGTTCCGGTGGGGGAACTGTATGGACGGAATCTTCCGGGGATATTTCCTATACCGCGGGCAATGTGGGGATTGGAACCAGTACCATTCCCACGGATTATATGTTGGCCGTAAATGGAAAGATCATAGGGGAAGAACTTAAGGTACAAATACAATCCGCATGGCCAGATTATGTTTTTGATGAAGATTATGATCTTCCTTCTTTAGTGGAAATCCAAGACTTTATCCGAAAGAATGGACATCTTCCCAATATCCCTTCTGCCAAAGAAGTAGAGAACGAGGGAATTGAGGTGGGTGAAATGAACAAGATGTTGTTGGAAAAGATTGAGGAATTGACCTTGTACATTATACAATTGGAACAGAAGAACCAGACCATTGAAAAACGCTTAGATCAGTTAGAAAACAAATAAAAACATGAATTTCAAAATCCGGTTGGCATTTTCGTTGCTGTTTACATTGGTGTTCTCCTCAATGTTGAACGCCCAAAACAATCTATTGGATACCTCCACTTGGACGGTTAGCTCTGGCTCGGTGCCGGGTTATAGCGATAAAGGGCCGTCTTCCAGCAATGTACGCAGCATGGACACGGGACCACACGGTACTTCCGAACTGATTTGGAAGTCACCGGCCAATAGTACTTCGGATAATGATGGGGGATGGGACTCCGATTATGTCACAATTGATCCCAGCAAAACCTACCGATTTACCGTTTGGATAAAACGACTCAATTCTTTGGAAGGTAAGTCGCACTTTGGGCTTACGGCCCTCGATGCCAGTGACAACGAGGCCACTTTGTTGCTCAATGACACGGCAAAGACCAACCCATATTTTGAAAGTGAACCACCAACCACGGTGGATGATTGGTATTTGCTGGTGGGCTTTGTATATGGCCATGGCCACACCACTGGTGAAAATGGTCTGGAGGGGGTCTATGATACAGCCGGGAATCATGTGGTAACGGCCTATAGCAGTTTTAAGTTTGAAAGCACCGCTGTTAAAGTGCGGCACCGAAGCTATTTTAGAGAGGCCAATGTTCCCGCGGAGCAGTGGTTCTTTGGCCCCACCATTTACGAAGTAAATGGGACCGAACCTTCCATCCTGGATTTGATCAATAACAATAGTGGCCCGGATACCGAGGACCCTACCGCACCTACCTTGACCAGCACGGGTAATACGGATACCACAGTGGACCTTTCTTGGAGTGGGGCCATGGACAATGTGGCCGTTACGGGATACAAGATATTCATGAACAACAATCTGTTGGTTACCCTGGGCAATGTAAACAACCATACGGTTACAAACCTTGACCCAGGTACCGAATACAGCTTTGCGGCCAAAGCCCTTGATGCTGCTGGAAACGAAAGTTTGGCCAGCAACTTAACGGTGACCACCGACATTGCTACGGGAGGCGGAACGGTCTGGGATGAATCTTCCGGGAACATCTCCTATACGGCTGGCAATGTGGGTATTGGTACCACTACAATCCCTACCAATTATGCACTGGCCGTAAATGGAAAGGTCATAAGTGAGGAGATCAAGGTGCAGTTACAGTCCGCATGGCCGGATTATGTGTTTGATGAAAGTTATGAGGCTCCCACCCTAGAGGAAATCAAGACATATATTGAAAACCATGGGCACCTGCCCAATATACCTTCCGCCAAGGAGGTGGAGGCCAATGGGCTTGAGGTAGGGGAGATGAACCGTTTGCTCTTGGAAAAGATTGAGGAGCTCACCTTGTATACTTTGGAGCAGCACCAGCAGATCCAGCAGTTGAACATCTTGGTACGGGAACAACAGCAAAAATTGGAGCAATTGGCAACAAATTGCCGAAAGAATAATTGAAAATGGAAATGAAACTGTTTGGAAGCCGCTCTTGAAAAAGAGCGGTTTTTTTATTTGTTCATTTTGTCTTGACGCAAAAACGGAAAAGCAGTTTTTATGTTTATTTCTTTTGCTTGTCCAAAAGAAACCGAACCAAAGAAAAGGACACTTTTTCAACATGAATTTTTCAACGGGGTTGAAAACCTTTTGGCAAACTCCGCGTCGCCATGCTCCTGGATCTCGGAGCTTTGTCTGCATTATTCTTTTGAAAAAGGTTCTGGGTCTTGATGTTGAAAATGTCATTCTATACTTGGCAGCCGGAGGACTGGTTTAATTCGGAGCTGAAAAACTGTTTTATGTTCATTTCTTTTGCTTGTCCAAAGGGTTTTTTATTGTTCATTTTTGTCTTGACACAAAAACGAACCAAAAAAGTCAAGACTTACGAAAAAATACCAAGAAAATGCTACGGCACCCACCCCCACGGATGAAAAAAACTCACCACACTTTTTGCAAATTGTGGCTCAAACAGTTTTTCATCCACTCGCCATGCTGCTGCCTTGATTTTTAAGTATTTTTTCGGTAGGTCGGCTCAGGGAACCGCGGTGTAATTCCGCACAGCTTGCCCGACTTTTAGGCGGGATGCGGAATCTATAATAGCCAATGGATTCCTGCCTTGCGCCTCCGCTAGAGCTTTTGGCGGCACGCGGTCGCAGGAATGACAAAGCGGGGTAATTCTGGAAAGCCTTCGTGTTTTACCAAACCCAAGTGTACCCGTAACTATTACAGGTTTACTTGGAAGGGTCCTCTTTTTCTATAAGGAGGGTCTGCATATGGTCCAAAAAGGTGGCCTCCTCCAAGGGGAGGAGCTGTACCGCCAGTTGCAGCACCATTTGCAGATGATCATCTGGTTGGGGTATGGTGGGGTGGTTGCCGGAGTTTTGGTTGTCCAGGGCCAAAATACAGACCTGAAGCAGGGCCTCTATATAAAAATACAGCTCTTGGTAGCCCTTTACCCGGGCTGCGGCAAGGCCAAAACCGTGTTTTTGGGGCGTTAATGTCCTAAAATGTTCTTGGGCCAGTTCCTGTAACCCCAATAACAGGGTATTCTGTTTGTTTTGCATAGGTAACGATTTGGGTTTTGTCAAATATAGTAAAACTATTTGATATGCGGACGATAGTCCGCATATTTTACAAAGACATACCATTCCTTTGTTGGTGATGGAAATAAACCAAGCCATTTGTAATTACATTGCTAAGGAATGGATAGCTCAAGCCAAATCTAAAAGAGCATTTGCCTTAGATCATAATATTGATGAAAAAGTGGTGCGCAAAATTTCCCAAAAAAAAGGCTATAATATTCCCTTAAAAACACTGCACAAAATTTGTGAGGCTAGAGGCGTAAAACTTTCACAATTTTTTGAGCAGTTGGATGGTTAAGAATCTCTCCATTTGAACAGTCCGCTCATTGACTAAATAAAACGAGGGCTATCTGAACTTCTCCAAATAACTCTTGTAGAATTTTGCTTAACACACTATTTAAACCACTAGACATAGTCTAGCGGTAGCGGGGATTTTGGGTAAAAAAAAGCTATCTGGATTGCTCCAAATAGCGCTTTTATATTTTTACTTAACGTACTACTTAAACCACTAGGCGTACTTCAGCAAACTCAGCACAAGTAGTCCAGAGCTGGCGGGAGGCTTCAAAATCATAAGACTTTGTTTGAAGTAATATATTCTACCAATGGATCATAGTATTTATGAAAATCATATTTAACTGAAATTTCTCTATAAATGTCGCATAATTCGACAAGATTAGGATTATCGTTTAGTTTTGCAACAATTAATGCAAGTACAATAGCATATTTGACATTATACGCAATATCCAAATTCTTCTTAGGTACTGAATTTAAATAATTATCTAGAAAAGCAATACTTGAATAATCTTCAAAATACTTTTTGCCTATTTTGGCGTAAAACTCTATTTCCTTTTGGACAGCAATTCTAACATCTTTTTCCGTTTCCGTCCACAAGGTACCTTCATGATTATCAACCAGATACGCTTTAGATGTCCCAACAGAGACAGCTTTAAAGTAATTCTTCCCCCATGCTTTTTTCTTTACTTCATCAACTTCTTTGATTTGAATATCTAACTTCGTTTCGACTTGAATGAACATGGGCCATGCAGTATACCTAAATACATATTCATTGCCCTTATTATCTTTTTTTATAAAAGCATTTTTGGATTTAACAAGCCTAAATCCTTCTTTAGAAAAAAAGTTATTTAAAAGATTGTAAAACAATTCCTTCCTTTCGCTCATTGATTTTCTAGTATTTTGTTATTATCTCAACAGTTCCTTGGATTGCGTCACCGATTTTGTCAGCACCAAATACTTCTTCCGCATTTCTGCCAACAGGCACAGCTTTGCCTTCTTTTAAGGCTTTGTAAACAATGCTCTGGTTTTTTGACAGTCCAGTAGTTTTACGCAATTTTGTTTCTATAAACCTAAAGGTCCCGTCTCCATTATCAACTACTCCATCTACTACTGCTCTTATCCATTCGCCATCCGCATTTTTAGCCTTTAAAGAAACTCTTCTATGTACTTTTACTCCTGTTGCTGCCAAACCTTTGAAAAACTTGTTTTCAAACTTTATTCCTTCTATTATTGGTTTTAACCAAGCTTTAGCTTTTTTTGTTTTGCCTAGCTTACTTAATAAATTGATGGCTTCTAAAGGTGCTAAACCAACCGCTGCCGTGTATTCCCAAAAGGTTTCATGGAATTCTTCCGAACGTTCAACCAATGGGTCAGGATGTATGAAAAATACATCGATTGCTTCGGATCCGGTATAAAAAGAATTCGTAAACGAGTCAAGAAAACTACCTTCTTCAAATCTAACTTCCGCTATATTTCCGGTAGCATCGATAGTTAATACTCCTGTACTAGGCGTGAAATCTCTATTTCGAGTATACTCATTCTGGCCAAGAATAAAATTGTCATGAGTAGCAAATGCTTTGTAATAAGCCATCTGAGTTGATTTCCATTCGGAGAGACTATAATCAGTTCGCTTCATTACAATATCATTTCTGCTACTTTTGGCTTTCACGATAATCATACTCTCCAAGCCATCCAAATCAATTGCCCATAATGGACTGTTTCCGGCATATTGATAGGGAGTATACCATGGGTAGCTTTTGGCTAATGGATCTTGAGATAGGAATCTGTTTAACCTTGGATCATAAATCCTAAAACCATAATCATAGTGAACTCCTTCACCTTTGACCTCATTGTCCATTTCCTTTCCATTGAAGCCATATCTATAATCGCTGGTGTTGGCATGGCGGTTGGGCAAGAGCATTCCAAAGGGGTAGTAGTCGTTATAGGCCACTACATCGGCCAATAGATCTCCACCCCCGGTCACCAGTTTACGGTCCGTTACCACACTAAGTACATTGCCCAAGTGGTTGCTCAGCTCATAGCGCTTGTCGCCCACCTGGTTTTCAAAGAGCGTTACGGGCAAGGTAGGCGCAACTTCGGTAATATCCAAATTCTTTTGCTCCAGCCCCAAACGGGAGCTACCATAAATATGGTGCTCGGTAAGTACCAGGCCATCAGTATTTCCGGGGCCGCTATTGCTCACATTCTGTACCTGGGCGGTAAACACGGCACCGGCCTGTACCTCAAAATCGGGTAGGAGGGTAATCTCGTCCCCGGCCGTAAGGGTTAGGTCGCCGCCGTTCTGTACGGTATTGGTGCCCAAGCTGTTGCTCACCGTTATGGTGTTCAGGGCGGTAAAGCTGTCCGTACCCGTGATCTGTATATTGTCCAGGGTAATGGTAGCGTCAAAGGTCTGGGAGCCGCTGTTGATCTCCCCATCAGAGTCGCTGTCGTACACCGCCAGCACATTGCCCTGGGCATCGCGCACATAAAGGGTGGTGGTACTGCTCTCCACTTCGGTCTTGGCAATACGGTTGCCCAGGCCATCATAGGTAAAGGAGATATTGCTCTCCTGGCCGCCAATGTTCTTGGTCACCTTTTTTACCTTCCCGTCCACACGCCATTCAATATTGGTAATGTTCTCGGCATTGTCGCTGATCAGCTGCCCAATCTCATCGTACTGGTAATTGCCCGCACTTTGGGAAGCCAGATCGTTGTAGCCGGTATCTCCTGCGGCATCGGCCACAAAATCCAATTGGTTACTACGTTCCTGCAGGCCGGTATTGGGGTTCAGCTTGGTCTTATAGGTATAGGTAAGCTGGTCCATGGCCTCGGTGGGTGCATTCCGGTTCAGGGTCAACAGGTTTCCGTTACGGTCGTATCCATAGCTGGCGGAGTAGGCGGCAGAGGGGCCACTTCCGGTAAAGGCCTTGATCCTGTTCAACTGGTCGTACCCATATTTGTTAAACTGGGTGGTGAGCAGGCTTTCGTTATTGTCTATTAGGGCGGTGGCCATCTGTTTTATGTTCCCGTTGTAGAGGTTGCTGCCCACATCTATCCCATCTTGTTGTTCTACCCCGGAGTTGGCAGCGCTTACACCCAAGGTATTGGTGCCTAGGGAGCCAATGGGCTGGTAGTCGTTGTCATAATAGCCCAGGGAATAGCCCATGGCATCTGCCGCCACGGTGCTGGAGCCCTGTATACCATCCTGGCCCATATCGTCCGTGGTCACCAAGGTTTCGGAGTTTACGCCTTTTAACCAACCTTGTAGGGTATAGGCATAGTCCATGCCCTGTACTTCCTTGCCGCCCAATACGGTACGTGCCAAAGGCCCGTGCGGGTAGTACTGGTAATCGGCATCTTTTTCCCAGATCATCCCATCGCTGCTGGTCTCTACTTGGGTAATGCGGTTATCCGCATCGTAGGTGTAGCGGTGGGCGAACATATCGGGCTGCCCATCTTGGTAGATCACCTGGTTTACGTTTCCGCTGATGAGGTCGTACTCATAACGCACTTTTTTCATCCCGGAATAGGGGTTGGTGGGATCCAGCACCATTTGTTTGTTGTGCTGCACCAGTTCCTGCACATTCCCGTGAATGTCGTAGTTATAGAAGATGGCGTTGTGGTAACTGGCCTGGTTGGTGGTACCATCCTGGAGGTCGTAATAATACACCGCCGTTACCCGGTTACGGCTGTTACTGTCGTTGGCATTGCCAGCCTCTACGGTATCAAAGATATCGGCCGCAAAACTCACCAATTCACTGTACACGGTTGTGGTGACCTCATATTGGGTATCCGACACATTGGAGGGATAGTTGGTAGTGGTATCCACATAGGAATCGTCTGCGGTGTACACAAGTTTGCCAGTGGTGTCCTCTATGGCTATGGACACATTGGGTGCCATTTCGCCAGCTTCCACAATACGGCCCAAAAAGTCGTACTGGGTGTAGCTGAACCTGTTGTTGGTGGCCTGCTTGGCGTTTTGCGAAGCAATGATACGGCCCAGGGCATCATAGGCAAATTTGGTGGTGCCCCCGTCTGGGGTATACTGCCATACCAATTGGTTGAGGGAGTTGTAACGGTATTCGGTCTTTAGATCATGATCCGGGAGCAATGCGGTATTTTCAGTGGCCGTGTTGTTCTCCCTATGGGTATTGATCTGATCGTTGATCCCGCCGTTGAGTTCTTGCTCGGTAAAACGATCTACACCTTCTGGCGGAACGGTCTGTACCAAGTTCCCGGCTTGATCGTAATAGTAGAGGGTGTATTGGTACTCCTTATCAAAATAGGTCATGCTAAAGTTTTCAATGGGGGTAGACAGGGCATGGTCCAAATAAGCATTGATAAACTCTTGGCGTTTGCGGTCCAAAATATTTTGGTAGTTGTTGTTGTTATAGGCGGTGACCACACTTTTACGGAACTGCACACAAGGCTCATCGTCGGGTATGGGAATGCTTACATCACCAAAGTTGACAGGGAAGGGTACTGGCACACAGATATCCGGGTTAAGGTTTAGATAGTTGCGTGTAAAGGAGGCCCAATCCAGGGTAGTCTGTGAGTTGTCCAAACGGGTCTGTTCCACATGGGTCTTGTAGAGATCAATAATGCCTTGGATACCACTATAGCCATAATTGAAATCGGTGGCACCAAACCTCCGGATGGACATGTACTCCAAATCTGAGGTGCTGGTGATGCCAAATGCGGTGATATAGTATTGGTAGTCGGCCACCAAATACTGGTAGGAGTTGGCACAGAACACCTCTTCGGTCACTACGTCCTCACCGTCATCAGTTGGGTCTTGCGCGATTCCGCCCATGATGGAGACATAGGTTGGGTATTCGTCCGTACAGCTCAAGGGCACGGGCACAGGCGGAATACAAATTTGGGTGTTTAGGCATTCGTCGCTGGCCTCAGAGATAAATTTGGAGGTAAGTGTGCCTCCGGATTTGGCCACTGTTTTGGATGCCAGTGAAGTATTGCTTGCACTTTGAAGGACTTTCATCACCTCAATTTCCACGGCGATTTTCTCTTCCTCGGACATAAAGTCTTTCTGATATTCTATGGAATGCAGGGCACCATTTTGAAGCGTTACGACTGCATTGGGGATGGATATTTGTTGGGTGGTGGCACTAGTTTTAGCACTTTGGGCCTGGCTGACTTTTAGTAGGTCGCCAGAACCAGGTACAGGGCCAAACAATTCTGAGCATAATGAATCAAAATCGGCAAGCAAATGGGAGCTCATAATATCCCGAGCTCTTAGGTGCAATCTGAAATTCGCAGTAATAATCTGATTGGAGCTGTTTAGGTATTTGAGGACACCGGAGGCAGTATTGTTGCTCAATGGTGTAATATCCTGAATGATGTCCAATTCAGTTATTTGTTGGATTTCATCAAGTTCACTGTTGGAGTAGGCACCTATCTGGGTATCCCAGATGGATAATTGAATTCTTAAGTTTGACCCATTTACCCAATGAGGAAGTGTGCCCATATATACACTAAGGGGAAACTCAGCTGTTCCTGCATTATATTCAACATAGGCATCTCCCCTAACCATTGGATACCTAAAAGGTCGGTCATGGAATTCAAGAAACTCGATGGCAGTTTTCCTCTCCAGTTCGAGAGCGTTGTCGTTCAGTAGATTGTCCGTTGCAGCTGCGCTGATAGGTAATCTAACCATGTAATACCCAAGTGATATTTCAACAGGATCAAACACTTCAAAGACATCATTGAATATTTCCAGAACATGGTCTTCGAACCCCTCTTCCAACGATTGGTAAGCCTGACATATTACTTGTTTGGGCTCTTCAACCTCAGCACTATCAAAGAAGGAACACCCTCCAAGATCACTTGAGGACCCAAATCCTTGGCTGGCATCCACGTAGTGCATGGATAAACCACCTGCGTTTTCTACCACCAACTGACCATTGTCATCAATATAAGTAAGGGTAAAGTCAAAGTTTTGGAAGGGGGAGGAGGTTATCACTTTGGAAACGCCACTACCACTTGCAGTAATATCAAAACACACCACTTGCTGGATTTCACTCAAGTTGGTGGACAATTGATGGAAATCCATGTAGATGGATGCTGAACTTGCCGAACCTCCATCTGAGGAGAATCTTAAATCCAAGTTATGGTAGCTTGTGTTCGTAAGATCAGAAAAGTTCAGTTGCGCATTGGTCACGTCCACATCAAAAGGATCCAAGGCAACCAGAAAATTGGCAATGGTATTGGCATTATCCTGGAAACGTTGCTCCAAAGACATTGTGGTCTTAAACTCGGAGATAAAGGCTGTGTTTATGGGTAGATACGAACTTTCACTTGAAGAATAATTGGTAATTGCCTCGTTCAGGAGCTGTACCATATATCCCTCAAATGTGAGTTCCACATCTGCATTGGCACCGCAGGTAGTAATGTTGTCACAATCCCCTTCAATAGGGTCTCCAGCAAAGTCATTGATATTGCCGCAGCAGAGGAAGTTTACAAAGTCCTCGTTGGTTTGGCCACTTCCAGCAACCGCACCAAGTACAGTTTCTTTGGAGAAATTGGAATCCAGATATGTAACCCTTGCGTTTTGGCGAATTACTTGGTTTTGGTCATTGAATTGTTCTGTAATGGAAATAGCCAAAAAGTCCGTGACTCCAGTTGTGGGGAGCGGTTGAACCATGTCCATGGCAAATTGCTGCCCTCCATCTATATCAATAAAATACATGTTACCCGAGGCGTTCCAAGTACCGTACTCACTTTCAAAAAAGGTACTGAGATAACTGTCCCGGAATTCTGGATAATTGTTTAACTCCAAACTGGAACTGGCAAGTTGCCCGTTGTTGTATAGTGCATTTAAGAGGGAAATCAACGCCTTGGAAAAGCGAGACCTAATATTACAATCTGAGAGAGGGCCGTAGGTAACACCATTGCCCAAGAATTCACCCACTCCATTTGGTGCATCTATGGAGCAGTTGGCAATCCGGGCTTCTGTGATACCCTTTAAAACTATTTCTTCATAATCTGGAGATGCTAAACTGGTACGCACTTCGGCCACAGCGCTGTACGTGAATTGATCCGCAACGGAATCATAGGAAGTGTACATGTGTTTTACCCGGGTAATAAACCAATTGGTGCCATAATCTGTCCATGACCTGGAATTGGCTGGTAAATCCACCCTAATGGGATCACTGGTGGTACCAGAAAGGTCAATCTCCAAAATTACATTTCCCGTACCACTAATTGCCAAATCCATAGTTGGATTGGAGGTTGGGTATGTGCCTCCCAGTTCTTCGTACAATTTTGGGCTCAGGTATTTACCGGTAAAAGGCACTGAAGAAACAATTCCTGTGCTGTTTAGGTCGATTAGGGCACCTTCCAAGAATACCTGGAGATCCCTACCCAATGGGCAGATGCCTGTTTCCACATAGTATTCATAACCGGAATATTCAGAGATCTCGGCCAAAATGTCTTCATTGGATTGCCCAGAGTCGTATAGCACATCAGAAGGCTTAAACCGCTTTTCCCTAAGGGCGTACTCGTTGGCCAACTCACTATTACAAATTCTGTTTTCACCACCATCAATGATGGCATTCAATGCGCTTTTGTTAAATGAGGTATAGTCAGCAATGGTGGCCAAAATGTTTACCGGAGCGGATTCTTCCCCAATACAGCCATTATAGCAATCCTTGCTTTCTGCATAGACATTGGCAAACAAGGATTGGATGGTCTGTTTGATATTGATGTAATTGGCCTTGTAGATACTCCAGTATTCCTCTTGTTGCACTGCCGTGAGGGAGCTGGGATTGCCCCCATTGGGACAGTCGGAAACACTGCTACATGCAACGGCTGCGTAAGCAAAGTCCTGAAGGCTTTTGCCGCTTCCTGCGTAATTTGTGCTCAAAGCCTCTTGCATGATATCATCCCTTAGATCAAAGGAAATACCATTGAGTCCGGAGGGGATACTTCCACTAAAAAATGGGTCGGCATCCATGATACTGGTGCCAGTTGCCAAACTCCCGGCCTGGGCATAGGTTTGAAGCTCTTGTCGAAGATATTGATCAAAGGCGTCAGAATTGGTAATGCCTGTACCACTCGGATGTGTATCTGTAATTCCGCAGACCAGTTCCGCATATTCCAGATAGCAATATTCGGGGTGGTACACCAAGAGTGACTCCGCCCATTCATCTTGCCAGATTCCGGAACTGATGAAATCAGTGGGATTCAACAAGTATTGGGGCTCTACCCAAAATTCAGTGTTGTTCGGGTTTTCGGATACGGCGCGTAACTCGGCACCCACTGTCACTGGTGGGGAATAGGTGGTAGCGCCATTTACGATTACTTCAGTTACCGTAATATAACTTATGGTACCATCTGCATTGTAATAATGTCCTTGGGTATATAGTTCGTTTCCTTGGGTTGCCTGGTCGTGTTCTGGATGTCTTGGATTTCTCCAACTGTTATGCACATTGGGGTCTCCAGTTTCTGTGGAAACCAAATTGTTGCCCTCGTTGAAAATGTTCAAATTGAACAAGCCTTGTTGGGAAACATTGTTGTTTGCATCCAGGGTGGAGGGGTATTGCCCATACTGGCCTGTGGGTTTCATATCCTCCAAAAGGGACGACTTAAGGATGTTACAGGTGAGCGAATTGGCTACTATTTCTTCTGAACTTGAATTGGCAAGATTTCCTGTGTCGCCTTCGCATGGTGCATAACAAGCCCTGATAAGATCGTTCCATTGGTCTTCAAAAGTAGCTTGCAAACGCGTCTGTTCGGCGGTAAATTCAGCAGGGGTCAGAAGATTTTCCAGCTCAGAAAAATCGTAGTTGTCCATACGGCTGGTCACATAGCCGGTTTGACCTCCATACTCGGTGATCAAGGCATTTTCACAATCTTCGCAGGTAACAAAACAATCGTTCAATTCCAGTTCCGGGATTTCCACGGTTACGGGATCAATGTAACAGGGATCCAGCGGATCCATAAGTTTGGCCACAAATTCATCAGCATAGGTGTCCAAAGTATTTTGGTTGACCACCAATCTTTTCACAAGGCTGAAAGACCCGCGGTTGAGGTCGGCAGTAAAGTTGGAAGGATCAAATCCGGTTCGGTCTGCCGGAAGCAGACTTATTCCGTCAGCGTCCAGGACATCCACAAAAACATCATAATCCACTATGTAATTCACCGGGGTGGTGCACAGAAATGTAAAGTCAGATTGTTGTAAAGTGTATGAGAAGGTACGTTGCTCATTAAAAGGTACCAGTTTTGTGGCACTGTACAATAAGGCATCGTCCAAGGCCCCGAAATTTTGGGTGGAGGCCAATTCGTTGTTGTCCAATGAGGTATCTGGATCGTTGGCGTTCAATTTACCTAGAAGATCTACCGTGGTCTGCACATGAAGCCCGGAGCCGTTGTCCTCATCGTCCAAGCCGGTCATATTGGTTGGTGTTGAACCCATCAGCGCAGTTGCAATAGTGCGCCCCTGCGGGTCAATATAACTTACGCTTACCTGTCTGTTTGGATCTACGACCAGGTTCTTTTTGTAGTGGGTGGAATTTCCTGCACTATACCCAAAAAGACGATTGAGTTCTTTTTGTTCCGGGGTTCCGTAGTAGTATTCCATTTCATGGCCACTTCCCAGCTGATGGTCTTGGCCCACACCACTTTTTCTTCGGATTCTACCCGTGTTGTCCGGCATGTACTCAATTTGCGAAAAGGGATAACCTCCGGCATTTGCAATCCTGTTTTGAAATGGGGTTGTAATGTCGTTTAATGATGAGTAGTATTTACTGGCGCCGTCATCTGTGGCCATGCTCTTGTCCGTAGAGAATTGGTCCAGGATATTCTGACTGTCCAAATCAAAATCCTGGTAGCTATACGTGGTTGAAGCATTTTTTAAATTGAAGTCGTTGATGTAATCCAGTGCCAAACTTCGCGTTGTGGGAACAGGCAACACCTCTACCGCGGGTCTTCCTTGTGCATCGTATATCACCTCGCCAACAATAAGGTTGTCGTCAGAATTTATCTTGGTTACGGTTTGCCGGTTCCTTAAGGTGCCATCAAAATAGCTGACCACCTCTTTTTTCTTACCATCTTCTGCAAAGGAGGATTGAAATTGCCAGTTTTTGGAAACATGATGGTCTGCATTAATAATGTGCATATAGATGCTGGGCCAATCTGCCAGTGTAGTGCCATTGTTGTCATCGGCTGCACTCCAAGAACCGTATCTTGACTTATCGGTATCCTGTAGATATCGACCAACTGCCCTAACTCGAAATAGGAAATATCCCTTGGCATAAACTAAGGGAACCACATATTGGGTGCCCGTTGTTTGGACTCTTGTACTGTTGAGTTCAAAATCTCTTCTTGTAAAGGGAATGGAATTCAGGGCCTTGAGGTTGTTGTAAGCTTCGTCGTAACCATCAATCCAGGTCCATTCCAAATCATAGGAAACGGCACCGGCTATGGCAGTCCAGTCAATTTGAAGTTCTGTGCCACCATTTATGGCCTGAACCGTTGGATTGGGGATTGTAGATGAAAGTTCGGTGTATGTATCTGCCACAAACCCTATTTCCATACCAATATTGGCAGGAATGGATCCATTGACCACTGGAGTACCACCATCCAAGGTATAGGTGCCCTCCAAAAGTTCCACTCGAGCCCCATAGGCCCCCATGGCCACATGTTTGCTCAAATCCACGGAAATACCATTGGCACCCTGGGTTACGTTGTTCTCAATGGTCAGGATAACCTCGGTGGTAGTACCGTCAAATGCCCCGGAAACCGACGCTGGGGTCACATTAAGACGTAAGGCATAGGTATATCGGTCATACGGAGCCTGATTTTCCTTGATGAAGAGACTTACGTACGCCATCGGGTTGTCATTGACCAAAGTGGCCGTATCAAGATTGGTTGTCGCAAAATCCAGGGTGGTGGCAGTCCCCAGGACCGCTTCCATGTCTAGGTTATTGTATTCAACTTTGTCCTGGGCCAACAGGGTGGACCCCCATAAAAAGATGATGGAGCACAGTGTTAGAAATCCTTGATTTTTTGTTGTAGTAAACATACGCCTTGGGTATTTACTTGTTGGTTAATTATGTTGTGTTTCCTTGACCAATTGGTAGTTGTTATAAGCAGCCTGCAATCGCAATTCCTTGTTGGGCAGTACTGTTACAAAGTCGCTCATTTCCCTTCGCTCAACTTTGGCATCAAAATCATGGGACAATTGGATCATCATTCTACCATAATCTTGCTCCGTGGTCTTACTTTGCTTGTTGTGGAACGGGACCAAATTGGCGAAATACAGCACCTGTTTGGAAATACTATAGTCTTCTTTATTGATGTGCAATTCTATTTTGGAATAGGGCAGTTGGGAGAAGTTTCTATGGGTCGTTACCATCTCACAAATCCAATGATTACCCTTATCCAATAGCTGTGACTTTTTATAGTGTTGGAGAAAAAGCCCCATATCAAAAGTGGCGGTGAGGTTGGCGAGGTTGACAGCCTTGGAATAGGTTATTTTTTTGGTGTTGTTGTCCATTATGATCTGTCCTTCTGGAAATACGAATACCGAAGTACCTGAAATCTCATTTTTAAGGTAGTCCCCATTGCGTTCCATGGATGCCGTATACGACTCGGTGATCTTGTTGCCACTAAGTCCCCTAAGCATGGAAAACTCCATTTCAACACTATAATTGGAAGTGCTTTTGTAAAATTGAGTCACTTTGTTCAGGACTTCTTCAACGCTTTGCGCACTTGCTCCCAATGTGAAACCAAGGAGACCAAAAAGAGCTAAACTTTTTACGATTGTTGTTTTCATTATTCAGAGCCGTTGTTAAGTTTGGAGTTCCCTGATCGGGTTTCTTGAATGGTATATACCCCGCGTTCCGTTTCCTTCTTTACCCTAACCAAACCACCTTCGGTGTCGTATTCATAAAAAGTGGCGTAGTTGTTTTCGTCAAGTTCAGCCTGAAGCCTTTGGGTGATGGGATCGTATACGAATGATTTAAGATTACTATCAAAGGGGTGCATTCGCACATCATCAAAATATGCGTTGAGTCCGGCTCCCTCGTTTTTAAGATAAATCTTCATGTTGGCGGCATTCACCGGAATGGTGAAATCCCCTGAAATGCGCTGCCATCCATCAATAATGGCCCCTGTGGGTTCAAAAAGTACACTGGAGCTATCCAGGGTAATGGGTAGACTGTTTTCATCCAAATATTCCAAAGTGATGCTGGTGTTGAGGTAATCCATCACCTCATGCTGGTTGGCCTCCACATAGTCAAACAATTGTACATTGGATTCTATGCCTGAATCTGTGCTGCTGTCCGAAGTATGTCCTATGTAACTGGTTTTGTATTTAGAATTGGTAGCACCAGTCAAATCATAATTGGAGGTAATTCTGAAGATGTTTCCTACCACGACAACATCCGTATATTCTATTTCAAGTTGATCATAATTCAATATTGGATGGTGATAACCAAGGGACAAAACTCCAGATGGATTTCCAGTTATTACGTCATATAGCTGATATGCCACTTCAGGGGTTCGATATTCAAATCGGTAGAGGTTGTCAGGTGCTAAGGCAAATGAATACCCAACCGCAACTTGCTGTAGACCGATTTGCTCCGTCTCAAATTGGAAATTGTAGACGGTCACGTTGGTTCCCGTGAAATTTCTGATAAACGGTAGTAACGCATTGACATTCGGAGCCTCAGGATCTTTATGTGGTTCGTACACCGGTGGAATTTGTTCTTTGTTCAAAATCTTGGCGGTCAAATGATCTAAGAGTTCGATAAAGGTTTCTTTTTCGGTGAACTCCAAGGAATTTGTTGGAACCGCTGTAGCGGCATGTTCGCGAACCCAGCCACTGATGACATATCTGTTCCCGGGTTGTGGTAGGAATTTGATACAGGTAACCAATTCAGGATTGGACACATCTTCAATTGCCACGGTAACGGCCAGAACCTCCAAAGCGTCACAAATACCTTCACTAATACGGGCATAATAGGTTTCCCCATCAATTACCGTATAGGCATTTGAATAGGCAGTGCCTGAAGTTTGAAAATCATACCAAAGTACCCCAGCATCCAACTCAAAAAAGGTGGTAAGGTCCGCCAGGGTAGTCCCCGCAGCAACTTCCACATTGCGTTCGTAAAGCTGACTCTCTGCTGCTGTATCTATTACAGTTACCTGTACAGGGTATCGTTCTTCACTAGTGGAAGAGCCATCGGTCTGGCTGGCATAATAAGTTTGCCCGTCCACTAGGCTATCCGTGCTGTTCAATGCGGTTCCACCTTCCTTGGTGTTGTACCAAATCACGGTATATCCAGGGTTGGTGGGCTGCATGATCAAGTTGGCCACAATGGGATTGGAAGACCCACAAAATTCTTGGTTCGCATCCCCTTCCAAAGTAGGAATACCAACAAAAACCTGTACTGAAAGTCTACATGGATTACCATCTTGAGCCGCATAGTATGTAGCATTGTTGACCAAGGGTGTGGAAGTGGGAAGTACATCGGTGCTGGTGGTTGATGCATGCCATGTTATATTGGTCCCAACAACCACTAAATTGGCTAGGGTAGGGGAATCAGCAACATCAAAAGCTTGGTATCCATCACCTTCCGGAGCACCTAGATCCAACAAAATTTCAACTGGAATTCTTGGGTCGCCATTGCCTTCATCGGCCCATACAAACTCGCTGGTTATGCTCCCAAGTTCGGTAGTTTCAAAGTACCGGATACCTCCAAAGGGTGAACTGTGCCATGTAACGGAATCCCCGGTAGGAGATTCCAAGTCGGCCACAGTTGGTGGATTCTCATCCGATGTATTACAAAACACCTGTGTTTCCACTGTTGCACATACCGTGGTGCTTATACTCTGAGGTTTTTCATAGACCCGAACCCCGTCAATAAGCATATATACCGGATAGGCATTATCTTGGCTTAGGGCATTGGCTCCCACCTTAAATTCCAGGAGTTGTGTGGCCGAGCTGGCATTGAATTCCAAGCGTTCCCTTTTCCAGGTGGTGGCTTCCATAACGTTGGCTCCCATTAAAGGAGTGGATTTGGTAGTCCCAGCAAAAGTGACTTCCCAGTATCCCAAAGTTTCCTTGCTATTGGCGGCAGTAGCGGTGTTGGTGACATTGGCCATATAAAACTCTACCACATAGTTAATTCCAGTTTGTAATCCGCTGATATTGGCTGCAAAGGCTTCCGTGCCATTTTGATATCGAAGTCCCCCTGCACAGATGCCACCATTGGGCGAGGCTGTAAAAGAAGACTGCAAATAAGGATCATTGGTGTTGGCATAAGGAGTGGAGAAAGTATCAGGCGTGCCCAGGGTGGCTCCCCAACCACTGGCCCCCATGGCCTCGTTCCTATTGTTGGGGATAATAACGTTGGATGCCCCTTCAAAACTCCCGTCAATGGCACTGCTGCCTCCAGTTCCCTCGGTAACCACTACCGTACACACCTCTTGTGGGGAAACATCCATTCGTACAGCCAATCTACAAGTAGAAGCATTTTCAGCCGCATAATAGATGGTCTGGTCTACCAGTAGGGTTGAGCTCGGTAACACCGTGGTGCTTGTTGAAGTGGCAAACCATTGTACTTGGGTTGCCGAACTACTTGGGTGCAACGCAACCACAACATTGGCCAAAGTGGGATTATTGGTAGCATCAAAAGATTGTACCGGCTCACCAATTGGGAGTAACCAATCAATGATGGCCTCTACCCCGGCACGACCATTGGTATTCCCTGTATAATCCCTCCAGTATACCGTATTGTTCTGCAGGACCTCACTGTCGCTTAGAGGTGTTCCCCCTGTTTGGGAGGCATACCAAACTGGGGTCACCCCAGTTGGAGTTGGTATGACCAAGTCTGCCACAGTATGAATCCCATCCGAAGAACAGAATTGCTGTTGGACCACGGTATTGGAACCAGGTTCTACATTGAGTGTAATGTCATTTCTGGTCAGGGTCAACCCTGTGACCACGGAGTTGGTGGCCTCAAAATAGTAAACACCGGCATCGGCGGCAGTTGCATTGGTTATCACATAATCCTTGCTGGTGGCCCCGGGAATGGCAACATTGTCCTTGTACCACTGGTATATATTGTTGGCACTGCTAAGGTCGTTGCTTGTTAAAGTAATGCTACTGAATTCCTGAACGGTCAGAACTTCTTCTTGATCAACATTGGCTTGTGGGGAGTAATCGTAGTATGTATTATTTGTGGTATATTGAGAATGCTCCGTTTCAAAGTCGGAGAAAATAAACTCATTGTTTTGAAACCTCAAAGAGGTTAAAGAGATGGCAGTAAAGTTGGGGAATGTTCCGCTAAAACCATTGTTTCTTAAATCCAAATTTCTTAGTGATGATAGGTTTCCGGAATTCAAGGGAAGGTTTCCAACAAATTGATTGTCTCCAATAATAAGGTGTGCTAGGTTTGATAGGCCATTGATTTCACTTGGTATTGCACCTGACAGTTGATTATTGTTCAGATAAAGAGAGATTAGTGAATTCAATTGACCTATCTCTACTGGCAATGATCCATTTAATTGATTGTGAGCTAATGAAATGTTTAGCAAACTAGACAATTGGCCAATTTGAGATGGAATAGTCCCAGTCAATTGGTTTTGCGATAAGTAAAGTTTAGAAAGAGAGCTTAAATTTCCGATACTGGCTGGAATAGCACCTTGAATTTGGTTATTGGTGATATCCAAGTTTACGAGATTGGTTAAGTTACCAATGTCAGTTGGTATGCTCCCATTAAAGTTATTATTATTTAAATACAGACTTTGGAGGTTGTTAAGTGATGTAATCCAATTTAAATTATCATTGAGGGTGTTATTACTTAGAGCTATATACGTGAGGTCGGTCAAATCAGAAATATCCGTCGGAATACTCCCCGAAATAGAATTCAAAATCAAAGACAAGGACTGAAGATCGGACAGATTTCCAATATTCACAGGGAAACTTCCATTGAGATTGTTATTATCTAAGTTTATCTCGGTCACATTCCCATTTACTACAGTCACCCCATACCAATCACATACCGGTATGTTGGTGTCCCAGGGCTGGTTATTTGCCAAAGTATTGGTCCAATTGGCCCCATCGGTACTGCTGTAAAGGTCTAGCAGAGCTTGTTTAGCTGTTTCGGACACCCCACAAGGATCGGAGCCTATTGTTAACGTGATATCGTTTCTGGTCAGCGTTAGCCCGGTAACCACAGAGTTGGTGGCCGTAAAATAATAGACGCCCGCATCCGCGGCCGTGGCATTGGAGATGACATAGTCCTTGTTGGTAGCTCCGGCTATGGCCTGTCCGTCCTTGTACCATTGATAGCTATTGTTGGTACTTGTTAACGCGGTGCTGGTCAATGTAATGCTTCCACCATCTGCCACTGATAAGGATTCTTCAAGATCTACTTTGGATTGCGGAGTAAATTGATAAGTAGTAAGATTTGTATATGTCCCATGTTCGTTTTCAAAATCAGAAAAAACAAACCTATTGCTGTGAAAAGTAAGTCCAAAAAGATTAGTGAGTAGACTTAATCCACTTGGAATATTTCCGGTCAAATCGTTTTCTTGAATAGCAAAGACGAATAGATTTGTGAGCAATTCAACTTCAGTAGGGACTATACCGGTGAGGTTATTACCATATAAGTCAAAGGAAAGGAGATTACTCAATTGCCCAAGCTCAGATGGTATGCTCCCAGAAAGTTGATTTTGCTGTAATTCAAGATGAGTGAGGTTGGCAAGTAATCCGAGACTAGAGGGGATCGTCCCCATTAAATTATTTCGTTGTAGACCTAGGTATTTTAAATTTGTTAATTGCGAAAATTGAGTTGGAATTGTTCCTGAAATTTGATTGTCATAAACATTGAGAAATTCAAGACTACTTAAGTTACCCAATTCGCTGGGCAGTGTGCCGGAAATTTGGTTTCCAGATAGTGATAAGTCTGTTAAGCTGAGTAATTGCCCTAGTTCAGATGGAATACTTCCGTTAATATCATTATCATTCAATTTTAAAGTAACTAAACTCAAAATATTTCCCAGTTGACTTGGGATATTTGAAGTAAGTTGATTGTGTTGAAGGGTCAAATGTATTAAGTTCTGTAGCTGCCCCAGCTCAGCGGGAATGGCTCCAGATAATTGATTGCTGTTAAGGTCAAGCCTTTGTAAATTAGAAAGTTGTCCTAATTCACTGGGTATGCCGCCATTTAATTGATTGAATCTTAAATCAAGAATTAAGAGATTCTGAAATTGACCGATGCCTGATGGAATGGTACCTGTTAATTGATTAAAATCAAATTCCAGGTGTGTTAAATTTTGAAGTTGTCCTATCTCTACAGGAATATTTCCTGTCAATTGATTTGAAGTTAATTTTAAGATTTGGAGATTAACTAGATTACCAATGCTTGATGGTAAGTTTCCGTTCAGGTTATTGGTTAACTTTAGTTCAGTAACATTCCCATTAACCACAGTTACCCCATACCAATCACATACCGGAATGTTGATATCCCAAGGTTGGTTATTAGCCACCGTGTTGGTCCAGTTGGCACCATTGGTACTGTTATACAAATCCAATAAGGCTTGCCTCTCGGTGGCGGAAACCCCACAGGTATCTGGAGTCACCGTAAGGGTAATATCGTTTCTTGTGAGGGTAAGACCTGTTACCACCGAGTTGGTGGCCGTAAAATGGTATACCCCCGCATCAGCGGCTGTGGCATTGGAGATTACATAGTCCTTGCTAGTGGCCCCCGCTATTACCTGTCCATCTTTATACCATTGATAGCTATTGTTGGTACTGGTCAAGGCCGTACTGGTAAGGGTAATACTCCCATTTTCCAAGACGGCCAAGGTTTCTTCCTGGTCTACTTTGGCTTGGGGTACAAACCTGTATTCCGATCCAATATTGGAATTAAGTTGAACATAGTCACCTTCAATATTTGAAAAGACCAAATTGTTTTGATAAACATACAGGCGTTGTAAATTCGTTAGTTGCGACATGGTGATGGCAAATGAGCCAGATAACGCATTGTTTTGAAGATAGACTTGTCTAAGGCTTGAAGCTTGTCCAAGTTCTGTGGGTATTGGACCGGTAAGTTGATTGTCATCTAGATAAAGGGCATCCAAATTGGTAAGTTGTCCCAGTTCAGTAGGAATTGTTCCTGTGAGCATATTTGAGCTTAGATCTAGGGTGAACAAATTGGACAATTGACCAAATTGGGTTGGTATAGATCCATCTAATTGGTTTCCTGAGATTCTAAGGTCTACCATATTGCTTAGGTTCCCAAGTGACGTTGGGATGGTACCTGTGAGATTGTTGTCCTGTAAATACATCCTTGTCACATTACTAAGTTGACTTAACTCTGTTGGTACGTTCCCCGTAAGCTGATTATTGTTTAGTCGTATGTCCGTTAGTGAGGTCATATTTCCTAAGGCGGTTGGAATGCTGCCTAATAGTTGATTGCCGTACAGGTACATGCTTAACATGCTCGTCAATTGACCTAGTTCTGTGGGAATTGAGCCAGATAGCTGATTGTTGTACAGCCACAGTTGAGTTAAACTGGTCAACGAGCCCAAAGAGGTTGGGATAGTACCAGACACACTATTGGAATAGAGATGAAGTGTCTGCAAGTTTGTCAAGTCAGAAATTGATTGTGGGATGGTCCCAACAACATTGTTGGAAGGGATTTGGACACGTATAACATCGCCGTTGGATACCGTTACCCCATACCAATCACAAACCGGAATGTTGGTATCCCAAGGTTGGTTATTGGCCACCGTGTTGGTCCAACTGGCGCCATTGGTACTGTTGTACAAATCCAATAAGGCTTGCTTCTCTGTGGCGGAAACTCCACAGGTATCTGCGTTAACGTTAAGGGTAATGTCGTTTCGTGTTAGGGTAAGACCCGTTACTATGGAATTGGTAGCTTCCAAATGGTAGACCCCGGCATCAGAAGCCGAAGCATTGGAGATCACATAATCTTTGCTGGTGGCTCCGGATATGGCCACATCGTCCTTGTACCATTGATAGCTGTTGTTGGCACTGGTCAGGTCGGTGCTAGTAAGCGTAATACTTCCGTTTTCATCGACAGAAAGGGATTCCACTTCATCCACTTTGGACTGGGGATCAATAAAGTACTCTAGCAATGATGAATAATTGGAATGATTTGCTTCTAAATCACTGAATGAATAATTGTTATTGGTAATACGTAACCTAAAATTAGTACCAAACTGAAGTTGGTCCAGTTGGGAAGGTATTGCTCCCGAAAGCTGGTTATCATTCAAGTACAAAGTACTTAATCCTGTTATGCTGTTGAAAGCAGATGGGATTGTACCCGACAATTGATTATTTGACAAATCAACAACGCCCAAGTTTGTCAATTGATTGATATTGGAAGGAATACTTCCATTCAACTGATTGTTCCCAATTGTAATAACGGTAAGATTACTAAGCTGAAGCAGCTCTTGTGGTAGGGTTCCGGAAATGGAATTATTGCTTAAAGACAGTATGCTAAGATTAGTCATGTTTCCCAATTCCGTTGGGAGTGATCCAGTAATCTGGTTTAGGTATATGGACAACGACGTTACATTGGTCAACTGCCCTAAAGTTGTGGGAATGGTTCCATTTAAATTATTCTGACCAAGATGTAATATTCGCAAATTGGAAAGTTGGCCTATCGAAGTGGGAATACTCCCTGATATTTGATTGTTGGTTATATTAAATACCTCAAGGTTTGTCAATTGATTGATTGTACTGGGAATACTCCCTGTCAGTTGATTGGCGTCCAACTCCAGCGAAACCAGATTGGTGAGCTGTCCAATTTCAGTTGGGATGGAACCATCCAATTGGTTTTCATCCATTTTAAGCTCCACCATATTGGTAAGTTGCCCAATGGTTGTGGGTATGCTGCCTGTTAAGTTATTTCTCCAGAAGTTTACCTCTTCCAATCCGGTAAGATTTCCAAACGATGAAGGAATCGGTCCGGAGAGATTATTTTGGGTTAAGGTGATTCTCCATAAAGTTCCATCAGAACGGACATCAACCCCCCACCAGTTTCTTGCCGGAATATTAGGCTGAAGCCAATTCGTATTAATATTCCAGTTTGCGCCGTTGGTTGAATTGTACAAATCAACAAGGGCCAAGCTGTCTGAAACCGATATCGACTGGGCTGAAATTTTTATACAACCCAATAGGAATATCAGGCTAACAACGAATAGATGTTTTAATGTTTTCATCCGGTTAGTTTTTTAGTGTGGTGTTGTGATATGTCTTAGGTGTGGTCATCATTTTTCGTTTTGTGGGATGTAATCATTGTAGTCCACAAACTCTCCTTCGGTGGCTAGGTTGGCGCATTTGTGCGAATCCACTTTTACATCAAAAAGAATTTGGTCATATTCACCTCCGTAGATGGAAACTCCGTTCTGATCCGTAATCGTAAAGATTGCGCTGACATAGTAAGGTGCCTGGCGGTTTTTCCTGGTTTTGTTTCTTCCTCCAATATCGAGGTCAAGTTCAGCACGTCCTGTAGCATCCAATTGTATGCTGCCTCTTTTGGAAAACCTTCCGGCTAGTACATCATCTATGCTAAAGAACGGTTGTTCATCCACCAAAATCACCCAGCGAAGCGTTCTGCCACTTGCTTGGTACCATGTGTTCATTCGAATATTAAAGTGAACAATGTCATTGGGTTTGCCATGAATGACGAGGTCAGTTTGGGTTCCTTGGCAGTATTCTAGATCCCGATCAGTATTTGTTGGGGTTAAATAGTTGAATCCAGTGTGGTCATTGTGCGTAATTTTGGCATCCGTTATCATAGGGATGTCGCCAATATCGCAGCTATCACCCACTCCATCCCCATTATAATCCAATTGGAGGGGATTATAACTGAACGGACAATTGTCCTCCTCATCGGGTACCCCATCGCTATCCGAATCGTTTACGGTTATGGCCTCTCCCAAAAGTTGTCTTTCCAAAAAGGCATTGTCACCTTCCCTAACCAATAAGCTGTTGCGGCCAGTATGGGCCCTTATATCCGTAATTTGTGCCCCATCTGGTCCATCTAGATTTACGGATTCTTGGTAATTGAAATGACCATACAAAGCGTTGGAATAATCATAATCCTCAAAATTATCCGCTCCCATATCCTGATACTTACTGTTGGAGGCCACCGCTGTGGGCAGGGTGTAGTTATAACCATATTGGGCAGAGGAGTAACGGTTTAATGCATCTTTGTTCTCCAATTCGGCTCCATAGGGACTGTACTGGGTCACTTCGCTGGCAAAGGTCCATTTGTTGGAGCTATCGGCGGGGTCCAGAGCCCTATCCCAGCCATCGACCAACAGGTTATAGAAAGGAGTAAATTCCCTGAAATACCCTTCTTTTCTGGTATTGACCTTATTTGTGGTTCCTTCGGTAAGGTCGGTTCGCTCTGTTAGATAGGCATAAGAGTTTTTGGCGCGCCACTCGGATTTTACGTTGTGTAAAAATGGGTTAAACCCATAATTTTCAATTGGGGTATTGGCCAAATCGGTGGACGATTCCACACTTTTGGGCAAAAGGGACAGATTGCCTTCACATTGGCAAGGCCATAGATCGTCATACTCCACAGCACTGGCATTGATAATTTTCAAGTTATCGGCAACAGGTCCGGATTCCGATTGTTCAAACGAACTAGTGTTCAAAGTGGTCAAGTAGTCCCCGGCAGTGTTCTTTATTGGATTTCTCATGAGGGTAACAGACGCCATATTGGCCTGCTGTTGGTTGCGGAACCCAGAGCGGACAATCTTGAAATCGATAACAGTTGGCAAATCCAAACCGTCTCCGACCATCCTACCTTCTTTGTCCATCAGCTTGATGCCAGAGGCGGAGACTTCCGCCACCCATAATCGCCCATGGGAGCTACTTTCTGAAGTCACAAGAAGTTCATCACCTTCCTGGAAGTAATCTTCCAAACTTTCACCTACGTTAAGCTGGAGCATATTGTATAGATTGCCTGCTTTGGTCAAGGTGCCCCATATTCCATAATTTTTGGAGGCGTGCCCCATTCCGTTGTAGGCCCAATAGGCAGGGAAGTTGAAATTGTAATATTCGTCATCATATTCGTTAATGGTTCGGGTTAAAATAACCTGGCCGGTCTCTGCATCCCACGCTTCGTTGACCGTGGAAACCCGGGATCCCAAATCCGTGGCAATCTTCTCCTTTAACTGTGCCGTGGTATGAATGACTTTGGTGGTAATTGTTGAGTGGGCCACATTTTCAATTTTGGACCGGGAGGGCACGGCAGTTGGAATTACCACCGGAAAGATTCCAATGAGCAAGACCACCACATTGGCCTTTACCCCTGTGGTTTTGGATTCGGAATAGCTTTCCCTAAAATCCGTGACCACATCATAGTCAACTCCAATATGTTGATCCGTGCTAATGGCACCAGTTTTGGACACGGTAGGAAGTCTGTTGTCCAGAATTGAGGAGTTGTCAGCTTGGGAGCTGTATTTATATTCCACAGATGAGATAGGATCTTCTGCATTTTCCGCGTAAACTTTTTGAGAGCGCATTTTCCCGTTCATATCGTTTGTATGAACTACAAAACCTTGTGAAAGGGCAAACTCATTCTTGACTTCCACTGGTGCTCCAAGGATCCCTTTGACCAGATTACCGAAAAAGTCACCTTCATTGGAAACAAAATTGCCAGGGCTATCAATATCTGTAAAGTCCACTTGGGTGGGGAAATCTTTGGAAGTATAGTGTTCGGTGACCACTTTTCCCGTGGCATGGGTTGAGATATCTTGCCGCTCAAGATTTTTTACGGTCACCCGACTATAGGTTACTCCGGCGGAAGGGAAGAATTGTTCCCCAAAGGGTTTTTCAATATAACTTACTTCCCTTGGTGCTACTAGGCGCTCACCTATGTTATAGAAGGGCTCCACAAAGGGGTTTTCCTTGCTCATGTTAGGCTCATAGGTAGCTACGCCACTCGAACTACCGTCCTCCAATACGTATTCATAGGTTTGCCCATATTCATTGCTGTACCTTCTGTCCGATAAGGACAATAGATCTTCGTCTGCACCCACCATTTTGTCCCATTGGTCTTTCATGACCAACTTTTTGATTCGGGATCCACCACCTAATTTGTAATTTTTGGGGGTAGACAGTCGAATCCATGATTTTTCTGCGATAAACCGTTGGGCGCATAAATTGGAATTTTTGCGAAGTTTTTTATTTGGACCGGTAAAAATATCCTGGATAGCACCGAAACTGTTCACGATGTTTTTGGCAATGTCCTTGATGTTTTGGGTTTGGGCATCCGGTTGTAGTCCATAGACCCATCCATTTAGATACTTTCTGCCAAAGTACCAGCCCGCCAATGAAATTGGATTAACATCATCGCCTCCTAGAAAACTACCTTCCAGTTTTAAGAATTTCATTGGAATAGCGGCATATACCTTACTGTTCGTTACAAAAACAGAGGGTAGAATTTTATTTTCTGTGCCGGGTTGTTCATCCAATTCAAAGTACCCGGTCACATAATCGTAATCCTTGCTTTGGTCATTCTGAGCCCCATCTTTGGTCATGTTGAGCAGGAAGCGGAAGTAAATAGGTTTGTCAACACCTGCCTTAAGATATTTGTCAGCGAATTGTTGACTGTCAATCGGGTTTTGAGTGTCCTCATCTGGAAGTTCTATGTACAGATATTTGGCTTCGTCATAATAAGAACCCTTATAGAGGTTTTGTTCATCCTCCGGATCCACGGCCTGGGTTACCCCATCGTTGGCTCCAGCTCCAACCACCTTGAACATTTGCATGGCCTCGCGATCTTGTACATGCTGGTAGTCATCACTTTCATATTCCAACTCAATCCGCCCTCCGGATGGTAGATCTATGGAGGTCAGCGACCAAGCAGCAGCATAGCTGTCTTGTAGGGCTTTATCGTTCTGCTGCACAAAAGGAAACTCGGGTGCTGTGATTTCATCTTGAGTATCACAACCTCCATCAATATTGGGTTTGTAGTTGCCCCAGATATCATAGGATTTCAAATTGTAAAATGGATTAAAACCGTCATAATTGAATAAGTAAGGTGTGAATTTTCCCATTTGGGAGCCCCTATAGGTGAAGTAGACTCTTTTAAGGGTCAATTTCCCGGAGTTGTCCACCTGACTATTTTCGTCAATAAATTCCAGTTCATTGGCATCCAATGTGCCTCCCAAATTATTGGGAAGTTCACGACACTGGGAATAATCATAAACAAAATGGGCTGTTTTTATGGCTGTGATGGGAAGGTCGTTTCCGGCATCATTGTCCAAAATATTTGCAGCAATGGCCTCCGGTTTGGAGTACAATCGGATACGGTCAATTTTATAGGTATATTCTTCGGCAATGCTGGTGTTATCCTTGTCTTTTGCACCTCTTGCATCTTTTCTGGGAGATAGGTCAAACAAGGCCACATGGGTTTTGGTGATGATTCTGTCAAGGTATTTGAGTTCTTTCGCACCATACACGTAGCTTCCCTTTTGGTCATTGGGGTGGGTATTGAGACCTGCATTATATGAGGCCTTTCCATGAGTATAGGGTACCCGCCATTTGTAATCTTCAGATAGAGTTTTATATTCAAACAGGGTATAAGCACCAAGGTCATCATCAGTTGGACCGTCACCCTCCAAATCTTCATAATCGGAAGATAAAACTGATGAAAGCAAGTAAGTGTGGGCATAGGGGTTTGTATCCGTATTGCTGTAAAAATGATCTATGCCACTTGTATTTTGGTTGGAATCTTCGTTGGTTAGGTAGTCCACAGTTCCGGCTGCGCAATCGTAAACATTGCTATCTGTGGTAAACGAAATTTCCTGTTTTTGTTTGTTATAGGCTGTTTCCCCAAAAACATAGGTGGAACCATCTGTTTTTAGAATTTTAATTTCTGCCGTGTGATGGGGTCTTTCCTTTGCTTCATCGTTAATCAAACTATTGTGGTAGTTGCTAGCTCCGTAGAGGGACTGAACTTCCTGCACGCTCAATTTTTGAACAGATTGATTTCGAATTTCGCGGTGGGCTCGTTTGTATTTATCCGTAATCGGATCTAGGGCTTCGGCATCATTACCTGCAGGGTAAAAAGGAACCCCTTGGGCATCGTATCTTTTGACTGCGAATTGGTTATTGGCAAATTTGTTAAAACCAGTTCCGCCTATTTCAAGGGCAATTGGGTCATAACCACCCAACGCATTGAATAGGTCCTGGTCCTGGTCTACCCTGGGCTCTCCTACATATTTGAAGTACACAGGCTCATAGTCTGCATCTTCCAATCCTTCACGCCCGTCTTCCCGTGCTTGACGGAAATTTTTCAAGGCCCTGGTGTCCCAAACACCCGTCCAGCTTTTGGATGGGGCCGCCGTAAAGTTCACTCCAGCATGATATGAGCTTGCAGCTTCAACCTCCACCCCAAATTGAAAACTGTCACTTTCGTCTTTGACGAACTCATCATTGATTTGTCCAACTTGACTTCTATAGGGGCGAAACATTCCGGTTATTCCTTGGCCGTTTACCGAATACAGATCATAAGTGTAATTTGTGGTTGGCAGGGCCAGTGTGGACTTACTGATCACCCCATCTTTTTCACGGTTATAATCCAGTATGTCACTGTCCGTTGCATGACCAGTGAATTCATATCCATAGGCTCTTTCATAACGGATGGGATCCTTAAGTTGCTGTACCACTCCCATGGCAGAAAGCTCAATTTCTCCTTCTACCCCCCATACCGAAGGACCAACGGAAAGAGAAACCGTTCCTGATATGTCCCTGAAAGCATTTCGCTTTCTAGGAGTCATGGTGTTGTTTACGAATGAAATTCTTCCTTCACCGGCAAGTCCGCCGTCATTTAATGTAGAATTCAAATAGGATGCAGGTCCTACAAGTTGATCCAGTTTAAATGGCCCATAAAGTCCAGCACCAAAACTGAAAGAGGTTAAGCTTTGATTGGAATTGTAGGATACGCCGGCATTAAGTGTGCCGGTAACGGCCCCATTCAATAGGAAAGGAAAGTTGGATTTTGCGCTAACATTAGGTGAAATGGTAACTCCTTCAGTGGCGGACGTCTGCACATTCATGCCCACTGTTACGTTATCGGACAAACCAAACGCGAGGCCATAGGAAGGGGTAAAGGATAGGCCTGTGTAATTGTTGTATTTTAAATCCACACCAATACTGGTGTTGATATAATCCGGTGTTTCAAAACCAAATACTTGGGAGTCTACGGTACTGGACACTCCGACAGTGACATTATCCCGCATTTTATTGTGATACATAATGGTGTCTCCCTTAAAATCATCTGGGATACCACGTACTTGCCTATTGATTTGTCCCACGTTGAGGTTCCAGCCCAGACCTACCCATGAGGCTTCTTGGTCCATGGTAATGCCAGAATCGTAGGAAAGATTTAAGGGATACCCCCCAACATCCATTATAGGGATGTTGTAGTTGAAATTTCCCGATTGCAAATTCACCATGTCCGAAGTTCCAATAGGGGTAAAGGAGTTGAATTCCGGTTGGGAGGGCCCGCTGGTCAGCGCCCACAATTGAGCTGGTTGTGCCATTTGCAATATCAATTGAATGGCCAAATAGCTTGCAAGAATCTTTGAAAATCTGCTGGTTCTTATTTTATGTATCATCCTATTGGCGTTATAGCTTTATTGGTATTTCTGTGAACTTGAATTTTAGGATACCATTGTTGAACAATCTGTCATGGTATACCAGTTGTATTTCTTCATCTTCGGGAATGTCACCAAAATGTAGTAGCACTCTTTTGAATGATGCCAGGTTAAAATTTCGCTCGAAGGTTATGCCGGAGCAATTGATCGTGTCGCCTTGCCGGGTTACGGCCACAAAATCCTTTTCTAGGGAGAAGGACATGTATTTGACAGCTGTTTCGTAATCCCTATGGGTGTATTTTGATTTCAATAGATCGTCGCGGGAATCGTGCTTGAACTCCACTTCAATGACCCGTTCATCCTTATGGGATTGATAAATGGAATCAACTGCGGGTAGATGCTCGTTTCCCAAAGTCTTAATTATATAATACTGTATGGGCACCCAGGTAGCCGTGTATTCAATTTCGGATAGATGATGACTGGCCGTGCGGGACTTCCATCCCATTCGCTCCAGATTGTAATGTTTGTAATCAGGGCTTAGGGAATAGTCGATTTCGGCTTTTCTTTTGCAAGCAAATAGAAGAACCGATACGAGAAGTACGGAGACAAGTAGTGTGCCTTTCATAAGGATTTTTGGACTTTTGTGATGGTGTATTTAATGTGTAATTACACTCGTCCTGACCCTAAGGCATACTGCATTTTCACTGTGTTTAAACAGCGTAAATGCGTTTTGTGGTTACTTAAAAATTGGGAGATGAATTTTGGGTTTGATAAGTAAGTTGTCGGAGGCTGTGTTCTCTTCATGGTTGGTTTTGGTGCTAAAAGTGTTTGTTTATTGTTGTTTAAATTGTTCTAGGTTACATGCATTTAATCTCCTTCATATTTGGTGTTGCAATATTGGATGAGATTGCTGGTTAGGTCCATATGTTCTTTTGCGTACATCACATTTCCATTGCCCTGCGTCCCCATGATAAGGTCATAGCCATTTTCATTCCCATATGCTTTGATGTACTGATTGAGTCTTTCCCAGACTTGTTTGTTGAGTTCCATGGAAAACGACTCGGACATCTGTTTAAGTTTTTGGTCCTCTGTCCTAAGTTCCCCTTCAAGCTCGGCCGTCACCTCCGTTTTTTTGCTTTGCCGATAAAGATTGTACAACTGGTATAGACTGTCCAGTTTTTTCTTTTGCTTGTTTATTTCCACCATGTGCATCCTATCAATGTCCTGGGCCATATTGAAACTGTCGAACAGTTGTACATTGTTGACGTACGCAATACGGTTTTGGTCTTCACTTTTCCCAGATAGGAACAGAAAAAAAACGAGCGCCAAGGCAAAAAAGAACAGGCCGGTGTAAATAGTTTTAGTCACTTATTTTGAAAGATAATACTTGTTAAAAGTTAAAAGAGGGAGTTAAATATATTAAAAATATACTTACAAAAACTATCAAAAATTACTTGTTAATAACTTTTATTGTTTCTTAAACTCCTTGGAGTTTTTCCCATGGGTCAATTGGATAAAATCACCATTTATTTTGGTGACTTTTAAGCCGTTGGCTACGGCATTTAGGTGTACCCTATGTAGCTTCCCGTCAATCCGAACAAGACCCAAAGGGTTCTTACTGGTCTTGGATTTTACAAATCCCATGTAGTCCACGGTGGGCCACACAAAATTGATGGCTGGTTTCGGTTTTGTAGTCCTGGGTTTGGATACTTGCTTGGTTGTTTTTGCTTTTGGCCGGCTCACTCGACCCAAAAAAGGATCGCGCGCAGGATAGATCAATACCACCGTATCCTTTATCTTGGATGCCACGGTTCTTTTTTTTGTGGCCGATTGCACGGTGAAAGTCACCGGGGGATCACTAAAGTAAGGGGATATGAATTTGTAGAGCACCACGCCCCAAATAAGGGCTACAGCAGTGATAAGAATGGTATTTATTTTTTTTCTTTCCACTAATTCACGGTAATGGATTTACTATCGCTTTTTGCTCCGGTATTGCCTGCTTCATCTTCACCGGTGACCCGCCAATGGTAGGTGCCCGAATTGGAAAACGTGGTTGTGAATTCTGTGCTTGTACCGGTATTGGAGGCCACTATGGTGTTGAAATTCTCATCAGAGGCAATTTCTATGGTTCCGCTGATGGGGGATTGAAGATCGCCAGTGTCCGTAAACGCCCAATCAAACTCCACTTCGTCATCTACGTTAAATACAGCGTCATCAGCAGGGCCATTCAACGATGGGGCAGGAGGGGCTTGGCGATCAATAAAAAAGGACCTTTTAAAAAATGAAGTGCTGCTGGCACTGTTCTGTGCTTTTACTTGCCAAATGTATTCTGCATCATCCTCAATAGTACTTTCGGTCAGGTTCAGTGAAGTATCCACCACTTCGGTATCCTCAAAAATCTGGGTCTCCGACGCACCGTCTTTTTTTAAGAGTTGAAAGTGATAGGAATCTGCGGTGGTGATTCCCTGCCAACTGAAGGTAATGGCATCTGCGTTCAGGTAAACATTATTATTGGGCGAAACCAGGGTAACCAACTGGTTGGTCAGATTGTCCGAAGCATTGATGGTAAATAGGGAAATGGGCGTATAGGGGGTGACGTAGGCAAAGTTTTCAGCTCGTACCCTCCATTGATAAGCACCGGGGTCAATCTGATAATTAAAAATGGATACTTCAACCAAGGAGTCCAATACAATGTTCTGTTGATCTCCTATGATCTGTATATGGTAATTATCCGCCCCTTCCAAGGTTGTCCAACGAAACTGCACGGCATTCCCACTTAGGCGAGACTCATTTACCGGGGCCATAATGGTTATGGTATCATCGCTAATATCTTCCACAAATACGTCATCGCAGCCAGTTAAGTACAAAGAACAAACTATGCACAATGTGTTAATCAATCTTCTCATAATTCTGGAATATAATTTGTTCGTAAAGTCTTTTTCTGCGGGTTCTTGGTTCCCTTTCCACGTAAAACCGGATACTGACCATTCTGGAAAACTCAAAATCCTTTTCAAATTCATAGGTGGCGGACAGCAACTGATTGAACGTCCCTGACAATAGGAGTTTGTTGGTGTAGATATTGAAATATTCATTATTGGCCTTGTGCACCTCGTCCAATTTGATGAGTTCCGAGGCACTTTCAAGGTCGGTATAAGTATTTATAATCTCCTGCTGCACCAAATCGGCATTGGCGGCTTTTTTACCTATTATGTTGTCCAGGAATTCCACTTCAGCTTCCAGAAAAGCAATTCTTTCATGTGAATCGGTTGCATCGGCAAGGGTTTCCTTGGAGGATTTCAAGGACTTATAGGCATCAATCGTGAGCCTGTAGGATCTCTTGTATGCGGTTATGCCCATTATAATGAGCAAGGCCATAAGCCCCCAGAACTTTTTCCGATATGTTATATTCTCAAACATCCAAAACCAAGGTTAATTTGATTTCAAAACTGCTTTCCCTGCCATTTTTTACAAAATCGATGATTTCCAGACTTTCCACCCATTTGGACTCCTTAAGATCTTGGATCCATTCCGTGAAGGATTGATTGGAGGAAACCGTTCCATTGATTTGAATAAGATTTTGATTGAAACGGATTCGTTCCTTTGGTTTTATTTTTCGAGTAGGCGGGAATAGGGCCAGTTCCGTAAGATTGATTTCTGAAGGGGTGTCCTTGGTAATTTCCGAGATATATTCCACCAAATATTTGTTGTTGTTCAACCCGGATTCCAGTAAAATGGCCTGTTTGTTTTTTTGGTCTTCTTCCAACAAGGACAATTTGTTATGGGCAATATTTTTCTCTCCCATAACCACCTCAAGTTCCATATACTCGTTTTGGTAATATCCAAGCAAAAGATAGCTCACGAGCAAGGAGCAAAACAGCAGTGACAGCCCAATAATGCCAGCCAAATTAAACGCCCTTTTATATTTGAACTCTTGCCGTTTTGATTTTAGAAATTCCTTATCGGCCTCAATGCCATCGTTGGGGTACAGATAGAACAAAAGACTGGAAAAGGGAATTACACTGTTAGTTTCAATGGATTCTTCCCCCAAAATATAGGGTGAGGCTTCCGGGGTGTCTTCCACCCGTTTTTGAAAGTTGATCAGCTCTTGGTTTTCAAATTGCAACTCATAATTTGGGGTATGAATGCTGCTAAGTTCAGGCAACAAAGACTTGAGTGTCCTTGCCACAAAAGGTCCAATACTGATGTCCACTACGGAAAACCCTTTGTCTTCCAATTGGTCTATTTCCTCAAACATGGATTGCTTGCGAATCACGGAAACGAAAATTTCATCAGATTGTGGGACTTCATACCAATAGAAATCGTCCATATTGGCGTTGAAAAGTATGGAAGCCCTATATTTTGGGGTGTTTTTTACTTTTTTGGTAATGATGCTATGTCCAGTGAAGGACAGAATTACCGGAGCGTTCTTCGAAACCACCTTGGCTAGTTCGTCGATATCTTCAAAAACACCTTTGTCCCCAAGGGATAATTGATTTTCCTTTTTGGAAATTTCAAGGGTGTTGTAGGTAACACCTGTTTTATGGAAGCACACCTCAATGCAGAGAAATTTCTCTGTTCCACGGACTATATGTAATATTTTCTCCTTCATCAATAAATGACCGTGGGTTTGATGAAAACATGCAATTTGGATTTTTCCTTGGCTTTTCTTCGACCACTAAAGAACCAATTGATCACAGGAATCCTGGATAAAAATGGAGTTCCCGTCCCCGAGTTTTCCTTTTCCAGTTCATCCAAGCCTCCCAAGAGGATCATTTCATTGTTTCTCACCCGGATCAGGGACTGAAATTTTTGGGTGGACTTTCCTGGTGGGGCATTTTCCCCGGCCCGGCCCAAAAAGGCACTTTTTTCAACCACAATGTCCAAGGTGATATGTTCATCTTTGGAAACATAGGGCAGAATATCAACACTCAGGTTGGCCTCCGTGGGTTTCCATTGCCCTGATTGCAAAATGTTGTCGTTGATACCAGAATTGATCAAGCGGTTGGTGGACTCAAAGTAGTAGCTGGTTTCCCCTATGGAGACATTTGCCTTGTGTCCACTCAAAGTGGCAATTTTAGGGGTAGATTTAAGGTTGATGACCGAATTGGTTTCCAACAGTTTTAAATTGGCATAAAAATTCTCGGCCACTTTACCAATATTAATGATTCCAAGGCCGTTAAAGGCATCAATAAGCTGATTAATGGAATTGGAATTTACGGTAGCGTCAACCGTTGGGAACAGTACCCCTTCCGTGGCCACTTCTTTGCCCTCGCTGCCCAATATTCCCTGCAGGCCCGTTTGTATATCATAACTCTTTTGGTATTGTACGATCAACACCTCAATCTGAATTAACGGCACAACCTGATCCAGTTCCTTGATGACCTGTTTCAATTCTTCCAAAACAGGTCTTGAACCGGAAACCAAAATTCCATTTAACTCTACGAATTCTTGCATTTCCACATCCTGGGAATATGCCTTGGGAAGGGTATTGAGCACGCTTTCAATGGTTCTGTTTTCCAATTGGATAAGCTCAGTGGCCCGAAGACCTTCAGTAGTTTGGAGGCCAATAAAGTAGAAGTCATCCGCTTTTTTGGAAGTATAGCGTTTCCCCTTAAAAATATGGTCGATAAGACTATCAAAATCAATATTATCGGCATAAAGGGTGACCAATACTTCATCAGGTTTGTCGTACATGAAGTAACTGATGTTCAACAAATTTGAAGCTTGTTCAATAACGGAGGTGGCATCGGCCTCATAAGCTTTTACGGAAAGGTATCCGTTGTCCTTAATGGATACATTTAGTTCGCCGGCCGCTATGTTTCTGTTCGCTGTGGAGTTTCTGGCCACCCTTCGGTTTGACCTTGAATTACGATTGCCGGGAACAGGCTGGTTTTCAGCTTCAAGGTCCTTGGAAAGAAAGTAAAATCCGTTGGCATCCACTGAGGATATGAGTTGATTGGATTTGGCAATCATTTCCACCACCTGGTCAAATGGCCGGTTGATGATATAAGCCGAAACTTTCATGGACTTCACCTCCGGCGCCAGTACAATATTTTTGTTGGAGAGTTCCGTAATCCTTTCGGCAACGAGGGGAAGGGAATCGTTTTTTAGTTTAACGGATAAAAATTGGTTTTGGGCATTGTACGATATGTCAATTGGTTTTTTGGGCTTTTCCTTGGGCTTTTCAACCACCACCTTTTGTTTTTTAAAGATGATGATCCCGTTCATGTATTCCACTTCCAATTGATGCTTGGTGGCAAGGAAAAGAAAAACGTCCTTGACACTGACATCAAAGAAATTGCTAACCACCAATTCATTAAGGTTGGTGTCCACACTTACATTGATCCGGTGCTCCTCTGCCAAGGAAGTAATGATCTCAAACAAAGTGAGCCCGGACACATCCAGTTCCGTAAGCTCGTTCAATCCTGGTCTTTCCTCTGCTATTTGTTCAAATAAACTTTCAAGATCTTGTCTGGTGCTTTGGGCATACATGGAACCCATAAACAACAGACAGCCAATCAATAGTATTCTCTTTAATATCATTCTCAATGTGCTTCTATAATGATTGAATAGACCTCTTCGATGGAAGTGACTCCTTTTTGGACCAAATCAATGGCTTTGTCATGCAGTCTTGAAATGTTCTCCTTGCTGGTGTATTCTTCCAATTGGGATGCATTTTTCTTGATTTCCTTGGCAAAGCCATGATCTATGGGAATAATTTCATAAATGGCCGTTCTGCCTTTGTAACCAGTATAGTGACAGTGTTCACAGCCTACACTCTTCCAGTGTTTGCCGATAGAGTCAAAAGCATCATTTTGATAGGCTGCATCAACGGAATCAGCTTCTTTTTTGCAATGGGGGCAAAGCTTTCGTACCAGTCTTTGGGCCACGGATATTTTAAGGGTTTCCGCTATCAAAAATGCAGGTATTCCCATGTCCATTAACCTCGAAATGGTTCCAAGGGCAGAATTGGTGTGTATGGTTGAAAGCACCAAGTGGCCGGTGAGGCTGGCCCTAATGGCCATTTCGGCAGTGGCCGCATCCCGGATTTCCCCAAGCATGATAATATCAGGATCTTGACGTAGAAACGTACGGAGGGCGCTGGTAAAAGTAAGTCCAATGTCTTCCCGAAGCTGCACTTGGTTTATCCCTTTTAAGGTGTATTCAATTGGGTCCTCCACAGTTACTATATTGGTCTTGATATGGTTCAGAAGTTTTAAGCTGGCATATAGCGTGGTGGTTTTACCCGATCCCGTGGGTCCACTGATCAGAATAATTCCCTTGGATGCCTTCAGGGCTTGCAGGTAATGTTCTTTCTCCCCGGCATCCATACCCAGCTTATCAATACTCAGGGCACTGGTATCCCGACCAAGGATACGCATCACAATTTTCTCCCCGTGGAGCGTGGGTAGTATGGAAACCCTGATGTCGAACTCGTCATAATTGATTCTGCCATCTTGGGGGAGGCGTTTTTCTGTAATATCCAGGTTGGATTTTATCTTGATCTTATTGACAAGCTCTAGATAGTTCTCTTTTTCAATTTTATATTTCTCGATGAGTTTTCCATCTATTCTATAGCGAATTCTGGCATCTTCCTTATACACTTCAAAATGGATGTCACTGCTGCCAATGGCCTTGGCCTCATGTATGAGTTCTTCAAGAAAATCCTGGGAATCCAACTCCAGGTTTTGGCCATTGTTGGTTGATTCCTGGCCTTTGCCTTTTCTGTAATGCAGCACCAGGGCTTTTTTGATAAAGGATGAAGGTGTTGGGTGCAGTTCAATCTCTTTGCCCAAAATGAGGCTGAGCTCATTGGCCAGGTCCTCGAAGACCATATTTTCGTCCACAAAAAAACCAATCGACCCATCTTCCACCGCTTTGGGGATGATGCCATAATTGTGTGCCAAATCGGCATTTATGGCTTGCAGGGTTTCAATGGGCAGTTCAATATCTGGAGTCATGTTTGGTGGTAGGTGAGGTTAGAATGAGGTTGATTTTTCAGCTAGTTCTTTTATGTCATAAAAAGTTGTTGTTATAAAAGTTTAAATCCATCCAATGGGAAACCCCTTTTAGAAGTACCATATAGAGGGCCAGTAGTCCGGCCAGGGGCACCAGCTCAGATTTGGATACGATTTTTATAATTGTGAATACAAGTATTGAGAACAACATTCCCGTGCTAAAAAAGAGAATGTAGTTGGTAGTGGAAAAGTATGGTATTACAGCAATAAAGAAGAGGATGTCCCCTAGTCCAATGGAAGTCAACAAACTGATTTTGCTTCTATATTTCGCCAGTAGGTAAAGATATAATCCTACAAAAATGCAAAGCAGAAAAAAAAAGTTGTGGACCAGGGTCATGTATATCTGTTCGCCTTCATAAAAGAAGTATAATCCAATGACCGCAATGGCCAGGGGCAAAAGAATATGGATGGCCCTATGCCTTACATCTTGCACAAAGGTCAAAAGCAAGACGGAAATCAAGATTATTTCGAAGACAAGGTTGAGCATTTTAATCCTTTACAATTTCCTTTAGTAGTTTTTTGTCATCAATTTCCCAAGTATTGAAATTTCCATCACCGTCAAAATCGGATAGGGAGGTGGCCGTGGCCTTAAACGAGTTGGCTGATGCTTCCACAATCTCGATTTTGTAAATGGCCTGCCCACCTTGTTCTATGGTCAGGGCCGGTTCAAAACCGATATCCTCAAATTCAGTGGAGTATCTGGAATATCTGTAGAAATGGTTTTTCTGAAGCCCGTATAAATGATTGAGCATGCTTTGGGCCTCAATGGATTTTGCCTGTGATATCACAGACGTCTGACTGGGCAAAACCATGAGCAACAGAATTCCGATAATGCAGAGCACAATCAGTATTTCCGTCATTGAGTAGGCAGCTACATAATGCTTTTTCTGTTTGTTATTATTACGAAAATTCTGTAAAAAAGTATTCACTAATATTACATTTTGGGAATTACAAATCTAAACTTTTTTCCTACATACTAACCACCATTGATTATTTTGCTCAAATCGAACATGGGCGCGTACATGGCAATCATAATGGTGCCCACAATCAAACCAATGAGAATGATTATGGCCGGTTCCAAGATTACTCCGATCATTTTGGTGCGATGTTCCACTTCTTCGTCATATTCATCCGCCAGCCTGCCGAACATGGCATCCAGTTCATTGATTTCCTCCGCCACTGCGATCATGGAAATCAGCTTATTTTCATAAATGGGATGCTTTTCCATGGCCGAAGACAGGGAAGACCCTTTTATAATGCGTCTTTTGATATCGTCAATTGAACTTTCAATGGGGTAAAAGCCAATCATTTTTTTGACCATGTCCAAGGATTCTGTCAGCGGGGTTTTGGAAGTGAGCAACAAGTCCAGGAACTGACAAAAACGGGCCAGATAAATGCGTTTGATGAGTTTGCCGAAATAGGGTGTTTTTAGGAGCACTTTTGACTTGATATTTCGGTATTGGGGATTCTTGCTATTGGCCTTGCCCAATGCAAACAAGATCAGGATGATCAAAATGAATCCAAGAAACAGGATTGGAAATTTTTCGGACAGCCCGATAATATTTTTGGTAAGCGCGGGTAGTTCCGCATCAAACTGATTAAAGACCGATTTGAACATGGGGACCACATAGGCCAACATAAAGTACAGCACACCTACAGTGAGTACCAACACAAATGCCGGATAGGTGATAACTGAAATGATTTGCTTTCGGAGCTTGAGCTGTCTTTTAAAATATCGATGCAACTCCAATAGCACCACATTCAATTTTTTGGTCTCCTCGCCAATTTTTACACTAAAATGTTCATAGGGCGTAAAAGTGCCCGCGTTTTCCATGGCCTCGTGAAACCCTTTACCGCCAACTACGTCGTTCTTAAGGTTGGACAATAGAAGTTTTATGTTTTTTTTCTTTTGTTGGTTGGCTAGAATTTCCAAGGCCGATTTAAAATCTACCCCTGCCTTAAGGAGGGTGGCCAAATCCTTGTAGAGCACCGATTTTTGCTTTGCGCCAAGTTTTTTGGAATTTCCAAAGTTTAATTGCGAAAGGTCCAATGACAGCGTTTGGGAACCCGTGGCCCCTTTTTCTTTTTTGTTTATGCTGCTGATATCAATGGCCATGGTCTGGATTTAATTGTATTAAGGTGGGATAGTCTTTCCCAACCACGAACTCAAGCGGCTTGTTGAACAGCGAGGCATTTAGGGATGCCAACCTTACCAATTCTTGTTGATGGAAATCATCTGTCAAGGTCTCAAAACTGCTGGTCAAAACCTGGATGCTATCTTTTTGCCCATTTTCCTCTCTGAACAGTATTCCGTCGCGTATTTTGTAGTCAATTGTTTTGGTATCGTAAAACACCACTTGGAACGCCTCTGCTTTGCGCAGCACTTTTTCGGAGTTGAAAAAATCAGTTTTGAGCTGAAACAAAAAACGGTTTACATGGTTTTTTTCCTCCACCCCGTTTTGAAATAGCAACAACTGCTGGGTATACGAGACATAGGTAAAGTAGACCATACCTATGATTATGGAACTGATCAGCGTTGTAAGCAGCACTTCCATGACCGTAAAACCCTTTGTGTAACCTTTCTTCATTTCAATACCAAATAGGAGTATTTTTTTTTGTTGGTGCGTTCTTGAATGGTAAAATCCACTTTAAGAAGATTGCTGTTTCCAGCAAATGGGGATACGTTCTTTTTGATTTGATATGTGCCAATTTTAAACGTAGCATCTTCATAGTTTTGGTTCATCTTCATATCCGTTACAAGCTGGTTGAGGACCACCAATTTTCGGGAGTCATCCATGATTGCACTTTTGTCCAAAATGGAGGCATGTAGTTGAAGGGCTATCAGCAGACATATGGTGATAAGCGTTATCGCCATTACGGATTCAATGAGCGAACCCGCTTGCACAAAACCATGCTTAGAGCGTTTTAACAATGCCATGTCCATTTGTGTTATTGTCGTTTTTGAACCATAAGCAGGGACTCAGCATTCCTGGCGGGCGTTCCGTGGCCTTCACCTCTGCATTGAGCAGCGTGTTCTCATAACTTCCATTTTTGGTTTCCAGATTTAATTTATGGGCAAATATGGAGCCGTTTACCGTGCCCTGGAGCTCCAGGATTCCGTTGCAATAGATGTCTCCCATGATCATCGCTTCGGATTGAACGCTTATGGAATTGGATTCCTTTTGATCAAATGAGTCGCCTTGTATGATGATGCCACCAAATACTCTTGCGTTTTTCGCGACGGTAATCTTCTTGTCAAATTCGTATTGTCCGGGAAAAATGAATAATCCAGATGGATAGTCTAGTAAAACGTTTTCTTCCACCACAATTTCATTCCCGGCAAAGGCTTGTAAACTCCCTTTGAATCCACTTTCAATAACCACTTTTGGTGCGGTCACCATGATGTCTTGCAATTCCGAGGTGTTTTCTATATATATGGTATCCAGCGAATGCAATCGGATATTCCCTTTTAAAATCCTGTTCGAAACACGTTCATTTTTGGAAACTTCAATGAGCATGGTGGGAGAATCAAAATCGTTGAAAACCAGTTTCCTACTTCTTATTTGCGAGAGAATGGTGGCTTGTGCCACCTTGGGTTCATCAAGGATGTTGTCCTTGATTTCCGGGAGCAATTGGGTAGAGGATGAGACTGCGCCATCAATCATAGGTTGGTTCAATTGGCTGTTGCCCAAAATGGAAATTTTTCGATGTCTACCATTTGGGATTTTTAGATCACCCTGCAATTGCGTAAGGCCAGATACTTTCAGGTCATCACCCCAATCACAGAGATATATGGCTAGGTCTTCATAATCGTTTTTTTTACCGATGAACGCTGTTTGCGCAATGGTATCTTTTTTGAAAAAGGCTTTTACCTGGATAATGGAAAAGGCACCCCAATCGGATTTTGTTGCTGCACATTGCAGGCCGTCCTCAAATAGGTCAATCTTTTGTGTTGCTTCTTCTAGGTCTAAATTGGATTGGGACATGTAGTAATTTAAACATGAACTACAACGGTCTATCAGTTCTGATCGGATGGATTGCCTTTGGGTAAGTTGAAGGTCAAGATTGAAAATAAAGATAAGGGCCCCACAAAAAATGGAAATCAACAGGCAAATGTATACCGCATATAGAAGGGAACCGGCTTTTAACTTCATTATCCTTTCTTTTCCGAATATGGTTCCTGATCACTATTCTTTTTGTCCCTCTTTTTGGTCTTTTTCTTTTTTTCCTTGATTTTTTTGTCCTTCTTTTTGCGGTCTTTTTTCTTTTTGTCCTTGTTTTCTTTGGGTGGGAATACCCGCTTGAGAAAATCACCCAGTTTTTCCTTAAACGCTACTTTTTCTTTTTCTTCTTTTTGGATGCCATGCTTATAGTGTATGGTGTCATTGGATTCTGTATGAATCCAGGTGCCGTGTTTTTGGTTTTTTCTATATCTACCACTTACCACAATCTCCCCTTGATCGTTGTAATCAACACTCCAACCCGACTTGAATCCTTGCTTCCATTCTATGATCTTGCTGAGCCTGCCATTGGGATACCACTCTTTCCAGATGGAATCTTTTAGCCCCTCTTTAAAGTCACCTTGTTCCAGAATAATATTATCCCTGGAACTTTTGGTATACTGCCCATGAAGCAAGTCGCCATTACTGCCACCAAAGGAGGAGTGGATTTTGCCGGATTTGAACCAGAAATAACTTTTGTCGTTTTCGTAGTCGTCACGAGGTTCTATGGACACGTAAAAAATATACTTGTAGTCCTTATCGGAAATTAATTTTCGTTGCGGATTGGTCTTTCCAATAAGGGAACTGCATAACAAGGCAACAAGCAAGGCCGGAATTCTCATAAACACTTCAAAAATGGGGTCAGTACAGTAGCAGAATAATACTGTAAATAGCTATAAGTATTTTCTGTATTGAAATATAAGAAAATGAGAATTAATTATGGAATAAAAACCTATTTTATTCCAACAAGTCAAAAACCAATTGCGGAATGCGCCATTTATGGGTTGGTAAGTTGTTCCTAATCATCAACTTAGAAAGTTCCTCCAGCAATTTCAGATTTTAATGTGAAGGCACCAATGTCTGTTACCGCCGGATTTTGGGAATCAAAATCCACGTCCAAAGTGCAGAGGCGCGCATTTGGGACATAGATTTGTTGTAGTTCATAATTGCCGGATTCTTGGGCCTTTCTGGTACCATAGTAAGAAGAGGACTCTGATAGCCATCGATATGAACAAAGTCCTCTTTCCTTTAATGTATTCGTAACCAGTCCAGAACCATAGGCACCAACAGTGTACTCCTGTTGCAGGACTTGTTGCACACCTTCAAAATATGGAATCACATTGTTTTCCAAATCAATCGGTGGGGCATCGTAATCCACTGCAAAATAAATGGCTGATCCACTGGGTTGGCCGATGGTTTCCTTGGCCCAGAGCAATGCAGTTTGACCAGCCTCCAATCCCTTATTTCGACTAAAATCCGATTTTTTGTTTTGGACCGTTTGGTAGACCACCACAATTTGAAAGCCATTTTTGGAAAGTGCCTGTGCCTCCCCCAACTCCAGTCTTTTGCTTGGATGTATGGGCGAATTACCATGGTCGTAATACCGTATTACCGTCTGGATTCCTACTTTCTTCAGGCAGTCTAACTGGCCAGAAGTGTCCTGTGCTGTGTCTATGATTACAAAGTTGTCCACTGATATGGATTTTTATGATGGTGTAGTATTAATGCGATGCGGGTTTAATGGTATATTCCTCCACGCTGATGCCTACCAACGGATTGTCCGCTTTGGTCTCTACGGTAATTTGACCTGTTATGGGCAGATGATCGGCACCAAGGGTGGCCACAAATCCAATTTCTTGGTCGTTCCAAAGTGGTGCTGCGCCATGTCCTGACCCTGGCTGAATGGATTGTTCAACATTGTTGATGTACAGTTTGCCAGGTTCCTTGCCAAAGTTGACGCCTGTCAAGGTGTAATTTTTTCCAGCTTGGAATTCATTATGGGCATCACTTACCACATTTAAGATGATGGGCATGGTGGAAATAAAGGACTCGAGCTCATTTACAAGTTTTTTGTATTCCACATCATTTGCGATGGAGCTTAAATCCCCGGCATATTTACGTATCCAGCTGGGGACCACAAAGAGAAAGGTGTCTTTATGGACCGTCATGCTTTTATCGTCATGGACAGCGGTAAAGCATGGAGAAAATTTGACCACGGTATGGGTGTCTTCTTCATCCAGGTAAAAGTAAAGTACACTTACAATGGGCATCCCGAGCAAATACTCGCATACAAAAAGAATGTTGCCGATTTTTTGCGTCTTTTTAGTACGGTTATAGGAAAAAGTTGCTTGTTTTCCCATTGCTTTCAATGTGTTCATAAGGGCTTCGGCACCTACGCCATCGGTAAGTGCAACACCCAACAGGGCTTCCACAAATTGTAGATTAATGCTGACCGTTGTACTGGTCAGGGAATAGGTAAGGTCCTCGCGATGCACATTGACGAACAATCCGCTTCTATTGACGATGTTTTCCAAGGGCACATAGTCATAGATGGTATAATAATCGGTGGGTTTATAGGGGGCTGTGGCACCTGGTCGTTTGGTGCTTGTTATGGCCTTGGTGAGCGCTGCAAAAAACACCGCTACTTCTTCAAAAAGCGCCTTTGCATTGGGGTCTATGTCCGAAGTGATCGGTTCAGTGGACGCGATCATAATGTTCCCGGTCTCATTGAACACATAGTGTTTTACGGTAGGCTGGTTGTACTTTTCAGTGGCAGATGAAGGGGAAGTCAATGATGTAGCGGGCCACTTTTTAGGTATGGGTGGGTCCGGTTGGGCGTCCTGTTGACTGCCCTCTGTACGGGTGTTTGCAAAGCTGGCAACCTCAGGAATACTGAATTCATCGCCAAAAATTTCGTGCCAAGCCATGTCATTTGGCGGAGGTACGGGGCCGGCAACGGGATCACTGTGACCGTAGATTTTGGTGTTGGCCCAAATTTTGTTGGCCTCTGCATGTAAGCGCACATCCGCAGCAAATTCGGCGATGCCCTCTGCGCAGGCAGAAATGTAGATGTTGCCCGGGGTCTGGTTGGGCTTCATATTTTTTTGGATGAGATAGAGGAACATGGCGGCATCAATATCAATTTCACCAGGTTCTTCATTCCCTATTTCTTTCCCATTTCCATGGGCAATTACAATGACGGTACTCCCACTATCCATACCAAGTTTGGTACCTTTAATTTGATCCCAATAATAGGTGTGGTCAGGTTTTCCCCATTTCTTGTTGAGCGTTACGTCTAAGATGTCCTCATCTGTAGACATGTACAATACATAAAGCATGACGTGATAATTTAAGTTGGTTTGAATGAAATTTTTCGAAGGGGGAAGATGTTAAAAGTATAAGAAAAAGGCTACAAATATGTTAATAATGTGTTAACAAAATTGATGAATTCTCAATTTTATTGCTAAAACAATGGGTATTCTTGAATTTTTTAAGAAACCAAAAATGACCTCAATCCCGGTAAAACTTTGAAGGAGTTTAATGAATCGGCTTGATCACAGTTGCAAGAAATTTGGCTGCCATAGAAGTTCCATTTGAAAACCGTCCTCATTTCAGGCTTTAATGCGATTAAGAAATTGAAAAATTTTCATCTCTACTGCATTGGTATTGAATTTTTTAGTACATTTCTGTAATACTCCCCCGTTAATTTGATAAGGTATTTGCTTACAAAGCCAAACTGATTGAATGGTTCGCTAAAATGCACCACCATTGATGGTTTAGGTACTGGGCGGAATATGAATTAGAGCTAACCAAATAATATGTCCAAGCATCATTACACACCGCAACCCTTGCACCGTAAACTCAGGGGCTATGCTTTTGATCCCTCCCTTTCACTAAAGATAGAAACCTCGGATTTTAATGAGGTTACCTACAAGGTGCCTTGGGAAGATGACCTGGCCCCAGGACCAAGGGGGGAATACGTGGAAATAATAGATTATGACCCCACTGTTAAGGATGCCCATGGTGAGTACGGGGCCTTTTACAAAGGAGTGGATTTAAACGACCGCTATATCCTTGCTGAAGATGGGTTGACCCCTAGCGATAGCAATCCACAATTTCATCAGCAGATGGTGTATGCGGTGGCCATGAAGACCATCAAAAATTTTGAAAAAGCGTTGGGTCGTAAGATTATCTGGCGCGAAAAAGCCTGGGGTTCCATCAGGGAAAGTTATGTAGAGCGACTCCGAATTTACCCCCATGCCCTAAGAGAGCCCAATGCCTATTATAGCCCGGCCAAAAGAGCGCTGTTGTTTGGTTATTTTAGGTCTTCACCAAGCGAAAAACAGTTGCACATGCCCAATTCTTGGGTGTTTACCTGTTTAAGTCACGATATTATAGCCCATGAGGTCACCCATGCCATCCTCGATGGTCTGAACGTGTATTACAATGAGCCCACCAATCCGGATGTGCTTGCCTTTCACGAGGCCTTTGCGGATATCGTTGCGCTCTTTCAGCATTTTACCATGCCCGAAGTGCTCAAAAGCCAGATAGAACGGACCAAAGGCAATTTGGAGGATCAGAACCTCTTGGGCCAACTTGCACAGGAGTTTGGAAGTGCTGTAGGGGGGTATGGTAGTCTCCGGGACGCCATTGGCTATTTTGATGAAGAGGAAAAAGTATGGAAACGGATTACACCGGATACTTCAGAATACGAAACGGTGGTTGAGCCCCATAAAAGGGGCAGTATCTTGGTGGCGGCGGTGTTTGATGCCTTTTTGACCATTTACAAGGCCAGGGTGGCCGATTTAAAAAGAATCGTTGCAGATTATAAGGGAAACAATGAAGAAGGCGATCTACACCCCGATTTGGTGAACCGACTGGCCAAGGAAGCCTCAAAAACAGCAGGCCACATACTGAGTATCTGCATACGGGCCATTGACTATTGCCCTCCCATTGATATTACTTTTGGGGAATATCTCCGGGCCATTATCACAGCGGATTGCGATTTGGTGGACGATGATAAGAACCACTATAGATTGGCCTTTATAGATGCCTTCAAAAGACGTGGTATCTACCCCAAGGGAATAAAAACTTTGAGCGTGGACAGCCTGCGTTATCCCGAGGTGGACATAGACGCTAGGTCCAGTGATATGCTCCGGACCATAACCAAGTTCCTTAAAGAGTACAGCAGGGTCATGAAATTCAGGCCCAAAAGAAAGGATATTTTCATATTGACCAAGGTTCATATTTCTGGAGATAATACCAAGTCGGGCTTGCACGAAAAAATGTATGAACAGATTACCATGAACGAGGATTTTGAATTGCTTACCGGCATCATGACCAATGACTCGTTTGCACAATTTGGGATGAATCCAAGCTCATATACCAAGGAAGGGGAACCCGACAAACCCACGTTCCGGATAACCAACCTAAGGGAGGTTTCAAGAATAGGACCTACTGGAAAAAAAGTAAACCAGATCAAGTTCTCCATTGTGCAGACGGCAAGGCTTATGCGCAACGACGATGGCACGTTTAGGGCCGCCCAAGGAGATGAGGAATATCTGCGTTTCAGGGGTGGGGCCGGTTTTATTTTCGATTTGGACACCGAATCCTTGAAGTATTCCATCAGAAAGCCCATTTTCGACCCAAACGACCACACGCGCTTGGATGAAAAAAGACTAAAAAGACAATACGATTATCAATATGATCCAGAAATGAACGGCATGTCGGAGCTTGAGCGCTATTTCAATCTAAACCGGCATACAGAATTGCAAGAACCATTTGCCCTTTTGCACAATCATTAAACGTACACCAATGGCCAAGAAAATAACAAGTTGCGACATTCAGATGTATACCATGGGTACCGGAGATTGCTTTGTGCTGGGATTCAAGGGCGATGGGGATAATAAACCACAATTTAAGTTGATGATCGATTGTGGGGTGCAGAGTATTTCCGGCGATAACATGAGACCCTATGCCTTAAAGATCATAGAAGAGACCGATGGGGAAGTGGATGCCTTGTTGATCACGCATGAACATCAAGATCACGTGCTGGGGTTTCAGCGCTGTGAAGATGAATTCTCAAATCAATTTAAGGTAAAGGAGTTATGGCTCCCATGGACGGAGGATGAGGATGATGCCCTGGTAAAGGAATGGAAGGATGAATTTGGGAAAAAGAAGAAATCCCTTGCCATGGCCACAGAACTGCTCGCTAAAAACACCAATTCCGATTTGTTCCAGCAAATCTATAACGTTGGCCCCAGGGGAGAGCGTTCCTTCAATGCCAGAAAAGGAATTTCCACCAGCTTAATGGAGCTCAGCAACCTCAATACCGAACCTTTCGCCGCTGCGGGAGATTACATCGGAGGACTGAAAGGAATGACGGTGGTCAAGGAAAAGATTCCCCGTGATCGACTTCGGTTTTTGGAAACAGGTACCATCCTCGAAGATATTGAAGGGCTGGACAACATACGGATCTATATTTTGGGCCCACCCAGAATGTGGAAGGACGTAAAGACCCATCATGGAAAAAATGGGGAAACCTATAAGCACAATAAGGAACTGGAGTTCGTCCGAGGGTTTTCGGCACTCCCCTTTGAAGAAGAGGATTCGGAATCCGACCCTTTTGAAAAAGTGCATATTGTGGAGTATAACGCAAGTGGCAATGCCACCATGTACGAAAAACCACAAAACAAGGCCTACAACAAAATAAGGGACATCTATACCAAACCCGAAAACAGTTTCCGTAGAATCAATTTTGATTGGCTCATGAGTGCTGCCAATCTTTCACTTAGACTGACCAAGGGAATGAACAATTTGAGCGCTGTGCTCGCCATTGAATTTGTAGAATCAGGAAAAGTAATGCTCTTTCCCGGGGATGCCGAATTTGGTAGCTGGCGAAGCTGGCACGAAATAGAATGGGATGAAAAAGGGAAGGATGGACAGACCCATTTGACCAAGGACCTGCTCAACCGAACCGTGTTCTACAAGGTGGCCCATCACTTAAGCCATAATGGTACGGCCCGTGAATTGGGAATGGACTTGATGACCAATAAGGACCTGGTGGCCATGGCCACCCTGGATTACGATGTCATTAGTCCCACCTGGAAAAATACCATGCCAAACAGGGCCCTGTTAAACGACTTGTTGAAGAAAACAAGTGGAAGACTCATTGTGACCAACCCGGACAACCAACATGTGGATAAGGCCAAAACCATTAAATTGACGGATGAGATCAACAAACGATTGGAGAACCTCAGTCAGGTAAAACAGGATGAATACAAAGTGGTGCGAAACGACTTATTTGTACAATATACAGTAGACGGAAGCTAATGGACCAAAAGAAGGACAAGGGCAAATTGCCACTGATCAATGTGCATACGCATATTTTCACGGAGAAGAATATTCCACCGTTGATTGCCAAGACTTTTGTGCCCTGGCCATTTTATTACTTCCTTCATATTGGGCTGGTGTTTAAGCTCTTCAAGTTGTACAAGTGGATCAAAGATGCGCTAAAACCTTTTTGGTCCTTTCAAACGGCAACCATCGCATTTATAAAAACCCATTTGGCCACTAGATATCTGGGACATTTTATTTCCTTGTTCCTTACCCTGAATGTGGTATTGATCCTGTTAAACTGGTCCAGTATTGCAGATTCTTGGGAATGGTATAAAAATCTGCTCCATTTTCTTGAGAATAGCGTGCTAAAGTACATCTTGGTGGTGAACATACCCATGGCCTACCAAATTTTGTTGCTTGTACTGTTGGCTTTTTTATATCCCAATGTTGCCAAGCTGCTCTTGTCCTTGGCCAAAAAGTTGTTTTCGCAATTAAAGTACCTGCCCTCAGATGAAATGCTGAAGTTTATCCAGCGGTATCTAACGATTGCTGAATTTGCCAAATACAAATCCCAAAAAGGCATTTTTGACCGCTTGATCAAAATGTACGATCCTGGATCTAAGGTGGTGGTGTTGCCCATGGATATGGAATATATGGGGGCCTGGCAACCAAAGCAACCTTATAAGGAACAAATTGAGGATATCTTCACCATAAAAAGGGAAGAGAAAAGAAATTCGGAACACTTGATCCCATTTGTTTTTGTGGATCCAAGACGGATCAAGGATGAAGGCAAATCCTTTTTCAATTGGGAGTTGGAAGAAACCAGTTCTGGCCACAAGGTTAGGTTACTGGATTGTTTTTTAAAAGACTGTTTGGAAGGAAGGGATGGACAGCCTGCTTATTTTAAGGGAATAAAAATCTACCCCGCCTTGGGGTACTACCCTTTTGACGAGGACTTGTTGCCACTGTGGGTCTATTGCGTACAGCGGAACCTGCCCATCACTGCGCACTGTATTGAGGGTACCATCTTTTATAGGGGTGCCATCAGAAAAGAATGGATGCACCATCCCGTGTTTGAGGATAATGAAGGGAAACCTTTAAAAACTAAGGTAAAATCCAACTTTGAACTCCAATTGAATTTTACCCATCCACTAAACTATTTGGTGCTGTTGGAAGAGTATTACTTGGCCAAGTGGGTTGGGAAATCCAGCGAAACCATCCAGCAATTATTTGGTTATGATGAAGTCTCTGGAACCATAAGGGTCAATCTAAGAAATCTAAAAATTAATCTGGCGCATTACGGGGGCAAAAAGGAATGGCAACGTTATATGGAGGCAGATCGTAAAGATCTAAGTTCCGAGCTTCTGGAAAACCCGGACAAGGGGATTGAACTCTTCAGAACACAAAATTCATCTACCGGCGTGCTGCAACCCTTATATAGCAAACCCGCTTGGATTTGGAACAATGGCTTTGAGTGGTTCAGTATCATCAGCAGCCTTATGTTGCAATACCCCAATGTGTATGCAGACATCAGCTACGTACTCCACAATGAAGAAGTTAAACCGCTGCTGTACCAAGTATTGCACGGCAACGAAAAATTGACCAAAAAAATCTTGTTTGGTACGGATTTTTTTGTGGTCCGAAACCATAAATCCGAAAAAGAGCTTTATGCAGAACTTTTGGAATCCTTGGGTGAAGATAAAATGGATGAAATTGGTCGCAAGAACCCAAAAGAGTTTTTGGGGCATGTGGAATATTAAGCTATAAATTACCTAATCTTTCTGTGATTGCGGTGGCAATGAGGTAACCTTCGCTTCTGTGGGGTAATCTGGATGTTCCTTTATTTTTTTGATTTGGGCTATATGCCTGTCCGTATGCGCAATGCCGGTCAACACCAGTTGATGCAAATCCCTTACTTGACCAATTTTAAGGTCTTCTACAGCTATTCTGCTTGTTGGAACACGAAATGTGAAATGCTGGCGCAGGTCCAGCTCGGTGGAAGCCACCAGCAGCAATAGTTCCTTTCTGGCAATGTGAAAGGCATTCCAACCATCTTGAATAGTGCTGTACCTGTTCCTTGGCTCCATGAACCATTGTGCTTTGGATTTGGTGGTATCTGTACTGTACTTGGTGAAATACTGATCTTGTCCTCTGGTGATCACTGTGTATTCTGACATTTCTGGAGAATTCATGACCACGCGTAGTTCCCTAAAGTGGAGTTGGTTTTGCATTTCCAAATGTTCCAATATGTCTTTGATGGACCAAAGCGAATCGTTTTCCCTAAACTGATACTGCTCCTCTGCAAGGTGCCAAACTTCATTGTAAAGTTCTTCTGTGGTTCGGGTTAATTCCCGGACCAACAATTTGCGATCTGCAATGCTCCACTCCATAGCTTGACCCGTTTTTTGGGGACTATCCTGCAGGCATGAAATAACTGTTGACAGAAGAATCAACAGGAATAGATGTACGTTATGGTTTTGCCGGAACAGTTGCATCTAGAGCTCATCAAAAACTTCGCCCAGTAGCTCGATCACCAATTCATGTCGTAACTGCGGTCCATCTGCGGATCTACTTTGATTGTTCAACATGGCAATGCTAACCTTGCTTATGGGGTCAAAAAACATATACGCGCCATAGCCGCGCATCCCGCCAGTGTGTCCATAAGTGGAACGTCCGTGAAAAATAACTTCCCGGGTGCCCAAACCATAGCTAACAAATTCAGCATCTGGAATGTCAAAATGGGCGGTCATCATATTGGTCCTACTGGCTTCAGATACGGCATTCCCATTATAAAGGTGTTGGGCCCACATGGAAAGGTCTGATGCTGTTGCAAAAACGTCGGCGGCACAATAAAAGATACTGTGGTAGGCAGGGCCAAATTCGTCTTCAATGTCTTGCAGGGTGCCATCGCCATTACTATCCCGCCAGGGTGCGGCCCAGGTACCTGCAATGGTTTCATTGGTACCAAAATAAATTTCGTTCAGGTTCAATGGGGTCCAGAATTTTTCACGCATTACTTCCCCTACGGTTTTTTCCGTGGCTGCTTCTATGATCAACCCCAATATCAAATAATTGGAATTGGAATATTCATGTGCAACTCCCGGTTCGTTGGTCGGTGGACCGATAAAACCAAATAGGGTCTCCTGCGGAATGGGGGTTTCAAGATCGGCTTCGGCCATGGCCCAAAGGTCGTTGTACATATAGCCAAATAGCCCCGACGAATGTGTGAGCAATTGATACACTGTTATGGAGCTGTCCACATTTTCCGAACTAAGGTCTATCCAATCAGCAATGGTATCCTCTAGGTTTAGCAGACCTTCATCCACCAACTTCATTACGGTGGCGGCAACCACGGTTTTGGTAATGCTACCTACTCCAAATCGCATGTTTTTGGTGATGGGTACCCCCAGTTTGGATATGCCACCTTGTAGACTCCAGCGTTCTTCGCCATCAACACGGATAGAAACAGATACCCCCACAAGCTTGTCCGCATCCGTACCCACTTTTTCATCTACGATGGTCTGAAGCCTGGTTTCAATACTTTCCTCTTCCGGTGGATTTTGGTCGTCGTTGGACCCTGCCGCGTCGGAAGAACAACTGCTAACAACAAGGAGCAGGAACCCAACACAGCATAGGTGAAAGATTTTTATATAAGAATTGAAAGGACGAATTGGATGCATGATCAACGGGTTTAATTTGTTGGAACTTTTAGGTCAAGCGTAAATCTATTCCTTTCTTAATATAAATAAAAATGTTTATTATTGATATATTAATAACAAAAATGCATAAATGAATACTATTTATCTCCAGAATGCCATCCTGCTTTCCAAGCGACTTAATTTTTCCAGAACGGCGGAAGAGATCAATATAGTACAACCTGCATTGAGCAGACAGATACAGCAGTTGGAAGAGGAGTTGGGCATATCCTTATTTAAGCGCAGTAAAAGAGTGGTTGAGCTGACTGAGGCCGGAAAATACTATTTGGAGGAGATGGAAGAAGTTTTAGATCATTTAAAACAGCTTCAGAAAAAAGCGAAAATGATAGAAAGCCAGGGGGAAGGGGAATTGCGAGTGGGGTTCACATATTCCGCATTGCAGTCGGTTGTGCCGCAAGCCATTGAGGAGATCAAAAAATTAAAACCTGGAATACAGGTGGTGCTGATAGAAATGAACAACAGGGAACAATTCAAGGCCTTGAGAAACAAAAAAGTGGATTTTTGCTTTGCGACCAACCCCATTGTTCCCGGGGATTTGGAGGGCAAAAAACTAAGGGAGGGGCATTTTGCGGTCTTGCTGCCCAAGAACCATCCGGTGGATCAGTCCAACTACAGCAACTTTTCCGTGTTTTCAGAGGACAGTTTTATTTTTCCCACCACGGACTATGAGCTAAACTACCCCAATGTGTTGAAGGGTATCTGTATGGAAGCTGGGTTTAACCCAAAGATTACGCACATCACGGGATCGGCAAATACCAGTTTTAAGCTGGTGGAGGAGGGAATGGGAATTTGTATAGAACCCTTGTCGTCCATTGCCAATCAAAATTTGCCCATAAAGCACATCGTATTGACCGAAATTGATAAAAAAGCGGAGTTGGTCATGATTTGGAACCGCGGTTTTAGCACCAACTTTTCTGATATTTTGGAGCATTTGTTGGAGACTTTGAAGGTGACTTGATTGTTAGCTCATTTAAGGGAAGGTTTCCCTAAAGGGAACAAGTTGCTCAATGGCTATTTATTTTTTGGTGCCCATAAATGTTGCTTCAATTTCATAAAGAAATGTGCATTTCATCGATATTATTCGTAATAAGCTGTTAAAGTCAGCATATAAAACATCCAAAATGGGGGTTGTAAACGAATAAGATTGCGGAATCAATCCCCATTAGTAACTCTCAAAAGGATATTAGATTTTGTTGATTTATCGATAAATATTTTGTTAAAATGATATCATATTGATTAGCGAAGTGCATTTCATCGAAAAAAAAGAACATTTCACCGATAGAACAGAATTCTGATATAATTTTGAAACCAGAAGCCAAAAGCAACAGTTCTAAAGAGCTTACAGTCACCTCTTTATGATAGGAAAAGTTCCGCGTTGCCAAAGGATTCGTCCCAAAATCTCCTTGAAGAACACTATGAGTAACAAGCTTACCCAATTCGACGAGAATGACTTAACCCAAAATGTTCCGGATGGCACGGAACAATCTTCCGCTAGGAACCTAAATGATGTTGCCAAACAGTGCAATTTCATACATATTGAATTTTAGGTTTCGGATAAGGTAACATCAGAACCTCAGAAGCGTAAAAGACATTCTCAAAAAGGCCATAAATTTTATGGGAATGTAAACTTCTAAATAAGCCCCACTGTTTGGACAACAATGGGGTTTTTTTGTGTTCTTGGTCCGTCCATTTCATGTCAAAAAAATTGGATTAGGTTGTGGTGGACGGGTCCACCGAAGCCCGAGTGTTCAGAATTAAAAGGGAGGTTGAAAAAGAAAAAAAGCCCTCCTTCGCTTTTCGCTGTGCTCAAAGCTTCGGAGCGAATCAAATTAAACGTTTATTCCGGAAAGCAATACCGGAGCCGGATTTCAAGTATTTTTCAAAGGCAATAGCCTGGTATTTGTCCGTAAAAACTACGTACGTGGTCAATTCAAAGGGTAATCGTTGTTTTGTGGATTTAACCTTGCCATTATTGTGTTCCAAGAGTCTTCTGCTTAAGTTGCCAGTAAAACCAGTATAGAACTTTCCGTCACTGCATCTTAGAATGTAAACCGTCCATTTCATACCAAAAAAATTGGATTAGGTTGCGGTGGACGGGTCCACCGAAGCCCGAGTGTTCAGAACTAAAAAAGGAGGTTGAAAAAGAAAAAAGAGCCCTCCTTCGCTTTTCGCTGTGCTCAAAGCTTCGGAGGGCGTAGGTGGAGCCGGAGGGATTCGAACCCTCGTCCAAACAAGCAATTGCATTACTTTCTACATGCTTAGTCTTTGTTCGGTTTTCGTGATATGGCTGACCAAAAACCGCCTACCATATCCTTAGCTTCTTAAGTTTTACACTCCTACCGAAGCCGTAAAAGTGCTATGTTGACTTTTATGGTGCCCCTAAAAAGGTCGCCGTCAACAAGGGCTACCAAGGGACATTCAGCTTTCGCGCCTGGCGCGACTAGGCTAGGACTTACTATAATTCAGTCGATTAAGCAGCTAAAGCGTAGTTATTTTCGCCATTTAAAAAGTTGAAATAAGAGATTTACGAGCATTAATTTCATAGCTCGGCATGCTTACAATCCAACTGGTCTCGCTGTCAAAACCGGTCGGCCCCTTCAATGAGATAGTAAATCTTTGATTTACGTAATCGAATTGAATCCCGAACTTATTTCGGGATATCACTGGTCCAAAATCTTCAATCTTTGATTTACGTAATCGAACCCTCCATTGGGCGGGCAGGTTGAATCCCGATTGATTCAGGACCTTATTATCCGAATCCCATCTTTTTTATCAAAGAACAAATTCCGTACGTTTGCCCTGTCTTAAAGCTGGGCACGGCCAGCAAAGGTACCCCAAAAAGCATTCCAAAAAAAGTTTTGAAAACCTGCTTTCAAAAAGTTATGTTTGTAACAATACTAATACAAAAAGTTATATAATTAATGAAATTCGGCATCATCCAAGAACGAAAGTCCCCACCTGACCGTCGTGTGGTCCTCTCCCCAATTGAATGTCAAAATGTACGATCTAGGTTTCCGGACGCCGAAATAGAAGTGGAGACATCGCCCATTCGGGTGTTTACCGATAAAGAATATGAAGCCGTGGGTATTCCAGTGGTGAACAATATGAAATCTTGTGATGTGTTGTTGGGCGTCAAGGAAGTTCCGATTGATGCGCTGATTCCAAATAAAAAGTACTTTTTCTTTTCCCATACCATCAAAAAACAGCCTTATAACCGCAAGCTTTTGAGGGCTATTTTGGAAAAGAACATCGAGCTTTACGATCATGAGGTGATTACCAGTTCCAACGGTCCCCGCTTGGTTGCGTTTGGGAGATATGCCGGTATTGTTGGTGCCTACAATGGAATAAGGGCTTATGGTCTCAAATTTGATTTGTTCCAATTGCCAAAGGCGGAGACTTTAAAAGACCAACAAGCCCTTATCGACGAGCTCAACAAAATAAAACTGCCCAAAATCAAGATTTTGCTCACCGGCAGGGGAAGGGTCGGCAATGGATCTAGGGAAATGTTGGATGCCATGGGAATCAAAAGGGTGAACGTGGCGGAATATCTCAAAGAGGAATTTGATGTGCCCGTGTATTGCCAAATAGATGCCTCCGAATACAACAAGCGAAAGGATGGCGTGCGAGGAAACAAAGCTGATTTTTTTGCCAACCCCGAAGAATACAAATCCAATTTTTTCCGCTTTGCCAAGGTGACCGATTTTTATATCGCAGGACACTTTTATGGAGATGGTGCCCCCTATCTATACACCCGCGAAGATGCCAAACACCCCGATTTCAAGATCAAGGTGGTGGCAGACATAAGTTGCGATATAGATGGACCGGTGGCTTCTACAATTCGGGCATCGGAAGTGGCGGACCCCATATACGGCTATGAGCCTGGTTCGGAATCCGAGGTGGACTATAAAAACCCAAATGCAATAGCCGTAATGGCTGTTGATAATCTTCCCTGTGAATTACCAAGGGATGCGAGCAATGGATTTGGAGAGGCCTTTTCAAAATATGTAATTCCGGCATTTTTTGACAATGATGGGGATGGGATACTGGAACGCGCCAGAATGACGCGGAACGGTAAGCTCACAAAACGTTACAAATACCTACAGGATTACGTGGATGGTCTGGAATAAAATGGTGTTGGTCGAACAGGAGTGGTACCATAAAGCCCAATTGATACTTTTTTGTATATTGTTCGTTCCTATTTAACCAAATAAGTGAAGTTCAACTGGCTAATATCTGGAACCCCTGATCCAGCGACTAAAAAGGTCTGTATTGATTTAGAATATAGACTCAGACCAAGAATCACCAAATTTCTTTTGACCCGGTTTGATGGGGACTACCTCTTGGATTTTTCCAAATTTCATTTTGATGTTGACCTAAAAAACCAGTGGGTATGGATCTCTGAAGAGACACCGTATGATATCATAGAAAAAATCAAAACTGATTTTGACAGGGAAATCAATGGGTCATCCTTGTTTTCAGTGGCCTAGTTTTAGCGCAATTTTGTCCTTTGATTTCTTTTTCCGATTCAATTTTCAGGTTTTATTGATGACATCTCGAATCAGACTTTAGGTTTCAAACGAGGTGGATTGGATTGTTGTTTATATGGGCATCAAAAAGGATAATGGGGCATCCAGCGATCATTTGATCAATATTGTCGGCATTTATAAGGTATTGAGTCTTCAAAATATTAGATTTACTTGAAATATTAGTCTTACCCCATGCCGTTGAAATTTACAAGAGCGATTTACATATTTTACCTATTTCTAATTCTACCCGGACCCACTGTTTTTTCCCAAGATTCCAAGGTGGAAACTGTTGCCCCGGAACTTTTGTTCAAAGAATCCACGCAATCCAATTTTAGGATATCACCCAATGGTAACTACTTTTTGGAAGTGATCGAGGAAGGTTACGAGAGTGTCATCATCGTCATCGATATTGATGCCTATAAACTGAAGAATAGGATTCCGTTGGGGGTCACAGGAATACAAAATGTAAGTTGGCTCACGGATAACAGATTGATTTATGAACGCTTGGGGGAAGTGCTCGCCATCGACATAGATGGAACCAATAAGGTCAAATTGATAGACAGAAAAGCGGAGAAAAAAGTTAAGAACTACTATAAGTACTATAGAAATTATCGAATAAATTCCGTGATGTCATTAGATGAATCCAATGAGGATGAAATTATTGTGGAGGCCAAGGATTTGGAAGGCTACGCCTATGTGAAAAAGGTAAACGTGTTCACTGGGGAAAAGGAAACGATCTTGGATGGCCGGAAATATAAGGTCAATAACTGGATTGCGGATAAAAACGGCAAAGTGGTGATCGGGGTAAAGTACACCGACAAAGGTTGGAAGTACTGCAAGCAAAATGAAGAGACCGGGGATTGGGTTCCAATATTTGTCAACTTGGATGGCAAGTTCCACCCGTTTGAATCTGATGGCGAATCCATGCTCAAGGAACAATTGATCTTTGTGGATACGGACTATGACCCAGACATTATTTACATTGCCTCCAACATAGGGACCGACAAAAGGGAGCTCTTAAAATATAACATGCGTAAGCAATATGTGGTGGAAAAAATATTGTCAGACACCAATTGCGATGTGGTGGATGACCAAGGCTTCACCCTTCGCATGCTCTTTGATGGCAAAAAGAGGCAATTAGGGGCAGTAAGGTATGAGGGAATACTACCGGAGTTTCATGCCTTTTCTGAAGACTATATGGATTTACAGCAAAAACTAGGCGTGAAATACAACACTTATGTGAATGATGTGATTGATGTGGACAAGGACAACCGGAAATTTGTGATACATCAATGGAGTGACATCAGTTCCGGCAATATTGGGATCTATGATCGTGAAAAGGACTCCTACGCGGTAATGTTCCATTTTAATGAAGAACTCAATGAACACACTTTGTCCAAAACAAGAACCTTGGCAACAACCACTCCTGATGGATCCAGACTTACCACCTATCTAAATTTACCATTGGACTATGATGATGCCGGCCAATTTCCTTTGGTGGTCATTCCCCATGGCGGACCGTGGGTAAGGGATTATTGGGAATTGGATGGATTTTCGCAATTCTTTGCCTCAAGGGGGTATGCTGTGCTACGGGTCAATTATAGGGGCTCCACGGGCTTTGGCAAAAAACACCTACAAGATGGAATAGAAGGGTTGAACACAACCATGATCGACGACATTGTTGCCGCAACCAATGAAGTTAAAGCCACTTTTAAAATTAATCCCGACCATGTTTTCATATTTGGGCACAGTTATGGTGGCTACGCCACTTATATGGCTTTGGCAAGGTACCCAGACCTTTATAGGGCAGGTGTTGCGCTTGCCGCACCAACAGATGTCCGGGATTTGATGAAAAAGCAGAAAAAAGAGGGGATGCATTTTTCATATGAGTTTTGGAAGCATGCGCTGGGCAATAACGGGCCTAGTTATTATGATGAAATTTCACCCATTAACCATGTGGAAAAAATCAATAGCCCATTACTGGTTTTCCATGGCAAGTTCGATAAGATAATTCCCATTGAACAAGCCGTTGAGATGGAGAAACAATTCAAGAAAAGTGGGAAGAAAAATGGAACTTTTAGGACCATCGAATTTTTGGGACATAGTTTAAGGGATAGCAATAGTTTGGGTTATATCCTAAAAGAGGCCCATGAATTTTTTCAGGAAAAATCAAATTAACCGATACTAGGTTCAATACAACCATTATAAAGGGACTACCCTAATTTTAAAACTAGGGTAGTGCTATATTTAAAGTGTTCAATGTCCCTGCGACCAATCAATTTTCCGGGAGGTAAACATGATGGTCCCCAATATCAAGAACAAGCCCACACTGCCTACGAGCAATGCATAGTCCTCCAACTGGATGATCACGAATATAAAAGTGTATAAACTGAACATGGAAGACAGTACCAGCAAGGTAAATTTTGGGTTCTTCAAGACAGACCGCGAATAAAGGGTAATCAGGGCCACAACCGATATCCCGGAGATCAAATAGGCCAAAAAGAAGTTTTGATGTTCCGATATGGATATTAGCAAGGTATAGAACATGACCAAGGCCAGTCCCATCATTAAATATTGGAAGGGATGAATGGCAATTTTACTGCTAAGCTGGATCAAAAGGAACACCAATAAGGTAAGCCCAATGATCAAGAGGCCATATTTACTCGAACGTTCTGTTTTTTGATAATCATCAACCGGGATTAGGAATTCCGCCCCAAATGCAAAATCGGACAAGTCGGGTAATTGATCAAAAAAATACTGGCCAAACCTCCTGTTGGTTTCCAACACTTTCCAATTCGCCTTAAAACCCGAATCTGTAATTTCCTTGCCTTCCACACGGGGGAGAAAATTACCATTAAAACTGGGGGAATGCCAATTTGAATTCATGGAAACCTGGGTTTCCCTCCCTATAGGAACAAATTGCAGGGTGGTACTTCCATCAATGTCCAGATGGGAGGAAAAAGAAAGGGACTGGTCTTGTATGGCCACTAGGTCCTTAAGGTAGCCAGACTCCAGGGTATTCATGTAGGTATTGTCAAACTTGGGCTTTAAGGCGTATGTTTCTTTCCCAAACTTGATTTTTACCGTGTTTCTGATCCCTTTTAGATTACTGGTCTTAAACAACAGTGTTGCTTTATCCCAAAGTATGTTCTCATCCGGAATTTCCTTGGCTGAGAAATTGAGTTGTGCAAATTCACCTTGTATGTTGGACTTGGCATTAAATACAACAGATTCGTAAATGCCCCTTTCCAGCGATTGGGTGTCCACTTCCGTTTTTATATTGAGGTCATTTGGGAAGAAATAGGCCGTATGCCGTATAGGTTTCAGGGTTTTTAAAAAGGTCTTGGTAACCTCATCATAGGTTTTTTCCTCAACCATAATGTTGTAGGGAACTTTTAAGATGGGACCTTTGAGGACCACTTCTTGGCCCCATTTGGTATTGATTTCGTCAATGACCTCATGTTGTCTAAAACCTCGTTCCCGTATTAGATCTTTTACAAAGGATAGGGGAATCAGCAGGATTAAAATAAGAAATCCTACCATCAACATTTTTGCAGAAATTGAATTTCTGAACCAGTTACCGATTTTCTGTTTTTGTGCATTCATATGTCTTGATTTAAATAATGGATAAATTTTTGATGTTTGGAAGTGGACGGGACCCAAAAAAAACGGACCGCAATTGATCCAAGGGCACACCCAAAAGTTTTTCATAATCCAGTTGGTGAAAGGGGTGGGAGGCCTTCCCCATGCGATAGCTTTTGATGTAAAATTTCAAATGGTCCGGTAAAAGCAGTGTGCCCAATACAATGGCGCCAAGTAGGTATGGACTTCGCTTCCCGTTTCCAAAACAGAGATATTGTAGGGCAATCTCATCTTCAACTTGGGTACCGTACCCAGTAAGCACATGGTAGGCATCGTGCCGTTCTACTTTCGGGATAAGTTGAAACTGATTGTGCAGTAAAAAAGCGCCAAGGGCGTTTCCCAATGTCCCTTCCGGAAATTGCAACAAATCGTCCCTATTTACCTGCCAACCGGAGTGGTGCTTAAACCAATTGGTGTACAACCGTTGCGAGTGGTCAAACAGCCATACGATCAATCTTTTTCTTAGTCTTTTCATTTTAAAAGTACTTTGAATTACAAAGTAAATGGATAAAAATTTTTAGGTTTGCTTTCGTATGAGGGCTTCCAATGCCTCTATGTGTTTTTTAAAGGCCAATTTGCCTTGTTTTGTGGCCGAGTAGCGCGTGTTGGGCTTTTTTCCAATAAATGACTTCTCAATCCGTATATATTCTGCTTTTTCCAAGGTTTTGGTATGGCTGGCCAGGTTGCCATCCGTCACATCCAGTAGTTCTTTCAGCCGGTTAAAGTCGACTTCTTCATTTACCATTAGGACGGACATGATCCCTAATCGTATTCGATGGTCAAAGAGTTTATTGATATTGTCAATAAGGCCCATGTTATTGTTTTTCTTCCTTAAAGTAGATCAAACTGCCGTACATAATGTGCAAAAATCCAAAACCAACCACCCAAAACCAAAATCCATAACCAGGAAATGCAGCGCATATCAAACCTAGGATAATTTCTAAATATCCTAGATAGCGCACATTGCCAATGGTGTATTTGGAGGCATTGACCAGGGCCATTCCGTAAAAAATCAACATTAAGGAAGCCGTTAGGCCGTAGTGTTGACTATTGAGTTTGATAAGAATATATATGCCACCGGTTACCAAAGGGACCAAAAAATTGATCAACAAACGCCTAGTGGTCCCATCCCATACTTTTTCATTGTTCTTTTTTGCTTTTTTGGCGCTGAGCAGGTAAGCGGTCACGGAACTCAACACGGCCACAAGAAGCAATATGCCGACAATCATTTTAAAGTTCCAACTGTGCAGTACCACGTAATCTCCCTTGGGAAGAAAGGTATAGGCGATGAAGGCACCGGTTATGGCATAGATGCCCGCCAAGATTCCGGAAAGGCCACTAAGGGAGATGAAACGGGAGGAACGATTCATCATATCCTTGATTTCAGAGATATCGTCCAGATATTTTTTTGATTCCATTTTTTAAAGTACTTTGAATTACAAAGTTAATTATATATTCGGTTCAAACAACTTTTTTTCGTCTTTCCAAAAACATCGATTTATTTTTAAGGTATGAATCCAGCTGAGGCCTATATCCTAAATCAAGAAGAACCGTGTAAATCCATACTGCTGCAATTGCAGGTGCTTATAGAATCAACAATTCCCCAACTTGAGTTGAAGTATAAGTACAGGATTCCATTTTATTATTTGGACGGGAAGCCGTTTTGCTATCTAAACGTACCCAAAAAGAAAGCTTATGTGGACGTGGGTTTCTGGAGTTCCGCACATTTGAAGGTCCATCTGGATAAAATGGTCACGGAAGGGCGAAAAGTGATGCGCTCGCTTCGGTATTCCACCTTGGAGGAAATCGACCCACAAATTTTGATCGAGGTACTCCAGAACGCACGGGAAGTCAACCACAAGGGCTTTTGGAAGTAGTCTAAAGTGTATTGATCGTTTTTCTAATGGCCACCAAATCGGTGAGCAATTTTTCAAGCAGGCCTAAGTCCAACATATTTGCCCCGTCACTCTTGGCATTTTTGGGGTCAAAATGGGTTTCCATAAAAAGTCCGTCCACTCCCGCAGCAATACCTGCTCTGGCCATGGTCCCGATCAAGGCAGGTCTTCCCCCGGTTACCCCCGAGGATTGATTGGGCTGTTGGAGACTGTGGGTCACATCCAAGACCACCGGGGCATATTGTTTCATGGTTGGGATTCCCCTAAAATCAACTACCATATCCTGATATCCGAACATGGTTCCCCGATCGGTGATCCAAGCTTTGTCGCTACCGGAATCAAAAACCTTTTGGACAGCGTGCCGCATGCTCTCCGGGCTCATAAACTGCCCTTTTTTAAGATTTACCACTTTTCCCGTATTGGCGGCGGCCACCACCAAATCCGTTTGTCGTACTAGAAAAGCGGGTATTTGAAGCACATCCACATATTCAGCCGCTTTTTGTGCGTCCGAAACTTCATGAATATCGGTAATGGTTGGAACCTTAAAGGTTTCAGAGACTTTCCTCAGGATTTTCAGTGCTTTTTCATCCCCTATTCCGGTAAAGGAATCAATCCGACTCCTGTTGGCCTTTTTAAAGCTGCCCTTAAACACATACGGGATGTTGAGTTTGTCCGTAATCTCCACGACTTTTTCCGTAATTTTCAGGGCCATTTCCTCGCCTTCAATGGCACAGGGACCGGCCAAAAGAAAAAAATTATCGCTTTTTGTATGTTTTATCTGGGGAATTACGTCTAATTGCATGCACAAACCATTTTGTGCAAAAATACTATTTTGAACAAGGTATTGTTCGCATAGGACCAAATTAACCTACTATGAAACGAATTTCCGCAATAATTCTAATGTTTGTTGGGGCGTTGGGTCATGCCCAATACGGCAGCAACTGTGAAGTCAGGCAGCTTAAGATCAATATTTTTAATCCTGGATTGGAATACGAAATGGCCCTTGGGGTCAATAGTACCTTGGATGTGCGCTTGGCCTGGCAAGCCGCCTTGGAACCTGCCGCCATGGAACCCTTGGACAATATTGAATTCTTTCCGGCCATAACGGTTCAAAATAGATATTACCACAATTTTATTGGAAGAGAGCGAAGGGGGAGGGACATCTATGGGAATTCTGGAAATTACCTGGCCCCATCTGTGGCCCTTTTTTCGCCAGATGCCAGAACGGTGGACGGTAGGTTGGTGGATGGGGTACACGGATATGGCGGTCTGGTCTATGGCGTACAGCGAAGCTACGATTCCGGTCTTAGCTTTTCCATTGACGCTGGAGCAGGGTATTATATGGGTCCTTTTGAAGGCGGCGTCCACCCGGTGGTCAACCTGAGCATCGGTTGGATCATTAGCGAAAAACGCTGGTGTGTGGGAAGATAGAATTAAATCAGAATGCGTTTAATAGCATCCAGATAACCACGGCTTACCCGTACCACATTTCCATTTTCCAGGGTTACATCATAGCTCTTTCCATACTTGTTGAGTTCCTTTACCTTGTCCAAATTGATCATGGAAGAGCGATGTACCCTCAAGAACATCTGGGGGTTCAATTTTTTTTCCAAATCGGAGATTCCAAAATTGCTGAGGTATATCTGGCTATCGGTATGTATTCTGGAATAATCCCCATAAGCCTCGATCCATAGGATATCCTCGCATTTGATCGTAATCAATTTTTTGTTGAAATGGACCAACACCCTGCTGGGATAGGACGCTTCTTCCATAAAAATACTTTGCGCCAAGGCCCCCAACTTTTCATTTTCCCCATTAAGCCGTTCCACCGCAATTCTAAACCGTTCCTTGGTGTAGGGTTTTAGGAGGTAGTCCACCGCATGGACCTCAAAGGCTTTAAGGGCAAATTCGTCATAGGCAGTTGAAAAAATGATCTTTGGAATTTCCTCAAGATGGTTGAGCACCTCAAAGCCTGTTTTCCCTGGCATTTGGATGTCTAAAAAAACCAAATCCGGTTTAAACCGGTTGATTTCGGTGATGGCATCCACCCCATTGTTCACCTCGGCAATGAGGACCAAATCAGGATAATCCTCAAGAAACTCCTTGATCAGTATTCTACCTGCCTTTTCATCATCGGCGATCAAGACTTTTTTCATAGGGCAAAACGGATTTTAAGTCCTTGGGGATCATTGTCCAAAATTTCCAATTGGGATTGATACATTTTTTGAAGGCGCAATTTGGTATTCGTCAACCCCACTCCTTTGTCAAAAAGGCTTTGTTTGTCCTTGACCCCAATACCGGTATCGGCAATTTCAAATTTTAGTTGGCCGGCTTCCTTAAAAATGGATATGGTAATAGATCCACCTTTTAGGGTATTGGATATACCGTGTTTCACCGAATTTTCCACAAGGGGCTGCAATAACATTGGCGGGATTTCTTCCGGATACAGGGCTTTTGGCACATTGATCTCCACATTGAGCCGCTCTTCAAACCGCGCTTTCTCCAATTCAAGGTATTTTTTTACGAAGTCCAATTCCTCTTCCAGGGTAACCAATTCCTTTTTTGATGCCTTGAGCTGATATCGGAACAAATCAGAGAGAGTGGCAATTAGTTGTCTGGTTTTTTCTTGTTTCGGGGGTACGGATGCATTGATGGTGTTGAACACATTGTACAGGAAATGGGGGTTGAGCTGTGCCTTGATTGCAGCCAATTCGCTCTTCAGTGCGGCTTGCTTCAGCTCTCCCTCCATTTTCAATTTTCTCTGATTTTCCTTGTAGTGCTCATAGGCGTGGAAAATCCCAAATTGTACAAGATAGAACATAGCCGGAATGTAGAGGTCCCATACCCTTGCCGAACCTGTGAGATGAAACCACCCCAGGGCTTCGCACAAGTCGTAATAGATAATTCTTGAAACATAAATGAAAACAGGTAGGAAAATCAAATGAAGCAGGACCCGCAGCCACAGTTTTTCCTTTTTGAGCTTGATAAAGAGCAACCACCAAATAGGAATAGTGAACAACAGAAATATACCATATTGCAGTCCTCCGCCATCAATAAACGATTTTATTCCCAATAGGGTTACGCTCTCTTCGGCAAAATCTGCAGAACTCAACCATACGGTAAGATGGTAACAAAAGGCCGAGACCATATAGAAGCCAAGCACCATTAAAATTTCCCTTAAAGAGATGCCCCAAAGGATTTTTTTATCCATGTCCTGTTCTTTTTTGAAAGATACCAACATTTGGCCTTCTTCAATAACAACTTCCTATGAATGGGCCTATAGGTCGATGGATGGGGCGGTCCGTTCAACGGGCCATAGGCCGATCCGGCGAAATCTTCTTTTAATTGTGTAACCGAATTCAAAATTTTGGGTATCTAATTTAAATAAGGCAATTATGAGACGAGCAGTTACCCTTCTGTTTTTGGTTTTGGGAACATGGACCTTCGGTCAAACTATAAAAGGTACTATCATCACCGAATCAGGAACCCCTGTTCCCTACGCAGCGGTCACTTTAAACTCTCCTTTGGACAATTCCCTGATCAAAGCCACCATCTCCAACGAAGAAGGCGAGTTTGAGCTCAAGGGCATTCTGGACGGGGAATATAGTTTTACGGTGTCCAGTATTGGCTATGCGGATTTTAAAAAGAAACTAAATTATGATGGAAATCCTTTGGATATGGGGCTCATTACCTTGGTGGAATCGACCCAAAATTTAAAGGAGGTCACCGTAACCGCAGAAAAGCCCATGGTACAAGTGCTGGCAGACAAGACCGTGTTTAATGTGGAAAACACCATTAATGCCACGGGCACAAGTGCGTTTGAATTGCTTCGTAAGGCTCCCGGGGTTATTGTGGACAACAATGGAAGCATTATTGTGGAAGGGAAGACCGGGGTACAGATATTTATAGATGGTAAATTATCGGTACTTCAGGGCGAGGACCTTATCAATTATTTGGAAAGTCTTCAGGCTACCGACATCGAATCCATTGAAATTATCACCCAGCCTTCTTCAAAATATGATGCGGCCGGAAATGCTGGCATCATCAATCTAAAACTAAAAAAGGACAAAAGCTTGGGAACCAATGGAACCTATACTTCCGGATTGACCAACGGGGATTTTGCCCGATTTAACTCCAGTCTCAACTTTAACAATAGGGGTAAAAAAGGAAATTTATATGGCACCTATAGCAATAGATTTGGAAAAAGTACCGGCTTTATCAATCTGAACAGGACCCAGGAACAAGTTCAATTTGATTCAAGGGCCAACAGTGTATTTGACAGGAATAGCAACAACTTGAAATTGGGTTACGATTATTACGTGAACAACAAGAATACCATTGGTGCCATGTTCAATGGCAATTTTAACAATGGGTTCAGCACCAACAATACCAGGACACCCATTCAGGCGTTGACAGCAGCAGAGATTGACAGTGTTCTTGTAGCCTTGAACCAAACAGACAACACATCATACAATGTGAACGCCAATGTCAATTACAGGTATACCGATACTTTGGGATATAGCATTAATGTGGATTTGGATTATGGAAAATACAATAGCGACCGCAATGCGTATCTGCCCAACACCTATTATAACGGGGATGAGAGTCAAATCCTAAACCAGCGGATCACACTGCAAGAAACCCCGATTGATATCATTATTACCACAGTGAAGGCAGATTACGAGCAAAACTTTTTAAAAGGAAAGCTGGGAGTCGGGTTTAAGTTTGCCTGGGTGAATACCGATAATACTTTTGATGTATTTAATGAGCTCAACGGGCAAAATGTCTTTGATCCATTGCAAAGCAATGTATTTGAATATGATGAAAATGTAAATGCAGCCTACTTTAATTACAACAGAAAATGGGGCAAGTGGAATGTTCAGATGGGCCTACGTATGGAAAACACGATTTCAGATGGCAAACTGGAAAGCATCCAGGAAAATGCAAATGAAAGGGTAGAGCGCAACTATACCGACTTTTTTCCCTCGGGCGGGCTTACCTTCCAGTTGAACCGCAAAAACCAATTTGCACTTACCTATAGCAAACGTATACAGCGGCCCAACTATCAGTCCTTAAACCCTTTTGAATACAAATTGGATGAACTTTCCTTTAGGAAGGGAAATCCCTTTTTGCAACCCCAGTACACGGATAATGTGAAACTGTCGCACACCTTCAACTACAGGCTCACCACTTCGTTGAGCTATTCCTATATCTCTGATTTCTTTGCCCAGGTGACGGTGGCGGAGGGACAGAGCACCAATTTCTTGACCACATTGAACGTGGCGGACCAGGAAGTGATCAACCTTGGAGTTTCCTACCCCAAAAAAATATATGAATGGTGGAATATCTATTTTAGTCTGAATGCCTACATCAGCGATTATAAACCCACCAGCCCCGAATTTTTGGCCGTAAAACAGGAAACCTTGAGCTTCTATGCACAGAACACCTTTAGTCTGCCCAAGGGATTAAAAATGGAAATATCAGGGTGGTACAGTTCCCCTTCCATTTGGGGAGGCACCTATGAGACGGGATCCTTAGGTTCCTTGAACTTGGCTTTTCAAAAGAAATTCTTCAATGATAAGGTAACGGGCAGGTTGGCTTTTAATGACATCCTTTATACGGTGCCATGGCGGGGACAGACGCAGTTCGGCAATTTATTTATTGATGGAAATGGTGGAAGTGACTCCAGACAGATGGCCTTTAGTTTTACCTATGATTTTGGTCGCAATGAGATCAAAAAGGCAAGAAAACGTAAAACGGGCTTGGAGGACGAAAACAAACGTATTGGGAGTTAGGGACTTAGTTTTTTGGTTCGGTATTTGAATGAAAAGGCCTGTAACCAAAAAACAAGCACTTATGAAGATTACTGGATTTTCACTTCTCTTTTTTATGATCTCTGGGTGGAGCCTTGCGCAAAACAACAAGAACGTTGAAGACCATCAACTCACATTAAATGTACTGTTGCCAGGAGTGGTTTATTAACATGGGGTGTCCAAAAACTCCACAGTAACCGCGGAGGCCACTATTGGTTTGGCGTATCGGGAATCCGATTTTTATGCATCCGGTTTTGGAATCTATCCCATTGGTAAGCTACAGTTTAGGCATTACTACAATTTTCAGCGCAGGGCCGATCTTGGAAAGCGCATAGCGGAAAATTCAGGTAATTATATTGCCCCAACCGTTGGTTTGCAGAGTGGAACCGCAGTTATTGGCGACTTGGATTATACCTCGGATTTTTTTGGGGTGGCAGGTGCAGTCTATGGTCTACAGCGAGTGGGAAAGAAAGGCTTGAGCTTCCGTTTTGAGGTAGGACCGGCTTACTTTTTTGATGAATTTGATGATGACTTCGGCCTGTTCCTGGCCATTAAGCTCGGATGGGTGGTTCGCAAGAGAAACTAATGTTGAACCTGCTCAAAATCAACTAGATAAAAATTACAGCTTCAAAACTCTACAAGTAAAAAATAGCAGTATCTTTGCGGGCTTAAAATCAGATTATGTCCAAGATCAAGAATATTGCGATTATAGCGCACGTAGACCATGGCAAGACCACCTTGGTGGATAAGATCATGTACCATTGCCGTTTGTTCCGGGATAATGAGAACAAGGGCGACCTTATCTTGGATAATAACGATTTGGAGCGGGAACGTGGAATTACCATTGTTTCCAAAAACGTTTCCGTGGTCTATAAAGACACTAAAATCAATATCATCGATACTCCTGGTCACGCCGACTTTGGAGGTGAGGTTGAGCGCGTACTTAATATGGCAGATGGGGTGTTGTTGTTGGTAGATGCCTTTGAGGGACCCATGCCACAAACCCGATTTGTGCTTCAAAAAGCCATTGATCTGGGCTTAAAACCCTGTGTGGTCATCAACAAGGTGGACAAAGAAAATTGTACCCCTGAAGAAGTGCATGAAAAGGTGTTCGATTTGATGTTTGAACTGGGTGCCGAAGAATGGCAGTTGGATTTTCCAACAGTTTACGGTTCGGCCAAGCAAAACTGGATGAGTGAGGATTGGCAGCAACCCAAAGAGAATATTGAACCATTGTTGGACATGGTCATTGAACATGTTCCGGAATTCAAGCCCGAAGCGGGATCCACCCAAATGCTGATCACTTCCTTGGATTTTTCATCCTTTACCGGAAGAATTGCCATTGGAAGACTGCAACGAGGGACCTTGAAAGAAGGTCAGCAGATTTCATTGGTAAAACGGGATGGTTCCATCATCAAGACCAAGGTCAAGGAGCTTTTCACCTTTGAAGGCTTGGGACGTCAGAAGGTGGAAACGGTTGAAGCCGGTGATATATGTGCCATCGTGGGCATGGAAGGTTTTGAGATTGGGGATACGGTCGCCGATTTTGAAAATCCTGAGAAATTGAAGACCATCGCCATAGATGAACCCACCATGAGCATGCTCTTTACCATCAATGATAGCCCTTTCTTTGGCAAGGATGGTAAGTTCGTAACATCCAGACATATCAAAGAACGGTTGGAAAAGGAACTGGAAAAGAACCTGGCACTTCGTGTAGAGGAGACCGATAGCGCCGATAAGTTTATGGTATTCGGCCGAGGGGTATTGCATTTGTCCGTGTTGATCGAGACCATGCGAAGGGAAGGATATGAACTTCAAATTGGCCAACCCCAGGTGATCATTAAGGAGATTGACGGGGTAAAATGTGAACCAGTTGAGCATTTGACCATTGACCTTCCCGAGGAAGTATCAGGAAAAGCTGTGGAAATGGTGTCCATTCGGAAAGGGGAGATGACCAGTATGGAGGCCAAAGGTTCCCGCATGCTTTGCGAGTTTATTATTCCATCCCGTGGGATCATCGGATTGAGAAACCAACTATTGACGGCCACCGCCGGTGAGGCTATTATGGCCCATCGATTTTTGGAGTACCAGCCAATAAAAGGGGAAATAGCCCAACGGCAAAATGGTTCCTTGGTATCCATGGAAAACGGTACTGCAATTCCGTATTCCATTGATAAACTCCAGGAGCGTGGCAAATTCTTTATTGATCCGGGAGAGGATATTTATGAAGGGCAGGTGATTGGTGAAAATTCTCGCGGGGATGATATGACGATCAACGTGACCAAAACCAAAAAACTGTCCAATGTGCGATCGGCTGGAGCGGACGATAAGGCTAAAATTGTGCCCGCTATAAAGTTTTCATTGGAAGAAGCCCTGGAATACATCCAAAAAGATGAGTACGTTGAAGTGACCCCAAATCATTTACGTCTTCGAAAGATCTTCCTTAAGGAAGTAGATCGCAAAAGAAATAAGCTGGACTAAACCAGTTGGATTCCTGCTTTCGCAGGAATAATGTTCTGAGTCATAAAAATAAATACTGCCCATAGTGGTATTCATTGACTGTTTGCGCATTGCCCTTAATTCCCGTTCCTGAAATTGAGGCAGTTATACTTTTCAGGCTATATGGAGCAACAATATTGGGTGTTAATTAAAAAACACAACTACGTCAATATCTAGCTCGTTCCTTGTTAATTATTTGATTTAAATTTCTTTGCCTACCTTGAAATTCCTGCGAAAGCAGGAATCCAAGCATCCCAAATGCCACGAATAATACACGCCTACTATGTTTACATACTCGCCAGCAAAAGAAACGGTACGTTGTACGTGGGAATGACAAACAATTTAGAGAGACGGGTTAGTGAACATAAAACCAAACTGAATGATGGATTTACCAAAAGATATGATATAGGAATGCTGGTGTATTATGAATCCCATCAACATGCTCGGGATGCATTACTAAGGGAAAAACGCCTGAAAAAATGGAAAAGGCAATGGAAAATTGAATTGATTGAAAAGGAAAATCCAAGATGGCAGGATTTGGCAGCAGCCTGGTACGATTGATGGATTCCTGCTTGGAGCCCTTACCCAAGTTCTAGTCGGCACGGGGCCGGAGCGGATATACTTGACTACCCGTTAGTACTGAGGTTCAAATGTCCGTGATGTTTTTCACGGAGGCAAGCCACTGCTGGACCTATGATGCCCGCATGGTTCATCAATTCCGCTTTTACCACATCTGTTTCAATGGTAATCAAATGGTTGAATTCCTTCCATTTTTTGGAGGTGCCACCACCTACAATGATCAAGTCGGGAGCGGTGATCAACTCTACATAGTGCAGAAATTTATTGAATCTTTTGCCCCATTTTTCAAAGCTCAGGTTTTCTCGTTCCTTGGCAGAAGCAGCCGCCCATTGCTCAATTTTCTTGTATTTTTTATAGGGAATCTGGCCCAGTTCAAAGTTGGGAAGTAGCACCCCATTATAAAAAGCGCCACTGCCAAGTCCGGTGCCAATCGTGATCATGATCACCAGTCCCTGCTTTCCCTTCCCAACGCCATAGTTCATAGAGGCATAACCTGCGGCATCTGCATCGTTAAGCACCGTAAATTCATGGCCGGTGGCCTGGGTAAAGAGTTCATCGATATTGACGCCAACCCAGCTTGAATCCAAATTACCGGCAGAGGTACAGACCCCATTTTTAACGATGGTAGGGAACCCACAGCCTACAGGGCCTTCATAATCAAAATGGTCAACAATTTGCTTGACAACCGCGGCCATGTCGTCCGGCTTTCGCCCTGCTGGGGTTGGAATGCGATGCCTTTCCGACACCATTTCACCAGTTTCGGCGTTTACCAAAGCACCTTTTATGCCCGAACCGCCAATATCAATACCAAGAATTTCCATCTGAGGAATGTAGATTTAATTTTGACAAAGAAACAAAAAACTTTCGGCCATCAAAGTGTTGATTTGTTGGATTTTCCAATTGTTTTCAACGACTTTTCACCAATCCCAAAACCGGGCAAATCCAAGATTTTGCTCTCGGTCAAAACATGGAAAAAAGAGGGAAATACTGGATTTCGGTAAAACCCAATTCGTCCAATTGGGTTTAAACCGCCTTTTGAATCACTTCAAAGACCTTGCTGCCGTCACATTTCAGGGTTTTGTGGGGATATTTTAAGATCAGGGCATAATCATGCGTGGCCATGATAATGGTACGTCCGGTTTGGTTGATATCCTGCAGGACCTTCATGACTTCCACGCTGGTTTGGGGGTCCAGGTTACCCGTAGGCTCGTCGGCCAAAATTATTTCAGGGTCGTTCAGTAGTGCCCTGGCTATGGCAACCCTTTGTTGCTCACCCCCGGAGAGTTCATGGGGAAATTTAAAGCCTTTGGTCTTCATCCCCACTTTGTCCAGGACCTCTTCAATTTTGGAATCCATTTTGGGGGCATCCGTCCAACCGGTGGCCTTGAGCACAAATCGTAAATTGTTGTTCACATTCCGATCGGGCAGGAGTTTAAAATCCTGAAATACAATACCCAGTTTTCTCCTCAAAAAAGGAATGTCCTTTTCTTGTAGGTTTTTCAAATCAAAATCCACGATGGACCCTGTGCCCTGCTTCAATGGGAGATCGGCATACAAGGTTTTCATAAAGCTACTTTTGCCGCTCCCGGTCTTGCCGATTACATAAACAAACTCCCCTTTTTTAACCTGCAAGGTAATGTTGTTGAGAATCAAGTTTTCATTTTGAAAGACGGCGACGTCCTGTAGTTTTAAAATTGTTTCGGACATTTATGGCAAATATTTTAGGGTTTTGGCCAATGTTGAAATCGCTATTGGTTTAAAAAACGCTTCTGCAATGCATCAAAGTTACCGTGAATAAAATTAAGGTACTTCCATCTTTCAATCATCAGCTTTTAACTAAAAATATACTTTGGCTTGAATTTTGACGTTATGGTTACAGTCAATCGAGAACAGCGTAGAACACTATGAATCGAAAAATCTTCCTTTTACTTCCCATTTATCTGGGATTCTTTTTTGTGATTTCTGCCCAAGAGACCAAAATCCATTCACACGATGACAAGGCATTCCAGGATGCGCTTCATCTCTACAACAACCAACAATATCAAGCGGCCCAGGCAATTTTTGAAAAAGTCAAAGTGTCCACAGACGATGAGGAAACCGAAGCCAACAGTGCCTATTATTCCGCCAACGCCGCAATTAGGTTGAACCAAAGGGGGGCGGACAAAATGATGGAGGAATTTGTGGAACGTTACCCAACTTCCACCAAACGTAATTCTGCTTTTTTGGATGTGGCCGACTATTATTTTGAAACGGGGAAATACCCATATTCCCTTAAATGGTACAAAAAAGTGGACCAATCCGCTATGTCCAATGCAGATAAGGAACGATTTAATTTCAACAACGGATATGCGCTTTACGCTTCACGCAGGCCCAAAGAGGCAGAGCGGTATTTGAGCAAGGTCTCCACCTCCCAGAAGTATGGGTCGCAGGCCAAGTACTATTTGGGATATATTGCTTACGAACAAGATGATTACGATGAGGCAAGCGCACGATTTGACCAGATTACAGATCCTGAACTGCTCAATGAAAAGCTCTCTTATTATCAGGCTGACCTTAATTTTAAACTTGGGAATTTTGAAGAGGCCATTGCAATGGCCAAAAAGCAATTGCCCAAATCGGACCGCAAGGAGGTTTCCGAACTCAATAAGATCATAGGTGAAAGTTATTTTAACCTAAAACAGTACGATGAAGCCCTTCCCTATCTAAAAAAATACCGGGGGAGAAGGGGAAAGCTAAGCAATACCGATTATTATTTGATTGGCTATAGCCATTATATGCAAGGGGATTTCGAGGGTGCCATCCAGCATTTCAATAAAATCATTGGAGGCACCAACAGCGTTTCCCAAAATGCATACTACCATCTTGCGGAGTGCTATCTAAAACTGGATAAAAAATCGGAGGCGTTGAACGCATTTCGAAATGCTTCCCAAATGGATTTCAGTCCCGAGATAGAAAAGGATGCCCTGCTCAATTATGCCCGTTTGAGTTATGAAATAGGGAATGCCTATGAACCGGTTCCACAAGTAATGACCACGTATTTGGAGAAGTACCCAAAAGATGAGCACCAACAGGAAATACAGGAGCTTTTGGTGGATTCTTACATTACTTCAAAAAACTTTGAAGGGGCCATGGAGCTGCTCGAAAAAAATAAAGGGTATGCCAGTAAGGAAACCTATCAGAAGGTAGCTTTTTACAGAGGGGTGGAACTATTTATGGATGGAAAATACGAACCTGCACTGGAGCGTTTTTCCAAATCCTTAAAAAGTGCTGAGAATAAAAATTTTGAGGCCAGAGCCCTTTATTGGAAAGCGGAAAGCAACTATTTGCTCAATAGATATGAAGATGCCTTGTCAGATTTTACCCAGTTTGGACGATTACCTGCGACGAAATCACTTGCTGAGAATTCAGACCTGGACTACCATATTGGCTACTGCCATTTTAAGCTAAAAAACTACAGTAGTGCAATTGCACATTTTAAAAATATCACCACATCCAACCAGGCAGAGCAAGATCGCATTAGCGATAGCTATGTGCGTTTAGGGGATAGTTATTTTGTGACCAGCAAGTACGGTTCAGCATTGACCGCCTATAATGAAGCTTCCAAATTGAACGGACCTGAACGGGATTATGCCGCTTTTCAAAAGACGTTGTGCTACGGATTTCAGGGGAAAAATGCTACCAAGATTGAAGGGCTCAACCAATTTTTATCTCGTTACCCCAAATCTTCATTAAGGGATGATGCCCTATTCGAATTGGGCAATTCCTACATCAAAATGGACAAGGAGAATTTGGGCCTACAGAGTTATGACCGGTTGATCAATGAGTTTGGCAGAAGCAAGTTTGCTCCCAGGGCGATGTTGCGGCAAGGATTGGTGCACTACAATGCTAACCGAAACGACCAGGCGCTGACAAAACTAAAATCCCTGGTTCAAAAATATCCAAATACCCAAGAGGCCAAACAAGCGGTGGCCACTGCCAAATTGGTGTATGTTGATGAAGGTAGGGTAAGTGAATATGCCGCATGGGCCAGAAACCTGGATTTTGTTGAAATAACCGATTCTGAGTTGGAAAATGCCAGTTTTGAATCGGCAGATAGAAAATACGCAGAGGGGAAGAACGATGCAGCCATTAGGGGGTTTGAGGATTACCTAAAGGAATTTCCCAACGGGATACATGCGCTGCAAGCCAATTTCAACCTGGCACAACTTTATTTTGGAAAGAACCAAAAGGAAAAGGCATTGGAAAAATACTTGGTCGTTGCCAATCAAAATAGCGAGTATACGGAGCAGTCACTTACCCGTGTGTGCGAAATCTATGTGGGCCGGCAAGATTATGACAGCGCCATTCCCCATCTGCAACAATTGGAGAACACCGCAGAAATATCCCAAAATAGGACCTTTGCGCAATCCAATTTAATGAAGGGCTATTATGGCCAAAAGAACTATCAGCAAACCATTAATTATGCTGAAAAAGTGCTGAATGCCCCAAAAATAGATAACCGTATAAAGAGTGATGCCCAAATCATGATTGCCCGATCGGCCATTGCCACCAATGATGAAGCCCTGGCGGAAACGGCGTATAGCGAGGTAAAGAAAATTGCAAGTGGCGAATTGGCTGCCGAAGCTTGGTACTACGATGCCTATTTTAAGAACAGGAACCAAGATTTTGAAGCATCGAATGCTTCGGTGCAAAAACTGGCCAAAGATTATTCGGCCTATAAGGAATGGGGCGGTCAAGGGCTGATCATTATGGCTAAAAATTTCTATGCCCTTCAGGATGCTTTTCAGGCCACCTATATCCTGGAAAGTGTAATCGCCAATTTTGCCGAATATGACGAAATAGTTGCGGAAGCCAAAGGAGAACTGGCCTTGATCAAGTCGCGCGAGGCGCAAAGTAATTCCTCAGTAGACCCTGGCAACTAAACAGAGACACATGAAAAGAATCAGCTATATATTTTCAATAATTTTTTTGAGCCTTTGGGGAGCACATGCCCAGGAAACCGATGATATAGGCACAGAAACGGTAACGGTGGTAAAACCGTATTCCCCTACCGTTTCCGATGCCTTCAAGATTAAATCATCCCCCAACCTGAACGATTCCATCGTGCTTCAAAAAAAGAAAATCGACTACAGTATATTTTCGGTGCCGGTGGCCTCCACCTTTACCCCGGCCAAGGGGAAGGCATCCAAGGTAAAGCGTACTCCGCCACCAACCCTTTATAATTCGTACGCCTCCGTAGGGTTGGGAAATTACAACAATGCCCTGGTAGACCTTTATACCAGCAGGGAATTTAATAGGGGAGAGGATTTGCTGGATTTTGGATTGAGCCATCATTCTTCCCGTGGCGCTATAGAAACCACACCTTTGGACGCCGATTTTTACCAAACCAAATTGGACGTTTCCTATGCCAAGAAGGACCGGGATATGGATTGGGGAGCCAGTGTAGGTCTACAGCATCAATTGTATAATTGGTACGGAATAGAAAATGGGACTTTTGATGATGCCACGGTGGCTTCCATTGACGAGACCCAGAATTATTTTAACGCCCAGGCCAAGGCCCATCTCAATCTGGAGGATTCATTTTTTAAAAAAGGGAATATCCTCCTCCGAAGATTTTGGGATGCAACGGATTCTGGTGAAAATCGGGTAGTTATACAGCCTAGCATTGAATTGCCAATAACCGAGGAACTTGTCACCATTAACGCCAATGTGGACTATGTGGGCGGAAGTTTTGAAAATGCGTCGCTGAATAACACGGTCAATTCCGGAGGTATGGATTACGGGCAGTTCCAAGTTGGGATAAATCCTAGCCTTTTGGTACTGAGGGATGATTTGACCATAAATTTAGGGGCCAATTTTGTGTACGGAATGGATATCGAAAACAGCGATTCCAATTTCTATATCTATCCGGCCGTTACCGCATCATATCGCTTATTGGATGAAAACGTTATTGCCTATGGGGGAATAGAAGGGCAATTGGAACAAAATTCCTATTTCGATTTTGTACAGGAAAATCCATATGTATCCCCCACTTTGGACATCCAGCCCACTGACAAACAATACGAGGGCTATGTTGGTATTAAAGGGCAGTTGGTGTCCAATGTGGGATACAATATCAAAGGGGCCTACACTGCTGAAAACAGAAAGCCACTGTTTTTTCTAAATCCCCAGAACTTGTTCCGGATGGACGAAAAAGGGTATTTCTATGGCAATTCCTTCCAGGTATTTTATGATGATGTAAAGACCTTGGGCATTTTTGGGGAATTGAACATTGACATTAATCGGAATTTTACGCTGGGGGTCAATGCGGAATTCTACGATTACGACACCGAAACGGATAATCCCGCTTGGAATTTGCCCAGTATAAAGGGGTCTTTGTTCATGGATTATCAAATAAACAAGCAATGGTATTTAGGTGCCAATCTGTTTTATGTTGGGGATCGGGACGATTTGGTGGCCCAGGCAATTGAAAATGCCACCCCATCAGAATTTCCTGCCGCTATTGTTACCTTGGATGGTTTCTTTGATGCCAATGTCCATGCCGGTTACCGGTTCAATGATCAACTCTCCGTATTTCTAAAAGCCTCCAATATAGCCAATAACAATTACCAACGTTGGGCCAATTTTAGGGTGCAAGGGTTCCAAGCGCTTGCCGGGGTGACCTATAAGTTCGATTTTTAGTTTGTAGGAAAAACACACAATAAAATCTAAGGAAAATCGTTTATACATGACCTTTGATCCTGTGGTACTATAGGATGAAGGCTATTCCGAAAGGATTGGAAATCATGTATTTGCGATTCGGAAACATATTGACCAACCTCACAATTGCCCTATCCATTTCTGTCGGGGCTGCCCAGAATCTGGTTCACAATGGTGGATTCGAAGATTTTGTGGAGTGTCCTGTATCCATGAGTAACCTTAATGGAGATACAGAGTATTGGAGTGCCCCAACACTGGGAACCACGGACTATTTTAATGAATGTAGCAGAACCAAGCTGGGGATTCCCATGAACTTTAAGGGAAAACAAGAAGCCTATGAGGGTACCGCCTACGCTGGTCTGTACCTTTTTGCTCCAAAAGATTATAGGGAATATATACAGGTAGAACTTACCGAGACCTTAAAGAAAGGCCATCGCTATAGGTTGAGTCTAGCCTTGAGTCTCTCTGAGAAATCAGATGGTGCTGTTATGGACTTTGGGGCTGTTTTTGCCCAAAAACCCTTATCAATACATACAAAAAGGCAGCTTTCCAATGCCGTTTTGGCTTCCAGTCAGACCCGCACTTCCCATGCGAAACAGTTTTCGGCCACAGGTTTCTATGATGATAGGAAAGAGTGGATGCAAGTGAGCCTGGATATTGTCGCAAGAGGTTTTGAAAGCCATCTTGTTTTGGGGAATTTTAAAAGTAATGGAGGAACCCATTATTTGGATTTTGGCAAAAAGACAACATCAGGTGAAGGGTATTCCTATTACTATATTGATGACGTGTCCTTGATATATCTGGGCCCGGATTACCAGCCCAACCAAAGTTATGTGCTGAACCATGTCAATTTCGACTTTGACCGATTTGAACTGGAACCCAAGGCCAGGCAAAGTCTGAAAGATGTTTTTGAATACCTGGAGAGTAATCCCAACCTAAAAGTATCCATCAGCGGGCATACAGATGATCAGGGGTCGGACGAATACAATGATGTACTTTCCAAACAAAGGGCACGTACCGTGGCCAGATATTTAATGAAGCTTGGGTTGGACCCCCAGAGGATAACCTCCGAAGGCTATGGAAACAAGCTGCCTTTGGACAGTGCCTTAACGGACAAAGCCAGACGCAAAAACAGGCGTGTGGAATTTGTAATGACCGAGTTTGTGGACGACGAATAGTCGCCAACAGTTTTCCAAAAAAATAGAGTTTAGTAATCTGCGCTCGAGGTACCCTGGAGCAGTTCTTTCATTTCTGCATCAAACTCCAGGACAATATTCCCAGCATTACCGCCATCCAAAACAAAAAAAGATTCGGGTTTGTAACCCTTGGAAGTAATATTGATCTTCCAATGGAAACTCTTTTCACTGGTAAGCATAAAGAAACCTTCGTAGTCGGTATGCGTTACGATATCTGTACCGCTAAGTTCAACTGAAGCTAAGTAAACTGGGAAGCCAAGCTCATCGACAATTTTGCCCTCAATCTTATTTTGACCAAGACCAAAAAGGGGAACGAGGCCGAACAACAGCATTAAAGTCACTAGGCGCATTACAGCAAGATTTGGACTATAGTAACGTATTTTATTGAAACATAGTATGATATATGAAATGAAATTAATTGGCATAATTCCGAATTAAGTACAATACCTGACCAAAAGCAGCGTTTATATAGGCAGTACGAGAACCTTAAACCTATTTAACTATGATTCGTAAGGTTACTCGTATTTTTTTTGCCCCTATATTTTCTTTACTGCTGGCAGGCCCCGTATTTGGGCAAAACCTGGTCATGAACCCAAGTTTCGAAAATTATAAAACCTGCCCAATCAACATTACCAGTTTTGATACGGTATTGGAAGAGGTTTCCTTACCGTCGTCCAGTTCAGGCGATTACTACAACGCCTGTGGTTCGGGAGATTTTGGAGTGCCCACAAATTTCAAGGGTACCCAGGAAGCACCGGATGGTTCTGGTTATGTAGGCTTATATTTTTATGCCCTCAACGACTACAGGGAATATGTCCAGCTAAATACCACCAAAACCCTAAGGGAAAAGCATCCGTATAAAATATCATTGCAAGTCAGTCTTTCAGAAACTTCCAGCTTGGCCCTAAAGAATATGTCTCTGATCTTGGTCAACAAAAAGATAAAATTGCCTAACAGTTCCGCTTTAACAGGTTCTCGATTGGATTTACAAGAGGGATTGGCCTTCCAAAAAGTAAAACTGAAACCCAATAAGTCGATGGCTAATACTGATGATTGGGTAACGCTGACCGCAGAATTTGAGGCCAAGGGATTTGAAAATCATATCATCATTGGAAATTTTGACAACAACACCGAAACCGAGCTGTTGGATAGTGACGCCCACGTATTATCCAGCGATTTTTCCTATTACTATGTAGACAATCTAAACTTGGAGGAACTTCCAAGGGTAAACTATGAAAAAGATAAGATCTATGTACTGGAGCGCAATCCGTTCGAGCCCAAAGGATATGAGCTTGATGCAGAGGCTATAGCCAGCGTCAAAAAAATATTCAAGTACCTCAAGGAAAATGCCGAGGTGCGTATGAAGATCACCGGGCATTCCGACAATGCCGGAAAACCAGGGTACGACAAATTCATTTCATCTTTACGGGCTAGGGCGGTTGCACTTTATCTTACCAAATTGGGCATTGACGATAGTAGAATTGTCTGGGAAGGTGTTGGAAGCACAAGACCCCTGGGCAATGGCAAGATCAAGGAAGACCATTTGGCCAATCGCAGAGTGGAGTTTGTAATGACCGAAATTGAAGATTAGCTAGTGCGCTTCCCATAGCGCTTGGACCAACCAACTAGCTAGATAACATTTTCTATTTTTGAAGGAAACCTTCAGAAATATGAAAGCACTCCTCCTTGCGGTAATTTCCCTCCTAGTATTCAACTCATGTAACAGTCCCGAAGAGGTTGATTTAATTGTGCACAACGCCAATGTCTACACAGTGGATGACGACTTTGGCAAGGCTGAATCCATGGCCATCAAAGACGGACTGATCGTTGCTGTTGGAACCTCGGATGCTATCCTCCAAAAATATGGTGCGAAGAAGGTAGTGGATGCCCAGGGCAAGACCATTGTGCCCGGTCTTATTGATGCCCATTGCCATTTTTACAACCTTGGGCTTAATCAACAAATAGTGGATTTGATGGGCACGGAAAGCTTTCAAGAGATTTTGGACCAGACGGTGGATTTTTACAAAGAGCGGCCTGCCAATATAGTTCGCGGAAGGGGTTGGGACCAAAACGATTGGGAAATCAAGGAATTTCCTACCAAGGAAAAGTTGGATGAACTTTTTCCGGATGTCCCTGTAATATTGGAGCGGGTGGACGGACACGCTTATCTGGTGAACCAAAAAGCCCTTGATTTGGCGGGAATCAATGCCAATACCACAGTGGACGGTGGCGAGGTGGTACTTCAAAATGGTATGCCAACAGGAGTGCTCGTGGACAATCCCATGCTTTTGGTGGATGCTGTGATACCTAAACCCTCAAGACAAGTTCAGGTACAGGCATTAAAAGATGCTGAACGCATTTGCCTGGACTACGGCCTAACCACAGTGAATGATGCAGGATTGGACCGTTCTACCATAGAACTGATAGATAGCTTGCAGCAAACCAATGACTTGAACATTCGGGTATATGCCATGATCAGCAACACCCCCGAAAATTTGGAATATTATCTGAACAAAGGAATTGTAAAGACGAACCAACTTCATGTACGTTCCGTAAAAGTATATGGAGATGGAGCCCTTGGGTCCAGAGGAGCCGCCTTAAAAGAACCCTATTCCGATAAAGAAAATCATTTTGGGGCCATGGTAACCCCAGTGGACCAGATTGAATCTTTGGCTGTGCGCATAGCCAGTACAGAATACCAAATGAACACCCATGCAATAGGGGATTCGGCCAATGTGGTGGTGCTAAGGGCCTATAAAAATGCTTTGGAAGGGCATCCGGACCGACGTTGGAAAGTGGAGCATGCCCAAGTAGTTGAAGAACAAGATTTTGATTATTTCGAAAATGGGATTATTCCCTCGGTGCAACCCACCCATGCCACCAGCGATATGTATTGGGCGGAAGATAGATTAGGCGAAGTGCGCGTAGGAGGGGCCTATGCCTTTAAAACACTGTTGGACAAGGCTGGATTGGTAGCCCTGGGCACCGATTTTCCCGTAGAACGGGTGAGCCCGTTTCTGACCTTTTACGCCGCGGTGGCCCGTCAAGATCTTGAGGAATATCCTGAAGGAGGTTTTCAGATGAAGGATGCCCTTTCCAGGGAGGAAACGCTAAAGGGAATGACCATTTGGGCAGCGTACTCCAATTTTGAGGAAAATGAGAAAGGGAGCCTTGAACCTGGCAAATTTGCTGATTTTGTTGTTTTGAGCGAGGATATCATGACCATTCCGGTGAAGCAGATTCCAAAACTTGAGGCAGAGCAGGTATTTGTTGCCGGCGAGCAGGTAAAATAAAAAAGCCCCGCTTAGCGGGGCTTCAATTGTATTGTAATTTGGGATTAGATGCTTATGCCCAAGGTAACTCTTGAAGTACCCCAGCCCATTACCATATTTCCGTCATCGTCAAAAGCAATGGAAAAAGCTTCCAAGGAATCGCCGTCGGTGCTAGCTTTTGCGCTCACACGGGCAACGTCGGCAGCACTGTCATAGGAGTAGGCCCCCCATTGGTTTAGATTTCCGTTCAAAATTACCGTCCATTCACTATCACCGGGAATGGTGAACAAGGAATATGTTCCGGCCTTAATGGCTTTGCCCCCTACGGTTGCATCCTTATAAAACGTAATCTCTGCGGCCTCGTTGGCACCTGTCCTCCAAACTTTGCCAGCAGGAGCAAGGTCGGACAAACTACGACCTTTCAATTGTGGACGGCTGTAGATGACCCTAACCGCTTTTTCAGAAACCCTATAGCTTGCTGGATACGAAGCGATATCAGCTGGACTTTTGTCCAGGCCACTAAATTTTTGGGCCGTGGCCTCAGTCGTAAACACAAGGGATAAGGTTAAAAATGTAAGTAAGAAAATATTTTTCATGATGATGATTTTAGTTGTTTCCAAAACTAGGATGTAATGGAATGAAGGTTTTATAAAAAGACGTTAAAATTTAACAAGACTTACAAAGTGTTTGCAAATTACACTTTTCAATCTAAAATAATTACAAATGATATTGAAATTTGATATAAATATTTAAAAATGAAATTATTTTTCAATATTATGTTTTATTATTGAAACTTACATCGGACATTTGACTCAAAATTGTTATAAAAACTTTGATTTATGTGCGGAATAGTATGTGCGTTTGATGTTAAGGAGAGTACGGAAGTCTTAAGGCCGCAACTTTTGGAAATGTCCAAAAAAGTGAGGCACAGAGGTCCGGATTGGAGTGGAATTTATTCAGATGAAAAAGCCATTTTGGCGCATGAGCGATTGGCCATTGTAGACCCAGTTTCGGGGAAACAACCATTGTTCAGTGCTGACGGTAAACTGGTATTGGCAGCCAATGGCGAAATATATAACCATAGAGAACTCAGAAATCAATTTGAGGGTAAGTATGAGTTTCAGACCCAATCGGATTGTGAGGTCATTTTGGCCCTATACAAGGAAAAAGGGGTTCACTTTGTGGATGACCTCAATGGAATTTTTGGTTTTGCCATTTACGATAGCGAAAAGGATGAGTATTTCATCGCCAGAGACCATATGGGTATCATCCCCTTGTATATAGGATGGGACAAAAATGGAACTTTTTATGTGGCCTCTGAGCTAAAGGCTTTGGAAGGCACTTGTTCCAAAATTGAATTGTTCCCTCCCGGGCATTTTTTGCACAGTGCCGATGGTGAGTTTAGAAGATGGTACCAACGGGATTGGATGGAATACGAGGCGGTCAAGGAAAACGAGACCAGCATCGCAGAGATCAAGGAAGCTTTGGAAGCAGCTGTACATAGACAGTTGATGTCCGATGTACCCTATGGGGTATTACTTTCAGGCGGGTTGGATTCTTCCGTAACATCGGCAGTGGCCAAGAAATATTCCCAAATGCGGATTGAGTCCGGGGATACCAAAGAGGCATGGTGGCCGCAGCTCCATTCTTTCTCTGTTGGATTGGAAGGGTCCCCAGATTTGGCAGCGGCCCAAAAGGTGGCCGATCATATTGGAACCATCCACCATGAAATTAAGTTTACCATCCAAGAGGGCTTGGATGCCATCAAAGATGTGATTTACAACTTGGAGACCTATGATATTACAACGATCAGGGCCTCCACGCCCATGTATCTTATGGCCAGGGTCATTAAGTCCATGGGAATAAAGATGGTATTGTCTGGAGAAGGGGCGGATGAGCTTTTCGGTGGTTATCTATATTTCCACAAAGCCCCGAGTCCAAAGGATTTCCATGAAGAAACGGTTCGTAAATTGGATAAGCTCCATATGTACGACTGCCTCCGGGCGAACAAATCGTTGGCAGCTTGGGGAATAGAAGGTAGAGTTCCGTTTTTGGATAAGGAGTTTATGGATGTGGCCATGAGGATCAACCCAAAAGATAAGATGATCAACGGTGAGCGCATGGAAAAATGGGTGGTTCGTAAGGCATTTGAATCCTATCTGCCGGAAAGCGTGGCATGGAGACAGAAAGAACAATTTTCCGATGGGGTGGGATATAGTTGGATAGACACTTTAAAATTGTTGGTGGAAGAGGAAGTCACCGATGAGCAATTGGCCAATGCCCATTTTAAGTTCCCTATCCAAACCCCAACCACTAAGGAAGAATATTATTATCGTTCCATTTTTGAAGGGCATTTCCCTTCAGATGCAGCGGCATTGAGCGTACCCCAGGAACCTTCCGTGGCCTGTAGTACCAAAATTGCCTTAGAATGGGACGAGGCCTTCAAGAACATGAACGATCCTTCAGGAAGGGCCGTGGCAAATGTTCATGAGGATGCATACGTAAAATAGCCGACCCATTATAGTTTATGTAGTAGGAAGATGCTGTTTTGTTTCATTTTCAATTAGTCAGAAAAGCCCCTTGTACAAGGGGCTTTTTGATGTTAGGGAGAGGTTTAGGAGGGTTTATTGCTATATTTTGTTCGTTCTTCCCAGAGGTATGGAAAACCCCATTTCAAAATTGGTGCTGTTATAGCCTTTGTTGGGTCTGCCAAAACCGGCATTGGAAACATGGCGGATTCCATATCGGAGGTCTACCACAAGGTTTTTGAGGTGGTATAGGAGACCCATCGAAAATATGTCGGAAAAGGCAAAGCCCTTTTTCTGTCGTTGGGTCTGGGTATCAATGATCATGGGTCCCACGCTGCCTAGCAGGTACCAGTCCAGGTTTTTTTGGATGGGATAGCTCATTTGAACCCCTATATCCAGAACATATTCGTTCATTTTTCGGTAGTCCATGACCAAGGCCTGGGTTTCTTCCGAACCTCCTTTGCTTACCGCCTTTACTTCCGTATTGTCCGTTTCTATTTTTGGGAATTCCCCCTCGGTACTGAAGTAGATGCCGGGTTCTATATTGATGCCTAGCCGAAGTTTTTTACCGTTTATAATAGACCTGTTGTAATTAAATTTTACATAGGTAACATCATAGGTATATGAGTCCGATGCAAAAGGGAAGGACTGCTGCGTTCCCTGTCCATAATTGAATCCCATTCTTTGAATGCCCTTTTCATACGATGTTGCTCTTTGGGCGTTCCCCCAAAAAGGAGTTCCCAAAAAAAGCACAACACAAATACAGGACAGTTTACCGAGGTTGATTGGAGTGCCCATTATCTAGTTGAGGTTTGGTTTGTAACATGTAATGGGGGAAGTTGAACTTAATATAGTCTAGAGAGGGGGCTTGGGATTCCAGTATTTTGTCAAGATCAAAATTCTGGACAGTTGAAAATGAATGGTTTAATGGGATTTAGGGAAGTGAATCCGCACTTTGACCAATCTCCTTTTTGTAGCGTAACGGGGTTTTTCCGGTAACCTTTTTGAACACTTGGTAGAAGGCCGATCTTGAGTTAAATCCGGCTTCAAGACCAATGGCCGTAATGGTGTAATTGGCAAATTCCGGTTTTCGGAGATAATTTTTGGCCTCATCGATGCGTAGCTCGTTGATGTAGTCCGTATAATTGGTGTGGAGCTCTTTTTTGATCACTTTGGACAAATAACTCGGACTTATGGAAAGATGCGATGCCACAGTGTCTAAAGTAAGCCCTGGGTCCAGATAGGCCTTTTCTTCGCGCACCAATTTTTGAAATGCCATCACATGTTCGTTCAATGGATCTTTTTGGGGTACTTGGCCATTGTTTTTAAGTTGATAGGCCCTGATGCGTTTTCGCTGCTCTATAATGCCAAATTTGTAAATACCAATGTGGCCCAGCCAGTATATCGTGGCGGCAATGATGATCCACAAGGAATAGTAGGAAACGTTGCTGTCTGGAACAAATATATTTTTATAGGTAAGGTAGGCCCATAAAAAGGTGCCTAATAAGATGAGAATCAGGGTGTACTTGAGCCAATTCAAGCTGGTTCGGATGACCTCTGGGTTAAAGCTCTGGTCCTCTTCCGCAAAAGCGAACACCTTAAAGGTGGCTAAGACCAAAAGTACAATAGCAAAAAGCACCGAAAATATTTCAATGCCCATTACCAGGTTGCCAAAGAGTGCATAGGCCTCCATATCACCACTCTTAAAAACAAAATAGCACCTAAAGACCAAAGTGGCTAGCATAAACACCACAAACGGGGCCATCAACCACTTTTCCAAACCGGATACTTCAGAAAGCGGATTCAGAAAATGGTGCACGTACATATAGATAAGTACAGGGATAAGTGCTGCTAGGGGAAGGTACAAATAGCGGTACATGGTCCCAAGGTCCATTAGACCTACATCGGGAATGATATATTGTAAATTTCCCAAGGAATAGGCCAGTACCAATAAACCTAATAATCGAGTGCTAATGGACCGGAATTTTTTGGTGTTGAATACAAGAAATGAAAATATAAACCCCTGAATTATACCGGCAATAATTAGGCAATTGTAGATGTTTAAATTCATCAGTATCAGGTTCTTACTAAATATATGAAATAAAATAATGCCCTGAGCCCTTTATTTATGGGCGTTTTGAGGGATTTTTCTGATAACGGCATAAGGGTTGGGCCGGTTGGTTTTCCCTAATTCCTGTAAAAAAATGACCCGTGGGAAGCTGCTTTTCCAAGAGGGGACAAAGGCTCGTAATTTTCCACAATTATTTGTTGATAACTTGAGGGTACTAATACAGCCCAAACGCCTATTTACATTGGGTATTCGTTATATTTGTAAGATTTGAATTTTTCAAGGAAAACAAAGAAGATTTATGAGCGAAGAAGCTAAAAAAAATCAATATTCAGCGGATAGTATCCAGGCCCTTGAGGGGATGGAACACGTGCGCATGCGACCCTCAATGTATATCGGTGATGTTGGGACCAGGGGGCTGCACCATTTAGTATATGAAGTAGTGGACAACTCCATTGATGAAGCTATGGGGGGACATTGCGATACCATAGAGGTCATCATCAACGAAGACAACTCCATTACCACCAAAGATAATGGTAGGGGAATCCCTGTAGGCCTCCACAAGAAAGAAGGTGTTTCCGCCCTTGAGGTGGTCATGACCAAAATCGGGGCAGGGGGTAAGTTTGATAAAGATTCCTATAAAGTTTCCGGGGGACTTCACGGTGTTGGGGTTTCTTGTGTGAATGCCTTGTCCAGCCATTTAAAGGCCGTGGTACATCGTGAGGGAAAAATTTGGGAGCAAGAGTACGAAAGAGGTAAAACGCTCTATCCTGTAAAAAGTACGGGAACCACCAAGGAAACAGGGACAATCGTTACCTTTATGCCCGATGATACCATTTTTACCCAAACCACGGAGTACAGTTACGACACCCTGGCCAACAGGATGCGGGAACTCGCTTACTTGAACAAGGGCGTCACCATAAGCCTCACCGACAAACGCAATAAGGACGAAAAAGGGGAATATATATCAGAAACCTTTTTCTCCGAGGAAGGACTCAAGGAATTCATTAAATTTTTGGATGAGACCCGGGAACCCCTTATTCAGAGTGTAATTTCCATGGAAGGAGAGAAAAATGGCATTCCTGTTGAGGTGGCCATGATCTACAATACTGGATTTTCCGAAAACCTCCATTCTTATGTAAATAACATCAACACCCATGAAGGAGGTACGCACCTTTCCGGCTTTAGAAGGGGATTGACCACCACATTGAAAAAGTATGCGGACAATTCAGGATTACTGGATAAGTTAAAATTTGAGATTTCGGGGGATGATTTTCGTGAGGGATTAACGGCCATAGTCTCTGTAAAAGTAGCCGAACCACAATTTGAAGGTCAGACCAAGACCAAATTGGGCAACAGGGAGGTGACCAGCGCCGTAAGTCAGGCGGTTTCCGAAATGTTGACGGACTATCTGGAAGAACATCCGGATGATGCCAAACAAATTGTGGAAAAGGTGAAGTTGGCCGCCCAGGCGCGCCACGCAGCTGCGAAGGCGCGGGAAATGGTCCAGAGAAAGAACCCGATGAGTGTTGGGGGACTTCCAGGAAAATTATCCGATTGCTCTGAACAAGACCCGACCAAATGTGAGGTATTCCTTGTAGAGGGAGATTCTGCAGGCGGAACGGCCAAGCAAGGTAGGGATAGAAATTTCCAAGCTATATTACCACTTAGAGGTAAGATTTTGAACGTGGAAAAGGCCATGCAGCACAAAGTGTTCGAGAATGAGGAAATCAAGAATATCTATACCGCTCTTGGTGTTACCATTGGTACCGAGGAAGACAGTAAGGCATTGAACCTTGAAAAACTAAGGTACCATAAGGTAGTGATCATGTGTGATGCCGATGTGGATGGTAGCCATATTGAGACACTGATCCTAACGTTTTTCTTCCGCTATATGAGGGAGTTGATAGAAAATGGCCACGTATACATCGCCACTCCACCATTGTATCTTGTTAAAAAAGGTAGTAAGAAAAGATACGCCTGGGATGACAAGGAACGCGATGAAATTGTGGAATCCATGAAGGGAGGGGCAAGTATACAGCGTTATAAAGGTCTTGGAGAGATGAACGCGGAACAACTTTGGGATACCACCATGAATCCTGAGTTTAGGACATTACGACGGGTGAGTATTGAGAATGCCACCGAAACGGATCGTATCTTCTCCATGCTCATGGGCGATGAAGTACCGCCACGAAGGGAATTCATCGAGAAAAATGCGGTCTATGCGAACATAGATGCCTAAAAGCTGAAAAATACATCAAACAAAAATCCCAGGTATAACCCTGGGATTTTTTTTGGTTGGATATTTTTGGTTGGTTATTGCCATACAAAATCCCCTTTCTCAAATGACCAATCATTTCCAAAGAAACCAGCACATTTCACCGCATCGGTTCCAAATTCCATGATAGTATTGCTAAAAAGGAGTAAATCTGGATAAGTAGTTGCGTTCAACAGATAATGGTTGCTATAAATAGCCTTCATACCATCAGTACCTGTGGCGCTTACCACACCAACACTAGCTGTATCACTATCGGGTCTTGGCGCTATAAAATACATGCCCCATTCACTTCCTGTTACCGTTTTACCATCCAGGGTAACCTGATTGTCTTCGACTTGAACAGGAAAATCCTTTAAAAGTTTGCCCCAGGCGGCATTGTTATCACTATTGCCATAGATCACCACATTCCTGTCTTGGTAATTTTTGGGTTTAAAATCGCGGTCAGCAATCAATTCCACCGACCCATTGGCGCGGTAGTAAAACGTCTCGGCATCCAATCTGGCCTTGTTGTAATACCATTGGTTTTCCAGTTCGGTTCCTTTTGTGGCATATACAAAGATCATTTGGTTCCTAAAGGCATCCTTAAATCCACCGTTTCTATGCGGACCTTTTTCTTTGGCTGATGGAGCCGTAGTGGTTTTCCAACCATTGTCTTCCTTTTTCAAGAAAACGGTTCCTGTGGTGAGTGAAATAGAAGAATCATCAATGGTAATTTCTTTGGATTCCAGATTCATGTCATCCGTATCCAATTGAAGCATGGAAACATTGTCCGTACTGATCTTGGGTCCATTTTCTGTGGAATAATCAATGGAACTTATCTCAAAAGGTGTTTGTTGCTGCACAATGGTAGCAAAATGTGAACTTGCCGATACTCCTGGCGAAGCCGTGTAAAACTCCATTTTTTTAATGGTAGAATCCAGCGGAATGCTTCTTTGTTTGAACAACTCGAATATAGGCGGCCAATCCATGCTGTGGTTACCGTACCAGTGCGTACCACCAGGATATTCGTAATATGTAAAATCCGGATGGAATGTTCCCAGTACCTCCCGGGTTTCACGAGCAATAAAAGTAGGTACCACATTGTCTTTTTCGCCATGGAGCACATAAATCCCGTGCTGTAGATAGTTGCGTTTCAACTTTAGGGTCCTACTGGGATTCCCCGCTCTTATAATAATATGGTCCATGGGGGTTAGTTGTGGTTTTTTCTGCATTTCCTCCAACATTTTGGGGGTAATGCCCCATTGCTTTAGCTGGGATTCGCTTGCACTCAAGGCCCTTTTAACAAAGCTGTCCCTATAGCCCAATAAGTCCGGGTAGCCCGCACAGGGGGCAATGGCAGCAAATTTATCAGGATAAGTGGCGCCCAGGTACCAGGTTCCGTGCCCGCCCATGGAATGTCCGGTCAGATATATTTTCTGTGCATCTGGTTGGTAGATTCTTTTGCCTTCTGCCAATACCTCAAGCGCGTCCAAACGTCCCCAATCTTCCCAAGCAAAACCAAATGGTCTTCGGTTGGTGGGTGCAACAACATGCCCCCAGTCCTTTTGCTTATAGGCATTGGCTTGATTTACGGCTTCCACCGAAGCACCATGCACCGATAGAAAAAGTGCTCCATTTTCCAAATCCTTTGTGGATGAAGGGGCAACACTGAAATACTGTACGCTATTATCTATATTGCTCACAAACGTTCGTTTGTGCTTCCCGTATTTTGACTTGATTTGGATCGCTATTTGTTGCTTGTCCAAAGCACTTTTATCGGTGTCCAGCAATAGCAGTTCCATTGAGGATTTTTCGGGTTTGCTGCCGCTGGCAAGCGAAGGAATGTCGAATCCTACCTTACGCACACTCATTGGAGGTATGGCCGGTAATGCGGATGCTGCTTGCTTTTCTTTGTGGGTTACATTCAGTGAGAGCCCCCTTACCCAATTGGGAGAGGCATTTACCACACGAATGGCTCCTTTGTAGCCCATTTGTTCTTCGGGCAGTAGATCGGGAAGGGTCATATCCCGTTGTGTTAAAAGAATGGGGCTTTTAGGTTGGATCAACCGGGCCCTAACCCTCGGAAATCTTCCAACTTTCATTACAAATACATTGGTTCCCCTTTTTAGTTTTATGGGAATTAAGCTATACCCAAAATCGTAATAATCCCCCTCGTGCGGGTAACCGTTGATTATTACCTGGGTATGGCCAGAGGCTTCAAAAAGAACAATGTCTTCCGACTTGGATGTATAACTTAGGTATACATAGGAACCACGGAGTACCCTGTTGTTGAAAGTACTGCTACTGTCCACTTTTATGGATGTCCAACGTTGGGCCTCTCCCGTATGGTCCACCATTCCTATTTCATCTTCCGATACTTTTTTTTGGGACATTAAAAAGTCCTTGAATACTTTATCCGTTGGAAATGAAATGGAATTGAGCGCATTTCTTTTGGTGGGCAAATACAGGGCATTCTTGAAAAGATGTACCACCCTACCTTCTTTTACATCATCAATTTTTTCCTTGCCGAAATACTCAACAATATTACCTTGTCTTTTTTGGCCCTGGGTGGTTGCAAACAACATCAAACAAAACAAGAGTGCTGACCACCTTAGGCTTCTGCTTTTTCCCATGAAAATAGTTTTTTGAAAAATTAATTATTTGCCGCTGGGGGAGCAAAAAGAATAGATTACCCAATGTACAGAAGCGACAGACAACACATTTTAGCCCATTAAACGGCTCGCATTTTCCATGAATATTTAAAGTTTTGACTGCCAACTGCCATCATGGATGCCGCACTAAGTATATAGATAAGCGGGTTTCACAACAAAAAATTAGCCCAACACGCCCAGTTTCATAGTTTTGGGAAAAACCTCACAAGATGAAAAAGATAGTTCTTTTACTTGCACTGTTCAGCTGTTCCTTTGGATTTTCGCAATCCAATCTTAATGATCTTTTGGCAGCTGGTCTAAATGATGCAGAACGATTTACAACTGCATGGTTGGCACCGGTCACGGAAGCTGGCGTATATAGTATTTCCAATGGATGGTACAACTCTGCCGACGCCAAGCCTTTGGGCGGCTTTGAGATTTCCATTGTGGGTAACATAACCGGTTTTAAAAACAAGGACGATAGAAAATCATTTACGCTGAACACGGCGGATTATGAGAACCTGACCTTTACCGATGGCAGTACCTCCAAGGAAGTGGCTACCGCATTGGGTGATATTGAAGGAGTGGATGTGGCCATTAACGCCCTGGTACAAGGGCAACCGGTCAGTGCACAGTTTGAATTACCCTCTGGATTGGCTTCAGAGGACTTGAATTTTGTTCCCTCAGGATATATCCAGGCCAGTGTGGGCTTGATCAAGGGAACCGAAGTAAAAGCACGTTTCCTGCCCAAAATCAATACGGATGATGTAAAAATAGGCTTATATGGGTTTGGAATACAGCATGATTTTACCAAACACCTTCCAGCGGACAAACTTTTGCCTGTAGCTATATCCGCAGTAATAGGTTACACCAATTTAAGTGGGGAGTACGATTTTACCAATACGGATGTCATTGCCGGTGAAAACCAACGACTGGAAGCAGATTTCAGCTCTTGGAACTTTAGTGCAGTGGTCTCCACCCGTTTACCGGTCATCAACTTCTATGGTGGATTGAACTATATCACAGGAAAGGCCGATACCAACATTTTGGGTAGGTATGAAATTGAAACCATTGCACAACCTATTGTATACAACGATCCATTTAACATTAGCAATAAGGTAAGTGGAGTATCTGGAAACATTGGTACAAAGCTTAAATTGGGCTTCTTCAGGATCAACGCAGATTACAATATCGCAGAATTTAGTACCTTTACTTTCGGTATCAATTTTGGATTTAGATAATATAAAGCATAATCCCATATAAAGAAGGCCCCGACAATTGTCGGGGCCTCCTATTTTCATATGGTGTGCCTTCCACTATTCCCTGGTGGCGAAGACAGAACCGTTCTCCAGGGATAAAATTTCAGGGTCGCTGGCCACTTCAAGACTCACCACAACATCCGTAACCTGTTCATCGGAATAGGTAATGGTGTAGGTGCCGTTGTCCTCGGACCATTTAAAATCGGTATAAAATACTAAGTTGGAATTGGAGTAGCTCTGGTACCTGCCAAGGTACACATCATTAAAAATCCACTCCTCGCGCGTAGCTGTTTCACCTTTATTGGTGTCATCTCCATTGTTCCTGACCCAAATGCCCAATATGGGATCATCGTTTTCGGGTATACTGGTACAATTGCTTACAGCAATAATGGATACAATGGCCAACAATGAAAAGAACTTTTTCATGTTTAAGTAGGTTAAATCTAATTTGGGACTATTACAACGGTAATAAGCGAAGAAGTATTGTCGATAAATCGATGTATGACACCCTTACCATCTTTTTCTTCGGTGAACTGCAGTTTTTGTTAACATTAAGCTGATTTTACTTACAAATTGTTAGAGAAGGAAAATGTGCTTTAAAATGGTAAAAAGTCAGGTTTTATCTGCCTCAAATGCCGTATTTTTGAGCGTTTAAATTTTAAATCTATTAACATGAAAGTTACCGTAGTTGGAGCGGGTGCAGTTGGGGCAAGCTGTGCCGAATATATTGCAATGAAAAATTTTGCATCTGAAGTAGTTTTGTTGGACATCAAGGAGGGCTATGCCGAAGGCAAGGCCATGGATTTGATGCAAACAGCTTCCTTAAATGGTTTTGATACCAAAATTACCGGAACCACCAACGATTATTCCAAGACTGCTGGTAGCGATATTGCGGTGATCACTTCCGGAATCCCAAGAAAACCGGGAATGACACGTGAAGAACTCATAGGAATCAACGCTGGTATTGTAAAATCAGTGGCTTCCAGTCTTTTGGAGCACTCTCCCAATACCATCTTGATTGTGGTCAGCAATCCCATGGACACCATGACCTATTTGGTGCACAAGACCACTGATCTGCCCAAGAATAAAATTATAGGTATGGGCGGTGCGTTGGACAGCGCTCGTTTCAAATACCGTTTGGCAGAAGCCTTGGGAGCTCCCATTTCCGATGTGGATGGGATGGTAATTGGCGGACACAGCGACAAAGGAATGGTGCCATTAATTGGCCACGCCACCCGAAACAGCGTTAAAGTTTCCGAATTCCTTGCCGAGGACAAAATGCAATGGGTAGTGGAAGAAACCAAAGTAGGAGGGGCCACCTTGACCAAACTTTTGGGTACAAGTGCCTGGTATGCTCCAGGTGCGGCCGTATCTGGATTGGTTCAGGCCATTGCCTGCGACCAAAAGAAAATGTTCCCATGTTCCGCCCTGTTGGAAGGGGAATATGGATTGGACGACCTGAGTATCGGGGTTCCCGTGATATTGGGCAAAAACGGAATTGAGAAGATCGTTGAGATTGAACTTAGCGATGCCGAAAAAGCCAAAATGCAAGAAAGTGCCGAGGGGGTGAAAAAAACCAACGGTCTGCTTCAACTATAAGTTGAATTGCCATTTGGCAAAATGTCATTTCCACCGCAAGCGCGAAATCGAGAAAAAGATTGGGCAACCTGCGGACCGGAAATGACATTTTTGTTTTAACAGTGTTGATGGCCCACATCATTGCAATTCCCGTAATTTCTATTGGCAAATCTTGTCGGAAATGATATATTTGCACGCTGTTTAGCAAAACATCATAAAAATTTAATAATCAATGCAAAATAAAGGACTTATAAAGCTTTTCGCCCTCCTTTTTGGTTTGGTGAGCATCTATCAGCTTTCCTATACTTTCATTACAAGTAAGTTGGAGACCGATGCAGAGAACTATGCCATCAGCCAAATTTTGGAAACTGAGGACGATTATGTGGCAAAGCGTGAAGCTTTAGAGGCATCGTATTTGGATTCCATTGGAAGCACCCCTTTTTTGGGATTTACCAGTTATGATGACGCAAAGAAGAAAGAACTAAACAAAGGATTGGACCTTAAAGGTGGTATCAACGTAACCCTGCAGATTTCCGTGAAGGACATTCTGAAGGGCTTGGCCAATAACACCAAAAATCCTGTTTTTAATAAGGCATTGGCAGATGCGGATGCAGCCTCCAAAAACAGCCCGGACACCTATTTGGAGCTGTTCTATGATGCTTTTGATGCCATAAAAGGTGATACCAAATTGGCCTCTCCGGATATTTTTGCGAACAAAGGCCTTAGCGATGTCATCAACTTTCAGATGACCGATGATGAGGTAAAACCCATTATCCGTACCAAAATTGATGAGTCCATTGTATCTGCATTCGAAGTGCTTCGTGAGCGTATCGATGGATTTGGGGTAACCCAACCCAACATTCAAAGAGAGGGTAATTCCGGTAGAATTTTGGTGGAACTTCCAGGGGCAAGGGATATTGCAAGGGCGCAAGAGTTGTTGTCCAGCACGGCCCAATTGGAGTTCTGGGAAACCTACCCACAAAGCAACCAGAGCCTTGGTACGTTCTTTATCAACGCCAATGAAAGATTAAAGGAAATATTGGAACCTGTGGAGGAGGTAGAGGAAGTGTCTACCCCAGAATCTGAAATCGATTCCCTCCTGTCAGATGTGGCACAAGATTCCTTGGATTTGACCGCAGAGGTAAATCCACTCATGGGGAAATTGATTCCCGCTAACCCAGGGAGCCATGCCATTGCACGCGCTTTGATATCTGATACAGCAGAAATTGGAGGTTACCTTAGAAGAAGGGAAATCAGAAGGTTGTTGCCCAACGATGTGCAATTCACCAAGTTTCTTTGGGAAAGACCTGCTAAGGATTCAGAATTGGCGGAACTATATGCCCTTAAATCCAACAGGGACAACGTGCCTAGGATCAGCGGGGATGTAGTATCTGATGCCCAGGATACATTTGACCAGTTCAACAAGCCATCGGTGAACATGACCATGAACACCAAAGGAGCCAAAGAATGGGAAAAACTTACAGGTGACGCCTTCAACAACCAGACGGGTATTGCCATTGTATTGGACAATAAAGTATATACAGCGCCAGGGGTTTCCACCGGACCTATTTCAGGTGGGCGCTCTGAGATTACCGGAACTTTTACGGTAAACGAAACCAAGGATATTGCGAACGTACTGCGGGCTGGTAAACTTCCAGCCTCCGCTGAGATTATCCAGTCAGAGGTGGTAGGTCCTTCTTTGGGCCAAGAGGCCATTGATAGTGGATTTATGTCCTTCTTGATTGCCATGGCATTCGTATTGGTTTGGATGATTTTTTACTATGGGAAGGCCGGAATCTTTGCGGATGTTGCCTTGATCTTGAACATCCTACTGATTTTTGGGGTATTAACAAGCCTTGGAGCGGTGTTGACCCTTCCTGGTATTGCTGGTATTGTATTGACCATTGGTATGTCCGTTGATGCCAACGTACTGATTTTTGAACGGATCAAAGAGGAATTGGCAAGAGGAAAAGGGAAGGCCCAGGCTGTTCAGGATGGATTTAGCAATGCCTTGTCTTCTATCTTGGATGCCAACATTACCACTGGACTAACAGCTCTCATTCTGTTTGTATTTGGTTCCGGGCCCATTAAAGGGTTTGCAACCACCCTTTTGATCGGTATTGTGACTTCATTGTTTACGGCCATCTTTATTACCCGATTGATGGTGGATTCCTATATCGCCAAAAAGGGAAGAAATTTGGACTTCTCCACTGCCATGACGAAGAAGTTGTTCACCAATATGAACATCAATTTCTTGGGCAAACGCAAAATTTCTTATGTGGTTTCCTTGATATTGGTGGGAGTTGGTATTTTCTCATTGATGACCACAGGCTTGCAACAAGGTGTCGATTTTGTTGGAGGGCGTTCATACCAAATCCGATTTGAAAAGGCGGTCAATCCATCAGAAATTGCCTCTGAGCTCAATACCGTTTTTGGTAGTGGAACCAATGTGAAAACTTTTGGAGAAGCCAACCAGATAAAAGTGACCACTCCCTACAAAGTGGATGTGGAAGGTATTGAGGTGGACAACGAAATCCAGGATAAACTATATACTTCACTCCAGAAATACCTGCCAGATGGAACTTCTTTCGAGGACTTTACCGTTGGAGCTTCGGAAAAGTCCATAGGAATTCTACAATCAGTTAAAGTAGGACCAACCATTGCGGATGATATCAAGAACAATGCCTTCCTGGCCATTATTGGATCGTTGGCGGTAGTGTTCCTCTACATTCTTATCCGTTTTAGAAGATGGCAGTTCTCATTGGGTGCGGTTATCGCCGTTTTCCATGATGTAATGATCGTACTTGGAATTTTCTCCTTGACCGGCAAGATCATGCCGTTCAACATGGAAATTGACCAAGCTTTTATCGCGGCCATCCTGACCGTGATAGGTTATTCCTTGAACGATACCGTGGTGGTGTTCGACCGAATCCGTGAAATAGTAAATCTAAAAGGCTGGAACAAAGGGCAGAACATCAATCAGGCCTTGAACAGCACCTTGAGCCGTACCTTGAATACGTCCTTGACCACTTTGATCGTGTTATTGGCCATATTCGTATTTGGTGGGGAAAGCTTAAGAGGGTTTATGTTTGCTATGATCGTTGGGGTATTGGTAGGTACGTATTCTTCTGTATTTATCGCAACTCCGATTATGTACGATGCCCTTAAAAAGAAAATAGGTTCAGCTAAAGAATAGTTGGAACTTTATACTAAACAAAAAAGCCATCTGTACAGATGGCTTTTTTTATTGGGGGTTGTAATGTCGTTCTATATAGGCTGTAGCCTTCTCTTGGCTTAGGGCGGCAAAATTTTTATACCGCCGGTGCACATCCACAATTTCATCAAGGGCCTTGGTTACCAGCTCCTTGTTTTCCCAAAGGTTCAAGGATGCCACCACAGTGGCCAAGCACCCTTTTTTGTAGGCAATTTGTCCAAGAACATGTACCAGCGTATTCCTTACCCTGGCCGTGGGGTCGTGCTGCAACCGTTGGAGGAGGGGTAGTACATCTTGAGGGTGTGTTCTTCCTCGGAGTTCGATACCATGACAAATCTCACGCCTAACTTCTTTATCCGGATGTTCAAGGTAGGTCTGTGCCCACTTTAAAACAGGTTTTGGGTTTTTTTCACCCATTTTTTTAAGGGAACCAATCACTGCATTTCTTACGGAATGATGGTCATCAAACAACCCTTGGTCAAAAAAATGTTGGACCAGTTTAAAATCTGATTTCCCCAATTCCCCAGCCGCATTGATGGTAGTTTGTCTTACTTTTTCATTGGTGGATGTCAGCAGTTGGTCTAAAAACAAAATCAAATCTTGATTAGGGAGCTGCTTGGACCTATGGATTTTGCCCACCGCCTGATAAGCTGCTTTTCTGATATAGGTGTCATGGTTCGAAAAGTATCGATTGGCTAAGGCTGGATTCTTTGTGCTAAATGCACTAAAAATATCGGCATCAATTTGTTGCACCAGGAGTTGGCGTTCCACTTTTGATAAATCGTAAAAGCCCATATCAATGGTTATTTGGGAGGAAGGGAATTCACATAATCAAAACCTTTTTGAAGATATTCCCCTAGCGTATTGATGTCTTTCAAAAGCGCTTCTGGAACCAGTGTATACTCGCGCATGGTAGCACCATGGGATGTAAAGGGTTGCACCCCAAAGTTTTCATCAAACAGCTGTAGGTCTTTCTTGGAAAGTCGAATGCCCAATTCACCCTCCTTGTTCAACAAGGAGAACATATAACCATTGGAGGAAGTATAGGGCATGGTTTTTCCCTTTCGTTCGAAATTGGGATTGGCCTTGACCACCTCGTCATATATTTTTAAGATTTTTTCACGCATGTACTTTTGTATAAGAGTAGAGATTTTTAGTCCAATTCCACAGGAAAATCAGAGTTGTCAAAAAGCACTAAAGATTTAACTTAAGCATTATTTTTATGCCGAGTTATACGTAGTGCTTTTATTTTCTCAACCATCCTAAAATTCTACCATTTTTAATTTTCCACTTTCCATCTTCTTTTATTAAGTCAAACTTCTCCCTTGACTTTCCAAAAGGTCCAGGATTCTGTTGTATTATTTCAATCTCATTTTCCGATACGTTACTGATAATCGAAACGTGTCCATATTTGTTAAGAATTGTTCCCGAGTAAACTACCAAATCATTAGTTTTTGGTTTAGACTTACTGGGGTTCATGAATTGGGTTAAATTCCGCTGTTTATTCCTTTCTCCGTCTTTTATATTAGAATCAAAGAAACTTATTGCATGTCCATAAGCGTCAGGCATTTTATGGTTCAAACCCTCATAGTAATACCTTTTTACGAATTCGACACATTGGTATTTTAATCCAAGATTGTATCCGTCATCAGTTAGTCTTCGACCACTTACATTTTCAACACCACCATTGTAGTAAACTGCAACTCCATTGAATTCGTCAATTTTTTGTCCGACTTCATAATTTGGATTAAGGTTGATTTTTTTTAAAGTGAAGAATCCGATTACTACTAAAATCAGGGTTCCTAAAATGACTAAAATTCGTTTTTTCAATTTAGTTTCTTATGTTTTTGAGTACTAGGTGCAACTATGCTTTTAAGCTAATTCCTTGGCCATTACCTGGAATTCAAAATCTTCTTTACCAATACTAAAGTCATGGTCTCCCAGTACCTTAAAACCGTTTTTTTCATAAAATCGAATGGCCCTAAGGTTCTCCTTTAGAACGGAAAGCCATATTTGTTCAAATCCCTCTGACTGGGCCCGTTCCAACATCGTATTTTGGAGTTCCACCCCTACTTTTCTCGCCAAAAAATCCTTGAGCACATAAATTTTCTGCAGTTGACACACCTTGACGGTATCCAAAAAAGGGGAGGGGGAATCCAATTTCAGTTTTGCGTAACCTACGGGCAGCTCATCCAGATAGGCCAACCAAAACACATTGTGGTTTTTGGCAAGACTGGATTTTAGTTTCGTCACGGAAAATGTCCTTTGGTAATAGGATTCAAGATCGTTTGCATCCCGAAAGTAATGACCAAAGGTCTCGGAAAAAGTAATTCTGGCCAATAGGGCGATCAATGGCGCGTCTTGTATGTTGGCTTCCCTTAACTGGATCATTCAGGATAATTTTTAAGATTTTCCAGAATCTGCCTATCATGGTGCTGAACATGGTATATGGCAAAATACAGCATTTCCCTCAAAGTGAGGTTTCCCATGGCCGGATGACGGACCAAATGGGAATCCAAAGTAGATTCTTCAAATTGTTCTACACCATTTTTTAAAATTCGAACGGTCTCAAGAAGTTCCTTTACTTTCTTCTGCCTGTCTTCAAAGGATATTTTTACCGGAACGAACCGCTCGGGAAGCACAAAATCCTTTAACTTCTTAAGGACTTCCAAATAGCTTGTTACCAAGCTGTCATAATCCCTACCTTCGGAATTGGCCAGACCAAACTTGGATTCCAACACCTCGGGAGGTGTATGAAATACCTTGACTATGGAGGCTATGGATTTAAGCACATGGTCCAGTTGTTGTGCAGAACTCCATTTACTGCCAGGGACCCTGCTGAATTCACCTTGGGAAAGCCCCAACATGGTTTGGGCAAAATCGCGATGGTATTCAAACAGCAGCTGGATAATTTGTTCTTTTTTCATTTTGGTGCTATTTAATTGTGCCCGTAGATCCCATTTCCCCCATTTCCAAATGGTAATTGTATTGGGGTTCCAGGCCTTCTTCCTTTCTATGGGATACAAAAAGGATGGTGGTATTGCTTTCCATGGCAATTTTGTTCACCAAGGCAATGAACAAAGCGGCATTGGTATCGTCCAAACCTGCTGTGGGTTCATCCAAAATAAGCAATGGCGGGTGCTTTACCATGGCTCTTGCCGTCATCAGCAAACGTTTTTGTCCTTGCGTCAACTCAAGAAATTGGGTGTCCTTTTTATCTTGCAGTTCCAAAAGTTTCAACCATTGCATGGCCACCCTTTTTTCATGATCTGAGGGTCTAATATACAAACCAACCGAATCATGGAAACCAGAGACGATCATATTCTCAACACTATGGTAACCACTAAATTTGTCGGTCATGGCGGGCGTAAAATACCCAATTTTGCTTTTTAGGTCCCAAACACTTTCACCACTTCCTTTTTTGGACCCGAACAAGATCAGGTTTTGCCCATAACCTTTATGGCTATCCCCGGTAATCATGGATAGCAAGGTGGTCTTGCCACTTCCGTTGGGGCCTATCAATTGCCAGAACTCCCCTTTGTTGATGGTCCAGTTTATGTTATTGAGCACCTGTCGGCCATCAAAACTTACGGACACCTCCTTAAATTCAACCAGGGTTTCCCCTTGGACCTCAATGGGCTTTATGGGAGCCGGAATAGCGGTTTGAAAACTAGAGCGGACTTTTTTGTTGTTGGCGAAAAAGCTGGAAGCATCTGGAAATGGATATAGTTCGCCATTGTTGAGATTAAAATACAATGCTTCAATGGGCAAAATGTCTTCCAGACGACTAACCAACTGGACCAAAATGGTGGTCTCGGAAATGGCCGTTAATTGTTGTTTTAGATTGACCTGGGTGGCCACATCCAAATTGTCATAAGGATTCACCAAGACCAAAAAGTCAGGTTTTTGGGAAAGCAGATATCGCAATAACGCCTTTTTCTGCTCTCCACTGCTCATGGTCTTTAAAGATTGTTTGGTGTCGTTGGTAATGATCTTGACATCGTGCCGTTCTTCCTCATCCATAAAACGATGGATTTCCGACCTGGAGAACAACAGTCCAGATAGGCTTTTTAGGTGTTCAAACCCCTCTGGGGGGCACTGGTCCAAAAGTTGGCGGACAAGATTTTTGGTCTTGGAGGTATTATTGGTAAGTACTGTGTAGTGTAAAGGTTGGTCCATGCGTATGCAAAAGGACATCAAATTAGAAATTATCCGTGATCTACCCTAAAAATGTGAACTGGATTGTCTCTATACGTGGTGGTTTTTTCCAGATACATCCCATTTTTTGTAGCAACTTTTTGTGAAGGGACATTGTCTATGTGAATGATGGAAATCAATGAAGCTGACCATTGATTTTGAAAGGCAATTTCCTTGCATTTGGATGCGGCCTCGTAGGCATATCCCTGGAGCCAGTATTTTGGCAAAACGGAATAACCTATTTCCAATTCTTTGATGTTGTCCACCTCCTGAACCAAAAGTCCACTAATGCCAATAAATTCCCCAGTGGATTTGTGAATCAGGGCGTTCATACCACCAAGGTTATGTTCATAGCGTTCAAAAATGCGATCAAATTGCTGCTGACAGGCGATGTTGGGATCCTTTGGAAGTCCTTCCCAATATTGGGTGGATCTTGGATCCTCAAAAAAAGGCAGCCAAACTTCAAAATCCTCAGGTGTCACTTTGCGGTACAGCAATCGTGCTGAAGATTGATTTTCTAGGAGGTATTTGGCCATTTATAGCTTGGTATATGAAACGGTGTCCCCAATTTCCAATCCCCATTGGTCAGATAGTCCGGCATTAATTTCCAATACATATTTGACAGGGCCATCGGAAGGAAGGCCGGTTTCATCAAATGGTTTTGCATTTTTTTGGAAGCTGGTGATCTTTAGATTTTCGTCAATATAAATGATGTCCAGGGGAATCTGGGTATTCTTCATATAAAATGAATGTGTGGTCACCTCGGGAAAAATAAACAGCATGCCCTGTAGTTCATCCATGGATTCCCTATACATCAACCCTGTCTGCGTTTCGTATTCCGTTTCGGCAATTTCTATGTCCAAAGTGATGGTTGCAGCATCAGTCCCTGGTTTTGTAATACGAAGCTCACCTTCCTTGGTGAAGGTAATGGATGCCGTTTTGATCTCTTTTTTAGACTCGGTCTTGCACCCTGATAAAAGTAAGGAGAAAGCAAGGAACAGGAAACCGAGTTTGATTCTTAGACGCATTGCCAAGGGATATGGGGTTATTGTTTAGCGGTGGTTGGCCGGAACATGAAGTAAAGTCCCACCAAGATCAATGGGATGCTTAACCATTGGCCCGTGGATAGATAGCCCAAGGTTTTTTCGATACCACCCTGCTCTCGTTTTACAAACTCCACCGCAAACCTAACAGACCATAGGCACACCATGAACACCCCGAAGAGGTAACCTCGTTTGTCTTTTTTGTCGGTTTTCCAATACAGGAGGTACAAAAGCACAAAAACGAGGGCGTAACAAATAGCTTCATAAAGTTGCGCCGGATGCCTATAGGGAATGGACTCCAAAACACTGGCAAACTGTGGGTCATTGGCAATGGCCTTATAGGCCTCATTGGCATTTTCATGACCAGTGAGCATCTGTGCTTTGTCTTCGGGCATATCTTTATGGTCCCGGATAAATCTGGTGGCCATAAAAAAGGAACCATCAGTGTCCTTCCCGTTAATTTCTGAATTGAAGAAATTCCCCAAACGAACAAAGCAGGCACCAATGGCAGAGACCACGGCCATCCTATCCAACAGCCACAACATATTTATGTCTTTCCATTTACGGGTATAAAGCCACATGGCAATAATGGCTGCAATGGTGGCCCCATGACTCGCCAAGCCGGCAAAACCGGTAAATTCAAACTTTGGATTGGTACGTATGGGCAACAAAATGGATAGGGGGTCGTCCGTGAACAACTCACTCTGATAAAAAATCACGTGTCCCAGTCTGGCACCAAGCATGATGGAGATGATCCCATAGATAAAGAGGGAATCCAATTTTTCCATGGACTTGTTCTCATTCAAAAAGATACGCTTCATGAGAATCCAGCCCACTACGAATGCGGCTATCCAAAGTAGGTTATAGTACTTGATTTGAACAATTCCCAGTTGAAGAAGGGTGTCGTCCGGGTTCCAGTTAAAGCCTAGAAAGTACATATGGTAAAATTTTGGACTAATATACTTAAAGAAGTTAGACCGCTATACTTTTGGATGTTAGATTTGAGCCAAAATACTTTTGCCGGGAACCCATTAAGGAACCGGATCATATCCTTTTCCGCCCCAGGGATGGCAACTGAAAATTCTTTTGATCGCCAACCAACCCCCTTTAAAAAGCCCATGTTTCTTTAATGCTTCCAGAGTGTAGGCCGAACAGGTTGGGGAATATCTGCATGTAGCCGGGGTCCAGGGGGAAATCAGTAATTGATAGAGCCGGACAAGGACCACAAAGGGTGCGATAAGAATTTTCCTGACCAGCATGGCCCCGTTTAATTTATGGTAAAGGAAGTACCGTCCTTGCCATCCTTAAGTTGTACGCCCAAGGCGTTGAGCTCATCCCTAATCTTGTCTGATGTTGCAAAATCCTTATTCGCCCTAGCCTCATTTCTAAGACCAATGAGCAATTCCACGATTCCGTTCAGGGTTTGCGAGTTATCATCAGAATGTGCCTGGTTTTCAATACCCAGTACATCGTGTATAAAAGCGCTCATGGTGTCCACCAACAGGTTTTTATCCGCTTCGGATAGGGTTTCCTTGCCCTCTTTGACCAAATTGATGCGTTTTACGGCATCAAACAAATTGGAAATAAGAATAGGCGTATTGAAATCATCATTCATGGCATCGTAGCACTTTTGCCTCCATGCCTGTACATCAAAATCAGAGGTGGCTGATGTTGGTAGTTTTGGAAGATTTTCCAAGGCCTCCATCAATCTTAGATAGCCTTTTTCCGAGGCCTGTAATGCGTCATCACTTAAGTCCAGAATACTGGTATAATGTGCCTGCATCATAAAGAAACGCACAACCGCAGCAGAGTATGGCTTGCTGAGAATGTTGTTTTCGCCGCTTATGATCTCTGAGGGGTATATATTGTTGCCAGTGGATTTGGACATTTTTTTACCGTTCAGGGTAAGCATGTTGGCATGTAGCCAGTATTTGACCGGCGATTTTCCGCAACTGGCTTCCGATTGGGCAATTTCACATTCGTGATGTGGAAATTTCAAATCCATACCTCCACCGTGGATGTCGAAGGTTTCCCCAAGGTACTTGGTGCTCATGGCGGTACATTCCAGGTGCCAGCCTGGAAAGCCATCGCCCCAAGGAGAGGGCCATCTCATAATATGTTGTGGCTCTGCCTTTTTCCATAGGGCAAAATCCTGTGGGTTTCGTTTTTCACTTTGTGCGGTCAACTCCCGGGTATTGGCGATCATATCCTCCAATTTTCTCCCGCTCAGTTTTCCATACGTATGGCTTTCGTTGAATTTTACGACATCAAAATACACAGAACCATTGACCACATAGGCAAACCCATTTTCAATGATTTCCTTGATGATTTCAATTTGCTCAATGATGTGTCCCGTGGCGGTAGGTTCAATACTGGGAGGCAATAAATTGAATTGCTGTAGGGTATTGTGAAAGTCCACGGTATAGCGTTGTACCACTTCCATGGGTTCAATTTGCTCCAACTTGGCCTTTTTGGCAATCTTGTCCTCACCTTCATCTGCATCGTTCTCCAAGTGGCCGGCATCTGTAATATTCCTTACATAGCGCACTTTAAAACCCAAATGCTTAAAGTACCGGAAAATCATGTCGAAGGACATAAAAGTGCGACAATTGCCCAGGTGAACAAAGCTGTACACCGTGGGGCCGCAGACATACATACCTATATGTCCCTCATTGATGGGTACAAAATCCTCTTTCTTGCCCGTTAATGAATTGTGGACCTTAAGTTTCTGTTTTTTGTAAAGTTGCATGGATTATATGAAGATTAAAAGTCGGTATCAAGGTTGATGTAGTCCAGAAACTCCCTTCGAACCGCTTCATCCTTGAACTTGCCACCATATTCCGCAGTTACAGTACTGCTCTCAATGTCCCGAATACCCCTGGAATTTACACAGAGGTGTTTGGCATCGATTACGCAGGCCACATCTTCCGTCTTCAAAACCCTTTGGAGTTCCTTGACAATCTGGATGTTCATTCTTTCCTGGACTTGTGGTCGCTTGGCATAATAGTCCACAATACGGTTCATTTTGGAAAGTCCCACAACCGTACCGTTGGAAATATAGGCAATATGGGCCCTACCAATAATAGGGAGCAGATGGTGTTCGCAGGTAGAGTAGACCACAATGTTTTTTTCCACCAACATCTCACCGTATTTGTACTTGTTTTGGAAGGTGGACGACTTTGGTTTTCTCTTGGGATGTAAACCACTGAAAATCTCCTTGACGAACATTTTGGCCACCCTTTTGGGAGTGCCGTTCAAGCTGTCGTCATCCAAATCCAAACCTAGGGTAAGCATGATTTCGCGCACACTTTTTTGAATGCGCTCAATTTTCTCCTCGTCGCTCAGTACAAATGCATCGTCCCTTATTGGCGTCTCTGTGGACGAACCAACATGGTCGTTGCCTCTTTCCTCATATTGCTCTTCCAAAGCCTGCTCTAGTTTCATTTGCTTTTTCTTCAAGACAGCAAAGATATACATTAATGGCCTATTTAACATCTGCTTGCCGGGGTTTGACAACATAAATTATTGTTAAGGGAAAAGCCATTTTATTTTTAATGTGCCCTAAATCCATGGCTGACTATGTTGAAATTGGCAGTAAAGCTCATAGCGATTGCGATTTTCAGTCAAATTTCCTATTCCCAGGTAGTTCCCGACTGTGGCGCAGCAGTGCCCATTTGCAGCAATACCCCAATAAACGGGGGTACCAATGGCTATGGCATCGATGATTTTAACGGAGCGACCACCAGTGGTTGTTTGGAGCGCACTCCCTCCGGGAATATAGAGTCCAATTCCGCTTGGTACCGGTTCCGGACGGCTGCCTCTGGTCAGTTGGGGTTCAATATTGGGCACGATAGTAGTGAAGATTGGGATTTTGCCCTGTACCAAACCAGCGATTGCAATAATCTGGGGACCCCTATCCGCTGTAATTTCTTTGACAATAGTGATGCCAAGAGCTTTATTGGAGTTGGGGAGGACCCATCTGGTGACCCAGACTCGGTGCATTATGAAGATTGGCTTCAGGTAAGCCCAGGAGAGGATTATTTACTCTTGATCAATAACTTCAGTAATTCCAATACAGGATTTTCCATTCAATTTACGGGGCAAATATGGGATACTAACCCAACAGACGCCCTGGATTGCTCCATTATAAACAATTTACTGGGGCCACCCATTGCCGCCTGTGTAGGGGATATGGTCGCCTTGGATGCCACGACCAGCGGTGCCACAAGTTATGAATGGTATGCGGACACTGGAAGTGGATTTACCTTGATTTCGGGAGAGAATGGACCCACATTGGATATTACATCATCTGCCCAATATAGGGTAGTTGTGGTAACGTCCTCCGGGACAGTTATCAGTGATGTACAAGCAGTATTTAGCGCCATTCCCACTACAAATCCGGTTGCTGATGAAATAGTATGCCATACCCCGGATATGATTTTTGATTTGAATGCAAAGGACGCGGAGGCTCTGGGAGCACAAAATCCTGCTGAATATGTGGTTAGCTATCACGCATCAGCATCAGATGCTACCCTAGGTGCCCAACCTTTGACCAAACAATATGTAAAAGCCTCAGGGTTGGAGACCATTTATGTTCGGGTAGCCTCTATGGCAAGTCCAGATTGTTTTGATGCCTCAGAAAGCTTTGATATCAACGCATTGGAGACCCCAAATCCAACATTTTCCACCGAGGTGACCCTGTGCGACGGTGCGACGGGTGTAACGATAGGCGAGACCATGCCCAATCCCAGTTATAGTTACGCATGGGATAATGGGGCCACTACACCCAATATCATGGTGTCCACCGAGGGAGATTACACCGTAACAATTACCCATTCTCATGGAGGTGTTGACTGTTCTAAAGACAGAACGGTCAGTGTGGTCACTTCCTATTCCCCAATAATTTCCGTGGATGTTGCATTTGAGAATCTACAACCAGTGAACACCGTGACCATTTTGAATGATGTTGATGGGGACTTTGAGTATCGCCTGGATGACGGTCCTTATCAAGACAGTATGGTTTTTGATGAGGTTTTGCCTGGCGCCCATACGGTTACCGCCAGGGATATTCATGGCTGCTCCGAAGTAACGGAAAATTTTGTTGTGGTTGGATTTGCACCCATATTTTCACCCAATGGGGATGTGCTCAACGAAACCTGGCAAATAGACGGACTTTCAGTCCTGGATTCGCCCGTGGTCACTATTTACGATCGGTATGGCAAGCTTATTTGGGAAATGACGGAGTTTAGTCCCGGTTGGGACGGAAGTTTTAAGGGAATGCCTTTACCATCCACTGATTACTGGTTTAAACTGTCCTATTTGGATACTGATGGCAACAGGATTTATGCCAAGCATTTGCAGAGCCATTTTTCCCTGAGAAGATGACCTAAGTTGCATTTTATCGATTAACTGTATAATTTTTCCGTTAAAGCATACTAAAACATGTTTTTTTGGAGTTATAGAGGTTATTATAGAATAACCTTTTAGCCCCAAAAATTCTATGAGAGCTCTATTGTGCGCTATTTGTTGTTTCATTCTTGGATTCAACCTTGCAGTTTCCCAAATTTCCGCAGATTGTAGAACCGCTATACCCATATGCGCTGATATGTTTATTGACGCAGAAACAAATGGGAGTGGGGATATCGACGATTTTGACCCCATGGTCATTACCCAATCGGGTTGTTTGGAAAAAGGAAGTGTGGATTCGGCGAATCTGGAGAACAATAGTTCGTGGTATGTTTTTAGGGCTGGAACAGATGGACAGATTGGGTTTGATATTGAAGCATTGCCCATTGTCCAGGATGGAGTGGTCACATCTGAGTTGGATTTTGCCCTCTACGGGCCTTTTGATGAAACTTCAGGACAAAATTTTTGTGCTTTGATGGGTGATGGAACGGCCCAACCCATTCGATGTAATTACGAGATCAACGATACGCACCATACTGGAATTGGCCAAAATCCGGTTGATTTAAGAATGGGGGCCCCATTTGTTGTGGGAAGTCAAAACACTTATGATGAGTACATCGATGTAATTGCTGGTGAAATCTACTACTTGTTCATCAACAATTGGAATACCAATGCCAATGGGGATCCAGAACCTTATCAAATCAGATTTACGGGAAGTTCCGTGGTTGCCGACCAGGACACTGCCTTGGATTGTACCCTTCGCGATGAATTTCTGGGATTGGACATTATTGCATGTGAAGGCGATCCCGATATAGTATTAAGTGCCCTAAATTCACCTGCCGGACCCAATATTGCCAATATCACCTGGGAGTATGATGCTGATGACGATGGTACCTATGAAACCGTTTTGGCAACAGGCGCGGGACAAACGGAATGGACCGTGACCAGTCCTAATTCGGGCAGGTACCGCGTAACCATAGAAACTACCTTTGCAACCATTATTACGGATGATATCCTGATTACCTTCTATGCCACTCCAACTGCGGCAGATTTTGATATTGTGGTCTTGGATGATTTGGTCAATAGCAATCAAACAGACCCTTATAATGTGGAATTTGTGCCTTTGGGAGATGGGAATTATGAATATGCATTGAATGGCGGGGAATACCAAGATGACCCCGTGTTTATGGATGTGCCACCAGGAATGAATTCTGTGGTGATCAATGATACCAACGGTTGCGGAACTTCACAACCCATAGAATTTTTGGTGGTGGGTTACCCTAAATTCTTTACCCCCAATGCCGATAACTTCCATGATTTTTGGAACGTTTATGGGGTGGATCAACTTACCAACCCTAGGATATTCATCTTTGATCGTTTTGGAAAATTACTGAAAGAATTTCCAACCAGTTCATTGGGTTGGGATGGTACCTTTAATGGTAGGGATATGCCTTCTTCCGATTATTGGTTCCGACTGGATTATGACAGGGACGATCAAGGGGTGGTCGTGGCGCGCTCGGTAAGGCGCCATTTCTCACTGGTGCGCTAAATGAAAAAGGCCAGCGCATCGCCGACCTTTTCCAATTATTTATATTCTCTTAAATCTTAGAACTTCAGGGTGTACCCCAGGGTTATATTGGTGTTGATACGATTCACCATGGCGGTACTGTTGATGCCGCTATCAAAAAGAGATTCAATAACGTCCTGTTCAGAACGACTAAAGGCAAGATCCAAACGACTTCCTCCAAAATTATAGCCAATACCTCCGGAATATGCGGTTAGATCGCCCACAATATCCCCATTTTCATAAGGACTGTCTTCATAGCGGTAACCAGCACGAAGGCTTACTTCATCAAACCTAAGCTCGCCGCCAATCCTATAAGTGTTCACTACTCCCAATTGACCGGCAATAAAATCATTTTCACTGGCAAAGTTTGGATCAGCGGTAGGTCGTAGCTCAGCTTGCGACATATCTTGATAGCCGTAATCAAAACTCAAAAGGCCGTCCTGTCCAAAAATCACCGCAACACTTCCCGTTAGTTTGGAAGGGGTCTTGATGCGGTATTCCTCAAAAAAGTTTACCACGTTGAAGTTTATGAAATCAATATCCGAAACAGCTAAGTTCGTATTGATGCGTTGCGCAATATCGTCAGTAAGCTCATACCAAGTAGGGGACTGGTAGGTTCCTCCAACCCTAATGTTGTCATTCAGTTTGGCAATACCACCAACACTAAAGGAGAATCCATAACCTTCTGTGTGCAAGAAATTGTCAAAAGAGGTGAACTGAATGGGTGAAGCCGCATCATAACCATCTTCGTCCAACAGGGTTACCCTATCGTAGACTACGGTATGAAAATTCAAAGCAGCACCCAAGTATAGGTTTTCTTGGTACTGTCCTGCAAAGTTTAAGGTAAATTTACTATTGTATCCTGTGGTGCTTTGTAAATACTCCTGGTTTACGCCAGTATATTCGGCATTGGAAAAGTAGGTAGTGTTGGCATCATCATCAACCGTGGGATCAATAAGAACGGCTTGAAACCCCAGAAAAGCCTGTTGTGCCCCAAAGCCAATGCTGGAACCAATATCCAAATACGCATCTTCAATAAACTCACCATCTTGCACACGCAATGGGCCCAGAGCTTGTCCGTTGGCAAAATTCAAAAAGTAATTGTCTATCCCATTGGTGGTATTTCCCGCCGCAAAAAATTCGTTGTCGAAATTCCGGACCATATCATAATTAAAGGCCAGGGCAAGTTTTTTCCATGGACTATCCGATGATTTAAAGACAAACACCCCACCTGCTTGGTTCAGCTCCAAGGAATTGAGTTCGGTGTTTTGGAGGGTATTGCCAAATAGGGCATCATTGTTTCGATTGTAATTGGAGCCGGAAAATGTCAATTGGCTGTAGTTAAACACTGCAGAACCTGCTGGGTTCACATTAAGGGCCGATAGATCGCCGCCCAGGGCTCCAAATGCACCTCCCATAGCTTGATACCTTGGTGTGCCCAGGATATTTTCGGAGCTATAGCGTACAACGTCGTTTATGTTCTGGGCACTTGCCACAGCACATGCCAATACCATTATGAAAGTTGGAATTCTTTTCATTTCCTTGATTTAGTTAATACAATAAACACTTTTGGATTTAGTGTCTTCCACCACTTCTTCCCCTTCCGCCAGATGATCGTGAAGCACCTGAAGACCTACTACTACCACCGGAACTTCTATAACTGCTTCTAGATGATCCACTGCTCCTATAGCTGCTGGAACTTCTGGAACTACCAGAACTTCTGTAGCTGCTTCTTGAGCTTCGGCTTGGCGAACTGCTTCTGTAAGTGCCAGAGCTTCTAGTGCTGCTTGGGGACCTTCTGTAATTACTTGTACGTGGAATGGACCTTCCAGAAGACTGATAGCTACGTGTACTTCGTCCTTGCGTTCTGTATCCGGAGGAACTTCTGGTGGCATTGCCACTTCTGTAAGTACCGCTCCTGGAAGCGCCGCTTCGGTACACTCCACTACTTCTGGTAGAAGGCGAGGTGCCATAAGAACGATTGGTTCTAGAGCTTCTGTAGTTGGGAACACTGCGCGTACTTCTGCTGGTTCTGTAATTTCTGTTTCTTGCGATGGAGCTACCCACAGACCTTCGGGCCGTGGTGCCACTTCTGTATGTTCTTGAGCTTCTTCCCGCTGATGCACTCCTGCTAACATTGGAACGTCCGGTATTGCTTCCATATCGGGAAGCGTATCCGCTTCGTCTGGTGTTAAAGTTGGACCTTCCCCTTAAATTGGTTCCGGGAATTGCCCTGTCTGAATATCCTCTTCTGCTTCTATTGAAGGCATAGCCATAGCCACGATTAGAGAATCCTCGATTGTAGAAATTTCCTCCGTAGAAGCCTCCCCAGCCCCAACGGTTCCATCTCCAAGGGTTGTTCCAGCCCCAGCCAAAGCCTCCACCCCAGCCCCAGCCGAATCCGCCACCCCAGGCCAAGCCACCGCCCCAGCCCCAGCGGTTCCATCTCCAAGGGTTGTTCCAGCCCCAGCCCCAACCAGGACCTCCCCAGCCCCAGCCATTCCATAACCAGGGGTCGTTCCAGCCCCAACCCCAACCTAGGCCACCCCAGGCCCAGCTGTTGTCATAAACGTTGATGGATACACTGGTTGGATTGTCTCCCCAACCTGGATTTCCTCTATAGGTATTGTTGTCGGCAAAATAATTGGTCTGCTCGCCTAACGGAATACTGTCGTTGGCATAATTGCTACTGTAACTGTCAATGTCAGTGAAGATTTCCTCATCCAGGAATTCATCATAGTCTTGGGCCTTTTGACCAAAATAGTCCCCATAAATATCACTTTCCTGCTTTTCTATTTGAACGGCTTCAGCATTTTTTTTCTCCACGTTTACCACGCGGTTGTTTGAAGAATAAATTCCATCGTCCTCATAATAGGATGCTTGTTGGTAAGACCCACAAGAGGCCAACAGAAGAACGGCCATAACCGAGAAGGCTAGGATTTGAATTTTGGGGCGGGGTAAAGACTTTTTCATCGTACAATTTTTATTGTTGAACATACTAAAATTAGTTAGTTTTACCGAACTATTTTTCAAGATTAAGTCACAAGTTTTGTGCCAAACTACTGTAGATGGGTAAAAATTTAACGAGTCGAAGCGAGGATTATTCCAAATGGTATAATGAACTTGTGGTAAAGGCGGATTTAGCCGAAAATTCGGGTGTGAGGGGATGTATGGTAATCAAGCCTTATGGTTTTGCCATTTGGGAGAAAATGCAGGCCCAGCTAGATAAAATGTTCAAGGAAACCGGCCATGAGAACGCCTATTTCCCCCTTTTTATTCCTAAATCATATCTCAGCAAGGAAGCAAGCCATGTGGAGGGCTTTGCCAAGGAATGTGCGGTAGTGACCCATTATAGGTTGAAGAACGCCGAAGATGGCAGTGGTATTATTGTGGATGAAAACGCAAAGTTGGAAGAAGAACTTATCGTACGACCCACTTCCGAAACCATTATTTGGGATACATACAGAAAATGGGTCCAGTCGTATAGGGACCTGCCCATTCTGGTAAACCAATGGGCCAATGTAGTGCGTTGGGAAATGCGTACCCGTTTGTTCCTGAGAACCGCGGAATTTTTATGGCAAGAGGGCCATACGGCCCATGCCACTAGGGATGAAGCTCTTGAAGAGGCGGAACAAATGATGCATGTTTATGCCGACTTTGTTGAAAATTATATGGGCGTGCCCGTGATCAAAGGAATCAAGACCGAAAGTGAACGTTTTGCAGGTGCCGAGGAAACCTATTGTATTGAAGCCTTGATGCAGGATGGAAAAGCCCTTCAGGCCGGAACATCCCACTTTTTAGGTCAAAACTTTGCCAAGGCCTTTGATGTAAAATTCGCCAATAAGGAAGGTAAACAGGAATATGTATGGGCAACCTCATGGGGTGTATCTACCCGACTTATGGGTGCTTTGGTCATGACCCATAGTGATGACAATGGATTGGTCCTTCCACCAAATCTGGCACCTATTCAGGTGGTGATCGTTCCCATTTATAAAGGACTGGACCAATTGGATGCCATTGCCGAAAAAGTGGACCCCCTGGTCAAAGAGCTTCGTGCCAAAGGAATATCGGTAAAATTTGACAAAAGGGACACCCACAAACCAGGATTCAAATTCAATGAATATGAGTTGAAGGGGGTACCCGTGAGATTGGCAATAGGCCAGAGGGATCTTGAGAATGGCACCTATGAGGTGGCAAGAAGGGATACCTTGACCAAGGAGTCCGTAAAAGCGGAGGATATCGTAAATCGTGTGGAGGCCTTGCTGACGGAAATCCAAGAAAATATTTTTAAGAAAGCGCTGGACTTTAGGGAAGAACACATTAGTAGTGTGGACACCTACGAGGAATTCAAAAAAATAATTGAGGAAAAAGGAGGCTTTGTTTCCGCCCACTGGGACGGTACAACCGCCACAGAAGATAAAATAAAGGAAGAGACCAAAGCCACCATCAGATGTATACCCTTGAATGCTGAAAAAGAGAGCGGTAAATGCATGGTGACCGGGGAGCCATCAGTGCAAAGAGTTTTATTTGCCAAGGCGTATTAAAAGACGTCAAAAAATAAAAAATAACTGTTGCAAGACTTAAAAATAGTTGTATTTTTGCACCCGCCTGAATGACATTTGGTTACGAATTTCATCAGTGCGGACGTTCATAAAATAATTTGGCCCGTTCGTCTAGGGGTTAGGACGCCAGGTTTTCATCCTGGTAACAGGGGTTCGATTCCCCTACGGGCTACTAAGGAAAATTATAAATTACAAGTGGAAAATGAAAAACGGGTGTGCCAATTTTCAATTTTTCATTGTTAAGTTTAATTGGCCCGTTCGTCTAGGGGTTAGGACGCCAGGTTTTCATCCTGGTAACAGGGGTTCGATTCCCCTACGGGCTACTAGAGAAAATTGTAAATTATAAATGAAAAATGAAAAACGGGTGTGCCAATTTTCAATTTTTCATGTTCTATTTTAAATTAAGATAATGGCAAACCATAAGTCAGCATTAAAGAGAATCAGAAGAAACGAGGCAGTTCGCTTACGTAACAGATACCAGCACAAAACGGTTCGTAACGCCATCAAAAAGCTGAGAAATGAAGAGGATAAGAAGGCGGCTGAAACACTTCTTCCAACTGTAGTTGGAATGATCGATAAGTTGGCCAAGCGCAACATTATCCATAACAACAAGGCAGCCAACCTTAAGAGTAAATTGATGAGCAAAGTTGCCGCAATGTAAAACTGGCAGATTCAAAAAAATAGTAAAAACGCTCTTTTCCGGAGCGTTTTTTTATTGTCTTAATTTAGCAGGGTTGCGGTAACCTGGAAAATCTTTGTACCAATCCCTTCTGCTCTGCCCACCGGAGAGCCCCCATTCCTCAAAAAACAAATAGCCCTCGTTTATAGGTTCTTTTTCTATAAGAAGCGGGAAGGATTCCACCACATTAATGGCCCAAGGCAGACCATTTTCGGTGCTATAATTACCGTCGGTATCAGCATTATTGCCTTCAACTGCCGGCTGCGAATTACCTAGGGAAGTAGGTTCATGGTTGGACAGATGTATTTCTTTTTCCCTTTCCCCATTGGCGACCAAAAATGGGTTGAAGGGGGATGGGTCCAAGGTAGTATCTGAGATAGGGTCAATCAAGGTAATGCTAACTTTGTTTTCCTGGTTTACAAGAATGGAATGGTCATCAAACAATGGAACAACGGCATGGGATTGTCCCAATTCTGTTCCGTTATTGTCCAAACTAAATACATCACGATCCAATACTTGTCCAGTAATGGATTCAATATTATCGGGATTTAACCCCTTAATTTCGAACGCAAGACTATTTACAAAGCCCGCTCCATCTGATGTTACCACATAATCCAAGTCAAGGGCCACTATTTGACTGGAGGAATTAAAATATTTGGTAATGGAATAATCGATGGAGGTGTCGTTAAAATCCCAATCGCCACGAAAGGGCCATAGATCTTCAAAAACCAAGGAGGCTTTGGAGTCGCTGGCAGGGTATGTGGTGGAATATGCCCTGTTTGGGTCCGTTGGAAACTCGTCTGCCGAATCAACCACACCGTCCCCATCTTGGTCATTACAAAGTTCAACCTCGGTGAATATGAACCAGTTGGAATCGTTCTGGGTATTGGAGTTGGGTTCATTAATTCTTCGCCATACAATTTTGTCCATGGTACCGGAGGTGGCGGAAATTAAAATGGTACCGTATCCATCCCTCCAGTATCTGCTTCGTGAGTTGGGATTGGAATCCCGCAAAATACGCTGATCTTCATCGTAGATTAACTCCCATCCACCAGATAAAAGCGATTCTGAATGCTGCGCACCAACGAATTGATATCTGGATACATCCACACTTCGTACATGCATGAGTACATGCTGGATTGGGGTGTCAAAATCCATTTCAAATTCAACATAGCCGTTGGTGCTATTGTTGGTATCTATTTTGGAACTGATCCAAAAATTAAATCCATAAAAAGTATAAACTGGGGTGGAAAATCCTCCCCCCGCAAGTGAGAACTTGTTTTTGAATTCTACCCCTCCCGCATCGGTGGCGGTTATAATGGCCGTAGCGCCACTTTTGGGAAATTGAATGTTGGATATGGTGTGCAGCGCTGTATCATCCGTGGTAACGACGTTGCTCACATCCACATAATATTTCTGACCATATACATTGGAGCAATCCGTATTGGCCATTTTGTTATTTGTGCTATGTTCAAGACCTTGTGATTTGCCTGTGATACCATTAAAGGTGTAGGAAGCGGAATTTGAGATAATGGGGACAACAATGTCATCCACGGATTGGTTGGACTTGCGAATCAAGAACAGATTGTCGACATAGGTGGACACACTAACATTTTCCTGAATGGTGCCATTGTATGGTTCCCTTTCCAATAATTGATTTGCGAGTGGGCCGGTAATACTGTCCAGGCTTGCGGTCAGTTCCTCTGTTTGTGGATATACTTCGTAAACCACATTGGGTGTATTGTCCGAAATATGTAGAGTTACGGTTTTTTCGGTTTTGAAATCGAAGTTATCCGGAAACTTGAGCTCGGTAATCACAGGATCGGATACGAGCGTGGAGTCCCTAGCAAGGGATTCCAAGTATTTATCATACTTTTCCTTAAGGCAGCCTTGTGCTAGGCAGATTACCAGAGAAAACAGAACGATATGGGAAATTCTTTTTAATCTCATCGACAGACCAATTCCTTAAATGAACGAAAAAACCTACAAAATCATTGATTTTATCGATGAAAGACATGCTAAAGTTGTAAAGCATGTTAAAGCTGTGGCGAGCATGCATTTTGGAAGGAGGGATACACGATATTTCAATAAAAAAACGCCCAATGATGGGCGTTTCAATTTAAACACAAAAAAACCGAGCACTAATCTTGTAATTGGGCTTCATTTCGATACCCAGTTGAATCTTTATACCAATCTTGGTAAAGCGTACCACCAGAAGTGGCCCATTGATTGAAAAAGTTATAGGCCTGATTTACTGGAATATGCTCCTTGGGGGGCTTAAAATTGTGCACAATATTGATGGCCCAGGGCAATCCTGAATCTGTCTTGAAATTTCCGTCAATGTCTTGGTTTACGCCACCTACCTCGGTGTCATTCACACCCAAACTGGTCCTAAATCTGTTTGGTAAATGAATTTCCCTGCCTCTTTCTTTGTTAACAATCAGGAAAGGATTAAAAGGAGCAATACCCAATTGATTGGTAGTTATTGGAGTGGCAAACTCCATGGTTACCAGGGTAGGTACGTTCAGCATGGTTTCGTTATTGTCAAATAAAATAACCACGGCCCTGTCTTGTCCTTGTTCCAAGCCATTGGGGGCAGTATTGATAAAGCCTTCGGTGAGCACGGTCCCGGTTACGGACGCTATGAGACTTGGCGGGATACTTTCAAATTCAATCCCAAAGGCATTGGCCAATCCGGCACCGTCCGAAGTCACCTCAAAATGGATATCAAGTTGCACCACCATGTTGTCTGCGTTTAATATGGCAACAAATCTGTAGTTAATGGCGGTATCGTTAAAATCGTAATCTCCCATATACGGCCAAAGGTCTTCAAAGGCCACGGTTCCCCATCCATATTTACTTGGTGTAAACTGCTCAAAAGCTTTTTCCGCATCATCCGGGAAGTCATCGTTACTATCGGTTATTCCATCCCCATCAGTATCTGGGTCTACCGTTACTTCATCAAAGACCCTGAAGGTGGTAAGGTCATTTATGGTTCTACCAAAGGTTACCCCGGAATTTGAGTTAGGACCGTAGCGATATTCCCAACCTCCGGTTTGAGTGTCCATTACAATCAGGTTACTATCACCACGATTGTCTGCCAGCCAAAGTTCATTGTTGGAGTCAAAGGTCATGGATGTTGGTGAAAAAGGTAAATCTTCTCCACTTATCCGAACAGCATTATATGTACCGCTGCCACCGGCATCAAGCCTGTAAAGCCCTGAAAACGAACATAGGAAAATGGTTCCATCAGCGGCAAATGCCAAATCCCCTCCATTTTTCTTATGTAGCCCGACTATGTCCCAATTGGAGAGCACATTGGCGTTTTGTGGATCAACGGTGTACAATCTGTTACCGGTGGAAAAATATAGTAGACCGTCATTTTTATTGTAATCCAGTCGTGGTCCACCCATGCCTAGATTTCCCACCGTAGTCCAAGTGTCTGCGGACATATCATATTTCATTAGCGGATAGGGATTGCTTCTACCAACAGCATATACCAACATGCTTTCTTGGTCAATAGCAGCTGTCCAACTACCCATGGGCATGTCAGAGATAAAAGTATAATTCCCCGTCAATGGGTCAATTTGGAACATCTCACCACTACCGTTTACGCAATAGAGAAAATCATCTACCATAGCTTTGCTGGTAGAGGCCTTTTTTCCTGTATCCGGAATATATGTATAACTGATATCACTCCCGGTAATTTGAACAATGGCCGAGCTAAATTTGAACCCTTCTTTTCTGCGGAGATAGAGTTTATCGAAATAACTGGGAAGGACAAAAGTCTGTTCAAGGATGCCTCCAGAAGGTGAGCCGCTGAATAGTAGGTGGTTGAGGTTGTCCACTGAAACCTCAAATCCAGTTTCCTCCTCTTCTTCCTCGTTTAGGTATACAATTTCTTCACCCACCTCAATTTCATCATTGTACGCATATACATGATATTTCACATTTGCGGAGTTATCGTTAATGGTCAAGTTAATTTCTTTTTCAGTATTGAAATCGAAGCTGGTGGGTATCTTAAGCTCAGTGATTTCCAACTCCTCCACGGGAACTTCCACCGGAGGTGTTTCCGTATCTGGATCAGAACCTGTACTTGGTGGTACGGGTTCATCCAGACTATCCTTGACGCAGGAGGAAAGGGTGCCAATAAATAAAACGACTAAGGCTAATAATATGTTTTGGGACAATTTCATAGCTATTTACTTTTTTGAAGGGCCTTTTGGCCCATGGCTCTAAACTACTTGATTCAATCTAGTCAAAACCTTGATTATAGTTGGCCGGAACATCCCTGTCGACCAACGGAATGGATTTATCGATGAATGATTTGTATGTTAAACATTTCAGAATTGAACGAAAAAACCTACAAATTCATATATAAAATCGATGAACGGTATGTAGAAGTTGTAAAATGGCGGAATGTTGTTGCCAGGTCGTTACCTGAAGGCCTTTCTTTGGCCTACCCAGAAACCGATGATGAAAAGGGCGTACATGACCACAATAAGTCCCATGAGCACTTGGTGTAGGTTATTGGTACTGTAAAAGGCGGGAGCTTCATATGCGGCCAAGAAAATAAAGGGAAAGGGAATATGGAAAATGACCAATCCCAAACTCACCCAGAACAGCAAATTTTTGCTTAGGGGAGGAGCATCCTCCTCGGACTTTTTTTCTTGAAAGTATATCCAAATACAATATACAAGAAACAGGGAGGCAACTAAATCGGCATAGTATAAATTAATATGGAACGGGTCCTGGAAAAAAGTGCTGGTCACATAAACTAGCATACTTAAGATGGCCCCATATTTTACAATTTTCCTATTCTTTTCCTTTTTGAGGACCACCCAGTAGATGTAGAAGAAAAACAAGAAAGAGACTATGGAGTAGAGATTGTAAATGATGACGTTATGCCAAGAACTGTCGCCAGAAAAAAATTGGAAATTATCGTTGTACTTGATGAAATAGCCCAAGAGCTCCGTTAAAAAGGTGTACATTATAAAAATGGGAAAAAAACGCATAACCGTATCGAAATAGCGTCGGTAACGATACACGGCAATGACCCAAGTTACAAGGTACAGGCCAATATTATAATTTTCCCTTAGGAAATTTAAGAGCTCTTGGACCATTTAATAATTTAAAAGTCGGGTGAGGGTGGAGGTCCAGATTGACCCCTGTTTAAATTAAGGCTTTGTCCCCCCTGCATTGCGGGAGCAAAGCTAGGCGCAAAACTGGCATAGGACTTTTGCCCTTTTTGGGAGGTGGCACCGATACCTTGGGCACCAACCGCATCCTTGATCAATTTGGCTTTGCCATCATCACCAATGTAAAAACCATAATCTTGCCCATCAACGTTTATGGTAGGCACAATTAAAACTGAATTTTGTCTAGGATGTACAATTTTCTTCCCATCCGGAAAATCCTCTTTGTCCGGATAGTTGGCAAAATACAGGCGCAATGACGAAATATCAACGTGTGCCCCTTCGGCCTCTTGTTCTATAAAGGCAATATATTGTTTGATTGTAGCATAATCGAATGCTGCAAATCTCGCTGCCTCAAATTTTTTCTCTGGACTTCTTGTGGCCTCGTACTCTTGAATGATATCCACCCGGTTTTTGGTATAGTTGTCATATAGGGATTTGGACTCTTCCAAAGAGATAATTTGCTTTGGTGGTTTTACGGTTTCCCGCGGTTCCATTTTGCCGGGATCTTCCTCGCCTTGCTTTTTTGGCTGTTGCTGACAAGCGGCCAAAACCAGGAAAAAAATGGCCATTAAAGGGATGGTAATTTGATTGGTGTTTTTCATTTGTAAGGATTTTAAGTATTCACAGTATGGGGAAACTGTACTAAAGATATGTTTTTTCTCTAACATGCTTCCACAAAAAAACCTTTGGAATTACCAAAGGTTTTCAATTATCATTGGAGAAAATCCCTATTCGTTCATTGTCAACAGGAACTCTTCGTTGTTTTTGGTCTGCTTAATACGCTGCTCCATAAATTCCATGGCTTCCACAGGATTCATATCGGCCAAATATTTTCTCATGATCCACATACGCTGAATGGTAGTCTCGTCCAAAAGTAGATCGTCTCTACGGGTAGAGGAGGAGATAAGATCAATAGCAGGGAAAATTCTACGGTTGGAAATTCTTCTATCCAACTGTAGTTCCATATTACCAGTACCCTTGAATTCCTCAAAAATCACCTCGTCCATTTTGGAACCGGTTTCGGTCAACGCCGTGGCAATAATGGAAAGTGAACCTCCATTTTCTATATTCCGGGCGGCACCGAAGAATCGTTTTGGCTTATGGAGTGCATTGGCATCAACACCACCACTCAATACCTTACCGGATGCCGGTTGCACGGTATTGTAGGCACGCGCCAATCGGGTAATGGAATCCAATAGGATGACCACATCGTGTCCACATTCTACCAATCTTTTCGCCTTTTCAATAACAATATTGGCCACTCTAACGTGCTCAGAGGCTTCCTTGTCAAAAGTGGACGCAACCACTTCACCGCGAACATTTCGCTGCATATCCGTAACCTCCTCGGGACGTTCGTCTATCAATAGAATGATTTGGTATACTTCCGGGTGGTTGGCCGCAATGGCATTGGCAATATCCTTGAGCAACATGGTCTTACCCGTTTTGGGCTGGGATACGATCATCCCACGCTGCCCCTTACCTATTGGGGAAAAGAGATCCATAATACGGGTGGACAATGTACTCTGGCGCTCTGCCAATTTAAATTTCTCTTTGGGAAACAAAGGTGTCAAGTGCTCAAAGGAAACCCGGTCCCTTACCACTTGGGGGTCTAGTCCGTTAATTTTGGTCACCTTGATCAGTGGGAAATATTTTTCCCCTTCCTTTGGGGGTCTCACATTGCCCAGTACCGTATCGCCCGTTTTAAGTCCGAACAAACGGATTTGGGATTGTGAAACGTAAATATCGTCAGGTGAGGACAGATAATTGTAATCCGAAGATCTCAAAAAACCATATCCATCCTGCATAATGTCCAGTACCCCCTCACTTTCAATGATGCTGTCAAATTCAAACTCGGGTTCCTTATATCTATTTTTAAGGTCCTTGTCAAAATTGCTGCTTTTCTTCTCTTGACCGTTTCTGTGGTGCTGGTTCTTTTTGTTGTGTTGGTTTTTTTGGTGCGATTGCTGCTTTTGTTGCTGCTCTCTTTTTTGAGGTTGGTTTTCAGTATTTTCAGACTTTTCCTTAACCTCGGTCTCAACAGCGGTTTCGGCTTCTTTGGTAGCTACGGCTGTTTCTTTCTTGGGACGTGGCATCCGCGCCCGTTTTGGTTTTTGGGGCGTGTTTTCTTTGATGGGGGCTGAGCCGTCTTGCACCGCTTTGGGATTGGATGCTTGAACGTCCAGTATCTGGTATACCAAATCCAGTTTCTTAAGGGTTTTGAATTTTGGGACATTCAATCCTTTGGCAATTTCTTGCAATTCAGGAAGCTTTTTAGCCTTTAGATCGGAAATCTCGAACATTAAATAATGAATAAATTAAACTTGTCTAACGTAAATAATCTTGAAGTAAAAGTTATTGGGGTACTACGATAGGAAAGAATCCTGGGGCGAGTGCTTTGCTAATAACGTCACAATAATACAAATTATTTTTCAACATAACAGCGTCTTTTACCGAAAAGACACCTATTTTTGCCTTCCTAATTCATTTTTGATAGTGATTCAAAGAATTCAGACAATTTTCTTGGTCCTGGTAGCACTAATTGCCGGAGTTCTTCCGTTTATGGTACACCTATGGACCAATGCTGAAGGAGTAGAGTTCCTTGCCAAGGAAAGTCTTGGAATTAGTGTGGCATTTTATGCCGTTGCAGCCTTGGCAGTTGTTGCCATATTTATGTTTAGGAAAAGACAAAATCAATTTGTTGTGAACAGATTGAATATAATATTGAACCTTTTTTTACTAGGATTTTTCGTTTACCGATCGCTAAACTTATCCGGAGAAACCACGGTTTCTGAGAAGGGTATTGGGATGCTGATTCCTGTATTTTCTATCGTTTTTCTGGTTCTGGCCAACAGAGCCATCAAAAAGGATGAAGATCTTGTAAAATCTGTTGATCGCTTACGTTAAACCTAACATCTTAGTAGTATTAGTGCGAAAAAACCCCGGCTTGCCGGGGTTTTTGTTTGCTTATTTCCAAATCTGGGCCTATTGCATCAGATTTTCCCTGGTAAACCCATTTCCAAACGTGATGTTGGTCAACGTCTGTACAACACCGGCTTCCTCGGCATAAGCGCCATCCGGTCCGGGCATAAAATAGGTTCTCTTGGTGGATATCATTTGCCCATCTATATCCTCATATTCGTAGTTGGCGGCAATTACAGGTTCCTCCACCCCAAAATAGGGAAGGGAGAAATAGAAACGATCCACCAGCCTAGTCTCTGGGTTTACCAAAACAATGTATACATCGTTTTGCTCCTTCCCGGTCAAGTCCTTGTCATACGCCACTTCAATCTTATCATAAGTGGTGCCGTTGTAATCCTCAGTTCCCAGGTATTTGGCCACTACGGCCTTATCGTTCAATTTATATGGCATGGTAAACCAATAATAATTGGTTCTTCTCAAAAAATCAGCCATGGACAAATGTTCTTCTTCATCTATCGCCTGACCATTGAGCTTTAAATGGGTGGATGTTCCATCAAAGAACTGTTCCAATTCCCCTTCGGAGTTGGGCATGGAATTTATTTCATGCTTACTGTATTTTCCGTACGACTCTTCGGTACCGAAAATATAGCGCTCCAAAGAAAGGTCGGTTTTGCCTGTAGATGGATAGTGATAGGTATAGGTATACTCCACATCCCCTTTTTTCCAGAGATCGTTCCAGCCACCATGGGCTTGGGCCACCGCAGCTAATATGGTTTTGGGATTGTTGGTGTCATATTCAGGTTCTGCCACCACCGTCTCTTTGGCAGGTTCGATGTTTGAATTGGCTTGTTTGGATTTTTGTCCGCAGGAAAGTAAAAATCCAAGAGCGGCCAAAGCCAAGAGCTTCCAGTTGAGTGTTTTCATTTTTTGTGGTATCATATTGTGCCTTTAGACGAAACCCGGGAACAATACTTACCTGACCTCTACAATTTATAATTGGATTTTTTGATGGAATTTGGCCACGTGGTACCCCGCATCGATTACGGACTTATGGGCAGCACTCGATTCATCCAATAATGGATTGGTGTGGTTTAAATGTATAAAATGGATTTTTGCCCGTTCTGATTCTGGGAGCGTATCAAAAAGTTCCATGCTTTCCACCACAAAGGGGTGGGGAATTTCCGATATGTTCCGAGTATTGATTTCGGGTCCATGAAAAAAAGTGGCATCCAAAAATGCATAGTCCACGTTCTCGATTTCCTCAATGATGCTTTTTTCCCATTTGTTCCATTTATCAATGTCCGGGATAAAAAGCACACTTTTTGAGGGACCAATGATTTTAAATCCGACGGTCTCGGAGAATTCATCCCTGTGCGGAACCGTAAATGGCACCACGGTCAAATGGGAACTTAGTTTTTGTTGTTTTTGGTTTTCTAAATTTTGGATGCTGATATTTCCAAGTTCCACCAACTGGCTCCACGGGCCATTGTTTTCCAAAAAAGATTTCATTTTCGGCATGGCATAAACAGGCACTTTTGCACCGCCCAAGGCCTCCCTTCCCAAGTACATCAGTCCGGTATAGTGCCCAATATGCGCATGGGTTAAAAAAATACCGTCGGGCGTTTCATTTTCCGTTCGCGCTAAATTTTTGAGCGATTTCAATTGGGTGGTAAAGTCAGGACTTGCTTCAAATAGGTAGGATTTCTGGTTTGGATGGTCAACCACCCCTAGGGAAACAACCTTTCTGGTTGCATCCGGTTGGTCAAAGAGTCCAGCACAGCATTCCCTTTTGCAACCAATGTGGGGACTCCCACCATCTTGTACCGTTCCCAAGACCATAAGGGTGACCATTGGGTTTTCCTGGGTCTGCCCAGTGGACGGTCCACACGAACAAAGCAACAATCCCAAAACCAGCCCTACATACTTCATAATTATCGTTTTCCGAGTTCTACCACTTCCAAATCTGATATTTTGTTCCCATTGACCACAAACCGAAGCATGGTTCTTACCTGATGAAACCCATATTTCCCGCAGGCACCCGGATTCATGTGAAGGAGATTCAGCTTTTTGTCGTGCATTACTTTTAGGATATGTGAATGCCCACTGATAAAAAGTTGCGGTGGCCTTCGTTGGATTTCCTCCTTGATCCTTCGGTCATAACGGTTGGGATAGCCTCCAATATGGGTGATCCACACATCCACGTCCTCACAGTAAAAACGTTGGTGCTCCGGAAACTCCCTTTGAATTACAGCGTCATCAATATTACCGTGGACGGCCCTCAGCGTTTTTTCAGCTTGTATTTTATCCGCTACCGACAAACTTCCGATATCCCCGGCGTGCCAGACTTCATCCGCTTGGCGTATATATTTTAAAATGGTGCTGTCCATATGGCCGTGGGTATCTGACAGGAGTAGGATTTTGGTCATAAAGCTAAAAATATGCTAAAAAATAGCAGTGCCATTTCAGTTGGCTTGGTTTCAAGTATCTTTAACCACTTAAAAGTAGGGATTCCCATTGAGATATTTTATCCGGTTTTCTTATTTCGGAAAAGCTTATCATGGCTGGCAGAACCAACCCAATGCCATTACTGTCCAAGAGGTTCTGGAAAAGGCTATGTCCACCCTGTTGCGCCAACCTATCGAGGTGGTGGGGGCAGGCCGGACCGATGCCGGGGTGCATGCCAAGGAAATGTATGCCCATTTTGATTCGGAACCCATATCGGATAAACAGGATTTTGTTTATCGATTGAATGCTTTTTTACCTGAGGATATTGCTGTTTTTGACCTAGTAAAAGTCAAGGAGAATGCCAATGCCCGATTTGATGCTGGGGAACGTACCTATGAATATTGGCTGGTACAACAGAAAAATCCGTTTTATTTTGAGTTGGCACATTGTATAAGGCAGCCGTTAAACCTGGAAGCCATGAACGAAGCGGCCAAATTGCTGCTTGAACATTCCGATTTTGAGTCGTTTTCCAAATCCAATACAGATGTTAAAACCTACATCTGTGATGTTAGGGAGGCGTTTTGGGAAGACCGTGGGGATAAGCTGGTATTCACTATTTCCGCCGATCGTTTTCTGCGGAATATGGTAAGGGCAGTGGTAGGCACTTTGTTGGAAGTGGGACTGGGCAAGAGAAAGCCGGACGAGGTCAACCAAATAATTGAAAGTAAGGACAGAAGTAAGGCCGGTGTTTCCGTGCCTGCAAAAGGGTTATATTTGACAGCCGTATCCTATCCCAAAACCATACTGGATGAGTAGCAATGATGAAATAGGAAAAGCATTCGACTTCAGATTGTTCCGAAGGGTATTTGCACACACCAAACCCTACCGGGGGATCTTCTGGTTGGTGGCGTTTGTGGCCATTTTATCTGCTGGATTCGCGGTATTGACCCCGGTGCTTGTCCGTGATGTGATCAATGAGGCCTTGTCTGCCAAGGATGCGGAGCTATTGACTTTCTTGGTGCTTTCCATGCTTGGCGTATTGGTGGGGCAGGTAATTTGTCAGCTAATGTTCAATTACTATGCGAACTTGTTGGGCGAATCTGTGATCAAGGATATACGGGTAAGGATGTTTGAGCGAATGATCGGGTTTAAAATGACCTATTTTGACAATTCGTCCATTGGCGTCCTGGTTACCCGTGCGGTGGCCGATATGCAGCGCATAGGTGAAATATTTAGCCAAGGGTTTTTTGTTATTGTGGCTGATACCTTAAAAATGCTCTCTGCCGCTGCGATCATGCTGATCATTAATTGGAAGCTGGCCCTTATTGTTTTTGCCATTTTACCCGTGATTTTGTTTGCCACACGCTTGTTCCAGCAGGCCATGAAAGTGGCATTTATAGAAGTACGTGCCCAAGTGGCCAATCTCAATTCCTTCGTTCAGGAACGCATAGCGGGAATGAAGATCGTACAGCTTTTTAACCGGGAGGAAATAGAAAAGGAGAAGTTTAGGAAAATCAACGAAAAACATCAGAATGCGTGGCTACGGACCGTTTGGTACAACTCCATATTTTTTCCCATTGCCGAAATTTCCTATTCCATAGGAATTGGGTTGGTGGTGTATTTTGGTGTTATCCAGAACATTGAGAACACCCAGCTCAACGATGCCGGTTCTATTTTTGCTTTCTTTTTTCTGATGGACCTACTATTCAGACCCCTAAGGCAGATTGCCGATAAGTTCAACACCCTTCAAATGGGAATGGTGGCCGCCAACAGGGTATTTGGAATTTTGGATACGGAAAGTAGCATCCCTGATAATGGTAGGTTGGAAAAAGAAGATGTAGCGGGGAATATCCTGTTTTCTGAAGTATATTTTGGGTATTTGGAAAACGAGGAAGTGCTTCACGGTATATCATTCGAGGTAAATGCCGGGGAGACCGTGGCCATTGTTGGTGCTACCGGGGCTGGAAAGTCGACCATAATTAATCTGCTCAACAGATTTTACGAGATCAATTCCGGTAAAATATTGGTGGACGGACATAATATCCAAGATTACACTTTGCGCTCATTACGGTCCCATATTGCCATCGTACTTCAGGATGTCTTTTTATTTGCGGATACCATAGCCAACAACATTTCCCTACGGGATGATTCGGTGACCTTAGAACAGATAGAAGCGGCCGCCAAGCAAATAGGCGTGCACGATTTTATTTCCAGTCTTCCAGAGGGATATCAATACAATGTCAAGGAGCGGGGCACAATGCTTTCCAGTGGTCAGCGTCAGCTTATCGCCTTTTTACGGGCCTATGTGAGCAACCCCAGTATCCTAATTTTGGATGAGGCCACCTCCTCTGTGGATACCTATTCGGAACAGTTGATCCAACAGGCAACCGATAAGATTACCGAGGGCAGAACTTCAATTATCATTGCCCACCGCTTGGCCACCATAAAAAAAGCGGACAAAATCATTGTGATGGATGCAGGAAAGATTGTGGAAATAGGCAATCACCAGGAGCTATTGAAAAAGGGAGGTTATTACAGCGACCTATACGAGGCCCAGTTTATGGCCGAGGAAGTGGCCTAAATTATTTGGGGGCAAAATCTTCCAAGCTTACCATGCCCGTTGAAAGGCTGATAAAGAATATGATCACCCCAATTCCCATCATGACGATGATCAATAGGAAAAAATACACCAAAGCCCTCCAAAACGTACCCCAAAAACTTAGCTGGTGCATTCTGCCCAAAGCGTAAAACTGATAGGCCACGATCACGAAAAGAAACGCAAAATTGAACACATCAAACTTAATGGGGAAAAGTCCCAAGAAAAAGATATAGGTGACCGCCTGTACATAGGAGGTTTGGCCAATGATATAGGCATTGGCCACCAAGTGCTCCGTATAGTTGAATTTTTTGGTAGCACTAAAGAGCATCCAAGTCATAAATGCATATAAGGGCATGCTCAAATACGACAAAAGCGCTTGGAAATCGAACACATAATCCAATTGCGGTGTTGATTCATCGTTAAAGCTACTTTCGGTGAGATTGAGGTTGTAAATATCCTGGAGCACAAAAAACATCAGGCCAGAGAGGGTGATGGCAATGGCAAAGTAGCTAATGGGATTCATATACCTTTTCCGTGTTCCTGAAATGTAGGACGTTATCACCGTTTCGGGCCTTGTGAAAAGTTCCCGAGCAGTTCTAAGAAAGGTGTTGTCCACATTAAAAACCCGATTTGCAAGATCGTGCCAAACGTTTTTGAGGGTGAGTCGGTTTTGGATCACTTTGGCTCCACAATTACCACAGTAACGGTCATTAGGGTTCAGGGTATGATTACAGTTTTTGCAAACCATCTATTCCAAATCCTTTTTGATCATGGCGGTTAGGGCATCCATTCCTTTATACGGAACAAATTCTCCATTTTTTATGTAAGATATGGAGCCGGTCTCTTCACTGACAACCAAGCAGACCGCATCGGTTTTCTCGGTTATGCCCACAGCGGCCCTATGTCGAAGACCAAATCTCAGGGGAATGCTGCGGTCGTTGGAAACTGGCAAAATCACCCGTGTGGCCGTGATATAATTGTCCTGGATAATGGCCGCACCATCATGCAAGGGACTGTTTTTGAAGAAAATACTCTCCAAAATCGGCTGGGTAATCTCGATATTCATATGATCCCCTGACGATTTAAAGAAATCCAATGAATTGGTACGTTCCAATACCAGAATGGCCCCTGTTTTGGACATGCCCATTTTTTCACAGGCCCCCACTACGGCTTCCACATTGGTATCAGTGGGCAAGGCTTCCTGTCTTAGGAATTTAAAGTGACGGGTAAAATTCCGTTTTGCCGCAAAATTTGTGGAACCGATCATCAAAAGAAATTTCCGTATCTCCTGTTGGAAAACAATGATCAGTGCGATCAATCCAATATTCATAAAACCGCCTACCATGCTGCTGATCATTTTCATTTGGAGCAGTTCGGTAAGTTTCCACAAGGCCCAGACAATGACAATCCCAATGAAAATATTGATGGCCACAGTACCCTTGACCAGTTTGTAGATATAGTAGAGAAGAGCGGCCACAAGCACAATGTCTATGACATCTGTGATCTTAAATTCAATAAAATTTAGAAAATCCAACCGCGGTGTTTTTGTAAAATTAGCAAAAATAGCAGAACCATGAATTAGAGCGAATTCGCTTTCAGTTCCTCGATCAATTTAATGCATTCCATGGCTTCGGCAACATCGTGTACCCTTAAAATGTTGGCCCCTTTTAACAGGGCAATGGCGTGTAACGCCGTTGTGCCGTTCAAGGCATTTTTTGGGGTGGTTTCCAGAATCTTATAGATCATAGATTTTCTGCTGAGTCCTATGAGCAACGGCAAACCAAAGGTTTGGAATTGGTCCATGTGGTTGAGAAGGGTATAATTTTGCGAGGTGGTCTTGGCAAAACCAAACCCGGGATCAAGAATAAGGTCATTGATTTTTAAGCTGGCAGCCTCATTTACTTTTTTGGAGAAATATGCTCTTAAATCCAGGATTAGATCGTCATAAACCGCCTCCTTTTGCATGGATTGGGGGGTGCCCTTAAGGTGCATCATAATATAGGGCACCTGACGCTTGGCAATAGTGGCAAACATATTGCTGTCCAAGTTACCTGCAGAAATATCGTTGACCATGGCTGCCCCTGCCTCAATACTTTGTATTACTACCGTGCTTCTAAAAGTATCTATGGAAATCAAAGTATCCGGAAAGTGCTTCAATATCAACTCCACGATGGGAAGCATGCGATTAAGCTCTTCGCCTTCCTCCACATGTTCGGCACCGGGACGGGAGCTATAGGCTCCCATATCGATAAAAGTGGCTCCGCCTTGAAGCATTTTTTCAACCTGGGCAAGTATGGAAGCTTCATCTTTGTACTTACCCCCGTCATAAAATGAATCCGGGGTAAGGTTCAAGATTCCCATGACTTTGGGTTGACTTAGGTCGATGAGGTTTCCCTTGCAGTTTATCGTCATAAAAAATAGGTGCTTTGTTGGGTTTGATTATCTTTGGCAAGGTGCTTTTGGGCGCCTAAGATTGGACGAAATTTACGCAAATTAGCAAGAATACATGCAGCAGACCTCCCAACAGTTCGATGCGGTTATCCATACCTGCCGGGAACTCTTCTTAAAAAAGACCAAGGACTATGGAACCGCTTGGCGCATATTGCGACTTCCTTCCTTGACCGACCAGATTTTTATTAAGGCACAGCGCATTCGGAGTTTACAGGAGAACGAGGTTCGAAAAGTGGATGAAGGCGAGCAATCTGAATTTGTGGGGATCATCAATTACGCCATAATGGCCCTGGTCCAATTAAAAAAAGGCATTGCTGAACAACCAGATTTGGATGAAGCGCAGGCCATAGCATTATATGATGAGGAGGTGCTGACCGCCAAAACCCTGATGGAAAATAAAAACCATGATTATGGGGAGGCTTGGCGGGACATGAGGGTAAGTTCGCTTACCGATTTGATTTTGCAAAAGTTGCTTCGGGTAAAACAAATTGAGGATAACCAGGGCGAAACCTTGGTCAGTGAGGGGATAGATGCCAATTATCAGGACATTATCAATTATGCGGTTTTTGCATTAATCCACTTAAATCAAAATTCCAAATAACGAATAGTCATTTGAACTTGAACTTGAGCTTGTATTTGAACTTGAACTTGAACTTGTATTTGGATTTTTATTTTAAAGAAATATGAAATATTTGGTTTGGTTTTCTAGGATCATTGTTGGAGTCCTTTTTATTATTAGCGGCTTGATCAAGCTCAACGATCCAGTAGGATTCTCCTTTAAGCTGGAAGAGTATTTTAGTCAAGGAGTTTTGGATTTGCCATTTTTGATGCCCATGGCTCTGGCCATTTCCATTTTTGTAGTCATCGTGGAGGTATTGCTTGGAGTATTACTGCTCATCGGATTCAAACCCAAGTTCACCATCTGGAGCTTACTCCTGATGATTGTCTTTTTTACTTTTTTAACCTTTTATTCCGCATACTTCAACAAGGTAACCGATTGCGGCTGTTTTGGGGATGCCATAAAATTGACACCTTGGGAATCCTTTACCAAGGATGTGGTGCTGTTGGGATTGATTTTGGTCCTGTTTTTTGGAAAAAAGTATATCACGCCATTTTTTGGTCAAAAAACCAATTGGATTTTAGGTGGAATTTCACTTTTGGCCTGCATCCTGTTCGCCAATCATGTATTAAACCATCTTCCATCGGTAGATTTTAGACCCTATAAAATAGGGGCGAACATTCAAGAGGGGATGACCGTACCTGAGGATGCACCCAAACCTTTGTACGAATATGCATGGCGTTTTAAGGTAAATGGAAAGGATAAAGTAGTGGTCACCAACGGGGACTATCCTTCCGTGGATGGAGAGTTTGTTGATGTGGAAACCACAGAAATCCAAAAGGGATATGAACCTCCCATTCATGATTTTACCATTGAGCAGGAAGGGGTTGATTACGCTGCGGAACTTTTGCAAGAGGAAAAATTGATGATGGTCATAGCCTATGATCTGGCAAAAAGTAACAAAGTGTATTTTGAAGAAGTATCTGCAGTAGCGAAACAGGCCATGTCCAATGGATACAAGGTAATTGGAATGTCGGCCTCAAGTGATGCACAATCCCGGGACCTTCGGCAAAAATACAAGCTGGGTTTCGAGTTTTATTTCACGGATGAAACCACCCTCAAGACCATTGTTCGGTCCAATCCAGCAGTTTTGCTCCTGAACAAGGGAACCATTCACCAAAAAGTCCATTACAACGATTTGAATGAACTGGATTTTGACCGCTAACAATACATCGAATAGTAAAATCTAATAACGAATACAACAATTTAAAACCAACACCATGAGAACCAAAATAGTTGCTGGAAACTGGAAAATGAATAAAAATTTGGAAGAAACTGAGGCGTTGCTTTCTGAATTATCCGCCAAGCTTCCCAATACCCATGCGGAAGTAATTGTTGCTCCGACCTATGTAAATTTGGCGCTAGCCCAGCGAAATCTTCAGGCATCTTCCATAAAAGTGGCAGCGCAGAACATGCACTTTGCGGAAAATGGGGCCTACACAGGGGAAATATCGGCAGATATGTTGCTTAACATCCATGTAGACACCGTGATTTTGGGTCACTCCGAAAGACGTGCCTATTTTGGGGAGGATGATGAACTTTTGGCTAAAAAAGTAAATACGGCGCTGGACAAGGACATGACAATTATTTTCTGTTTTGGCGAGGAGTTGGAAGAACGTAAGTCCGGCAACCATTTTTCTGTGGTGGAAAGCCAGTTAAAAAATGCCCTTTTCCATTTGGATGCCAGTGCGTGGAAGAACATTGTTTTGGCCTACGAACCTGTATGGGCCATTGGCACTGGGGAGACTGCAAGTCCGGAACAAGCCCAGGAAATGCATGCCTTTATCAGAAAAACCATTTCGGAAGCCTATAACACTGAGGTGGCCGATGAAGTTTCCATTCTTTATGGCGGAAGCGTAAAACCAGGAAATGCCGCTGATATCTTTGGTAAGCCCGATGTGGACGGTGGACTTATTGGCGGGGCTTCATTGAAAGCCGATGATTTTATTGCCATTATCAAAGCCATTTAAGCCCAATAGTGAGCCAAACCTACATTGAATATCAATTCGTAATTGAACCCAAGACCCCGTGGACCGAAATTTTGATTGCCGAATTGGGGCAAGCGGGTTTTGAGAGTTTTGTGGAGGAAGATGCAAAACTTTTGGCCTACGTCCTTAAGGACGATTGGAACGAGCAGATATTGGATGACATTCAGACATTGCATCATCCTGGGGTAAGAATAGTTTTTGAGCAAAAGGAGATTGCGCAACAGAACTGGAATGCGGAATGGGAAAGTAACTTTCATCCCATTTTAGTGGAAGGTCGATGTATGGTCCGGGCTCCGTTTCACGAACCCCAGGAGGTGGAATACGACATTGTGATCGAGCCAAAAATGAGCTTTGGAACGGGCCATCATGAGACCACCCATATGATGCTGCAGCATATATTGGATACGGATTTTGAGAATTTGTCCGTGCTGGACATGGGAAGTGGAACAGGGGTATTGGCCATTTTGGCAAAAATGAAAGGAGCAAAGCATGTGGAAGCCATAGACATTGATGAGTGGTGTTATTTGAATGCCATTGAAAATGCCGAAAGGAACCAATGTGTTATGGAAATATTCCAGGGAGATAGTTCAATGCTACCCGGCAAAAAATTTGATATAATCCTGGCCAACATCAATCGGAATATTCTATTGGCGGACATTCCCATCTATGCAGAATGCCTCGCTCCAAATGGGCAACTATTTCTAAGTGGGTTCTATAATGAGGATTTGGATGCAATTTCCTCAAAATGTGGAGGGTATGGTTTACAATTTGTAAAAAATATCGAAAAGAACAATTGGGTTGCGGCAAAATATGTAAATTAGGAAATACTAATTCCGGTAGCATGGGAACCAAGGAGAAAATTTCGGAAGAGCTACTTCTTGAAGAAGAGGTGGTAAAGCAAAGTGAGATTGTCCTCTTTAACGATGATGTCAATACCTTTGATCATGTTATTGAAACCTTGATCGCGGTCTGCGAGCATACTCCTGAGCAAGCGGAGCAGTGTTCCTTGATTGTGCATTATAATGGAAAATGCACGGTCAAGACCGGGGAGTACAATGACCTTAAACCAAGATGCACCCGATTGCTCCAAGCTGGTTTAAGTGCAGAAATAGTATAACGCACCACCATTTTTTCAGGGAATTTTCATTGGACCCAAAAACATCACAAAATCTTTACATGTTTGTTTTTGTGGACCACTGGTAGATGACCTAATTTTACGTTAGATAACCAATTGATCCAACTAAAACCTCTAGCCACCAGAAAATGGGCGAATTTTTTAAGGCCGAATTAAAAGACCGTTTTTTGGAATACGCATTGGAACGCCGGGACTATTTTGAGGTCCAGGTATTGTACGATGAATTTCTGCGCCCAAATTACAGCCTGGGATTTGTGACCAAACTACTTAAGGAAATCAGGGACCATGACCCAAACCTTTTGGATATTATGGCAGGCAATGGCGTGGAAATATTTATGTTGGCCTCCACCCCTAGCACCCAGGACTTCCTGCACGAGGGGGGCTTTATGGATATGCACGTAAAGGAGGAAGAAAAATGGGACACTTTTTTGGACCAACTTTCCAACAATCGAAAGCTGAGCAAGGACGAGAAAAAACTGCTCAAAAAAAATTCACCCGCCTTAAAAAAAGAAAGAACCATCCTGTATTTTCTCATTGGTGCCATTGTAATCAGTTTTTTGTTTACACTCTATAGCCTGTTGAAGGGTGTATTTTTTGAGCCGGAATATGTGCCTGCGGACGAGTTTGAACGAAAAATTGAACTAATTCGGTCGCAATACCTTGAAGAAAACCAGCAATTGGAGAGAGAATTGCGAAAGGCCAGGTCCACCATAGATTCCTTGACCACCAAAAATAGGTAGGCGAAAACAGAGGGGGTTTGATCCATCCGCAGAAGTCAATTTAAAAGAATATCTTGTGCTTATGCATGAAGAAAACCTTGGGGAGACCTTTTATTTTGACTATACAAGCCCACAAGTTCAGGAGATGATCTTGGAATTCAATGATTCAATGAACGATGGAGATAAGATTAAGGGCCTATATCTAAAAGTACGGGACGGGTGGAGGTACAACCCGTTTCATATCGGTTTTACCCCAAAATACTATCAAGCCAGCGTTATAGCCACTAAAAAAGAGGCCCACTGTATAGATAAGGCAATCCTGTACATAGCAGGTTTAAGGGGACTTGGTATACCTTCGCGCTTAAGCTTGGCCAAGGTTTCCAACCATATAGCCACGGAGCGGTTGGAACAGAAATTGGGCTCAAACGAAATTGCCCCGCATGGCTTGGTCGAGGTCCATTACCAAGGGAAATGGGTAAAATGTTCCCCGGCGTTCAACAAGGAATTGTGTGATAGATACAATGTGGCTCCCTTGGATTTTGACGGCACCCAGGATTCCATATTTCAGGAATATAATCGGGATAATTTAAAGTTTATGGAATATCTTGAAGACTACGGAAGTTTTGCTGATGTTCCTTTGGATTTTATTAGAAATACCTTTCAACAGAATTATCCGAAGTTGTACAAGCAATATAAAGGAAAAGAGGAATTCAAAATTTCCTAATCAATTAAACGCTGATCAATGCTTACAAGAAGAAATTACTCCATCAAGGAAATGCTGGGCTGGACCCGGAGATACATCTATATTTTCATCATCTTTTCATTGATTCCGGTACTGCTATACACCGGTCTTAAATGGTATTGGCTTCACTTGCCCTGGTTGCCCATTGGCCTAGTGGGTACGGCCCTGGCCTTTATTATTTCGTTTAAGAACAATGCTTCCTACGGAAGACTTTGGGAAGCACGCAAGATTTGGGGTGGAATTGTGAATGCTTCCCGCTCTTTTGCCATAATGGTCAACGATTATGTGACCAATGAACATGCGAAGGAGCAACTCTCGGATGGAGCCTTGTTCAAGATAAAAAAACAGCTGATCATGAGACATGTGGCCTGGATGACTTCGTTGCGACATGCCCTTCGCGCTCCAAAATCGTGGGAATTGTCAGGAGTGAACAAATCGGATAAGGAGTATATGGAAGGTATCCATATTCATGAGCGCAAATATACCTTGGCAGAGGAACTTGAAGGTTATGTCACCGATGGGGAAAAGCAATATATCCTGGAAAAAACCAACAAACAGACAGCATGTATCAATCTGCAATCCAAGCAATTACGGGAATTAAAGGAGAGTGGGCACATATGGGAGTTCTCGTTTTTGGAGATGGAGCAAATGATGGTGGAATTCTTTACGCTGCAAGGAAAGGCGGAACGTATTAAGAACTTCCCGTATCCGCGCCAATTTGCCACCTTGAACCGTTTTTTCATTTGGATTTTTGTCTTTTTGCTGCCCTTTGGGATGATGCACGAATTTGACACCATAGGAGAGGAAATTATTGGCTTGGCAGAAAGTTGGAAACCCTATCAAGAAGGAACCTATCATTATATCATTGATTTGATTGCCCAAAACTTTGTCTGGTTCACCATTCCGTTCAGTGTTGTTATTTCTTGGATATTCCACACCATGGAGCGAATTGGGGAGGTTTCCGAAAATCCATTCGAAGGTATTGCCAACGATGTACCTATTACCACCATGTCCCGTGGGATCGAAATTGACATTCGCGAGATGATAGGGGATGATAAAACTGAGATTCCTGCACCCATTGCGGAACAGAACGGTATTCAAATGTAGTTTCGAAAAACTGGCTTGTGGGTGATTGCCTCCATGAGTTTGGTTTTCCTTGGTGTTGTGCACTGAAAATCATGCAATATGAATTCGTTTGCTTTTCGATTTATCCGTGACAACGGCAGGATTGTTTTACATCCTTTGTGCTCCCTCCTGAAAATGCAAACTTGCATGGCTGGCGCCCTGCGGTTTTATTGTTTCTCTACATTTACAAATGCCTTTGGCATTTGACATTCCAAGAAATAACAAAACCCTGCATTTTCATACAGGGTTTGCGCTTTAAGTGACCGCGGCAGGATTCAAACCTGCAACCTTCTGAGCCGTAATCAGATGCGCTATTCAGTTGCGCCACGCGGCCTAATATTTTCTTTTCTCCACCTTCTTCCAGCGGCTGACTTTAAGTACTTTTCCCGTTGTCTAGCTTCCAATCTAGTCTTAAAACTTTCCCTATGAACCACTGTCCAAGGAATAAAGGATTTAGTGGATCTAGTTTTTCCATGATTGTGCTCAGCTAACCTTCTTTCTATATTAGTGGTCATACCAACATAATATCTATGACAACCAGTACTGTAAAGAACGTAAACATAAAACATGTAAACCCTGTTTTATGCGCCCCGCCCGAACGTGCCGTCCGGTACGGGCGGGCACGCGGCCTTATAAGGGGTGCAAATATATTTCTTTTTAACTTTACAACAAAACTGCCCAACCCAAAAAAATATGGATTTTCAGGCCTTGATCCGGGACGTACAGGACTTTCCAAAACCCGGGGTTACCTTTAAGGATATTACGCCATTGTTGAACCATCCGGAAGCTCTTGTAAAAGCATGTGAATCCCTGCTGCAAACTGTGGGTGATCAGCACATAGATAAAGTGGTTGGCGTGGATAGCAGAGGGTTTATTTTTGCTCCCATGTTGGCCGCCAAGCTCCAGGCGGGTTTTGTACCGGTCCGTAAAAAAGGAAAACTACCCTACACAACCATCTCCGAATCCTATCAATTGGAATATGGGGAGGATATTTTGGAAATGCACACAGACGCCATAGGTAAAGGGGATAAGGTACTGGTACATGATGATGTCCTGGCTACTGGTGGGACGGCAAGCGCAGTCTGTAAATTGGTGGAACAACTTGGAGGCGAGGTGGTCCAATGCAATTTCCTAATTCATCTGTCCTTCTTAAGTGGAGGTGAAAAATTGAATGGATATCCCATAGAATCCCTATTGACCTATTGATCTAAGGCCCTGGTGGTGACAAAATAGCGCCATCCAATGATGGCCAACTGCAATTTGGTAGCCTTGGACGGGTCTAACCCCCTTTTGGTATAAGAGGGCAAAACTGCTTTGTTGAGTTTGGCCAATACTTTGTAGAACATGCTGATAAGTGTTGGTTGTACAAATATAACCAACCTAAATCAACCGGACCTTTTACAAAAAGAAAGGGCCGCATAAGCGGCCCCCTTGAAATAAACCTAACAATAATTAACTATTTACTTTGATCCACGTATTGATCTTATCTTCCAATAGCGCCAATGGTACACATCCTGTTTCCAAAACTTGGTTGTGAAACTGTCGGATATCAAATTTATCACCAAGCGCTACTGTTGCTTTTTCCCTTAGTTCACGGATTTTAAGTTGCCCTATCTTATAGGATAGTGCTTGCCCTGGATTGGCCATATAGCGTTCAATCTCTGCAGTTATGGAAGCTTCGGATTCCGCTTCGTTGTCCAGTGAATATTGAATGGCCTGTTCCCGCGTCCAACCTTTGGAGTGCAAGCCGGTATCAACCACCAATCTAATGGCTCGGTGCATTTCGGCACCCAACATGCCAAATAGTTGATAGGGGTCGGTATACAAACCAAGTTCCGTTCCCAAAGATTCGCAGTACAAGGCCCATCCCTCACCATAACCACTGTACCAAAGAGTTTTTCTGAATTGGGGAAGCTCTTCACTCTCTTGGGTCAACGAAATTTGATAGTGGTGTCCCGGAATCGCTTCGTGGAGAAATAGGGATTCGTCGGAATACACATTGTATTTGGTAACATCGGGAATGGGAGTATAAAAAATACCGGGTCGTGTACCATCCAAGGAACCGGGGTTGTATTCAGCGCTGGCCGAATTTTCCCTAAAGGCCTCAGTTCGGCGCACCTCAAAAGGCGTTTTCGGTTTTACATCGAAAAGTTTTTCAATTTGTGGCTTCATCCGGTCGTGGATCGCATTGAAATTGTCAATCACCTGCTGCGGGTCATCGTATGGCATAAGTTCCTTGTTGTTTCGAACATAGTCAAAGAAGGCCTTTAAATCTCCTTCAAACCCCACACGCTCCTTGATTTTTTCCATCTCAGAGCGAATCCTGGCCACCTCACTTAGTCCCAGTTCATGGATTTCATCAGCTGTCATGTTGGTGGTGGTATACTTTTTAATTTGATGGGCGTAATAGGCATCGCCATTTGGTTCCCCTTGAATACCGCTGGAATCCCTGCCTGCGTCCATGTATTCATTGGCCATAAAAGCGTGTAGCTTTTCGTAGGCCGGAATTATTTTTTGGGTAACCATGTTCGTATAAGCTTCGGTCAACATTGCCTTATCTTCATCTGAGAATGATGCCGGCATGTTCTTGATCGGGGTATAAAACAAGTGTTTGTCCAAATCCTTTACTGTTTGCGACTCCAATTGTGGTAATACCTTTTTGATCAGCGATTTTGGCAATACATGCCCACTCTCCATGCCTTTTCGCATATTGTCTTCTGCACTGGATAGCCAAGCAACGAACCCGTCAACCCGTTTTAGCCATTTTTGGTAATCCTCAACAGTGTTGAAGGGTTGGGCGCTGGAGCCACTGGCCAATTGCCCTACAAACAGGTTGGGCGACCACATTTGGTCAATAGGGGTGAGGCTGGCATTATGGTTGAATTCGTTCAGATTGATATCACATTCCCACTCAAGGGTGGCTTTGCTCATTTGCTCACTTTCCGATAGGGATTCATCGGGGAAGTTGGCTAGCTGGGCCTTATAGTTTTCAAAATGTGCTTTGGTCTTGGCTATATGTTCGTCTGAAAGGGTGTTGGCAAAAATGTCGTCATATCGATGGTCCCCTGCCGTAGTGGCATTCAAGGGATTCAACTTCAGACCATCTTCATAATAACTGTCCAATACAGCAGCAAATTCTTCGCTTAGGTCGGGAGATTCCTCTTTTTTGGCTTCTTGTTTACAGCTTTGAAGACCAGCTACGAGGATTAGCAGAATTGTTATTTTTTTCATCAATTTGAGTATGATTTGTTACAAAAATGTAAAATACTCAAATCGGTTAAATGAATCGCTTAACAATTGCTAAAGTTTTCAAAAAAAATCCCGCCCTTAAACCTATGTGATGTTTAAAGACGGGAAAAAAGGGGCTTGGGCTTTTATTTGTTGGTTGATTTATTCATCATTTGCTTGGCCAGATCAGCCCCGATCAGGGATTCAAGCAAGGTATTGTCCGAGGTTTCGGAATCCGTCCCTTCGATAAAGATTTCAGGTAAGCGAAGCTCTTTCAGTTCCCTGGCCACACCCACTGAGGTTTTATAATCCCATTCCGCTCTTTCCTGGGGCGTAAGTCCAGCGCTCACCAGTTTGGCATTTTGATAGGCTTCGGCATCAGCGGCCACCTTTTTGCTTTGGGCCTTGTACTTTTCCACCTCAAACTGCTTTTTCTCCTTCACCAGGTTAAACTCGGCCACTTTGGCTTCGGTTTCAGCTGCTATGGTCTTTTGGATTTGCTCTTTTTCCAAACGGGCGCGTTCTGCCGCTTTCTCCGCTTCTCCACGGGCCTTCTCCTTTTGGGCACGATAAAACTCTCGTTCCGCTTGCTGCTTCTCCAGTTGGGTTTGTGCCACTTCCTCCTTTTGCAATTGCAGTCGCTTGTCAAAAGTGGTTTCCCAGTCAATTTCGGTGACCACGGCCTGAACCACGGTCAAACCATAGGCTTTCAGGGAGTTGCCTTCCTCGCGGATGGGTCGGCCATCCTTAAACTTGATGCGGAACCGTTTTTGTTTGGATTCCTTGTTGACCACGGTTCTTACTGTGGCGCTGTCACCTATGATGTCCTTGTCCTCATTGTGCACATACTCCTCCAAAACATACATCCCGTTTTCCAATTGATCTTTAAAGTAGCGGTCAAAATCTGAAGCCTGACCAGAGATATAGTCTTGGGCATCCATAAGCTTACAGGTGTTCTTTATGGATTGGTCTATGTTGGGGATGATCCGTGAACGAATCAGGTTCTTCTCCGTTTTGTTACGATCAGCCACAGAAAGGAATTGAGACTGGTCTTCCGTGTTTATGCTGATAACAACAGAGGTGGCGATTCTGGCCTTAACGGCATCACTGAATGCCCAATATTTGGCGGCATCCACGTTGGCATATTCACTTTGCTCGCCCAGGTTTCCTTCCGGGTTGGGAATAACATATTTGATGGGCAATTCAAATTGGATAGGAATCAACCTACCCCACATTTTGGTATGTATTCCCTGTCTAAAGACAGCTTTTTGTCCGCCCCAAGGGTATTGCACCGCGTAGGCCGTACCTGGTTCGGCATAGAAAAAGGTTCCCGTAATGATGCTCATCAAGATGCCCACCCCAATAATTTGCAAGCTTCGCTTAGGGGTAAACCATTGCAGCAACTTGCTGGTTCTAAAGATGGGTTTGGCAACCAGTGTAACAATTCCTAAAAGTATGATCAGTATTCCAAATAAAGTAAGCATAGTGATTGGTTTTAAAAGGTTAGACAAAAATTTCTGTGATGAGCTGAACGACCAGCATCACCAAAAACTTAACAATTGTGATCATTGTGATGATTGATTTAATGGGTTGAAAATGGTGTAGTTAACCGGTTACTTTTTTTAAGATAAAATGACGGAAATCATGTTTCCAAATTTTTGGGGCAAAATCTATACAATTGAATACAAGTTTGTAGTCAAAAAAATGAGATAGCATATAAATTTCATGTCAGTGTCTACGATTAAGTTTTAAAATGCAATATCAAAATCGTATAAACATTACGGATAGTAGTATTTGTAGAGGGGTTTTTAAATACTTTTTAAAACCCTAGGGAGATTTTTGCCAAAAAATGGCTGTTTTGGACATTTTCATTTGCGACCAACAAAAAAACCGATCAAAAAACTGACCGGTTTTGAAACTTAAAATCAACTATTAATATTAAGGTTTAAACTCTTTTGTAGTAACTTCAACTACCCCATATTTTGCTTTTTTGCCATATTTTTTGATGGCGCCTTCCCCTTTCGATACTTCAATGGTTTCAATTTGATCCGTGGATAATTGTTCTACCTCTTCTTTGGAGGCTTTTTTGCCATCAATATAATACAAGGGTTCGCCCTCACCGTCATGGTCCAAAAGGACGTTGCCAGGATGTCCATCAATTTCCAAAAGGTCATGCTGATCTTGTTTTCTGATTTTTATACCCTCCTTTTGGGTTTTTGTTGCATTGCGGACGTCAATAGAATTTTCGCCATTGCCAGAATAATGTACATCGTTGTCCTGGGAAACATCAACATCATGATTGATTTCCTCATGCACTTCAGACCCTTCTTGGACATCGTGTACCACATTGATCTTGATGTCGTTGTCATGATCAGCGGATGGGTGGACACTAATGCTTTGGTAAGAGGCACTTCCAAAAGATACCATGTTGGATGTACTGTCATAATTGATCATTATGGGTTTAATGGGAGATGCTGAGCTGGAGTTGTAATTACCGCTAAAGTTCTCTCCATCTGCACCTTCCCCGCTGATCTGAATGGCAATATCTATAATTTCACCCTTGGCATTGTGAACAACCGTATAGGAAAAGTCTATGCCCTTTTTTGCCATATCTTTTTTGATTCTTTTCAGCTCTTCATCGGAAGTGTCCTTATTGATGATGATCTGCACACTACGGTCTTCACTTTGAAATGGGCTTGTTTGCACCTCGGGATTTTCATCAGTATATACCGTATTGGTATTGAAGCCTACCAGAAATACCGTAACCGCTGGTAAAATCAATAACATTTTGAGCATTCTGTTTTTGTTGGAATGATTTTGATTTAACATGACTATTCGTTTTTTGATCATTGAATTGTAAAATGGATTTGCCAAGGCTATTCGGTGTGGCCCAAGGACCTGCTTTAGCATCAGATATTGATAGAATTTTTTCCCCTCACCTTCCGCACAACTTTCAGCATCGGCCAAAAACTCCAGATTCTGTTTTACGCAGTTTCGGTACCACCATACAAAAGGATTGAACCAACATGCAATTAGTATTAGTTCCATGATCAATATGTCCACGGAATGGTATTGTCTTGCATGTACCTTTTCATGGGTGATAACGGATTGCAATTCTTTCTGGTCAAATGTCCCTTTATGATAAAAAATGTACCTAAAAAAGGAGAAGGGCGAAATTTGATGCGGCGTACGTACATGATAGTAGGGATGGTCCTCCACCAATTTTCCTGTTCGAATCAACTTTTTTATGCTGAGAAACTGGGCCAATAGCCTTCCGCTGAAAAAAACAACCCCAATGATGTAGAGGATAGCGATAAGTAAGAGCCAATTTATGGAAGGTGTTTGCAAAGCCATGGCATCTGCGTTATGGGTTGTATATTGCAGAAGATCCAGGTTCAACGCTGCATCCCTGTACACCGTATGGGTAAATGTGATGTATGGGGCCACAATGGAGAAGATCACCCCAGCCAAGAGAAACCACCTGTTGCCATTGAAGAAAGTCTCTCTTTTTAGAAACATTAGATAGCAACCCATAAAAAGGAGCAAAACCCCACACGATTTTAAAAGATGTATAAAGTAGGTTTCCATTATTTCTTCTTTTCAATAAGTTCAATGATCTCCTTCAATTCTTCCACAGAGATTTTTTCCTCCTTGGCAAAGAATGATACCAGACTCTTATAGGAATTGTCATAGTAGTCCGCTATGGTGGAGTTGATATATTTTTTTCGGTAGGCCTCCATGGTTATCAAGGGAAAGTACCTATGGGTGTTACCAAATGCCTCGTGCCCCACATATTTTTTCTCCTGGAGATTCCTGATGATGGTGGATAGGGTATTATAATGGGGTTTGGTGCCCTTCATTTCCCTAAGTACTTCTTTTACAAAGGCCTTTTTTAGTTTCCAGAGGATTTTCATCACCTCCTCTTCCTTGTTCGTTAATTTTTGCATGATTTTCAATCCAATAGATTAGTTCAATAATATTCTGGCAATCTTCATGGCCAGGTCCTCTGTCTTGTTGCCCGCTTTGTTGCACAAGAGGATGATGGTCAATTCCTCATCAAACAAGCGCCAAAAATCGGCAAAGAAAATGCCATTGCCCCCATTGTGGGTAACCAGTTCGGTGCCGCCTCCGGTGGGAATAATGACCCATCCATAGCCGTAATAAGCGGGCTCCCCCGGAACTTCAGCCACATGTTTTCCATAGTACTTACGCTTGGCCCCTTCAGACAAAATGCCATCACCAAGTAAGGCCAAATGCCAAGTGAATAGATCTGTTGCTGTAGAGAGAATCCCCCCGTTCCCCCTTAAATGTAAATAAGGTGCGTCAGAATCCCAAGGTTTTTCATTGGGCCTGCCCCATTCCTTCTTTTTGGTATATCCCTTGGCAATGGAATTTGGGTCCCAATTGGGTAATTTGTATCCTGTATTTTTCATTCCTGCGGGATCAAATAGGTGCTCCTTTAAATAGGTTTCATAGGTTTGCCCGGAAACCCTTTCGATAATGATGGACAATAGGGCATATCCCACATTGGAATACTCATAGACCGAACCAGGTTGGATGTTATTGGCCGTTTTAAAAGCCTGTTCTATATAATCACTTTCACCAATGGGGTCGTAATCGCTCCCAATGGCACCGAGTAAGCCTGCCGAATGGGTGAGCAAATGATGGATTTGTACTTCGGAGAGGTTTGCCGGCACATGGTTGAAATACTTTGAAAGCTTATCGTTTACGGAAAGCTTCCCTTGCATTTCCAGTTTTAAAATGGCAGCGGCCGTGAATTGTTTGGTTAAGGACCCAGTTCCAAATACGGTATGTACGGTGTTGGGAAGATTGTTCTTTAGATCCCTATAGCCGTAGCCCTTGACGTGAACTATACTGTCTTTATGGGCAATGAGGATGGTACCTGAAAAACCGCTGCTTTCAAGCTTGGACATGAAGGCGTTTAATTTGCCAATGGTCTCCGCCTTGGGCTTTTTCGATTGGCAAAGTCCTAGGTTAATGCCCAAAACACAAATTGTGATAACTAGCAAGCGCATGGAATAAAGATTTGCACCAAACTTATTATTATATTTTTAGTTATACAACTATATTTATAGTTATTTAACTATTTATTTAGTTTTTTTGTTTGTGGAGTAATCCCAAATAAGATCAAATCTTCTTCTATATTTACGCCAAAATTTGGCTCTTGGGAAATCTACTATTTATCATTTTAGGCCTTGTGCTTCTGATCGTGGGAGGGAATTGGTTGTTGAAGTCGGCGGTGGCCCTGTCCCTGAGGCTGTCCATCCCAAAAATTGTAATTGGGATGACAGTGGTTTCCTTTGCCACTTCCGCCCCGGAACTCATAGTGAGTATCAAAGCCGCAATGGATGGGTTTCCCGATTTGTCCTTCGGAAATGTGGTGGGTTCCAATATTGCCAATCTTGGACTTGTACTGGCCATAACCATATTGCTGGGTCCCATAGATGTGCGTAAAAGCTTCTATACCACGGATTGGCCGGTAATGATGGTGGCTTCCCTGTTGTTTGTGGGTTTCATTTATTTTGATGGAATCCTGGAGCAATATGAGGGGATTATAATGGTGGTGTTCCTATTTCTCTTTTTGGTTTACTTGTTGCGTTTTCAGAAAACGGCTGTTGTAGATGAGATGCCTGATGATGACGAGTTGCTCCCGCTGTACAAGACCGTCCTTTTTTTGGGAATTGGCGGAACCGCACTTTGGGGAGGTTCTGAATTATTGATTGATGGCGCTGTGGGAATGGCCTCTGCCCTTGGTGTAAGTGACCGAATTATTGGGGTGACAGTTGTTTCTGTGGGGACCAGCATCCCCGAACTGGCGGCTTCGGTAATTGCGGTCTTAAAGAAAGAAAAAGCAATTTCGTTGGGGAATTTGATTGGTTCCAACATTTTTAACCTGTTGGCCGTACTGGGCATCACTTCCATAATAACACCTATAACGGTGGTGGATCAAGGATTGCTCTCCAACGATATTTTTTGGATGCTGGGGATATCCTTCCTGATCTTGCCATTGGTGTTCTTCCCCAAGGGTTTGCGCTTGGGTTGGCGGGACGGTCTGATTCTTCTTGCCGGCTATATACTTTTTGTATTCCTGACCGTTAGCTAAAAAAAACCGCCCCGAAGGGCGGCTTTTCAATTATTTCAACAATTAATTCATCGGGTTTATACATCTGCAGACTTTACAGTCTTGATAATTCTTGCTGCAACTTTATACGGATCGGCATTGGAAGCTGGTCTTCTGTCTTCCAACCATCCTTTCCATCCTTTTTCAACAGTAATGATCGGAATTCTGATGGAAGCACCCCTGTCAGAAATCCCATAACTGAAGTCATTGATGGAGGCAGTCTCATGAAGACCGGTCAAACGTTGGTCGTTGAATTCGCCATATACTGCAATATGTTCTTGGGCAACTGGTCTGAACGCTTCACAGATTTTCTCATAGGTTTCCTTGTTTCCTGCAGTTCTCAAAGTGGTATTTGAGAAGTTGGCGTGCATTCCGGAACCATTCCAATCCCCTTTGATGGGTTTTGGGTGGTACTCAATATAGTAACCGTAGTCCTCGGTCAATCTATCCAAAAGATAACGGGCAACCCAGATTTGATCACCAGCAGACTTGGCACCTTTGGCAAAAATTTGGAATTCCCATTGTCCGGCTGCCACTTCCTGGTTGATACCTTCAAAGTTCAGTCCGGCTTCGATACATAGATCGGCATGTCTTTCCACCAATTCACGACCCCATGTGTTCTTGCCCCCAACGGAACAATAATACAATCCTTGTGGGCCAGGATAACCTCCAATAGGGAAACCTAATGGCAATTGGGTGTCGGTATCCATGATAAAATACTCTTGCTCAAAACCGAACCAGAAATCATCGTTTTCATCATCGATGGTGGCTCTTGAATTTGAGACGTGGGCTGTTCCATCGGCATTCAATACCTCCGCCATTACCAAATAACCGTTCTTTCGAGCGGGATCCGGATAAATGGCCACAGGCTTCAATAAACAATCAGAAGAACCTCCCTCAGCTTGCTGGGTAGAACTTCCATCGAAAGACCAAATAGGACAATCTTCCAATTTACCACTGAAATCATCTTCGATCTTGGTTTTACTTCTCATGTTGGCCGTGGGTACATAACCGTCCAACCAGATGTACTCTAATTTAGATTTGCTCATAATACGGTCGTTATTTTGTTCTCAAATTTTTAAGCAACAAAAATATGTTTTTCCATTGATAATATGTCTTTTATGGGGTTAAAAACATAAATATTATGATCTGTTTTATGGAACCCCCAAAATTGTAGGGGTTATGCGTCAAAAAAAGTAATTTTTGAAGCATATATTATTAAATTGTTAATTGTAGATTTGTGGTCTAAATTGTTTCATCCATGTCAAATACTAGATTTAAGGCCTTAGAGGAAAGTGGAAAAAGAAAGCACACCAGGGTTGAGGAAACCGGTAGGCGATCAGAACTCTTTGCACAGCAGGTTTTCAATGAGGACAAAATGCTTCAATTTTTGACCCGAGAGGCTCTGGACAAGGTAAAATCGGCAATTTTTCAGGGGACCAAGATAGATCGTAAAATTGCGGACCAGGTGGCCGAAGGAATGAAGGCATGGGCCCTTTCCATGGGGGCAACACACTATACCCATTGGTTTCAGCCTTTAACAGGCTCCACGGCGGAAAAACACGATGCCTTTTTTGATATTCTTCCGGATGGAAGGGCCTTGGAAAAGTTTGGGGGCGCGCAATTGGTGCAGCAAGAACCGGATGCTTCCAGTTTTCCCAGTGGGGGTATCCGAAATACTTTTGAAGCTAGGGGGTACACCGCATGGGATCCCACATCGCCTGCCTTCGTCTATAAGACCACTCTATGTATACCCACTATTTTTGTGGCCTACACTGGAGAGGCATTGGACAACAAAGCACCTCTTTTACGTGCCTTGCACGCCATAGATGAGGCCGCAACGGGCGTAGCACAGTATTTTGATAAAAATGTACGGAAGGTATATGCCACTTTGGGATGGGAGCAAGAGTACTTTTTAATTGATAAGGCCCTGGCCAAATCCAGATTGGATTTAGTAATGACCGGCCGTACCCTGGTAGGGAATGCGGCTGCAAAGGGGCAGCAACTGGACGACCACTATTTTGGAGTTATACCGGCCCGGGTACTGAGTTTTATGAGTGATTTGGAAAAGCAGTGTACCAAATTGGGCATTCCGGTAAAGACCCGGCACAATGAGGTAGCTCCCAACCAATTTGAGCTGGCCCCGGTGTTTGAAGAGGCTAATTTATCCGTGGACCACAATCTTTTGTTGATGGATGTCATGGAGGAAATAGCCGATAGACATGACTTTACAGTGCTGTTCCATGAAAAGCCCTTTGCTGGGGTAAATGGTTCTGGCAAGCACAACAACTGGTCATTGGCTACAGATACCGGCGTCAATCTATTGAGTCCCGGTTCAACGCCCATGAAAAATCTTCAGTTCCTGACCTTTTTTGTGAACACGATCAAGGCGGTGGATGCCTACGAAGAATTGTTGCGGTCGTCCATTGCAACCGCCAGCAATGATTATCGCTTGGGAGCGAATGAGGCACCACCGGCCATTTTATCCATTTTTATAGGAAAGCAATTGAGCGATGTGTTGGATGAACTGGAAGGCGTGTCGCAGGGAAAGCTATCACCTCAGGAAAAAACCGAATTAAAACTCAATGTAGTTGGCAAAATACCCGAAATTTTGCTGGATAACACCGATAGAAACCGTACCTCACCATTTGCCTTCACCGGGAACAAGTTTGAAATGAGGGGTGTGGGCGCCAAGACCAATTGTGCCAAACCCATGACCATTCTCAATACCATAGTGGCCAAACAGCTTACGGATTTTAAAAAGGAGGTGGACGTTCTGATCGACAAGAAAAACCTGAAAAAGGACGAGGCCGTCTTTAACGTGCTCCGTGAGTATATCAAAACCTCCAAACGTATTAGGTTTGATGGGGACGGATATGGAGTGGAATGGCAGGAAGAGGCCAGAAGACGAAAACTGAGCAATAACAAAAATACCCCAGATGCACTTCAGGTACTCACTTCCAAGAGCAGTTTGGAACTGTTCAAGGAAATGGAGGTAATGAGCGAAGTGGAACTGAAAGCCCATCAGGAAGTAGAACTGGAGACCTATATTTTCCAAGTTCAGATAGAAGGTAGGATTTTGGGAGAGATGGTGTACAACCATATCATTCCCGCCGCGGTAAATTACCAAAATACCTTGCTGGAAAACGTAAAGGGACTCAAGGAGGTGTATGGTGCGGTGTACAACAAGGTTGCTGAAAGCCAGCTCAACATTTTAGAACAAATTGGGGAGCATTTGGTCGAGATTAAAAAGCAAACCGATGAAATGACCGCTGCAAGACGGCGAGCCAACGGATTATCAACCGTAAACAAGAAGGCAAAAGCCTATTGTGATAATGTAAAGCCCCTCTTTGAAACGATCAGGGAACAATCCGATAAACTTGAAAAATTGATCGCGGACGAACTTTGGCCCTTTACCAAATACAGGGAATTACTATTTACCAAATAGATGGATATGGGGTTGGGAATCGAAGACATCGCCAAAGCCCGGGAAAGAATCCAAAAATTGGTGCGCAAAACACCTTTGTTGATGTCCACCCAGTTGAACAACTGGCTAGGGCACGACATCTATTTCAAGGCGGAAAACTTCCAAAAAATTGGGGCATTTAAGGCAAGGGGTGCCTGCAATACCCTTGCATGGCTTCAGGAAAATGGAGAATTTCCTAAACATATAGTAGCCAATAGTTCCGGTAACCACGCCCAGGCAGTGGCCTATGCTGCCAGTACCATGGGAATTCCGGCCTCCATATTTATGCCTGCCTATTCTTCCACCGTCAAGATCCAGGCCACAAGAGCTTATGGAGCTGAGGTAATCCTAAGTGAAACAAGGGATATAACCGATCATAAAGTCCGTGAGGCAGCAGCGGAAAAAGGAACCTATTGGATTCCGCCCTATAATCACGAACATGTGATATGCGGACAGGGAACATCGGCCTTTGAGGTGTTTCAGGACTTGGATGGCGTAGACGCCATTTTTGCTCCTTGCGGCGGCGGCGGACTGCTGTCAGGAACCTTGCTGGCCAGTAGAGGGTTGTCCCCTAAAACCCAAGTAATCGGGGTGGAACCGTTACAGGCGAATGATGCCGCGGAATCTTTACGCTCTGGATCCATTCAAAGACTATCAGGGGTGCCGGACACTTTGGCGGATGGTGCCATGACCATGGCCGTAGGTGATATCACCTTTGAGTACCTTAAGCAACTGGATGGTTTCCATGAGATAACAGAAGAGCAAATGATCTACTGGACCCAGTGGCTATCGCATCTATTAAAATGTAGAGTGGAACCTACCAGCGCCATGGTAATGGATGGAGTATGCAAGTGGTTGAAAGGGGCCAAAAGCCGAAAAAAAGTGGTGGTCATCCTTTCCGGCGGTAATGTTGATCAACAAACCACCCTTAAAATTTGGGCGAAGGATCATTTACAACAATTACCCCAAGAGATGCGGTAAAATAGTGGGCTAAAGTTTTCAGTTTCGCTATTTTTGCGCAAAATCCAACTATGTCCTCAGATACCAGCAAAAGATATGCACAACGGGGGGTTTCGGCATCCAAGGAAGATGTGCACAATGCGATAAAGAACATTGACAAAGGACTCTTTCCCAAAGCCTTCTGTAAAATTGTCCCGGATTATCTTACGGGGAGTGAGGACCATTGTCTGGTGATGCATGCCGATGGGGCAGGAACAAAGTCATCTTTGGCCTATATGTATTGGAAAGAGACCGGCGATCTTTCGGTTTGGAAAGGTATTGCGCAAGATGCCCTGATCATGAACATTGATGATCTAATTTGTGTAGGTGCCACGGAAAATATCATGCTCTCCTCTACCATTGGACGTAACAAAAGCTTGATTCCCGGGGAGGTGATTTCTGCCATTATCAATGGCACTGAAGAGTTGATTTCAGATTTGGCCCAACATGGGATCAGTATCCATTCCACGGGTGGGGAAACGGCTGATGTAGGGGATTTGGTGCGTACCATAATTGTGGACTCTACCGTAACGGCCCGTATGAACAGAAGCAAGGTCATTGACAATGCGAATATTAAAGCGGGGGACGTGATCGTAGGCTTGGCGTCCTTTGGGCAATCCACTTATGAATCCGAATACAACGGTGGCATGGGAAGCAATGGGCTTACCTCTGCACGCCATGATGTGTTTTCAAAATATCTGGCCGAAAAATACCCGGAGAGCTTTGATGCCTCTGTTCCCGAGGAATTGGTGTACTCTGGCAACACACAACTCACGGATGCTGTAGAAAATTCCCCCTTGGATGCAGGTAAATTGGTATTGTCGCCAACAAGAACTTATGCACCTATAGTCAAAAATATTCTAGAACGGTTTTCATCCCAGGAAATCCATGGAATGGTGCATTGTAGTGGGGGAGCACAGACCAAGATTCTTCATTTTGTAGAGGGTCTCCATATCATCAAGGACAATCTTTTTCCCATTCCGCCATTGTTTAAGTTGATTCAGGAACAATCGGGCACGGATTGGAAGGAAATGTACCAGGTGTTCAACTGTGGACATCGCTTGGAACTCTACGTGGATGAAAATGTGGCGGAAGAACTAATTTCCATATCCAAAAACTTTAATGTGGATGCCCAGATTATTGGACGTGTGGAAAGTGCCGGCACCAAAAAATTGACCATCCAAAGTGAGTTTGGCAAGTTTGAATATTAGCATACGATTCTGCCCAAAATAGCGTTCTTTCTATAAACCCCACACTATGGAAAGAAAAGAATTTCTGCGGAGTTTGGGCGCAGGCGCCGCATTTGCACTAAGTTTTCCCTGTTTAAATGGTTGTTCCACGGATTCTGAAAACTTTGAACAGTTTCCAGAACCGGAAGGAGTTGATTTTACTGTGGACTTGACTTCCACCGAAGCAGCCCCATTGGCCAACAACGGAGGCTTTATTCTGGTAAGCTCCAACCCAAGTCTTGGCTATACGGACATTGTGGTGGCCCGTAACTTGGAGGGTGACTTAATTGCAGCCAGCCAAATTTGCAGCCATCAACAAACTGAGGAAGTTCGCTTTCTTTCTGAAGATGGGGGCATTTTTAGATGTTCTACCCATGGATCAAGGTTTGATCAGGACGGAACTCCCCTTAATTCAGTGACCAGCAACCCACTTCGTGTGTTCAATACCGAACTTAACGGTACGGAACTCCGTGTATTTGAGTAATTTTCACTTTTAGTCCCAGCTATGAATATCGTATATACCATCATGGTGTGTTTGTGTGCAGGCATGCTCCAGGCACAAACTTGGCAAGCAAACTTTGACGAAGCCATTTCCCTGGCCCAGGAGCAAGATAGACCCATTGTTGTGGTGTTCTCCGGCTCGGACTGGTGTGGCCCCTGTATCCGCTTTAAAAAAACAATACTGGAATCGGAAGCTTTTAAGAGCTATGCCTCTGACCATTATCTGATGTACAATGCCGATTTTCCCAGAAAGAAAAAGAATCAGCTTCCGGAGGAAAAACTCAATAGTAACAAAGCCCTGTTTGAAGCATATAACCCGAAGGGATACTTCCCGTTGGTGGTGGTATTGGACAAAGACAGGAGGGTCTTGGGTGCCACGGGCTATAATCGGAAATTATCTCCTGAAGATTATATTAACAAGTTGGATGGATACGTGAAATGAGGCGAATTTTGGTTCTTTGTGGTTTGTTGTTGTGCCTTACGACCTACGGTCAGCACAATAAGGACGTGACAGTAAAAAGGATCATGAAGCTCATGGGTACCCGGTTTGAAATTACCGTAATCGCACCCAATGAGGACATTGGATATATCAATATTGATGAAGCCGTATCTGAAATCAAGCGGATTGAAAAGATTATTTCCTCCTGGGATGAATCCTCCGAAACTTCCTTGATAAATAAAAATGCCGGAATAAAACCCGTAAAGGTGAGCTCCGAGCTTTTTGGGTTGATCGAACGGGCAAAAAAAATATCGGAAATCACGGATGGGGCATTTGATATTTCCTATGCTTCCATGGATCAAATTTGGAAGTTTGACGGGACCATGGACCGTGCTCCTTCTGAAAAGGCCATACAACGGGCCATTGCCAAAATTGGTCACCAAAAAATCATATTGGATTATGACCAAGGCACCGTTTTTCTTTCAGAACCGGGCATGCGGATTGGTTTTGGCGCCATCGGAAAGGGGTATGCCGCGGATAGGGCCAAAGAACTTCTGGTTTCCAAACAAGTCAAAGGTGGGATTATCAATGCATCGGGCGATCTAACCACCTGGGGAACCAAGGTAACCGGTGAAAAATGGCTGGTAGGGATTGCAAACCCTTTGAGCAAGGACAAGGTGTTCAGTTGGTTGCCGGTTGTGGAATCATCGGTGGCCACATCAGGAAATTATGAAAAGTACGTCGTGCTCAACGGCACAAAATATTCCCATATCATAGACCCCAGAACGGGCTATCCCACATCTGGGATCCACAGTGTTTCCGTATTTGCAAAATATGCGGAATTAAGTGATGCCCTTGCCACGGCAGTGTTTATCATGGGAAAGGACAGTGGTGTCCACCTGATCAATCAAATAGATGGGGTGGAAGTGGTAGTGGTGGATTCCGACAATAAGATTCATAAGAGTTCAGGAATCATGTTCGACAATAACCCCTAATTTTAGGTATGAGCAAATTGTTTTTGATTCTTCTTTTGCTAAGCACGCTTTCTTCCTGCGTTGTGGTGAGGGAGTACGACAAAATCTATATTTCTGATGCGGAAATGAACCTAGGGACGAGACCATGTGAGCGCTTTGAAACCAATTTTCATATCTATCGCGAAGCTGCTGCAGGTGCTAATGGCGGAAAAACAGGCGGCGGCTGTGGATGTAACTAAAAATGGAAAACTAAAAATGGAAAATTAAAAATGGAAAATTGAAAAGGCTCATTTCCCATTTGTTCTTGAACAGACACTCGAATAATCGAATTATCCTTTTGCCATTTGCAATTGGGTTATGCAGTTTATCCTGTTGGTCCCAACAAACCAATACTTCCTATACCAAAAAAGTGTTGGAAACCAGTGAAATAGATTTATTGTTCAGTTATTATGACCAAGATGGCCAAAATGCGGCAGTAACTGGCGGGGAGGGTACTGAGGAATTGACCGATGCCACCTCTACCTTGGTTTTACGGATGCCTATGAACGAAAATGATGTCCTGACCGTGGATGTAGGCTTATCCGCCTATACCTCCGCTTCGTCCAGCAATGTAAATCCGTTGGACGGCGGCAACATCAATGCCACGCCCTTTGATGCATCCTCTGGGGAGTCCAGAAAGGACTTGTTGGCCTATGTGAACCCAAGTTATCAGCATAGTTCGCCGGATAGAAATTCCATTTGGAGTTCCAACCTCTATTTTTCAACGGAATACGATTATTTTTCCTTTGGATTTGGAGGCTCCTATACGCGATTGTTCAATGAAAAAAATACGGAAGTGACACTTAGTGGACGTGTGTTTTTGGACAAATGGAATGCCATTTACCCCATTGAACTACGTTCAGGGTTTTTTGATGATAGAATCACCGGAAATGGCACCTATGCACCCAATTTTACGCCTTTTGACCAAGAAACCCGAAACTCCTATTCGCTCTCATTGAGTATTTCCCAAATCCTTACCAAAAAGATTCAGGGCGCGCTGTTTATGGATGTGGTTACCCAAAATGGATTGTTAAGCACACCTTTTCAGCGGGTTTATTTTGGCGATACCGAGGCATTTTTTATAGACGATTTTCAATTGGCGGACGATGTGGAGCGTTTACCGGATTCCCGATTTAAACTGCCCATTGGAGGCCGATTGAATTATTATGTCAATGATTTTGTGGTATTGCGTACCTACTATCGATTTTATTGGGACGATTGGGGAATCAATTCGCATACCGCAAGTTTGGAAGTGCCTTTGAAACTTACGGACCGGTTTACCCTGTATCCAACGTATCGTTACTATTCGCAGTCGGCCGCGGACTATTTTTATGCCAAAGAAGATGCATTGTCCACCCTTGAGTTTTATACCTCGGACTATGATTTGTCAAAATACGATGCCCATCAATATGGTATAGGGGTCCAATACAAGGATATTTTTGCCAACACCCGCATTTTTTCCTTCGGATTGAAAACCATCGACCTTCGGTTTAATCAGTATGATCGGAGTGATGGTCTAAATGCATCAATCATTACTTTGGGGACCACGTTTATTGGGAATTAGCCGATAAATAACCCATGGCGACCAGTTCATCTTTGTTGCTTATCAATTTGGAATGGCAATCTTTTAAAAGGTATATAGTATCACATATTTCGAGAATATCACGGTAAAAGTGGTCGCTGATAAAAACTATTCTATCCTTTTTGAGATTTAAAATCATTTTTTTGAATTGTTCAATATAAATAGGCGCAATAAAAGAAAAAGGTTCGTCCAAAAGAATGATTTTTTTGTTAAGGGATAGGATAATGTAAGTCTCGAGGACCCTTAATTCCCCGCTGGAGAGTTCTTCAACCCTGGAATTGTGATAATCCATGAACCCCTCAAAATCAGAAATGAATTCAGTCCAGTCCAGATTAAAAAGTCCAAAAATTTTTCTTATCCTCATGCGTTTTGGCAATAGTTGGTGCTGAGGTAGATAAGCAATGTTGTTAGTTTGAAATAGGTTTTTTAGGATGGGTTTGCCATCAATTCGTATGCTTTTGTATTTTGGCCTTAAACTGCCGAACACAATTTTGAACAAGGAAGTTTTACCACTGCCGTTTCTTCCCAGGATACCCGTGACTTCACCCAATTGCGCTCTTATGTAGATTCCGTTTAGGATTTGTTTTTCAGCAAAACTCAATTCTATATTGTCAATCTCTACAACCAAAAGGAATACAATAAATTCAACAGCAAGGTCAGTACAACATCAAACACAAAGGAAACCCCGAATAGTAGATTTTTAGAAATCCCAAAGTTGTGATAAAAGACCATACGTTTTTTATTGTTTACCTCATTAAAAAGAAGATAAACAAATCCAAACGCCAATGCCTTTAAAACCAAAATGGTGAAAATGGAAATGTCTGGAATAAGCAGAAAAATGGTCGCGACAGCTGAAACCAAAAGAATACTGCGATAAAAGTGAAAGCTTAATTTGTAAGTTTCGTAGCGAAGTAGCTGCTGCATAACGTGTATTAAATGTACAAATTAATCGTAAATTCGCATCTTAACGCGGATTGATTTATGCTAGACAAACTCAACATAGTTAAACAACGTTTTGATGAGGTTTCCGACCTGATCATCCAGCCAGATATCATTTCCGACCAAAAAAGGTATGTAAAGCTCAATAAGGAATACAAAGACCTTAAAATTTTGGTGGATAAGCGTGAACAATACATCAACTTCACAGACAATATTACCGAGGCCGAAGAGATTATTGCGGATGGTAGCGATCCTGAAATGGTCGAAATGGCCAAAATGCAGTTGGACGAAGCCAAGGAGGGCCTTCCCAAATTGGAAGAGGAAATCAAATTCCTGTTGATCCCAAAAGATCCTGAAGACGAAAAAGATGTGGTCATGGAAATCAGGGCTGGAACCGGCGGGGACGAAGCCAGTATATTTGCAGGCGACCTGTACCGTATGTATGCCAAATATTGCGAATCCAAAGGGTGGCGCACCAATATCATAGATTTGAACGAGGGCACCAGTGGAGGCTACAAGGAAATTCACTTTGAAGTAAGTGGCGAAGATGTGTATGGAACCTTAAAATTTGAGGCAGGTGTACACCGAGTACAACGGGTTCCGCAAACGGAAACCCAAGGCAGGGTTCATACCAGTGCGGCTACAGTTATGGTGATACCTGAGGCGGAAGACTTTGATGTACAAATAGAACCCAAAGATGTCAGAATCGATTACTTCTGTTCTTCTGGGCCTGGAGGACAATCGGTGAACACCACCTATTCCGCGGTCCGTTTGACGCACATTCCAACAGGACTTGTAGCGCAGTGCCAAGATGAGAAATCGCAACACAAGAACAAGGACAAGGCCTTTAAGGTGCTACGTTCGCGACTCTATGATTTGGAATTGGCCAAAAAACAGGCCGAGGATGCGGCCAAAAGGAATTCCCAGGTAAGTAGCGGAGATCGCTCAGCCAAGATTCGCACTTATAACTATCCGCAAGGGAGGGTCACGGATCATAGGATTGGATTGACCTTGTATGATTTGCAGAACATCATCAATGGCGATATCCAAAAAATTATTGATGAACTCATGTTGGTGGAAAATACGGAGAAGTTAAAAGAGGCCTCGGAGATTTTTTAGTGATTGGGGACCAACACTAATTTTAAGATGGTAAATGGTTGATTTCAGGGCATCTCAGTCGATACGCATATTATGAAAATAGAACACTTAATCTCCCAAATCCAAAAAAAACAATCCTTCTTATGTGTTGGTTTGGATACCGATTTGGATAAAATTCCAACACATCTCTTATCAGAAGAAGACCCCATTTTTTCATTTAACAAAGCGATTATAGACGCTACGCATTCCTATTGCGTGGCATACAAGCCCAATATTGCCTTCTATGAGGCTTATGGCCTGCAGGGGTGGAAATCCTTGGAGCGGACCATGGATTATCTAAACAGCCAATATCCGGAAATGTTCACTATCGCCGATGCCAAACGCGGGGATATCGGGAATACATCCACTAGGTATGCCAAGGCTTTTTTTGAGAGTTTGAATTTCGACTCCATTACCATTGCACCATATATGGGGAGGGACTCCGTGGAGCCATTTTTGCAATTTGAGGATAGGCATACCATTTTATTGGCCTTGACCTCCAATCAGGGAGCCTTTGATTTCCAAACCAAAAAACTGGAGGGACAAGCGTTGTACAAGGAAGTTTTGGAAGTGTCCAAATCGTACAAAAACGCGGAGCGATTGATGTATGTGGTGGGGGCCACCAAGGCTACTTACCTAAGTGACATTAGAAAAATAATCCCAAATAATTTTTTGTTGGTGCCCGGAGTGGGCGCGCAGGGTGGAAGTCTACAAGAAGTCTGTGAACACGGAATGACCGCCGAAGTGGGACTGTTGGTTAATTCTTCCAGGGGAATACTATATGCTTCCCAAGATGAAGATTTTGCAGATAGGGCTGCGGACCAAGCCCGTTCCATTCAACAGGAAATGGCAAGGGAACTGGCCAAATTCAAAAAGGCTTAAGCTAGGTTTTCCAAAACTCTTTTGATGCCCTGGGCCTTGCGCTTGAAGAATTCGCCCAAACTGGTGTTGATGTAAGCGGCATCAGCAGCCATTTCAATAAACTTCTGATACCTAAATTCCAAAACGGCCACCGCTTGGTTTCCGCTGGTAATCGGGGTAACGGCCCCTACTTTGCAATACTGATTTTTCATTTTATAAGATTTGTTATAACAAAGATACGTTCAAAAAGGGGGGTTGGACTACCCACAGGGAGGGTATAGGTCTAAAAATCAGGTACTTTATCTAAAATTTAACAATGAGGTAAGGGGATGCCCGCTGTTTCTTTACATCATTGGGATTTTTTTAACGTATTTTGGATATCAACGCAGGATATATGTAACATCAAAAAGCGGATAAAATGAGAATTTCAATCTTTCTTGGTTGCTTTTTCCTTATGGGAACCATGCTTTCAGCACAAAACGGCAATCCCTGTAATTGTTGTACCGATGCATACAAGGCTTTTGATTTTTGGGTCGGGGAATGGCAGGTGGTCAATTCCAATAATGGAAAACCGGCAGGCATCAACACAATAAGCAAGGAAGAAGGAGGATGTGTGATTCGTGAAAACTGGACCAGTGCATCTCCCGGGTATACAGGAACCAGTCTGAATTTTTATAATGCCACCACAAAACAATGGGAACAACTTTGGATCGACAATACCGGGGCCTATCTAAAATTAAAAGGAAACCGGAAGGACAATCAAATGATTTTATCCTCCGATCCTTTTACCAAGGACGGACAAACCTTGGTGCACCGAATAACGTGGACAGCCAACAAAGATGGCTCGGTAAGGCAATTGTGGGAGGTATTGGAAGGGGACAAGGTAACAGCCACTGCTTTTGATGGACTGTACACAAAAAAATAAACAGCCCAATGCTAATTTTGAAGACTAATTCAAATAATGCACAAGTGAGACCTTTGTATTCTGGGAGGCTTATTGGGCTGTTTACCTTTAAAAAGGTAATAACACCAAGCCTTAAGATGGGCTAAACCTGATAAACCTTTACCCTGCCCGATTGAAGGTTACCAAAATGCTCAATACTTATAGTAGGCTTTTTTGATATTGGGAAGGGGTGAGCTGGGTATCTTTTTTGAATGCCTTGTTGAAGGTAACCTTGTTGTTATACCCTACCTCATAGGCCACGTTGATGATGTTCAATCTCCTTGATTTATCTTCCAGTAGCAATTGTTTTGCCTCCTTGATGCGGTACATGTTGACGAATTCATGAAATCCCACGTTAAAATGCTCATTGATCACTTGGGAGGTGTTGTGCCGTGTGGTGTTCAGTTTTTGGGCCACCATATCCAAACTGATATTGTTTTCCTTGTAGATTTTTTCGTGTCCGAACAAGTAGATAAGATTCTCTTTTAGCTCAAGGGACAAACTGGGCGTAAGACCGGATTTCTCGTATTTTGGAAACAAACGGTTGGTGTAATCGTAAGCTCCGCTGAAGACATCGGGTTGTATGTTGGCGGAATAGCCAACGTAAATGACCATTAGCGCCATCGAGGCCACCGAAATATCATATAAGAAACCGGACTGAACATTATTGATGATCAACAGGCCATAAGCGGCATAGGTTATCACATATAGTATATGGATATGGTAGACATTTTTTTGCCAGACCTGATTTTTGGCCTGCAATAATTTTTCCTTTTTACCCCGTCTGTGCACCCTGCCAATAAAATAGCCGTATACTGTCAAAGAAATGACCTTCAGCACAACCAGTAACACCAATTTGCTGGAATCCTGCGGATTTAGCCCATTTTGAACCCTGTCCAACATCCATTCAATCTTGGTTTCACAAGAGATGAGGTACACCGTATAGGAAAGATATCCGAGCAGAACAATGGTGGGAACCAAATGCAGCAGGTCGCGCCATTTGAAACCGTATTTCTGTATGGTGGACTTGAAATAAAAATACAACAGGGGACCATACAAAAATGAGGCCCATGTGCTCATCAGATAGGTATGGGGATATTCAAAGTAGTAGTTGGAACGATTGATGGAAATATGGAGGATAAAAAAGGAATGTAGAAATATGAACATCGCAATCAGCATCCTGGAAGGCCGGTGGATTTGTCGGTTGAAACATATCAAAAAGACCACATAAAACCCGATAAGGGCAACGAATAAATATACCAGCGACCATGCAGTAACCTTGGGAATTACCCGTTCCGAAAGATTTTTGAATTCCTCTGTCCTCCGAATGGGGTCAAAACCCTCATTCAATAAAAAATTGGGATTGAACTCTGTCTGCAAATATTCGTTCAGGGTATGGATGGATTTATCCGGATGTTCCAGCGCAGCTTCGCTCAACGCAATGCGTTTTAGAACGTGGGCTTTATCTACCTCAGGATTGGATAAATTTTTCTCATAAATGGACAGGGCTTTGTTAAATCGATGGATATTGTAGTAATAGTCTGCCCAATCCAGAGAATCTTGTATGGCAATGTTAAAGGGGGTCCTGCTTAATTCAAGGTTGTTGCGGTTCAGGCTCGCCATGCAACTAGTGCATGACAAAACAACTAGAAATACAAAGTAGCCTAACCGTCCCATGTGTTGATTAGTGAATTAGCCTCCCTTGAAATTACCAATTTAACAAACCGTTAATGTTAAAAAAAGACTAAAAACCGTAAATCCCGATAATAGTTTACCTTTCGAAAATCAGTTTATATAAAGGTCTGGAGAAGAAAAATGAATGATTGGTAAAAGTTAAAAGCATGAAAAAACCGGTGCACGCACCGGTTTAAACTAACTAACTCAAAAAAATGCTAACTCAGATAACTTGCTACAAAACTCCGTTTTAACCTTGTAGGCAAGGTTAATTTAACTTTAGGATTTTGTTAAAATTGTCTTGCTTTGTTATGATAATAACGATAATTCTCGAAAGTTATTGCGGTATTATGAAAATTTTATAATTAATCTTGCAAAGCAAACACCTTTTTTAACAATTCAGTGGTCCTGGACGAAATTTTTGTACGAATTTCCTTCTCTTCTTTGGCGATCATGGTGTATACCCCGTCCAAAGCTTCCTTTGTGGTATAATCGGTCAAATCCGGATTTACATCGGCCGTTAAGGGCAAACTATTGTACTTGGTGATAATGTTGCTCCAAATAACATCCGCGCCAACTTTTTTGAAACTTTGCTCGATCACGGGATTGAACTTATTGTATAGTTTGGTCTCCGTAGTGCGCTGCAAATAGGAGGTCGCAGCATTGTCGGACCCCAGCAATATTTGACGTGCGTCGGCAAAGCTTATGCCTTTTACCGCATCCACGAAAATGGGAATGGCCTGGTCCACCGCATCCTCAGCGGCTCGGTTCAAAATCCGTAAGCCTTCGTCGGCCAAATTTCCCAAACCAACATCCCTTAAAGTTTTGTCCACTTTTTTTAATTCGTCTGGCAAGAGAATCTTTACCAATTCATTTCGGAAAAAACCATCTTTCAAAGCTAGTTTGTTAACTTGTTTCTCAATTCCAAAATTGAGGGCCTCGCGTAGTGCCTGTGCTATTTCGGCATCGCCAATGGTGGTTCCTTGTGGCAGCTGGTTCACCACTTGTTGTAGTTCTGCACATCCTGCCAACTGAAATAGGAGAAGGCAACAGCATATTCGTTTCATGTTTCAGTGTTTTATAGTTGAAGTCAAGTTACAGCTAAACTCCAAAAAATCAACCCTAGAACATCGGAATTACGAAAAAATTACAGTCTTGTTGTTATAAACTATGGTTTTACGTGCCACATGTAAATGAACCGCTCGGGAAAGCACAATTTTCTCCAGATCTCTACCCTTGGCGATAAAATCCTTGATGGAATGGGAATGGGAGACCGTGGTCACATCTTGTTCAATAATAGGACCGGCATCCAGTTCTTCGGTAACGTAATGACTGGTGGCCCCAATAATCTTCACCCCTCGCTTAAACGCGGCATGGTAGGGCTTGGCTCCTGCAAAGGCAGGGAGAAACGAATGATGGATATTGATGATCTTATGGGGAAAAACATCGATGACCTTAGGGGAAACAATTTGCATATAACGGGCGAGTACAATAAAGTCAACATCGTGCTCCTGCAATAAATCCAATTGCTGCTGCTCGGCTGTTTCCCTGATGTCCTTTGTAAATGGGACATGATAATACGGAATGCCAAACTGATCAGCGATATATTGCAGGTCGGGATGATTGCTCAAAATGAATGGGATATCCACTTGGAGTTCCCCAGAGTTAAACCTACTGAGCAAATCGTAAAGGCAGTGGTTATATTTAGAGACGAAAATGGCCATTTTTGGTTTGATGCCATCTTCAAATACGCCCCATTTCATTCCATATTTCTGCGCCAATTCCTGATTAAAATCCTCCTTGAACTTATTTAGCGGGAAATCCATATCGAACTCACTTTCCAATCGCATAAAGAAAACTCCGGCTTCTTTGTCCACATGTTGGTCCAAGTATATGATGTTTCCTTTGTTCCGATGAATAAACTGGGTAACCGAACTGATAATACCCGGCTGGTCACTGCAATGGATTAAAATAGTAAGCTTCATATCTACTTTTGACCTGATAAAATTATGATATTCAAAAAAAGCTGGCCTGCATCTGATGGATTTTTATAAAATTCGAAACAAAATCAATTTAAACCTGCATTTTCTGTAAATTGCAAAGCAAAAACACAGCATAAATTGCCAATGAAACAATCCAAGCCCTACCAGCCCAAAAACAAAGTGAGGATCGTTACGGCCGCCTCGCTCTTTGATGGGCATGATGCAGCCATCAACATTATGCGCAGAATTATCCAGGCCACAGGGGTGGAAGTCATCCATCTGGGGCATGATCGCAGTGTGGCTGAGGTGGTAAATTGCGCCATTCAAGAAGATGCCAATGCCATTGCCATGACTTCCTATCAGGGTGGGCACAACGAGTATTTCAGGTATATGTATGATTTGTTGCAGGAGCGCGGTGCTGGTCATATCAAAATTTTTGGAGGCGGTGGCGGTGTTATCCTTCCGGCTGAGATAAAGGATCTCATGCAATATGGTATTGAACGCATCTATGCCCCGGACGATGGAAGGGAAATGGGCTTGCAAGGAATGATCAACGATTTGGTGGAAAGATGCGATGTTCCGGTTCCCGATTTGAAGATTCCTTCGGGGCAACGTATGGACGGCCTTTTGCAGCACAAGGATGTGAATACTTTGGCCCGGCTAATTTCCTTGGCGGAGAACAGACACGACGAATTTGAACTGCACCAGGCCAACTTCAAAACTTCAAAAAATAAGATTCCGGTGCTCGGAATTACTGGAACCGGTGGAGCGGGAAAATCCAGTTTGGTGGATGAACTGGTACGCCGCTTTTTGAATGATTTCGACGATAAGCACATCGGAATAATTTCAGTTGATCCTTCCAAAAGGAAAACAGGCGGGGCCTTGCTTGGCGACAGAATCCGTATGAACGCCATCAATGATAATAGGGTGTATATGCGTTCCTTGGCCACCCGCCAGTCCAATCTGGCTTTGTCCAAACACGTTTCTGAGGCCATTGAGGTTTTGAAAACCGCCAATTTTGACCTGATCATATTGGAAACCTCGGGAATTGGACAATCCGATACGGAAATCCTGGACCATAGCGATGTTGCATTGTACGTGATGACACCGGAATTTGGAGCGGCTACCCAATTGGAAAAGATTGATATGCTCGATTTCGCGGATGTGGTCGCCATCAACAAATTTGATAAAAGAGGAGCCCTTGATGCCCTCCGGGATGTAAAAAAACAATACGCTAGAAATCATGGTCTTTGGGATGCAAAAGAAGAAGACCTGCCCATCTTTGGAACCATTGCTTCCCAATTCAATGACCCCGGAATGAACCAATTGTACAAAGTGGTCATGGATACCCTTGTGGAAAAGACCAAGGCACCATTGGTATCCAGTTACGAGGTATCCAATGAAATGTCCGAAAAGATATATATCATTCCTCCTGTACGAACCCGATACCTTTCCGAAATTGCAGAAAGCAATAGGGCATACGATGCCACTGTGGTGGAGCAGGCAAAGATTGCACAACGGTTGTATGGCATTTTCCTTACTTTGATTTCCCTCCTGGACATAAATGAGGATAATGGCCAGTCGGAATTGCTGTCAAAATCGGGATTAAAGGAGGATATGGTCCTTGAAAAAATGAAAAATGAAAATGACAGGAATTTGGTTGGTCTCCTGTTAAAGGAGTTTGATAAGGTAAGATTGAATCTCAATCCCCATTACTGGGAGCTCATACAAAATTGGTCGGCAAAAGTTGGGCGATACCGGGCGGAGACGTATGCCTTTAAGGTAAGAGGTAAGGAAGTCAAGATTCAGACCCATACGGCGTCCTTATCCAATACCCAAATACCCAAAGTTGCCCTACCCAAGTACAAAGCTTGGGGCGATCTTTTGCAATGGAGCCTTCAGGAGAATGTGCCTGGGGAATTCCCGTTTACTTCAGGTTTGTATCCGTTTAAAAGGGAAGGGGAGGACCCCACCAGAATGTTTGCCGGGGAAGGCGGTCCGGAACGTACCAATAGGCGGTTCCACTACGTGAGTTTGGATATGCCCGCCAAACGATTGTCCACTGCTTTTGATTCGGTGACCCTCTATGGAAATGATCCCGACATCCGACCTGATATCTATGGGAAAATTGGAAATGCTGGGGTTTCCATCTGCTGTCTTGACGATGCCAAAAAACTGTATTCCGGTTTTGATCTGAGCAACCCCATGACATCGGTAAGTATGACCATCAATGGTCCGGCCCCTATGTTATTGGCCTTTTTTATGAATGCTGCCATTGACCAGAACTGCGAAAAATACATTAGGGAAAATGGCCTGGAAAAGCAGGTCGAAAAACAAATGGAGCAGATTTTCGAACAAAAGAAAATGCAGTGCCCCCAATATTCAGGTGATTTACCCGAAGGTAACAACGGTCTGGGACTTATGCTTTTGGGGGTTACTGGTGATGACGTGCTACCTGTAGAGGTGTACCAACAAATAAAAAAGGAGACCCTGGAGCAGGTTAGAGGTACCGTCCAAGCCGATATCCTGAAGGAGGACCAGGCTCAGAACACCTGCATTTTTTCTACGGAATTTGCTTTACGATTGATGGGGGATGTACAGGAATATTTTATCGCCAACCAGGTGAGAAACTTCTATTCGGTTTCCATTTCTGGGTATCATATAGCAGAGGCGGGCGCCAATCCAATAACCCAGCTGGCCTTTACACTTTCCAATGGATTTACCTATGTGGAGTACTATCTCAGTCGCGGAATGGACATTGACCAGTTTGGGCCAAATCTTTCCTTCTTTTTCTCAAACGGAATAGACCCCGAATATGCGGTGATAGGAAGGGTGGCCAGAAGAATTTGGGCCAAGGCCCTAAAAGAAAAATACGGTGCCAACCCCAGGGCGCAGATGTTAAAGTATCATATCCAGACCTCCGGACGGAGTCTCCACGCCCAGGAAATAGATTTCAATGATATCCGAACCACCTTGCAGGCGCTTTATGCCATATATGACAACTGCAATTCTTTGCATACCAATGCCTACGATGAGGCCATTACCACCCCAACCGAAGAATCCGTACGGAGAGCCATGGCCATTCAGTTGATTATCAATAAGGAATTGGGTCTGGCCAAGAACGAGAATCCCATGCAAGGATCCTTTATCATCGAGGAACTCACAGACCTTGTGGAAGAGGCCGTGCTGTTGGAATTTGACCGAATTACGGAAAGGGGAGGAGTGCTAGGCGCCATGGAGACCATGTACCAACGGTCCAAAATCCAGGAAGAAAGCCTGCACTACGAGACCTTGAAGCATACCGGGGAATATCCCATTATTGGGGTAAATACCTTTTTAAGTTCCAAGGGTTCCCCTACCATACTTCCGGCGGAGGTGATTCGTGCCACGGAGGAGGAAAAACAATATCAGATTGCCACCTTGCAAAATCTACATCGTGGGAATAAAAAGCGGGCCGATGTTTTACTCGCCGAACTTCAGGAAACCGCGATCCAAAATGGGAATATTTTTGAAAAACTGATGGAAGTGGCCAAAATCTGTTCGTTGGGACAAATTACCAATGCCCTTTTCCAAGTTGGGGGTCAGTATAGAAGGAATATGTAAAAGGAGGACATGGTGAAATCAGTCGTTTCCGTTTTGGAACGACTTTCTCCATTTTTTAAAGGAATGCCTAAACGTCTTTATCTCTTTGCGCAACAGGTTGAGGTATTCCTTTTCCTTGACGCCATCACGTTCCAATCCGTTGCAATAGGCTAGGATGTTCCTGGTCATAATATTGATAAAGGTAAGGCTGCGCATACGTACCGAGTAGGAATTGCTAAGGGCCGCAAGTTCCACCTCTTTGGTAATCTGTTCGGCATCAATCAATAGCGATTGGGAAATATCGTCCCGGAAACTTCCGATCTTTCGTAGGGAAAGAAAATCCTTGTTATAGGAGAAATATTGGGCCACAGCTTCGCTTAAGTCCCTTAAGGCCAAAGATTTTCGATAAATACCGAGGGAATTTAAAGAATGTCTTTCCATTTTTTCAAGAGCAATTTTCTACTATAAAATTACATCTGAAAAAGATAACTTAACTTTGGAAAGAAAAGCAAAAACGTAAATTTTCTTTGGAATATTAAATATTTTAATCCATTTGATTAACAATGAAGTTAGATGAACTGAATTGGCAGATTTTGGCATGCCTTCAAAAAAATGCTCGCGACTCTTTTGCAAACATTGGTCGTGCTGTGGGGCTTACGCCTCCGGCGGTGGCAGATCGGGTAAAAAAAATGGAAGATACGGGTGTGATTTCAGGATACCACACCAAAATTTCATACACGCTCACTGGACATCAACTAAAGGCCATCATTATGCTACGGGCTTTTGTGGGCAAATTAAAGCCCTTTTTGGCTAAGGTGGATTCATTTACCGAGGTGGTCAATTGCTACAGGATCACAGGGAATGAAAACATCATCATGGAAGTAGTATTGAAAGATCAGTCCCATTTGGAAAAATTTATCGATCAGCTGATCGTTTATGGAGAATGTAGAACACATATTGTATTATCTGATGTAATTTCCGATGCTCCCATAAAAGAAGGTAAGGTTTACTGATCAATTTCGATTATTTTTAAGGGAGCTTGCAAAACATTCGTTTTGGCTAGATTTTTGTTGTGAAAGGGATATGAATAAAAAACTTGCTACTCTACTTGTTGTAATTAGTTTTGTGAACGGTATTTCCGCACAGCAAATGGTGTTGAAAAAGGGGACTATTCTAGAATCCCTAGTGGTAAATGATACATTGCCCGATACCTTTTCCCTCTATTTGCCCACTTCGTTTTCCATTAATAAACAATGGCCATTGCTTATGGTGTTCGACCTTAAAGGACGAGAAAAAAAGGCCATGTCCATGTTTGTCCAGGCTGCGGAGGATGAAGGTTATATCCTAGCCGCACCCCAGGTCCGGGAAGACCAGTCCCTGTCAATCAATATTCAGAAAACCTCTCAGTCCATCAAAAGGATTGTGGAGATGTTGCCCATCCAAAAATCCAGGATCTATGTTGCCGGGGCTGGCGCTGGCGGACGTTTCGCCAATTTAACCCCGATTTTTATGAAGGAGGTCCATGGAGTAATATCCATAGACGCCAATATTACCAATTTCGAATTGCTGGATGTAAAGCGCCCATTTCATTTTATTGGGATTTTAAACAAGAAGAGTTACAATTATCCAGATTTATTGGATTCCAAAAGAATTTTGGATCGGTTTAAATTTCCCAATCAGTTGCTGATCCATGAGGAGGACAGGTTATGGCCCGATACGAAACTTCTAAAAAAATCATTGCGGTTTTTTACCTTGGGTGCCATGCGAAAGGGATATGTTTCCAAGGACACCAGTTTTATAGAGCAGACCTATGCGGCCGACTTGGTAAAAGCCAATCAGCTTAAAGGTTCGATGAAATTGCTAAGGGCAGAACAATATATGGGCGAAATGATGGGGGTCTATGGCGCATATAAAAACTTGGATTCCCTTAGACTGGTTCAGCGGGAGGTGCGCAGGAACAAGATGTTTAAAAGTATGAAGCGCACGGAAAATGCCGCTTTCCTAAAGGAAACACTGCTCAAAGAGGATTTTCAATACTATATGGAGGAAGATTTGGTGACCCATAACTTCAATAATTTGGGTTGGTGGAATTTCCAATATGGCGAAATCAACAAGTTTATTGAAGGGGCCAATGTGTTTGAAAGGGATATGGGGTACCGATTATTGGGATATGTGAACGCGCTTGCCGAAGACAATATAGACGTGGTGGAATCGGAAGCTTTGGTGGATGAGGATGCGCTTGCCTTTCTATATATGTTGAAGACGATTTTGGAGCCGTCAAATTTCGACTTCTATCTTAGAATTATCTCCCTTAGTTCCAAAAATGAGGATTTTGGCACGGCCCTGTTCTATTTGGAAGAGGCCTTAAAAAACGGATTCAAGGATAAAGACGCGCTTTATACTTTGGAGAATACCGCCTTGCTTCGCATCGACCCAAGATTCAATAAGCTTGTGTTGCAATATTTAAAGGATGCCCGATACAATATCAAGGAGCAATAAATCTGGGGACTTCTTCCAAATTCCAGTCGATGACCAATCCGCCTGCCAAGGATTCGGCTATTTCCTTTCCGTACAAATACTCGCATAAATACAGCGCGGCCTCAAAACTTTTGGCACCACCCGCCGAGGTGATGTATTTCCCATCATGAACAAAAAGTACACTGTCCTTTACATCCAAGTGGGGGAACATTTTTTTGTATTTGGGAATGTCGCTTGGGAATGTTGTTGAAGCCGCCTCGTCCAAAATCCCACTTTTTGCCAGTACAAAGGCCCCATCGCAATGCGAGGTAACATAGAGGGCGTTTTCACTTGTTTTCCTTACAAAATTGATCATCACCGTATCCTGAAGGTCGGTGTCCAGATGATGTTCCGCACTGGGAACCACCAAAATGTCAATTTTGGGGATGGAATCTTGGGTGTAGTCAAAATCAGGTAAAATACGGACGCCTTCAAATGAGGTAACAGGTGCTAAGGTATTGGCCACGGTAAATGTGTTCATGGCCTTGATGTTCTTTCGGTATTGGGTGTGCTGGAATATATCGAAGGGAGCGGTAAACTCCGTATTATATACCCCATCCATGATCAAGAAGGCCACATTGTACCGATCTGCAGCTATGTTGGGAAAGTGCCTATTGGCAGTGTCGTCCATTTTTTCCGTTTTCCTGTTTTGGTCACAGGATAGAAGTATAAAGAAGATAGCCAGGAAATTCAATAGTCTTGACATATGGCAAATGCTGTATTTGAAAAGACTAAGGTACCAATCAATTTGGTTTCCACTACTTTTATGTCAAATTTAAAAACATGAGGTATTGGTCCCTGCTTTTATGCTGTTTGATATTGGCGTGTAAATCGGATAAAAAATATCACGACGAGTCACCAAAAGTTTTGGCTACCTCTGAAGGGGTCCAGCAAATCCTGGATTTTCAGGCTGATTTAAACGTCTCTTTTAAAGATCCGGAGACCTCCCCATTGCCAGACCGATTGCGCAAGGATTTTGAACAGTTGGATTTTTTTGCTCCCGACACCAATTATGTCGTCACCGCCACCATACAGCGAACACCGGAATCCATACCGTTTCTAATGTCAACCACTACGGATGAGAAACGCAGTGAAAGGGTGTATGCCGTGGCCCATTTTGAATTGAATGGCATGCAACACCAACTGGAAATTTACCAAAGTGCGGAGGCGCATTCGGAAGATATGGAAGACTATCTGTTTCTACCCTTTCTGGACCATACCAATGGCAATGAGACTTATGGGGGTGGCCGTTATATTGACTTAAGGATTCCTGATGGGGATTCCATGGTCATTGACTTTAATAAGGCATACAATCCGTATTGTGTTTATAACAAAAAGTACTCCTGCCCTCTAGTGCCAAGGCAAAATTATTTGAGAACTAACGTGAGAGCAGGAGTGAAAGACTTTGTCAAAGACTAAAAAAGCCTTAATCCCGGAGGAATAAGGCTTTCGTTTCATATTTAGTCAGAACTTTTTCTTAGAAAGAGTAGATAGCTGCAAACAGTACAGAAGCCAAGCTAGATGTGGGGTCTGAATCAGTATCAATAAATGCATCTTCCGAAGAACTGTCCAATCTAATTTCTGGTTTAAGGATCAAATCACCAATGGTAGCACTACCGGTCAAGGTCAGGGCCAGAACGCTTCCGTCCCCGTCAGCATCAGAACCAATTCCGGCGGCATCGCCAAAGAAATCGCTGGTCATAAAATACTCTCCTCTAAGCCCAATGGTGAAATTTTCTGAAGTGGCCAATTGTGGGTAAAGGGCAAGTCCTGTGAAACTTCCACCGTTGTCCTCTTGACTAAAGTGGGCCGCATTCACACCCAGGAAGAAATCTTCAGAGACATCAAAACCTCCGGTGAAATCCACCTCAAAACCACCTTGGCTGTACAGGAAGTTCAAAAACTGTCCTGAGTAACCCAATTGGGCTCCCACAGCATAATCCCCGGTACCGTTTAGCTCGGTTAGGTCGGTAGGGTTCATCACGGCAAGCATGGCACTCCAGTCATTCCCTAGGTCAAAATCAGCTTTTAGACCTGTATGGCTAAATGGGCCATAAGAGAATAGATAGGAGGTGCTGTAGTTGAAATTTGCAGCGGGTGAAATTACCTCATAACCTAAGAATGTATTGAAATTACCGAACGTCAAGGTTACATCCTCGCTAACGTTCCAGTACACATATAATTGGTTAACAATATCTCCAGTGGCGGAGTACATGGGTGATGCAAAAATGGCATCTGTTCCCCTTGGGCCAAAGACCAAGTCGGCCACAAAACCTACTTTGTCACCTTCGTAGGCCGCTATAATATTTGCCATACCAAGGGAAAATCCGTCCAAGTTGGCAAATGAGGAACCTGGGGCAATGGCATCTTCTCCGTTGGGAGCGGTAAGGTTGGTTCTGTAATATGCGTCAACCGTTCCGCTAAATTCGAATTTGGTTTTTGTCTCTTCGTCCTCTTGTGAAAAAACAGAAGTTGAAATCAAGGCCAAAGCGGCAAAAGCTAAATTTTTTATGTACTTTGTGTTTATAATCGTTTTCATGTCTATAATCAATTTAGGTGCCCTGTTCAGGGCATTTAATAATAAGAAGCGTTTGTAGTTTGAAAGGGTTATTTAACGGAGCGTTCTGCCAAACGCTCCGTTTCCTTTTGGGATTATTTTTGTTAGTGTTGATTCATTCGGAAGTCTGCATAGGCGTCCATTCCATGCTCGTGGATGTCCAAACCTTCCAGTTCCTCTTTTTGATCCACCCGTAGTCCGGATACCTTTTTAATGGTAAACAGAATAATGAATGCGGTAAGGGAGCAGAAAGTTGCAGCGGCACCTATACCTGCCAACTGTACCAAGAACTGGTCAAATCCGGCAAGGTCACCAAAGATTCCAACGGCCAAGGTACCCCACATTCCACAGATCAAGTGAACAGCAACGGCACCAACAGGGTCGTCCAATTTTAGTTTATCAATAAGGGCAACACCGGCTACGATAACCACACCGGCAATAAGACCGATGATCACGGCTTCGTTGGGGCTCATTTGGTCTGCTCCAGCTGTAATACCCACTAGTCCACCCAAGATTCCGTTAAGGAACATGGTAAGGTCATAGTTCTTGTAGGCAAACAAGGAGGTCAAGAATGCAGATACTCCACCTGCTGCAGCTGCCAAGGAAGTGGTTACCAAAACCAAGGAAGTCAACTCTGGATCTGCGGAGAGTACGGAACCTCCGTTAAATCCGAACCATCCCAACCAAAGGATGAGCACACCTGCTGCTGCCAATGGAAGGTTGTGACCTGGAATGGCCTTTACTTTTCCATCTTCACCAAATTTTCCAATCCTGGCACCCAAAAGGTAAATGGCGATCAAAGCTCCCCATCCCCCAACGGAGTGAACCAGGGTAGAACCGGCAAAATCGTAGAATCCTTCAGCTTCACCAAAAGAAAGGGAAGAAAGGAATCCACCACCCCACTGCCAAGAACCTACGATAGGATATACAAGTCCAACATAGACAATGGTAAACAGCATAAAGCCTTTGAGTTTTACCCTTTCAGCAACTGCTCCAGATACAATGGTTGCTGCCGTAGCTGCAAACATACCTTGGAAAAGGAAATCGGTCCACCAAGTATAGCCACCATCGGCATATTCTGGGGTCATTCCATTTTCAGGAGCTGCAATTCCAAGCCCTGCGAACTTGAAGAATCCCATATCACCATCCTCAAATCCTGGGTACATCAAGTTGAATCCACCTATGTAATATAATAGGAGTCCAACACATATAATAAACACATTCTTAAATAGAATGTTCACGGTATTTTTCTGACGAGTAAGTCCGATTTCCAAAAAGGAGAATCCCAAGTGCATAAAGAACACCAAGGCGGTACAAATCATCATCCATACATTATTCGCTGTAAATAATCCTGCGTCCATAATCTTTAAATATTGTAGTTAAGGTTAGTTGATTAATTGATTCCGGCACTGCCGCTTTCCTTGGTTCTGATTCGATAAGCTTCGATCACATCCGAAACGAAGATTTTACCATCTCCCACATTTCCTGTGGATGCACTTTCCAATAAAGTGTTGACGGTACGCTCCAGGAAGTCATCAGATACCACAATTACCAAGTACCTTCTTTGAATGTCTGAAGTACTGTAGGAAATACCACGGTAAACATGGCCCTGCTTTTCATTACCAACTCCTGTTACATCCCAGTAACTAAAGAAGTTGACCTCAATTTCATGAAGTGCTTTTTTCACCTCATCAAATTTGGATTTTCTAATAATTGCCTCGACTTTTTTCATAATTAAGTAGTTAATTGATGAGTCAAATATATGTTAATTGAAAGTTAACCTATAAAAAATAGGGGGTATATGCTCAATTTTTATGTTTATTAAAAAAATACCCCTATAATTTTAGGGGTATGGTATTTAAAAATGATAAAATTGAACTTTTGATGAAAAAAAAGGCCGGGGAAGGGCAAAATCCCCCAGATTAACACCGGATAAAAGCATATAAAGGGGTGTTTTGTTTGGAATCAAACAAAAGTCCATCAAAAATTAAAAGAATGTAACTAGTTGCCCAGTCTGGAAAGCCAAAGGCCCACGGCAACGGCCAGAATACCCACCACAATACTGGCTATGGTATAGAAGGAAAAGTGTAGCAACTCGCTATTTTTTAGCAAACTATGTTTTTCAAAGGCAAAAGCTGAAAATGTGGTAAACCCTCCGCAGAAGCCTGTGGCCAGAAAAAGAATATTGTTTTCAGAAAGCAGATTGTTTTTGGCGGAGATACCCAAAATGATACCTATCAGTAGACAGCCAAGGATATTCACCAAAAAGGTGCCAAGGAAAAAATTATGGAATACTATATTTAGGGGTTTGGAAATCAGGTATCGCATTGCGCTACCCAATCCACCGCCAAGAAAAACAAGTAAAACCTGCTTCATACCTTAAAGGTACAAACTATACGGCTTTTTTGTATTCTGTTTCGGAATGATCGCGGGGGAGGATTTTTTTGATTGATGTTTCCGAAATCTTTTGAACTGGTTTTTTGAACCTGTCACTTGCCCCATTTACGCTAAACAGCAAAAGAACAGCGTTTATGGCAAGCAAAATGAACAAAAGGCTGAAAAATGTTACCATGGTTTCGTGCTATTCAGGTACTAGACAAAAGTACGTCTTTTCCTATAGCCAAAACACAATCGTCCTATGAAAGTTGTAAACAGTCCAATTTTTGTTGTGAATCCAATTTCTCTGTTAATTTTTGAGAAAATATTTGATCAGAAGGAGGAAGATTATGAAAATCACAAAGGTTATCAAGACCCATTGAACCCCTTTATAGTTTTTTCTGTGCCACAATCTGTCTTTTTTATAGGTGAATACCATAACCAATACAAATGCCACAAAAAAAAGCACGGCAAAAATTAGTTGTCCGGTGCTGAACATATTTTTTATTTTTATGCAAAGCTAAATCAAAAGAAGGTAATGCAAAGCAAAATTAAAGCGGTGGAATTATTCCATAATTCATTTGGACTTGGAGTGCAGCAGCAGCCCAAGGCCAACCTGGGGGAAGTCAAGAACAAGTTACGGTTCAATCTTATGGATGAGGAAAACAAGGAATATCTGGAAGCTGCCAATGAAGGGGATTTGGTGGAAGTGGCCGATGCCTTGGGGGATATGCTTTACATTTTATGCGGCACCATTTTGGAACATGGAATGCAATACAAGATCGAGGAAGTTTTTAACGAAATCCAGCGGAGCAATATGAGCAAACTGGGTGCCGATGGAAAACCCATATATCGTGAGGATGGAAAGGTACTAAAGGGCCCCAATTATTTTAAGCCCGATATTGCAGGGATACTTGAAAATTAAAAAAGCGCCCTTGGGCGCTTTTCTTATTTATTGTACTGGATACCTCCAGCCAAATTTATCTTCAGACCGATTATACTGAACATCGGTAATGTACTTCTTAAGCAAAGTGGCATAACTGTCCTCCAACTCTGGAAGGTCATAGTCGGTGCCCTTGTACCCAAAAGCTGCTATGGGTGAAACCACTGCCGCGGTGCCAGCTCCGAACATTTCCTTAAGAGTTCCATTTTTGGCGGCCTCAACCACCTCCGATACGGTAATTTTACGTACTTCGGTCGCGATGCCCTGGTCTTCCGCAATCTGCAAAATGCTCTTGCGGGTTATTCCATCCAGGATACGATCGCTTGTGGGACCGGTGATCAAGGTATCATTGATCCGAATAAAAATATTCATGGCTCCAGCCTCTTCAATATATTCATGGGTATTGTCATCTGTCCAGATAACCTGCTGGTACCCTTTGTCTATGGCCAATTGGGTGGGATAAAACTGACCGGCGTAGTTTCCACCGGCCTTTGCGTATCCTACACCGCCGTTGGCCGCACGGGAATAAGTTTCTTCAATGAGCACCTTTACCTTTCCAGAGAAATAAGAACCAGAGGGTGCACAGGCAATAATGAATTTGTATTCGTCTGCCGGGGAGGCATGGAAACCATTGCCCGAAGCCAGGATAAATGGCCTTACGTACAAAGAGCTACCTGGATTGGTCGGAATCCAATCTTTTTCAACCTGCAGCAATGTGGTCAAGCCGTCCATAAAATGGGACTCTGGCAATTCCGGAATGGCCAATCTCTTTGCCGATTTATTCAGACGCTTATAATTGTCCAAAGGTCGGAACAACCACGCATTTCCGTCTGCATCCTTATACGCCTTCATTCCTTCAAATATGGACTGCCCATAATGGAAAATCTTGGCAGAGGGATCTAGGGTAATGGGCTGATAGGGTATCACTTTGGGTGATTGCCAGGCTCCATCCACATAGTCACAGACCAATATATGGTCCGTATAGACGCTTCCAAAGGAAAGATTGTCAAAGTCAACATCATGGATTTTGGTGGTCTTGGCTTTTTCTACCTGCACATTGTTTGTCATTGTTTCCATATTCAAAGAATTTGAACCTATAAAATTAGACAATAAACCCTAGGGTTGCTTACTTTTCAATTAAATTTACACAGTTTGTTCCTGAAATCTCAAGTTTTTCAAAATCACCTATGTATTTAACATTTTTGATGCCACTATTGCAAGGGATTTCGGAATTAATTTGTTGATATTCAGCGAAAATCCATCCTTTATATTGAAACGAAAGATCATAACCACGGCCGATGGTTCCAAGACCATCCATTTAGAGGCATGGAATGAACAATATCATTCCAAGCACGGTGCCATCCAGGAAGCCTACCATGTTTTTATTACCCATGGATTGCACTTGCTCAATGGCCCGGCCATAAAAATTTTGGAAATAGGCTTCGGTACCGGATTAAATGCTTTGATTACCCTATTGGAATCTGAAAAAGCAAACCAAAATATCACCTATGTGGGGGTGGAGGCCTATCCTGTCTTGGTAGAGGAGGTAAAGCAGTTGGATTATTGTGAACAACTGAATGCAGTAAAGTATCAAACTGTTTTTGAGCACATGCACGATTCCCTTTGGGAACGGCCAGTTTCCATTACTGAAAGCTTCCAGCTTCATAAACAACAAAAGGATTTTAGGGAAATCCATGATAAGGAGGAATATAATTTGGTGTATTTTGATGCCTTTGGTGCCCGGGTACAACCTGAATTGTGGTCGGAAGAAGTCTTTCAGGCCATGTACCATGCGTTAAAACAAGATGGGGTGCTGGTTACCTATGCTGCCAAAGGAAGTGTGCGAAGAGCCATGCAAGCCGTTGGTTTTACCGTGGAACGATTGCCGGGCCCTCCGGGAAAGAGGGAAATGCTTCGTGCCACCAAAAAATAATTCCGTTAAGCACATCAATACTGTTAAAGCAACATTAATATCAGAATAACCGGGTTTTTAAACGACTAACTTTGCAATAATTTGGAAGATATGAAGGTGTTGGTAACAGGGGCTACGGGTTTAATTGGAAATGCAATCTTAAAATCATTACATGCCAGGGGCATTTCCGTCAATTACCTTACCCGTAACAAGGGAAAATTGGACTCCTTGGAAAATGCAAAGGGGTTTTACTGGAACCCGGACAAGGGAGAACTGGATCCCAAAAGTTTGGAAGGGGTAACTGGAATCATCAATTTGGCTGGGGCCACAATCGCAAACCGGTGGACCAAGGCCTATAAGTCCAAAGTGTTGACCAGCAGGATAAACAGTCTTCAAACATTGTATAAGGCCTTGGATGGGCAACCATCTTCCCAGATAAGAACCTTTATCTCCGCTTCCGCCATTGGAATTTACCCCACTTCCACAACGCATTTATATGAAGAGAGTGAAAAGGCTGTGGATGACAGTTTTTTGGGAGAGGTGGTGAGCCAATGGGAAGATGCGATGGACAAGTTTGAGACTTTAGGATGCAAAGTGGCCAAAATTAGGATAGGCATTGTACTTTCGGATGAAGGTGGTGCTTTGCCAAAAATGGCCCGTCCTGTTCAATTTTTTGCTGGCGCGGCCATAGGTTCTGGCGAACAGTGGCAATCGTGGGTCCATATTGAGGATTTGGCGGAAATGTTCGTTTATGTGCTTGAAAATGAACTAAAGGGGACCTTTAACGGCGTGGCGCCCAACCCGGTGACCCAGTCCAAAATGACCAAAATTTTGGCGAGGGTGCTCAACCGGCCGTTGTGGTTGCCCAATATTCCAAAATTTGTGCTCAAGACCTTGCTTGGGGAAATGTCTTATTTATTGTTCGCAAGTCAAAGGGTGAGCAGTAAGCGTATAGAAAAAAAAGGGTTTGTGTTCCAATTTCCCAATTTGGAAGCGGCCTTGATACACCTGTATTCCAAAGAAGAACAGTTATAAAGCAACTTCTGTTGTGCCCAAACGAATCGCTTGGGTTTTATGTGGCTTCGGATTACCGCTGTCCTTGGCGGATTTTGCATGTTTTCTTGTGACATTTTGACATTTTTGGACAATTGGCAGTACTTTTGCCACTTCAAAAAGGATAAAAAAACCACATATGAGCAAGAAAAGTAAGGTTGAGGAAATGGAAGGGGAATTGAATGACTCCCAAATTGCCGAAAATCCTGAGCTGAACGAAGAACATAAGGAATCCGATAATACAGCGGAAACATCAATGACCGTGGAAGACCAGTTAAAAGAAGAACTGGCCAAGGAAAAAGATAAGTTTTTGAGACTTTTCGCTGAATTTGAAAATTTCAAAAAAAGGACTTCCAAAGAGCGCATGGACCTCTTTAAGACCGCCGGTCAGGAAGTAATGGTTTCCTTGTTGCCCATTTTGGATGATTTTGACCGTGCCCTGAAAGAACTTTCAAAATCTGAGGACAAAGAAATGTTCAAGGGAGTGGAGCTTATCAACACAAAATTCAAGGAGACACTCAAAAGCAAGGGGCTGGAGCAGATTGAAGTAGGAGAGGGAGATGTATTTGATGCCGAGGTACATGATGCCATAACGCAGATTCCCGCCCCTAATAAAAAGCTTAAAGGAAAAATAATCGATGTGGTTGAGAAAGGATTCAAACTTGGCGAACGCATCATCAGACACCCCAAAGTGGTTGTAGGTAACTAATACAGGATGAAGGAAGACTATTACGACATATTGGGCGTTTCCAAAGGGGCTACGGCGGCGGAAATCAAAAAGGCGTACAGAAAAAAGGCCATAGAATTCCATCCCGACAAAAACCCCGGGGATTACAAGGCGGAGGAAATGTTCAAAAAAGCTGCGGAGGCCTATGAAGTCCTCAGTGATCCTGATAAACGGGCCAAGTACGACCAATTTGGACATGCTGCATTTGAAGGTGGGGCCGGATTTGGCGGTGGTGGCATGAACATGGAAGATATCTTCAGCCAGTTTGGGGATATTTTTGGAAGCGCATTTGGTGGAGGTTTTGGCGGCTTTGGTGGCTTTGGCGGAGGCCAACGACGGGTGAAGGGGAGCAACCTCAGAATCCGGGTAAAGTTGACACTGGAAGAAGTGGCCAATGGAGTAGAGAAAAAAGTCAAGGTAAGAAGAAAGGTAAAAGCCGAAGGCGTTACCTATAAAACATGTACAACCTGTAATGGAACCGGGCAAGTCACCAAGATTGCCAATACCATCTTGGGACGAATGCAAACTTCAACCACCTGCAACACTTGCGGGGGATCTGGGCAAATCATTGATAACAGACCTAGCGGTGCAGATGCCCAAGGACTTAAGGCGGAGGAAGAAACAGTTTCCATAAAGATTCCGCCTGGAGTTGAGGATAGTATGCAATTGAAAGTGACCGGCAAAGGAAACGAGGCGCCCGGAAACGGCATACCTGGCGACCTATTGGTTGCCATAGAGACTGTTGAGCACGATACCCTAAAAAGGGAGGGCGACAATCTTCACTATGACCTATATATTAGTTTTTCGGAAGCTGTGCTGGGAAGTTCCAAGGAGATTGATGCCGTGGGTGGAAAGGTGAGAATTAAATTGGAGCCGGGAATCCAATCTGGAAAGATCCTAAGATTGAGAGGAAAGGGAATTTCCAGTCTCAACGGTTATGGAAGTGGGGATTTGTTGGTCCATGTGAATGTTTGGACCCCCAAAGAGTTAAACAAAGAGCAGAAGGAATTCTTCGAAAAAATGCAAAATGATGACAATTTTGCCCCGAAACCGGAGAAATCGGACAAATCTTTCTTTGAAAAAGTAAAGGATATGTTTTCTTAAGTACAGAATAAAAGTTTTCTGTTTAAATAAAAAACGTATATTTGAAACTGATGTTGGGAAACCAATATCTAATTTTCTTTTTCATAGCAATTTTTTTCCCATCCTTAGAATTTTTTTAAGGGTGGGTTTTGTTTTTAAGGGCATTGACCTCCTTTGTCCAATTACATATCTTTGAAAAAATAGTTTTAATGGATCATATCCTTGTTGCCAAAGACGTTTCCAAATCCTACGGAGACCACAAAGCACTGCGCAACATTTCACTGGAAATACCGGAAAATTGCATTTACGGACTTTTGGGTCCCAATGGTGCCGGGAAAACAACTTTCATCCGAATCGTCAACCAAATTACCTATCAAGATTCCGGGGAGGTACTGTTCAAGGGTAAACCCTTGGCGCCTGAACATATTGCCATGATCGGTTATTTGCCTGAAGAAAGAGGATTGTATAAAAGTATGAAGGTGGGGGACCAGGCTCTATACCTGGCCCAGTTAAAGGGACTCTCAAAGGCCGAAGCCAAAAAAAGACTCAAATTCTGGTTTGATAAACTGGATATAGGGGATTGGTGGGGCAAAAAAATTCAGGAACTTTCCAAGGGAATGGCCCAAAAAATCCAATTTATTGTGACTGTTCTTCATGAACCAAAACTTCTCATATTTGATGAGCCCTTCAGTGGTTTTGATCCCATAAATGCCAATATCATCAAAGATGAGATCTTGGAACTGAAACGAAAAGGGGCCTCCATAATTTTTTCTACCCACCGGATGGAATCCGTGGAGGAACTTTGCGAGCACATCGCCCTGATCCATAAATCGGAAAAGATATTGGACGGGAAACTGGCCGACATCAAAAAATCCTATAAGAACAACATTTTTAATGTTGGGGTACAATTGGAAAGAGACGCCAATGCTTTGCTCAAGAGCTTGGAGACAGACTTTCAGATATTGTCATCCCATTTTGAACAAAATGAGCAGCAATTGGACTTTGTGGTAAAATTACCTACCAACAATACTGCGGACATTTTGGCCCAATTGTCCCAAAAAGCCAATATCAACCGCTTTGAGGAAACCATTCCTTCAGCCAATGATATTTTTATTCAAACCGTAAACGATAGGGAGAATGGGAAGTAAATTGGGGTTGATCATCAAAAGGGAGTACTTGGCCAAGGTACGGAATAAGTCCTTTATAGTAATGACCATATTAAGCCCAATCCTTATTGTTGGCATGATTGTGCTGATCGCCTATTTGACCAAGGTGAATGACAGCGAAAAAAGGATAGTGGCCATATTTAATGAGAGCGGGTTTCTGGAGCAGGAATTCAAAACCAACGAAAATATGTCCTTTGTCCAATTCAGGGACATATCCCTTGAAGAAGCCAAGGATTCCACCAGTACCAAGGGGTTTTATGGCCTGTTGCACTTGCCTGAGGCATCCAATTTGGAAGAGACCTCGAAATTGGCCTATCTCTATACCAAAGACAATCCCAACACCCAAATTACCCAACAATTGGAGGGCATTTTCCAGCGAAAGCTTAGGAAGGACCGCCTGGGAAATCTTGGGGTTTCCTCCCAGCAATTCTCTACCATAGAAAAACCTTTTGAGCTTAACCTGGCCACCTTTGAAGGGGAAAAGAGCGTTAAGGGAATTACGGAGATCAAGGCTTTTATAGGAGGGGCATTTGGGTATGCGATCATGATGTTCATCATTATCTATGGCACCTTTGTAATGCGAAGTGTGATCGAGGAAAAAACCAGTAGGATCATTGAGGTGATTATTTCCTCGGTAAAACCCTTCCAGCTCATGTTGGGCAAGATCATAGGAACCTCCTTGGCCGGGATCACGCAGTTTGTAATTTGGCTAATTTCCGCTTCAGGTCTGTTACTGCTTGTAGTGCTGCTCATGGGAATCGATTTTATGGCATTGGTTCAGGAAGTCCAGTCCACACCGGGAGCCATGAACGGAATGTCGCAGTTTTCCAGTGTACTTGGAAAGGACAGTCTACTATACGTTCGGGAAATTGTGAATATTCCTTGGCTGCTGTTGATCAGTTCGTTCCTGTTATATTTTATGTTGGGCTACCTTATTTATAGTTCCATTTATGCTGCCATAGGGGCGGCAGTGGACAACGAAACCGATACCCAACAATTCGTATTCCCGGTAATTTTACCCCTTATGCTCGCCATTTATGTTGGCTTCTTTTCGGTGTTTAGCAATCCACATGGGCCCATTGCGGTTGGATTTTCCCTTTTTCCATTGACCTCGCCCATAGTAATGTTGATGCGACTCCCTGCCGGTATTGGCGAAGGAGGTGTACCTTTGTGGCAATTGTTGCTTTCCATAGTATTGCTGGTCGCTACTTTTTTGGCCATTGTTTCATTGGCGGCAAAGATTTATAGAGTGGGCATATTGATGTATGGAAAAAGACCTACGTATAAGGAATTGATCAAATGGTTGCGATATTAACCAAATAAGCTATGCAAGACGGCACAGAAGACATCAAGGAAATCATTAAAGAAGATATTTGGGGGTCTATCAAGGAATTCCTGAACTATGGTTTTCATTTGGGGGAAGGTGAAAAATCCATTCATCTTACCATAGGTCTTTTGCTACTGTTGGCCGTTGCCATTGTGGTGACCACTTTTTTGCTTCGTTGGTTGAGATATCTCCTTACCCGGAAAATGGATGCGGAGGACAAACGAAAGTTTTCCAGCATCTTCAAGTTTACCAATTACTTGGTATATCTAGTGGTTGTTCTCGTAACCTTGAGCGCCGCGGGAATCGATATTACATTGATCATTACAGCTTCGGCCGCTTTGTTTGTTGGTTTGGGGCTGGCTTTACAAGTGCTGTTCCAAGATATTTTGGGCGGCATTTGGATCATAGTCGACAAATCGCTTCAAGTAGGGGATATTGTTGAGGTGGACGGTAAGGTGGGCAAGGTCTTCGAAATTAAGCTGCGAACCACCAGAGCACTAACCAGGGATGATAAGGTAGTGGTGATTCCCAACCACAAGTTTATCAGCGATATAGTTTTCAACTATACCCAAAACCACCGCACTACCATGGAAAAAGTACAGGTAGGGGTGGCTTATGGCAGTGACGTGGAACTGGTTACCCAAATTCTGGAAGAAGTTGCGGCAGGTCAACATTTGGTACTGAGAGAACCCAAGCCTTTTGTATTGTTTGACGACTTTGGGGATTCTGCTCTTATGTTCTCCCTAAATTTTTTCACCAACGATAGTTTTGCCGGCCCCCGGATAAAAAGTGCAATTCGCTATAAGATCAATACCAAATTCAAGGAAAACAACGTTACTATTCCATTCCCACAACGGGATGTACATCTATTTCAGCACCAAAAACCGCAGGAATAACAGAATTTTTTACATATCGCACAACCTCCAAAGTCCTTCTAATTTGCCTGTTGGGCTTAATTCCCTTGGGCATTGTCGGGCAAAGCTCGGATGTATTTCGGCTGGAATACCTGAATATTCCAGAAAATGATACTGGAATAAAGACCCAACGATATAGATTCCTATTTAACCTCCCTATCCGCTTGAACCAAAAAAAGGACTATCTGATCACAGGTTTGGAATACAATCGTTTGGATGTGGGGTATTCAAGGGATTTCGGATTTGATAAAAGTGAACTGAACCGGCTTCATGTGGTGGACTTTAACTTGGGAATCATCACCAAATGGAACGAAAACTGGAATTTTGTGGGCATTCTTACCCCCAGATTGGCCTCCAACTTCACCGATGGAACCTTGACGGATGATTTCTTTCTTAATGCAACGGCCACGCTATGGAAGGAGAATTCCAAGGCCGAAAAGTCCTATCGTATTGTATTGGGACTTTCCTATAACAGTACAACCGGTTTGCCAATTCCCTTACCCTTGGTCAGTTATTACAGGCGGTTTCATCCCAACTGGTCCTATACCTTGGGAATACCACGATCTAACTTTAAATTTTATCCAGCCAAGAAACATTCGGTGGAATTGGCATTGTTCTTGGATGGCTACTTCATAAATATCCAGGACAATATAGTCTTGCCAGATAACCAGATTGCGTCCAAGATTTCGCTTTCGGCTTTGGTAGCCGCCATTGGGTATCAGTATAACCTAACCAAGCGCATGCGATTTTATACCTTGGTGGGGCGTTCCATAGAACAGGAGGGCAAGTTGAGAAATGATGACAGGGGCGATGTTTTTCTGTTGAATGATGAAGCAAATTTTTATATTCGGACTGGGTTCAAGATTTCAATTTTTTAAATAAAGAGGTATGTCAAAAATATTGGTCATTGAAGACGAATCAGCCATCAGAAGGGTCCTGATAAAAATATTGAGCGAAGAAAGCGATACTTATAATGTGCAGGAGGCTGAAGATGGTCTAAAGGGGATGGAAGCCATAAAGCGGGAGGATTTTGATTTGGTGCTGTGCGATATCAAAATGCCCAAGATGGACGGGGTGGAAGTTTTGGAAGCGGCCCGCAAAATAAAACCTGAAATTCCCTTTATCATGATTTCCGGACACGGTGATCTTGATACGGCTGTCAATACCATGCGTTTGGGTGCCTTTGATTATATCTCCAAACCGCCAGACCTCAATCGTTTGCTGACTACGGTGCGCAACGCCCTTGACCGAAAGGAATTGGTTGTGGAAAACAAGAAATTGAAGAAAAAGGTCTCCAAAAATTATGAAATGATCGGGGAGAGTAAGCCTTTGGGGATGATCCAGGAAATGATTGAAAAAGTGGCCCCTACGGATGCCCGGGTATTGATCACAGGTCCCAATGGCACTGGAAAGGAATTGGTGGCCCATTGGTTGCATCAGAAGAGCCCAAGGTCGGCAGCGCCATTTATTGAAGTCAACTGTGCGGCCATACCTTCAGAATTGATAGAGAGTGAACTCTTTGGACATGTAAAGGGAGCCTTTACATCTGCTGTAAAGGATAGGGCTGGTAAATTTGAAGCTGCCAATAAGGGCACCATCTTTTTGGATGAAATTGGGGATATGAGCCTTTCTGCCCAAGCCAAGGTACTGAGGGCCTTGCAGGAAAATAAGATTTCCAGGGTGGGCACGGACAAGGATATCAAGGTAGATGTTCGGGTTTTGGCGGCTACCAACAAGGACCTCAAAAAGGAAATTGCCGATGGCAAGTTCAGGGAAGACCTATACCATCGGTTGGCCGTGATTCTGATCAAGGTTCCGGCCTTGAACGATAGAAGGGATGATATTCCCTTGTTGGTGGATCATTTTGCCAAAAAAATAGCATCAGAACAAGGTACAGGTGCAAAAAGCTTTTCCAAAAAAGCTATGGATTTGCTCAAGGGTTACGACTGGACTGGAAATGTTAGGGAGCTACGAAATGTTGTGGAACGCCTGATCATCTTGGGTGGACAGGAAATCTCAGAAGAGGATGTAAAACTTTTTGCCAGCAAGTAATCAGTGCTCAGCGCATTCGCCTAGCTGTTTTAGGGCACCCATGGTAATGGTTTTTACCCGATGGTGGTATTGTTTTTTATGTTCCGATAATTCCGTATTAAGCAGCGTTTCACTGGCTTCTTCATGAATTTTGGAAATAAAGCTATACGCTTCCTTGCATTCCACATCGGTAACCACCTTGCCCAACGAGGATTCAAAACCTAGAAGACAGTTATGGACCTGTTTTTTGACGGGGTCATCGGCGCTGTGCAACACCACACCTCCCTGTTGTTTTAGGGCTTCTTTGGTATTAAGGAACAAAATATCATTGCCATAGGCACTTGTGGATTCTTCCTCAAATATTTTAAGCACCTTTCCACTAATCTCCATATTCTCAAGAGCAGTGTACAACAAGCTTTTGGAGACTGCAATGGAGTCGGCCTTGGTGGCATCCTTTAAGTAGAACAAGGCGGCCTCTAGACTTTCAATGGCACCGTCACAACCACATTCAATAAAATTGGCACGTGTTTTTTCTATACTGTTAAGGGCTTTGTAGGCAAAATATTTGGATTGTTCAAAATCGTCGGCCATAATGGCCGCCTCAGTCTTATCTTTTATATAATCCAAGTTGGAATAGGCGTACTCGCAAGCGTCACGGGAGATAAAGGAAGACAATATCAAAAGGCTTATAACGCCCAAGATAAAGACTATAAGTAGGATAATCTTTCTTGTTTTCATAACGCTCGATTTGGGACTTAGCGTCTTATGTTTCCTACGAAATTAGCTGAAGAATCCCCCAGAGGTAAAAAAAATCGATAAAACACGAACTTCCACTATAAGATGCATTCACTATCGATGAGTTGCACTTTTAGCCCGATGGTTGAAGACTGATCAAAAAAAACTATATTCATTACCATGGAAAACAACGATTTAGACAGGTTTAGGGTAAAAAACATGGTGAAATTGAAAGATTTGGCCACTTTGGAGGATTTTGGCAGCACCAACAAGCATTTAAAGAAGCAACTGGAAGATATAAGGGAAGAATTGGGAAAATTCCAGGATAAAATGTACGCTCATGGCAAATATGGTGTTCTGGTGTGCCTTCAAGGAATGGATACCTCTGGAAAGGATAGCTTGATCAGGGAGGTATTCAAGGATTTTAACGTAAGGGGTGTGGAAGTCCACAGTTTTAAGGTACCAACTGAACTGGAGTTAAAGCACGATTATTTGTGGCGACATTACATAGCACTTCCAGAACGGGGTAAATTCTCCGTTTTTAATAGAACACATTACGAAAATGTGCTTGTTACCAAGGTACATCCCAATTATATTTTGGGTGAGAACATCCCTGGTATTGATTCCGTTGACGACATTGACCAAGAATTTTGGGAAAAGAGGTATCGGCAAATCAATGATTTTGAACGGCATATTGCCGAAAACGGCACCTTGATCTTCAAATTTTTCCTGCATTTGTCAAAGGAAGAACAAAGACAAAGGTTATTGAGAAGAATTCGTCTTCGGGAAAAGAATTGGAAATTTTCACCCGGGGACCTCAAGGAACGAAAGCTATGGGACGCCTATCAGGTATGTTATGAAGAGGCCATCAATAAAACCTCCAAAGATCATGCGCCATGGTACATCATTCCCGCGGATAACAAACGCGGAGCCAGGGTGATAGTGGCCAATATCCTGTTGGAAGCGTTAAAAAAATACAAAGATATAGAGGAACCCGAGTTGGATGCCGAAATAAAGGCTAATTTAGAAAACTTCAAACAGGAACTTGAAAAAGAAAACGAATGAGAGCAGCATTACTCCTAGTCTTATTTTGCCTCAGTACCACCTTTTATGCACAATCCGAGGACGAAAATCAGCTAAAAGCAATATATGATTTAGCACTTACCGAGGGAAAAGCATACGATTGGCTCAATTATTTGTCCAACCAGATTGGCGGACGATTGTCCGGTTCCATTCAGGCCCAACAAGCCGTTGATTACACTAAAAGTCAATTGGATTCCTTGGGTTTGGATAGGGTTTGGTTGCAACCGGTCATGGTACCAAAATGGGTCAGGGGGACACCGGAATTTGCCTATATAGAAACCAAACCTGGACTGACCACCAATGTGCCCATTTGCGCTTTGGGAGGTTCTGTGGCCACTCCGGAAGGAGGCGTTAAGACCAAGGTGGTGGAAGTTCAAGGTATAGAAGATCTTGAAAAATTGGGCAGGGAGAAAATAGAAGGCAATATCGTTTTTTATAACCGCCCCATGGACCCAACCTTGATCAGCACCTTTGCTTCGTATTCCGGATGCGTGGACCAGAGATATTCTGGCGCTGCAGAAGCCGGAAGGTACGGAGCGGCTGGAGTGATCGTGCGTTCCATGACCCTTAGATTGGACGATTATCCGCATACTGGTTCCATGAGTTATGGGGATACTGCGGTTGCGGACCGTATCCCTGCTGCGGCCATAAGTACCAAGGGAGCGGAACTTTTGAGCACTACCCTGAAATTGAATCCTGATATCAAGTTTTATTTCAAACAGAACTGTAAACAGCTGGACGATGTACAGTCATACAACGTAATTGGTGAGATAAGGGGCACTACCCATCCCAATGAGGTGATGGTAGTGGGAGGCCATTTGGATTCTTGGGATTTGGGAGATGGCTCCCACGATGATGGTGCAGGTTGTGTGCAGAGTATGGACGTTCTGCGATTGTTGAAAGAAACAGGTTACAAACCCAAACGTACCCTTCGTGTGGTCCTTTTTATGAATGAGGAAAACGGGCTACGAGGAGGTAATAAATATGCCGAAGTGGCCCGCCAAAAGAATGAAAAACACATTTTTGCCCTGGAAAGCGATTCAGGTGGATTTACGCCCAGGGGTTTTTCCTTCAATTGTTCCGATGAAAATTTGGCCCAGGTAAGGAGTTGGAGCAATCTGTTCGAGCCTTATTTGATCCACATGTTCGTAAAGGGCTATAGTGGGGCGGATATTAGACCCTTAATGGACCAAGATTTGGTGCTGGCAGGACTCAGACCTGATTCCCAACGGTACTTTGACCACCACCATGCCGAAAACGACACTTTTGAGCACGTAAATAAGCGGGAATTACAGTTGGGAGCGGCTACCATGGCAAGTTTGGTGTATTTGATCGATAAATACGGGACAATCCCCAACTCAAAGATCAAGGGATAGAACAACTTTACTTGTTTAGCTGTTTCTAAGCTCTTGTGCGGCACCAGCATTCAGTTGGAAATCCAAATCGCTGATTTGGCTGTCAATTGGGCCTAAAAGCGATACCAGACTTGGATATATTCGTTCTAAATTTCGGTAGTGGGATGTTACCTGGGTGTTTTCGCTATCCAGCATGAGTGCCTTGCACCATTGTTCAAGCGGACCTTCATCCCTATAACCCTCCAACTCGCGAAGTGCCAAACAAAGGGAAAGCAAAGGGTTGTTGACTTGTAGGTCATGGAATTCATCATCCACGTAAAACTCAAACTCCTGCAGTCCAACCACCAAATGGATAAGGGGATAATCCAAACAATCAAGAAGGTATTTGCCAACGATTTGGGAAACTTTAATGGAATGACGTTCATACAAGGACATTAAAGCCTTGTTTTCAGGATACTTTGGGGTAAAATCCATTTTGTAATCAAATTTTGATGGTTGGTATCGTCCAGAACAGCAATTTATTTGCTTTCCATCAGCCAATCCATGGGAATACTGGTAAAAACATTCTTCTGATAATCCTCTGCTTCGTACAAGAGTCCTATGTTGCCATTATTCAATACGCTCATGGTAGAGTAGGCCGACATTTCGGTCGTAATAGTCCTTCCAGGCTTCCAGCTCGTACCTTCGTCCTCACTAAATTTAAGGGTCAAATTTTCACGTTTGTCTTTGGAACTGGGGTTACTGAACAACAGAAGGTTTTTACCATGGGGAGCTTTGTCATATCGCAGTATACTGGCATTGCATGCCGGGTCTATCAATGTGGAATCGGCACGTGATTCCCAGCTATTTCCTTGATCATTGGAAGTGTGCACAAACCTTAATCCGCTTTTGTTCACTCGGCTGTTGATCATCCATCTGCCATTGGAAAGCTCCACAATTTTTGATTCGTCTCCCGGAGAAATCGGGGTTGGAATATGATACCAGCTTTGGCCATGGTCGTTGCTTCCAAAGACAAAAAGGCCCTTTTCAAGGTTTACCAACGTATGCAACAATGTTCCAGATTGGGTCTGAATACCTCTGCCAGAGGTAATAAATTGAAAATCCATTTGGGAGTTTTCCGGTGATATTTGAGTTGTGATATCCTCAGGTTTGGACCAACTTTTCCCATGGTCTTTGCTCCGAACTACTTTAAAAAGATATTGGTCTGGAGCAGTTTCCAAATCCATGTAATTGTAAAACAGAAAAATTTCACCTGTTTCCGAATCCAGAATCAGGGATGGGTCCGAAGCTGATTCACCATAGGGATAATCCACTATGGATGTAATGGGGGACCAACTAAGGCCATGGTCCGCACTTCGGCGGATTACAATATTGATATCCCTATTGTCCCTTAGATCATTACAAGATGGCACCCTTTCGTCTATAGCGGCGATTAATGTACCATTGGTTGTGGTAATGATGGCTGGGATGCGATAACAGGCCACATCATCATTGGATTGGGAATCAAAAAGCGCAATGGTGTGCATTGGTGCCTCAACCGTCTGTTTTTTCTCGTTTTTACAAGCCAAAAAAACAGCTAGCAATGCCACCATGGTCATGCCCTTAAATTTCATACAATCAGTATATCTATTATGTCTCATTCCGTGATTTTTGGGAATTGTACGTTACATTCCTAAGGTTTCATAGACATAGCAAATTCCCGTTTTGGGATTTCTAAAATATCTTGACCTATCAAATTTATCCATTTGATTTTTGGCGTAAATCAAGTAGCCTTCTCCAGGATCGAACCATTCGGGGAATTCCGTCCAAAGCGACCAAGTGTTTCCAATAGTATCGATTTCAAGGCCGTTTAATTCAACAAGCTCGTCAAACCATTTTTTTTCCGATTTGAATTTCAGAAATAATTCATATTCCAAGGTAAAGTGGGGCGATTGATAATATTCACCCTTTATCAATTCAATTTCTTTGGGAGGGTTGCTGCCTAACCAATATTTGTAAGCTTTCCTGGGATTTTTGGTTTCAATGGAAAAACAGCCCATCAACAGAAAAATGAACCCCAATGATATTATTCTTCGTACGAAACGGATGTACTTCAATTGGTAAAATGATTTGGGTAAAGTTACGAAGTATGTGTACATGGATAAGGACCACATGATCCACTAAAAACCTGTACCTTTGCAGCCTTAAATTTGAAGAATCGAGCAATCGAATAATCTAATATCCAAAGAAATGCAAGACGGAATCTACGCAAAATTCAATACCACCAAAGGTGAGATTTTGGTTAAACTTACCCATGATAAAACCCCCGGAACCGTGGGTAACTTTGTGGCCTTGGCCGAAGGGAATATGGAAAATGCCGCAAAACCCCAAGGCAAGCCTTATTATGATGGCCTTAAATTCCATAGGGTCATTGCCGACTTTATGATTCAAGGGGGCTGTCCGCAGGGAACGGGTACCGGAGACCCAGGATACAAGTTTGATGATGAGTTTCATCCAGAGTTGACCCATGAGGGCCCCGGTGTACTTTCCATGGCCAATGCCGGTCCTGGAACCAATGGGAGCCAGTTTTTTATTACCCATGTGGCCACGCCATGGTTGGACAATAAGCACACGGTATTTGGGCATGTGGAGCATGGCCAGGAGGTAGTGGATGCCATCGCCCAGGGCGATAACATTGACAGTTTGGAAATAGTTCGTGTGGGTGATGATGCCGAAGGCTGGAACGCCATTGAGGCATTCCGTACTTTTGAAGGAGCCAGGGAAAAAAGAATAGCCGAGGCAAAAGCCAGGGCCGAAGCTGAAATGGAAGAATTGGCCGCTGGTTTTGACAAAACAGAAAGTGGACTTCGATATAAATTAATCCAGAATGGTAGTGGGGCCAAAGCGGAAAAGGGTAAAACCGTATCCGTGCATTATGAAGGAAGTTTATCCAACGGACAGGTTTTTGATTCGTCCTACAGTAGAAACCAACCTATAGATTTTACCTTGGGAGTGGGCCAAGTCATACCAGGATGGGATGAAGGTATTGGACTCTTGAAAGTAGGGGACAAGGCGCGTTTTGTAATCCCTTCCAATTTGGCGTACGGAAGTGCAGGTGCCGGAGGGGTCATTCCACCGGATGCGACCCTTATTTTTGATGTGGAACTGATGAACGTCAAATAAACGTTCAGCACAAATTATAAAAGAAAAGCTTCCTGAAAAGGAAGCTTTTTTTATTTCGCTCTGTTTACACTGACAAACAAAAGACAGAGGTTCAGTGCAAGCAGTAATAACAATACGGTGAAAAATGTGCCCATTGGTAGTGTTTTATGCTATTTAAATCGTTTTTGCTTTATTGGTTAACAATTGAACGAAGAAATACCCTACTATATTGTACTATTTTTTTGAACTGTTGACACTTATGAGCAATAGAACAAGGTTAATCGCCAGCAAAATGGAGAGAATTGCGAAGAAGGTGTTCATAGATATTTTTTGTTTAATGATTATGGGGAAACAGGGTTTGTTTAATCTTTAGATAGAAAAAGTGCTGGAGGTTGCGCAATGATCAAACAAAATTGTAAACAAAAAAACCGGAGCATGCTCCGGTCTGATATTCAATATCTTGGTTTATTATGCCGTAGGGTCAGGGGTTAACCGTAAATAAGGTTTTACCTCTTCAACGCCCTTGGTGAAAATCTCTTTGGCCTCATTCGTGGGTATGGCCGGACTAACAACTACCTTTTCCCCGCTTTCCCAATTGGCCGGGGTGGCCACTTTGTGGTAGGCCGTAAGTTGTAGGGAGTCGACCACACGCAATAGTTCATAAAAATTACGGCCGGTGGAAGCCGGATAGGTCAAAATCAATTTGATTTTTTTATCCGGACCGATGATAAACACGGAACGCACAGTTAAGGTATCGTCCGCGTTGGGATGAATCATATCATAAAGGTCTGACACCTTCCGGTCCTCATCAGCAATAATGGGAAAGTTCACCACGGTGTTTTGCGTCTCGTTGATGTCCTTGATCCATTCATTGTGTGATGCAGCCCCATCCACGCTCAAGGCCATCATTTTTACGTTTCTTTTATCAAATTCCGACTTGAATTTTGCGGCTGTGCCCAATTCAGTGGTACAAACCGGGGTAAAATCGGCTGGATGCGAAAACAAGATGCCCCATCCATCGCCCAAATAATCGTAAAAGTTCAAGCTGCCTTGTGAGGTTTCCGCTGTAAAATCGGGGGCGCTATCGCCCAATCGAAGTGTTGCCATGTATTTTGAATTTAGATTGAAAGAATATGTGTCCCACAAAGTTAGTGCTTTGTTGCTCCCACTAATTTTGAGGAAGTTAAATGTCTATTAAAGTTTCCATAGACGGGATGATATTCATTAGAAAAGAAGGCATAAACGGTCTAAAGTTTGCTACTTTTAAGGCATGGAAGACACAAGTTTGGAACACCTTCGATATCCGATAGGAACGTATCAAATTCCCGAAAAGATAACCCAGGAACATTTGGACGAATGGATTGACATTTTGGAGCACTTGCCCAGTCGGTTGGAGGAAATGGTCACTCCCTTGTCAGACGAACAACTGGAAACCCCGTACCGCCCGGAAGGTTGGACGGTAAGGCAATTGATACATCATATCTCCGATAGCCATCATCATAGCTATATCCGCTTTAAATGGGCCTTGACAGAAGATAACCCTGTTATAAAACCTTATTTTGAAAAGGAATGGTCCAAACTTTTTGATGCCAACACCGCTCCCATCCAAATGTCATTGGACCATTTGAGGGCCGTGCATGCCAAGTTGGTCTATTTGCTGAAAGGATTGGACTCGGAACAGCTCCAACGAAAGTTTACCCATCCGGAAGGCAACGAAGAAACCACCTTGGCAGAGAATGTTGGCCGATATGCCTGGCACGGCAGTCACCATTTTGCCCATATTGAAAATTTGATCAAGCGCAAAGGTTGGTGATCAAAGTTGTTTGGTGAGCACCCACATGGGTTTTTCCTCCGGAATGGCATTGGGTATCTCCAGTTCACTTTCTTTTTTGATCACAAAGCCGTTTTTAAGGTAGAATTTAATGGGGCCACCTTTTTGCATGGTATCCAACCACACAATTTTTTTGCCCAGGGTTCTGGCATACTCCTCAATGAGACCCAAGACCTGTTTGCCCAGACCTTTGCCTGAATGGGCCTTTAACAAATATATTTTTTGGGCGAGCAACGCCTGTTCGGCAGCATGCTCATCCAACGGACAATGTAGTACCAACTTGACAATACCGGCAACAGATTCTCCCACTTTGACCAAAAAGTGCTTTAGATTGGGATTTTCCAAGTCTGAAGAAACCACTGCTTCCGTAAAACTTCGGCTAATATAGGGCGTAGGGTCCCCGCGTTCCCAAAGATGCAAATAGTGTTCCTTATAGGATTGGATGCCTACATTCATATAGGTTTCCATATTGCTTTGGGTGACGGGTTCCAGGATAACTTCCATTGCCAAAATCAATTTTGTTCCCCACCTTCCGGTCCGTAGAACAAGACCCAGGTGGAAAAATCATCCGTAAAATTTTCAAATCGGTGCTCCACCCCCGCAGGTACAAATAAAAAATCTCCTGGCCCAAAATTGGTCCGTACCCCACCGTTCAGGAATTCCCCTGTTCCCGATATGACCACATATACTTCATCGCGGGTATGCGGTTGTTGGAGGTCCACTTTTTCTGGCTGGTAGATTTCAACTTCCAGGGTGCCATGATTAAAGAGTGTCATGAAAGGCCCTTGTTGTTGGGACAATTTTTCCAGTGCTTCCTTGGGGTCAATTTTCATTTATTTCCATTTGATATTGCAGCCGATGCTCGGCTTTTGGTCATTGCTTATTGGACTGCCTTCCAAAAGGGAATCCATAGCTTGTTGCAGGTCGTTTCCTGTAAGGGGAAGGCCATTTCCCGGCCTGGAGTCATCCAACTGACCTCGATAGACCAAGTTCAAATCGCTATCAAAAAGATAAAAATCAGGGGTGCATGCTGCATCGTAGGCCTTGGCCACAGCTTGACTCCCATCATACAGATACGGGAAGGTATAACCTTCTTCTTCTGCCTTTAATTTCATCAAATCTGGGGCATCATCCGGATAATTGTCCACATCGTTGCTGGAAATGGCCACAAATCCAATTCCTTTTGCCTGATACGTCCTGCCCAGCTCCGCAATTTTAGGATTCACATGGACCACAAATGGGCAGTGGTTACAGATAAACATGACCACGGTGCCGTGCTTTCCCTTTACCTCTTCCAAGGATGTGTGGGTGTCGCTTACGGTATCCAATAAATTAAAATCGGGGGCTTTGGTGCCCAATGCCAACATATTACTTGGGGTTCTTGCCATGAACTTTTTTGTCTTTAATGGTTATCACTTTTGATAGTTGCCTTGTGCATAGGCCGCCACAATACTACTATTGGGACTTTTACAATTATTTGGGAAGTCGAAGAAATACAGACAATGGGGCAATCCGTTTTTAAAGACCACCCTTACCGAACCCGGTCCAACGCCTGCGAAGCCTTTGTACCGATAATTTGCCTTTATTTCCTTGGGCCTTCCCTGGCTGTCCTTTGCATAGATTTCCAAACCTGAAATACTACCGGGAATATATCTGTTAAATGCCCAGGTCTTGGAATGGTTGTTGACCATGTCATCCACCAACCTGGTCAAGTTTTGGGGGCCAGTGGGGCCTCCTGATACTTTCATGGCCGTATACTTGCTGGTACCCTGCATGCGTATGGCCTGTTGGTTGAGGGCAAACCTTTTAAGGTTCTCCTCAAACCGCCTAACCCCAGGATTGTTGCATTGATTTAGGTTAAAGAGTTGGGCCATGTCATTTTTAAGCGCATTGGCCTTATGGATCATATCCACGGAATTCCCAATGGCATTTTGATCCGCCATCATGGCCAGGGTATTTCTGAAAACCTCCGTACTTTGAAGCTGTTCCACGGTTAGTTTTGCCTTGTAGAGATCTGATCTTGCGTATAGGCCGGAGCCAACCGTGGTCCAATCAATACAAACCCGGCTGGTCTCTATTCCGTAACCATTAGTGGTCACCTGTTCCGTGGCGCAGACCCAGTTCATGATCTCTACTTTGTTGGATGGTAATGTGTTGGGGCATTGTCTTCCGAAAGTCCTTAGGTATTGTTCAAAGATCATAAGGAATTGGGTGTCGTTTCGGGTTATTTCAACACTCTCAAATTGTCCCCTAAATATAAAATCGAAGAATTCCGCATTAAACAACCCATCCGTGTTGAACACCAAGCTTTGGTCCATGTCCATCCTGTGTTCCTTCACTGTTACAGGGTTGGGGGAAAAGGATGTCAAGAATATAATCGTCAAACTTAACAAGACCCCATAAACCAAATAATATCTTTTCCGCATAGTGCACTGCTTTGAATTGTTCAAAAAACTTCAATCTGGGGGAATAGGTTAAAGATACTAATTAAGCCTGGTAGAATTCAAAATGAAAGCGATTGAATCCCTATTTATCCGAAGCTTCCCAAGCTTCCACAGTGGTGGTTCCGTCTGCCAGAAAAGATGTTTGTAAAAAGTGCCTTAAAAAGCCATCTCCCAGGCCTTCGGCCCCTTTTCGGCACAATTCCAAATAATCGCGGTGGGGCAGCAAAGTGTGATCGGTCAAGGGTTTGCCCTCCCATGTCCTTCCGGAACATCCCAATGCATAGGCATGGATAAATTCCGGGTTATCCGGATTATAGGGCCAGTCAATGCAGATCACAGGTCGTAGATCGTATCCGATTTCACGGGCCCTTAGGTTTTTTACCTCTTCTATCGGGATTTCAATGATGGCACCGTTGATATTATCGGTGATGGAACCGGTATATCGGGTGTTGAACAAGCCAAGTTCCTTGGGCCCGGTTGAATTTTTATATAGCGATCGGGCGCGAACATCATCGGGCATGTTGTAGTCCAACAATCTTTTGATGCCAAAGGCAATGGACGGCCGGTATTGGTTTACGGAGGTATCGTTGAGCGTTTCCTTGGCCGAAATTTTATTCAGCAAACTACCATACCCAAATAAAAGGATGGATTTTTTGCCTTGCTCCTCTAAGGATTCTTCCAAATTAAACCATGGATATCCATAGGATGGGAATTCAAATCGCGCCTGTATTGCATCCAAAAGCCCATGAGCAAAATTTGCTTCCATCGGCAAATTGTATATTGTGCTGGGTGGATTGGGTTTGGCATTTTGCACTCCAAATTCCTTTTCCCAATCGGCTACGGCTTCTTCGAGTTGGGAATGGGCATTGGCTACGCGTTCAACGGGATATTGGTCATCAATCCTGAGGGCTTTTCCAAGTGCTTTTGCCCGCATCATCGATTCCCACTGAAGATCCTGGAATCCCAGTTTTTTAGCGGTCAACCCAAACAAGACCAGGTTGGCGTAATGCCTGTATTCCTTGATTAATCCTATTCTACGCTCCAAAGCGATGGCCTCCAGGAGGCAGGCAAAACATTTCTGGTAATTTTTCTGCGCAAAGGCTATTTGGGCCAAATCGTCCAAAACCATGGCAATGTTATCGGGCCAGTACAGTTTTCGGGAAACCTCCAAGGACTTCTTCAACAATTGCTCTGCCTCTTCTACATCGTCATCCACATTTCTGCGTAGCAGAGCCCTGCCCCAACTTCCGTAGTTTACGGCTGCCCAATGCAACGAACCTTGTTTTTTGTGGAGGATATCTGCATGCACACTCTTATCCACAGCTTCATCATACCTCCCCAGTTCGCACAAGATCAAGGCTTCATTGGTCATCAGGGCCGGTTTCCATTTAAAGTTTTCATTCTCCCGCCCATAATCCTGGGCAGCATGGTTGAATTTCAAGGCCTCAACGGCCTTGCCCTCATGCCATTTGGCCAAGGACCAATTGCTATGGATGATGCAGAGTAAGAGTTCGTCCTGATACTTTTTGGCAAGATTAACCGCCTCTTCAAAAATGCCGTCCGATTTTTTAAAATTACCCAGGCGTTCGTAGGTGCTTGCCAACCACATATGGTACTTGGCATTTTTTTCCTCCTTCTCCAGTTTCAAAACCGCTTCCAACGCCTTCTGCCGTGTTTGCAGGCTTAGTCTAAAGAATCCTCTACTTTTTAGAAAAGAACCAATTTGCAATAACGCCTCTGGAACAAGTTCTTCATTGTTGTGCTTTTTAAATTGCTCCAACGCTTTTTGGGCATAAAGTTCCGCTTCGTTGAGTTCGCCGCGATCAGCGTGGGCTCTTGCCAATTCCAAGGAAAGTTTTCCCTTGAGCCCACTTTCGTCCCCAATGGTGTTATACGATTGTAACAGTCTGGGTACCCTTAGCAGGGCAGGCCCCATGATGGAAAGGTGATTTGCAACCAGGAGTATGGTTTTTGCCGCTGTTTCATAATTCCCTTTCTGAATGTGGGTATCCTGGATGGAAAATATATTTTCAATATCATCACTGATAACATCCTTGGACTTGGATTGGTCCTGTTTTGCACTGTCATTTTGTTGTTTTTCCAAAAGCTCTATGAAATAATTGGACCAGCGGTCTATCAACGCATTGAGGTAGTTTTCCGGTTTTAGTTCTTCCAGTTTGTTTTCTGCAAAACGCTCCACGGAGACCAGCATGTTGAACCGTTGGGCAGTGATCATTTTATTCCGGAACAGAAGGCTTTTTTGCTGGAGGTTTTCCAAAATCTCCACAATGGATTCACTATCGGGAAAATGATCTAAATTCACCACGGCGCGCGCTGCGGGCAAATCAAAGCCGTCTTTAAAGATGGCCAATTGCAGGAACACCTCCCTTTCAATGGGTTCAAGTAGATTGTAGCTCCATTCAATGACCTTATGCAAGGTCTCGTGTCGCTTGTCGCTATCCCGATTCTTGTTTTTGAACCGAAGTTCATTTTTTAAGGATTTCAAAATCTCCTCGGCGGAAATATTGATATAGCCGGCCGCAATTTCTATGGCTAGGGGAATGCCCTCCACTTTGTGGCAAATTTTGTTGATGCTGACCGCATTGTCCGTATTCAATTCAAATCCATAGTCCACTTGTTTTGCCTTGTCCTCAAACAGTTGAATAGCGGGATTGTGCTTTAATTTATCCAAATCGGTTTCATTCTGCAAAGCCAAGGTTAACGTGTCCAGTTTAAACTGCTGTTCCTGTTTTATGTTCAATGCAAATCTGCTCGTTACCAAAAAATCAACGCTGGGCAGTTCCTTCAGCCATACAGAGACGGTTGCCTCGGCATGTTCCAAAATATGTTCGAAATTGTCCAGGATCAATAAGAGTCTGTTCTTATTCTGTAGTAAATCAACTACTGCTTGCACCCCATTGTCTATTTGGGCGTAAGACGAATCCAAGCCGAAGGCATCATGGACCTCCTTTGCCATTCCCTCCACGGTCGTGGCTTCAACAAAGCTTACAAACCAGACCCCATCTTCGTAATTGGTTGCCAATGATTGGCCCACTTCCTTTGCCAAACGGGTTTTCCCGAATCCGCCAAAACCAGTAACGGTAACCAGTCTTTTTTTGTGGTCCAAAAATAGGTTTCGGATGTGGCGAAGCTCGTTTCCACGGCCATAAAAACCTTCGCCATATAAATCGAAATTGGTCTGGGGTTTGTATGCCGTGGGCACCGTTTGATGTTCAGGGGGGCTTTTTGGTTTCTTTTTCTTTTTCTTCCACAGGAGTGGTATTAAGACGGCAACAACAGAGAATACCCCTGTTATCAAAGCTGCTAGAACAGTTTCTGACATGCTGAGGATGATTGTTTAATTTATCGGGGGAATTTGCTTTCTAAAGAAAGCAAATAAAACCTTTGAACACCAATTATTTAGGTTTAAATTTTGGCTAAGTTTGAAATATGGGTCAATGCGAACGGTGATTCCCATGCGGAAGGGAATAAAATGACTTTTTTGAATTGGAAACTGAACTTTAAAATAAGCGGCAAATGAAAATGGTGCATACCTATGAGGAATTTTGCAAATACCATGATGTTGGCATGGTAAAACCGGATGTTAGTACCCCTTTGGGATACCAAAGTGTACAAGCTTTGCGCAAGATGGGATGGCGGATAGAGGGCAAAAACTTTTTGGGATTTAGAAGCAGTGCCCGCGTGGCCAAGGAATTGTTGGATATCTGTAGGAAATCACAAGAAAATTTTGAAACGGCCTATAGACATGCTGGAATTGATTTTTGGGTGGACTAGTGCCGTGTTGGTAAGGCGTATTAACTTGTGGAATACCGAACACAACATAGTTGTTTATCAAAATATCAGGCTATTCCATTCAATCACTCACCAACAGGCCTTTCCCAAATAAGATGTTTATGGTGTTGAAGGAGCTCTACAAATTCCAATTGTTTAATGTTGAGGTCAGTAACATCCACCTGTAGCATTCCTGAAGTAACCGTGCCCAAAATAATGACCTTTTCATGGGCATAATCCCCCTTTCCTATTACAATGCCATAGTCAAAGATATCTTGCCAAAAAATGAATTCTCCCCTGTTATCAATGCCGTGTTTATCAATTTTGATCAGTGTTTTATAGTTGTGGTAATATCCCTTATACATAAAAAAGCCCGCGACCACCACCAGCACCAATATGGCCACGATGTTCCAAGAACTTAGGTTCCATGGCATATTGTTGTAATAATTGCCCCAAACTAGTATGACCATTAAAAACCCGATAATGATAAGTGTGCTACGGTCATGGCGATTGTCTTTTTTTATTTGTAGTCCATAACCGTTTTCGGCCGATTTAAACCTTTTGTGCAATACCTTGGGTACCCTTCGGAACTCCCTTTCGGTCAACATGCTTTTGAGACCGGTTTTCGGATACTCCTTAAATACTTCCTCCTCAAATTTTTGCTGCAATTCGGAGAGTTGTTCCCCATCTAACAGATAGGTGGGACAAGATGCTTCAAAATTGGCCAGTTTTTGGGTCAGTCCGCAAATAATACCTTCCTCGAAGGAAAGAATCCGATGTTTGCATATTTTGCAAAAGGCCAAATGTCTTTTTCTTTGATGGGATGGGGACATGATAGGATTACTCGCGTTTGGTATTGGTCATGGATGCTATTTCTTCCTCTAATTTAGCTTTTCGTCTCAACAACCGCTTCATCTGTTCTTTTTCTTGATAGGTCCAAATAAAATGTCCCAATAAACAAAAGGTCAGATATACACCTCCGGAGACCAAGGCCGATTCAAAAAAGCTCATTCCCAATCGGTACATTACGGTGTTCCCGCCCATATCGGTAAAGGAGGGGGCCCAGATGGAAAAGAAAACACCAAATGCGGTGACCTTCCAAAAATTTCTTCGAAAGAATCCGGAATCCCGTTCTAGATTTTCAATTTTGTATTTGGTGGCCAAAAGTGCTTTTTCTTTGTAATGTCTCTGCATGAGCGAATTACAGTTGATGAAATCTTGTCAAATGATTCAAAGACCAGTTCTAAAAAGGTCATTTCATTTGAAATATCCGGGAGTAGTTTTCAAATTCTGTTCCTTGTACATCTTTGGCGATAACAGTTTTGGCCAATTCATAATCGACCACGGTACATCCTACCTCCATACTTCCATTTCCAATGCTCCCGCCGTGGCAGTCGCCCAAACCTGTCCATCCCAATGTTTGCTGCATCCTTTCCTCCAGCCGGTGTCTTTTGGCAAGATCTTGGTCAGTCCCAAAGCCATCAATGGCGTATTCAATTTCCAAGAAATACATTTCTTCTGAATCGAACTCTGCATAGCCATCGTCAAGCTGTTCTTGGGCCTCCAACTGTAGTTTTCTTCGAAAACTACTGAACAGGCCGGACTTCACCCGCTCCACACTACCTTTGGTCCCAACTTCTCCCCAATGGATTACTCCTGTTTGGTCGTTTTCCTCCCAGACCTCCCAGTAGTGGAGTTTGCCGTTCATGGTTTTATAGAGTTTGATCATCAGCGATTGACATTGATTTTCTTGTATAGAAATCAGTTTTTTAAGTACTTATCAGGAATGTCCTTCCCACCATCCTGACTGTTGGCCCAAATCATATTGGCAATCCACCATCGGCCATCGGAATAGATCAATTGATAGCTCCCTACGCCAATCCCAACCTGGTTTTCAGAATCCAATCCTTTAAAGCTCTGAATTACTTGGGCAATTCCATTGTATTCTTCCACTATGGAACCGGTAGATTCTTCATGATAGCCAAGACTGTAATATTCGTCGGTAAGCATTTCCGAAAAAGCGTCCAAATCCATGGTTTCATGGGCATAATTGCCGTTTTCCTGCCCCACCACCGTAAAGTGCGCCGTGGGAAGAAAAAGGGTCTTAAAGTATGCAGTGTCTATTTTTTGACCGGCTTCGATGGAAATGATTCGCTGTGTTTCCTTTGCCATTTCGTTGGGGTCCTGGAACACCTTACTGGTTTGACCCATAGCGGTAAAACAACAAATGACCAAGAAAGCGCAAATAAGAATCTTATGGGTATGCATGGCTTTGTAGTTTACATCATTGGTCCAAAGAAAATGGCATTCATCAAAAGTTTATTGGTTCCATACCAGAAGGCCCTAAAATTAGTGTTGTCCGTGAATAGGATAACCCGTCCTTTACCAAAACTCTTGGTCTTGAAGGGAACACTATTTTTGATGAGGGCCGAATTTTCTTCAGAGATATATCCGCTCTGCAAGGGATCATTGGTGTATTGGATGGGATTGTCATAGCTGTTTTTTTCCGGTTTCAAATAAATGTTTGTGTTTCGGAAAAGGGATAGCCTATCATTTTTATATCCATAATTAATGGGATGCGAACGGTCCAATTTGGCCTCAAAGATGGCACCCCCAGTTACCTGTGCTCCTGTAAAATTACTTTTTTGGTCAAAGGCAATATTTGTGGCCACTAACGTATCTTCCTTGGTTTCAAGTTTGATGAATTCGTTTTTCTTGAACCAGTCGGCCACATTTCGATATCCAATGACGGTACCGCCATCTTTGACCCATTCTTTGATTTTATCTGCCCCTTTCTTGTTCAGTATATTGCTGCTCCATCCGCTGGGAATGATCAAATCCGTATATCTGTCCAAGTCAACTTCATCAAAATCCTTGGTATCCAATTTGGCAACTTTCAGGTCATAACGGGTATCCAGCAAATGCCAAATTTCACCGGCGTCGTATGATCGTACGCCATCCCCTACGAGCAGGGCCACTTTCTGTTTTTTGATGGGGTCAAAATCATTGCTTCCCAAATCTATTCCCCTGGTAAGTCCTGTGGAAATTGCCGTGATTTGGATTTTACTTTCTTGGGCCACTTTGTGCAAGAACTTGTAAAGCCCATCCGGGTCTAACTTCTGGTTATGCACGGGAATCATGATGGTGCCGTAATCATATCGATTGCCTTCCAAGGTAAATGGCGATTTGGCGACTTTGGCCCGTAAGCCTTTGTTTACGATTTGATTAAGGGCTTTTGGGGTATAATATTCATGCCATTCAAATAGGTAAGCATAGTCGCTTTTTTGATTTACACCACCTTCTGGGGCACTAAAATTGGTTACTTCAGCTCCGGCTTGGGTCAGCGAGGTCAAATTGGCATGATCTACATTAAAGGCGAGGGGGAATGTCCAGGCCGATACATCATAGAAGAGGCTGTCCACGAAGGTTGTACGTCTCTCAAACATGGCCTGGATCAGTCGTGGATTCTTCTGGTTGGTGGGAACCACATAGCTGTAGCCTTTTTTATAGTTTTTTCCGGCGATGGTCACATCATTGGCCAGTTCGTGGAATTTTATTTGATGACGGTTTAAAATTTCGGCCAAATGATAGGTTTTGGAAGCATCTTTACTATCTCCAAAAATGATGGCTTTGGTCCTGTTTCGCGAGGCCTCCGCTTTCATATCGCTATAAAACTTTTGCTGGTAGTCCAAAAGCTTGGTTCTCATGTTGTTTGCCGCCTCAATGGTGGACAAGGTGGTGGTAAACTGGTTTCTGATGGTAAAGGGGAAGGTCAAAATCCCATTTTCACTTTCCTGGATATGCCCCCTAGAACTTCCTTGTTCAAATAAAATACCGATACCACCATTAACATCTGGGAAGGTAGATCCCTTTCCATAATAGTAATCATCAAAATTTTCTTCGGAGTAATAGAGCGAACCAATTTTATCCAAGGCCTTGGCATGGTAGGTTGCAATCTCACGGGTAAGGTCTTGGTTTATCTGGGGCGTCAAAGGATTAACGCGCGAAGGCTCCCCTGGTTGGAAGAAGAACGTTGAATTTGTGCCCATTTCATGGTGATCGGTAAGAATGTTGGGCAGCCATTTGTGGAATGTGGCAATTCTAGCCCTGCTTTCTGGAAGCTGTACAGGAAGCCAATCCCTGTTCATATCAAACCAATAGTGGTTGGTTCTTCCGCCGGGCCAAATTTCATGGTATTCCCGATCGTTGCTATCCGGATTTAGATTGATGCTTTTGTTTGTATTGGCCCAATATGCAAAGCGCTGCAGACCATCAGGATTCATGCAGGGGTCCAAAAGGATGATCAAATCATTTAGCATACTGTCAATTTCAGGACCTTCTGCTGCTGCCAAATAATAGGCAAGGACTAAGGCGGCGTTGGTACCACTGGCCTCGTTTCCATGGATGGAGAATCCTTGGTAGACCACAACAGGCATATCTGAAGTGTTTTGATTGCCGTTGCCATTGGATAATTCCAAATGTTGTCGCCTAATATTCTCAATGTTTTGATGGTTTTGGGGAGAAGTTATTGTAAGCAAGGGCAAAGGCCTTCCTTCAAATGTATTTCCTCGATCTTCCAGAACAATCCGGTCACTTGCCGCTGCAAGTTGTTGCATGTAGAAAACCAGTTTATCATGGGTCACATGCCATTCGCCCACTTCATGGCCGATCACATCAGCAGGTTTTGGAATTGCTTCATTGTAGCTGAGATTTTTGGGGAGGTAATAGTCCAGCGTTGGTTTTTGGGCAGAAAGACTGGTGGTCAACAAGGCTAAAAGAAGGAGGTTGATGTGTTTCATGTGAACATTTTAGAATTAGTCGATGCTAAAAATAAAAAACGGCCTGCGCATTGCAGGCCGTTTTAAGCTTTTTTTAAAAGAAGGGATTAGATATCGTCAAAACTGACATCGGTAAAATTACCGGCAGCGCCATTTTCGCTGATACCGTTTTCTTCTTCCTTCTTAAAATCTTTTTGGTGACGTTCGGAAATCACCTCAAGTCCTTTTTCATCTATGATGTAATCCATCATTTCCTCCATGATTTCCTTAAAAGCGGTAAAGTCTTCCTTGTACAAATAGATTTTGTGCTTTTTGTAATGGAAAGAACCATCATCGTGGGTAAACTTTTTGCTTTCCGTAATAGTTAGGTAGTAATCCCCGGCCTTTGTACTTCTTACGTCAAAAAAATAAGTTCTTCTGCCGGCTCTAAGGACTTTGGAGTAAATCTCCTCTTGGTCCATTATATCCTTGTCCCTCATGTGGTCTTATGTGTTTAGTGCAATAGTGAATAATTCTACCAAAAATGTAAAAAAAAAGCTAATCCAGCAACTTTTTTCCTATTCTTTCTCAGAGAGTTGGTTCATGTACAGCTCTTTATAGTATCCATCAATATTGTTCAATTCCGCATGTGTGCCCTCTTGGATTATGGCCCCATTTTCCAAAACAATGATCTTGTCGGCATTCTTGGCCGAAGATACCCTATGGCTCACGATCAAGGTGGTTTTATTTTCGGATACTTGCTTCAGATTGTTCAGAATTTCCTCTTCGGTTTCTGTATCAACCGCGGACAAACAGTCGTCAAAAAGATAGATTCTGGGGTCTTTAAGCAAAGCCCTGGCAATGGATACGCGTTGTTTCTGTCCCCCACTAAGGGTAATGCCCCGTTCACCTAAAATGGTATCGTACTTTTTGGCAAAACCTTCTATATTTCCATGCACCACCGCTTTTTTGGCCACATCCCTAATTTCTTCAAAAGTTGCTTCTTCATTTCCAAACCGAATGTTGTTCTCGATGGTGTCAGAAAAAAGGAAGGCATCTTGGGGCACGGCACCAATGCTGCTCCGCAAGCTGTTCAGGTTCAGTTGTTGTACCGGTTTTCCGTCCACCAAAATTTCGCCTGAGGTGGCATCGTACAGACGAGCTACCAAATCCAGGATAGTGGATTTTCCGGAACCTGTTTTACCCAAAAAGGCGACTGTTTCCCCTGGATTTATCGTAAAGGATATATTGTTCAAGGCGGTAATTTGGGTATCCTCATACGTAAAACTCACATTCTTAAAGGTAATGGCCCCGGATACCGGGGTGGCCTCTTCAACTTCATTTTTAATGGTGGGTTCCTCCAACAAAAACTCATTGATTCTTTTTTGGGAGGCTTCCGCCCTTTGGATGATGGAAGTCAACCAACCCACAATGGCCACCGGCCAGGTAAGCATGTTTACGTAAAGGATGAATTCCGCAATGATTCCAAACGATTCAATTTCTCCATTGATATACTGTTGCCCCCCAACATAGATCACAAAAATGTTGCTGATACCGATCAGCAGGATCATTAAGGGGAAGAACCATGCGTTTACCTTGGCCAGGTCCATGCTGGTGTCCTTTCCCTCTTGGGCTAGTGCACCTACCTCGGCATGGATTTTAGGTTCCAGGCCATAGGCCTTTATCACGGCTACCCCGGAAAACGATTCTTGGGTAAATGTGGAAAGCGTGCTCAAAAACTCCTGTACCTTGGTACTCCGTTTATGGATGATTTTACTGATCTGATAAATCAATACCGATAGTATGGGGAGGGGAATCAACGTATAGGCCGCCAGGATGGGTGCTTTGATGAACATGAGCGGAATTACACAAACAAACATGGTGAGGGTATTTATCCCGTACATGATTGCCGGCCCCACGTACATGCGCACTTGATTGATATCCTCACTGATACGGTTCATCAAATCCCCGATCCTGTTTTTTTTGTAGAAACTGAGATTCAGCAGTTGATAATGGTCGAACACCTCATTTTTAAGGTCGTATTCAATGTACCTGGACACATTGATGATGGTTTGCCGCATCAAGAAGGTAAACAGACCGGAAAGTAGTGCTGCCCCTATAATGATTAATATATACTCGAACAACAGCTCCCGGGCCTCCAATTTATTGAGCGTATTGCCCATAAAACCTTCAATGGCCTGAATGGATTTGCTCACATAGGAAGGCATGATCAATGAGAATACCCTAGCTATGATGGTGATAATAATCCCCATGAGCAGTTTAAACCAGTATTTTTTGAAGTATTTGTTAAGGTGTTTGAGTTCCTTCATTGGAGGGTTTCGCGGCGGTTTTTAAATGACAATTCAGCAAAGATAGCCGATAGCATACAAAGTAAATGTTATAAAACTGATAAGAAAACAACTTTGGTAGGCTGGATAGAAATATAAGATTACTTTTGCGCAGTGAAAGCCAACAAACGACTTTAAAGTTCTTTAAAAATGCTTACCAGAAGGCATATCAGAGTAAAGGTAATGCAATGCATTTATGCATTGGTCCAATCCAAGGATGATTCTTTGGAAAAGCAGCAGAAGTTTCTAAAAATCAGTATTGATAACATGTACGTACTCTACCTTTTGGTACTGAGCCTATTGATGGAGCTGCACCGTTTGGCGGAAAAGCACGTACAGCACGCCACAAAGAAATATTTGGCCACGGAGGATGATGGCTATCCCAATCCTGAAAAATTCATAAAGAATAGGCTGCTGGTCCAAATTGCTTCAAATCAGCTTCTAAAAGATGAACTTTCAAAACGGAAGCTCAACAATTGGTACCTCCATGAAGAATATGTAAAGATCATCCATAAAGAAATTTTGGCCAGTGGTATTTACAAGGATTATATGAATAGCGGGGAGGACGGCTATACCCAGGATCAAGATGTGATCATACAACTGTTCAAGGAAATCATAGCGCCCAATGAAAAGATCTACGAGTATTTTGAAGATGATAAACTCACTTGGGTGGATGACATACCCATAGTGAACACCTATTTGGTCAAAAGGTTAAAAAAGGCCCGCGAGACCACCAGCGAGAATTTTTTCCTGCCTACCTTGCTCAAAGACCGCCAGGATATGGTCTATGCCAATGACCTGCTCACCAAAACCTTGCTCAACGATGCCAAATGGGAAAAGGAAATTGAAGGCAAAACCCCAAACTGGGATAACGACCGGATTGCGGAAATAGATTCCATTATCCTAAAAATGGCCATTTGCGAACTCTTGAACTTCCCCTCCATTCCTGAGAAAGTGACCCTGAACGAATATTTGGAAATTGCCAAGGAATATTCCACTCCCAAGAGCAGCATCTTTATTAACGGGGTGTTGGACAAACTCGCAAAGGAGTACAAATCCACTGGAAAATTGCAAAAAATGGGACGCGGTCTCCAGTAAAACAATATTTGATTAATTTTGGACAAATAAATTTTTAGTATGAAAAAAATAACAACAATTTTAAGTTTGATCTTGGCTGTTGGTCTTGTAAGCGTTTCTTGCAAGGACAAGGCATCTAACAAGATAGTTGCCGACAACGTGGAGAATGCTTCGGATAGGGATGAGGCGCAAAAGCAACTTCCCATTATGAGTTTTGATAAGCAAGAGCATGATTTTGGTACAATTACCCAAGGTGCGGCACAGGAAACAACCTTTAAATTTACCAATACCGGGAACGCCCCATTGATCATTACAGATGCTAAAAGTAGCTGTGGATGTACAGTGCCCGAGTATCCAAAAAATACCCCAATAGCTCCAGGAGAATCCGGAGAATTGTTGGTTAAGTTCAATGGATCTGGGCAAAACCAAGTAACCAAGACCGTAACGGTTACCGCCAATACTGAAAAAGGGTCAGAGCTGCTTAGAATCAAAGCCTTTGTTAACCCTAAGGGCGCAGCACAAGCAGGCCCCGTAAACTAGAACCAATACCTAAAAATGGAAAACCTCGGACAATTTTTACCTTTAATGCTCATCTTTGTGGTGGCGTATTTCTTTATGATCCGCCCACAGATAAAGCGTCAAAAGGATGAAAAGAAATTTACTTCAGAATTAAAAAAGGGAGACCGCGTCATCACCAAAAGCGGACTCCATGGCAAAATTGTGGAATTGAACGACAAGGATTTCTCCTGCGTGATCGAGACCATGGCAGGAAGACTAAAGTTTGATCGTTCTGCGATAAGTATGGAAATGAGTAGAAAACTAAACGCTCCCGCCAAGAAGTAATTTCGATAATACTAAAGCTTAAGGCCCCTTGGATTTAAATTCAAGGGGCTTTTTGTATTTTAAGGTCAAAATAACTTTCCATGGGCAATCGAAGACACTTTATCAAACAAAGCTCTGTACTAACAGTAGGTATGGGAGCTTCCTTATTATTTCCAGTGGAGCTTTTGGCTTCAATTCGTAAAAAGACAAGTCCGAACGACAAAATTCAAATAGGACTGATAGGCTGTAACGGGATGGGATTTACCAATCTACTGTCCATGTTAAAAAATAGTGAGGTGGACGTTGTGGCACTTTGCGATGTGGATAAAAATGTGTTGGATGCCAAAACCAAGGCATTGGAAAAAGCAGGGATCAAAAAACCCAAATGGTACGGGGATTACAGGAAGATGCTGGAGGACAAGGATGTTGATGTGGTAATCATTGGAACCCCGGACCACTGGCATTGCCTCCAACTTGTGGATGCAGTGGACGCGGGAAAGGATGTGTACTGCGAAAAGCCCATTGCCAACTCCATTGCTGAATGTGATGCAATGCTCAAGAAGGTCAATTCCAGCGACCGTATGGTACAAATTGGGCAATGGCAGCGAAGCCAACCCCACTTTGTGGATGCCATTAATTATGTGCATTCTGGTAAATTGGGTCAGATTCGTTTAACCAAGGCGTGGGCCTACCAAGGATGGATGCAGTCGATTCCTGTGGTTCCCGATGCCATGCCCCCCGATGGAGTGGATTATAAAATGTGGTTGGGACCCGCTCCAGAACGACCATTCAACAAAAACAGATTTCATTTTAATTTCAGATGGTTTTGGGACTATGCAGGTGGTCTGATGACGGATTGGGGCGTTCATTTGATTGACTATGCCCTATATGGAATGAAAGCGGCCCATCCCAAGTCGGTGATGGCCATAGGGGGGAAGTTTGCCTACCCTGATGATGCTGAGGAAACCCCAGATACCCTTCAGACCGTGTATGAGTTTGACGGATTTTCCATGTTGTGGGAACATGCTACCGGAATAGATGGGGGCAATTATGGACGGGACCATGGCATCGCCTTTATCGGAAACAATGGAACCTTAGTGCTGAACCGAGGTGGTTGGGAGGTAATTCCAGAACAGGACAGACCCAATTGGAACCAGGACAATGGCCCCAAAATAGAAGCGGTGCCTCTCCAAACCGTGGACGCCAATGGTCTGGATTTGCATACCGTTAATTTCCTGGATGCCGTAAAATCTAGAAATGCTGAAATTCTCAATGCCCCTATCCAAGTGGGATATGATACGGCGAGGGTGTGCCATATGGGGAATATCGCCTACAAGACCGGAAAGCGCATTTTTTGGAATGCGGAAACGGCCAAATTTGGTACAGACGAAGCCAATGCTTTACTAGGAAACGAATATCACAATGGTTGGAAACTTCCGGGATAAAACTGCTACCTATCGGTAGGCATCGTTGAGTCCAGTACCGTTTTGGATCATGGGAAGTATCTTTTCCAATCGACGGAACTTGGTTTTCTCTTGTTTTGCCTCTGAAATAAACTCACAAAACTCCCTTTGTTTGTAGGGGCTAAACGATGTGAATGCTGTATTTAGGGCCGTGTCGGCTTCCAGTTGGGCTTGCAATAGATCGGGAATGATCAGTTCCTTGCTCTTTTTGTCAGGAGCAATTTTGAGGCCTTTTTTCTCATTGGAAACGGCCTCCTCCATATATTGCAATACGCCCTCTGAATCTATGTCCTCGATGGTGGAAAAATTCCAATGACGCATGCCCTTCGTCTTACCTTCCTGGGCATTCCGAAGCACCTTTTTAGGGTCGCTCAAGAAAGAACCGTTAAAGAACCAGACCCCAAAATGACTTTTGAACCTACCAATTCCAAATACGTTTTTTCCATTGACCGTATATACTGGAATGCTCCACTTAAAAGTCTCCACGCTATCTGTTTGCAAAGCAAGGTCCCTTAAATGTGAAATGCCTGACTTAAACGGGTGTTCTTTTTCAAAAAAGGATTCAAGACTTTTTTCTCTTTCCATGGGTATTAATTTGAATGGCGGTAAGCTCGCATATTTTTACAATGACCTGGACAGCTTTTTCCATGCTTTCCAGTGGAATATATTCATATTTGCCGTGAAAATTGTGGCCCCCGGCAAAAATATTGGGACAAGGTAGTCCCATAAAACTGAGTTGCGACCCGTCCGTTCCTCCCCGTATGGGTTTGATGATGGGTTCTATCCCCAGAGATTCCATGGCTTCCTTGGCTATTTCAACAATATGGAAAACCGGCTCCACTTTTTCCCGCATGTTTCGGTATTGATCATCAATGCTCAATTGGATATACTCGCCATGTTTTTTGTTGAGTTTATTGGTTATATCGGTCAAAAGCTGCTTCCGAGCTTCAAAATGACCCGCATCATGATCCCGGATAATAAGTTCAATTTGGGCCAATTCTATTTCCCCCTTTAATTTATGTACATGAAAAAAGCCCTCCCTGTCCGTAGTGTGTTCGGGCACTTCCCGGGTGGGAAGCAGTCCAAGAAATTCATTGGCAATACCTATGGCACTTACCATTTTGTTCTTGGCATAGCCGGGATGAACGCTTTTGCCCTCAATCCGGATTTCGGCACTGGCGGCATTGAAGTTTTCGTATTCCAATTCCCCAACTTGGCTACCATCCATGGTATAGGCCCAATCCGCCCCAAATTTTTTCACGTCGAATTTATGGGCGCCCCTCCCAATTTCCTCATCAGGGGTAAATGCGATCCGTATGGGACCATGCTTAATTTCTGGATGTTGTACCAAGTATTCCATGGCCGTAATGATCTCTGCAATGCCGGCCTTGTCATCTGCACCCAATAAAGTGGTTCCATCCGTGGTGATCAGGGTCTGCCCCTTGTATTGCAACAAATCTTCAAAATAGGAGGGAGAGAGTACAATATCCTTTGATTTGTTCAGCACAATGTCCCCGCCATCATAGTCCTTTACAATTTTAGGCTTTACATTCTTTCCACTAAAATCGGGAGATGTATCCATATGCGAAATAAACCCAATGGTAGGGACTTCTTTGTCCACATTACTGGGCAATGAGGCCATGATATAGGCATTTTCGTCGATGGAGACGTCCTGCATTCCAATTTGGTGCAGTTCCAACACCAGTTTTTTGGCTAAATCCCATTGTTTTTGGGTGCTAGGGGTGCTTTTTGAGTAGGGGTCACTTTGCGTATCAACGGCAACAAACTCCAAAAATCTGTCCAGTAATCGGTCCATAAAGTGCGTTTCATCAAAAATAATGCTTATTCAGTCGTGAATTTCGTAAAAAGAGACCCTTTCGGACTATCTTTTCCGCTACCTAATAACAGACCATTGAAACCAATACTCATTACATTGATGCTGTTATGCAGTTTTTTTGCATATTCCCAAGAAGATTGCTTTTTGGGCATTGGCGGCAAGGATGATGACACCATAGTTGAAGTATTCCAATTGAACGACGTTCAGGTGGAACAACTTAGGAACTGGTCCGCAGAGCTAAAAGTTCGTAACCAGTACCTTAAGGACAAAGCCAAACATCTGCTAAGACGGCACGCCCAATCCTCGCCTGAGGATCTTATGGCGGTTTCTTATCAATACAAAGATTTGTTGGATAGCATGAAACAGAATGTCATCATGCTGGACAAACGTCTACTTTCCGTATTCAACGACAGACAGTACAATCTGTATTTGGAGCTTTGCAACCAATTGACCTTGCGTCCTATCTATGTGGATGGTCCGGTTGACGAAAAATAGAGGTTTTCTAAGATACTGATGGGAGAGTTTTTATTTTTGTCCAAAATTTTCTGAATGTACAAGTTCCTTATTCGTCCATTTCTTTTTATGCTGGATGCAGAAGCGGCTCACCACTTTTCTTTTAAAGCCATAAGGATCCTTTCCAAATTCGGGTTTGGACCCTTGTTCAGAAAGTTGTATTCAATTGAAGACCCTGCTTTGGAACGGGAGGTCTTTGGGCTGAAGTTTAAAAACCCTGTGGGCCTGGCCGCCGGATTTGACAAGGATGCCATACTGTACAACGAGCTTTCAAATTTCGGTTTTGGTTTTGTGGAAATAGGAACGTTAACGCCCAAACCACAACCTGGAAACCCAAAAAAGCGACTTTTTAGGTTGCTGGACGATCAAGCCATCATAAACAGGATGGGTTTCAACAACATGGGTGTTTTTGAGGCTGCCGAACAATTGAAAAAGAAGCATAGGGTACTGATTGGTGGGAACATTGGAAAAAATAAGATCACACCCAACGATAAGGCCGTAAAGGACTACCTGATATGTTTTGAGGCACTGTTTGAACATGTAGACTATTTTGTGGTCAATGTAAGCTCGCCCAATACGCCAGGACTTCGGGAATTGCAGGATAAGGAACCTTTGACCAATCTGCTCAAAAAGCTCAAAAAGCAAAATAACAAGTTTGCAAAAAAGCTGGCCGCCAAAGAAAAACCCATTTTGCTGAAAATAGCCCCGGACCTGTCTAACGATCAGTTACTGGATATTGTGGATATTGTAAAAGAAACCGGTATAGACGGGGTAATCGCAACCAATACCACCATTTCCAGAAAGGGGCTGAAGTCACATTTGATCCAGACCGAGGAAAAAGGGGGGTTGAGTGGTAAACCACTCACACAAAAAAGTACCCAGGTCATTCGGTTCTTGTCCGAAAAGAGTGGTGGAGCTTTTCCAATTATTGGGGTGGGAGGAATCCATACCCCGGAAGACGCTTTGGAAAAATTGGAAGCAGGAGCTGATTTGGTACAGTTGTATACTGGTTTTGTGTACGAAGGCCCTTCATTGGTCAAGAAAATCAACAAGGCCATTCTGGCTAAAGGGGCTTTAAATTAGAATGTTCACTATAGTCATTTTATTGGCCGATAGTATCAATTATACCCTACTCATTGGATTTCTGTTGTCCTCCCTGGCGTTGGCACTTTCTCCGGGACCGGACAATATTTTTGTACTTACCCAAAGCATTTCCAAAGGGGTTAGGGCCGGATTGGTCACCGTTTTGGGCCTGGTTAGTGGTTGTTTGGTGCATACCACCTTGCTGGCATTTGGGGTTTCAGAAGTGATCAAGAGAAGCGACACACTTTTTTTTGCCATTAAACTCTTTGGGGCATTGTATCTCATTTATTTGGCGGTGAAGGTATTCCGCAGTACATCCACTATCGTGATTGATCAAGCAGCAGATCACAAAAAGAAAACCACAGGATTGTTCTGGACTGGTTTTACCATGAACGTTCTCAACCCCAAGGTTACCATTTTTTTCTTGGCCTTTTTTCCCGGATTTCTTTTTAGCAGCGAACTTTCCAATGTATTACAGTTTTATATTTTGGGTTTGTTGTTCATGCTTTCTGCCTTTATTGTATTTGGCTTGATTGCCTTGCTGGCCGGGAGTATTTCCAAATTTATTGTAAGGAATCCTAGAACCGGATTTTATTTAAAATGGTTGCAGATTACTGTGTTTCTGGGGATTGCCATTTATCTGTTGCTATCGGATAAATAGTGCTAATTTTACAGGCAACCTATGTCCAAAGTTAAACTCATAGAATGTCCCAGGGATGCCATGCAGGGCATAAAGACCTTTATCCCAACAAAGGAGAAGGTAAAATATATCCAATCTCTTTTAGGGTGCGGCTTTGACACCTTGGATTTTGGAAGTTTCGTTTCACCCAAGGCCATTCCGCAAATGGTGGATACAGCTGAGGTGCTGTCACAATTGGACCTCTCCAAAACCCAAAGCAAATTGTTGGCCATTGTGGCCAATACCCGAGGCGCCAACAATGCCTGTGAGCACAGAGCCATCGATTATTTGGGCTATCCCTTTTCTATTTCCGAGAATTTTCAAATGCGGAACACCCATAAGACCATAGCGCAATCTGTGGAGACGCTAAAGGAGATTCTGGACATTGCCCACGCGCATGACAAACAGGTGGTCACCTACGTTTCCATGGGCTTTGGAAATCCCTATGGCGATCCCTGGGATGTGGAAATAGTAGGGGAGTGGACCGAGAAGTTGGCCGAAATGGGTACGTCCATTTTGTCTTTATCCGATACCATTGGAAGTTCCACCCCCGAGGTTATTGATTATTTGTTCTCCAACCTGATTCCCAAATACCCGCACATAGAATTTGGTGCCCATTTGCATACCACGCCATCCAAATGGCACGAAAAAGTAGATGCTGCTTACAAGGCGGGGTGCAGACGCTTTGATGGGGCGGTTCAAGGTTTTGGCGGTTGCCCCATGGCCAAGGACGAGTTGACTGGGAATATGCCCACAGAGAAAATGCTCTCTTATTTTACCACGGAAAAGGCCGATTCAGGTGTAAATTGGATGGTTTTTGAAGCAGCTTACAACAAGGCCACCGAACTTTTTTCTGCATATCACTGATGTGTGTTACATCCGGAAAGCATTCCCAAAATCGATTCTTAAATTTTATTTAAAATAAGTCTAAATTAATTTGGAGGGTTTATAACGGCAGGATATATTTGCACCATTCTTACTATTTAAACTAAATCTAAATTAATTTAACAAAATGCTTTCAAAAAGATTGTTCCTATCCAGCCTGTCAATTTCCCTTTTGGTGGCGTGTTCCAATGATGATTCCGATGATGTAGACCCAACTAACAATATCGACAATCCAACTACTTATGCTTTTCAAAGAAATAATGAAAGCTCGGTCAGTTTTAGCGGACAGACCACCCGTATTTTGATGGCCGAGGAGATCATTTCCGCATTAACCGATGAAACTAAAACGGCAGAAGCATTGAAGGCCATGTTTGCCCATGCCGAAGGCGAAAATGATTTTTCGGATACCGATTTAAATGCTTCAGATAAGAATGTAAAGGGTAAAACGGCCGCATCATTTGATTTTTTCTCAGGTAACGCAACGGACCAAGCGCTTATTAGAGCCGATTTTGAAAACTGGATTGATAGCCAAGTCACTGAGGTATACCCAAATTGGAACACGGCTGCTGAGGCGGGAACCGCAGGTCAGATTGCTGATGGTACCTCCACAAGATATATCACTGCAAAAGGCTTGGAAATGAACCAAGTATTCAATAAATCCTTGATCGGGGCACTTATGGTGGACCAAATGTTGAACAATTATATCAGCGCTGATGTGCTGGACGCATTCGAGGAAGCCAATGACGGCGGCACCCTTGTGGATGGAAAAAATTATACCGATATGGAACACGATTGGGATGAAGCCTATGGTTATGCCTTTGGTACTTCCCAGGATCTGGCTGACCCAAGACCAACCATAGGGGAAGACGATAGCTTCTTGAACAAATACATAGGTCGTGTGGAAGGTGATGATGACTTTACCGGAATAACTGAAGATATTTTCCAAGCCCTGAAATTGGGTAGGGCGGCCATTGTGGCCAAAAACTACACGGTAAGGAACGAGCAAGCGGAAATTATAAGGGAATTGATTTCCAAAATAGTTGGAATTAGGGCGGTTTACTACCTACAGCAGGGTAAAAATGCCATGGATCAACCAACACCCGACTTTGGCGGTGCGTTTCACGATTTATCGGAAGGGTACGGATTTATATATAGTTTGCAGTTTACCCGCAGACCAAATTCTTCAGAACCTTATTTCACCAAAACCCAAGTGGACGCTTTCTTGGCAGACCTATTGGATGACGGGGACAATGGACTGTGGGACGTAGCACCCGCCACCCTTGATGCGATTTCCAATGAAATAGCGGATGAGTTCGATTTTACGGTGACACAGGCCGGAAGTTAGTTCGCATTTATGGTAAAATAAAAAGAGGTGGATGGGTTTGGTGCCGCTCTACCTCTTTTGCTATCTTTGGGCGCTGTTTAATTGGAATAAATAAAAATAACCTCAATGAATAAAAAATGGTACTTGGTATTTCCCTTGGTCCTATTGTTTTGGGCATGTTCGTCAGACGGAGCTGGTGGATCGGGAACGGATGATGATATGGGTGGGTCCGACGATGATATGCCCGTTACCTTTGATCGCGGGGCAATGCTGACCAATTGGGCAGACAACATAATCATTCCTTCATACAAGGCATTTCAGGAGGAGCTTTCAGAAATGAATTCGGCATTTGATGCCTTTACGGTGGACAAGAGTGAAGCAAACCTTCAAGCATTCAGGGTGGCCTGGGAGGAGGCGTATACCGCTTGGCAAACGGTATCGATGTTTGAGATCGGTCCGGCCGAATCGTCAGGCTTCCGTTTGAATATAAACACCTATCCAACCGATACCGACCTTATCAATACGCACATTACTACTGGCACCTATGATTTGGGCTTACCGTCCAACAGGGATTCCAAAGGATTTCCTGCCTTGGATTATCTCTTGAATGGCATTGAAGACAACGATACCGACTTGGTAGATCTTTGGACCAACGGTACTAATGCAGTGAACACCATGGACTTTATTTCAGCGGTGTTGAATGACATGCTGACCCGTTCCAATAGTGTGGTCACTGAATGGGAAAACACATATAGGGATACTTTTGTGGCCAATGATGGTTCATCGGCAACAGCCTCTGTAGATCGTTTTGTCAACGATTTCATTTTTTATTACGAGAGATTTCTAAGGGCCGGGAAAATGGGAATTCCGTTAGGGGTTTTTACGGGAACCCCTGCGCCAAATACCATAGAAGTCTATTATAGTCCCCAATTGAGCAAGACCATGTTCTTGACAGGTTTGGATGCCGTACAGGACTTTTTTAATGGCAAGCATTTTGGCTCTACCACCGTAGGAGAAAGTTTGGCTTCATATCTGGAAGATTTGAATACCCTGAAAGATGGAGAGGATTTGGTCACCTTGATCAACAACGAATTTGATGATGCGCGTACCGCAGTGAACGCTCTAGGAACGTTCAAGGAGGAGATAGAGAACAACTCCCCGCCTACCAATATGCTGCTGGCCTATGATGAGGTGCAACGACTGGTACCTCTTTTTAAGGTGGACATGGTATCGGCCATGAGCATAAGCATAGATTTTGTGGATGCCGATGGCGATTAGATGAGCTCAAGGCTGCGCACATACTTGTCAACAAATTGCGAGGCCGCCCCATTAGCGGTCTTTCGTATTTTTTTTGGTATAATGATGTTGGCCAGTATCATTAGGTTCTGGGCCTATGGTTGGATAGAAAAGTTATACCTGGAACCCCAATTTCATTTTTCGTACTACGGATTTGAATGGGTAAGGCCGCTAGGCAATTTTACCTACATCCTCTTCATTATTTGTGCGCTCGCATCCATAGGCATTGCATTGGGGTATAAATACCGTATTTCCGTTGTTCTTTTCTTTCTTTCCTTTACCTACATCGAATTGATGGATAAGACCACGTATCTCAACCACTACTATTTTATTAGTGCCCTATCGTTTTTAATGATATTTCTTCCAGCCAACGCTTACTTTTCGTTGGATGCGAAAAATAAGGAAGATATTTCCTGTCAGTATATCCCCAAGTGGACTTTGGATAGTGTAAAATTGATGCTGGCCATTGTATACATCTATGCAGGTCTGGCCAAGTTGAACTCCGATTGGCTTATTGATGCCATGCCCTTGAAAATCTGGCTTCCTTCCAAGTTTGATATTCCCCTCATAGGTGGTTTAATGGGGAAGGAATGGGTGCATTATGCATTTAGTTGGGGAGGAGCCGTCTACGATTTAACCATCCCATTTCTGTTGTTATGGTCCAGAACCCGGTATTTCGGATTTTTTTTGGTATTGTTTTTCCATATCGTTACCCGGGTGTTGTTTTCAATTGGGATGTTCCCGTATATCATGATCGTATCGGCTTTGATATTCTTTGATTCAAAAGTCCACCATAAGATTTTGGAAGTCCTGTCAAAATTCTTGAAAATCAACAAAGCCAGGTTTGACAATGGCAATACCATGCCAAGCGAACACAACTGGGCCTTCCCCCCACAAAAATGGGTTGTTGTGTTGTTCTTTGCCTTCCAAATCCTGTTTCCCTGGCGCTATTTGCTTTATCCGGGAGAACTGTTTTGGACTGAAGAAGGCTATCGCTTTTCTTGGCGTGTAATGTTGATGGAAAAATCGGGGTACGCACAATTTAAAATTGTGGATAAGGAAAGCGGTAAAAGATTTTATGTTGACAATACCGATTTTCTAACCCCTTTTCAGGAAAAACAGATGTCCTTTCAGCCCGATTTTATTCTGGAATACGCGCATTTTCTAAAAGATCATTTTGAAAAGGACGGACATAAAAACATCGGAGTCTATGTTGAGTGTTACGTGGCACTGAACGGAAGACTGAGCCAACCCTACATTGACCCGGGAGTAGATCTGGCGCAAGAGCGGGAATCATTGAGGCATAAAACATGGATATTACCATTTAAGGATGAGATTAAAGGAATTTAAGTACGTGGCATTTTTTATGCTGCTGGCTTCCGCATCTTGGGGGCAACATCAGTTAACGGGCAAAGTAATGGATATGGAAAATGGTCCCGTTACCACCGCTGAAGTATATCTCGAAGAGCTACAGCAATTGCAAAACTCCACGGAAGAAGGGAATTTTTATTTTACCGATATCCCATCAGGCACTTACAAGATGGTGGTGTTTGCATTTGGCTACCGCGTCAATGAACAATCCATAACCATTAGTGCTGATACGTCAATCAATGTTCAATTGCAGTCTTTGGGTGAGCAATTGACGGAAGTGGTACTGACCAAGGAAAGAGAAAAAATCTTTGCCCTTCAGCAACTCAAAAAGGTAGAAGGTACCGCTATCTATGCCGGGAAGAAGAGTGAAGTTGTGCTGGTTGAAAATTTGACAGGAAATCTTGCAGCCAACAATGCCAGACAAATTTACGGACAGGTGGTTGGCCTGAATATTTACGAGAATGGGGATGCAGGTCTGCAATTAAACATTGGGGGAAGGGGGCTGGATCCCAACCGGACCGCGAACTTTAATGTGAGGCAAAATGGTTACGATATCAGTGCGGATGCCCTGGGTTACCCGGAAAGTTATTATACCCCACCTGCCGAAGCCTTGAGCGAAATTCAAGTGGTACGGGGCGCTGCATCCTTGCAATATGGCCCCCAGTTTGGTGGACTGGTCAATTTTAAGTTTAAAAAACCAAATCCGGATAGGGAGGTGGAATTGGTTTCAAGACAGACCGTGGGTTCCTTTGATTTGTTTACCAGCTTCAACAGTCTGAGTGGAACCCTTGGCAATTTTAGTTATTATACCTACTTCAATTACAAGGAAGGAAATGGTTTCAGGCCCAACACCAACTTCAACAGTAGAAACTACTTTGGACATTTTGGGTGGGAATTTTCAGAAAAGACCAAACTGACCTTGGAAACCACCTTTTTCAATTACTTGACAAAGCAGCCCGGCGGTCTCACGGATTCACAGTTTTTAGCGGACCCTACTTTTAGCAATAGGGACAGAAATTGGTTTAATGTGGATTGGAAATTGTTTTCCCTTCGATTGGACCATCGATTTTCCGCCAAAACGGAATTCAGTCTAAATCTGTTCACCTTGGATGCCACAAGAAATGCCCTTGGATTTAGAACCAATCGGGTTTCGCAACAGGACGACCCCAATGAGCCCAGGGAATTGTTACAGGACAACTTTAACAATTGGGGAGCCGAAGCCAGATTGCTGACCAGGTATAAACTCTCGGATAAGGATGCCGTTTTGCTTTTGGGCTCAAAATATTATCAATCGTCCAATGAACAGCGCCAGGGACCGGGAAGTATTACCAGCGCTCCTGAGTTTGAGTTTGCCAATAACGAATTCCCAAATTATGAAAGGCAGTCACAATTTGAATTTCCCAATTTGAACCTTGCTTTTTTTGGTGAGAACATATGGAACATCTCCAACAAGTTTTCCTTAACGCCCGGATTTCGGTTGGAATACATAAAAACTGAGGGGGAAGGTTCATTTAGAAATATTGTATTGGACTTGGCGGGCAACCCACTCTTAAACGAGGAAATCCCGGATAACCGAAGATTTGAAAGAGGGTTTTTCCTATTGGGCCTCGGAGCATCGTACAAGGCTGCTCCGGCAACAGAACTGTACGCCAACTTTTCACAAAACTATCGGTCCGTTACCTTCAATGACATCAGGGTGGTAAACCCCTCTTTCCAAGTTGATGAAAACATTTCGGATGAGGATGGTTTTACAGCAGATATTGGAGCTAGGGGACATATCGGAGAGCTATTGAATTATGATGTCAGTGCCTTTGGATTGTTGTATGATGATAGGCTGGGAGAGGTACTTCGAAATGAAACCAGGGTCAATGCCGCTGGCGAAGTTGTGGAAACCGGAAGGCTTGTGAGGTTTAGGGGAAACATAGGAACCGCCTTTATGTACGGTCTTGAGACCTTTGCCGATTTGAACTTGAAAAGCTTGATTTTTCCCTCCTTGGAAAAGGCAAAACTCAATTACTTTGTAAACCTCGCCCTCACTAATTCTGAATACACCGAATCCCAACAAAACAATGTTGAGGGAAATCAGGTGGAATTTATTCCCAAGGTAAATCTTAAAACAGGTTTGGGCTTTGGCTATGGCAATTTTTTGGGGAACATTCAATATACCTATTTGTCTGAACAGTTCACGGATGCCACAAATGCCCCACAAGATATAAATGATAATCAACGCGGTATCGAAGGGTCTATTCCAAGCTATGATATTTTGGATTTTTCCCTGTCTTATACCTATAAAAAGTTTAAATTGGAAGCAGGTATAAACAACCTGTTGGACAATAGCTATTTTACCAGAAGGGCTACGGGCTATCCCGGACCAGGCATTATTCCGGCGGAACCTCGTACGTTCTATACCACCCTAGAGATCAAACTATAATAAACAATATATTGACCATGAAAATTGTAAAGAAAATACTCGTTGCCCTATTGATCGTACTTGTAATATTGCAGTTTTTCAGACCTGAAAAGAACATTTCGGAGGATGCTGTAGCCGCACTTTTTGAAAACGAGACCAAGCCCAATTCAGAAATTGTGGCCATTTTGGAGAGCAAATGTTATGATTGCCATAGCAATAACACCGTCTACCCGTGGTATGCGGAAGTGGCCCCGATTTCGTATTGGATTGATGGACATATTGAAGAAGGGAAGGAACATTTCAATGTATCCGAGTGGAATGCCTACGATCTTGAAAAAAAGGAACACAAAATGGAAGAGTTTGTGGAAGAAGTGGAGGAAGGTAAAATGCCGGAAGGTTCTTATACCTGGATACACGGGGATTTAACTTCTGAAGAAAAGGAAAAGATCATAGCATGGGGCAAAAAGGTCAGGGCCGAATATAAAGGCCAAATGTCCACGGAATAATGCGCTATGATGGCCTGCTTGGGACTTTCCCAAAGGAAATTCGACTTTTTATTTCTGCTTTTGTCCTGGTACTTTCCATAGGGTTTTTTACCGGCCTGTTGTTTGTTAAGCAAACGGAGTCCACAACACCTACTGGAATTGTGGAGAACTATTTGGGAAATGAAGAGGACGACCAGGCTGAGGTGATGAAATTCAAAAAAGGGGAGCGCGAAATGCTGACCATCATCCACACGCATGTTCTCTCCATGTCTTTTATCTTTTTTCTGTTGGGTGCGTTGGTTTGGATCACAAAATTTCCCAAAAAGTGGAAACTGTTTTTGACCATTGAGCCCTTTTTCTCTGCGCTATTTACTTTTGGGGGCATCTACTTTTTATGGCAGGGAATGCCATGGATGAAATATATAGTCATCGCATCCGGGATTTTGATGACCATGACATTCACTTTCTCAGCCGGATTGGTGCTCAAACAATCGATACTTGCCAAAAATGGTCAATAGCCTTGTAACAAACGTTCCTAGTTTTCAATAAAGCTATAGTCAATGTCCTTGGTAGAGATTAATTCCACTGTTGGTGATTGTGTTTGCAGTAGGGACTTAATCTCTTTGACTTCAGCCTTGTTTACTAAGATCACAAAGCATTTGTTTCCGACGGAAATTGGAGTTTTTCGCGAAGTAGGGGCATAGGGCATGGCTCTGTTCCAGTATTCCATATCCAAGGAAGTCAAGTGCTTGTCAAAAGCCTCCAGTTCCCACTCATAAAACTCAAAACAAAGATTATTGTAGACCAATTGAAAGAGTTTGCTTTGGTTGCAAAAGGTGAGGATTCCATTTTTGCTTTGGTTCAGGACTTTTAGGGAAGGGTACATATCGGTTTATTTGAATCCAAATATAAATATTATTTAAAATAAGTCTAAATAAAAATAAGTTAAAATTGTTAAGTCCAATCCCAATGATCGCCATTGAATGAATTTATGGTATATTTGCACGCAATTAAGCCGTAATTGCAATGGAAGCCCACCTTAAAAAAATAGTTGGCGAAGGTTTGACATATGATGATGTCCTCCTTGTGCCCGGATACTCCGAAGTTCTTCCCAGGGAAGTCAATATCCAAACCAAGTTTACGAGAAACATTTCCATTAATGTGCCCATTGTTTCGGCCGCTATGGATACCGTGACCGAGTCCCAAATGGCTATTGCCATGGCTCAGGAAGGTGGAATAGGGGTCTTGCACAAGAACATGACCATTGAACAACAAGCCTTGAAGGTCCGAAAGGTGAAAAGGGCAGAAAGTGGGATGATCATGGACCCGGTAACCCTTCCGTTGGATTCCACGGTCCGCGATGCAAAGGCCAATATGAAAGAACACAGTATTGGCGGTATTCCCATTGTGGATGAAAACAAAAAACTGCTGGGCATCGTTACCAATCGCGATCTGCGGTTTGAAAAGAACAACAACAGGCCCATTGCCGAGGTAATGACCGCTGATAATCTGGTTACTGTGGGCGAAGGCACCTCCTTGGCCGAGGCGGAAGTTATTCTTCAGGAAAACAAAATTGAAAAACTACCGGTGGTCAACGGCAACAATGAACTGGTAGGACTTATCACGTTCCGCGATATCACCAAACTCACCCTAAAACCCATTGCCAATAAAGATGAATATGGGAGGCTTAGGGTGGCCGCTGCCATTGGTGTTACCCCGGATGCGGTTGACCGTGCAGGAGCACTGGTAAATGCGGGAGTGGATGCAATTGTGATCGATACGGCACATGGCCATACCAAAGGGGTGGTTCGTGTTCTAAAAGAGGTAAAAAAGGCATTCCCGGAACTGGATGTGATCGTGGGCAACATTGCCACCGCCGAAGCTGCCAAATATTTGGTGGAAGCTGGCGCAGATGCTTTAAAGGTTGGTATTGGACCTGGTTCAATTTGTACCACCCGTGTGGTGGCAGGAGTTGGTTTTCCCCAATTTTCTGCTGTGTTGGAAGTGGCTTCGGCCATTAAAGGAAGTGGGGTGCCGGTCATTGCTGACGGCGGAATCAGGTATACCGGCGATATTCCAAAGGCCATTGCGGCAGGAGCCGATACCGTTATGTTGGGCTCCCTTTTGGCGGGTACCAAGGAATCTCCCGGTGAGACCATTATCTATGAAGGTCGAAAATTTAAATCCTATCGCGGAATGGGCTCCGTGGAGGCCATGAAAGAAGGAAGTAAGGATCGCTATTTCCAGGATGTGGAGGATGATATCAAAAAGCTGGTTCCAGAAGGAATTGTAGGGCGGGTTCCATATAAAGGGGACCTGTACGAGAGCATGCACCAATTCATAGGTGGGTTGCGTGCCGGTATGGGCTACTGTGGTGCCAAGGACATTGAAAGCTTAAAGGAAACTGGACGTTTTGTAAAGATTACCTTCAGTGGAATCAATGAAAGTCATCCGCACGACGTGACCATCACCAAAGAAAGTCCCAACTACAGCAGGTAAGAATTTTTAGGATTTATTTGCCGGCATAGGCTTGCCAGTCCTTTTCAAGGTAAATGTTGTCGCCAAAATACTTGGCTATTTGAAGAAAAGGTTTTGCTTGCTGGTATCCAGGTACGGGAGAGAGCATTTTTAAGTTCTCATCCAAAAATACAACCGTAGGATAGCTCATTTTGCCCTGTAGCAAGGCAGCTGCAAATTCATGATAACCCCGTCTGCCAGAGGGAACATATTTAAAGGTTTTTCCTTGGAACTCGATGGGGTCTTTACCCTCGGCGTCCAATTTTACCATATAAAAATTGTTCTTCATGTAAGCGGCCACTTCCGGATTTTGAAAAGTATCCTTGTCCATTTTTTTGCACCAGCCACACCAATCCGTGTACACATCAATAAAGATTTTTTTGGGTTGGGCATCGGTTTGGGAAAGCTGAACGGCTTCTTCCCAGCTGACCCATTGCACATTTTGGGCCTGGATTTGGAATCCGATCAGGAAAAAAAGGAGCATCAACGTTCGGGTAAAGTAGGTAAAAACAGCATGCATCATTCCAGAGTTTTATTGGGTTTGGTCTTGCGACCCTAACAAAACTAACGAAAATTATGCCAAAATAGTGTTAACCGAAATACTCCAGGACCAGTATCAGGACTCCCATTAACAAACAAAGCGGTGAATAATATCGGGTATCCAAGGCGGAAAATTTGCTGTTTTTGGCCGTTTTAAAGAAGCCCACGTACTTAAAATCCCCAAGGGCGCGAATTATAAAAGTGATTCCTATACCAATGGATACATGGTCCAACCACTGATAATCCACATACCGGATGACCTTGTTGATATATACAAAAGCAAATCCTAGGAGAACCAGTCCCACCAGCACCGCCCCAAATTTTCCTGGCGATTTAACGGATTTACTTTCCAGGTTGGTAGGAAGTACCGCGGCAGGGTCCTTGATTCCGAAAATTGACCAATAAAAATGAAGTACCGCTAGGAAAATAAGAACAACGGACAACATAATGGCCAATACATCCATGCTATTTTATAACTTCTGCCTTTGGAGTTTCAAACAAATTTTTTACGTCTACTTGGTTCCTGAGGATGTCGTCAAAAGTCTCCCGTTGTCGTATCAAATGTGCCTTGCCCTTGTGCCAAAGTACCTCTGCGGGCCTAAACCTCGAATTGTAGTTGCTGGACATTGTAAAACAATAGGCACCTGCATTTTTGAAACAGAGAATATCCCCTTCTGAAATCTCATTGATCCTACGGTTGCTACCAAAAGTATCCGTTTCACAAATATAACCAACAACCGAGTAATATCGTTCCTTTCCCTTGGGATTGGAAATGTTGGTGATTTCATGGGCGGACCCATACAACATAGGTCTTATAAGGTGGTTGAATCCGGAATCAACACTGGCAAAAACCGTGGAGGTGGTCTGCTTTACCACGTTTACCTTGGCCAAGAAATAGCCGGCTTCACTTACCAAAAATTTGCCTGGTTCAAAGGCTAAAGTGAGTTCTTTGCCATATTCGTCGCAAAACTCGTTGAACCTGTTGGAGAGCTTTTTGCCAAGTTCCTCCACATTGGTCTCAATATCCCCTTCCTTATAAGGTACCTTAAAACCGCTACCAAAATCGATGAATTCAAGATTTTTGAAGTTTTTGGCGGTTTCAAAAAGTATTTCCGAGGCATATAAGAACACATCAATATCCAGAATATCGCTTCCGGTATGCATATGGATGCCATTGATATTCATTTTGGTAAGGTCCACAATACGCAGCAAATGTGGTATTTGATGAATACTGATTCCAAACTTTGAATCGATATGGCCTACAGATATTTTGGAATTTCCACCGGCCATCACATGTGGGTTGATTCGTATACAGACCGGAACATCAGGGTGTTTGCTGCCAAATTGTTCCAACACGGATAAGTTGTCAATATTAATCTGGACCCCTAGGGCCGATGCCTCTTCAATTTCCTCGAGCGATACGCCGTTGGGGGTAAAGATGATGGACTCTGGCTTAAAGCCGGCCATTAATCCAAGCTTAACCTCTTGGATGGACACGGTATCCAACCCGCTGCCCAATTGGTTCAACAACCGCAGTATGGAAATATTGGACAATGCCTTGGCAGCATAATTCAATCGTAGACTGCCAACATTTTTAAAAGCGTTGGTCAATCGATGATATTGTGAAGCAATTTTTTCGGCATCGTACACGTAAACAGGTGCACCAAATTGCCGGGTAATTTTTAATAAGTTCTGTGGGTTCATTTTGAGTTAGTCTTTGAAACAAATCTAAATGTTGTACAATACCTACACAAGAATATGACATCAATTCATATAAATATAACATTTTGTTTTAAAAATAACAAAATGATCCATTTGTACTTGTGCCTTTATCCCGGGCATCGTATTTTTAATACAAATTCCCAGCATGAAATTACCCCTTTTTCCCTTGCAATCCGTTTTTTTTCCCGGAGAAACAGTGCCGCTGCACATTTTTGAGGAGCGCTACAAGCAATTGATTAACGATTGCAGAAAGGAAGCCGTTACCTTCGGTATTCCAGTTTTTATAGACAATACCATCGCCTTTGGAACGGAGGTGCAATTGGTGGAAGTGGTCACCACGTATGAAGGTGGTGAAATGGATGTTGTCTGCGTGGCCCGACAGGTATTTAGGGTATTGACCTTTGAGCAACAATTACCGGGAAAACTGTATGCCGGGGGTGAGGTTGAATTTTTGGATATGGAATTTGATGCCGACGAATCCCAACGGCAAGAGGTACTTGACAAATTGAAGAACCTATATGGCTTGATGGAAGTGCCCTTTTCGGAGATTTCGCCCAAACAGTTCAATAGTTTTTCATTGGCGCATAAGATGGGACTTTCCTTTGAGCAAGAATATTCTTTATTACAAATTTCCAAAGAGACGGACAGGCTCCAGTTTATTAAAAACCACCTCGATACAACGGTCACGGTGTTGAAGGAAATCAATAGGACCAAGAATTTGATTGACATGAATGGGCATTTCAAGAATTTTGACCCCCTGGACTTTAAGAATTTTGAAACTTAGGAGACCGGAGACCAGAGACCAGACAAGATAAATGGTATAGGGTTTAAGAATTTGTCATAACATCCATCCTTTCGGTAATCTACCCATCCTACAATCTGCGCATCCAGCACTCAGCCTAATTGAATTTTGAGTTTTCAACTTTCAATTTTAGTTTTCCATTTTCCTTTGATTGGGTTTCAATCATCGCATTAATCCGTGAATATGTACCCCCATTCCAATAATTGCTTGTATTAATGCTTTTTCCCTTCAATTTGTCCCTCGGGTTTTCTATTTTTGTCCGCAACTTAAAGTTACGTCAGAGATGAATCTTCATGAATATCAAGGAAAGGAAATTTTAGCCAGTTTTGGTGTGCGCATCCAACGGGGAATCGTTGCGCGAAATGCTAAGGAGGCCGTTGATGCCGCAAAACAACTCACCCAGGAAACAGGCACTGGATGGCATGTGATCAAAGCTCAGGTACATGCAGGTGGCCGTGGAAAAGGTGGTGGTGTAAAATTGGCCAAAAATCTTAAGGAAGTAGAAGAGTTGGCCGGTGATATCATCGGGATGAACCTGATAACCCCACAGACCTCCGCCGAAGGAAAAAAAGTACACCAGGTCTTGATTGCGGAAGATGTGTACTATCCTGGGGATAGTGAGACTTCCGAGTTTTATATGTCTGTATTGTTGAACCGGGCCACCGGAAGGAACATGATCATGTATTCCACCGAAGGAGGTATGGATATTGAGGAAGTGGCAGAAAAGACACCGCACCTTATTTATACGGAAGAGATAGACCCTGCCGTGGGGCTTATGCCGTTTCAGGCTAGAAAGATTGCCTTTAATCTGGGCTTGTCCGGAGCTGCCTTTAAGGATATGGTAAAATTTGTGACCGCATTGTACAGGGCGTATCAGGAAAGTGACTCCAGTTTGTTTGAGATCAACCCGGTGCTAAAGACCTCTGATGATAAGATTATGGCGGTTGATGCCAAGGTTTCCATTGATGATAATGCACTCTATCGCAGAAAATCATATGCGGAAATGCGCGATTTGCGCGAGGAGAATCCCATTGAGGTGGAAGCCCGTGAAGTTGGGTTGAACTACGTGGATCTTGATGGTAATGTTGGCTGTATGGTCAACGGAGCCGGATTGGCCATGGCCACCATGGATTTGATAAAAATGGCCGGTGGGGAACCAGCGAACTTCTTGGATGTTGGTGGTACAGCCGATGCAAAAAGGGTGGAGGAAGCGTTCCGCATTATTTTGAAGGACCCTAATGTAAAGGCTATCTTGATCAACATATTTGGGGGTATCGTACGCTGTGACCGGGTGGCACAGGGTGTTGTGGATGCCTATAAAAATATGGGAGACGCCATTAAGGTGCCCATTATTGTAAGATTGCAAGGTACCAATGCCGAATTGGCCAAGGAAATCATAGACAATTCCGGATTGGCAGTGCATTCAGCGGTTCAATTCCAGGAAGCAGCAGATAAGGTCAAGGAAGTATTGGGATAAATTTCCCTATGAACATATGATAAGGCAACGTTGAAAAATGTTGCCTTTTTTTGTTGCAATCCCTTCGTTTTCAGTGAAAGTCAAATGATTGGGCTAAATCGTTAATTCTGGCGTTTTGGGCACTAAAAGGAGGTCTTTTGGAGTTATGTAATACAAAACCTATCCGTAAACCACCAATATGGGAGCCTACCAAGAGAAATTGAGTATTCTTTCGGAGATGATTGCTTTTGCCAGAGTGGATCATTCATTGAAGGATTCAGAATACCAGTTTTTGCTTGGGGTAGCATCGCATTTAGGGGTGGATAAGATGACTTTTGACAATCTACTTCAAGAGAAATCGCCAAAGGTGATGCTGAAATCACAGGCAGACCGAATTGTGCAGTTTCATCGATTACTTTTACTTATGAACATCGATCAGGAACAGCACCAAAAGGAAATCCGCACTTTGCACAACATCGGATTGGCCATGGGCTTACCACCTTCTGCCATATGGCAGGTATTGGAGGTTATGCACCAATATCCCAACAAGGTGGTTCCGGTAGACGTGCTGATCAATATCTTCAAGGCACACTACAACTAAATGTCACAATGACATGTAAATTTGTTAAGAAAATGCCAAAATGGCATTGATTCGGGGTTGGTATACCATTTGACTATAGCTAGATGATTTAACGTCTAATAAAAAATTGAATCACCATGAGTATAGTAAAAAGAAACAATCTGTTTTTCCCATCCTTGATGAACGACTTTTTAAAACCTGATTGGTTTGGGGGAACAGAAAACTGGAATACAAATCTTCCCGCCGTCAACATAAAAGACAATACGGAAGGTTTTGAATTGGAACTAGCGGTTCCAGGAGGTAAGAAGGACGATTTTAAAGTGGAAGTGGATAATGATATACTCACCATTTCCAGCGAGGTAAAATCTGAAAATTCGGAAAATGAGGACAATTATACCCGTAGGGAGTTCTTTTATTCCTCATTTAAAAGGGCATTTACCCTTCCTGAAACTGTTGATGGTACCAAAATTGACGCAAAATATGAGGACGGGGTACTTCGTGTAAGCTTGCCTAAAAAAGAGGAAGCCTTGCCTGCTCCCAAACGATTGATATCCATTGGGTAAATAAAAGAATTGTTACACCAGCTTAGGTGTTTCATGATGCCTGTCCGATGTTCGGGCAGGGTTGGTTTAGTTGGTTAGTTTGAAAGCGCGTTCCTGCACACTTCTACGTGGGGGCGCGCTTTTTTTACTCTTGTTCCTGGAGGGTTTTTATCTCATCCCGCAATTTGGCGGCTTCCATAAAGTTGAGCTCCTTGGCGGCCTTTTCCATGGCTTTGCGTTTTTCCCGAATCAATTTTTCTTTTTGATCTTGGGTCAGATAGGCCAAATCCGGTTCTGCGGCCCGTAGTTCCTCTTTTTCAAAATGGTAGGTGGAGACAGAGTTCTTGGCCAGGGCGTTATCAAGGTTCTTGTTCAGCGCTTTGGGGACAATTCCGTTTTCCTTGTTGTATTCAAGTTGTTTTTCCCTTCTGTAGTTGGTCTCGTCGATGGTTTTTTGCATGCTTTCCGTTATGGTATCAGCATACATGATGGCCTTTCCGTTCAGATTTCTTGCGGCGCGCCCAACAGTTTGGGTCAATGATCGGTTGCTTCGTAAAAATCCTTCTTTATCGGCATCCAATATGGCTACCAACGATACTTCGGGCAAATCCAAGCCTTCGCGTAGCAGGTTTACCCCGATGAGCACATCAAACAATCCCTTTCTTAGGTCTTGCATGATTTCAACGCGTTCCAGGGTATCCACATCGCTATGGATATATCTACAGCGAACATCTATTCTAGCGAGATATTTTGCCAATTCTTCAGCCATACGCTTGGTCAAGGTGGTTACTAGGGTACGTTCATCCAATTCTACGCGTTGTTGTATTTCATCTACCAGATTATCTATTTGGTTCAGGCTGGGGCGCACCTCAATAATGGGATCCAATAGTCCGGTAGGTCGAATCACTTGTTCCACATACACTCCTTGGCTAAGTTGAAGTTCATAATCGGCCGGGGTGGCACTTACATATATGGCTTGGTTCTGAAGGGCCTCAAATTCCTCAAATTTTAGTGGCCGGTTATCCAATGCAGCAGGCAAGCGGAAACCGTAGTCTACCAAATTCTCTTTTCTGGAACGGTCACCGCCATACATGGCATGCACCTGCGGAATGGTCACATGGCTTTCGTCTATGATCATTAAATAATCGTCCGGGAAATAATCCAGGAGACAGAAAGGTCTGGTGCCGGGTTCACGCCCATCCAGATAGCGGGAATAATTCTCTATTCCGGAACAATATCCCAATTCCCGAATCATTTCAAGGTCAAAGTTGGTGCGTTCCTCCAACCGCTTGGCTTCCAGGGGCCGTCCAATTTCCTTAAAATAATCGAGTTGTTTTACCAAATCATCCTGGATCATATGAATGGCATTTTGCAAGATGTCCGGTGAGGTCACAAACATGTTGGCGGGATAGATGTTTAACGCATCATAGATTTCGATAACCTTGTTGTTGAAAGGGTCAAGTGCCTCAATTTCCTCAATTTCATCCCCAAAAAAATGAACTCTGAAGGCATGGTCCGCATAGCCAGGGAAAACATCCACAACATCCCCTTTTACCCTAAAATTTCCATTTTTAAAATCCGCCGTGGTTCTGGAATACAGACTTTGTACCAGTTGCTTTAGGAATTTGGTCCTGGATATGACCTGGTCCCTTCGGATGGATATCACATTTTTTTGAAATTCAACCGGGTTGCCAATTCCATATAGGCAGGAAACGGATGCCACCACCAAAACATCCCTTCTTCCGGAGAGTAGGGAAGAAGTGGCGCTCAACCGCAGTTTTTCAATGTCTTCATTGATACTAAGGTCCTTTTCAATATAAAGTCCACTGGTGGGTATATAGGCTTCTGGCTGATAATAATCGTAGTAGGAGACAAAGTACTCTACCGCATTATTGGGAAAAAACTGCTTGAATTCCGAATACAATTGGGCGGCCAAGGTTTTGTTGTGTGCCAATACCAAGGTTGGACGTTGCACTCGCTCCACCACATTGGCCACGGTAAAGGTCTTACCGGAACCTGTGACACCCAATAGGGTCTGATGGGGTTCTCCCTCTTCAATTCCCGTTACCAATTGTTGAATGGCCTGGGGCTGGTCCCCAGTGGGGTCAAAATCGGATACGACTTGAAATTTCATGCTATAAAAATACTAAAGGGACAGGGTTTGAAGAAGTGTTGGAGGGCTATCTTTTTAAAGAAAAATGACCTTTAATTTCACGGTCCAAAAGGTCGATGGCACTAAACCAATAGTCACCCGCCGGGAGGGGTCTACCTCCATAGTTTCCATCCCAACCCACGGAATCTTGTGTGATCACCGAAAGCAGCCTTCCAAAGCGATCAAAGATTTTGATATCCCGAAGTACAATGGCATCTCCTTCCTTAGGTTGTATAAATTGCCAAAAATCGTTGATGTTGTCCCCATTGGGAGTAAAGAATTTAGGGAAGCCTTCCACGGTCAAATCTTGAACGAACATTTCGCTAACCACCCCACATCCGTTTTTATCCCTAACATAAAACGTATGGCTTCCGGGGCGCACCGCGTTAAATCTGTTGCTATCCTGATAAGGGCCATTACTGTCGTCAATGGCATATTCATAGTCACCTATACCGGATACGCTAACGGTCACATCCAAGCCCAGAGCGGTATCTGTAGCGGAAATATTGGTGATGGTTGGGGCTTCTGAGGAGACCACTTCAAACACCTGGGAATTATGACATTCCAAGATATCGCCTGCCTGGGAAATCACATTATAGGCCAAATATCGATATCGTCCGTTTTCACTTATTGTGACTTCATTGGAATTGGATATCATTACCTCATTGTCAAAATCGTCAATTTGGAACCATCTATAGCCATCAGCTACATCGGGCGCCGTGATGGTCAATGGGTCTTCATTTTCGCAGAACGAGAATGTGTTCGCGATGTTCACCTCCGGGCTAAAGGTTACAAATTCACCGGTACTGGGGTCTAGATACGGACCACAGCCCAATAGGGTGGAAAAGGTTTCCTGCCCGCACCCAATGGCATCCCCGGCATCGTTAAAAGGTACGATGGTAATAAAAAATGTCCTGTTGGGCTCAAAGTTGAGTACAAAGGTAGAGTTAGTATTGAATGCGGTGTTATCCAAAATATCACTACCATCCGGAGTAGTCCCGATAGTTACCCTATATCCCGTGGCCCCTGGTACTGGCAGCCATTCCAAAAAGGGCGTCAAAGGCACATTGATAGCCCCATTGGATGGAGTCACCATGGACGTACACCCTGGGAGGGGGGCCAAATCACCGGTGGTAAAGCTTATTTCAGAACAACTCACCGCGTTGCCGTTTTCATTGTACGGAATCACCGACATATAGATCAGGGTATTTGTGGGCAATTCCCCGGGAGGATTGAAAAATAGAGAGTTGCCAACATCGGTCTGTGGTACGATATCGGAAAGTCCAGGGCCAGAGCCCAGTGAAATCAAATATCCTGTTGCCCTAGGTGCATAAAACCAGGAAACATTGGAAAAGACACTGACATCCACGCCACCATCCGAGGGAAATCGAAACGAAGTGCAATCGGGAACGGTCACCACATCTTCCGTGGTAAAACTTTGGCTGCTACAAACAATGTCATCACCTCCCTGAAAGAGAAAATCCAGGATGATGGTCACATAAATGGTGGTATTCTCAGGGAGTCCCAAGGAAGGAGTGAAGGAGGTGGCACCCCCTACGGATTGCTCACCTAAATCTGCACCGCCCGGCGTAGTACCCAATCGGATGATATACCCTGGTACCCCATCAGATGCGTTCCAAGTTATGGTGGCATCCACAGGTACATTGGTCGCTCCATTGACCGGACTTATCAAATCCGGGCATTCTTGGCCAAAGCCAAAGCCTGCCAAACCGAAGACCAATATTTGTAGCAATTTTTTTATCATTTCTTCCTGAACTGACCCTTTAATTTAGTGATTTTACTGGATTGAACCTACCTTTTCAGGGTAAAATGGCCTTTGTAAATCCTGCCATCTTCCAAATTTACCTTAAACCAATAATCGGATGCAGGGACTTCACTATTATTGGAAGTACCGTTCCAACCACTGGTTTTGGGACTTATGAGCGCCATTAATTTTCCATATCTGTCGTATATGGAAATCATGCTGTTGGCCTGAAAATCCTCGTTAATTCCCTCAAGTTGCCATGTATCGTTAATATTGTCCCCGTTTGGTGTGAAAAATTTGGGATAGCCAATCACGGAGATTTTTTCCTTGGTTATCCCGCATCCGTTTTTATCCCGTACGCTTACCGTCAGAAAACCGGGCAATACATTGTCAAAAATGGCAGTGTCCTGGTAGTTGGTTCCATCAATGGAGTACTCGTAGTCCCCATCTCCACTTACCAAAATTTCCACGGTATTATTGTCAGAAAGGTCTTTTATATCCACATCTTGAATTACGGCCCTGTTGGACGGCAAGACTTCAAAAGTTGCGGCATTCAGACATTCGAAAAGACCTTCAGGCGTGTTGTATTCGTATCCCACTTCCAACATATAATCTCCAATACTGGATACCATAATTTCTTGTTGACTGCCCACGGTCTGAAAACTGCCACCTTCTCTTTTATACCAGCGATAAGTATCAAATCCGCCGGGGGCAGTGACGGGGACAGGAGGCCCATCGGTACACCAGAGCACTTCTTCCTCAAATTGCAAAGCAGGTGTTGGATTGACCACCAAATCTATCAAATCTATGTCTTGACATTCGTTATTGGTCTCCAATCTTGCGTAGATCGTTGCGGAGGGAGAGAGGTAATCCCCCGTTATGGGGTTAAGTTCCAATAGGGCGTCCTCCACAGTGGCATAGAAATTCATGTCCATTCCAGGATATTCCTGATCCCGGATGAATGCCATATCAAAAATACCTTCAAGAACGGAATCCTCAGGATCTACATCACAGGCATAAAAAGTGCTTTCATTGCCTGGGGTCACCACTATGGATCTAACCTCCAGTTGGAGCTCTCCGAAATTAAGACATCCGTTGGCATCTTCTACTTGATAGTGTATGGTTTGGTCAAAAGGAACGGTATTGGAATAGCCGATAGGATTGGTAATAAAGTTTCCGGAGGCTAGATCAGCAAGGGATTCATAAAATGTATAGGTAAGGTTGGAATCCAAAATGGCCTCCTCTAAATTAAAAATGGAAATCCCATCCTCCATGCCGTTGAGTACCAAATCGCATTGTGCCAATTCCAGGTCAGGCGCATCGGGCAATGGGCTGACAGAAATAAAAGCTTCGCCAATGATGGGGCATTGACTTGGGTCGTTGGGAACAATTTCCAAGCTATAACGACCAGCGTCCGTTGTATTGGCATTGCTTACGGTAAGGGAATTTCCAGGATTGGCAAGGGGGGTGCCGTCTTTTTCCCAATGGTAGGTGGCGTTGGGCACCACATCAGCCTCAAAGGTGAAATCCTCTCCTTCACAAATGGTTCCTGAGGTACTTTCCGAACCATCGTCATTTTTAATAATGGCAACCCTGTCAAAATACGATTGGATAAAGGGCGGTAAACCTTGTGTGGCCCGACCTGTTCCCAGGAAAACGGCATTATGTATATAATTCGCTGCATTTCCCAGCTCGTTGGGGTTTTCTATCACTCCCAAATAGTTGGTTCCCTGAATATAATTTTCTGCGATGGTTCTGTAGATTTTCCCATTTTGCCCCAATTGCAGGGCCCCTCTGTAGATAACGCGCCGATCAATCTCAATTTCCGAAGCGGCAACATTGGCTGCATTTAGGTCATACTGCAGTAGGGAAGAGGAATGTCCTGTTTCCTCAATGGCCGATTGATTGTTGGAGGTATGAACATATAAAAAACGTTGATTGGGTGAAAATTCCAATCCATAGGGCACTTTATTGGGTGCTGTGACCTGAACCAGTTCTTGATTGGTAACCACTCCTGTGGTGGTATCAAAATCGTAGAGGTATAGGCCAAAGGCCATATTGGCACTAGCCAGTTTTTTGCCATCCGCTGAGAATTTCAGATAGCCTCTTGGGTCCAAAATGTCCAGCGTGTTGAATGTGGATTTTACGGCTGTGGTATTAACCCCGGCCGTGCTTACCTCAAAAGCATGATAGGTATTGAAGAATTCGCCTCCCGGATTTTCATGGCCAAGGGTCACCACCCAAATGGATTCATCGGAGCAATCCTTGATGACGGCTGTAATCTTTTCCGAGCAATCGGACAGCAAATTAACGTTCTTCTGGGTTATGGCTCCGTTGCCACCGTTCAATGTTAGGTCTACCACAGAGTAATTGAGCCCGCGATCGGGATCGTCCTCCGCGGTTGAGGTGTCAACCGTAAAAATGTAAAGGATATTGGGATCTTGCGGTTTTTGGACCACAATGGCCGATTGGGTACTGGAGGGATCTCCGTATAGGGCCGTTCCATTTTGCATAATGCTGTGGGTACGGTCATAGACCGTAATACCATCGGTATAGAGCAAAAGATTACCAATGCCATCGGAAATGGAGGTACATCCTTCAAAGGTACTTATACGGCTATCGGTCAAGGCGGTTACGGAACCGTCATTGTTAAAGCTGATTCCCGCCCTATTCCCAAAATACCAGTTAGAGGTTTCGCCCTGTGCCGACATGGCCAGGGAGGTAAGAAAAACCCATAAAAAAATTACATATCTATATAGCATTCAGCGGATAACAGTACCGGACAAGATACTATAAATCCCGCTTTTTCAACAATGCATAGGACAAATAGACAAAAAGAGCGGTCCAACCAATCACAATGAGCACTTCGTGCCAATGCACAGCATAATCATATATCAAATCCTTTTTATTAGGAACAGACATAGCTACCACTCTTTGAATGGGCTGGTCAATTAAAAACCAAAGTGATGTAAAGGGAAAAAATTGCATTATTTGATCGGCAATTTGGTCGTTGAACCATTTCCATTTGAACATCGCATACAAAATCATCTCGACAATAAAGGAGATAAACAAAAATCCAAGTGCGAAGGCAGACCTTTTAATTAGGACTCCCAAAAAGAAACACAAACTAAAGAAACCTACAAGCTTAAAGAAGTAGGCCAGCACAAATTCTGTTCCTCTAAACAACAAGTTGATTTCTGTATAACTTGAATGGAATAAAGCGATAAGGAAGGTTATCACAAAGACAACAAGGGTGGAAACTAGGGCATAGGTGAGAATAAAATAAAACTTGGAAAGAACAAATTCCTTTTTAGACAATCCATCAATTAAATTTTGCTTGATTGTCCGATTGCTGTATTCATTTCCTATCATGGAAACTACCACTATAGCAAAGAAAATTTTAAAGAATGCAATAAAGAAGGTGCTAATATGCCATACAATGGGAACATTAAAAATTCCTGTTTTACCTAAATCAAGTGTGAAAAAACCAAAAAATGGAATCTTGATGGAAGATAAAATAAGTATGGAAAACGGGAATATAAAGGAAGTGAGTATTAGAATCCTACTTGTTCTATTGTTCCAAAGCTTTATGAATTCTATTTGTAGTAAACGTATCATTCGTTTTTTGATTAGTTGTTTTTGGTCAGGGCCAGGAATTGCTCTTCCAGACTTTCTTTGCGTTTTACCAAGTGGGAAAGGACAAGACCTTTTTCGAACAGCAGTTTATTGAGCTCCTCTGCATCCATTTCTTGCTTGAGATAGGCGGTAAGGGTACCATTTTCGCGGGTTATTTTTCCGAAACTTGCACTCTTTTCAAGAAAATCCTCGAGTTTTTCCATCTGTGCCGTGCGCAACTCAAAAAAGCCGTAACTGGCCAGCATACCATCCACGGGACCGGAATACAGTTTTTCTCCCTTTCTTAGTATGACCACATGGGAGCACACTTTCTCTACTTCATCCAACAAGTGCGATGCCAATAGAATCGTGGTTCCTTGGCCCGCAATTTTCTTGATGATTTGCCTGATTTGATGTATTCCTTGTGGATCTAAGCCGTTGGTGGGTTCATCCAGAATAAGAATTTCAGGGTCGTTCAGCAAAGCTGAGGCAATGGCCAACCGCTGTTTCATGCCCAAGGAATAGGTCCTGAATTTACTGTCCTTACGATCCCAGAGCCCAACCAGCTCCAGTTTCTCCTGAATCTTGCTTTCCGGAACTTCCTTGATCTTACAGACCAATCGTAAGTTTTGCATAGCGGACATATAGGGGTAAAAATTGGGCCGTTCAATGATGGCCCCTACCTTTTTTAGGGCTTCATGGGTAGAGGTGTTTCCCCCAAACCAACTGAACTCGCCATGGGTTCGGTTTACCACATTCAAGATTATCCCCAAAGTGGTGGATTTACCACTGCCATTTGGCCCCAAAATGCCATAAACATTGCCTTTTTCAATATCAAAAGACAAGTTTTTGACCGCTGTCAGGAAATCAAATTTTTTGGTCAGATTGTGTACGGAAAGTATTGTTTCCAAGACGGAATCGTTTTTTGATTAGTTTATAGTAACTTGACGAGATATAGTCATTTTTGTTACAAAGTAGGGAAAGAATGTCCGAAGAAAAATTGATGTCAAAGAAAAAACCAGCGTTTCCGGTCAACAAAAAGTTGGATGGATACCTGAATCGATACAGCCGTAAAATTGAAATTCCCATCTTTTATGAAGACTTATTGCGATTTGCAGGTTCGGTTGTGGTATATGATACCGATGGGGAAGATACCCTTTGGGTACGGGTCTATTATTCTGACTTTGATCGGGAGGAAATAGATTTGAGCTTGAAGAAGGTGTATTCCATTTTGCATTCTGATGGAAGTGACCGGATTTTGGAATTTTTGAATGTGGATGCCGTGGATTACTGCACTTTCGGAAATTCGAAGCCGTTTAGGATCAAAGTGAGAAACATCCTGAATGACAACTATACCTATTTTTATGTAAAAAAGACCGATGCGTCCAGGGTCTATGGCCTGGAACTGGAGCATATGCTTTCTCCCTACAACCTCAATTTTTTGGTACATGGGGATACGCTTATTGAAGAACATATTGCCGGAATTCCGGGCGATGTTTTTATCGAGGACATGCTGCCCAAATGCACCGAGCCCGAGAAGGCGCAATTAGCAAAGGAATTTGTGAAGTTCAATGAGCGTTGCATGATTCGCTTATTGGGCGATATGCGATCCTACAACTATGTAATTGTTCCGGTTCACGATTTTGACCATGTGGTCTACAAGATTCGTGCAATAGATTTTGACCAACAGTGTTTTGAAGGCAAGTTAAAAGTATACCGCCCACAGTTTTTTAAGGAGAATTTTCAAATGGTGGAATTGGTTCGCACCAAATTGCAGAAAAATTCCGTGGATCAGTATAAAATTGAGGAACGTTCCATTGTGGCCAAACGAATTCTGAGTTCCGGTGATCGGATAAAGAGATTACTGGATGCCTGTGTTATTGACCACATTTCATTGGAGGAGAATATCACCAAGCTTAAGCTTGAAATTTATGAGCTGGCCAAGGACATCAATTTTAAAAAATGCAATACCATGGGCGAGGTTTTGGCACTGGCGCTGGATTTTGTGAAGCGGAACTACCAAGATGTGAACATGAGACAGATTTTTGATAGTTAGTCGGAAGTCGGTGGTCGGTGGTCAGAAATCGGTGGTCGGAAGTCGGTAGTGGTTGGTGGTGTGTAGTCTAAAGTCCAAAATCTAACGTCCAAAGTCTAAAGTCTGGGGTATGTGGGATTAGCTTTTTTGTTCTTTGTTGAAGTAAACCAGGTAATAATACATTTGCCTTTCTTCATCCCATCCCTTTTCAACAAATTTCTCGGCAGATTCCGGGTTGATAAAATCCATTTTGATTTGAATGTTGGTGTCTAGATTGATCACATTCTTGATTTTTTTTCGGGCATCGGAGACGGCTTTGTTGGCAATGTCAAAGTTGGAGACGTCTTCAATACTATATTTGGGCCCTTTTTCTACTTTGTAATGCTTGAATTCAGGAATCAATTCCGGATTTTCCATCACTTCGTTGAGGAACGAGGTTTCTTCAAAAGCGTCGTTTTTCGCAAAATGGTTCACCGCACGGTTCATAAAAAGAACTTCCTGCTGTTTGTCTTCGGCAGGCAACACCACGTCCTTGGCAAAATTCTGGCAAAATTTCAGATAGTTCTTGGTGTAGAAGTTTTCATCTGTTAGCGCAGCTAGTCCCAAAAAGTTCTCCAACCAGTATTTGGCGTCATATCTATTGCTGTCCACGGACAACACTTTGTACCCCTCTTCTTTGGATACGTTGAATACGATACAGCCTTTGTCCAATTTATTGATGTTGATTCCCTGCTTGATCAAAATCTCCAAATTTTGCCCATCTTCTTTAAATTGGAGAAAGTCATGCTTTAACTCACTTTTAAATATCCCAATGGCCTCCACTTTCGCATTGTCCAACACCATGTCAGAAAAATGGACCACGTAGACCTCCCCACTTTTAATATGTGGATGGTTGGATTGCTCAAAGAGGTGGGTGGTGATTTTTTTGGAGAGGGCATGGATATTCCCTGAATCCGCAAATATTTCGGAAACGGCTTTGTACACCTCATTGAATTCAAGGTCTACCTCATGATCAAACCTAAAATAGTTCTCCTCTTTCTCCCTAAAAGGCTTAAAAAAGTACTCCTTGAGCAGACCGGACATTTCGTCGTTCAATCCAAAGGGTTTCTCCGATAGGAAGATCGATTCGTTTTTGCTCTTGTTGCCAACTCGGTGAAGGGAAACACTTTCGATTTGGGCGGGATATAGGTTTAGCATTTTTGGGTGAAAGGTTAAAGGTAAATTTATTTAGATTCTTGAAGTTCGGCTTGAGTTTTGGCCCCGACTAATTCCAATTTTCATCAAAATCAAAGTCATCATAGCTGTCAAAGGAGTCGTCAAAGTCCATGTTGGGTTTGGACTCGAATTTCTTTTCAGGTGGAGCATCGGGAAGTTCTCCAAAGCTGAATAGCAGATTGGGATATGATCGGCCATCTTCTTTTTCAACGATATCGGCTAATTCCACAAAAAAGGTCCACATACTTAAAAAGTCGTAGACATAGATCATTTTTGGACTGGGTTCGGACAACACATCAGCTAATACGGTCTCGTTCATCAATCGGACATCCGCGCCATTTTCACCCATATCAAACAGGGCAATTTCTTCATCCTGGTTCCATTCTTCGTCGCATGTATAGAACGAGGCCATTTCACTCCCGCCAAATCCGAAAGCTTGGGTTATGGCGTTATGGAACTCCTCTAAGGTGTTGGTCGCCTCAACCTCCAAATCCCGGAAAATATCCTCCTCGGCATCAAGAATTATCCTGATTTTATAAATCATCAAGCTAAAATTACAGTGGGGTCAAAGTTACGATAAATCGGCATTATTTGGTGAACCTATGCAAGGTAAAGGTCATGGCGGCCAAAAGAAAAAAGGCACCGACTTGGTGCAAGACACCCAACCACAGCGGAACCGCATAAATTAAGGTCAGAACCCCCAATAAAAATTGCAATCCCACCAAAACCATCAATGATTTTATTCCATTGGATTGCGCTGCGGATAACTCTATTTTTCGACTACGATACCAAACGGCCACGACCATGCCTACCACCAAATAGGCCAAATAGCGGTGTACAAATTGCACTCCGCTCTTTCCTTCATAAAAGTTTTTGACAAGGGGCTGTTGTTCAATATAGACCGTTTCATGGATCAGTTTTCCATCGCTCATCAAAGGCCAGTGGTTGTGGATAAATCCTGCATCCAGACCCGCAACAAATGCTCCCCAAATAATTTGGACCAACAACAGGACCAGGCCAATTCTGATTAGATTTCTAAAGGACTTTGCGATTTGTTTCCTTTCAGTATAAATAAGGTCCAGCGCCACCCACAAACTATATGCAAAGGTTACAAATGCAGTTGTTAAATGTGCGGCCAATCTATAGTGAGATACATCGGGTCGGTCTACCAGACCGCTTTTCACCATGTACCAGCCTAAAAACCCTTGAAACCCACCTAGGAACAGCAGCAACAAACATTTTTTTGTTGTGGAGCGGTCCAATCTTTTGGTCACCAGGAAAAAAATAAAGGGAAGTATAAAAACAATGCCAATGAAACGTCCTATCACACGATGGAGCCACTCCCAGAAATAGATGGACTTAAAATCCTCCAAGGTAAAGTGATAGTTCAGTTTTTGAAATTCTGGATACTGTTTATAGAGTTCAAAAGCTTCCTGCCATTCCTGTTCGTTCATAGGGGGGAGCGTGCCGGAAATAAGATTGTAATCAGACATGGACAACCCGGAATGGGTCAGTCGGGTGATGCCGCCAACCACAACCATAATAAAGATTAGGGCACAACCCGTTAGCAACCAGTATACCACATATTTGTTATTCTTCATTCGTATGGGGCTTTAGATCCAGTTCTTTACCTTTTTGCAACATATAAACATAAGCAGCCTCGTATTCGTTGGGGATTTCTCCCTCTAAGATGGCTTCCTTTATCGCTTCCTTTATGATGCCAATTTCCTTGGAGGGTTTTAGGTTAAAGACCCTCATGATTTCCTCCCCGCTCACCGGAGGTTGGAAATTTCGGATATGGTCCCGTTCCTCCACTTCCACAATTTTTTGGCGGACAATTTTGAAGTTGTTCTTATACCTCCTCTGTTTTTTGGGATTCTTGGTGGTGATATCCGCTTCACACAAGGTCATTAAATCATCCACGAATTCCCCTGCATCGAACACCAACCGGCGTACTGCAGAATCCGTAACATGGTCTTCGGAAAGTATGATGGGTCTGGAACTCATCAAAACCATCTTTTGGACAAACTTCATTTTGTCGTTCAAGGGCATGCGCAGTCGTTTGAACAATTTGTACACCATTTTGGAACCCACAAACTCATGACCGTGAAAGGTCCACCCAATTCTTTTATGAAATCTTTTGGTGGGCGCTTTTCCAATATCGTGCAACAATGCCGCCCATCGCAGCCAAAGGTTGTCCGTGGTCTCCGAGATATTGTCCACAACCTCCAAGGTATGCCAAAAATTATCCTTGTGTCGCTGGCCTTCTATTTCTTCTATCCCCTGCAATGCGGTCAATTCAGGAAGAATAATGGGTAAAAGTCCTGTTTTGTGCATAAGTGCAAAGCCAATGGACGGCTTTTTGCTCAATAAGATCTTGTGCAATTCGTCTACAACACGTTCCCTGGAGATTATTTTGATGCGCTCTTGATGTTCCGTGATGGCTTGTAGAGATTTCAGCTCGATCTCAAAATTGAGCTGGGTGGCAAAGCGAATGGCGCGCATCATCCGTAAGGGGTCATCCGAGTAGGTGATTCCGGGTTCCAAGGGCGTTCGTATGGTTTTCTTTTCCAAGTCGGCCCTACCATCAAAGGGATCAATTAGCTCCCCAAAATTCTTTTCATTGAGCGAGATGGCCATGGCATTTATGGTGAAATCCCGCCGGTTTTGGTCATCTTCCAATGTGCCATCCTCTACGATGGGTTTTCTGCTATTGCGATCGTAGCTTTCTTTTCTGGCTCCCACAAACTCCAACTCCAAATCTCCGTGTTTGATCATGGCGGTGCCAAAATTTTTGAAAACCGATACTTGGGGTTTGCCATCAAGTTTAAGCGCTACTTTTTTGGCAAGTTCTATGCCGCTGCCAACAGCAACAATATCGATATCTTTGGGAGTACCCCTTTGAAGCAAATAATCCCGAACAAAACCTCCAATTACAAAGCAGTCCACTCCCAATTCTTCAGAAGTTTGACCTATAAGCTTAAAAATTGGATGTTGTATGGCTTCTTTATGATACTCCTGCATCATGCTACTCCCGGATTACCTTGACCTGTCCATCCGCGCTCAATTTAATGATGGATGATGGCTTTGGGTCTTTGTTTTCGTCCGGCAAATTTACCACATAGTCCACTCCTTTTAAAATTTCCGGGGAAATCCCGTTAAAGCTTTTTGGGGTTGGAAACCCGGAAATGTTGGCGGATGTGGAAACAATGGGCTTTCCAAAGTTGTTGATGAGATATTGGCAGAACTTGTCCGATGCCACACGGATGGCAATGGTATTGTCCTCGGCCACAAGATTGGGCGCTATACCAAGGGGATTGTCAAAGACAATGGTGGTGGGTTTTGTGGCAAAATCCATAATATCATACGCCACATCGGGAATGTTTTTGACATGGCGCTCCAGCATGGCCTGGTTTGCCACCAAACATATAAGGGCCTTACTGTCTTCCCGGTTTTTTAGGGTGTAGACCTTTTTTACGGCCTCTGGATTGGTGGCATCGCAACCAATGCCCCAAACGGTATCTGTCGGATAGAGGATCAGTCCGCCAGCTGACAAAGTATCAAATGCCTTGTTGATTTCTGAGGTAAAGTCGTACTTCACTTACTTTTTGTATTTCAGCTTATCCCTTTGTACGCTCTCAATGTCCAAAATGTCCTTGGATTTGTAGGTGAGCGCTGCGTATGTGGCCCGTAGGTCCCTGCTAAGTTTTCTGAGCCCCATTGGTTCCAAGGATGCCGCATGGTCCGTGCCTTTCCAGGTCCTGTCCAAGGTAAAATGTCTTTCTATGATATGGGCTCCCAAAGTATATGCTGCCACATCCACGGCGATACCTAGGTGATGGCCGGAAAAACCGATGCTTTTTACCTTATCTCCATATTTTTCCTTGAGTTTTAGGATGTCTAGAAGACAGATATCTTGAAAAGGGACAGGGTAACCGGAGGTACAATTGTATACCACCAAATCCTTGGCCCTACCTTTTTCGGCAAAGAAGTTGATCAGTTCCGAAATTTCATCTTTGGTGGTCATTCCAGTGGAAACGTGCAACTCTCCGTCGTAGTTTTCGCATAACCATCCCAACATTTCATAATTGTTGTTGCAGGCAGAAGGAATTTTGATGAACTCCGGGTTTAGGGATGCTATTTCCTTGGCAGATGTGGTTTCCCATACCGAAGTGGAGTAGGTAATACCCACTTCTTCGCAATATGCTTTCAATTCCCGGTGTTGGTCCACATCAAACTCCAAAAACTCCCGATGCTCGCCATAGGTGCTGCCATAAGAGTTTACTGGGTTGGGATGGGGTTCATTGTATTGCTTTTCGGTAAGCAGTTCCTTGTTGTTCCTTTTTTGGAATTTGACGGCGTTGGCATTCCCAAAAATTTTGGACATATAGATCATCTCCTTGGCGATTTTCATATCGCCTTTATGGTTACAGCCAATTTCTGCTATGATATAGGGTTCTTTGAAAGTCATTGAAATCTTCTATTGTATTGCATAATGAATTCGCAAGCTTCTCGTATGGCGCCTTGGGCGGAAGGCCTGTTGAGTACGATATCTGCTATGTTTTTAATGGGATTTGTTGCATTTGATGGGCAAAATGACCAGCCGACCCGCAGCATATTGGCCATATCGTTTACATCGTCCCCAATGTAGGCAACTTCATTTGGACTTAGATTACGCTCCAAAAGCAGGTTTTCCAGGAAGGAATATTTGTCCTTGATGCCCAGAAATACATCCTCGATTTTTAGTTTTTTCATTCGTTGGGCCACAATTTCCGAGTCTTCGGAAGTCATGACCACTACGTTCATATTGTGTTGTCTAAGAATTTCCAGCCCCATACCATCCCTCATGTCAAATGTTTTGGAAAACTCGCCGTTTTTATCATAAACCACCCTGCCATCCGTAAACACTCCGTCCACATCCAAGACCAAATGCGAGAGTTTTTGGGCAGATTTTTGGGATTGAAATTTGGCAACCAAAAGTTGTTCAACAATCTGCCAATCAGTTTCAGAATCTATTTCCACCAAACCGTCCTCAGGCATTTCAATAAGCCCAATGTTACCGCTTAATCTGTTGTTGGATTCTTGGAGAGAAGACTTATTGGTGGCGTACACGGCACCATTTTCCATCAAAAGACCCTCAAAATCCTGTCTGCGTGGTCTTTTGGTATGGTCATAGTTGACGCTTTTGCCATCTTCCGACCAGATAAACCGATGTGTTCTTACAACACTAAGAACGGAATCATGGTTTTCCTGTTCAAGTTTTGATAGCGCTTGATCTATATGTTCCTTTTGGGTGAGTGGGGACGTGGCTTGAAGCAAACAAAACACTTCGTAATCGTGCTGGATCATTTCCGAGAATTCCAACATGGCTGCTTCCGTGGATGCGGTGTCAGATGCATTTTCCGAAGATCGTTGTAGGGTCTTTACCTTCTTGGTCCATGCGTAGTTTTTGCCGATATAATCTATGATTTCTTGGTCATCACTGAACACATAAACCTCATCCAGTTTGGAAAATATGGCTTCTGTAAGCACCCATGAAAACAATGGCCGGCCCAGTAGCTTTTTTTTGTTTTTGCCCGGAATTCCCTTTGAATTTTTTCGTAACGGGATAAAACCTATGCTCTTTTTGCCCATTGTGTTGTTTTTAGGTAGGGGTTTCCATGTTTTTGATCAAGTCCCTGGTTGCACTGGCGGTAAATTTATCCAAATAATCCTTACCCAGAAAAAACCGTTGCTTCACAATCTCCAGATTGGACAGTGCAGTGGAGAATAAGGTATAGCCTTTTTCAAAATGAAACCCACTTTTTAAGCCCAAAATCTCAATGGGAAAAAGTGCGGGCAAAACGGTAATGTCGGGAAAGTGTTCTTCATATTTGGTGATTTCCCTGGGGTGTGTCTTCAAGATAACCTTGGCGTTCTTTGGAATTTTGGATATAAGGTCCCTGTAGATCTCAATTTTCACCGCTTCATTTTTCACCACTTTGTCCTCGGATATAGGTTGGGTCAGGATCAAGACCGTGTTATGCTTGGGAATATCAATGGTGTTGTCGCCAATAAACAGATTGAATATTTCCTTTTTAAGGGTTTCGGGGAATTTGGCCACTTCCTTTTTAATGTTCAACTCCACAGCCTTGGATTGGATGCCTTTAGGCAATTTGCCCGGAAACTGTGCATGAATGGTCTTGACTTCCTTGTCAAACCCGCCTCCCAAGGGAGTTTTTGTGATGTAGGTCTTCATCAACTGTTCAAATGTGGAATGTCGTTGACGGTAGGTTCTTGCCCCATCCTCTATCATTTCAATGTTGTTCCGCCCAAATTCGTACAGAAAATAGCTTTTGGAAGAATCGGTATCGCAAAGATATAGTTGGGAATTTTGGATAAACCCCTTTTCTTGGAGCAATTCCGGATGTTTTTCTTCCAGATAAGGTGGTAGTTTGGCCCTTCTGCGCAGCGAATAATTGAATTTTCCCAAATCCCTAACATGGTCCTTTCGTTCCGAAATAACATGCACATCCCTGAAAAAATGTTTCTTCAGGTTGGGTATCAAGGATTCTATCATAGGTGTGCTCTCTACCAAAAACAGCAAATTGTTGCCCCTGTCATCTGGCTTGTACCCAGAATTTTTACTGATATGGATTAGGGAGAGGTAAATGTGGTATATGGTGGACCCTACGTAGGTTCGATTCATATAATAAAGGGAATTGTATTGGAGATATACCTCAAAAAACTACATTTGCAAAAGTACTGAAAAACTGCAATTAATGCCATCGGTAAGCGTAGTCATTAGCACATATAATAAACCGGACTGGCTGGAGAAAGTCCTTTGGGGCTTTAACTATCAGACCTATAAGGATTTTGAGGTGGTGATTGCCGATGATGGCTCCACCCAGGAGACCAAATCGCGGATTGATGTCTTAAAAGACCAACTTCATTTTCCCATAAAACATGTATGGCAGGAAGATCAAGGTTTTGAAAAGTGCAAAATTCTCAACAAGGCCATAACCGCTACCGAGACGGATTATATTATCATGACCGACGGGGACTGCATTCCCAGGGAGGATTTTGTGGAGGTTCATTATATCAACAAAGAACCGACAATGTTTATTTCCGGCGGCTACTATATGTTGCCCATGAATATATCCCAGGCCATCACCAAAGAGGATATTGAGCAACAAAATTGCTTTAATATCAATTGGTTGAAGGAAAAAGGAATTCCCAAGAGCTTTAAGAACAATAAGCTCACGGCCAGTGGATTTATATCCAAGCTCTTGAATACCATCACCCCTACCAATGCCAGTTGGAACGGTCATAATTCCTCAGGTTGGAAAAATGATATCTTAAATGTGAACGGTTTTGACGAACGCATGAAGTATGGCGGCGAAGATCGGGAAATGGGAGAGCGTTTGGTCAACAACGGTATAAAACCAAAGCAGTTAAGATATAGTGCGGTTTGTATTCATTTAGATCATGACCGCAGTTATATAGATGAAGAAGCCCTTGCTGTAAATAGGGGTATACGACGGGATGTAAAGCTCAACAAAAGTGTGTGGACACCCTATGGCATTACCAAATAATAGGTAAGCTCGTTTTTCTTTTCCAGCCTTTTTAGTTCCCGGTAGCGCTCCAAAACGCTCAAAGCGTTCAGATAGGAAATTATGACGCCCTTTTTGCCATCCAAAAATCCAAGACGGATTACATAATGGTTGAAGAATTTCCAAAGGGGCCTAAAAACCAGCAACAAATAATTGAACTGTTTCTCCTTGTAAAACGCCTCTTTGGCCTTTAGCTGCCCGTATCGAAGCATTTTGCCCTTGTAATCTTCGTAATTTTTGTAGCAGTAATGCGTCAGCCTTTCTCTTAGGATACAGGATTTCCCGTCCACTTCCAAGGTTTCGTGAACCAGTTTTTTATCGGTAAACTTGGCCTTACTTTTCCTAAAAAGGCGGTGATTTTTATCGGTTTGCCAACCGCTAAAGTTCAGTTGGGTATCCTGGAACATAAATTTCCTGTAGAACCAATAGGCCTCACAGGCTTTGGGATCGTTTATCGTGGAAACAATTTCGTTCTGGAGTTTTTCACCTACAACCTCATCTGCGTCCAAAAACAAGATCCAATCGTTGGTAGCTTGTTTAAGGGCATAGGATTTTTGGGCCGTAAAATCCTTAAAGGGATGTTGGATTACCTTCACCTTTGGATGGTTTAGAAGGTATTCATAGGTGCCATCCGTGCTGTAGGAATCCACCACGAGAATTTCATCGGCGAAAGAAACCGATTCGATACAACGTTCGATGTATCCTATTTCATTGTAGGTAATGACAAGTGCGGATAACTTTTGCTTTGGGGTGCTCAATCCAGCCATATTCTTTGGTCAGGGTTTGGTGATTACAAAACTATAACAAAATAATCAGGAGAAAATTGTTTTAAAGTGTAATTTTCTTACACAGATTCGATTTTCGAAATCCTTCAATTTCTCCAAGAAATTTTAACAATGTAGGTGGTTTTGTATTTCGAAGATGGGAAATTTGCAATAGGTTGCTTGCTGGCTTCAAAAAATATTAAAGCCAAAAGTGCGGTTCAACGATCAGCACCTGAAAACCTTGTACAAAAGCCGGAAAAAATGTCTTCGAAATCAAATAAATGCAGCATCTAGACTGCTACATCGTGCTCCCGAAGCGCATTGTTCAGGGATGTTTTTTTATCAGTACTCTCCTTTCGTTTGCCAATGATCAGGGCGCAGGGAACCTGAAATTCACCAGCAGCAAATCTTTTGGTATAGCTTCCTGGAATAACCACCGATCTGGCAGGAACACGCCCTTTGAGTTCCACAGGTTCATCACCGGTAACATCAATAATTTTGGTAGAGGCGGTAAGGACCACATTGGCGCCTAAAACGGCTTCTTTTTCAACACGAACACCTTCCACCACAATACAGCGGGAACCTATAAACGCATTGTCTTCAATAATGACCGGAGCTGCCTGCAAGGGTTCCAAAACCCCGCCGATTCCCACGCCTCCACTCAAGTGGACGTTTTTACCAATTTGTGCGCAGCTGCCCACTGTTGCCCAGGTGTCCACCATAGTACCTTCGTCCACATAGGCACCAATATTCACATAACTGGGCATAAGAATGGTCCCGGAGGAAATATAGGCCCCGTGTCTGGCCACGGCATGTGGAACCACCCTGACCCCTTTTTCTTGATAGCCTTTTTTTAAGGGTATTTTGTCATGATATTCGAAAATACCAGCTTCCAGCACTTCCATCTTTTGAATGGGAAAATACAGGACTACCCCTTTTTTGACCCATTCGTTAATTTGCCAACCGCCTTCAACAGGTTCGGCACAGCGCAATTCTCCCTGATCAATAAGGTTGATTACCTCCCTGATGGCCTTTTGCGTGTTTTCCTCCTTAAGAAGTTCCCTGTTGTCCCATGCGGCTTCAATAAGTGCCCTAAGCTGTGTCATACATCGAAAATTTTGACAAAGATAATCGGCTCCAAAGAATAATCGACCTTAATTTAATGGCATAACATTTTTAAGGTTATTTTTGCCAAAAATTAAGAATTGGCGCGAATTTTGGCTTTGGATTATGGGAAGGTGAGAACAGGAATAGCAGTCACTGACGAGCTGCAATTGATTGCCTCAGGGCTTACCACAGTGGCCACCAAGGACTTGCTCAGCTTTCTTAAGGATTATATTGCCACTGAGCGAGTTGAAAAGGTTGTGGTGGGACTTCCCAAGCAGATGGACAATACCCCGTCGGAATCCGAAGGACTGATTCAGGGTTTTTTAAAGAAATTTAAGGCCCAATTCCCAACAATGCCCTTAGATCGCCAAGATGAACGTTTTACGTCAAAGATGGCGGTTCAATCCATGATACAGGGTGGAGTGAAAAAGAAAAAGCGCCAAGATAAGGCCCTGGTCGATGAAATAAGTGCAACCCTTATTTTGCAGGCCTACTTAAACAGATACTGATTTATGATATTACCTATTGTTGCCTATGGAGATCCTGTGCTGAGGAAAGTGGCCAAGAATATTGACGAAGACTATCCAAAATTGGAGGAATTGATCGCCAATATGTGGGAGACCATGTACAATGCCCATGGGGTTGGACTTGCCGCTCCGCAAATTGGGCTGCCCATTCGCCTGTTCTTGGTAGATACCACGCCTTTTTCCGATGATGAGGAACTAAGCCCCGAAGAACAGGAACAACTCAATGGTTTTAAGAAGGCCTTTATCAATGCCCGGATAGAGGAAGAATCTGGAGAGGCATGGGACTTCAACGAAGGATGTTTGAGCATTCCGGATATTCGGGAAGACGTAAAACGCAAACCCAAACTCACCATTACTTACCAAGACGAGGATTTCCAGACCCATACCGAAACCTATGATGGGCTTTTGGCGCGGGTAATCCAACATGAGTATGACCACATACAAGGCGTACTGTTCACCGATAAACTTTCATCGCTCAAAAAAAGGTTGTTGAAAAGTAGACTGGACAAGATCTCCAAGGGCAAGATCAGCGTGGACTATAAAATGAGATTTCCAAATATCAAAAAAGGACGTTAAAAAAAATGCTGTTTGGCATAAAAGCATAATTTTGCGCGCATAAAACCCAAACTATGGCTCTGGACAAAATTTTATCGATTGCAGGTAAACCTGGACTGTACAAATTGCTCACCCAAACCCGTACTGGTTTTGTTGGTGAGTCCCTATTGGACGGTAAGCGCATAACCGTAGGGATGCGGAACAACGTTAGTGTACTTTCAGAAATTGCCATTTACACCCTGGAAGAAGAGGTGCCCCTTCGCGAGGTATTCTCAAAAATCAAGGAAAAAGAAGGAGGCAAAAAAACAGGGATAAGCCATAAAGCCGAAAAAATTGAGTTGGAAGAGTACTTCTTTGGTATTTTGCCCAATTACGATGAAGATCGCGTGTATGCCAGCGATATCAAGAAAATAATCCAGTGGTATAACATTCTCTTGGATAACAATATCACCGACTTTGTGGAAGAAAAAAATGAGGAGGCTGTCGCCCCCTCATCTGAAGAGGAATAATTACTCCCCCCAATCAACTAGCTTGGTTGGATAATAGTTGACCTTCATGCTTTTTAAATACGGAAGCTGCTGGGCAAGACGCACTTTATACTCATCCCAGCTTCTGTGTTCCGGTGCGGACCATCCCATTTCAGCAAACCCAATGACTCTCGGGAATGCTAAATATTCCAGTTCGCGACTGTTGCTGATGGTTTCTGACCATAACGGAGCCTCAATACCAATAATGTTTTCCTGGGGCAGTTCCTCCAAATATGTTTTTGGGTCCCAGTTGTAGGCCACATCAACAGGAATAAGTCCGGCCCAAGTAAGGCCATATTCCGAGATGGAATCGTATTTCATATCCAAATACATTTTCTCCGCGGAGGAAACAACAATTTTAGAACCATTCTTGGCAGCTTTTAGGGCGTTGTGGGGCTCATTCCATAGTTGGATGACACTTTCAGCGCTTATTTCGCCTTGGGCAATTTCGTTCCAACCCATCATTTGTTTACCGTGTTTTTGCACGATTTTTTCCACTTTTTCCACAAAATGGATGTAATCCTTCTTTTTGGTCACATGGCTTTCATCGCCTCCAATATGGATGTATGGACTGGGGCTGATCGCGGCAATTTCCCGGATTACGTCATCAAGAAACGCGTATACGGTATCTTTCCGGGTATGCAAGGAGCTGTAGCCTACAAGCATATCCGTGCGTACCCGTGGTTTGTCGGCTTTTCCACCAGCATGCAAAATCGGATAGCTTAAGGATGCGGCATTGGTATGGCCAGGGGTGTCAATTTCAGGTACAATGCTGATATGTCTTTCTGCGGCATAGGCCACAATTTCCTTAAATTGCTCTTGGGTATAAAACCCGCCAGGACCACCGCCAACTTCACTTGCTCCCCCAATTTCGGTCAGTTTCGGCCAGGATTTTATTTCTATGCGCCACCCTTGATCATCAGTTAAATGAAGGTGCAGTACATTAAATTTGTAATAGGCCAGGATATCCAGATACTTTTTGATTTCTTCCACTGTAAAAAAGTGGCGGGCCACATCCAACATGGAGCCTCTGTATGCATATCTGGGTTCATCCAAAATTTTACCGGTCGGAATCAACCACAAGGGGTGGTCCGTTAAGGTGTCATTGGTCTGTTCCGGAATTAACTGCCTTAGGGTTTGTATTCCCCGGAATGCACCGGCCGCGGTTTTGGCATTCAAAAAGATGGAGTCCTTTTTCACATAAAGTTGATAGGCCTCGGGTGATGCTAAATCTTCACTATCCGATTGGTTGATATAGACCACCCGCTCGATGGTTTTTTTGTCCGCTTCGGAATTGACCCCGAGTACCAGACCTGTCTTCGCCTTAATTTCATAAGAAAGGAATTTTGCCACAGATTCAAATCCTGGATTACCCTGGGAAGTGAATATCGCAGTCTCTCCATCCAGTGCAAAGGCGCTATGGGTAGGTATGGTTTTCAAGGGTTTGGGAATCAGGGCCACTTTTCCCATATCGGTTTTGGGAAAATTGATTTCTTCCTTTTGGGGCTGACAGGCGGCTAGGCCAACTATCAGTATAAAAACCCAAATTACTCTAGTGATCATAGTTATAAAGTGTTGTTTACGTAATCTTTTAGTGCAGCGTACCATAGGTCATATCCTTTGGTGTTCATATGGAGTCCATCCTCGATAAAAAGATCTCTTTTGAGCTTTCTTTTATTGAGCATGGTTTTCCATACATCAACATAACGGACCCCTTGTGTTTGGGCTGCCAATTTTTTAAGCCTTTTGTTGAGGCGCATATATTTTCGCTTTAAGTGCCAGCGGGCTATGCTGGGCTTGGCGGAAATCAGGACAATATCCATTTCAGGTCTGTTGCTTTGAAGCTCTTTCAAAATATCCTCCATGGTGCCAATGATGGAACGGGGGCTTTTTTTGGCGTTGATATCATTGTCGCCTTCGTAGATAAACACCTGCGCCGGACTATAATCCAAGATCAATTCATTAAGAAAATGTTCCAGGTCCGATGATTGGGATCCCCCAAAACCGGTGTTCAGCACCTGTGCTCCCGGAAATCGCTCTTGCAGATCGTGCCACATCCTTATGCTGGAACTCCCCGTAAAAACTATGGTCTTTTCTGTAGGGTTCCAGGTGGTGGCAATTCTTTCCTGTACTTCCTTGACTTCATCTGCAAAGGGCAATGCCTGGTTTTGTGCCTTAAGGCCAAAAGCCAAAAAGAGGGAGAGAATGCAGAATGGGATAGCTTTGAATTTCATGATTTTAAATGGATAAGTTGAACGTTTTTAGCAAAAACTAAATTTACCCAAAATCCATCAAGCTGTAAATTATGGTCTTTGTACTTTTAGATAAAATTTTATAGATGAACGCAAGATCTGAACAGCTAAAGGCCATTGATAGACTGCTTACCATCATGGATGAATTGCGGGAAGGATGTCCTTGGGACAAAAAGCAGACCATGCAGTCCTTACGACATTTGACCATTGAGGAAACCTATGAGCTGGGCGATGCTATTTTGGACAACGATATGGAAGAGGTCAAAAAAGAATTGGGAGATCTATTGCTCCATATCATCTTTTATGCAAAGATCGGTTCGGAAACACAGGATTTTGATATTGCCGATGTGGCTGAGGGCATCTCCGAAAAACTCATCAATAGACACCCACATATCTATGGTGATGTACAGGTGGAGGATGAAGAAGAGGTAAAGCAAAACTGGGAGAACATTAAATTAAGGGAAGGCAAGAAAAGTGTTTTGCAAGGAGTGCCCCATAGTTTGCCAGCCCTTGTCAAGGCCAATAGAATACAAGAAAAAGTGGCTGGTGTGGGATTTGATTGGGAACAACCAGAGCAAGTTTTTGAAAAGGTACAAGAGGAACTTTCAGAGCTGCAAGACGAATTGAAACAGGGGAATGCCGACCGACTGGAGTCTGAATTTGGGGATGTGCTCTTTTCAATGGTCAACTATGCTAGGTTTCTGGATATCAATCCAGAAAATGCCCTGGAGCGAACCAATAAGAAATTCATCAAAAGGTTTCAATATTTGGAGCAAAAGGCCAAGGAAAAAGGTAAGACCTTAAAGGAAATGACCTTGGCAGAAATGGACGTATTTTGGGAAGAAGCCAAAAAAGCCTGACCATAGGCCTGCCCCAGAGTCCATAATTTTCAATAGTTTTATAGCGCTTCTAACTAAAACCTCCGAAATGAATTGCTTTTCCAAAATTAAAATGGGTCTTCTGTTTTTGGGATCCACCCTACTTGTCATGTGTTCTCCCAAACCAGAGAAAGACGTTGTAGAACAGCCCAATATTCTTTTTATCCTTTCTGATGACCATACCTCCCAATCCTGGGGGCTTTATGGTGGAATTCTGGAAGATTATGTAAAAAATGAAAACTTAAAGCGATTGGCCAATGAAGGAGCTGTACTGAACAATGCCTTTTGTACCAATTCCATTTGTACCCCAAGCCGGGGGGCAATTCTCACCGGACAATATAGTCATGTAAACCAGGTGTATACCCTTAGTGAACCGCTGCCTGTTGGACATCCGAATATTGCCAAAACCTTGGGCAGCCAAGGATATCAGACCGCGGTGATCGGCAAATGGCATTTGGTAGGCCAGCCGGAAGGATTTGACTACTTTAATGTGTTGCCCGGACAGGGGTTGTATTGGAACCCCATTATGAAGACCAAGGAAGACTGGGTGGATGGATATGACAGCTCAAAAGGGACGGTACACGAAGGCTTTTCCACGGACGTTATAACCGATTTGACAATTTCCCATCTGGAGAAGAGGGATACCGACAGACCATTTTTGATGTTCTGCAATTTTAAAGCGACCCATGAACCCTTTGAATATCCTGAACGTTTTGCCCATCTGTATCAAGATGAGGAGATACCCGAGCCGGAATCTCTAATGGATTTTGGCAAGGAAACCACAGGAAGGACCTTTGGTGGGCAGATTTTGGAGCGTTTGGCAGCAAGATGGGAGGAAGCCACAAAAAATCCCGACGAATTTTGGACCCAATATCCAGGGTTGCCCTATCCGTTGGATGGGTTGGACAGCATTCAAAAGCGGAAAAAGATCTACCAGAAATTGGTTAAGGATTTTATGCGTTGCGGGGCGGCCATCGATGACAATATTGGAAAATTGTTGGATTGGCTGGAAAAAGAAGGCATCGCCGACAACACCATTGTGATCTACACCGCAGACCAAGGGTATTTTTTGGGCGAACACGGATTTTTTGATAAAAGACTTATTTACGAAGAGTCCTTGAGAATGCCATTTGTGATTCGATATCCAAAAAAAATCAAGGGCGGCCAACGCATAGATGACATCATTCTAAACATTGATTTTGCCCCCTTATTGGCCGATTATGCTGGGATTGAAAAACCATCCTATATGCAAGGGGAGAGTTTTCGGCCTATCCTTGAAGGTCAACCACAGAACGACTGGAGAAAACAAATGTATTACCGCTATTGGCTGCACCACCCTTATCGTCCGGCCCATTTTGGGGTGCGGAATGACCGCTATAAACTGGCCTTGTTCTACGGGCAGGATTTGGGTAAACATGGAACTTCCCAAGAAACCACACCGCCGCAATGGGAGTTTTACGACCTGCAGGAAGACCCCAAGGAACTGCATAATGCCATAGATGATGAAAAGTATGCAGACATCATTTCTGCCATGAAAAATGAGATTATCAAGGAGCGGGTCAAATATGGTGATTTAGATGAAGATTACCCGGTAATGCAGGAAATCATGACCACTGCATTTGAGTAGTTTTTTAAATTGAAATTGATATGGTTAAGGTTTAGGGAAGCAGTATCTTTGGCTGCCTAAACCAGCAGCATTGCTTTCCAATTACACCAGAGAGTTTGCATACAACCTAAAACTGGCCTATCCCGTGATTTTGGGAATGTTGGGTCACACCTTTGTTGCCTTTGCGGATAACATCATGGTAGGGCAATTGGGTACGGCCGAGTTGGCAGCCGTTTCCTTAGGTAATAGTTTTGTGTTTATTGCCATGTCCTTGGGTATTGGGTTCTCCACGGCCATCACACCTTTGGTTGCCGAAGCCGATGGGGCAGGGGACAAAATTGCAGGTAAAAGCGCCCTTAAACACGGTTTGGTGCTCTGCACTTTGTTGGGCATATCCCTGTTCATTATCATTCTTTTCTGCAAGCCATTTCTGCACTACATGAAGCAGCCTGAGGAGGTGGTGGAATTGGCCATTCCTTATCTGGAATTGGTGGCTTTTTCCTTGGTCCCCTTGATCATGTTCCAGGCATTTAAACAGTTTTCGGAAGGCTTGAGCCAGACCAAATACCCCATGTATGCCACGGTCCTGGCCAATGTGATTAATATTCTTGTCAATTACCTGCTTATTTTCGGCTCATTCGGATTTCCAAAGTTGGGTATCGTAGGTGCTGCCATAGGTACCTTGGTATCCAGGTTTATTATGGTGGGTTATATCTGGTTCCTGCTAAAACGGAAAAAGAAGTTCCAATTCTATGTTACGGGATTCAATTTTAAGTCCATAGAGAAAAAAATCATCAATAAAATCATCAGCCTTGGTTTTCCTTCTGCTTTGCAGATGTTCTTTGAGGTGGCCATTTTCACTGCAGCCATTTGGCTTAGTGGCGTCCTGGGTAAAAATGCGCAAGCGGCCAACCAGATTGCGCTGAACCTTAGTAGTATGACCTTTATGGTGGGCATGGGATTGAGCGTGGCCGCGATGGTAAGGGTTGGGAACCAAAAAGGCCTGCAGCGATTTGGGGAACTGAGACGTATTGCGCAGTCCATATTCTATTTGACCCTACTTTTGGAAGTGGTTTTTGCCGCACTTTTTTTAATAGGAAGACATTGGCTCCCCACTATTTATCTGGATGTGGACGATGTGGCCAACCAGGCGGATAATGCCGAAGTGATCATTATAGCGGCCAAACTATTGTTGGTGGCCGCATTTTTCCAGATTTCTGATGGCATCCAAGTAGTGGTACTCGGGGCACTTCGCGGACTGCAGGATGTAAAGATTCCCACTTTTATCACATTTGTGGCCTATTGGTTGATCGGCTTTCCGGTGTCCTATTATTTCGGATTGTTCACTGAAGTGAAGAGCACCGGTATCTGGATGGGATTGCTGCTTGGATTAACAGCATCGGCCCTAATGTTGTATATTCGATTTAACTATCTGACCAAAAAATTGATTAGAAACAGCTCACATTCAAACGCTTGATCATGGAACTACCAAAATTTTTGTTGGGCGATAATACGGACCATCCCAATTCCATATTTATTGTCCATACCGAATATCCTAGGTTTATAATCAACCTAGAAAATGATGAGGTGGAATGGTTGGAGGAATTTTCCAGGGAAGATGAGGAAGAATTGGAATCTGAGGCCGAATCCTTGATTAAGGCAGCCACTGCATTTTACGATAGGGAAGTCTCTAGATACGAAGAATAGTTATGCTGGAGGAACTCATCCACTTGGACCAAGAACTTTTCCTGTACCTCAATAGTTTGGGTACCCAGACTTGGGACGGCTTTTGGATGTTTATGACCAAGACCTGGAATTCGGCACCCCTATATGCCCTTTTACTCTATTTGGTCTATAAAAATTTTGGCACCAAAAAGACAGTGGTCGTTTTGATCGGTATTGCATTGCTCATCACTTGCACGGACCAACTTTCCAATTTTTTTAAGTACGGACTGGAACGGCTTAGACCCTGCCACGATCCTGACATCAGTCCGGTAATGCGGTTGGTAAAGAGTTATTGCGGAGGTAAGTTTGGATACTTCTCGGCACATGCCGCCAACTCCTTTGGCCCTGCCGTATTCTTTTGGTTGTTGTTCAAGGACAAACTTAAAATTATGGGGCTGATCATGCTACTTTGGGCCTTTATCGTGGCTTATAGCCGAATTTACATCGGGGTGCATTATCCCTTGGATGTAATAACGGGTGCTTTGGTTGGAACCTTCTTTGGCTGGGTGTTTTTCAAGTTGGTTATATTTGCGTTCCGAAAATTGGGTGTATGATTTCAAATGCCAGATATTGGTTCTTAATCGCCCTTGTTGCAACCGTCTACATTGCTGGTCTGTTCGTCACTTTATTTGAAAACGATTCTGCCCAATTTGCTGTAATGGCCATGCGCATGGTGCAGGAAAATGATTTCTTCACCCTGATCAAGGGCACCGAGGAATATCTGGACAAACCGCATATGCATTATTGGTTGGCAGCCCTCTCCTATAAGATTTTTGGAATTCATGACTGGGCCTACCGCATTCCAGGTTTACTCACCCTATTCTTAGGGGGCTTCAGTTGTTATGGGTTGGGAAAATTACTGTACAATCGGGATGTGGGCCGTATTGCGGCGCTTGTTTTCCTTACGGCCCAGACCATTGTGCTGTCTGGAATTGATGTGCGTACAGATGCGGTACTGACCGGGTTTACGATTTTTGCCATTTGGCAGTTGGCCTTATATGTCGAAAAAAACAGCTTAACCAATATTTTATTGGGTGCCCTGGGCGCTGGCTTGGCCTTTTCCACTAAGGGGCAGATTGCCCTGGTGGTCATAGGAATGGCCATAGGTTGCCATTTGGCCTATACCCGAAAATGGAATCGACTGTTTAGCTGGAAGTTATTGTTGGCCCTTCTGGTCTTTGGTCTGACCATTGCGCCAATGCTTTATGCGTACTATCTTCAATTTGACCTGCACCCAGAAAAGGTTGTTCGGGGAAGGGACCACAGGAGCGGGATTTTGTTCATTCTCTGGGAACAAAGTTTTGAGCGGATGAGCGGTGAAGGCGTCGGCAAGAACAGCAGTGATTTCTTTTTCTTTTTCCACACTTTTTTATGGGTTTTCCTGCCTTGGACCGTGGTGGCATTGATAGCTTATTGGACCCGGGTAAAACAGTTTTGGAAAATGAAGTTCGCTTATAAACCCCGATTCGAATTTCTGACCTTGGGAGGAATTACCATCCTGTTCTTTTTAATCAGTTTGGCGCAATTTAAACTGCCCCATTATATCAATATATTGATTCCACTTTACGCCATTTTATCAGCATCTTTTCTATACGAACTGTATCAGGCCAAAAAGGCTAGGGTCATCAAAGTTATATTGGGAATCCAATATTTTATATTGAGTTTGGTGTTCATTACCACTGTGCTCATGGTTTTTTACGTATTCAAGTTTGAAAAGCTCCATTGCTATATACTTTTTGTGGCCTTGTTGGGTGTGATCACTTTTTTCTGTTTAAAAAGGGAGGCATATTATCTCAGGATCATCACCCTATCGGTATACAGTTCGCTGTTGTTGAATGCTGTGCTGAACATGCATTTTTACCCCAATTTATTGGAATATCAGGCAGGCTCCACAATGGCTCAAAAAGTAAAGGTTGAGCAAATCCCGGTGGATCAAATCTATAAGATTTCCAAAAGGCATACCTGGGCTTTGGATTTCTATAACCAACACCCACTTCAGCTATTGGACTTGGAAGATTTGGAAAACAGACCTGGCATTTGGGTGTACGCCACCGATGGGGAGCTGGAGCAAATGCATAGTGAAGGTTATCACTGGCACAATCAGATTACTGTTGATCAGTTCAGAATCACCCGTCTGCAATTAAAATTCTTAAACCCAAGCACCCGGGCCAAAAAGCTCAATAAAATGCACTTGGTGCAAATGGACTAGGGGAGGGTCTCCAAATTGGGTTTTTTAAAGTGGTACACTATTCCGAACAAGGAGATGAGTGAGGTAATGCTCATGAAAGTTATGCTAATGGCAAAAGATATGTCCTCGTTAAGACCAAGCATTATGGCACCATAGTAAAATGTCACTTCTCTACTGCCCCAGCCGCCAATGGTCAGCGGAATCACAGAAACTATGGAGGAAACCAGGAAGATAAAAAGGTATTCTACGATGTTCAAGTCTATGGAAATCGCAGCCAGAATACAAAGGATGCATACCAATTGCATACCCTGAACCAGAGCGGAATACCCTACGGATTTCCAGAATATGGGTAGGGTATAGTTGAAAAAACGCTTGTTCAAAAACCAGAAAGTACCAATGGCCAAGGGAATCGATATTCCTACGATCCAGTCCAAACCCTTTACTAGTGGCACCTCCAACAAAAGGGCCAGTGCACATCCAAAGATAAAAATGATCAACATTCCACTCAAACGATCCAAGACCAACACTGCAACCACTTTTTTGGTGCCGGATTTGTATTTCTTTTGGATTACGTATCCTTTATAGGCATCACCTCCAATTCCTCCTGGAAGAAAGAGATTGTAGAACATGCCCAACAAATACAGTTTAAGGTTGCTCAATTGGGTAATACGCACGCCAATTTGATGGAAATAGAGATTTAATCGTAATGCCGCCAACACCTTGGACAGTGCAACCAACAAAACGGCCAATATCAAATAAAGTGGATTGCTTCGCTTGAGAACAAGCACCACTTCTGAAAAATTGATCTTGGTAAAAATAAAATAGATCAAAGTGGCACTTACCACCACTTTAAGTACTCCAATGAGCTGTTTACGAAGCTTTTCCGTCACCGATGCTTATTTTTTTAACACGGTATGGCCTTTTTTGTTGCGACTCATAATACGTGCGAATCAGGAGTTCCATGACAATACCGATGGTGAACAGCTGAATGCCCCCAAGAATGAACATCATCCCAAAGATCAATAATGGCCTACTACCAATATCTTCGCCAAACCCTAGCTTTACAATAAGAAGGTAGATGTTGATGAAAATCCCCAAAATAATCAATAACACACCAAAAATTCCGAATAGGTGTATAGGACGTTGAAAGTACTTCCGGATAAAAAGGAGCAACATCATATCGGCCACTACCTTGAATACACGCTCCAGGCCATATTTGGATACCCCGGCGTGCCGCGCATGGTGCTTTACAGGAATTTGTTTGATCTGGGCACCTTCCAAATGGGCCAATAACGTTATAAAACGGTGCATTTCCCCATAAAGATTCAGTCCTTTGGCAATATCCTTGGTGAACACTTTTAGCGCACACCCATTATCCTTTATGTCCAATTTGGTTACCCTGCGAACCAGAAAGTTGGCAATTTTGGATGGAATTTTTTTGACCAGGGAGTCCTTTCGTTTTTGACGGATTCCAGTGATCACATCATATTCACCGGTTACCGCTTCCGCCAACATTTTTGGAATATCGGAGGGATCGTTCTGCAGGTCTCCGTCCATGGTGATGATATATTCCCCTTCAGCATAGTCTATTCCAGCGGCCAATGCCAGGCTCTGGCCATAGTTCTTTTTCAGTTCAATTAGGTGCACTTTGGAATCGTTCATGTCCTTGACCACTTTTCTGGTCTTATCCTTGGAAAAGTCGTCAACGTATACAATTTGGTAATGGTAACCCTCCAGGCTCTCATGGATTTTTTGGGTCAGCAAGACCACATTGTCCTCTTCATTGTACAAGGGAACCACAATGGATAGGAAGGAATCGGTAACAGTGCTCATGAATTGGCGTATAGACGGGGCAAATTTACTTCTTTTATTTAAGTTCTTGCACCAGTTCCTGTATTAGCGATTTTGCCGCATAAAAAGGGGATACTTTGTTCAATTCAATGGCCTGTAGCATTTCCTCTTTTTTGGATTGGAAATCCTCCCGTTGGTGAAAAAGTTGATGCAGTTGTTCATCCAAGGTTTGAAGGAACCAATTTTTGTTCTGCGTTTGCCTGTTCACCTTAAAATGACCGTTTTCCTGCACAAGTGCGGTATATTCCCGAATCATTTCCCAAATCTCCCCAATCCCAACATTTTCCATAGCAGAGCAACGCAGCACTTTTGGCGTCCAGCCATTTTCCTTGGGAGGGTAGAGGTGCAGTGCCCTGGAGAATTCAACCTCCGCCAATTTGGCCTTTTCTATATTATGGCCATCAGCTTTGTTGATGGCAATGGCATCGGCCATTTCCATAATTCCCCTTTTTATACCCTGAAGCTCATCTCCTGCACCGGATAATTTTAGGAGCAGAAAGAAATCCACCATGCTGTGCACCAAGGTTTCACTTTGACCAACACCTACGGTTTCCACCAGGATAATGTCAAACCCGGCCGCTTCACAAAGCACAATGCTTTCACGGGTTTTTCGTGCTACCCCGCCCAAGGTTTCGCCGGAAGGGGAGGGCCTTATAAAGGCGTTGGAATCTTTGGAAAGTGCCTGCATACGGGTTTTATCACCCAAAATACTGCCCTTGCTCAACGTGCTGGTGGGATCTACCGCCAAGACGGCTACTTTTTTGCCAAGTCCTGTAAGTGTTTTGCCCAACACCTCAATAAATGAGCTTTTGCCCACTCCAGGTACTCCGGTGATTCCCACTCGTATGCTATTGCTGGGATGCGCAAGACATTGCTCCACAACGGTATTGGCTTTCTCAAAGTGTTTGGGGTTGGAGCTTTCCAAAAGGGTGATTGCCTTGGCCAACAAGGTTTTGTCACCTTTCAAAATCCCATCTACCAATCTCTCTGGTGAAATTTCCTTTTTCCGCAGCTGTTTTATCTTGGAAATGGCATTTTTAGGTATGGAATCTTTATGGGCCACGGGCGGATGTATGGAATTTCTGCGAAGGTATAAAGATTTGGGATGCTTTCCGAAGCCTTGGATTTTTGGTCATTTGTTAAAAAACACCAAAAACCACATTATTTTGCAACGACCTTTTTTTTGTATCGTCCTTAACTTGAACAACTAAAATGCCAAACCTTTAACACACCATGTTTCAAATTGAACTGGTAGAACAGTGCAAGGCAAACGACCGGAAAGCACAAATGCAATTGTACCAACAGTATTGCGGGGGTATGAATGCCGTGGCCATGCGATTTGTGAAGGATGCCGACGATGCCGAGGACGTAGTGCAGGAATCATTTATAAAGGCATTTCAACGTATACACCAATTTAAAGGGGAAGTGACATTTGGCGCTTGGTTAAAACGGATCGTGGTGAACCGAAGTATCGATTTCCTAAAATCGAAACACCAAAGAACAATAGCGTTGGATGAAACCTATATGCATGTGAGTGATGACGAGGATTGGACCATTGACCATGAGGTTAGCGTGGAAAAGGTAATAGAAGCCATTGAAACGCTTTCGGACAAATACAGATTTGTGGTCCAATTGTTCCTGGTGGAAGGATATGACCATAGTGAGATTGCGCAGATCATGGATATATCCGAGACCGCATCCAGGACCCGATTGCTTCGGGGGAAGGCGCAACTAAAGAATAAACTAAAAGATTTGGCATATGGCACAGGATCTTAGAAAAATGTTTGAACAGGAAAGGGAACAGAAAAAATATTCCATGAAAGAGGGCCATGAAGCACGTTTTTTGACCCGTTTGGAGGAAGAGCTGCAGGAACTGCCGGTTCCGCAAAAATCCAAGAAAATATGGTGGTTCGGCATTGCAGCATCGGTTGTGGTACTATGTGGGCTGGGCATATACTTTTTTACCGCAAGTAGTACAATAGACCCCGGTCCGGAAACCCAAGTGGTGGGCAACGATTCCGAAGCGTCTTCCACACAGACCATATCGCTGGGAGATCTTTCCCCTGATCTAAAGAAAATAGAGAGCTACTACGTGACCAACATAAATCTGGAGCTTTCGGAATTGGAATTTTCAGGAGACAACAAGGCCATTATTGACAGTTTTATGGAACGGTTGGCGGAATTGGATGTCGAATACAAGGCATTGAATGCCGAACTGAACAATGTGGGCCCCAATGACCAGACCATCAATGCCCTGATCAAAAACCTACAGCTGCGATTGCAGTTGCTACAAAAATTAAAATCAAAGTTGAATCAATTAAAATCATCAAAAAATGAACAGGAATCAAATATTATTTAGCGTTCTTCTTTTTGTCCTGGCCGGATATGTAGGCTGGGGACAGGAGAAGACCAAGACCTACAAGGAAACTTTCAATGTGGGAGATGAAACGGTATTGAACATTGATACCAAGCATGCCGATATTGAATTTGAAACATGGGACAGGCAAGAAGTGGAGATTACCGCGGTTGTGGAACTGGATGGGGCCACAGATGAGGAGGCGAAGGAATTTTTTGAATCCGATGCTATCAAGATCATGGGCAACAGCAAGGAAATTCAGGTACGTACCTCTGGATCCCAATTTGGCGTGGTAGCCCCAGGTTCTTTCAAATTTAATGACATGGAAATTGTAATTCCCGATGCCCCTTTAATCGAGCCGCTTTTTGAGGAGCTCCATATCCCAGAAATACCAGAAGTGTTCGTACTGCCCGAGTTGCCACCTGTACCACCGGTACCTTTTACGGATTTCGATTATGATGCCTACAAAAAGGACGGTGACAAGTATTTAAAGGAATGGAAAAAGTCCTTTGACAAGAGTTTCAGCAAGGACTATCAGAAAAAAATTGAGGAATGGCGGGAAAGAGTAGAGGAAATGGCCGAGGAACGGGAGCAGGAACGCGAGAAAATGTTGGAAGAGCGTGAGGCGGTTCGTGAGGAAGCAAGGGCCGCCCGCGAAGAAGCCCGGGCTGCAATGCAGGAAGCAAGAGCGGCCCAAAGAGAGGAACACCAAAAATTTAGGGAGCGATATGCGGAAAGAAGGACCTTTACCATTAGGAGCGGGGACGATTCCAATATTTTTTACTTTTCGTCCGATGATGGTGAGCACAGGGAGTACAAAGTGAAAAAGCGGATCAAGATAAAAATGCCCAAGTCCGTAAAACTAAAAATGAATGTTAGACATGGGGAGGTCAAATTATCCGCCAATACCAAAAACATCAAAGCAAGCTTGTCACACGCAAGCTTGCTTGCTTCCACTATTGATGGCGTAAGAACCGATATCAGGGCATCATATACTCCAGTGGTAGTGCAGAAATGGAACTATGGCCAGCTAAAGACCGATTTCTCTGAAAAAGTTGATTTAAAGGAAGTGGGCGAGCTACGGTTAAATGCGGTTTCTTCCCATGTAACCATCAATAAATTAGTGGACAAGGTCCTGGCCACAAACAATCTAGGAGCCTTGCGCATCAATTCCGTTGCCGATGAATTTTCCAATATCGACATTACGGTGGAAAACGGAGAAGTGGACTTTACCATCCCTTCCGTGCCTTTTACCATTTATGTGAACGAAACCACCTCCGACTTTGCTTACCCGGAAATTTTGGCCATTGGGTCGTCCAAGAACTACAATACCAATGTGCACAAAGGATATCATATTAAAAATGACGGGTCCAAAACCATCAATATTAATTCCAAGTACAGTGAAGTGGTATTGAAGGAATAGCGTGCGTATGCACATGCTTAGTCAGCTCTTCGTCCTGAATTCACCTACCTACAGCTTGGAACTTTCCGCCCAATGCACAACTTCAGCCTAGTGGGCCTCTTCCTTTAAATACGATTTAAAATTTTCCTTGAACTTGTTCAACCTGGGGATACTGACATTCCTGATATAGGAGTTGTTCGGATTTCTTCGTTCAAAGTCTTGATGGTATCTCTCCGCCTTATAGAACTTCTCAAAGGGAACTACCTGCGTTACAATGGGACGACCGTATACGTTGGAGGATTCCAATACTTCCATGTAGTCCAATATGATTTTTTTCTGCTCTTCATTCTTATAAAAGGCAATGGAACGGTATTGAGCACCCTTGTCAGGTCCTTGCCGGTTTAGGCTTGTGGGGTCGTGCGAACCAAAAAACACCTGGACCAATTGGGTAAAACTGATTACTTCGGGATCATAGTATACTTCCACGGCTTCGGCGTGGTGGGTTCTTCCATAGGCCACTTCCTCGTATGTTGGATTTTTCTCGGAACCGCCAGAGTACCCTGAATGCACTTCGGCTACTCCTTTTACACTTTCAAAAATGGCTTCAACACACCAAAAACAGCCACTGGCAAAATAAGCCGTTTCATATTTTTTGAGGTCGGGGGCCATTAATTCTGCCTGTTCTTCCATGGCAGGTTGCACAGCCACAGCTTTTTCCGACATGGCCTTGGGTTTGCAGCTGGTGGACACAATACAAAGTATGGCAAAAACAAATGTTCTCATATAATTCTTAATTTTTCTTTTGGTCGTTAGGCATGGTAGCGCATTACGGACTTGGCCACAAACTTACGGATCAAACCTCAAGACTGTCACCTATATTTAATAAAATGAGTTCTTTGTTTCTAGAATCAAAGTAAGCTTTGGCTTTTTCCTTATCAAGCTTGATGGGGGGAAAAGTGTCGTAATGGTAACCCAAAATCCGGTCGCACTTTACAAAATCACTGGCAATGTCGGCATCCTTATATCCCATGGTGAAATTATCCCCAATGGGCAATACGGCCAAATCAATGCGTGGGGAAGTTTTGCGAATGAGTTTCATGTCCATGGTCAATGCGGTATCTCCGGCAATATAGATACATCTAGAATCGGTGGAAATCACAAAACCTCCTGGATTTCCTCCATAGGTCCCATCTGGAAGTACACTTGAATGTATGGCGTTGACAAATTTAACGATGCCAAAATCCATAGCGTACTGCCCGCCATGGTTCATAGGGTGACCATTTATGCCCTTGGCAGCATACCATTGCACAATTTCATAGTTGGAAACAATGATGGCTTCCGGATTGTTCCGCGCAATGGTTTCTGCATCCAGCACATGATCTTGATGACCGTGGGTAAGTAACATGTAATCCACTTTGATGGATGATACATCAATATGGGATGCAAGTTCATTTCCGCTTATAAAGGGATCAACAATGATTTTGGTTGTATCGATTTCCAAAAGAAGGGTGGAATGACCCAGAAAGGTAATTTTCATAACAGATGTTTTTTTTAAATGGTCGGCCAAGGCCCAAATCGTCATGAAATTATAAAATATACGGCTTAGGCACAACTGTTTTTCCAGATTATCTCACCAAAAAACCGGATGAACGACATACTTGTGAATTGCTGCTATCATTGGATTTATCGATGAAATGCACATGCAATCGGTGGCGTGTTTTCCGCTCTGGAAATTTTCATCGACGATAAAATACACTTCAGCCGAAAAAAGGCCCGATACCGAAAAAAAAGGAAGGTTAAGCGATGAAAATCTAGGGCGCCTATCCCCCAAGGTAACTTTACCATGTAAAAATAACCCAAGTCATGAAAGCAATTTTAACCTTTATCGCAATCATCTTTTTCGGAGCCTTTGCAATGGCACAAGACCTTAATAAAGAGGTAAAAGTTGAAACCGTAACCGTTGGTGTTGAATTGAACGTGGAAATCGACACAGAGACTGTTAAGGAAACTGAAGTTGCTAGACTTTATATGTTCAAGAATTCAAGAATCAAGAAGGCTCTTGCTTTTAGAACAAAGAGAAACAAGTCTAAATTGGCTTAATATGTTATTGGAGATCGCCATACCCTTTACCTTGTTTTTGAGTACCGCCTTTGTGGTGGCCACCATTATCTTTTCATTTCGCAAAAAGAGGCCAAACCACGATCAAGGGACATTTAATCGGATTAAATCGCAACAGACCGATTATTAGGCCATTGGCTGCCCGTGTTCCCTATTTTAGCTTCAACCAATCATAAACCCCACATATTATGGATATTATTCTAATCCCGGTTGCTTTATTTTGTAGTTTAGTTTTTGTTTCTGCTGCTGTACTATTGTCCTTACGTCTTTCAAAAGTGCCTTCGCATCGTAAATAATACCGTCTTTCACGGTATAGGTAACACCGCCCACTCGAACTACTTTATTGTCATCCGTTAATCGGATGGCTCCTGTTCCGTACAATACTTTCAGGTTTTTTAGTGGATTTTCCTTTAAAATCACAAAGTCGGCTAGTTTTCCAACTTCCACGGTGCCAATTCTGTCGTCCATTCCCAGAGCTTCGGCTCCATTTAAAGTGGATGAACGGATAATCTCCAGGGGATGAAACCCTGCTTCCCGCAACAGTTCCATTTCCCGGACATAGGCAAATCCATATAATTGGAAGATAAATCCTGAATCGGAGCCTGTGGTCACCCTACCGCCCCTGTTTTTGTACTCGTTTATAAAGGTCATCCATAAGTTATAGTTGTTGCGCCACGCCACTTCCTGCTCTGTACCCCAATCGTGCCAATACGAGCCGTGGGATATTTTACTGGGTTGATAGAAACTCCAAAGGGTGGGCAAGGTATACTCTTCATGCCATTCTGCCCTCCGGGCGCGATGGAGATCTCTACTGGCTTCATAAATATTGAACGTTGGATCCAATGTAAAATCCAGGGCGATCAATTCGTCCATAACCTTATTCCAATGCTCGGAAAAGGGTTTGGCCGCCTGTTGCCACAATTTCCCGGCTTCCTCAAAGCGATGCTGTTCATTTTGATAATTGTAATCCAATGGATAGTCCTGTACTGTCCTATCCTCGAAGAGTGCTTCTGGCAGTCCGTACCAATGTTCCATACTGGTCAGTCCTGCCCTGGCCGAATGCAGCACGTTCCATCGGGCCACATCCATTTGCGCATGATGACAAGCGGATCGCAGTCCCAATTTTTTGTTTTCATCCAGAGCGGCGGCCATTATATCTGGCGGAGCACCAAAAAACTTGATTCCATCAGCACCGTTCTTGGCATTGTTTCTTACCCATTCCCTTGCTTGCTCCGGAGTGCTTATAGGACCATCATCCAAGGGGTTAAAACCTTTGGTGGTTTGCCCAAAGGCGGTATATGCCTGGATTCTGGGAGCTACTATTTCATTTTTTTCACTTTTACGCTTTAGTTTCAGGGTCCATTCAATGCCCCTGCCGGCAGGTTCCCTTACCGTAGTAATGCCATGGGCCATCCAAAGTTTAAATACATACTCGGAATCCGCCCCTTGTGCAACCCCGCCAATATGGCCGTGCATATCCACAAATCCTGGGAGTAGGTACATCCCCTCGCAATTCAATTCTTTGCCGCCGGTTTTGAGTTGGGGCCTTTTGCTCTCATCAATGGCAACTCCAGGATAGCCTACCACTTGAATGGTCACAATATTGTTGTTTTCAACCACAATATCGATGGGGCCCCTGGGAGGCGCTCCATTTCCGTTGATCAGGGTCACGCCCCTAATAATGAGTTGGGAATGGGGCCCATCCCCAAGCTGACCTTGTCCTAGGAGCAGGGAAAAGTGAAAAAGCATCAAAAGTGAGAGCAAATACTTCATGGTCCTATTCGGGTATTTCGATTTTATCGCCTAAAAACAGGGCATTGAGAAAAAGACGGTTGGTACCGTACCACGATCCCCTAAAATTGGGATTGTCCGCAAACATGACCACGCGGCCCCCTCCTAGTTGGCTCACGATGAGTGATGCTGACGGTTTTAGAAAATCCTCCATGTTCTTTTTGGTAATAAACCCATCAATATGTGGGTTTTTGGCATATTTGGCCACGGTGGCATATTCGTTTTTGCTAGGAGCCAACCAAACCGAATTGTTCTTGTATATGGGGATGGAACTATCCCTATAGCCAAACGCCAATGGGTGGGTGATATCCAAATCCACCCTAAAGATGGCACCACCCACACTTTCCTTGCCCAGATGTTCAGGAGCTTCTACATAAGGTCTTCTAACGACTGCTTTGGTGGTATCCTTTTCTTTTTCGGTTAGTTTTTCCTTGACCAATTTTTTGTCAATGGCCCATTTGGAAGCGGTACCAATGGTAATGAGTGTATTTCCAGCTGACACCCAATTTTTAATTTTCTCCAACTGTTTTTTGTTCAGGTCATAACTTCCAGACACCATCACCAAGGTATTGTACTTGTCCAAATTGGTCCACCCAAAGTTTCGCATTGGAATCTTGGTAATGGGCATGTGTACCCGGGTATCCAGTAAATGCCATACCTCTCCGGCATCATAAGATCTAACTCCATCGCCAATAAGCAAAGCTGCCTTGGGTTGGGTGATGGGATTAACATGTCTACTCCCTAGATCGATTCCATTGGCACTATATCCCGTAGCGGTGGCATAGATGGGTACTTGAAATTTTTGCTGGGCTTTGGAAATCAATTGAAAGACCGCACCGCTATCCTTCTTTTGTAAACTTACAGGAATGACCAAAGCCCCATAGTTGAAGCTTTTATTGCCGCTGGTGGTCTTTGCCGTAAAGGGCTTAAAAGCTGAAGAAACGACCAGACCTTCAGTTTGAAGGTAATTCAGAGCGGCCACGGCATTGTAATCATCATAGTCGATAATGTAGGCGTATTCCGATTTGGATACTGCCGTTGGAGCCACCAAATTTTCGATAGAGATGATTTTTTCGCCCAAACTCACGGAGTTGGTGGGTTGATATTTCATATTGTAAAAATTGGCCACGGACCAAGCTGAAGCATCATAATACACACTATCCCGATATTTTTCGTAGGTCTCAAACATGGTCTGGACCATTCTATACTGGGGTTGATTGGTTGGGACCACAAATTGGTTGCCCGATTTGTACACATCAATTTTGTGCAGGAGAAGTTTGTCCACAAAAGCCTTTACCCGGTTGGGGTCATGATCGTCCCTGAACCGATATCCGCGAATTCGACTTTTGGAAGCATTCTGTAAGGCGCTTTTGAAAAAATCCTGTTGGTATTTCCGCAGGTAAGCCTTGTTTTCAACCGAGGCCTTTATAGTGGCCATACTTGAAACATATTGGTTTCTTATAGTGAATGGAAATGTAATTTCCCCAAAAGCGGTGGTCTGTTTGTGCCCCCTTGAGCTGGCCTGTTCGAAAAGAAGGGCCAAGCCACCCTGAAGATCAGGGTAGGAGGAACCGTAACCTGGATAGGTTCCATCAAAAACTTCTTTTGAAAAATAAAAAGAGCCAATGCTGTCCAAGGCCTTGGCAAAATATTCACCGAAGAGGTTGTTGAGCTCCACATAATTCTCCTTGGGCATGATAGGGTCCCAAGAAGCATTGTCCTTCATCGGCTCAAAGAAATAGGAACTTTGGGTGCCCATTTCATGAAAATCGGTCACAACATTGGGATACCATTCGTGGTACCATGAAAGTTTCCCACGACTTTCCGGATTAATACCCAAAAGCCAATCCCTGTTGAGGTCAAACCAGTAATGATTGGTGCGGCCCCTGGGCCAGTACTCGTTGTGCTCCGCGTCCTGTGGGTCGGCCACCAATGGACTTCCTTGATACATATTGGCCCATTGGGTATGACGGTCCCGTCCATCGGGGTTGATTGTGGGATCAACAAAAAATACCCCATTTGCCAGGTAATTTTGAATTTCCGGATGATTGGAGGCCGCCAACGTATAGGCGGTCAGCAAAGCTGATTCACCTCCGGACGGTTCATTGCCATGTACGTTGTATCCCAAGTTCACAAAAATGGGAACTTCATCATAGTTGGCAGGGTTTTGGGTGGGATCCACAAATTGCAGGTGTTGCTCTTTGATTTTATCTAGCTTACCCAAATTTTCAGGGGAGCTCACAGTGAGCATCACCAATTTTCTACCTTCGTGCGTCCTGCCGTATTCATGGATACTAGCTCTGTCCGATGCTTCTGCAAGCTTTTCCATATAGGCCACGATGAGATCGTGCCGCGTATGGTGTTGCCCAACAGGGTATCCCAAAAATTCCTCTGGTGAGGGAACTTGGGGATTAAACGGGTGGTACTTTTTGAAAAAATAATCTTGTGCAGAAAGGGTGGTACTTATTAAAAATACCACGGGAAGTAGTTTTTTCAACATGCTAGGGAAGATTTAGTTAATCTTCTAAAGATAGGAAAAGGATTTAATCGATGGCGTTGAATTCCTCTATAATTTCCTCGAACTCCAAACGGTAATACGTGCCCTTTTTTTCTGGATCACGATTAATGCTTCCTCTCAGTTGGCGGGCCAGGTTATAGATCAGTTTTAGCCCAAGGGATTTTGAAGTTTCTGGGCTGATATCATCCGCATAGCCCACACCATTGTCACCCAGATGCATCTCATATCGCTTGTCGGATAACTTCCGTAGGGAAACCAAAATTTCACCAGCTTCATCATCCTTTATCCCATATTTAAGCGCGTTGGTAATGGTCTCATTGATGATCAAACCCAACGGAATTACTGTGTCGATACTGAGCTTATGGTCGTCCATATGCAGGTTGACCTTTATTTTATTGGTATTTCCCTTTACGGACCGCACCAGGTAACTGCAAAGTTCCTCCACATAAGGCCGAAGTTCTATTTTGGAAAGGTAATCATCACGTTTATACAGCATTTCATGCACCATGGCCATGGACACCACCCGGTTTTGACTGCTCTTGATGATTCCACTAATTTTTTCATCGGAAACAGCCCTGGATTGTAAGCTCAGCAAACTGGATACGGTCTGGAGATTGTTCTTGACACGGTGGTGCACTTCTTTTAATAGGGTTTCCTTCTCATCAATACGCTCCTGTACCTCTTTTCTGGATTTGTACAGATTGTGATGTGCTCTCAATAAATTCCGGCCAAAAACCCCACCCAGCAAGTAAACTGCAAATACAACGCTTAGAAAAGCGAACCATCCGCGGGATTCTGAGGGAACCTGATTTCCAGTGAGATCAAAATTGCCCATATCATATAGAAAAATGGCAGTGACCACCACTAAGTTGATTATGAGATAAAATTGGCCGTACATTTTGGTGGTAACATAGCCTGCAAATACCACGATGGCCAGAACCAAAATGAATGGACTTTGGATTCCGCCGCTGTGAATGGTGATCAATATGCCGCCAATCATGGCCAGAATGGAGGCGATATTATAGGTAAGCGTAAGGTTTTTGTGCTTGCCGTATAAATACGTATTCAAAAAGTTGATAAGGGCGTAACCAAAAAACACATAGGGGATTACGCCTTTGATGCCCAACAGAAACATGCACACCAACCCGAATAGTATCGACGTTAAAATGGAATTGTGGTTGACCTTAAGGATCAACTGGATTTTGTCCTGCAACCGACGGTTTTCCTCGTTGGGCATGTTCATAGTCACGGTATGGTTATTCCCTTTTACCGCAAATGGTTGAAAAATGGCGGTAAAAGTAGCTATACGGGGGTGTTTGGGATGTAAAACTACTTATGTTTTCGTTATAAACAAAAGCGACGGCCTTAAATGACCGTCGCTTTTTTATTTTTGGTGGAATCTTACTATTCGTCCACAAGGACCCATTCACCCTTATCTATCAGAGGCTCAGCTTGTTTGTACTTGATAGTCTTGCTTTCTCCCGACATAACATTTTTTATGGTCACCCGTTCGTTCCTTCCAATTTTGGGACGTTCGCGTACCACCGTTTCGGTAACCTGCGGTCTTCTGCCTTGGGTTTGTCCGGCAGCCCGGTTTTGGGCAGCAAGTTCATCGCTGTTGGGGATTTCCTCCTTGGATGTCTTAAGGTTTTCCTTGGGGCGTCTCACAGTTCTGGCCTCTTGGATTTGATTCGTGTTTTCGGAAGGCAACTCTCCTTTGAACAAGAAGGAAATAACCTCTTTGTTCACCTTATCTATCATTCCCTTGAATAGTTCAAAGGCCTCAAATTTATAGATCAATAAAGGGTCTTTTTGCTCGTGTACCGCCAGTTGGACAGATTGTTTCAACTCGTCCATCTTGCGCAAATGCGTCTTCCATGAATCGTCTATAATGGCCAGGGAAATGTTCTTTTCAAAATCCGTGATAAGCTGTTTTCCGTCGCTGTTATAGGCTTCCTCCAAATTGGTGACCACATTCAGGGTCTTGATGCCATCGGTAAAGGGAACCACAATGCGCTCAAACTTGTTGGTTTGGTCTTCATATACTTTTTTGATGACCTGAAAGGCCACGGTGGCACTGCGTTCCATCTTTTGCTGATAAAAACCATAGGCCGCCTTGTACACTTGGTTGGCAATATCCTGGAAATTCATTTTGTTGAATTCCTCTTCCGTAACTGGAGATGTTACCGAGAAGTATTTGATAAGCTCAAACTCGAAATTTTTATAATCCTCCGCCATTTTATTGGTTTCGGCAATGACCTCACAGGTGTCATAGATCATATTGGCAATGTCCACTTTAAGACGCTCCCCTTGCAGCGCGTGTCTTCTTCTTTTATACACCACTTCACGCTGTGCGTTCATAACATCATCGTATTCCAACAAGCGTTTACGGATGCCAAAGTTGTTCTCTTCTACTTTTTTCTGGGCGCGTTCAATGGACTTGGTCATCATGGAATGCTGAATCACTTCGCCTTCCTCAAGACCCATACGGTCCATCATTTTAGCCACCCTATCCGAACCGAACAACCTCATTAAGTTGTCTTCCAGCGACACATAGAATTGGGAGCTTCCCACATCACCCTGTCGCCCAGAACGACCCCGAAGCTGTCTATCCACACGCCTGGAATCATGTCTTTCTGTTCCAACAATGGCCAAACCACCTGCGTCCTTAACCTGATCGGAAAGCTTGATATCTGTTCCCCTACCTGCCATGTTGGTGGCTATGGTAACCACTCCTGCATTTCCGGCTTCGGCCACAATGTCCGCCTCCTTCTTGTGCAATTTCGCATTGAGCACGTTGTGGGGTATTTTTCGCACACTCAACAATTTGGAAAGCAATTCTGATATTTCAACGGAAGTGGTACCGATTAACACCGGCCTGCCGGCTTTGGATAAATCGGTTACTTCTTCAATGATGGCATTGTACTTTTCCCGTTTGGTCTTGTAGATCAAATCGTGGCGATCATCCCTTGCAATAGGTTTATTGGTTGGGATTTCCATCACATCAAGCTTGTAGATTTCCCAGAACTCCCCTGCCTCGGTGACGGCAGTACCCGTCATCCCGGCCAGTTTATTGTACATTCTGAAGTAATTCTGCAAGGTAATGGTCGCGAAGGTCTGGGTCATGGCCTCGATCTTCACATTTTCCTTGGCCTCAATGGCTTGGTGGAGTCCATCGGAATACCGGCGACCATCCATGATACGCCCGGTTTGCTCATCCACGATCATAACCTTGTTGTCCATCACCACGTATTCTACATCTTTTTCGAAAAGGGTATAGGCCTTGAGCAATTGGCTCATGGTGTGGATGCGCTCACTTTTTACCCCAAAATCCTTGAACAGTTCTTCTTTTAGCTCGGCTTCTTTTTCAATCTCCAGCTCTTGTTCTTCAATTTTGGCAATTTCTGCACCAATGTCGGGCATCACAAAGAAATCCTTATCCTGATCGCCTGAGATATAGTCAACTCCCTTATCGGTAAGCTCAATTTGATTGTTCTTTTCATCTATGGTGAACAACAGCTCTGCATCTACCTTGTGCATTTCCCTGTTGTTGTCCTGCATGTAGAAATTTTCGGTTTTTTGGAGCAATTGTTTTACGCCTTCCTCACTTAAAAACTTGATGAGGGCCTTGTTCTTTGGCAATCCCCTATGGACCCTGAGCAAAAGAAAACCTCCTTCTTTGGCGTCTCCTTCCTTAATTAATTTTTTAGCCTCTGCCAGCACTCCGGTGAGGTATTGGCGCTGTTTTTGAACAATGTCGGATACCTTGGGTTTTAACTCATTGAACTCGTGACGGTCACCTTCTGGTACGGGCCCTGAAATGATCAAAGGGGTACGGGCATCATCGATCAAAACGGAATCCACCTCGTCCACAATGGCATAATGGTGTGGGCGCTGTACCAAATCTCCAGGGGTATGGGCCATATTGTCCCGCAGATAATCAAAACCAAATTCATTGTTGGTTCCATAGGTAATATCAGCATTGTATGCTGCCCTACGCCCATCCGAATTGGGTTGGTGTTTATCGATACAATCCACTGAAAGCCCATGGAACTCAAAGATGGGAGCCATCCAGGCGCTATCCCTTTTGGCCAAATAATCGTTTACGGTTACCAAATGTGCCCCTTTTCCGGCCAAGGCGTTAAGGTAAAGCGGTAGGGTGGCCACCAAGGTTTTTCCTTCCCCGGTCTGCATTTCGGCAATTTTACCCTGGTGCAATGCTATTCCTCCAATAAGCTGCACATCGTAGTGGATCATATCCCATGTGACTTCTTTTCCTGCAGCGTCCCATGAGTTGGACCAAACGGCATTGTCGCCTTCCAGTACCACATAATCCTTGCTGCCCGAAAGTGATCGGTCAAACTCGGTTGCCGTAACCGTAATGGAAGTATTGTTGGCAAATCGCTTTGCCGTTTCCTTGACCACGGCAAATGCTTCTGGGAGTATGGTATTCAAGGTGTTTTCGGATATTTTGTAGGCTTCTTCGTTGAGCCTATCTATTTCTGTGTAGATTTCCTCATTCCGATCAATGTCCGTCGAGTTTTGGACTTCTTCCTTTAAGGTGGCGATTTGATCATTTATATCCTCGCAGTCTTGTGCTATCTGGGCTTTGAAACTGTCTGTTTTCTGGCGAAGTTGATCATGCGTCAATCCTGAAAGTTCTTCTTCAAAGGATTTGACCTCTTTTACCAAAGGTTGTAGTGCTTTTACATCTTTCTCGGATTTATCCCCAACAAAAACCTTTAGTACGGAATTAATAAAGCTCATGAATAAATTTTCTTTTGGATTGCAAAAGTTGTTCCATTGTCCAGAACGGCATGGAATCCGCTTGCAGGGCTGTCAAAATTACATAAAAAAAAGCCTCAAATGAGACTTTTTAATTCGGTTTGTATCTAATGTTCAATACTCGTCCTCGTTCCAGAGATAATCCTCTTCCGTGGGATAATCCGGCCATATTTCTTCGATGGACTCATATATTTCGCCACCTTCTTCCTCCATGGACTGCAAATTCTCCACAACTTCCAGGGGAGCTCCCGTGCGGATGGCATAATCTATCAATTCGTCTTTGGTGGCTGGCCAAGGCGCATCACTTAAGTATGAGGCTAATTCTAATGTCCAGTACATAGTAGCGGTTTGATTTTTAATTTTTTGCAAAAATAATTTTTAAACCGAATTTGTCAAGTAAAATCGACATTATTTCAAAATTATTTTACGCGTGTTAATCTGAAACGCAGAAAATTAGGATTTATTCTCCCTGTTTTTCGGGTATCCACTTGACTTCTTCTGCCTGGAGATCTTTTGACAACTTTCGTGCCAACACAAAAAGGTAGTCGGAAAGCCTATTGATGAATGACAATAGATTTTCAGGAACGGGTTCGTTTTCGTGCAGATAGGATATCATCCGTTCTGCTCGCCTACATACGGTTCTGGCAATATGACAGCATGACACGGTCGGGTGTCCGCCTGGAAGAATAAAGTGTGTCATTTGGGGCAGTTCCTCGTTCATGGCATCCATTTCCTTTTCCAACCGCTCTATATCTTCAGTGCTGATTCTTGGGATTTTCAACCTGTTGTCCTTTGTAGGTTCCGTGGCTAAAATTGCACCTACAGTAAATAGCAGGTATTGTACCCAGGCCAGGGTTTCTCTGGAATGGGTGTTCATCTCTTGGTCTCGCAGCAGTCCCAAAAAGGAATTGAGTTCGTCCACGGTGCCGTAACTTTCAATTCTAATATGGTGCTTTGGGACCCGTTTTCCGGTAAACAATGCTGTGGTCCCTTTGTCCCCTGTTTTGGTGTAGATCTTCATTTTTTAAATTGTAGTCGGTAGTCGGTAGTCGGTAGTCGGTAGTCGGTAGTTGGAAGTCGGTGCTAAGTGGTCAATGATCTTTTTTGTGCCTCCGTTTCCCTTCCATAAACTGTCTTGACCTTCTCTTTTTATTGCCTCGTTTGTTTCGAACAAGTATGATGAAATAGATGAGGAACAAAACCCCGACTACGTACCAAATTGTATTGTCTGTACCTAAACTTTCCATATCTAAAGTTACCTTTTTATATTCGGATGGTGAAATGTTCCTTTTCCTGTTCCCTTCGGATAAAAATGGCACCTAGATGGAACATATCAATGCTTACGGTGATAGGGGTTTCCGAAATCAATGATGTCCACTGTTCCCACTTTTCCCTTGATGTATGAATGCCCTCAACCAAAATCAAGCTGTTGTTGTGCAATTTACCTCCGGAAAGCAACTGGTTGAAATGGAATATTTCCAAATTTTCGGCATATACAAGATCAAAGGGTGGCTGCTCAAAATGGAGGTCGGGAACAGACTGCATAACCACCTGGGCAGCTTCTAAATTATCTAGTACGGAAACACTTTTGGCATCAAAAAAATTCACGGTCTTTAGGAAGACATTGAAAGCCTTTCTATTGTGCAGCTTCTTTTTTGCGTACAAGCACTGGGTGACAAACTTGAACACAAACGGGGAATGCACCCCATGTTCATTTGTGGATTTTTGCAGGAACTTCAGATATGATAGAACTCGGAACAACATAAGGTCATTGACTTTTATCCCATGGGATATCCTTCCAAAATGGCCGAAAGTTCAAACCACCGTTCTGTTTTGGTCTCAATGGCATCTGTTACTTCCTTGAGCGCTATGGAAAGTTCAGTAATGGCATCACCTTCCAGACCAGGTTCCAAGAATTTGTTTTGCAACATGGATTTTTGTTCTTCCAATTTTTGAATGTCCTTTTCCAGCTGCTTATGTTCCTTTTGTTCCTGATAGGACAGTTTGCGCGAGTCGTCCTTTTCTTTCCATGAAGTTTTTTCAGCCTTCACCGCGGAGGTATTTTTGGCTTCCCTCTCAGCGGTAATCCTACTATTCTCGTAGGCCCGATAATCCGAATAATTACCTGGAAAATCTTCCACCAGTCCATCGCCCTTGAACACAAAAAGGTGGTCTACAATTTTGTCCATAAAATAGCGGTCGTGAGAGACCACGATCAAACAACCGGGAAAATCCAATAAAAATCCTTCCAAGACATTTAGGGTTACGATATCCAGGTCATTGGTAGGTTCATCCAGGATCAAGAAGTTGGGGTTTTGAATCAGCACAGTACACAAATACAGCCGTTTTCTTTCCCCACCACTCAATTTTTCTACGTAATCGTATTGTTTTTTTCGGTCAAAAAGAAAGCGTTCCAAAAGCTGCTGTGCCGAGATTTGCCTGCCCTTTTTCAATGGGATGTAATCCCCAAATTCACGGACCACATCTATGACCTTTTGGCCCGTTTTTGAATCAATGCCCTTTTGGGTATAATAGCCAAAACGAATGGTATCGCCAACTACTACTTTTCCACCATCAGGGGGTTCGGTCTGCGTAATCAAGTTTAGAAAAGTGGATTTGCCGGTTCCATTCCTTCCTATGATGCCAACCCTTTCCCCGCGAGTAAAGTTGTAATCAAACTTGTTGAGAATGACTTTATCGCCATAGCTTTTGGAAATATTGTGCAGTTCCAAAATTTTGCTCCCAAGCCGCTCCATGTTCAATTCCAACTGTACCTGATGGTCTTGCCTTCGCTGATGCGCTTTTTTCTTGATTTCCTTAAAATCATCTATTCGGGATTTGGATTTGGTAGTCCGGGCTTTGGGCTGTCTGCGCATCCAATCCAATTCTTTTTTGAACAAGAGTTTGGTCTTGTGCTGTTCCACGGCTTCCCGCTCCATCCGTGCTTCTTTTTCCTTGAGGTAGTATGAATAGTTTCCTTTGTAACTGTACAACTGGTTGTTGTCCAATTCAATAATTTCATTGCACACCCTTTCCAAAAAATAGCGATCGTGGGTTACCATGAATAAGGTTATATTCTCCTTGGTGAAATACGCCTCCAACCATTCTATCATTTCCAAATCCAAATGGTTGGTGGGCTCATCCAAGATCAATACATCAGGTTTGTTTAAAAGGGCGTTTGCAAGTGCCAATCTTTTAATTTGTCCTCCAGAAAGGGTACTTACTTTGGCATCCAACTGATCCAGGTGCAATTTGAACAGGATTTGACGGTACTGGGTTTCAAAATCCCAGGCATTGTGTCGTTCCATGGCATCAAAAGCTCTTTGATAGGCCTCTGTATTGTCCGGGTCCTGTACCGCCCGTTCATAATTGGCAATGACCTTCAATATTTCATTGTCGGTGGTAAAGATGGTTTCCTCAATGGTGAGATTGGGATCTAACCTGGGTTCTTGTTCCAAAAATGAGATGGTTATGCCTTTTCGGGATACTACTTGACCGGTTTCAGAACGATCTTTACCAGAAATAATGTTGAGGATGGAGGTTTTACCACTGCCATTTTTGGCAATCAAGGCAATCTTTTGTCCTTTGTTGATTCCAAAAGAGATGTTCGAAAACAACACGAGTTCGCCATACGATTTAGATATGTCCTCTATGGTAAGTAAGTTCATTGTGGTCTAGGCTAGCCTTTGGCAAATTTCATAAGATAACCATATCTCATTGCCAAGGTTAAAAGTAGTGGAATAAGCACTGGCGAAAAAATCTGGACGTTGAATATCCAAAGGAGAATCATGATTCCCATAAGGGACAAGGCTATCCAAAGATATTTTTGAAACCAATGGGGCAATTGTTGGGAAAATGCAAATACATAGGCCATAAATAAATTTGTGGGGAGGGCCCAGAGCACATTGAAATTCCACGGAGTTGATGTGTGGTCCGTTGCCAACCAAAGGACCATCAAGAACAGCCCAATGAAACCGGTAACCACAAAAAGTGTTAGGTCCAACCATCTGCTTCTGGTGCCGTGTTTATGATCAAGATAGGTCACGATTGCAGTAAAAAGCAACAACAAGATAAACCAGAACAAAGGAGTTAAGGGAAAGAAGCTACTTTGTTTGATTTCGGCATAATCCAAAATGGTACGTTCCCTTTTCACCAATGGTTTTTCATTTTTGGAGGTATGTCGCAACTGTTTCATGGCATAATAAGGCAGGAACATATGTTCCTGGACCGTGGCTTTTCGGTCCACTACCGAACCAAAGGCCACATCAATACCAAAACTGGACCAGGAGTTCAAGTCCAGATTTTGCCGAACCAATTGCCGGAAGGTGTACTGCTGGTCCAAATAGGATCCATCAAATACGATGGCATCGCCAAATTGATCTTTAAGAATGGTGCCTGTGATATTGGAACAATTATTAAGCAGGGGATCGTACAGATATTCCCGGTTTTCAGGAAGGTAATTGGTCTCAAAGAAATTGAGCAGTTGGTTTTTTTCCTCAAGGGACAAATCGAGAATCTGTTCTTTGACCCAGCGTTTTTCCAATTCGTACTCAAACAAAAAGTGGTCGAAACTCCTTCTCGAAATCCAAAAGATCAATCTACCTTTAACAAAATTCAGATAGAAATTGGGCCTATTAAAATCGAAGGTGCCGTAATTGTAGACCACATCAATACCTAGAACCGTGTCCTGAACCCGAAAGGCGGTATGTCCGAAGAGGGAATAAAGTTCGTCTCCCTTGGAACATGTAAGCACGCTTATTTGGGATTTTTCCGAAAGTGAAGGAGCTTGGGCACATAAACGCCCACCTAGGAGAAGTAACAGCGCCAATAAGAATAACGATTGCCTCATCTGGTAAAATCTCCAGCAAATATCAGAATAAATGTGGCTGGGTGTATCCTTAAAACCACTCACTTTGAATTTTAGTTTATTTTTACGAAAATCTTAACCTTATGAAGGCCTATATTCCGAATGCATTAACGCTATTAAATCTTTTTAGCGGCTGTATTGCCACAGTTTTTGCGGTGCTGAACCAGTTGGAAATGGCGGCCATTTTTGTCTTCATCGGAATTTTTTTTGATTTCTTCGATGGTCTTGCGGCCCGGGTCTTAAAGGTACAGAGTGAAGTAGGGGTCCAGCTGGATTCTTTAGCGGATATGGTTACCAGTGGTGTGGTGCCCGGTATTGTCATGTTCCAACTCCTGGATATGTCCATGGCCAACAGTTGGGAACGAATCAGTGTGCTTAGTGATAGCTGGAAAACATTTGAGATGAATCCTTTGGCCCTTTTTGGTTTTGTGATCACTCTGGCATCTGCGTACAGACTGGCCCGATTTAATGTGGACGAAAACCAGGTTTCCTCTTTTGTGGGATTGCCCACCCCGGCCAATACCTTGCTCATCTTATCACTTCCCCTGATTTTGATGTACCACCACAACGATACACTTAACAGCCTGATTTTAAACCCTTGGTTTCTTGCTGGACTTACGGTGCTGAGCGCTTATTTGCTCAATTCCAAAATTGAACTTTTTGCATTAAAGTTTGACAACTGGGGTTTTAAGGACAATGCAGTTCGGTATCTTTTCCTGATTGGAAGTTTGGTGTTGTTGCTTACTTTGAGATTTTTGGCAATACCAATGATAATCGTCTTCTATATAGTAAGCTCGCTAGTGATGTCGGCCAATTCCAAAAACGCCTAGAAATCCAGTTTCTTTTTACGAAGCTCAAAATTCTGCCCGAGGTATACCTTTCGTACCATTTCATCCACGGCCAATTCCTCCGGTATCCCAGCTTTTAGGATTCCCCCTTCAAACATAAGATAGGAACGTTCGGTAATGGCCAAGGTTTCCTGAACGTTGTGGTCGGTGATTAGAATCCCAATGTTTTTGTTCTTCAATTGTGCCACAATACGCTGAATATCCTCAACGGCAACTGGGTCAACCCCAGCAAAAGGTTCATCCAACAATATGAATTTAGGGTCGGTGGCAAGGGCACGAGCTATTTCGGTTCTTCTTCGTTCTCCCCCGGAAAGCAGATCTCCCCGATTTTTTCGAATGTGCCCCAACCCAAATTCGTCAATAAGGGACTCCATTTTCATATGTTGCTCTTTTTTGGAGAGCTTGGTCAATTGGAGCACACTCAAAATGTTTTTTTCTATGCTCAACTTTCGGAAAACGGAAGCTTCCTGTGCCAAGTAGCCAATACCATGTTGCGCCCTTTTGTACATGGGAAAGTTGGTGATTTCCATATTGTCCAGAAAAATCTGTCCCCCATTGGGCTTGATCAACCCCACGATCATATAGAAGGATGTGGTCTTTCCGGCGCCGTTGGGACCCAACAGCCCAACAATTTCACCTTGGTTCACTTCCAGGGAAATACCCTTTACAACTTTACGGCCCCTATAGGCCTTCATGATATTTTCAGCACGTAGCTTCATATGAATTCGCCAAAACTAAACATATTCTCTTTGTAGGTCATGGACTTTGGGATTTTTTTATGCCTGATGTTCTTCCAGAGCCTCCCAATATTCGTAAGCCCTCCTTAGGTGTGGGATTACAATGGTGCCGCCAATCAAAGTAGCTATCCCCAGGGTCTCCATGACTTCCTCTTTGGATGCCCCTTCTTTTTTGGAGCTTTCCAAATGGTATTTCACACAATCGTCGCAACGCATAACGGCAGAGGCCACCAAGCCTAAAAGTTCCTTGGTTTTTACATCTAGGGCACCTTCCATAAATGCATTGGTGTCCAAATTGAAGATACGTTTGATGAGCTTATTGTTTTCCGCAAGGAGCTTGTCGTTCATTCTAGCCCTATAGCTATTGAACTCTTCTACTTTATTTGGCATCTTTTTTTTCTTTTTTAGCCTCTCTTTTTACCACAATACTGGAGATATAAATACTGGCTTGGTACAACATCAGGACCGGGATGGCCACAATGATCTGACTGGTAACGTCTGGTGGGGTTATGACAGCGCATAGGATAAGGACCACCACCAAGGCCATTTTTCTATATTTCTTGAGAATTTCAGGGGTCACCAGCCCCACCTTGGTCAAAAAGAAGATGATGATGGGCAGTTCAAACATCACCCCACAAGCAATTACAGAAGAACGTACAGTGGCAATAAAGGAACTTATATCAATTTCATTAAGGACCTCTTTGCTTACCTGATAGGTGCCCAAAAAGTTGATGGACAATGGAGCCACTACATAATAACCGAACAGCACCCCTAGAAAGAAGAGGGAGGAGGCCACCAAGATGAATCCCCTTGAATATTTTCGTTCGTTTTCATGGAGCCCCGGACTTATAAAGCGCCATAGCTCCCACAATACATACGGAAATGCAATAATGAACCCAGCCCAGATAGAGGTCCAGATGTGGGCGGAAAACTGCCCGGCCATGGTCCTGTTTTGGATGGTGAACGGTAGTGATTCCCCACAAAACTCTGATTCAATCCCAAAAAAAGTGGCGATTTTGCAGAAAAACTGATAGGTTGGAAAATCCATCTTCTTGGGGCCGAAAATGATGGTGTCAAAAATAAAATCCTTCATGATGAATGCCCCACATGCCACAATTACTATGGCCGCCACAGAACGGATCAAATGCCATCTAAGTTCTTCCAAATGATCCAAAAAGGACATCTCGTTGGGGTTGTTGTTCTCCTGATCTGCCATTATAGGATGCCTTCATTTACAAGGTTATGAATATGCACGACACCGGAGTAAGTTCCATTCTCAAAAGCCAACAATTGGGAAATTCCATTGTCCTGGAGGATTTTAAGTGCTTTTACGGCCAGGGTGTCAACATCAACAGCTTTCGGGTTCTGGGTCATGATGTCCTTTGCGGTAAGTTCGCCTATGTTGTCATATTTGCTCAACATTCTTCGGATATCACCGTCGGTCACCACACCCACCACCTGATTGTTTTCCATCACCGCGGTGACCCCCAACATTTTTTCAGAAATCTCTACAATTACCTCTTTTACGCTGGAATTGGCATCCACCTGTGGTTTTTGGTTGTTCACCACAATGTCGGCCACCCTGAGGTATAACTTTTTGCCCAAGGAACCACCAGGGTGGTATTTCGCAAAATCGTCGCTGCTAAAACCGCGGAGCTCCAATAGGCAAATGGCAATGGAATCTCCCAATGCCAACTGTGCCGAGGTGCTGGTAGTGGGGGCCAAATTGTTGGGGCAAGCTTCTTTTTCCACATGCGCACCAAGCACAAAGTCTGCTTGTTTGGCCAAAACGGATTCCATATTTCCAGTAATCCCGATAAGTTTGTTCCCACCATTTTTAATAAGGGGCAACAATGCTTTGATTTCGGCCGTATTTCCGCTTTTGGAGAGACAGACCACCACATCGTTGTTCTGTATGGTTCCAAGATCGCCATGAATGGCATCTGCAGCATGCATAAATATGGCCGGGGTACCGGTTGAGTTCAATGTGGCCACAATTTTAGAGGCTATAATGGCACTTTTGCCGACCCCTGTGACCACCACCCTGCCTTGCGACTTTAATATGTGCTGAACGGCTTGGGCAAACTGCTCGTCCAATTGGGGAACAAGATTAAGAATGGCCTTGCTTTCTGTTTCCAGTGTTCTTTTTGCAATAGATAGAATGGAATGGGTTTCGTCCAAGGTAATTAACGTGTTATCTAATTGTATTCCTAAAAGAATGTCTTATATTTAAGTTTACAAAACTAAACAAACTATCTCTTACAGACCATTTACGGAAGATAGATTGCTTCTTCTTATAAATTGAATTTTAATTTGGGAATTTTAGCCACCTCCTGGTTAAGTTGTTTTATACTAACAGAATGAATGGAAATGGGTCGTACCAATACTGATCTATACAACTCGCTTAAAAAATACTTCGGTTTTTCACAGTTTAAAGGGCTTCAGGAAAATGTTATCCAAAATATCCTGGATAACAATGACACCTTTGTGATCATGCCAACTGGCGGGGGTAAATCGTTGTGCTATCAGCTTCCTGCCATTATGAAGGAAGGTACATCCATTGTAGTGTCACCTTTGATAGCCCTAATGAAGAATCAGGTGGATGCCATACGGGGAGTGTCTGAAAATCCCGGTATTGCCCACGTTCTCAACTCTTCGCTGACAAAGACAGAGGTGAAACAGGTAAAGGAGGATATCTGCAATGGAATTACCAAATTGCTCTATGTGGCCCCGGAATCCTTGACCAAGGAAGAAAACATTGAGTTCCTAAAAGGGGTGACCCTTTCTTTTGTAGCAGTGGATGAAGCACATTGCATTTCGGAATGGGGGCACGATTTTAGACCGGAATACCGGAATTTAAAGAATATCATCAATCGGTTGGGAGACAATATTCCCATTATCGGGCTTACGGCCACTGCCACACCAAAAGTGCAGGAAGATATCATCAAGAATTTGGGGATGACCAATGCCAAGGTATTCAAGGCGTCCTTCAATAGGCCAAACCTGTTCTATGAGGTCCGTCCCAAAACCCAAAATGTTGATGCAGATATCATTCGATTTATTAAACAAAACCAGGGCAAATCCGGTATTGTTTATTGCCTGAGTCGAAAGCGCGTGGAAGAACTGGCCCAGGTACTTCAGGTAAATGGGGTTAGTGCCGTTCCCTACCATGCCGGTTTTGATGCCAAGACCCGGTCCAAATACCAAGATATGTTCTTGATGGAAGAAGTGGACGTGGTGGTGGCCACCATCGCGTTTGGAATGGGAATTGATAAACCTGATGTACGCTTTGTGATCCACCATGATATTCCAAAAAGTATAGAGAGCTACTATCAAGAAACCGGAAGAGCCGGTAGGGACGGTGGTGAAGGGCATTGCCTAGCATTTTACTCATACAAGGACGTGGAAAAATTGGAAAAGTTCATGTCCGGTAAACCTGTGGCGGAGCAGGAAATTGGAAACGCACTATTACAGGAAATTGTGGCCTATGCGGAGACCTCCATGTCCCGGCGAAAGTTTATACTGCATTATTTTGGGGAAGCTTTTGATGAGGTAGATGGGGAAGGCGCCGATATGGACGACAACGCAAGAAATCCCAAACCCAAGGAAGAGGCCAAAGACGAGGTGGTTAAACTACTGGGCGTGGTCCGCGGTACCAATGAAAAATTCAAGACCAAGGAAATTGTAAAAGTCTTGGTAGGAAAGGTCAATGCCATGATTTCTTCCCACAAAACAGATGAGAAAGAGTTTTTTGGGATTGGCAAGGAAAGGGATGAAGCCTATTGGATGGCCCTCGTGCGTCAAGTTTTGGTGGCCGGCCTCTTGAAAAAAGAGATAGAGCAATATGGAATTTTGCACCTCACGCCACAAGGGGATGCCTTTTTGAGCGCTCCATCATCTTTCATGATGACCAAAGATCATGAATATAGCGAGGCCAACAATGATGCCATTATCACGGCTGCCAAGTCGGGAGGTGGCGCAGCAGATGAAAATTTGTTGAAATTGCTCCGTGATTTGAGAAAAAGGGAAGCGGCAAAAATGGAAGTGCCTCCATTTGTGGTGTTCCAAGACCCGTCCCTTGATGACATGGCCCTTAAATATCCGATCAGCATGCCCGAATTGCTCAATATTCATGGGGTAGGAGAGGGCAAGGCAAAAAAATATGGTCAACCGTTTGTGGAACTCATTGCCAAATATGTGGAGGAACACGATGTAATCCGCCCTGATGATTTGGTGGTAAAGAGTACCGGTGCCAACTCGGGACTAAAACTTTATATCATCCAAAATGTGGACCGAAAGTTACCCCTGGACGATATTGCTTCCGCCAAAGGTTTGGAACTGCCCAATTTGATCAAGGAAATGGAGCAAATTGTGTTCAGTGGCACCAAGCTCAACATTGGATATTGGATAGATGAAATCCTGGATGAGGACCAACAGGAAGAAATCCACGATTATTTCCTGGAAGCGGAAACGGATTCCATATCTCAGGCCATTGAAGAGTTTGAAGGGGATTATGAGGATGAAGAGTTACGGCTCTACCGCCTCAAATTTATAAGTGAGGTGGCCAATTAATAGCCACCGTTCCATTCTTCGGCACCTATAACGGCCAAAATAAATCCAAAATAAATTATACCAAGTACCAAATACACCAAAGCCAGTGCAAGTCCTATGTATGCTAGGATTTTTCCTGTTTTTATGTTGCTGTAATCGGTATAGGCCCCTGGGTTCCGCAAATACAGGTCATTGGCGGTCTTGGCCTTCATAAGGGCAATGATGCTGAAAATGGCCCCAAAAGGCCCACAGCAGAAAAAGGTGCCAACAATGGAAATAATTCCCATTGTCAGCACGGTACTTGCTCCTGGTAACGGTTGTTGACTCATAGTTCTATAAGTTTAACCCCCGTATTGTTCCATAATTTCCCTTTGCATTTCCTGAATGCCTTCCATACCAATGGTACTGAAAAGGAAAATGGTATACCCCAGATATAATACGTTCAAAACAATACCGATAATGGCCAATATCTTTCCGGTCTTTACATTTCCATACCCATCATAGATTTCTGGGCTCTCCATGTAAAGTTTGGTGGCTTTATTTGCCAAGACCAAGGCAATTATGCCAAATATTAGCCCCAATACCCCGTAGCAGCAACATGTAACAATGGACACGATACCAAAAACGAGGATCAGCGTTGAATTAGGGAGTTTTTGTTTTTCCATAATGTAAGATTTAATTGAAATGGTTATTCATTTTTATTATATAGCTAATGACTATGGTCGCAGCGGTGACCATAAGCAAAAAGAATTTAATCTGTTGGGCATATTTCATTTTCACAAACAAACCGGTCGTCAAAAAAACTAAAAGAACAAGAATGGGATAAATGGCCGGGTACATTTTAAAAGCACCCACAAAATCGCCATGAAAAAGGAGATGAACGGCCCTTTGCATACCACATCCCGGACAATCGAACCCAAAAAGCTTTTTGTTGAGACAAGGCAACATATAGTCCTTGGCACTTAAAAGAAGAATGGTCAGTTGTGAAAACATGGTCTCGGTTACGATCAAGTAAATTACTATTATTTTTGATAATGCTGTTGGATTTTTAAAACTATTTTGGGCTATACCATGAAGGACTTTCAAGTTGGTGATTCTGTTGAGGTGCTGGATGAGGACATTGCAGGAACCATTGAAGAAATTAGGGGAGATCAGATTACCATACTGACCCAGGATGGATTTCCTTTGGTATACCAAAAAAGGGAACTGGTATTGAAGGAGCAGGGCATACAGGTAAGCAATTTTGAAGCCCATCGGATTAAATTGGAGAAGGACAAACCTCAAGAAAAGAATGCAACCACCCTAAAGCCCAAACAGCGCAATGCGCCAAAAATGGAGGTGGACCTTCACATCCACCAATTGGTCAAATCTACCAAGGGATTGAGCAATTTTGACATGCTGGAACTGCAACTGGAAACGGCGAAGCGCCAATTGGAGTTTGCACGTGAAAAAAGAATCCAAAAAGTGGTCTTTATCCACGGGGTGGGCGAGGGGGTGCTCAGGGAAGAACTCCACTACCTTTTTAAAAAATATGAGGGGCTAAAATGGTATGATGCCGATTACCAAAAATATGGTCTGGGGGCCACAGAAGTTTATCTGCTCCAGAATCCTTAGTTAGGGACATCCGTGCTTACTTCCCCAAATTCGTCAATGGTCAAATTGGTAATGCGCTCCCCATTTTCAGCCACAAAGGAAATTCCGCTCAGACTTATCGTATGGTCAAATTCAGTGCTGTCGTCATTGGCAACGGTAACAATGCTTACCGTGCCATCCTGCGCATCTATTTCTTGGGAGACCGTGGGACTGGCAGGAGGGATGTCCGAACAGAAATATGTGGAACTTACGGTGGAAGAAAAGTTTCGGTAGACGAGCTGGGATTGCCCCGGAATGGTGCTTTCCGTGGTAATGGTCTCGCCAACTACCCCGTTGTTCAGCACACCGCTTTGCAGGGTAAGGATCAAGGCTTCGGTGTCGTTGATCTTGAACAGGATATTTTGGTTACTTGCTTGCGGGGCGTCGCAAAATTGGGGCAATACATCATTAAAATCGATGGTCTCAATTTGAAGGTCCCCATCACTGCAGGATACCAAGGCCAATACAAGTAGGAAAGGCAAGAAAAAATTTCTCATGGGCCAAATTTAAAAGGTTCCAATTTAATACCCTAAAGATGCCCAATACTTTAAAAGAAATTAACTTTATTTCAGTTATTTTTGTTGATCTCATAATTGATAGCTAACCCATGCAAAAAGTATATCTGGACAATGCGGCGACCACCCAGGTAAGAGCCGAGGTGATTGCCAAAATGCAGGAAGCGTTGACGGAATTCTACGGCAACCCATCTTCCACACATAGTTACGGTAGATCGGCCAAAACAGCCGTGGAACAAGCCAGAAAAACCATTGCCAAGACCTTGAATGCCCATCCCTCCGAGATTATTTTTACCTCAGGGGGCACCGAGGCAGACAATATGATTTTGAGGTGTTCCGTCAGAGATCTGGGGGTAAAGACCATAATTACCTCCAAAATTGAACACCATGCTGTACTGCATACCGCTGAGGAGTTGGAAAAGGAATACGGGATTACATTGCTGTTCGTGGACTTGGATGCGCATGGGAATCCAATTTTGGAGCATTTAAAGGAGCTGTTGGTCCAGGATGACTCCAAAAAATTGGTGAGCCTGATGCATGTGAACAATGAAATTGGCAATCTTGTGGATATCCATGAAATCGGGACCCTTTGCCATGAGCATGGTGCCCTGTTCCATTCAGATACCGTACAATCCGTAGGACATTATCCTTGGGATGTACAGCAAACGGCTGTGGATTTCTTTACGGCCGCAGCGCATAAGTTCCACGGACCTAAAGGAATTGGTTTTGCCTTTATTCGAAAAAACTCTGGTTTAAAACCCATGATTTTTGGGGGTTCCCAGGAAAGGGGATACCGAGCGGGCACGGAACCCTTCCATAATATTGTGGGATTGGAGGAAGCATTTGTTCAGGCCTATTCCAATCTGGACGCTGAAATGCAATATGTGAAATCCCTGAAACAGCATTTTGTGGAAGCACTGAAAAAGGCCATCCCAGCTGTGGAATTCAACGGTCTTTCTGGCGATATGGAAAAAAGCACCTACACCTTGGCCAATGTTCGCTTGCCGTTTGATAAGCAAAAAGCCTTAATGCTGTTATTTCACCTTGATATTAAGGGGATCGCCTGTTCCAAAGGAAGTGCTTGCCAGTCGGGGAGCAATATGGGTTCCCATGTGCTCACGGAGATTCTTCCCAACACGGAACTGGAAAAACCTTCCCTTCGGTTTTCGTTTTCCAAGTACAATACCAAAGCGGAATTGGACTATACCATTGGGATACTCAAGGAATTCGCCGAGAGCTAAGTCCTGTTTTTTCTTTGTTTCTTTTCCTTGTCGTATGGGAATTTACGGGAAGCCAACTTCATCATTTTATCGATGAGTTCCGTGGTGTTCTTACCTGTTTTTTTGGTGATTGCCTTTTCGTATTTCCACAGCAACTTTCCTGAGTCGCCATCGCTCACCTTTACGCCAATCCTGCCATAATTGGCGTCCCCACTGAAATAATCAAACAGACTAAAATCCGTAGGAACCCCTTTGGACAACAGGATGTTGAGGTTGAGGTTGCCACTGATAATGCCGTCCACCCCCAAAATTTTGCAGAGTTGTTTAATGGTATGGATATCCAGATTTTCATAGGTTATTCCGTTTTGGGCCAAAATGGCGTTGGTATCCTCAATATTCTGGAAATCCACATTGAACTTTTTCCTTTTTTTCCGTTTGGAAAAATAGGTTTCCAAAGCATTTTGAACAGCATAGCCCTCTTTTTTGGCAAGGTCTTTTAGCTCATTTCTATCCACATTGCGCTTTAGGTCAAGATTGGCAATAAATGGAATTATGGCCAGAAGCTCGTGGTCCTCGGTAAGTTCATCAAACCTTCGGTTCTCGTATATATTCTTTTGTGCATTGCCGACGGAGATAGCCATAAATGCCAAAAGAAAAAGTAATTTTTTCATCAATGTTCTTTAAAATCGCATCCCAAACTTAAGGTTTAGGACCCTACTGGTAAGAAAATTGGGAACAGCAAATTGGTTGCGGGTGTCCACATCCCTTACCCATGTATTTGTTATGGAATTCTGATTGTTGAACATATTAAAAATTTCCAGTCCAACATTAAATTCCTTGAGTTTGTGCAACCAGTGCCCCTCGGGATACTGGTTTTTACTGTCGGCAAAAATATAGGAAATTCCCATATCGGCCCGCCTATAATCTCTTAATCTATTCTGAAAATCGTAGGGGTCGGAGTTATTGGGTGAGCCTCCGGGAACTCCAGTATTATAAACCAGATTAAGGTACAATTTTAGATTGGGTATAGTGGGGACATAATCTTGAAAGAGCACGGCAAACTTCAAACGCTGGTCTGTGGGCCTGGAGATATAGCCCCTGTCATTACTGTTTTCCTTGGTTTGCAAATAGCCTAGGCTTACCCAGGATTGGGCTCCGGGAACAAAGGCCCCGGTGAGTCTACACTCAACCCCGTAGGCATAGGCCTCTGCGTTGTTGTTGGCCGCATACCTGATGCGGACATCCTCCACGGTATAGGTATTGATATTCGACAAGTCTTTGTAAAATGCCTCGCCAATCAAGGTAAATGGCCTGTTCCAAAGGTTGAAGCTAAACTCGCTTCCCAACACGTAGTGTATGGATTTCTGGGCTTCCACTTCTGGATTTATCGTTCCGCTTAGATCCCGTAGCTCCCTATAAAATGGAGGTTGCTGATAACTTCCCACGGAAAAACGGAACAACACATCCTTTTCCCAATTGGGCTTAATGGAGAACAGTCCCCTGGGACTTATCAAACTTTGTGCGGTGTTGTCAAATCCAGTGCCAGATAAACTCCAGTACTGCGCCCGTAATCCAAGATTGAAATAGATGTCATGCGGACCCCATTGGGTTTGTTCACTGTATTGTACAAATCCGGAAAATCGATTCGTCTTTACAAAATTGGTAGCTTGAACACTTTCAAATGCTACAAGATCTCCGGTGAAAGGTTCTTCAGGTTGATTGTTGGCAAAGGCTGGTTCAAAGGGCCTCAGAAAGAAACCGGCCGAATCGATGAACTCAGATTCCCTTAACTGATCCCTAATGTCTTCAAGCGCAAATCGAGCTCCCCATTCCAAAGTGGCATTGTTTTTTTTATATATGCCGCCGTGTGTCAGGTTAAAAATCAGTGCATCCAACTGGTTTCTCGCACGGCTGAATTGCGAACCCACTCCCCGTGACTGGATGACTTCCCCCAATGCTTCACCACCAAGATCGGTTTCCAGTTCCCCAAGCTCATACGAAGCGATAAGATCTGAGAATTCTTCCTCTTGGGTATGGTATATGGAGGCGGTGGTGGTCATTTTAAGGTTGTCCTGCACAAGTATATCGGATTTAAGGGCTGCCAGACCACTCTCATACCTGCTGTTTTCCTGCCCTTCATAAAAAACCAACAAGGCGCGGGGATCGTTCAAGGTTCCAAAATTTGTTTGTCGGGTCAAAGGCTCATTTTCGTAGTCATTGACTGAATAGGTACCTAAAAAACTTAGATGAACCTTATCGGAGAACCTATAGGTGAGGAAGCTTTGGACATCCACAAATGTGGGATTGAAATTACTTTCTGTCTGCTGGCTGTTCACCAATAAACTGTTATTGCGATAGCGCAGTCCTGTTATGCTACTGAACTTTTTATTTTTGGAAATGGACTCCACTGTGGCAGAAGCACCTAGAAGACTGCCTTCCAGTTCCAGTCCAAATTCCACCGGGGTCTTATAGGTAATGTCAAGAACGGAGGACAGTCTATCACCGTATTTGGCCTGAAATCCACCTGAGGAGAATTCCAGCCCACTGATCATAGCACTGTTCACAAAACTCAGGCCCTCTTGTTGCGCTGATCGCACGAGAAACGGGCGGTACACCTGTATACCGTTTACATAGACCAAATTTTCATCGAAATTTCCACCCCTAACGTTGTATTGGGTACTGAGTTCATTGTTGAAGGACACACCGGGCAATAGTTTCAAGATATTTTCCACTCCTGCATTGGCCCCGGGAATTTTCCGCACGGTCTCTGGGTCAACAGTGATGATGCCCTCCACGTACTTTTCGCCCCTGGGGGACACCACCACACCGGCCACTTGGGTAGTCTGGGTTTTCATGACAGGATTGAACTCAAATGTTTCGTTGGTGGTCAATATGAGCTGATTCAAAACGACATCTTCATGTCCTAAATGGGAAAAGGTCAGCGTATGCTGTGTTTCGGCCACCAACTGTAGGATATAATAGCCATTAATGTCCGTGGTGGTACCAGTATTGCCCGCACTAATATTAACATCTGAAATGGGCCTGTTGGATTCATCAAGCACCGTTCCTGCCACGGTGGCCGTCTGCGCCCAGAGGGTCATGGTCCACAAAAAAAGCAGAGAGAAACAAACGGATTTTGGAAGGGATAACACTATTTTCTAAAAAAAGTACTCTCAAAAGTACTGGTATTACCTACATTATCAGTAACGACAACCTTAAGGTCGCATTGTGTACCCTGCAATATCTTGTCGTCAAAGTTGTAGGTCAGGGTCTTGGTCTTGGGTTCATATTCCATAAGGATCCATTCCCCGTTCAAGGTGGCATTGTAGGTATTGACACCGCTTAGGTCATCGGAAATCTTCAAGCTTAAATAGCTGTAATTGCTCAACCATTGTTTTTCTTTGAAGTTACGGGCACTTATTTCCGGTGCAACAGTGTCCTTCGCCAGGGTATAGGTGCCCAAGGTTCGTGTTCTGGTGGTAAAGGAGCCATCGCGTTTGAAGGTTTTGGAATACCTGGGTTTCATTCGATCGTCCAATCTTGCTATAAACATTTGTTTTTGATCCTCGGGGCCATACTTTGAAGCATCAAAGCTTATGGTGAAATTTCTATGCGCCGGTACTTGGTTGTTGTGTATGGCAACGGTATCGGAACCTTTTTGAAGATCAATATAAAAATCCTGATAAAAGGTATTTGCCGGGAAATACACTTTGGCGGCACCAAGGTCAAAGTTGTTCGGTTTATCGGCCAGGATAAAATCACTGGTCTTCTTTTGGTCCTTGGCGATCTTAATTTCTTCTTTTTTGCCTTCCACAGGGATGGCAATACGGGTCTGGTTTCCTTCAAAGTCAGAAACCAAAAGTTCAATATTGTATGACATACCTTCCTTAATGGTGATCTTGCCACTGTTTTGCATGGTGCCATAAATTCCCAGATGATTGTGGGATTCCTTAAAGCATTTTTGGATTCGTTGTTTGTGTGCGCCAAAGTGCTCGTAATCAATCAAGGTGTTGATGTAGCGGGTCTCTCCGAAAGAAAAGGTCTCAAAGTCGTATTCGGAGTAGACTTGGCCATTCACGGTTTGTTTCACGGCATAAACGCCATTTTTGTTTGCGGCCATATCCTGGCGGTCAAAACCGTTAAACCCGAAGCCTATAATGCCCAGTGCCGTTACCTTATCAGCCAAAAACGACCCATCTGGTTGTTTGGTGAAGTTCAATTGGATTTTTTTGGCACTTTGGTTGATCACGGCATTTTCTGATAGGGGGTAGCCAAACAAACCCAGCACCGTGGGATTGGTCGCATCCCGAACTTCGTAACCGTATAAAAGCGGATTGGTGGGCTTTTCGGTAACACTGCTTCTGATTTCGAAATGTAGGTGGGGTCCTGATGATCCCCCTGTGTTTCCAGTATAGGCAATGGTGCTGCCCTTGTCCACTTTAAGCTCTCCGTAATCTGGGAAAACTTCAACCTCAAAAGAGCGTTTTTGGTATTGTATTTTTTTGATATAAGCTTCTATTTCCGGACCAAATTTCTGCAAATGGGCGTATACGGAAGTATAACCATTGGGGTGCGCCACATAGAGGGCTTTTCCATATCCCCATAGCGAAACTTTGATTCGGGTCACGGTTCCATCGGCAATGGCGTACACTGGCAACCCCTGTCTGCGCTGTGTTTTGATATCGATTCCAGAGTGAAAATGGTTGGAGCGCAACTCGCCAAAAGTGCCTGCCAATACAAGCGGGATGTCCAATGGCGATCGGAAAGTATCCTGGGGGTATTTTTCCTGGGCAAAAAGAAAGGGGGAAATTAACAATAGGATTCCCAAAATGTTAAAACGCATAGTGGAATGTATAATTCCCTACGAATGTAACCAATGTTTTTTTTAGGTAAAAGGGTTTCCTTTGGCTTTGGGCGTTTGAAGCGTTTTGGGCAAAGATTAATCCCAAAACTATTTGCGGGTTACACAAGGTTGGTTAACTTTGTGTGATACGCATTGATGTTTGCATATGGGCGAACTTGTTGAAATTGTTGATTCTTTGGAAAACAAGGTGAGCAAATTGTTGCACAAGATGGAATTGTTGCACAAGGCCAATACCAAGTTGAAAGAAGAACTAGACCTCGCCAAAGAGGAGAACAAAGCCCAACAGGACGCTGTAAACGAATGGGAAGAGAAATACAATTCCCTCAAAATGGCGAACACAATGCTGGGTAGTAATACGAATAAAACAGAAGCCAAGCTCAAGATAAATACATTGATTCGCGAACTTGATGTTTGCATAGCCAAGCTTGCGGATTAGTTGGTGACCATATTATGGAGGAGAAGCTCAAAATAAAGCTTTCCATTGCGGATAGGGTATATCCATTGACCATTGACCCCAAACAGGAAGAAGGTCTGCGGAAAGCGGCCAAGAATATTGAAAATCTGGCCAAAAAATTTGAGCAGAATTATGCAGTACGCGACAAGCAGGATGTCCTTGCCATGTGCGCCCTGCAATTTGCCTCCAAAATTGAGCAAGGCGGAATAGACCGTTCGGAAAATACCAAAGCGGCCTACGAGCGACTTAAGGCGCTGGACGACTTGGTACATTCCAAAATAGGGGAATAAGTTCTTTTAAATAAAATATTTGTTACTGCCCACATTGGTAATTAATTTTTTGACAAACTCAACACTATTATAATTAAAAAGGGTGAGTTTAGGTTGTAAAAGCAGGCCCTACCTGTATAGGGATCCTTGAGCAGCTTGTTAGCCCTAAACCTGTAATTAGGAGTTTGTACAAAACTTCGGCCAATGTGGGCTTTTTTTATAACCAAACATAAATAAACATGGATAACACTATAATATTGGTTGTAGCGGCTGTAGTGGGGTTGGTAATTGGCTTTGCCATTGCCAAGATGCTGGAGAAGGGAAAGGCCGGGAAAACCATTTCAAACGCAAAAAAAGAAGCTTCGGATATCCTCAAGGAAGCCAAAAAAGAAGGAGAGAACATAAAAAAAGATAAAATATTCCAAGCCAAGGAAAAATTTTTGGAACTCAAGGCCGAACATGAAAAGGTCATTATCAATAAGGACAAGAAAATAGCTGAAGCGGAAAAGCGCACAAGGGATAAGGAATCGCAAATCAGCAATGAACTTTCCAAGAACAAGAAACTAAACGAAAAACTTGAGGCTAGAATCAAGGAAGTCACTTACAAAAGCGAAATCCTTGATAAAAAACAGACAGAGGCCGATAAATTGCACAAAAGCCAGGTGCAGCAGCTTGAGGTGATCTCAGGCCTATCTGCCGAGGATGCCAAAAGTCAGTTATTGGAATCGTTGAAGGAGACCGCCAAAACGGATGCAATGGCCTATTTACAAAGCACCTTGGAGGAAGCTAAACTTACTGCACAGCAAGAGGCCCGAAAAATTGTGATCAATACCATCCAGCGCATCGGAACAGAAGAAGCCGTTGAAAATTGCGTGTCCGTGTTTAATCTGGAATCCGATGATGTAAAAGGTAGGATTATTGGTCGTGAAGGACGAAATATCCGTGCCCTTGAGGCCGCAACAGGTGTGGAAATCATCGTGGACGATACTCCCGAAGCCATTATTCTTTCCTGTTTTGATTCGGTTAGAAGGGAAGTGGCCCGATTGTCCCTCCACCGATTGGTGACCGATGGCAGAATCCACCCGGCGCGAATTGAGGAAATCGTCAAAAAGACAGAGAAACAAATCAATGAGGAAATAGCGGAAATAGGAAAACGTACCGTAATCGATTTGGGAATTCATGGATTACATCCGGAATTGATCAAGGCGGTAGGTAGAATGAAATATCGTTCTTCCTATGGTCAAAACTTGCTGCAACACTCCCGTGAAGTGGCTAAGCTTTGCGGTGTAATGGCCGCTGAACTGGGCTTAAATCCAAAGATTGCCAAAAGGGCCGGTCTGTTGCACGACATTGGTAAAGTACCCAACACAGAAGTGGAGGTAGAAACCCCACACGCCATTTTGGGGATGCAATGGGCCCAGAAATATGGGGAGAAGAAGGAAGTGTGCAATGCCATTGGGGCCCACCATGATGAAATTGAAATGACCACCTTGATATCACCCATTGTCCAAGTCTGCGATGCGATCAGCGGCGCCCGCCCCGGAGCAAGAAGACAAGTGTTGGATTCCTACATCCAGCGGTTGAAGGATTTGGAGGATATCGCCTTTGGTTTCAACGGGGTGCAGAAAGCCTATGCCATTCAGGCCGGTAGGGAGCTGCGGGTTATTGTGGAAAGCGAAAAAGTCAGTGATGACAAAGCTGCTGAACTTTCGTTTGAGATTTCCCAAAAAATCCAAACCGATATGACCTACCCAGGTCAAGTGAAAATTACGGTCATCAGGGAGACCCGCTCGGTCAATGTGGCCAAATAGGCCAACTGACAAATATCATGCTTTTTGATCCGGAAGCTGGCTAATTTCATGGTAATCTTAAACCAAATATCATGAAAAAGAGAGTACCCGTTTCCGAGATAATGACCCGAGATCTGGTTACGCTGACCACCAGCGATGACCTCGTAAGTGCTGAAGAGCTTTTCAAAAAGAACAAAATTCGCCATATTCCCGTGGTATCGGGCAATCAAATTGTGGGCATGCTAAGCTACACGGATTTGCTTCGAATCAGTTTTGCGGATGCTGTTGATGAGCATGAAGAGAGCGTGGATACCATGGTCTACAATATGTTCACCATTTCGCAGGTAATGGTCAGGGATGTGATCAGTGTGACCTCACAGACGACCATTAAGGAGGTGGCGCAATTTTTGGCCGCCAAGGAATTTCATGCACTTCCGGTGGTAGATGACGGTGAGTTGGTGGGTATTGTGACCACCACGGACCTTATCAATTATCTGCTGGAACAGTATTAGGAAAACGAGATAAAGAAGCTGGCTATTCCTCTTCAGAACTGGATTCGTCCGCTTCTTTGTTCCTGTTGTTTTTGAGGATGTTCAGTTTTTTCAACTTGGCTTGCCAAGTTTCCAACGCTTCCTTGTGCTTATCAATATTCTTAATCACTTCCTGCACCAAGGGATTATCTTCCGATGCATTGGAGAAGAATTGAAGGTTGTTTTCCAATTGCCGGATTTCCGCTTTGCTCTCATCAATCTTACGTCTTATAAAGGTACGCTCGTTATTGATGGCGCGGTCATCATCGGTTTTGGCCAATTCCTTCATCTTGTCCCCATATCGCAACAGCTCGGACTCCTGTCTGCTAACCCCTAATTTTCTAAATAGGGCATCAACAATTTTGTTGAATTTGCCATTTATGTGCTTTTTGTTGTAGGGGATTCTACCCAAGGATTTCCACTCGGCAATGAACGCTTTGACCGTTGCCAAATCCTTCTTGTTATCACCCGTAAGCTGGAAGGCCTTTAGGCGATCCAAACAAGCCATCTTCTTTTCTAAATTTTCATACTCCTCCTTCTGTGATTCATTCTTCTCGGCATGCAAACGATTAAAGTAGTGGTTACAGGCATCTTTGAACTCATTCCAGATTTTATCCGAATACTTTCTGGGGACATGGCCAATTTTTTTCCATTCGCTTTGAATGCGCTTCATTTCCGGGGTGGCCATTTCGCGGTCATCACTATCTTTTAAGGCTAGGGCCAAACCGAGCAACGCCCGCTTTTTCTCCAGATTTTCGAGTTGTTCCTTTTTCTGACTCTTGTAGAAGGCATTTTTGTTGCGGTTAAAGGTCCTTACGGCCTCTTTAAAGGAGCTCCACGTCTGTTCGTTCACCTTTTGGGGAACCTTACCGGCCTTAAAAAAGGAATCGCGCAGTGCTTCCACTTCCTTGATCTGTTGCTGCAATGCCCTGTGGTTATCGGAAACATTGTTCGCAATGGCCTCAATACCGGCTATAATTTCGTTTTTCTTTTCCAGGTTCTTTTCGTAGACCTTTTCCAGTTCATGGTAGTGTTCTTGTCTACGTTGGTGCATGGCCTTGGTGGCATTGCTAAAACGCTCCCAAACCTCTTCCCGTTGTTCCTTGGCGACCGGTCCAATATCTTCCTTCCAAATCTTGTGCAAGGTCTGCAGCTCCCTGAACGCTTTGCCCAAATCAGGTTCATTTACCAGTGCTTCGGCCCGCTCCACCAGCTTTAGCTTTTCTTCCAGGTTGTGCTTAAAATCAAGGTCGCGCAGTTCCCGGTTTAGGTGAAGAAAATCATAGAAAATCTCCATGTGATGGTGATAGGTACGCCACACATCATTGTAGTGGTTTCTGGGCACGGGACCGGCATTTCGCCAATTTTCCTGGAGTTCTTTAAAATTCTTGTAAGTGGTATTGATGTCTTCCTCAACGTTGACCAGGCCTTTGAGGTCTTCTATGATCTCCAATCGCCGTTGTAGGTTGTTTTTAAGATTGCGTTCCAGTTCCTTGTAGTATTGGTCGCGTTTTTCACGATATTCCCCAAATACCTCGTTGAATTGCCTTTTGGCAACGGAATTGTATCTAAAATCGATTTCATTGCCGCCATTGGCAACGAATTCTTCTTTTTTATGCTCTAAAAACTCTTGGAATTTTTGGTCAAACTCGTACTTGATGGAACTTACATGCTTGCCAATGGCCTGTACCTTTTCGTTCTTGACCAGGCGCTGCAGTTCACCCACCAAGTTTTCCATGGACATGGAATGGTAGTCCAGAAAGGGGATATGGTGTCGCTTTTCATTGTCCACATCTTCGGCATCTTCAGCGTTCGATTCCTCTATTTCCTCTATAGCCTTATCTTCTTCTTCAGATTTGGATGCAGGCGCTGTTTCAGCGACGGTGTTTTCGTCCTTCACCTCACTTGCCTCCTCATCTTTCTCTTCTTGTACTGTTGCATCGGATGCGCTTGGCTCAGAATTGGGAGAATCTTTGGTTATGGTCTTTTCAATATCCGCACTTTGCTCAGTACCACCCCCTTCAGTTTCCTGAAGTTCTTGTTCATTGTCCTGCATTCGTAGTTTGTTTTCCTTTTTGCGATTGATGATAATTATAGCCAAGTTAACAACTAAATTACCCAATAACAAAAGTAGTGATTCTTCTTTTGTACAGGTTTTAAGCGAATTGGACGCTATTGTGTGCTATGACTGGCGGGACTATTCAGGGAGAATTCCAAATCTCCCATGCTTTTTCAGCTTGAAATTCCAACATTTTTAGCCCATTGCATATAGTTGCTCCCTGTGCTTCCCCCAAGGTCAGAAAAGTGGTTTTTTCGGGATTGTAGATGAGGTCGAACAACAAATGTTTTTGGGTAATTTGTGAGTAGGGGATATCTGGTTTTTCAGAAACATCAGGAAAGGTCCCTAGGGGTGTACAATTGATGACCAGTGTATGCTCCTCCATAACACCCTCGCCCAGGTCTGCATAGGTCAATTGTCCTTCTTTCGGATTTCGGGATACATATTTGTGTGTAATTCCCAATTCATCCAGTACAAATCGAATGGCCTTGGATGCGCCGCCGGTACCCAATATGAGGGCTTTGGAATGGTGCGGTTTTAGATAAGGCTCCAGGGACATTTGAAATCCATAGCAGTCTGTATTGTACCCAATAGGTCCCTGTGGACCAAATTTGATCGTGTTCACTGCTCCAATGGCCTTCGCTTTTGGATCCATTCCCGCCAAAAAGGGTATTACTTGTTCTTTGTACGGAATGGTGACGTTCATCCCCTTTAAGGAATTGGTGGAAATCAATTCTTCGAATAAATCGATATTGGGAATATCAAAATTCCCATAACTATAATCCGTTAGCCCAAGCTCCAAAAACTTTTGGGTAAAATACCCTTGGGAAAAAGAATAGCCAATGTTTCTACCTAGCAGTCCGAACCTGTTTTCTTTCCTTTCTATTTTTTCCATACCAATCCAAGAGTAATAAAACCAAAATTCCAAGAATTACAAACACCACCGCCCACCAGGTTTCAGAATCTGAAATATCTGGTAGGTACCGTCTATAGTTGAGTACTATTTTATCGCCATTACTGTCCAACATGGGATTGTTGAACGTATCCATTTTGTACATGGTTGCCTTCCATGGCCAGAGCACGCCGAGGGATCCCGTTATAAAGCCCAGGATAACTGCAGTGGATATTTTCTTGTAATGTTTGAGGACAAAGCTCAGCAAATGGGAAAAGGTTACCAGTCCCGTGGCAGATCCCAATGTGAAAACGGCCAAAATTTTTAGGGTTTGCATGCGTTTCGGGTCGTCCCAAAAACCAAAATCACCCCCCAAGACTTCCGAAATCGTATCGTAAAGGGCATTTACGGAATCTACCAACAATAGCACATAATTGCCCAATAAAATAAGAATAAAGGAGCCCGAAAGCCCGGGCAATGTCATTCCGGAAACGCTGATAATTCCGCAAAAAAAGATAAATATCAAGTTATCATTTTCCGTGGCCGGACTTAGAAAACTAATGGAAATCCCAACCGCCAAACCAATGATTCCCGCCGTAACCGTGCGTTTGTTCCAATGGTGGAAGTCTTTCCCAATATAGTAGATGGAGCCCAGAATCATTCCAAAAAAACCGGCCCATACAAAAAGTTCCTTTTGCTCCAAAAAGTAGTCCAACACCCGGGATACACTAAAATAACTGATCAGCATACCAGAAATCAGCAACAGTAGAAACCGCCCATTGGTATAGCGATAAAAACTTCTGAACCGGCCGTTGAAGAGCAATTTGAAGGCTTTTGCATTTATCTTTTGCAGGGAATAGATGAATTCCTCATAAAACCCCGCCACAAAGGCAACGATGCCACCAGAGACCCCAGGGACCTTGTTGGCCGCACCCATACACAGGCCCTTGATGACCAAAAAAATATTGTCAAGAAATGTTCTTGGCTGATGCATGGGAGCTGAAGTTTAACCTATTTTTTGGAAGCTGCTCTTTCCAGGATAAAAATAAGCGAAAAACCTACAACTGCTAGGATTATGGCGGGTAATAGCTGGTTATCCCCTTCAAAGGCTGAGGGCCAAACGTTTACATCGGAAACCACTACGGTTTTATCGCCATAGGTCCTGGTCTCCAATACCTTTTTCCAAGGCCATACCTGGTTGATCGATCCTATGATCAGGCCCGTTAGCACAGCGAAGGTCTGGGTATGGTATTTGTGCAACAACCATTTTAAAACCTTGGAAAAACTTAGTAGCCCGATTACCGCACCTGAAACAAATACCAGAAGTTTTTTAATATCCAGTTCGGCTATTGCGGTACTTAATGTGCTGTAGGCTCCCAATAAAATCAGAATAAAGGTACCTGAGATTCCTGGCAAGATCATGGCGCAAATGGCCACCGCGGCACAGATAAAAAAGTAAAATAGATTGTCGTTGACCTCGGCACTCGGCAAGGTGGTCAAAAAGTATCCCAGGCCAATACCGGCAATAAGAAACAACAAGGTAGATAGATTCCAATTGGGTATCTGCTTGCCCATATACCAAATACTGGCCACTATAAGCCCCAAGAAGAACGACCAAATTAGAATAGGGTGGTATTCCAGTAAATATTTGGCCATTTTCATAAAGGAAACATAACTGATCAGGATTCCGGCTCCCAAGGCCAATACAAAATTGCCATTGGCCGCTTTCCAAAACTCGGCCAGCCTGCCCCTAAAAAGAGGTTCAAAAAGTTTTAGACTGATATTGCTGATGGTCTCCACCAACTCTTGATAAATACCTGAGACCAATGCTATGGTGCCCCCAGATACCCCAGGAACCGCATCTGCGGCACCCATGGCCATTCCTTTTAGTGCCACCAGCACATAGTCTGACAATCTTCTTGCTTTCATGAAAAATAGGGTAAGGCCCTCTTTTTTAGGTAGATGTCTTTTTTATTTCTGAAACGAGGTTTCTCAGCCAGGCCACTTTTTGAAAACTGGGGAATTCCTCTTCAAAAAGCTGCAATTTTTCAATATCCATGTGCATGGCCTGGGCCAATTTTTCCTTGGCTTCGAGCACTTCATTGTTTTCGAGGTAAAGCCCAGCCAGTTTATAGACCATTTCTGCATTTTCAGGATAAAATTCCAAACCTTGCACCAAGACCTGTATTGCTGACCCGTAGTCCTTCAACTTTCTTAAAACATGGGACCAGTTGAGCCAAGTATCCAACTCATAATTCCCGAGGTCTACCGTTTGTTTGTAGGCAAAGTCGGCTTCATCAAAATTTTTCAGTGCCAGATAGATTTTGGCACTCCTTTTCCAGTAAATGGGGTTTTCACCGTCTATATTAATGGCCTTATTGATATAATAAAGGGCCTTTTCATAATTTTCCATTTTATAATGGAAATCGGTTATGGCCATCCAGCCTTTATCCAACAGGGGATCCTCGTGGACCGTGTTGTAATAGTAATATTTGGCCAAATCATTGTTTCCCAATTTCTCATGGCAGCGGCCTATGCGCAAATAGGCGTGTGAGGTGGGGTCTTCAATGGAAATGGTGGTCTCGTAATTTTCAATGGCCTCATTGTACCTGCCCATGACTTCCAAGACTTTGGCTTTTTCATAATAGGCACCGATAAAGGAATCATCTGAAATGATTGCAAAATCAAAGGAGGTCAAGGCCTCATCGAACATGTCTTTGCTATAGTAGATTTTTCCCAACTGGTGCCAAGCTACTTCGCAATAGGGATTTCGTTCCAAATACTGATTGAGGAAGAGGATGGCCCCATCGTAGTCCTCTAGGAACTCAAAGCAATAGACCACATTATATAGCGATGAATAATCGGTATCATCAAACTCTATGCACCGCATAAAGCTTCGCTTGGCCTTTTCATAGTCGTCCAAAAACAGATATTCCATCCCCAAAAGGGAATGGATGTCAAAATTATCCTCGGATAAATGAAGTGCCTCCAAAAGAAGGTTCACCGCCTCTTGGTGATTGTCTTGCTTGGATTGGATATTGGCCCGTTGGATATAGATTTCCTCGTTATGGGCATTTATGGTCTGAAGTTCGTCCAACAAACGTTCCGCAACCTCATATTTATCTTCAAAAACCAAGACCTCTACCCGAAGCAATTTTAGTTCCAAGGAATTGGGATGTTGTTCCAATCCAATTTGGATGGCCTTTTTCCCAAGGGATATTTTACCGTTGTTCAAGTAATGGTGAATGATTTCCTCGAAGTCCTCCGCATCAAAAAAATACACATCATCGGTCTTGAGCATGGACTCAAATTTGCTGATGGATTTGTCAGGAAATTCGTTAGAATCTAACGCCATAGTAACGTGTTTGGTTAAACTATGGACTTAAAATTAGCCCTTTGGGGCCATTGAAAAGTCCGATTTTGGGGTATGTTATCAACAAATTAGTTAACAGCAGCGGGATTAAAATCGTTTAAAATACTGATGATTTGGTCGCATCCCTGTTCAATTTCTTGCTCTGAAATGGTCAGCGGTGGCGATATTCTCACCGCCCTTGGTTCAAAGAGCAGCCAAAACAAAATCAAGCCCCTTTTTGCCGCGGTCAGCACCAAAAAATCAGCAATTTCCTTATGCTGGAACATCAGGGCCAACATAAGTCCCTTGCCCCTTATTTCATTAATCAAAGGGTGTACCAAAAGGGAACGGAACAACTTTTCTTTTAGAAGTGTTTTTTCAATGAGTTGACTTTCAGTGATTTCCTTTAGGGTTGCCAAGCTGGCAGCTGCTATTACCGGATTACCGCCAAAAGTGGTAATATGCCCCAATTTGGGTGCATCCATAAGGGAATCCATGATTTTCTTAGACGAAACGAAGGCTCCCACCGGAAGGCCAGAGGCCATGCCTTTTCCAATAACCAGGATATCGGGGATGCAATTGTAGTGCTCAAAGGCAAATAGTTTACCGGTGCGACCAAATCCCGGTTGTATTTCGTCAAGGATAAGAAGGGCTCCCACTTCATCGCAACGTTTGCGAACTTTGGAGAGATAGTCATTTTTTGGTTCAATAAAACCGGCTCCACCCTGAATGGTCTCCAAAATTACCGCAGCTGTTCGGGTGGTAATTTTCGCCAGGTCTTCCTCCAGATTGAACTGGATAAAAGCAACATCCGGCACCAGTGGTCTAAAAGGACCCTTGCGTTCTTCCCATCCCATGAGACTTAGACTGCCCATGGTATTTCCGTGATATCCATTTTTTGCGGCCAGCAATTGGGTTCTGCCGGTATGTCTTCGTGCCAGTTTTAAGGCCCCTTCCATGGCTTCGGTACCGGAGTTTACCAAATAGGTGGTTTCCAAATTGTTCGGTAGATAGGAGGCCAAAAGTTTGGTGTATTCCACTGCTGGTTGCTGTACATATTCTCCGTACACCATAACGTGCATGTATCGTTCGGCCTGGTCCTGCACCGCTTTTACAACTGCGGGATGGCAGTGTCCCAAACTACATGCAGATACCCCGGCCACAAAATCAAGATGTGCATTGCCTTCCTGATCATGGATGTAGCTGCCCTTGGCATGTGAAATTTCCAAACCCAATGGGTGTGGTGTGGTCTGCGCTTGATATTTGAGAAAATCCTGTTTCAAATTATCTGTTTACAACAATCAATGAACAATAGGCAATTGACAGCGTTGTTTGTTATTTGAAATACTACTGTCCTTCCTGCTTGGCGTTGTTGGGAACTGAGGTTTTTTTAGGTTGTGTGGCATCAGAATTTGGTTTTGGGTCCTCGTCCAAAGGTAGGTTGCCACTGCGCTCCTGTTCCTCTGTATCAATGTCTACCGGATTGTCTATGCCTCTAATTTTTACCAACTGAACGTTGTTATCGTCATCATCAAAAATATCATCCTTGGTAAGGATACGTTCATCGCCACGCCAAATAAAACCCTTTAATTTTCTACTTTCTTCGGGAAAATCAGCTTCTGGAAATATGTCCCCGTCCGGATTCACGAAAAACGTAATATCCTCAATATCACTGTTGGCCATAAGCAATCTTATTTTACTGCAAATGGTCTTGTCAATTCCAATAAGTTCGTTGTCGTCATTGTACATATAGTAGATGACCTCGGTATTTTTGACCAAATCGATGATCTTGAGCTCATTTTCAATGAACTTGCCAAAGAGATCCTTGCCCTTGGCTTGGTTATACCCTTTTTGCCCAATGGTATCAAACGAAATAATAAAGGCGTTTTCCAAAACTTTTAGGGAATCGAGTTTCTCGGTTTCCAAGTCGGAAATTAGGTGAATGCTATCTCCTGTAATCTGATTGTCCAAATTCCATAGGATGGGATTGGTGATCAGTTTCGTGATTCCCGTTTTTTCCTCGGAGTGAATGGAATCACACTTTCCGCTCAGGTCGGTCTTGTAGAACTTCGCATTTCTAAAGGCCCGTACAATCCTGCTTTCCGGTTTACCGGTCACCATCAATGTGTCTCCGTGAATGTAAAGAGAATCCTGTTGTACAAGATTGATGGCCACGGCCCTCTTGGTGGCGAATACCGAGTCCTTTTCTTTGAACACTTCCGCATAATGGGCCTTTATGACCCCTTGGTTTACCGTGTCGGTCACTTTAATGTTATTGGTGGCCGAGGCAAACGAAGAAGTTTTGTCAAAATAGACGCTATCGCCCTCAATGATGCGGTTATTGTAATCTATTCTAGTATTTTTTACACCATAGCCGCGCTCTATGGTGGTGTCGTAGAACCCACGTTCACAGTAAATTTTGTATTCCTCGCCCGTAATTGTCGATGGGCCGTACATATAGGCATTTTTGGACAGACGGTAATAGTCCAACTGCTCTGAGTCAATGATGTATTCGGGGTTGTCAATGTGCACATTTTTCCGGAACTGTACCTTTTTTAGCTTCATAAAGTAGTTTCCGATTACACTTGTGAGCACATTGGCGGAATCCACCACCTTACCACCAGAACGATAGTAGGACAATTGATTTTCACGATCAAAATAAAGAGTGTCCGTTGTCAAGGTCATTTTTCCATCGGAGAGATCAACGTTCTGCCAGGCCTTGGCCAGTTTGGAGTTCCCATCGTAGTCCATTTTACCACTGTTCATCTCAATGGAGTCTCCTTGTTGTAGCCTTATGTTTCCTATGGCCTTGAGCCTATTTTCCTTGGTATAAAAGATGGCGATGTCGCACCAGAGGTCTGCCCCTTGATGTTCAAATTGGACCTGTCTTTCATCATCCTTGCTAAAGATGGAGGCCCCGGGAAATTGAGCTTCATCCTTGGTGAAGTTGGCCCCATACACAATATTGATCTGCCTACCCTGGGTATTTTCCGGTTCTTCTTGGGACAAAACCGGCAAAACAGTCAACATGGAAATAAGAAAAACTAGCCGCCTCAATGCTAAAAATTTTGTCCAAAAGTAGGCTTTTTGCCCAAAGTAGGGGTCCGGATTTAGAAAGCTTTGGGATATTTCCCTTGATAATCGATAAAGTTGTGGACAATGCCTTGCTTTCATAACAAGCTGTTGCGGTATTACATTGGTCTCCTCTGTGGGTACCCCCGTCGATTTTTGGTGGGAAATCGCTCTAAAATTTGGTTTTTTGTTAATCTAAAATATGACATACATGTGCCATCTAAAAAGTGTTGCCCTATCGCTTCTGATTATTGTTGGATTACAGTCCTGCATGAAAAAGACTGTGGAACTTCCGAGTTTTATTGAGGAACATCCTTTAGTGATATCGGCTTTGGATGAAAATGGAACCTCTGAAAAAACAATCTACCATGAAGCCGGCCTGGATGAAGAAAACCAAGATTTGGACGTACAAAAAAGCATGGAACAAACCACAGAAAGTGGTTTTATATATACCTACACCATTAAGGCGAACACGGACTTGAATATCAATTTGGAAAAAAAATGGTCGGCCACCACCATTACATTTGAAGAAGCTGAGTTTCTATTGCCCGGTTTTTGGTATAAACGAAACATGAGGTCCCCGGATAATGCGCCTTCGTTTAAATCCGCAAATTTTTGGTCTTTTCGGGAAGACCGGATGAGTTCCCCCCTTTCCGTGGTATTTGATCCCAAGGGAAAACAATGGCTGAAATTACAGAGAATGGATTCGCTGGCGATGGAGTCAACCCCGGATACCACCGGAGGAAAAATAAACCTGCGCACCGATATTGGAAGTTTGGGCATTGGGGAATTGGAAAAGGGGAAAGTGCAGTTGGCCGTGAACTATCCTTTTTTGGAAGCACCAAAATCCTACCAATCAAAATTACGGTTAAACCCAGAATGGAAGGCTTTTTATCCGCTAAAGAAAGGGGAAACCCTCAAAGTGAGTTGGAAAATTAGTCATGGGCAGGCTGCCGATTTTACGAGTCTGGTTTCCCATACTTGGGAATCGGCCTACGACCAATATCAACCCCAGACGGTAAAGCCTACCAAAACCGATTTGGAAATCAAGGAAATCTTGAGCAACTATTTTTATGAAAGCTATGCAGAGACCAAAGATTTAAAAGGGTTTGCAGGCCTCTGGTTCAACACGGTCACATGTGAGAACACCGGTGTTTTGTCCGTTGGGTTTTGTGGAAAGACATTTGCCAATGCCTATAACTTGTTGGAATATGGGCATGAACAGCAAAATGAGGCCCACAAATCATTGGCAAGAAAGGTGCTCAATGCCTACTACGAAAAAGGATTCACGGCATCCGGTCTTATCAGGGAATTGGTTTATGGTGACAATGCGGAGGACGTGTATACCTTGCGAAAACAAAGTGAGGGACTCAAAAACCTATTGTTCCTGTTGGATTTTGATAAACAACAAGGAAAAGAACACCCGGAAGTGGAAGGGATCGTGCGGTCACTGATGGAAAACATTGCAAAAATGCAGGATGAAGATGGTGGGTTCCCCAGGAAGTTCAGTCAGGATTTTCAAGTTTTGGACGAATCCAGGGGCAGTACCCAAAGTGTGATCACACCGATGGTCATGGCCTCTCGATATTTCAAGGAACCCAAATTTTTGGAAATTGCCGTTAAAGCGGGGCGGTATGCCGAGAAAAACATTATTGACAAGGCCGACTATTTTTCATCCACCTTGGATGCCAATTGTGAGGATAAAGAAGCCGCGGCCATAGCTGCGGTCTCGTTTTATCATCTGGCGGTGGCCACAGATTCAAATGAACGCCAGCTTTATGTTGAACTGGCCAAGAAAGCGGCATATTTTGGTTTGAGCTGGTATTACCTTTACGATGTTCCATTTGCGGAAGGAAGTTTGCTCAAGGAAGCCAACTTAAAAACCAGGGGTTGGGGCAATGTATCCACCGAAAACAACCATATTGATGTTTGGGCCTTTGATTTTCCACATGTGTTGGAATGGTTATCGGAAGAAACCGGGGAAGCTCGTTTTGCTGCAATGGCGAAGGTGATTACTTCCTCCATAAAAGACCAGATGTTGCCCTACGAGGGGCACATGGTTGGAGTGGGTAAGAAGGGGTACATGCCGGAGATTATCCAACATACGGTATGGGACTATGGGGCCAATGGAAAGGGTTACCTCAATTCGCATATGTCCGTGGGATGGACGGTGGCTTCCATTTGGGAAGTACTGACCCCGGGAAGGTTTAAAAACTTTATGGAACGCAACCCTTAAGTTTCAAGCGTAACGGAAACACCTTGTCGTAAGGTGTTGTGAATTTCCGCCACCTTATCGGTATGTCGAATGAGCTCGTCCAGTTTTTCCGAAGGGGCATCACCTTCCAGTTTTACCTTGTAGTTTAGGTTATACCCAGGTTCACCCTCGGCTCCAAATTCCCCGGATACTTCCACTTCCACTTTGCTGATTTGAATATCCATTTTGGCGGCCTCCCTGTAAATATCGTTACAAAAACAGGTGGCCAAGGACAAAAACAACAGCTCACCTCCATTGGCAGAGGAACCATAGCCCGATGATCTGGAAGGGATGCTAATTTCCTTTGTGGAACCATTGGTTTCCAACTGGATTTGGTGGGAGTCTTTGCTATTGGTGATTTTGGCTGCAATTTTCATGCGAATACTATTCAGATGGTTTGTCTTCAACGGATTCCAGACGGGCATCGGTTTTGCTACTGAATGCAACCAGTTCTTGCATAAGCTCATCCGCTACCTCCGGATGGGTTTCAATCATATTCAAGGTTTCACTGGGGTTCAACTCCAGATTGTACAGTTCCATCCCGGATTCCTCCGTGTATCTCAGTTTCCAATCCCCTTTTCTAACAGCCTGTAAAATATCTTCCTTGCAATAGAAAAAGGGCGCTTCGCGTCGCTTTTCATTCCCTTTGAGAATTTCCAGGACATCCATTCCATCAATATCCCGGTCTTGGGGAAGTTCACCGCCCCCCAGTTGGGCCAAAGTGGCAAATAGGTCCATGGTGGTCACCACTTCCCTGGAAACCTGACCTGAAGGGATTTGATTGGGCCATCGAACAATGGCCGGAACGCGAAAGCCACCTTCATAAGTTGTGCTTTTCCATCCTCTCAAAAGGCCTGCTGTTCCAGCATGGGTTTCCTCAACGCCGCGTTGCAGCATACGCTCTGGTAGGTTCTGCCAAGGGCCATTATCACTGGTAAAGACAACAAGGGTCTCATTGTCAATTCCCGACTCTTTTATAGTGCGTAGCACTTCGCCGATACTCCAATCCAAGGTTTGCACCACATCTCCGTACAAACCGGCTTTGGATTTGCCCAGGAAGGGTTCTGAGGTACTTATGGGCAAATGCGGCATATTGTGCGCCAAATACAGGAAAAAGGGGCCGTCTTTTTGGTTTTGGATGTATTCCACGGCTTTTTTTGTATAGTCCACTGTAAGGTTTTGTTGTTCAAAACCAATTTCCTCAACCGTTTGCTGATCCTCATAGAGGAACAACCGGTCCTCCTCAGTAAGCCAAGGACACCAAGGTAAGATCATATCATTGCTATATGGCAAGCCGTAAAAGGAATCGAAGCCTTGGGAGGTAGGAAGAAATTGTGATTTGTGACCTAAATGCCATTTTCCAATGGCCTTGGTGGCATAGCCCTGTTCCTTCAATATTTCCGCCAAAGTGATTTCTTGGGGAGGTAGTCCATTTTCCGATTCCGGGCCAAAGTTAAATGGTGCATTTCTAATGGGATAGCGACCTGTCAACAATGCGGCCCTTGAAGGCGTACACACAGAGGCTGCAGCATAAAAAGAGGTGAGCCGAATACCTTCTTGGGCCATTTGGTCCAGGTTATTGGTCACGATATTGGGGTGTCCGTAGCAGCTTAGGTCGCCATAACCCAAGTCGTCCACAAACACCAAGACAATATTGGGAGGCCGTTCTTCAGTAGTGGTTGGTTTGCAAGATGTTACAAAGAGTGCGGTTGCAAATGCAAGTATGGTAATCGAACGCATATTTTGGTTTTTGGTATGGTTTTGAGAAAGGTACTAAAAAGCAAGGATCATTTTTGTTGTTTTATGTTAAGCCTGAGGGGTAAATTGGTTCGGGCCAACTAGGGATGTATGTTGTCTTGGGAATTCATTCCATTCTGTTAATTTCCGTGGCATCATGCCATGCGCCCATGCACTCAAAGACTTCATCCTGGACTTGGGAATCTTTCCAACCCATTTTATTAAGTTCTTCCCTAATTTGTTTTTCAGTTTTTCCCTTTACAACATGGTAAAACGCAAAATTAACCACCTCGGGAGGTACGCGTTGCAATTGGTACTTTGTTAGGCCCGTGATAAGACGTACAAATCCGATGTAATAGGTCAGGACCAGCTGAATGGCCCAGCTGATAAGCAGTCCTACGGTTCCCGTATCCAAGGACTTGATGGTTAATCCTGCCCTTAACCTCAATTTCAAAAATTCCGGGAACCCTATCGCTCCGAACTTGTACTCCTGAAGAATCAAATGATATTGAAAAAATTGGTTGGACAAATACGTCATCAACACCATGCCCATCAGCACAAATTTCAAATGTTCAAATTGTGTATAGTTGGAAGTTTTGATAAGGTTTGTAAGCACAAAACCAATGACCACGGCAATGCCAATTTCAAACAACCCTATTATATATAGGCCATGAATGGAGAAATAGGCCAAGATGAAACCTAAAGCCAAAGATGCCATAGCGCCGCCCAAAACCACGACCCAAAGCTTGGGCTGTTTTGTGGATTTGGGTGAAGGCAAACTTTCCGGTACCTCATAGTCATCCCAATTATCGGATTTTTCTGTTATCTCCTCTAACGCTTGTAGAGCGCTATTGTCATATTCTTTTAAAGTTTGTTCAAAGGCGTAAATAAATAGTTTTACCCTTTTGGAGTTTCTACCATTGTCCCACAGTTCATTGCCCAAGGATACACTTCGCACCTCCACTCTACCATTGCTGAGTTTTGCAGAAATTTTTTCTGTCCACCGGCCCCAATCACCTTTCCGTTTGGCCTCTGCATTGGTTTTGTCTTGAAAGACAACATCCCAACCTAGTTTTTCAAAAGTTTGGGTAGCTATGGTTGCAAAAACTGTCTGTTTCAACTCAGTTTTGAACGTTTCCTGGTAATTTGGAGTCCAGCTAAAACTATGTTTTGTTTTAATCTGGGCCTCATAAGTTCTGAGATCTTCGGTCATGAAAGGGTTTGTAAGATTTAAAGTTTTATCCCGGCAGTGATCTTTATGGGGAGGTCATTTTCTTTGGGTGGAATGGGGCAGGAATAATTGTGGTTATAGGCGCAATAGGGATTGTACGCCTTGTTGAAATCAATGACGATAAAATCGCCTTCTGGAATCTCCAAATCCAAGAATCTTCCTCCGTTGTAGGTTTCTTCTCCATTGGTACGGTCTGTAAACGGCAGGAACAAGTAGTTTTCGTACGCCTTGGTTGCCCTAAGGCTATGGCTTTGGTAGATGTTAAGTTGAAGCGTCTTTCCGTCCACTTCAAAAGTGGCCACGCCGTACACCTCGTATTTGGGCAATCTTGAGGTGGTTGTTTTCATTAGGAACGGGACTGCATCGTCCGTACGTTCAAATTTTGCCTTGATTTTAAAGCTCTCGTCGATTGGAAAAAAATCATGCCCCTTAAATTTCTTTAGGTCCTTTTTGGTCAGCGGTGATTTTTCAGCATCCTTATATTCCTCATTTAAATGATCTTGAAAATTGGTGATGGAGTCCTGGTAGGTCTGTCCCATTCCCCATTGAAATTGGATCAGTAGAACAAAAATGAATATGTATCTCATTTTAATAAACATAATTGAATTTGAATTGATTTTTTATTGTTCATCGCCCCGGCCCAGATAGGCTCTAATGGAAACTATTTTTCCTTTCATGTCAAAGGTAATGACGTCAACCACATGAAGTCTTTCGGTATTGTTGACGGTAATAAGCAACTCAGCGGCCACGGTGTGCTCGTTTTCATAAGTAGCTAGTACCTCTATGGTAATGGACGCTGCTGCGGTAAAATTTTTCTGGGTTTCGGCGATGGCCAGCTGTTTACCTTCCACCCTGATCTTCCAATCCCTTAGAATTATGGTTTCAGCGAACATTTCCGCAACAGCCTCCAGGTCTTTTTCAGCGTATTTTTCCAGATATAACAGACACAATTTCTTGTTGGAAAGCTTGGACATTTAGGGTAGGTTTTATGAATTTGGTAGTTGGTGTTGCAAAATGTACCTTCTTATCAAAACTAAGCATATTTGTATCGCAAGCTGGTACTATTCGATGCCAACACTTATTCAGTGGAAAATTTCACTTATTTGTACCACAGGCTGCACATTGGTGTAGTTGGGAATATCACCAACTATTTGTTTGGCATTGGGTCCAAAAGATTCCTGATAGTCTGAAAGTTGGTCAAAATACAGATATCCGATGGCCATATAGGGGAGGGGTTCTTCGGGTGTTCGTCCCGAAATTCCTTTGTCAATGGACCAATGTTTAAGCGATTCACCCATTAGTTCGGCAACCATGGGCATATGTTTGGTCGCATAATAGTCCATATTAAAAGTGCTTCCATCACTGCTGGGATAAAGAATGGTCACTTTTACCATTCCCTGTTTGGTGGTGGAATCAGCTTGTTGACAGCTGATCAAAAAGATAAATAAGCAGCATGGCAATAGAATAGATTTAATCTTCATAATTGGGTAGTTTAGTGATGTGGTATAAGTTACCGCTTTCTGCTGGATTGGCAGGTTGATCCATAGCAGAATCTTGGTTATGTCCGGAACAAATAGAAAATTAATTGTTCGGACCGCTTTCTGCCATGCTATGAATTTTCTTGAGATAACCTTCTGGAAAACCCAGTTTTTTGGCAAGTGAATACAAGGCTTGCGCATACCCTGCATTGGTTCCGCTGAGTAATTCCGCAGGAAGATTATAGCAAATTGCCTCAATGGGCTGGGTTGTGTTGGTATAAACATCCACTTTCTCAGGAATGTAATCGGCCACGCTGGTTTCTGAATAAAGGATTTTGATGTGGTTTGCATCCACTGTCATCAGCAAACCATAGGCAGTGGAACCTGGGCTGGGCAGTAAAGATGCCCGCGTGCCAATTTTCAGGGTATAGTCTTTTAGGTGACCCATTTGAATTTGTGACGGCCGAATTCCATTTTTAAGTAAAATGGCTTCATCCATATACAAACCGTAGAAGAATACCTTTATTTTCATTCACAATCGTATAGTATAAGTAATAGTTGTCGGAATTACATCAGGGGTGCCTTTTATCAATCATTTTGTAGAGCATCGTTCCGCTTATCCATCCTCCTAAGATTCCCGTTACAAGGCCAACACTTACCCAAAATATGGTGTGATCCAACATGCTTTGTTGGACATCCATGTCCAGTTCAAAATTGATTACGATGAGAAAAAGGATGAGTTCCCCAATAAAACTTGCGAACGGAAAACTCAGTACGGCAACCAACCATGGGATTTTGTTTTGGGAAAATGACAAATCGGTGATCCATAAACCAGAGCCCAACACCAAAAAGCCGAACAAAATGTCGTAGTCAGGGCCATCGGGAATGATGTTTTGGTAATATCCAAACCAGAATAATCCGGTAAAGGCCGCAACTGCCAAAAGAATTTTGATGGTGCCCACCTTGATGTAGGGGTTAAGCACCTTTTTTTGCAACAAAAACAATATGAGTGCAACAACAGCGAGGCCAACGCTATGTGCGAAAATTTGTTCAGTGTTCATTTCACGACCATGATTGCCGGTAAATCCATGGCCAATTGGAGTGTAAAGTAAATACCCGATAAGAAACCCTAAGGTATTGACCAACATCCATCGTTTGACAAATTCCCGTTTTTGCATAAATCTTGGATAGCATGTGCTGCTGTAATAGCAGCATGATTTCCATAAATGTAACAGATTTTCAGGACTTTAACTTTTGTCGGAAATCAATTCATGCCGTCCAAGGTTATGTTAAGGCGATTTTATGGCCATGATATGATCAGGTCAAACATCAAACTTGCCCGTATCGGTCCACTCTGCGGATATCATACACCAAAAGTCGCTTGCCAATTGCTTGCGAACGTATTCGTAGGGAATGTATCCATAGCCATTGTCTCCCCACCCTGTACCCCAGGAATTTCTAATGATCAAGGCACCTTTTTTTCTTTTTTTATCGATGGGATTGGTAATGGTCATATCGTCATCATAGCCAACCACCATAACGGCATGGCCTCCAATTACGGATTCCGTATCACCGGGATATGGGATTTTACCAGTTTTACTTGTTTCCTCGGCGTTTAAGGAAGTATAGCAGGTGAACCCCATGATGGAGGGAATGCCCGTGCTCAGTTGTTCCTTGATATTGGTGAGCGTTTGGGCGCCGCTGGTACCTAAAGGATCAAGTCTATAGTAGGTGAGGGCTTGAAAATTTTGTCCATAGGAATAGATAAACGCAGGGGGTTCATTGTCATAATGCTGTGTTTCATACGGATAACTACTAGCTGGCGGTACACCAAACAGGGCCAAAGAGCCCATAACGGTCCTTAAGTAGGCACCGGTATCGCCATCCCAATTCAGCAAATTACGTGTGGTCTTGTATACAAACAACTCCGAACCGTTGATGTATTTGTCGAAGGCCCGTTTTTGAAAATATTCGTACATGCCAACAGCGGCAAAAGCCGTGCAAGAGCCAATATTTCCTTGATCCTTAATGGGGGAACACCAATTTCTGTTGTCCACTTTTTTGCTTAATGTCTTTTTGGCGACTTTGGCAAAACCTGTTTTTTTTAGAATCTCCTTTACGGATTTTTTGGAATCGGGTCTTAAAGGGTTTTTGGAAACCGTTTCGGTGTGCTGGTCAAAATCCCTAATATCAGGGTAGTCCTTGACCCAGCCTAGGTTGTTTTTGGTTTGTTTCATAACACTGGATTTTGAATGAATAACCAATAGTAAGGCCGGGAGGCTTATGTTTCAATACCCACTTAAGGGGATTTTTGGATGTAGCCGAGCTTAGTTGTTCTGTGTTGGATGGATGTGCGGAGCGGTTAATTTGGCTAATCCATATAAATCGAGTGGATTACTTCGTAAAATCGTCAATTTCCCTAAATACTTCCACGGAAACACGTTCACCCAAATCATGCATGGACTGCATTTGACTGGGCTTACTGTCTTTCCAAAATTGTTTCCAATCCTCCAGGGAATCCCACTTGGCAACGGTTTTTATTTCAGTGCTGTCCGCATCGTTTTGTATCATAAAGCTTCCTTGGGCCCCTTTGACCTCCTCATGGATTTTATTGGTGGTTCTTTTCCAGGTAGCGATAAAACGGTCCAAATTTTCAATAGGAACTTTCCAGCTGTAGATGATGCGTATCATATCCAATGATTTGCGAAGGAGGTTAAGTGAAGGTAATTACTCTTAATTATTTATTCTATTTATGTTGGAAACCGTAAATGGTGGTCTGCATCCCCGCAATTTTCCATTTTCCATCGACTTTCTCCATAAGCCTGGTTTCCCGTTTTAGGCCTCGTATGGAATCGTGTTGTTGGTAGGTTACCCAAGCTCCATTTTCATAGAGACGCAAGTCAATTGTTTCCAATAATTTGGGCAACGGTTCTGGTTCCGGATGTTCTTTGATAAATGTTCTCACAAATTCACTTATTTCCTGCCATCCCGTAGATTCTGAAAATGTGTTTTCCGCAAAATTTATATAAGTTTTGGTGATATCTGTATCATGGACCCAATAAGTTGTCCACAATTGGTAATCCCTTTGAAATGCTGCTTTTGTCTCATTATTAAGCGTTTCCAAAATAGCGTTCTTTTCTGCTTCAAAAGTAGTGGTGGGCTCACTCTTTTTTGATGTATCCATGGTCTGACTTTCCTTACAGGCCATGATGAGAATAAGGGCAACCAAAATTCTTGAAATCGTTTTTTTCATAATGTTTGTCTTCTAGTGTCCATTGATTTGCGATAGGGTAAATGAGGTTCGGAGAATCGCCAAAGGCGATACAATATAATTCAATAAAACAAAAAACGGTCTGGTAATTTATCCCAAACCGTTCCGATTTCCTCCTTGATTTTTACGCTACCAAAATGATGCGCAGGGAAGTGCAGTTTTCAAATGCTAGTACTTGTTCCTTTCTTCGGGAACCTCGCTGAGGTATTGTACAAATTCGAATTGGTTGCCATCTGCATCCGCAAAATAATCCCTAACCCTGAATTCTTCCACTTCCTTTGGAAAATCCCGTTTATATCCTTTTTCCAGAAGGTTTCTGGCAATTTCATCCACATTGGGCACCACAAACCCGATATGGTTCACGCCCATTTTATCGTAGTTTTTTTCGTTTTTTAGGTCACTTTGCTTGGCCTGATTCAAGGCAATGTAAGTGTTGTCATCACCCAAGTGGACCCATTCACGGGTATCGCTGCCGCCCCCGCGTATTTTGAAATGGGGAAATGCAGTCTGAAAAAACCGAATTCCTTCCTGTAGATCGTTGACCGTTATATTGGCATGCTCTAGGTATATGTGCTTTGTCATAAGTTCTATTTTTTTGTTTTTACAAAGGTCACCAGTCCCCTAGTACCATAAAACGACCCTAGGTACAGAAAGTGACCTGTACTAAAGTACAGTTCAAAGGGTGGGCCGGTCGAATTTAAAGACTGAAAAGCCCTCGTTTTAAAGCAATGTCCACCGCTTCGGTTCTATTGCTGGCATTGAGTTTGGACAAAATGGCCGAAATATGAAATTTAACGGTGCGTTTGGTGATATATAATTGTTGGCCAATCTGATTGTTGGTGAGTCCTTCTTTGATAAGATGAAGCACTTGAAGCTCGCGCTTGGTCAATGGTATTTCCGGGTAGTTAAATGCCCTCGGGCCTTGGTCAGAATTTTGCAAGGCTTCGGTTTCCTCCAGTAAATGGGTCAGATCGCGCTTTAGTTCCATTGCTTTTTGCAAGGCGTCATTTACCTTGCCCTGCTCACTTTTTGAACTGTTCAGACAGTCTATGATGCCAGCTAACTTTGGGGCAATCACCGTTTTGGCCACTTTGCCCATAGGTGATTCGGTATCTTGGTTTTTAAGGCCAAATGATTGCTGCAAACGGGTGCGCTGAATGGCGGTTCCCACCAGTTGACTGATCGTATTTAGGATGGTCAGTTCCTTTTCATTCAGCTTCCTGGTAGTTTTGCTCAATAAATTGATCAGTCCTACTTTTTCGCCATCAACGGTTATGGGAATGGTAGCATGGAACTTAAGATCATTGGTGCCGGAACTGATGTTTTCCAATCGCGAACATGCAATCTCGCTTATGTTCATGGCCTGGTCCATGTCGTCGGATAAATACTGTTTGATGCAATAGCACCATCCAGACAGTCGTTCGGGGTAATTGCCAAGGGCAGGGGGCAAATTATGGGAAACGGCCAAATACACCGATTTGTTATCCGGTTCCGTCAACCAAATCCAACCGGTTTCAATTCCAAGGATTTCCGCGGTCTTTTCAAGGGATTTCCGAAGTGCTGAATGCAAAGAAAACTCCTTGTTCAAATGACTGGCTATATCATATAAATGGGAGAAATATTCTTTGTCGGTCATGGGTTTCTTGGTTTTATCTTTTCCCAGCGAGCTGCTTTGAATATTGATCAAAAGCGCTCTTTTGCCTTTATTTTTATAAGGGCCCTTCTTTCATCTATATCCTTTTTAAGCGCCACATTGATCCATGCTGCCAGCTTTTTTTCATCGGCCTTTACATGGGCAAGATTTAAGTTCACTTTCTGGGCTCCTTGATTGTGGCTCAACTTTGTGGCCCATTTGTATTGAAAAATGGTTGACTCAAATTCTTTGTCCAGTACCAAAGAAATGAATTTGGAGCCATTTATGTCAAAGGGATAAGCGGCATGGATGTATTTCCATTCAATTTTGCCCGACTTTAATGACCTGTCCCATATCCCATTTTCATCAATGATGATCTGTACTTTTCTATCAAAAAGTTGTTTGGTGCCGATGCCTACCCCAAGTCCGAAAAATAGAATACCCGCCCATCCCATAAAACGATCCATTTCTGTACTCCCGGGAAGGGTTACGAACCATATCCCCATAACCACAAAGGGAATGGATAGTCCGATCAGCTTTAACGCTTTTTTTATTGAAGTATAAAACCGGAGTGAAGCCACCTGCAACTTTTGGTTTTCATTTGACGCTGTAAAAGTTAGCACATTTTGGGGTCAAAAGCTTATAAGCTGGGGTGGATTTGGATATTTAAATGGCCTCATTGGTACGGATGAGAAGTTCCGTAAGTTTTTCAGGCTCTGACTTGGCGTTTTCCAAAACACCGATATTGCTCATTACAAAATTTGCGAAAAGCTCATTTGGTCGTTCGGTTCTATTGTTTTTTTTCATGCCCGCATTAAAAATAAAGGAGCGGATGGTGTCTATGGGTCCCCATGGTATACCCCACCACCCCAATAAGGCAGATTTGATGTTGGCACTGCGGTGCATGTCATCCAAACAATTGGAACAGGCAACTTTTAGGGATTTGCTGTAGTTCGTCAGCACTAAAATACTTATGACCCGACCAACCATGGTGGCGTTTATCTTTTGGGTTTTGGAATGGCAATTTGGACATGGATGGCTTCTCAATACTTCACAATACGCATTGAATTCCGCTTCGGTCAGCTCTTTGGTCTGTAGGTCAACACTATCAATTAAACCTAGATTTAGATTTCTTCTTTCTATTTCTGATTTTAAGATATCCACTACTTCGGGACGTAGGGAAGCTACTTCTTTGGTTGCGATTTGTTCAATGGTCCAATCATCAAAATTTCTATAGTTTTCTCTAATGTCGTTTAGATCCATGGGATTATTTTGGTCAGGTATTGTTTTGGATGTATGGTGCGGGCAATGGCCGTGTCCTGCTAAGGTATCTTATTTTTTTATCACGATTATCCGATAATCTGTTACGGATGTGTGGCCGCTTTCCGAATCTTGGAAGGGGTATTTGAGTTTCTTGTCGAGGAGTCGGTCTTGGCGCTTTACGGTGTTAATGGTCTGGCAAGATCTTATTCCTTAAACTGAATGGATTGCAACGGAATGGTATATTCTATTCTTTGGTTGTCATGAATATCCCAGGTCTCCATTTTTATTTCGGTGTTTTCCCTGGCCCAATCGATTGTAATCAATCCAAAATGATTGTCCATAATGGCCCCTTCAATTCTGTTTTTGTTGGGGGTGGCGTATTTCCATGTTGAGGAAAGGCCACTGGATGTAAAATCGAAAATGGGATAAAAGTCCGTTTCCAGTTTGGAGATTTCGGAATAATGTACATCCCCAGAAATAAAGAATATCCCGTTTGCCTTTGTCTTTTGGATGAGGTCCAGCATCCGCTGTTGCTCGTACGGAAAGTTGGCCCATGCCTCATAACCGTTCCATTCAATTCCAAATTGGGTACCAGAACAAATTATCCTGATATCCGCAATTTGCTTCAGTTCGTTTTCCAACCAAGTCCATTGCTGTTCTCCAAGAAGGGTGGTACTCGCATCGGTATGGGGGGCATAGTCCTTATGGTAAAAATCGTATCTCTTGTCATCATCAAATTGCCCTTCGTATGGGAGCAGATCGTCCCTAAAGGTTCTGCCGTCCAGCATTATGATTTGCAATTTGTGCTCCCCATATTCATGTATGTAGGAATGATATATACCTGCATGGTTTCGTCTTTCAGAATTCTCAGGCTCCTCAAAAAACTCCATAAAAATCTCTTTGGACTCTTCTTTGTGTGCATAGGATTTTCCGATATCGTTCCATCCATAATCATGGTCGTCCCATGTGGCAATAATTGGCATGTGCGCCTTAAGATTTTTATACGTGGCTTTGTTTCCCAGCATCTGGTACTTTGCCCTGAGGGTATCCATGTTTTGGGTATCTCCATAAATATTGTCACCCAAAAAAATAAAAAGGTCGGGTTTATGGGCCACCACCGTGTTAAAAATGGGAAGCGGATGATCTTCATGGCCACATGACCCAAATGCAATTTTGGTGGTTTGGGAAACCGATGCCGAAGGTTCGGAAATTGGGTTGTTGGTGCTGGCTTCCTTGCAGGAGCAAAGCACCAAGATGGAGATCCAGGTAAGTGCAAAGTTTGTTTTCATCGTTGTTATGGTTGGTTATCGTTCTGTAAAATAGTCCCAGGTCAATTTGGCAATCTCAGCTATTATCCTCTGATTGGTTTCATCGCTTTCCATGGAATTGCTTACCAGGACACTGATATAGAAGTGGGAGCCGTCGGGTAAAAAAACGATTCCAATATCGTTTACTGCCCCGGTCAGGCCTGCGTCGTTTTTTCCAGAATGCCCTGTTTTATGGGCCACCACCAAATTTTCCGGTAACAAGCCCCGGATGCTTTTTTTTCCAGTTTTAGTACCCTTTAAAACATCCAAAAGAAAGTCATGGCTTTGCGTACTTAGCATGGCATTGTGGTTTTCAAAGAACGATTGTAAAACCTGGTTTGCAGCTTTGGCGGTTGTCCAGTTTTCATATTGGCGATCCCATTGGGCCTGCATGGCCAATTCCACATGTTTTATGGCAATATCCTTTATTCCGATTCCATGCAAATAGGATTGGACCCATTCTGTGCCGCCTATACGTTCAAAGAGCAAATCACAGCCAACATTGTCACTTAGGGCAACCGTATATTGGATTACCTCGGCCAGAGGAACTTTTGCCCCATCAGGATACTTTTTTCGTAACGGACTCCACAAATGGCCGTAGGTATCCATGGTTTCCTTGCTGATGGGAATGGATTCCTTTACATCCAGCTTTCCCTGATCCACCTGATGTAAAACAGCCAATGCCAAGTGAAACTTGAAAACACTTTGCATGGGCAGCTGCATGTTCCCATTAACGGAAATGGTGTCTTTTGGATTAGGCCCTTTAATGGCAACACCAACGGTAGCCGATTTATCTTGCAGTACCCGATGAATACCTTGCCTTAGAACATCAATGGATTGGGCTTGGGCAAGATGAAAACCCAACAGAAATAGTAATGCTAAACGGAATGTTTTTTTGGTCACAGGAATTTGTAGTGCTTATGGACTACAAAGGTGCTGAATAACTCCCAATTTGAGCGTTTATCCCATTAATTTTAGGTTAAAAAATGATGCGGTCTGTTCCTGTTCCTGTTATAGCTCTTTTATAACAACTATTATTCCAGAGGCAGATTGGACGCTGCCTCCAGATATCCAAGGGAAACCAAAAACTTGTCCGCTGCGGTGACTGTCTGTTTGTAATACTCAAAGCTCTTATGGTTGAAAAATCCATGGCCTTTTCCTTCATAAAGCTCCAGATCACATCGGCTGCCAACCTTTTCCATCACTTTCTTATAGTACTGTGCTGTCACAACGGGGATGAGCTTATCCTTGGTTCCCAAGAAGATAATTGTGGGAGGCGCTCCTTTTCTGATGTTGTGGATAGGGGAGAACCCCTTGTAGTTATCTCCAATTCTTTCATGGCCATATCCCCCTGGTCCATTATCAATCACCGGATTAAAAAGCACCAGCGCATGGGGTCTGCAATCCACACTTAAGTCATCGGTATCTTCATTATGTTCGGGTATTAAGGCGGTTGCAGCAGCCAAATGCCCTCCCGCCGAGCCACCGGAGGCAATTACTTTTGTTGGGTCGATTTGAAAACGGGATGCGTTTTTTTTGATAAACCTTACTGCTGATTTGGCATCTTTCAACGACTCAAAAGGGGAGGTGTTGTTTGCATTTTTTGTACGGTAATCGGCCAAAAAGCAGACCAATCCCCTTTTTGAAAAATACTGGGCATGATGGATAAAATGGTTTCTATCGCCACCTATCCATCCCCCGCCAAAAAAGAAAACCATTGCCGGATAGGTCTTTCCCTCCTCAAAGGTTTCAGGATAATGGATTTCCAAATACAATTGGGTTGTGTCCACTTGTTTGTAAAGAACTTTTTCCTGTGCGGAAACCATTATTTGGCAACACATGGTGATGCCTATCCAAAGAAGGTGTTTTTTATACATGAGGTTTTTATTGTTTGTCGTACTTTTTTAAATGATTTTGTCTTGGACACAAAGGGAGAAAGTGGTCCAATTCAACACCAGTCGAACGAATGGTTGATGAGGATAAAGTTAGGAAGAATACTGGAACTCTCCAGAATATTTTGGAAAGGTGGGCTGAAAGTGCGGCTGGTACTTTTAGTTTGATTTCTTTACAATTCTTGGTTCCAAGAAATTGCAATTAGCAATTAGCTCTTGTTCAGGTTATTAAGTTCAATAAAAATAATCTACCTCATTTATCCAGTGAAAGCGCCTTCTCATCAATCTAAACTCCTCTATGTTTATGTGTTTTCGTTTGGCGGTTATCAAAACAGAATCATTTTTGATCATCCCGTTGAGCATTAAGGTATTGGAATCGGTTAGCTTAAATTGGAAGCTACTGGCAATTTGCCTCGCTACCAAGGTAGCGTCCATATTCATCCAAGTCTCATCCGATAAACCTTTTTCATTGTAAATTTCCTGTGTTTTTACAGCTAAATCGTTTCGGTCCCCGTATACTATGATTTGGTTTTTGTCTGCCAAAACGCTTATGTATGCGGTACTGTCTGCCTGAAAGCGCACTGCTTCAAGTACCCTATCCCCAAGAATAAGTTGATTCCACCGCGAAGGGTCATCTTGCGCCAAGGTATCCTTGTTTACCACAAACCAGGTAACGTCATAAAGGCCGGCGTAACTCGATTTAGCATCTTGTCTTGCTTCGGACCTACTTCTATAATCGATATAATCATTGACCAAAAAAATGAGGAAATAACCAATCACCAGAGTTTTCAACCCTATTTTGGAAATGGTCATCCACTTTTTTTGAAATACAGGAGCTTTGATTACAGGAAGGGATACAGCTTTGCCAGTGAGAAAAAATTGAATGATTCTATGGCCATCCCTTAGCAATAAAAAAAGCGCCATGATACCTAAGGCCGTGGGATACATTTTGGCATGAACATCATAGCTGAAGTTCACGGCTATCACGTTGGATAGGGTTATCAAGGTCAAGAGGGCTCCAAGGGTCGTTGTCCTCCGAAATAGTAGGAGTAAAGCCGCGCTTTCAGCGATGCCCATAAAAATGTTGTAGGTATAGGAATAGCCAAAAAAAGCCCAAGCCAAGTGCATGGGCGACATGTCGCCTACACGTTCTGTAAGGGTATAATAACCAAGATCCGGGAACTGCATCTTAAAAAATTTCTCCAATGCAAAGAGAAACATGGTAAATGCCAAATAGTAACGGACGAGTACGGTGAGCCAGTAATACAGCACCTGGTAATTCGGCCGTTTTCTGTCGAGCAAACTCCATACTGCAGCCCCTATGGCGGCTACTACTGCCATGGTAAAATAAAGTAAATAGACGTAGGTTCTATCGTGATGTTGCCCATCATAGGGTGATACAATGAGATATGGAATATCAAACAGCTCTTTCCCTATCCAAGGTATTATGCCATCCAAAATAGTTGATAGCGGGCCATAATAGTAGAGCTTGGACAGCAAGGGATTAACGGACCAGTCCAGAAATACGATAAAGAGTATAAAAAAGATGAAAGCAAAACGGAATGCTATTTTTTGATGGCCCTTCCAAGAAGAAGCCATGATTGTTCTTTTTTCCATGTCGCTTGGATTTAATTACTCCCTTAAAAGGTAATTAAAAAGATTACCATTCCAACAAACTGACTTTTCAAGTGTATTCCTGTACTCTGATTGCAACTGTCCGGGTTATTCGCTGAAACATTTTATCAGGCTGACACCATGTTGTAATTCTGATTTGATCTCAGCAAAACTCTTAATTGGACTAGTGCTTATCAATAATCAAGGCCGGTAAATCCAAAGATGTATATAAATCATTATACGCTTTCATCTCTGTGTTGATGATGGCATCCCGTTCAGTTTTATATACTTGCCAATCGTTCATGAGGTCGCTAAAACGTTCTTTTGCGCCTTTGGTCACCTTTGGGTCCGCTTGGTCTATGTAGTTCATGAGCTGAATGAGCTGGGCATTGAGTTTGTTATTAAAATTGATTACATCCTGAAATGTTTTCTGCTTCTCTTGGATCAAATGTGCTTCCCAATTGTTGATGCGTTGCTGCAACTCTTCTCCTTTTTCAATCAGCGTTTGTGCCGTTTCATTTCCTTTTAGGAGCTTGGCGTAATTGTTCAATTGAGTTTTTGCGGAACGCATTTGGATCACGGATTCATGCATGTCCTTCAGGGTGTTTTCTATACGTACAAGCATGTTTTGTTGTTCTGCAAAGTCTTCCGAAGTAGCCGGAATGGCTGGATTGGGAAGAATAACCGCCTGAGTTTCCACAGTTTCCCCTTCCAAGGACAACCTTAACGTATAGTTGCCTGGGGCAACGCTAGATCCCCCAAGTCCACCAAAAACAAAAACCTTGTTGATGGCAGGTAAGGCCTCCCTGTTGAAATCCCAGGTAAACCTGTTGAATCCCTTTTTGGACGGTAGGACTTCGGGTTTGGAAGGACCGCCAGGCCAGGTCTTAAAGTCCTTCGGTTTTTGGTTGGTATAGGACCGTATCACTTTTGACCCTTGCAAAACATCCATCTTCAAGTCCAGTGAGTCCGCATCTTCGTTTAAATAGTAATCAAATGTGACCCCGCTTTTTGGATTGAGGCCTTGGCCCACGGCTTTGGAGACACCACCAAAAATGCGATAGCTTGGTTTTGGCGGAAACAGTTGAAACGTTTTGTTTTCAGCGGTCAAGTTTTGGAGGACGGCCAAGTCGTCCAAAATCCAGAATCCACGCCCTGAGGTGGCCGCCACCAAATCGTTGTCCTGGATAATTAGATCATTGATGGCAACAACCGGTAAACCCAAGGAAAGGCGTTGCCAATGTGCACCATCATCAAGGGAGACGAACAAGCCTGTCTCGGTTCCTGCGTATAGCAATCCTTTTCGATTTTTATCTGCCCGTACCACCCTTGTAAACCCATTCGGGTCGTCCAAGCCATTCACGATTTTCACCCAGCTTTGACCATAATCCGTGGTTTTGAAAATGTAAGAGCTTAGATCCAATGATTTGTACCGCATAACCACCACATAGGCCACAGCCGGATCATGTTCGGAAATGTCAATACTGTTGATAATGCCATCTGAAATACCTTCAGGGGTAATATTTTCCCAACTGGTGCCTCCATTTTTGGTAAGGTGCAACAAACCATCATCGGTACCTGCGTATAGAAGACCTTCCTGATGCTGGGATTCTACCAAAGCTGTGATGGTGTTGTAGTTCTCCCCTCCAGCGGCTTCGTTGGTATACGGGCCGCCTCCTGGACCATGTTTGTCTTTTTCATTTTTGGTCAAATCCGGGCTTACGGTGGTCCAACTTGTTCCTCCATCCGTTGTTTTGAACACTACATTTCCAGCATGATATATGGTGTTTCTGTCATGTGGAGATGTAATAATCGGTGCGTTCCAATTATAGCGGTACTTGGAATCTTTTGGGGCGATACTCAAACCCAATTCTGGGTATTCCTTGATGGATTTCTGCGCTCTCGATGATTTCGTCCACTTGCTGATATTTCCTTGGTACGTGCCTCCATAAACCGTTTCCGGATTGTCTGGGTCAAAGGCAATAAATGCACTTTCCCCTCCAGCAACGGAATACCAATCCTTCCAATCAATTCCTTGATCATTGGTACGGCTTGCAATCGCTATTGCCGAGTTGTCTTGCTGGCCGCCATACACATTATAGGGCACCAAATTATCAGTAATCACCCGATAAAACTGAGCTGTAGCCTGGTTTTGTTGCGTACTCCAACTTTTACCACCATTAAAAGAAATATTGGCGCCCCCGTCATTGGAGTTGATCAGGTTGCTGTTGTCATAGGGATTGATCCAAAGGTGGTGATTGTCCCCGTGGGGAACAGGAACATCGGTAAAGCTTTTTCCGCCGTCAATGGATTTCATCACTGGGGCATTCAGTACATACACCACGTTTTCATTTTGTGGATCGGCAAAAATCTCCATATAATACCATGACCGTGCAATATTCACCCGGTCACTGTTTACTTGTTTCCATTTTTTTCCAGCATCATCGGAACGGTATACCCCGCCTTTTTTGCCTTCGGCCTCTATCACGGCAAAAACACGTTCTGGATTTGCCCTGGAAACAGAAATTCCGGACTTACCGAAATCTTCTGGCAGTCCTTCTTTCATTTTGGTCCAGGTATCACCTCCATCGGTGGACTTATATAAGCCTGAATCCTCACCGCCAGATTCCATGATCCACGGGTATCTACGATGTTGCCACATGGAAGCATATAAAATCCGCGGATTGGTCATATCCATGGACAACGAAGAGGCTCCGGTAGTGGTATCGATATGCAGTACCTGTTCCCAATTATTCCCTCCGTCCGTGCTTCTGTAAATTCCTCTTTCATGGGTTGGAGCATATTGGGCGCCTTGCGCAGCCACATAAACGATGTTTGGATCAGAGGGGTGGATGATCACATCGGAAATATGACGGGAATTCTCCAGACCCATATGGCTCCATGTTTTTCCGGCGTCCGTTGATTTGTAGACCCCATCGCCCATGGATGTCATGACCCCTCGGGCAGCGTGTTCCCCCATGCCCACAAACACAATGTTCGCGTCGCTTTCAGCTACTGAAATAGCACCGACGGATCCCGTTTTAAAAAATTTATCCGAAATGTTGTTCCAGGTAATGCCGGCATCTGTAGTTTTAAACACGCCCCCGCCGGTGGAACCCATGTAATACGTTCGGGGTTGCCCAATTACTCCCGAGGAAGCAACACTTCTTCCTCCTCTATAGGGGCCGATATTCCTCCATTTTAAACCATGGAACAGGGAATCGGTAAGTTTTATGCTGGGTTCGGTGACTTTCTTTTTTCTTCTTTGCGCCTGATTGGTCAAAGGCAATAGCAGCAGACACAAAAGAAGAAGGCTCAAGGTCCTGCTGTGGTAGTTTTTGGTTCGTGCTTGGGATGGGAGGGTAGTAATTTCTATCATGGATTGGTTTTTATGAAGTACTCTTTAAGGAAATCTGAAATGGGCAGCTTTACGCGTCGCTTCTACCAAATTAATGGTTAAAGGAAACATGCCACAATGCTTGAATTTATGACTATCGGGCCGATTGTGCAAATGGATGGATTCCTTGCTGCTTTCATTGTTTCCACACAGTGGAAAATCAATACCTCCAGCTTGTTAAATCAGCACTTTTTGGAGCAACGGTTTGCACTTTGTCCACGTATTTATTGATAAACATTTGGTGGTAGCGTAATCTGCTGATATGATTTCCATTTTCGTGATCACCGTTCCAGCAGTGTTCCGCCCGATCCCCATAATCTACTTCACCATTGTAATAGGGAGCGGTGGTTTCGGATAAAATCTCCTCAGCAAGGTATACGGCATTGTTGAGGTAATAATTATCCATATCGCCACAATACAGGTGGATTTTATTCTTCCAGTCGTTGCCGTATTTTCCCCAATCCCTCTTTAGAATATAGGCAAGATCATAGTTTTCTTTCCAATAGGCGGCAACTTCCTTATCTATTTCCCCGGTAAGACGATTCCAGATTCTTTTTGGATAACCTTCTTCATCTATGGGCGAATATGTGGCTTCCCAAATGTCCCATTGTTGGCCGGACCGCCCTTTTGATCCCAACACCAATTCGCGATGGTTCATATCGCGCAGGGTGGCATCAACATTTCCCAAATAATCCCGGTGCCCGGGGACTAGGGTTTTTCTAAATGGACCCTCTTTGTAATAGGCGTTCCCGTCTTCGTAGATGTTTACCAAACAATATGCTCTGAAATCAATGGGGTCGGGACAAGCGGCAAAACACATCCCATATTCCGTGGGATACTTTACTTGAACGGCCAGTGCTTCCCATCCCCCGGTGCTTCCTCCGTAAACAAATCTCGACCAGCCTTCTCCTATTCCCCTAAATTGCTGCTCGATATACGGAATAAGCTCATGGGTAATCGCATCCCCAAAAGGACCTTGGGCAGCACTGTTTACCGCATAGGAATCATCATAATAGGGTGTGGGATGTTGTATGGTGATGGCTATGACCCGCGGGAAATCAGGACCGGTCCAAGCTTTGTAGAAGTCATACGCTTCTTGTTGAACAATGCGATTGTACCCTTCTACCTTGAACCTTTCACTATATTCCGGTTCAAGATCAGGGTCGGGTGGCGTAGTGCGGAAACCACCAAAATCCCTTGGAAAATGGCCATGCATGATAGCCAGTGGGTATTTTACATTGGGGTGGGATTCCCAACCTTCGGGCAATAATACATGTGCGCCCAAATACATGTCCCTGCCCCAAAAATCACTCAATAGCTTGCTCTTGATTTTAATGTGCTTTACATATTTTGTGTCTTCAGGTTCGGGAATGGGGGGTATTTTCTGATCTAGTTTTATGGTCAGGGATGGGAGCTTCCCATGGCTAATGGTAACTTTTTGTGGTGTGGAATAAAGATTGCCAGGTGCGCGGTTCCATTGCTGCCCTTCACCTCGGTCCATGGGCAATTTGACCACGTGTCCATCTGCCCTATTAAAGGTTTCATATTTGTGGAACAGGACCTGCACAAAATAATCACCCGATGGCAAATTCTTGAAACTGCGGATGGGATATCCAAAAGCCTCCCCATCAAATTGTTGGGTCTCATCCGGTTTCCAGTCAGTTACATCCATGCCGAAGCCTTGACAGGTTTTGGAATCATCACGAAGCTGAAATCGGGGTTCGGTATCCAGATGTTCCGAAATCAACAGTATCAATCGTCCATCCAGGGTTTCCCCATAATGTTCCGAAGGAAAGGGAAGTTGGATGCTTAGGGTGGCCGGCGCGTTTTTATCGGAATTGCAAGAGGAGATACCAATGGTGATAAACAAAGTAACCAGCATGTATAATTTTATAACTGCAGCCTGTGTTTTTTTCATTTTTGGAAGGGTTTTGATGTATGCTTTATCGCAAAAGATAGGATTTGTTTTTGGGAATGATTGAACTGTAAAAGGGTAAATTGTTCTAAAGCCCTTTTCATTTTAAAGCTAAGAAGAATTTTGATCTAAATAATTCAATCTTCGGAATTAAAGTGACTGTTGACTGCTGTTAATTGATTATATTCCAGTGTCTGGGAACATTTTAAAGTCGCCAAGGCATTTTACCATGCGCAACCACCTTTTAATCTTTATTTGTTTTTTTTCAGCACAAGTATTTGCCCAGCAGGCAGGGAACAAAGACTTTATTTTCGACCCTGCCATAACGCAACAGTATCGAACTTCCTTTGATGAAATTATTGCAGTGATGGCAAATTACTACGAAGGGGTTGAATACAGTGATAGGGAAAAATTGACTGCTGCATTCCACGGTTCTTGGCAAATGAGGGATAATGACGGAACCGATAACAACTTTATCCATATTGAGGATAAGCAAACCTTCATTGAGCGCGTCGAAAATCACGGTAATTATGAAGACTATGCCAGCCAACGTAAAATAGGGGCTTTGGAGGTGATCCATGATCAATTGGCCTTTGTAAGAATTGATAAATCCCCCACCAGAAGCGCTACCTTGTTCTTTTTGGCCAAAATGAACGGTGTTTGGATGATCATTGATAAACTTTGGGTGTATCAGGAAGAAAATTACAATGCCCTTCCAACCAATGAATTATTGACCAGCATCCAAAATTTTTATGATGGGCAAGGCATGGATAAGGATTTTGACTCCAGGCTCGTATCCGATGGTTCGTACGAAATTGAAGTCCAGTCACAACTGGCCGATCACAGTACAAAACTGGTATCCATTCTTGGCGTTTATGATAGATTGGCAGTGGTAAGAACGGACTATCCCTTATTGAATACCACCGCTTATATTGTCTTATTTAGGTTGGACTCGGGTTGGACGGTGGCCTGCGAACGGATTTCCCAAAAGAAGTAGCTAAAACCCTAAGTGCAATTGTTATTGGTTCCGCTCAAGCACAATGATGTTCCTTCCGCTATTGTAAGACATAAAAAGTTCTGAATGTCGAATTTCAAAATTTTGAACAGCGTTTATGTTGAATAATTCAGTCCACTCCGGTTCGTTGATAAATGTGGTGCTAATGGGGCCAATGGAAATTTTTCCATCACTTTGAATCACATATTCGCCATTGTAGGCGTTGGACACCGTAATTCCGGAAATGGTCCCCGCACCGTTATTGTCGGGTTCCGAAAAATTGGCCGTAATGTCGCCATTATTTATGTCAGGCCACGTACTTTTATCAACTTTGGTTATTCTTTTCCCATTTTCCATATAGTAGGCAACCTTCCAATTACCGGTAAGATTATAAGAAATTTCACCTTCGTCTTTAGAACAACTGCCGATCACTAGCAAAGAAATTACCATGAGGAACAAGAAATTGGCAGACGTGTGTTTTTTCATAGCAGTGATTTTATTGAAAGATTGAAAATCTTTCTGTGGTTGCGTGGGGAATCCAATTCTAACTTTTTTCGGTTAGCCTAGAACGTTAAAATCGTGCTTTCATTTAGCACTAGGGTCACTGTAGTGATATACTAGTTTTATGGACGTGTTAAAACAATTCGCAGGATCATAAACATCCAAAACCCAACCACGGGTAGAGACAGCATGATAAAAAGCCATTTTTCCTTTCGATCGGCCCATATTTTCCAGTTTTTTATAGTCCTCCCGATTACGGCTGAACCGAGCACCAATGAAGTTAGTAAAGCGGGAAATAAAAAGCCAAGATTGAATGCAAAATTATGAGGGGCATATCCTTTTGCAAACCCAAACAAGTCCCTAAATTCATTAACAAAGAGAGTAAAGAGAAATATGCCCAAACTTGCGTAGGCCATTCTTCTGGTCCACCACTGCTTACTTTTTCCTTTTATAGATATGCTCAAATTATGTCCTTTATGGTTGAAACGGGATCTTTAAGGCTTCAGCCCTGTGCTTAGTTTTGGATTCCATCTGCCTTAGGAATTCCACAAATCCGGTCGAGTGTTGCAGTACAACAATATTTTCGGATTTAAAGTAAAGTTTTAGATATCCAGATGTTGCTTTGAACTTTATGTTTTCAATTTCAGTCCAATTAATGATCCTCTTTTTGCCCCTCCAGTTGGTGGAAATTATTTTTTTGTCATCGAAGACCAATGTATAGTTGTAGTACCATAGTAGCATAAAACTTCCCATAACAAAGAATATGATGACCACTATTGGAGCGATAAGCGAAATTTCTTCATTCCAATGAAGTATTGCGGCACTCAGAAGAAAAGAACCTATTAAACAGCAAACGATCCCAACCCATTTATAGCTTGGATTTAGTTGTAATGAAAATTGCCCATGCACATTTTTCCTTAAGCGCTTTCGAGACTGAAAATCCGCATAAAAAAGAAGTAAACCAGTAAGTATTGGTAAAATTATTCCCATTTCCGTTGGTTGGATTTTATGGTTAGATATAATTCCTACTCCAGAATCTGTCCTTGATTAATCAACTCGTTTTTTAACCTATTATAATCCAGTTCCTGAACAGCTTTGCCTTGATCAATGGATAAATTGGCTATGATCGCTGAACTTTGCCCGAGAGTCATAAATACCGGTTCCATTCGAATGGAACCGAATGCTATGTGGGATGCGCTAAGACATACAGGAACAACTAAGTTGCTGCATTCTTCTTTTTTGGGCACAATAGACCGATAACTTATCGGGAAAGGTGCTTTCACACCCGCTTCCACATTCCCTTCATTGGCTACATATCCGTTTCTATTTACATATCGCTTTATATGGTGTGAATCCATGCCGTAGGCCGCCATACCAATTGCATCATCGACAGTATTGATTCCCTCACAGTTTTTCTGGGTCATAACATATTCGCTGATCATCCGGCGGGCTTCTCTTATATAGAGTTGTTGTTGCCATCCATCTTCTCGCTCATATTCATCTTTGCATGTACCCCATTTGGACACCTTTTCCCTCACTTTTTCAGGAATTCTTGGATGATAGGCCAAGGTCCACATCAATCCTTGCTGATATTTGCGATGTCGGTCTACAATTCGTTCCCGCTCTTCGTAGGAGGCCTCTGGGTAATCCCAATTTTGACCAATAAAATCCGTCGAAAACCCTTTTTGGTTATTGGTATCCGTTTTTCGGTTGGGCATGGACGAGTTGATCCATGGAACAAGGGGATCACCATAGGCATACATCTCCTCAATAGGACCGGAAGCTGCTTCATAATTACGGAAAAGAAGCTCATAGTCCGACTCATTATAATCATCCGGTTTTGCGAATTCTATTCGATTTTCAGGATGGTCGGTGAGGGTCATCCTAAAGCAGTAGGCCTGAATCCCTTTGTCACCACGCCCCTCAATGCCGGGGCCACCGTCAGAAATAAATGCTAGGAGTCCACTTGAGGGATCATCTTTAACAATGTACGGATCTACCCCATCTATGAAATCATGGTGCACACTATTATGGGAAATGGTTCCAAGCAGCGTTTTGCCATATTTTTGGGCTTGAACTCCGTTCAGTGATTCTCCATATTCAGTATTGGATTCCCTTCCCACCGTATAGGAAATTCCAGCAACTGCCATAAGGTCTCCCTCATAGCTTGCGTCAATAAACATTTTCCCATGATACGCCTCCCCGGATTCCATTATAATGGAAGTAATGGCGTTATTGACTTTCTCCACGCCTGTTTCCCTGTTGATTCGCTGCTGGTACACCACTTTGATGTCCAGACCCTTAATCATTCCATGAAATACTTTTAGGGCGGCGGAGGGTTCAAAGGTCCACATGGCATCCTCGTGCTCCGTAGAACGGGTTTGGCCTCCATCCCTGTATTCCGACCTGTTCTGCCAAACCCAGTTGGCATCATCTTGATAATGTTCTTTGATGTTGCTGTAAAACTCGCGTGAAATACCTCCAATGACCTGCTTATTGCCGATATCGGTTTGTCCCAGGCCACCGGTTGTGAGTCCTCCCAGACGATTTGTCGGCTCAATCAAAATTACCGACTTACCAAGTCTAGCGGTCTGAATGGCTGCTGCGATGCCAGCGGAAGTACCTCCGTACACAATTACATCTGCAGTGTTCTTATCCTCGACGGTTACACAATTGCACATCAGGGCAATGGTGAATAAAAGCGAAAATTTCAACTTAAATATCCGTACCAGTTTCATAGGTGTCTTATATTTTTCCCATGTATCAAAAACCCTATGTTTTGAAAATCAATAATACAATCCATTTTGTTTAATGGAATTAATGGCATTGTCCTCATGGCTGATTAATTCTTGTAGCTGCTTTTTATCCATGTTACTTTCCACACCTACAAAACTCATCTCATAGGCATTGAGGATTTCTTTGAATATTAATTCCACCCTTTCCTTATGGTAATCGGAAGTGATTACGGTCAATTTGACATTTTTGGGTGTGGTTAGAATTGACTTTGTTTTTACCGCATCGTCCACGGTGTTTTTTGACAGTGCAAACGCCAAAAAATCCTTTTCCGATAGTCCTTTTTTAATTAAATAGGCTTTGGCATAAAAAGCATGCGGTTTGTCCGATGTGTTAAAATGGGGACCCCAACCTCCGGTCAATAGTACCCCCTGTCCTTCAGTAAATACTTCGTTGCAATAATCCAATCGGCTTTTCGAGATATCACTCAACGCTCCTTCTGGGGAATTTGGAGACCCTAAAACAACCAAAACTTCCTTTTTCATAACGTAAGTGGCACTAGGGTTTATTGGATCGGCTTCAAACAGTTTCTGGTTTTAAAAAGCCTGTGCTTTATTTGAACTTCTCTCTTAAATAAACAAAACTGTCTTCAATATGTTCAAACACATCTTCTTCTGGCACAAGGTCTGGAATAATGTCAATGGCCTTTAACATATCATTGGGTTGCTCTTTAAGTCCAACAAGTATGACCTCGGTATTTTGGGCGCGCAGGTCAAAAATAATATCTTCCAGGGTGTAGATACCTGACTGGTCAACGTAAGGCACTCTGTCCATTCTTAGGATCACCGCTTCAACATCATCGGAAAGCGCCTTGATTTGGTCCTTAAAATAGGAAGTGAAGCCAAAAAACAAAGGACCGTACAGATGTTTAATAATCACTTTGTCCTTATATTTCTCATAGAACTCCGTTTCATCCTGCCAGGGTTTGGAACCATCCAAGTCTGCTATTTTTCCAACCTCTAGACCTTTCTCACTGATATCACCTGATTTTTTCATGAACAATAGGCAAGCCAGTGCGATGCCAATGCCTACGGCATGAATCAGGCTTCCGAAGGTTGTGATGAGCAACACCAAAACCAGTACCACAGCATCTGGCCTCGGCACTTTTGTCAAATGCTTCAACCCCTTGAAATCAACAATCTTGAAACCTATGGGAATAAGCAAACCAGCCAATACACACAAGGGAATATGGGCCGCTAACTTACCAAGTCCCAACAGCACTGCAAGCAGGAAAAGGCCGTGTATGATTCCTGACAATCTAGTTTTTCCCCCTGCATTGATGTTCACCACTGTTCCTTTGGTTGCACCTGCACCCGGAATTCCCCCGATGGCAGCAGCCAACATATTGCCAATTCCTTGCCCAATCAACTCCCGATTGCTGTTGTGTTTTGTCTTGGTCATATTATCTGCTATAACAGATGTCAGCAAGGAATCAATACTCCCCAGAACAGCCAGTACCAAGGCATATTCCAATACCAACGTATAGACACTTGGGTCCACGTTAAAAATGCCCCCTAGCTGAAACGCTGGCAATCCAGAGGGTATTTCGCCTATCAAGGGCACATCCATTTTGCCGAAATAAGCAATCAGGGTAGCGATAATAAGGGCCACGAGAGCACTCGGTATGGCCTTGGTGATTTTTGGGAAAAGGAAATAAATGGCTATGGTGGTTGCGCCTAAAACAAGGGCATTAAGGTTAGCTCCTGAAAACAGGCGCGGTAGATCCTGGATAACGGCCAAAGTGGATTTGGCCGAATCCAATCCAACAAAAGGGAATATTTGCAGAATTACAATGATGAGTCCAACACCACTCATAAAACCTGAGATTACTGGGTAGGGGAAGTACTTGACATAACTGGCAATATTCAAGAAACCAAAAATTACCTGGAACAACCCTCCCAGTAGAAAGGTCAACAAAATGATGTTCATGGCGTTGTCCAGACTTCCGTTCATTTGGATAGCGGCAGCGATCAGTGCTGCAGAGACTACGGTCATAGGGCCTGTTGGTCCACTTGCCTGGGTTTCAGTGCCCCCAAACAAGGCCGCAAAAATACCAACGGCAATTGCACCGTATAGGCCTGCGGTTGCTCCCATTCCCGACTGCACCCCAAATGCCAATGCCAGGGGTAGGGCAACAACGCCTGCCACCAGACCCCCTGTAAAATCTCCTTTTAAATGTTTAAAGTCAAAAAATTTCTTTTTCATCATTTTCTTTTAGTTGGTTGCAATGCTCTGTATTCTGATTTCGTTCCAATTTCCATATACTCCCGGCTCAAGAAGATAGGCCTAAGCAACAAAAAAGATGTCACGCAGGCTTAACTACACAGTATCTCAGATTTTTGATCCAGGTTCGGACTCTTTTATCCAATACTGTCACATCAAGGATCGTTGCCCCACTATCTGCTATGATCTGCTCCACTATATGGGGTGAAATAGTGTGTACCTGAATGGGCGGACGGCCACGGACAACTTTCCAAAAAGGTTTTAACCTTTCCATTTTGAAGTTGTACATCTTTTCTCCAAATGATCCTGGTTTGGGACTGGAGCCTTTTGGCGTGCGCACCTGAAAAAGAGCCGTACCGCCAGGCTTGAGAATGCGGAAAAACTCCTTGATGTATTCAGCCTGATACCGTGGGGCCATATGTTGCAGTACAATGTTGGTGTATACAAAATCAAAGGTATTGCTACTTAAACATTTTAGATTGGGTTCCGTATTGGTAATGTAAGTGCATTTTGCACCGAATTTGTTATATGCATTGGCACCGGCAATCATGCTATGGGAAATATCCACTCCGGTGGCCCGATCAAAGTGATGGCAGAGTCCTTGGGTCAATCTTCCCACGCCACAACCAAAATCTAATGCATGGCCAAAATTGATGTTGGCATCAAGACTTTTCAGATAAGCAATTACCGCGTTGATCTCATTTCGGCCTGTCTCAAAAAACTCTTCGGGATCCCATTTGTTTCCACGTTTTTTATCGTCCGTGAGAATGGCCCAAAGCGGATCGTCCGCCCCAACTTTCTCATAAGCCTTTTGAACATTTTTAAGCGACATATTTGTTGGTTTAATGCATATTCTTAAAAACTAATTGGTGTTTAAGATAATCAACTTGTTATAAACAGTTTGACAGTAATCTGTTAATAGAGCAATTGATCATTGCTTCTGTTTGCAATGGTTATTTCTTTTCTTGGGTCACTGTCGTTGGGATATCCTTTATGCGGCAGTCCATAAGTCAGTTCTAATTTTTGCCGATTTGCACAGGTAAAATCAAATGTTACAAATCCATTTGTTCCAAGGGAAGAGGAACATTCCCAAAACCGACCTACCAATAATTTTTGCCCATTCTTAACTACACAAAATGCTTTCCAATCCAATTCCATTTCGCCAAGTTTCGATGAACATTCTTTGGTTAAATGAAAAGTAAAAGTGGACTTGTCGTAGCCAAGGATATCATTTTCGGAAATTATTTTTGATTCAAGGATTACATCTTTCGGGTCAACTTCCCCATGCATCGAAATATTGGAAGTCTCAATCAAGTATAATTCAACCGTATCGTTCTTTTTGGAACAACCACAAAAGAGAAACAAAATCAATAAGATGACATAATTAGGTAGCTTTCGATTCAATTCAGGATATTCCATTATCATTACAAACAGACTCAACGCTGAGTGGTTGTTGGTTAATTATTTAGGGTCATTTTTTGGTAACGCATTTTTGTTCCAGCCAACTTTTAAATATCCACCATAGGCTTGCAAAGCAGATGGAATGATCGATAAAGTCAGTAAGAAAGCAATATTGGTATTCATATGCTTGGACCAGAAAGAAAAATTGCCATTGAAACTAAATGGTATTTCCAATCCGCTGATATAAATTCTATAAAATAGCCAAACACCTCCTCCGTCTCCCCTTTTCCAATGTAAATCGTCAGGTGAAATCAGAAAAGCTACACACCAAAGTATTAGTCCGATCAAGGCTATTATGTAATAATTGCGCACACTGTAATCTTTGTTTTTTGCCGTGATCAAAAATCCACTGAGGATATATAATAAAACGACTATCAAGAAATGGACAACCGCAAAGATCAGTTCAAGCGTTGCATTTACGATAAATTGGTATAGGCTGGTAAGTCCGAAAACCGAAATTACAAATATGAATAAATGGGCCAATATTAGTCTTTGATGCATGGTCCTAGTTATGGTTTATTTATCATCCCAACCGCCTTTTTGGCTGATTGCGCTGCGGTATGCACGGAAACCCAATCTAAGCCATCGGTATAGGCCCCACCAGCAAAATAAAGCTTGTCATCCACTGGTTTACCAAGCACCCGTACCGTTTTCCAATCGGCATAGTCTGTCATATATCCACCTTTTACAAAAGGCTCTTTATTCCAATTTTGTGTAATATGGCCCAAGTAATTGGGTGTTGCCTGATTCTTATAAATGCTGTCCAGTTCCCTAAGGATGTAATCTTTTAAATCGTTACCCGAACGGGAGATAAATTCTTTGGCGGGTTTGCCCACAACAAATAAGCCCAAGACATTCGCATTGGAGTTTTGGCCATAGCTGGCATTGTAGTACATTTTCTGACCCTCCCGCTTGGGTTTGATGTTAAATACATATTCATCCTCATAAAATTGGGTTGAAAACTTGAAAAATGCCTTAAAACCTTCCCAGACCCTAACCTTGTCAATTGCCATTAATTTGTTTTTCGGCAGACTGGGAACAAACCGGATGTCTTTTTCTTTTAGAATTTTTAGTGGAACCGATACTATGACTTTATCTGCCCGATAGCTTTTGTTTTGGGTTGTAACAATAATTTGGTCGCCGGAGTAATCAATGGAATTGACGATAGTATTATAGGAGATTTTTGAGGATATGGAGGGAACAATATAGTCTTCAAAAAAGTTGAACCATGAATAATTTACAAATTTTCGGTCCGGTGCATCTTTAACCGTTTCAACATCTACCGCTACCGCAGGGTCATTTACAATTTCCTTGAAAATACCGACCTTCGTCTCTAACCATTCGGCTCCCATAGGGATAGGAAAATCGGCGAATTCCGTATTGATTTTCATCCTACCTCCGTACGTGGGAGATGCTTCAAGAATTTCAAAATCTATCCCGAGTTGGTTCAATAGGTAGCCTGCGGACAGTCCGCCCGCACCTGCGCCAATGACCACTACCTTACCTTTAAATAACGGATTGGCTTTATCAACCGATGAATTGGACAGCAATGAAAATTGAAGTGGAAATCCTATTCCCAGAATTCCACACATTTTAATAAACTCCTTTCTTTTCATACAAAACCATTTCCTGCAATGATACAGGTGTTTAGGGTGTTACAATCCTGATTGCGGTTCGGCCAGGACTTTTCCCGACGTTTTTCTTCTAACTTCAGAATGGTTTTCTGTCCCTATTGTAATCAGTTTTTTCCTTCGGCTTTTTCAAAAAGTTGATTGATAATTTCCTGATATTCCAAAGTGTCGTATTCAAATTCTGAAACAAAATCATTGAAGGCACTATCCTCCATCCATTCTGGCATTTCAAAAGGATACCCCCCGTATAGTCCCAATGCCATGTCAAACCTCAATCTGCTTCCCATGGCGGTCATCTCATCAAAGGTTGAATGGGATAGCCATAGTTCCATTCGTCTTTTGGCTTCAAGATATATATCAAGTATGCGGTCTTCGGATATTTTTGATGAAGTTGACATTCTAGGTTTTATTTTTCTTCCCGCGCATTCAATTTGTTATTAATCAACGTTAGTCCGTCAATGTTGCGTTTTAAAACTTCCTGCACATTTTCGGTTTTAATGTGCCCTAAAATGCCCCACGGTCCGTTGTACCCTTCTTTTATGAGCTGCCTGATCATTTCCAATTCATGATCACCTTGACCTATTGCCAAGATTTGTGGCCCTTCTTTCTTTACGCCATTCAAATTGACATAGGATAAATAGGGTGCTATCTTTTCTGCAATTGCGGGAAATTCATCTACGTACTCATGGGCATGGTGGAAATTGTAAACCATAGTGATTGAGGCCTCGTCCAATTCTTCCAGAATTTCGACTTGATTATGCGGATTGCCAAACCAACCGTGATGATTGTACAGTGCCAATTTACAGCCCACTTCATCAGCCAATGTTTTCACATATTTGACCATTTCAATGGATAGCTCCATGGATTGCCCTTGGTCCAGGTCTTCGAAGAAATTATTGCTAAAACTTAGCCATATAGCTGGCTTGCTATCTAATTTGCCGAGGTTTGACAGTAGTTCCCGATTCATCGCACTCAATCCTCCAATACTGTCTCTATTAGCATTCAACCACAGAAATATCGATGGGATCTCAATATGGTTCTCTTTCGCCTGCTCAAACTCATCCAGCATGGTGCTCAGGTCTCCTTTTCCTTTGTTAAAGCCATATTTGGTAATCCCCATTTCCTTTAACATGGCAATACGCTGATGTGGTGTCCTGTCCCAGGAATCAAACCCTATGATACACCAAGGCAAAACCTCGGACACTTTGATAACCTCTTTGGGGTTTTTACTGGTACAAGCAAAGAAGAATGCAAGCAGAAGCAGTGAAATAGCGCATCTAACAAAGTATTTCATTATATATATCCTTATTGCTTTTAAATTTGTACAATGACCCTGGCTATGGGCAGGAGCACCGCTATTTTATCTCATTGGTATTTTTTGATTACTTTTTCCACCCGCTTTCTTTTGGTTTCTTTCTCAAAATCACCAAGTCTTGAAGTTAGCATTTTTACAAACAGGTCTTTGTTTTTGTCATTAATTATTGGGATTGCCCTTTCGGCATACATGGGAAGTTGGTTGGTGGCACTTTTTAAAAGTTGTTCCAGGAGCAATGGGAAAGCGCTTTCCGAATATTTTTCATGGGCACACAATGTTATCAAAATGCGTACGGCCTGGTCTTTGGTTATGACCGAACCTTTGTCCGCAGCTTGGAGAATAGCTGGTAAATGGTTGTAGATTTCCTTTGGTTTTTCATTTGCTATGGCACTAAGAGCGGTCATGGCCCCCCATTGAAGTCGATTATTTTTACTATTCAAATGCGAAACAAATGCATCTATATAGTTGGCAATAAGTTTTGGGTCTTGCTCACCTACTTCGTAAAGTACTTTTATGCAATCGTTTTGAATGGCTTTTGTGTTGGACAGATTATCAACCAGTTCTTTTACGGCTTTTTTGTTTTGGGCACGTACAATTTCCTGGGCAAGCTCTTGATTTGGGACTTCATCCCTACGGCTGAGGGAAGAGGCTAACATATGAATTATGTTTGATTTGTTTTCCATCTTTTTTGGGATTGGGGATTTATTTAGGAGTGGGCAAGGATAAGCACGTACCTATGGTCTTTGTTGTAGGCCAATTTAAATTTCCTTTTTCATCATAATTTCGGTCCGTTCCACCACCAACATTCCTATGGGAGTTTCGCAGTCAACGAACCCCATATTTTTGTACATGTTAACGGCTATGTTTAGTTTATGGAAGCTTTGTAGGTACAATGCTGTTCCCCGAACTTCTTTGACAAAATCAATGCACCGTTGAACCAATTTTTTGCCCAATCCGTGTCCACGGGCTTTCTCATCAACAACAAGTTTGCAAAACTCGTATTCCGTGGCATTCAACTTTTTTACCGCTACCACTCCCACACATTGTTCGTTCATATTGGCGTAAAAAGCCATTCCTCCATCCTTGATATATCTATCCACAGGATTTCTTACTTCTTCCAGGTCTTCTTTCTGTGGTGATAATCCCATGGAATTGGTAAGCCAAGAAACCCAAAGCTTCTCAAAATCACCTTGATTTTTTGCGCTGTATTGCGCTATGTTTATTTCCAATGCGGGAGGTTGGTTTAATTATTTGGAACGGTCACGGCCATCATTTCTTCCTTATCTCCATCGCCAGGATGGATTACCTGTCGTCATGGTATGTACTTTCTAACAGTCGGTATTTCCACCTTCTTCCCACAATTCAACAGTTTGTTTGATAAACTCTTCAAGACTGCTCTCAGAAATGTTTACTTTCTTTTTGATCCTAATACAGCCCTTCCCTTTATCAAAATCCTTGAGCAGTTCCCGCGCATTTTCAACTTTGTCAATATTTCCAACATATAGACTTACGTAGGCTTGCTGGGCATTGAGATGAAAAATGCTTTTTTCATTGTTCCCATAAGATAGCATTTTGTATTCAATCCCTTCGCTCAGATGAGGTCCTTGCTTTTTTATCATTTCACGAACTTGTTCAAGTGTGTCCTTTCTCCAGTCGTTGTCTAATTTCTCCAAATATTCACTTGGTGTCTTTGCTTCGTATTGCATCGTTCTTTATTTATATTATTTTTTATTCGGCCAACAGTCCGGTGCAAGAATAGGGACGGGTTTAAGCGATTACTTTCCGTATCACAATATACCTCATTTAAAAGAAAAAGCGGTTCAGATGGGCACCCAAACCGCTATAGCTTAACCCAATATTGGGTATGGTGTTTTATTCTTCTGGCCTGGTATAGGTCACAATATCGATTCCAATTCCGTTTGGGTCTTTTATTGCAAAATGCCTGTCGCCCCAAGGCTCGTCCCTAATCTCAATTTCGATGGGTACAGCTTTGTCTTTGAGTTGTTTATAAACGTCATCCACATGCGCTACTTCGATAGTTAAATAAACACCTTTTCCATTAAATTCTGACTGGAAAATGGGTTTTTGACTAGGGTGATTCGGTTGTAAAAAACTGATTTCCGCAGAATTGTTAGGGGTGTGAAGCAACAGATAAAATTCATTTTCAAAACGTACTCCAAAATCCAGGACTTCGGTGTAGAATTTCTTGGTTTCCTGCAATTTTTCGGTAATTATTCCTGCGTTAAGTTTCATCTTGTTTGTTGTTTGCGCATGGGTCCAACCAACTGTTAGAACAAATGCCGTTACTACTAATGCTTTAATTGTCAAAGATTTTGTTGCTACAAATCTAGATGGGCAAGAAACCGCGGCATTGTAAAAATCGGACAAACTCAACGGAAGGCTTCAGAAGGTGTTACTCCGTAAAAAGTTTTGAAGTTTTTGATGAAATGGGCCTGGTCAAAAAATCCAACATCAAAGTACAGTTTGTTTTCTTTTAGGCTTTGGGTTGAAGGTTTTGCATTCAAAATATGTTGAAAGCGCACGACATTACTGAACGATTTGGCCGTTGTTCCGATATAAAAGTTGAAAATTCTACGAAGTTGTCTTGGGCTTAAACCGGTATTCAGGTCTTTTTCGGTGTCCAAATATCCATTCTTTTGGAAAATCAGGTTTAGGGCGTCCAAAAAACGGTGGTCGTAATGAATGGCTTGTTTTTTTAAACAACCGTTTATTTTTTCGTTGAGCTTTTTTATAATTTTTTCGAATGGGTCCTCCGCTTTGATTTCTGAATTGATCCACTCGGAAAAATCAGGAAGGACCTTGTTGAGTTCTTGGGATTGGTTGCTTAGGGTTTTGGCATTCACGGGAAACAAGTGGGGGAAGGCAGCAGGTAAAAATCGAATACCGATATATTCAAATTCTTTTCCAATGGGGAATTGTACATATTTTCGGGAAAATCCCATCACAAAGTTTTCCGTGGGTCGTTTGTGGTTAAAAAAAATGTCGATACAACCGTCCGAAACAACGCGGTAGTTGTAATCTTGCTTTAGCGGTTTTTGTGTTTTAAGTTGCCAAAAGCAGTAAACAAAATTCTCAATTTCTTTAGTCGGTGGGCATTCTTGATACTGTAGTTCGTTATCGTTGGCCGAAACTGCAGGTTGAATCGGTTTGTAATACTCCCTTATGGTTTTCAGTTCATTCACTGAGCTTTTTTAGTATGATGTGCAACGGTCCCAGCCAAGATTTCGCTGTGGCAGGGACAAAGCCAAATGACGCAAATGAACTGTGATTGTACATTGTTGCCTGGCTTATTTTATTATTTCGGTCAGATAAACAATTCCGAATATCCAACCCACATAGAGTAGGGTATATGTCAACGCGTAGAGTGCCGAATTTCCAAGATCTCCTTTTGTGTCTTTTGATTTGTTAAAAACAAATTTCAATGCTCTAAAGAAAACCCAATAAAGCATTGCCAAAATTATGAACAGCGAAAACCAAAAAACGGCTTCCAACACCATTAGTAAAACCACAAACAATATTGACATTACAATCCAAAGTAAAATTGATAAAATCAATCCGCCAATTCCATCCCCAACTGATGGTAGGTCCAAAGTAGGTGCGTTTCCGCTGTTTGCAATGAAATCCCCACCCTTAAAATCCCGAAATTTTGGAAAATTGTCAATCAGACCAATTCCGGAATAAAGTCCATAGGTCATAAAAAGAAATAAAGCTGTTGCAATAATCCCGAGTGACAAATATAGATTGGAAGTCAAACTCCGATTATAATGTATTCCAGTCAGATAAACCGTCAGCATTGTAATTCCGATTACCACTAATGAAACTACAAAAACGGATTTTCCTTTCAGGTAAGTTTGTTTGGCTTTCAAGAGGTCATTTTTTTCTTGGTGATCATTCTTGAACCGTATTTAAAGGAAAAGTAAAGAATTGCGAAATGAATCACCCAATAAAGGAATCTTCCAATTATTTGCCCTTTTTGATGTCCACTACTATCTGAATCAAAAATTTTGGCCAATTCCAAGACACTTGAAATGAGGGATGTCAATCTTCCTATGGCTATAAAAACCAATAGAATTCCGATAATCAATAATAGTATTCCCCAAAATTTTCTCATTCGCATTGAATTATGGCTTGTTGGCTATGGTCCCCATTCTGTTTGGTTGTTAAGTAATTACTTGGGGTCATTATTGGGGTGTCGTTTTAGTTCAATCATCATCTTTTTCCGGAATTGCCATGGTATGGTTGGCAAGCAAGGTACATTTCCCATCTATTTCGGCATAGGTCCTCATAAAATTATACGTTGTACGGGTTGTTCCATTGATTCGGACAACTTCCGTAAATCCAGTTACTATCCCGGTGTTTCCCGAAATGATTACGTTGACGTCTTTTTGAATTCTTGACTTGGCATTTCTGGTGTTGTTATCCACCAATTTTTGGCCGGATTGCAAGAGCGATGCTTTGCTATCTATTTGACCAGCATGATTATGGACCCAAATAAAATTATCCGATACATTTTTTCTGATGAAATCAAGATTCACTTCCAACAAGGCCTTTTCCCATGAAGCGTCCAATGCTTTCAGGTTATCAGTAGTTAAACAACCCTCTTGGGCTGATATCTTAAATAATGATATGGTTAAGAAGATAATTGCCAGATTTAATTTTTTCATTTTAAAGGTTGTTTAGTTGTATTATAACGGTCTCGGATTTTGTCCCTACTGTTAGTGTTGGAATCAATTCTGGCCATTGTTCGGTGCTACGCTTTTATTTCCATTATTTTTTTCGTGGACACCAGTAGATCAGTCTGTAAGTCAAACGAAAAATCCGAAGGTGCCATTCCCTCTTTTAAAGAGTAGTCCACAAAGGCTATTTGAATGATCGATTTGTTTTGGAATTCCAAAATCATCTGAACAAATCGTTTTTCTTTTTCCGTTCGCATGGTATAGTCCACGATATATTCAAATTCCAAGCTTTCAAATTTGACGTCAACTATGTGAAGTCCAAGGTATTTTCTGAGTCCCAAGATATTATCGTTCTCCAAGAGATGAAAATTGTCATTGGTATAAATCTGGGTGACCGATTTATTTTCTATTACAAAAGACTCCAACTCCGTACTTAGGGCAGCGGAGACCACTCCGCCTGGAAAAGTCAGTTCGATTCCGGCATCAATTACCCAATATCCTTCATCGTTTAGTTCGAAAAAATTGTCATTGACCTGGTAGAAATTTATGCTGGATAGGGGACCGGATTGCAAAATAGACTTTAAGTCGCGTTCTAGGTCCTCATGATTTTTTGTCATATTAAAAATGTAGGTTAACGGTTTTGTATAAGCATAGTAGCGGATTGAAATGCATCAATTTTTTTCCATTGCACACATACCTTTATCGTATATACATACTTTCGTTTTGGGGATTAATCCGCTATTATTTTTATACAATGTTGGCAACTGACTTTTTATTTCCACCAATGATCTTTTTCTAATGGTTTATATTCAGCCCAACCTCTGTCGAAATATTTTTTGCTTGGTGAAAATTCCCCAGCTCCAATATCAAAATCCCTGTTTGAATTTGGAACTCTGTAGTCCGCCCAATTGCATATCTTTTCTTTTCCAGACAAATAGCTTTTCCAAAGGCCAACAAAGGCATTGTTTAAATAACCGTCTGACATGAATTCAATGTCGTCATATTCAATTTGATTTTTGGAATTCAAGTACCACTTAGAATGTAATTTGCCTTTAAAAATCCCACTATGTTTCTGTTCCGGGTTTTCTTTGAATTCGTAATCTGCAATTAAAACCCCCTGTGATTTTATTCCTTTGTCCGCATATTCATCGTCAACTCCAAAATGTAGTTTCTTAACTTCTTTTATTTGGCTCAGATTTATGGTTCCAGAAAAATCACAAATTGTCCCTTTAACACAAGATTTTCCAGTTACAAAATATTTATTTGGATTGTTGGGATCTTTCTCTACCGAAGTCAACTTGATTTTTAGTCTTTGGTGCTCTTTTCCAATTATTCCAAGAACATTGTTGTTTTCAGTCAATGTCCAAATTTTCGAAAAATCAAATTGATAGTATTCAGACACTAAATTTTGCGTTTTCAGTTCTTCATTTCTTGGAAAGGTCCGCTTAATTCTGTCCACCGTTTGAGCAAACGAAATTTGACTTAAAAGAAGTAATACTATAATTGTTCGGTTCATTTTTCAGCTTGTTGCCAACGGTCTCCGCTAGAATCTATTATTGATCACGGTTATTTTATTAACGGACTCATAAATTCAGTCAACTTTTTTTCGTTGATTTTATTCACCTCTTCCCAAGTCATTTTATCCGATGGGAAAGCAGCACCACGAGTTAAATCAATAATTTTCTTGTCTTTGTCTATTAAATATGCTGCAGGATAGTCCAACTTATGATTAAACCCGCTAATCATAATTGAAGATTTGTCAGTTGGTTCGTTTTGAGACGGAATTAAATGAATTCGCTTGTCATATTTACCAGCCATTTTTTTTAAGTCCTTTTTCTTGTTCCAGAATAGAACAATCAATTCCAATTCGTCGTCATACTTTTTAGCTAATTTATTTAAAGTAGGAATTTCGCCCCAACACGGTGCGCACCAAGTTGCTGAAGTCAATAACAGAATCGGTTTTTCAATTTTGTCAGTACTGATTATGTCGTTTTTTATGGTTTTAAAATCATAATTTGACAAGTACTTTCCTTTGATACAGTCGTTTATCAGTTGTTTAAAGAGTTTTTTCGCCTTTTCATTTTCCTTGTCCGCCCAAGCTTGGTTAATCTGTTTGTTTAGATCCTCGACACAGTTGTCAACAACATCTTTATAATAAGTTTTTCCATTGGTTTGAGCATAAAATTGGACTGTAAAAGTCAATACTAAAATCAATAAAGTTTGTTTCATAAATAGCTTTTTCATGGTTGTGGGCAACGGTCTCGGCTATGAGTAGTTGCGTGGGTTAGCACTTAACTTTGCAAGTACACTCCAAACTGAAAATCCACGAGGATTTTCAGAAGTAGACAAGAACAAGCAATTACTTATAGCCATTGTTGTAAGCAGTTTTTATTTCCAAAATTCCCACCACTTTTTTTGGTGTTCCTTTATTAATTTATTCGTCTTTTCCCATTTCATTTGTTCATATTCAGCTGTTCCATTATCGTGGTAACAATTCCAATGGTTAAAAGATTCCTCCGCAAGTCCAATATTCACAACTCGGTCTTTATGCATCATAACTCCAACTCCGTGTTCATCGTCCCAAGAACAGCCTAATTCGAATCCAACGTATGCGTGATTATCTTTGTCGCTATCCATTACGTGAATAAACGCAACTCCAAGATTGTCTTTATAGTCAGCTGTTGTGTTTATTTCAGGCATTAAATCCTCGTAAATGTCTTTAGCATTTGGATAATCTTTTAAAAGTCCATTTAATAAAGAGTCACGAACCTTTTCAGAGTTTTCTTTTAAGAATTTAATCGCATTGAATTGAGATTGCGATAAGACGTGAACATAGTCAACCGATTCTCCAATTATATGTGCTTTAATTGATCCATCTGATTTCTTGTCAGAATCTTTTGAGCCATAAAATCCGTTTCGACTTTCGAACCCTTTCCAAGCAGACAGATTAATCCAACCATTATAATCTTCTCCAATGATTATATTCGGTTGTATTTCTGTTATTTCTTGGTTTTCCATTTTGATTGGTCAAATTGCTTACAACGTGTTTGTGTATGATTAGTGGCGTATTTAAAGCACCTAACCTAGCAAATAAAACCAGATAGAAAATCCGCGAGGATTTTCGTAAGCAAGCTCGAACTAGCCATTAATTATACACGGTGTTAGGGCACGTTTGATTCTGTACTTTGAGATGCTAATGAGTCTAAAGCATCAATAACTTCCTTTTCACTAAAAATAGAACTAAGAATTGCTTCTAGCTGCTCATTGTTTTCTCCATCATAGACTTTTCCTGAAAGGCTTGAAACGACTTTAAAAGGGTAAATTTTTAATACGGGATGAACAAGTCTAAGTATGGAAAATTTATAGTCCAACCTCGGAGCATTAACCGTAAAGGAATGTGAAAAGCAATTTTCTCCAAAATCATCTGCTAATGAATGAAAAATTTGGTCTGGAGATATTGATGATGTTCTGATTACACCTTGTAATTTTCCTGAAGTACTTTCTGTTAAATAATTTGCTTGAGTTGTTAATAATTCTTTTGGAGTAGTTATATGATTTTCTCCAAATTTTTTAGGCCACAGATTCTTCATTTTTTATTTCTTTTTTTAATGATAATTCAAATTTTATTGGTAGATGGTCGGATATGTCTTTATCAACTCTAGTAATTCCTTTTATAGTTTTAGTTAATTTTTTTGCTCCAACCGTAGTTAAAATATCTAATTTTTCTTCATCAAAAGAATCTATTAGTTCAGGTCTTAGCAAGACTTGGTCGTATAAGTTCCAATGATAGTTTGTTGGACTATAAGTATTATAGTAGTGAGTTCCTTGAGCTTTACCTTTCGAAAATTCACCGAAAAAATTCCACATTGGATTATAAAAATATTTGAAAGATTTGTTTTGATAATTTCTTGAGCCAGTTAATGCAATTTCCCTTGAACTAGTATTATGAAGTGCCCCTGAATTTACCATTCCACTTTCAAAAGGATTCATATTAAAATCACCTAAAAGTATTGTTGATTCAATTCCTGAATTTAATTCTGTATTCAATATATCAGATTTTAGTTCAACACAAAATCCAAAATGGTCTAATGTACTTCCCCAATTTTGTTTTGATGGTAAATGAACAACGCCTAATAAGATGTTTTTATAACCAGAAATGGCAAGTTCATAAATTCCATATCTTCCGTGTCCAAACTTTTCTGTTATTTTTAGATTATTTATAGATGTAAAGATTTTTGCTTTATTAAATACTAGACTTTCTATAAGAAAGAATTTATCTCCTGTATATTTTTCTAAATTTTCGATTAAATAATCGTTGTCAGAAGTGTTTTCAATTAGAATTATCAAATTGGAGTCAGTTTCTTTAGTCATTAAAGAGACTTCTTCAACAAGTGGTTTTTTGTAAGTATTCCAAAATAAGGTTTTTAATACTGTCATATTCTAATGTGCCCTAACGGTCTTGTGTATGATTAGTTGTGGGCTTTTCCAACGGAAAATGTCCGCTTGAGATTAAAGATAATTGATTGCAGGAAATTCTCTCGTTGAATTTCCGACCGCAATTAATTATACGCCGTGTTGGCAACAGTATTTTTTATATTAAACATGGTTTGGTAATAAACACCAAGAACGATGGTCAATCTATTTTCAAATTTTTTCAAGTCATTTTGACTGGTCCTAAATAGTTTCTTTCTGGCGTGCCTTGGACTTATTCTATATTTCGAATTCATTCTTAGAAAAGTACTGGTGCCAATTCTCCAATCGATTTTATTGGCAAGACAAGTTGAAAAATCTGAGTTCAATTTGACTCGTACTGGATTCATTGAATCAACGTTGAATAAGTGTTTTTCACGTTCCATATTTTCATCCGAACGAGTGGATTCCGTCCATAAATCCATACTACGTATTTTCAATTCCAGTGAATCTTTAAAAAAGTCCACTTGTAATCTTTCATTGCTCCAGTCTGATACGAATTCAAAGTAAGCCAATTCGACAGAAAGCTCTGGATATCGGTTTTGAATTTTTGTTTCAAATGCTTCAACAGCTTTTTTTAGAAGTTCCCTTTCTTGGATTCCAACACACTTTTGGGAAGGGGAAGTGGTCTCTGCTCTTGAGGAAGAATTTAATCCAGATTTACATGAACAAAGTCCAAATAGTATTATGAAAATTATTTTCTTCATATTGTTGTCAACGGTCTCGTGTAACCGTCAGTTACGGATTTTAAGTTATTGTTATGCGGTTTAGAATTACCGCTATACATTGTTGGTTGCAGTTTTTACTTTCATTTTGCAGTCGTTATTCTTCCGGAATTGGGTCGCCTTCTCCAGGGTTTAAAATTGAAAACGCAAAGTCGGTCGATTCGGGTACATTTAGTTTATCGAGCCATTCTCCGCCTAATCCTGAAACTTGAATTTTATTATCTATCACTTCTAGCCCTTCTGTTTCTCCAAAGAAAAACTGAATCCCGTTATTAAGAGCAATTCCCATTGTGTCAGGAATTTTAAAATCAAAACTTTCGTTGGGTTTAATTGTTATTTTTTGATTGGCAATAATTGAATTTCCAGTCTCATTGTAAATAAAAATGCTATACACTTTTCCAGTCGGTTTATATATCGCAGGGTCAATAGTTTCCTTTTCATAATCTGAACTGATATATACTTTATTCGGCTGGGTTGCATTGAATTCATCTGGTGAAATCTCTAAAACTTCTTCTGGTTTTACGTCATCTTTAAGATTCTCCCAAATTAGTTTTCCGATGTCATTGCGTTTTGTAATTGCCATAACAAGAACGACGAGCGGTATTAAAAGTTTCATATACCTTTTTAATTCAATTGTCATAAAAACTTTGAAAACTAACCAAAGAATGAAAATCCAAAAGAAAACATTAACTGTTCCGCCTATTAATCCGAGGTTGAATGGTGAAATATTGCATTCAGTAATTAAATATGGTATTAACAGCCAAAATCCAAATCGGATTGCTGAAAATAATATTGATATGTAGAATAAGTTTCTGATTGTCATTACAGACTCATGTTTTCAAATTGCAACCAACGGTCTCGGCTATGATTTCGGCTTGGTAAATCCGATAGGATTTTTCAAGTAAGAAATCGAGCTGTTTTAAAGTTAGGAATTTTGTTTTT
>NZ_JANQLX010000016.1 GCF_028280385.1 Allomuricauda sp. | reverse complement strand
GATATCGAACTGGACCCCGTTCCCGGCCCCTCCGTCGTTGTCGGTTATGGTTATTGTCCCGGCATTGTCAACAATTGCCGGCGTATTGGTGGCATTGGATAGCTCAACGATGAGATGTTCCGTTGGCTCGGTGATGATATCATCGTTTATTTGGACCGCGACCGTCACCAGTTCCCCATGTGTCCCGTTGAAGTTCAGGGCGCCTGATATTGGGGCATAATCCTGGTGCTGTACGGCCGTACCGTCCACTGTTGTATGGTTCACCGTGAAATTTCCGGCCTGTCCCACATGGAATACCTGCAAGACCGCGTTTCCAGTGCCCTCGTCCACAGTAATATCGTTTATGTACAGCCCAACAGGGTCACCGTTTTCGGTAACAAAGATATGCTGGGTATGGTCGGTGGAGTTTCCTGAACAGTCCGATGCGGTCCACGTCCTTACGATGGTATAGGTGGTGCCCGTGCTGTCCCCAATATAGGTCTCGATCATGCTTACCGCGGCACTGGTATCACAATTGTCGCTGGCGGTCAGTACATCGGCACTTGGGATTGCATTATAGGCCGCTACCGTATCCGCTGGCAAGGCCTCCACAAACGTAGGGGCGGTGTTGTCCTCCACGGTGATGGTCTGTACATGTTCGGTGGTGTTCCCTGCACAGTCCTCCACGGACCATGTCCTTGTGATGGTATAGTCGGACCCACAGGAATCGGTATCGGTGATCTGCTCGTCAAAGGTCACGGACACGCTGGCATCACAGTTATCGGTAGCTGTCAGCACATCGGCAACCGGTACGCTGTCACAGGAAACGGTCAGATTCGCTGGCAAGGCCTCCACAAAGGTTGGTGCAGCGTTATCTTCCACCGTAATGACTTGTGTAAACGTATCACTGGTCCTTCCACAGGCATCTGTAAAAGTCCAAGTATTGGTGTATGTTCCTTCTCCAGGACAACTTGGGTCGGCAACAAAACTACCTGCAACCTTGTTCAAAGTAAAATTGCAAAATTCAGTAGCTGGTTCAAGGTTTTGGGCTGCGTTTAAAGCATCAGTGTCATCACAGGAAACAGTAGTGTCCAATGCATTGGCCACTGTTGACCAGTTTACCTGATTGGGTTCGTTGATATCCACAACTGTGGGGTCAAAGTTACCAATGCCACAACTATCCAGAGTACCTGAACTTTGGGCTACAACCGGGTTGGTATTGGTTACCCCGCTAAATGTTGCGGTAGCCTGCATGGCAAAGTTCGAGGAACAAGCTGTTTCCAAGAAATGGCATTGATCTTTAATCTGAATGTTGAAATCCAAAGTATACATGGAATCACCTACATCCGTATTTCCATCTGGTACAAAAAAGCGCAACTCCCTTGTGGAAGTATTAAAATTATAAGTAACACCAGCGGGTAAAGTTTCAGTATCCACAAAATCCACCTCTTGTGGAAGGGTGGTGAATATTTCCAAGTTCTGGATGTCGTCATTTCCGGAGTTTTCAACACTTAGCGTCATTTGAACGTTATCTCCGGGATTAAAACCTGTTCCAGATGTAGAGGAAGTAAAATTTAAGGCTCCAAGGCTGGGTTCATAAACCTCCACACTCAACCCAAGCAAATAAAGACCATAACTTTCTTGGTCCGACGTAATTTTAAGTGTTGCGGATGTTTGGTTGTTGTCAATAAACTTGTTGCCGGTGTTCTGTAAATCAAAAATTGCGGCATCAAAACCTAAGGTGTTGGTGCTCGCAGGGTTTCTACTTGTGAAATCAGCTCCATCAATCGTAATCCTACTATTGAAAAAGTTATTGGAATCCCGTAGGGATGTGGAAACGTTGGACCAATTATTACTGGTATCGAAAATTTGCAGTTGGTCTCCCGGGATATCCCTATCCCCTTCCAGGGAACCAAGAATAATATCAGCGTTGACATTTCCAGTGGGAACGGTTTGAAATCCGTTGAAATCAAATTCCACTTCCCCCTGGGTTTTTGTAATATGTACATAACCGTCAAAAAGCGTTACGTTTTTTCCGATCATGCTTGGATTTTCATATACGAAGACAATTTGCCATCCGCCAGATGTTCCGGTGTGCGATCCAGTGTGGGCGTGTAAATCACCTTCTGTAGCCTTTACATTGGCCACTTGGAAATTACCATATGGACTGGCCAGGCTTTCTATATCCGATGTTATATCCTTTATACAGATATAGGGGTCATTTTCGAAGCTCTCATTTCTACCCCTATAGATTACCTCATCCGCAGTAACGGTAGTATAGGAAGTCTGACCTGGCAACATCAGTTTTACCTGATTGTAATTCCAAACCGGTTCCGTTCCCCCGTTCCCAGTTTTATCATCCACCGAGTATTCCTTGTCCGCAGCAGCCCAATAAAGCAATACCTTTTTAAAATTGAGACAACTCAATCCTGGTTCTGGATTTGCAAAGTTTGCGCTGCTCGAATTAAAGGTGGAGTTATCTGAATCGATATCAACGAAAACATTGTCGGAAAAATCATGATTGCCTTCTGTTCCGTTGTATGCATTTGTTGCATGTCGGGAAAGTACATTATTGGCAATAATGGTAACATCTCCTTTAATGGTTTCCGAATACCTTGGGGTAAATGCTTTTTTAACCTGTCCTGACAATGTCAATGAGAACAGCATTAAGAAGGTAACAATTACCGGGCTGAATGTAGGAGTAGTTTTGCTCTTCATAGGTTTAGATTTGGGGTGATCTATTGTTTGATCGTCCAAACGTTATGAAAGCTTAACCTGTTAGGATTGCAGTTTTAAAAATGTAATTTGGTGTAAATCGCTGTAGGTTAAGGTTTTCACTGTTGGATTGGAATTATTTGGATTTGGGGTTCATAATTCGCTTCAAAGAAATACAGGAAATGGGGGATGGGAAAAGTTACACGATATAGTTGTGGGTTAAATCGATGTACGACCTGTTTTTCGATAAGGTGACAAAATCATAGATGATTGTCAATCAGAGGCTTATATGTTCAGTATTGACGTTAAACGGAATGCAATTATCGATATAGTGCAGCATTTTGGACTTTCCCATGTCCCGATGGCCAAAATTTGACCACTTTGATAAATCCTTTTCATCGGGAATTTGGTAGCTATAATTTGATTAATTTTGGAACTTTCAATATCTAAAGAATGAGTTCAAAAAAAGGTAAGGTTTACGAACAGATCCAAGAAAAATTATTGGATGAGCGAAAAGTGTTTTTATGGGGAATGGTAGATGACGATTCAGCAAAGCACGTAATAGATCGCTTGTTGTACTTGGATCTTCAAAGTAATGATGAAATTCAATTGATCATCAACAGCCCCGGAGGGTATGTCACCTCTGGATTTGCTATATACGATACCATAAAACAAATCAAGAGTCCCGTTTCCACTATCTGTTCCGGATTGGCAGCCTCAATGGGGTCCATTCTACTATCTGTAGGGGAGAAGGGGAGGCGTTTTATCCAGCCCCATGCCCGTGTCATGATACATCAACCCAGTGGAGGAGCCCAAGGGCAGGCATCCAATATTGAGATACAGGCTAAGGAGATTATCAAGACCAAGGAATTGGGGGCGCAGATATTGGCCGACAACTGTGGTCAGGATTTTGACAAGGTGATGAAAGATTTTGATCGTGATTATTGGATGGGAGCCGAAGAATCCGTGGAGTACGGAATTGTGGACGGTATCCTAGAATAAAATTCGACATAAAAGGAAAAAGTCCTTCGCAATAAATTGTGAAGGACTTTTTATATATATGGACGCCGAAGCGGAATATTTATAATACCTACGTCAATTTTGGTGCCAAAAGTTTACAAGGTTGTTTAGGTTTACCACTAATTTAACATTTTGAGCACCCCAGCTTCCTGCAAAATCAACTTCAAAAAGAGCGGCAATGACCACTATCAGTCCGCATACTCGGGATTTTATGTACTTTTAAGGTTTAATCTAGACTGGCCCACGGGCATATGACACAAACTCCAAAAAATATAGCCATCATCGGTTCTGGATTGGTGGGTTCCCTGTTAGCAATTTATTTGAGGAAGAGAGGACATAAGATCACAGTTTTTGATCGCAGGCCGGATATCCGTACCATCAAGTTCTCTGGAAGGTCAATAAATCTGGCCATGAGCAATAGAGGCTGGAAGGCCCTAAAAAAGGTTGGATTGGAAGACAACATTCGTGAGATTGCCATTCCCATGGACAAGCGGGCCATGCATGTAAACGACAAACCCCTCTACTTTCAGAAATATGGAAAAGAAGGAGAGGCCATTTGGTCCATTTCCCGTGGGGTGTTAAACCGGCGAATGATAGATTTGGCCGAAGCTTCCGGGGCTGTGTTCCGATTCAACGAAAAGGTATGGGATGTAGATTTGCCCGAAGCGAAGATTTTTACGGGAAAATCGGAAAAAAGTGAATGGAAGGAATATAAATTCGACCATATTTTTGGCTGTGACGGAGCCTTTTCCAGGGTGCGCCATAAAATGCAGCGCCGTAGTAGATTTGATTACTCCCAGGATTTCATTGAAGTGGGATATAAAGAATTGACCATTCCACCTAACGAGGATGGCAGCCATAAATTGGATAAAAATTCCTTTCATATATGGCCTAGGGGCAAGTTTATGCTGATTGCGCTGCCCAATATTGACGGTAGTTTCACCTGTACCCTGTTTTTACCTTTTGAAGGAGAGGTTTCCTTTGAGAACATTACCACCAAAAAAGAGGCAAAAAACTTCTTTAAAGTGCATTTTCCAACAGTGCGTAAAGAAATTGAAAATTTGACCGAGGATTTTTTCGATAACCCCACAAGTGCCATGGTCACCATGAAGTGTTTTCCTTGGACCTATTGGAACAAAGTGGCCTTGGTAGGAGACTCGGCCCATGCTATTGTACCCTTTTATGGGCAAGGAATGAACGCTGGATTTGAGGATATTGACGTTCTGGATCAACTCATGGATGTACATGGGGACGATTGGGAAGCTATTTTTGATGCGTATCAAAAATCCCGTAAACCCAATGCAGATGCCATAGCGGAACTCAGTTATCGCAATTTTATGGAAATGAGCAGCAAAACGGCCAATTCAAAATTTCTATTACAAAAGAAGATAGAAAAACATTTTGCAGCGAAGTATCCGGATAAATGGATTCCGGTTTATAGCAGGGTTACATTTTCGGACAGACCTTATGCGGAAGCCCTGGCCATTGGTGATGAACAGGAACTGATCATGAAAGAAGTGATGAAGTTTCCTGATATTGAAAACAAATGGGATACTGAAGAGTTGGAACAACTGATACTTGGTCTCTTGGAAAACAAAAAAGCCACCTAAAAGGTGGCTTATTCTTTAAACGAAGTTAGGTTTAGATCTTCGCAAACAATTCCTGCATTCTAGCTTGTTCTTCCTCTGCTAACAGGGGATCAACCAAGATTCTACCACTGTGCTCGTCGGTAATGATCTTTTTTCTAGATGCAATTTCCACCTGTACTTGAGGTGGGATCGTAAAGAATGAACCTCCAGAAGCCCCTCTTTCCACAGGAACTACGGCCAATCCATTTTTTACGTTATGACGAATGCGCTTGTATGCTTGGATCAAACGCTCTTCAATTTTCTCTTCAAACTCCTCAGATTTTTTAAGAAGTGCTTTTTCTTCCTTTTCGGTTTCCGCCAAAATGGCATCAAGCTCACCTTTTTTGTGCTTTAGGTGTCCTTCCCTTTCGGAAAGCTTTTCCTTGGTCTCTGAGATTACCTCTTTTTTCTGCTCAATTTGGGCCTTGAACTCCTTAATATTTTTCTCAGCCAATTGGATCTCCAATTCCTGGAACTCCACTTCTTTGCTCAAAGAGTTGAACTCGCGGCTGTTTCTTACGTTCTTTTGTTGTTCCGCATATTTTTTTATGAGGTTTTTGGACTCCTCAATAAGGTTTTTCTTGGCCGCAATCTCGAAATTTACGGTTTCAACATCGGTCTTCAGCTTATCTATCCTGGTCTTTAGACCAAGGACCTCGTCTTCCAAGTCCTGCACCTCCAAAGGAAGCTCGCCCCTTACATTGCGTATTTCATCTACCCTGGAATCAATAAGTTGGAGATCATAAAGGGCTCTTAACTTTTCTTCCACGGTGTTTTCACTTTGTTTCGCCATAAATTATAAATACTTGATGGGATTTGTAATGCTCTCCGATAAAGAGATTGCAAAATTAGGAATTTTTTTGATAAGATAATCAACCAATAAATCTTTTGTAAACTGCTCAGTTTCAAAGTGCCCAATATCGGCAATTACCAGTTGTTTTTCCGCTTGGTAGAACTCGTGGTATTTAATGTCTGATGTGATAAAAACATCCGCTCCAGAATGCTTTGCGGCCCCTATGGCAAAGGCCCCACTGCCCCCTAGAACGGCAACTTTCCTTACTTTTTTGTCCAATAGTTCTGAATGACGAACCACGCTGGCCTTCATTTTCTTTTTTACTGATGCTAAAAATTCGGTTTCCTCCACTTCCTTAGCAAGCGTGCCCACCATTCCCATGCCAATATCCTGATTAATGTTTTCCAAAGTGACGATTTCATAGGCTACCTCTTCGTACGGATGGGCCTCAAACAGGGTCTTCGTGATCTGGTGTTCCCTTTCAAAGGAATAAATCACTTGGATTTGCTCTTCTTTTTCATAGTGTAGTTGGCCCACTTTGCCCAATGTAGGTTGCGTACCTTCGGATGGCTTAAAACTTCCGGTACCTTCGGCGCTAAAACTACAATTGCTATAGTTTCCTATTTCTCCGGCCCCAGCACTAAACAAAGCCATTTTTACATCTTCCACAGCATGTAACGGGGCATAGGTGGTCAGTTTTTTGATCGTACCTCGTTTGGGGATTAGAATTTTTGGATTTTGGATGCCGAGCACCTCACAAATTTTCGCATTTACGCCCATTTTGCTATTGTCCAAGGCCGTGTGCATGCTGTAAATGGCAATGTTGTTGGCAATGGCTTTCAACACAACCCGTTCCACATAGTTTTTTCCGGTTATTTTCTTTAATCCCTTGAAAATAATGGGATGGAAACTGACAATTAGGTTGCAGTTTTTTGCAATGGCCTCGTCCACCACCACTTCCAGGGTATCCAAGGTAACCAGAACACCGGTCACCTTTTGTTGTGGACTGCCCACCAACAAACCCACATTATCAAAATCCTCGGCAAAGGGTAGGGGGGCAAGTTCTTCTAAAATATCTGAGATTTCCTTTACGGTCATTTGGTCCATACTTAATGGGCTAAAGATAAAATATTATATTTTCGCCCTATGCTTCCATTCCTTCGGAAAATAGTATTCCCATTTTCCTTGATCTACGCGGTGATCATCCATATCCGGAATTTTTTGTTCGACATTGGGATTTTTAAATCCGTTTCCTTCCAAACACCTACAATCTGCATTGGCAACCTAAGTGTTGGCGGCACCGGTAAGACACCAATGATTGAATATTTGGTCCGAAATATGGAGGTCTCCAATATTGCGGTGTTGAGTAGGGGATATAAGCGGAAATCTTCAGGATTTGTGTTGGCCGGACCAGATTCAACTGTCGCTGATTTGGGCGACGAACCTTTTCAACTACACAAAAAATTTCCGGTGCTTTCCGTTGCGGTGGACGCGGATAGGCGTAACGGGATACAGCAGCTGGAAACCTTGATCAAACCCGATGTTATCTTATTGGACGATGCTTTTCAGCATAGAAAGGTGAAAGCTACCTTCAATATATTGTTGACATCCTATCAAAATCTTTATCCCAGGGATTGGTATTTACCTACAGGGGATTTAAGGGATTCCAAACGGGAAGCCAGGCGTGCCAACTTAATTATTGTCACCAAGTGCCCACAAGGGCTCACGGCTTCTGAAAAAGCTGAAATTGTACAACGGCTGAAGCCCCAAAGCAACCAAAAGGTGTTGTTCTCATCGTTGGGCTATGCAGCGGCATTTAAGAATGCCCAAGGGAAGATGGTGGATGCCAAAGTTCTTTCTAAACAACATTTGGCCTTGGTTACAGGGATTGCCTCACCAGAACCTTTGGTCGAGCACCTAAAAAGTCTTGGAATGGAATTCCAACATCTGGCTTTTGGTGATCACCATAACTTTACGACCGGGGATATTGAAAAGCTCAAAAGATTTGATGCCATCCTTACCACGGAAAAGGATTTTGTGCGTTTGGACGGTAAGTTAGCTGAACTGTTTTATTTGGAAGTAGCCCACACCTTCGGTGCAGAAGATGGCGAACGATTACAGGAGGCGTTAAGAAATCTGGTTTAAACCAGTCCCTCCATCTTGTTCCTAAAAATGTTTTCCCCAATTTTCTGATAGAAGACTTCCGGTTTAAACGGTTTGGTCACCACATCATTACAACCGGCTTCGTAAAAACTGTCCAAACTATCATCCAGGGAAATGGCAGTAAGTGCTATAATGGGGATTTCCTGATCAAACTTCCGGATTTGGCGAGTGGCTTCCTCCCCACTGATACCAGGCATGTGGATATCCATCAAAATAGCATCATAGGTGTTGGCCTTGGCCAAATCGATGGCCTCGTTCCCGTTGTTGGCAATATCGCAGGTAATCTCTTTTTTGGTCAGCATCTTTTTGGTGATGACCTGATTGATCTTGTTGTCTTCAACAATCAACAGATGCAGTCCCTTAAAGTCGAATTCCTCGGGATTCAGCTCAAAAGCAACATCTTCTAGGGCGCTGTTATCGCATTTCAGGTCCAATTCAAAGAAAAATGAACTTCCTTCACCCAATTCACTTTCCAAATGGATCTTACTGCCAAACAAGCCCAATAAACTCTTTACAATGGTAAGTCCAAGTCCGGTACCGCCATATTCTCTATTGATCTGGATAGAGCCCTGCTCAAAACTGTCAAATATGTTCTTCTGTTGGTCTTCCGAAATACCAATACCATTATCCTTGACCTCAAAATAGAGTTTGACCTCCTCGGTTTCCTTGCGCAACATTTTGGCAATTACCTCTACTTTTCCACCTTTGGTAAATTTCAGTGCATTGCCCACCAAATTCATGAAAATCTGGGAAATTTTAATTGGGTCACCCAAGAGTTGCTGTGGAATATTGGGATCGTAATCCAAAATCAAGTTGGTATTCTGTTCGTTGGCATTTTGTTGTAGGGAATCCACAACATCGGCCAAAACCTTTTGCAGTTTGAACTCGATATTTAACGGTTCCAGTTTGTCCGCATCAATTTTATTGATTTGAAGAATGTCGTTGATAAAGTTCAACAGGTAATCCCCCGAAAACTTCAGGGATTTTAAATGTTCTTTCTGATGCTCAGCAGGATTTTCCTCCAAAAGTAGGTGGGTGAGTCCCGTAACGGCGTAGAGTGGGGTCCTGAGTTCGTGTGTCACGGTAGACAGGAAATTGGTTTTGGCTTCCATGGCCGATACCGCCGAATCCCTTGCCAGCTCCAACTCTTTGTTTTTTGTATACAAAAGATCATTGGTCTTTAACTTGATCTGGTTGTTTCGGAAGAGGGAAACCGCCAAGAGGGAAATTATCGTTAAGAATGCCGATGTCAAGATCGCGGTGATTTCAGAACGGTTCTTGGACTCGCTCAATTCTTCATTTTTGGCCGTGAGCTTATTGATTTCATTCATTTGGTGCTCAAACCTGATTTTGTCCGCAGTCTTGGTCTCCAGTTGGGATTTTTCAATATTAAAGATGGAATCCTTGATGGTTTCAAGCGCTTTCGTGTAGTTTAGGGCCTGACCAAAATCCCCTGTTCTTTCATAAATATTGGACAGGCTTTGGTTGGCGATTTTGACTTCTTTAAAAAAACCATGCTTTTTGGCCAGCTCCAGCGCTGCTTGTGAATGGATGATGCCTTCTTCCAGATCATTGAGTTCAATTCCAATTTTGGCGAGTTGCAAATTGGCCTTGGTGGCCAAATACGCCCGCTCTTTATCATCCGAGTTCACCAATAGGGCGTTCAGATTGGTAATGGCGTCATCAAATTTTTCAATATTGGTGAAGATATAAGCTTCCAACAATAGAATATTGTTGCCCAGATTACGATTGTTGCTCAATTTTCTGGATTCTTCCAATAGTTTTAGGGATTGGAAGTTGTTTCCCTCATCATATCGCAATGCTGCATCCAGATAGTTATGGAACGCCTGCCCGTAGGAGTAGGAGAGGTCTTTAAGCAGAATACTGGCACGATCCCAATAAAAAATGGTGGTTTCCCTATCGCCTTCATCAAGGAACAAACGGGCATACTGGTGGTAGGTGTCCAATAGCAATTTGGCATCCTCATTGTTCTCGGCAATCTTGGCGGCCTGGTCCAATGTTTCCAAGGCCTTGTCAATCTTATTTTGGTGCCTGTAAACAGTAAATTCGTCAAAAATGGCCTGAACTTTGGCCGTGGAGCTTATATCGGTTTGACCAAATGCAATCTGGGTGCAAAGGTAAATGCACAAGGCTATGCATCTTGCAACGCCAAGATGTTGGTATATCAGATTCGAGATCAAACGTAGTTTTTCTTTATAAACAAAGCTATTAAATCAATAATTCTGGAGCAATACCCAGTTTCATTGTCATACCATCCGATGATTTTCACCATTTTTCCAATAACGGAGGTCATCAAAGAATCAAACGTACAAGAGTAACAACTATTGTTTATATCGATGGAAACAATGGGGTCTTCGGTGAAATGCAGTACGTTTTTGAGTTCGTTATCGGCATAATGCTTAAAAGTACTGTTTATTTCTTCAATCGAGGTATCCCTTTTTACATTGAAAGTAATATCCGTCAACGAGCCATTTGGAACTGGAACGCGGATGCCGCAGCCCCCTATTACATTGGACAAATCGGGAAAAATGCGCGTTAATGCCTTAGCGGCTCCCGTTGTAGTTGGAATTATGGACTGCCCAGCGGCCCTTGATCGTCGAAGATCACGGTGCGGTTGGTCGTGCAAACTTTGGTCTGTGGTATAGGAATGAATGGTGGTGATGTAGGCCTGCTCAATACCACACAGTTCATTAACCACCTTGATCATGGGAGCAGCGTTATTGGTGGTGCAGGACGCATTGGAAACGATATCATCGGTTTCTTTGAGCACATCCTCATTGACCCCCAAAACCACCATTTTAATGGATTCATCAACCGGTGGCACGGACAAAATCACCTTTTTTGCCCCATTTTTAAGATGGTGTTCAAGATCGGTACGGGTTTTGAACTTTCCGGAAGCTTCCACAACCACATCCACCTTATGTGCTCCCCAGTCTATTTTGGAAGGATGGTCATGGTTCAAAACCTTAATGCTTTGCGCTTCAACAGTAATGGTGTTTCCGGTATGGCCAACGGTGTTTTTCAAAGCACCATGAATACTGTCGTATTTTAATAGATGCGCCAAGGTTTTGGCATCTGCAAGGTCGTTGATGGCCACTACCCTTATGTTGGGGTGGTCTTGCAGCAGTCTAAAAAGTGTTCTACCTATACGACCAAAGCCATTAATTCCAATATTGATGGTTCCCATGAGCTAGTGAATACGGAATTGGGATTATTGAATATGCTTGTGGGCCTTGTAGGAAGATCTTACCAAGGCTCCACTTTCCACATGCCGGAAACCCATTGCCAAACCGATTTCCTCATATTTTTTGAATTGTTCTGGTAAAATGAACTCTTTTACGGGCAAGTGTTTTTTGGAAGGTTGAAGGTATTGACCAATGGTAACCACGTCCACATCTGCGTTTCTAAGGTCTTCCATGGTCTGGATCACTTCTTCCTCCAGTTCCCCCAGCCCAAGCATGATTCCGGATTTGGTCCTATGGGCGCCATTTTTCTTTAGGTAATCCAAAACAGCAAGACTTCTTTCATATTTGGCCTGGATACGCACCTCCCTTGTAAGGCGTTTTACGGTTTCCATATTATGGGAAATGACTTCCGGAGCCGCCTCCAAAATGCGGTCCAAGTGGGTTTCCACCCCTTGAAAATCAGGAATTAAGGTTTCCAAAGTGGTTTCCGGGTTCATTCTTCGGATGGCCTTTACCGTTTCTGCCCATATTATGGATCCCATGTCTTTGAGGTCATCACGGTCTACCGAAGTGACCACTGCATGTTTTATGCCCATGATCTTGATGGAACGAGCCACTTTTTCCGGTTCTGCCCAATCCACACTTTCGGGTCTTCCGGTCTTCACCCCGCAAAAACCACAGGAACGGGTGCAAATATTTCCCAAAATCATAAAAGTAGCCGTGCCTTCACCCCAGCATTCGCCCATATTGGGACAACTACCGGAAGTACAAATGGTGTGCAGGTCATATTTATCCACCAGACCGCGCAACTGTGTGTATTTCTTACCGGTAGGCAGCTTTACCCTTAGCCATTTGGGTTTTCCCTTTGGCGGAAGAACGTTTTCTTCAGTGACTATGCTCATACGAGAAATTTGAAGTACAAAGATACGAAACAACGCACTAAACAATGCGCTGATTTAGGCTAGTGCTTTTGTATGATTTCTGCCAAAAGTTTTTTGGCCCGCAGTAGTTTTACTTTGATGTTGTTTACGGGCTCATTCAGTTTTTTGGCGATTTCCGCATAACTAAGCTCATTGAAGTATCTCAGGTTGATGACTTCTTGGTAGTGGGGCTTCAGTTTTTTGATGTCACGCAATAAATTGGCCAAATTTTGTTCGGTGATCAACTGGTCTTCTGCAGAGGGTGTCTCATCAAGCACCCGTTTGACTTCATCGCCATGGTGGTCCAATTCATCAAGAAGACTTCTTTTTCGCTTGCGGATAAGGTCTACATGTAGATTTTTGGAGATGGTGATGAGCCAGGTCTTGAATTCATAGGATTCATCGTAGGAAGCAATTTTATCAAAGGCTTTGGAGAAGGTACGAATGGTAATGTCCTCGGCATCGTTCTCGTTTTTGGTCCTTTTTAATTGGAATGCATAGACTTCGTTCCAAAAGGTATCCAGAAGAATGCTGAAGGCAATTTGATTGCCATCTTTGGCTTTTTGGATGTTTTCCAGGATGGATTGCTCCGTTTTATTCAAAAATCCGAGATTTATCGGGTGGGTATTCTAATTATTGGAGTCCGGTAACAGCATCTTTTTTGCATTCCTGTTCAGTGGGAAGTTTACCACAAAATCCACAGGCTTCACCATCGTTGTTCAAATAGGGATTTTGGCTTGCACAGGTGCCTGCGAACTTTCCGTCTTTCTTGGACCATATCTTAACCGCGATACCGGCAAATGCAAGTGCCAGCAGGCCAATGGTCAGCAGTGCTAACTTCATACTCCAACTTTTGTGCAAAGGTACAAAATACCCTTATAAGAGCACTGATTTTACCTTATTTTAAAACGAATTTAATAGGTGATATTGGCCACAATGTTTTTTACCGTGGGCGATGTATTTCCACCTTTTGGTTCCACCGTGATGTATCCAATGGCATTGTCGGCATAGGGAAGGGCCAAAAGCTTGTCCTTGTCCTCAAATTCCTTGATGACACCTAGATTGACCAATTCTCCGTTTACCTCTGCCCACATCTGGAAACATTTGTTCTCTGGAAGTTCCGGAACATTGCTCACATTGATATAGGACAGTTTCTTAACCGGATTGATATAAGCAACCGCCTTTAGCTCTTTACCCTCTTTTTGCCCTCTAAGTGCATATTTCTTGGTAGCGGGGTTGTTGAGCACGATAAACTGGTTCCGAACGTCCTCCAACTGGTTTTTCATGTTTTCCTCCAGATATTTGATCTGGTTGGTTACCATGCTATTTTCCATCTGAAGGTTTTGGTTCTGGTTCCAGAAGAAGAAGGAAGCCCCGGCCAAGATCAGGATGGCCACGCTGGCAGCAATGCCATATCGGAACACCCTTCTATTGGAAGCTTTTTCCCTTTTTGCACTGTGCAAAATGATTTCCTTAAGTCCTTCAGGGGTTTTTCTGGCGTACATTTTGGCAAACGCCTCCAAATTGTCCTGCAGGATGTTATAAGTATCCCTAACCTCGGGATACATGGTAATATACCGTTCTGCTTGCAGGGTCTCTTCCTTGGAAGTTTCCCCCAACAGATACTTTTCAAGTATATCAGAATCTAGAAAACGTTGTACTTTTTCTTTCATAACCAAAAATTTATCAGTAGAAGCAGCGCCATGGAGGTCCCGTAAATCTTGCCCAATTCCCTTAGTCCAATCTTTAATCTGGACTTAATGGTTCCCAAAGGTATATCCAGTTCTTCACTGGCCTCTTGCTGGGTCATGCCCTCAAAAAACAGGGCTTCCAGCACTATTCTATATTTGGGCTCAATCTTGTCCAAGTTTTCTTGGACGTCCATAAATTCGGGCCTAATGCCACTGACTCCTAGGTTATATACGTCTGAAACATCAATTTGGACTTCTTTGTCGGACTTATTGTTGATACTTCTTAATTTATCAATGGCCGTGTTTCTGGTAATCCTGAACAACCAAGTGAACAACTTGGCCTTGGAAGCATCGTAAGTATCCGCTTTTTTCCAGATTTTGATAAAGCTTTCCTGCAGTATATCCTGGGCCAAATCCTCATCCTTTACCACTTTATAGGCCACCCCGTACAAGGTATCCCCGTAATTATCGTACAAAAGCGAAATGGCCTTATCATCCTTCTCTGCCAGTAAGGAAACTATATGTCTTTCAATCAGTGTACTCATTTAAGGGGCTGGTAAAATTCTTGGAGGTAAAAATCTAAAATAAAATTTATCTCGTATATACCGTAACGCTAAGTTAGAAAATCGATTATTCGAAGGCGTTAAAATAAAAAGATAAAAGCATATACTTCCGAAGGAAGTGACAATTTGGTTAGTTTGGTTTGGTATAACCCCTGTTATTGACACAATGCAGGGGTTATTTTATGATGTTTACTTCCGGGGAAATAGTGATCTTAAACCTTTTGGAAACCTCTGATTGGATTTTTTCTGCCAATTCCATGATTTCCTTTCCGGTGGCATTTCCATGATTGACCAATACCAGGGCCTGGTTTTCGTGCACTCCCGCATCCCCGAATCGTTTTCCTTTAAAACCACATTGCTCTATAAGCCAACCGGCCGGAATTTTATAGAGGTTTTCCCCGACTTCATAAAAAGGAGCTTCCGGATGGTTTTTTCTAAATTTTTCAAATGTTTTCTTCGAGACTACCGGATTCTTAAAAAAACTACCACTATTTCCAATTTCCGTGGGGTCGGGTAATTTCCGCCGTCTAATGGCAATGACAGCCTTGGACACATCATGGATGGTAGGGTATACCACGCCCTGCGCCTGAAGTTCATCTTCAATGGCCCCATACCCGGTATTGAGCTGATGGTCTTTCTTGGTCAGTTTGAGCACTACGGAAGTGATGATATATTTTCCTTTCCCTTCATTTTTAAAGAAAGAATCCCTGTAGCCGAATGCACATCGCTCCAAATCAAATGCCTCCAATTCCAGACTCTCAATATCCATGGCGGTACAATTCACAAAAACATCTTTGAGCTCTACACCATAGGCGCCAATATTCTGCATCGGTGCCGTACCTACATTTCCAGGGATTAGGGAAAGATTTTCCAGTCCGCCGTACCCTTGCTCCAAGCTCCAAAGGACCAACTGGTGCCAATTTTCCCCGGCCATGACCTTAACCTGGACCTCATTTTCATTTTCTTCCAGGACGGTTATCCCTTTCAGGTTGATATGCATCACAAGGGCGTCCACATCTTGGGTAAGCAGAATATTGCTTCCCCCACTCAAAATGAATTTATGGGGGTAGGCCTTCAACTCCAAAACCCGTTGCAATTGTGCAAGTCCGTTTATTTCAACAAATGAACGGGCCATGGCATCAATACCAAAGGTATTGTAGTTCTTTAAGGATATGTTTTCTTTTATGTTCACTTTTTATATTCCTGTAAAGCGAACCCTAAAATGCGTACCGCTTTGAGCAATTCTTCTTTTTCCAGGACATAAGCTATTCGTATTTGGTTCATGCCCAATCCTTTTGTGGCATAAAAACCGGCAGCCGGTGCCACCATAACGGTTGCGCCTTCCATTTCAAATTTTTCAAGTAACCATTGCGCAAAATCATCCGAATTGGAAATGGGAAGCTCCACCACACAGTAAAATGCACCTTGTGGTACGGCTACTTTCACCCCTTCAATTTTCTGGAGTTCGGAAACCAAAATGTTACGACGTTCCACATATTCCGTAATTACTGCTTCAAAATAGGAATTGGGGGTATCCAAAGCGGCTTCGCTGGCAATTTGAGCAAAAGTTGGGGGCGACAAACGGGCCTGGGCAAATTTCATTGCGGTCTGCACCACTTCACGGTTTTTGGAGACCAAGCACCCAATTCGGGCACCGCACATACTATAACGCTTGGAAACCGAGTCCACGATGATGGCATGTTCCTCCAATCCTGGTTCCTGAAGAATGGAGTAATGTTCCCTTCCATCGTAGGCGAATTCGCGGTAAACCTCATCGGCCACCAAAAAGAGATTGTGCTTTTTGACCAATTGGGCCAGTTGCTGTATTTCTGATTTGCTGTATAAATAACCCGTTGGGTTACCGGGATTACAGATAAGGATAGCTTTGGTTTTAGGGCCGATCAATTTCTCAAAATCGGCTATCGGCGGCAAGGCAAAATTGCTGTCAATACTGGATACAATAGGAACGACATTAACCCCTGAGGCCGTCGCAAATCCATTATAATTGGCATAAAATGGTTCTGGAATAATGATTTCATCCTCAGCATCCATAATGGTACCCATAACAAATGCCAACGCCTCAGAACCGCCAGTGGTAACAATGATATTGTCAGCTTTTACGGAAATATCATTTTTGGCATAATAAGCCGCAATTTTCTCCCTATAGGCTTCAGAACCTTCGGTCATACTGTAGGCCAACACCTCAATAGTATGATTACGGACAGCATCCAGGGCAATTTTTGGGGTTTTGATATCCGGTTGCCCTATGTTCAAATGAATAACATGGATACCCCTCTTTTTAGCGGCCTCCGCATACGGTACAAGTTTACGAATGGGAGAGGCCGGCATTTTACCTCCCTTTTCAGAAATACTTGGCATGAATCAAATTTTAGGCAAAAATGAGAAAACCAATACTCGCACACAACAGATTCAGCTAATATTTAGACGGTATATGGAATGTTAAATAAAAAAGCACATCCATCAATAATTTGTATATTTAGTAAGCATAACCCTCTAAAAGCAAAGAAATTGAGGAAATTTTTCCTTTTTTTTATTCTTTTCGCAATGTTGATGCCATGCTTGGTTTCAGCACAGGGATTTAAGTTGCCCAATGATCAGAAATATCAGAAGGTTGGATTTGAAATGATCAACAACCTGATCATCATTCCCATTGAGGTCAATGGTGCCAAACTCAAGTTTGTTCTCGATTCCGGAGTCAGCAAGCCCATATTGTTCAATCTTTCCGACCAGGACTCCCTCCAGATCAATAATGTATCCGAAGTGACCATAAAGGGACTCGGGGGTGGTGAACCGATGAAGGCCCTGAGTTCCATAGGAAACACCTTTAAATTGGGAAAGGCAAAGAACTACAACCAGGATCTTTATGTGGTGTTGGACAAGGGCATTAATTTTTCAACTTCTTTGGGAGTACCGGTACACGGCATTTTGGGATACGACCTGTTTAGGGATTTTGTGGTGGAAATAAATTATGGGGGTGGAAACATTAAACTGCACAACCCGAAGCATTTTAAACACAACAAGTCCAGAAAATCGCAGACCCTACCCATCTCCATTGAACGCAAAAAGGCCTATGTGCAAGGCACGGTACTGTTGAAGGATGAAGAGAACGTTCCCGTTAAACTTTTGGTGGATACAGGCAGTAGCGATGCCCTTTGGCTATTTCACCAACCTGAAAAAGGACTGGAAATACCAGAGAAAAATTATGAGGACTATCTAGGTCGCGGCCTGAGTGGCGACATTTTTGGTAAACGAACCAAGGTAAGCGGTATCAAAATAGGTGATTTTGAACTTAAGGATGCCAAAGCGGCTTTTCCCTATAAGGAATCCATTAGCTTGATCAAGAACTTTGGAGATAGAAACGGCAGTGTTGGGGGAGAGATTCTTAAGCGCTTCAACATGATTTTTGACTACCAAAGGGGGTTGGTCACCTTAAAGAAAAATGCCAACTTCAGGGATCCCTTCCAATACAATCTAGCCGGGATTGCACTGCAGCACAATGGCCTGCGCTATATAGCGGAAAGTATCGCCGATTTTAATGGGGTGGTACGCAGCGATGATTCCAGTTTTGGAAACGTGCAGATTTTATTGGAAAACAAAACAAGGTTAAGTTTGGTTCCGGAGATTATCGTATCCGGTATCCGGGCCGGTAGTCCGGCTGCCGAGGCAGGTTTGCAGGAGGGCGATGTGATATTGGCCGTAAATGGAAAGCGAATCCACCGTTATAAACTTCAAGAAGTATTGAAAATGCTCAATGAGAAAGAAGGAAAACGCGTCCGCGTTCTTATAGAACGCTATAATAGGGACCTACTGTTCTCCTTTGTTCTCAAAAACGTATTTGAATAAAAAAGAAAAAGCCCCGATTCCGGGGCTTTTTTATGATATGGATTTCTAATACTTATTTGGCTCCTTCCGCCTTCACCGTACCTTTTATCTTAAGCACTTTGGTAGGTGTATCAGCATTGGAGGTCACCGTAATGGCCTTACGGATTGGCCCAACTCTTTTGGTGTCGTATTTTACTTGAATCTCACCAGTCTTACCTGGTAAAATGGGACCATCCGGCTTTTTGGGGATGGTACACCCGCAGCTCGATTTTACATCGCTGATTACCAAAGGAGCAGTACCAGTGTTGGTAAACTCAAAAACCCGAACACCATCACTACCTTTTGCAATTTCACCATAGTCGATGGTCTCGCTCTTAAATTCAATTTTAGCTGTAGCATCCTGGGCGTAAACTCCTAAGGAAAGAAGCCCAACAAACAACATGAGTACAGTTTTTTTCATCATTTCTAGTTTTGGGTGAATTTCAAAAGTAGATGTTTTCCCACCTGCATCCAAAATTCTTTTGTTATGTAATAACGTTAACTATTTTTGTTTCGTATTTCGAGATTGGCTCTCAGCCGAAGAATAGCGTTAAATTAACATTGCTACTTTCCTTCAAAAATCCAATCCGACAGCTAAAAAGTCAAAAACTGTACCGAAAAATGGAAATTCCATCAAAATATGAGCCCAATAGGGTAGAAGAGCACTGGTATGCCTACTGGATGAAGCAGGGTTATTTTAGTTCAAAACCTGATGAAAGGGAACCTTATACCATCGTAATTCCCCCACCTAACGTCACGGGTGTGCTCCATATGGGCCATATGCTGAACAATACCATTCAGGACGTGCTTATCCGTAGGGCTAGGTTGTTGGGCAAAAATGCCTGCTGGGTGCCGGGAATGGACCATGCCTCCATTGCAACAGAGGCCAAAGTGGTTAATAAGCTGAAGGAAGCGGGCATCGATAAAGCCGATTTAACCCGGGAGGAGTTTCTAAAACATGCTTGGGACTGGACCAATGAATATGGCGGGGTCATCTTGCAACAACTTAAGAAATTGGGCTGCTCTTGCGATTGGGACCGCACCAAATTCACCATGGATGACGATATGTCAGCTTCGGTGATCAAGGTTTTCGTGGATTTATATAAAAAAGGGCTGATTTATAGGGGATACAGAATGGTCAATTGGGATCCCGAAGCCAAAACCACCCTTTCAGACGAAGAGGTTATTTATGAGGAACGCCAGGGTACCCTTTACTATTTGGCCTATCAAATAGAAGGTTCGGATGAAAAGGTTACCATAGCCACTACGCGACCAGAGACCATTCTTGGGGATACGGCCATCTGTATTAACCCCAATGATGAACGCTATGGGCACTTAAAGGGTAAAAAGGCCATTGTTCCTATTTGCAATAGGGTTATTCCCATTATTGAAGATGAATATGTGGACATCGAATTTGGTACAGGATGCTTGAAAGTGACTCCGGCCCATGATGAAAACGACAAAAATCTAGGGGACAAACACGATCTCGAAGTCATTGACATTTTCAACGAGGACGCCACATTGAATTCCTATGGATTGCATTATCAAGGAAAGGACAGGTTTGTAGTTCGTAAGGAAATTGCCAAAGAATTGGAGGAAAACGGATTTTTGGTGAAAACTGAGCAGCATACTAACAAAGTGGGTACTTCTGAAAGGACCAAAGCGGTAATCGAACCGCGTTTATCCGACCAATGGTTCCTAAAAATGGAAGGTTTGGCAAAACCGGCCCTAGAAGGGGTTTTGAAGACAGGAGATATCAAGCTGTATCCCAAAAAATTTGAGAATACCTATCGCCATTGGATGGAAAATATACGCGATTGGAATATTTCCCGTCAGCTTTGGTGGGGCCAACAGATACCTGCCTATTATTTTGGGGATAGCAAGGATGATTTTGTGGTTGCCGAAACCAAAGAGGAAGCCCTGCAAAAGGCCCAATCAAAAAATCCGGAAATCCAAGTGTCGGATTTACGACAGGACCCCGATGTACTGGATACCTGGTTTTCTTCATGGTTATGGCCAATCAGCGTATTTGGCGGCATCCTGGACCCAGAAAATGAAGACGTAAAATACTATTATCCCACCAGCGATTTGGTCACTGGTCCCGATATCCTGTTTTTCTGGGTGGCCCGAATGATCATATCCGGTTATGAATATCAAGGAAAACGCCCTTTTGAAAATGTTTATCTCACCGGTTTGGTTCGGGATAAGCAAAGGAGAAAAATGTCGAAGCAACTGGGGAATTCCCCTGATGCCCTAAAATTGATCAAGGATTTTGGCGCAGATGGTGTTCGGGTGGGATTGTTGTTGAGTTCTGCCGCGGGTAACGACCTTATGTTTGATGAGGCCTTGTGTCAACAGGGGAAAAACTTTGCCAATAAAATTTGGAACGCCTTCCGATTGGTAAAAGGTTGGGAAATTGCAGATTTAGACCAGCCTGAAGCGGCCAAGACAGGAATTGCATGGTATACCTCCAAATTTAACGAGACCTTGGCGGAAATTGAGGACCATTTCTCCAAATACCGAATTTCAGATGCCCTGATGGCCATTTACAAGTTGGTTTGGGATGACTTCTGCTCCTGGTTGTTGGAAATAGTTAAACCGGCCTATCAACAACCAATCGATAGAAGGACCTATGAAGCAGTAATTCACCTTTTTGAGCAAAATTTGAAAATCTTGCATCCATTTATGCCGTTTTTGACGGAGGAGGTGTGGCAGCACATGGCCCCCAGAACTACGGAAAATGCACTCATGGTTTCCCGTTGGCCACAAAAAGAAGCAAGTGATTTGGCCTTGATTTCAGATTTTGATTTCGCTTCCGAGGTGATTTCCGGTATTCGCACCATTAGAAAGGAAAAGAACATTCCCCAAAAAGAGGTTTTGGAACTCTTTGTTCTCAATAGCGAGAACAAGGCAGGGGGAATGGACAGTATTATTACCAAACTTGGAAATATTTCCCAATTGGAAATGGTGGATTCCACCTTGGACGGTGCCCTGAGCTTTAGGGTGAAGAGCAACGAATATTTTATTCCAATGGGAGGTGCCATAGATATTGAGGCGGAAATCCAAAAGATCACCGATGAACTGAACTATACCCGTGGCTTCCTGCAGTCTGTCCAAAAGAAATTAAGCAATGAACGTTTTGTGAACAATGCCCCGGAAAAGGTGGTGGCCATGGAGAAAAAGAAAGCTGCGGATGCTGAGGCCAAAATAGAAACCTTGGAAAAAAGCCTGGCCAATTTGGAGTAGGAAGGCCAAGAACTAATGATGAAGCTGTTAAAAGTCCTAATGCACTTGGTGATCATTGCACTATTAACAGTGGTGACCCAAGTTGGAGGTATCGTTTATATAGTATCGGTAGCCACAATACGTCAAAAACGAAAAAATAGTGGAATACTACGATTAGGGGTCTTTACAGTGCTTTATCCATTGGTTACTTTTTTGCTTGTTCCGGTGATGGCACCAATTTTTGGTAGGGAGAAAATCAAGGAAAGCGAACACGTAAAAGCACGTTCCCTTTTTTATAAATTGGCCAATCGGAACTATGTAAAGCCGGAATTAAATAGCGCTATAGGTCAAATCTCCCAAGCATTTTCGAAACAACATCCTGGACTAAAATTGGTATATCTGGATGCCAATTTCCCCTTTCTTGACAAGTTTCCGTTGCTGCCCCATCTTAGTCACAATGATGGGAAGAAAATCGACATTTCCCTGGTATATGAAGATTCAAAGGGGAATCTTACCAACAAAAAGCCTTCCGTAAGCGGCTACGGGGTTTATGAAGGTCCCCAAAACGGCGAATATGATCAAATCCAAGTATGTAAGGACAGGGGAAGTTGGCAGTATGATTTCCCAAAATACCTCACCTTTGGGCATATAAATCGGGATATTAAGTTTTCAAATCCGGCCAACAGAAAATTAATTCAAGGTATTGTTCGCCAAAAAGAAGTGGGAAAATTGTTTATCGAGCCCCATTTAAAGTCACGACTCAATCTTAACCACAGCAAGATTCGGTTTCATGGATGCCAGGCCGTAAGACATGATGACCATATCCACTTTCAGTTAAAATAAGGCAAATTACCTGTTGGATCACCTTCTTCTTCCTCCTGAATACTGCATGGCTTCACCCTTGCCAAAGCCATAACTAAAACCAAAGGCCACAAACCTGCCCCTTAGCCTTCTGTTGTATACCTCAAAATCCGCTTGGGCAATCTGGCTTTCACTTATTCGGGAAGCAAAGACATCCCTAATGCTGAGGTTTAAAATAGCTTTCCCCTTCATCAATTTTTTTCGAAGGCCCAAATCCATGAACAGCATATCATTGACTTCCCCCTGCACGGTCTGGTATTTGGAAAGATAGTTGCCGGTTACTTCCACATCAATGTCGGCAGGCAATTTTACCTTGGTCATCAATTCAGAGGACCATTGGTTGGCGTTGAAATCAAAGATGGTGGTCTCAAAAACACCTTCGCGCGCAAATTGACTGAAATTAAAATCCGCATTAAAAGTCAGCCAATTGATTGGGCTATACTTTGTATTGAACTCAATTCCCGTGGTCTTGTTGGTTCCGATATTTTCAGGTCTCGTGGTATTTACGTTGTTCTCAAAGGTGGATACCCGCTCAATGACATCGGTGGTGTACCGATGATAAATCCCAAAGTTCAAAGAGGTCTTGCCAATAAATAGAATACTTGTAATCTCGTAAGAATCGGTAAACTCAGGCAAAAGCTCTGGATTTCCCTGTCGGATACTAAAATTGTTCCGGATATTGAAAAATGGATTTAAATCCCATAGTCTGGGTCTATATATCCTCTTGGAATACCCAGCCTGCAGTGAAAACTTTTCTGAAAATTTGTAGGAACTGTGAAAACTCGGGAACAGATTGGTGTAGTTCTGTGAATTGTCCTCGCCTGTATTGGTCAAGAGGGTATTAAGGTTGGTCTGCTCCATCCGAACCCCTCCTTTAACACCCCATTTTTTGCCTTCATAGGCCCCAGTGGTATACAGCCCAAGTACTTTTTGGTCGTACTCAAAAATATTGGTCAATCCAGGGTCAATTTCAAATGCGCCATTGACCAGGTTTTGCACCTCATAATCGTTGCTTACATCATTGAGTACATATTGGGCACCTGTTTCCAAGGTCAGTTCCTTGCCAAAGGGCTTAGTATAATCAAGCTTAAAAGTAAATACAGCCTCTTTGAAATCGGTTCGGGTCAACTGGGTATCATCATTGTCGGTTCCGGAAATAGTGGTATCCAAGAATTCTGAAGACTGGTCCTTGCCAAAAAAGTTACCAAGCGCACTGAACAGAAGATCATGGTCCTCATCGTCCTTAAAATCTTTTTTGTATTGCAGCTCATACTGAAACTTCGGATTGTTGGCATCCGTGATTTCAGTACGTTCCCATTCGGATGTTATCAGTCCATTTTCGTCCAAAGAGGCAAAATTGGTAGTGGAAGGTTGATCTTCAATTTCCAATGCAAAATTTCCAGACAGGGTAAGCACACTGGTAGGCGTAAAATAATAGTCCGTACCCAATACAAAATTGTAATAGGTCTCGTTCCTGAATTGCTCCCCGGTGCTTAGTATTGTGGTATTGGTAGTGAAATCGGTGTTGCGACTTTCAATATCATTGGGCAGTTCCCGATAACCAACTCCAATTTGGGTAAACAAATTGAGTTTCTCCGTCCTCCGGTTGAGACTGACACCCACACTGTGGTTGTTCGGGGCCCCTGTGTTCACGGATACGGAACCGTTCAATCCTTTGCGTTCCTCTTTTTTGATGACAATATTGATGATTCCAGAAGTACCCTCCGCCTCATACTTGGCAGACGGATTGGTGATCACTTCCACACGATCGATCATATCGGCGGTGATGGTGCCCAGGGCATTGCTTTCGTCAGTGGCAATGATAGAAGGTTTGCCATTGATCAATACCTGCACGCCTTGACTACCACGTAGACTTATCTGTCCTTCAATATTGACATTTACCGAAGGTACGTTGTTGAGCACCTCCAAGGCGCTAGCGCCCGTACTGCTCAAATCCTTCCCAACATTGAATACCCGTTTATCCAATTTGAATTCTGTCTGCGAGACCTCGCCCTCAACCACTACTTCTTCCAATTGCTGGGCATCCTCGGATATGGAAATATTACCCAGTTCAACCTTGCCATTTTGCCCGATTGTAGGTTGGACAATTTTTTTCTCGAATCCTATAAAGCTAATTTCCAGATAATAGTCGCTTCCCTCTACCTCCAAGGAGAAAGAACCATCTTCTAGGGTTGTGGTGCCCACGATGGCCTTTTTGCTTCCATTCTCAGCCGCCATAACCGTAGCATAGGCCACAGCCTGACCCGTAGATTGGTCTACTACCTTTCCTGTATACTGGGTGGTTTTGACCTGTGCCATGGTCCCCCAACATGATAGTAAACATAAAACAGCAAGGGAGAAGTTGCGATTCAAAATTTTCATTAACACGGTTTTATTTTGATAGACATGCCAAAGATGGCCTAGAATACGCAATAATTACCCTCAATTTCTGCGAACAACTCCCCTAATGCTCCCATCGACATGGATTGGGAAAATTTAACATTTGAGGTTGTTTAAGGTTGTAAACCCGCTGTTGGCGGTATATCTTTTCTTATATTACCTTGAGCCAATAGCTTTGTGAGCGTAAAATTATTATGGTGATCGCCAGGAAAGAACTTGTTTTTCAAATCGTTTTACATGTCTTGGTATTCTTGTTTTATTCATTTGACAGGAACGACCCGGGCATCAACCTGTTTGATGTCATTTCATTTTTGAGTTATATGATTGGCTCTGCCGTGATCACCTATTACTTAATGCCCAATTTCCTGTATAAAAAGAAACAATTGAAGTTTTTCGGCACCGTCTTATTGGTGATTGTGGGTGTTATTTTAATAGAGGAATTGGTGTTGGAGCAGATATTTTTTGCCGGTACCCGAAGAGCAGGGGTTTTTCCAGGGGTCTATTATGCGTTTTTTGATATAGTACCGATCATCGCCATTTTATCCGGATTTAAGTTTGGTTGGGATGTCCTTCAAAAACAAAAACAAATTGATGCCCTTAAAAACACCGTCCAGGAAAGTGAACTTCAGTTCCTCCGATCCCAGATAAATCCGCATTTTTTGTTCAATAACCTGAACAACCTATATTCCTATTCCCTTGAAAATTCCCCGAAGACCCCGGAGATTATTTTGGAAATGAGCGGTGTACTGCGGTATATGCTATACGAGTGTAAGGAAAAATTTGTCCCATTAAAAAAGGAGGTCGAACATCTCGGGAATTTTATCAAACTATATAAAATGCAGATTGAAGAACGTGGGATTGTCAACTTTCAGGTAGGCAGGATAAAATCAGGATATAAAATTGCCCCATTGATTTTGATTGTATTTATTGAAAATGCTTTTAAACATAGTCAATCGGGCCTATCCTCCAATATTAAAATTGATATTGCCCTGGAACAGAAGGAGCACAAAATACAGTTTAGCTGCATTAATAATTTTGAGCGGTCCGCCCAAATGGATGCGGTTGCTGCCGGGATTGGTTTGAAAAATGTAAAAAAACGGTTGCAACTGCTCTACCCAAACAAACATGAACTAAAGATTCATGAACAGGACAACAAGTTTTCCGTGGTACTGACCATGGAGTTGGAAAAGTCATAAGCTTATGAAATGCGTAATCATTGAAGATCAACCACCAGCCCAGCGCATCTTGCAAAAATTTATTGAAGATGTGGATTTCCTGGAATTGGCCGGTGTGTTTTCAGATGCACTTCAGGCCATGGATTTTCTAAAGGTGGAAAATGTGGATCTGTTGTTCCTGGATATACATTTGCCAAAAATATCGGGAATGGAGTTTCTAAAGTCCTTGCCCAATCCTCCGAATGTAATTCTCACAACGGCCTTTTCCGAGTATGCTTTGGAAAGTTATGAGCTCAACGTGGTGGATTATTTACTCAAACCATTTTCGTTCCAGCGATTTTTAAAGGCTGTGGCCAAGGTACCTACCCAAAAGGCAACAAGTGGTTTGGTCCAAAAGAACACTTTAAAGGAACCTCAGAAAAGTCATATCTACATTAAATCTGGATACGAGCACATCAAGATTCGGCTTGCAGATATCCTGCACATCAATTCTGATTCCGATTATACGGAGGTAATCACCTTGGAAAGAAAATGCCTCTCCAACGAACCACTTAGATTTTGGCTGGAAGCTTTGCCAGCATCCAATTTCATAAGGACCCATAGATCGCATATTATCAATACGGATAAAATTGAAAAAATCATGGGCAATCAAATACACCTTGAAGGGGGACATAAAATTCCCATTGGTAGGGCCTATAAGGAAGATTTTTTGAAAGTAATTCTTAAATAGGGTGGGTTTGCCCTTGCTATAACCGGTTACCGAATCCGGTGAAATAGCGGTGATAAACTATTGGTCAAGTAGCATATTCCAACAAATGGGATGAACAAGTGTCATTCTTTTTTTTTACATTCGAAACAGAAAAGTGTTAACGTTAACATTTTTAAAAAGAAATCACCATGAAAAACCTTGACCGTCGTAAATTTCTCAAGAAAACTTCATTGTCCGCTGCGGCGGTCTCACTATTGCCTGCAGGTTTGCAAGCCTACGGTGAAAGACCATTCCAATCCCGGTATATGGGAGATTTTGCAGCTCCCAAACTGGAACATGTCCGTGCAGCATTTATTGGCGTAGGTGCCAGGGGAGGTACGCATCTAAAATTTCTAGCCTCTTTAGAGAATACCGAGGTGGTGGCCATTTGTGACCTCTATGAAGATTTGGTAAAGCAAAAAGTAGGATGGGTCAGGGATGTAGCGGGCAAAAAAAGACATAAAAACATAGCGGAGTATTTTGGGGATGAGAACCAATGGAAAAAGATGTTGGATGAGGTAAAACCCGATGTGGTCTTTATAGCGACCAACTGGATGAATCATGCCCCTATGGCCATTGAAGCCATGGAAAAGGGAGCCCATGCCTTCGTGGAAGTCCCCTTGGCCGTAACCCTAAGCGAAATGTGGGACATTGTGGATACCTCGGAGCGAACCCAGAAGCACTGTATGATGATGGAAAACGTGAATTACGGCAGGGACGAGCTCATGTTTTTGAATATGTGCCGTCAAGGTGCAATTGGCGAAATTCTTCATGGGGAAGCTGCTTACATTCATGAACTTCGAGGGCAAATGGAGGAGCAAAAAAGGGGCACCGGCTCCTGGCGGACCTACCACTATGCCAAACGCAATGGAAATCTGTATCCCACCCATGGATTGGGTCCTGTGGCCCAGTATATGAACTTAGGACGGACCGATGATAATTTTGGAAGTTTGGTATCCTTTTCCACTCCTGCCGTGGGAAGGATCGCCTATGCCAAAAAGAAGTATCCAGCGGATCATAAATGGAACCAACTCGACTACTTGGGTGGGGATTTAAACACTTCCATCATAAAGACACATTTAGGAAAAACTGTAATGGTACAGTGGGACGAGACCAGTCCCAGACCCTACAGTCGATTGAACCTCATTCAGGGTACACAGGGAACTTTAGCAGGATTTCCCACCAGGGTAGCCTTGGAAGGTGGGGTGGAAGGTGTTACCAAAGACCACCATTCTTGGGTGGAAGGAGATAAACTTGCCGTACTTTATGAAAAATACGACCACCCCTTGTATAAACGACTTAACGAAACCACCAAAGGAAGTGGTCATGGTGGTATGGATGGTATTATGATGTACCGCATTGTGGAATGTTTGCAAAAAGGCCTTCCCTTGGACCAAAATGTATACGAGGGCTGTTTTTGGAGCGCTGTGGCCCCATTGAGCGAACGGTCTGTGGCCAGTGGTGGTGCCCCACAACCCTTCCCGGATTTTACACGCGGTAATTGGAACAGCACCAAACCGTTGGCTATTGTGTCCTAACCCTTAGAGCTCACCACATAAGGTTTTCATGTGTTCGCGCTTAAAATGCGTAGCATTCTTCTTTGACCATATAATACAGGTCTTGGGTTCAGCTTCGGTAGATTTTTTATTTTAAAACCCTCATTAACAGTTATTTATATTTTTTATTGCCGAACAACTGTAACAGTCGGTATTTGGGGAGTGTCCAAGTAACAAAGCAAAATGTATGAAATACAAAAGAAGCCTTTATGTAACCTTGGTACTATGCCTAGGTATGGGCACAAGTATGATTTCCCAAAAACCCAAAACAATGAAAGAAGCAATTTTACAAGACGAAAAAGCTGTTCTGCAAGCAGTTGAAACCATGACAAAATCCTTCAACGGAAAAGATATTGAAGGCGTGATGTCAAGTTATCATGAAGGCGCACTGGTCATCTTTGAGCCTGAAACCCCGGTGAGGGATCACAAAACGCTAAAACAAATGTTCCTGGCCGCCTTTGCCATCAACCCACAATTTGAATACCCAAATGGACATGAGGTATTTGTAAATGGGGATACCGCCACCCATATTGCCCCATGGGTAATGAACGGCACGGCACCCGATGGTACGGTTGTACAGCAAACAGGCTTGTCCGTCTCACATTTAGAACGTCAGACAGATGGCAAATGGTTGCTTACCTTTGATAATCCACATGGAAGCTATTTATTGACCAAGTAATGGGCAAGGAAAATCAAGACAAAGTAACCGATGAAGTGTTGATCAAAAGGGCCTTATCCGGAGATAAGGCCTCTTTGGAACTGCTCATCGTACGTCACCAGGATTGGGTGTACAACGTGGCCCTGACCTTTGTTGGCGATGCTGATGAGGCGGCGGACCTTAGCCAGGAAGTTTTGATCAAGGTAATCACCAAACTGGATACCTTTGAGGGAAAGAGCCAGTTTAGGACCTGGATGTACCGGATTCTTAAAAACCATTTCCTGAACATGAAACGCGGCAAACATGAAATCAATGCACCGACCTTTGAGGAATTCGGACAGGGGCTGGATCAATTGCCAGATGAAACGCTTTCCAATTATTCCTTTGAAGTGGAGGAAAAACTTTTGGTAAACGAGGCCAAGATCAGTTGCATGAAGGGAATGCTGTTGTGCCTGGACCGTGAGCAGCGACTCATCTACATCATTGGGGAACTATTTGAGTTTTCAGATGCCGTGGGGAGTGAAATTATGGAAATCAGCAAAGAAAATTTCAGGGTTAAACTGCACAGGGCCAAAAAGCAACTATACAATTTTATGGACCACAAATGCGGACTTATCAACACATCCAACCCTTGTCGTTGCCATCGGAAGACCGTCGGCTTTATAAAAATGGGATACGTAGACCCGATTGGACTGCATTTTCAAAAGAATGTAATAAGCCAAATCAATGCGGTGGTGGACCGAAAGGTAGAAAGCTATTCCAATGAAGTGGTGTCCGCATACCAAAAACTATATCAGGAACATCCCTTTTTGAAAAGTCCGGACAGGCTGGAATCCATCAAAAAATTATTGTCCACTTCCAGTATCAAGGAGACCTTTAACCTTTGACTCCAACTAGGGGCCTCCGCCACAGCGAAATACCACCAAGTGAAGGACAATACCTATCTTTAAGCCATAAGTTTTGTTGGATATGCAAAAAGAACAAAAGCGGAATATATCGGTCACAGGCGATATCTCTTTTTCAAACATAGAAGTCACCCAGCCCAAGGAATATGCAGCCGGAATGCCAGCCATTAAGGTGGCATTGGAACATGTAAGCAAGGAATCCGGGCTGTTCCGATCTATCAAGACCCTCTCTAGAATGAACCAAAAAGAGGGATTTGATTGTCCGGGTTGTGCCTGGCCCGATCCCGTAAAGCCTTCAAAACTTGGCGAGTATTGTGAGAATGGTGTAAAGGCCATTGCAGAGGAAACCACTTTTGAAAGGGTAGACCGGGATTTTTTTAAAAAATATTCCGTTGAGGAAATTTCCAATTGGACGGATTATGAAATTGGAAAGAGTGGCAGGATCACTGAACCTTTTATCCTAAAACCGGGTTCCGTCCATTATGAACCTATTTCTTGGGAGGAGGCATTTACCGCCGTTGCCGACCATCTCAAAAGTCTAAATGACCCCAATGAAGCCGTTTTTTATACCTCCGGACGGTCTAGCAACGAGGCAGCCTTTTTGTATGGCTTGTTCGCCCGTGCCTTTGGGACCAACAATATGCCCGATTGTTCCAATATGTGCCATGAATCAAGTGGGGTGGCCTTATCTGAAACCTTGGGAATTGGAAAGGGTTCCGTGGTGTTGGAAGATTTTGAGGAAGCTGATGTGGTGATGGTCATCGGGCAAAACCCGGGCACAAACCACCCCAGAATGCTATCGGCCCTGCAAAAATGTAAAGAGAACGGAGGTAAGATCATTACGGTAAATCCACTCTCCGAAAGTGGCCTAAATCGATTTAAAAATCCACAGCAAATAAGCGGAATCATGGGTAAGGGCACCGCCCTGACCGATATTTTTCTGCAGGTGAAGATCAATCAGGATGTTCCCCTTTTAAAGCTGATTATGAAACGACTGGCCCAAAGGGACAATAAGGACAATAAGGTATTTGATCATGATTTCATTGCATCAAAAACCCAAGGTTTTGGGGAGCTTTTGGCATATTTGGAGCGCTATGAAGAATTGGAATTACTTCAACTTTGTGGGGTGGCCAGCGAAAAGATTGATGAAGCTGTGGAGGTTTTGGCCAAAAAATCCAAAATCATCATTTGTTGGGCCATGGGACTTACGCAGCATAAAAATGGGGTGGAGAACATTAAGGAATGTGTAAACCTGTTGTTGCTAAAAGGAAGTATTGGAAAAAAAGGTGCTGGAACCTGTCCGGTTCGTGGGCATAGTAACGTGCAGGGGGACCGAAGTGTGGGAATCGTCCACCATGTTTCGGAACCTTTTAACCAAGCGCTGAAAAAGGAATTTAATTTTGACCCGCCCACCGCTGAAGGTTTGGATACCGTACATGCCATCCAGGCCATGCACTCCAAAAAAGCAAAGGTATTTGTGGCATTGGGAGGAAATTTTGTCTCCGCCGCATCGGACACGGAATACACTGCAGAAGCACTTCAGCGTTGTGAGTTGACCGTTTCTGTGAGCACCAAACTCAATCGTACCCATCTCACCGCCGGGAAAACCTCCTTAATCCTGCCTACATTGGGCAGGACCGAACAGGATGGCGGAAGATTTGTCACGGTAGAAAATAGTATGGGTAAGGTTCACCAAAGCAAGGGAAAACTAAAACCGGCCAGTGAACATCTCAAAAGTGAGCCCGAAATTGTGGCAAGGATTGCCAATGCATATTTTGGTAATGATACCACTATTGATTGGGAGCGTTACAGTACTGATTACGATGCGGTTCGGGAGAAAATAACCGCGGTATTGACTGGATTCGAAGATTATTCCAAAAGATCAAAGGGAGCAGGTTTTTACCTGCCCAATAATGCCCGTCAAGGCGATTTTTCCAAATTACCGGGGGGTAGGGCCCAATTTTCAATTTGTGGACTCCCCGCACATTCACTGGAACAGGATGAATTTCTGCTAATGACGGTCAGGAGCCATGACCAGTTCAATACCACTATTTATGGCTTGGACGATAGATACCGTGGAATTTATGGAGAACGGAGGGTAGTATTTATGAACGGGGACGATATGGCGCAACATGGTTTGGAACCATTGCAGATTGTCAATTTGGTAAGTCAGTATAACGAGGTTGTTCGAAGGGCAGAAAATTTTAAGGTAATTCCCTATAACATCCCATCCCAAAACCTATGTGCCTACTTTCCTGAAACCAATGTTTTGGTACCCATAGACCTATATGCGGACAAGAGCCAGACGCCGGTTAGCAAATCCATTGTAGTAAAGGTGGAAAAGCCCTAGCAATCGCGTATTATCCGGTTTTTATATCTTTAAAGCAATGGAAACCTATGCAACCGCGCTATTGTACGCCATACCTTTTTTTGTGGGTTTGGTACTGTTTGAGGTCCTTTATGGTTATTGGGTGAAGAACCAAAAGCATAATGTAATGGATACGGTAAGCAGCTTGAGTTCTGGACTTACCAATGTGGTGAAGGATTCCTTGGGACTTGGAGTGGTGCTGGTCACATACCCCTATCTATTGAAACATCTGGCCCTTACCCAAATCAATACCACCTGGCTGGTATGGGTTTTGGGATTTTTGGCATTGGATTTTGCAGGATATTGGAACCATCGATTGAGTCATCGCATTAATTTTTTTTGGAACCAACATGTGATTCACCATAGCAGTGAGGAATTTAATTTGGCCTGTGCTTTGCGGCAATCCATTTCAAATTTGTTGGTATATTTTCCCCTGTTGCTCCTTCCGGCGGCTTTGTTGGGCATACCGCATAAGGTAGTTGCCATTTTAGGCCCCTTGCACTTGTTTGCCCAGTTTTGGTATCATACCCAACATATTGGAAAAATGGGTTGGCTGGAGTATGTGATCATTACGCCTTCGCAACATCGGGTGCACCACGCCATAAACCCTGAATATATTGACAAGAATTTAGGGCAGATATTTAGTTTTTGGGATAGGATGTTCGGTACTTTTCAAGAGGAACTGGACGATGTTCCACCCCAGTATGGTGTACTGAAACCAGCAAGCACCTGGAATCCCATTCTTATAAATTTTCAGCACATTTGGCGATTGATCAAGGATGCTTGGCGTACCCGCAGTGTTCTGGATAAATTTAGAATCTGGTTTATGCCTACAGGTTGGCGGCCAGAGGATGTCAAGGAAAAATACCCAATAGCCATTATAGACAACGTCTACAATTTTGAAAAATACAGGCCTTTGGCCTCCAAGTCATTGAAAGCCTATTCCATCTTCCAATTGTTGGGCAATACCGCTTTAATGCTCTTTATGTTTTACAATTATTCCAACATTGGTTTCCAGGGGCTTTTGTGGTTTGGGGCCTTTATATTTATCGGAATTTTTGGGTACACTGCCCTAATGGACAGGGCTAAATATGCGGTTTGGGTGGAAATTTTAAGAAGTGTGGCCGGTTTGGCACTGATTTATACAACTGGGGATTGGTTTGGTCTGAACACGTACTTGTATTTTGGTAGTACCGTGGTGGCCATGTATTTTGTGGTGACCATAATAGGGGGTATTTATTTCACCTATGGTGAAAAAACATCTACTGCCACAGGAGAACCTGCTCTTTGATGAAATCTTTGTATGATTGGTGTACCCAACACAATGAAGCGATTATTTGTACGTTTTTTCTTGAATACAACCATAACTTACCCTTCAAATTATGACCCGAGACCAACATCTGGCATTCTGTAAAATTTGTGTGCACCGTAAGAACGATTTTGAAAGAGGAATTGTCTGTGGGCTTACCAACGACCTAGCGGATTTTGAAAATGATTGTCCGTCTTTTGAAAGGGACGAAAACATAACGACCAGAAGTTTTGGGAGCATGCATTCGGATCAACCTCAGTTAGCTACGGCAAGTGCAGGTAAAAGATTCATCAATTATTTGGTGGATTACCTGTTTATATTGGGCTTGGCCTCCTTGGTAGGGGTGGTTGTCGCGCTGATTTTGTCCTATGTGGCACCTGAGAAGCTCACTTTTTTTGACCAGGACAATAAATTACTGGATTATCTCTTTGGAGGGATAGTGCTCTGTGCTTACTATATCTTTTTTGAAGGACTGACCGGAAGATCCATTGGAAAGTTCTTTACCAAGACCAAAGTGGTCACCGAGAATGGTGAAAAACCAACTTTTGCCATGATCGTTACCCGAAGCCTTTGTAGGCTGATTCCCTTTGAGGTATTTTCATTTTTGGGCAAGAATGCCATAGGATGGCACGATACCCTATCCAATACCAGGGTAGTCGAAATTGAGGACTAGGTCTACTTTTTCTTATTTCTGATTTCGCGATCCACCAGTTCTATATAATTGCGCATGGCATCCGCGGCACTGATATGCTGGGCCTGAATTAGGGCATTGGCCTTAAATGCATTGATCAAGGGAGTTTTACTGCCAGGATCGCTGTAGTTTTTATTGGCAATTTTATAGTAGGCGTATAATTTGAGCAACAGGTCGGCGGGCATGGGCTCGGTATAGCTATTGATATATGCTACGGCCTCTTCAAACTTTTTATGTAACCCCTCATCAGTCATCCTGTTTTCTTAGGGAGGCAATACAGGTTTTACCTCCTTTTACCTTCTGATTCAATTTAACGGTAATGTCGCAATCCAAGGGTAACAGAAGATCTACCCTGGAGCCAAATTTGATAAATCCGGCATCCTGCCCTTGGGTTACTTGTTCACCTTCTTCGGCATAGTTTACAATTCGGCGTGCCAAGGCACCCGCTATTTGCCGATAGCCTATTTCACCAAATTTTGGGGTATGCAGTACCACGGTTGTCCGTTCATTTTCCGTGCTGGATTTGGGATGCCAGGCCACTAAATATTTTCCTGGGTGATATTTGGAGTAGGTCACGGTACCGCTGGCGGCATATCGGGTTACATGAACGTTCAAAGGCGACATAAAGATGGATACCTGCTTTTTCTTTTCCTTGAAATACTCAGGTTCATCCACTTCTTCTATGACCACTACCTTGCCATCCACAGGGGCCAAAATCTCATCAAAATTGGGGGTCACCAATCTTTTTGGGTTCCTAAAGAACTGCAGTATCATCACCAGCAATGCGAGTGCTCCAATTTGGAGTGCATACCGCAACCATTCCGGGTTGATATAAAATTGGGCCACAAGTATTAGGCCCACCACTAGAAAAAAGGTTGTAATGATTATTTTTTGCCCTTCTCTATGAAACATATGAAAATAAATTAAGTACCAAATAGGCAAAAGGGGCTGCAAAGACCAAACTGTCCAAACGATCCCAAATACCACCATGGCCGGGAAGAATGGCTCCGCTATCCTTCACATTTGCCAATCGTTTGAATTTTGATTCCAATAAATCCCCCAAACTTCCGGCAATTACAATGACCGTGGCCAAGACTAACCATTCCGTTAGTGTTAAGCTAGGTTCATAATTGGCCAGAAAGTAGGCTGCCAACAATGCAAAAATAAGACCTCCTACAGAACCTTCAACAGTTTTTTTAGGAGAAACTGCAGGATAAAGTTTGGTTCTGCCCAAAGTTCGGCCCACCAGATAGGCAAAAGTGTCATTGACCCATATCAGGATAAAAATACCAACGATCAAAAATTGGGAAAAACCTTCCTGTTTGTATGGGATCATGGTCAGGAATATACAACCTCCTCCCAAGTATAGCACGGCAATCACAAATTTTTGGAGGGTATTGAACTCCCCGGCTTTTTTGGAAAACAAAAATGCGATCAGGGCCAAATCCACCGTAATGGTGAGCAACATCAAACCATTGATTAGAACTTTGTCCTGTACAAAGTAGATAAAGGCCCACCATAAGGCCAGATAGGCCACATAAACATAGTAGTTCCTTAGATGGACAATACGTTTGAATTCGTATAGACAGGCAAGCCCAAAGACCATAAAGAGAAAGTCGAAGGCATCAGAGCTTAAAAATACCGTACCCATCAGGAGAACGACATATATCACTCCAGTAATGCCACGCCTTAGAATTTCTTTCATGCAATCAGTAGTCTTCTAGGAGCAAAAGATATACATTTTTTGAGGCACTTCCGTAGGAAAGAAAATCATTTTTGTTTTCGGGAGTGGGTTGAAAGTGTTTTAAGGTAGTGATATTGTTAGGAATATTGTGCTTGTATTTATCCTTGATGATTTTTAAGGCCTCACTAATGGAATCCACCAACTGACTGGTAGTTGCAAATACAATGAGATTGGAAGGTAGTTCGTCCAGTTTCTTTTCCTTGATTTGGTTGGAACAGACCAAGATGGAGCCATTGTGGGCCACTAAATGCTCGCAGGTGGTCAAGAAGATATCGCTTTCCTTTCTGTTTTGGGTAAAATCGATTTTTTCCGAAGAGAACCTACTTTCCAAACGCGGGTCCAGCACATAGAAAAAATGCTGCTGCCAGTTGTTTTCTGAAATGATGTTCTGAAGGGCTTGGGAGACCTCTAGGTCATCCTCGCAATAGATAAACTTACCACCATTTTTCTTGAAATAGATGGTAAATTTCTCGTCCACGGGAATTTTAAGATCGGGCATGTGCTCACCACGGGTTTCCAAGGTTTCCTTGGAAACCTTTTTACCACCTCCAAAAAGTTTGTCAAAAACTCCCATTTATGGTTCAAAAATACAAGTGATCGGGGACATACCCATACTGGCGAACAAATTATTCGGCAGTTTCCAACTCCTCTTCCTCTTTCTCAAAGGGTCTCTTTCCAAAAATCTTTTCCAGGTCATCTTTAAAAATGACTTCCTTTTCCAACAGCCGTTCTGCGAGCTCACTAAGTTTATCCTTGTTGTCTTGCAACAACTTAATGGCTCTTTGGTACTGCTCTTCTATAATTTTGGAAATTTCTTCATCTATTTTCTGTGCGGTCTCCTCACTATAAGGTTTAGTAAAACCATATTCATTCTGACCGGATGAATCGTAGTAGGTAATATTCCCCAATTGGTCATTAAGTCCGTAGATGGTTACCATGGCCCTGGCTTGTTTGGTCACTTTTTCAAGATCGCTTAGGGCTCCTGTGGAGATTTTATTGAACACCACTTTTTCTGCGGCCCTACCACCCATGGTTGCGCACATTTCGTCCAACATCTGCTCTGGGCGAACAATCAAACGTTCTTCTGGCAAGTACCAAGCGGCACCCAAGGATTGTCCCCGGGGAACAATGGTAACCTTTACCAAAGGGGCAGCATGCTCCAACATCCAGCTCACAGTGGCATGCCCAGCCTCATGGAAGGCAATGGTCTTTTTCTCTTCTGGGGTAATAATTTTATTCTTCTTTTCAAGTCCACCCACAATTCTGTCCACAGCATCCAGAAAATCTTGTTTGTTCACGGACTTCTTTTCTTTACGGGCTGCGATGAGTGCAGCTTCATTACAAACGTTGGCGATATCTGCGCCTGAAAATCCGGGGGTTTGCTTTGCAAGGAAATCCAGGTCCAACGTCTCCGCGGTTTTAATGGGACGAAGGTGAACCTCAAAAATCTCTTTGCGTTCCCTTAAATCAGGAAGGTCTACATAGATTTGACGATCAAATCGTCCGGCCCGCATCAATGCTTTGTCCAATACATCCGCCCTGTTGGTGGCGGCCAGTACAATTACATTGGTATTGGTTCCAAAACCGTCCATTTCTGTCAAAAGCTGGTTAAGGGTGTTCTCCCTTTCGTCATTAGAACCTGTAAAGTTGTTTTTTCCACGCGCACGTCCAATTGCGTCAATTTCATCAATAAAGATGATGGCTGGGGATTTATCCTTGGCCTGTTTAAAAAGATCGCGCACACGCGAAGCACCCACACCTACGAACATTTCCACAAAATCCGAACCTGACAATGAAAAGAAAGGAACTTTAGCTTCTCCGGCAACAGCCTTGGCCAACAAGGTTTTACCGGTTCCAGGAGGTCCTACAAGCAAGGCACCTTTCGGAATTTTACCCCCTAGCGAGGTGTACTTATCTGGATTTTTCAAGAACTCCACGATCTCTTGGACCTCTTCTTTGGCGCCTTCAAGTCCGGCCACATCCTTAAAGGATGTTCTGGTATCCGTTTTTTCGTCAAATAGTTTAGCCTTGGATTTTCCAATGTTGAAAATCTGTCCCCCGGCGCCACCTCCTGCACCACCTGACATTCTTCGCATGAGGTATATCCAGATACCAATGATAAGGGCAAATGGGAGAAGGGAGAGCAATAATTCTCCCAAAACATTGGATTCCGTGTCAAAGTCGACAATGGTATCCAAATTGTTTTCCTTTTTTATGCTTTTTATTTCGTCCTCAAAGTTTTGAAGGTCACCATAATCCAGGATATACTGTGGAATCTTGCCCGTAGTGATGTTGAATGGGCGGTCCGACACATTTCTATGTACATCTTTTTGAAGGGCCTCTTCGGTAAGGAATACCTTGGCCTGTCTATTGTTGGTAATGATCAGGATTTCTGCAATGTCCCCATTTCGTAGGTACTCCTGAAGCTCGGATGTGGTGGTTTTTTCAGGACTGGAGAAACTATTTCCTCCAAAAAACTGAAAACCTATGATTAAAGCAATGACCACACCGTAGATCCACCAGGAACTAAAACGAGGTTTTTTAGGGGTATTCGGATTGTTTTCTTTTGCCATTTTTTTTACGAATTATAGCTGCTCTCCACCATGGTGACCTTGGCATCTCCCCAAAGTCCTTCTATGTCGTAGAATTCCCTAATATGTTTCTGAAATACATGTACCACAACGTTCACATAGTCCATAAGAACCCATTCTGCATTTTCTGAGCCTTCAACATGCCAAGGTTTGTCTTGGATGGCTTTGCTAACGGTTTTTTGGATGGAGGAAACAATTGCGTTTACATGCGTGTTGGAAGTACCATTGCAGATTATAAAGTAGTCACAAACTGTATTTTCAATTTCCCTTAGATCCAGGAGGTTTATATCTACTCCTTTTACTTCTTCAATTCCGTGTAAAATTAAGGCAATCAGTTCATCTGCACTAGCTTTCGTTTTCTGCATTCAAAAATTTTAGTTTCTACAAAGTTATATTTTTTTTGTTTTCTTAGCCCTAGATTTTAACATAACCTTGGACGCACCACATTGGGAGAACAACCTCAAATAATCAAACTTGATGCCACGGACTCCACAAATTCTTATTTAAGGGCGCTGATAGGGTCCACCACCTTGCCAGATCTTAGTTGTGTGGTTACAAAAGACCAGCTGAAGGGCAGGGGGCAAATGGGAACATCCTGGCAGTCCGAACCAGGTAAAAACCTCACTTTTAGTATGTTGAAGCGATTCAATGCATTCCCTGCAGAGGACCAATTCCAAATCAACATCATGGTTTCCCTTGCCATTTATGACGTTTTAAACACCTTGGAGATTCCTAATCTGAGGGTTAAATGGCCCAACGACATTATGTCAGGTTCAGACAAAATTTGCGGTATATTGATTGAAAACATGCTTAAGGGCCAGTATATCCAGAGTACTATTATTGGTATAGGTCTTAACGTGAACCAAACTTCCTTTCCGGGTTTGGCAAAAGTGGCATCATTGAATGTGCTAACTGGTAAAACCTATGATTTGGATGCACTCCTAAACCATTTTGTAAACTCCTTTCAACAAAATGTAAGGGAGCATGATACGGTGGACTTTGGGAAGTGGTCCGCAAGATATGCGGAAGTATTGTTTCGCAAGGACAAACCCTCTACATTTATGGATAAGCGTGACACTGTTTTTATGGGTTTTATCCGTGGAGTGTCCCCTCAAGGTAAGTTAATGGTTGAACTGGAGGATCAAGTGATCCAAACATTCGATTTAAAGGAAGTGCGTCTGCTGTATTGAATTAAATCCTGTCCATGTTTGAGGCGAGGGTTTCCATGAAATTGGTAATAGGTCCCTTGATCATCATGGCCATCATTGCATTGAACTCTCCTTCAAAACTGAGGCCCACTTCACTTTCATTGTCTCCCAAAGATGCAATATCCCCGGTGAGTGTAAAGGGAAGTTTGTCACTTGCTGCACCCAGCACTACTTTGTCATGCGGGTTTTCCTCCTTAAGACGAAGAATAATTTCAGGCATTCCTTTAAGGGCAAATTTGAAGGTCTTTTCGTCCAAAACCTCAAACTTGTCAATATTCTCCGGCATCAGGGTTTTGAAATTCTTGATGTCGGTTAAAAATTCAAATACTTCCTGGGCGCTTTTGCTTACTTTCTTTTTGGGTACTTCAATGTGCATGCTTCGAAATTATTTCCATTGCTGCGGATTGGATTTCCACTGCAACAAGGTTTGCATTTGTGATTCTTGGATATACTGGACATCGGATGCCTGTTCAATTAAATGATCGTAATCCGACAAGGTATGCAAGGTGACTTTTTCTTCGGCAAAATTGGCATCAGCCACTGAAAACCCGTATGTAAACACAGCAATCATGCCCTGCACATCCACATTTTGGGACCGCAGCGCACGAACGGCATTAAGACTGCTCTTGCCAGTACTGATCAAGTCTTCAATGACCACTACGGACTGTCCCGGTGCAATATGCCCTTCAATTTGGTTTTGCCTACCGTGCGATTTCGGTTCGGGCCTTACGTACACAAAGGGCAATCCAAGGGCATCCGCCACCAAAATCCCTATGCCGATGGCCCCGGTGGCCACGCCAGCAATAACATCCGGCTTTCCATACAAGGTCTCTACCTGTTTGGCCATTTCCTTGCGCACAAAATCGCGAATTTCCGGATAGGAAAGCATAATTCGGTTATCGCAGTAAATGGGAGATTTCCAACCAGAAGCCCATGTAAACGGATTTTCTGGTTCCAACTTAATTGCATTAATTTGCAGCAAAAGCTCGGCTGTTTTTTTGGCAGTATCCTTGTTTAAAACCATTGCGCAAATGTATAAAGTTTTTGTTAATGAGTCCCCACTGATTCTGACAAATGAGCGCCAGGACAATACCATTGGAAACCTCTTTTCACTTGATGGCGATTCTATCGTAATGGCCATTGACTCGCTGGCCAAAGGGAGACTTAACGAAGCTTATATCTATCATCCTGACGAAGAGAAAATCCTTGACGTGTTTATGCATAAAATCCCTGTTGTGGTGGCAGGTGGCGGGTTTGTGACGAATCCGAAGGGCAAGGTGTTGTTCATCTTCAGAAATGGGAAATGGGATTTGCCCAAGGGTAAGGTAGACAAAGGGGAATCCATAGAAAAGGCCGCCATTCGCGAAGTGGAGGAGGAGACCGGCGTAAAGGGCTTACAGATTGAAAAATTCATGCGCACCACCTATCACGTTTTTAAAAGGAACGGGGAATATCGGCTTAAACAGGTACACTGGTTTTCGATGTATACCGAATACACGGGAAAATTGGTTGGCCAGGAAGCGGAAGGGATATTAAAAGTAAAGTGGAAGGGACCCAAGAAAATCAGGAAAGCCTTGGAAAATTCTTATCACAACATCAAGATTCTCTTCGAGGATTGGATCATTCCTTCAAAATAAGGGCTTCTGCCTGACTGCCTTTTGTGATGCGGTACACAGGGTAACCCATAAATGGTTTTTCCCGATACTTGGAACGTTGGTAGATCCAGTCCAGTTGTGCATACCAGTTCTGGGAAAATGCTTCATCCAACTCTTTTTTTACCAAGAAATTTTGGCGGAGCACCGAATCCTTTTGTAGCATTTCCAGTGCTACATCTTCAAACACATAGGGAGAAAAGCCTTCTTTTTGCTGCAATACAGTATCAAAGAAATTCCAGTTAAAGAAGGAGTCAGCCGCCTGTGGTTCCAAGGTCTCCAAAAGATATCGGACCCCAAATTGGTTGGTGGGTACGATAAAATCCCCGGCCCTTAGCTGGATATTGTCCAATCTTTTGTTCACCTTGGTATTGTAATGCAGGTAATGCCCTTCATAGGGATTGTCCCGGGTGTTGTATTCCGAAATGGTATAGGTTTCCAGAAGTACTTCCATCGGTTCGGGCACTTCCGTGTATTGTATGGCATTGGCCTCCAGTTTTTGGATGATGTTCCTCCAACTTTGGGGAATAACGTAGGCAGCAGGAACATCAATGGTATCCATTGGGATAAAATGATTGCGGTAGACCGTTTCTTTTTCAAAAGGGCTATTGCGGTCATATTTTAATCTTGCCAGCCCAGTCACCTCACTTTCTATCTGTTCGGCATTAAAACCTTTAAATTTGAGTATCGAAGTTTTTGAGGTGTCCACCTGCCAGTTTAAAAAGTACTTGGCCATTCCCAGTTGCTTTTCCTCCGTTTCTTTTCTAAGTTTTTTGATGGTTTTATAGTCCTTTTCAGCAATGGTCATCATGCTTTCCATAAGGGCATAGGTACCTTTGACCCGGCCGTCGTACGGTTTTAGCATATGGGTTTCCACCATCATGCCCAGGGTGTTCCAAAGGGTGGTGTAGCCTGTGGAATATCTGGGATGATCCATAAATTGCGTAAAACCCAATTCCGGGGGTCGGTTAAAGACATTTACATAAGGTGTAATGTCCCAATTTTTGGCAGCCAGGGCTTGCTCCAATTGCGGACGAAGCTCGTCTTCCAAATAGGTGCCAAGCTTCCCGCCAAGTTTATTGTGCTGGGTAAAGAGATGGGTGAGCGTATATTGATAATCTGCGCCATTGCTCACATGGTTGTCCACAAAAATGTCCGGTTGTACCAAATGAAAAATCTGGGCAAAGGTTACGGCATTTTTGGTATCCATTTTTATAAAATCCCGGTTCAGGTCATAATTTCTGGCATTGCCCCTAAAACCATAGGATTCTGGTCCGTTTTGGTTGGCCCTTGTATTGGAATTACGGTACAGGGCCCCGCCTACATTATAAATTGGAATGGTGACGAGAACCACATTTTTGGGATGTTCCAGCTGGCGGGTGGCCAAATCCCGAAACAGCAGCATGGTGGCATCTATGCCATCACTTTCTCCTGGGTGTATGCCATTATTGACCAATATCACAGCCTTGTTGGCCCGGACATGGTCAAAGTTGAAATCCCCATCTGGATTAAAAGTAACCATATGTAAAGGGTACCCACTATCCGTTTCCCCAATGGTCTGAATGTTGATTTCGGGAAAATCCTTGGCCAGCCTAATGTAGAAATCAATGGTCTCTTTGTAGGTGGCGGTCTGCAGACCTTCGGACCTTTCAAAAGTGGTCTCGTAGGAAGCCACTTTGTCCGGGGTTATGGTCTCACAGGAAAGCCATAAAAAAAAGGCCGGTAAGACTGCCAAAAACTTAAAGTTGGTCTTGGTTCGTACGTTAAAATGCATGGTGTTTCGCCATTACAGAACCCTAAAAATAATGAATATTATGCTCATGAAGCCATATGCACCCGGCTAAGATCTGTTGGTTCAATCTTGTAGAGCGGTTTGTTCTTAAAATTCAGATAGTGCCAACATTTCAACCTAAACTCGTTCCATCTTTTGTAGTCGATAGGGTCTATGGAAGAAGTGATCACATTGATGATGATCCGTTCCCTAATGTTCAGGGATACCAGTTCCTCCAAAAACTCCCAGCCATCCATGATGGGCATATTGATGTCCAAAAAAATGACATCCGGACAGGGAAGTCCTTGCTCTACTCTTTGTTTTAGCGCTTCCAGCGCAACCCTTCCATTTTCAAACTCGGTAATGTCCTTGCAAATGGTAATGGCCTTCAACATTTTCCGTATGCCAAAAACAGTAATAGGGTCATCGTCTATGATGTAGATGCTATTCAGTTTCTTCATTAAAATACACATTGAAGGTAGAACCCTTATCCGCTTCACTACTCACTGAAATACTGCCATCCATGGCCTCAAGCTGGTTTTTTATGATGTATAGGCCAAGTCCGCGGGCATCCTTGTTGTTATGGAAGGTCTTGTACATGCCAAATATTTTATCGCCATATCTTTTGAGGTCAATGCCCAGACCATTGTCTGAAACACTGAAATGAACGTGTTTGTCCTGTTTAACAGCACGGAGTTCTATCAAGGGACTTCTATCTGGATGTCTGTACTTCACGGCATTGGTGACCAAATTGAGCAATATGCTTTCCAAATAGGCGGGAACACTTAACACCATCAGGTCGTCTGGAACAAAATTCTCGAACTCCACCTGGTGCTCTTCCAGAAACGCTGATAGATTCTGCTGCATCTTGGTAATGTTTTCGCTGAGGTTCAACGACTTTTTGTCCAAATTGACATTGGTACTGATATCCACCACCTCGTTGAGATTTTCCAAGGTGTCCAGCAAGTTGTCCGAAGCATGGAACAGCATTTTCATGATCCGCTTTTTTTCCTTTTCGTCGGTTTCCCGAATCAAGAAATCCAACAGCATGGAGAAGTTGGCTGTATGGGATCGCAAATTGTGTGAAACTATATGTGCAAAATTGATGAGTTTTTTGTTTTGGATGGCAGTAACATTGATCAAGTTGCGGAGCTGCTCTTCTTTTTGCTTGATGTTGGTAATGTCCATGCTCATCCCAATGATACCATTGGCCTTGCCATTCAGGTCCAAAATTGGAATTTTGGAGGTCAGGAAATTGGTGGTGCTGCCGTCTTTTCTTACGTTGATGGTTTCACGACCGATCATGGGCTCCATGGTACGCATCACTTCAAGGTCCTCATCCCGGGAAATTTGGGCCACATGTTTGTCATATAGATCAAAATCGGTCTTTCCCAATAAGGCTTCGGGGGTAGTGCCCAAATATTCGCATTCTGCTTTGTTCACCAGAATTTTTCTTGAATCCTTGTCTTTTACAAATACATTGATGGGCAGATTGTCTATCAAGGTATTGAGGAGTTGCTCACTCTCCCTTATTTTCTTATCTGCCATGACCTGGTCATGGATATCTTGAAACGTGCCGAAGATTTTTGCGATTTCACCATCTTTTCGAATGGCCTTACCGGCGGCCGCAACCCATCGTTCCTCACCTTTTTTGGTGATGATGGTCAATTTTTCATGGTAGGGAGTGCCATTTTCCACAATGTTGTGGAACAGCATTGCAATCCTATTTCGGCTGTAGCCCTGTTTGTAGAACCCAATTCCCTCACTGATCGTGGGAACATAGTCCGGTGCTACCTGATGTATTTTTTTGGTTTCCTCGCACCAAAACAGTTCTTCCGTGGCAATGTCGTATTCCCAGCTTCCAATTTTGGCAACTTCCGATTTGGCCTTTAAATGGGAACTGATTCGTTCCAACTCCAGTTCGTTTTGTACCAATTCGGTAATTTCCTGGGTATGGATAAAGCAGCCCAACAAATTCTCTTCTTCATCAAACCAAGGTGAGCTTGTACTTTCGTACCAAAGTTCTTGGTCTTGGTCCATTTTAGCGTGCCTAAACGTCTTTTCTTTTGTGCCAAAAAGGTATTGGTTCAATTGATTTTTGGTGAGCTCAACTTGGCCTTTGAAATACATATGTATTGGCTTGCCGGAGCTGGTTTCGGCTTCAAAAATTTGGAACCAGGAATGCGTGGCGTCCACCAACACTCCATCTTTGCCAACCACTGCCGTGGCACTCGGAAATTGTTTTAAAAAATACGGGGGAATTAAGGTTTCTGAGGTCTTCAAAACTCGGGGGAATAGATTTGGGTTATTGAAATTATAAGATATTTCTTACTAAAATATAGGTATTGACCTTCATCAAACAGTATTTGTTGTGAATCGATGAAAATATGTGGTTTCTTCGATGAATGACACATAGCCTTAGTCCGAACACCGAAGTACGCAGGTGGTCAAATCAAGGATTTGCAGTAATAGTCAGCGTACTATGAAGATACCCTTACCGTATCGGGAACCAGTCCCGTGTAGTCGCCACCATTACGAATCACGTCCCTAACAATGGATGAGCTTATAAAGGATTTTCCAGAGGAGGTGAGCAGGAATACGGTTTCAATTTCCGACAATTGTCTATTGGTATGGGCAATGGCCTTTTCAAACTCAAAATCGGCAGGATTGCGCAATCCACGTAAAATAAAATTGGCATCCACTTTTTTGCAAAAATCCACTGTAAGCCCTTCATAGGTCACCACTTTTATTTTGGGCTCATCTTTAAAGGCTTCAGAAATAAACCGGGTTCGCTCTTCCAGGGAGAACATGTATTTTTTATCCGCGTTGATACCGATGGCAATGAGCAATTCATCAAAAAGGGTGATACCTCTTTGGATTATATCGTAATGGCCCAAGGTGAGTGGGTCAAAGGAACCGGGAAAAATGGCACGTCTCATTAGGATTGGTTTGGTTTAAAAATACGGCTTTTCTATCGCATTGCTTCTTCGATGGCACTCCCAAACAACTGCTCCAACGAAATTCCGGCTACCTTGGCCTGTTGCGGAAGTATGCTGGCTTCTGTAAGTCCAGGGGTGGTGTTCACCTCCAAAAGGTGGGGCTCGTCGCCAACAAAAATGAACTCGCTACGTGTATAACCTTTGAGGCCTAAGGTCTGGTAAATGAACTTTGCCAATTCCGTAACCTTATTTTTTTGGGTTTCCGTAATCCGGGCCGGGGTAATTTCCTCTGATTTGCCTAGATATTTTGCTTCGTAATCAAAGAAATCATTCTCCGAAACGATTTCCGTAATGGGCAAAACGGTTACTGCTGATCCATAAGTGATGACCCCAACAGAAACTTCCGTGCCCTCCAATGCGGATTCTATGATAATCTGGTTGTCTTCCGCAAAGGCTTTGGTTATGGCCGGATGTAGTTCCTTTTGCTGGTGTACCTTACTGATACCATAGCTACTGCCCGCTCTATTGGCTTTCACAAAACAAGGTAGTCCAACTTTTTGGATGATGGTTTCCTCGTTGATATCGTCCCCCTCGTTCAAATAATGTGATTTGGCACATTGTACGCCATAGGGTTTTAAAGTACTTAGGAGGTCTCTTTTGTTAAAAGTGAGCGCAGCTTGGTAATGGTTGCACGATGTCTGTGGAATATCCAACAGTTCAAAATAAGCCTGTAGCAATCCATCCTCCCCGGGGGTGCCATGAATGGCATTGAAAATACAATCAAAATGAACTTTCTGCCCCTCGATGGAAATGCTGAAATCGGATTTGTCAACAGGGTGTTCCTGTCCATGTTCATCTTGGTAAACCCATTTTTTATGTGAAATCAATATGGGGAACGAATTGTATTTGGATCGGTCCAAAAACTTATGGACCACCGTGCCGCTCTTAATGGAAATTTCGTATTCACTGGAGTAACCGCCCATAATAACGGCTATATTTTTTTTCATCGGCTTATCGAATATGGCAAGGACAAAGTAAAGAAAAATGACTGGCTTTCCTATATTTGTTCAGATAAGCTAAGGAAGATGAAACATTTTTTGAGCTTTTTAAAAAGCAAGGTATTCTTTATCCAATTGGGGTTGGCAGTAGTGGTGGTGGTGCTATTGGTATTTTTAACATTGCAATGGCTCAAGAGTTCCACCAATCACGGTGAATTTGTTGAGGTACCCGACTTTTCGCGAATGTCGGTTATGGAAATGCGGGATGCCGTTGAAAAAGCCGGATTGCGATATGAAAAGGATCTTGATTCCTCAAACTATGACCCGAACTATCCCAGTTTTTCCATAATTGGACAAAATCCACCGGCTGGAAACAAAGTGAAGGCCAATCGGAAGATTTATTTTAAGGTGAACCCATCAGGCTATAAAAAAGTTACGGTGCCTGACGTAATCCAGGTTACCCAACGCAACGCCAGAACCATGCTCCAGGCAGTAGGTCTTGAAGTACAGCGGGTTACCTACAGGGATGAACTTGGATTGGACATGGTATATGGGTTAAGGCATAAGGGAAAGTATATCAAACCAGGTGATAAATTACCCAAAACCTCCAAAATTGAGCTCATCTGTGGTAACGGAAAAATTCCAGGTAGTGCCAAGGTCCAGGCAGAATCCCAATAGTCATGGATAATCCGGAAAATCCAGAACTTTCCCAAGAAGAACTTTTTGAACACTATCGGTTTGTAGCTTCAAAGGGCCAAGAACCTTTACGGGTGGACAAGTTTCTCATGAACTTCATTGAGAATGCCACCCGGAACAAAATTCAGCAGGCTGCCAAACAAGGCCAAATCTGGGTCAATGACAATATTGTAAAACAGAACTATAAGGTAAAGGCAGGGGATGAGGTCAAAGTTATGTTTGAGCACCCGCCCTATGAGTTTCTATTGACCCCCGAGGATATTCCTTTGGATATTGTATTTGAGGACGACTCTCTTTTGGTGGTCAATAAACCTGCAGGGATGGTAGTGCATCCCGGGCACGGAAATTATTCCGGGACCCTGATCAACGCATTGGTACATCATTTTGAGAACTTGCCAACCAACAGTTCCGAACGTCCCGGTCTGGTACATCGAATAGATAAGGATACCTCTGGTCTCCTTGTAATTGCGAAAACGGAATTGGCAATGACCCATTTGGCCAAACAGTTTTTTGACAAGAGCAGCGAACGCGAATATCTAGCCTTGGTCTGGGGGAATGTTGAGGATGATGAGGGCACAGTGGAAGGACATATTGGGAGAAATCCCAAAAACCGCCTGCAGATGATGGTATTTCCGGACGGAGACCAAGGAAAGGAGGCAGTTACCCATTACAAAGTGTTGGAGCGTTTGGGCTATGTAACCTTGATCTCCTGCAAATTGGAGACGGGAAGGACCCATCAGATAAGGGTACATATGAAATACATTGGACATACCCTGTTCAACGATGGGCGCTATGGGGGTGATAAAATCTTAAAGGGCACTACATTTACCAAGTACAAACAATATGTGGAAAATGCCTTTAAAATTCTTCCCAGACAGGCCTTGCATGCCAAAACCCTTGGATTTCAGCATCCGGTAAGTGGAGAATTCATGCGTTTTGATTCGGAATTGCCCGAGGATATGGCCAACTGCATAGAAAAGTGGCGTAATTACGCCAAGCATAGCGAATCATAAGCATATTCGATCACAAGATTGAAAACACCTTTTGTTGGAAATCATATAAATCCAATGGGATCGCTATTTTTACTAAAAATTTATCTCGATGAAAATTGTTATATCTCCCGCCAAGTCGCTCGATTTTGAAACCGCTCTCCCCACATCGAAATATAGTCAACCACAGTTTTTGGAGCAGTCCAAAAAATTAAATGCCGTGCTGGCCAAGAAAAAACCCAGGGCTTTGTCAAAACTGATGTCCATTTCAGATAAGTTGGCCGAGCTGAATTGGGAGCGCAACCAACAATTTTCAACTCCCTTTACCACAGAAAATGCCAGGCCTGCTGTCTATTCGTTCAATGGGGATGTTTACCAGGGACTGGATGCCTATACCATTCCTGAAGCAAAGTTGGATGCCCTGCAGGATACCCTGAGAATCCTGTCAGGTCTTTACGGGATTCTAAAACCATTGGATTTGATTCAACCCTACCGATTGGAAATGGGAACACAGCTCAAGGTGGCCCGCAAAAAAAATCTATACGAATTCTGGAAAAAGACGTTGACAGCGCATCTGAACGAAGAGTTGGAGGATGGGGAATTGTTCATCAATTTGGCAAGCAATGAGTACTTTGGCGCGATTGACCCAAAAACACTGAAAGTACCGGTAATCACCCCAATTTTTAAGGACTGGAAGAATGATAAACTAAAGGTAATCAGCTTTTTTGCCAAAAAAGCAAGGGGCTCCATGGTAAGGTATATATTGGACACCGAGGCTAAAACTATGGACGATCTTAAAGGTTTTGACTACGACGGATATATCTTCAGCGCAGAGCACACCCTTAAACCCGATGAACCTGTCTTTATCCGGTAAGCTTAGCGATAACTTAATTTAAACCCCTGTGCTGTCCGCACATAAGATGTTAAGTTTGTGGGGTGGGTGTTATAAATTGTGATGTGCATAAAATATGGATGTCTATTCAGCATTTATCACGATCTTAGCCCTTCCGTAAATACTAACCCTCATATAGTTTGATCCATGCAGTATTCAAGACGTCTTGAAGAATTTAGAAAATCGGTCACCAATAAATTCAATGTATACAATAGCTTGTTCCTGAGCTTACCTTACAGGGATATTGAAAATGTGGGCATGCTCATTCCATTGTTGTTGGACCAGTGCAAGGAAGGTCTGAAGAATGGGAAACAGCCCCAGGAGATTCTGGAAACCTTCTTCAACAATTTTGTGGACATCAAGGATGAAAGGCAACGTTTGGACTTTATGTTCAAGATCATCCAATATGTGGAAAGGCAAGTGGTGCTATATGATAGTGTTGAGGACTCAGCCTTCCCCAAACTTCAGGAATATACCAACTCCCTATCAGTAAAAGATTATTTTGAGTTGGTGAACCAGACCAAAAACTGGGATAAGATTTCCAAGAACTTGTCCAGTTTTAGTGCCCGTTTTGTGCTGACAGCCCACCCGACCCAATTTTACACCCCAGCCGTGTTGGATATTATAGCCGAGTTGAGGAAGCTGATAGACCAGGATAAGATTGACGATATTGACATGAGCCTGCAACAGCTGGGTTTGACCTCTTTGGTAAATTCCAAAAAGCCCACCCCTTTGGATGAGGCCAAAAACATCATTTATATCCTTCGAAACACATATTACGATGCCATTGGCGAGCTGTTCGAATACATAAAAAGCAACATTAGGGACGAAAATTTTGCCAATTACAATATCATAAAACTTGGATTTTGGCCAGGCGGGGATCGTGATGGAAATCCCTTTGTAACAGCCAAGATTACCAGACAAGTGGCCGACGAGTTAAGGCTTACTTTGATGAAGTGCTATTACAACGAACTAAAGGCCCTTAGAAAAAAGTTGACCTTTAAGAGTCTTCAGGAAGATTTAATGATCCTGAGCGGTAGATTGTACAAGGCCATGTTTGATTCCAAGACCATTGTAGGCTATCAGGAAATAGTGGACTCCCTGACCCTAATCCGGGAAAAAATAGTGACCAACCATCACGGGCTATACCTAAAAGAACTTGACAGATTCATCAACAAGGTACATATTTTCAAAACGCATTTTGCCTCCTTGGACATTCGCCAGGATCACAGCAAACATTACCTGACCGTGGAGACCATCCTAAAACAACAGGGTGCCATCAAAGAATCTCTGGATGAACTTGATCAAGAGACCTTGGTGCACTGGTTATTGGAAAAGGACCTCCAATTGGATCCTGCGGATTATAGTGAGGATATTGTTAGGGATACTTTGACCAACATCCAACAGCTGAAGGAAATTCAGCAAAACAACGGGGAAGAGGGTTGCAACCGATATATTATCAGTAATTCCGAGGATATATTTTCTGTCTTTTTCGTTTTTGGACTCTTTAGATGGAGCGGATGGAAAACGGAGGACATAACCTTTGATATCATCCCACTTTTTGAGACCATGAAAGGCATGGAAGCTTCGGAAGAAGTGATGCAGACCTTTTTTGATACTCCACTTTATAGGGAACACCTTAAAAGGCGCAACGACAAGCACACCATTATGTTGGGCTTCTCCGATGGTACCAAGGATGGGGGTTACCTCAAAGCCAATTGGTCTATTTTAAGAACCAAGGAAACCTTGAGTCAAGTGTGCAAAAAAAATGGGATAAAGGCCATCTTCTTTGACGGTAGGGGCGGACCGCCTGCAAGGGGTGGTGGTAAAACACATCGTTTCTACGCAGCGCAGACCAATGATGTGGCCAATCACGAAATCCAAATGACCATCCAGGGGCAGACCATTACCAGTACCTATGGAACCAAAGAGCAGTTCATGCACAATGCGGAGCAGCTTCTTACTGCCGGTCTGAGCAATGACCTATACGGGGAAGAGCATGTAATTTCCGATGCGCAAAGAAAATTGATCAAGTTGCTCTCCGAGTTGAGCTTTGATAAGTACAACGCGCTGAAACAGCATGAAAAGTTTATTCCGTATTTGGAGAATCGGAGTACCCTAAAATATTACACCAAAGCCAATATTGGCAGTAGACCAGGAAAGCGAGGGAGCAAAAAACAACTGACCCTTTCTGACCTAAGGGCGATTTCCTTTGTAGGTTCTTGGAGCCAATTGAAACAAAACGTTCCAGGGTACTTTGGAATTGGTACGGCCATCCAGCAAATGAAGGATGAGGGAAGATTGGAAGAAGTGAAGAGTCTGTACAAAGATGTTCCATTTTTTAGGGCATTGATGCACAACAGTATGATGTCGCTGGCCAAAACCAATTTCGACTTGACAAGCTATATGGAGCAAGATGCTGAATTTGGCCCTTTCTGGAAAATTCTGTATCAAGAATACCAGCTATCCAAAGAAATGCTCCTGCAAATCTCAGGTCAGGAAATTTTAATGGAGGATGAAGAAGTATCCAGGGAGTCGGTTAAAATTAGGGAAGAAATAGTCTTGCCATTATTGGTCATTCAACAGAATGCACTATACCATATCACAAAAGATACAGCATATAAGGAGTTGTACGAGAAAATCGTGACCCGTTCCCTGTATGGCAACATTAATGCCAGTAGGAATTCCGCCTAATTCGGGTCACCTAAAATTATCGGGCAAAAATGAATGGGACACCTTGGTTTTTGCCTGATACTTTTTATTTTTAGGCAATGTACTATTACGCCATTGTTGCCCTACAAGGGTTTTGTATTTACCACTGCTATACCAACCGAAATAACTACTACTGGATTTTTGCCATCATTTTTCTTCCCATTATTGGGTCGCTGCTCTATCTCTTTATGAATGTATTCCGTAAAAGGGATATTGAAAAGGTCCAGGAGAGTTTGGTTACCGCCATAAATCCATCCAAAAAAATAAAGGACCTGGAGAAAAAACTTAAATTTTCCGAGACCTTTGAAAATAGAGTGGCCCTGGCCGATGCTTATTTGGACGAGGGATTGTTCCAGGAGGCGATTGCCCAATATGAATCCTCATTAAAGGATGTATTTTCCAAGGATTTTTACGTGCTTTCCAAACTGCTGGAAGCCCATTATAGGGCAGGTAATCTAGAAGAGGTGGTGCAATGCGCCGAAAAAATATCCGGTGACCCGAAATTTCGGAAATCCAAGGCTTCTTTCCTCTATGCATTGACCATGGAAAAAAATGGGGACTTAAAATTGGCCGAGGAAACCCTGCGAAGTTTTGATACTCCTTATTCCAATTTCCCGGAACGATTGGAACTGGCAAGATTTCTTGTGCGTCAGGATAAAGCGGAAATGGCCAAGGAGATCTATGGGGAAATGGTGACTGAATCGGAAAACATGTCCAAACCGAATTTCAGACAAAACCGAAGCCTTATCAAAATGGCCCAGGAAGAACTTCAAGCACTACATTGATGTTTTTGCATAGCCACCCTTATAAGCCTTTTCTATTCCCCGAAGCCACAAAGATCATTGTTGGTACTCTTCCCCCACCCAGATTTACCACGGGCGACCTAAAGGCGGATGATGTGGACTTTTGTTATGGTAGTCGTAACGGTATGCTTTGGCCCATTCTCGACCGTATTTTTAAACTGGACCTTGTCTATGAGACTACGGCCAAAGCGGTGGAGCAACGAAGAAACTTTCTCTTACAGCATAACATTGGGGTTTGCGATATCGTGGAGCAGGCAGAACGGCAAAAGGTGGATGCCTCGGATTTGGGGATGCAGAATGTACAACTACGCAATTTGGTGGGGTATTTACAACAATTCAAGAAAGTGGAGACCGTCCTGTTCATGGGAGGGAACAGCAAGAATGGACCAGAGTATTTTTTTCGGAAACAATTAAAGGAACTTGGTCTTTCGCTTGAAGTGGTCTCCGATCAGGTGCCAAGGATCCATACGCTGGAACTGCCAGATGCATCCGCTAGCCATGGAAATGGGCGAAGCATAAAAACAGTTTCGTTGACCGCCCCATCTGGTGCCGCCAACAGAGCGGTGGGAAGCCTGCAAGCCTATAAGGACATGAAAGCCAAAAATCCCAATTTCAATACCTTGGATTTTAGGGTAGAACAGTACAGGGAATTTTTTAAAAGCTAGAGCTGATACCTAAAGCCAACCGAGAAATCTATTCGGGCACTTCCCCAGGGCCTTTCGTTGTCCGATAGTTCCACTGTTTGAACTCCCGATGTACTTTCCATTTCAAGTTTTTTGATACGGCCCCCGGTAATGCCCACTTGGGCACCAATAAAAAAACCGTCCGATAATTCATAATCATACCCCACGTCCAAGCTCGAACCTAAGGTGCTGCCCGTGAACGTAAATGGGTCAACCAACAGTTGGTTGTCCTTATAGGACAAATAACCAAAAGCAGAGTTAATAAAGACGGCGTTGTTACTTTTTTTGCCCATAAACCTTGTGGCCAACACCAAACCTACAAAGGAGGTGGTTATGTCATTTTCCAGGGTCCCATTAAGGATTGTTCCATCTGGAGCGGTGAAGTCGACATTGTTCATGGTGTTTTTGGATTTGAATAGATTATATTTTATGCCAACCCCAATGGTTCTATCAAAAAAATAGACGGCACTGGTCTCCAAATGGTAACCGGAACGCAACTCATCGTTGTACTCTCGGAGAAAGACCGGAACAGACGGGTCAATTTTAGCAGGGTCGTAGCTAAAACCACCATTGACGGCCAACCTAAAACCAGAGGCCTTAATGTGACCTGGAAGGCTATCTTTTGGGATTCTTTTCGTATTAAAATCCTTCTGAAAAGACTGCACTTCATCCATATCCAACAAGGTGCTTTGATAGGAGTCGCCATTTTTGAACACAAAGTAGATAACATCCTTTTTCTGTTTGGTGATTTTACAATGGATGGTATCGTTGTTTTGGGTTACGATAATGTCTTGGGAAAATGTACTATGAACACTAAAAACAGTGATAAGAATGAGGCATATTTTTCGCATGGGGTTGGTTTTAGTTGTCTATTTTAAGGATGGAAGCGTCAATTCTGTGACAAGTACTCCAAAAATTGGGTTTTTTGTGCATGGTGATTTTTATGGCGTTTCCGCCAGCTTTTCTGGCTTCCAGTTTAGCCTCGTTCACCACGGTTTCGTAATTGCATTTAACGGTGAAACCAGTATCCCGAATCGTGACCAGACCTAAAATTTCCGCATTTTCCGGAATTTTGTCCTTTAATTCGAACACCACAACGTCTTCGGAATATTCCAGGGTATCGTACTGCTTCACGAACGCCGAGTTGATTTTGGGATTACAGGCGCCCATTAGAAATAGGCCAAACACTGCAATCAGGTATTTTGCTTTGAACATTCTTTAGGTTGTATTTAAGTATAAAACAATGGTAGATTTACCAGGGAATTTGGCTAATCTTGAAACAGTATTATTTTGAGGGTGTGTTGGATAAAATGGCGTAGAGGGCCTGTATCCCGTAGGCCAGTTGTCCAATTTTCAGATTTTCATTGGGACTATGTTGGTTGTTGTCAGGATTCACCATGGGTACTATAAAAGCAGGAATCTTTAGCTCATTGATAAAAGGAGCAATGGGAACAGTTCCTCCCATAATGCGCCAGCGAACCACATCTTTATTAAATGTCTTTTGCAAGGTTTCTACCAAAAAAGTTCCATATGGATTGTCCAATTCGGTTCTAAAAGCGTCCATAACACTTCCTTCCTCAACGGTAACTATTTTATCATAGGCCATGCGCTCCCTTTTGGAGGGCACGTGGTCCAACACATGATATCCTTGACTTGAAATATATGCTTTCACCAAATTTTTCAATCGTGTACCATCAGTTTCCGGAACCAACCGAAGGTCTAGCTCGGCAGTGGCACTTTCTGGAACAATGGTCCTTCTTTTGGGGCCGATCCACCCAGAACCCAGCCCACGAATGTTCAAACTTGGATATTGTAGGGATTCTTGATAAAATCCGCCCACTTTTTCTGAGGTTTTGAACTGCAATTTTTCCGATATGGCCGCATCACTATCCGGAACACTTTTTAAGACATCCAAAGTGGCCTCATCCAGTTGAATGCCATCATAGTAACCGGGAATGGTAACTTTTCCCTCGGCATCTTTCATCCCGGCCAATAACTGGGACAATTGGAACCCCGGGTTGGGGGCATAGTTCCCATAATGACCACTGTGTTGGGGTTTTATGGGGCCATAAGTGGTAAGGGTCATGGTGGTAATACCGCGACAACCATATACCACTGTGGGCAATTCCGAAGCGTGTATGGGACCATCGGCTATCACCAAAAAATCGGCTTCCAACAATTCACGATATTGTTTTACCGCCTTGGGCAGGGGTTTGCTGCTTTTTTCTTCTTCCCCATCCAAGATTATTTTAAGGTTAAATGGAATTTCCTTGCCTTCTTTTTTTAGAAGGTCCATCGCATTAAGAAACATGATAATAGGGCCTTTGTCATCTGATGTTGAACGGCCAAACAAGCGCCAATTGTAGTCAATGTCGTCATTAAGGGCATCGAAGGAAACAGTCTCAAATCCGTTCGCCACCGGTTTTTTCAATACGGTGGTATAGGGGTTGGGTTGGTCCCATTTGGAAGGGTCCACAGACTGTCCGTCAAAGTGCATATAGATCAGCATAGTGGGCTTGGCATCCTCCATAGGTGTGGCCGCAAAAAATAGAGGCAGGTTTTCTGTGTCCAAGACCGCGGTATTAAAACCACGTTCACCGAACTTACGCTTGAGCCACAGAATATTATCATCAATATCATCTGCGTTGAGGGCATCATTGGGAATTGCAATAAACTCCCGTAGCTCTTCAATGGCATGCGCCACATGGGATTTTATGGCACTGGCATCTTGTGAATGGCTGGTAAGGGATATAAGGAGAACAAAAAAACAGCTCAGTTTTTTCATGTTGTGTATTCGATTTTATTGAAAATCGAAGTTAGCGAATTCCCTTTACAAACCCATCAATTTTCTCAGGCCCGTTTTCCCTTAAATGTTTAATGAATGCTGATCCAATAATGGCTCCCTTGGCCTGTTGGGTGGCTTGGGCAAAGGTCTCTTGGTTGCTGATGCCAAATCCCACGATCTGGGGATTTTTGAGCTCCATGCGGGCAATGCGGTCAAAATATGCCTGCTGTTCGGCGCCAAAACCTTTTTTGGCCCCGGTGGTACTGGCAGAACTCACCATGTAGATAAACCCATCAGAAACATCATCAATCTGCCTAATTCGAGCATCACTCGTTTGGGGAGTGATCAAAAAGACGTTGATAAGACCATATTTTTCAAAAATATGCTTGTATTCTTCTTCATAGACATCCAGCGGTAGATCTGGTAAGATAAGCCCATCTATTCCAAGTTCTGCGCAACGCTTGCAGAATGCTTCCACCCCATACTGGAACACGGGGTTGAAATACCCCATAATAATCAGTGGAATGGAAACCGACTGCCGAATATCCTTTAATTGGTCAAACAAAAGTTCCGTATGCATGCCATTGTGCAGTGCTGCCGTGGAACTGTCCTGAATTGTGGGGCCATCCGCCAATGGATCACTGAATGGCAACCCAATCTCTATCATGTCCACCCCATTGTTTTCCAATTCCTGGATGATGCTTACGGTATCGTCCAGATTTGGGAAACCTGCTGTGAAGTAAATGGAGAGCAGTTTTTTATCTTCTTGTAATTTGCTTTTGATTCTGTTCATTTTATTTGATCAAGAGTAATGGGTTCGGTTTTTTTCAAAGTACTTGTTCACGACCTCCAAATTATAAATTGAAGTAGTCGATATAATTCTGAAGGTCCTTATCACCTCGCCCGGACAAGTTCATGACCACAACATCTTCGGGCTTAAACTTTCTTTGTTCAAAAATGGCCAGTCCGTGTGATGATTCAATGGCAGGGATAATACCTTCCAATTGACATAGTTTGAGTCCAGCCTTCATGGCATCATCATCCGTGATGGAGATAAATTCTCCCCTGCCCGAGGCAAATAGATGGGCGTGCAATGGGCCAACCCCTGGATAGTCCAATCCGGCGGAAATGGAGTAGGGCTCGGTAATCTGCCCGTCCGGGGTCTGCATCAAAAGTGTTTTGCTTCCATGGATGATCCCCACCTTTCCCAAAGCGGAAGTGGCGGCACTTTCACCTGTATCAATACCTTTACCGGCGGCTTCAACGGCTATGATGCCCACCTCAGGGCTGTCCAAAAAATGGTAGTAGGCTCCGGCCGCATTGCTTCCACCCCCTACACAGGCCACCACGTAATCTGGATGTTCACGTCCTTCTTTTTCCAGTAATTGGGATTTAATTTCTTCTGATATGACCGACTGAAAACGGGCCACCATGTCCGGATAGGGGTGTGGACCCACAACGGAACCGATGATGTAATGCGTGTCCACTGGATTATTGATCCAATCCCGAATGGCCTCATTGGTGGCGTCTTTTAAAGTTCTGCTTCCCGAAAGTGCAGGCCGTACCTCGGCACCCAACATTTTCATTCGCGCCACGTTGGGAGCTTGGCGGGCAATGTCTATTTCGCCCATATACACCACACATTCAATGCCCATTAAAGCACAAACTGTGGCCGTGGCCACCCCATGTTGCCCAGCACCAGTCTCCGCAATGATTCGGTTTTTGCCCAGTTTTTTCGCCATTAATATCTGTCCAATGGTATTGTTCACCTTATGCGCACCGGTATGGCAGAGATCTTCACGTTTTAGATAGATCTTGGTCTGGTATTTCTCAGACATCCTCGCAGCATAATAAAGCGGGGTGGGTCTTCCCACATAATCCCGTAATAACTGATGGAATTCTTCCTGAAAGGAAGGTTCCGCCATAATCTGCAGATAGTTTTGACGCAATTCCTCTGTGTTCGGATATAACATTTCAGGGATAAAGGCTCCCCCAAACTCTCCGTAATATCCTTTTTCGTTAACGTGATAGCTCATATGGTATCCTGTGTTAGAAATTTTTTAAACTCATTTAGTTGGTCAACATCTTTTAGTCCTGGCTCAATTTCAAACCTACTGTTGACATCGATGACCTTACAGTGCCTTGAGGCGGGACTATCCAAAAAAGCTTGGAGTTTTGAAGCCGACTCCAATCCAATCCCCCCACTTAAAAAATACGGTTTGGTGGAAGGGTATTCCTTAAGGAGGGTCCAATCAAACCCATAGCCGTTTCCGCCAGGTAGTTTTCCCTTGGTATCGAATAGAAAATAATCGCATACATTCTCGTAAGGTCCCAATACCGTAAAATCAAAAGAATCCTTTATGGAAAAAACCTTAATGACATCAACCTGAACCTGTTTGGGATGGCCATCATGGGATTCCAAAACAAATTGGGAACTACGGAGTGCTTCGCAGTATTCCGGACTTTCCTTCCCATGGAGCTGAACGGCATCCAGGGCATAGGTGTTAATTTTGTCGATGACCTCATTCAACGGCGCATCCACAAAAACCCCAACTTTTTTAATTTCTTTTGGAAGTTCCGGCATATTTCCGTCAAAAAAGCGGGCTGATGGTTCCCAGAAAATAAAGCCCAAATAATCGGGGGATAACCGTGCTACCTCCCCAGGATTAAATTTCATGCCACAGACCTTAAGCTTCATCGGTTCCTATGCTTTTAATTGATCAATAAAATCCTTGGCATGCTTCCCTGGATCGTCGGTTTTCATGAAATTTTCCCCAATCAAGAAACCCTCATAGCCATAGGGCTGTAATTCCTTGATGGCGTCAATGGAACTTATGCCACTTTCCGAGACTTTTACAAACTCATTTGGAATCTGTTCGGCCAGTGTTTTGCTAGTATCAAGGCGCACTTCAAAGGTTTTTAGGTTCCGGTTGTTAACCCCCAGCATATCCAAACTGGGCATTATGGATTTTTGTAGCTCCTCTTCGTTGTGGACTTCCAAGAGCACATCCAGACCTAGACTTTTGGCTGTCTCCGATAGTGTTTTGATTTCATCCCGGGTAAGAATGGCCGCAATCAACAATATCACATCTGCACCATGGGCCTTGGCCTCCAGGATTTGGTATTCATCAATGATGAACTCCTTTCTTAAAATGGGAATATTGGCGGAGGTACGGGCCAGGATCAAATCGTCCAAGGAACCACCAAAATATTTACCATCGGTTAAAACCGACATGCCACTTACACCGGCTTTTTCATAGCCCATGGCCACATCCTGGACATTCAACCCTTGATTGATTACGGATTTGGATGGTGAACGGCGTTTGTGCTCGGCAATGATTCCTGTATCGCTATGCCTTAATGCGAAGGCCAAGGAAGGGCAGTTTCTTGCAAAAAGCGAAGTCTGTTCCAGCTGGGCCGTGGGAATTATGGATTTTCTCAAATCCACTTCCTTTCGTTTATCCGCTACAATTTTATCTAGTATGTTCATCTTTTAATTCCTTATGTCCCAAGTCAGCCGTTTGATGCTGAGGTTCCGGTACTAACTTTGTGTTTTGTTGACACAACCATATTCACCACAAAAACAATGATGGAAATCAATCCGACAATAAACGTGATCAAAGCAAGACTTTGCAATCTCATCCCAAGTAATTCCATATAGCCAAAAAGAAAGAAATGGATGATGGACAGTTTGTAATCGGATTTTAGTTTTAGCAGGGCAAGCAGGCCATACCCAATCAAAAAACCAATCCAAGAAAAGAAAATTGCGAATGCAATCCATATGGTAATGGAGGTGCCTAAATCGTATTGCCAGTTAACGGTTTTGTTTATGCCGATAACAAAGTGTTCATTTAAGAAATAACCAATTATATGCACCAGCAAAATCAGCCAAAACATTCTTTTTTCGAATATTGACTTTAAGACCATATTCCGGTTATTTCGATTTTTCTCCACTAGTTGCTCAATTCCTGTAGTTTCTTTAAGGTCTTCAATCCCGCGCCATTTAGAAGGGCTTCCCTTGCTTTTTCAAAGCCTTCCCTTGGGCTAATTTGCTCCACTGTGGCAATAGCAACCCCGGCATTGGCACAAACCACATTATTTTGGGCTTCTGATCCTTTTCCATTAAGGATGTTCAGGAAAATTTGGGCAGACTCCGCCACATCTTCCCCGCCAACAATGTCTTCTTGTGCAATCTTTTCAACACCAAAATCCACGGGGGCCAATATGCCTTCAGATTCGTTGGAAATAGTTTTGGTGGCCCCGGTCAACGATATCTCATCATAGCCATCGAGTGCATGGAGCACGGTAAAATTTTTATCGGTATTCTGGTAGAGGTAGCCGTACATCCTGGCCAGTTCCAAATTAAACACGCCCACCATCTGATTTTTGGGAAAGGCAGGATTCACCATGGGCCCCAACATATTGAAAAAGGTCTTTACGGCCAATTCCCTTCTAATGGGCGCCACATTTTTCATGGCCGGGTGGAACAGGGGGGCATGCAAAACACAAATCCCGGCTTCATCAATGGATTTTTTAAGAAAATCAGCTTCATTACTGAATTTGATTCCCAAAAATTCCATGACGTTACTGCTGCCACATTTGGAAGAAACCCCATAGTTGCCATGTTTGGTTACCTTAATGCCAGCTCCGGCGGTAACAAAGGAAGCCAAGGTAGAGATATTAAAAGTATCCTTACCATCACCACCTGTTCCACATAGGTCAATAGGGTTGTATTCCGATAGGTCTACGGCCACACAAAGTTCCAAAAGGGCATCCCGAAAACCTTCCAATTCCTCAATGGTGATGCTTCGCATCATGTACACCGTCAAAAATGCCGCAATCTGGGAAGTATTGTAATCCCCCTTGGCGATGTTCACCAAAATCTGCTTGGCGTCTTCCTTGGCCAGAATTTCGTGGTTGATCAACCGATTTAAAGTTTCCTTCATATTTTTATTTTATTGTTCCCTTCTTGGGGAATTCCATTTAACTAACCGTTGAGCCAATTCTTCAACATTTGTTTTCCTTCCGGGGTTAAAACCGATTCTGGATGAAACTGCACGGCGGTCACATCATAGGTTTTATGGCGCAGCGACATGATTTGTCCATTTTCATCAACCGAGGTCACTTCCAACTCTTCAGGCAAATCCGGATGTACCACCCAAGAATGATAGCGACCAACTTGAATTTGTTCGGGCATCCCTTGGAATAAGATTCCCGGATTGGTCACGTTGATAGTGGTGGCAATGCCGTGGTACACTTGGTCCAAGTTGACCAAGGTTCCTCCAAATACCTCCCCAATGGCCTGTTGACCCAGACAGACCCCCAAAATACGTTTTGTGGGGGCATAGGTCCTTATAATTTCCTTAAGCAATCCGGCTTCATCGGGAATGCCAGGGCCGGGGGAAAGCACGATTTCATCAAAGGGCTCAACGTCTTCAAGAACGAGTTGATCATTGCGTTTTACGGTTACATCGCAATCCAAGTCCTCCAAATAGTGCACCAGATTATAGGTGAAGCTATCGTAGTTGTCTATCATTAAAATCTTTCTGCCCATTTTAGATCGTTTCTGCAATTTCCAGGGCCTTGGTCAAGGCACCTAGTTTGTTATATGTTTCTTGAAGTTCTGCTGCCGGATCGGAAGCTGCCACCAATCCTGCTCCCGCTTGATAGTGCAGCTGATGGTTTTTGCTCAAGAAGGTCCTGATCATGATGGCGTGGTTGAAATTTCCTTGGAAATCCATAAAACCGATGGCACCTCCATAATAGGCCCGACTTGTTTTTTCGTATTTTTCAATAAGCTGCATGGCCATATGTTTAGGTGCCCCGCTCAAAGTTCCCGCTGGGAAGGTATCGGCCACAACCTTCATAGTTGGACTTGCCTGTTTTTTTACGCCGGTTACCTTGGAAACCAAATGGATGACATGGGAGAAATACTGGACTTCCCGATAGGTTTCCACATTGACAGTGTTCCCATTTCTACTCAGGTCATTACGGGCTAGGTCCACCAGCATGACATGCTCGCTATTTTCCTTATCGTCCTGCGCCAACTTTTTGGCCAGTTCGGCATCTTTTTCGTCGTTTCCGGTTCTTTTATAGGTACCTGCAATGGGATGTATTTCAGCTTTACCGTCCTTTACGATCAACTGGGCTTCCGGAGAGCTTCCAAAAATCTTAAAGTCACCGTAATCGAAATAGAACAGATAGGGGGAAGGGTTGATGGAACGCAGTGCACGGTACACATTGAATTCGTCTCCTTTAAAGCTTTGTGAGAACCGCCGTGAAAGCACCAACTGGAACACATCGCCCCGTTGGCAATGTTTTTTGGCCAGGGCCACATGTTCCATATATTCCTCGTCTTTTAGGTTGGAAACCGGCTTTCCTTCCTTTGAAAAATTATAGGAGGCAAAGTTCCTCACATTGAACAACTGCGCAATTTCATCCACGTTACTTTCCGTGTTGTAACAATGTGCAAACAGATAAGCCTCGTTCTTAAAATGGTTGATGGCGATGATATTCTGGTACACCGCATAAAAGATGTCCGGAATTTGGACGGAATTTTCCTTGGAAGAGATCTCAATGTCCTCAAAATACCGTACGGCATCGTAGGACATATACCCAAAAAGGCCATTGTTAATAAACTTGAAGTTGTTGGAGGCCACTGAAAAATGGTTGCCAAAATTGTGGATTACCTCGGTGACATCCGTATCCGGGCCGATAGGGTCTTCCTGCTTGGAGCCATCTGGAAAGCGCTGGATAATGGTTTCGTCCTCAACCTTTATGTAGGCAATGGGGTTGCAACAGATGTAGGAAAAGCTATTGTCATTGGCGTGGTAATCACTACTTTCCAAGAGGATACTGTTGGGAAATTTGTCCCTGATCTTTAAATAGACACTCACAGGGGTGATGGTATCTGCCAGAATCTGTTTGTATGATGTTTTGAGCGAATATTTCATGAGCGAAAATAATTTTCTTTCATTTCCGCGAAGGCGGAAATCCTATCGTTGTTACTTATTTGAAGAACCATGTTAAATCTTCCCATTTTGGATTGAAATCATTTATCAAATTTATTTTCCATTGTCGGTTCCACTTTTTCAGTTGCTTTTCCCTTTTGATGGCTGGCATCGGAAATTTGAACTTTTCGTAGTAAACCAACTTGTCCAATTTATACCGTTTTGCAAATTTGCTTCCTGTTCCACATTTATGCTGTTTCATTCTTTTTTTCAAATCATTGGTGTAACCAATATAAATGGTCCCGTTCCTTTTATTTGAAATGATATAGACATAAAAATTCATTTTTACATTTGCCGAGCTTTACATTTTGATTTCCGCCTTCGCGGAAATGAAAATTAAAAACTTCATAAAAAGAAAAAGGCCTGTCGTGATGACAAGCCTCTATATGATTATAATGGGGACTAGCTCACGATGTTCGTCGTAAGTTTATCCACCACCAAGTATTTACTATTCTCAAATTCATTGCATCAAAGATAGAAAGGAAATCGTAACTTCCAAATAATGTTTTGTGAAAATAAAAATCCCGCCCAAGACAAACTCGAACGGGATTTTCAAACACTAAACTAGCATTGACTACATCTGCAAATCAACCACTAAATCAAATTCGTCATAGATCAACTTGTCCTTTGCGGTACCAATGATCCCAGACTTATAGGTTATGTCGAATTTTGTACGATCAACTTTCAATCTTGCGGTGGCTTTATTACCATCAATGGATAAATCAAAGCGAATGGATTTGGTAATCCCCTTAATGGTCAAGTCTCCTGTAACGTCATATATATTGCCCTCATTTTGTTCCACTTTGGTGAATACCAACTTTGCGGTTGGGTTGGCGGAGGTACTGAAGAAATCATCAGATTTCAGGTGCCCCTCCAATTTGCCTTTGTATTCCCCGGTCATATCGGTGTTGGTGATAGTGGTCATGTCCACAACAAATTCACCGCCAACCAGTGTTTCGCTATCAAATTCAAGGGAACCTGACTGCAATGCTATGGTACCGGTGTGGGAACCACCTACCTTGTAGGCTTTCCAAACGATTTTGCTCTGATCGGTCTTAACTTCCTTTTTTTCACCATCAATGGGGTTGGCAAAAGCGGTAAGTCCAAAAACCGTGGTAAGTGCCAAGCTTAAAATTGTTTTTTTCATGATTGTGTTTTTACGTTTTAATTTTAAAAATTAGGATTTATAAATAGGTAAATAATTCTTCTTTTGACTTTCGGACCTTGGCGTAGTGTTGGGTCTCATCTTCCTCTGAGCGATAGCCAATGGGCAGTACCACCGAGGCATTTAAGTCTTTTTCATCCAGCCCCAATATCTTATTATACGCTTCGGCCTCAAAGCCTTCCATGGGGCAGGTATCAATTTTTAGTTCGGCAGCGGCCTGCATCAAGTTGCCAAGGGCAATATAAACCTGTTTCATGGTCCAGCTACTTTTAGCATCAACTGAAAGGTCCAATAGTTTGGATTTCATAAAATCCCCATAGCCCTTTAGGTTTTCCTCTGGGATATTTCTGGTATCGCTCACATTTTTTACATAACCGTCCAACAGCTCTTCCCCAAAATCGGTTACGTTGGCAAACACAAGTAAATGCGAAGCGTCCGTTATTTGCGATTGCCCCCAGGAAACAGGCTTTAACTGTTCCCGGATCTCTGGATCGGTGATCACAAATACATGGTAGGGTTGCAATCCGTAGGAGGAGGCGCTTAAGCGGGTAGCTTCCAAAAGTAGCTCCAAATCTTCATTGGACACCTTTTTGGTACTGTCGAACTTTTTGGTGGCATAGCGCCATGTTCTATTTTCAAGTATACTGTTCATATCAAAATTTATCTAAGAGATTGTTGAGCTGTTCCAGCTCCTTTGGTGTAAAATTTTTAAGGATAGTATTTTCGGTATCGGCCACGGCACGGTCAATTTTTTCCAGCTCCGAACTGCCTTTTTTTGTGATCATGATTTCTACTTTGCGTCTGTTGTCCGGGCACACCCATCGTTCTACATAACCTTTAAGAATAAGTTTGTCCACCAAACGGGTGGTGTTGCTCATTTTGGTCACCATACGTTCATTAATGGTGGATAGGTTGGCGGGCTTGCCCTTTTGTCCGCGCAAAATGCGAAGCACATTAAACTGTTGCTCTGAAATATCAAAGGGCTTTAGTGCCGTGGAAAACTGTTCCCTGACTTTATTGCTGACCAAGGCAAAATGAATCATGGTTCGCTGTGTTTGGCGAAGTTTCTTATTGGTCTTTATAATTTCCTCAACATTCATGTAACTACAACAATTGTATATACAAATGTATATTTAATTGACTTCTATCCGCTACTTTTAACAGATAAAAATTTGTTAAAAATCAGTAGGTGGTAGCGCCTTTGGTTAATTTTAATTGCGTAAATCCCATCAAATGAAGTACTTATTACTTTTGTCTTGCCTTTTTCTCTTTATGGTTTCCTGCGGGAACAACAAGAAAAAAGAACCATCTACAGCAAATACAGATACGGTTTTGGCAGAAACGCCTTTAGAAACATCGGAAAAGGTAAAATTTCCCATTTATGATTTTGAAGGGTTGGAGCCTTTGCTGCACAAGGAGGATGGAAAAACCTATGTGGTCAATTTTTGGGCCACATGGTGCAAGCCCTGTTTGGAGGAAATGCCATTTTTTGAACAGGTAAATGAGGAACGTAAGGATGATGGGGTAGAAGTGATTTTGGTCAGTTTGGATATGCCCTCCATGTGGAAATCCAGATTGGAACCCTATGTGGAAAAAAAAGGAATCAAATCGGACGTGGTCATCCTGGACGACCCGGACCAAAACACCTGGATTCCCAAAATAGATAAGGATTGGGACGGGGCTATTCCCGCTACCATTATATATAATAAGGACAAATGGCAGTTTTTTGGCCACGGTTTTACGTATGATGAACTGAACGAAACTGTTGACTCCTTTCTAAACTAAATACCATGAAAACAATTAGAATTATCGGATTTGTGCTTCTGCTGATGGGTCTGGCTTCCTTTTCGGAAACTTGGGAGACTACTGATGCAGGTTATGAAATTGGGGATGTTGCCCGCGATTTTAGTTTAAAAAATGTGGATGGGAAGATGGTTTCATTGTCCGATTACAACGATGCCAAGGGATATTTGATCATTTTCACCTGCAATACCTGCCCCTATGCCATCAAGTATGAGGACAGGATCATTGATCTGGATAAAAAATACAAACCGTTGGGCGTTCCTGTGATCGCTATCAACCCGAACAACCCGAGCCTGAGTCCAGGCGATAATTTTGCCAAAATGCAGGTTAGGGCGGAAAACAAAGGATTCACCTTTCCCTACCTATTGGACGAAAGTCAGGAGGTGTTTCCCCAATATGGTGCCACCCGCACACCCCATGTGTATTTACTGGATAAAACAGAGCAAGGCAATGTGGTGCGCTACATTGGGGCCATAGACGACAATTACCAGGATGCATCAAAGGTGAAGGAAAAATTCGTGGATAACGCCGTTGATGCCATGTTGGCCGGAAAAGAAATACAAGTGACCCAAACGCGGGCCATAGGATGTCGAATAAAAGTCTGATACGAAGAATAAGTCGATTTAGATCCGGGGTTATGCTCCGGATCTTTATTTTTGCAGAGCTTAAATTATTAAAGATGGCAGATTTATCACAAGAAGAATGGGAAAGTCAACTGGAAAATGATACCAACGCCTTTATCCTGGATGTGCGTACACCGGATGAAGTGGAGGAAGGGTACATTCCGGGAGCTACCAACATTGATATATACTTAGGGCAGGAGTTTATGGACGAGCTTGCCAAATTGGACACGTCCAAAAATTATTATGTATACTGTCGCTCCGGTAACCGAAGCGCCCAGGCATGTGCACTCATGAACAGCATAGGTATTGAAAACACCTTTAACCTCGAGGGAGGTTTTATGAACTGGGAAGGCGAGGTAGCCGAATAATGCATGGATGTTCCAGAGATCATAGCTGCCCTGGAGTGCAATGCAAAAGTCTTTGCAGAAACCCTATCGGGCATACCCGCAGCTATGGTCACTTGGAAATCCAACCCCAAAGATTGGAGTCCACTGGAAATCATCTGCCATTTGGTGGATGAGGAAACGGATGATTTTAGGGCACGGGTAAAACATGCATTGGAAACCCCGGACAAGGCACTGGTGCCCATTGATCCTGTAGGCTGGATTACCCAACATGATTATGCAAAACAGGATGTTCACGAACGACTTTCCACTTTTTTGAAAGAACGGAAGAAATCCATCATCTGGTTGCGGAACCTCAAGAACCCCAATTGGAACAATGCCATTGACCACCCCGAAAGGGGTAAAATCACCGCGGCCTCTTTTTTGGCCAATTGGCTCTCGCACGATTACCACCATATTCGCCAAATCAACAATCTAAAGCATGCCTATTTGATGGAAAAATCGGGAGATTCGCTTTCCTACGCTGGAAAGTGGTAAACAATTTCCTATTTTAGGGACATGAAGGAAGACCTACTCCATTTTATATGGAGGTGCGACAAGCTTCAAGGACGACCTCTTACCACAACAACCTCCCAAGACATAGTAATCAGAAATCCAGGAACCTTGAACAGGTATGCTGGACCGGATTTTTTTAATGCTTCGGTTGAGGTTGGCGGTCAGCTTTGGGCTGGGAATGTGGAAATGCACCTCAAATCATCGGACTGGTATGCACACCACCATGAAACCGATACCAACTATGACAGCGTGATCCTCCATGTGGTGTGGGAGGACGATGTTGCGGTGTTTAGACGGGATGGCAGTCAAATGCCAACACTGGAACTGCAGGGTTGGGTGGCTCCCACCTTATTGGATAAGTACCGGGAGCTTTTCGATCATTACAATCCATCATTTATCAATTGCGAAAGGGACTTTTCCCAATTCGATTCCATCTTGGTGCATAGTTTTTTGGAACGCTTGTATTTGGACCGTTTGGAACAGAAATCAAAGCACATTTTAGACCTGCTTGATCAATCCCATAATGATTGGGAAGCGGTTCTTTTTGTTTTGTTGGCCAAAAGTTTTGGGACCAAGATCAATGGGGATTACTTTTTGCAGCAGGCTTTGCAGTTGTCTTTTGGCACCATTCGGAAAGAGAGTCAGGACCCTACCGCCCTGGAAAGTTTATTTTTCGGTTTTTTCGGGCTCTTGGACGTGGCGGACTGTTCTGATAGTTATTATCAGCGCCTTAGGGCGGAATATCAATATCTTCAAAGAAAGTACGAATTGCATCCCGTCATGGGCAAACCGGAATTTTTTGGATTGCGCCCTGCCAATTTTCCTACCATTCGTTTGTCGCAGTTGGCCCAGTTGTATGCCAAACATCAACATTTGTTCTCAAGCTTGATGGAGGCTGAAAATCTGGATGAACTTTACGATGCGCTCCAGGTTATGGCCAGTGCCTATTGGGAGGACCATTTCACCTTTGGCAAGCTTTCCGCCAAAAAGGCGAAACGTCTTTCCAAACCCTTCATGGATATCTTGGTGATAAACACGGTGGTCCCATTAAAATTTTGCTACGCAAAACACCTGGGCCAGGATTGGAGCGATAGTTTGCTGGGGCTTGTTTCGCAAATTAAAAGTGAGTCGAATTCCATCATCAAAAATTTTGAGGGTCTGGGTTCCAAAACTAGAAATGCCCTGGAAAGTCAGGCCAAAATTCAGTTGTATACCTATTACTGTTCCCAAAATAAATGCTTGCAATGTAGTCTGGGTTCCCATTTATTGAATAGAAATACATAATTTTAGCCAGGGCGCTACAAGCGAAATTTTATATTGGCCCGCCTTGTACATTCCATTTCAAAAGCGGGAGAACAAATGTGGGTAGCCCAAATAGGTACTCAGGAGCACATGGGATTTTTTTACGATACATTGTATTTTTTTCAGAAACGTGGCTTTGAAGTGTGCAGACGTATTGCAGAGCGCCTGGGAATTCGGGCCAGGGTGGTACGGACCACCTTTATCTACTTAACGTTTGTGACCTTGGGATTTGGATTTGCCCTCTATCTCTTTATCGCATTTTGGTTAAAGATCAAGGATTTGGTCTATACCAAACGAACCTCCGTCTTTGATCTCTGATATGATACGATTACTACGATCCAAAATAGTCTGGGCATTGAGCATGATGGTATTGGTCTTGCTCTTTGGGGTAGTGGGGTACAAGTTCCTCTCCGACTTTACATGGGTAGAGGCCATCTACATGACGATCATTACGGTAACTACCGTTGGATTTTCCGAAGTGCGGCCGTTGGATGCAAATGCAAAGATTTTTACTGTATTTTTAATCGTAACCAGCGTTTTTATTTTTGGTTTCGCCATATCTGTAATTACCGAATATCTGTTAGGCAGAAATTCACTTCAAATTTTAAAGAGGAAAAAAGTGAAAAAAAGAATAGACAGTTTATCCAATCATGTGGTGGTGTGTGGCTTTGGAAGAAACGGGATGCAGGCCGCTGAAAAATTAAAGGCGTATAAAAAACCTTTTGTGGTCATTGAGCGCGATAAGGAGGTCATAGAGCGGCATGAAGATGATATTCTGTTTGTGGAAGGCGATGCCAATGAAGATGAGGTATTGATTCGCGCAGGAATAGACCGTGCCCAATATCTGATCACCGCAGTGCCTGATGACGCCGAAAACCTGTTTATAGTGCTTACTGCCAGGCAACTCAACAAAAAACTTTTCATTATCAGCAGGGCCTCCCAGGTTACTACACAAAACAAATTGCAATTTGCCGGAGCTGATAAAGTGATCATGCCCGATAAAATAGGGGGCGATCACATGGCCTCCTTGGTGGTGATGCCAGATTTGATAACCTTTATGGACAAATTGTCCATGGAAGGGGAGCATACCACCAATCTGGAAGAAGTGGAGATAGAGGACTTTACCGATCAGATGGACTGCAATTCCCTTCGTGATCTTGACCTCAGGAGAAAAACCGGATGTACCATCATTGGCTATATAGAACCGGACGGAAACTACATCATTAATCCAGAGGCGGACCTCCAATTGGAGCCCAAGGGAAAGGTCATTGTTTTGGGCAGGCCAGAACAAATAAAAAAGCTCAACCAAATGTTTCAGATAGGCTAGGTTTATAACTTTTAAATTTGATTCCGTTGAATTTTTTTAGGATATTGCCCACTTTACATCAAATTAACATAGCTAACATCAAAAATTATGAAGTATAGACTTCTGTCGATTCTCACCCTATTTTTTCCCTTATTGACATACGCACAAGAATCCGCCGATGTAGGCTTGGATGAAAAGATTGACCAGGCATTTGCCCCGGTTTCTGATTTTTTCAATACTGTTATTTTCTTTGAGATCATGGGGACCCCCTTTGTTCTTATTCTGTTGGTGGGTAGTGCCTTGTTCTTTACTTTATATTTTGGATTTCCCAACATTAGACACTTTGGTACGGCCATTAATGTAGTGCGCGGAAAATATGACGATTTGGAAGGTTCGGAAGGGCATGGAGTGGAAAAAGCAGAAGTGAACATTGTGGATGGGGATTTACCAGACACGATCCGTGATGAAAGCCATGAAGGGGAAGTAAGCCACTTTCAAGCCTTGGCAACCGCCGTATCCGGTACAGTGGGTAACGGAAACATTGCCGGTGTGGCCCTGGCCATTGCATTGGGAGGGCCCGGAGCCACCTTTTGGATGATCGTATGTGGCCTGCTAGGTATGTCAACCAAATTTGTGGAGTGTACCCTTGGGGTGCAATACCGGGATGTGGATAAAGAAGGCACCGTTTATGGTGGCCCTATGTATTACATTAGTAAAGGACTTAAGGAAAGAGGATTTAAGACCTTGGGTAAAATTGCCGCTGCCCTGTTTGCGTTCTTCTGTATTGGAGGTTCGTTTGGAGGTGGGAATGCGGCCCAATCCAACCAGGCTACCATTGTGGTAAAAGAGCTGTTTGGATGGGAAAGCACCATGGCCGGAACCATCATAGGAGTGGTGTTGGCCCTGTTGGTAGGAATCATCATCATAGGGGGAATCAAAAGAATTGCCTCTGTGACCGAAAAAGTGGTGCCATTTATGGCCTTGCTGTATATCTTGGCTTGTTTGTACATCATTTTTGGGAACTTCAGCCTTATTGATGATGCCATTTCCTTAATCGTTACCGAAGCATTTAACCCAACTGCCATAGGGGTGGGAGGTGTTATTGGAGTATTATTGGTCGGCTTTAGACGAGCGGCGTTTTCGAACGAGGCCGGGGCAGGTTCGGCTTCCATTGCCCACTCTGCGGTAAAGACAAAATATTCAGCTTCAGAAGGACTTGTGGCCTTATTGGAGCCTTTTATAGATACTGTGGTGATTTGTACCATGACCGCCTTGGTGATCATCATTTTCAATTTTGGTGGGGTGTTCGATTATGGAGGTGATGGAACCGGGGTTGTACTTATTGAAGGTATGCCTTACGAAGGAGCTGGGATAACTTCCAAGGCCTTTGCGGAATATATTCCCTATTCCAATGTATTCCTAACTATTGCTGTGGTGCTGTTTGCTGTATCCACCATGATTTCATGGTCCTACTACGGACTGCAATCCTGGAAGTTCCTTTTTGGACGTGGAAAGAAGACGGACCTGACCTATAAATTCCTTTTCTGTGTATTTGTAATTATAGGTGCGGCAGCTAGCATGGATTCTATCTGGGCCTTTTCCGATGCCATGATTTTTGCCATGGTGTTCCCCAACATGGTTGGACTGTACTTCCTTTTCCCCGTGGTGAAGAAACAACTTGCCCGTTATATGGATGCCATCAAGGCCTCCAAATAATTTAAATGATAAAAGTATATGAAGAAATCCCACTTTAGGTTCAACAAACAAGAACGGAGTGGGATTTTCTTTTTGTTGTTGGTGATCGTGGTGCTCCAAGGAGTCTACTTTCTGATAAACAACTATCAGGGAGCGGGGTCCACAATCCTAACGATTGACCATGGACAACAAGCATGGATAGATAGTCTTAGGAATCAACAACCCGTGCAAAGGATCCACAAAATTTTTCCTTTTAATCCCAATTACATTACCGACTATAAAGGCTATACCCTTGGTCTGAGTCCGGAGGAATTGGACAGGCTTTATACATTTAGAAAACAAGGGCGTTTTGTGAACTCGGCCGATGCGTTTCAGCAAGTGACCCAGGCATCAGATTCCCTAATGGAAACCCTGAGCCCCTACTTTAAATTTCCAGAATGGACCCAAGCAGTTGCCGCGACCTCAATCCCAATTAAAAATGAGGGGTCCACCAAATTGGAAATACGGGACCTGAACAAGGTTACTGCTGAAGAACTACAATCCATTAGGGGAATAGGTGAGAAACTATCCGCCAGAATAATCAAATTTAGGGACCGCCTGGGAGGGTTTATGGTAGATGCGCAACTTCAAGACGTATATGGGCTGGATCAGGAGGTTGTGGACAGAACCCTAAAGAGGTTTAGGGTTTTAAATCCACCTTCGGTAGACAAAATAAACATCAATACCGCAACAGCAGGGCAATTGTCACGTTTGGTTTATATAAACCGTGCTTTGGCAATTCAGATTGTGGAATATCGGGAAGCAAATGGTTGGTACAAGAACTTGGACGAACTTTTGCTGGTGGAAGGCTTTCCCAAAGAACGTATTGATAGAATTAAGCTATATTTGACGTTAAAAAATTGAGTAGATGATAACGGATACTTTGTCCACAATGAACTTTGATTATTCGGAAACCCAGCAGATGGTGGCCGAATCTGCGCGGGAATTTGCCCAACAATTTATACAACCCCATGTTTTGGAATGGGATGAAAACCAAACCTTTCCCATTGAGGTATTCAAGAAGGCCGGAGAGCTTGGATTTATGGGTGTTTTGGTTCCTGAGGAACTGGGAGGTTCAGGGTTGGGCTATCATGAATATGTAGCTATCCTGGAGGAAATCTCCAAAGTGGATCCGGCAATAGGACTTTCAGTAGCGGCACACAATTCTTTGTGTACCAATCATATTCTTTCCTTTGGAAATGAAGAACAAAAACAGCGCTGGATCCCCAGGTTGGCAACCGCAGAATGGTTGGGCGCATGGGGACTCACGGAGCACAATACAGGTTCGGATGCCGGGGGTATGAATACCACGGCGATCAAAGATGGCGACTATTGGATTCTCAATGGAGCCAAAAACTTCATTACCCATGGCATTAGTGGCGACATTGCCGTGGTTATAGCCCGTACAGGAGAGAAAGGGGATAGTCATGGTATGACCGCCTTTGCCATTGAAAAGGGTACTCCGGGATTTACCAGTGGGAAAAAGGAGAACAAATTGGGGATGCGTGCCAGTGAGACCGCGGAACTTATATTTTCAGATTGCAGGATTCCGGATGCCAATAGATTAGGAGAGGTCGGAGACGGTTTTATCCAATCCATGAAGGTGTTGGACGGTGGGAGAATATCCATTGGAGCCCTGTCTTTGGGGGTGGCCAAGGGAGCCTACGAGGCAGCGCTGAAATATTCCAAGGAAAGGGTGCAGTTTGGGAAACCGATCAGTCAATTTCAGGGCATTTCATTTAAACTTGCCGATGCAGCAACGGAAATTGAGGCTGCGGAACTATTATTGCACAAAGCGGCCTTTCTTAAAAATGAGGGAAGACCCGTTACCAAACTGGGAGCTATGTGTAAGATGTACGCCTCAGAAGTTTGTGTAAAAATTGCCAATGAGGCCGTGCAGATACACGGTGGTTACGGCTACACCAAGGATTTTCCGGTGGAGAAATTCTATAGGGACGCCAAGTTGTGCACCATAGGTGAGGGAACCACGGAAATTCAAAAGGTGGTTATTTCAAGAAATATCTTGAAGTAATTTGCCCAGTTCAAATTATTACCAGTATATTTGCACGCCCAATAACGATTGGGAAATAACTAAAAGAAAGGAGGTTGTAGCCTATGTTGATAATACCAGTAAAAGAAGGAGAAAACATCGATAGAGCTTTGAAGCGTTTCAAGCGTAAGTTTGATAAAACAGGAACCATGCGTCAATTGCGAAAAAGACAGCAGTTTACCAAACCTTCTGTTAAACGTAGAGCTGAAATCCAAAAAGCTCAATATATACAAGGACTTAGGGACAAAGAAGAAATCTAAGATTCTTTTCCAAATAATTACAAAATCCTGTTGCGCTCATGCAACAGGATTTTTTGTTTTTGGGATTTCGGTAAATTTGAAATATGTCCGTATCCGCTTTTATCGCTTATCTGCAATTTGAAAAAAACTATTCCAGGCACACCATTTCGGCTTACCGAAGGGATATTTCCGACTTCTCGGAATTTGCGTCGGATGAATTTGATATCAAATCGATTGACGATGTTGATTACACGATCATACGGAATTGGATTGTACACTTGGTGGAAAGGGGTATTTCCAATCGCAGCGTCAACCGCAAAATTTCTTCCCTCAAGGCCTATTATAGTTTCCTGCTAAAGTCGGAACAGATCAGCGCATCACCTTTGGCCAAGCACAAGGCCTTAAAGACACAAAAAAAGGTGGAGGTTCCCTTTTCTGAAGAGGAGATGACCAAGATCATTGAGGAAATCCCCTTTGGGGACGATTTTGAGGGGTATAGGGACAAGCTTATTGTGGAGTTGCTGTATACGACGGGCATACGCCGTGCTGAGCTGGTACAGCTAAAGCTTAAGGACCTGGATAGGATCACGGGTATCATAAAAGTGTTGGGGAAGCGAAACAAGGAACGATTCATTCCCCTGCTGCCCTCCACTCTGGAAATGTATGATGGTTATGTGCAGCTTCGGTCGCAATTGAAAAATAGGGTGGATGACGAGTTTTTGTTTTTGACCAAAAGCGGACTTAAAATTTATGAAACACTTGTTTATCGCACTATAAATAAGTATTTTAGTTTGGTGTCCCCCAAGGTGAAAAAGAGTCCTCATATTCTAAGACATACCTTTGCAACACACTTGCTGAATAGGGGGGCTGATTTGAATTCCGTGAAGGAATTATTGGGGCATAGTAGTTTGGCATCCACGCAGGTGTACACGCACAATAGCATTGCCGAACTCAAAAAAGTTCACTTGAACGCCCATCCTAGGAACAAGAAACCATAGTTTTTCTTGTAATGTATAACCAAGCTACCTCCAAGTAGCCCTAAAAACAACTTCTTATGAAAGTAAATGCACAATCGGTAAATTTTGTTGCGGATGCAAAGCTCCTTGATTTTATCCAAAAGAGAATGGATAAGCTGGAACAGTTTTATGATAAGGTCATAGGTTCCGATGTATATATGAAGGTAGAAAACACCAGTGCAAAAGAAAATAAGATAGTGGAGATCAAATTGTTGGTGCCAAGGGATCAGTTCATGGTCAAAAAGCAATGTAAATCCTTTGAGGAAGCTGTGGATTCTGCTTGCAGTTCCTTGGAAAGACAGTTGGTAAAAAAGAAGGAAAAACTGAGGGCAAAAGCCTGATGAAAATTTTTGAAAATTTATTTTGAATAAACAAATAAATATATACATTTGCAGTCCGTTAGAAATAGCGGACTTTTTTATGGAAAAAAGGCTCTAAAAAGCCGATATAGCTCAGCTGGCTAGAGCAGCTGATTTGTAATCAGCAGGTCGTGGGTTCGAGTCCCTCTATCGGCTCGTAAGTTACTGAAAATAAGGCGGGGAGATACTCAAGCGGCCAACGAGGACAGACTGTAAATCTGTTGGTTTTTACCTTCGCAGGTTCGAATCCTGCTCTCCCCACAAAAGTTTGTCCCCAAGCAAGGGGAATTGGGAGTTTTTTGAAATACTGAATACCATTGGATGTTAAAATCCATAAAATGCGGGAGTAGCTCAGTTGGTAGAGCGTCAGCCTTCCAAGCTGAATGTCGCCGGTTCGAACCCGGTCTCCCGCTCTAAAAGGATAAGGTGATTGGCCTATTGGAAGGGTGAGAAGTTTATCCTGAGCGAAGTCGAGGGAAACCCGGTCTCCCGCTCAAAAAAGACAAAATTGTCATTCCTGCGAAGGCAGGAGTCTCTTCCTTTAAAAGGGTTTTTGAAGGAGTTGATTCAACACTTTACGCCGGTGTAGCTCAGGGGTAGAGCGTTTCCTTGGTAAGGAAGAGGTCACGGGTTCAAATCCCGTCATTGGCTCAAAAAAATGAAATGCTATTGGTGTGGCCAAACTGTTTTGGTTCCACCATGGGATGTGACCTAAAGGTCGCGCCTGTCCCGAACTTGTTTCGGTAGGTTCAAATCCCGTCATTGGCTCAAAAACGATTTGTACACTAATATAAACTAAGATTAAAATTATTTAAAATGGCAAAGGAAACTTTTGATCGTTCCAAACCGCACTTAAATATTGGTACTATTGGACACGTGGATCATGGTAAAACCACATTGACTGCTGCTATTACAACTGTATTGGCAAACGCAGGTTTGTCAGAGCTTAGAAGCTTTGATTCTATTGACAATGCCCCTGAAGAAAAAGAAAGAGGTATTACAATTAATACATCGCACGTTGAGTATCAAACAGAAAACCGTCACTACGCACACGTTGACTGTCCTGGTCACGCGGATTACGTAAAGAACATGGTTACTGGTGCTGCCCAGATGGACGGTGCCATCTTGGTTGTTGCTGCAACTGATGGACCAATGCCTCAAACTCGTGAGCACATCCTTTTGGGTCGTCAGGTTGGTATTCCAAGAATCGTTGTTTTCTTGAACAAAGTAGACATGGTTGACGATGAGGAGCTATTGGAGCTTGTTGAAATGGAAGTAAGGGAATTGCTTTCTTTCTATGAGTACGATGGTGACAACGGTCCTGTAATCTCCGGTTCCGCCCTTGGAGCATTGAACGGTGAGCAAAAGTGGGTTGATACAGTTATGGAATTGATGGCTGCTGTTGATGAGTGGATCGAGCTTCCAAAGAGAGATGTTGAAAAAGACTTCTTGATGCCTGTGGAAGATGTATTCACCATTACTGGTCGTGGTACTGTTGCTACAGGTCGTATTGAGACTGGTGTTGCCAACACAGGTGACGCTGTTGATATCATCGGTATGGGAGCAGAAAAACTTTCTTCCACTATTACAGGGGTAGAGATGTTCCGTAAGATTTTGGATAGAGGTGAAGCTGGAGATAACGTCGGTATCCTTTTGAGAGGTATTGAAAAATCCGATATCAAAAGAGGTATGGTAATCTGCAAGCCAGGTTCCGTTAAGCCACACGCTAAATTCAAAGCTGAGGTTTATATCCTTAAGAAAGAAGAAGGTGGTCGTCACACTCCATTCCACAACAACTACCGTCCGCAGTTCTACGTACGTACAACTGACGTAACAGGGAACATCAACCTTCCTGATGGTGTTGAAATGGTAATGCCAGGTGATAACTTGACCATTACAGTTGATTTGATCCAGCCTATCGCATTGAGCGTAGGACTACGTTTCGCTATCCGTGAAGGTGGTAGAACCGTAGGTGCCGGTCAGGTTACTGAGATCCTAGATTAAATTTTATTACAATAAATATTGCACTAAAGGGTGTTCCGTTACGGCGGAATACCTTTCAGTGTAAATATAAACGGGTGTAGCTTCCCGATGAATATCGGGAGTAGAGCACCACAAAAACGGGTGTAGCTCAGTTGGTAGAGCACTGGTCTCCAAAACCAGGTGTCGGGAGTTCGAGTCTCTCCTCCCGTGCAGAGAGAAAAGGCGAAAAGCATGTGGAAACAAGAGCTGGTCTAGGCCGAGCCAAGAAGTTGAAACACGCAAGAAAACACAATAAATATGTTCACTTATATTAAGGAGTCATTTGAGGAACTGAAGAACAATGTTACCTGGCTGAACAGGGAAAAGGCATCCAACCTGATGGTGGTTGTGGCCGTGTTTTCCATTTTGTTCGCATTGGCGACCTGGGGAGTGGATATGTTTTTTGCCGATGCCATCCAAGGTAAGTTATTTGACGGTTCTACCTATGCAGAATATGGAAAGAGCTTTGGAGGTATTGTAAGATTGGTGTGGTATTTGGTTGTGGCGGTAGCCATATTTTTTGGAGCATCATCCTTTTTTAACAGTAAAAAGTAGAGCTAATGTCTGAGGTACTGGAAAAAAAATGGTATGTGGTACGGGCCGTAAGTGGTCAGGAAAACAAGATCAAGGGCTACATAGAAAGTGAAGTGGAGCGCAATGGATTTGGGGATTACTTGGAAGAAGTGTTGGTGCCTACCGAAAAAGTTGTTCAGATAAGAAACGGAAAGAAAATCAATAAAGAAAGGGTTTACTTTCCTGGATATATAATGATCAAGGCCAATTTGGGTGGAGAAATGGTGCATATTATCCGCTCCATTACCAATGTAATTGGCTTTTTGGGGGAAACCAAAGGAGGGGATCCCGTGCCTTTGAGGAAATCCGAGGTAAATAGGATGCTGGGTAAGGTGGACGAGCTTGCCGTAAATACGGACAATGTGGCCATTCCATTTGTGTTGGGTGAAACGGTAAAAGTTATTGATGGTCCATTCAATGGATTTAACGGTACCGTTGAGAAAATCAATGAGGAAAAGCGTAAGCTGGAGGTTATGGTGAAAATTTTCGGAAGAAAGACACCTTTGGAACTCAGCTATATGCAAGTGGAAAAAATTTAATCAGAAACCTGATATCAGATTTCTGATGACCGAAGAATAAATAGAGCTGTTACATATATAAAGTTGTGTTGCTTCCAATTGACACACTTTCATTTTAATTAAAAACAATGGCAAAAGAAGTAGATAAGGTAGTTAAATTACAAGTTAGGGGAGGTGCTGCGAACCCATCGCCACCGGTTGGACCCGCCTTAGGTGCTGCTGGTGTTAACATTATGGAGTTCTGTAAGCAGTTTAATGCGCGTACACAGGACAAACCTGGTAAGGTTTTACCAGTTGTTATCACCGTTTACAAAGACAAATCTTTCGAGTTTGTTGTAAAAACACCACCCGCGGCAGTTCAATTGTTGGAAGCAGCTAAGATTAAAAAAGGATCTGGCGAACCTAACAGGGTTAAATCAGGTAGTGTATCCTGGGATCAGGTAAAAGCAATCGCTGAGGACAAAATGGTCGATTTGAATGCTTTTACTGTGGAATCTGCAATGAGTATGGTTGCTGGTACCGCACGTTCCATGGGACTTAAAGTAGCTGGTAAGAGACCTTTTTAAAATCTTAAAGCAATTTATAATGGCAAGATTGACTAAAAAGCAAAAGGAGGCCCACGCCAAGATAGATAGAAACAAACTCTATTCCTTGGATGAGGCATCAGCTTTGATAAAAGAAATAACCAATGTAAAGTTCGACGCTTCCATTGACCTTGCGGTTCGTTTGGGTGTAGATCCAAGAAAAGCAAACCAAATGGTACGTGGCGTTGTTACCCTTCCGCACGGAACAGGTAAAGATGTAAAAGTTTTGGCATTGGTGACACCGGACAAAGAAGCAGAAGCTAAAGAAGCTGGTGCCGACTTTGTTGGGTTGGATGAATATTTGGATAAGATCAAAGGCGGTTGGACCGATGTTGATGTGATCATCACCATGCCAAGTGTCATGGGTAAATTGGGTCCATTAGGTAGAATCCTTGGTCCTAGAGGTTTAATGCCCAATCCAAAAACCGGTACGGTAACCATGGATGTAGCTAAAGCTGTTTCCGACGTTAAGGCCGGTAAAATAGACTTTAAAGTGGACAAAACAGGTATTGTACATGCCGCAATTGGAAAAGCTTCCTTCTCCGCGGATAAAATCGCGGGAAATGCCAAGGAATTGATTGATACCTTGGTAAAAATGAAGCCAGCTGCTGCAAAAGGTGTTTATATGAAAAGCATCTACTTGTCCAGTACCATGAGTCCTAGTGTTCAATTAGACCCAAAAGCAGTTTGATAACTGGTAGCTCAATATTTTAATTATGACAAGAGAAGAAAAAGCAATCGTAATAGAAGACTTGACTGCACAGTTGGCCGAAAACGCTAATATTTACTTGGCGGATATTTCCGGTTTGGATGCCGTTGACACCTCCAATCTAAGAAGAGCGTGTTTTAAGGCAAACGTTAAATTGGCTGTGGTCAAGAACACCTTGCTTGCAAAAGCAATGGAAGCTTCTGATAAGGAGTTTGGCGAACTTCCCGAGGTGCTGAAAGGAAATACTTCCTTGATGTTCTCCGAAACCGGGAACGCCCCTGCGAAACTTATCAAGAACTTTAGAAAAAAATCAGATAAACCCTTATTGAAAGGTGCTTTTGTTGAAGAAGCAATTTTCATTGGGGATGAAAACCTTGAGGCACTTGTAAACATCAAGTCCAAAGAGGAGGTCATCGGGGAAATCATCGGATTGTTGCAATCACCGGCCAAGAATGTTATTTCTGGGCTTAAATCTGGTGGAGGTAAACTTGCCGGTATCCTTAAGACATTATCTGAAAAAGAATAATTCGCGCACAATAACTAAGTATATTTTAAAAATTTGATTAAACGATAGAAAAATGGCAGATTTAAAAGATTTTGCAGAACAGTTGGTTAACCTAACAGTAAAAGAGGTAAACGAGTTGGCCGACATATTAAAAGAAGAATACGGTATTGAGCCTGCTGCTGCTGCAGTAGCCGTTGCTGGTGGTGCTGCCGCTGGTGGAGGTGAAGGTGAAGCTGCTGAGGAAAAGTCAGAATTTGACGTGATCCTTAAAGCTGCCGGTGGTTCCAAATTGGCTGTTGTTAAACTTGTAAAAGAGTTGACCGGTCTTGGATTGAAAGATGCTAAGGACATTGTTGACAGCGCTCCAAAAGCTGTTAAGGAAGGTGTTGCCAAAGATGAGGCAGAGGGCATCAAAAAATCATTGGAAGAAGCTGGAGCAGAAGTTGAGCTTAAATAATAGCTTTTACCATACAAGTTTGGTTAAGGTCTTTCCATTTTAATGGTTAGGCCTTAGCCTCTTTTAATAAGGAGTGTATAAAGCCGTACACTGACCCGCATAGTATTCACGATCAAAACTTGTCCATTGATGTTCACAAACAATACTGAAAGAGTAAATTTCGCATCCGCTAAGAACATACCGGAATACCCGGATTTCTTGGACATTCAGATTAAATCCTTTCAAGACTTTTTCCAGCTTGAAACAAAATCTGACGAAAGAGGAAATGAAGGTCTCTACAACACCTTCATGGAAAATTTTCCAATTACTGATACTAGAAACCAGTTTGTACTCGAATTTCTAGACTATTTCATAGACCCACCCAGATATTCCATCCAAGAATGTATAGAGCGTGGGCTTACCTATAGCGTTCCGTTAAAAGCGCGATTAAAATTATACTGTACCGACCCAGAGCACGAAGATTTTGAGACCATCGTACAGGACGTGTACTTGGGAACCATCCCATACATGACCCCTAGTGGTACTTTCGTGATCAATGGGGCCGAGCGTGTTGTTGTTTCCCAGCTGCACCGTTCACCAGGGGTGTTCTTCGGACAGTCCTTCCACGCAAACGGTACCAAGCTGTATTCGGCCAGGGTAATTCCTTTCAAAGGTTCTTGGATTGAATTCGCAACCGATATCAATGGGGTGATGTACGCCTATATTGATAGAAAGAAAAAATTGCCTGTAACCACACTTTTCCGCGCCATCGGATTTGAAAGGGACAAGGACATTTTGGAAATCTTCGATCTTTCAGAAGAAGTAAAAGTCACCAAAACAGGATTGAAAAAGGTTTTGGGAAGAAAGCTTGCCGCAAGGGTATTGAATACCTGGCATGAGGATTTCGTGGATGAAGATACCGGTGAGGTGGTGTCCATTGAGCGTAATGAGATCATCCTTGATCGTGATACGGTTCTTGAAAAAGAGCACGTGGATGAAATCATTGATGCCGATGTAAAGACCATTTTGCTGCACAAGGAGAACAATGCGCAGTCTGATTATGCCATTATCCACAATACCTTGCAAAAAGACCCTACCAACTCTGAAAAAGAAGCGGTAGAACACATCTATAGGCAATTGCGTAATGCTGAGCCGCCAGATGAAGAGACAGCTCGTGGTATTATAGATAAATTGTTCTTCTCCGACCAACGTTACAACTTGGGTGAAGTTGGACGTTACCGAATGAACAAAAAACTGGGTCTTGACATCGGAATGGACAAGCAGGTCTTGACCAAGGAAGATATCATTACCATTATCAAATACTTGATCGAGTTGATCAACTCCAAGGCGGAGATTGATGATATCGATCACTTGTCCAACCGTCGTGTACGGACTGTGGGTGAACAATTGTCACAGCAGTTTGGCGTAGGTTTGGCACGTATGGCCCGTACCATCCGTGAGCGTATGAACGTTCGTGACAACGAGGTATTTACCCCGATTGATTTGATCAACGCGAAGACCTTGTCTTCCGTGATCAATTCTTTCTTCGGAACCAACCAGTTGTCCCAGTTCATGGATCAGACCAACCCCTTGGCCGAGATTACGCACAAAAGAAGATTGTCCGCACTTGGGCCAGGTGGTCTTTCCCGTGAAAGAGCCGGTTTCGAGGTGCGTGACGTTCACTATACCCATTACGGAAGATTGTGTCCTATTGAGACACCGGAAGGTCCAAACATTGGTTTGATTTCCTCCCTTTCCGTGTTTGCCAAGGTAAACCCAATGGGCTTCCTGGAAACACCATACCGCAAGGTAGCCAATGGTACAGTAGACACTAAGGAATATACCTATCTAAGTGCCGAGGAAGAAGAAGGAATGAAGATTGCCCAGGCAAACATTCCTATGGATGCCAAAGGAAAGATAGAGGACGATAAGGTAATTGCCCGTGAAGAAGGTGATTTCCCTGTTGTTGATCCTTCCGAAGTAAATTATACTGACGTTGCACCAAACCAGATTGCTTCCATTTCTGCATCCTTGATTCCGTTCTTGGAGCATGATGATGCGAACCGTGCGTTGATGGGATCGAACATGATGCGCCAAGCGGTGCCATTGTTAAGACCACAATCCCCAATCGTTGGAACAGGTCTGGAAAGACAGGTAGCTACCGATTCCAGGGTATTGATCAACGCCGAAGGAGATGGTGTTGTGGAATATGTGGATGCACAGCAGATTACCATAAAATATACCAGAACAGAAGAAGAGCGCTTGGTAAGCTTCGAAGAAGATTCCAAGACCTATGATTTGGTGAAGTTTAGAAAGACCAACCAAGGTACCAGTATCAACCTAAAGCCTATCGTAAGAAAAGGTGATAAGGTAAAAAGAGGACAGGTGCTTTGTGAAGGATATGCTACTGAAAAAGGTGAATTGGCCTTGGGTAGAAACATGAAGGTAGCTTTCATGCCTTGGAAAGGGTACAACTTTGAGGATGCCATCGTGATTTCCGAAAAAGTGGTACGTGAGGACATCTTCACCTCCATCCACATTGATGAGTATGCCCTTGAAGTTAGGGATACCAAATTGGGTGCTGAGGAATTGACGAATGATATTCCAAACGTATCCGAGGAAGCAACCAAGGACTTGGACGAGTACGGTATGATCCGTATTGGTGCCGAAGTAAAGCCCGGTGATATCTTGATTGGTAAGATTACGCCAAAAGGGGAATCCGATCCAACTCCGGAAGAAAAATTGTTGCGCGCCATCTTTGGTGACAAGGCGGGTGATGTAAAAGATGCTTCCTTGAAAGCTTCTCCTTCGTTGAGAGGGGTGGTGATCGACAAGAAATTGTTCTCCCGTTCCATCAAGGACAAGCGTAAGCGTTCTGAGGATAAAGAAGCCATTTCTAGATTGGAAATGGACTATGAGGTGAAATTCCAACAGTTGAAAGATGTTTTGATTGAAAAACTCTTTGGATTGATCAACGGTAAGACTTCACAAGGCGTGATCAACGATTTAGGTGAGGAAGTACTTCCAAAAGGAAAGAAATACACCATTAAAATGTTGAATGCCGTTGACGATTTTGCCCACTTGGTAGGGGGTAGCTGGACAACGGATGACAAAACCAATGCGTTGGTAGCGGATTTGTTACACAACTACAAGATCAAGTTGAACGATATTCAAGGGAATCTGAGAAGGGACAAGTTTACCATCTCCGTAGGGGATGAGCTTCCTGCAGGTATCATGAAGTTGGCCAAGGTATATATCGCCAAAAAGCGTAAGCTTAAAGTTGGGGATAAAATGGCAGGGCGTCACGGTAACAAAGGTATTGTGGCCCGAATCGTTCGTCAAGAGGATATGCCATTCTTGGAAGATGGAACACCAGTGGATATCGTATTGAACCCACTTGGGGTACCTTCAAGGATGAACATTGGTCAGATATATGAAACGGTGCTGGGTTGGGCCGGTCAAAAATTGGGTCGCAAGTACGGGACCCCGATTTTCGACGGAGCCACCTTGGAACAAATCAATGAACTTACCGATGAAGCAGGGGTACCAAGATTTGGACATACCCACCTTTATGATGGCGGTACCGGACAGCGATTTGACCAAGCAGCAACCGTAGGTGTGATCTATATGCTGAAATTGGGTCACATGGTAGACGATAAGATGCACGCCAGATCTATAGGACCATACTCCTTGATCACGCAACAACCGTTGGGTGGTAAGGCACAGTTTGGTGGTCAGCGTTTTGGTGAGATGGAGGTTTGGGCACTAGAGGCCTATGGAGCTTCATCCACATTGCGTGAAATCTTGACCGTGAAGTCGGATGACGTGATCGGTAGGGCCAAGACCTATGAGTCCATCGTAAAAGGTGAGACCATGCCAGAACCTGGATTGCCAGAATCTTTCAATGTACTGATGCACGAGCTTAAAGGATTGGGCTTGGATATCCGTTTGGAAGAGTAATTAAGTTTTAAAGCATTTTTAATCATATCATCTCCATAGCATTATGGCTAGAATAAAAGATAATAACGCACCAAAAAGGTTTGACAAAATTTCCATCGGATTGGCCTCTCCGGAGTCCATTTTGGCAGAATCCCGTGGCGAGGTTTTAAAACCTGAAACCATTAACTATAGAACGCACAAACCTGAGCGCGATGGATTGTTCTGTGAGCGTATCTTTGGTCCTGTCAAGGATTATGAGTGTGCCTGTGGTAAGTACAAGCGTATTCGTTATCGTGGGATTGTTTGTGACCGATGTGGTGTTGAGGTAACGGAGAAAAAGGTACGTAGAGATCGCGTTGGACACATCAATTTGGTGGTTCCCGTGGCCCACATCTGGTATTTCCGTTCCCTTCCAAATAAAATAGGCTATCTCTTGGGATTACCTTCCAAGAAGTTGGATATGATCATCTACTACGAAAGGTATGTGGTGATCCAGCCAGGTCTTGCCAAAGGACCTGAAGGAGAGGAAATCAACAAAATGGATTTCCTTACCGAAGAGGAATACCTGAACATTCTTGAGGAGCTTCCAGCTGAGAACCAATACTTGGAGGACACGGACCCCAACAAGTTTGTGGCCAAAATGGGTGCGGAGTGTTTGATTGACCTATTGTCAAGAATCGACTTGGAGGAACTTTCCTATGAGTTGAGACATAAGGCAAATACCGAAACCTCCAAACAGCGTAAAACGGAGGCTCTTAAGAGACTTCAGGTCGTTGAGGCTTTGCGCGAGTCGCAAGGAAACCGGGAAAACAATCCAGAGTGGATGATCATGAAGGTGATTCCTGTGATTCCACCAGAATTGCGTCCCTTGGTACCATTGGATGGAGGTCGTTTTGCTACTTCTGATTTGAATGACCTGTACCGTAGGGTGATTATCCGTAACAATCGTTTGAAGCGATTGATGGAAATCAAGGCACCTGAGGTGATCTTGAGAAATGAGAAGCGTATGCTCCAAGAAGCAGTGGACTCCTTGTTTGATAACACAAGAAAAGCTTCCGCTGTAAAAACAGAATCAAACAGACCATTGAAGTCCCTTTCCGATTCCTTAAAAGGAAAGCAAGGCCGTTTCCGTCAGAACCTATTGGGTAAACGTGTGGATTACTCCGCCCGTTCCGTAATTGTGGTTGGACCGGAAATGAAATTGTACGAATGTGGTCTACCAAAAGATATGGCTGCTGAACTTTACAAGCCTTTCGTCATCAGAAAACTGATTGAAAGAGGAATTGTAAAAACGGTGAAATCGGCCAAAAAGATCATAGACAAGAAAGAACCTGTAGTTTGGGATATCTTGGAAAACGTCCTTAAAGGACATCCGGTACTATTGAACCGGGCCCCCACCTTGCACAGGTTGGGTATCCAAGCTTTCCAACCCAAACTGATTGAAGGTAAAGCTATCCGTTTGCACCCATTGGCTTGTACCGCATTTAACGCGGATTTTGATGGGGACCAGATGGCTGTGCACCTACCGCTGGGTCCAGAGGCTATTTTGGAAGCACAACTGTTGATGTTGGCATCCCAGAATATCTTGAACCCGGCCAACGGTTCGCCAATTACCGTTCCGTCCCAGGATATGGTATTGGGATTGTACTATATGACCAAGGAAAGAAAATCTACCAAAGAAGTTCCTGTTAAAGGAGAAGGCTTGACCTTCTACTCTGCGGAAGAGGTGGAAATTGCCTTCAATGAAGGTAAAGTGGACTTGAACGCGGGCATTAAGGTTCGTGCCAAGGACTTTAACGATGAGGGAGAGTTGGTCAACCAGATTATTGAAACTACTGTTGGACGTGTGTTGTTCAACAGTGTGGTACCAGAGCAGGCCGGTTATATCAATACCGTATTGAACAAGAAATCCTTGAGAAATATTATCGGGGATATCTTGGCGGTAACCGATGTTCCTACCACTGCAGAGTTCTTGGACAAGATCAAGACCATGGGATATGAATTCGCCTTTAAAGGAGGTTTGTCCTTCAGTTTGGGAGATATCATCATTCCACCAGAAAAGCATGATATGATCAATGATGCCAATGAGCAGGTTGATGGTATTATGATGAACTATAATATGGGTCTGATCACCAACAACGAACGTTACAATCAGGTAATTGACGTTTGGACTTCCACGAACGCCATGTTGACGGAATTGGCCATGAAGCGAATCCGTGAAGATCAACAAGGGTTCAACTCAGTATATATGATGTTGGATTCTGGGGCAAGGGGTTCCAAAGAGCAGATTCGACAGTTGACCGGTATGCGTGGTCTGATGGCCAAACCGAAAAAATCAACAGCCGGGGGTGGTGAGATTATTGAAAACCCGATTCTTTCCAACTTTAAGGAAGGATTATCCATTTTGGAATACTTTATCTCTACCCACGGTGCGCGTAAAGGTCTTGCGGATACCGCTTTGAAAACGGCGGATGCAGGTTACCTAACACGTCGTTTGGTGGATGTTTCCCAAGATGTGATCATCAACATCGAGGATTGTGGTACCCTGCGCGGTATTGAGGTGGAAGCCTTGAAGAAAAATGAAGAAGTAGTGGAGACCTTGGGAGAAAGAATCCTTGGTAGGGTTTCACTGCATGACGTATATAATCCTCTAACTGAGGAGCTGTTGCTTTCTGCTGGCCAGGAAATTTCCGAGGCCGATGTCAAGAAAATAAACGCTGCACCGATCGAGAAGATTGAAGTGCGTTCCGCATTGACTTGTGAAGCGCCTAAAGGGATCTGTGCCAAATGTTACGGAAGAAACCTTGCTACCAATAAGATGGTACAACGAGGTGAAGCTGTTGGTGTGGTTGCTGCCCAGTCCATTGGTGAACCTGGTACACAGCTTACACTGCGTACATTCCACGTAGGTGGTATTGCTGGGAATATTTCAGAGGATAACAAACTGGAAGCCAAGTTTGAAGGTATTGCCGAGATTGAAGATTTAAGAACAGTTGTTGGAGAGAACAGTGAGGGAGAAAAAGCCAATATTGTAATTTCCAGAACTTCTGAAATCAAGGTGGTGGATGCCAATACTGGAATCACTTTAAGTACCAACAACATACCTTATGGTTCACAGTTGTTCGTAAAGAATGGGGCCAAGATCAAACCTGGTACCGTAATTTGCCAGTGGGATCCATATAACGGGGTTATCGTTTCCGAGTTCACGGGTCAGATTGCCTATGAGAATATTGAGCAAGGGGTTACCTATCAAGTAGAAATAGATGAACAGACCGGATTCCAGGAGAAAGTAATTTCCGAATCAAGGAACAAGAAATTGATTCCAACCTTGTTGATCAAAGATGGTAAAGGAGAAACTTTGCGATCATACAACTTACCCGTTGGTTCCCACTTGATGGTGGACGATGGTGAGAAAATCAAGGAAGGTAAGATTTTGGTGAAGATTCCTCGTAAGTCTGCAAAAGCAGGTGATATTACCGGTGGTCTTCCAAGGGTGACCGAGCTTTTCGAAGCGCGTAACCCATCTAACCCAGCCGTGGTTTCTGAGATTGATGGAGTTGTTTCCTTCGGTAAAATCAAGAGGGGTAACCGTGAGATCATCATCGAAGCCAAATCAGGTGAGATCAAGAAGTACTTGGTGAAACTGTCCAACCAGATTTTGGTCCAGGAGAACGATTATGTTCGTGCAGGGATGCCATTGTCTGATGGTTCCATCACTCCTGAGGATATCTTGGCGATCAAGGGCCCATCTGCAGTACAACAATACTTGGTGAACGAAGTTCAGGAAGTATACCGTTTGCAAGGGGTAAAGATCAATGACAAGCACTTTGAGGTTGTGGTTCGTCAGATGATGCGTAAAGTGCGCATTGAGGATTCTGGAGATACTACTTTCTTGGAGAACCAGTTGGTTCACAAGGATGACTTTATCCGTGAAAACGATGAGATTTTCGGTCAGAAGGTCGTGGAAGATGCAGGGGATTCTGAAAACTTGAAGCCTGGACAGATTATTTCTGCCCGCGCATTGAGGGATGAAAACTCTATTTTGAGAAGAGAGGACAAGACGTTGGTAACGGCACGTGACGCAGTAGCGGCCACCGCAACGCCAATACTTCAAGGAATTACAAGAGCTTCCTTGCAGACGAAGTCCTTTATCTCCGCGGCTTCCTTCCAGGAAACCACTAAAGTATTGAACGAAGCCGCCGTTAGCGGTAAGGTAGATACCTTGGAGGGCTTGAAGGAGAATGTCATAGTTGGACATAAGATTCCTGCCGGTACCGGTATGAGGGATTACGATAGCATCATCGTTGGCTCGAAAGAGGAGTATGATGAGATCATGGCCCGGAAAGAGGAATTCAAATTCTAATACACAAACCCTGACAGCAATGTCAGGGTTTTTTCTTTTTAATAACTTGAATCACAATCCGTTTAGATTAAATTTATAGATTAGAGCGTCATACTGAACTTGTTTTGGAATCTCATCGGATAGTAAACAATTGGTATTGAGTGAGACCCTGAATCAAGTGCAGGGTGACGAAACCTGACTTTGAAATATTACCGAATGCAATAATCAAAATTCAAAATGGCTGAAAACGACAAGAACCAAAAACAAATCAACATAGAACTGGATGAAAAAACGGCGGAGGGGATTTATTCCAATTTGGCCATCATAAATCATTCGGTCTCGGAATTTGTGGTAGATTTTATTAGCATGATGCCTGGAGCTCCGAAGGCCAAGGTAAAGAGCAGAATTGTGTTGACACCACAACATGCCAAAAAATTCCTCAAGGCATTGAACGACAACGTGGCTCGCTTTGAAAAGGCTCACGGAACGATAAAAGACTACGAGCAACCTCCTATTCCATTGAATTTTGGTCCTACAGGAGAAGCATAAAATAAAAACCGGACGAACGTCCGGTTTTTTTATTTTGTTGTAATAGGACTTAAACTTATGCCAGCCAACCTTTCTGAATTCCCTTTTTTGCAAAGAAGATTTGAAAGATCCCGATGACTGTAACAATGATGGGCATGGTATAGGCACTACTGCCAAAAGCCTCTGCCGCATTTTGAATGAATAACCAATTGATAAATTGGGCAATGGCAGCTATTAAAGATACCATAAACAAGGTGTGGGCCCATTTTTTTCGGAATAGCAGCCCTACCGAGGCTATGGTTCCAGAAAATACAGCAATGGCAAACATAGCAGTGGCCCAAGCCGGAATACTCTCAAATATTTCCCGTTGGGGCTGGGTCATGGATTCTAAAATTTCAATCTGGTTAAACTTGGTGTTTAAGTAACTATACACCCCGGAAAGGTTCCATAATAGCAAAAGCACACTCACTATCCAAAACCAGATGGGCGGTTTGTTTGAATCGGACATAAGAAAAGTTTTTATTGGTTACGGCCAATAAAGTACAAAAAAACTTCTAAAACGATTCCAATACCCTGAATACGTGAGAACTATGCCAAATATTCTCCTATTCCGTAGCTTCCGAAGTAAAACGCAGTTTAACGGTGGGGTACTTTTGTTGGGTCATTTGCAAAGAAAAAGCAGAATCGGCCAAAAACACTAGTTGCCCTCGTTTGTCCTGCGCTAAAAACTTCTGCTTTACCCTTTTGAATTCTATGAACTCCTCATTGTTTGGATCCTCAGCCGCTACCCAACAGGCCTTGTGGACCGGAAAGTTTTCATAGGTACATTTAGCACCGTATTCATGCTCCAATCGGTATTGTATTACCTCATATTGAAGGGCACCCACCGTGCCGATTACTTTTCTTCCGTTCAGCTCCAAGGTAAACAATTGGGCCACCCCTTCGTCCATCAATTGATCGATACCCTTATAAAGCTGCTTTGCCTTCATGGGGTCGGCATTGTTGATATACCTAAAATGTTCCGGTGAAAAACTGGGAATGCCCTTATAGTTCAGTTTTTCGCCATTGGTCAAGGTATCACCGATCTTAAAATTTCCAGTATCATGGAGTCCCACAATGTCTCCAGGGAAAGAAACATCCACGATTTCCTTTTTTTCAGCAAAAAACGCATTCGGACTTGAAAACTTCAATTTTTTGTCCTGTCTAACGTGTAGATATGGTTTGTTACGCTCAAAAGTTCCCGAAACAATTTTTACAAACGCAAGTCGGTCCCGGTGCTTGGGGTCCATGTTGGCATGGATTTTAAAAACAAATCCAGAGAAATCCTTCTCATGGGATTTCACCAGACGTTCTTCGGCCATTTTAGCACGTGGGGCAGGAGCAATATCAATAAAGCAATCCAAGAGTTCCCTTACCCCGAAATTGTTTAATGCAGACCCAAAGAACACAGGCTGTTGCGTTCCGTTCAAGTAGCGCTCCTTGTCAAAATCCGGATAAACACCTTCAACCAACTCTAAATTATCGCGAAGTTCCATCGCTGAGGCCTCCCCGATAATATGTTCCAACTCTGGATTGTCAATGTCGTTAAAAGCAATGGTCTCTTCAATATTTTGCTTGCTGTTGCCGCTAAACAAATTGATGTTTTTTTCAAAGATGTTGTAGATGCCCTTGAAGTCGTAGCCCATTCCAATAGGAAAGCTTAGCGGAGTCACCGAAAGACCCAGTTTTTGCTCCACTTCATCCAATAGGTCAAAGGCATCCTTTCCCTCTCGGTCCAATTTGTTGATAAAGACAATCATGGGAATGTTCCGCATGCGGCACACCTCTACCAACTTTTCCGTTTGTTCCTCCACCCCTTTGGCAACATCGATCACCACGATAACACTGTCCACTGCGGTCAAGGTTCTAAAGGTATCCTCTGCAAAATCCTTGTGCCCAGGGGTATCCAGAATATTGATTTTTTTGTCTTTGTAAAGAAAGGCCAGGACAGAAGTGGCAACCGAAATACCACGCTGACGCTCAATTTCCATAAAGTCACTTGTGGCCGATTTCTTGATTTTGTTGTTTTTCACAGCGCCAGCCTCTTGGATGGCACCCCCAAACAACAACAATTTTTCAGTTAGGGTGGTTTTTCCAGCATCAGGGTGGGAGATAATTCCAAATGTTCTCCTTTTAGCTATTTCCTTTTCAAAGTCCATCGACTAAAATTTGCGCAAAAATAGGGGTTTTCCGCGTTTTGGAACCTTTAAAATCCTATAAAGCCAAATGTTAGAAGTTTAACAACAAAAAATATCAAAAAGTGGCCTCTAAAAGCAAAAACTAAAGTAATTTTCCCACGTGAAAAATAGCTGTTTTTTGTCTGTTAAAAATCTAAAGACAAAATCTGTTCGTATAAATATATGTGGTTAATAATGACAAGGAATATGCCTTTTGTCGATTAAAATAGGTCGTGCACGTCAAATGCACTAATTATGCCTTGAGGTAAATCAGTTTAGAAGCTGAAAAACCACATTAAGTAAAGAAAAGCCCCATTTTCTTACTTGCACTGGAACACTATGCCATGGTGATAAGTTGACCAAAACTATCATTATGGAAAATTTTACTTTCTTATACCTTAAGAAAAAGGTAGCATATTTCCTTTTTTCACTGATAGCCCTTACCTGCTATTTTTCACTTACTTCTTTTGATAGTGTCCCAAGTCCCGCTATTGTGGAAATGGTGTATTATCCTGATACTGATGGAGATGGTATCAGAGATGATAAAGATGTGGATGATGACAATGACGGTATTATTGATACCGTTGAGGATAAAAATTATGATGGCGACAACAAATGTTGGACAAATCCTACGGATACGGATGGTGACGGTATTCCAGATTATTTGGATGTGGATTCCGATGATGATGGTATCATAGACAACATTGAAGGGCAGTCAACCCATGGATACATTCCCCCATCCGGAAAGGACAAGGACAAAAACGGTTTGGACGATGCCTATGAGGAGATTCCCGGTAGCTGTGATGGCCTGCGACCAGTGGATACCGATGGCGACTCAATTCCCGATTACAGGGATATAGATTCAGACAACGATGGCATATTGGACAATATTGAATCCCAACCTTGGGATGCCTATGTTCCGCCATCTGGAAAAGATAAAGATGGCAATGGTCTGGATGATGCCTATGAAGAAACTCCAGGTAGCTGTGGAGGTATTACCCCAGTTGATTCAGACCAAGATGGTGTAAAAAACTTCCGGGATATCGATTCAGATGATGATGGTATACCTGATAATGTGGAAGGACAAACAACTGCCGGCTATATTCCTCCAACAGGATATGATGACGATAAAGATGGTTTGGATAATGCCTATGAAGGAAGCGGTAATGAAGGCATAACCCCTGAAAACACTGACGGAACGGACGAACCGGACTATCTGGACGACGACTCGGACAACGACCTTGTCCCGGACAACAACGAGGGGAACGACTTTGACTTTGACGGCCAGCCCGACCAGGCGTTCACGGGCACGGACACGGACAACGACGGCCTTGACGACGGCTACGAGGGCTCGGATGTTGACGACGGCTATGACGTGAACGACGAGATCGACGACCCG
>NZ_JANQLX010000014.1 GCF_028280385.1 Allomuricauda sp. | reverse complement strand
CAGCAATGGGAGGACCTCATGTGGGACTACCAACAGGCACTGCCCATGGCCCGGCCCGGTGAGAAATGGATCCTGATGGAGAAAATTTTTGAACTTTAGGAAGTGGAAACCAATACAATGAGCACTAAACCAACAATACAAATAAACCATAAATACCCTTCCGTTGCGGATCTAAGGGCAAGAGCGCAAAAAAAGATTCCAAAGTTTGCTTTTGAATATTTGGATGGTGGTTGCAATGAAGATGTAAATCTAGCTAAAAACACAGCGGAAATTCGGGAGGTAGAGCTGATGCCCTATTATATGGACAAGCATCAGCATTCTGATATGACAACCCAACTTTTTGGGCATACCTATGATGCCCCTTTCGGGATTGCACCTGTTGGGCTGCAGGGATTAATGTGGCCAAACGCACCTGAAATATTGGCCAAAGCCGCCTTTTCACACAATATCCCCTTTGTTTTGAGTACGGTTACCACCAGCAGTATCGAACGTATTGCCGAGATAACAGAGGGCCGCGCGTGGTTTCAGTTGTACCACCCGGCAGAGAATAGGCTTCGGGACGATATGCTGAAAAGAGCGGAAGCTACAGGTTATCCTGTTTTGGTATTGCTTTGCGATGTTCCAACCTTTGGTTTTCGTCCACGGGATATAAGAAATGGCTTGTCCATGCCCCCCAGAATGTCCCTAAAAAACATCTTACAAATAATGGGGAAACCCCATTGGGCCTTGGAGACCCTTAAACACGGACAGCCCAATTTTGAGGTCTTGAAACCCTATATGCCCAAAAACTTAGATCTAAGGCAATTGGGCAAGTTTATGGACCAAACCTTCTCAGGCCGGTTGAACGAGGAAAAAATTGCGCCCATCCGCGACATGTGGAAGGGCAAAATCGTATTAAAAGGAGTGGCCAACGAGAGTGATACGGAAAAGGCCATCAAGCTCGGACTAGACGGTATAATTGTTTCCAATCATGGCGGAAGGCAATTGGATGCGGGCGAGTCCACCATCAGGCCGTTGACCCGGATTGCGGAAAAATACGGGGACCAAATCACAGTTATGATGGACAGCGGCATACGTTCCGGTCCTGATGTGGCCCGTACCATAGCTTCAGGTGCCCATTTTACCTTTATGGGACGCTCTTTTATGTACGGAGTGGCGGCTTTGGGTAAACAAGGAGGAAATCACACCATTTCACTGCTAAAACAGGAGCTTCAACAAGTTATGGAGCAAATTTGTTGCGAGAAGGTGTCCGATTTACCAAGACATTTGATAAGCAAAACTTAAGCACTACTCTATAAAACGTACCGTCCAAGCGGATTTCTAACTTCCTTGGTTAAATTTCTTGATATAGTCGGAAGGAGATACGTTCATAATATTTCGGAACTGCCGATTAAAGTTTGAAATGTTATTAAAGCCACTTTCATAACAAATCATCGAAATACTGTACTGGTTCTCTTGGAGCAATTGGCAGGCGTAACCAATTCTTAATTCGTTCACAAACCTGGAAATGGTCTTTTTGTTCATTTTCTTGAAATACCTACAGAACGAGGATTTGTTCATGCAGGCTATATCGGCCAACTTGTCAAGCACCACAGTTTCCTTAAAATTGCAATAGATGTAGTCATACACTTTGTCCATGTTGTGCGTAGCACCCGCCTGAACGGTATCCTTTACACCTTCTCCCCCTCCCAATATCTGGTAATTTTCGTCTTTGCCCAAAATCATGAGCAATTGCAGCAAGGAAATTATCTTTTCAAAATTTCCCATTTTGAACATTTCCCTGATCTTCTTCTCCACATCATTTTTGATAGCGGGGTCAAACTTAATCGCCTTTTTGGCATCTTTTAAAAAGGAGCCAAACTCAACCGCTTCTGGAAGCTTTAGGATGTCACTTTCCATAAAAGATCGGTCAAAATGGATCACCAAGGACTCGGCCTTCAATTTTGAAGAAGGTTTGAAATACCTTTGGTCATTAAGAAGCATATGGGGAACATTACTGCCAATGAGGAAAATATCCCCAGGCTCGAAGCGTTCCATGTCGTTGCCCAAAAAAATCACTCCTGAGCTCTTTTTTATCAATATCAGCTCAAGCTCTGGATGGAAATGCCATACCTTAAAAAAATAGGGGAAGGAATGCTTCTTTTCGGACAGCGTCCGATTCAAGCGATTCGTTCTATCTACAAGCTGTGGTTTCATAGGTTTTCGAGCTCCTTCATCTGTACCTTAGGTTGAAGCACCGATAGGTACATCACATTCATTTGAACCCTTAAAAATAGACTATACAATGTCAGCATACAAATTTGAGGTATGGAGCCACAAAAAGTATACCACGGTCTTACCTATCGGAATTTTCCAATTTCAGATTATGGGGTGCCTGTAAGTCTTGGATGTGAGGTGTTCTTGGAATAAAGCTTTAATCCTTAGGGCCATCGATGTCATATTTCTTTAGCACATTCTGAAATATTTTCAATCGGTTCTGGACATCCTTTGACTGCTTATCAATTTCCAACGGATGCTGTTCTTTTTCGTCTTGGACTAGGTTGTACAATTCTCCATTGGCATATAATTTCCAAGTTCGGTCCTGTACATATCTTATCTTCTTGAATTTCCCCCAGTTGGGATCATAATGGCAGAACACCCAATCCCTAGGGGTATAGTTCCTTCCTATCAATTGGGGATAAAAACTATGCCCATCGGTTGCTGTTTTATCAAGGTTTTTTTGGGAAGTCGCTTCCAAAATACTTGGCAGAAAATCGGTAAAGTCAATCAGATTATCATTGATGGAACCACCACTTATCTTCCCCTTCCAATTGGCTATAAAGGGCACATGGGTACCCGCGTTGGTGGTATAGCCCTTGTTTCCTTTAATGGTAATGTTGTTCATCACCGAGGTAACATCCCTGTCCGTTCCATTGTCCCCAATAAATAGTATTAGCGTGTTTTCACGAATGCCCAAGCTATCCACATGCTCCACAATCCGGCCCACCAGTTTATCCATATAGGTTACCATCTCCCCAAAATAAGCAGGATCATTTGTTTTGGAACCACTGTCAAAGGATTCAAATGAAGCATTGTCCGGGGTAGGCACAAAAGGATCATGGGTGAGCACCATGGGGTAATACACAAAGAACGATCTGTCTTTGTTTGCTGTTACAAATTCATTGATTTGTTCAACGAAAATATCCGGCCCGTAACTTCCGGGATATACCTTGGCCCCGTCTTTGGTACTCAAAGTGGGGTTTTTGTAGCGGTACCCCCTTTCATCAATCTGCCACAGGCAGAAATCATCAAAACCGGCAGCCCCGGGAAGGGTACCAATTTTATTGCCCGCCAATTTTTGTTGATGGTCATTACCCAACAACTGCCATTTCCCGGCCACATAAGTCTTGTAACCCGCTTCTTGCAAATAATGACCAAATGTCTTCTCCTTGGGGTCGAGCAATCCAAAACCAATATAGTTCCTGAAATTGTATTTGCCCGTCATCAACTGCACCCGCGAAGGGGTACAAAGAGGTGTGGAATAACAATGATTGAACCGCATTCCATCTGCCGCAAGTTGGTCCAAGTTAGGTGTTTTGTAGCTGTTGCTTCCATGTACACCCAGGGTTTCGTACCCAAGGTCATCGGCCATAATCAATATTATATTGGGCGGTTGGTTGGTATTGGTTTGGCCCAATACCGGATTATTTGGAACCAGAATCGCTATTAGTATTAGGAAAAATAGGCTATTCTTCATCTGTGGTATTTTTAGGATAGGTAATTCCCAAGTCGTTGGTTCTCACTTCTGTGAGTTTTTGCTTCAATCTGGCCTGAAAGTCCTTTACCTGTTGGGCGTACTCAGGTAAATGCGCAAGGTTGGTATATTGTCCGGGGTCTTTTTCCATATCAAAAAGTTCCATTCCCAAAGAAGCATCTTCACCATATTGAATAAAGGCCCATTTGTTGGTCCTCAGTAAAAAGGTTTCTCCTCTCTGGGTCACCGAAAAGGCCATATCCCGTACTTCGTACATTGGATCATCCAAAGTTTTTACCAAACTTTTTCCCTGTAGGTGCTCTGAATGACTCAGTCCGGCCAATTCCGCCACTGTTGGATAAAGATCCAAAAGTTCCACAAAGGAATTGCAGACCGCCGGTTGTTTGCCCGGCACTTTGATGATCAATGGTACTTTGGCGCTTTCTTCCTTCACACTGACCTTCATCCAAAATTCGTGTTCCCCTAAGTGAAAACCGTGGTCTGATGTGAAGATGACTATGGTATTGTCCTCAAGTCCTTCCTCCTTTAAAGTAGTGAGCACCTTTCCTACTTGACGGTCCATGTAGGCCACGGATGCGTAATAAGCGGCAATGGCCTTTTGTTTCTGAACCTCGTTCATTTTTGCATTTACGCTGGTCACGTAATTGATGCCTTTTTCAGGAATATCATCCCAATCTCCTTCAAAATTGTAGGGCAGTTCTATTTTTTCATGCGGATAGGGCTCAAAATCGGCCTTGGGCGCAACAAAGGGTACATGGGGCCGGACAAAACCTACAGCCAAAAAGAATGGCTCGTCTTTGTGCTTTCGTATAAGTTCAGATGCTTTTTTTGCCGTACGCCCGTCGGAATGAGCCAAATCATCCCCATCTGCTTTTACAATGGTCATTACGTTACCTCCCTTAATGGGTTTCGTGCCATCTGGATTGTTTTGCACCAGTTCTCCTTCTCCTGGTGCTTTCCATTCCAAACCCTGACTATTGAAACGTTCGGTCCAAGAAGCCTCATCATCGGTACCATCGGAGCCCAATTCAATATCTATGGGCACTCCCATATGATATATTTTGCTGACCCTTGCGGTATAGTACCCGTTATTTTTGAACAGCTGGGGCCAAGTTACCCGCTCATCCCCAATATTCTTTCTTCCGCTCACATAACCATAGGTCTGGGTGGCATTTGGGTAATATCCACTAAGAAATGAGGCTCTGGATGGACCACAGACAGGATATTGGCAATACGCCCTAGAGTACCTTGTTCCTGTGGCCGCCAAACCATCGATGAAGGGTGTTTGGGAAACTTGATTTCCATAGGCAGATACCGCTGTTGTGGTTAGGTCATCTGCAATGATAAAGAGCACATTCATCTTTTTGGGCGCCTCTTGCTGAACCTGACAAGATAGTAGTGCAGTTATAAGTCCAATGAATAAAAGGGTCCTTTTCTTATACATCGTATATGGTTGGTTGATTGGTTTGTTATTCCATCTCCTCTTCATCCGACATCCACCACAGCTGATTCCAAGTTTCAGGACCATCATTTTGTTGGGGTGCACCAGCCGTACTTCTGCCTTCAACAATATACTTGGTCAATAGATTTTTTAACTCCTCCACTTTATCTGGGTAAGTTTCCACCAGATTTTGGGTTTCCTTGGGATCCTCCTGCAAATTATATAATTGCACCGAAGGAAGGGTATCTAAAACGGCTTTATTGTTGGGTTTGGGAAAACTCCATCCCCCTGAACCCCCGCACATGGCCAATTTCCAATCGCCCCGTCTTATAGCAAAACTTCCATTTACCGAGTGGTGCACGGTGGCTTCACGAATAGGAGCATCCAAGGCTTCACCGGTTAATGCTGGCAAAATATTATAACTGTCCTCTGCTTCATTATCCCCTAGTTGATACCCGGAGATGGCGGCAGTGGTGGCCATGAAATCGTTCAGACAAATGGTTTCATCGCTGGTGCTTCCGGCTTTGATCCTTGCCGGCCATTTGGCAATGAAGGGTACTCTATGCCCTCCTTCAAAAATATCCGCCTTATGTCCACGATAGATTCCATTGGGATAATGTCCCATTTCAATCATTTCCTTGATTCCAGCAGCGGGCGAACAGCCATTATCACTGGTAAAGATGACCAAAGTGTTGTCCGAAATACCTGTTTCCGTTACCGTTTTCAACAATTCTCCCATATAATGGTCGATCATTATCATAAAATCCCCATATGGGTTCAAATTGCTTTTCCCCTGCCATTCTTCCAAGGGCAAGATGGGCGTATGCGGTGAAGGTAAGGGCAAATAGAGAAAAAATGGTTGGTCTTTGTTGGCTTGCTCCTTCACATGTGCTATCGCTCTATTGAAAAAATTTGGGGTTACCTGGTCGTGCTCAAAATCTGGGGAGGTAGGACCCTTTCGCCACCAACTGTACTTGCCCTTGTTCACTGTAACCTCGGTAGGAATTGCGGTAGGACGACCATTTTCCACATACACATAAGGTGCCATATCCAGGGAACCACTATGTCCATAGGCATAATCGAATCCCAAATCATTGGGCGAATTTTTGACAGGCTTTGAATAATCCAGATTGTCGAAATCCCTTGGATTCCAACCTTCACCGGAACTCACGGTATCCGTTAAGGCCCAATCCCATCCCAAATGCCATTTCCCAATAAAAGCCGTGTGGTACCCTTGTTTTTTGAGCATCGAAGCTACGGTAGTCCTGGATGTGGGAATTAGCGCTTCGGACCTTCCGGTGAGCACTCCTTGTTTTAAGGTAGAGCGCCAATTGTACCGCCCGGTCATTATTCCATAGCGGGTTGGGGTGCAAACTGCAGAGCTGGAATGGGCATCGGTAAACCGGATTCCGTCAGCTGCCATTTGATCCAAATGAGGCGTTTTGATTTTTCCACTGGGATTAAAAACACTGATATCCCCGTATCCCAAATCATCGGCCATTACAAATATGATATTGGGAAGCGCCTCCTCCTCTTTCTCTTTTGATTCCTCCTTGCACCCCATGATCAGGATAACGGAAAGTACACAAAGGCCTCGAAAAATTCGTTTATACGTTCTCATTTTATTTTTTTTGGTTGGTTGGTTTAGTCTATCTCACATTGGTCAGTTTAAACACAAAGGCATAGTAGTCCTCGGGTTTGTAATTGTTCGGGTCAAAATCAGGGAGTGATACAATGATGTCTTTGCCAGACTTGCGGTACACCAATTTTTGATTGGTGGCCAACAAGCTTATTTCACTGTTGTTCTTAAGCTGAATGTTTTTAATGATCAATTCCTTTCCAGGCCATTTGGGACTAATGGCATAAACGTCATTGCCCTTGGATGTAAAGAACAGTTCTTTTAGTGCTTTCCCAGGTTGTTGGTCAATGGTCTGCTTTAAGATATAATCTCCCTCCACATAACTTTGCCCTTCTTCCAAAAGTTTAAAATTTCTATCGCCTGGGGACCATTGATACGATCTTTTCCATTTTTTGGTTCCGTAAATGGCACTTCCATTGGTTTCCAACCATTTGCCAATTTGCAACAAACGCTCTTGCATGATCACGGGTATTTTTCCATCCGCGGAAGGTCCAACATTGATGCAAAGGTTCCCTCCCTGGCTGACAATATCGGAGAGCATCAAAATCAGCATTTGGGGAGAGTTGTAATCTTCTATATCCTCATTTCTATTGTATCCGAAGGACAAGCCCATTCCCCGAATTTCTTCCCATGGTTTATTGAAATTCACTTCTTCCCTGAGGTATTCTGTGGTATAGAACCCACCATGCTTATGTCGCTGGCCGGCCACCCAGCGATCATTGATCACCACATCGTCCTTAACTGGGGATTCATTGAACAACCAGGCCAACAATTCTGTGCTTCTCCAGTAGTCGTCCCCTTTTTCCCATTCCCCATCTGCATAGATCAAATCTGGTTTATAATTGGTCACCAAATCCTTGAACTGGGGATGGTAATAGTCGGTCACAAACTTATCCAACCCAGCCTGATACCATGGATGGTACCACTCATAAAGTGAATAGTACAATCCGGCTTTAAGACCTGCGTCCTTGATGGCCTTTACGTAATCGCCCACCAAATCACGTTTGGGGCCGGTAACCACACTGTTCCAAAGGTAGCCCCGGGAATTGGTGGCATGTTCATTGGGCCATAGGGTAAATCCATCATGGTGCTTGGAGGTCATAACCACATATTTGGCCCCGGACTTTTTAAAGATTTCCGCCCATTTCACGGGATCGTACAATTCTGCTTTCCAAAGTTTGGCAAAATCGATGTAATTAAAATCCTCTCCATAGGTGCTTTTGTGGAAATCTGGAATTTCTTGGCCTGTGAAGGTCCCGTTTCCGAAAACGCTTTCGGATTGAAACCAAGTCTGGTACCATTCCTCATACGTCCCTTTTGGGGACCAAGATGGCACGGAATAAGGGCCCCAGTGGATAAAGATGCCAAATTTTGCATCGGAGAACCAATCCGCCACGGGACGTTGATCCAGCGATTTCCAATCTGCTGTATATTTTTTTTCCTGTGCATTGACCATAGTATTCATGGTTACCAATGCTAGGGCCACCAAAAGTGTTTTTGCTCTCAATTGGAATGAGGAACTAAGTGACGTTCCAAGTTTTCTTTTCAAGTTCATAAATCAAGACTTTGTTTTTATAGCTGTAGGTTTTGAAACATAGCGCTCAGGTCCAATGGATCATCCATTTTCTTTTGCAGCGCCATTAAATCGAAAAAGAGGGATTCCACCATACCCTTGTTGGCAACATCACCCGCAAGGTCATTCATTTCAAGAGGGTCTTTTTCCAAATTAAAAAGCAACACCTTCTCAATTTTTGGATAAACAATGAGTTTATAACCGTCTTTACGGATCATCCGCTGGGATTCCTTTTCAAAAGCTCCGTAGACCCCCTCCGTCAAATGGCCCATTTTGGTTTCACCTTTGGCCAAGGGGAGCAAGCTGTTGAAATCAACATACGTAGGCTTCTCTATCTGCGCCAATTCCAGGCTGGTGGCCATTATATCTTGCAGATATACATCTGTCCCTATCTTTTGACCTTTGGGAATGTCAGGACCCACCACCATTAAGGGAACCCTGATACTATGATCAAACATGTTTTGTTTGCCAATTAAACCATGGTGCCCAACGGACAATCCATGATCCCCCGTAAAAAAGATATAGGTATTGTCCATTTTTCCGGATTGCTCCAAGGCGTCCAAAATCTTGCCTACTTGCTCATCCAGATGGGTGATTATGGCATAGTATTCCTTTAAATGGGTTTTGATGGCGAATGGAGTTCTGGGGAAGGGTGCCAATACTTCATCGCGCATGGTAAAACTGCTGTTCATGGCCTCGTTATATGGATATTCCGGGAGCCAATTTTCAGGTACGGGAATATGGTCCAAATCATATTTATCCAGAAAACTTTGGGGTGCCTGCCGTGGATCATGGGGTGCATTGAAGGCCAAATACATAAAGAAGGGGTCCTCTTTCCCGGTGGCATCCTCAAGAAAATCCAAGGCGTCATCGCGAACCACTTCGCTCCAATGTTTGCCACCCTCCCAAAAGCCTTTGAATTTTGGGTCCGATGGCGACCAGAGGGTATCATTTTCGTCTACTGGTCTAAAATAGGCCGTGGGCATCAGGGGTTTTACCGGTTTTCCTGCTTTGTAGGCTTCGCGAATTGCCTTCCAATCGGCTTCGCTTCTCAAATCGTCCGGCATGCCCGGGCGAATGTTCCTCGCAGTACCAAACACATAATCGGCGGGAGCACTTACATGCCATTTTCCAGTCATATAGGTGTTGTAACCCTTGTTTGCCATGAGTCGGCCCCAGGTATTCTTCAAGGCAGTGGAATCTCCTTGCCTCCATTGCGAGGCCATCCTTTGCGCATTCCAAATACTGGTCCCCGAAATGATCATGGATCGGGAAGCCACGCAAATGGCCCCGTTCCAACCTCCCATATTATAGGCGTGGGTAAATGTTGTACCGTTCCCTACCAATCTATCCAGATTTGGGGTCTCAATGATACCATTGCCCAATGCATGAATAGCTTCATAGGTGTAGTCATCCGCAAAGAGGAATACAATATTGGGTGCTTCTTTTTTGGTCTTTGGCTCTTCTTTACAGGCCCCTATCAGCAAAACGCAAATGAGGAGGCTGGCTACAATTCTGTACTTCATTGGTGTTGGTATTATTCAAGTATTTCTTTAGGATAGGGGATGGTTTCCCCGGTTGATTTATCAGTTGGCATTTGGGCATCCACGCTAGCCATGTAATTCGATAAAAGGTTTACCAGTTCCCTGGCTTTGGATGTATTTGAATCGAAAAGATCTTCCGTCTCCCCAATGTCGTTCTCTAGATCAAAAAGTTCTATTTTTCTACTTACATGATGGTAAATAAGTTTCCAATTTCCCTTGCGTACGGAACTATAGGGCGGTTGATCATAGGTATTGGGAAAATGCCAATAAATAGGTCGATTTTCTGGATATTCCCCTTTTCCACTGAGAAGAGGTACAAAACTTAGTCCATCCACCTTGTTGATTTCTTCTTGCACACCGGCCATTTCCAAAAAGGTGGGAAAAATATCCTCAATGATCAAATATTGGTCATTTACCGAGGCTGCCGGGGTAACCCCTGGCCATTTGACCAAGAGTGGTACCCGGATACCCCCCTCATAAGGTGTTAGTTTATGTCCCCGTAGTGGAAGATTCCGTGCCGCCTGTTTTGGGGCACCGTTATCCGACATAAAGACAATAATGGTGTTTTCCGCCACCCCAAGGCGTTGGAGATTCCTCCAAATGTCGCCCATTGACTTGTCCATCCCTTCGATCATCGCGGCATAAGTGGCATCAAATTCACTTAGTCCGGCGTCTATATATTTTTGATAAAATCTACTATCTATTTCCCAAGGTGCATGGATGGCATAATGGGACATATAGAGATAGAATGGTTTTTCAGTTGCCACAGCCTCGTTTACCGCTTTATTGGCTTCGAGGGTGAGGGCTTCCGTAAGGAACATATCCTTTCCATGGTATTCCTCCAATCCGGGCACGTCCCAAACAGGCATTCCGTTTCTCCATACCGCACTGAAATTGTTCTTTCCCAGGTAACTGCCGGGTCCCCCTGCTGCATGACCAGCTATATTCACATCAAAGCCTACGTTGAGTGGATTTTCACCTGGGGTATCCTTGGCACCGAAATGCGCTTTCCCAGCGTGAATGGTGGTGTAGCCCGTTTTTTGCAATAGTTGCGGCATGGTTTGGGCGTAAATTGACCTTGCAGCTCCCGGTTCAGTGCCCAGTCCGTTCACATTCCACTGAGGGGCCACAACCTTTTCATGATTCCCGTCGGTAGCCTTATCCTTGAACAAGGTCCAATTGGTAACACGGTGCCTTGCCGCATTTAGGCCTGTCATCAAACTAATTCTGGAAGGGGAACAAACAGCAGTGGCATAAGCTTGGGTAAACTTCATGCCTTCCTTGGCCAATTGCTCCATATTGGGTGTGTGGTATTGTTGGTTGAGCCTGGTGATTTCGGTATGGAATGGTACTGAGGTATCTTGCCAACCCATATCGTCCACAAAAAAGAATACGATATTGGGCGGTTTTTCCTCAGCAGGCTTTTCATTACAGGAAAAGACACCCATCAAAATCAAACAAGCCGCAATTCCTTTATGGAAAATCATATTTAGCTTCAAAAACTTCCGGTTTTTCATGGGTTTATGACGTCGGTTCATTGCTTTGGTTCTGGACCCATTGTAAAAATCAGCTCGCCCCCTTTTCTTATATCATCATGCGTAAAAAAAGGTTCTTCCAGAATGGTACCGTTCAAGCTTACCTCTTGTACATATTTGTTGACGGCACTATTGTTGACGGTTTTTATGGTAAAGGAATTTCCATTTTCCATGGGAATTTCCACCCACTCAAAAAGCGGCCGTCCAATGGTATAGACCGGATCTCCTGGAGCCACCTGGTAGAATCCCATACTGCTCATAATGTACCAGGCCGACATTTGCCCACAATCTTCATTCCCAATAATACCATCAGGTTCGGTAGTGTAGAAGCCAGTTAATATCCGATCCACCAATTCCTGTGCCTTCCAGGCTTGATCTATGTAATTGTACATATAGGCTATATGGTGACTTGGTTCATTGCCATGGGCATACTGCCCTATAAGACCTGTTATGTCACCACTTGCGTTTTCCCCTTCTATTTCCGATGAAGTGGTAAACAAGGAGTCCAATTTGGTGGTAAAAGCTTCAGGGCTGCCGTATAAATCTGCAAAGCCTTCAATATCATGGGGCACAAACCAGTTCCACTGCCATGCGTTGCCTTCCACATAGTCTGAATGCTCATGATCGGAATATTTGGGATTGAAGGGGGTAACCCAGCTTCCATCTTCATTTTTACCCCGCATAAAACCTGTGGAAGCATCAAAATAAAGTGCATAGTTCTTGGCCCGTTTTGAAAATACCTTGACCAAGGAGTCATTACCGGCGCTTTTTGCCAACTGAAGAATGCACCAATCGTAGTAGGCATTTTCAAGGCCGTATGAAACGGAATTGATTATTTTATCCGAAGGAATATGCACCCCTTCATTGATGTACTTATTGTGCTCAGTCATCACCCGGTCTTTGTTCGGGTCGTTTTGTAATCCAGGTAAATCCGGTAGGTATGATGCACTGGTCACAGCAGCTTCCAGTGCCAAATCCTTGTCAATTCCCGGTATGTTCTTCGCCACGGCATCCGCCAAGTTGGCCACCGCGGGATATCCTACCATGGTACCTGTATAGTTGGAGGCCAAGGCCCACTTGGGCAAAATTCCGCCTTGCTGGTATTTTAAAAGTAAATCATTCATCCATTGTACGGAACGGGGTTCATCAACGATCGTCATTAAGGGGTGCAAGGCCCTAAACGTATCCCACATGGAATAGACGGTATAGTATTCCTGACCTGCTTTGGCCTGATGTATTTCTTTGTCCATGCCCCTGTATCGGCCATCCACATCTTGAAAAATCATGGGGGCAATCATGGAATGATAAAGTGCTGTGTAGAAAATTGTCCGTTGTGAGTCGTCGGAAGTCTTGATCTTGATTCTGCCCAACTCCTTTTCCCAGGCATTTCTATTGGCTTCCACCAAATCATCAAATTCCCAGTGAGGCACCTCAGTTTTAAGATTGTTTTCCGCGCCTTGCATATCCACTGGAGAAATGCCCACCTTAACCAATAAGGGTTCATTATTGGGCAGGGAATCAAAGGATAGATAAGAATATACATCTACCCCCTCATGCACTTGTTGACTTGGGACAGTCTTTCCATCCACCACCACGGATTCAATGGAAAACGGGTGGGAAAATTCAATATAATAATAGACTTTGTGGTCCTTGGCCCACCCCCTACTGTGCTTTAACCCCCTCAGGGTTTTATCATCAACGAACTCCAATGTGTTTGCCACATTATCATGACTCCAGGTGCGCTGAAGGATGTGCCCAATATCTACCAATAACTTTTTTTGCCCATCCCCGGAAAAGGAATAGCGGTGCATACCTGCCCGTATCGCCGTTGCCAATTCGGTGGTCACATCAAAATTTTTAAAGCTTACCGAATACTTGCCCACAACTGCATGTTCATCCGCCTTGTCAAAAATGGCCACAGGTTTGCTTTCAGGAACATCGCCAGTAAAAGGGAGTAGGAGAACATCCCCCATATCCCCAATTCCGGTTCCACTCAAATGTGTATGTGAAAACCCATAAATGGTGCTATCTGCATAATGGTATCCACTGGATGCATCCCATCCATTCAACTTGGTGTCCGGACCTAACTGCATCATGCCATGCGGCATAACGGGTCCTGGAAAAGTGTGGCCATGGAAACCCGTACCGATAAAAGGGTCAACATGGGCCAATGTATCCACTTCAAAGGCTATTGGTTTTTCTTCTTTCTTGTTACAAGAGGCCAAAGAGATGAGCAAACAAAGACAGAGGTATTGGATTTTAAGTACCGGCCGGGAATAGTTGTTGTTTTTCAATGAAAACATTAGTGTGGTATTAAGGTCTGAGTCCTTGAACCTAGCGGTTCAATCAAAAATACTGGAATAGGGAGGGCAAGTTCACCTATTTATTCACCAAAAATTATACTTATTTTGCCCTTTTGGCGCAGGGTTCCATCAATCTGCACATTTTTTGGATATACATTTATCACAAAACAAGGATTCCCAATAATTGGGTTATCCAAGTTACAATTCTTTTATCTTATAGATATGCCTCCATTTTCCGCCTTCCCAACTGGTCTGGCCTGTTGTTTTAATTGGGCATCAAAGTCAAGAATCAATTGCTGCAACATTTCCACTTTGTTAGGGTGCTCCCCGGCCAAATTTACTTGCTCTCCTACATCTTCCTTAAGATTGAACAAAGAAATGGGAAAAGTGTCTGCTTCTTTGCGACCTCTGGATTTTGCTATATGCAGTTTCCAATCCCCCAATCGAACGGCTTCCACATTTCCATTGGTGGCATAGTAGAAAAATGGGGTTTCGGGTAAGGTTTGCCCAGGGTTTTTGAGAAAGCCAGCGATATTTCTGCCATCTATAGTAATATCTTCTGGTAGATTTGCTCCGGAAAAGGCTGCCAGGGTGGGCATGATATCCATGGTGGATATCGGTTCATTGGACACTACATTGGCAGGAATCTGATCGGGCCAGACAATGATTCCCGGAACCCGTTGTCCCCCCTCCCATGTTTGGGTCTTCCATCCCCTTAGGGGAAAGGCGGAACCGGCGTTTAAGTCATGATGGGGACCATTGTCCGAGGTGTAAATAAGGATTGTATTATCAAATAGACCTTCTCTTTTTAGAAAATTCACTAAGCGGCCCACATTTGCATCCAGTTCTGTTATTACATCGCCATATAATCCATAGGAGGTCTTACCATCAAATTCTTCAGAAACATGGAGCGGAATATGGGGCATAATATGCGCTAGATACAAAAAGAAAGGTCCTTTTTCCCTGTGATTGCCGATATAGGATATGGCTTCATCAGTGAACCTTCGGGTAAGATATCGTTGGTCCGGACTGGATTCAATTTGTTCTTCATTGTGATACAGCGGTAAAGGCGGCGACTGAAAATCGATTCCCTTATAATAATGGGAATCCATGTCATTGGAGTAAGGCACCCCAAAATAATGATCAAATCCCTGGCGATTGGGCATAAATTCCGGTTGATGTCCTAGGTGCCATTTTCCCACACAAGCGGTTTGATAACCCACGTCCTTGAGCATTTCGGCCATGGTATATTCGTTTGGGGAAAGCCCCGTGTCTGAAAATGGCCGCAGAACAGATTCGTGCAGTCCCACACGTTTTGGGTAGCTTCCAGTAAGTAAGGCAGCGCGCGACGGGGTACACACCGTGGCAGGGACATAAAAATCGGTGAATCGAATACCAGCAGCCACCAAACTATCCAAATTAGGGGTTTGAAACTTGGTGGCCCCGTAACTACTTAAATCGGCGTACCCCTGATCATCCGTAAAAATGATGATTACATTCGGTTTTTCCGTTTTTTGGCCACTGGCTTTATCTCGATTTTTGGTCTGGCAAGCACCAATAGCGAGTGCTGCCGTCAAGAACATGGTACAATATTTCAATTTCATTGATCGGCTTGTTGATAATCCATTCCTTGAGCACTCATTTCTTGGGAGTTTTTCCAAGTTTGCCATTCTTGGATCATTTCCTTTAATTGCCCAGGTTGGGATTCGGCCAGATCAACGGACTCTGATGGGTCTTCGTTTAAATTGTAAAGCTCAAATGAATTGCCATCGTCCCTACTATAAATTTTATAGGTATGGCCAATCAACGCGGCCTGATTGTTGAACCGAAAAGCTAAGTTTTTGTTCCTTTTTTCCTGTTCCCCCTCGATCAATGGCATGAGGTCCATACCGTCGAACGGGCGATTGTATTTTGCAGTATCGATTCCCAATAGATTTGCAATGGTGGGAAAATAGTCTGAAGTAAAACAAGGCGTTTCCAGGGTTTTACCTTGTGGTACATTCCCCGACCATTCCATGATTCCTGGAACGCGTATACCGCCTTCATAAAGACTTCTTTTTCTTCCCTTAAGCCCTTTGGTTCCCCCCTGGGTTCTTCCCAAGGCGGCTTTGCCTTCCGGACCATTGTCGCTAGTAAAAAACAGTATGGTATTGTCCGAAATCCCCAATTCCTTAAGCTTGTTTCGGAGCCTCCCTATTTGCTCGTCCATGGCGGTTAGGGTGCCGTAGTACTGCTGCTGGTCTTCTGAAAGTTCATGATATGGCTTCCTATAGGAGTCTCCGGTTAGAACGGGCAAGTGGGGTGAGTGAAACCAGACCACACTTAAAAAAGGCTGTTCTTGTTGTGCTGCCTCCTCAACAAATGGTATTACCCTATCCATAATCACACGGGAATCGTCCCCTTCCAAGTTTTCCGTTTCTATCATTCCAGGACCTGACCAATAGAACGTTTGAAATGGCTCCCCAACCGTTAATTTAGGGGAAACGCCTCCAGCAGATCTTGGCGGTGTGATCATGGGATCCCATGTGGGCACCTTCGATTCCGTCACAAAATAAGTATCAAAACCATGATCTGAAGGCGGAGCGTAATGGGCATAGTTTTCAGGCTTGCCTCCTCTATTGGCATCTAAGGTATCACGGGTAAGCGTCCCCAAGTGCCACTTGCCAAAATGCCCAGTGGTGTAGCCTTTTTCCTTGACCATTTCAGCCAAAGTGATTTCCTCCGTCTTAATATGTCCGCAATTCGCCGTGCATATCCCATAGCGCAGTGGGTGACGACCTGTCATCACACTGCCGCGTGTTGGGGAACAAACCGCGGAGGCGGCATAAAATCTATTGAAAACCACTCCGTTGGCCGCCATATCATCCAGGTTGGGGGTTTTTAAAAAAGGGTGCCCATTGTATCCGGTGTCTCCCCATCCTTGATCATCGGTCATTATGAGAATGATGTTGGGTGGTGTCGTAGGATTTTGGTCCGCGGCGCTTTTGTCCTGCTCAGTTTTTGGACCGCAGCCAAGAAACACTGCCAGAACCAGGATTCCCAAAAACTTTTTGTATTTAAAGGTTAATTTCATTTTGGTGGTTAAGTAGTCTATATGTACATGATGTTCCGCTAAATTGCATCCTAAGGCAATTTAGTCGTGAGGCACTCAAGATAAAGGTCTTCAGCCATCATAATTATTCCTATTTTGACCAAACCTAGTACTTCATTTGCTTGCAAGGTTTTTTAGTGCCCTACGGATTTTGCGAAATGTGGTCTGTTGGCATACAGACAACAAACAAATAGAACGGCCAACAATATTGTTGGCCGCAAAATCACTAATAAAATCAAGTCTTAAAAGAAAACAATTATGTCATCTATATTGTTATTCAAGATTACGCTACTAAACCTAAATACTAGTAAGACTTATCTCAAAACTATTTAATCATTGTAACATAATTCAATACTTCTTTAGCTCATTCTATTACTTAATTAGCCTAGATAAATGGAAATCAATGTTTTATAGAAATAATCCTACAAAGCTTCCTTTGTTCGTTCCCCATTGACCAATCTCCATATCCCATCTGGATTGGAATTCTTCAGGGGATTTGGCAACAAATTATCCGGGAAATTCTGATAGCAAACGGGCCTGACAAATCGTTCGATTGCCTTGGTTCCAACCGAAGTGGTGGAAGGTGCCGTTGTTGCCGGAAATGGCCCCCCGTGCACCATACTATGGCAAACCTCAACCCCTGTAGGATACCCATTAATAATCAATCTCCCTACCTTTTGCTCCAAAATAGCGATCAGGTCCGCATGTTTTTCCAAGTCGGCTTCATCTCCTAGTATGGTCGCCGTCAAATGACCTTCTAGATTTCTGGCCACCTCGTAAATTTCTTCTTCCGCGGAAGCTTCCACCAATATGCTTGAAGGCCCGAAATTCTCTTCGGATAAAGATTCCTCCTTGGCAAACTTGGCCACATCGGTTTTAAAAATGCTAGGGGTTACCTTCTGTGTGCTGTCCTTGTTATCCGTCAACTCTTCCAACATCTCCATTTTTTTGTATTGGTCCACCCTAGTATTGTAGGTGTTTTTGATAGTGGCTGTCAGCATTTCCGCAGCGCCCACACCATTGGCATTTTCGGCCAAGGCCTTTTCAAAACTTTCAAGGGCCTCTGAACCCTGTGCGAACACCAAACCGGGATTTGTGCAAAACTGGCCTACTCCCAATGCAATGGAACCTACCAGGGCTGAGGCAATATCGGCCCCATTTTTTTCCAAGGTGGATGGCAATATGAAAACAGGGTTTACACTGCCCATTTCTGCAAATACAGGAATGGGTTCAGGACGTTGAGCAGCAATGTCAAACAGCGCTTTACCACCCCCATAGGAGCCTGTAAACCCTACTGCCTTTATGTGTTTGTGCTTTACCAAAGCCCCGCCAACAGCATTGGTATTTCCCTGCACCAAAGAAAACACACCGTCTGGCATTCCACTTTCTTTTGCCGCAGCAATAACGGCCTGGGCCACCAAATCCGAAGTGCCGGCATGGGCAGGATGCCCCTTAACGATCACCGGGCAGCCGGCAGCCAAAGCAGATGCGGTATCCCCTCCTGCCACAGAAAAGGCCAAGGGAAAATTACTGGCCCCAAAAACTGCTACGGGACCTATTGCCATGTTCATCAATCTAATATCCGATTTTGGAATGGGTTGGCGATCGGGAATTGCCGTATCAATACGTGCATCCACCCAAGAGCCTTCCCGTAAAACCTGGGCAAACAAATTTAGCTGGTTCACGGTTCTCCCACGCTCTCCTTGCAGTCTTCCTAAGGGAAGTGCAGTCTCCGCTGCGCAACGTTCCAGCAGTTCATCACCCAAAGCCATGATCTGTTTGCCAATGTTCTCCAAAAAAACGGCACGCTTTTCAGCATCAGTTTTTCGATAGACCAAAAATGCTTCTTGTGCTTTTTCGGCAGCTTTGTTAATCTCATTTTCCGTTGCACAATGGAATTTTGTGGAAAGTTCCTCCCCTGATGGGGTCATGGAATAAAAGCTTTCACTGCCCTCACGGGACATTTCAAACCCGAGGTAATTCTCGCCAAATATCATGTATTATCCTTTTTTAGCTACTTGATTGACCAAGGACCCGATATGGTCAATGGTAATTTTTATTTTGTCATCAACCTCCAAAGTAAAATCATCTGGAGGCACTAAACAAGTACCTGTCATTAAAAAGGATCCATTAGGAAAATCACATTCCCGGTATAGGTACGAAACCAACTCTGCAAAGTCCCGTTTTATCTTGGAAATAGCCACTTTGTCGTGGTACATGGTTTCCCCATTTCTTTCTATGGAAATTTGAATTTCCGTGCTTTTGGGGATAGGTTTCCCAGGTATGTGGATACAGGGACCCAAAGCGGCACATTTTTCATAAACCTTGGCTTGGGGAAGATATAGTGGGTTTTCTCCTTCTATGCTCCTTGAACTCATATCATTTCCAGCGGTATACCCTTGAATGACACCTTCCGAGTTGATCAACAAGGTCAATTCAGGTTCAGGGACATTCCAGGTTGAGTCCTTTCTGATGTATACCTCATCACCAGACCCCACACAACGTTGGCTGGTAGCCTTGAAAAAGAGTTCCGGCCTCTCGGCATCATATACCATATCATAAAATACCGACCCTCCCGATTCTTTGGATTCATCCATACGGGCCGTTTTACTGCGTTCATAGGTTACTCCTGCCGCCCAAATCTCCTGATCGCCCATGGGAGGATCAAATCGCTGGGAATCCAAAAAGGACGAATCTGTTTCTTCCCAATCGGATATTTCACTTTTGAGCTTCGCATAAAGGTCGTCCCTGTTCAGAAAAGTGGTCCAGTCGGAAATGTCTTTGCACACATAGCGTCCGTCAGTTTCAACAAATGCCCTTGTCCCTATTTTATAAAGATTCATCAGAAGCGATTTTAGCGGTTGGAAGCATCTTCAAAAGCCACCACGGATTGTTTGGAAACCCCCAGACCATCAATACCCAGTTCCATTACATCGCCCGGTTTAAGGTACATGGGCGGATTAAGACCGAGTCCAACCCCAAACGGGGTTCCTGTGGATATAATATCCCCGGGCAGAAGTGTCATATATTCGCTAATGTAACTGACCAAAGTGGGAATGTCGAAAATTAGGTCGGAAGTATTCGAAGATTGCATGGTTTCCCCATTCAATTTTAGCCATAAATCGAGATTGTGTGGATCGGCAACCTCATCCTTTGTTACCAGATATGGGCCCAAAGGCGCAAAGGTATCGCAGCTTTTCCCTTTGACCCATTGCCCTCCTTTTTCCAGTTGAAAGGCCCTTTCGCTGATATCGTTGTGCACCATGTAGCCGGCCACGTAATCCATAGCGGATTCTTTGGAAACGTAGCTGGCCTTCTTCCCAATAACCACGGCAAGTTCTACTTCCCAATCTGTTTTTTCACTTCCCTTTGGAATCACAACCTCATCATAAGGACCAACTATTGCGGTTGTGGCCTTGAAAAACAATACTGGTTCTGAAGGGACTTCCATACCGCTTTCTTCTGCATGCTTGGCATAATTAAGGCCCACACAGACAATTTTGGAAACTCTGTTTATGGGAGCCGCCAAATGTGAATCTTCTGACCATTCTTTTGCATCAAATTCTCCGGCTTCAATAAATGCCCTAACTTTTTCCAATCCCCCGGATTCCAAAAAATTTCCATCTATATCCCCTGCAACATTGCTTACATCAATAAGCTTGTTTTCCAGGAGTACAGCAGGTTTTTCATGTCCGGCTTTTCCGTATCTAACCAATTTCATATAAGTGTGTTTAGTTCTTCAGTTTTTAAAAAATTAGTGGCTTACAGCTTCAATTTCCTGCCAAACCTTACCGTGCGGAAATTCATAATCCATCAAAGATTCTTCTTTGATCTCTATGCTGTAACCCGGCATGGTGGGCACCATATAAGCTCCATTTTTAATGACCACGGGGTCACGAAAATGCTCATGAAGGTGATCCACGTATTCAATGATGCGCTCTTCCAAGGAACCGCTTATGGCAATATAGTCGAACATGGACAAATGCTGAACATATTCGCAAAGTCCGACCCCGCCCGCATGTGGACAAACCGGGATGTTGAACTTGGCGGCCATCAGCATAATGGCCAACAATTCGTTTACGCCTCCCACCCGACAACTATCAATTTGGCAAATATCAATGGCATCTGCTTGCATAAGCTGCTTAAAAATCACCCTATTTTGGCAGTGTTCCCCGGTGGCCACTTTTATGGGTCTAATGGCATCGGCTATGGCCTTATGACCCAAAATATCATCGGGACTTGTGGGCTCTTCGAACCAATACAAATTGAATTTTGAAAGCTCTTTTATGTTGGCAATGGCCTCCCCAACATCCCATTTTTGATTGGCATCCATCATCAATTTGAAATCACTTCCAATCTCTTCCCGGATTATGGCGGCCCGCTTCATATCCTCCTTCAGGTTGCCCCCTACTTTCATTTTTATATGCTTCCAACCTTCTGAAACAGCTTCTTTGCACAATTTTCGGATTTTTTCCTCACTATAACCCAGCCATCCGGCAGAGGTAGTGTAAGCGGGATAACCATTTTCCTTTAAATATTGAATCCGTTCTCCTTTGGTAGCTTCATTCTTTTTCAGCATTTCCAAGGCCTCTTCCGGGGTAATGGCATCGGTAATGTAACTAAAATCGATGCATCTTATCAATTCTTCAGGGGACATATCGGCCAAGACCTGCCACAAGGGCTTTTTCTGGATTTTCGCATATAGGTCCCACATGGCATTGACCATGGCCCCTGTTGCTAGGTGAATGACTCCTTTTTCCGGTCCTAGCCAGCGCAATTGACTGTCACCAACGATCATTTTTCTCCAAAACTTGCCAAAGTCGGAAACAATGGTACCGATATCCTCTCCAACGATCAAATGCGAAAGCGATTCAATCGCACTTACACACAATTCATTCCCGCGTCCTATAGTGAACGTAAGGCCATGTCCTTCCAAGCCATCATCACGATCGGTCTTAAGTATAACATAGGCTGCCGAGTAGTCCGGGTCTGGGTTCATGGCATCAGAGCCATCCAAACTTTGGCTGGTTGGAAATCGTATATCTTTTGCTTCTATGGAAATTATTTTACCATACATTGCTGAGGGTTTATTAGGTTTAAAACAAAATTATTTGCAGGGTCTCCTGCGTACAACTTTGCCATATGCAACTATAAATACCAGGTTTGCTGGTGTTGTGTTGGCAGTAGGCAAAGTATAGCTACTATTCCACTATTCCCAATTCCGCTATGTAAACTTCATCGTTTCTTTCCACTTCTGAGGTGGGCACGAACTTCAGGTACCTTGCCTCCACTTTTTCAGTAAAGTTCTTGACCTGCAGAATGGGGTTATGTTTTATGTTCGAAAATTCGCCTTCTGATCGTTTATTCCAATCCTTGCCGTTGGTACTGGTGTACAGCTCATACGTTTTGACCAGTCGCAGTCCATTCCCAACTTGTTTGGGCATATAGTCAAACCCAACAAAGGACATGTTGGCTCCTAGGTCTATGACCACTTCCGCGGGTAGTTTTACCCTAAAAGAAGTACCAAAATCTCCATCAATGGCTTGGGCAGCATCATTTATGTTTCCTCCTTTTACAGATACCACTTTCCAGTTGGCTTTGGATACACCAAATTTTACCGTTTTCGGGAAGCTATTCACCTTTTCTTCCACATTTCGGGAAATAGCTTTGACCACGACTGCTTTGTCCAACTGAAAAGCGGCGTCATATTTTGAGCTGTTCTCTGAGGGTTCCGACCCATCCAACGTATAGTATATCTCTTCATCTTCATGCTTGGATGTCATGGTCACCACACCCTTCTTGTCCCTTTCAATTTGTGGGGCATGTACCAATGTTGGTGCATTATATACCTCAATAGTGGACAGTACAGGGCATGCCTTTGTATCGGTTATGTTGATTTTTATGGCAGTGGCTTCCACGCTATCCAAGCGCAATATTCGTTTGTAACCAATGGTGGTCTCCTCAGCAAGTGTCACCCAGTTACCTGCCACCTTGGCCTCCACGGTAAAACCTTTCACGCGTTGGCCCAACTTGATGTGTTCCTGCAACAGTACTCTATTGAACTTGGTTGGGGCATCAAACTTAAAGGTTATACTTGCCGTGGTAATGGAATCTTCGGTGGCCCAATAGGTGTTTTTATCCCCATCAATCAGATTTCCTGGGCCAAACTGCTTGCTATTACCACGCACATTGCTCGCGGAAACCTCGGAACCGTTCAATAGTTCAGTTTTAAAATCCGCTTTGATCACGGCCATCATTTCCATAAGTCTGGCCTCATCATTTTCGTGCACCAAGCCTCTTCGGTCCACAGGGAGGTTCAACAACAAATTGGCATTCCGTCCAATGGATTTATAGTAGATGTCCACAACTTCTTCCAGCGATTTGACTTTCCCGTCTTCCACGGCATGGTAAAACCACCCCGGGCGTATGGACACATCGGCTTCCCCTGGCACCCAGCGTTCCCCATCTTCATGTCCTGACATAAATTCCTTGTAATGTACCTTACCGGCCAGCTCATCTTTTTGGCGCAAAAGACTCCAATTGGTCGTATTGGCATAGCCTTCCTCATTGCCTATCCAACGTGCTTCGGATGGGCCAACCCCCCACACCAAGGTATTGGGCGACCATTTATAGATGGAATCATAGGTGGTTTGCCAATCGTAGTACTCCAACGTATTGATTTTTCTGGTCTCATTGGCACCGCCATAATACCCATTCCCGCCATTGGCCCCATCAAACCACATTTCAAAGACATCGCCATAATTGGTCAGTAATTCTTTAAGTTGATTTCTGAAATAGGTGACATATTCCGCTCTACCATATTCCGGGTGATTGCGATCCCAGGGCGAAAGATAGAGCCCAAGTTTAAGGTCGAATTCCCTACATGCGTCCGCTAGCTCCTGGACCACATCTCCTTGGCCGTTTTTCCAAGGCGAATTCTTAACGGAGTGTTCCGTGAACTTGGAGGGCCACAAACAAAAACCATCATGGTGTTTAGCTGTCAAAATGATTCCCTTCATCCCAGCTTCCTTTACAATTCTGGCCCATTGGCGGGTATCAAGTTCTGTAGGATTGAAAATTTCCGGGGATTCGTCCCCATAACCCCATTCCTTGTTGGTAAATGTATTGGTGGTAAAGTGTACAAAGGCATAAAATTCCATCTCATGCCAATCCAACTGCTTTTGTGAGGGCAACGGACCATGGGGTTCAGGTGCCGGAACAGCAGTTTGGCAACTGACCAACATCCTTAGCAAAAGAACTGCAAGTACAAATATTTTACTTTTTTTCATCTTGTTTTATCTTAAAACTATTGGTTGGTACTAATTGCCATACCGGGACCCAGGGCAAAGGTCTCTCCTTTTCTTAAGCCCAATCTGACGCCTTTATCACCGTATTTGACAATGCAGGAATTCCCACTTAAGGAGGTAATCTTGGCTTCCACCAATTTTCCATCCCTCCAAGTAATATCCACTTCAAAATTACCTCGGGCCTTAAGTCCTTTTACGCTGCCCGAGCTCCATCCCTCCGGTAGCGCTGGCAACAATCTAAGTTGGCCCTCGTGGGACTGTAGCAACATTTCGGCAATTCCTGCAGTTGCTCCCATATTTCCATCCAATTGGAAAGGGGGGTGCGCACATAACAAGTTGTTATAGGTACCGCCTCCCACCACCATTTCAAATCCTTCATCCGTGGTTGTCTTAAGCAATCTCCGTAAGATTTTATGTGCTCTTTCCCCATCTTGGAGTCGCGCCCAAAAATTGATTTTCCAGCCCAAGGACCAGCCTGTTCCCTGATCACCCCTTGCATTTAGGCTCACTTTTGCTGCTTCTGCAAGCTCTGGGTTGGAATCCATTGTAATTTGTTTGCCCGGATGTAGGGCAAACAAGTGGGATATGTGTCGGTGCTTGTTATCGGGGTCGTCCACATCTTCCTTCCACTCCTGTAACTGCCCCCATTTGCCTATTTGCGGCGGGAACAACTTTTCACGAGCCTCCATGACCTGCTGTTTAAATTCATCCTCAATTTCCAAAACCTCACAAGCTGCCAAACAGTTGGTAAACAAATCCCAGGCAATTTGAAGATCCATGGAAGCCCCTTCGGAAATACCACCGTGTTCTGGGGAGTAGGATGGTGTGGAGATTAGATATCCTTGCTTGTCCTCCACCAGGTAATCCAGCCAAAACATGGCGGCTTCCTTCATGATCGGAAAACCTTGACTGGCTAAATATTCCTTGTCTTGGGTAAAGCTATAATGTTCCCATGCATGTTGGCTGAGCCAACCCGCACCCCCTGGGAAAAATCCCCAGGGAAAATCCCATCCAGGTGCAGTAAACCCAAACGGATTATTCATGGTATTGACAATCCATCCCGGGGCATCAAAAAAGTCGGTCGCAGATTTTCTTCCAGGCTCGATCAAGGATTCGATATAATCAATCAAGGGTATATGGCATTCGCGAAGATTCGTGACTTCCGCCGGCCAATATATCATTTCCACATTGATGTTCATATGGTAATCGGACGCCCAGGGAGGAGCGGTTTTATCGTTCCATTTGCCTTGTAGATTGGCAGGAAGGGTGCCCGGTCTGGAACTGCTTATAAGAAGATATCTCCCATATTGAAAGTACAGTGCCTCCAATGATGGGTCCTCTTTTCCGTTTTCATAGGCCTTTAAACGTTCGTTGGTGGGGAGGTGGGAAATTTCGGTTTCCTCCAAACTCAAATCCACCCTATTGAAAAGCTGCTGATAGTCCTTGATATGCTCTTCCTTGAGCTCTTCAAAAGATTTGGCCATGGCCTGTTCCATAACCAATTGGTTCTGGGACTGATAGTCATTTCCCTTGTAAATGGGATAATTGGTATCGTAATCTGTGCCTGCAACCAGTCTTAGGGTTACCTTGTTGGCTGCTATTACTTCAATTTGATTATCGGAAATTTTAAAAGTCCCTCCTTCAGTTTCAATATGGAGTTGGGCACCAAAGGCCATTTTGTTGTTCTCGAGTACCCCATCAATAATGAGTTGGTTGCCCTTTTCCGAAAAAGTTATGGATTTGTGGGGAGAGCTATATTCAATATGGTAGTCCTGCCCATTAGGTGCATCATTCTCCAACTGGAACACCAATACCCTGCTGGGATAGTTGGCAAAATAAGTTCTTTTGTGCTGAACCTCCCCGGTCTTGTATTTGACACGGGCAATGGCCTCCGAGATATTTAGTTCCCGCGCATACTCGCTGACCTTTCCTGCATCTTCGGTTTCAATATAAATGTCACCAAAGGTCTGATAAGCCCCGAAGCCTTCCCAAAACTTATGCTCATTGTTTTTCTTAATGATTCCGGTGAGCTCCTTATTTGCCAATTCATCGGCTTTTTCATATTCGCCCCTGGCAAGCAATTCCCTTACTCTGGGAAGATATTTGTGGGCATCCTTTCTATTGCCCCCATTGTATTGGTCCCACTCGCCTGGACCACCCACCCAAAGGGATTCTTCATTAAACTGAATACGCTCTTTGGCGACCCCACCAAAAACCATGGCCCCCATATAACCATTTCCAATGGGGAGCGCCTCTTGCATCCATGACTTGGCCTCTTCTTTATACCACAGTCGTAAATAAGCTTCTTCAACCTTTTCTTCTGAATTCTCGCAAGCTATAGCCAATAAAAGTGTACAGCAAATCGCCAGAAGTCTGAATATCAAACTTTTCTGTCTCATTACAGTTACGTTATTTTACTTATTTGAGTTGGTTTAAATGTAGTATCCCAAAAAGCTGTCCGCTAATGAATCATATACAGCTATCTATACTAGGTTTGCAAATTTTGATATGACCATTCACTTTTTGGGTTAAATACTATAAATTGCATTGACACGACTATCAAAAAACATATCCCTTTAACTCACCTAATGAAAATTATCACGCCCATAATGGATACAAACGTCAAATGCACCTCCATAAAAAATATTATTACCATTCTGGTGCCGCTTCTGGTCTTATCTTTTTGTCCAATGCATGCACAAGAGCAACCCAACAACATCAAAAATGAAGATAAAATGCAATGGTTCAAAGATGCCAAGTTGGGTATTTTTATCCATTGGGGGTTATATGCCGTATCCGGAATTGACGAATCCTGGTCCTTTTTTAATGGATACATCTCCCACGAAGATTACCTAAAACAGACCAGCGGATTTTCGGCCAAAAATTATGATCCTGCTTCTTGGGCAAGGCTCATTAAAGAAAGTGGAGCCAAATATTCGGTAATTACTTCAAAACATCATGACGGGTTTGCCCTTTGGAATTCCAAATATGGCCATTTCAACGCTGTGAAAAGTTCAGCGGCCAAGAAAGATGTGCTCAGTCCCTTTGTGAAAGAACTACGGAAAAACAATCTTAAGGTAGGTATCTATTATTCCTTGCCCGATTGGTCCTATGGCGATTACACCCATTTTTTGAGGGATTCCATGAGGTATAAAATTAGTGGGTCACCCAAGCGATGGAACACCTTCTTGAACTATTATCAAGGTCAATTGAAGGAATTATCCAACACTTACAATCCCGACCTGTACTGGTTTGATGGGGACTGGGAACACAGTGCTGCGGAATGGGAAGCACCCAAAGTACGACAGATGCTATTGGATAAAAACCCCAACACCATTCTTAATTCGAGACTTAAAGGGCATGGCGATTACGCCACCCCGGAACAAGGCATGCCCATTACAAGACCCAAGGACAAATATTGGGAGCTGTGCATGACCATGAACAATTCTTGGGGCTTTCAGAAAAACGACCATGATTACAAAACCATTGACCAAATTATCGGCATTTTTACGGATGTCATTGGAAATGGGGGCAACTTACTTTTGGATATAGGCCCCAAGGCCGATGGAAGCATTCCTGCAGAGCAAGTAAGTATTCTTAAAGATTTGGGACAATGGACTTCTAAACATAAAGAAGCCATATATGCCACCATCTCTGGAATCCCGAAGGAGCATTTTTACGGTCCCACCACCTTGTCCAAAGACAAAAAAACACTATACCTATTTGTAAAAGGAAACCCCAATGGGGAAGTAGTTGTACGCGGACTAAAGAACAAAATCAATCGAATTTGGGTAGTGGGCAATGGCACCAAACTATCCCATAAGGTTGTGGGAAAGGTGTACTGGAGCCATTATCCCGGAATCACCTACGTAGGGCTCCCCGATCATGTCCTGGATGAGCACATGACCGTTTTGGCTTTGCTCCTGGATGGCGAGGTAGATCTGTATAGGGAGGATGGTGCTGTCATAGAGAGCAATTAAAACATAAAAAAGCGCCCAATGGACGCTTTTCTTGTTCATTTTTAGACTAACATTTAGGCAAGCACTTCAGCTTTCCAATCCACTATTTTTTGATTGTAAAGGGCATCCAGTCCCATTTGGACACAGATTGCGGCCTTGGCTCCTGTCATCACATTGGATTCTGGCATTTTATGGTCACGGATATTGTCCCTGAAATCAAGCAACGCCTGTTTGCTTGGGTCCAGATGCTCCACTTCAATAGGACTTCCTTTATCTTGATCCCATTTTACCGTGGCTCCTGAAACACCATCCACTTCACCCAATTGGCGACCGCCATCCTTTTTCTCGGGAAAAAACCATGCTTTTGTGTAATCCACGGTAATGGTTCCTTGATCCCCAAAAATCTTAATTCTGTAGTCGTCCTTGGAATTGCTTGTCAGGCATGTAAATTTTGCCCTCACTCCATTGGGATAGGTATAGATCATGTGGACGTTGTCATAGGTTTCCCTACCGTCCTTCCAATAATTGATACCACCATCGCCCACCACTTTAATTGGTACCGCATCCAAGGCCCAATTGGCAAAATCCAATTGATGGGAACAAAGTTCAGCCAATAATCCTCCGGAAAATTCCTTGTACATCCTCCAATTGATGGCCCGTTCATATTCAGGGCTTGGTACTGGTCTGCGCCAGTTGCCATTTCTGTTCCATTGACATTCTATGGCAGCGATTTTTCCAATCTTACCATCCTTGATCAGATCTACAACATGGCTGTACAACCTTGAACTGTGATATTGGTGACCGGTCTGGAATACACTTTTGGACCCAGATGCCTTTTGGACCAACTTTTTTATGTCATCGTACCCTTTGGCCATGGTTTTTTCACAGTACACGTGTTTTCCAGCATCCAAAGCATCCAAAGCCATTTGGCCATGCATACTGAAGGGAGTTGCAATGAGGACGGCATCAACATCCTTGTTATCCAAAAGCTTTCTATAATCTTTGTAAGCTTCGGCATTTTCGGCTTTATCCATTCCCCTTTTCAACCGGAAAGGAAGGACGTCACAACATGCGGTAACATTCAACTCATCTATGCTATTGATAATTGGGATAAGGCCACTGCCGCGATCACCCGTCCCAATAACCCCGATGTTGATGGAGTTGTTTTTGGATGGATATACCAAACCAGCACTGGCAACGGACAATCCCGCTACCGCCATTCCCGTACTTGCTACAAAATCCCTTCGTTTCATTCGCTATAATTTAGGCTCCCAACCTTTGGCATATTCTCGTTTCCAGCTCTTCTTCATGATTGCATCGTTGTTGAGCACTTTACCGGTTTTCGGATCAATTTCCAGAGCATGCCCTGCATCTTGGGCCATATTTCCCAAATGGCACAACATGGTGGAAATACTTGCATCATTAATGTCAGAATTCAAGGATTCATCCTTTCGAATGGCATTGAAAAAGTTTCGCACATGATACACGTCCAAACCACCAATACCCTGCGTGTCCGTTGTGGCACTCTGGTCGTTTTCAAACTCTAATTTAATCGGATTGCCCGCCAAATCAAATAATTTGTAGAAATTCCTGTCCAACTGGATACTTCCCCTGCTACCGTAGATAGTGGCTCCCCTTCCCGGTCGGTCTGGTTTCATGAGCCCCCTACTATGACCATTCCATGTAATGAACTTCCCATCGGGAAAGGTGTAGGTCACTTGTTGGTTGTCCACAAATTCCCAATCATCCTGATAAGTGTACTTGCCTCCAAAGGAAGTAACGGATTTTGGTAGATCTACCCCCAGGGCCCATCGGCAGATATCAATTTCATGGGTACCGTTATTATGAATTTCACCAGTTCCCCAAGTACGGAACCAATGCCAATTATAAGGATGCACATTGTCCCGATAATCTTCATGCGGGGCGGGACCTTGCCAAAGTTCCCAGTCCAATGTATTTGGAACAGCCACTTTTTTACCGATTCCTATGGATTTACGGTTGTTGTTATAGTAGGCTTCCGCCTTGTACACCTCTCCAATGATCCCGTTTTTGATTTCTTGAACCGCTTTGGCAGACGTACTTGCCGATCGCTGCTGGTTCCCCATTTGAACTTTTTTGCCATACTTGTTCTGGGCTGCCACCAATAGATCATTTTCATGCGGATTATGACTACAGGGCTTTTCCACATAAACGTGTTTGCCTGCCTGCATGGCCATGATGGCCATAGGGGCATGCCAATGTTCTGGGGTGGCGATGAATATGGCATCCACTTCCTTGTCTTCCAAAATCTTACGGAAATCCTTTTCTACCTTGGGCACATAGCCAATATTCTTCTGGCACCAGGTATTGTGTTCTTCTATGATGGTATCATCAACGTCACAATTGTAGAGGATTTTTGCATTCTTATCCTGATGGATGGCAATGATATGGGCCTTGGCCCTACTGCGCACCCCAACCACGGCAACTCCAAGCCTGTCATTGGCACCTAAAATGCTCGAAAACCCTGTATTGGGCAGTAATATGCCTCCAATGGTAAGGCCGGCCGCTCCGGCAGTGCCCTGTTTTATGAAATTTCTTCTTGTTCCCATCCCAATTAATTTAAAGGTTTGATTTTTATGTTCTGAAAAGACACCCTATCCCCATGGTCTTGGAGTAGGATATGTCCTCTTTCTGCTTCTCCAAAATTTGGCCATACTTTGTATTTGCTTTCGGCAACAAGTTTTCTGTACGCCTCGGTACCCCGATCAAATTCAAGGACCTTGTTCCGGTTGAGATAGTGTTCCACATGCCCTTCCTTGGATACAATTCGCGCATGGTTCCACTCACCGATGGGGTTCATGTGCTTGTCCTCGCTGGCTTTTATCAAATCATACAGGGAGGCAACCGTTCTACTGCCCTCATGATTCCCTTTTTTGGCATCTGGATGCTTGGCATCGTCCAAAATCTGGAACTCAAGTCCAATTGAGGATCCGGCACCTTGGTTCAATTCTGTATCCACATAGTATTTGATTCCGCTGTTTGCTCCTTCGGTAATTTTAAAATCCAGCTGAAGTTCAAAATCCCCATATTTTTCTGTGGTTACAATGTCGCCACCGGCTTCGGATTCGCCTCCACCTGTTGAAAGTACGGTAAGCTCACCGTTTTCGATGACCCAACCCTGTTCAGGAAAATGGTCCAATTTGGCACCTCTCCAGCCTGTAGTGGTTTCACCATCCCATAACATTTTCCAACCTTGTTCTTTCTCTACATGGGTGAGTTTATTTTTGGTCAGAATAGGTTCAATTGTGGTTGCTTTGGAATATTTGTCCAAGTCGCTGGTAAGGATTCGAATATTCTTCCATTTAATAAGCGTTCCTTCCTGTTGGTCTTTTCCTATGCTATGCACCTGTAATCCGATGAATCCGCTCGCCGTCTTGTCATCGATTAGATAGGCCGCAGGTACGCCATTGACCCATGTTTTGATTGTATCGGCGATTGCTTCTATACGGTAATGGTTCCATTCATTTTGCTTGAAGGCCTTTTGTGCAGGCGGATTGTCCTTCAAAGGATTTAACCAGCCCCTTCTACCTTCTTCGTAGATTCCGGCACTCCATGCCCTATCTGATGGATCTATCTCCACCTGATAGCCATGAACCTGCCCATTTCTGTAATAGGGGAAACTGTTGCTGCGTATTTGTATCCCTGAATTCATGCTTGGGTCCACCAAATACTCCAATTCGAGTATAAAATCCCCATACATTTTATCCGTGGTCAAAAAGGTATTCGGGGTGTTGTGCACGGTAGTCCCCACAATGGCTCCATCCTCTACTTTGTAGGTGGCGTCACCGCCCTTGGTGGACCATCCGTTTAGTGTGGTGCCATCAAATAGGGGTTCCCAGGGGGTATCATCTTTTGGGGATGATCCGCATGAAACCAAAAACAGGGTCAGAATGAGGCCCAGATAAAATTGATTTGTTTTTTTCTTCATTCTCATATCATTTAGTTAATCATTGGTTTTATAAATCGAACAATTTAGGCAGCCAAAGTGCTAGCTGCGGAATGTATGTAATTAAGAATAGTGCCAAAACCATCGCCAAAAACAACGGCACCAAGGGTTTTATCACCTTTTGGATGGAGGTCTTTGCCACCCCCACACCTACAAACAAAACGGAACCCACCGGGGGCGTGCACAGTCCAATACAAAGGTTGAGGACCATAATAATCCCAAAATGCACGGGATCTATGCCCAGTTTGGTGACCACAGGCAAAAAGATGGGGGTAAAAATGAGTACCGCTGGGGTCATATCCATAAAAATGCCCACAAATAGGAGGATGACATTGATCACCAATAAGATCACAAATTTGTTATCGCTAATACCTAAAAGAACATCACTTGTGGCCTGCGGAATATTTTCATAGGACATGGCCCATGACATTCCAATGGATGCTGCAATCAACAGCATTACAATGGCAGTTGTACAGGACGAATCCAATAAAATGTTAGGTAAGTTCCTTACCGAAATCTCTCTGTAAATAAACCCAAGTACAAGGGAGTATAGTACGGCAATGGCAGAAGCTTCGGTGGCGGTAAAAACCCCTCCAACGATTCCTCCAATAACTATGAATAACAGCAAAAGGCTCGGAAATGCACTTATAAAGGTCCTTACCACTTCAGCAAAGCTCGTCCTTCCTTTGTGGTCCTTGCCAACATAGCCTTTTCTTTTGGCCCACACCATGGCCACGACCATTAAGAAAAGTCCAGTCAACACTCCTGGTATATAACCCGCCAAAAACAGAGCTGCAATGGAAACACCTCCACTGGCCAAGGAGTAAACGATAAGAATATTGCTGGGTGGAATTACCAACCCTGTGGTAGCAGAAGTAATATTGACCGCTGCGCCAAATTCCTTGGAATAGCCCTCCTTTTCCATTTCCGGCCCCAAAATACTGCCCATGGCCGAGGCTGAGGCCATAGCGGAACCTGCAATGGCACCCATGAACATAGCGGCAACAATATTGATCAATGCCAACCCACCAGGCAAGGTCCCCACCAAGGTCTTGGCAAAGGCGATCAACCTATGGGCCATACCTCCTTTGTTCATTAAATTGCCCGCCAGTATAAAAAATGGAATGGCCAAAAGTGCAAAGCTATCCAATCCTGCCCCCATGCGCTGGGCAATGGTGGTTGTAGCCGGCAACATGGGAATGCTAACCAGCATGGTCAATAGGGCGGAGATGGAAATACTCCACGCTACGGGTGTTCCAATGGCCAACAGACCAATAAAACTAAAAACCAAAACTAAAATTGGAATATACTCCATCAGAACCTGGGATTTAGAATGTCGGTTAGTTTATAGTACATAATGAGCAGCCCGCTAATTGGGATTACCAAATACACATAGGCGAGTGGCAATTGCAATGCTGGGGATAGCTGGTCCAAAACGTAAGTAATATAGACCAATCGGCTGCCCCCGATCACCATGGCAAACAGCGCAAACAGGGCTACCAACACTTTTACCAAAATGGATAGTCTACGCTGAGCAGCTTCGTTAAGTTTTTGTGGTAAGACATCAATGGCCACATGCATATCTTTTCCTGCCGCATAGGCAGCGCCCAAGATTCCAGCCCATATCATTAGATATCTTGCCAACTCATCAGTAAAGGAACTTGGATCGCCCACAACAAATCGGGTAAATACCTGCCACAACACGTTCAAGACCATGGCAGACATAATTACCACAAGGGTACTGCTCAAGATTTTATCTATTCTGTTTCTTGCTTCCATCTTAATTAACTGCTCTAATTCTTTGAATTAACCCATACAATTCCTTATCGCTTTGGTATTTATCGTACACCCTATCCGTCATTTTTGAAAAGGGTTCCTTGTTGGGTTTGATGATCTGTACCCCATATTTTTGGATGGCAGCCAAGGCTTCAGCTTCGGCTTGCGCCCATAATTCCCGTTGGTATTTGACCGAAGTATCCACAGCCTGCTGGAGCCACGTCTGTTCTTCCTCGGTAAGCCCGTTCCAAAAATGGGTGCCCACTATCACCACATCTGGAGAAAAGGTGTGTTCGTTCAGGGAATAATATTTACATATCTCGTAGTGTTTGGAGAGGTAAAAACTAGGGGGATTGTTCTCTGCTCCATCCACCACTCCTTGTTGTAATGAGGTATAAAGTTCGCCCCAAGAAATAGGTGTTGGCGACCCCCCAAAACCCCTTACCATTTCCATGGCCGTTACACTGGGCATCACCCTTATTTTTTGCCCCTGAAGGTCGTCGGGATGTTCCACTGGTCTTTCCTTGGTGTAAAAACTACGACTTCCCGCGTCATAAAATCCAAGCCCTTTAAGCCAGTATTTTTTTCCATCATCCAAGAGTTCTTGTCCTATAGGCCCATCAAAGACCCTAAAGGAATGTTCACGGTCCCTGAACAAATAAGGCAACCCCAAGACCCTGGTCTTCGGCGCAAAATTCTCCAGGGTGGCGGCAGAAACCTTTGTCATATCCAAGCTCCCGATCTGGAGCAATTCCATAATCTGTCTTTCGGTGCCCAACTGTTGATTCGGATAAATTTCCACTGTCAATTTCCCATTGGAACGTTGGGCAAGGTCCTCTCCCATTTTTACCATGGCCTTGTGGACGGAATGATTGACATCCAAACCATGCGCCAATTTTATGGTCTTCACCTCTTGTTGTTGATTGCATCCTAGGGCCATAAAAAGGAAGCCATAAGCCATCCAACGGGCCATCCATGCAGGTTTTGTCACCCTATGGTTTTTACACAGTCGCTCACCTTTATGTGTCCTATTCGCGCTTATCATGACTTATTCTTTTTCCGGAAAACCAAAGTAGGTCTTGGCATTGTTATAACATATATCCTGTATGATCTTGCCCATATGGGGTATATCTGCAGGTAGTAGTCCATTGGCTATATCCCTTCCAAAAAGATTGCAAAGCAATCTCCTGAAATACTCATGTCTTGGAAATGACAGAAGGCTTCGGGAATCGGTTAGCATACCAACAAAGCAACTTAGCACTCCCATGTTGGAGAGGGTATTCAGTTGTTTCTCCATGCCATCCAACTGATCTTGGTACCACCATCCGGATCCATATTGAATTTTCCCCCTGATACTACCATCATTAAAATTACCGGCCATTGTGGCAAACACCTCATTGTAGGCCGGATTAAGATTGTAAAGAATCGTTTTTGTCAATTGATCGGTACTGTCCAGATCATCGAGAAATCTTGCCATAGGATATGCTTGTTGCTTATCTCCAATGGAATCGAATCCGGCATCAGGACCTGAGATGGACAACATGCGTTGATTGGTATTGCGTAAGGGACCCAAATGGAATTGTTGTGCCCATCCATGGGCATGATACTCCTTACAGAGATGCCCCAAGGTCTCAAATTTGAAATATTCAATTTCCTCTTCTGCTAAAACCTGACCCTTGAGAATTTTCTTGAACAGACTTTCGATATTATAGGAACCTTTTTCAAAAAAATAGAGTTGCGCCAACCCGTGATCGGACAAACGGCACCCATGTTTATGAAAATATGCTATTCGCTCTTTCAAGGCTGCAATCAAATCCGCATAGGAATCAATGGAGCTTCCTGTCGCCATTTCCAATTTTTCCAAATAGTCCCGATAGGATGCAACATTTTCCACAGCATAGGCCATGTCTGGACGGAACGTTGGAAACATCCTTGGATGGATGGACCGCTCCCTGGCATTCTGGTGATGAGATAGATCATTTATGGGGTCGTCCGTAGTACACACCACCTCAACATTCATCTGTTGCAGCAAGCCCAGAGCACTATGTGACGATTCTTGTAAGGTACCGGACGTATAGTTGTAAACCTGCTGCGCGTTATCCTTGCCCAAGAGGTCCCCAATGCCAAAATACCGCTGCAGTTCCAGATGGGTCCAGTGGTACAAGGGGTTGCGAACGGTATACGGAACACATTCGGCCCATTGTGCAAACTTTTCGTAATCTGTTGCATTACCGGTGATAAATTTCTCATCAACCGCCAAGGCACGCATAGCCCGCCATTTGTAATGATCATTGGCCAGCCAGGCCTGGGTAATATTCTCAAAGGTGTGGTCTGAAGCCAACTGTTCTGGATCTAAATGGTTGTGATAATCCAGGATGGGCATATCCTTTGCATAGTCGTGGTACAACTCCTTTGCAAAGTCATTATCCAACAAAAAATGCGCTCCCATAAACGGCTTTGCCGTTGTCCCGTAATGTCCTGTCTGTGTTGAATTGGCTTTCATGGATTAGGATAATAGCACATAGATTAGAATGGTGACCACGGTTAGTATCACTCCAAAAACATTTACCAGCGACCATTTTTTCTCATCCACACCCGTTCTTTCCACGTAGGGTGCTTCAGGATACATTTTGGATACGAGGTACATGATGATAAAATTCAATACAAACTCTATCCCCCATAGGTGGACAAAATGTATATCAACATCTAAAACAAAAGTGGTCAAAATATAGAAGGTAAAGCCGAAGAACAGTCCGGCCTTGGCCCCTGTTTTGTTGATGTTCTTAAAAAATATTCCCGCGATGATTACCGAGGAAATTGGGATAAAGAAGATTCCATTGAGTTCTTGAAGTAAAAAGTACAGGCCATCCGGAGCATAGGCCACCAAGGGGGCAAAACCAATGGCAAAAACCGCAAGTACCACGGAAGTAATCTTACCATAGCGAACCATTTTGGCTTCCGAAACCTCCTTATTGATCAATTTTTGATAGATATCGTAACAAAATATGGTGCTGGCGGAATTTAGAACACTATTAAACGTGCTTAGTACGGCCCCTAAAACCACTGCAGCAAAAAATCCGAACAAATAAGTGGGTAATACCTTCTTAACCAAAAGGGGATAGATCAGGTCCGGGGTATCCATATATTGATCTTGGAAATAGTAGTAGGCGATCAAGCCGGGCAATACAATGATCAAAGGCACGAACAACTTTAAAATACCAGTGTAAATAAGCCCCTTCTGGGCCTCCACCAGATTTTTGGCGCCAAATGCTCTTTGGATGATTGCCTGATTCATTCCCCAGAAATACAGTTGATTAATCATCAGGCCCGTGAAAAGTGTGGAAAATGGCATCACAGAATCCTCACTACCAATGATATCGAATTTATCTGGAGCGAAATCATAGACGGTTCCCAAACCGGTCAAAATGCTTCCATCGCCAATTTGAAATAGGGCAATAGCTGGAATGAGCAATCCTCCCAGCAATAACCCAATGCCATTGAGACTATCTGAATATGCAACGGCCTTGAGTCCTCCAAAAATGGCATACATGGAACCGATGACCCCAATAACAAAGACGGTAAAGAGCATGGCCCTATCCTTCCCAATGCCAAACATTTCAGAAAAATCGAATACACTTTCAATATTGATCGCACCGGAATACAGAACAATGGGCAGCAGCGTTATCACAAATGAAAGCATCAACAGAAATGCCACTATGGACCTGGTGAGCCCATCATAACGCTCTTCCAAGAATTGGGGAATGGTGGCCAATCCCATTTTAATGAACTTGGGGATAAAGAAAATGGCCGCAATGACCAGGGCAATGGCCGAAGTGACTTCCCATGCAATTACAATGATCCCATTTTTATAGGAACTGCCGTTCATTCCAATCAAATGCTCGGTGGAAATATTGGTAAGGATCATAGATCCTGCAATGATGGGACCCGTAAGGCTTTTGCCCGCCAGAAAATATCCTTTGGCAGACTTAAAACTATCTTTCCGCAACCTGTATGTGGTATACAAGATCACGAAGAGCGTGAATCCAAAAAAGCCTAAATAGGTGGCCAACATCTAGTGGTTGCGTTTGGTTTTTGAGCTTAAAATTTTAGTTTTTCCGGTAAATACTTTGCTACCAAGTCCTCATAATAGGGCCTCAATGCTTTCGCGTCTGGTGGTATGGGTGCCTTAGAGTACAGGTCATAGGGATTGAATTTCTTAACCCATTCGAACATTTTATGGTCGTGTTCACTCATTAAATGATCATAGGCATTTTCTCGATGTTGGGCATAAAAGGAATGGTATCTGATCATATACAGGGCCGGCTCCGGGAGGTAATCCTTCATGATCTGATATAAATATTCGTCATGCCCCCAACTCATCTTCACATTGTCCAGGCCGCAGTTGGCCTCGTAAACACCATATTTGTTGTTGTACCGTTCATCTTTAGAGTCGGTATTGGTCTCAAAATACTCTGGATACACAATCTTGTCCGAAAATTGGCAACCTACCGGAAACGTATCACCCACAACCGCCCATTGTGGCTCTCCAAAAAGACATAGGACCTTACCCACATCATGCAAAAATCCTGTGAGCACGAACCAATCCGGGTGGCCATCCGCCCTAATGGCCTCGCTGGTCTGCAAAAGATGTTGCAATTGATCCAAATCTATGTCCGGATCACTATCGTCCACCAAGGTGTTCAGGAAATCAACAGCTTCCCAAAGTGACATTTCCCTTTTGTTGAACTGCAAAAATTCTTCTTCCTTTTTACACACAAAATCGTAGGTCTGGTATTGGTGATTCAGCTTATAGAATTCCTTTACAGTATCTATTCGAAACGAGTTTTCATAATCCCGGAATTCCTCTTTTTCCTTTTTCGGTGCATCTGGGTCCGGATAACGCTGGAGGATATCATCTTCCCAATGATCCAAGGATTCCAAAGGATTGTTTTTATCAATTTCTTCCATACTTCTCGATATTATTCGTTAAGTGATCGTATTATTCCCATTTCCAATCCCCGAAGTTCGGCAAGGCCCCTAAGTCGTCCGATACAGGAATATCCTGGATTGGTTTTTTTATTTAGGTCATCTATCATTTGATGGCCATGATCGGGCCGCATTGGCATTCGTTTGTTGTGGAGCCCCAATTGCTCCCTGCGCCCTTGTTCCTGCACCAACTCCTTCATAACACCATACATATCCACGTCGCCGTACAAGTGGTCGGCCTCGTAAAAATTGCCATCAGCATCCCGTGTGGTACTCCGTAGATGGATAAAATTGATTTTCCGGGACAATTGATTTGCCATTCCCACCAGATCATTATCCGCCCTTACCCCAAACGAGCCCGTACAAAAACAAAGTCCGTTATGCGGGCTATCATAGGCCTTTGTCAAATCTTGGGCATCTTGTAAAGTACTCACCACCCTTGGCAGGCCTAAAATGGGAAATGGTGGATCATCTGGATGAATGGCCAAGTACACCCCAGCTTCTTCAGCAACCGGAGCGATGGAAGTGATAAATGCATGAAGATTTTCCTTTAATTCTTTCCTTCCAATATGGGCATAGCCATCCAAGACTTTTTGGAACTGTTCCAGACTATAACCTTCTTCTGCCCCCGGGAGCCCGGCAATAATATTGTTGACCAACAGGTTCTTATCTGCCGGGTCCATTTTATCAAACGCTTGCTCGGCCTGGGCTACTTCTTCCGCAGTATATGATTCCAAAGCCCCGGGTCTTTTCAAAATGAACAGCTCAAAAGCAGCGAAAGCCGCCTTGTCAAAACGAAGGGCCAGTGAACCGTCCTCCATTTCAAATGCCAAATCGGTGCGGGTCCAATCCAGTACAGGCATAAAATTGTAACAGATGGTATCGATGCCACAAGCTCCTAAATTTCGGATACTTTGCTTGTAATCTTCTATGTATTGGGCATAATTGCCAGAGCGCTTTTTTATGTCCTCGTGCACCGGAACACTTTCCACCACGGACCACCTAAGGCCTTGATCTTCAATTTCAATTTTTCTCTTTTCAATCTCTTCAACGGCCCAAATCTCCCCGTTGGGAATGTGGTGTAATGCCGAAACCACCCCTGTGGCACCTGCCATCTTGATGTCTGCCAAGGAAACCGGGTCATTGGGCCCGTACCATCGCCATGTTTGTTCTAATCCCATATCTTATTTATACGCCGCTAAAGGCACTAAATCCACCATCTATGGGGACCACAATTCCCGTTATAAATTTTGAACCATCGCCAACCAACCACAATACGGTACCCACCAAATCTTCAGGCTCCCCGAATCTGTTCATGGGAGTGTGCTCCAAAATGGTATTGCCCCTGTCGGTAAGGGAACCATCCTCCTTGGTCAGTAATTTCCTGTTTTGATCGGTCAAAAAGAATCCTGGCGCAAGGGCATTTACCCGCACCCCAACCGGTGCCAAATGCACTCCCAACCATTGGGTAAAATTACTTACTGCAGCTTTGGCCCCACTGTACGCCGGTATTTTAGTGAGCGGCCTGAATGCATTCATGGATGAGATATTCAATACCACGCCACCACCACGGTTCACCATATCTTCCGCAAAGACTTGTGTGGGCAACAAGGTTCCAATAAAATTCAAATCAAATACAAATTGAATACCCTGTGGGTCCAAACCAAAAAAGGTAACCAGGTCATCCGCGGCCTTTTGGTCACCTTCAAAAAAATGGGTCTTGGTTGTGGTTCCTTTGAGATGGTTACCTCCGGCCCCATTGATCAAGATATCACAATTGCCCAATTGTTCCTTTACGGTATTATGGGCCTCCATCAAGCTTTCTTTTTTTAGCACGTTGGCGGCAATCCCTATTGCGGTTCCACCTTGGATATTTATTTTATCGGCCACGGTTTGGGCGGCATTACCATTTAAATCAAGAATGGCCACATGGGCCCCCTGTTCGGCGAGGGCCATGGCAAGGGCACTGCATAAAATTCCACCTCCCCCGGTGACCACTACCACCTTGCCTTTTAATTCTCTATATTTAGGCTGACTCATATCTCTATTTATGATTCAGTAAGCTGATTTAATGTTAATTACATTTTCTGTGTATAACTTACACAGTTACTAAATTAAGCTATTTGTTGGAAATACAAAAAATTTAACAGGGTATTCCATGACAAAACCGGAGAGTCTTGCCAGTCTTCAAGTTGACCATAATTCCTACGAATGTTCCATTACCACGGACATAGCCGTATTTGGCTACGTGGAAAACAGATTGAAAATTTTATTGACCAAAAGGGCTGTTGGCAAATACACGGACCACTGGATGTTGCCGGGAGGTGCGCTGCAATCCAACGAGACCTTAAAGGATTGTGCCCATAAAGTGCTGTTTGCTCTCACCGGATTCCAAGAGATACATTTTGAGCAGGTACGGGCGTATTCCGATGTGGACAGACACCCCATGAAGCGTGTTATTACTGTTTCATTCTACGCGCTTGTCCAACCTGAAAAACATCCGCTGATATTAAAAAGTGGGGTGGAGGAAATTGCCTGGTTCGATTTGGACAAGATTCCCAACAACCTAGGTTTTGATCATGCCGAAATCATCAAGGACTCCCATCTTTTCCTAAAAAACAACCTTAAGGATAGATTAATTGTTGGGGAACTGCTCCCAGAAAAGTTCACCTTGCCCGAGCTCCAGAATTTATATGAGAACATATTAGGTCTGGAACTGGACAAACGCAATTTTAGAAAGCGGATATTCCAAATGGACATCCTTGAGAACACGGGCGAGAAAAAAATTGGCGTCAAGGGCGGACCTATGCTCTACGCTTATAAGGAGGCCTAGAATTTGTATTTTTTCTCCACGGCGTACCGCAGTAATTCCCCCGCGCCGCTAAGTCCCAATTTGCGAATCATGTTCTTTCGATGGGTATCCACTGTACTTTTTCCAATAAAAAGTTCATCTGCAATCTGATGTGAGGTACGCCCCTTGGCTATAAGCTGTAAAATTTCCCGTTCCCTTGATGATAGAATGCTTTTGGTACTGTTTTTTTCGGAATTGGGCACATGTATTTGTTTGTCGTAATAGTGCTTCCCGGCTGCCACCGTCCTAATGGCCTCCAGGACCACTTCCAGACTGCTGTTTTTTAAAATATACCCATGGGCCCCGGCAGCGATCATTTGTTTTACGGCCTCATCCTGGTCAAACATGGTAAAAGCTACCACTTTGGTATAGGGCAGCTCATCCAAAATTATCTGTGTGGCCTCAATCCCGTCCAATTTGGGCATTCGAATATCGCAAAGCACTACTTTGGGTTGTTTTAACCGGACCAACTTTAAAAGGTCCTCCCCGTTGTTGGCATGGCCAATGACCTTAATATCGTCCTCGTACTTGACATAGGACAAAATGCCGTCAATTAAAGCCTGGTGGTCTTCCGCTATCGCTACTGTTATCATACTGGAATATCAATTAAAATGGAGGTTCCCTTGCCCAATACACTATCCACGGTAAATCCACCCTCCAAATGTTCCACCCGTTTTTCAATATTGGTAAGGCCCATTCCATTGTTGGTCTTTTCCACCTTGGAAATGTCAAAGCCTTTGCCATTGTCTTCGACAATGATGTTTAAAGTATCCTCGTGTTGCGTAAATTGAATACTGGCCTTGGTGGCTTCGGCGTGCTTGATGATATTGGCCACCAATTCCTGGATAATCCTAAAAATGGTAAGCTCCAGGGAATTTTCAAGTCGATCTCCCAGGCCAAATTCCTCCACGCTAACTTTTAGGGTGTTGGACTCTGAAATAACCGTCGCCATATTCTTGACAGCAGGCAACAGTCCTTGATCGCTCATCACCCCCGAGTTTTTACTATGGGCCATACCCCTGATTTTTTGATAGGCCTCTTCCAGAAGGTTTTGGGCATTTTGTAGGGCAGGGTCTTTTTTGCTCACCTGGGCATTGTCAAAATGCAGCTTGATGGTGGCCATAAGACTTCCCAAATCGTCGTGCAGTTCGTTGGCCACTTTTTGGCGTTCCTTTTCCTGACCTGAGATCATCGCATCGATGCTCATCAATTCCTGTTCTTTCAGCAGGTTTTCCACACGTTGTTGCCGTAATTCCACTTCCTGTTCGGCTATGCGCCTTTTTTTGGTAGTGTTTTTTTGAAACAAGATGGCCAAGCCCGTGCCCAAGAAAAATACGATTCCTGCAACCATCAACAAATTTCGATTGATCTGTGTCTTTTGCTTTTGTTCCAAAAACTGTTTTTCTTTTTCAGAGGTTTGATATTTGGTCTCCAGTTCGTTCAATAGGTTGTTGTATCTAAACCGCCTTAGACTATCCTGGGCTACTTCGTAGTCGTAATAATTTTTGTAGGCGGATCTGTAGTTGCCTTTAAGCGTGTCCAACACGGAACTGTAGAAATAGTAAAGGGACCTGAATTGATAATTGGCCTGAGATGGAATCTCTGAATCAAATTTGGACAGATAAGCCTCAAGTTTTTTAACGTCGTTTTCCTTGGCCGCAATGCGCCCTGCAAAAACATATAGCTGGTTCTCCCTGATTTTTTTATAGGCAAAGGGAATCTTGCTGAACCCATCTTCAGCCTTATGGATGAAATACCAAACTTTTTCCATCTCACCTGTCTCTTCAAAATAGCTGGCAAACACGTTGTACGCTATGGCCTTTAGAAATGGCTGATCATTGGTTTCAAAGTAGTCGATGAGCCAATTGTAGGAAGTTTGGTTCCATTTTTCTACATAGTAGTTTTTAAAGTTCAGGATAAGGTTGAAATAGTGGTAATGGGCCCGCTCCAAATCATCATAGGCCCATTTATCATAGTCGTCCAGATAGTTGAGATAGGTTACATTGTCATATAAATAATGGAGTCTGTGGAAGGAAAGAATCTTCTTTAAGGCCTCGCAAATCAACACCTTGTTATTGACTTTTTTGGCCAAGCCCAGAGCGGACTTATAGCTGTCCAATGCCTCAATATTTAGGTTATTGTGCCTTGCGAGCTTAAAATCCCCCTGATTGATAAAAGCATAGAACCTGGCAATTACATCTGGGGAAGAGGTTGTTTCCCCCGAATCAATTGCAGCAGGTTCCAATGCCTTGTGGGTTTTGAGAAATTCAATTTGCCATTGTAGTTGGTCAGCAGTTGTATCGGAATACTGTGGTAAACTTTCTGTTGCGCTTTCCAATTTATACGATCGCAGCAAATGGATTATGTCCAGTTCTTGACCGCATACCAGCTGACCGAAAAAAAATAACAATACTAATCCTCTCAAAAATACTTGGTTCTATTATTTAATCCGTATATCGGCAATTTTCATTTTACAGGGTCTTCCTCCCCCAATAGTGATAAAAATATCGCCTTCTTCCGTTCCTCCAAAACTCTGGAAACCATCATGCTTTAAAGTTTTTAGCTTTTTGATGGCTTCCATCCCGTTTTTAAGTCCATTCTGGTTTAACAAACGCGCAGCATTCAAACGTGGCTTGGCACCTGGTTTCCATTCAATGGATTCCCCGTCCCGGAATTGATAATTTTCATCAATGAGCAAACATTCCCTACTCGAAACATCTGGATCTTCCTCATCAATTTGAGAATATTTATTGTCTATGGGCATGTGCACCACCACCGTTTCGAGAATATCCCCATCATAAAACTCAAAATTGATGGGGACATCATCCTCGAAGTTATTGTTTAATCCTTGAATGGCCACCACCATATAATATTGTTTTCCGGTGGAACCCTCAATAAGAAGGGTCTCATCCACTTCTTTGGGCATGATGCCCAATACTTTGAGTATCCCAGTGGTGATGCTCCCATTGTAATTTTGGATCCTCACTGTAACTTTGGAACATTTAAACCCGGTGTTCCCCTCTTGATCCTGGCATTTTTCGCCAGTAAAGTTTGCAAATAACCCAAAATGGGTCCCCAAATAATCATCTGAATAGAGCGCCTGTTGCAGCGCCACTTTTGTACCCCCGTTTTCCACACTCCTATCTTCATTGATAATGAAGGAAAACCTTAGCTTTTCATGAGCCATAATTGTATATATTAGTTAAACGATTCGATTACGGGATCTTTCTTCAATTTGGAGCTATATTGGGCCGATTTCCCTCGGGGCAGCGAGAAATCCAATTTGTTGGCCACGGAAAGATTGTTTCCTGTATTTACTGCAAATAAAATTCCAACCGCATTCTTGCTATCCGAATCAACGACTACAGAGCCGGAATCGCCTTGGCGGGATTTCATTTCACAGAGGACCTGATTTTTGAAGGTCTTTTTGCCCTCTGGAAAATATTGTTCACTAAAAACCTCTACGGAATAGTCCACTTTTAGGATTTCACCAGTGGTTCTCTTGGTGGACTTGCCATATTTTTCAACTTTTTGACCTACCCTGGGCACTGCAGTGCCATTGACCTCTATGGATTTTATGCCTCCTTTGATCGGTATGTCCTCTATGACTTCGGCAATGGCAACGTCCATGTGCTCATCCAAACGGTAATAGACCACCCGGCCTACTTGATGGTGTTTGTATTGTCCGCCGTCCCTTCTTCCCGGTTGTAAAATTTCATCATCCAGAGCACCATTGGAACCTACCAAAACATGCCAATTGGATATAAAGTACTTGCCAGGTTCGTTTTGTAGCTTCACCTTACCTCCCAGGGTACCGGCCTCATCATATTCAAAATGCATACAGCTGATCCCACCGATCAAGGGCCGGACGGGTTTGGCCGTGGCATAGAATTTCTCCGTGAAGTGGACAATAACCCGGATCCGATCTTGTGGTGCTTGGACAGCACCGTCCGTATGGACTGTTTTTTTAGGTAACAGCTCTTCGGGTACCGCTAAAAATTGTGGGACTTTGGAATAGGTAAAAATGTCGCCTTCCTTTGGAATCTTGCGGGCTTGATATACCCCGGCATTTATAATATATCTGTTCGTTTTTTGTTTGTTTTCATCAAGCAACTCCTCCAAACTGAGATTGCCAACGCTATCATTTTGAAACAACTCGTTCTCATAATGGTTTTTGATGCGAAGCGCTATTTCATATGGAAATCCTTCGCTGGGAAACTTTGCTTGTGCTGCCATGGTAATTTGTTGAATTGAAGCTAATGTATTGTCTAATTCGGATGAAAATCATACCCATTTCTAGGGATTTTTGACCATCGCCAAAAGGCAAAATGGGCATGGGTAAAATGTGAGGGATTGAAAATTAAATAATTAGACCAATATTCAATTGAAGAATTCCCTTAAAAAAATTGAGGATTTTATATAATATCCCTACAAATGGGGATTTTTTAAAATTTTCCTATGCTATAATTTCCACCACTTAATTGAATTGCCCTTCATGGGTAGGTCAACTGTGTTTTGGGGGAAACCGAGGTGGCTGAATATGAAGGGCTTTTTTGGCTCAATACCCAAAATCCCGTTTTTCTGTCTTGTTTTCCCGGTCAAAAAACTAGGTCAATTCCCATTTTTTTCGATTAACCCACCTTTTACTGCCATTTATCCACACTTTGCATCGCTTGACCCGCGATTTTGGTAAAAAACGTACCCATCCCAATCTTTAGACCAAAGATTTAACCTATGAAAGCTATTATTCTAAACCTAAAAAAGGAATTTGCCATGCCGGACAATCGAACTGCCGCTATTAGCTGTTTGATCATTTCCATTACCGTTTTCTTCATTATGGCGGTACTGAACCGGGAAGTCCTGCTATAGATTTCTTACCTCCTTATCGGTTTCCGACATTTGCCCGCCATGGCTATAATCGCTAATTTCAAGCTCGCATTTGAATTAGGGATTTGTACACCATCATAGACATAGAAACCACTGGCAACGGAATCAAAGGAAACAAGATTACGGAAATTGCCATTTTTAAGTTCGATGGATCCCAAATTGTGGATGAGTACAGCACTTTGGTCAATCCGCAATGTCCCATACCCAATTTTATCACCGGATTGACCGGTATTGATGATCAATTGGTAAAGGATGCCCCTACTTTTGACCAAGTTGCCCAAAAGGTCCTGGCAATGACGGAGGGAAGCATTTTTGTGGCCCATGCCGTCAATTTCGACTACGGGGTCATCAAAGAGGAGTTTAGGCAACTGGGTATCGACTTTATCCGTAAAAAGCTCTGTACAGTACGCCTTTCCAGAAAACTAATCCCGGGCTTGCAGTCTTACAGCTTGGGCAAGCTATGCACCGCTGTGAAGATTCCGTTGCAAGACAGACACCGTGCCCGCGGCGATGCACATGCCACAACTTTGTTGTTTCAAAAACTGTATAATACGCGTGGATCTGACACCGTAATTCAAAAGTTCTTAAACGCCCGAAGCCAGGAAGCCACTTTACCCCCGCATTTGCCCAAATCCATTTTTGATGGCATTCCTCAAAAACCGGGGATTTACTATTTCAAAAACCAGCAAGGCGAGATTATTTATGTAGGCAAGGCCATCAACCTCAAAAAAAGGGTGTTGGGGCATTTTTACGATAAAAGCACCAAGGAAATCCGAATGTGCCGGGAAACAGCGTCGATCGATTACAAATTGTCCGGCAGCGAACTGGTAGCCCTTCTCATGGAATCCGCGGAAATAAAGCGACTATTTCCCCCTTATAACAGTGCCCAAAAACGTATTGCCAAACAGTACGCCCTGTTTTCGTACGAAGACAGAAAGGGCATCGTACACCTGGCTTACAATAATTTAAAGGGTGTGCCCAATCCCATAAAGGTGTTCTACAACCAAACCGATTGTAGGGCCTATTTGGAGGAACTCTGTAAAACATTCTCCCTATGCCCTAAATATTGCCATCTGCAACAGACCAATACTTCTTGTTCCCATCATGCAATAACAAGTTGTGAAGGAATTTGTTCTGGGGAGGAAGAAGTGGCCCAGTACAACGCCAAGGTATTCAATGCGATTGAGGCCATTCAGTTGTCTCAAAAAGAAGTCCGTATTATCAAGGAAAAAGGCAGGGAACCCAATGAGAATGCGGTGGTGCTTATAACGGAAGGTATTTACAGGGGATATGGTTTTATTGACCAAGAATTGGAAGTAGCCTCTTTGGAGGATATTGAGGCCTTTATAATCCCTCAAAAAAACACCTTGGAAACCCAAAGGATTGTGGAGTCGCTCTTACCAAGATTGGAATCTTTTGTGATCTGAACATGTATCATTTGTTGATTTTACGGTACATTTTTACCATAAAAACAATCCATACCAATAGAAACAGGGCGGCAATTACGATATAGGGAAAGATAATGTCCATGGACTCTGCAAGTTCAGTTTAATACGCCCCGATACCCGAAATTCCTAAAGAGGAACTCTTATTTTTCCAAAGGAAAGCACCTTATATCCATCTAAATTAACAAGAAATAAGATACAAAAGCCCGTAAATAGAATAAATGACCTGCTGTTTATCGAAAACTAGACCTTTAGCCTGACTTCAAAGACCGCAGCCTGATCTTTTAGTTTCATAAAACCATGATGCAGATCTTTTTGGGCAACCGAATAGGGATAAAAGGAAATGGGTTCAATGCACACCATGTTTGTGACCTCGGTCCAGCACATAAAATGTCCAAATCCCGTAGTGGAGATATGGATTGCCTTTTGATCTTTCAAAGTAATTGCTTCACAATTTTCAACTTGTAGCGCCCTACTGCCCACTTCTAAAACCTCCTCCAAACCTATTTCCTTTTCACGGGCTGTAATGATCGGGTTTTCCGAATGCAACTTAAAGGCCGGATGATATCCCAACATAAACGGCATTCCTGGTTCTCCTAAAACACGGAATGTTATAATCAGTTGGTTTTCGGACAACTGAAATTCCTTTTCAAAACTGAAGGAATACGGCCATTGCAGCCATTCCTCTGTGGACTTTGCAGGGAACTTTGAATTTTTAACGAGGGTATCTGCGCTGTATTCCTTTTTGAACAAGGCGGAATGTGCCCCGCTCTCTACAAGCTTATAATCCAGCTCCCGCAACAAACCATGTTGGTCCTGTATAGCGTTTCCTCGGGGAACCTTTACCCTAAATCCGGCATCATTTACAGGCCCAATAATGGGGAACATTTCCGTATCCGCATTTCGCCAGCCCGGACTTCCTTTTTGATGGATAAACTCATGGCCCTCATGAATAAAACTAACCAGCTCTCCTTGATCTATGACCACAGCACTTTCGTTGAAACGTAATTGTGTCATCCTTTGGAATTGATCAATAAAACTTCTAAAGTGTGGGTTTGTGGGAGCTGCAATGCTTCCAGGGGCAAATCAAATACAAGATTTAAAAGGCCCAAAAGGGATTTTAATGGCATGTTGGATGGTTTTGGTCTGAAATTATCAAATTTTATTCAATAAATCCCTGCTCTTTCATCCATTCATCGTTGAACATTTTACCCACATATCTACTTCCATGATCATGGAAAAGGACCACTACCACATCATCTTTGTCAAAGTGTTCAGCCAATTGCAACACCCCTTTAACTGCTGCACCCGCGGAATTCCCTAGAAACATTCCTTCTTCTTTGGCCAATCTTTGGGTGTAAACGGCAGCATCTTGATCCGTTACTTTCGTAAAGCCATCAATAATTTCAAAATTTACGTTTTTGGGAAGAATGTCCTCGCCGATACCTTCAGTGACATAAGGATAGATCTCATTTTCGTCGAAGATTCCTGTTTCGTGGTATTTTTTGAATACGGAACCATAGGTATCAACCCCCCACACCTTTACGTTGGGGTTCTGGTCTTTAAGATAACCGCCCACCCCTGAAATGGTGCCCCCGGTGCCTACTCCAACCACAAAATGGGTAACTTTTCCTTCGGTCTGTTCCCAAATTTCAGGTCCAGTGCTAAGATAATGGGCTTTTGTATTGCTTGGGTTATCATATTGGTTGACATACCAAGAGTTTGGAATTTCGGTGGACAATCTTCGTGCCGTGGAGTAATAACTTCGGGGATCGTCTGGTGCCACATCTGTAGGGCATACGTGAACTTCACTGCCCATGGCCTTGAGGATATCCATTTTTTCCTTGGACTGTTTATCACTGATCACACAGATCATTCGATAACCCTTGACCACCGCGGCCAATGCAAGTCCCATTCCCGTATTTCCCGATGTCCCCTCTATGATGGTTCCCCCTGGCTTTAAAAGCCCTTCTTTTTCGGCATCCTCCACCATCTGCAGTGCCATCCGATCCTTAACAGAATTTCCAGGGTTAAAAGTTTCGTATTTGGCCAACACCAAGCAAGGTAGGCCCTCTGTAAGCTTATTGAGTTTTACCAATGGAGTATTCCCAATAGTCTCCAAGATATTGTTTGCATATTTCATAGTCGCTGCAAAGATAGCCAATAGGTTGTCGGGGTTGACCCTGTAAACTTAATTTTGGAGTTTGGAAGGTGAACTCAATGATTAATGGAAAATTGAAAACGGAAAATGGAAAATGGGAAGGAGACCTTTATTGGGATTCTGAAAAAACTGTCTTAGGCCAAAAAGTTCAATTTTATTCAAATTTTATGGCCTTCACTGGACTTATGCGGGTGATGATATAGGACGGGAGAAGTAACATCAGAAGACAAAGCAACATCACCCCAAGATTGAGCAGAACCACGGTGCCAACATCAATATGCACCGGGATATACTCGATATAGTACTCTTCGGGATTTGGAAACTTAAACCATCGGTATTTGTTCTGAAGAAAAATAATTCCTAGTCCCAAGGCATTTCCCCACAGCAATCCAATACCGATCAAATAGGCAGCATTGTATAAAAACACTTTGCGGATGCTCCAATTTTCAGAACCCAAGGCCTTTAGGACACCTATCATTTGGGTGCGCTCCAAAATCAGCACCAGGAGGGCGGTGATCATGTTGATGCCTCCCACAATGATCATTATGCCAATAATAAGGGCAATGTTGAAATCGAATAGCCCGATCCATTCAAATATCCTAAAGTACTTTGATTTAATATTTTGGGTATCAAGGCTGGAGAGCGTCTTTCCGTAAATCTCATTGCTTTTGTCCTCCATCTGGTCAAAATCGTCCACAAAAACCTCAAAATTTCCAATTTCATCCGTCGCCCACTTGTTCATGCGCTGAATATGCCGGATATCCACAAAAATGTAGGACCCATCAAATTCCTCAAACCCACTGTCGTAAATCCCCACTATTTTAAAACGCCTATTGTTGGGCACTTTGGAGGCGTCCCCATTCTTTAGAAAAAAGGAGAAAAAGGAATCTCCAACACCCAACTGCAACCGATTGGACATCATTTTGGAAATCAGCACCTCATCGTTCAATTTATGGGCATAGTCCGGTAAGCGACCATCCACTAGGAATTCGCGAAAGATATCCCAGTTATAATCGTTGCCAACACCTTTGGCCAATATGCCCTCAAAGGTATCCTCGGTACGGATGATCCCTCCTTTGGTCGCCACGGCCTGCACATGACTGATGCCTTCCACATCCGTGAATTCTGGATAAAAATCCTGCTGTAGGGAAACAGGGGCCACGGAAACGTCGGAATTGTTGTTGTCGTAATTTGAAATTTGGATGTGTCCGTTGAAAGCTGCCACTTTTTCGCGGATTTTGTGTTTTAACCCAACTCCGGTGGCAATGGCAATCAGCATCATCACAATACCGATGGCAATAGCGGCAATGGCAATTTTTATTATAGGGGCGGAAATACTAATTTTATGCTCCTTCCCTGTAATCAGGCGTTTGGCAATAAACAATTCTAAATTCAACGAATGCCCATTTTATCTCCATTCAAAAGTACAGTTTTATTGTTGGTTTTACTGTTTTTCTCTTGTAAAGGACAGCAAAGTTCCGACGATTCAAAAAGTGATTCCTCCCAATTTTCAACCCCCAAAAAGATTGTGGTAGGTGCTAACCGGACCGAATCCTACCTCCCGCTTATACAGGGCAAAAAGGTGGCCGTGGTGGCCAATCAGACCAGTGTTATTTTTAATGGCAAAGGACATACCCATTTGGTAGATTCTTTGTTGACAAGGCAGATAGACATCAGGGTTGTGTTTGCGCCCGAACATGGTTTTAGGGGCCAGGCAGATGCCGGGGAGCTGGTGAAGGATGGGGTGGATACCCAAACCTCCTTGCCCATAATTTCACTCTATGGTAAAAACAGAAAACCTTCCAAGGAACAATTGGCGGGACTGGATGTGGTTCTTTTCGATATTCAAGATGTTGGGACACGGTTTTATACGTATATCGCCACCCTTCAATTAGTGATGGAAGCCTGTGCGGACAATGGTGTACCCCTTATTGTATTGGATAGGCCCAATCCCAATGGGCATTATGTGGACGGGCCCACCATGCAAGAGGAACATACGGGATTTTTGGGAATGACCACCATACCCTTGGTGTATGGTCTCACCATAGGTGAATATGCCAAGATGATCAATGAAGAAAAACGGCTGGAGGGTGGCAATAAGGCTGACCTGACCCTTATCACTTTGGAGAATTACACCCATCAATCCGAATACCATCTCCCAATAAGGCCTTCTCCAAACCTTCCCAATGATACGGCCATTACGCTCTATCCCAGTTTAGGACTTTTTGAGGGGACCTATATCAACGCTGGCCGTGGAACAGAATTTCAATTTCAGCGATACGGGGCCTCATTTTTGGATAGTACCCAATATGATTTCAGTTATACGCCCCAACCCAATTTTGGCTCCAAACACCCTAAGGAAGAAGGTAAAATCTGTTATGGAAAAGATTTATCCGGTTCTGGGCGAATGCAATCAGTTTCCTTGAAATGGGTCATTGATGCCTACCAAAACTGTACGGAACCTGCCAAATTCTTTAGAACCAATTCGTTTACCAAACATGCAGGAACGGCATTGCTGCAACAACAAATTGAATCCGGCTTGACGGAATCGGAAATAAAGGCCACATGGCAGGAAGAACTTGAAGCGTTTAAAAAAATCCGGGAAAAATACCTGATTTACCCCTAGTTTTCGGTAGTTGGGCGTCTGTACTTATGAAAAGGCTGTTTTAAGAGGCCCAGGATGCTGCTATTTTCCTTTTCGTCCGGAAAAGTGTCCACTCCATATACAATCTTGTCCGTATCCAGATACATATAGGTTCCAAATAAGCGGTCCCAAATGGCAAAGATGTTTCCGTAATTTGAATCTGTATAGGGTAATTTGTAGTGATGGTGCACTTTGTGCATATCAGGACTAACTATGATCCAGCTAATTGCGGTATCCAATTTCCTGGGTAGGCGAATATTGGCATGGTTGAACTGGGAGAGCACTACGGACAAACTTTGATAAAGCATGATAATACCAACGGGGGCACCTACCAAAAATATGCCCATTAACGTGAAGGTATATCTGATCAGACTTTCCAACGGATGGTGCCTATTGGCCGTGGTGGTATCCACATTATGGTCCGAGTGATGCACCAAATGCACCATCCATAGCGGTTTTACCTTGTGCTCAACCCAATGCGCGGCATAGGCCCCTATCAAATCCAAAAAAAGTACTCCAAGTAGCGCATAGAGCCAAAGGGGCATATCAGGCAGCCAATTGATTATTCCAAAATCATTGGCCACGGCCCAGTCCGATGTCAACACGAAAAGAAAGGCCAATGGAAAGTTGACCAAGATGGTAGTCAGGGTAAAAAAGAAATTCGGCACCGAATGCCGCCATTTTCCGTACGGTACATTAAACAGGGGCACGATGCCCTCCAGAATCCAAAAAAAGGTGATTCCCCCAACCAATATCAAACTGCGATGAAGCGCCGGGATATTCTCAAAATAATTGATAAGCTGTTCCATATTCCCAAATATAAAAAATAGCTAGAGCTTCATATTTTGCTTCATGGCTTCCACAATCCGATATGCCGCCGGGCATATGGCCACATTTTTTAGAGTAAGATGACTAATTTGATGGAACTTCTTTCTATCCGTATGCGGAAATTCCCTGCAAGCTTTGGGTCGCACTTCGTAAATGGAACAATAATTATCGGCACCCAAAAAAGCGCATGGCACTTGTTGCAGCACATAGTCGTTCTCCTCATCCACTTTTAAATACTGCGCAATAAACTGTGAGGGTTTTAGTCTGAAGTGCCTCGCTATACGTTCAATATCCATATTGGTGAACAGCGGTCCGGTGGTCTTGCAGCAGTTGGCACACTCCAGGCAATCCGTGTTTTCGAACTCGGCTTCGTGAAGTTCGCGCATCACATAATCAAGGTTCTTTGGCGGTCTCTTTTTGAGCATGGCAAAGAACTTTTTGTTCTCTAGGTGTTTTTTTCTTGCCTTTCCGGGAAGTTCTTCCAATTCTTCTTGCATGGAACAAACTTAAAAAACCGTTTTCATTAAACCTTTTATTCCGATTAAAGTCCCACTTTTGTGGGAGTTATTGTTTACATGGCAGATATATTCGGCAGTGCACTACTGGATTTTCAATCTGGAAACTACTCTGAGGACATCAAAACCTATTCGTCCTTGGATGAGGAAGATCACATTCCCGTGCCTTACCTCTTCCGGAATTTTGATGAAATGCCCACACTGGAACAACATGCCCTTGAACTCGCCCACGGACGTGTATTGGATGTTGGTTGCGGAGCGGGAAGCCATGCTCTTTACCTTCAAAACAAAGGGATTCAGACCGTGGCCCTGGATGTCTCCAAAGGGGCTATTGAAGTTTGCAGATCCAGGGGTGTGGAAACAACGGTCAATGCCGATATCATAGAGTTTTCCGATGGAACATTCGACACTATACTCCTGCTTATGAATGGCATTGGGCTCGCCGGTACCCTAGTCAATCTGGACATGTTTTTATCCCATTTGAAATCGCTTTTGTCGCCCGAAGGGCAAATCCTTTTGGACTCCAGTGATATTATTTACATGTTTGACCAAGATGAGGATGGCGGCTATTGGATTCCGGATAATGGGAGGTATTATGGGGAAGTTACCTTTACCTTGGAGTATAAAGGGGAAAAGGGGACACCATTTCCATGGCTTTATCTTGATTTTGGTACCTTGCAAAACGCCTGTAGCGCCAACAATCTGGATTGCAGTCTTGTAAGTGAGGGAAATCATTACGACTATTTAGCTAAACTTACACTACAGAAATAATAGAAATTGCATTGAGACGTTTAATGTAAATACGCCTTCTATCATGAAAAAGAAAATTGCTTTGTACACATTAATGGGTTTTGCCATTCTTTTGGGATGTTCCAAGGACTCCGGCACAACTCCTCCGGATGACAATATTGATAGAACCCCTAATCTTCAGGCTACCGGTTCTTCGGCCAACGATATTCTTTCCAATGACAATTATGACCGCATTCTATTTGAAATTGCATATGTGGAAGGATTTAGGCCACAACCAGGTACCATTGCCAATTTTGAAAATTTTATCAGGGAAAGGACCTTTAAATCAAATTTCGTCTTTGACTATAAGAGCATTCCCTCCCCTAACAAGGAAAGTTTGACCATAGAGGAAATTGATGACTTGGAACAAGAGAACAGAACGGCTTACAACGATGGCACCATACTAGCTGTTTATATCTTTTTCTCCGACGCCCCTTCTGATGGGGATGATTTGGACGAAGGTTTGGTAACCTTGGGAGCAGTGTACAGGAACACCTCGATGGTCATCTATGAGTCTACAATAAGAGATTTAGCTTCCCAGAGCAATTTTGTGACCGTAACGGAGATTGAGACCTCTACCCTTCACCACGAATTTGGGCACCTTATGGGCTTGGTGGATTTAGGTACCGAGCAAGTGAACGAACACGAAGACCCCTCAGCTCCCAACCATTGCAATGTGTCAGGTTGCCTCATGCGTGCAGAACTTGAGTTTGGGGGACCAACAATGAAAATTTTGGAAAGCAATGTGTCCAAGGGACTTGCCGCCATACCTCAATTGGGTCCCCAATGCATTCTGGACCTTCAAAACAATGGAGGTAGGTAATCCTCGAAAAACGAATCAAAAAGATTAGGGTATATTCAAGTACTTGTGGGTCTGCAAGGAGATTTTCCATTGGGGGTTTTGCATTACAAAATCCACGATAAGCGGAACCATTTTTTCCCTAACACTCCATTCAGGTTGCAGGTAGAGTATACAGTCTTGGCCAACTTTGGCCGCCTGTTCCTCTGCAAAGACAAAATCGTGTTTGTTGTAAACAATGACCTTTAATTCATCTGCTACTGCATAGACCTCTTCCTGTGGCAACTTGTTCTTCTTGGGTGAAAGGCATATCCAGTCCCATTCCCCGGTTAAAGGGTACGCTCCGGAAGTTTCAATATGGGTATTGAGGTTTCTGGATTTTAAGGCTGTAGTAAGTGGACCCATATCCCACATAAGCGGTTCCCCCCCTGTTACCACAATGGTATCCGAATAGGTTGCTGCATTTTTGGCGATGCTTTCAATTGCGGTGGGTGGATGTGTTTCGGCATTCCAACTTTCCTTTACATCACACCAATGGCAACCTACATCGCAGCCCCCTACCCTAATAAAGTAAGCGGCGGTGCCTTTATGGTAACCTTCCCCTTGAATGGTATAGAATTCTTCCATCAATGGGAGCATCTCCCCCTTATCCACCAATTGCATTACTGCTGCTGTAGCCATTGGGCAAAGATAATACTTCCGTGTCCAAGAAATATCGCACTAACGCTTTAAACTAAAATGCCCGGTTCTCCGGTGTTCCTTTCCCTCTGAGTCCACTAAATTCAGGATATACCAATAATCTGAAGCAGGTAGGGGCACTCCATTGTATTCGCCATTCCAAGCCGATTCAAAGGCATCCATTTGAGCCAATAGCTTGCCGTATCTGTCCATGATAACCAAGGAGGCACTACTATAGTCACCGGGAGTAAGACCTAAAATGGAAAGGGTATCGTTGGTTTGATCATTGTTGGGGGTCATGAATTTGGGAATACCCACCACTCCAACAGTAATTTGGTCCGCTCCGCATCCATTTTTATCGCTAGCATAAAGCACATGAAGACCGGGTTCTATATCCACAAAAACAGGACTATCCTGATAGGGCCCGAAAGGGCTGTCCAAAGCATATTCATAGTTTCCCCGACCCAAATTCTGCCCTTCATCCAAAACAGTGATGGTATTGATGCTCCCTGCATCCTCCACGGCTATCAATTCGTTGGTCAAAACCGGGGCGGCTGAAAGTTCCACATGTACTTCCTGAACTGGTGAAAGACATCCAAATTCCGATATGGCTACCACAGAGTATCTGCCTGGTGCATCAATGGAAACAAAGGCATCGTAGCCAATCAAGGTTCCGTCCCCATCCCTCCATTCATACTGATAATCACCTGCCTGATTGGCCACCCCTGCCTCCACTTCGGAGCCGTCACAGAGTATCAATTCCGTGTCCAAAAGATCAAAATCCACCAAGGGCAATACCTGCAGTTGTAAATAAGGTCCAATGCCAACACAATTGCCATTATCCAGATTTTCAACCCGTATATACAACACTTGGGTAAATGCAGTTTCGTTTACATAGCCGGTTGTTCCAGAAATAGCATTTTGCTCCAAAACGGCATCGTCCAGATTTTTGTAAAATGCAACCGTGAGGTTTTGTCCTACTGGGAATTGCGCCAGCACATCTGGAATAGCCGCATCCAACAGAAAAGAATAAAAACCATCCTGCTCGTCGTTATCGCATTCCTCTAGGGTGGCCATAAAGTTGGGCGGAAATGCTGTTGTGGAAACATCCAGCGTAATTTCGGAAACCAGGGCACAACCGAAGTTGTTCCATGCCCTTGCATAGATGGTTCCGCCTGCCATATTGTTATATGGAAGTTCATTCAGCTGACCGGTGTTATTTTCTGCATCCAAACGACTAGGGTGATAACTCACTGTAAGATTGGAATCCCCCAAAGTGACCAAGGGGGTTATCTCATGAAGGTTGAAATCGGTAAACCCATCGGATACCCCATCTTCATCGCAATTTCTAAACACAATATTGTCATCAATTATGGGAAGGGAATTGACCGTGGCCTGCACGGGAACCTTTATGCCGTTTGTGCATCCATTTTGTGAGGCCAAAACATAATAGGTTGTGGACTGGGTCAATGGCGGTGTTGTAAACGAGGGCCCTGTAAAAAGCAGATTATCATTTTCGTCAAACCACAGTGCATCGCCATAAACCACTGTGGCCTCCAAGACCGTGCTGCCATCGCCACATCTACTATTTTCCTGGGTGCTTACCACCACTGGGGTTACCATATTGGTACTTGCCGAAAGTTGCAATACCGGATCTCCTGGCAAACCACCATACTCCACCATGTAACCCTTGGGTTGATAGTCCCCAGAGGATGCCCCTTCATTGGGCAAATCGTTCCATGATCCAGGAACCCCTATGTTTGGGCTGGTCACATGGGCATAATCCTCATCTCCAGAACCTGTGGGAAGGTTATTGGGCTCCGCAATATTCCAAAAAGCAAACGTTGGGGAACTCCCGCTTACTCCCCCATTCCAAAATACAGTGCCTGCTTCTGGACCTGTTACCCAAATCCATCTTCCTTCCTGGGCGGCATCACTACCGCCAATCCAACCTGTACCGGCTGCTTGCTCCCCACTTAAACGGGCTTCCTCTACAGATGTAATGGTTGCCAAATACCCCTGTAAACCGAAAAAAGTCCGATTCTCAGCTGCTACACGAGCATTATTCCAGGTGATACCCACCAAGGGAACAAACTCATAATAGTGTCCCGTTTGGGGCAAGTAATTGGCCGAACCAATGGTCAATGAAAATTGTTTTGAAGCTTGGGGAGTTACGGATGTGCTTTCAAATTCCAAATCGTATATCGCAGGAATCAAGTCGGTGTATTGCACCGGCCCACCACCAGGACCCCTAATAGTAAGTTTACCCTGAATCGCATCCCATGAAGTTGTAATGTTGGGATGGTTTCCCGTTAAGGTCAATCTGTCCGTATTCCGTTCGTACCCCACTGAAATTTGAACAAAAAAGGCATCAATTTCGGTATCGTCAGGGTCCGTGATATTAAATGAGGTAACTATGGGTGTGGTGGTCAAGGGACAGTAAACAAAATCCCCAACGGCGGTAACCACGGGTGGTAAATCGGTTTGCGCTTGCCCCGAATATCCCATTAGACCCAATAGCACACCTGCCATGGACCAACGCAAGGTGAAATAGGGTAATATTCTCTTTAGGAACGGGAGCATTTAAAGTATTTATCCAGATTGGAACTGCGTTAAGGTGAAAAGCTAAAAAAACATTGCGCCCCAACCAAATTAATGGGGAGTTTCTAACAGATTACCGGACCAACTGCCTAATTGTCCTCTGTTATTTTCGAACAAGCAATTTTTTAGGCACCACATCCCGTTGCATTGGTAAACAAGGCCCAACTGGCCACCTTCACCCAATCCGTGGTTATGGATGAAACCATATGAATTGTTCAGGGGTCGTGGTTTGCTTTTGCTTAAAATTACCCTATTTTTATCCGAAATAGCAACACATGGGCAGCAGGGAAAAATTCTTCGAACACATTGAAAAAGGATATACCACCAAAGGAGATTTCATCACCATGGGAGCTGCCATGTTGGATGGGGAGGCGGTGACCAATGCATTTGTCAAAGTCCCGCTAAAAACTCTTAACCGCCATGGATTGATTGCCGGGGCGACGGGTACCGGAAAAACCAAGACTTTACAGGTTATTTCCGAAAATCTTTCTGATAAGGGTATCCCTGTTCTTCTGATGGACCTAAAAGGCGACCTTAGTGGCATTGCACAACCAAGTCCTGGCCATCCGAAGATTGATGAGCGCCATGAAAAAATTGGACTCCCTTTCGAGGCCAGTGGATTCCCAGTGGAAATTTTATCCCTTTCCGAACAGGATGGAGTTAGACTGCGGGCCACGGTGTCTGAATTTGGACCCGTACTTCTTAGTAGAATCCTGGATTTGACCGTCACCCAAGAAGGTATCGTCGCTGTAGTGTTCAAATATTGCGATGACAACAAACTGCCGTTACTTGACCTAAAGGACTTCAAGAAAGTACTGCAATACGCCACCGGCGAAGGAAAAAAAGAGTTCCAGTCAGCTTACGGCCGCATTTCCACAAGTTCCACGGGTACCATTCTCAGAAAAATCATTGAATTGGAACAGCAGGGCGCCGAGCTTTTCTTTGGAGAAAAATCTTTTGATGTGGAGGACTTGGTGCGGATAGATGAGGATGGTCGCGGCTATATCAACATCATCCGGTTGACCGATATTCAGGATAGGCCCAAATTATTCTCAACCTTTATGTTGAGTCTATTGGCGGAAATCTATGCTACCTTCCCGGAACAGGGAGATAGCGACCGACCTGAATTGATTCTGTTTATAGATGAAGCACATTTGATTTTCAAGGAAGCCTCCAAGGCGCTATTGGACCAAATTGAAAGCATTGTAAAACTTATCCGATCCAAAGGAATAGGATTGTATTTTGTGACCCAAAACCCAACGGATGTCCCGGATGATGTGCTTGCCCAATTGGGCCTTAAAGTACAGCATGCGCTTCGCGCTTTCACGGCAAAGGACCGAAAGGCCATAAAACTAACTGCGGAAAACTATCCCATTTCAGAGTTTTATGACACCAAAGAAGTTTTGACCTCTTTGGGAATTGGTGAAGCCCTTATTTCCGCTTTGGATGAAAAGGGTAGACCCACTCCCCTTGCTGCCACCTTGTTGCGTGCGCCCATGAGCAGAATGGACGTGCTCACGCAATCAGAATTGGAAGAAGCCATAGGGAAATCCAAGTTGGTCAAGAAATACAATGAGGACATTGATCGCGAAAGTGCCTATGAAATTCTCAATGAAAAAATAGAAAAAGCGCAAAAAGAGGCTGAAAAAGAAGAAGAACGCAAGGCCACCTCTTCAAGAAGAAGGACGACAAGCAGAAGAAGTACCCGGATGAACCCTGTGGTCAAAGTACTTACAAGTGCCACGTTTATTCGAGGGGTACTAGGCGTTTTAAAGAAAGTGATTCGATAAGTGATAGATCGTATACCCATGATTAGAATTTTGATGCTTGGCATCGGTTGCCTCCTATTGACCTGCTGTGCTAGAAAGGACAATACTTTTATAATCACGGAAAACTCTGTGGGTCCATTGACCAAGGATACCGTTACCAGCGAAATAGAAAAGGTATTTGCCCAGGATTCCATTGTTCAAGATACCTCAAAACTGCAAGTGGGGGCTCAGGCCAAAAAAATCAAAATCTATGAAAAAGGTGGGAAGCACTTGTTAACACTTACTTCCAATTCAGATAGCATTCCTACCATAGAAAACATTAGGGTCTTTGATTCCCGCTACATTTCCGATAAGGGCATTGGTCTTAAAAGCACGTTTAGGGATATTCAGCAAAGCTATGGAGTGAAAAAGATTGTGACCACCTTGAACAGTGTAGTGGTATTTCCCAAGGGCAGTAATCTATATTTTACCATAGACAAAGAAGAACTCCCCTCCAATCTTAGGTACACTGCGGCCAATGTGGAAGCTGTCCAAATTCCACCTGGAGCCAAGATCAAATATCTAATGTTGGGATGGGAATGAGCTGTTAATTAATTCCTAAAGGAACACTTGCCTTTTTCCGAATTGGGTAATTTGAAGGAAACTAACTCCAACCCAATGAAAACAATCGCTGGTATTTTCCTTGTAATTTTTCCCCTTCTTTTAAACGCGCAATACAGTTACGAACCCTCTGCTGCACATCCTTTTGGGCTGCCCAATCCAGATGCCCCTAAAGAACTTATGGATTTTGCCCCATTGATCGGGGAATGCAATTGTAAGTCGGTCACCAGAAAACCGGACCAAACCTGGGCAGAGCCCGTGGATATGGTATGGCGGTTTAAATACATCATGAACGGCTTGGCCATACAGGACGAGACATTAAAGAAAGACAATACCTATGCGGGAAGTATACGGCAGTTTATCCCTGACAGCACACGTTGGTATGTGCATTATTACAGTTCAGGATTCCCCACGACGGTGCTGCCAGCATGGGAAGGAAGGAAGACCAAGGAAGGCAAAATCGTGCTCTACAGGGAACAAAAGGCCCCCAATGGGATGGATGGCTACTATCGACTTACCTTTTACGACATCAATAACAAAGGATTCCAATGGGCCGGGGAATGGGTGGACAAAACGGAGTCGGTGGTGTTTCCCACATGGAAAATTGACTGTTCCAATGGAAAGATCGCATCTTCCAACCAAGCGGAAGAAGACGCCATTCGCGTGGCCTCCAAAGCATTTTCCATAGCTTATGTACAACAAGACTTTGATAGCATGGCCCGTTTATACACCGAAGATGCCAAATTGATGCCCCTAGGCGTGCCTATTGTTGAAGGTAGGGAAGCCATAAAATCCAGATGGGAGATGGGCAGGGAAACCAGGATTCTCAACCACAGCATGGATGCCGAGGAAATTCAAATAGTTGGCGATTATGCCTATGACTATGGATACTATCAAGGAAGTAGTCAAAAAGGAAACGAACCAGTAGCACACTGGAAAGGAAAATATGTAGTGGTCTGGAAAAAAGTGGGTGCGGAATGGAAAATGTATATCGATATTTGGAACCGGCTTAAGGACTAGACCAATCCATACTTTTCCCTATTGGCCAAAACCTTGGGGCTGTTCAGCTGCATCCATTCAGTAAGCTCGAGTAATTTTTCCACATAGGATTGTCCAAATTCAGTTAAACTGTACTCTACCCTAATAGGTACTTCCGGATAGGCTTTTCGTTGGATATAACCATCCGCCTCAAGGACTTTCAAGCGCTGGCTGAGCACCTTGTTGGATATTCCGTAAACAAACTTTTTCAACTTGTTGAAGCGCAAAACCGGGAAATATCCCAACCACAGAATAATGAGCGCACTCCATTGATCGGAGGCTACGGACATCACATCACGGACAGGACATAGTTCCGGGGGGTTCTTGTAATCGATATGGCCGAACATTTTTTCCAATTTTTTTGCTGTTCTAACTTTCTGGTTTTCAGCAGTAGTTTCCGTTTCCATACTTAGTTGGCTTGAGGTGACTTCTTTGTTCTTCTAAAAGGATTATGTACTTTTAGTATCTAATATAGAGTAAGTTACAAAAAGTAACCAAAATGCAAAAATTGATCGCTAAAATTGTGCCTTTGGCCTACGGCCAATACTTTAATATCTCCTCTTTATTCGCCCCTAAGAAAGCAGCGCACAAAGCTTTTGTTCTTTTTTGTACGGTAAGAAAAGGCAAGGTACTTCCCCAGCAGAAAGATTTCTTGGATGCATCCAAGTTGGATGTTGAGCAGGTTGCCGGACACCACATCCAATCGTATCATTGGCCCGGCACCAAAGAGACTGTGCTGTTGGTTCATGGATGGGAAAGCAACACCTTTAGATGGCGAAATCTAATTCGGAAACTCAAGGAGGCGAACTTTAATATCATTGCGTTCGATGCGCCATCCCATGGATATTCTTCAGGAAAATTACTCTATGTCCCCCTGTACGAACAGGCCCTCCACCATATGATAAAAAAATACGACCCAAAATATTTGGTTGGACATTCCGTAGGAGGAATGACCCTTATGTACAATGAGTACAAAAACCCCAATCCCAGGGTTGAAAAAATGGTGGTCATTGGTGCTCCATCGGAATTTCATGAGATTATGGACCAATATCAGGACATTCTTAAATTCAACAACCGCTTTATGGATATTTTGGATGATTATATCCTTAACCGTTTTGGTTTTAAAATCAAGGATTTTTCCACTTCCAAATTTGCAAGCACCAATACCAAAAAGGGACTGTTGTTCCATGATAAGCTGGACAAGGTTGCTCCTTACCATGCATCAGAAAAAGTCAATGCCAGCTGGAACGATAGTACTTTGGTAAGCACCGAAGGCCTGGGCCACTCCATGCACCAGGAAGAGGTCAATGACGAAATCCTGGCTTTCTTGGACGTATAAAAAACCCGGAAACAGTGGCTGCATCCGGGTTTTAAAACCATGGTCGGTGGGAAGCCTAGAATTTTCTATACTCCCCTGCCAAGTATTGGTTGGCTTCTTCTTCCGCAAACTTTGCGTTTTTACTGTCCCAGTGAAGTGTTTTATTGGGAAAACGTCCAGCTATAACACCCAACAGAATGGTTTCGGTCAAACGTGCCGCATATTCAAATGGAGCCGTGCATTTGTCCTTGCCCAAACAGGCATCTATAAACTGGTGATAGTGCTTGGGTCCTTCGCTCTGGTAATTTCTAACGGGTTCTCCCAAATTTTGCTTTGCAATTTCCTTGGAAATGTCCACGTATTTCCCACGTACAATTTTTCTGGGCAACTGCATGAAATGGGGTAAGAGCAAACGTCCCTTTGTTCCCACGAACATTGCACCCTGTTCCGGCAGCTCACCTTCGCCGGCAACTTTGGCATCCAACGAAATATCCGTTTTGGAAGCTTTCTTTTTGGTGTTTGCCGCGCCCTTGGCCCCAGGCAGTACCAAATCTTCATGGGCAGGAGGCATTCCTGGACCGTCGTACCAAATCCATTTAAGGGTTTTGCCCGTGTACTCCGTTCCGGGAAATTCATAAGTAACCGTATTGTTTTCCGGATACCCGTACCCATTCGGTTCACGGCATTCATTTTTTATGGTCATTGGAACATCCAGATTCAGTGCATTATAGGGCGTATCAAAAATATGGACTCCCATATCGCCCAAAGTACCGCATCCGTAATCCATCAATTTTCTCCAGTTCCCCGGGTGGTAGTATCCTTCCTTGTAAGGTCGCTCTGCAGAAGTGCCCAACCAAAGGTTCCAGTCCAATTGTGGTGGAACAGGGTCTTCCCCTTCTGGTTCAGCACCGTTGTAGCCCCAGGATTTAGGACTCCATGCATGGACCGTATGAACTTTTCCTATGATGCCATCCTGTATTAATAAGGTAGCCAATTTATAATCGTAGAAAGAATGTACCTGAATCCCCATTTGGGTAATCAGACCTTTGTCCTGTGCCATTTTCTTCATGGCCCTGGATTCAGAAACATAATGGGTCAATGGTTTTTGGCAATACACATGTTTGTCCTTTTGCATGGCCAATAACGAGGCAGGGGCATGGGTGTGGTCCGGTGTGGATACCACTACCGCATCAATTTCATCGGCCATTTCATCCAACATCACCCGATAATCGAAAAACACTCGTGCTTTGGGATGGCTTTTCCGCGCTTTGGACAAGTTGATCGCATCAACATCACAAAGTGCCACCACATCCACTTGTGGGTGGGATGAAATATCAGCTAAATCTGCAGCCCCCATATTGGCTACGCCAATGTGTGCTGTCCGTACCCTACCTGCTGGCATCATTGTGCTCCTTTTTTCATTGGCACTAAGAACGGAAGGTGCGGCCAATAATCCTAGGGCGCCCACACCACTTTTTTTTAAGAACCCTCTTCTATCTTGATTTGACGTCTTTTTACTCATACTTTTCTATAGTTAATTAATTTTTTGACCGCAATTCCTTGATTTTAATATTCTTGAACCGAACCACATCCCCATGTCCCAAAAAACCTATATGGCCCTTTTGTCTTTGTAATCCAGGATGTTCCTTTTTGTCCAAGGTACCATTTTTGGACGCTTCGGCGACATCACCATCCAAAATGACGGTACCATTAAGTTCTACTTTTATCTTGGGGCCCTCCACCCTTACCGTTTGTTGGTTCCATTGTCCTACGGGTTTAAGATGTCCGCGTTTTGCCGCTATCACCCCATAGACGGAACCGTGATATTGGTAGGATTCCAATTGTGCATATTTTTCCGCTGTGTTGTCCAATATCTGTAACTCCTTACCGGCGTATGCTGCATCTCCTTCCAAGGGGGCATGAATTCCCAAACCATTGTTGGCCCCGGGAGTCAGTTGAAATTCGAACTTTAGGATAAAGTTGCCGTATTCCTGTTCTGTAAATAGGTTTCCGCCACTTCCGCCTCCTGAGGGATTTACAACGATAATGCCATCTTTCACCTGGTACGACATTTTGTTTCCTATCCAACCGTCCAGGTTTTCACCATTGAAAAGGGATATAAAACCTTCTTCCTTATCTTGTTTTGATCCACAGGAACAAAGCACCAAAAGGGCGCAGATACATGCCCCTAACCAATTTCTGATATGTACACCCAGTGTTCCTATAATTTTTTAATCTTAATGTTCTTGAACCAAATTGGACTGGAATGATCTTGAAGTGCGATATAGCCCTTCTTGAATTTCCCGTAATCGGGAGCTTCATCCCATTTCCCTGAATTTTTCTTTTCGTTCCATTCCTCGGACCATGGTTGAAACTCCAACAGTTTTTTCCCGTTGAGCCAGTGTTCCACTTTTTCTGGGGTAAACACAATTTTTGAGGAATTCCATTCCCCCACCGGATTCAGTTGCTTTTGGGACTCATCGGCAACGTGCATGGCATAGTCCGCGCCGGTTTTCTGCCAATCCTGCAACAATTCTGGATGTTCGGCCCCAAATTGGGAGTTATACTCCACCAAATCGTGAATCTTGGCGTAATTTTCATCATCAATAAGTTGGTATTCGGGTGATATTTCTGGAGGTCCTTTGTAGCCCTCCTTTACATGATAGAAGATACCGCTGTTACCTCCCTCCGGCAGTTTCCATTCCAGGTAGAGCTCGAAATTATCAAATTCCTCGGCTCCATAAATGATATCCACCCCTCCTTTATAATCTTGTTCCAGGCCAAGCTCCGTGTCAAACGTCAATGTACTGTCCTTGATGGTCCATCCAGGAGGAAGCTCCTTGCCGTTATAGGCCCTCCATCCTTCTGTGCTGGTTCCATCAAAAAGATAGATCCAGTCGTCATTTTGTGCTTGGGTTTCGGCAGTGTTTTCTTTTTCGGTATCGGCTTTGGGTTGTTTTTTACAGGATGCCACCAATACCAACGATATCAGAATCGCTATTTTTTTCATTTTATGGATTGTTCAATTTGGTTAGAATGATAGTTACTAAAGGTAACCACAAATGCCAGCAGGGGAAACTTTTTTATACCATTGACACAGCACCAACCACGAATGTTGGATTTTACAGGCTATCCAACATAAAAACAAATAAATCAAATCTTGATTTGCAAGGTATTTGCGAGCGGATTACTTTTATTGACTATGGAACAAATTACCCCTTTTCATGTGGCCATTCCGGTGCATAATTTAGATGAATGTAGAGTCTTTTATAGAGAGGTTTTGGGTTGTGAAGAAGGAAGAAGTAGCGATCATTGGGTAGATTTCAACCTATTTGGGCACCAATTGGTGATCCACTACAAACCTAAATCGGGAGAAGACCTGCACACCAACCCTGTAGATGGCAAGCATGTTCCCGTGCCGCATTATGGGGTGGTATTGCCCTGGGACATCTTTCAATCCTTTTCCAAGGAATTGCAGAACAAAGGTGTGGACTTTGTCATTGAACCCTATATCAGATTTGAAGGTGAGGTGGGCGAACAGGCCACGATGTTCTTTTTGGACCCAGCAGGGAATGCCCTGGAATTTAAGGCCTTCAAGGATATGTCCCAACTATTTTCCAAATAACCGGCCTACCCTTATGATCAACCGAATGAAACACTTTTTCTTTTCCGTATCAATGCTGCTCGTTCCACTGATGTTACTCCATTGTAAACCTAAAGGAGAAACTGCAACCAAACCACAGGAAGAAATTCAAGCAGCGGCCGAAGATCCATGGATTCAATTGTTCAATGGCAAGGATATAAATGATTGGACCGTGAAAATCCATCACTATGAGGTTGGCGATAATTTTGGAGACACCTTTAGAGTTGAGGATGGCATTATCAAAGTACGGTACGATCAATATGAAGGGGATTACAACGAGCGATATGGGCATCTGTATTATAACACCCCTTATTCGCATTATCATTTGAGCATGGAATACCGGTTTGCCAAACCATGGTACGATACCGCCCCTGACTATACTTTATTGAACAGCGGACTGATGTTCCATTCGCAAGACCCCAAGACCATGCCCAAGGAGCAGGATTGGCCCATTTCTGTTGAGATGCAGTTTTTGGCCGAAGTAAAAGAAGGGGAACCAAGACCCACCGGAAACATGTGCTCTCCAGGAACCGATGTGGTGTATGAAGGAAAAATTGACCCAAGACATTGTATAAGTTCTTCGAGCAAAACCTATAAGCCCGAAGAATGGGTGAAAGCGGAACTCATTGTGCACGGGGATTCCTTGGTTACCCATATCATCAATGGTGAAAAAGTTTTGGAATACACCAAACCGCAAATTGGCGGAGGGGTGGCCAACAGATATGATGAAAGCATCAAAATTGATGGCAAACCCTTAAAGGAAGGATTTATAGCCCTGCAAAGCGAGGGACAACCCATCGATTTCAAAAATATCAAGTTGAAGGTTCTTAAATAGGAACCCTTAGACCAGGGAAATACCTTTTCGCCTTACCCAGACAGCCGCAAAAACCATGTTCGGCACCCAACATAGCCATGCCACTATTTTATAGGCAATCAAAAACTCGCCAAAGGCCATGGTGAGCAATGGGAGCCAAATCCGTAAGGTAACCGCGGCAAAACAAGCAGCATAGCTGTAGATCATCATGCCTTGGTGCAAATTGAGGTCTTTGGCCCTTACGGCAGTATAAGCCCTGAGGGTGGTGTACAGCCATACCACACCTAGACTGATAAAGCCCAAAGAGGTAATCCATCCACCAGTGGCATAGAATCCGATGTAGACCGCACATATTCCACTGATCAAAACGGAAATCACATAGATTTTACCCAAATTCCTGTGGAGTTTTAAATTTCGGGCACGGAGTTTTTTGCTAAACTGGGACCATCCGGTAAGCAATGCCAGCCCTCCCAAGGTAATATGGCCATAAAAACCAATGTTCCAATGACTGCTGGACAAGAGCTCCGAAGTTTTGCTCAACAACAGTCCAAAGGGTTCTGATATAAACCAATACATAAAGGGATAAAGCCCTACGCCTATGGCCAAAAGGGCAAAAACAGCCCATGCAATCTTGTTTCTGGTACTACCCGCCATGATGTTGGATTTGGATACAATTTATCGAATAAATGCTTGTAAAAGCAAGAATTGCCAAGCCAATCCGTTATAATTCAGGATGAACAGGCATATTTTGAGCCCAAATCGATACTTATGAAAACTGTTCTTTTGTTTATCACCTTATTTTTTTCCTCCCTGGCTTTAAGTAGTTGCACCAATGAAGAAAGTGACAACGACTTGGACTTCATTACTCCGGATGAAGAGGAAAACAGTGTGTATACAACTTTGGAAGAGGGAGAAAGCGCCTAAGCCTTCCTACTTTGGTGTCTTTCCCTGGCCAATAAGGTGTTTTTTAGCAACATGGCAATTGTCATAGGACCCACCCCTCCGGGTACGGGAGTGATAAATGACGCTTTTTTGCCAACGCCTTCAAAGTCGACATCCCCAGTTATATAATACCCTCTTTCCCTGGATTCATCAGGTACTCGGGTGATTCCCACGTCAATGATTACCACATCTTCCTTTACCATATCGGCCTTTAGGAAATTTGGGACACCCAGTGCGGACACGATAATATCTGCCTGTAGGGTCAAGGCCTTGATATCCTTGGTGCGGCTGTGGGTAATGGTCACCGTTGAATCGGCTGCTTTTCCTTTTTGACTCATTAGGATGCTTATAGGCCTTCCCACAATATGGCTACGTCCAATAACCACAGTATGCTTTCCTGACGTTTCCACATCATATCTTCGCAGTAGTTCCATGATCCCAAAAGGAGTGGCCGGAATAAACGATTCCATGTCCAGGGCCATTTTCCCAAAGTTGGTGGGGTGAAAACCGTCCACGTCCTTATCCGGATCCACAGCCATCAATACCTTTTGTTCATCGATGTGTTTTGGTAGTGGCAATTGGACAATATATCCGTCAATTTCTGGATTATCATTCAATGCTTGTACTTGCCGCAACAACTCTTCTTCTGAGGTATCTTCCGGTAGGTGGATCAGCGTGGATTCAAATCCGATTTTCTTGCAGGACCGGACCTTGCTTCCCACATAGGTAAGACTGGCACCATCATTTCCCACCAATACAGCGGCCAAATGGGGTACTTTTTCGCCTTTGGATTTAATCTGTTCTACCTCAACGGCTATTTCATCTTTGATTTGGTTTGATATTTTCTTTCCGTCAAGGATTTTCATGGGTTGGTCAATGGTTATTGGTTATTGGTTATTGGTTATTGGTTATTGGAAACTACCGCATATTTTGCATCATCTGCATCATTTTCTTACCTCCACCGCCTTGCATCATTTTCATCATTTTGCTCATTTGCTCAAATTGTTTCAAAAGCTGATTGACTTCCTGGATGGTACGGCCGCTACCGGCGGCAATTCGTTTTTTGCGACTTGCATTCAACTTGGAAGGTGTAGAGCGCTCATCCGGGGTCATGGAATGGATAATGGCCTCTATATGTTTAAAGGCATCATCGTCTATATCCAGTCCTTTTAAGGCTTTGCCTGCACCAGGAATCATTCCCATGAGGTCTTTCATGTTCCCCATTTTCTTGATTTGCTGAATCTGGCTTAGGAAATCGTCGAAACCAAAGCGATTTTTGGCAATTTTCTTTTGGATTTTCCGGGCTTGCTCCTCATCAAATTGTTCCTGGGCACGTTCCACAAGGGATACCACGTCTCCCATTCCAAGGATACGGTCAGCCATCCGAGAGGGGTAGAAAACATCTATGGCCTCCATTTTTTCGCCCGTACCGATGAACTTGATGGGTTTGTCCACCACAGATTTAATGGAAATAGCGGCTCCCCCACGGGTATCACCATCCAGTTTGGTCAAGATGACCCCATCAAAATTGAGGACATCGTTAAAGGCCTTGGCGGTGTTAACAGCATCTTGCCCTGTCATGGAATCCACCACAAAAAGTGTTTCCTGGGGGTCAATGGCCTTATGGATATTGGCAATTTCCGTCATCATTTGCTCATCTACCGCCAAACGACCGGCGGTATCTATGATCACCACATTACATCCCAAACTTTTGGCATGTTTTACCCCTGCTTTTGCAATGGAAACCGGGTCGTTGTTTTCGCGATCGGAATACACTTCCACGCCTACCTGTTCGCCAACCACATGTAATTGATCAATTGCCGCTGGACGATATACGTCACATGCCACCAAAAGGGGTTTTTTGCTCTTTTTATTTTTGAGATAATTGGCCAGTTTCCCGGAGAATGTGGTCTTACCCGATCCTTGTAGACCGGACATCAAAACCACGGAGGGGTTCCCGGAAAGATCTATTCCCTCGGCATCCCCGCCCATAAGTTCGGTAAGCTCATCCTTGACAATTTTGACCATTAGCTGCCCGGGCTGCAGGGTAGTCAACACGTTTTGCCCCAAGGCGCGTTCCTTGACCTTATTGGTAAACTCCTTGGCAATCTTAAAATTGACATCGGCATCCAACAAAGCCCTTCGCACCTCTTTTAGGGTTTCCGCAACGTTGATCTCCGTTATTTGTCCATGCCCTTTGAGGACGTGGAGTGCCTTATCCAGCTTTTCACTTAAATTATCGAACATATGTTCCCGTCATTTTAAAGGAGGGACAAATTTAAGAATAAAAAGAAAAGGACGGCTTTGGGGAGAGCCGTCCTTCTCAAAAAAAGATAGGGGAAATTCTTATAGTTTCTCGAAAACCAATGTTTTGTAATTCACATTTTCGTCTTCATAAACCAATTCAATTCTATCAGCAGAGACTTCCATAATGTACCAGGCTTCCGTTAGTTCGCCGAAGACACCATCGTCATCAAAGTTCAAGAAAAACTGTAGGTTATCTCCTTTATCACGGGTTATCCTCCACAGTCCACTGATTTGTGGGTCATCGTTAATGGATACAGCAACCCGATTTGATTCAGCAAAATCAAAATCCATATCTGTATAGTTGGCTGTACCATTTTCTCCTTCATCATCATACAAGGCCACTGTCCACGTTCCGTCCAGCATAGCGCCTCTTATTTCAACCACATCACCATCATTGGCATCATCCTCACAAGTTCTTTGAAGGATAAGTTCATAATCTATCTCTTCCACCTCAAATTTCAATCTTTCATGGGTAAGGTCCCTAAGTGGCCATTCAAAACTTACTCCTGGCTCACTGCCCATAGTGATCAATAGGGAAAGTACTTCATCATTGTTCAATCCAATTTCCCAGGTCCCTTCAGAAGTTGTTTCACCATCGCTCAAGGTAACAACACCATCAGGCAAGAACTTGAATTTAAATCCTAAAAGTCTATCGATCTCTTCACCTTGATTCTTCACTTTTCGGATGATCCACTCACACTCCTTCAAAATCTCACGCAAAGTATCAGGTCCTGGCTCATCATCTTCGCAAAGTTGCTTTAGGATAATCTTGTTCCCATTTTCGTTGTACAGTTTGATGGTATGGTCACCTATTTCATATACCAACCACTCTAAGTTAAAGTCAACCAAAGTTTCAAACTCCAAGGTCAATAGCGGTCCACGATCGGTGAAGCTGCTGCTCCAAGTTCCTTCCACAACATTTCCAGAACCATCGGTAACTGTTACACCACCTCCTTCAAAGAACTTAATGATACGAGCATAGTACTGATCAGTCTGGTTAACCTCATCACGAACCACTTCCATTATTTTCCATGGGCACTGGGTCAAACAGAAATCGAATCTTTCTTCATCGAAGTCGTCATCGTTATAGTCATCGTCATCATCCTCGTCACATTCGTCCTTGGCCATTTCAAGGGCCCGGGCCAATTCAGCAACGCTATCCACAACGATTTCGGTCCCGTCATACTTCTTAAGTGTGATTGGAAACTGGATGCTTACTAGATCATCGTCCTCCAAGCCTTTGAAGAACCTTCTCAATTGCTCGTCATTTTCAACAGTAACCTCCCCGGTCTGTTGTTCATTGATATCAAATGTGAAAAGGGTAATAGGGTATACAAAGTCAATACACTCAATGTCGTCATCATCGCCACCTTCCCTACATTCTGCGGCAAGTTCCCTAAGCTGTTCTACGTTTTCCAATACAATTTCCGTAAAATCTGGTAAGGTGATGGTAATCGGAAAGATAATTTCCAGGATGTCCTCATCAATGTCCACTTCATCAAAAATATCTTCAATGGTATGAAGGTCCTCCCTTGAATCGATGGTCACTGTAATTCCGTTTACTTCAACAGTGTACGGGAATTTTAGGGCAATACAACTGGCCCCATCCACAATATTGTCATAAGACCCATCATTGGAAGAGGTATTCTCTATTAGCAAGGCCGTGGAAGAATCGGCTTGGATGGTCTCATTTTCCGTACCTCCGGTCACATCTTCAAACTCCTCCTGACAAGAGGTAAATGTAAGTGCCATGAGCACGAAGCTGGCATACATTAAGTTTATCAACTTTTTCATAACGATTTGGATTTTTAGTTAGAATTCAATCGTAAAACAACTCAGCGATAAAAAACCCTACCTGATCTTTGTTTTTTTTCAAATATCTTTGGTCCACAGTCAAAACCTCCTACATGGACAACGTTTGCGAAGAGCAGGTTTTTAGCAATATTTTCAAGGCTAATTCCAAAACGGTATTCAATTATATATATTATAAGTTTGGTAATGAGGAAAAGGCGCATGATGCGGTGCAGGAAGCCTTTGTGAAGCTGTGGGAGAACTGTGGCAAGGTAGTCCCTGAAAAGGCCAAGTCCTATTTATATACCGTGGCCAATAACCTGTACCTGAACGTGATCAAGGCCGAAAAAGTGAGGTTGAAGCATGCCGCACCCACTTTGGAACACTCCAATGAGTCCCCGGAATTCTTGATGGAGGAAAAAGAATACAAGGCCAAATTGGACCAGGCATTGAACGATCTTCCCGAAAACCAAAGAACCACCTTTCTATTAAATAGGATCGATGGAAAAAAATATGCGGAGATTGCCGAAATGGAAGGTGTTAGCGTAAAAGCCATTGAAAAACGAATGCATTTGGCCCTTAAATCCCTGAGGGAACAAATTGACGGAATTTGAATCAATGGAAAATGAACAATTGAAAATGGAAAATTGAAAATGGAAAATGGAAAATGAACAATTGGAAATGGAAAATTGTTCATTGAAAAAGTAGGGTAAATTGAAAGTTGGTTGTTATTAATGTGTAAAGCATAGAAATCATGCAAGAGAATTATTTGGCAAAATGGCTTAGCGGAGAGCTTTCAGAGGAGGAGCTATCGGAGTTTAAAAAGTCCGAGGCCTATGCTTCCTACCAAAAGCTCAAGGAGGTTTCCAGTACTTTGGAAGCCCCCGATTTTGACGTTGACCAAGCATTCCAACAGCTTAAGGATGAGCGCATTGGAAATGCACCAAAAGTTGTTGCCCTGCATCCATTCAAAAGGTTTTTGCGAGTGGCCGCTGCGGTTGCCGTATTGCTTACGGGATCTTATTTCTATGTAAACAGTTTGGACGAATCCGTTGCCACACAATTGGCCGAACGAAGCGAAATTGTGCTCCCAGACCAATCGGAAATTATCCTTAATGCTGATTCGAGAATATCGTACAGTGAAAAAAAATGGGATGAAAAACGAAATGTTTCCTTGCAGGGAGAAGCTTTTTTTAAGGTGGCCAAAGGAAAAAAATTCACCGTTTCCACCAATCAGGGAACCATAGCAGTACTTGGAACCCAATTTAACGTGGAAGCCCGTGACAATTTCTTTGAAGTAACCTGTTACGAAGGCCTGGTCAGTGTCATGTTCAATGGCAATGAGACCAAATTGCCTGCCGGTACCTCTTTTGTGGTAATTGCAGGACAACTCCTGGAGAGCCCCAAACCCAATTCCGTGCAACCTTCCTGGATAAACAATGAAAGTTCTTTTGAGAGAATTCCATTGGAATTCGTTCTTGATGAACTGGAGCGTCAATTCGATATTGACGTAAAAACACAAAATGTTGATAAGAATCTGTTATTTACAGGTACCTTTAGCAACACAGACTTAAATATGGCGTTAAAAAGTATAAGCACCCCATCTCGAATGAACTATCAACTTGAGGGCGATAATGTACTTTTCTATGCTGAAAAGACTCCTTAGTAGCCAACTAGGCCTCCTCTTGGTGTTTTTACTTTTTCTGACCCCTAATTTACGTGCTCAGGAAGATGCAGGGACACCCGTGGACCTTGTGGCCTATATCAAAGCGCTTGAAGACCAATTCAATATCAAGTTTTCCTATATCCACGAAGATCTGGAAGACACCGCAATCAAGGTTCCCGGTAATTTGGTGTCCCTATCCGATATATTGGCGCATATAGAGTCCGAATTACAAATTAAATCGCAAAAACTCAACGAACGCTACTACACCCTTACCAAAAACACCCTAGTTCGGGTATGCGGGCAGGTGTTGGACAATTTTGCTGAAAACAACATTCCCGGGGCCACCGTGGAAGTACTCGATTCCGAAATTGCACAAACCACTGAAGCGGATGGGTCATTTTTACTCACTGATATTCCAAGAACCGCCACCCTTAAAATCAGGTACCTTGGGTTCAATACCCAATACATTTCAGTAGAGAACTTCTTAAAAAAAGGGAAGTGCCCCAAGATTTTGATGGCCCAGCACTACGAGAAACTCAAGGAAGTTGTGGTCTATCAATTCCTTACCACAGGTATTATCAAGGAAACGGACGCGAGCATCACCTTAAATACAGCCGATTTCGGAATTTTGCCCGGCCTGATCGAACCGGATATCCTGCAAACCGTTCAAGCTCTCCCAGGTATCAAGAGCATAGATGAAACCGTATCCGACATTAACGTCCGCGGTGGTACCAACGATCAAAACCTCATTCTCTGGAACGGTATTAAAATGTACCAATCCGGGCACTTTTTTGGATTGATCTCCGCTTTTAATCCTTACCTCACCGATAAAATCACCGTGATAAAGAACGGCACCCCAGCCGCATTTGGGGATGGTGTGAGCAGTGTGATCCAGATGGAAACCAGCAATGAGCTCACCGATCAGTTTATTGGGGGTGCTGGATTCAACTTTATCAGCGGCGACCTCTATGGTCAGATTCCCGTAACACATAATCTAGGACTTCAATTTTCTGCAAGACGTTCCACAACCGATTTCCTCAACACACCTACCTATAACAATTTTTTTGACCGTGCGTTTCAGGACAGCGAGGTCACCAATGAAAACAATGTGGTAGTAGATGATGAAATCATCAGAAATGAAGATTTCTTTTTTTACGATTTTACAGGAAAGCTACTTTACGACATCAATGAATACCACAAATTGCGTCTCAATTTCATCAGTATGACCAACAATTTGGATTATACGGAAACCAATTTGACCGATGTGGAGAGCACTAACAGTATTTTGGACCAGACCAATTTTTCCGTCGGTGCACAATTGCAAAGTGATTGGACCAATCGTCTTGCGTCCAGCATCAATATGTACTACACCAAATATGTGCTGGATGCAGAAAGCATATTTGCCAATCAGATCCAATTATTGCTGCAGAACAATGAGGTCTTGGAAACTGCGCTTAAAGTGGACACCCGATACAAACTGAACGACCAACTGGAATGGAACAATGGCTATCAATATATTGAAACCGGGATAACCAATACCACCGTGATCAACCAGCCTCTTTTTGAAAGTGAAATAAAAGGCGTGGTCCGTATCCATGCGCCCTATTCCGGTATTGGATATAGGTCTGGGGACAATCAATTTGTGGGAAGGGCCGGTGTTCGTATCAATTACATGGAAAACCTCAACACCTTTACCAAATTGTTGATTGAACCGCGTCTTAACCTCAGCTATGCACTGGCCCCTAATTTTAGGGCAGAGATGTTGGGGGAGTTTAAAAGTCAAAGCACCAACCAGGTCATTGATCTGGAGCAAAATTTTCTTGGCATTGAAAAACGCAGGTGGATACTATCTGACGACAATAACCTGCCCATAACCCAAAGCAAACAAGCCTCCCTTGGAGTAAATTATGATAGCAATGAATTCTATATTGGTTTGGAAGGTTTTTACAAGCAGGTGGACGGAATAAGTACCAGCACCCAAGGATTTCAGAACCAGAACCAATTTAACGGCGAAATTGGCAGCTATGAAGTAAAGGGACTGGAATTTTTGGTCAACAAAAAAGGGAACAATTACAGTACCTGGTTAAGCTACACCTACAATAAAAACGACTATACGTTCGAAACCTTGGTTCCCAATAGTTTTCCCAACAATTTGGACATCCGCCACACGCTTACCTTTGCCGGAACCTATACCTACAACAATCTAAAATTGAGTTTTGGGGTCAATTATCGCAGTGGAAACCCATATACCGAGCCACAAGAAGGCGATTCAGCCTTGGATACTTCCGTTTTTCCGGTGCGCATTAACTATAAAGAACCCAACAGCAGTCGACTCCCCAATTACTTTAGGGCCGATGCCTCCGCCATCTATAAATTCAACATTAGCCCACGGGTCAAGGCGAATGCCGGAGTATCCCTGTTGAACATTACCAACAGAAAAAACAGTTTGAACAAATACTATAGGGTTACCGAAGATGATGAAATTGAGGCCGTGGAAAACATTTCCTTGGGATTGACCCCCAATGTAAGCTTTCGGGTGAGTTTTTAAGACGGTTGAGCCGGGGCATCAAAATCGAAGTTGAGCATTCGTCTGACCGTGTCAAACAGGCCCGGAAACGTTTTTTTGAAAATTTGCGGACTCTCCACATAGTTCTCGGCCATCACCGCAAAAAACTCCACAAAATTGGTCTTGGCATATTCCCTGAAATAATCCGAGTGTGACAACCTATCCTGAAACTCAGGTTCATCAAACATCTTTCTTAGTTTGATCAAACCCACCCTAAACCTTTTGGCATCCCAGGTGGAAGATTTCCCGGCTTCGAACATTAGGGCGTGGGCCACTTCGTGGATTCCCAAATTTACATTGTCATTAGGAATGGTGAACCCCTTCTCCAAGTCCTCTGCAGAAAACACCAGAATCTTAAGGTTCGGATTATACTCCCCTACATGATGGTTTCGGGCAATTTTGGAATAGTACTTATTGGGATAGATAATGATCCTGGAAATGGATCTTTCAAAACGAAAATTTCCCATTCCCATGGTGAGCAGAATGGCAGAGGCCGCCACGTAGGACTTTATATGGTCTCTATTTTGGATATCCCCATAAAAGACAAAGGGCTTTTTGGATTTGAACCACGCGAACCGTCTCAGAAATACACGACGCTGGTCTACACTGAAATTTTCGTAGGGCAGTAAAAAGCTGGCAATAAAAATGCGGTCGGTGGAAGATATCCGCCTTACCGGATGCAACACATTGAACACGGTAAAGCGCTCCTTCACAAAATGCTCATAGGCAATCTTCACAAAAACATAGAGCAGGCCCACGGCCAAGAATACCGCAAGAATCTGCTTTTGTGTTTCCGTGAGTTGCTCCATCACATACGTTCCGGTACATCTATGCCCAAGAGTCTAAAGGCGGATTGGATGACCTCCCCCACTTTTTTGGACAATTGTACCCTAAATTGTTTTTTGGATTCATCAGGTTCTCCCAAAATGGATACCTGTTGGTAAAAGGAGTTAAACTCCTTTACGAGGTCGTAGGTGTAGTTGGCTATTAGGGCCGGACTATGGTTTTCGGCCGCCAATTGAATGGTTTCCGGGAAAAGCTGGATCTGCTTTAGCAGTTCTTTTTCCTTTGGGTGCAAGGTCACATCCTTCCCTAAGGCACCGGTATCAAAATTGGCCTTGCGCAAAATAGATTGTATCCTGGCGTAAGTGTATTGAATAAACGGCCCAGTATTCCCTTGAAAATCCACAGATTCCTCCGGATTGAACAATATCCTCTTCTTGGGATCTACCTTGAGAATGTAGTATTTAAGGGCCCCCAAGCCAATGGTCCTATATAGTTTTTTCTTTTCTTCTTCAGAGTAACCATCCAACTTGCCCAGTTCCTTGGAAATTTCCTCGGCGGTTTCCTCCATGTTTTGGATCAGGTCATCTGCATCTACCACGGTCCCTTCCCTACTTTTCATTTTTCCAGAAGGAAGGTCAACCATGCCATAGCTTAAATGATACAACTGTTGGGCCCAATCGTACCCCAATTTTTGAAGAATTAGGAACAATACCCTAAAATGGTAGTCCTGTTCATTCCCAACCGTATACACCAAGCCCTTGATATCGGGAAAATCCGTTACACGCTGAATGGCCGTGCCAATATCCTGGGTCATGTACACTGCGGTACCATCAGAACGCAATACGATTTTTTCATCCAGGCCTTCATCAGACAAATCGATCCACACACTACCATCCTCTTTTCTAAAAAAGACACCGCGTTCCAAACCTTCTTTAACCACATCCCTGCCCAAGAGGTAGGTATCACTTTCATAGTAGAGCTTGTCAAAATCGACCCCAAGGTTTTTGTAAGTGGCGTCAAAACCACGGTATACCCAACCGTTCATGGTTTTCCAGAGGGCAACGGTGGCCTCATCCCCAGATTCCCATTTACGGAGCATGGCCTGGGCTTCCATCAAAATAGGGGCTTCTTTGGCGGCTTGTTCCTTATCGACCCCTCCATTCACCAATTCTTGGATTTGTGACTTATATGCTTTGTCAAAAGCCACATAGTACTTCCCAACCAAATGATCTCCCTTCAACCCAGACGATTCGGGGGTTTCCCCTTCACCAAACTTTTGCCAGGCCAACATACTTTTACAGATATGTATGCCCCGGTCATTGATAATCTGGGTTTTGTACACTGTTTTGCCCGAAGCTTTTAGTATCTCAGAAACGGAATATCCCAACAAATTGTTCCTGATATGCCCTAAATGCAACGGTTTATTGGTATTGGGGGATGAATATTCGACCATAACGGCATCTGAAGAGATGTCCTTGACATATCCAAAATCCTTTTCATCCAGAATAGAGTGAAAGAAATCCAGATAAAATTGATCGTTGATCACCACGTTCAAAAATCCCTTGACCACATTGAAGCCAGCCACTTCCTGAACCTGTTCTTGGAGGTATGTTCCTATTTGTGTCCCGATCTCAACAGGATTGCCCTTTACAAAACGTAACATGGGAAAAACCACAACCGTGATATCGCCCTCAAATTCTTTACGGGTTGGCTGGAACTCCACCGTTGGCAATTCTATTTGGTACAAAGAAGAAACAGCGGCTTTTACCTGTTGGGCCAATACCTCTTGAATGTTCATCAATACATGGGATTTAAGGCTGCAAAACTACATATTTTTTAAGCCAGTAAGCCCTTGAACTTTAGGAAAAGCACTTTTTTGGTTAATTTTAGAAATGCTTCTGAATGTTTCTTACAATGACCCGCAAGTTCGACAAAAAGTGGACATGGAGGTGGGTATCCCGTTTACCTTAAAGGAACGTTGGGCGCTGGGTGGCATAGGATCACCCAAGCTTTTTATCACCGATGCCTGTGTGGAAATCCAGAACCTTTTGATCCTTGACAACAATTTGAACAGTTGCAATATTGAAATGCGCCCCAAGGGAATCATAGTGCGTTTCCGCTCCTTACTGGAAACTTATGGACTTATCATACCCTATTACAAGCTCACCCTGTACAAGGGCGACTTGGCGGTGTACTCCATTCATAGGGACCATTATTTTATCAAGGTAAGATCGGATACCAAGGCCATTCAGAAATTTTTCAAAAAAATTCTCGATTATAAAGCGGACAACGCTCCAACTTCTATTGGAGACCTATGAAAATTCTGCTGACCGGTGCCAACGGATATATTGGCATGCGCCTTTTGCCTCAGTTGCTGGCCCTCGGGCACGAAGTGGTCTGTGCCGTTCGCGACAAACAGCGACTTTCCATTGATGCTTCCCTAAAAACCAAGGTGCACACTCTGGAAATGGATTTTTTGGACAGCACAAAATCCCCTGAGATCCCAGAGGATTGCCAGGCGGCATATTACCTCATCCATTCCATGGCATCCTCCACAGATGATTTTGATCAAAAAGAGGCCTTGGCAGCCCAAAATTTTAACCAATGGGTGTCCAATACCCAAATTGAACAAGTGATCTACCTAAGCGGAATTGTCAATGACAAAAAACTCTCCAAACACTTGAGCTCCCGCAAAAATGTGGAGCAAATTCTATATCAGGGGCCTTTTAAACTTACGGTTTTAAGGGCTGGCATTATTGTGGGTTCCGGCAGTTCCTCTTTTGAGATTATTCGCGACCTCTGTGAAAAACTTCCGGTGATGATCACCCCAAAATGGGTATTGACCAAGACTCAGCCCATTGCCATTCGCGATGTCATCAAATTCCTTACTGGGGTCCTGGGCCACAAAAACACCTATGACCAATCCTTCGATATTGGTGGCCCGGACGTCCTTACCTATAAAGAAATGCTACAGCAATATGCCAAGGTCCGGGGTTTTAAAAACTGGATTTTTACCGTCCCCATCATGACCCCTAAGCTGTCTTCGTATTGGTTGTATTTTGTGACCTCAACCTCATACAAGCTCGCCATAAATTTGGTAAATAGCATGAAAATGGAGGTTATTGCCAAGGACAACCGACTTCAGGAAATGCTCGGAATTGCCCCCTTGTCCTATAAAAGTGCCATTGCCAATGCCTTCAAAAAAATAGAGCAAAATCTAGTGTTGAGCAGTTGGAAGGACAGCATTTCCAGTGGACGCATCACGGAAGGTCTGGAAAAATATATTCGCGTCCCCACCTATGGAGTCTTACAAGATTCAAAATCCGTAAGCTTGCATGATGTTGGGGCCACAATGGACAAAATCTGGAAAATTGGGGGAGAAACCGGATGGTACTACGCCAACTGGCTGTGGAGAATACGGGGGTTTATGGACAAAGTAAACGGGGGACCGGGCCTAAGAAGGGGCAGAACGCACACGGACAAACTCTTTCCGGGCGATGCGCTTGATTTTTGGCGGGTGCTCTTGGCCGATAAAAAATCCAAACGCCTTCTCCTTTTCGCGGAAATGCGCTTGCCAGGGGAAGCTTGGTTGGAATTTAGAATAGACGACTCCAATACCCTGCACCAAACGGCCACCTTTAGACCAAGAGGATTAAAGGGGCGTTTGTATTGGTTTAGCGTGCTCCCCTTCCACTACTTCATTTTTGGAGGCATGATCAGAAATTTGGCAAAGGCCTAGTTCATTTGGAACAATCCTTGTTACAACTTCCCGGATAAATCGTCCTAAACCATATGCAACCTTTTAACCCATTTTGGTGTCTATTAGGAAACCATCAAAAAACGAACACATGCCAACGATCCAATCCATTGTATCCTTTTTTGTATTACTGGTGCTCTGCATACCACTGCATGCACAGCACTTTAGTTCCAAAATTGTGGATGCCAAAACACAAAAGGGCATCCCCTATGCAACCATTCAGTATGGGGAACATTTAGGGGTGGTGACCAACGAGGAAGGTCGATTTGGATTCATTTTGGAAGAAGGTGCCGCATTGCCAGATTCCATCTATATCTCATCCATGGGCTATCAAAAAACGGGTTTTACCCTAGAGCAGCTCCAAGACAGTTTGATCTTCCTGAAGCCCAAAGCCATTGAACTCAGTGGGGTATTTGTTTTTGACAAAGAACTCACCGTGGACGAAATCATGGAAAAAGTAGAGGAGCGAATCCCGGACAATTACGGCAAAGCACCCATAAAACAGCGTTTTTTCCTTCGCCAATCCAGTTTCAACACCCTTACCAAACTGGATATCGAGTTTAAAAAATCGACCATTGCCGAATTGAACAAGGAACTTATTGATAGTATTATTTCCATTCTCCCAAGAAATGCCTCCTATTATACCGAAACACTTGGCGATTACTACCATGGCGGAGAGCAGAACAAATTGGAAGTGATCAAAGCGGCGGAATTGTACGACAAGAGCAATGAAGGATCCATGGAAGCGCTTTCAGATAAGCTCGAGGCCATTTTTAAGGCCAATGTTAAACCAGATTCCTATTTAAAGATAAAATCCGGGATTTTTGGGGAAAAGGTAGCCGTGGATTCCATATTGGCAGCAGAAGAAGAAACCGAAGAATTGGAAGAAGAGCTTAAAAAGCCGGAAAAAAATGGTTTTTTGGGGAACAGAAAATATGTTTTGGATGAAATCCATTCCCAGTTTTTGGGGAAGAAATCCAAGTTGGATGTGGCCAAGAAGTTGAATCGGTACCAGTATGAACTACAGGGTTATTCAGAATTAGAGGGTCAGGGTGTTTATGTCATCGGTTTTACACCCAAAGGCAGGGCGGATTTCCAAGGCAGGTTATTTGTGAACATTGAGGACTTTGCCATAGTACGGTTGGACTATGAAAATGTAAAGGCCTTACGGAGCATAAAGCTCTTGGGCTTTAGCTATCGCGAACAAAAGTATTCGGGAAGCTCGGTCTTTTCCAAATTTGGGAGCGACACCTATACGTTGAAGTTCATGACCCTCACCTTTGGCCGTCAAATGGGAGTGGACCGCCCGCTGAAGGTCATTGAGAAAAACAAGCACGTTAAGGGCAGAAGAAAACAAAATGAACTATCGCTTGCCTTGGATATTGTGAACTACAACACGGAAAAATATGAATGGGTGGCCTTTAACACTGCGTCCATGTCAAAAACCGACATCGATGCCCTTGAAGAGGATGAAACCGTGGAGGCAACTTATATGTCCACCTACCAACCGGAATTTTGGAAAGGCCACACCATAATGGAACCCAATCAGGCCATTCGGGAATTTACCGCTGAGGAGTAGTACATCCGTCAATCCAAAACTGCCATCCGTCAATTGGTAGCTTCCTTTTATCCAGCATAATCTTTCCTTTAGGATTTAACCTAAAATTCTACGTTATGGGAAAGATAACCCCAATTTATGTGTGCCTGCTGTTTGTAGGTTTGTTTCTTATGGCCTGCGGGAGCGAATCCCCAGCCACAAACTCCAGTTTTAATCCTCCGTACATCTCAAGTTTTAGTCCTTCGGAAGGCAAAGCTGGCAAGACCAGTGTAAACATTAGCGCAGGCAATTTCCAGGACAGCCAGGAGGACTTATCGATTAAATTCAATGGTGTGCCCGCCGCCATTACCACAGTTACGGAAAATGGTTTTGTAGTTGCTGTTCCCGAAAAGGCTACCAGCGGCAAAATCAGTTTGACCTATAAAAATAGTATTGGCTATTCAGCACGTGATTTTGTGGTCGTTGCAGCACCGGAGCCCAAAATCAAATCTTTTGAACCCACCTTTGGGCTCTCTGGAACAAAAGTCACCCTAAAGGGCAAAAACTTTGGGCCAACAATGGAGGAAAACAGCGTCTATTTTAACGGGATAGCTGCCGAGGTGGCCTCAGTTTCCAAAGGAAAACTAGTGGTGACTGTCCCCGATGGGGATGTCGCCGGACATATTACCGTTTGGGTGGATGAGGTGCAGGGGACAAGTAATCTTCCGTTTGGAATGGAATAGTCCCCAAAGCCCGGCCAACCGTCTTTTTCGCCTAATTCATGGCATTTGTTTTTAAGTGTACCACCAAACCTGAGCCCATTAAATCTCCAAATATGAAAAATTCCCGATTGCGTTGTGCCTTTGCATTTTTGACTCTTATCTGCATCTTCCTTTATGCCTGCCAATCCGATGATTCCGAACTGCACCAAGAGCAGGAAGAGTTAATAGATCCTTGGGGGGATGAACCCCATATCTCCGGATTTTCCCCCATCAAGGGTACCGAAGGGTCAGAGTTTACCATTACCGGCAAAGGTTTTGGCAACGACCCCAATGCCATATTGGTCCATGTAAATGGTACGCTGGCAACCCTTGTTTCCGTAACAGACCGGAAAATCGTGGCCAAGGTTCCCTATTGGTCAACCTCCGGGACAATCAACGTGCAGAAGGTGCAATCGCCCTTGGAATTTGATTTGGTCACCCATAGTCCCTTTGAGGTGATTCCCCAGGAGTTTGATTTTATTTTTGATCCATTACAAGGGTATGAGGGAGACACCACCACCCTTTATTTGGAAAATTTTGACCCCAATGCATTTGAGTACGGACTTACCTTAAATGGTATTCCCGTGGAGGTCAACGAAGCCCAAGCTGGTTTTATGATGGTGACCCTCCCCCAAGGTGCGGAAACAGCCCCTTTTATCCTGTCCATGAATGGCCAAACCTTTGAAACCGACCTTCCATTTACCATGGCACCGGTCATTACCGATCTTACACCTCTTGAGGCGTTACCTAGAATTACAGAGATTACGGTTAATGGCAGAAACTTTGGTTCACAACCTTCCCTTGCCATTAATGGAGTGGCAATCCCAATACTACAGTTAAATGGAGATGGTGCACAATTAACATTTACCTACCCCATAACATATAGCGGGGAGCTTGCATTGACCGTACAAGGTCCAGAGGGTCCATTGGTGGCCAACGCACCCGCTATCACAGTGCATCCACCAGAAATACATAACTTTCCAAGCCCGGTTGATCAGCTAGAAACCATTGTAATAGATGGCGCCTATTTTGCCTCGGAAATCGTGGACAATCAAGTGTTTTTCCAAGGTCCTAATGGTACAAATCTAGAGGCCACTGTATTGGCAGCCTCTGCCGATCAACTGCAGGTGCAGGTTCCCCTTAATGCAAGGGTCGGGCCCATTACGGTGACCACCTATGGCGTTCCCGAGTTAACGGATACCAGTACCCCTATTCAAATTAACCCTTGGAGACAACTGCCAGACCTTCCCATTGCCCGAAGAAAAAATGCCTTCTGCGGGGTCATCAACGGAGATATTTATGTAGGAACTGGTAGATTAAACGCCAACCGTTTGGATGATTTTTATGCATACCGTACGGCCACTGGCACATGGGAACAATTGGCACCCTTCCCCGGTGGACCCATTGAAGGAACCTTTTATTTTACCTTGAACAACACCCTCTATGTGGGCGGAGGTCGTGATGCCGCCAATGTTCCCAACAACTCATTTTGGAGCTATAGTCCCGATCAGGGCTGGATCCAGCTCAACGATTTTGGTGCTCCCGATAATTTTAGGGTGTTTGCCACGGCAGTCTCCATTGGTACCAGTGCCTATGTCTATGGCGGAATGGATATTGCCGGTAATACCTATAACGATTTTTGGAAATACAATGTACTAACAGATACCTGGACCCAAAAAGCCGGCTTTGAACCCAGTGGAAGGTTGTACGCTGTTGGGTTTGGCCTGGGTAATCAGATATATCTGGGGACAGGTCTTGATGATGTACCAAAAAAACTACTGAGTTTTAAGCGATACGATCCAAACACAGATTCTTGGTCTAACATTACCTACTTTCCAGAAAACCGTCATAGTGCCAATGGGTTTTCAGCAGATGGCCGTGCTTTTGTGATAAACGGGAAGTCATTTACCCAACTAGTAAGAGAATATGACCCGCAAAGCAATAGCTGGATTCAAAAAGCCAATTTTCCGGGAGAAGTACGTCGAGGAGGTAATGTTGCTGCTGTAAGCGACCAAGCTTATGTTCTTTTTGGAGAGGGCTATGGGTATCCCACAGATTTTTGGGAATACACCCCGGAAAACGATACCCCTTGAGGCCATCCACTGCGTGAAACCACCCATCCATAAACCCATATGGGGTATCCGTTGATCCATAGCCCAATGGCTGGGGTCTTTGTCCTTTATTTGAACTAAAGGGGCTTCACCTTGCCCAAAAACATTGACCATGAAAAAAATTACCTTTCCCCACATTGCCATTGCCCTAACCATCATAGTAGGTCTCATCCTTGCTTGCGAAGATGAGCAGAACACCCAAAGCATTCCGTTGGCGGTCAACGGCCTCTCCGTAACCGAGGGCGGCGCCGGCCTATCTTTTGCCATAACCGGAACGGGCTTCAATGTCAGTCCCAATAAAAATACGGTGGACATAGGTCCCAATAAAGCTTTGGCCATGGCGGCCAACACCACCAAATTGGTGGTACAGTTGCCCACCGAGGGCCTACAGGCCGGAACATGGGTGGTGACAGTTACCACCAATGGGCAAACCGCCTCCAGTACCCAGGAGTTCACGGTACTAGTTCCTGATGAGGAACCGGAACCTACACAGGCACCGGAAATTACCCTTGTAGAACCCATGGAAGGTGTGCCCGGTACCCAAGTGACCCTAACCGGGGAACATTTTGGAACTGAGCCCTCAGTTTTGATCAACAATGTGGAAGCTGCCGATATTTCCGTGAATGAAAGTGGCACCCAATTAAGCTTTACGGTCCCGGCCACCACTACCGGCGCCGTCAGTGTTGGTGTAGAGACCATTGAGGGTACTTTGACCACCAGTACCGAAACCGATTTTGTGGTACCCCTGCCAACCATCAGTGCCTTTGCCCCAAATACCGGACACCCCGGCACTGAAGTGGTACTCACCGTGGCCAACTATAGCCTTGTTGACGACTATAACATTGTAGAAGTGGCCGGACCAAACGGTAGCCGCATTGAAGTGGAACACCAATTGAATACCGAAACCAACGAAATGACCATAACCTTGCCCGAAGAAGTACGGGATGGCACCCTCTCCTTGACCGTGGGGGCACAAACCGCCCATACCGAAACGGTGTTTGATGTGCCAGCATGGTGGAAACGGGCAGATTTTCCCGGTGCACCAAGAGTTGGTGGTGTTTCGACAGCATTAACAGATGATGAAGGCATACAAAAAGTCTATATTGGACTAGGATATAATCTTCTAGACATTTGGGCTTACGACCCCAGCACTGATTCTTGGGAAGAAGTCGCTCCTTTCCCACAAGTACTCAACAAATGGGGCGCATTTAGTTTTGTGATTAACAACCGTTGGTATATTGGAGGAGGATATGAACCAATCGTCGATTATAACCTATATGTATATAATCCTGAAGATGATACGTGGACTGTTTTAGAAGATGCCATGGAAGGATACATTCCAGCGGATGATGATTTACAATTTTCGTCAACCTTTGTTTTAGATAACAAAGGATACATATATGGTGGTAGATCTGGGGGTGCTGAATATGATTTTTTAGTTGAGTTTGATCCAAATAACAATACTTTCTCAACACTCCCTCCTAATGGCCTGGACGGAAGAGCATTGGCTGTTGGGTTTTCCATAAACAATATCGGTTACGTTTGCAACGGAGTGGGAAACTTCGATTTCTTCTCCGACCTACAGGCGTTTAACCCAAACCAAGGGATGAACGGCAGTTGGGAGACAAAGGCGATGTATGAAGGAAACATGGCTTATGGAGGTGCAAGTTTTGTAATAAATGGCAAGGCTTATCTTAGTACCGGAGCTGATTCCATGGATAATGTTCTGGTTGAGCAATGGGAGTACGACCCTGAAAATGACGAATGGAATGAAAAAACAGACTTCCCAGGAGATGCTAGAGTATTTTCCTTTTCAGCTAGCTTGGGGGAACATGGTTATTTGGGTTTAGGGCAATTTGATTTTGATGTCTTTGATGACTTCTGGCAATACACCCCAGAAAACGATAACAATAACTAAACCACGGGCTATGCCCTATTAACCACCATTAAACCTAGGGCCGCTGCGCGGCCCTTTTTTTTATTTTTTTATGCTTTTGGGTAAAAACACTTCGGCCATCATACATCTGGCAGAGCCACCCCCACAGGTTTCAATGGTATTCAAGGAACTGTGTATGATAGGGCAATGTTTTTCAATGGCCTTAATTTGATCCGGGCGTAAACTATGGTAGGCCGCAGAACTCATTACCATATAGCGCTGGTCATCACCGCCAATAACCTGTAACATGTTTCCGGCAAATTGGTACATCTGTTCCTCAGTAATGTCAATAATTTCCCGCCCATCTTGCTTTAGATGCTCCACTACATATTTTCGTTCCTTTTTGTCGTCAATGGTATCCAAACAGATAACCGCAAAGGTTTCTGCCATGGCCATCATTACATTGGTATGGTAAATGGGCAAACGTTCCCCGTTCACAGTCTGATTGGCATGAAAAATTACCGGAAAACAATCAAAATCCTCGCAAAACTCAATAAAAAGTTCTTCGTGCGCCCGCTCTGAAAGTGCGCAATAAGCTTTTTGGTTGACCCTATCCTTTAAGATACTTCCGGTACCTTCCAAAAAAACACCCTCTTCCTCGGCAGCAGTATAGTCCATCACATTGTGGATGGCAAATCCTTCCTGTTCCAGGATCTCGAAAATATCTTCCCTACGCTCCTTCCTTCTGTTTTCCGCAAACATGGGATACACCCCTACCGTTCCGCTATCATGGAAAGAAACCCAGTTGTTCGGGAAAATGGAGTCTGGCGTATTCGGTTCCTTGGTATCGTCCACAACGATTACACGCACACCATGCTCCCTTAATTTGTCTACAAACCCATCAAACTCCTGTTGTGCCTTGGCATTGATCTCAGTTTCACTGAGATTGGGCTGTTCCTGGAAATAGTTGTTTACGGCCGTTTGTTCGTTCATTCTGAAATTAACAGGCCTGATCATTAAGATGGTATCCGTTACTTGCATCCCCAAATTTTAACTTGATTTACGTACTAAAATTCGCGTGCGCAAATATATCATCTTAGTCAAATTCTACCTAAGGCCAGAAGTAAATAAATTGAGTTAAAATTCTATTTTTTTTGGTCAATTTGAAAGGTCTCCCTGAAAATCAACAGCAATGTCAAATGGCCGGATGATTTGATCAACAAGCATGCTCACCGTCCTCCTATCCAAGGGTTGGTCAATCGCTAATTCATCCGGCATGCCCAGTCTTTGCCATACCGACCTCACATCCTGTAAAGATTTTTCTTGGTTGAGAAGTTTAAGAATCTCCAGTAAAAATTTAGGAGTTGCAGGGCCGCCGGAGGCCGGCATAGTATTAAGTTTTGGATAAAACGGTAGCAGTCCGGTCTTTAATTCATATTCCGGGACCAATCTTTCCTGATAAAACCAGGTCTGGTTGGCCCATTTATACGGGACACCAAAACCCTTGAGCACCCCTGAAACACCCATCCGTTGGATGGAAGAAAAAGCCACATCGCTAACCGGAACATCCATAAAGGGCATCAAATAGGCATTGGACTCCAATAACTGTTGCTGTACACGTCTGATGGAGACCTCTGACGTTGTGGTGTTATCTTTAATTGCCTGGGCCGCGATAGCCCCTGCTGCCTGCCCTATTCCCAGTACGACCGGCTGTAATCTGGTGGTCCCGTTTACAATGTTGGAGACACTTATGTTTTTGTCCGCCACCAAGAAATTATCCACTTTCCCAGGAATCAAACTTCCCATGGGAACAGAATAGCTTGGCACTTTTATATTAATGAAATCAATTTCAGGAGCATCCGGGTTTTTATCATGGTGATGGTCTATTGGATAATCTCCAACCGCTATCCCTGTGCGGTACAAATTATAGTCATACGGGTGTTCCAGATGGTCCACCACCAAAAAAGATTTCCCTTTGGCCCTTCTTCCCTCTCTATGGTACGGAATCATGGGGTACCCATCCTTGGTGGGAAACTCATTGGCCAACCGCAAGTTTCGGAATCCAAGCTCATTTTGGATATAGTGGACAAAGCCCTGGGTGAACAATTTGGCCTCTTTCAATTTATCCTCTTTCTCCGTTGGGGAAAGCTCCGGCCAGTTAAGATAAAAGTCATTTCCACAATTGGGCCAGTTGATCATGTATTTCCCATTTGGGAGCTTGGCGTAATTCAGCATTTGTTCACAGCCAGAAACCGCCCCGAACATTTCCCCATCTTCGCGCTTACAGGCACAGGCATATGCTTTTGGGTCATATCCCTTGGGTTTTTTCACTAGGCCCCTCCTATTTTTTGATGGGCCAACATCTTCCAAAATGGCCACATAGGTCAAATCCTGTACGATGGAATTGGCATGTTCAGGTGCTTCTTTTTCTCCGGTGTCGGCTTTGGAATCCATGCCCAATCTGAATTCCACTCCCACCAAGGGCAACAATTCCCCCGTTTCAGTGGCATCAATAAGTACTGTAGCCTCTGTCCATTTTTGTTTTCCGTTTTGGACATACTTCACCGTCCATTTACCAGCTTCCTGGGTAATATCTTTGAAGGCGGCCCCATAACGGATATCCAATCCGTCCACATGGGCCATTTTCGTCAAAATGTCCTTTCCAACGGATGGTTCAAACAGGGTATGGCTTACCCAGCCTGTGGCCACTGCCTTGGGTCCCCCATAATGATCATAGAGCTTTTGTCTAAACTCCCCCCAAATGCCGGAAGGTAGGTTGTGGTTGCCATCTATAGCAGAAACCCCTGCTGAGGTCAACATTCCACCCAACCATTGTGTTTTTTCAATTAGCTGTACCCTGGCACCCATACGCGCGGCTTGGATTCCGGCTGCGGTTCCACCGGCACCGCCCCCAACGATCAAAACATCAACTTGCTGTTGTGCCAAGCTTAGGTTAAATCCTAAGCAAAACAACCATAAAACTATTTTTCTTCCCATCTGTGTTCACATTTTGGAATATTTTTTACTGAAAAACTCTTCGCGGCCCTTTAGTCCCTCATAAAAGAAAAACACCTCACCTTCAAGCCCCAATTCTCGGTTGGCCCCTATCATGGCTTCAAGGAACGATTCGGACGGCAAGTAATCGTCTACTTTCAACAAAACCCCGGGCACAAATAAATGCTCCTTGCCTTTAGGCATAAACCCAAGATTGGTTTTTAAGGTAGTGGTATACGCCTGAATGTCATATCGATATACTTGAGGGATAATTTGATCCACCCAACCCTTTGCAACCCAGGTTGGCCAGTCCTGCAAGTATTCCTCCTTGCTCCATGGAAAAATACTGGGCGCCATGGTCACCTCCACTTCAGGTTTAACCGTTTTGACGGTTTCAAATACCTTTTGGGCAAATAGGTTGAGCTTTTTGGCACGCCAATCCACCCAAGTACTATCTCTATAATCTTTTGGTGGCAATTGATCGTTATGCTCTTTTTTATAAAGCTCTACTGTAAAGGGGTCATAACCCGCAGTGGATGGATTTGCAGGCAATCTGTCATCGCCTTGAATACCATCAATATCATAGTTTTCAACCACTTCCACAATCAGGGAAAGTAAAAACTCCTGGACTTCGGGCAAAAAGGCATTCATCCATTGAAAACCGTTTTTGCTCACCAATTTCCCCTGATTGTCCAAAGCTTTCCAGCTGGGTTGTTTCAGCAAGATATGCCCCCCATCTTCTTCCTGGTAGCTGGAGGAAAATCCAAACTCAAACCATGCATGCACCTTTAAACCCTCTTGATGGGCTTCTTGGATCAAGGTGGACAGCATATCGAATTTTGAAAACCTCGGTGCGACCTTGGTTCCAAATCTTTGCTCCATAATTGCGCTGGGATACAGCGTATACCCCCTATTCCAGACCACCACGTAAATGTGTTCCAATCCTATTGCCTTGCACCGAAGAACTGCTTCGCGTATCCCTTGGGGAGTGTCCAAGGCCTTGCTGGCCACATCGGTTAGCCAAACCCCTTTTCCGGTTTGGGCATAGGTGTTTTGTACCGTAGATAAAACTAGCAATAGCCAAATAAATGTAATGCCCTTCCCCATACCTATTAAATTACGGAATATATTCAAGGGTTTTAGCGATTTCCAGCAATGCCCGTGGTACGTGAAAACAGCCTTTCCACTTCCCTCCTTTTAGGTGCAAAAAGGGTCTTCCTGCACGGTTAAGGTAGCCGTACCATTCCCCGCCATGTTCGTTATCCCTAAAATGGTTCCAGGCATATTCATGCACTTTTACAAACCACTTCTGTGCCTGATGACTTTGGTTATGGGCGTATGTTTTGGCCAAGGCTACGAGGGTCTCCAAATGTACCCACCATAATTTTTGATCCCATTCCAACTTTTCCGGGGGATGCCCCTTGGCATCCAAAAAATAAAAGATTCCCCCGTGCTCCTTGTCCCACCCATTTTCCAGTTGTTGGTACATGATATGCTCGGCTTTGGCCACGAGCGTATTGTCATTTTTTCGAATACCAAGGTTCATTATAAACCACATGGCTTCAATGGCGTGACCGGGATTGATCAATCTACCTTCAAAGCTGTCCACAAGGGTGCCATCCTTTGCAATATTTTCATAAACCAATCCGCTGTGGGCATCATAAAACTGGTTGAGAATCAAATCCACTATGGAATCGGTCAGTTGGTCCACCTTTGTATTGCCTAAAATATGTTCCATTTCCAGCGATAGGTTGCAGAGAATCATGGGCAGGGCAAAATCCTGAAGTTCCCGGGTACCGGGGTACTTTTTATTGTAAATTCCTTTGGGGTTATGCTGTCTTGACAATATGTTTTCAAGAGTGTCGGTTGCAATTTGGGCGTACTTTCCATTCCCATCCAATTTGTAGTACTCCCCAAAAGCCATGGCCGCGAAACAATCTGAAAAAATGTTGTACGGCTGAACCAGGGGATCTCCTTTTCGGTCCAAGGAAAAATACCAATTCCCTTTTTCATCCCTCCCGTGTTTTTCTAGAAAATCGAGTCCCGTTTTGGCCATTTCCCTCCATTCCTGTTTGGCTTCCAGCGTGTTGTACAATTTGGAGAACATCCAAACCTGCCGGGCCTGCAACCACATAAATTTATCCGTATCGTACACTTTGCCCTCTGGGGTAAGACACGTAAAGTAGCCTCCAAACTCCTCGTCCCTGGAATACTTCTCCCAGAACGGGATAACTTCCGTGAGCAATTCTGTTTTGTATAATTGGGCGTACTTCTTCAACTGGGTTTTATTTAGGGGCTATTGTTGGTATACCAAAATGTTCCATATATCGATTGTACAAATGTCCAGCTTGGGGATATGCGGATTGGGGGCTCATAAAATGGGAAAATTCGAATGTAATTGCTTTTTCGCAACCAGCGCGTCGGGCAGCTTCCAATTTGAGCAATAGTTTTTCAAATTTGATGGGCAAAAACTTTATGGGCATGTCGCGGTCAAAAGATTCAACATTGGTCCAGGACTGTATGCCATATTTATCCGCCAAAGACTTGTTAATCACCAAATATTCTTCCAAATCCTCATAATCCACATGCCCATCCTGAAAGGCGACCACATCAATGGCACCCTTAATGCCATCAAAAATCCCATCCCATTCTTTTTGATGCTGTTCCAAGGTCACCGCATTGGGTTTGGTAAGAACACCTTCCGAAGTCATAATGGCCTTTTTTCCATCTATCCATGGTGATATAAACACCGGAAGTCCATTGCTGACCTCCTTACAATGCTTCCCCAACCTTGCAATGGTATTCACGGCCCCTTTGGTTTTCCGGCTTAGTTCCAAGCTTAAGTACCACCCCTGGAAACTCTTGTGGTGGCCATAGGTCTGGTAGGCCTCCTCTATCACCCTTAGGTTGCAGTCGAGCTCTAGGGACATGTCCCCAGTTTTCCAATAGGCGCCACTGTCATAGGTACCAAAGTAAAATTGCATCCCAAATTCATCGGAAAGCTCCAAGAACTGTTGGACCAAATCCACGGGCGGGCGAAAACAACCCTGGGTATCCATGAGATATTTAGATGGATACGTCAAGAACTTTTCATATCCGGAACGAATAAGAACAACGGTATCTATTCCCATTTGCTTCATGTGCATGAAATCGTTTCTCCACTCTTTTTTGCCCCAATTTTGATGTGGGATATCATGGCTGATTTCATCCAGAAACGTTCCGCTGATCATTAAGCTAGTATTCATTGCCTATACCTTTTTCAGGTTATCCCACCAATGTTTTTTGAGCAGATAACTGGTCAGGATCAATACGGCGGACCAAATGACCATTTGGGTATTCTCCCGAAGCATAAAATAGATAGGTAAGACCACCTGTGCCATCTGCCAAACAATCCCAATAACAACATTGGCCGTATCCCTTTTAAAATCCGGATTGGGAACAAAAGAGGGGTCTTCTGCCATTACCTCTTTTTTGATGGGTCCCCAAATTCCCCAAGGTCTGGTTTGTTTATAAAACTGTTTTACTTTTTCCCTGTTGGGCAATGGCTCCATATAGGTGCCAATAATGCATCCCAGGAAGGAAAACAGGAATATGATCGGGAATACGAAGATGTCCACATACTGCGGGAAGAAGAAAAGTTTTATGGTCGAAGCGATCAATCCAAACAACATGCCCCAGAAATAACCATTACCAGTAAATCGCCACCATACCCATTTGAGCACGTTGGCAGCCACATATCCACCATACAGGGCTGAGCTCAACCATAATATGAGTTCGTTTAACGAACCCGCATTCAATCCGAAGATGATTCCCACTATCACCATGAGCAAAGAGGATAGGATGCTAAGGTTTACCAGGCGTTTGTCCGGTGCCCCCGGATTGATGTACTTTTTGTAGATGTCATTTACAATATAGGCCGGGGCAGCATTGACAAAGGCCGCAAAAGTACCCATGAACGCAGCTAAAAATCCTGCCAGCATCAAGCCCTTGAGGCCAACGGGCAAGAATTTGTTGATTGCCAAGGGAAGTACCTGTTCAAAATCGATGTTGCCGCCCATTGCTGCAAGTTCTGGACCCAAATACACAAGGGACAATACAGCAAACCCGACAATCATAAAATATCTTGGAATATAAAGTACACAGATGGTCAGAAAGCTCATTTTTGCAGCTTCTGCGGTACTACGTGTTGCCAATATCCGTTGCATATCATAACTGGGCACAGGTCCTGCAACAGAGGCCAAAATTCCTTTTAGGACCATAAGCACGAACAGTATCCCAAATAAGTCAAAACCGTCACTTTCAATTTTGTTGTTCACCTGTGGAAATGCAGAATTGCTCCAATCCAGATTGAGTTGCCAATTGAACCAAAGGTCTTTCCAGCCTTCAGGTACAACAGCATCAATCTGACCGGCATCCACCATATTGTAAGCCACTACACCCACTCCCACGCAGGCAATGGTCATGATCACAAATTGCATGACTTCCGTAGCCACCACGCTGTGCATCCCACCTTTTACAGTATATAAAGAAGTGAGTCCGCAAACCAGGAGTGCGTAACTTTTGGACGAGGAAACATAATATCCAAAAAAGTCGAAGCCAAGGTCCCATGGTAAAATGGAAGTACAATACTTACCAATGCCCTCAAAAAAATAGGCGATAAATCCAAGGACACTGATCACTGCAAAGATGACAATGATGATATGGGACAATTTGGCTCCTTTACCATCGCCAAACCGGAAAGTTATCCACTCAGCTCCAGTCATTACATTGGACCTCCGCATCCAAATGGCCAAATAGACAAAGATGAACACCTGGTTCCATACGGGCCAAAGCCAAGGTAGCCAGGCACTTTTTAAGCCATAGACAAACAAGATGCCCACTGTCCACATGGTTCCGGAAATATCGAACATCCCGGAGGCATTGCTCAATCCCAAATAATACCAGGGCAATTGGTTGCCGCCCAAAAAATAGGATTCTAGGTTTTTGGAAGATTTTTTGGACAGATAAAAACCAAGGGCCAGAACACCAATGACGTAAGCACCAACAATGGCAATGTCAACATTTGAAATTTCCATACTTCCTATGATTAAACCGTCTAACAGGAACATTTGGCACCTTTGGCCCCAAAATGTTGATCATCAAACAAAGCAAAACTAAAATATTTAAACATATTTAAAAATGTTCACGAGCACATTTATGATATTATCATTATTTTTGTGTTTTGATTAAATTATTTTTAATAACTCCGTTGTTTTATGAACTATTAGTTTTAATGATTCCATTCGGGAAGCCGCACGTTAGAATTAAGGGGAGTAAGGTTATAAATTTGCAACAACCAATGGATTCCAAGCCGAGAACTGTTTATGACACCTAAAAAATACACACTCCAAGATATTGCTGAACTTGCCCAAGTCTCCCGTGGAACGGTGGACAGGGTTGTGAACAAGAGAGGCAAGGTGTCCAAAAAAGCCCAAAAAAAAGTAGAGGATGTCTTGAAGCGATTGGATTACACCCCAAATCTGATTGCACGTTCCTTAAAACGAAACCAAAATTTGGTGATAGCCGTGGTAATACCCATTCACAATGAGCATGATATTTATTGGCACCAATGTGCGCAGGGTATAGCGGAAGCGGAAAGAAAATGGGGTCAATTTGGAATCATCCTTAAGTATTTCCATTATCATAAAAACCAAGAGAGTTTTGCGTCAATGTTCTCGCAAGCCATAGAAATGGACCCCAATGCCATCTTAATGGCCCCTATCCACTACGAGGAATTAAAAACGCTGTTTTCAGATGCGGAAGCAAAAGATATTCCCATTGGATTGATCAACACCCCAATTGAAGAAATAGATTATATGACTTTCGTTGGGCAGGACTACCAAAAGAGTGGTAGACTTGCTGCCCAGCTTATGGCCAATCTTATTGGAAGCGACCCTCATAATAAAATTCTTGTTGCACATTTAGGTGTTGATACGGATCATGCCGTTCACCTGCATGCCAAAGAAAAAGGGTTTAGGGCGTACTTTGACGAGCATTTCCCTGGTTTGAAAATTGATACGGTGTCTTATTCATCGGACGACGTAGTTGAAAATATGGATGCGGACTTGTCCAACATCACCGGAATTTACGTGACCACCTCCAAAACCCATTTACTATCCGACTATCTCGACAAACATCCAAAAATTAAGGTCATAGGATACGATCTTGTTCCAAAAAATGTGGTTCAGTTGCAGCAGGGGAATATCAATATCCTATTGAACCAAAACCCAAAACTGCAGGGTGATACCGGTATCAGTTCCCTTGCAGAGCACTTGCTCTACAATACCGATATCCCGCAAAAAAGGTTGTTCCCCATTGATATTGTAATGACAGAGAACCTGGAAAGTTATTGTTAGCTCCTTATCAAGGGCATGGTGCTACACCTTAAAAGGCCCTCTTGTTTTGCTATTTCCGCATAGGGAATTTCCTCAACGATAAAACCTTGTTCCCGAAGCCAATTATTCAATCGCGTGAAGTTTTGTTCGGAGACCACTACTTCCGGGGAGATGGAAAACACATTGCTGAACATTTGGTACATCTCGTCCTTGGTGATTTCAAAAATGTTCTCCTTCCCAAAATATTCCACCAACCAATTATATTCCTCCTCCACCAAAAATCCATTTTTATGCAGAATGGCCTTGTCCTTACCTACTGGCTGAAAACAACAATCCAAGTGCAATGCGTTCTCCTTTGGATCCGTATTGGATTTTCGCAATTCAAAAGCTTTAACCTTTTTATGCGGAAATTGTTCCTTTAAAAACTGGACGGCCTCCTTGTTGGTCCTTGCCGTAATATAGTCAGGGTAGTCTGCAGCGGTATAAGTGCCCACAAAAATGTATTCATTCCAAGGCATCACATCACCTCCTTCTATGTGGACTTCCTCCGGTGGACGAATGATCTTGTTCGGGTCGATTTTGTCCAGCACATCATGAATGGCTTCAAATTCCCGTTCACGATCTGGTAAAATATTGGAATGAAACAGTTTATCTTCAATCACAAATGCAATGTCCCTGGAAAATATTTGATTGCAATCTTGCAGGACTGCAGGTCTAAAAACTTCCACCCCATGTTTATGAAATACTTTGGCAAAAGCATCCATCTCCTTGACCATATCTTCTTCCTTTGGGTAGGTTCCTGCCAAAATATGCTCTAAAGATTTGGGATCGTAAGCTTCCTCCGGTTTAGGTACCGGGCCGCAGCTTTCGGCCGTGCCCAAAATGACCGCTTTCAGCGGACTGGTTTCATTCTCAATATGAAGTTGCATCATGGTTTCAATTTTCAAGTCCAAAGGGATGCGTCACTATACCCTTTGGGAGGAAATCCCCAAAAATTCTATGGCAAAACTAGTGTTTTACTGCTGATTTTCCATTTCCAAAAATGGAAAAAATTTATGCTGCGTACACCCCTGCCCCAAGACAGCTGGCATTATCCCTTAATTTAATATAACTATCTGATTATTAATCTTTTATAAGAAATAATTTATACCATATTTCTCGGTAAAATTAGCAATAATTAGTTGTGGTATGCTTAACTTTAAGTACAGAAATATCCCCCGATAGATGAAAAAAGCATTTTTCCTCATCTGTTCTGTAGCCTTAGTTAGTTTAGGTTTGGTTTCGATTAGTTTATTTCCCGGAAAAGTCCCCTTTCCGGGAAATTCTATCGAAACTGATGACAAACGTGGTGAGCAAGGAACCAAGTATTCTGATTGCATTGATTCCACGGATTTGATGGTGTTTTTAAAAAGGCAATCCCCTCCAACTAAGCAATCCGAAGCGCTGCAAAAAGTAGAGGCCTCTCTGGAAAAATATGGTAGGTCCATGGACTCCGTGATAGAAAACCTAAGTACTTTGGAGGCCCATCAATATTTGCATGAAGCATATAAAAACAACAGGTCCGTCCTCCAGTCCGATTCCATGACAAAAACAAAGTTTCTTTATCACCTGGGTGCCATGCAAATTTGTTATGACCGTGATAAATCCCTCAGCCATAATATGGGATTTTACCCAAAACCTCCTTCCAAATGAAAAGGCGGCCCTAAAGCCGCCTCTTACGATGTTTGTACACTAAATTATCTTTTGTCCACGGCAACAAATGGCCTGTGGTTTTCCCCAATGTAAATTTGTCTTGGTCTTCCTATGGGCTCACCCCTCAAACGCATCTCCCTCCATTGCGCAATCCAGCCAGGTAATCGTCCTAGTGCGAACATAACCGTGAACATTTCTGTAGGAATACCCAATGCCCTGTAAATGATTCCCGAATAGAAATCCACATTGGGATACAATTTGCGCTTTACGAAATATTCGTCCTCCAAAGCTTCTTTCTCCAAGCCTTTGGCGATGTCCAAAATGGGATCATCTATTCCCAAATTGCCCAAGACCTCATCTGCAGCTTTTTTAATGATCTTGGCACGGGGATCAAAGTTTTTATACACCCTATGCCCGAATCCCATTAAACGAAATGGATCGTTTTTATCCTTGGCCTTGGCCATATATTTTTTAGTATCCCCCCCATCAGCCTGAATGGCTTCCAACATCTCTAGAACAGCTTGGTTGGCCCCACCGTGAAGTGGACCCCACAAGGCCGAGATGCCCGCAGATAGCGAAGCGAAAAGTCCGGCATGGGAAGAGCCCACGATCCGTACCGTTGAAGTGGAACAATTTTGCTCGTGGTCGGCATGCAATATCAACAGTTTGTCTATGGCATCAATGGCAATACTATCTCCCTTATATTCCTGATTGGGCTTTTTGAACATCATTTTATGAATGTTCTCCACATACCCCAGTGTATCATCCCCATAGTCCAAAGGCAAGCCTTTTTTCTTACGTTGGGTCCAGGCTACCAATACGGGAAACTTGGCCAAAATACGAACGATGGAATGGTACATGGCCGTTTCCGAGGAAACGTCCACAGAAGTAGGATTAAAGGCCACCAACGCGCTTGTCAAGGACGACAATACCCCCATGGGGTGCGCCGACTTTGGAAACGCGTCCAAAATTTTCTTCATCTCCTCATCCACATGGGATTCTTCCTTAATGTCGTTATGGAAATTTTCCAGCTGCTCCTTATTGGGCAATTCCCCAAAAATAAGGAGGTATGCCACCTCCAAAAAATCAGCTTTTTCGGCCAAATCCTCAATGGAATATCCTCGGTAGCGTAAGATTCCCTTTTCCCCGTCCAAGAAGGTAATGGCACTTTCGCAAGATCCCGTGTTTTTGTAACCCGGGTCAATTGTTACCATCCCACTGGTGCCTCTCAGGGTTTTGATATCAATAGCCAATTCATTTTCAGAGCCTTTGATAACAGGAAATTCAAACTTTTCACCTTCATATTCCAGTATAGCTTTGTCCGACATATTTTAATTTAATAGGTTAATAAAAAAGGAGGTGAAAATTACGAAAAAGCCGAGCCATTAACAATTTCTGCGGGCCCTTTCTGGGCCTGCAAAAACACAAATAAATGTTAAGTTTCCAACGGTTTTATTCCTTATCGAACTGATAAAGGTCCTTATAGTATTTATCCACGGATTTCTTCCAAGTGAACCGCATTTTTTTGGCCGCGGTCTGAATCTTCTTCCATCCTGGTTTGTCATTTTGGTATACTTCCAAAGCCTGGTCAAATCCTTCCAGCATGCTTTTTATCTTTTCGTCATAGGTATCCCCGCCAAAGCTAAAGCCGGTCTTCATATGCTTCACGGTATCCTTTAGACCCCCTGTATGGTGCACCAAGCAAGGGTTTCCGTTGCGCATCGCCAGCATTTGGCTAATCCCACAAGGTTCGAACAAACTAGGCATAAAATAGAGGTCGGATTCCAAATAAATGGAGTCGATCAGGTTTTCCGACTGCCCATTGGTAAAGATGAAGTTTTTGTGTTCGTAGCTCATTTTGCGGAACAATTCCTCATATTCAGGTGCCCCAGTACCCAAAAGCATAAAAATACCGTCCACCTTTTCAAGCTTTTTCAAAATTTCCACAAAAGCTTCCGGGGAGCGTCGGAAAAAGTAGAATTTTTGTTCTGTCAACCGAGCTACACTCGATGCAATGAACTTTGGCCTGTTATCCACAAATTCCATTATCTTTTCCCCAGTGTGGGCCAGAAAATCAGCTTTATACTTTTTGGATTCTTCCTGCAACCACCTGAATAGCGCTTTAACGGTATTCCTATAAATAAAACCTTTTTCCTCCTGATTTATGTTTTTGTAGTTGCATCCATTTAGGATACCTATGAGCCTCCCTTCTTCGTTGGCTTTTTGCAAGTCCTTTTCCAAACCTTCGCCCCCTATGAACTCAGGTGGCGAACTTGGCATCATCACATCTTCCTTGTACGATGGGGAAACAGTATGAACGGCATCGGCAAAGCGAATCCCTACCGCCATAAGGTTGATACAATCCTGATATCTGTAATCCATCAACAAACGATGATCAAATATTACATCCGGGAACCAATTTCTTACCGAAGAATAATTATCATCAAAAGGTCTGATTCCTTGAATGGCCAGATTATGGATGCTGTACACTATCCGGATGTCCTTTAAATTGGCATAATCCTGATGGTACTCCCTCAAAAACAGAAGCAGACTTACGTGCCAATCATGCAGGTGTACAATATCCACATCGCCAAAAGCCCCTTTTTTGATGGCCTCCGCCACACCGGTACTAAAGATAAAGTACTTGATGGCATCGGTGTAAAAGGGTTCTTCGGGGTCATTGTGATAAATATGGGCAATATCCCCAGCCTCGATCTCGGGATGATGCAACACATAATGGACAATGTTCGGAAACTCTTTTTTGGGCTTGACCTCATACAATTCTGCCGTGTACGGCATTCCGCGTAAATTGAAGTTCAGATGGGTTTTAAACAGCCCTTCTTGGTGTAGTCTGCCGTAGGAAGGCACAATAACGTGTACCTTATCGCCCCGCTCGGATATTTGTCTGGGTACATCGCGTACCACATCTCCCATTCCGCCCGCTTTGCAATTGGCCAAAGCATCATTTTCAGCAGCCACAAAAAGAAAGTTCTTCATTTAGGTAAGTTTGTTCGGTTAATTCAATTAAGGTAGACAAAGTTTATTTCGGAAACAAAAAAAAGCCTTTCGGGTTACGGAAAGGCTTTTTCTATGCTGTAAAAACATTATCATTTATTGTACTTTGAATGCTTTTTCCTGCGGATAGTAGGCCGTGCTGCCCAACTCTTCCTCTATTCTAAGCAATTGATTGTATTTGGCCATACGGTCGCTTCGCGAAGCAGAACCGGTTTTTATCTGGCCCGTGTTCAATGCCACCGCCAAATCTGCAATGGTATTGTCCTCAGTTTCTCCAGACCTATGCGACATTACAGAGGTATATCCGGCATTTTTGGCCATGTTGACCGCTGCAATGGTTTCAGACAAAGTTCCTATTTGGTTTACCTTGATCAAAATGGAGTTGGCAATGCCATTTTCAATACCCCGGGACAATCTTTCCACATTGGTCACAAACAAATCGTCTCCCACCAATTGAACTTTGTCCCCAACTTTATCGGTTAACATTTTCCAACCGTCCCAGTCATTTTCATCCATACCGTCCTCTATGGATATGATCGGATATTTGGCACATAGATCGGCCAGGTAAGCTGCTTGTTCCTCAGAAGTTCTTACCACGCCTTTGTCTCCTTCAAACTTGGTGTAGTCGTATTTTCCATCCACATAGAACTCAGCTGAGGCACAATCCAGGGCAATCATGATCTCATCCCCCAATTTATAGCCCGCTTTTTCAACAGCCTTGGCAATGGTATCCAATGCATCTTCGGTTCCACCTTCCAAGGTTGGTGCAAATCCACCTTCATCCCCAACTGCGGTGCTCAGACCTCTATCGTGCAATACTTTTTTAAGGTTATGGAAAATTTCGGTTCCCATTTGCATGGCATGACTAAAATCATTGGCCTTCACCGGCATGATCATAAATTCCTGAAATGCAATGGGAGCATCGGAGTGGGATCCTCCGTTGATAATGTTCATCATGGGAACAGGAAGCGTATTGGCGCTTACCCCCCCAACATAGCGATATAGGGGCATTCCCAATTCATTGGCAGCGGCCTTGGCCACAGCCAGGGAAACTCCCAAAATGGCATTGGCCCCCAATTTGGATTTATTTGGTGTTCCATCCAGGGCGATCATGGTCTGATCGATATGGTTTTGTTCAAAAACCGAGGTTCCAACCAACTCTTCGGCAATTATGGTGTTGACATTGTCAACGGCCTGGGTAACGCCCTTGCCCATGAACTTATCACCTCCATCCCTAAGCTCAACAGCCTCATGCTCTCCTGTGGATGCACCGGATGGTACGGCAGCCCTACCTAAAATTCCATTTTCTGTAACTACATCTACCTCTACCGTGGGATTCCCCCTAGAGTCTAAAATCTGTCTTGCATGAATGTTGATGATAATGCTCATTTGAACTTAAAGTTTATGGTTGAAATTAATTGCGCAAAGATACAAAAGGAGGTGTGTCCAGCGTCATGATAACCCTCATAAAACACTGAAAATAACCTAAAAATAAACTCAAACGTTTTAGTTGCGCCCTGTCTTGATCACTTCAAAAAACTGGTCGAAGAGATACTCCGCATCATGTGGTCCCGGACTTGCTTCCGGGTGGTATTGAACCGAAAATACGTCTTTGTCCTTCATCTTGATTCCGGCAACCGTATTATCATTCAAATGGAGATGGGTAATTTCCAAATCCTTGTGCGCTTCTGTCTCCTCACGGTTGATGGCAAATCCATGGTTTTGGGAGGTAATCTCCCCTTTTCCAGTAACCAGGTTCAAAATTGGGTGGTTGATTCCCCTATGCCCGTTATGCATTTTGTAGGTGGACACACCATTGGCGAGTGCCAAAACTTGGTGGCCCAGGCAAATCCCGAACAAAGGCTTATCTGAATTGATCATTTCCTTGGCTGTGGCAATGGCATCTTCCAGCGGTTCCGGGTCACCAGGCCCGTTAGAGATAAAATAGCCATCAGGATTCCACGCCTTGAGTTCCTCAAATGGGGTGTTGTATGGAAATACCTTGATATAGGCTCCTCGTTTGGCCAAATTTCGAAGGATGTTCTTTTTTATTCCGATATCCAGGGCGGAAATCTTGAATTCGGCATTTTCCTCCCCAAAATAATAGGGCTCTTTGGTAGACACTTTGGAGGCCAGTTCCAAGCCTTCCATACTGGGCACCCTTTTCAATTCTTCCTTCAGGGCGTCTATTTCATCAACACGGGTGGAAATTAGGGCATTCATGGCCCCATTCTCCCTAATATAACTTACAAGTGCCCTAGTATCCACATCAGAAATGGCAAAGAGATTGTTCTTCTCCAAAAATTCCAAGAGGCTGGCATCTGCGTTGGGCCTTGAATATTCGTAACTGAAATTTTTCACAACAAGTCCAGCTATTTTCACGGAATCTGACTCCACCTCATCCAGATTGGTCCCATAGTTTCCAATATGGGCATTGGTGGTCACCATTATTTGCCCATAGTAGGAGGGATCAGTAAATATTTCCTGGTATCCGGTCATCCCGGTGTTGAAACATACTTCACCAACCGCGGTTCCTTCCCTGTTTCCAACAGCTTTTCCATAAAATATGGTGCCGTCCGCCAACAACACCAATGCTCTTTTTCTTGTGTGATACTTCATGTTGATTTAAATATTTCTGTTTGCAAAAAAACACAAAAAAAGGATAAGTTTTCACTTATCCTTTTTCCACTAATACAATAGTTAATAACATCTTTATTCTTCTGAATCGTCCGTCGTTTTGGTTTCGGCAACTGGTGCAGCGGCCTCCACTTTTTTGCCTTTTCCTCTTCTACTTCTTCTTGTAGACTTCTTGGCAGGTTTTCCGGCATTGTACAATTCATTGAAATCGACCAATTCGATCATGGCCATATCGGCGTTGTCCCCCAGTCGGTTACCCAATTTAATGATTCGGGTATATCCTCCTGGTCTGTCCCCCACTTTTTCTGCAACCGGACCGAACAATTCCGCAACCGCATATTTGTTACGAAGATTACTAAAGACAATTCTTCGGTTATGGGTGCTTTTTTCAGTGGTCTGGTTGTTCTGGGTCTTGGACTTGGTGATCAATGGCTCCACAAATTGCTTCAGGGCCTTGGCCTTTGCAACAGTGGTGTTGATTCGCTTATGTTCGATAAGGGAGCAAGCCATATTGGCCAACATTGCCTTTCTATGGGCTGCTGTTCTCCCTAAATGATTGAATTTTTTTCCGTGTCTCATTTTTCTATGTTATCATCTTGCTACCAAATCCCAATGTACACTGGGAGAGCAAAATATGATTAATTAATCTTTATCCAATTTGTATTTGGAAAGGTCCATTCCAAATTGAAGTCCTTTGTTGATTACCAACTCTTCCAATTCGGTCAAGGACTTTTTACCAAAGTTCCTGAATTTCATCAAATCATTTTTGTTGAAGGAAACCAAATCTCCCAAAGTATCCACTTCGGCAGCTTTCAAGCAGTTCAATGCTCTTACGGACAAGTCCATATCAACCAATTTGGTCTTCAACAACTGACGCATGTGCAAGGATTCCTCATCGTAGGTCTCTGTTTGGGCAATTTCATCCGCTTCAAGGGTGATACGCTCATCAGAGAACAACATAAAGTGGTGGATCAAAACTTTGGCGGCTTCGGTCAATGCATCTTTTGGGTGGATGGAGCCATCGGTGATGATCTCAAAAACCAATTTTTCGTAATCGGTCTTTTGCTCTACCCTAAAGTTCTCAATGCTGTACTTTACGTTCTTTACCGGGGTGTACACAGAATCAACCGCAATGCTTCCCAGGGGTGCATTGGATTTTTTGTTTTCCTCGGCAGGAACATATCCGCGTCCTTTTTCAATGATCACTTCCAGATTGATGCTCACTTTGGGATCCATATTGCAGATCACCAAATCTGGGTTAAGCACTTGGTATCCGGAAATGAACTTTTGGAAATCCCCAGCGGTCAACTGCTCTTTTCCACTTACGGAAACAGAAACTGTCTCGCTCTCAACATCATCTATCTGTCTTTTGAACCTTACCTGTTTTAGGTTCAAGATGATCTCGGTAACATCTTCAACAACACCTGGGATAACGGAAAACTCATGCTCCACTCCATCGATGCGCACGGAAGTAATGGCAAAACCTTCCAAGGAGGAAAGTAGCACTCTTCGCAACGCATTACCAACTGTTAATCCATAACCAGGTTCCAAAGGGCGAAATTCAAATTTCCCTTCGAAATCTGTTGAATCTATCATTATAACTTTATCGGGCTTCTGAAAATTAAGTAATGCCATATTGGACTAATGTTGATTTTATTTAGAGTATAACTCGACAATTAGTTGTTCCTTGATGTTTTCAGGAATCTGAAGTCTTTCAGGAACAGCTACGTAGGTTCCTTCCTTCTTCTCAGAATTCCAAGTGATCCACTCGTACACACTGCTATTGGCAGCCAAGGAATCTTGGATGGATTGAACCGATTTTGATTTTTCCCTTACACCAACAACATCACCGGCCTTAAGGGAATATGATGGAATGTTCACGACATTTCCGTTCACTGTAATATGTCTGTGCGATACCAGCTGTCTGGCGCCTCTTCTTGAAGGTGAGATTCCCATACGGTATACTACGTTGTCCAAACGGGATTCGCACAACTGCAACAATACCTCACCGGTAACACCTTCGCGTCTTTTGGCTTCGGCAAAAAGGTTTCTAAATTGCTTTTCCAAGATACCATAGGTGTACTTGGCCTTTTGCTTCTCCATCAACTGGATTGCGTATTCGGATTTCTTACCCCGGCGTCTGTTGTTACCGTGTTGTCCCGGAGGATAATTTTTCTTTTCGAATGACTTGTCGTCTCCGAAAATCGCCTCTCCGAATTTTCTGGCGATCTTTGTTTTTGGTCCTGTATATCTTGCCATCTTCTAGTTTTATGAAAGCGCGATTATGAATTAAGGCTTATCCTTCGATAATCGGTCTGCGCTTTCGCGTGAAGACCCTAATGGGCCCAAATTATGATTAATTAAACTCTTCTTCTTTTAGGGGGTCTACAACCGTTGTGTGGTAGTGGGGTCACGTCAATGATCTCTGTAACCTCAATTCCTGAGTTATGGATGGAACGAATTGCGGATTCCCTACCATTACCAGGTCCCTTCACATATACCTTTACTTTTCTTAGACCTGCTTCATGTGCCACTTTTGCACAATCCTCCGCAGCAACCTGGGCAGCATAAGGAGTGTTCTTTTTAGAACCTCTAAAGCCCATTTTCCCAGCGGAAGACCAAGAGATAACATCTCCTTTTTTGTTGGTCAGGGAAATAATGATATTGTTGAATGAAGCTACAATGTGTGCCTCCCCTGTGGATTCGATGACCACTTTGCGCTTCTTGGTTGTCTTTGTACTTGCTTTTGCCATACTTTTTAGTTTTTAGCTGCGCCTCCGCCAAAGCTTCAGCGGTCCGCGGTGTTAGTTCTTGGTTATTGGAATCCTAGACTTTTACATTTCAAACAGATTCTTCTAACTTCTAAAGACTAATGACTATTTATTATTATTTCGTTGCTTTTTTCTTGTTGGCAACTGTTTTTCTTTTTCCTTTTCTTGTCCTAGAGTTGTTCTTGGTACGCTGACCTCTTAGGGGCAACCCTGCTCTGTGACGAATTCCACGATAACAACCGATGTCCATCAAACGTTTGATGTTCAATTGTGTCTCTGAGCGAAGTTCACCTTCAATGGTGTAGGCGGAAACCGCTTCACGGATTCGTCCTATTTCGTCATCGTTCCAATCAGAAACCTTGGTATCCTCACTTACTTGTGCTTTTTCCAAGATTTCCTGGGCCCTACTTTTACCAATTCCGTAAATGTAGGTAAGTGAAATTACTCCACGCTTTTGTTTAGGTATATCTACACCTGCAATTCTTGCCATAATTACCCTTGTCTTTGTTTAAATCTAGGATTCTTTTTGTTGATCACGTACAATCTGCCCTTTCTGCGAACAATCTTGCATTCGGCACTACGCTTCTTTATTGATGCTCTTACTTTCATCGTCTTAGTATCTGTAAGTAATTCTTGCTTTTGTTAAATCGTACGGGCTCATTTCCAACTTTACTTTATCACCGGGAAGCAATTTGATATAGTGCATACGCATCTTCCCGGAGATATGCGCCGTTACCACGTGCCCGTTCTCCAATTCTACACGGAACATGGCATTTGACAATGCCTCTATAATTGTTCCGTCTTGTTCTATTGCTGGCTGCTTTGCCATTATTTAGTCTTTAGTTTATAGTCCTTGGTCGTTAGAACAATGTCTATCGATTCCAGTCTATCGTCTAATTATGCTACTTTTCTATTCTTGCCGGTCTTCATCAAACCGTCATAGTGTCTGTTCAACAAATATGAATTGACCTGTTGCACCGTGTCAATGGCCACACCTACCATAATCAATAGGGAGGTTCCTCCATAAAACATGGCCCAAGTACCTTGTACGTCCATCAATTTCACGACCACTGCCGGTAATACGGCCAACAAGGCCAAGAATACCGAACCTGGCAAGGTGATCATGGACATGATCTTGTCCAAATAATCGCCCGTTTCCTTTCCAGGCCTAATACCCGGAATAAATCCACCGCTACGCTTCAAATCGTCCGCCATTTTGTTCGTTGGAACGGTAATGGCCGTATAGAAATAGGTGAATATGATGATCAACAATGCGAACAAAATGTTATAGGCCAAGCCGAATATGTCGGCAAACTGCACTTCCATCCACTGACCTACAGCGGTATTGTTAAAAGTTTTTCCCAACAAACTTGGTGCAAACATAATAGCTTGCGCGAAGATAATCGGCATTACCCCGGAAGCGTTCAGCTTCAAAGGGATATATTGTCTTGAGCCCATGACGTTTTTCTCGTACCCGCCAGAAGCTGTTCTTCTAGCATATTGCACGGGAATCTGACGAACTGCCATAACCAAAAGCACACTGGCCAAGATTACCAAGAACCAGATGATCACCTCAATCAACATGAACATGATACCACCGGTGTTATTGGTTGTTCTTGAGATAAACTCCTGAACAAATGCCTGTGGCATTGTGGCAATGATTCCGATCATGATCAAAAGGGAAATACCATTCCCAATTCCTTTATCGGTGATTTTTTCCCCTAACCACATGGCAAACACACAACCGGTCACCAAAATGATCACTGCAGGAATAATGAAGTCCATACCTTTTCCCAAAACAAAGGCACTATCTGGTACACCCAAGGCACCTAAACCATATAAGTAGGCTGGCGCTTGAACAATACAGATACCGATGGTCAACCAACGGGTAATCTGATTTATGGTCTTTCGACCACTTTCACCTTCCTTTTGTAGTTTTTGCAAGTATGGAATGGCAATTCCCATCAACTGGACCACAATGGATGCAGAGATATAGGGCATGATTCCAAGAGCAAAAACGGATGCGTTGGCAAATGCACCCCCGGTAAAAGCATTAAGAATTCCCAAAATACCCTGTTCGGTACTTGAGGTCAATTGTGCCAATTGGGAAGTATCAATACCTGGAAGTACCACTTGGGCACCAAATCGGTAAACCAAAAGCAAGCCAAGGGTAACGATGATTCGTTGCCTTAGCTCGTCAATTTTCCAAATATTTGATATGGTCTCAAGAAATTTATTCATGCTTTTATCCTTATAAACTTATTGCCTCACCTCCTGCAGCCTCGATTGCCGCTTTTGCGGAAGCAGTAAATTTATGAACTGATACTTTAAGGGAGGCCTTTAATTCACCATTCCCCAATATTTTTACCAAATCGTTTTTGTGTGCCAAACGGTTCTCCACCAAAGTTTCCAAGGTTACTTCTTTCTTCACCACACCTTTGTCTACCAATTCCTGAAGCTTGTCCAAGCCCACTCCTTGGTATTCCTTTCTGTTGATGTTTTTAAAACCAAACTTGGGAACACGTCTTTGCAAGGGCATTTGTCCACCTTCGAAACCAATCTTTTTGGAATATCCAGATCTAGATTTGGCACCTTTGTGTCCGCGGGTAGCTGTACCGCCTTTTCCGGAACCTTCTCCTCTACCTACACGTTTTCCTTCTTTATGTACAGCGCCTTCTGCTGGCTTTAGATTATGTAATTCCATGTACGTTTATATTTTAAGCTTCCTCAGTGGAAACCAAATGTTTTACTTTATTGATCATTCCAAGGATGTTGGGCGTTGCATCGTGCTCAACAACATGACCTATTCTACGCAAACCCAAGGCTTCCAAGGTTCTTTTTTGAACCTGCGTCCTTTTGATGGCGCTTCTTACCTGTTTTACTTTAATCTTTGACATCTTATCCGTTTTTAGTCCTTGGTCTTTAGTCTCTAGTTTTCTCAGATTGGCAAGGCCCCTAACTACTTTTGACTATAGACTGTCAACTTATTTTTTTATCCCTTAAAGACCTTTTCCAAGGAAATTCCTCTTTGCTTGGCCACTGTTTGCGCACCTCTCAACTGTAATAGGGCATCAAAAGTAGCTTTAACCACGTTGTGTGGGTTGGAGGAACCTTGCGACTTGGACAGTACGTCATGTACCCCAACGGCTTCCAATACCGCTCTTACAGCACCACCGGCAATTACCCCGGTACCGTGTGAAGCAGGCTGGATGTACACACGTGCACCACCGTATTTACCTTTTTGCTCATGGGGAAGGGTTCCGTTGTTCAAAGGAATACGAACCAAGTTCTTTTTGGCATCTTCAATGGCCTTGGCAATGGCCGTTGCCACTTCCTTGGACTTACCCAAACCATGACCAACTACACCATTTTCATCACCAACCACAACAATTGCTGAGAAACCGAATGCTCTACCTCCCTTGGTTACTTTGGTAACCCTTTGGACTCCAACCAAACGATCTTTCAACTCCAGTCCACCTGGTTTTACTGCTTCTACGTTTTTGTATTTCTGGTACATAGTTTTTTAGAATTTAAGTCCTGCTTCCCTAGCTCCTTCTGCCAATGATTTTACTCTTCCGTGGTATAGGTTACCGCCTCGATCAAAAGCGACAGCTTCCACACCAAGTTTTTTAGCTTTTTCCGCAATTGCTTTTCCTACCAGGGTAGCAACTTCAGATTTGGTTCCCTTGGCATCAATGTCCTTGTCCCTTGATGAGGCAGCAGCCAAAGTAACACCTTTATTGTCATCGATCAATTGAGCGTATATCTCTTTGTTACTTCTGAAGACAGACAACCTTGGTCTAGCTTCAGTACCAAAAGAAATCTTTCTGATTCTTCTTCTGATACGTAATCTTCTTTCAGTCTTGGATAATCCCATAGTCTTACTTATTATGCTGATTTACCTGCTTTTCTTCTTATCTGCTCACCTACAAACTTGATTCCTTTTCCTTTGTAAGGTTCTGGCTTACGGAAGGCACGGATCTTGGCGGCAACTTGACCTACCAATTGTTTGTCATGTGAAGTCAACTTCACGATTGGGTTCTTTCCTTTTTCGGAAACGGTCTCAATTTTAACCTCAGGGGCAATATCCATAATGATATTGTGGGAGAAACCTAAAGCCAAATCCAATTTTTGTCCTTGGTTGCTAGCTCTATAACCAACCCCAACCAATTCCAATTCCTTGGTCCAACCTTTGGAAACACCTTCCGTCATATTGGCGATCAAGGCACGGTAAAGTCCATGCTTGGCTTTATGCTCTTTGGAATCAGAAGGACGGTCAACTTGAACACTACCATCCTCAACTTTGATCTCCACTCCAGAAAATTCTTGGGCCAGTTCTCCCAATTTACCCTTTACGGTAACTACATTCTCGTTCACCTCTACGGTGACACCTTCTGGAATTGTAATTGGATTGTTACCTATTCTAGACATTTTTCTTTTCTTTTCTCAATTAATAAACGTAGCACAAAACTTCGCCACCTACGTTTTCTTGTTTGGCCTGCTTGCTTGTCATAACCCCGTGGGAGGTGGAAACAATGGCAATGCCCAAACCGTTAAGTACTCTTGGAAGCTCTTCGGAACCAGCATATTTGCGAAGTCCTGGCTTACTCACCCTTTGCAATTTCTTGATTACGGGCTCTTTGGTAAACTTATCGTACTTCAAGGCGATCTTGATATTACCTTGGGTTTCGTTTTCCTCAAATTTGTAGCTCAAGATGTATCCTTGGTCAAACAAAATTTTGGTCATTTGTCTTTTTAGATTGGATGCTGGAATGTTCACCACCCTATGACCTGCCCTACTGGCATTTCTAATTCTGGTCAAATAATCTGAAATTGGATCTGTAAGCATTTCTCTTCTTTATCTGTTTACCAACTTGCCTTTTTAACACCTGGAATCAAGCCTTGATTGGCCATTTCCCTGAAAGTAACCCTAGAAATACCAAAGGTTCTCATATATCCTCTTGGTCTACCGGTTAGTTTACATCTGTTGCGCATACGCACTGGGGATGCATTCTTAGGTAGCTTTTGCAAAGCGTCATAATCTCCAGCTTCTTTCAAAGCTTTTCTTTTCTCTGCATACTTTGCAACCATTTTTGCCCTTTTTCTTTCACGGGCTTTCATTGATTCCTTAGCCATTCTAGTTCTTTTTAAAGGGTACTCCCAATTCGGTTAACAACGATTTAGCTTCTTTATCTGTTTCTGCAGAAGTAACGAAAGTGATATCCATTCCGTTGATTCTGTTGATTTTGTCAATATTGATCTCTGGGAAGATGATTTGCTCGGTAACACCCAAGTTGTAATTTCCCCTACCATCAAATCCAGTGGCCTTCACCCCTTGGAAATCACGTACCCTTGGAAGGGCTGAAGTGATCAATCTGTCCAAAAACTCGTACATGCGCTCCCCTCTAAGGGTAACTTTGGCGCCGATGGGCATTCCTTTTCTCAATTTAAAGGAAGCAACGTCTTTTTTGGAAACGGTGGCAACGGCCTTCTGACCTGTAATGTTGGTCAATTCCTCTACGGCATGGTCAATTAGCTTTTTGTCAGATACGGCAGCACCTACACCACGGCTCACAACAATTTTTTCCAATTTTGGAACCTGCATAACGTTCTTGTATCCAAACTCCTCGGAAAGCGCCTTGATCACGCGCTCTTTGTACTCTTGTTTTAATCTTGGAATGTAACTCATAACTAAATTACTTCATTGGATTTTTTGGCAAACCTAACCTTCTTTCCATCCCTTACTTCGTAACCTACACGTGTGGCATCCCCAGATTTGGGGTCGATCAACGACAGGTTGGAGATGTGAATAGGGGCTTCCTTCTTCACGATTCCTCCTTGAGGATTTTTTGCACTTGGCTTTTCGTGCTTGGAAACCATATTGACTCCTTCCACGATGGCCTTGTTCTTTTCACGGTCTACCTGGAGCACTTTACCTTCGGTGCCCTTGTGGTCTCCTGTAATGACCTTTACGGTATCCCCTGTTTTTATTTTCAATTTCATCTTACTGATATTATCTGTTAAAGCACCTCTGGAGCCAATGATACGATCTTCATGAACTGCTTGTCCCTAAGTTCCCTGGCCACTGGACCAAAAACCCTGGTTCCCCGCATTTCACCTGTTGGGTTCAAAAGTACACAGGCATTGTCGTCAAAACGGATGTAAGAACCATCAGGTCTTCTTACCTCCTTTTTGGTCCTTACCACAACTGCAGTGGAAACTGAACCTTTTTTCACAGTCCCGTTGGGAGTGGCTTCCTTAACGGTCACCACAATCTTATCCCCCAAAGAAGCATATCTTCTCTTTGTTCCTCCGAGTACGCGGATGGTCAAAACTTCTTTTGCACCAGTATTGTCCGCAACCTTTAATCTTGATTCTTGCTGTAACATAATTATTTAGCTCTTTCAAGGATTTCAACCAATCTCCAACATTTCGTCTTGCTCAATGGTCTGGTTTCCATTATTTTAACGGTGTCGCCTTCGTTGCAGTCATTCTTTTCATCATGTGCAACATACTTCTTGGTCTTCAGAACGAACTTACCGTACATAGGGTGTTTTACTCGTTTTACCTCAGAAACTACAATGGACTTTTCCATTTTGTTGCTGGTAACAACGCCTATTCTTTCTTTTCTTAAATTTCTTTTATCTTCCATAAGGCAAAACCAATTATTGCAATTCCCTTTTAGTTAATTCAGATGCCAACCTTGCCACCGTCCTTCTTGTTTTTCTAATCTGTAAAGGATTTTCCAAAGGAGTCACGGAGTGCGCAATTTTCAAATCAGCATGTTGCTTTTTAAAATCGGCAAGCTTTTCCTTTAGCTCTTCAATTGAAAGTTCTTTTATTTCTGATTGTTTCATCTTTCTTTTCAATTAAAAATTAAGCGGAGTAATCCCTAGCTACGATAAACTTGGTTTTTACAGGAAGCTTTTGCGCAGCAAGTCGCAATGCTTCTTTTGCAATATCCATAGGAACCCCGGCTACTTCAAACATGATTCGTCCGGGCTTTACAACGGCCACCCAATATTCTGGAGCACCCTTTCCTTTACCCATACGTACCTCAAGAGGCTTTTTTGTAATGGGCTTGTCCGGAAAAATTTTGATCCACAGCTGGCCTTGTCTTTTCATATACCTTGTCGCAGCAATACGAGCAGCCTCTATCTGACGGGAGGTGATGAAGTGGGAATCCAAGGATTTGATACCGAACATTCCATTGGAAAGCTGGTGTCCTCTCTGGGAGTTCCCTTTCATACGCCCCTTCTGGGCTTTACGAAATTTCGTTCTTTTTGGCTGTAACATCTTACCTTTACTTTATCTTAATTACTTTCTACGACGTTGTGGTTTTTTACCATCACGCTTGTCGCCTTTACCTTGACCTTTGGACAATCCTACCAACGGGGAAAGTTCTCTTTTTCCATACACTTCTCCCTTCATGATCCACACCTTGATTCCCAATCTCCCGTACGTAGTGTGGGCTTCCTGCAAAGCATAGTCCACATCTGCACGGAAAGTGGACAATGGAATCCTTCCTTCCTTATAGGATTCTGAACGTGCCATTTCCGCACCGTTCAAACGTCCTGAAATCTGAATCTTGATTCCTTCGGCATTCATACGGATTGCAGCTGCAATCGCCATTTTGATGGCTCTACGGTATGAGATTCTGCTTTCAATCTGTCTTGCAACACTAGCAGCTACCAAATTGGCATCCAACTCAGGTCTTTTTATTTCATGGATATTGATCTGAACCTCTTTGTTGGTGATTTTCTTAAGCTCTTCCTTAAGTTTGTCAACCTCTTGCCCACCTTTACCAATGATGATACCAGGTCTGGCTGTAGTAATGGTGATGGTGATTAATTTTAGGGTTCTCTCAATAATTACCCTTGACACGCTGGCCTTTGCCAAACGCGCATGGATATACTTTCTTATCTTATCATCCTCAGCCAGCTTGTCGCCGTAGTCGTTTCCACCATACCAGTTGGATTCCCATCCTCTGATAATTCCCAAACGATTTCCTATCGGATTGGTCTTTTGTCCCATATTATACTCTAGCTTTGAACGTTGTTATTGGATTCCAAGATCATGGTAACATGGTTGGAACGTTTTCTAATTCTGTGTGCTCTTCCCTGGGGAGCAGGACGAAGTCTTTTCAACATCGTTCCACCATCCACACGGATTTCCTTGATATAAAGGTCAGCATCCTCAATGCTTGCATCCTCATTTTTGGCTTCCCAATTGGCAATTGCCGAAAGCAATAACTTCTCCAATTTTCTGGAAGCTTCCTTTGGGTTGAACCTCAAAATGGCCAAAGCCATTTCAATTTGCTTCCCTCTTACCAAGTCGGCTACCAAGCGCATCTTTCTTGGAGAAGTGGGGCAGTTGTTCAACTTGGCAATGGCAAGCTGCTTTTTCTCTTCTTTTAACCTTTCGGCCATTTGTCTTTTACGAACTCCCATAGCTTACTTACTTTTTACCTTTGTTTTTAGCTCCCGCATGACCTCTAAAAGATCGTGTAGGTGAAAATTCCCCAAGCTTGTGACCTACCATGTTTTCAGTAACATAAACAGGAACAAATTGTCTCCCGTTGTGCACCGCGATGGTCTGTCCTACGAAATCAGGAGTTATCATAGAGGCCCTGGACCAAGTTTTGATAACCGATTTCTTACCTGAATCTATATTGGCCTGTACTTTCTTTTCCAAGCTGTGGTGAACGTAAGGTCCTTTTTTTAATGAACGTGCCATTTACTTTGCTTTTATTTCTTTCTACGTTCTATGATATATCTATTGGTGTCTTTGGTCTTGGAACGGGTTCTGAATCCTTTTGCAGGAATACCGTTCTTAGATCTTGGGTGACCTCCAGAGGCCCTTCCTTCACCACCACCCATTGGGTGATCAACAGGGTTCATGGCAACCGGTCTTGTTCTAGGTCTTCTACCCAACCATCTGCTTCTACCTGCTTTTCCAGATACCAACAACTGATGGTCAGAGTTGGACACTGCGCCTACGGTAGCCAAGCAATTGGCCAATACCATCCTGGTTTCACCGGAAGGTAATTTGATGGTCACGAACTTTCCGTCTTTCGCCATCAATTGCGCAAAGGTTCCGGCGCTACGTGCCATTACAGCACCTTGACCCGGTCTTAGCTCAATACAAGAGATAATGGTCCCCAATGGAATTTCACTTAGAGGAAGTGCATTTCCAATTTCTGGGGCCGCATTAGATCCGGAAGAAATCTTCTGACCCACTTGCAAACCATTTTGGGCAACCACATATCTTTTTTCACCGTCCTTATATTCTACCAAGGCGATAAATGCAGTTCTGTTGGGATCGTACTGGATGGACACCACCGTGGCGTCCACATCTTGTTTGTCCCTTTTGAAATCGATGATTCGATATCTTCTTTTATGACCTCCACCTCTATGGCGCATGGTCATTTTTCCTTGACTGTTCCTACCACCCGTCTTTTTTAACGGAGCAAGCAAGCTTTTCTCCGGCTTATCAGTAGTAATCGCGTCAAATCCGTTTACTACTCTAAAACGCTGTCCGGGGGTTATCGGTTTTAATTTTCTAACTGACATTTCTCGTCTTTATAGATTACTGTAAAAATCAATAATATCACCTTCCGCAACATCAACGATCGCTTTTTTCAAAGCGTTGGTCTTCCCATGTTGGATTCCTGTCTTGGTATAGCGACTCTTACGATTTGGACCATAATTCATGGTTCGAACCTTTTCTACAGAAACACCATAAGTTTCTTCCACAGCCTCTTTGATCTGAAGCTTGTTGGCAGACGGATCCACATAAAAACCATAACGATTGAAAAGCTCGCTATCAGCGGTCATTTTTTCCGTAATGATGGGTTTTATCAACACACTCATGATTTCCTTATTTCTTAAAGTTCGATTCTATTCCTTCCAAGGCACTCTCAGTCAATACCAGGCTATTTGCATTTACAATGCTGTAAGTATTTAATTCTGAGTTAGTTACAACCTCGGAACGCTTCAAATTTCGCGACGACAAATATACATTATTATTCGCATCGCCCAACACGATCAGTGACTTTTTGTCCTGGATGCCCAAGGAGGTCAAAAACGCTTTGAAATCCTTGGTTTTTGGAGCTTCAAAACTGAAGTCCTCAACAACGACCAAAGCCTTCTCTTTTGACTTTAATGTCAAAGCTGATTTTCTGGCCAAACGCTTTACGTTCTTGTTCAACTTTTGGGTATAGTCCTTAGGTCTTGGACCAAAGATTCTACCACCACCTCTGAACACAGGAGATTTGATACTACCCGCCCTGGCGGTACCAGTACCTTTTTGCTTTTTGATCTTGCGGGTACTCCCTGCAATCTCTGCTCTCTCCTTTGCCTTATGGTTACCTTGCCTTTGATGGGCCAAATACTGCTTAACATCCAAGTAGATGGCATGCTCATTAGGCTCTATTCCAAATACATCCTTAGAAAGGTCAACCTTTCTACCTGTATCTTTTCCTTTGATATCTAAAACTGCAACCTTCATTACTTCTCAATTGTTACGTAAGCATTTTTATGGCCAGGTACCGCACCCTTAACTACGATAAGGTTTTTCTCTGGAACCACTTTCAATACTCTTAAGTTTTGGACTGTAACTCTCTCACCACCCATTCTACCGGCCATTTTCATTCCTTTGAATACTCTTGCAGGATATGAGGCCGCACCAATGGAACCAGGTGCTCTTAGTCTGTTGTGCTGACCGTGCGTTGCTTGTCCAACACCACCAAAGCCGTGTCTTTTTACAACTCCTTGAAACCCTTTTCCTTTGGAAGTTCCAACTACGTCAACAAATTCACCTTCCACAAACAAGTCAACACCTACGGTGTCACCTAATTTGTATTCTCCTTCAAAATCACGGAATTCAACGACTTTCTTCTTGGGAGAAGTACCTGCTTTTTTCATGTGGCCTTGCTCGGCCTTGTTAGCACGTTTTTCTGCCTTGTCATCGAAACCTAGTTGAAGGGCACTGTACCCGTCTACCTCTTCGGTTCTGACTTGGGTAACCACGCATGGCCCAGCTTCAAGAACGGTGCATGGAATGTTCTTTCCATTCTCGTCAAAGATGCTGGTCATACCGATTTTTCTTCCTATTAACCCAGACATAAATATTTAATTAATCAATTATTTAATTTCTTCATGTGCCAAGCAATTAATTGGCAAAAAAATTGGGTCAAAGAAAAGATTCTGTGACCCAGATATTTTTCTTTTTCCCGTTTTTCCTTCGCACGCAGCTCCGGACATGTCCACCTTTTTTTGTTAAAAGGCGTGCAAATTTACACTTTTATTTCGACTTCAACACCACTTGGCAGCTCTAATTTCATTAAAGCGTCAATTGTTTTTGAAGAAGAGCTGTAAATATCCAACAATCTCTTGTAGGAACTTAGCTGAAATTGCTCTCTCGATTTCTTGTTCACGTGGGGTGAACGCAAAACTGTAAATATCTTTTTGTGCGTTGGCAACGGTATTGGACCCGTTACAACAGCACCTGTTGTCTTAACTGTTTTCACAATCTTTTCAGCAGATTTGTCCACCAAATTGTGATCGTAAGATTTAAGCTTTATTCTAATTTTTTGACTCATCTTGCTGAAAAATTAAGCGGTTACTCCTTTTACGGATTTGATCACTTCCTCCGCAATATTGGAAGGAGTTTCTGCATAATGTGAAAATTCCATGGTAGATGTGGCCCTACCGGAAGACAACGTCCTCAAGGCAGTTACATAACCAAACATTTCTGAAAGTGGCACCTCAGCTTTTACAACTTTGGAACCAGCTCTGTCATCCATGTTGTTTACCTGACCTCTTCTACGGTTCAAGTCACCAACAATATCACCCATGTTTTCTTCCGGTGTCAAAACCTCCAACTTCATAATTGGCTCCATCAACACAGCTCTTGCAGCTCTTGCAGCTTCTTTGTATCCAAGCTTGGCAGCAAGTTCAAAAGAAAGTGAATCGGAATCCACAGGGTGGAAGGATCCATCTTTTAGGGTGATCTTCATACTATCCATCTCAAATCCGGCCAATGGACCATTCTTCATAGCCTCTTTGAATCCCTTTTCTACAGATGGGATATATTCCTTAGGGATGTTACCTCCCTTGATCTCATTAACAAACTCCAATCCAGCTTTACCTTCTTCGGCAGGCTCCATAACAAAAACAATGTCCGCAAACTTACCACGACCACCAGTTTGTTTCTTGTACACCTCTCGGTGGTTGGCAACAGCTGTCAAAGCTTCTTTGTACTCTACCTGAGGCTGACCTTGGTTCACCTCAACCTTGAACTCACGACGCAAACGGTCTACAATGATATCCAAGTGAAGCTCTCCCATTCCTGAAATAATGGTTTGGCCAGAAGCTTCATCGGTCTTAACCTGGAAGGTTGGATCCTCCTCGGCCAATTTGGCCAAAGACATCCCCAATTTATCTACATCCGCCTTGGTCTTGGGCTCAACCGCAATACCAATTACGGGATCAGGGAAATCCATACTCTCCAAAACAATAGGATGCTTTTCAGAGGACATGGTATCCCCAGTCTTGATATCTTTAAATCCAACAGCGGCCCCAATATCACCAGCTTCGATGTATTCGATGGCATTTTGCTTATTGGAGTGCATTTGGTAGATACGCGAGATACGCTCTTTTTTACCGGAACGGTTGTTCAAGATATAAGAACCTGCGTCCAAACGACCTGAGTACGCTCTAAAGAAGGCCAAGCGACCTACGAAAGGATCGGTAGCAATCTTAAATGCCAAAGCAGAGAATGGCTCTTTGGGATCCGGTTTTCTGGTGATTTCATTTCCAGTATCAGGGTCTGTACCTATAATATCATCCTTGTCCAATGGAGAAGGCAAGTATCTACATACAGCATCCAAAAGGAACTGCACTCCTTTGTTCTTAAAGGAAGAACCACAGATCATTGGAATGATGGCCCTGTCCATTACGGCAGCTCTCAAAGCAGCATGCACTTCTTCTTCTGTGATGGAATCCTCATCCTCGAAGAATTTTTCCATCAACTCCTCATCATATTCTGCAACCGCCTCGATCAAAGCAGCTCTGTACTCTTTTACCTCATCTTGCATTTCAGCAGGGATATCGATCACATCGAAAGTAGAACCAAAGTTCTCATCGTGCCATACGATCGCCCTGTTCTTGGCAAGGTCAACGATACCTTTAAAATCCGCTTCATCACCGATTGGCAAAACAATTGGCACCGCATTGGAACCCAACATTTCACGAACCTGCTTGCACACGTTCAAGAAGTTGGAACCTTGACGGTCCATTTTGTTTACGAATCCAATACGAGGTACTTTATAGTTATCGGCCAATCTCCAGTTAGTTTCAGATTGTGGCTCAACACCATCAACCGCACTGAACAAGAAAACCAAACCATCCAAAACACGTAGGGAGCGGTTTACCTCAACAGTAAAGTCAACGTGCCCGGGAGTATCAATAATATTAAAGTGGTATCCTTTGGCATCAGCAGTTGGTTGCCCATTCTCGGTAGGGAACTGCCATGTACATGTTGTAGCAGCAGAGGTAATGGTAATACCACGCTCCTGCTCTTGCTCCATCCAGTCCATGGTAGCGGCACCATCGTGCACCTCACCAATCTTGTGACTAACACCAGTGTAAAAAAGAATACGCTCTGTAGTAGTGGTCTTTCCAGCATCAATATGCGCGGCAATACCAATATTCCTTGTGTATTTTAAATCTCTTGACATTGTTTTGACTAGAATCTAAAGTGTGAGAATGCTTTATTGGCCTCGGCCATTTTGTGGGTATCCACTCTTTTCTTAACAGCGGCACCTTCTTCTTTGGCAGCAGCCAAGATCTCGGCGGCCAACTTTTGGGCCATGGATTTTTCGTTACGCTTTCTCGCGTAGCTGATCAACCATTTCATTGCTGTGGAAATCTTTCTATCCGGACGAATCTGCATAGGTATCTGGAAGGTGGCCCCACCTACCCTTCTACTTCTCACCTCCACATGGGGCATAACATTGGAAAGTGCATCCTTCCAAAGCTCCAATGCGGTTTTTTCCTCATCCTGATTTTTTTCTTCTACGATATCGATAGCATCGTAAAAAACCTTGAAGGCAACGGATTTCTTTCCGTCCCACATCATCATGTTCACAAAGCGGGTAACCAGCTGGTCATTAAACCTTGGATCTGGCAACAACGGTCTTTTTTTCGCCTGTCTTTTTCTCATCGCTTCTTATTTTTTAGGACGTTTGGCACCGTATTTAGATCTACGCTGCGTTCTACCTGCTACCCCTGCGGTATCCAATGCACCACGAACAATGTGGTAACGTACCCCGGGTAAATCCTTAACTCTTCCACCTCTGACCAATACTATCGAGTGCTCTTGGAGATTGTGACCTTCACCAGGGATGTATGCGTTCACTTCCTTACCGTTGGTCAACCTTACCCTGGCCACTTTACGCATGGCAGAGTTAGGTTTCTTAGGTGTGGTAGTGTACACACGCGTACAAACCCCTCTACGTTGAGGACACGAATCCAAAGCAGCCGATTTACTCTTCTTGGTAATTGTGGCTCTTCCTTTTCGTACTAATTGTGAAATTGTTGGCATTAAAATTTCTATTAAATATCAAAACAACCCTCGTTTTGAGGGCTGCAAATGTAGTGATATTTCGGAATAATTCAAATCCAGAAAGATTAAATTTCCGAAACGTCTTAAAAATCAAATTTGTACAGTGAAATTACAATTTACCGGGAGTACCGTTTTGTACAGTCAACCATCGGGCACCGCCTTTTAACCTGTCAGAGGTTCCCAGCATACAAAACCAGATTGTACAACCCTTTTGCGGTTTTGACATCGATGCGTTTTTCCTTTATGAATTGTTTGATCTTGGACTGGTGTTCTTCCAGAAACAATGCCACCAACTCCTTTTTTTTGGAAGGCATATATATAGGAATATCATCACCCACCAAGATGTAGAAATTGGTTTCATCCACAAATCGATGCGGAAAGGAAATCGAATGCGAAGTCTTTGCCGGTTTTCCTTCCTTGAACAATTTCTTGTTTTGCTCGTATAATGTATATGCTCCTGCTTCCAAAATTTCCTTTAGGTACGATTGGTCCTTTTCCCCTTGCTTGTCCTGCAGGACCATATATGTATAATGCTTTCCGGATAGCATACAGGAAATATTCTGATTTTTGAGTAATGCCAGGGCACGTTCTTCCGCCAAATCCGTACCCTTTATTTCAAATTCATCATTAAAGGCATTGTACCGCATGAACATCTTGCGCTCCTCTTCCCCGTTAAAAAGTATGGTGCCCTGTCCAAATTCATCATTGGTATAAATGGACCCATCAATATCTTGAAGGTCAATTTTTTGCTCAATACCCAAATCTGCAAGTTTATCCCGCATCTGATTGTAAAAATTTTCTGATGCTGGATTGTTGCCAAAGTCAGGCCCAATGCCCTGTAGCCCTTTTTGATATACACTAATTACCCCTGGCTGTACATTGGCACTTTGTTGCGCCAACAACATTGCCCCAAATCCAAGAAATACGACCGTAAAAAAGATTGATTTCATAACCCTATATATATTAAGGTATAAATTACAAATTATAAACTAGCCAAATACGCACTTGGATCCATTTAACAAAAAACTGTTTTATTTAAGCCCATATAGGGGGTTATTTTTACAAATACAACAGGTCTACAGGGCTTTTCGGCTATCTCTAACACATTTCGTTACCACCCAAAATTTGCCATTCCCATAATTTTTAGCCCATCAAATTGAGAAGACCATAAATATCAAATGCCATTTTACGGGGTTCCTATTTGTAAACACAGTCTTAAAAATTTAGTAAAATTAGTTTGGATTATTAACATGAAATTATGATTTTAGCGGCTAGCTAATTCAAATAATTTTAAAATGAGAACAAAACTTAATGGATTGTTAACGCTGTTATTGGCGTTTGTTGTGCATGTTTCTTTTGCACAAGACAAGACGATTACAGGTAATGTTACGGATGCCGATGGCCTTCCGTTGCCTGGGGTCAACATTGTCGTTGAAGGTACCACCACGGGTACCCAAACAGATTTTGACGGAAACTATGCAATTGGTGCAAGTCAAGGTCAGACACTTCTTTTTACTTATATAGGGCAAAGAGATGCCAGAAGGGTCGTTGGTGCAAGTGATGTGATCAATGTCCAAATGGAAGAAGATACCCAAGCCCTAGAAGAGGTTGTGGTTACGGCCCTTGGTATCAAAAGGGAGAAGCAAGCTCTGGGTTATGCGGTAACGGAAGTTGGCGCCGATGATTTGGAACAACGTCCCGAAGGTGATGTGGCCAGGGTACTTCAAGGAAAAGCTTCCGGGGTACAGATTACCCAACAAAGTGGTCTTTCCGGTTCTGGTACCAATATCGTTATTAGGGGTCAGACTACCTTTAGTGGTAGTAACCAAGCTTTGTTCATCATTGACGGTGTGCCTTTTAGTACGGACACCAACTCCATGGGTAGAAATGGCGACAGACAGGATTTCGTTAACGGTAACAACGGATCTAGTAGATTCTTGGACCTTGACCCAAATAGTATCGAAAGCGTAAACGTTCTTAAGGGTCTTGCTGCGGCAACTCTTTATGGTTCACAAGGACGTAACGGGGTAATCTTGATCACCACCAAAGGTGGATCTTCACAAGCAGGCCCAAAGAAAACCGAAATCACTGTTAACTCTTCAATGTTCTTCAACGACATCGCTTCGTTGCCAGACTACCAAGATGAGTACGGTAATGGTTTCGACCAGTCTTTTGGATGGTTCTTCAGTAACTGGGGACCAAGCTTTAGAAGAGAAGGAGCTTCAGGATGGGGCGCACAAGCTGCCATCGATGACCAAGGAACCTTGGCTCACCCTTACTCCACTTCTACAGCTGCCATTCAGGCTGCATTCCCAGAATTCCAGGGACAGCGTTACGAGTGGAGACCTTATGACAGTGTTAGAAAATTCTTTAAGACAGGTACTGTTGCCAATACATCTGTTAACGTTAGAGGTACTTCTGACGACGGTAAGGTTGGTTACAACATGAACTACGGTTACCTTAAGGATAACGGATTTACTCCAAACAACAGTGTAACACGTAACACTCTTTCTGTTGGTGGTAGAGCACAACTTTCCAACAAGTTCACCATTAATGGAACCATGAACTTCGCAAGAACCAAATTCATCTCCCCTCCTGTAGCATTGAGCCAGGGTAACGGAGCAACCGGCACAGGTTCTTCTGTTTTTGGTGACCTTTGGTTTACTCCAAGAAGTATCGACGTTCAAGGTCTTCCATTCCAAGACCCAATTACTGGTGGTAGTGTTTACTACAGACAGAACAACTCCATTCAGCACCCATTGTGGACAATAAACAATGCTGAAACCAATCAGGAGACCAACAGGGTGTTCGGTCAAGCAACCGTACAATACGCACTTAATGACAACTTGAACATTGTTTACCGTGCAGGTATTGACATTTATAGTGAGAACAACACCAACTTCCAGAACAAAGGAGGTATCAACAGTAACTCTGGTGATGTAAGGTTGGCAAGTGGAGTTTACGAAACTTGGAACAACACCAACACCATTTGGGACCACAACCTTGTGATCAATGGTGATTACGACATAACTGAGAAAATTGGTTCTACTTTCAACATTGGTGCTACTACCAGAAGAACGGTATTCGATCAAAATGGTGTAGCCAGTGATGGTCAGCAGGTATTTGGAGTACTAAGACACTTCAACTTCTTGAACCAAAACGAAATCCAAACTTTTAGTGAGGAGAACATTGCAGGGGTTTATGCCCAAGCGGATTTTGATTATGACAACTACCTTTATCTAACTGTTGCTGCCAGGAACGACTGGGTATCCAACTTCTCTAAGGAGAACCGTTCCCAGTTCTACCCATCAGCAAGTTTGTCTTTCATTCCAACTGCTGCAATAGACGGATTGAAATCTGAAAATGTACTGAACTACTTGAAGATTCGCGGTGGTATCGGGGTTTCTGCAAACTTTGATGTATTGACCACTAACTATCCTGTAGCAAGTACTTTGATTTTGGATACTCAAGATGTACAGGACGGAACAGGTCAGAACGTAGTAACAAATACTACTGGTACCCGTTTAGGTAATCCTAACCTTCAACCAGAAACATTGGAAGAGATTGAAATTGGTATCGAGTCTAGATGGTGGAACAGCAGAATTACTTTGGATGCTTCCATCTACCAAAGAAAGACCAATGATTTGATCTTGGACAGACCTCTTGATCCTGCTACTGGATTTACAGTAACAGCAACCAACATTGGTGAGATCGAGTCTGAAGGTATTGAGTTGGATTTGGGTGTTAACTGGATCAGAGGTGATGAAGAAGGTGATTTCGATTGGAGCACCAACTTGAACTTCACTGCCTACGAAACAACAGTTACCGACCTTGGATTGGATACAGACCAAGTAGTTTACTCTGGATTCTCCAACTTGGGTAACGCTGCGATCGAAGGAGAGCCTCTAGGGGTATTCTTCGGAAGTAGAATCGCTACTGATGCCAACGGTAACTACGTTGTTGGTGCAGATGGTAACTACGTACAAGATCCTAACGATGGTATTATTGGAGATCCAAACCCAGACTGGGTAGCCAACGTTAGAAACAGTCTTTCCTACAAAAACTTCACACTTGGCTTCCAGTGGAACTGGACACAAGGTGGTGACGTTTACTCTTCTACAATCTCTACACTATTGGGTAGAGGATTGATCACGGAGACCATTGACAGGGAAAACACCTTTATTCTACCTGGAGTTGATGCTAACGGTAATGTCAACAACAGACAGATCAACAACTCAACGTATTTCTTCAGTAACCTTCTATTTGGCCCAAGTGAGCTTCAAGTTTACGATGCCACAACAGTTAGGTTGCAGGAAGCTTCTTTGAGCTATAGCCTTCCATCCAAGTTTTTGGATAAAACACCTTTCGGTTCCCTTTCCTTTACAATTTCTGGAAACAACCTATGGTACAGAGCCATCAACACTCCTAAAGGAGCGCGCTTTGATCCAAACACAAGTGGTACTGGTGTAGGTAACGGATTTGGTTTCGACTTTATCAACGGACCAAGCTCAAGAAGATACGGACTTAGTGTAAAAGCATCATTCTAAGAACATAACAATAATTATAATGAAAAACATTAGCAGATATATGACTTTGACGGTCTTAGGAGGATTGCTTGCATTCACCTCTTGTGAGACCACGGAGCTCGACCTTACCGCCAACCCAAATTTCCTGACTCCAGATCAGGCGGGAGTTGACTTCTTCTTAAACTCGATACAAGAAGACTTTGTACGACAGTTTGAAGGAGATGCGGATTTTGACCTTAATGATAACTGGCAATCTGGTGGTAACACCACTGGTGACGGTTTCAATGAATTGGGTATGGAATTGACCCGTATCGTAAACATGAACGGTAGGAACTATAATACCGTGTACCAAGATAGTGACATGAACGATGAATGGCTGAACGCCTATAGAGGTGTACTTGCCGATATTCGTGCCATGACACCACTTGCTGAAGAAGCAGGTTTGACAAGACACATTGGTATAGCCCAATTCATCGAAGCATACTTGATGATCAGCATGGTGGATTTCTTCGGAGATGTACCTTACACTGAAATCGTTCAAGGTGAGCAACAGAACTTTAATCCTGCGGTGGATACAGGTGCTAGCATCTATGATGCCTGTTTGGCGCTAATTGACTCAGCTATTAGCAACTTCAATAGCAATGCAACTGCTAACCCTGCGGTGGATTTTTACTATGGTAACGATTATACCAAATGGGTAAGAGCTGCCAATACGCTTAAGCTAAAAATTCACGTACAACGTAGATTGGTTGACACAAACGCTGCGGCTAGCTTCAACGCTATCATCAATAGTGGTAACTACATCCAGGATACTGCAGATGACTTCGTATGGAGATGGCCAGCTACCAGTGCTACACAGCCTGATACAAGACACCCAAGATATGGTATCAACTACCAAGCTGCCGGTGCCGGAGAATACATGTCCAACTGGTTGATGTCCCTTATGGACGAATCTGCCGATCCAAGGACTCGCTACTACTTCTACAGACAGACCAACGCTGTTCCTGGTGCCGAGATTGCTCCAAACGAGGAATTGTTGAACTGTTCTTTGGAGACTCCTCCGCAGCACTACATCAATGCCGGATTCGGTGGGGATTTCTGCTGGTTGCCTAACGGATTCTGGGGTAGAGCCCACGGTGAGGCTGATGGTATTCCACCAGATGGATTGCTTAGAGCAACTTACGGTACATACCCTGTAGGTGGTAGATTTGATGATGACAGCTTCTTGGCCATTAGCCCTAGTGCTGGTGGTGGTGGAACTGGTATCACCAACCTTTTGACTGCCTTCGGTGTAGATTTCATGAGAGCTGAAATGGCGATGGTAGCAGGTAATACTCCTCAAGCAAGAACATTCATGTTGGAAGGATATGCAAAGTCTGTTGCCAAGGTTCAAGCATTCCTTACAGGAAGAGAAGCTGGTGCCGACCTTTCCTTTGTACCTTCTGAAGCTGATGTAAATGCGTATGCCACCCAAGTAGGTATCGCTTTTGACGACGCTGATGACAATGGAAAATGGGATGTATTGGGTGAGCAGTACTTTATTGCACACTTCGGTAACGGAGTTGAGCCTTACAACTTCTACAGAAGAACCGGGTTCCCAACTACATTACAGCCAAACTTGGAGCCAGATCCAGGTACTTTCATTAGATCTATGTATTATCCTGCAAATGCGGTGAACAACAACTCTAACATCAGTCAAAAAACTGATCAGACTCAGCCCGTATTCTGGGATACTAACCCCTCCGCTCCTGCGGCTAACTAAAAAAAAGAGCGATGAAAAACGTAAAATTCAATTACATGAAAAATTTCAAGATCTATGTCTTGCTTGCCCTAGGCATTTTTATGGCAGGGTGTAGCGAAGACGATAAGGTTTCGGTACTTGTTCAGGAAACCGTGACCAGTGGAGCTATTCTAAGAACGCTTTCCGCGACTGGAGCGTTGGATATGTTCGATACTGCAAGTGAACTAGCGTTCTCTATCCAAGAGCAGGACGCTGAAGGTGGTGCCTTGTTGGACCGTGTTGAAATCACAGCTAGTTTTGTGGACAACAACGGGACTGACGATTCTGTAGCCAACGCTACATTGGCCACTATTCCAGCAAGTGAGTTTGGTGAGACTGATGGATTGCCAAGCTTCGAATACAGTGTTACAATGGCCGAAGTACTTTCTGCTACCGGAGTTGCACTTACCGATGTTCTTCCTGGAGATCAGTTTGTAATCGATATGGAGCTTTTCCTTACCGATGGTAGATCTTTCAAAAACTCAGACACAACTGGTAACGTAAGTGGAGGTTCTTTCTTTAGCTCTCCTTACCAGTACACTGAGTTGGTGGACGACGGTATCGCTTTCGATATTGAGGATGTAAATGCCAATGAGGTTTCCTTGACCAACCCTAATGAGGACTACTCCGTTTCCATTACTATTGATGATGGTAACGATCAGGCTTTGGTTGAGACTTTGAACCTATATCGTGCTTTTGTAGACAGAAGTATTGTTGACGATGTTAGCCTTTCAGAGCCAGAAGCACTTTACCAATCTTGGAACATTGCCGATTTGGACATCGAAGAAGGCGTAAGCTCTTTGGATTTGGTAATTACTTTGGATGATCTTTACGGTCCCAACTTGACTTTCGATGACCTAGGTGTAAATGACGAATTCCAGTTGCGTTACGAAATCGTAACGGCTGACGGAAGGGTTGTTACCACTGATGAGAACGATACAGAGTACTACAGGGCTGTTTTCGTAACAGAATGTATCCAGTTGAATGCTGATGCTCCGTTCCCAGGAGAGTACACCATTAACTTCTTCGATAGCTACGGAGACGGATGGAATGGTGCTGCCATAGGTGTAAATATCGATGACGCTGGTGTTGTTGAATATACACTTGAAGCTGGTGAGAACGGTTCTGCTACCTTTGACGTACCAGAAGGCTCAGTTTCTTTGGTAATCACCTTTATCTCTGGTGATTGGGATAGTGAGGTAACTTATACCATCCAAGATCCCAACCTAAAGACTGCAGCAGCAGGTGGTCCTAGCCCAGATGTGGGAGAGATTCCAATTCTTGTATGTGAATAATATAGCATAGCTATTATATAAAAGAAAAGGGGCATCTTAAGATGCCCCTTTTTTTAAATCTTCCCAATACCTTAAGTATGGGCCCAACACTCCGACTCCCTATGGGAGCCGATCAGTATTTCTGAATTTAATTACCTTTAGTCTAAAAATTACTATGAAGCGCACTTTTCAATGGATCCTGGCTTCATTATTGTCCATTTTGTTCTTAATGAATGCCTGTAACAATGATGATAATACCACCACCGATCCAGTAGACGATACCCCAATAGGTCAGAATGACGACGAACCCACAACGGATGATGAACCTACCACGGACGACGAGCCCGTTGACCCTCCCGGAGTAGGTGAAAAAGCAGGCACTGTTGAAGTTTTCAATGCAGACCTGGTAAGCGAGGGATACGTATTGATCAATGATGCCGGAGCTGATAGGGTTTACCTTATGGACAAGGATGCAACCATTGTGTACGAATGGGACCTCCCTTTTGGTATAGGTAACGATGTTGAACTCCTGCCAGACGGCCGTCTTTTGGGAATCATGAAGGCAGAGAGTCCGGAAATTCAATATGGAGGTCAAGGAGGTAAGCTCCAGTTTGTAAATCCAGATAGTTCCGTAGATTGGAATTTTGATTATTCGTCAGCAGAATATATTACCCACCATGATGTAGAACTCCTGCCCAATGGAAATGTGATTACCATTGTATGGGAACGCAGAACGGCGGCGGAGGCTGAACAAGCAGGCTCCAGTTTGGAAATTGACATTTTTCCCGAGGCCATTATTGAAGTGGATCCCACCACTAATGAAATTGTTTGGGAATGGCACGCCTGGGACCATATCATTCAAGACCATGACGACACAAAAGACAATTTTGGGGTCATAGCCGACAATCCAAATCTTATCAACCTAAATTATGTCACCGATAAGGAAGGCGATATCATGCACGCCAATGGCCTTGAATACGATGAGGTAAACGACCTTATTTTTCTCAGTGTTAACTTCTATCACGAAGTCTGGGTCATTGACCATAGTACCACTTCCGAAGAAGCAGTAACCGGCTCTGGCGGCAACTACAACATGGGTGGAGACTTGATATATCGTTTTGGAAACCCAAAAGCATACGACAATGCCATGGGCGAAAGACTGTTCAGAAACAACCATCACCCGCGATTGCTGGATGGCGCAGACCTCGGAAAATTTTCCATTTATATGAATGGTGCCGATTTATTGCAATCCACTGCCTATGAATTACTTCTTCCAGACCCATTGGAACTGCAGCCCAATACCGACAATGAACCTGGAATAGCCTGGAGTTTTACCGATGAGGCCCTGTACGCACCAAGAGTCTCCGGAATGGTAAGGATTCCGAGTGGCAATAGACTGATTACCGAAGGTGATTTTGGCGTATGGGAAGTTACAGAATCCGGTGAGGTAGTCTGGAAGTTCAGCACAGAAGGATTCTTCTGGAGATCGTACCACTATGATTTGGACGATCCCGGTGTTGCGGCCCTAGGACTGTAAACCCCAAGGTTTAACACCATACCACTGTTAATAGATTACTTGACATCTATTATTTATAGTATATTTCAATGCTAATTAGATCATCAATGCCCAAACCCAGCATTTTAATTTTAGTGTTTCTTTTGATGCTTGGCTGTAAGAAGGATGCCAAGGACCAAACAGAAGATAAAGCCATTGCATCAAAACAAGATAAGACACCGCTATTCCTAAAATTGAATAGTTCGGAAACCGGCATTGATTTTAACAATGCCCTCACCCACGACGTAAGCACTCTGGAAAACCTCTTCGATTATGATTATTTTTATAATGGAGCAGGGGTTGGACTAGAAGATCTCAACAATGATGGCCTTTTGGATGTGGTTTTCTGTGGAAATCAGGTGCCCAATAGGATTTATCTGAATCAAGGTGGGTTCAAGTTTAAGGACATTACCGCCTCATCTGGCATAAATACCGGTAAATTTTGGTCCAATGGGGTAACCTTTGCCGATATCAATTCAGATGGCTGGATGGATATTTATATCTCCCAGGGTGGTCCAAAAAACCGTGACAACAGAAAAAACCTGTTGTTCATCAACCAACAGGATGGCACTTTTGACGAACAGGCAGAGCAATACGGATTAGGTGACATGGGTATAAGTACGCAATCTGCTTTTTTTGATTTTGATAAAGATGGCGATTTGGATTGTATGGTAATGAACGAAAATGAACTGTACGGATTTGACCCTATCAGTCTTGAACGTTACCTAAAATCGAATCCAGAAAGTATCTACTTTAATTCCTCCCATCTATACAGAAATGATGGCGGTAAATTTGTGGATATCACGAGACAGGCCGGACTGGAAAAACCCATATTTGGACTTGGGCTTGCCGTTTCCGACATCAATGAGGATGGATGGCTTGATATTTACCTTGCCAGTGACTACTACTTGCCCGATGTGCTGTACATCAACAATAAAAATGGCACATTTTCGGACCAAATCAAGGAAACCACCAAACAAATATCATTCTATGGCATGGGTCTGGACATTGCCGATCTGGACAATGATAAGTTACAGGACATTTTTGTATTGGACATGGCCGCCAATGACCATGTACGGTCCAAGACCTTAATGGCTTCCATGAGTACGGGCAGATTTGACTATTTGGTCAATACAGCGGATTTCCAGTATCAATATATGTACAATTCCCTCCAAAAAAATATTGGTGGGTTAAAATTCAACAATATCTCCCAACTTTCAGGCGTGGCCAATACGGATTGGAGTTGGTCCGTTCTCATGAACGATTTTGACCTGGACGGTCATAAAGACATCCATATCACCAATGGTTACCGACGTTATGCCCTAGACAATGACCTCCAACGCCAAGTGTTTGAAGCCCGGCAAAAGTATGGCAACAATGTCCCGTTGGATGTAAAGCAACGCTTGTATGAATCCATGCCGTCGGAGAGATTGCCGAACATCATGTACAAAAGAACCTCTGAGCTGAAGTTCAAAAATGTCTCCCAAGATTGGGGATTGGACGATTTTTCGTTTAGCAATGGGGCCGCTAGCGGCGATTTGGACAATGATGGGGACTTGGACCTGATTGTGAACAATATGGACGATGAGGCCTTTGTTTACCAGAATAAGGCCGTGGAAATGGGCACAGGAAACTATCTTAAGGTGCAAATGGCCGACAAGACTTCAGACGCTTTCCCAAAAGTGGAGATTTCGGCCGGGGGCACTTCCCAGATGATCGAGATGAAACGGGTAAGGGGCTATAGATCCTCCCAAGAGAACAACGCCTTGTTTGGTTTGGGCAATCATAATGTGGTGGATACCGTATCCATTTATTGGCCTTCGGGAAAAATGGAACAGCGATTTAATATCGCAGCAAATAGTACTATTGTCTTTAAGGAAGCGTCAGCCACCCAGCCCATAGCTTCTCCCGGAGACTCTGGCATGTTCCAAGAAGTCGATCCCAGAACCCTGGGCTTGGAATTTACCCATAGGGAAAACCCTTTTGATGATTTTGAGAAGGAAATTCTTTTGCCCTACAAACAATCCAGTTTGGGGCCGTTTGTTACCAAAGGGGACATAAACAATGATGGATTGATGGACCTCCATATTGGAGGTGCATCTGGACAATCTGGGCAGCTATTTCTTCAAACCAACAATGGATTTAAGAAAATGGACTCCCCTGCCCTAACCCAAGATTCCATTTTTGAAGATATGGAGTCCATATTTGTCGATTTTGATGGGGATTCTGACATGGACCTTTACGTGGTAAGTGGTGGAAATGAATTTTCTGAACATTCCTCCTACCATGCAGACCGTATCTACCTTAATGATGGCAAGGGCAATTTTAGAAGACTTCAAAGTGATGTGCTTTCCAAATTCCCAAAAAATGGTAAGGCGGTCACCTTTATCGATTTTGACAAGGATGGCGACAGTGATATTATTGTGGGCAACCGTGTGGTTCCCAGTATGTATCCCAATCACCAGCCTTCCGCTATTTACGAAAATGACCAAGGTACTCTTGTGGATGTCACGCAGAGTGTAGCACCAGATCTGGAAAATTTTGGGATTATCAATGATCTCCAGACCACGGATGTGAACAACGATGGTTGGGAAGATTTCATCGCTGTGGGCGAATGGACCGGAATTGGGGTTTTTATCAATCAACAAGGTACTTTCCAAAACCGTTCCCAAGAAGATTCCGCGCTACAGGAAAAAGGCTGGTGGTTCTCCGTAAATGAAACCGATGTGAACAACGACGGCCTGAAGGATTATGTGGTGGGCAATGCCGGACTCAATATCAAATTTAAAGCGTCCAAGGAAAAACCGTTCAAAATTTATGCGGCAGATTTTGATGACAATGGAACCAACGATATTGTACTGAGCAAAAAATACAACGGAACCTATGTCCCGGTCCGCGGACGCGAGTGTTCCTCACAACAAATGCCATTTATCAAAGATAAATTTGAAACGTATAGCGAGTTTGCCAATGCAAGTTTGGTGGATATTTATGGTGAGAAACTGGAAACTTCCTACGAGCGAAGTGTCACTGAATTCCAATCCGTTCTGCTGATCAACAAGGGAAATGGCCAATTTGAGAAAAAAGTACTGCCCATACAGGCGCAGACCTTTCCGCTCCTGGATTGCGTTTTCCTAGACCTGAACAACGATGGTCACGATGATATCATAGCTGGCGGGAATATCTATGACACCGAAGTGGAAACCCCAAGATTGGACGCTATTACTGGGCTCATTCTATTGTCTAACGGAAACGATGGCTATACCCCTATTCCGCAACAGCAAACGGGTTTATTTTTGGAAGGCAATGTAAAGAGTTTGGAACTCATTGAAACCAGCAATCAGCAAAAGTATCTTATAAGCGCCGTAAACAACGGCAAAATGCTAGTGCATAAAATTCCATCATAGGAAGAAAAACAACCCATGAACAATCAGATTTACGGCATACGGGCCATTTTGGAAGCCATTGATGCAGCACAGCCCATCAACAAAATATTTCTTCAAAAAGGACTGGGTGGCGAGCTTTTCCGTGAACTGGAAACATCGATTAGAAAAAATGGAATAAGTAGTTCCTATGTCCCGGTTGAAAAACTAAATCGACTTACAAAAAACAACCATCAAGGTGCCGTTGCCCAAATTTCACCGGTACAGTTCCATAATTTTGAAGCCCTGATGGAACAAGTTATGGAAAGTGGAGAAACCCCATTTTTACTGCTTCTCGACCAAATATCGGATGTACGCAATTTTGGGGCCATCATCAGAACGGCCGAATGTTGTGGCGTACAGGGAATCATCATTCCCAAAACCGGGGCCGCTCCGATTACCGATGATACCGTTAAAACTTCCGCAGGTGCGGTATTTAACGTGCCCATAGCTAAAGTGGACCATCTAAAAGATGCCATTTTCTATCTGCAATCATCTGGAATTTCCGTGGTGGGAGCCACCGAAAAAACCGATAACCCCATATATTCAGCCGATTTTAAAGCTCCCTGTGCCATAGTTATGGGCGCGGAGGATCGCGGCATTTCCAGCTCTGTCCTCAAGATTTTGGACCATAAGGCTAAATTACCTCTTATGGGACAGATAGGCTCCTTAAATGTATCCGTGGCTTGTGGGGTATTCCTCTATGAAGTGGTTAGGCAACGTACCTCCTAATCCTGGTCCTTTTCCCTCCTTTTGTACTGATAGGTGATTTTAATCGTGTTTTCTTCTGGTTTTTCCGGTTCCAATTCGATAAAATTGCCATTTTCATCAAAATGTTTGAGGAAAGGGTCGTTTTCCTCATCGTAGTTTTCCTTTTCCCATTCGTACTTTTTAACCGCTGGCACCTTAACCTTGGTAATGAAGGCTAGCATCAATCCTGTTAAAAAGCCCGCCAAATGACCTTCCCAGGAAATCCCATCCTTCACAGGAAAAATATACCAGATCATGCTTCCGTACACAAATACCACCACCAACGATAGTGCGATTAACCTAAAATGCTTGGCAATAATCCCTTTGAAGAACACAAAACTGACCAAAACGTAGATTATGCCACTGGCCCCTATATGGTACGAGGGCCTACCAATTAACCAGGTGAGCAGCCCGGAAACGAGGATTCCAATTACCATCACACGCAGCGCCACGGAGCGGTAGAAATAGACCAAAAACGTGGTCAACACCGCCAAGGGAATGGTATTGTTATACAGATGTTCCACGGAACCATGCACAAAAGGGCTAAAAACAATGCCTTTAAGTCCACTAATCTTCCTAGGATAAATGCCATAATCGTTGAAATTCAGCCCGAACCGCACCTCCACCCAATATACGGTCCATATGGAGAGCACGGCCAGTAGAGGTGCCAAAACTACGGCATCGGTCAACTGAAAATTATTGTTTTCGGACATACTTTCTATAACTCCAATAATCTCTCCATAGTGTGAACAAGGACCAATTTGTCAGTTTTGGCAGCTTCACATTTAACGAAGCGGGTGGTTCACACAAGGTTTTCATCCTGTAATTTATCTTATTTTTATCGATATGAACGAACCCTTGGCGGAGCGTATACGCCCCAAAACCTTAGAGGAATATATCAGCCAAAACCATTTGGTTGGCGAACACGGCTCTTTAACCCATCAAATAAAGAATGGAATTATTCCGTCGCTGATTTTTTGGGGGCCACCCGGTACGGGAAAAACCACCTTGGCCCATATCATCGCCAATGAGAGCCAACGGCCATTTTATACCCTGAGTGCCATCAGTAGCGGGGTGAAGGACGTACGGGAAGTCATTGAAAAAGCAAAGCAAAGCGGTGGCCTGTTCACGGCTAAAAATCCCATTTTGTTCATTGACGAGATCCATCGATTCAGTAAATCGCAACAAGATTCCCTATTGGGGGCCGTGGAAAAAGGATGGGTTACCCTGATCGGGGCCACCACGGAAAATCCGAGTTTTGAGGTTATCCCCGCATTGCTGTCCAGATGTCAAGTTTATGTGCTAAACCCGTTTGACAAAAAAGATTTGGAAGCCCTACTGCAAAGGGCCATGGCCACCGACACCCTGCTTACCTCCAAAAAAATTGACCTAAAGGAAACGGAAGCGCTACTCCGTTTATCTGGAGGTGATGGGAGAAAACTACTGAACATCTTTGAGCTTATTGTAAACTCGGACAACAAGGAGAAAATTGTGATCACAAACGACCTTGTCATGAACAAGGTTCAGAAAAACACCGTTCTCTATGACAAAACCGGGGAACAACATTACGACATCATTTCGGCTTTTATCAAGTCCATTCGGGGAAGCGACCCCAATGCGGCGGTATATTGGCTGGCGCGAATGATCGAAGGCGGGGAGGACGTGAAATTCATTGCTAGAAGATTGGTAATCTTGGCATCGGAAGATATAGGAAATGCTAACCCAACCGCCCTGGTGATGGCCAATTCGGCCTTTCAGGCCGTCAATACGATAGGCTACCCTGAAGCCCGTATTATTCTCAGCCAGTGTGCCACTTATTTGGCAAGTTCCCCTAAAAGCAATGCCAGTTACGCCGCCATAAAATTGGCACAGCAAAAGGTGCGGGAAACAGGAGATCTTTCGGTGCCCCTGCCCATCAGGAACGCCCCAACCAAATTGATGAAGGATCTAGGATATGGCAAGGGCTACGATTATGCCCATGACCATACTGATAATTTTGTGGACTTCGAATTTCTACCGGAGGAGATTTCTGGCACCAGTTTCTACAAACCGGGCAACAATCCCAGGGAAAATGCGCTCCGCGAATTCCTTAAAAAGAGATGGAAGGACAAATATGACTTTTAGAACTTGATATTGAGTTCTTCCTGTTTTTTTCCGCTGGCATCGGCATATTCCAGGAACCATTTATCCCCTTTTTTAAAAACCATACCGCTTTTGGTGTCATCGTCCACAAGGTAGATGTTGTCCACCGAGGTTTTAATCATCTTTAAAACCACTTTTGGGGTGCTGTCCACAAGTTGATACCCATTTTCTATGGGTTGTGCATATAGCACCGGAATTGTGGTCTCCGCCTTCTTTTCCACCTTTTTCATATTGGAGGCCACAGGCTCCATGCTTTTGAAACTTTGATTTTCAGGAGTAGCCACTTGTTGTACCACTTTGGTGTTTGGTTTTTCCCCAACGGATTTTACGTCATTCTTAAAACTCACCACAATCGGTTCCTCGGTAACTTCCGGTTGCGGAGCTTTTGCTGGAGCCTCATAAGTATAATCCATGAATTGAATGGGTTCAAAAGCAGAGGTGATGGATTGCTTATAGGCATCACGAAATTCTTTTATCTTACTGATTCCTTCCGGGGTCTTGTAAATGACCACTTCCTGACAGTCCGTTAACACCAGTTTCATTTTGGTGGTGAACATATTGGAAGTATCTTCCAGTTCCACCCGCAATCCCATACAGCGATTATTGGCCAATTCTTCTGGCAGGCTATCATCATAAACCGCATTAAAGCCTTTTTTGGCAAACAAATACTTCACCAAGGTACTGGTCTGGTACTTGTTTTCCTTATTGAAAATGTCAAATTTTTTGGGAACAATGATGTACTTATAGTTATTAAGCTGTGCTTGGGTGGTAGCTCCCATTCCAATAGCAAATACAATCAATATGAGTAGTCTAGATTTCATATGAAACGGATAATCAATTATCGTTCCAAGATATAATATTAAATCCGAACTGTAAAGATGCATAATGACTATCGGGCACATTGGCATAGCCAAGTAGATTATCTCCTAAAATATAGAAGTTTACAGGACCAGCTTGAAGATTGAGGCCCAATCCAATATTGCTGAAAGAGTATTTATCTATGGTATAGGTGGTTTTTAGGGCCAGGGTCCTACCCAGTCTTTTTTGATAAAATCCGGTTAGGGCCGGTTGAATTCCACGGGGTCTTTTCATCATAAAAAGTTGTGCTCCCACACTATTTCTGTACATATCACTGTTGGTCCCTTCCGTAACAGTAATGGCACATCCGCAATCCCGGCTGAATGTGGATTCGGCCTGGCCATAATCATATCTAATGGACCCATATAATTTCAAGGGCCTAAAGGATATATACCCTGAATCATTTTCTTCAAAAGGTATGGCTTCTTCAATTTCATCCACCAAATTCTGCCAAAGGTCATTGTCCAAATCATTGATGTCCTCTGGTAAAAAAACGGTAATCCCTTCATTCGAAGCGCTTCCATTCAAGGTAAAGTTCCTAACATCTTTGGAGTTATAAATGAAGCCCAAATCCAATATGCTACCGGTAATGGTGGTCTGTGGTGAAAGTTTGTAGGTAAACCCGGCATCAAAGCCCAAACCCAAATTACCTCCCAACAACACTCTCTTCCTAAAAAGGTCCGTGAGTTCCTGCTGGGTATTGGATGTATCCTCATCCAAAATATCGCTTATCCCATTTATTCCTGCTGTTTGCAATTGAAGGTCGGCATTTACGGTGGTTCTGTAAATGTTATCCTGACCTTGGGTTGTTGTAAATGCGCCCTTGTTCCCAGTGGACTGAAACTGGAAAATGCCGGAATATATTTTTGCCCGTGCCCCCACGGTTAGGGTGTTGTTGACCTTTCTATTGATACCAAAATGAAAGACATTTACCATTTCACCTCGAAGACTTAGGTCCCCAAGATCAAAACTTCTACCAATATTGTCGCCGCCATTGCCCTCAAATGCCAAAATAGCCAAATCCCGGGGCCAGTAGACAATAACATCCGTTTCACCGTACATTCCGAAGGAATAATAGTCTTCCGGGCGATTCTTGCCTCTGAATCCTACAAAAATGCCCTCTATCTGACTGGTGGTGCTAAAGTCGTCCCTTCTACTCATTCCATTGACCAAACGCTCCCTTACTTTGGTTGTAAAATCCACCCCATCATTGGCAAAAAGGTCATTTACAGTGACCCCGCTGGAGCCTGCTTGGAAAGAGAACCCGGATAACACTGGAATTCCAGCATGCCATTTTTGTGTGGTCTTAACACCTGGATTGATCATTAAGGACTGGGGGATTTCATAGAAATCGTACATCAATTCCTTGTTCTGCGCGAAGGTAGTTGCCGTCCCAGAAAACAGCACAACCAAAATGATTGAAGCTATTCTCATTTGAGTCGAAATCTGAATTCTGCCGCAGCCCTTAAAACAACTTTGGGTTCGGCTTCTGATGAAACACTTGTGTTATCGCTTAGGTTTTGTCCGGTAACCCTAAGATTGGTGGTGTTTCGAAGGACATCCAAACTTCTACCACCCGGGCCATAGGTAACCTGGTATGTCAACAAGGGGGCAGGCAACGGCTCGATACTGAAATCATCGGTGGCCAAAATCCCATCGTTTTCATCCAGATACTCAATGGTCAAATCCAATCGTTTGCTGGTGGTATTCTCAACTTCGTACAGAATCACTCCCTCCAGTAACCGTTCTGCCACGAATTCCTCGTTAAAAGCTTCGAATGTAAAAACTTGTGAATAAAAAGTGCCCGTAGGGGCCGTGTTAATGACTTCCTCGGTAGATTCCAGGTAAAAAACGCTGGAGGCCAAGGTTGGGGTTACACTTAGGTCATCAAACTGATCAAAATTCTGTTCATCCGCACAGGAAAGTTGAAAACATACAACAGTTAGCGCCATTAGACACTGAAAAAGCAATCTTTTCATGGGTTAAAAAAGCAATTTTCTTAATGAACAACGGGGCCATGTTGTACCCTACTATAACTCTATAAAATGCTTTTTATTTCACCCAAAGTGTTAATCATACGACAAAAATCATGGGGAGGTTCGCTATGCGCATTAAAATGAAGTGTTTGAAATCCCAAGGCCTGTGCTCCTTGAATATCGGCTTCCAGACTATCGCCCACCATCAAGGCATTTTCTGGTGCCACCCGGGCTTTGTCCAGTGCCAATTGAAAAATCCCAGGGTGTGGCTTTTTTACCCCGGCATCCTCAGAATTGACCACATGCTGAAAATAATGGTGGATGTTGGCCCCTTTTAGTTTTTTTTCCTGAATTTCATGAAACCCATTGGTAATAATGTGCAATTTGTACTTCGGTTCCAGATAATCCAAAATTTCCACCGTATCTGGAAATAGATGGGTAAATGAGGATAAATGCTCTATGTATTGGTGGGCCAGCAGATTTATCTGGTCATCGGTGACATGGGCTCCTGTGGCATCGAATGTTTTACGGAGTCTCTGGTAACGCAGCTCAGCCTTTGATATCCGGTCTTCTCGATACAATTTCCAATAATTCAGATTGATGGGCACATATACTTTTAAAAAGGCTTCCAAGTCCACATCCACCTTGTTTTCAGATAAAATCTTTTTAAAAGTGAGGGCCGAGTTCCGTTCAAAATCCCATAAGGTATGGTCCAAATCGAAAAATATGTCCGTTATCCGTTCCTTAAACATAATAACGCCTTAAAAGGGATTGGTATAGCTCCATCCAAGGGATTCTGTGCGAACTACCCAACAATTCGTTGGAAAACACCATGATCAAATCCCCGTTCACTTGGCCCACCAGCTTATAAATGGCATCCATCTTGGAAAATATTTCTTCTTTCCGTTTAAAGTTGCGCAAAGCATAGTCATGTACCGCAAAGGGATGGACTTTTAGTGGTTGCCTTACTTCCATATTGATGTCGTAGAAGTAAAATGGGGTACAGGTTCCGGCCCTAAATCCAATTTCATGGGTATAACCCATGGAAAAATCATCGGTAAATTCGGTTTCTATCAGGGTGCGATAGGTCATGGGCACATTGACCCTGTTGTACCTCAATCTAGAATAGTTGATGGGCCTATTGATCAAATTGGACAGCATACGCCGCTCTTCCATAAGGATTTCCTTATTGGTGGATGACAGAAAGGAGGTGCTCAACGAGACAACACTGTAATCCGCAATGGATTTGATCAAATACCGAAACTTGTTATTGTTGGGGGAAATGTTCTTGTCATGGGCGGAGTATTTGGCAAACTGAAAAAAGAACATGCTTTTGACAGGAAACTTTTTGTGAATATCCACCAACTGGTAAAAATTGTCGTAGGGATCTTTTTTAAATCCGGCGAGCACCAAAAAGCGAGTTGCCATACTACGAAGCCTAAGAGACCCCAGGTCCATTAAAAAACCACCAATATTGCGCACCAAACCCCGTAAGGCATAGCAATGTGAGGTGGTTACATTGATGATAGGGATACAGGAATAGGCTTTTTTCGGTACAGCTATGTCTGGAAAGCGCTCCTTGAGCAAATCCATTAATCGATACGCCCAAAGATCCACAACAGGGAGTTCCAAAAAGTTGTGCTGGTACGCTACGCTCTCCTTTGCTGGAAACCGGCCAACACTATCCTTCACATGGGGCAAATATTCCTCATACCTGCTCAGGAGGAAAAAACTGGCCGAAAAAATATCATAGGGTATGGCACTTTGTTCATCCGTGGCAAAAAAACAGGGAATTCCGTCCCAATCCGCCACCTTAATTTCCAAATCATTTATACCCTGCTCAAACAAAAGATCGTTGCTCCGAATAAAAAATTCATTCTGCAAGGGCTGTTTGGAGTAAGTTAATTTAGGGCCGGTATGCTTTATAAAGTCCTCCACCTTGGACGTAAAAATAACCTCCTGACCCAAGATTTTTTCAAACAATTGTTTGGCGGTATAGGTAAGGCGGTTGGTTATTTTATGCGTGTATATCAGTAGCATCCGTGCTGAAAATTATAGCAGTCCCTCATCGGCAAAACTAAGGTAACCATACTGGGTCAAAATTAAATGGTCCAGGACCTTAATATCCAAGGCTTCTGAAGCCATTTTTAATTTTTTGGTAATATGTTTATCGGCAGCACTGGGTTTAAGCCCTCCTGAGGGATGGTTGTGGGCCAAAATGATGGCCACCGCCCCAAGTTCCAGTGCCTGTTTGAGTACCAAACGGACATCGACCAGCGTACCTGTGATCCCACCTTTGCTGAGCAATGCCTTGTGCACTACCTTGTTGGAGTTGTTTAGATATAAGATCCAAAATTCCTCATGCTCCAGTTCTCCCATCAAGGGGTGCAGGATTTCAAAGGCATCTTTACTCCCGTTTACCTTGCTTACATAGTACCCCTCTTCCTTTCTTCTTCTGCGACCAACCTCGAGCGCAGCAGCAATGGTTACCGCCTTGGCGTTTCCAATGCCTTCGAATTGCTTGAGTTGGTTGACGGACAGCTTGCCCAATTCGTTTAAGTTGTGGTTTACGGCAGCTAAAATTCGCTTGGAAAGGCCTACCGCACTTTCCCTTTTACTGCCGGAGCCTATTAGTATGGCGATGAGTTCTGCATCGGAAAGTACCGTTCGGCCCTTGTTGACCAATTTTTCCCTTGGTTTGTCATCTTCAGCCCAATTTTTGATGGAGAAGGACACGGTTTTTTCTTGCATAGCCTAAAGGTAGGTTAATAGTTCGTAAATTTATTTCTAAAGCCTAAGTAATGAAATCACTTTTTGATTCCGGAACGGTTTCCGAAATATTGGGACGTATTGAACAGCTGTCAGAATCGTCCAAAAGGGAATGGGGTAAGATGGAAGTTGGACAGATGTTGTACCACTGCCAATTTCCGCTGCGTTTGGCGCTGGGTAAATATAAGATGAAAAAGCCGAACCCCCTCATGAAATTGATATTTCGAAGTTTTAAAAAAGGGATGTACGACGATAAGCTTTGGAAACCCAATCTCCCCACGGCCAAGGGTTTTAAAGTGGTTGAACCCAAAGAATTTTCCAAGGAAAAAGAGACCTTGGTGAATTTGGTCAATGACTTTCATGCGGAAAAAAGTAGGACCCAATGGGATCCTCACCCAGCTTTTGGGGAATTTACCGTACAACAATGGGGACAAATGCAGTACAAGCATTTAGACCATCATTTAAGGCAATTTGGAGTATAGAAAATTAAAGGTCGTCATCTTCACTTTGGATTTCCTGTTGTTCAATTTTGGCCCTGGTATCGTTGATCATGCGGTCTTCTTCCAAAACCACATTGGAGATTCCCAGCATATAGGCGGATAGGAAAATGGAAGCCAAACGTCTCAGACGTCTCCACAATTGACGGAATGGTTTGGGTTTAGCAGGTTCCATGGACAATCCTGGTCAACAACCATTCCATGCCACCACCGACTGACAAAATTACCCTTTACGCTATTGAAAAACCGTCTTAATCCTTTCAAAATCAAGCCCCCCATAATTTCCTGAGCTCATAAGCAGCAAAACACTGTTATCAAAGTCCTGCTGGAACAAATGGGCTTGAAAAGCGTCCGAATCCGTAAAAATGACAACATCCTCCCGATTCAATGCGGCGGCAATTTGTGCTTCCGTAACCTCGTCCAACCGCTTTATCTTCACCGCATCCGGGGAATAGAAAACAATGGCATGGTCTGCGGCATCCAATGCCCCTTTATATTCCTTAAGGAAGGTTGCATTTAGGCTGCTATAGGTGTGCAGTTCCAGGCAAGCTATCACCTTCCTATGCGGAAACTGTTCTTTTACGGCCCTTGTGGTTGCCCTCACCTTGCTAGGCGAATGGGCAAAATCCTTAAAAGCTGTCCTATTGGTACCTTCAGCTATTTTTTCCATCCGCTTGGAAGCCCCTTTAAATGTGGATATGGCTTCATAAAAGTCCAATGCATCCACCCCCATTTGTTGGCATATCCATTTAGCGCCCTCCAAATTGCTTAGATTGTGCCTTCCAAAAATCTCCAAGGGCATTTCTCCTTCGGGGGTCTGCAAAAGAGTTGTTCCTTCCACAGTGCGATGCTCAGGAGTGGTATAGGGAAATTTACGTATGGCATTGGACGATGTTTCCACCACTTGCTTCACATGCGGGTCTTCCTCATTAAAGGTTATACTGCCTCCCCTAACAATGCCATCAACAAAAATCTGGAACTGCTCTACATAGTTTTCAAATGTTGGAAAAACGTTGATATGGTCCCAAGCAATGCCGCTTAAAAGGGCAATATTGGGTTGGTACAGATGAAATTTGGGTCTACGGTCAATCGGGGACGACAAGTACTCATCCCCCTCCAGGACGATAAAATCATTTTCTTCTGTAAGATGCACCATCCGGTCAAAACCTTCCAGTTGTGCTCCCACCATAAAATCCACTTCTTTTTCATGATAGTTCAATACGTGAAGAATCATGGAGGTGATGGTCGTCTTACCATGGCTCCCTCCAATGACCACCCTGGTCTTGTGCTTGGATTGTTCATATAAAAACTCCGGGTACGAATAAATTTTCAACCCCAGTTCTTGTGCCCGGAGCAGTTCCGGGTTATCCGGTTTGGCATGCATTCCCAAAATTACGGCATCCAATTCCGCGTGGATTTTTTCAGGAAACCATCCAAATGTTTCAGGAAGAAGCCCCTCGGCCTGTAATCTGCCCCAGGAAGGTTCGTAGATCACATCATCACTGCCAGTTATGGTATCTCCCTTATGTGCCAAGGCCAAGGCCAGATTGTGCATGGCACTTCCACCAATGGCGATAAAATGAATATTCATGCTAATGGATTATCAACCAAAAATAGACATTGGCAAGCCCATAGCAAACAAAGATTTCATCTTATTAATTTCTATCTTGTTGAAAAATTGAAACAAATGAATCTAGCCCATATTACCTCAAGGGAAATCATGCCCGGATACCATGGAAAAATGGTGCATGGAGAATCCCTGAGCTGGGTGTTCTGGGAAGTGGAAAAAAATGCAGAGGTTCCGGAGCACCATCATGTACATGAACAGATCATGCACGTAATTGAAGGAGAATTTGAATTTACAGTTGGTGGGAATACCATGACCTGTGTCCCGGGCGATGTGGTTTTGATACCATCCAACGTGCCGCACAGTGGTAAAGCACTTACTCCTTGTAGGTTAATGGATGTTTTTAGTCCCGTTAGGGAAGAATACCGATAATTATGAATATTTCCTTAGTAGGTAAAAATGCGCTTGTTGGAGGAAGCAGCAAGGGCATTGGGGAAGCCATAGCCCGACAATTGGCGGAGTGCGGCGCTTCGGTTACGCTGATGGCCAGAAACGAATCGCAAATGAAGACCATTGTTGGTGAATTGGATGCCAACCACGGCCAGAAACACGATTACCTAGTGGTGGATTTCTCCAATTTTGAAGGTTTTAGTACCGTTATTGCCAACTATTTTGAACATCGTTCCATAGACATATTGGTGAACAACACCCAAGGCCCCGAGGCAGGAGGGGCCCTTGAGAAAAAAGTATCCGATTATCAACGTGCCTTTGACCTGCTTTTTAAGTCTGCGGTGCTAGTTACAGAACATGCACTTCCAAACATGCAGGCAAACCAATGGGGAAGAATCATCAATGTTACCTCGGTTTCCGTTAAAGAGCCATTGGCCTATTTGGCACTCTCCAACTCAATAAGGGCCGCTGTGGTTACCTGGGGCAAAAGTTTGGCCATTGATGTGGCCCAAAACGGCATCACGGTGAACAATGTTTTGACGGGATACTTTGATACCGACCGAATTGCCCAACTCAATGCCAAAAAAGCAGAAAAAATGGGAATTTCGCCGGAGGAAGTCCGGGCTGCCATGGAGGAACAGGTTCCGGCCAAGCGCATTGGCGACCCCAAGGAATATGGATTTTTGGCAGCTTTTTTAGCTTCTGACCAAGCCGCTTATATAACCGGTACCAATATCCCTATTGACGGGGGACTCCTTAAATCCCTATAACTTTCTATCTGTCCATATTGTGAATATTGTTATGTATTTTTTAACAAATTCGCATTTTTTAGGTATTTTTATTGCTTAACCAATAAAAAGAAACTCAATGAACTCTAAAGTTTTTATGGTAGTCCGAATCTTACTGGGACTATTTGTTCTCACATTTGGTTTGAACAAATTCCTGCACTTTATTCCCTTCGGGGAAATGCCTGAGGCCGTTATGAACTATTTTGGCGCTCTTTCCTCCACCCAAACCATGAATCTTGTGGCCGTTGTGGAAATTTTGACTGGCCTGGCCCTTATTTTAAACAAATTTGGTGCCTTAATGACCCTTATTTTAATGAGTGTATCGGTAAATGCCGTGCTGTTCCATGCTACTTTGGCCCCAGATGGAATTGGTCCTGCTTTGGGACTGTTGATTTTGAACGTTGCCGCCCTGTTTGGTTACAAGGATAGGTATAAGGATATATTGCGGGCCTAGCTGCCCTCGCAACAAAAGGCCCTCTTAACGAGGGCTTTTTTAATGACTTCGTTTTTGATTATAGACTCATCCGGTCCTTAAAAATGTAGGACTGCCTTCTTGAAACTTCTATTTCTTCGCCATTGCCCATCTGCAGTTTTAGTTTACCATTGAACCAGGGGACCACGGATGCTATAAAATTGGTATTTACCATTTGTTGTCTGTTTGCCCTAAAAAAACAATGCTGGGGCAGTTTTTCCTCAATCTGGTTCAGGGATTTATAGAGCATGGGCTTTTTGTCCTCAAAAAAGACCCTGGTATAATTCCCTACGATTTCAAAATGTGATATATCCCCAATTTTCACCAACCAGCAGCTCTCGCCATCTTTGATAAAAATCTGGCTGTGCTCCGTTAAACGTTGCGGGGCTTGGGAAGCTTCCGAGGCGGATAGCAGTTGTTTTTTTACCTTTTCCAAAGCCTGGGCAAACCGTTTTTCGCTCACCGGTTTCAAGAGGTAATCCAGGGCATTGTATTCAAAGGATTTTATGGCATACTCATCAAATGCGGTGGTAAAGACGGTTATGGGAACTTCATCCAGCATTTCCAAAAGCTCAAAACCATCCTTTTCCGGCATATTGATGTCCAAGAACAAGAGCTGGGGTTTTTGGCTTTGGATCAATTCGAAGCCCTGATCAACATTTTCAGCTTCGCCCAGAATTTCCACTTCAGGATATTTTTTTATCAGTTCCTTTAGCTCATTTCTTGCCAACCTGGAATCTTCCACAATGACCGCGCTAATTTTCATGCCATTGGAATTTTGATCAGTGCCACCACTTCATTTTCAATCTCTTTCAATCGGAACAGGGCCTTTTCCGCATACAACAATTTCAACCGCTGTTTAATGTTCTTTAGACCCAATTGTGTGGAATCTTTCCCTATCCTAAGTTTCCCCGTGTTGCGAACCTCAATGACCAAAAGCCCATTTTCCTGTTTGATTTCCAATACGATTCGACCTCCCTGTTTGAGATTGGAAATTCCGTGTTTTACGGCATTTTCGATAAGCAATTGAATGATCATTGGGGGAATCTGCATATTCAGTGTGTCCTCTTCCACTTGCTTTATGAATTCCAAACGGTCCTCAAGCTGAATCTTGGACAGGTCAATATAATTGTCCACCATTTCCAGCTCTTCTTCCACAGCAATGGCATTTATATTGTTCTTCGTCAATGAATATCTAAGAATTTCTGAAAGCTTGGTCAGCATTTCCCGTGATTTCTCCACATCTTCCAACATCAATCCCCGTATATTGTTCAGGCTATTGAACATAAAATGCGGATTGATCTGTCCTTTTAGGGTATTCAACTGGGCCTGTTTTAGATGGGTATTCAATTCCAAACGCTCAATACGATCCCTATTGAGCTTAAGCAGCAGCTTAATGGTCAAATAGGTAACGGTCCAGGCTCCAATTACAAACAAGGCATTCACAATTTGGATCCACAAGCTGTCATAGGAATTGAACAATTGTATTTCTGACTCGGTAAGCTCAGGGCCCAATTTTACATAGGCATATCCAAACCCGAAGTTAAGCCAGCCAAAAAGGGCCGCACCCACAATGAAACCACCAAGTATTTTAAAGAAATCGCGTAGTCCGAAACCTTCAAACACCACATTTCTTTTTAAGTACCATCTGAGCAGGGAAGTTGAAAAAATGCCCACGAACATTCCGGTGATAATGGAATAGATAATAAGCTCCGCACTGATTTTTTTCAGTACAAATATGGACAGCATGTTGATAAATCCCCAGCCCAACAACTGCAAGATCCAAAATGTGTGATTCCCTTTTTTTTGGGTGATTTCCATGAAATGTCTCTATTCGGTCAAATATACTCTATTGCCATTTTATGGGGTGCCCACCTTTCCCCTACCTTTTTTAAAGGGATTGTAGCAAGCCCTTCCAGAATCCAAAAAGGCAATCCACATAAACGACATGCCACTATAAAAAATAGGAAAATAGTCCCCATGGTCCCAACCATTGAATTTTCCGTACATACCGAGCAATGTGCCCATAACACCTAATACAAATATGATTCTTTGGGTTGTGGTCAGTTTTTTCATTTGTTGTTTTTTATTTCTTATCACTTAAACCAAAACATCCAAAAGGATGGAGATTAATAATTTAGCCAGGGTTATCATTTTGTTGTTTTTAATTTGATATCCCAAAAATAGGCGTGAAACCCGCGGGTTAAAAGCACATTATGACCAATGGTAAAAATGACAGTGTGAGCGGTTCACGGACATCTGGGCGCAAAAAAAAGGAGCCGAGCCGGCTCCTTTTTGTTAATCGTTCTGATGGCACTAATCTTTAAGAGGCTTAGTAATTTGTTGTTTTCCAAGATGTTTGGCATAGAATCCCATCATGGCCTTGTAAAGTTCCAAACGGTTTTCTTCTTTGCCAAAGCCATGGCCCTCATCATATTTTACCATATAGGGCACATCAAATCCCTTAGCTCTGAGTCCGCTTACAATCTGGTCGGATTCATCAATGTTGACACGGGGGTCATTGGCCCCTTGTACCACAAATAGAGGTTTGCTGATCTTATCCACCTGATATACCGGGGAAACTTCTTCCATGATCGCTTTTTCCTCTGGAACATCCTCGTCATACCAAATTTCCTTGATGATCTTCAAATAAGGTTTCCAATATGGTGGAATGGTCTTCATAAAAGTGAATAGGTTGGACACCCCAACATAATCTACCCCGCAGGCATAAAGATCGGGAGTCTTTGTAAGGCCGCGCAATACGGCATAACCTCCATGACTACCGCCATAAATGGCGGCCCTGTCCCCATCTACCCATCCTTGGTCTATAACATACTGAAGTCCATCTTCCACATCGTCCATGGCCTTTCTACCGATCTGCTTAAATCCTGATTCCAAAAATTCCCTTCCATAGCCCCCTGAAATTCTAAAATTGACCTGCAAAGTGGCATAACCCCTACTTGCAAACAATTGTGATTCTGGATTAAAGCCCCATGAATCGCGTATCCCTTGGGGTCCGCCATGCGGATTGACAATTACAGGGACTCTTTGTCCTGCCAAGGCAGCCTTGGGCAGTGTAATATAACCGTGAAGTGTAATGCCATCCCTGCTCTTGAACGTAATGGGACGCATTTCAGACATGTCACTTTCCTTTAGCTGGGGCATGGTGTTGTAAAGCTCCTGCAGCTCATCTTTGACCACATTGTAGGCATAATAAACACCGTACAAGCGATCGCTATCCACATAGACCATGTATAGGTTTTCATCCTCTGTAGTATCCAAAACCCGATACTGCTTGCCTGGTAGTTCGGCTTTTACCCTGGCCGCCAATTTTTTATGTGGCTCACTAATGGGAACCATGATATTTTTCTCTCCTTCATAGGAGAAATAGTCAATTTGGTAATTTCTGGTTCTGGAAAGACCCATGGACTGCACGTCGTACTGATCGTTCATAAATACCCGATCCAAGGCTTGGTCCTTTTTTAGGTCGTATAGGAGAATCTCCGCCTTATCACTCTCCAAATTGGAAAGCACATAGGCATCATCCGGATTGGGTGTGGCATAGTTGAATTCCAAAATGGTAAAATTATCCTTCCAATTGAGGCTTTTTAGAATCTTGTATCCCCCATTTCCGTCTTCGTAAAAAAGGTCTTGCTCAACGCCATCCCTAATTCTCGTGAAGGCCTTTAGATTGCCCTCCTTGTCAAAATTGTAGCCAAAAATTGGGTTATTGGGATCCTCATTGGTATACAGTTGCTTGCTCTCCCCAGTGTTCAAATTGATCAAATACGGTTCAAAAACCTGAGGATTGTTCTTGTTCATTGTAACAATGATGTGCTCCTTATCCTCCCGTAACAAATCGTTGAACTGGGCCCTCACCCCATCGAAAGGGGTAAGATCTTTCATATTGCTCCCATCCAGATTGATGGCATAGATATGGTAGTTTTCATCACCTCCCTTGTCCATGGAATAGTACAGTCGGCCATTGTTCAGCCATCCGTAGGCGCGAATCAGTTCATCTTTTTCCTCTATCGCCATTTTAGCGACACCAGTGGATAAATCTTTAACAAAAATGTGCTGTTTCCCATTTTCATCCCGTTCCCGATAAGATAGGAACTTCCCATCCGGGGAAAACCTAAAAGTAAAAGCTTTGGGATTGCCAAAATAGTCTTCAACGGTATAGCGGTAGTCCCCCTGATCCAAGGCGGCCAATGCAAGTAACTCCTCCTCGGAACTTGCCAATTCAGGATTCCCAGGTTTTTCCTGTCCGTAGGACAGCATACCGGAAACCAAGGTTAGGGCCGCCAAAAAAGCGAACCTAAAATTGCGTTTAGTTTTCATACGTTTTTTGATATTAGTGTGTTCTTTTCCAGGATAATCCGTATTATCCTTTTGATAAGACTGTGTCCGTCAACATTTGTTACATTTTACGAAAGAAAAGTTATGGGAATGACCCTTGACAGCAGCGGAAGGCTTCCTGTTCAGTTTCCGGGAGGAAACTTGGAAAACACCTTTTTTACAAGAGCCCTTAGCCTGTCTTCACGTACGCTGGGAGATGCATTTTCCCGATAACCGCTTTCTGCGGTTGCCTGCCAAAACAAAGCATTTTTTTGGGCGTCCACAAAATCGAACTGAATCTGTCTTTGGATTCCCGAATTTCCCAAGGGCAGTCCAACTGAAATTCCGCCACCTACATTACGACCTGTACCACCAATCCCCACCCCAACCGCATTATTGGGTGAATTTCTAAACTCACTGCTTAAAATGTTGATGTAAAAATCTGGCTCCTCGGCCAACAGAAACCCCTTGGCCTGAAGGGTGGAGTCCAATGCGCGAAGAAGCCGCCTTTCATCCAACTCGCTCAATCCTGTCTCTACATCGGAAAAGTAGTTATAACTGGCATAATTGTTAAAGTTGGTGGATTTATCATAATCATAGTCCACACGCACGCCAGCGCAAGAGACCAGCAAAAAAATTAGAATAAGGGGACAAAGGCATTTCATAGCGTTCGGGAATACCTTTAAATGTAATCAATATTTGATTTGGGGTAGGAAAAAACCAGTATTATTCGTTCAATAACAGCCAGAGCCTATCCTTGAGTTCCTGAATACCCTGCTGCGCAACCGATGATATAAAAAGATAGGGAACGCCCTCTAAATCCTTGTCCAATTCAACTTTCATTTCTGCCATAAGTTCAGCATCCAGCATGTCGCTTTTGGAAATGGCCACAAGCCGTTCCTTGTCCAACAATTCTGGATTGTACCGTCTTAGTTCGTCCAGTAAGATCTCGTATTCCTTGGAAATATCCTTACTGTCCGCCGGAATCAGGAACAATAGGGTGGCATTGCGCTCTATATGTCTCAAAAAATAATGCCCAAGCCCTTTTCCTTCGGCTGCTCCCTCAATAATTCCAGGAATATCCGCCATTACAAAACTTTTGAAGTCGCGATATTGGACAATCCCTAAATTGGGCTTAAGGGTAGTGAATTTGTAGTCGGCTATTTTTGGCTTTGCAGAGGTCATCACCGAGAGCAAAGTGGACTTTCCAGCGTTCGGGAATCCAACCAAACCTACATCTGCAAGGACTTTAAGCTCTAGGGTGAGTTGTGTTTCCTGACCCGGAATACCCGGTTGTGCATATCTGGGCGTCTGATTGGTTGGGCTTTTGAAATGCCAATTGCCACGTCCGCCCTTACCTCCCTCAAGCACAATTCGCTCCTCTTGGTCGTCAGTAATCTCAAAAAGAATCTGATTGGTATCCGTATCGCGCACCACGGTCCCCAGGGGTACTTCCAACACAACATCGGTCCCATCGGCCCCAGTACTCCTATTCTTACTGCCGTGTTCGCCATGACCGGCCTTAAAGTGCTTTTTGAATTTATAGTGAATCAACGTCCATAGGTTTTTGTTCCCCTGAACAATCACGTGACCCCCTCGGCCACCATCTCCCCCATCAGGTCCGCCCTTGGCCACATATTTCTCTCGATGCAAATGCGAGGAGCCCTTGCCTCCATTCCCGGAAGACACATGCACCTTGACATAATCCACAAAATTTCCCTCGGTCATTCTTTAAAATTCTATTGGGTACCCTGAATGCGGTAAATGACATCCGAGGGGCGAAGTTTGAAGCTTCGATCTATGATCAATTTATCTGAAGGTACAAAATGTAATTTTTCCACTGCTTTTTGAGACCTTACATTGCATTTATCAACAAACAACAATACTTCATCCATGGTTTGAAGTGCATAATGTACCATCAGTTCCTTGATCTGCCCATTGAACTTCCCACCCCAATATGCCCGGGATAAAAAAGTCCACCCAATTTCTACCGCCCTGCCAAATGTTGGCCTCAACTTGAACCTTGTACTACCAATGGTCTCGCCGGAAATTTGGTCTAGAATCAGTAAGGCTCCCTTTGATTTGATGGATTCAGCAAAGAATTTGGCAAACCCGTAAAGTTCTGCTCGTTCCTTAACAGGATGTTGTTCCCAGATCTGTACGTCGGAAGCCACTTTGTATAAACTTTTGAAATCAGGAGTGACCAGCGGCCTTAATTGTACCAGATTGTTGGTAAGCGTGGGTTGCAAATCCAAACCTAGGATTTTTTTACGGGATGGCCACAAACTGGTCTATCACCATGCTCAAACGCCCTGTAATCTCGGAAATTTCGCCAATCCCATTCACGGAATGAAACTTTCCTTGCTTTTCGTAGTATGCTTTTAGAGGCGCTGTTTTTTGATTGTACTCATCAAATCGGTTCCTAATCTTGTCTTCATCCTGGTCATCGCTTCGGCCACTTTCCTTACCACGTTCCAACAGACGCGCCACCAAAACGTCATCATCCGCCTCAAGCGCTATAGTGGCATCAATGCGCATATCCTTTGATTCCAAAAAATTGTCCAATGCCTCGGCTTGGGCCTCAGTTCTTGGAAAGCCATCAAAAATAAATCCAGCTGCCTGGGGATTCTTTTCCACTTCATCTTTCAGCATATTGATGGTAACCTCATCCGGCACCAAATCTCCCCTGTCAATGTAGGACTTGGCCAATTTGCCCAATTCCGTTCCATTTTTCATATTATATCTAAAGACATCACCGGTAGAAATGTGTTTCAAGTTGTATTTTTCCTTCAAAACTCCAGCTTGGGTTCCTTTTCCGGCTCCAGGCTTTCCAAAAAGCACCAGATTTATCATATTTTCTTGGTTTAATTGATATACTTCTCTCAAATTTCTTCCCAACTCGTTGTAATCCAGCCCATATCCCACAATAAAATTATCCGGGATTTCCAACCCCACATAATCAATGGCATATTCTCCATTGTATACCTCGGATTTATAAAACAAGGAGGCAATCTTAAATTCGTTGACATTGGTCCCTGAAAAAAGATGTACCAACTGTTTTAGGGTTCTTCCCGTATCAATAACATCCTCAAGAATGATGACATCCTTGCCCTCAATATTATCCGATACATCCAATAGGGTTTCCACGATCCCCGTGGAGGTCAATCCATGGTATGAGCTCAGTCGCACAAAGGAAACTTCGCAAGGGTGTGGGTAGGCTTTCAAAAAATCCGACACAAACATGAATGCCCCATTGAGCACTCCCACAAAAAGGGGTACTTTATCCTTATAATCCGCTGCTATTTCAGCAGCCATTTTATCAATGGCGGCCAAAATCTGTCCTTCGGACAAAAAGGGCTTAAAAACCTTGTCATGCAGCTTAATCAATTGGTCATCAATTTGGTCAGGTTGGCAAAGATAACATTTTTAGGGCCGCTTTGACGCAGCAGCCTTTATTGCTTCAAGGAATTCCCGTATTTTTGCTGTCATTCCAATTTTTCAATTGATGAACTTTTTCTCTTCCAACTTTAAACTGGGAATTTTAGGAGGCGGCCAACTGGGTAAAATGCTGCTTTACGAAACCAGAAAATGGGATATTTGGACCAAAGTTTTGGATGCTTCCGAGAAAGCTCCCTGCAAAATTTCCTGCAATGAATTTGTAAAGGGAAGCCTATTGGATTTTGACACTGTGTACAACTTTGGAAAAGATGTGGACGTGCTTACCATTGAGATTGAAAATGTGAATGTTGATGCCTTGGAAAAGTTGGAAAATGAGGGAATTCAGGTGTACCCGCCCACAAAAGCCCTTCGCACCATACAAAACAAGGCCACCCAGAAATTATTCTATACGGACCACAACATTCCTACCGCTCCTTTTAGTCGGTTTGCCTATACCTCTGAAATTAAAGATAGCTTAAGCAATGGTGGAATAAAGTTGCCCTTCGTTTGGAAAAGTGCCCAGTTTGGGTACGACGGCCAAGGGGTGAAGGTGGTTCGCAAAAAAGAAGACTTGGAAGGACTGCCCAATGTGGAGTGCATTGCGGAGGACATGGTGGATTTCAAAAATGAACTGGCCGTAATTGTGGCCAGAAATACACAAGGCGAGGTTAGCACCTATCCTGTGGTGGAAATGGAATTTCATCCTGAGGCCAACCAAGTGGAGTATGTCATCTGTCCGGCACGTATTCCGGAAAATATTGCTGCAAAAGCCAAGGAGGTGGCATTGAGCGTATCCAAAAATATGGAACATGTGGGCCTGCTTGCGGTTGAATTGTTCCAAACCCAAGATGATGATATTTTGGTCAATGAGGTGGCACCCAGGCCCCACAACAGCGGCCATTACAGCATTGAAGCCAGCTACACCAACCAGTTTGAACAGCATATAAGGGCTATTTTAGGACTTCCTCTGGGCAAAACAGGTAGCAAGGTTGCGGGAATTATGGTAAATCTGGTAGGTGCAGAGGGCCATACCGGCGAAGTAGTTTATGAGAACATAGCAACCATTTTGGAAATGGATGGGGTTACACCCCATATCTATGGTAAAAAACAAACCAGGCCTTTCAGGAAAATGGGGCATGTGACCATAGTGGATGAAGATATTGCAAAAGCCCGACAAGTGGCACAAAAGGTCAAGGAGACCATAAAAGTAATTAGTAAATAGAATAGTCCGATCACTACTTATATGCCTTATAAGTTTTGGTTGGCACCAATAGTAGTTAGATGAAAAAAGTGGCCGTTATTATGGGAAGCACCAGTGATCTTCCTGTTATGCAAGACGCAGTGGAAGTTCTTAAAGGGTTTGATATTGAGGTGGACGTGGATATCGTTTCTGCCCATAGAACACCTGAAAAACTGTTCGATTTTGGAAAAAATGCCCATAAAAATGGGTATGCCGTTATTATTGCAGGAGCAGGTGGGGCAGCCCATTTACCAGGAATGGTGGCATCCTTGTCTCCCTTACCCGTAATTGGCGTGCCCGTAAAAAGCAGCAATTCCATAGATGGGTGGGATTCCGTTTTATCCATTTTGCAAATGCCAGGAGGGGTGCCTGTAGCTACCGTCGCTTTAAATGGCGCCAAAAATGCCGGAATCCTGGCTGCACAGATCCTGGGCAGTGCAGATCAATGCATATTGGACAAAATTGAAGTCTATAAGCAAGGATTAAAGGAGAAAGTCATCAAAGGGGCCGAGGAAGTCAAAAAAGGGAAGTAGCCCTGCTGCCTCAGCCGAGGTTTCCTGAGTCCAAATAATTTCTAGAAAAGTAAAACCCCGTTTTAAAGTTACATGAGCAATCCGTTATTGAGTCCATTTGATCAAGCACCATTTGAACAAATAAAAAACGAACATTTCAAACCTGCATTTTTGCAGGCCATTGAGGAAGCCAGGAAGGAAATTGACCAGATTGCCACCAATCCTGAACCTCCCACCTTTGAAAACACTTTGGAAAGCTTGGATTTTTCCGGAAAACAATTGGACCGAATCTCAAGTATCTTCTTCAATCTGAATGCTGCGGAAACCAATGAGGAAATCCAGAAAATTGCACAAGAAGTATCCCCTTTACTCTCCGAGTTCAGCAACGATATCACCCTAAACCAGGATTTGTTTGCCCGGATAAAGTCGGTTTATGAACAGCGGGAAGTATTGGGACTTAGCCCAGAACAGCGAACACTCCTTGAAAAACGCTATAAAAGTTTCAGTAGAAATGGTGCAAACCTGGATCAGGAAAGCAAAAAGCGGTTGCGTGGGATAGATGCCGAGTTGTCCAAACTGAAGTTGAAATTTGGTGAAAATGTATTGGCGGAGACCAATAAATATGAGCTTCATCTTACCCAAAACGAGGATGTGGCAGGTCTGCCGGAAGGTGCAAAGGAAGCAGCAGCGCAATTAGCAAAATCAAAAGGCAAAGAGGGATGGTTGATTACCCTGGATTACCCAAGTTATATCCCATTTATGAAATATGCCGAAAACAGGGAACTAAGAAAGGAGCTTTCCTTGGCCTTTGGCAGTAAAGGGTTTCACAATGATGAGTTGGACAATCAAGAAAATGTTTTGGCCATTGTTTCCTTAAGGCATGAACGCGCCAAATTGTTGGGCTATAAAACCCATGCCCATTTTGTATTGGAAGAACGCATGGCGGAAACTCCAAAAAAGGTGATGGGTTTTCTGGAAGAACTGTTGGCCAAGGCCAAACCGGCTGCCCTACGGGAGTTTGGGGAATTGCAGGAATTTGCCCATAAATTGGATGGAATAGCACAGCTTGAAAAATGGGACAGTGCCTATTATTCAGAAAAGCTGAAGCAACAGTTGTTCGATTTAGACGACGAAAAACTAAAGCCCTACTTCAAATTGGAAAATGTTATTCAAGGGGTGTTCAAGGTTGCCGAAAAGTTGTTTGGCCTTCACTTGAAGGAAGTCTTCAATGTTGAAAAATACCATGAAGAGGTCAAGACGTATGAAGTTTTTGATACTTCAGGTCATTTTATTGCACTGTTCTATGCAGATTTCCATCCACGGGCCGGTAAGCGAGGAGGAGCTTGGATGACCTCCTATAAAACTCAGTACACCCTGGATGGCGAAAATAGTCGCCCCCATATTTCCAACGTCTGCAATTTTACCAAACCAACAGAAAGCAAGCCTTCCTTACTCACCTTTAACGAGGTAACCACCCTGTTCCATGAATTCGGACACGGTCTGCATGGGATGTTGGCCAATACCAACTACCCCAGTCTCTCGGGCACTTCGGTATATTGGGACTTTGTGGAGCTACCAAGTCAAGTAATGGAAAACTGGTGTTATGAAAAAGAAGCACTGGAGCTGTTTGCCTTCCATTACGAAACAGGGGAACTTATCCCGATGGAATTGGTTCAAAAAATCAAGGATTCTGCCACCTTCCAAGAGGGAATGGCCACCTTGCGCCAGTTGAGTTTTGGTTTTTTGGATATGGCCTGGCATGGCAGCGACCCAAGCTCAATCAAAGACGTAAAGGAGTTTGAAGCCCAGGCTTTTGAAGGCACGAATTTGTTTCCCGAAACCCCGGATACATGCATGAGCACCGCGTTTTCCCATATTTTCCAAGGCGGGTACTCCTCGGGCTATTACAGTTATAAATGGGCCGAAGTACTGGATGCCGATGCCTTTGCCTATTTTAAGGAGCATGGTATTTTCAACCAAGAAATAGCAGATCTTTTCAAGGAGCATATCCTGTCTAAAGGAGGTACCGAAAATCCGATGGTCCTGTATAAGCGATTTAGGGGAGCAGCACCCAAAATAGAGCCCTTATTGGAGCGCGCCGGGCTGATCAAGAAGGCCAGCTAGAAACTTCATAAGTTTCAATAATTTTTGAAAATTAAAAACTTTTGCTATCTTTGACGTATGACATACGCAGAGGCCAAAGAAACATTTATAAGTACCTGGGGAAGCCTGGGCACGCTATGGGGCATCAATAAAGCCATGGCCCAGATTCAGGCCCTGTTGTTTATTTCCCCAAATGCCTTGACCACGGAGGAAATCATGCAGGAACTTCAAATATCAAGAGGAAATACCAGCATGAACGTTCGGCAGCTTATTGATTGGGGGATTGTAAAAAAGGAATTGAAAGCCGGCGAGCGCAAGGAATATTACAGTACCGAGAAAGATGTGCAGGAACTGGCCCGGACCATTGCCAAGGAACGCAGTAGAAGGGAAATTAAACCGGTTATCAAAACGCTGGCCGAAATCAGTTCCGTAAAGGATGATGGCACGGCACATACCAAGGAATTGATCAAGCAGACCAAAGCATTGCACGATTTGGCCTTAACGGCCAATTCCATCTTGGAAAAAACCGTGGACCACAAACAAAACTGGATCAGTAAATCCATACTACGATTAATGAAATAATTTTTTTAACCATATGTTTCAATATTTTCTGAAATTTTAAAATTTATAGATTATGATTCCAAATTGGCTTATTATCACCGCAGGTATCGGTCAAATATTTACGGCTTGCATTTACCCATATGTCAGACACAGGGTTTTTGATTGGTACAGCGACGTACAAAAATTGCGACCCCTAAATCAAGAAATTGCCAAAACTTATGGAAGGTACATCCAAGGGCTAAATTTATCATTTGGCTTAATTGCGATTATTTTGCCCACAGACCTTCAGAACAACACCCCTTTGGCACTCGCCATTACAGGTTTGATAGCTGCGTACTGGATTGGAAAAATGGCAACTCAGCTCGCCTATTATCCCATGTACGAAATACCTCAAAAGAGACTATTCAAGATCGGGAGCTACTTCATGAATGGACTTTTTCTACTCTTCGCGTTGGTATACACTTGGTTAGTACTATTTAATCTTAAAAACATCCAGTTATGAAAACAATTGCATTGCACCCATCCGATACAATCCAGTCCAAACCTTTAAAGAAAAAAAATGACCTGATAGATTTTTATGACGAAGCGACAGCAGATTATGAATTTTGGAGCAAGGACTTTAACATGCATTTCGGCTATTGGAAACCCTTTGCCACCCGTCTATTGCGAAGAGATAGCATGCTCAACGAATTGAACAAGCAAGTGCTGAACAGATTGAAATTAAAGAAAGGAAAAGCCATTTTTGCCGATTTGGGATGCGGAATGGGAGGAACTATGCGTTATGCCCTGCAAAAAAATTGGAACCACGCTGCCCTTGGTGTCACGCTCTCGCAAAACCAAGTAAAGGAGGGCAACAAATTACTAAAGGACCTTCCCGGAACAATACTCAAGGAAAACTACAACCGTACAAGTTTTAAAAATAATTCATTCGATGGCGCAATCGCCATAGAAAGTTTTTGTCATTCGGGTCACAATAGGGATTCCTTTAAGGAAGCTTACCGTATCCTCAAGCCCAAAAGCAAACTTGTCATTTCGGATGCCTTCCTCAAAAAGAATGTTGATACCTTAAGCCCCTGTAGCCGCTATTGCTATGGAAAACTATGTAGTTCATGGAGTCTGGAGCAATTGGGTTCAATTTATGAAGTTGAAAAGCAGTTGAAAAATGTTGGCTTCAAAGAAGTGATTATTGAAGACATATCCTTACGTGTGGCTCCCTCAGTAATGCACGTTCCCTTTGCCATTCTGGGTTTCACAATAAAAGAATTACTGAAATCCGGTAAATTAAGGAAACAAAGTATGAATAACCTGAAGGGTTCATTTTTTGCTTTGTTATCAGGATTGCACTTAAGAAGTTTTGGTTACTTTATTATAACCTGTACCAAATAAACCGCTCATTGTGAACAAGTCCCAAATCTTAAAGAATAGCTAAACTTTCTGTCCATGAACATTTTGTGATAGTTTTTAAGGTGGTTTGTAATGTAAAAGTCATGAAATCATTAACTAAAACCATTACATTTGGTACTTCTTAAGACTATGGTAGCGTACGAACTTCATCCGGAAAAATGGGTTGATCAATATGCCGATTACCTCTTCAACTATGCGGTGGCCCGTGTCAGTGATGCCGAAATAGCCAAGGATTTGGTCCAGGAAACCTTTTTTGCGGGACTGAATTCTGCCAAAAATTATAAAGGTGACGCAGCGGAACGCACATGGTTGATTGCCATTCTTAAAAGAAAGGTCATTGACCATTATCGCAAAATAAATTCCAAGAAGGGAAAGGCCGAGGTCCGAATCAACTACAATGCCAGCTCAGATGCTGAGGGCGACTGGTTGGAAGAACAGGTGGCCGACCCCTTTAGCAAAGATGGCGCCAGCACCATAGAAAATGAAGAATTGGGCATGGCCATACAGGAATGTATTTCCAAATTACCCAAAAAGCAGGCAATGGTATTCAACATGAAAACCATTCAAGGCATGAGCACAGAAGATATTTGTAATGAATTGGGCATTAACCCGTCCAACTTATGGGTTATGATCCATAGGGCGCGTACAACGCTTATGGGTTGTATGAATCAAACGTGGTTTTAGACGTATGAAAATTTCTCGCGAAAAAGCAAAGGAACTTTGCACCAAAAGTCAATATGGAGAGGCTACTTGGTGGGAATTGCTGCAACTAAATGTGTATGTGTTGCTATTTAAGGAGTGTGCCGACTTCTCCGCAAAGAACAGAAAGCTTACCTCTTTGTGCGATAAAGCCAATCTGAATACACTCTCGGAAAGTGAGAAAGAGTCCATGAAAAAAGATTTGGAGAAACACCTTTAAATCGCCTTCTCCAACACCAAATACATCCCTAACCACAGCATTGGAATACCTTCCACCCAAAAAGAGGCCAAATAGTGCTTCCCCATATCCGTTTTAGACAAAAAAAGTGCAATCAAGATTGCACTGGCCACCCCAAGGCTAAGTACTTCTCCCATTTCAAGTTTGTCCTTTAAAAACAGTAAAAAGAAGGATACTACTACCATCCCAACACCCAATATTTTGGAGTTTTTGACCCCAAACACCTGAGGTAAGGTCCTAAGGTCCGGAGCATCGTATTTTAAATCCCTGATCTCAAAAGGGACAAGTAGGGCCAAAACGAAGATGATGCGCTGGGCGAAAATCACATAGACATCCCATGAAAAATCCATTTTGGCGTGCAATACCGGAAGAAAAACAGTGATTCCTCCCCAGACCAAGGCCACCACAATAATTTTTAATCCCCCTAGGCTCCTTAGGTTTCCAGATTTGGGCAACAATGGAATTGCATATAGGGCTGATACCACGCTGAGCACCAACGTTGCCCACCAGATGTTTTTCCCCAAATGCCACAACAACCAAAGTGCCAATCCGAAGCAGAAAAAACTAAAAACTTGGATGTATTTATGATAGGTATTGGAGACGATCAGATATTTTTCAGCCTCTACCCCATACTTGATGAAATTATAGCACACCACCGTACCAAAAAAGACAAAAGCCAAAAGAAAAAAATTCGGCTCAATGTTTAACAACAACAAGGTAACCCCTGTGAGCGACATAACCGCCAAAGCCACATGAATACTGGCGTTCAAGTAAAAATCAAAAATGATTTTAAAGTAGCGCATTAAACAAAGATCCCCGTTTTTACCCAAAGGTTGATTCTTAGTTGACAACTTTGATTTGGGCTTTCACAAAATTGCCTATTTTCATTGAATTTATGACTAATTTTGTGCACTTTATAAACCTGGATATGAATACAGATGTGTTTGCCTCTCGGCACATTGGAATCACAGAAAATGACTACAAAACCATGCTCCAAACCGTTGGCGTGGACAGCATGGAGCAACTGATTTACGAAACCATTCCCGATGACATCAAATTGGGAAAACCCTTAGATCTTCCAGAAGGCATTAGTGAACACGAGTTTTTGACCCACATTCAACATTTGGCGGACAAAAACAAGGTATTCCGTAGCTATATTGGCCTAGGCTATCACGAAAGTCTTACCCCATCCGTGATCAAGAGAAACATTTTGGAAAATCCAGGCTGGTACACTGCCTACACTCCCTACCAGGCAGAAATTGCACAAGGTAGATTGGAAGCCTTGCTGAATTTCCAGACCATGGTAAGTGATTTGACTGGCATGGAATTGGCCAATGCGTCCTTATTGGACGAAAGCACAGCAGCAGCAGAAGCCATGACCATGATGTTGGACCTACGTTCCAGGGAACAGAAAAAGGCTAATGCCCTTAAGTTTTTTGTCTCCGAGGAAGTGCTTCCACAGACACTAAGCTTACTGCAAACAAGATCCACTCCGCTCGGAATTGAGCTGGTCATCGGTGATCATGAAACTTTTGAATTCGCTTCAGATTTCTATGGAGCCTTATTGCAATATCCGGGTAAATATGGACAGGTACATGACTACGCCGGCTTTGTGGAAAAAGCCAAGGCTAATGACATCAAAGTAGCGGTTGCAGCCGATATCTTGAGCTTGGTTCTACTTACCCCTCCGGGAGAATGGGGCGTGGATGTTGTTGTGGGAACCACACAGCGATTTGGCATTCCATTGGGATATGGTGGACCCCACGCTGGTTTTTTTGCCACTAAAGAAGCCTATAAAAGAAGTATTCCAGGCAGAATCATTGGGGTTACCAAAGATACTGATGGCAACCCCGCCTTGCGGATGGCCCTACAAACCCGGGAACAACACATAAAAAGGGACAAGGCCACATCCAACATCTGTACCGCGCAGGTGCTTTTGGCGGTTATGGCAGGAATGTACGCAGTTTATCACGGTCCAAAGGGACTCACCTATATTGCGGAAAAAGTTCATGCCCACACCAAAAAATTGGCCCATGCCCTCGAATCGATAGGTGTGCAGCAGCTCAATGAGGTGTATTTTGATACCATCAAACTAAAAATTAAAGACATAACCGAGCTTCGGAGTACAGCTGAAAGCAAGGGAATAAACCTAAATTACATCGATGCGGAAACCGTTTCCATCTCCTTGAACGAGGCTGTTTCCTCCAAAGATATCCAAGATCTGATTTCCTGTTTTGGAAGGGCGGAAATTTCCTCAAACGCAGCTACCAGTGATGTTTTCCCTGCCGCGTTAAAACGCCAAGTTCCATTTATGGAACATGAAGTCTTCAATTCCTACCATTCAGAAACGGAATTGATGCGATACATTAAAAAATTGGAACGCAAGGACCTTGCCCTTAACCATTCCATGATCTCTTTGGGAAGTTGCACCATGAAATTAAATGCAGCCAGTGAGATGTTACCTCTAAGCTGGGCCAACTGGGGAAATATACATCCCTTTGTTCCCCTAGATCAGGCACAGGGTTACCAAGAGGTTCTTAAAGAATTGGAATCCCAATTGAATGTAATCACAGGTTTTGCAGCAACATCCTTACAACCTAATTCAGGTGCTCAAGGTGAGTATGCCGGACTAATGACCATAAAAGCCTACCACGAATCCCGTGGAGAGGGTCATCGAAATATCTGTATCATTCCGGCATCCGCCCATGGTACCAATCCAGCTTCCGCTGTAATGGCAGGAATGAAAGTGGTGGTAACCAAGACCGACGATCACGGAAACATAGACGTGGCCGACTTGGAAGAGAAGGTCAACCTGCACTCAGATAATCTGGCTGCCTTAATGGTTACTTATCCTTCCACCCATGGTGTTTTTGAATCTTCCATTCGAAAAATTACACAACTCATTCATGACAACGGTGGACAAGTGTATATGGATGGCGCCAATATGAACGCCCAGGTAGGACTGACCAATCCGGCTACCATTGGTGCCGATGTGTGTCACTTGAACCTACACAAAACCTTTGCTATTCCGCACGGCGGAGGCGGACCTGGAGTAGGGCCTATTTGTGTTGCTGAACAACTTAAACCCTTCTTACCCTCCAACCCCGTGGTAAAAACAGGAGGTGAAAAAGCAATCACCGCTATTTCAGGTGCTCCCTGGGGCAGTGCCTTGGCCTGTTTGATCTCTTATGGTTATATCAAGATGTTGGGAGCCGAAGGCCTCACGGAATCCACAAAGGCCGCCATTCTTAACGCAAACTACATCAAGGACAGGCTTAAAGGAAAGTTTGATGTGCTCTATACAGGGGAACGTGGCAGGGCTGCCCACGAGATGATTATTGATTGTAGGCCTTTTAAGGCTCATGGTATTGAGGTGGTTGATATTGCCAAGCGATTAATGGATTACGGTTTTCATGCCCCCACAGTATCTTTCCCAGTGGCAGGAACCATCATGATAGAACCAACGGAAAGCGAAAGTTTAGCGGAATTGGATCGGTTCTGTGATGCGCTTTTGGCCATTAGGGACGAGATTGACGAGGCACATGCCGAAGATTCCAATAATGTGCTCAAAAATGCGCCACATACCTTGGCCATGGTCACCAGTGATTCTTGGGATTATCCTTACAGCAGGCAAAAAGCGGCTTTTCCACTGCCTTATGTAACTGAAAACAAGTTTTGGCCCAGTATCCGGAGAACGGACGAAGCCTTTGGGGATCGTAATTTGATCTGTACCTGCACCCCTATAGAAGCCTACGCCGAAGTGTAGTACAAATTGGGGTTTATTGACATAATGGCCTTGGATTCCTACAAAGTCCAAGGCTTTTTCTTGTGATATTGCTTGCATAGACCATGCTGGACATCGTACCGAATGGCATGTCACCTACTACATTGCCAATATTAGGGGTTACATTTCTTTTCAAAACCTCAACATGAATATTGGTATTACAGGCACCGGAAGCTATATCCCCTCCGTTATAACCAAGAACGAAGATTTTTTGGAACACCATTTTCTGGATACCAATGGCTCCAATTTCGAGTACGACAATCACGTAATCATTGAAAAGTTCCAAGCCATTACAGGAATTACCGAAAGACGGTATGCACCGTCCGAACTCAAGACTTCCGACCTAGGGTTCCTTGCTTCTGAAAAAGCCATAGAGGATGCTGGAATTGATAGGGAGGAACTTGACTATATCATCTTTGCCCATAATTTTGGAGATCTTACCCCAGGGAAAATCCAAGGGGATACCTTGCCCAGTTTGGCCACAAGGGTAAAACACCTGCTCCAAATCAAAAACCCAAAATGTGTGGCATATGACATGATCTTTGGATGCCCTGGTTGGGTGGAAGGGGTTATCCAAGCATCCGCATTTATTCAAAGTGGTCTGGCCAAAAAATGCCTTGTCATTGGCGGCGAAACCCTCTCCCGTGTAGTGGACGAGCATGATCGCGACAGTATGATCTATTCCGATGGCGCCGGGGCGGTAATTTTGGAGGCCAATGCACCCTCCGGTAAAATGTTGGCCCACGGTTCCGAAACCCACGCCAACGGAGAGGCCTATTATCTATTCTTTGACAAAACCTATAAGAACGAAGGCTGTGCAGATACCCGATATATAAAAATGCACGGTCGTAAAATTTATGAGTTTGCATGTACCCATGTTCCCAATGCCCTTAAGCAGTGTTTGGATGCCAGTGGTGCCAAAATTGAGGATGTCAAAAAAATATTCATCCATCAAGCCAATGAAAAGATGGACGAGGCCATCATCAAACGATTCTATCGACTTTATGGCCAAGCGGTTCCGGAAGATATCATGCCCATGAGCATCCATAAACTCGGAAACAGTTCCGTGGCCACAGTACCCACACTTTTTGATTTGGTCAGGAAAGGGGAATTGCCCCCGCATAAAATTTCAAAGGGAGATGTGATCTTGTTTGCGAGCGTGGGCGCAGGAATGAACATCAATGCCATTGCGTACAGCGTCTAGCAACAAAAAGACCTCTGTACTTTTCAATTTCCATTTGTTTTTAGGAATTTTGGCGTATGTACGAGAACAACTTTCCCAACAAACGCTATAGGAATACCCTACAATTTTTACAAAAGCACATCAGTACTTCAGAAACCATTCTTGATCTGGGGGTGGAAAACCCATTTTCTGAAATCATGATATCCCAGGGATACCAGGTTGAAAACACGACCGGAGAGGACTTGGATATCCAGTTTGATTCCGTCAACCAATCCACTGCAGAGGTGGTTACCGCTTTTGAGATATTTGAACATTTGGTGGCCCCATTCAATGTGCTTCGGGAAATAAAGGCAAATAAATTGGTGGCCAGTATTCCCATGCGACTCTGGTTTTCATCAGCGTATAGGAGTAAATCGGACCCTTGGGACCGGCATTATCATGAATTTGAAGATTGGCAGTTCGATTGGCTGTTGGAAAAATCGGGCTGGACCATAAAGGATTCCGCCAAATGGACCAACCCTACCAAGAAAATTGGGATTAGGCCATTACTTCGCTGGTTCACCAACAGATATTATATTGTGTACGCTGAAAGGAATTAAGTCCCTAAACCAAAATTGGATTTGTAACCCATGCGCATAAGCATCGTCATCCCTGCCCATAATGAGGCGCAATTTATTTCGCAATGCCTGGATTCCTTTGTGAATCAGGATAAGCAACCGGATGAATTGATCATTGTGGATGACAATTCGGATGACAGCACTTTTGATATAGCTTCGGATTTTGCAAGTCGGCACCCATGGATCAAGGTAGTACAACATCAGTCCTCGCAGCAGCACAATCCCGGGAAGAAGGTGGTGGAAGCCTTTAATTTTGGGTTAAAGCATACCTCCAAGTACGACATAATCGGCAAATTTGATGCGGATATCATCCTCCCACCGAATTACTTTTCAAGTATGGTGAGGCAATACCAGTCCAACTGGAAATTGGGCATGGCCTCTGGACTGCTCTATATTGAAAAAAATGGGAAATGGGTCTATGAGAACATATCCGATAAAAACCATATCCGGGGGCCCATCAAACTTTACCATAGGGCTTGTTTTAATAAAATAGATGGTCTAAGAGCGGGTGTAGGTTGGGACACCGTTGATGAACTGTTGGCCAAATACCACGATTTTGAAACGCTGACCGTGCCCTCACTGGAGGTGAAACATCTTAGACCCACAGGTCATGGCTATACCTCTAAAAAAAGACAAAGCAAGGGGGAGGCATTGTACAAAATGCGGTATGGGATAGTCCTCGCCAAACTGACCGCCCTAAAAATGGCATGGCAAGCCAAAAGTCCCATACTCTATGTTCAGGTACTACTGGGGTATCTTAAGGCAATGTTCCAAGCTCCAGAAAAATACGTTACGCCCCAAGAGGGCAAGTTTATCCGCAGGATACGGTGGAAAGGTATACGTTCCAAGTTAGTTCCCTAAAATTCAAAACAAGAGATTTACTCCAACACCTCCCCAATAGGTCTCCCTGTGGTACCATTTGGGAAAGCAATGCCCAATAAAGTAGCTATTGTTGGTGCTATGTCCGGGATTTCCGTGCGGTTCGCCGTACTTCCCTGCTTGATTCCATTCCCGAAAAGCAACAAAGGCACATGGGTATCATAAATCATGGGAGAGCCATGGGTAGAGCCGGTATGTTTGTAGCTAATATGTGCCGGACTGGGCACCAACAAAACATCGCCAGACCTTTTCTGGTTGTAGCCATTTTGTAAAATATAGGGAATGCCCCTCGTATATTCATTTTGCCACATCTGATTGGCGGTGTACACCTGGTTTACCTGATCATATCCCAACAACTCCATGGCTATTTCCTCCTGGGCATCGTCCAAATCGATATCCAAATTATCAATGACCTTATGGTCTAGAAAAATTTGATAATTGGAAATGTTCCTTACAACATCGGTAGTGCCGTATTTATATTTAAGAAACTCGGTGAATTTGGACTTCATGGCATCCATATCCAAGTATTCTGCAGGAATCCGTTCATCCTTCAAATAAGCCGGTACATTGATGGCCCCATGGTCCGCCGTTAAAAAGACTGTGTACTGACCCACCCCAACTTTTTGGTCCAAAGTGGTAAATATGCGCTCCAAATCCTTGTCCAATCTCAAATACGTGTCCTGAATCTCTTTGGAATTCACCCCATAAAAGTGTCCAACATAGTCTGTACTGCTAAAGCTTATAGCCAAAAAATCGGTGATGGCATCGGTGCCTAAGGCTTCCCCTTCCAGGGCCGCCAAGGCAAAATCCGCTGTAATACTGTTCCCATAAGGTGTTAATCTCAATAGACTATGCTGTCCGTGCTCATCCCAAAGTGCAGGAAGGTCATGGGGAAAAGCATTGCTGTCCTCTCCATTTAATATCCCTTCATAATTATTGGCGTCGGTCCCACTTTGCTGATATGTTGCAATGGGCTTTAGCGTATTCCAAGGTTTTTTATAGGCTTCAACCGCGTTGGAAGCATTGTGGTCTTTTGCCCATTGCGGCAGCTCGTCCATATAAAATGAGCTGGAGATCCAATTACCTTCAACCCCTCCTTCAAACCAATAGGCAGCATTGGCCATATGGCCCCCTGGTAAAACAGCTCCACGGTCCTTTAGGGCAATTGCGATAACCTTACCTCTTTTTTGGGTATGCAAGCGCAACTGATCGGTTATGGTGGTGGTTATCATGCGATGTGGCGACATCTTACCGGCATCAGAGTTAGATCCCACCGTAGAGTACGTATCATCTGAGGCACAATACACCTCTTCTCCCAGTTTCTTATCGTACCAATTATTCCCGATTATACCGTGGGTGGCAGGGGTGGTACCTGTATATACCGAAGCATGTCCTGGACCAGTGCTGGTAGGGGCATAGTTGAAATGGTGGTTCTTGCAATTGAACCCTTCCTTTACCATCCGTTTGAATCCACCTTCCCCATAGTGGTCCCAAAAACGTGTGAGGTAATCATAACGCATCTGATCTACAACAATGCCCACTACTAATTTGGGACTATGGGCCACTTTTACAGGGGGTTCCACTGGAACATTCTTATTTCTGCGCTGCGCCATTGAGGTATTTATGGCCAACAATAACAACAACAGGGATAGGAATTTAAATTGATTCATGAATTCATTTTTGGTAAGCGGGAACAAAGCTATTCAATAATTTGGTTTAAAAACCAAATGAAGGTCATATGCAAGGCAATATTCTTATTTTTATGCCTGCAAGTCTATTCTTAGTACATGAAATACCTTGAAGCGATTGGAAAGTACTTCATTATGATTTATGAAGTATTTAGAAAACCAACCAAGTGGCCAATCATGAGATCCCTTATTTTGAAGGAAATCGATGAGTTGATCTTTGGATCGCTGGGTATTATCATTTTTATATCATTTTTTATTGGCGGGGTGGTCACCATTCAAACAGCACTGAACCTCAATAGCCCCTTGATCCCAAAAAGCCTTATCGGTTTTGCAACGAGGCAATCGGTAATATTGGAATTTGCCCCCACCTTTACCTCAATTATTATGGCAGGAAAAGTGGGCTCGTACATTACTTCCAGTATTGGCACCATGAAGGTTACCGAACAGATAGACGCCTTGGAAGTTATGGGGATTAATTCCGTAAATTATCTGGTGTTTCCCAAAATCATTGCTATGTTGGCCTATCCCTTTGCCGTGGCCATTGCCATGTATGTTGGTATTTTGGGGGGATGGATTGCCGGTGCGTTCGGGGGTTATGCCCCTAGTGGGGAATTTGTAAAGGGTCTACAATTGGACTTTATCCCATTTCATGTGACCTATTCCTTTATCAAGACCATTGTGTTTGCCTTTATTATCGCCACTATACCATCTTTTCATGGATTGTACATGAAAGGTGGCGCTTTGGAAGTTGGTAAGGCCAGTACCACCTCATTTGTGTGGACAAGTGTGGTAATCATTATATTGAACTATATCCTAACCCAATTGTTGCTTGGCTGATGATAGAAGTGGAAAACATACATAAATCGTTCGGTGACACCCATGTGCTAAAGGGAATCACTACCCGTTTTGAACAAGGCAAGACAAATCTCGTTATTGGGCAGAGTGGGTCTGGCAAAACCGTTTTCCTTAAGTGTCTTTTAGGCCTCTTTGAACCTGAACAGGGGCAAATTTGTTACAACGGTAAGTACTATTCCGAACTTTCCATAAACGAACGCAGGGATTTGAGACAGGAAATGGGCATGGTTTTTCAAGGGAGCGCCCTTTTTGATTCCATGACCGTGGAAGGCAATGTAATGTTTCCTTTGGATATGTTTACCAAACAGTCCAAGGCCGAAATGCAGGAACGGGTTGATTTTGTATTGGAACGGGTCAATTTGATTGATGCGCACAAAAAATTTCCTTCAGAAATATCCGGGGGCATGAAAAAAAGGGTGGCCATTGCACGCGCCATAGTGATGAACCCTAAATATCTGTTCTGTGATGAGCCCAATTCCGGGTTGGATCCAAAAACAGCCATCCTGATCGATAATCTTATCCAAGAGATTACCAAGGAGTACAATATTACCACCGTGATCAATACTCACGATATGAATTCCGTTATGGAGATTGGGGAAAAAATCATCTTTTTAAAAGATGGCTACAAAGAATGGGAAGGTACCAACAAGGAAATTTTCAAAACCGATAACGAGGCGGTCACCAACTTTGTTTATTCATCCGAACTGTTCAAAAAAGTCAGACAGATGTATATTGAGGAGCGCAATTAACACAACTTTTAACCCAATCTTAATTTTACCCCGCTTATGAGTTGATGGATTTTTAGGAACTTTGGTAAAAATCCAACCGTGAAAAATTTCATTTTTATTCTTCTTTTTACCCTGACCCTCAGTGTGGTATCCGCCCAAAACAAGCCTACCATATACATTGACATTCCCACGGCACAAAAACCTTGGAACCACATAGATTGGAACCAATCCCCGGGAAAATTCCAATTTGCCATAGTCACGGATAGAACTGGTGGCCATCGCCCAGGTGTTTTCCCTACCGGAATCAAAAAGCTGAACCTGCTCCAACCAGAATTTGTTATGAGTGTAGGGGATTTGATTGAGGGTTATACCAAGGACACTGTTCAATTGAACAAGGAATGGAAGGAATTCCAAGGTTTTATTGAACACCTGGATGCCCCCTTCTTTTATGTCCCCGGAAACCACGACATTACCAATGAGGTCATGGAGCAAAAATGGAAAGAACTTTTTGGGGTCTCCTATTATCATTTTGTGTACAAGGATGTACTTTTTCTTTGTCTAAACACCGAGGATAACCTGCGCGGGGCGGGTCGCGGCACCATTGGCGACAAACAGTACAGCTACATTAAAAAAACCTTAGAGGACAACCCAGATGTTAAATGGACCTTGGTATTCCTGCACCAACCCTTATGGGTACAGGAAGATACCAAACGCTGGAAGGATGTTGAGAAACTGCTTGAAAACAGAAACCACAACGTTTTTGCAGGACACTACCATCGCTATTGGAAAACGGAGCGGAACAATGGCAAATACATCGCCTTGGCCACAACTGGAGGGGGCAGCGGTCTTAGAGGTAGGGCCTATGGAGAGTTTGACCATGTTGTTTGGGCCACCATGACCGAAGAAGGCCCTATTTTGGCCAACTTGTTTTTGGACGGTATTTGGGACGAAAACGTGGTTACCGAGGATTTGTTGGATATGGTCAGAAATCAACCTTTTCCAGTAAAAATAGAGCCGCTGTACGCTGATGAAATGAATCCGGAAAACATGATGGCAACCGTAAGGGCAACCAATAATACCGATTCCAAAATGGAAGTAGTCTTAACAGGCTATGCCCATGATGATTTACTATATCAACTCGATAAAACCTCATTTACTGTCGAGCCCAATGACGTAACAACTTTTCCGTTGAAAATTAAAAACACGGGCAAAAAGGAGCTAAAGGAACTTGGTGCCATAAAAGTCAATACCGAAATCACCTATGAACTTGCGGAAAGACCCAATATAAGTTTTTCATCTGTCCTGAATTTTAAACCCCTATACAAATACCCCCTAAAAGCGGCCAAAAAAGTTAAATTGGACGGTAATCTTAAAGATTGGAAAGATGCTAGCTGGCATGCTGTCACCGATATGGAAGGGACTCCCTTTGATTATGATGGGGAAGATGACCTCTCGCTGAAGTTCGCCACGGCTTATGACCAAGATTATTTTTATGTGGCGGTTGATATCAAGGACAATGATATTATGGTATCTGAGGATGGTTCCTACTGGCAACAAGATGGCCTGATCATAGGTTTGGATGCCCGGCCAAAGCACATAAGTGCCTTTAACAAGGGATTGGGCCGGGGAAAGGATTGGATAGCATATTTGAGAACCTTTAAAAAGGACCATCCGGTGCATCAAGAAAATCGTTTGCCCACCAAAGTTGATGCAGAAGTGGTAATGACCGATACGGGAGCAATTATGGAAGTGGCCTTCCCTATGGAATACATCAACAAAATGAGCGATGGGAACTGGTCAGAGTTGCGATTTGGGATAGGATACTACGATTTCGACTCCCAAGATGAAGGTTCAACCACTCATTTTTGGTTTCCCGCATGGAATAACAAAGATGACATTCCCGGTTCGGGCATGATCTTTAAAGAGTAGGATTTTAAAAGTAGTCTTACTTAGACTCTTTGATGATAAGCGTTGAATCCTGAAGTCTAATTTTTAGCCAATCCAACATTTTTTTGGCATCCGCCTCCTTTTGGTTGTTCCGAATCCCGTCTTTCCATTTGATTTCAAACACTGGAACGGTATCCAATTTTTTGAAATCGGTCTGCAGTTGGTATGAAAACCCAAGGCCTTCTATATTGGCATAATTGGCTCTGGCCTCGGCACTGATACTTTCAAAGGGAATTTGTTTTCCTGCATTTTTGGTCAGACTGGCAACTTCTTCCTCCAGTAAACGGATTTGTTCGTCCTTGTTCAAGAGCTCGGCCTTGTTCTTCTCATAAAGTTCGCTTACGTAATTGAACTTTTCCTCGGAATCGTCCTTGCCCCCTTGCAAAATCCTAAATTCTGCATCTTTTAATCTGGTGTATTGATTTTTCTGCACCCGCCAGGTATTGATCACATTTTCTGGAATCAGTTCGTCTCCCATACATACCAACTCGATCAAAGAGGGGTTTTCCCCATCTTGATACTCCAATTTTGTGAGATTGTCCACATATCTACCTGCCGCATTAAACTGGTACACCTCTATGGTCTCCTTTAAAAATTCCTGGGCCTGTTTTTTAAACAACGACTCCTGGAACACTTGATAAAATGTAAACCCAGCCGGGATCATTACCGCAATTCCGGTCAAGGATGCCGCCCTGGCAATAAGTCTTCGTCTTTGCGAATTGGCATAGCGCACCATGGGGAACCGCAAAAATTTGATGACCAAAAAGGTGGCCAGACCAATAAATATTGTGTTGATGATAAACAGATACATGGCTCCAGCCGCATACCAAGGTTTGCCAATAGCCAAACCAAAACCTACGGTACAAAGAGGGGGCATGAGCGCAGTTGCAATGGCCACCCCAAATATTACACTGGCAATGGTACCTTTTTTGGCCCGGGCGATTACCAAGGCCAAGCCCCCAAAAAAGGCAATCAACACATCCCTAATATCGGGTTTGGTCCTGGCCAGTAGTTCCGAAGATTCGTCGCGGAGTGGAAAAAGATAGAAAAATAAAAAGGCCGTGATCACACTCAGCACTACCATCACGGTAAAATTCTTAAGGGATCTGCGCAGGGTATCAATATCGTTTATGGCCAATGAAAGTCCCATGCCCAATATGGGACCCATGAGCGGGGAAATTAACATGGCTCCGATAACCACTGCGGTGGAATTTGCGTTTAACCCTATGGAAGCTATAAAAATGGAACAGATTAGAATCCAAGAGGTATGGCCTTTAAAGGGTATGTCCTCTATAATAGATTCCTTGGTGGCCGCAGCATCGGTGTTGGAACGGATTTCCAATAAATCGGACAAAAACTTCCGGACACTCCCCAAAAGCCCCTTAAAATCCCTTTTTACCTCTTGGCCACTATCCGGGGTATCATCCCCATTGGCAAACAAATGTTCACTCATATTTAAGCATACTGGTCTCCGAACTTGTCCTTGACCTCGTTCAATACTTTTTTAATGTCCTGTTGTTTGGACTTGGGGAAAATCAACAGTACTTCTTCCTTATCCACAATGATATAATCCTCCAATCCGTCAACCACCACAATTTTATCTTTTGGGGAGCGAATCATGTTGCCCTTGGCATCCTGCAAAAGGGTTTTACTGTTGACCACCGCATTTTCTGCTTCATCCTTATCCAGCTTTTCATATAGGGCACCCCAGGTTCCTAGATCGTTCCAATCAAAAGTAGCAGGTAGGGTAAAAATGGCTTGGGAATTCTCCAAGATAGCATAATCAATGGAAATATTATCGGCCTTGGGGTAGTTTTCAGCAATAAACGCCTGTTCATCAGTGGTGTTGTAACACGAAATTCCGCTTTCAAACAATTCATATTGCTTGGGCTGATATGACTGAAAGGCATTCACGATGGTATTCACGCTCCACATAAAAATTCCCGCATTCCAGAGAAAGTTACCTTGTGTCAAAAATTCCTTGGCCGTTTCATAATCGGGCTTTTCCCTAAATTGTGACACCTTTTTTAAACTGGCGTCACTTCCTTTTTCAAATTCTATATAGCCAAATCCGGTGTTGGGATATGTTGGCTGTATCCCAAGGGTGCAAAGCACTTCTTCCTTTTCACATTTATCAAAACAGGCTTTTACGTTGTCTTCAAAAGCTTGTTCATCCTCAATCCAATGATCACTGGGGGCCACGATCATTACGGCATTAGGATTCATTTTTTGGATTTTAAGTGCGGCATAGAGAATACAAGGGGCCGTATTACGCATGGCCGGCTCCAAAACTACTTGCTCCTGGGTGACCTTTGGCAATTGTTCCAGCACAAGATCATTGTAACGCTCATTGGTAAGGATCAGAATGTTCTCGGTTGGGATAAATCTGCTGAGACGATCAAAGGTCTTTTGGATCAGCGTCCTTCCAGCGCCCAACATATCGTGAAACTGCTTGGGGTATTCCGAGGTGCTCACAGGCCAGAATCGGGAGCCCACTCCCCCAGCCATCAATACCGCATAATAATTCTTGTTCATTGTTTATCAATTGTCATTCCCAATGAAGGGGAATCTATTTTTAAATGATTTTTTAGAATGGAGGTTCTGCATCCGATGCCATGTACACCACTTCCACCTCGGCATTAGGTTGGAACAAATATAGCCTACCCGTGGCCAATTCCACACACTCGTAGCGCTTTATCCTTTTGTTACCTTTTTTGTACAAACGTCCATTGTGCAAACGAAAAGTACTACCAAAAGGTATTTCAAAAACGTAGCTTTTTTTACGTTCCTCGGGGTCAAATGCCTTCAGTGCAATGGAAAGTCGTGCATCGGTGCTACTGCTGGCCTTTGGGTTCTTAAAATGGTGCGCAATCAATGGGAGCAACTGTGACGGGAAAATTTCCGGCCTGATAAAGGGAATCATTAAATGCTGAAAAGTCCGTTTCCACTCCGCGCCATGTGGTTTTATTCGCCTTCCAAATTTTTCAATGGCCACAAGATGTGCTATTTCATGAATCAACGTAATCAAAAATCGATACTTATTGAGGGAAGCATTAACGGTAATCAGGTGGGTGCCATTGGGTAATTTTCGGTAATCGCCATGACGGGTGTTTCTGTGCCCCACAATTTTTAAGTGTACCTGGTGCTGTTGGATCAGCTCCAAACAAGGCTGAATCGCTCTTTCGGGAAGATATTTTTCTAAGGTGGCATCCACTGTGCACAAAAATAATTGATTCTGGTTCAGAGGCACCAATTGACCTTTATTTTATTAATTTTCAATGGGCATAAGCATATTGGGTTTGGAAGAACTGTATACCTATTTTAAACAACATTTTGATATTTCCGACAAGGATTGGGAGCTCTTTTCCTCGCATCTCAAACAGCGGGACTTTGGAAAAAAGCAATTGGTGCTCGCGGCAAATTCCGTTGAATCCCATTTGTCCTTTATCTCAGAAGGTGCGGTTAGGTTATATATTCCTAAAGAGGATGACGAGCTTACTTTTGGCTTTGTATTTGCCGGTAGTTTTGTAAGCGCATACGATTCCTTTCTGACCCAAAAACCCTCCCCTTATGCCATAGCTACCTTGACCAAGTCGGTTCTTTGGCAGATTTCCCATTCTGATTTGGAAAAAGTATACAACACCACTGAAATTGGGAATTTTATAGGCCGTAAAGCCAGCGAAGAGCTATTTCTAAAGAAATCCAAGCGGGAACTTTCCTTATTGAACGAAACTGCGGAAGAGCGTTATTTAAAACTATTTGAGGAGCGGCCGGAACTGATTCGCGAAATACCCTTAAAATACCTAGCCTCCTACATTGGGGTCACGCCGCAAGCCCTGAGCAGAATCCGAAGACGAATTTCTTAACCTGGGTTCATTGCGCCATTGGGCAAAAGCTCCAAAATTTGCAGTAAAATTTTTGGAATGAAACCTTTACTTGTTTTGCTAGTATCCTTTTTGTTGGGCTGTATCGTATTAAAATCCATGGGAAAGTATCTGGATTTAAGGTATGCGGGCCGATTGGCCATGGCCTTTATGTTATTCTTTACCGCCCTGGGGCATTTCCTATATTCGGAGGGTATGGCCGCTATGTTGCCGGAATCCTGGCCTGCCAAGCACAGTATTGTGTGGGGATCCGGTATTTTGGAAATTGTTTTTGCAATAGGACTGCTATTGCCTTCCTATCATCGTTTGGCAGGTATGGTCATCTTGGTATTTTTTGTATTGATTCTCCCTATCAATATCAGAACAGCCCTGCTTCATATCAGTTATGAAACCGGACAACCCAACGGGCCAGGTCCAAATTATCTGTGGTTCCGCATCCCTTTGCAAATGTTCTTTCTGCTCTGGGTTTATCTTTCTGCGGTCAAACAATGACCCCACCTTAGGTATTGTGATATAGATACAATTGGGTAAATTAGTGTATAACAATCATTTATGCACTTTTTTACAACAGCCCACCTGAATTCTTTAAAGAAAAAATCAAGGCCGCAATATCTGGTACTGATCTTGTTCATTCATTTGTTCCTAGGTTGCGGCGAGCGACAGGTGGAGCTTACTGGGCATCTGGGCCGACCAGAAATTTCCCCCGATGGGAAATCCATATGTTTTATCTATGCCGAAGATGCCGCTAAAGATGTATGGGAAATTTATAAAGCGGATATTTCCGGCCAAAATGCGATTCAACTCACCAATTTTCCAGAGGCTCGAATCAAAAAGGGTCCTGTTTGGTCCCCCAACGGCAAAAAAATAGCCTTCCATGCTGATATAGATGGAGGTGCGCAAATCTTCCTAATGGATCCTGATGGAAGTCACTTAAGCCAACTTACGCAAGGACCAGGGTATAATGTGGAACCACACTGGTCTCCGGATGGTAAGGAAATCATATTTAACCGCTCCATTCCCGGTAAAAACACGGTGGATATGATGATGATTAATGCTGATGGTTCCGGGCTTCGTCGTCTGCCCAACCCAAACGGACAAAACTGGTACCCAAGAGTAACACCTGATAATGGAATATTGTTTACCACCGATTTCCACCATAAGGATTATTGGGATGTATTTATAATGACGAGAGATAGCACCGATGTACGCCAATTAACGCATACCCGATCCATTAACTGGTTTCCTGAATTTTCCCCGGATGGGAGTAAAATCGCATTTACCTCCAACAGGGACGACCCGGATATAAGCGATTCCGGCAACTACAACATCTATCTTATGGATAAAGATGGTTCCAACAAAAGGCGATTGACCGACTTGCCAGGTCAGGAACTACATCCAAAATGGCATCCATCGGGTACCCAAATCATTTTTGAGCGCCATGAAGATCGCGCTCTGGGTCTTTTCTTGTTGGATGTGGCCTCTGGCGATATCCAAAAAATAAGAATTACGCACTAAATCCCCTAGGCTCAAATTGTCCCCGAGGTCCTGTGTTCCGAATACGTCTTGATCACAGTTCTTATTCCGCCGCAAAAAACAGCTTGGCATAAACAGGGTCTCCCGCATTGGAAACACCTTGTAAAACTGCTTGGTATGTTGCAGACACGTCTGAAGTATAGAAGGATACCTTGGCATTCCCATTTTCCCCAATAATCAGGTTGGGTTTCCAGCACAAGGTTTTTCTAAGATCTGGTTTCCCTGCGTTTTCATCCCTTAAATGATACAGCGGCTCGTAGAACTTTTTGGTGCTCCCGGTGTTGTGCACATAGGTAAGTGTACCCTGCCCATTTTTGTGTTCAGGGGAATCCTTGTAATATCTTTCCCTTCCATCCAATGTATAGACTGCAATGATACCATTACCGCCCCTAATCCCATACATGGTGCCTCTTTCCGGTCTTATGTAATCCACAAAATCAATATCTGTAATGGGTGTCTGGAAAATTGTTTCTTCATCTACCGGAAAACCATCCAACAGGTATAATGGACGTTTCCAAAACTGGCTCCGAACGACTACGGTATTATTTAAAATTTGAATTCCGGGAATTCTACCTTGTAGCGGTGTGAGGGCGTTTCCTATGGGCGCATTTCTAAACTGCTCATAATCCAAAGAGAAAGAGGGCCGGGTATAAAGGGCACCTCTTCGCTTTCGTTCCACATTGGCATCCTCCCCAAGTTTTTTTTCTGTTACCACGGCCTCCTTTAGCCTGATGATTTCGGCATCATCCACCACAAAAGGCTTGTATTCCGGTATTACAACAGGGTAGTACGTGCTGCCAGTCTCTTCCAATGTTGGTAGGGCACCTACTTTCGAATTTACTTCTGGGGCCTGAAATGTATCCAATTCAATGAACAGGTTGGGGTTGGACTTAGTTTTTGTTGCCTTTCTTTTCTTTTTTGAAATATCGTCGGCGTACACGAAAACAGAGGTACGATTGTCAAAATTCAAATCCTTGAATTCAAATTCCCCATTATCATTGGTTTCCACCACATCAAAGCCCAATTCGCCCCCATTTCTATATGCCAGGGAAACTTTGGCAATGGCCGGTTCATCGCGCTTATTGGTTTTGGTTACCCGACCGCTTATGGTAACCCCATTTTCATAAAGGTATTTGGGTTCATCGTCTTTGGGTGCATATTCCACATAGCTTCGCCACCCCTGTGTCATCATCAACAGATCCAAATTCTTAAGGCGATCATCATCCTCGGCATGGAAATAATAGGTGGGGTTTTCTATCCGCCCCTTTAATTCCGAAGACAACAAGAGATAGGTTTTAATATCCATTTCGTTTATCCCAACCGACATGGCGGGCGCATTGGATACTGCGAGAGACAGATTGCCCTTAAAATCCCAAATATTTTCTGGAACCTGTATCTCCAACTCCACCAATTCCCGATTCCCATAGCGGTCCTTATCCACTTCCATTAGAAAATCCTCCTCATGTACTTGATGAAAAATAAGACGCTCACAAATTGGACGGCCTGCTTCATTAAATAGGGTAAAGCGTACAATTCCTTCCTTGATGGTTTCCTTGGGCAAGTTGACCACTGCTTTGTTCTCTTTTCCTTCAACTGGGGCATTGATCATTTCCTCGCTGCCCTGAAACGCCAATAAGACCAAGCCGTTGACCATCCCATTTTCGGACGATTTGATTTCAGCCTGATAATGCTCGCCACGATCAAATACGTTCAGCATAATTCCTTTATCCATGGCATTGGGAAGGGAATAGACAAAGGTTTTCCCATTGTGTTCGATACGTGCTTGGTAAGTTTTTCCCATTTCCGGAATAAAGGACAACATGCCCATTCCCAAATGCGAACTTGAAAATTCAGTGATCAGTTTATCTGATTCATCCACCACCTTTCCTTCAACCCCAGTACCCAAACCATCTGGTGCAACTGCCTTAAAAGCTACACGATTGACAAGTCCACTCACCAAATTGCCACCTTCCGGGAAAAACTGCAGGTCCGGTTGGTCCAAACCAATATGGGTTTCGCGGATATCCACCATGGGTTTCTCGCCACGGTATACTTCAGCATTGGTTGCTTTTGCAAGTGAACCCACCCTAATGGTCTTGCGGTAAAAATGGGATTCATCAAAATTTCGCATAAAGTTGGAGTACGCACGCAGGGTATAGTCTCCCTTTTCTGCGTTAATGGGAATTTGGAACTCTCCATGACCTCCCCCATTTTTGACTTTGATTACCTTGGTTCCCAAAATTGCGTTCTGCGGGTTGATCAAATCCACATATACAATTTCACTACGGGCCTCAGGTCTATTATTTCCGGCCGCTACAATATAGGCTTTGAACCATATCAACTCACCCAGCTCATATTGGGACCTGTCCAAGTGAAGAAAAACCTTCTCTCTCTCATTGGCCATTTCGGGTAAGAATTTATCAATGGTGTTGGTGTTTGTAACGGAAGTAAATCCGAAAAGTGGTAGGCTAAAAATACCTATCAATAAACTAAGGTGTCGTAGCTGTGAGTTCATATTTTTTATTTTTTGTTGATGGGTTGATACTCATAAGTTTGCCACAAATTTTATGCCATTTTCTGACAAAAAAATCAGGGAGTGCTATTACTTACCTGCAGCAGTTTCCCATTGTACATTTTGTTTCCATTTAGGGCAAATTCCTTGATATAGGACGCCATTTCCAAGGCGGTCACGGGAGCTTTATATCCAGGAAATGCCTCCTCGAGCATTTCGGTCTGTACGGCACCCAAGGCCAATGCATTAAAACTGGGGCCGGTTTCCTTGAATTCCTCTGCCCACAGTTCAGTCAAGGTAATCACTGCTCCCTTACTGGAGCTATATGCCGAAAGGCCCGGAAATTTTACACTCCCCTGAACACCACCCATAGAACTTATCGTTACCACATGGCTATTTTTCCCCATTTTAGGTAGCACCAGTTTGGTGAGCTCTGCCACCCCAAAGACATTGACTTTGTAAACTTCCGCAAATTCTTCAGCGGAAATTTCAAGGAAGGGCTTGTTCAACAAGCTTCCTGCATTATTGATTAGAATGTCCACATGTTGCCAATCCGTCAAAAATTCAGTTATTCTTTTAAGGTCACTTCTGTTGGTAATATCGCAGGAAAGGCTGGTAACATTCGGCATGTTCAATTCGGAACAAGGCTGGTCATTGCGGGAAAGGGCCAACACTTCGTGACCTTCTTCCCCAAAAAGTTTGACCAATTCAAACCCAATTCCCCTACTGGTTCCGGTAATAATGATGTTTGACATAGGTAGGCCTTGGCTATTTTGTGGGTTCCGACATTTTTATTTCTTGGTCGGGTGCATTTGAAATACCTTCCACAACCGGTAACATCTTGTTGACCAAACTTGCCATATGGCCCAAATCCATTAATTCCACCTCATCCCCCACCTTATGGTAATGGTTAAAATTGGTAAAATCGAAAGTGCAATAGGTATGGGAGGGGACTCCAAATGCTTTAAAGAACGGATAGTTGTCCGATCGCTGGAACAAATTGTAATGTTTGGATTCTGGCAAAAATCCCACTAGCTTTTCCTCAGCATATGCATTGGTTACCTCGGCTAGATTGGACTTATGATACCCTGTTAAATAAACGATGTAATCTTTATCCAGTAAAGGCACCCCGGTCATTTCAAAATTGATCATGGTGTACAGATTTAGGTCTTCTCCCTTTAATCTTTTGGCCAGGTGGTCCGAACCCAACAAACCTTTTTCCTCTGCGCTGAACAAGGCAAATATCAAGCTGCGCTTGTTGGTTCTCTTAAGACCAAAATACCGCGCCAATTCCATTACGGTAACTGTGCCAGAAGCATTATCATTGGCCCCATTGGCAATGTTGTCATCCCCTTCAGGGGTGATGATGCCAATATGGTCATAATGCGCGCCCACAACGATATATTCGTGCTTTAGTTTGTCATCATTACCTTCAACCATACCGACAATATTATAGGATGTGTTTTCATAGTTGGTCAAGGTGTCGCGAAATGATTCAAAATAGGGTGCAATCCCGAACTTTTTAAAATGTTCTTCGATGTGTTGGGCCGCCATTTCTATTCCCTCACTACCAGAATCCCGGCCCATTAACGCATCTGAAGCTAGGTATTCCATTAGCTTACCCACTCGAAGGGAATCCGTTAATCCGGAAATGGCCTTTTCTGAAAGACTTCCTTTCAGACCATCAGGACCATCTGCTTTAGGAGTTGATTTACAGCCAATTATCATGACAAAGGCTAGTAGGCCCAAAATGTTTTTCATGTTGATGTATTTGTTTTTTAAAGATAAAAAAAGCATCCTAAAAGGATGCTTCATGTTTTGTTCTTCAATTCTGTATGCCACTATACTATGCAAGCATGGTCACTGGATTCTCCAAATAGGCCCTAAGGGTCTGAAGGAATTGTGCCCCTGTAGCACCATCTACAGTTCTATGATCACAAGCCAAGGTCACTTTCATGGTACTTCCAGCAACTATCTCGCCATTTTTAACCACTGGCTTTTCCACAATGGCGCCAACAGATAGAATAGCACTATTGGGCTGGTTGATGATGGAGGTGAACTCCAATATTCCGAACATTCCCAGATTGGAAACGGTAAAGGTACTTCCCTCCATTTCGTCCGGTTTGATTTTTTTGTTCCTAGCACGTCCAGCCAAATCCTTTACTGAAGCTCCCAGTTGGGTCAAGCTCAATTGGTCGGCAAACTTGATTACCGGCACCACCAAACCTTCGTCCACAGCAACGGCAACACCCATGTGTACATGGTGTTTGTACAGGGTAGAGTCACCATTCCACGTAGTGTTTACCTGTGGATGCTTTTTCAAAGCCATGGCACAGGCTTTTAGTACCATATCATTGAAAGATACCTTGGTATCTGGCAGATTGTTTATCTGTGCTCTTGAGGCTTTGGCATTGTCCATATCCACCTCAATGGTCAAATAGTAATGTGGGGCAGAGAACTTGGACTCTCCTAGACGCTTGGCAATCACCTTGCGCATGGTAGAATTTTTTACTTCCTCTATGTTCTCTTCACCAACAGGCAACTGAATGGGCGCCATTGGTGCAGCTTCCGCGGGAGACTCTTCTTTTTGTGGAGCAGCTGCAGGAGCCTGACCGGGTTGGAAATTTTCCACATCCCGTTTTACGATACGGCCATGATCGCCCGAGCCAGTAACTTCTGAAAGATTGATCCCTTTTTCACTGGCTATTTTTTTGGCCAAAGGCGAGGCCAATATTCTACCATTCTGTGATGGACTAGCCTGCACGGCCACTTCCTCAGCCTTGGGTTCGGCAGCGGGTACCGCCTCGGCAACAGGAGCTGCTTCTGGTGCTGCTGCACCGGCAGGTGCGCTAAGCACGGCATTTACGTCTGTACCTTCCGGCCCAATTACGGCCAATACCTCATCAACCGGAGCTGATTCCCCTTCTTGGATACCAATATGCAAAAGGGTCCCTGAATAGAAGGATTCAAATTCCATGGTGGCCTTGTCGGTTTCGATCTCGGCCAAAATATCACCTTCTTCCACCGTGTCCCCTACTTTTTTTAACCATGAGGCTACAGTACCTTCTTCCATGGTGTCGCTTAAACGCGGCATTTTCACAATTTCCACACCCTCTGGGATAGCAGCGGTACTAGCAGGGGCAGGAGCTGCAACTGGTGCACTTTCTGCTACCGGGGCCGCGGCTTCTTCCGAGGCTTCGGATGCATTGGCTCCAGTCAATAAAGCAGAAATATCTTCACCATCTTCCCCGATAATCGCCAAAAGAGAGTCTACTGGGGCACCATCACCTTCAGCAATACCAATATGTAGTAAGGTCCCTTCATGAAAAGACTCAAACTCCATTGTTGCCTTATCCGTTTCGATCTCGGCCAAAATATCACCTTCCTCTATTTTGTCCCCTACTTTTTTGAGCCATTTGGCCACGGTGCCTTCTTCCATGGTATCGCTCAAACGAGGCATGTTGATCACTTCTGCCATTTCCTTAAAGTTTATGTTGTAAAAATGGATAATCCTTCTGCTCGTACACGGTATCGTACAATTGCTCAATTGGAGGGAAATCGGACTCCTCTGCAAACTTTTCGCATTCGGCTACCAAATCCTTCACTCTTTTATCCATTACTTTGATTTCATCCTCGGTGGCATACCCCTTTTCCAAAATCACATCCTTCACCTGGGTAATGGGATCTATCTTTTTATATTCCTCCACCTCTTCCTTGGTACGGTAATGTTGTGCGTCGGACATGGAGTGACCTCTATAGCGATAGGTCTTCATTTCCAAGAATGTTGGTCCGCCACCTGTTCTGGCACGTTCAATGGCCCGATCCACTTCCTTGGCTACTGCCGCAGGGTCCATTCCATCCACATCGGTACAGGGCATTTCATAACCCAGACCCAATTTCCATATTTCCGTTGTATGAGCTGTTCTAGCTACGGAAGTTCCCATGGCATAACCATTGTTTTCACAGATGAACACCACCGGCAATTGCCAAAGCATGGCCAAATTGAAGGCTTCATGCAGGGATCCCTGGCGAACGGCACCATCACCCATATAACATAGGGTAACCGCATCCCTTTTAAAATATTTATCGGCAAAGGCCAATCCTGCCCCTAAAGGAATTTGTCCCCCAACAATCCCATGGCCTCCATAAAAACGGTGTTCTTTGGAGAAGATGTGCATGGAACCTCCCATACCTTTTGAGGTACCGGTCACTTTTCCATACAGCTCAGCCATAACCCGTCGTGGGTCCACCCCCATTCCAATGGGTTGTACGTGGTTCCGATAAGCGGTGATCATTCGGTCCTTGGTAAGGTCCATGGCGTGCAGGGAACCTGCCAACACCGCTTCTTGACCATTGTACAAGTGCAAGAAACCTCTAACTTTTTGTTGGATATATACTGCGGCCAATTTGTCCTCGAACTTCCTCCAGAACAACATGTCCTCATACCATTTAAGGTAAACTTCTTTGGTGATCTTTTTCATCAATGTGTATTATCAGAATTTCCCCGATGTTGGAGAACAGCAAAAATACATATATATCTCTTTTGTAAAAAGAATTGGATTAAGAATCGGTCAAAAATGAATTGCTGAATGCCAGCGGTAAAATATCGGCCATGGAACTGCATTTGTAGATAGGTCCAACTTCTCCCCGAAGCAGTATGACAATGGGATTTTTCTGCCGCTGCTCATATTCCATGATCGATTGCCTACAATTGCCACAGGGAGCTGCGGGTGTCTCCACCTTAAAATCCTTTGAGGTGGCCGTTATGGCAATAGTTTTAATGGGCACTCCGGGGTACTTGGCTCCAGCTTGGAAGACCGCCACCCGCTCTGCACAAAGACCTGATGGGTAAGAGGCGTTTTCTTGATTGTTCCCAATGACCACCTCCCCATTTTCCAGCAATACCGCGGCCCCTACCTTAAAGCTGGAATAGGGGGCATAGGCATTTTCCCTGGCTTTCTCGGCATCCCTTAACAATTTTTGCTCCATTTGTGAGAGTTCCTCCGGCCCTTCGTAAATGGCAAGATCAAATCCGATGTGTTGTTTTTTCATGTATTGAGGTGGGTATGTACCAAAAATAAGAAAACCTGTCCAAGGACAGGCTTTCGCATATTTTAAAAGTAACTGATTAATCGTTCAGGAACTCCTCCCCAAAATTGAAGGTCAGTGAGAAACGTAGGGTGTTTTCCAACGGATTTCTCACCTGTGCTGTTGAGAAGAGGTACGACAAATCGATTTGGGCCGCTTTGAACTTAAATCCGGCTCCCAGGGTAAAAAACTGTCGAGCACCTTTAACTTCACTTTCATTAAAATATCCGGCACGAAGCATAAATGCTTCCATGTATTTGTACTCGGCGCCCAAAGCCCATGTAACTTCCTTCAACTCCTCACTAAATCCGTCAGGGGCATCACCCAAAGATTCGAATACCCCGCTTAAAAAGCTGATTTGCTGATATTCGTTGTTGTCTTCCGCAGTGATAAGGCCATCTCCGGTGAAATCACGTGGAGTAGGCACCAAAAGCTTATTCAGTTCGGTATGAAGTCCAAGCACATTGTCTTGGTCAAATATAAAATCGAAGCCTGCACCAAATTTTAAGTTGGTGGGCAAAAAGTTTTGTTGTCCGCCTTCGTCGTATTGAATTTTCCCACCCAAGTTGGAAACGTTGAAACCTGCTCTCCACCTACCATCAAAATTGTTGTAGGCAATTTCCTTGGATCTAAAGAAACCGGAAATGTCCACGGCAAAGGAGTTGGCCGCTTGGGAATCTTGCGCTCCATCCTGAAAGCGCAGGTTGGAACTGATGAACCTACCTGCTACAGACATGGAGAAGGTCTGACTCAACTTTAGGGCGTAAGAACCATCTATGGCAAATTCATTGGGTTTTACCAAAGTGGGGTCTTCATCAATGGTTTGCCGAAGTTCAATTTCACCCAATCCGAAGTAACGAACACTAAATGCGAATGCACTTCTATCGTTTACTTTGTTGAAGAAACTGGCATTGAGCAAGGAAACATCGTTGACAATACTTTCCAGGTACGGGGTATAACTCACCCCAACTCCAGTTTTTTGGGTAGCAAAAGCAAATTTGGCCGGGTTCCATTGCTGGGAAAAGGCATCGAACGAAGTGGCGACACCCATATCACCCATACCAGAGGCTCTGGCATCGGAAGCAATGGTCAAAAATGGGACGGCTGTTGTAATTACTCTTTCTTGCTGTGCTTTTACCCTTGGGGCAAGGGCCAGTAGCACTACCAATATCAGTAACTTTTTCATTTTTTGTTTTTAGCGTTTAGTAAGCATTGAGATCCATGGTATGCCATAAAATACCGCTGGACGTATTACATGTAAACGGGCAATTCCTAAAATTCTTATATGGGGCCCCTGTTTTTTTAACGAATACTTTCTGATTTTTCAAGGATGACAAGCTATGCTTGATGGTCTTTATACCCTAAACCGTTAAAACTAAGGGTTTCCATACTAATTTGGGAGCATCAGCGTTTAAAATTATAGCAGACGCCGACAAGATCGTTGCCACAATTATTTTGCAAGCACAAAATATAATGGTAAAATCGCCGTTTTAATGCCATTGAAGGATTTAAAAATCAAAATCAAGTTAAAGTAGCTAGGGGATAAAAGCCCTTATTTTTAAAGTACTCAAGCCCAAATTATGAAAAAACATCTTATCAAAGTTGTACTTTCTAGTGCTATTATAGTTGGAAGTTTTACTAGCTGTAAGAACTCTTCATCCTCATCCTCCAAGAACATATCAAGAGCCACAGGATGGAAAATAAATGCAAAAGAGGGTGGCTTTCAATACAACTCCGATTTTAAAGAGCAAGAAACTCCTCCTGGAACTGTCTTTATTGAAGGGGGTACCTTTACCAAGGGTAAGGTCCAGGACGACATCATGCACGACTGGAACAATACACCAACACAACAACACGTACAATCCTTCTACATGGATGAAACAGAGGTGACCAACGTGATGTACTTGGAATATTTGGATTACCTCAAAGCGGTTTATCCACCTGAGAATCCTAACTACAGAAATATTTACAATGGTGCTCTGCCCGATACCTTGGTTTGGAGAAACCGTTTGGGCTTTAACGAGACCATGACCAATAACTACCTGAGACACCCTGCTTATGCCGAATATCCGGTTGTGGGCGTTAACTGGGTTCAGGCTTCGCAATATGCCGAATGGAGAACTGACAGGGTCAACGAGGCCATGTTGGAGCGGGAAGGTTATTTGGCCAAAGATGCCAAATATCAAGTATTGAACGGCGAAATTGGAGGTACCTTCAGTACCGAGGCCTATTTGAACAATCCTGAATCCGTTTACGGCGGACAGATTGATTCCCTTCAAGGAAAACAAAAGCGTGATTCCATCAGCAACTTTGCCAAAAGGAGCAGTGGTGTGATCATGCCGGAATATCGACTTCCCACTGAAACCGAATGGGAGTATGCTGCCCAAGCCCTTATTGGATCTAGGGAGTACAACAACTATAGAGGTAGAAAGAAATACCCATGGGAAGGTGACTATACAAGAAACGGACAACGCGTTGGTAGAGGAGATCAATTGGCCAACTTTAAGCAGGCCAAGGGAGATTACGGTGGTATTGCAGGATGGTCTGATGATGGCGCCGACATTACCGCAGAAGTTAAATCCTACAAGCCCAACGATTTTGGATTGTACGATATGGCCGGTAACGTTTCTGAATGGGTTGCCGATGTATACAGACCCATAGTTGATGATGAAATTAGTGACTTTAACTACTACAGAGGAAATATCTTCCTGAAAAAGGCCATCGACGAAGATGGAAAAGTGAAGGTACTTCGCGATGAGATCAAATACGATACTCTTCCCAATGGTAAAATTGTAGCCATTAATCTACCCGGTGAAATTGAAATGGTTCCCGTTAGTGACGAAGAAACCTATTTGAGGACCAACTTCGATTCCAGCGACAATAGAGGATACAGGGATGGAGACCCAGGTTCTTCCAGATTCTTCGAGCGATTTAGCGATGAAGCGGATAACCGTAAAATGTACGATTCCCCAAAACACAAAGTAGAGCGTGATTCCACTGGCAAACTGATTCGTCAGTATGACACCTCCAACTACAGGACTTCCTTGATCAACGACGAAGTACGGGTATATAAAGGAGGATCATGGAGAGATAGGGCCTTCTGGCTTGATCCCGCACAGCGTAGATATCTGCCACAATATATGGCCACCGACGATATCGGATTTAGATGCGCCATGTCTAGAGTGGGATCAAAATCAAAATCCAAGAACAAAACAGTGCGGCACAAAAAAGCCAAATAAAAAATAAGCTTCGTATAAGCCCCGATTTAAATCGGGGCTTTTTTTTATCTTCGATTTATGACTTTGGAAGAACTTCACCTACTGTTCAAACAGTATCCCAATATTTGTACCGACACCCGAAAAATTAGCAAGGATTGTCTCTTTTTTGCACTTAAGGGGCCCAACTTCAACGGCAATAGTTTTGCAACGGAAGCATTGGAAAAAGGTGCGGCCTATGTCATAATTGATGAAAAGGAACATCAGGTTTCAGAACAATGTATTGTGGTGGACAACGTATTGACCACCCTACAATCTTTGGCCACTTATCATCGAAAACAAAACAAGGCGCAAGTAATTTCCTTAACGGGTAGCAATGGTAAAACAACAACCAAGGAACTGATCAACAGTGTCTTGTCCAAAAAATATAGGACCATTGCCACCCAAGGGAATCTGAACAACCATATAGGAGTTCCCCTAACATTACTGTCCATTACGGAGGATACCAAAATTGCCATCGTGGAAATGGGGGCAAACCATCAAAAGGAAATTGCGTTTTTAAGTCAGATCGCCCAACCCGATTTTGGGTACATCACCAATTTTGGCAAGGCCCATTTGGAAGGATTTGGCGGAGTGGAGGGTGTCATCAAAGGTAAAAGTGAACTGTACGATTTTCTGATAGAGAATGACAAATCCATTTTTATGAATGCTGATGACCCCATCCAATTGGAAAAACTTGGGTCGCACCTTAAAAAGTTTGGATTTAGCACGCAGAATCCACAATATTTCAACATTAAATTGTTGGGAGCAGACCCTTTTGTCTCCCTTAAATTTGAAAACACCCAAATTGAATCCCAACTTGTTGGGGCCTACAATTTTCCCAATTGCTGTGCGGCCATTACCATGGGCAAATACTTCAATGTGCCCACAGAGGACATAAAGCAGGCCATTGAGGCTTACGTCCCCCAAAACAACCGATCCCAAATCATTGACCAAAACGGTTATCAAATTGTTTTGGATGCATACAATGCCAATCCCACCAGCATGAAGGCCGCAATGGAAAACTTCAGGAACATGGAGGCGGCACATAAGACCTTGATTCTTGGGGATATGTTCGAGTTGGGGGAAAGTGCAGCAGAAGAACATCAAGAAATAGCCCATTTAGCTGCCCAAATGGCGTTTATGGAAGTGTACTTGGTCGGTGAAAACTTTTATGGGGTAACCACAGACTTTAAAAAATTCAAGAATTTCCAGGAATTGGAAGCTTCTATTCGGCAACATCCACCGAAAAAAGGTGCCCTGCTCATCAAAGGTTCTCGGGGAATGGCCCTCGAGCGCATTTTGGATGTCCTGTAAGCAATTCCCAAAATATTCATAAAAAAAGAGCCTCCCTGCAATACTTCCATCCTTGGTACGACTCAAATTGGGTAAACCAACAGCCTTATGGAACGAAGTACTATTATTTTTGATGGCGAATGCAATCTTTGCAACGGGGTAATTGGCAAGCTTGTGCAATACGCACCAAAAGACCAATTCGATATGGTGCCCTTCCAATCTCCCTATGGGCAGGAACTATTGAAAAATAGGGGAATGGAGACCGGACAGCTAGAAACTGTGGTTCTTATTGATGAAGCAGGAACACATACACTTTCAACAGGGTTCTTGCGCATATTGGCATCCATTCCTGCATGGCGATGGGCCGTTGTTTTAGTGGAGTCCATCCCAAGACCACTAAGGGATTATATATATAGGATAGCGGCAACGAATCGAGTTCGTTGGTTTGGTAAGTCGCAAGCCTGTGCCGTTTCCCTCTAGTTAATCCCTTGCTTGATTATAGGAACTAACCCTTGGTCAAAGTCTGAATCAATTCAAGAGTTTCCTTCACCTTGGATTGCAGTGCATCGTAATCAAAAGTCCCGTCTGATTTTTTTACAAATAGTTTTGAGCCCATTCCCACGCAATGCACCCCAGCATCAAACCAGGCTTTAAGATTGTCGTGTGATGGCTCTACCCCACCGGTGGGCATAATGCTTGTCCATGGGGATGGACCTTTAATGGCCTTCACAAAAGTCGGGCCTCCCACTTGCATGGCTGGAAAAATCTTCACCACTTCCGCTCCCAGTTCCTCCGCATAGGAAATTTCAGTGAGTGAACCACATCCAGGAGACCAAGCAATTTTACGCCTGTTACAGACTTGTGCCATTTCCTGACTCAGAATGGGCGACACCACAAAATTTGCCCCTGATTGTATATAAAGGGAAGCGGTACCGGCATCTACCACAGAACCTATTCCCAAAATCATTTCGGGTGTTTCCTTGGCCGCAAATTTGGCAAGTTCCACAAATACCTCATGGGCAAAATCCCCACGATTTGTAAATTCAAAAACCCTAGCCCCACCTTGATAGCAAGCTTTTAAAACCTTTTTGCAAACTTCAATATCGGCGTGGTAAAAAACCGGAACCATTCCGGTCCTTTTCATTTGCAGCGCAACATCTATTCTAGTAAATCTGGCCATAACACTATTTTTAACGGGCGACCCTTCCAGATGAATCGCCTCCCATTAGTTTTTCCACTTCAGCAACCGTAACTAAATTGGCATCTCCCTTAATGGTATGTTTTAGGCAGGAAGCCGCTACCGCAAAATCCAGTGCTTTTTGATCATCGCCGGGATAAGTGACCAATCCATAGATCAATCCTCCCATAAATGAATCCCCACCACCTACGCGGTCTACAATATCTGTAATTTGATATTGACGTGTCTCAAACAATTTCTTGCCATCATATAAAACACCGGCCCAGGTATTGTGCGAGGCGGAAATAGACCCTCTTAAAGTAGTAATCACCTTTTGTGCTTTCGGAAATTTTTCCATCATCTGCTGGCAAACGGACAAAAACGCCTCTGCTTTCACATGATGACCTTCCGTTTGTACCGAAATACCTTCAGGTTTGATTCCAAAATGCATTTCCGCATCCTCCTCATTACCCAAAATGATGTCACAATACGAAGTGAGTTCCGTCATGATTGCTTCCCGGTCGCCCCCATATTTCCAAAGTTTGGCCCGGTAATTCAGGTCGGTAGAAATTGTGATGCCCATATCACTGGCCACTTTTACGGCCTCCAAACAAGCATCGGCCGCTCCTTGTGAAATAGCCGGGGTAATTCCGGTCCAGTGGAACCATTGGGCATCCTTGAATACCGTTTTCCAATCCACCATTCCCGGTTGGATCTCCGCCATGGCCGAATGTGCCCTATCATAAACCACCTTACTCCCGCGGCTCACTGCACCGGTTTCCAAAAAGTAGATTCCCAAACGATCACCCCCAAAAATGATGTTTTGGGTATTTACCCCCCTTTTTCTCATTTCCATTAGCGCACAATCGCCTATATCGTTTTTGGGCAAACGCGTCACAAAATCGACGGGAATTCCATAATTGGCCAAAGACACGGCCACGTTGGATTCCCCCCCTCCATAAACAACATCGAACGAAGCTGCCTGGGAGAACCTTAAAAATCCCGGTGGTGACAACCTAAGCATGATCTCACCGAAGGTTACTATTTTTTTCATTGCTATAACTATTTTATTTCGTTAACGTACACGGACAATGGTCAAAAAAAATAGGCCCGGTACCTGATTTATATTTTCCGTGTACCTACACGGAATAATACAAATGTAGTATATTGCGGCATATATCAAAAATAAAAGTTGTTTTTTATGCCAATTAAACGGATTACCATCAAGGAAATAGCGCAGAAAGCCGGGGTATCCATTGGTACCGTAGACCGGGTACTTCACAACCGGGGCGAAGTGGCCGCCAAAACCAAGGAGCTAGTCCTAAAAATTGCGGAAGAAGGTAAATACACCGCCAACGTATACGCTCGAAATTTAAAGCTCAACAAGATTTACCGCATTGCCATTTTATTGCCTAAGGACAATGAATATTGGACCAGTCTGAACCACGCCATTGAGCTTACCGCCGAAAAATATGCCGCCCTGGGTATTCGTCCAGAGTTTTTCACTTTTGACAGGCATAAAGTGGCCTCCTTGAATACCCAAGCTGAAATGGTATTACAGTCCAAACCGGACGGTGTGATTTTAGCACCGCTTATTGAGGAAAAAATACAAGAGTTATCCAATAATTTGGAAGCCCACGGCATACCCTATGTTTTTGTGGATTCCAATTTAGAAACTGCCAATCCATTGACGTTTATAGGCCAAAACTCCTTCCAAGCTGGATATCTCGCGGCAAAACTGCTCAATTTTGGATATCCGAAAGGACTAGATGCCTACATTACACGATTCTTCGAATTTGACAGCATGAACAAAACCATTGAGGAACGCATCAATGGGTTCAAGCATTTTTACAAAGACCACGATATTGACCCCAAAAGGGTCATTGACATGGATTTATCTTCACAAAACGTATTGAACCTTGAAAAAGCCCAACAACTGTCCAACGGAAACCCCCTACTCTTTTTTGTGCCTAATTCAAGGGCGCATCAGTTGGCAAAACAACTGCAATATCTGGATGGACAACACCGGATAGTAGGTTTTGACCTTATTCAGGAAAACAAGGATTGTCTGCGTGATAATACTGTTGATTTTATCATAGATCAGAATCCAAAGTCCCAAGGAGAACTGGCACTGCAAGCTTTCTACAACCAATTGATTGTTGGAGAGAAGGTATTGCCCACCCAATTTATGACCTTGGAAATATTCACTAAAGAAAATCTTATGGGCTGATCTGTGCTCTTCGCTTTTATCATTTTCAAGGGCGAATTAAGTAATATTATTCCATCGTTTTCCCAACAATGGAGGGAAATACGGTAAAATCCAAATAGTTTATAACCTATAGGAAAAATAGGGTATACAGATGATTGGTAAAACTTCCCGAAGAGAGTTTACGTAAATCCTTATCGGAAAAACCTTCCAAAAAGTCTTTTAGTGGGAACTTAAACTAAGTTTTCAATCAAAAAAGGCTCACATGAGAAAGTTGATGTACCATTTATTTTCTTTGCGAGGAACCCGATCTCCCGGGATAAATGGGGACCTAGCAATCAAATACGTAAAGTCCGGGCTAACGCTTCAAGAGGCCAAGGATATTAAGGAAAGCATACGGCTGGCCTTCGAACAGGATAAAATCTATAGGAACAACGCCCTATGCCTTAACGAACTCTCTACCTATATCAGTAAAGATAGGTATAAGGTATCCCAAGTGTTGAATGAACACCTATCCAAAAATTTCTATGCCCTGATCAACCAGTATCGCATTGCCGATGCCAAAGACCTGCTTCTCAATCAACCGTTCTTAAGTGTAAAGGCTGTTATGTATGAAGTTGGCTTTAACAGTAAGACCAGCTTCTATTCTGCCTTCAAAAAAGAGACCGGACTAAGTCCCAACGACTTTAGATCCCACACCACAAGTTTCGCATCCTAGAATTTCGTTGATTTTTCACCTCCCTTAGAGGGGCACCGCAGACTGTCGATAAACGGAATCCCACTGTATCACATTCCACTTTAACCCTTTTTGGCCACCTTCCAATATCAGCTAAAGGGACCACCTTCATACCATACTGTTAAAATTTAACAGACCTTTTAAAGCACACAAATCCTCTAAGGTTTTGTTAAAAAGAGTTCGTTTGCTTGGGCATACCTAATTTTATGGTACGTCCCGTTTTAAAAGTACTCTTTGTAACCTCCCATATAATTGTTTTGTTCCTGCAATTGTAAAGGTAAGGCGGTGAGAGGCCTTACTACCTTCTAAAAAAACTTTCCATTAAGTTTTGTTTTCGTGTTAGGGAGTATTATTTGAATTAGCTATCAATACCACTTCTCCCGCCTGCCTTTCTCAGTTGCACTGACTCATAATTTTCTAACAAAACTGCTAACTCTATGAAAGTAAAACAGCTATTTGGGATGTTTGTGCTCATGCTCTTGTGCATGGCTACGGCACAGTCCCAAGAAAAAACAATTACAGGTACGATCATTGATCAAACCGGAATTCCACTTCCCGGGGTCAACATTGTAGTTGACGGTACAACCATTGGGACCCAATCCGACTTTGATGGAAATTATTCCATTGTGGCTAGCGTGGGCCAGACTTTGGTGTACACCTATTTGGGACAACGACCTGCCAGACGTGTGGTAGGCGCCCAAGATGTGATCAATATCCAAATGGAAGAAGATGCCCAAGCATTGGAAGAAGTGGTTGTGACGGCCTTGGGTATTAAAAGGGAAAAACAGGCACTGGGATATGCAGTGGCCGAGGTAAGTTCCGAACAACTTGAGGAAAAAGCCGAAGGTGATTTGGGACGGGTACTTATTGGTAAGGCCTCTGGGGTGAACATTACCCAACAAAGTGGACTTTCCGGTTCAGGTACCAACATCATTATTAGAGGGTACAACTCCTTTAGCCAGAGTAACCAGCCACTATTTATTGTGGATGGCGTTCCGTTTAACGGGGATACCAATTCTTCCGGTAGACAGGGAGACCGACAGGATTTCATAAACGGAAACAACGGTTCAAGCCGATTCCTTGATTTGGACCCCAACAGCATCGAAAGCGTTAACGTACTAAAAGGACTTGCCGCTTCCACGCTTTATGGTTCCTTGGGTAGGAACGGGGTGATCTTGATCACCACCAAAGCAGGTTCCACGGGACAAGGTGCCAAGAAAACCGAAATCACGGTAAACTCTTCCATCTTTTTTAATGAGATTGCTTCAACACCAGAATATCAAAATCAATTTGGTAACGGTTTCGACCAATCCTTCGGATGGTTCTTCAGTAACTGGGGACCAAGTTTTGACCGTGACGGTATTTCCGGATGGGGAAACAGTTCTGCGTTTGATGCGCAAGGAACATTGCCCCACCCCTATTCCATTTCCGCGGCAGGGCAACAGGCTTTTCCAGAATTTGCAAATGCCAGATATGAATGGAGGGCATACGACAGTTTCGGGGACTTTTTTAAAACAGGAACCGTCACCAACTTATCCGTCAATGCCAGTGGCGCTTCAGAAGATGGAAAAGTATCCTATAATGCCAACTACGGTCATTTAAAAGATATAGGGTTCACCCCTGGCAACAGTCTTAACCGTAACAATTTTGGAGTTGGGGGCCGGGCAGTCTTGAGCAACAAGTTTACCGTTTCGGGTACCATGAACTATTCCAGGACCAAATTTATTTCGCCTCCAGTGGCCTTGAGCCAAGGAAATGGGGCCACAGGTTCGGGATCATCCGTTTTTGGGGATTTGTTCTTTACCCCTCGCAGTATTGATGTGGTTGGACTTCCATTTCAAAGCCCAATTGACGGTAGAAGTATTTACTACAGGAACGGTAACGACATCCAGCACCCCCTATGGACGGTAAACAATGCCGGTACGGAGCAAGAAACCAACCGGGTATTTGGTAATATGGGCCTACAATACCAGTTCAATGATAATTTAAACCTGATTTATAGGGTAGGTCTCGATGTGTATAGTGAGAACAACCTCAACTATCAAAACAAGGGTGGAATAAACGGTAATGTACCACAACCAAGATTGGCCAGTGGTATCTACGAAACATGGAACAATACCAACACCATCTGGGACCATAACTTGGCCTTGAACGGGGATTATGACATTACTGAAAAAATTGGAACCACTTTTAACATTGGTGTCAACGGAAGACGGGAACTGTTCAACCAGAATGGTATTGCCAGTGATGCCCAGCAGGTTTTTGGGGTATTGAGACACTTCAATTTCTTGAATCAAAACGAAATTCAGCAAACATCAGATAGGAATCTAGTAGGTTTTTATGGCCAGGTCGAGTTTGACTACGACAACTATCTGTATTTGACAGTGGCCGGAAGAAACGATTGGGTTTCCAACCTGTCCAAGGACAATCGCTCACTGTTCTATCCAAGTGCAAGTTTGTCTTTTGTTCCTACAACGGCCATTGATGGGCTTAAAAGCGAAAATGTGCTGAATTACTTAAAAATAAGGGCTGGATATGGAACCTCAGCAGGTTTCCCAGATGCCAATTCCGATAACTTCCCAGTGGCAAATAGACTTATTTTGGATACTCAGGATCACCAAGACCCAACAGGGACAAATATTGTATCCAATACCAGTCCGCTCACCTTGGGTAACCCCAATCTAAAACCGGAGCGTGTGGATGAAATTGAATTGGGTATTGAATCCAGATGGTGGGATGGAAGAATAACCCTTGACGCTTCCTTATACGAGCGTACCACTACCGATTTGATCGTGCAGCAGCCTTTGGATCCATCTTCGGGGTACTTTAGGACCAACACCAATGTTGGGGAGATCAAAGGGCAAGGAGTTGAAATTGACTTAGGGTTGAATTTCTTCCGAAGCCAAGAAGAAGGAGGTTTCAATTGGAACACCAACATCAACTTCACCGCCAACGAAACGGAGGTTACGGATTTAGGTCAGGAAACCGATTTGATAGTGTATTCAGGATTTGGAAACCTGGGGAACGCAGCCATAGAGGGTCAACCTTTGGGTGTTATTTACGGTAGCCGTATTCTTAGGGACGATGCCGGCAACTTTGTGGTAAATGCTATTGGGGACTATGTACAGGACCCTCAAGATGGGGTGATTGGAGATCCAAATCCAGACTTTGTTGCTAACCTCAACAATACATTTACTTATAAAAATTTCAGTCTTGGTTTCCAGTTCAACTGGACCCAGGGAGGGGATATTTGGTCCAGTACCATTTCTACCTTGTTGGGTAGAGGTTTGATCGTAGAGACCTTGGATCGTGAAAACACCTTTGTATTACCTGGTGTCCAACAAAGTGATGGTCGTGTAAACGATGTACAGATCAACAATTCAGATTACTATTTCAACAATATTCTTGGAAATATATCCGAACTACAGGTATTTGATGCAACGGTATTGCGTTTGCAGGAGGTAACACTGGGATATGCCATTCCAAAGAAATACTTGGAAAAGACACCTTTTGGAGGACTTTCCTTTACCGTATCCGGATTCAACCTCTGGTATGATGCCATCAACACTCCGGACGGGGCCAACTTTGACCCCAATACCTCTGGTACAGGAGTTGGTAACGGATTTGGATTCGAATTCCTGAACGGACCGAGTTCCAGACGATATGGATTCAGTGTAAAAGCAACCTTCTAAAAAAAATTAAAATGAAAATAAGAAGTAAACATATTATAATGGGTCTTTTTGCAGGAGCGCTTGCATTGACTTCCTGTGAGGTTACGGAACTTGACGGCACCAACGACCCTAACTTTTTGACGCCGAATGAAGCGGCACCGGATTTCTTTATCACTTCAATCCAAGAAGATTTTGCTAGACATTTGGACGGGGACGTGATAGGTGATCCCAACGATAACTTTGTTACCGGTGGTTTCCAATTTGGGGATGGGCTTTCTCCATTGGGCATGGAACTTACCCGTTTGCTGACCATGCAGAGCAGGGATTACGAAAGTACCTATCAGGACAGTGATGTTGACGATGAATGGGACAATGCCTATAGGGGAGTGCTTTTCGATATCCGTTTAATGGAGCCTTTGGCAGAAGAAGCTGGCTTGACCCGTCATTTGGGAATTGCGCAGTTTATTGAAGCCTATATCATTTCCTCATTAGTGGATTTCTTTGGGGATATTCCGTACACGGAAGCGGTTCAGGCCCCAGAAATTGTAAATGCCAAATTGGACAGTGGCCAATCCGTTTATGAAGCGGCCCTATCCCTTTTGGACCAAGCTATTGTCAATTTCACCAATACGGCCTCGGCCACCCCGCCGGTGGAGCTTTACTATAATAACGATTATACCAAATGGGTAAAAGCCGCCAATACCCTTAAAATGAAGTTGTATTTGCAAACTCGTTTGGTAGATCCAGGAGCCATTGCCGCTTTCAACGCCATTGTTACTTCTGGTAATTATATCACGGACACTGCGGATGATTTTGAATTTTTATGGCCCGGCACTAGTGCCGCCAATCCGGATAACAGACATCCAAGATATGGTCTTAACTATGTATCCAACGGACCAGGGGATTATACTGCCAATTGGTTAATGAACCAAATGCAGGTAGCCAATGACCCAAGAATCCGATATTATTTTTACAGACAGACCAATGCTACGCCTGGTCAGGAAATTGATCCAGATGAGCAAACCTTGAGATGCTCTTTACAGACCCCACCCGTACACTATACAACAGGAGGTTTCACTTTCTGTAATTTGGAAAATGGATACTGGGGAAGAGATCACGGAGATGATGAAGGTGCACCGCCAGATGGTCCCCTTAGAACAACTTGGGGCGTATATCCTGCAGGAGGTCGCTTTGATGACGACAGTTTTAGTCCAGTGGCACAGCCAACCGACCCATTGTCCAATGGTGGTGGTGGACTGGGGATAACTCCAATTTTGAGTGCATTCATGGTAGATTTCTGGAGGGCTGAAATAGCTTTGGCCCAAGGAGATGCCGCTACAGCACAAACTTTCTTGGAAGCCGGCCTTACCAAGCAAATTGCCAAGGTGAGGGCTACCGTTTCTGTAGATCCAAATGCAGATTTGTCCTTTGAACCAACTGCTACGGATGTTACGGATTTCATCAATACCGTGGCCAGTGATTTTGGAGCGGCCACCGGTGATGATCAATGGGATATCCTTGCTGAAAACTACTTCGTTGCCCACTATGGAAATGGGATAGAAACCTATAATTTTTATAGAAGAACAGGCTTCCCAAGCACTTTACAGCCCAACAGGGAGCCAGACCCAGGAAGTTTCCCAAGGTCTATGTTCTACCCGAACCAAGCGGTGACCTCGAACTCGAACATCACCCAAAAAACCAATCTGGCAGTACAGGTATTTTGGGATAACAATCCGGCGGGACCTGCATTCCCGAGATCAAATTAATAACAGCAATGTCTTATAAAACAAGAATCATGAGAAAACTAAAAATATATATATTGCTCGCTATGGGATTGGTCTCAGCAATGTCCTGTACCGAGGAAAAAATTGTGGACCAAGTCCTGGAAACTGTGGAACGTGGCCTGGTGTTGAGAACCGTGGCCAATTTGAGCACCACCTACAACTTGCTAGATCCGTCATCTACTTTTGGGGTTACCCTGGAAGCACAAGATGAAGAGGACGGAAGATTACTGCAAGAAGTGAGGGTGTACGCCCAGTTTGTGGACAATACCATAGAGGACGACAATGATCTTTCATCAACAGAAGCTTTGGTTACCACCATTTCCGCTTCTTCCTTTGCAGAAGGACCTTTTGGATTCCCAAGGGCGGACTTAGTGGTTACTTTAAGTGAAGCCCTAACAGGCACAGGAACCGATTCCGGTATTGTGGACGGCGGCGATGCCATTAGCTTTAGGTTGGAAGCACAACTGACCGATGGCAGGGTGTTTACCAACAGAGCCGCAGGAACCGTGGCCAATGGGTCGTTTTTCTCGTCTCCATTTGCCTATTCGGCAGGTATTAACTGTATCCCAGTTACCCCGGTGATTGGTGATTACGTGTTGAACATGACAGATTTGTTCGGCGATGGATGGGATGGAGCCTTTATAACGGTTACCATTGATGGAACCTCCACGGACTACACCATTGCTGCCGGAAGTGCGGCATCCTTTACTATTTCGGTTCCAGACGGTACTACCGAGCTGGTATTTACCTATACCCCTGGCGCTTTTGAGGAGGAACATGTTTTTGAACTGTTGGCTCCCTCAGGTGAAACCGCAGCAGCTGGAGGCCCTGGTCCTACTCCAGGTGAAATTGTTTTGAACATTTGTTCCTAAACCCTAACTTTCAATTCATAAAAGAGAGCTGCTTTTTGCAGCTCTTTTTTTATATGAAAACTGGGTCTTATCCCATCTTTTTAGTTGCTTTGCAGTATGATTGCCACAATTTGTAGAAAAGCCCATTTTAATGCTGCCCACAGGCTGCACAATCCCAGATGGAGCGATGAAAAGAACCAGGAAGTGTTTGGGAAATGCAATAGCCCCACCTATCATGGACATAATTTCGATTTGGAGGTCAGGGTAAGGGGTGAAGTGGACCCAAATACCGGTTTTGTAATGGACTTGGCGGTATTGGGCGCACTGATCCATGATGAGATAGAGGAGCGGTTTGACCACAAAAACTTAAATGAGGATTGCCCTGAATTCAGTCACGGCCTACCCACCACGGAATATTTCGTAAAAGTAATCTACGATATTCTGAAACCAAAACTGGATAAAGGTCAACAATTGCATATTACCCTCCATGAAACCCAAAAGAATTCCGCTGAATATGGGGATTGGTAAACAATTTTCCGATATTGCAGCACTTTTGTAGGGAGCAGCGTTCCCTCAATATACTTTTGGAGTGTTAGCTCAGCTGGTTTAGAGCACCGCCTTGACAGGGCGGGGGTCGTTGGTTCGAATCCAATACACTCCACCAGACCATCTCAAAAATCATCTGCATTATCAGATGATTTTTTTTTTTGCAACAATGAATCAACCATATCATATCCCACATGCCGAACCAACCCCGGTTTCAGCTACGCTGAAACTGCTCTAAACCAGCGGACCTTGAACCAGTTTAAAATATCGGGAAGAAAACAAGGGAATAAAAAAGGGTGTATCCTACACGAAGCACAAACCAGGAACCCTCCCAATGTACATCGGGATGCCCTGAACCCTTCCAGAAGGGTGCATCCATAAACCCAAGAACCAAACAATCCCAACAAAGGCAGACAACCGGAAATAAAAAAAGGCCGCCATGACCGGCGACCTTTGTGGGCCCTACTGGATTCGAACCAGTGACCCCCTGCTTGTAAGGCATATACAATATTAGTTTTATCTATTTTATTATCAGGTACTTATATAATTTTTAAGTACAATTACGCGCAATTTATGCGCTATATTTCCAATAAGAGAGAGCTTAAATCTATTTTGTCTGGTCGACCTTATCCCTTTCTTTTTTCGTAAATTAGAGTAATGAAAAACCGGCCCATCGATATTGGAAAACGATTAAGGGAAGCCTCTATTAACTGTGCAATTGCCGTCCAAAGGCTCAATTGGGCTTGGGAGGACCTTATTGAAAACGAAGTAAAGGAAGATGCTCAAAAAGGCCTTGAATCTGTGAAAGGTTTTCTAAAGGGCGGAACAACTTCAACATGAAAGACATCATACACGATATAATAGGAGGTTAGTCCCAAGGTTTGTCCTCCACCGTTTTATGTCCAGGAGGGTATCTTTCCTCAATTTCTTCTGCAGAAATCTCCCTTACATCTATTGCCGATACGGTGACCCCGGATTTGAGTTCGTAGATCGTATCCGTGCATTTGTCCCTATAGAGGAAATATTCAAAATTTGTGGTCGAAAGGGAATCAATGAAATCCCCTTGGTTGTCCCAGAAGTGTTCCAGTCGTGTTATCGGTGGCAATCTATTGAAGTGCATTATCCAAAAAGTGTTGCGGAACCTGAGTTAAGGTTGTCCCAGTTATCGATATGGGTTTCCAACTATCCAATTTAGGAATTTTTATACGTCATTCCCATAGACTTTTATCCGCTTTTTCGTGCCCAGGGGGATACCTTTCGGCTATATCATTGCCCGATACGGCCCTTACATCCATTATACCTAAATCCCTGTTCATCTTCACTTCCAATATCAAGTGCGATGCCCTGTCCCTGAAAAGGTAATGGTCAAATCCACCTTTTTTCAGCGAATCGATGACCTCTCCATGGTACTCCCAAAAATGCAGGTCACGATCTTCCTTGGGCAAAGCGTTGAAGTCAGATATTTGAATAGGTCTGTTCATGGTTTGTTCTCGTAATCTATCTCAATCTCATCGTAATGCACAGGTTCAATGATCTCCGGGACATTGGTATCGACATTACGCTTGTAAAGGTCCTTGCTTATGGGATAGGCATTGATTTCATCGTCCGGCATATCGTTGCCTATCACCGCCTCTACGTCCTCCCTTTTCAGGTTGGGATTCAGCCATACCTTGACATCATCGTCATTGAGTATCACCGGCCTACGGTTCTTTTTGTTGTGGATCTTTGCGAAAAGCGGTGTCGCCTCCTTGGTCAATATCGTAAACGTGGCATACCCATCATTGGTGAACGCATAGATCCCTGCCAGACTGATCACTTCCTTGTCCTTGCGCTCGAAGTGGAAGGGAACCTTGAAGGGTTTGCCGTTCTTCTCCGCCGTGTGCGGCTCATAAAACCCCGTGACCGGGACCACGCACCTTTTGGTGAGCGCATGGGGACTGTACATATTGGAACTGAAAAGCTTCTCCGATTTGGCGTTCAGGCCGGAACCCCATTTAATGGTGCTCTTGTAATATTCCTTCGATCCTGCACCGGATTCCCAATGTGGGATAAGCCCCCACATGAGGGTGGCCATGTACTTTGGGTTCTCTTGCGGGATTATGAGCATGGGCGGGTGTGCGAACCCGTTCGCATGGTTGAAAACAAGGTCCTTTTCTTCCAAACCTGGTGAGATCTTTGCAACCGCGTCGAAGATTTTTTCAAGTTCACTGACCTTCTTGGTCTGTCTGGTGGAATAGCACATTTGGCATAGTTAGACATCTAAATTACCCAAAACTTTAACTTTTTACAATTGGAATAGTTCCATAATTTTGGATAATGTCCAAATTAGTATTCCAGAACCACAACGAAAAAGCCATCATAGACCTTATGAAAGAGATAGGGAAGGAAAGGCTGCGGGCCGCCATGGAGGACTGTGAAATGCCCAACAGACCCCTAACAATGGAGGGTTTCTACATAGAGTTCAGGCCGGATAAACTGGATTTCTTCTTGATGTTCATGTACCCATCCGGCGTGGTGTTCGAGTGGATGTCAGTGCTCGGATATTGGAGGATACCGGACAAGGGATGGGTCAAAAAAAGGATTGACCGTTAAAATGTTGGTGCCTTGAAATGAGTAACTTTGAACGTTTCCCCCGTGATATAGATTTGATCATAAAACTTGATGAAACTTTTCAAAAAGAAGCACAAAAAAAAACTAATTATTTTGCTTATCGGCATAGCTACCTTTTTGGGTTATGTTTTTGAATGGGGACAAAACCTTGAATGGGTGATAGGTTTATTTGAAAGAGAACCTCGGTTAATAGTTGGACCTGACAATAACTATAGGGGTCTTATTTTAAAAGATATTCAATATGAAATAGGCAAACCGGCAGGAGTCATTTTTGGCAAAGTAGAATATAGTTTTGACGTGCCTTTGGACTTGATGAATACATGCCTAATGATTGGGAATAGTGAATTTCCAAGAGGTCCATCATCATGCAACATCTCATTTAAAGCTAAAAATGGAGAAATTGTTTTTGACATTAAACTTTATGACATAGAGGGAAATTTCATAGCAGAGATCCTCGAGAATCAAATAACAGGCAACCAGCACAGGACCTTCAGCTATAATTTCGATCAACATGGTTTTGAGTTAATCGACGACCACAACAATGTTCTTATGAGCATACTATATATAGGGGACAATCGGTTTACTTTCCAAGGTGTAATTTACAACGATACCGGAGAGGTTCACTTAGTAAAGGACAACAAAGACGCAATCGTTAGAAAGGACATTAAAAAGTTAAGATGGCTACAATCTTCTCTTAAGAAGCATTTCATTTATACTGGAGAGGATTACCTAGGAAAAAGATCGGATTACGGCAAGGCCAAAATGCTCCAAAAAATTGACACCGCCAGTTTCACCAGGATTTATCTTCCAGATGCGGAACAACCATTGGATTAAATTTCCAAATCGTCATTGTTTTCAACCTAGAACCAAAGCTGCCTTAAGAATTTAACACATTCCGTAATATCTGTTTTAAAATAAACTGGATTACCCAGTAAGCTCTAGCAAGATTTTGGTATCTTTAGTGAAATTTCAAAAACTATTCCAAATGCCTCGTAACACGACAAGTAAAAAAACAGTTACTATGAGAACAGAAGTTATCAATCGACTAGAAAGAAGAGCGGTTGAAGAAAACAGGAATTTCTCCAATATGGTGGAAACTGCGGCTTTGAATTATTTGAACAATCTAACCGGGACACGATGAACACAACAAAAAAAGCCTTCATTTCTGAAGGCTTAATTTTTTCAACTTGTCATCGCCACTCTACTGGTGTAGGGAGTCCTCTTTGCACGGAGACTACTTAGGGTTCGATTCCCTGCGATGACTCGTTTAAAGGGCAGTTGTTACAGCAACTGTCCTTTTTATTTGAACGCAATATAAATAAATTTTATTGCCTACCCCTTTAAAATACGAATTTTAGTACAATTTTACAACCATAAACGACGAACTACACTACTGGAGCCACCGCTGCAGCCTTTTTTGTCTTGACACGCTAAGGGCTGACATAACTTCCTTCAGACACTCCTTGTCCGAAATGATGTTCACCGGTTTTTGGTTGTTGGTTGGGTCAAGCACAATATTAAGCGTGTCGGATTTCTTTATCTTTTCGATATTGATTTCATTGCTGATATCATTGGTCACGGTGGGCTTGTTTACCTTTTCTGCAACACCTGTCTTTTCAAGTGTCTTGGCAGTTGTCAACCAGGTTACCTTATGGCCGGTCTTCGCACCGGTACCAAAACCGATAACAAATCCAATGGCCAATATAGTCAGTGCTTTCCATGGTATTTTTTTGATTATTCTCATAGTCTTCTATATTGTAAAAGCCTACCCTTTGGGTAACGCTTGATGTTAACTTCGTTGTTCTGGTTACCTCCCAGTACATAGATATAGCCGTCTTTTTCCCTGATATAGAAAGCTACGTGCCCTTTCCAACTTTCCTTGCTCTCCCTCCAGAAAACAACAATGTCACCGTACTGTGGCTCATCAACCTTTGAACCGATTTCCAACCAGCTGCGCGCGTTCAGTTTACCGGAAAAGGGCAATCCGGACTCCTTGCACACCCAATTGGCAAAAGCGCTGCACCAAGCGGTCTCATCCTTCAGTGCCGAACCATCGAACCCAAGTTCATCAAAGTAACTGAGTATGTTGGGATTATCAGCTTTACCTATTATTTCCCTCTCCTTATATTGGGAGAAGGCGATGCCCATGTGATCTTTCATTTCTTTTTCTTGAAATATTTATCATACAGCCTACCTGACCACCAAATCGTCGCCAAAAGGGACGCTAGTATCCAGACTATCTTGCCGATGATCCCAAGGGTGTCGTCCCACTCCACCGGTTTGAACGTAAGGAAAAGGGTCGCACAATACCCTATGGCGGATTTGAAGGTATCGTGCAATAGAAACAGCTTGGTCATCATTTGTCCATCCTTTCCAATTTCCTTCTCGCATAGGCCCGGACGGATTCGATCGTGACCAGGATGGAGAATGCAAAAAACGCGATCAGCCCATCGACCCAATCCAGATTGGCGGTCCCACTGATTATCTTGCTGGCCATGAAATAGGCAACATAGAATATCAGCACCAGCCCGGACAGTACCCTAAGGAACCTCCGGATATGCCTGTTCTTATATTCGGCATTGCCCACTTTGGTCGTACCTTTTCTACTTTGTACCATGATTTTTGAGTTTAATTATAAATGATTGTATGGCTGTTCCCCGATGTTGTGGGATTGCCAGTTCCGTCAATGTTCATTGTAGGGGTCGTATCCCCGGATATGGTCAGGCTGTTTATACTGTTTGAGCTTCCAAAATCTCCCTGGGCCCAACCTATTGAATTCGTCACGCTCGCATTTTGATAGTTCAACGTACCGCGCAGGATATTGATGTTAGTAAGGTCCGCACCGGCAGAATAGATCATACCATGGAAGTTGGGTTGGCTGCTAGAAAAGTTCACATTGATATCATTGTCCGTGAAATCAATGTTCCCTTTTGTGCCGGAGGTGTTGACCGTCCTGATGATCCCCTGGGGACTGTTCCAGAAAGTGGCGTCGATATTGAAATCGTTGTCATGGATATCCAATTGGCCAACGGGCGCATACTGAGACATCAATTGTACCACCGCATCGTTGAAAGTGTTGTTGTATACCTCGATGTCCTCCAGGTACCCTGCATAGGCCCCTGTGTTGGAACCGAGGCGGAGCCCCCCGTAATTGCCAGTATAGGGCATGGTAATGGTGTTGTTGTAGACCTTCACATCCTGTGCCTCCGTAAAGGAGAGCAGCCAGTAATGGGCAACTGCCCCGTCCCTGGTCTTAATGATATTGTCATGCACACGGATGTTGCGGACGGCGCTGTTCTGTCTGAAGAAATCCACCATAGATCCCACTTGGGCCGAGTTTACAAAAAGGACATCGTCCATTTCCTCAAAGGTGGAGTTCCTGACCGTCACATTGGAACATACGACCTTGATGGCACGCCGGGTGCAGTTCCAGTAGTGCTCATTGTCAAGGAGCCAGGTCCCATTGGGATTGACGGCCGATGTGCCACCGATGATATATAGCCCCTCGGCATCGTCCCCTATGATGTCGTGGACGATATTGTTTCGGTGTACGATACTGAACGTACTGGTATCGCTCATGCTCCCTCCACCTATCGAGTACCACCAACCTTTGGATATCCCCCCTGGTGAATTGTTATAGTCACCATCGCCCTGGGCCTCGATGTCCCGGACCGTGTTCCCATCAAAGAGAATGTCCTGGACACCGCCCCCAACGGTATCAAATCCGTCAAAATCCATGTAGAAGACCACACAGCGTATCGTTACAGGTGAATACCAGTCATACAGCTCGTTGTTTATGAAGTGTATCTTGTTCTGTCCGTTGAACCTAAAGGCACGGCCATATACATCGCCCCCGGAAAAGTTCCCGTTTGAAAATATGACGTTTAGGTTGGTGAACTCCATCACATAGTCCGTGGTCACCTGGTTCATATTGAAATTGGCGGTGGAAGTGGTCCGCATCTCCGACCCGTTCCAGTCAATGTCTATTTCACCGGTCCTTGTATAGGACGATGGACTGTTCTTCACGTACACGGAGGAAGCCTCACCGCGGCCATACCTGAAGTAATTTATCAATGTGTTGATTGGGATGTCGTCGGCAACTATCCCATTGCCTATTGCACCCAATGCCTGGAAACTCACCCTGGATTCCTCGTTGACATTTGCAAATGTGGTCGAGGGAAGGAATTTTTGAGTATAGTCGTCGGCAACGCACATCCCGTTAAGGTCAATGTTGGTTCCCGAGAACAGGCCCCCACCGGCATTGGTGAATATGAGGTTGGCCGGTATGGACTCCCCGGTCAGGTCAATGGAGGAGGTCAGGTTAAAGGTTGTCCCCGGTGCCAGCGCCAAAAGCTCGGTAATGTTGTCCACATCCGTTGGGCTGGGGTCCGGTGAGCATGTTGTCACAACGGCATCGTCGTCCACGATGTTGACGGTTTCCTCGTCATTGGTCCCAATGGCATAAGCGGGATCGCTCCCTATGGTTATGGTGACGTTCTCACCAATGGCGTTCGCATCGTTCAAAGGGGTAATAAATAGGGAGGCGCACTGCTGGCCATCGGCTATGGTGATGAAACCTGAAAGGGACGCAAAGTTCACTCCCCCGGTGCCGTTCCCGGAAATGGCATACAGGATATCGATGTCGGAACCAGTGCTGTTTGCCGAGCCAAAACAAAAATCGATCCTTCCTGCAGAAAGGTCAAATTCGTAAGCGGTTCCTGTGACCAATGTCAGGTCCACGACCGGCAGTGATGAACATGGTGGACAGCTGCCCCCACAGTCAACTCCGGTCTCATCCCCGTTTTGGATGCCATCGGAACAGTTTGGTACGACATATTGCGTACCGGACTCGCCTTCCGCCTCCACTCCGTTGTTATAGACCTTCTGGCCCTTGTAGTAAACCTGGCCAGTGGCCATCAAGGGCAAGAGGAACAGGATGAAAATACATTTCTTCATTAGTTCTCTGTTAAGGTGATCTCGGATATTTCAATGGTCCCTGAGGCACTTCCATCGTTATCGCAGGCATACACCCGTGCTTCGACAGAGGTGGCCGTTGCCTCGAATGTCACCGTACCGACGAACCAATTGGTACCGTTGGAATCATAGTCCACATTATAGGATTGGTTGGTGACGCTCTGCCAAGCGAAAATCTGTCCAGTGCCATCCGTCCTTCGTGTACGGATAGTGGCAGTATAATTTGACCCGATCGTCAATCCGGTCAAGTTGATGGAACCGGTCCTGAATCCGGAGGATGTACAACCGCAATTGATGGCAAAGCTTCCACCGCCACCGCCATCGGTGTTGGCAACGGACGTGACCGGCGCCGGTCCCCCACTGGAGGTCCATCCGGATGTACTGTCCGCCTCACCTGCCCCGGCACTCGCACCATTGCCGGTCGGGAACAGGTCCACGGAAGCCGACCCCTTGGTCGATGTATCCAGGGCATTGGAACCCTGTCCACCGGCATTGGATATGTAGGCCGTAAGGGTCACCGTTCCATCGGTCAGCCCTGAAAGGTCGATGCCGTTGATCTGGTCAGTGGCCGTGGCTATCGTACCGAATCCCGAAACCGGGGTGCCCCCACCATCACTTGTGAACGTGTAATCATAGAACGCACCAACTTCGGCACCTGCCCAAGTAAAGGAAACAGCGGCCTGGTTTCCGGAATCTATGGGGTCCTGGTCAATTGTGACCGTATATCCACTTGGTGCATTGGGAATAATTATATAAAGACCAAGTGCCAGCTTTTCAGCTGTGGTAAGGGCATCGAAGGCCGCTTGTGTCAATTCCGTTATGTTGCTTGAATTGGCAAGGACAAATGCCCTGGTTGCCGCATCCTGTGGGTCCGTTGGGTCCGCAAGCTGGGTGATCTTATTGTTGTTCATGTTCACATCAGCGGTAAAGGCCCCATTTGTGATGCTTACCTTGGCATCGATCTGTTGTTGTGCATCCGATGCCAGGTTCGCTATCCGCTCAAAAACGACATTTGTCACGGATCCATTGGCGATATTGGTCGCATCCACGGGTGCCGTAAGCCCACCGCCTGACGGCGCATCCACCCATGTAAACCCCAAAGAAGCTTGGTCATAGGACAATATTTGGTTGTCGCTGGGCGAGTTTGTCACATTGAGATCCGTTTCCAATATTGTATTACTGGCAATCTCGTTTGTGCTGACCGCATCGGCATCAATATCCAAGGTCGTTCCTGATCCGCCCACCGTTATATCCCCTTTGTCACCATCAGGCCCAAGTCCATCTGTACCTCCCCCACTGGGAATTGCTTGTGATGATAATTCCCCATTGTCATCTGCAACGACCATTCTTGTTCCCACACCCGATAATTGACCGAAACGCCAAAGGTCATTTTCCAAATGAAGCCTAAGTGCGTTTGCATAGGCTCCCGTTCCCTCCTGAATGCTGAAAAAGTTATCGCTTGGCCCTTCAGAAAGAAACAGCCAGTTAAGTTCCGTTGCCGGGGTCGTTCTAGGAAAGGCTATCCTGTTTACGTTAATTATATTGTTGTTTCCTACGTCTACGGAACCTGTCATGGCCGTGCTACCGTCCAAAAGGAGCTCGTCAGTGGAATCCTCGTCAAGGTTGGCGGGCTTGCCTGTTATGGTGGACCAGTCTGCCGATGCTGCGGACCCGCCTATGTTCAGCCAGGCGGTGCCGTCCCATGTGACATGGTTTCCCTTGGTCCTGTCAAAATACAGGCTCCCTTTGACCTTTACGAGGGCCGGCAGCGCATCGAGCTCCGTTGTTGTGAGCGTGTCAAGGATGATCCCCTTCAATTTCTCCACCTGCCCGACCATTGTGGCCGAGACCAGTAAAAAACAGATAATCAATAGTTTTTTCATTTTTCGGTTTTTATGATGATTCTTTCACTGATTACATTCCCGTCCCCGTCCTCCAGGATCACGGTATCCCCTTTCCTTTTGAGGAACACGGCACGTTTGAGCTTTTTCTTCTGGGCCAGCACCACGATGCCGAACCCCAATTGGACCAAGAGTGTTATGGCCACCAAGATGTCCCACTTTGTCATGCCTTCAATTTTTCGTTGGTTATCATGAATTTTGCCCCGTCATCGATATCGTCCGGGAAAACGAATGTTGGGTCCAGGACGATCCCCTCCACCCATCGGACCTTGTTGTCCATGTCCGCCCAGCGTTCGCATTTGTCATCGGCCCTATAGGCCGTAAGGTCTGTATTAGCGGTATCCTTTACGAACCTGGATACCCTGACCCCTGCAGAATTGATGAAGGTGTGCTCATAGAGCTCCCTGAACATTGAGTTTATCTTTGCACCTCCGGCCCTACCGGAATCCCCTTGCCCATCGTTCGGCTGGTTCCCCAAGTCTATTTCTTGATATCCCATCAGTTAAGTATTAAAGATTCTGTATCCATTGTCACTACATCGTTGTCCCAGCTGAAGCCACCCGCCTCCACCTGTTCTATGTACTCGTCATCTATGGCCAGCCCACAATCGAAACCAAGGCTCCCGCTGCTGAAGACCGGGTTTCCGGTGTCCCATCGCCAACATGGCTCGGAACCTCCCTTGGACACCGTGTCCCCTGGATCGAGTTTCTCCGGAACGGTAGGTTTCCCATAGGGGATCCCGAAGAACAGTTTATGTTTGGGAGTATCTGCCATATCATTTTCTTGCGTCATAGATTTTTTGGATGGGCACATTGGAAAATGTCCCAATGGCCCCCTGCACTATCTCCGCCGTTGCATCCATTTGTAGCCTGGCATGTACCTTCCCGGCATATTGCGGGAAAATCCCGTACTGGGCACTGTTGTAGGCCCGTACCGAAAGTGAGAGTGTCTTTGTCGTCCCTTTCCTGAACAGGACCACCCCCTGGTGCGCCCCGGCGGTAAAGAATTGGAAATCATACCCCATCTTGAAAACCGCGGACGGCCTGGCCCCTGCGATATCGTAAGGTGTCTCAAGGACGATTATCCCGTCAAAGGTGACACGGGCCACCTGGTCATCTCCCAGTTCAGGACTGATACTGACCTCGAACCACTCAAGGTCAAGAGCCTCCCATCTGTCCTGGTTCTCCGGAGTCGTGCTCCTTTCGCTCCTCAGTATGGAGGTGAGCACCAATTGGTAACTTCTTTCACGGCCCAAGCGAACGGTGTCCGTAGCCGTCAGACCTACGTCATCGGTCACGGTGACGCGGAACTCAAAATCGTTGCCGTTCAAGTTGGTAATGTTGGTAATGAGCTGGTCCGGGGATTCGATGGTGGCGGTGTTCCCGTTGTCACTGACAAGCTCCCAGAGCACGCTAACGATCGACCCGTCCGGGTCCGAAGCGGTAGCAGTAAGTACCGCAGTGGTCTGTGCCCCCAACAGACGTTGGTCGGCACCGGCATCCACAGTCGGCGGAAGGTTTTCGGTGACGGCCTCACCATAAAAATTCTGTGAAAGGACCAAGGTGGTCCTGTATTGGTCCAAGTGCTGCACGCAGTCAAGCACGTACCATACCTTTTCCCCGTCATAGTCGAACATCACCAGGTCACGGGGCCCCACAAACCCTATACAGGTTCCGGAAAGTATTGGATGGCTCTTGCTGTAGAGGTTCCGGACCACGTCCACGTAGACCTCGCCATATCTTTTGAACGACACCCGATAGACATCATCGGCCCATTCCTGCCATTGGGATATGTTGATGGGCACCGGCGCGAACTTCCTTAGCGCAATCTGCATGGAGTCCCCGTTCTGTACCTGCCCGCCAAAATCGTCCGCATCGTATTGCAAGTACATTTCGGTGCTTCCCAGGTAATTGTAGATCTTACCGGTGATCAGCAATTGATTCCCGTTGACGGTCACCGAACCGCTATGGGCAAGTGCGGCCAACAGGTTCTCCAGGGTAAGCTTTATATAGTTTCCATTGGGATCGTTGAGCACCTCCAGGTTGTTCACTGTAATGGTGCCGTACTGGTCCCCCTGGTCAGTAAGTCTTTCTAGCCGGGTGAAGTGCTTTAGTTGGCGCATATCGTCATGCGATTCGATATCCAGGTCGCTCACCTTGGTATAGGTGCCTTCGATCGTGTCCACATATTCCTGTTCCTCGGTGGCGGAAATGTTGTTGGCGGCAAGCTTATCTATCAACACGCCGGTCACCTTGGCACCCGTGGGCACCTGCAGCTGGTAAAAACGGATATTGTAATACGCTGTGGCCGGGGCTATCATCTGGATGGACATCGATGCCTTTCTATCGGTTCCGAAGTACAACTGGTACCGTAGGTCATTGCTGTTCGGACCGTTCTCGTTGCTATAGAGCAGGACCTCGTTCCCGTTCGAAGGGTCCGTATAGAAAATATCATAGCGCAGCAATTTTTGCCAGTCACCGTCGACAACGATCTCTTCGACGGTCCTTCCCTGCTGACCGGACCCGTCCCAATAGTTCGTACAATCGAGAAGCCATTCCACCCTGTCACCGGTGCTCAGCAGAACTTCCTTACGTAGGGATACGCTGTTGTTTATGCTCCCGGCCGGTTCCAAGAAAGTCTTACCGTCCCGTGGGTCGAACTTTGCCGTAAAGCCCACATTGGTATAAGTCCATTCCCGGTTCACGAGTTGGAGCTCGGAAGTTACCACCCAACCATCGTTGGGCACCTTGTAGACCGCCTCCTTGATATTGCTCTCATCAAGGTCGTGGACCGCGGTGACCGTCTTTACCGGTACGCTGGTATTGATCCGCGGTGTGGCAAGGAAGGAGCGGCCCCCGGTTTTGTCGTGAGGGGATTTTATCTGGTCCTCGATCCCGATAAAGTTCCCGTTGAAATCGTACCGGGCATAGGAGATGTAGAACCCCTGCAATTTGTTGACACCGTCCACGTACCAATTGTTACCATCCTGCACGATCCGACAGAGGCCCAATATTTTTTCCAATATGGTATAGGCATCGTCCTTTTTTTCACCGTCCGCATATTTGGAGGTGTCCTCGTAGTTATCGTGCCAATATGGATTGGACCTATTTGATATCGCGGGCGATATATATATGTCAAGCTCCAGGCCGGTGAGCTTTAGTATTGTGGAAAGTATATCGGATTTCGATTTTTCCTCCTGATAGTAGGCATTGGGCAGGTATTGGTTCTTGAGGGTCCCAAGGCCGCAGGTGGCCACGAACTTCACGAAAAAACTACCCACTTTATAGGGTTCCTCATAGGTGTCAGGTAGCATGTGGCCCTGCCAAAGGACATTGCCGGTCTCCTCATCGATGATCTTTACCCAATAGCGGCGTTCATCGCTTGTATTGAGATGGGCGAAAAATGCATCCTGGAAGTTCTTGACCTCCATGTTGAAGGCCAGCTCACTTCCCATTATCTTTTCGAGTTTGTCCCTGCTACCAAGGCGGGACAGGTTGATGCTGCCCTTTTCCCCGGTCTCAAGTGCGGTTTGGGAATTCAGGTCCTGACGGTCGAATATGTTGATGGAGAACGGCATTAGGTACTTCTTTGTTTTAGTTCCTCCATTTCCTGCAGGGTTACGATAAGTCCCCTAGAACTATATTCCAGACTGGGCTGTAATATTATTGGCCGGGAATTATTGGCAAGTGCGCCCGCGATTGCCCTTTGTTGCGCAACGTTCAATATAAGTTCCCCGGAATTTACGCCCGCCAAAAGACGGTCACCGGAGAAGCTGCTACCACCTATTATGCCACCTTGGGTAAAGTTTCCGGCAAAACGAGCGGCCAATGATTTAATGGCGACACCGAGGCCCACTAGCCCCAAACCTGCGAACAGACCGGCACCAGGGGCCACAAATACAGCTTTGAGCGCCTGTACGGCCTCACTTATCGCAATTACTCCTTTCCCAAGTTCAATGGCCAGGTTCCCTATTGTATTTAGAAGGAAAGCACCGACATCACCGAAGCTTGATGTGCCAGATGCAATTCCGGCCACGATCTCCACAAATCCCGCGGTAAGTTCCACGGCCGTGTTTTGGATAGTACGTTTTGCGCGTTCCCGAAAGTTCTCAAGGTTTTCATTCCCTTGGTCCAAAGTGGACTTAAATCCACTGAACTGGTCGTCAAGTTCCTCCCTGTTGAGCACCCGACCACCAAAGGCACTTGCGAACTCGTCCCGGAAGGCGGTTCCAAGCCCCTTGAACAGGTCACTGTCACTGGCCAAGGACCTAACACCTTTCTTTACTCCCTTGACAAAGCTCTTTTCTGTATTTTCTTCCACCTTTTGATCAACATCGGTCGTGTCGACATTTTCGCTCAGCAACTCATAGCGGTTGTTCATTCCCCTCTGGATACCCTCCTGGATATTGTCGGCAATGGTCCCTTTTAGTACCTCAAAATCTTTGGTGGCCGTTTTTATGAGTTCCTGGAAACTTGCGGTTGTCTGCGCAAAGTTTTCCTTCAACAGTTCGGGCAAGCGGTCAAAGTCGCCAGTAAGGACAGCCTTGATGACATCCCCGGCACTGATAAAGGCGTTCTTTATATTGGTGGCCAGTGCGGATATGATATCACCGAGGACCCCAAAAACGAATTTCCCGGTGTCATAGATATTGTTGAACGAAAGCCGGATGGCCTCCACGGCGACCCGGAAAACGATCGCCTCGTTATAGAGGTCGATGAAATAGTTTGCAATGTCAACAAGGGTCCTCCTAATTGGGGCCCAGTTCTTTACAATGATCACACCTATCGCGGTCAGTCCCGCGGCTATGAGCCCAATAGGGCCCGTTAAGAGGGCAAATCCCGTGCCTATGGCCGGTAGTATCGTTCCAGCCAGTGCCAGCAACGGTCCTACCGCCGCAGCGATACCACCAAACACCACCAAAAATTTCTTTGCCTCAGGAGAAAGCGCACGTATACTGTCAAAAAGCCCGTTGAGGCCATTGACAATCGGTTTGAGCGCATCAAGCTCAAATTTTCCGAACTCTGCTATGGTCGTGCGCACGTTGTCCTTCAGGATGGCGATTATCCCATTGAAGGTGTTCGCCTGAGATTCAAGGGCCCCTGCAAAGGTCGTGTTCCCCAGTTCCTGCAGATATCCCTGGATCTCTTGGGCATTGTTCCCGATGGTCGTGCTCAATCCCTGGAAGGTAAATGTGACCTTCTCGCCCTCACGGTTGGCCTTGATTCCAAATTCCTTTAATCGCTCAAATTCGCCTGTCGCGGCATCCGCAACCGCCTCGATCAATTGGTTGATACTTTTACCCTGGGCAGCGGCCGTGTTTCCATAACTGGTAAGCGCCTCAATGGTCGGGTCCAGGCCAAGGTTCTTGAGCTTGATATAGGAATCAGCGGCCTGTTCCGTGGTGATAGCCAGGTCCTTGGTGAACCCCTTCAGCTCCTCAAAGGTCTCTTTTGCCAGGGAAGAGCTCCCAAGAGCGGTTTCCAAGCGGGCCTCAAGGGTCTCAAAATCAGCTGCGGCATCCAGTGCGAATGCGCCAAGCCCAGCTAAGGGGGTCGTAACACCAAGGGTCAGGTTCCTACCGATATCGGAGAATCGGTCCCCGATCTTGGCGAGCCTTCGCCTAACATTCTGTTCCTGGGTACTGAATGTTGAAAGGTCCATTCCGAACCTGATCGATATGTCAGCAAATGAAGGGCTTCAGCGTTTAATTTTAAGGTTACTTTCAGTTGCGATGGCAGGATTCGAACCTACGACCTCCCGAAAAGCAATCGGGCGAGCTACCTACTGCTCCACATCGCGTTTTTTGAGATTGTCCTCTAATTTGGCCCAACGTTGGTCGCTTTCTTCCTTCAACTTCATCGCGTGGGCCTTTGTTTTTTCCCAGACCTCGTCATTATTGACCTCTGTGTCCCATTGGAAGGGCATCCATTCCATCATGGGCACCAAATTCTTTTTTTCTGGATCTGATGGGTCTATTGGACAGAAACTGTAATACGATATCATCCTGGTCCTTTCCCATTGTTCCCGATACTCCCTTTCAGAGCGTTTTTCATATCCGCGGACCTTGTTCATCAACGACCTTGCGGTCATCAACTCAAGTTCCAGGTATGGAATCCCCATTTCACCAAGGAACAGTTCGTCCAATTGGTCCCACGTTAGGATTTGGCCGCCGGGCGCACTTTCTTGTTTTGCTGCGCCTTCTTGGTTCCCGTTTTTTTTTGCTGCTTGGCCAAGGGCATGCTTTCGACCCAGGCCGCCATTATCTCGGAAAATTTCTCCATGTTCTTGAGCACAAAATCCACACAATCGTCAAGTTCTGCGTCCGATCCGGCTGGAAGGGTCGAAAGCACAAGGAACCCAAGGGTATCCAACATTTCAAAGGGTAGCTTTCCGCTTTCAATATCCCCGGACTCCTCCAATTCACCCAGGGATGTCATCGTGTTCATGATCCTAGCAATGGTTCCATCGAAACTTTCCTCACCCAGATAGCTTCCCAACAAGCGGGTCGCCCTATACCCGAAACTTAGGATATAGGACGTTCCGTTTATATCAATCTTTACCGGCCTTCCCATTAGCTGCCTGGTGCCGTTGTGTTCTTGTCAACCTTAGAGATCGGCCCGGAACCGGTCACCGTCATGGTAATGGTCCCCTTTTCGGAGAAATTGAAGACCCCGTCCAATTGGGTGATGATCCCATCCCCCTCATAATAATAGGTATAGTCCGATTCAGAGGGAACGAACTCGATGTGTACCAGGTTGGCCTGGTCGTCATCGTTCCACATATCGAACAGTTCCTCGAACCGGTTCGCGTCTGCCGCATCACCGGCATAGATCGCTAGGCCACTGTAGCTCGCGGTCCAGCCCTTGGTCCCCTTGCTCTGGCTACCCGCCGCGGTGTCCTTTGTACCGGTCGTCTGGGTAGTTTCCCTGGTAAGGGATAGGGTACAGCCGGTCGCATCGAATATCTTTTTTCCGTTGGCGTGCATCCTTAGATCGCCATTGATTTGCTTTTCACCTGCCATTGTTCTTTATTTTAATGGTTCTACTTATTTTAACTCAACTCAAATGTCAGTTCGGCCACCCCCTCACGGTCCTCTTCGTCCGTGATTCCGGAGGAACCGCCCTTAAATTGGTGGCCCTCGGATTTCATCGTGTTCCTTGCTGCCTCATACAGGTCAGAGACCTGGTCAAGGTCCGGTCCATAGCACCTGATTGTGGTGCCCCACCTGCGTGTGTCGGCCGTAGCTCCCTGGATAATTTCCTCGACTGAGAAAATTATGGCCAGTTCTTTTTCCTTTTGTTTGCCCAGCCCCCAATAGATCCTACCGGAAACAAGGCTGTCCACGATGGTGTCCGCGGACAAAATGTTTTTTATCTGTGTCGCAATTGCTTTCATCGCCTGCTCAATCGATCTATCTGTTTTTGTACGAATTTTGCCGATTTGTCCTCGGCCTGCTGTACCAATCCACTTTCCATGGCCCCAAGGGTCCTATCACGTGCGATCGGCACCACATTGTTCTTTCCCTTTCTACTTCCCTTTCCCCTTCCGGAGAGTTTTGTTCCTTTAGGTATCACCATGAACTTATAGAAGGCATCGTTTCGGCCACTTTTTCCTGGCCTCACCGCAATGGCCGGGTTTCCACCGCTTTCCCTTGATGGGACCGTCTTGATGGCAACGCTGCGCCTCAATGTGCCTTCGTCCTCCGGAAGCCTTGACCGGTAGGCGGGCACCACTGGCCTTGCCAACCTTCGCATGAGCTTCAACACCTCCGTGCGCTTCATTCGGTCGGTGAGCGTCCTCAGTTTCCTGTTGAGCTCATCAAACCCCCTGACTTCTGTTACCCGTAGGTTAGCCACGTTTCACAGCTTTTATCTGCATGTACCTTTTCCTCCCACCGAGGAGTTGGAACCCGCCTTTGGCATCATAGTCACCGTCAAAATCCCTGATTACTACAGCCCCGCCCTTTTGGAACAGCGTGGCATCGAAACGCAGCTGGTAGGCGACCATCGAAATATCCAAGAGCCTCCCATCATCGTCGATACCTGGCACATCATCAATCCGTTTTGCCGAGACCTCCGTGATCTGGGTCAGGGTATTATCTTTTACCACCCCGCTTGCGCTCACTGGTGTGGTATTCTCAAAGAACGTTATCCGGCTCCTCATATCGCCCGATCTTGGGAGCCTTACTACCATCTTCTCAATGGTCTTAGGGCATCGAAAAATGCCCGTTTGAAATTACTGGGGACGTCCTCCCTGAAATGCTCCTTGTGGGAGAACCTCATGAGAACGGCCGAAACCGCCTCCTCGGGCATGGCCCCATTTTTGTAACCGGCGACAAATTCAAGGGAAATAGGGTAGAGGTTAAACTCCTCAAGGTCCGGGAATTTGTCCACCGAAAATATAAGCTGGCCGGTATCGGCATCAAACCGGTACCCGGAGGAGGCCAGCTCCTGCTTATTGCCGTTTTCATCCCAATAGTTCACCCTTGTGAAAGTCTGGACTGGGGAAACGGGTATTACTATGTTACGGCCCCACTTTGGTAGCGACATCAACATGTTACGTTCCAAAAGAGGGGAGGAGATGTACTGTTCCGCATCACGTACGGAGGCTTCCAGCATTTTCGTCAAAAGATCATCTTCATGATCGGACGTGATGTTGCTGTTGGCCTTTGCGGTATCGAGTGACACCACTTCAGAGCCGCTAACGACGCTTCCGTATTTGATAGGTCTGTACATCCAATCGTTTTTATTTGGTCCTTTTGGCCAGTCCCAGGTCTTCCAGCATTTCGACCTGCTTTTCATCGAATTCCGCCTCCTGGTCCACATGGTAGCCCAAATTAAGGAGACCGGTAGGTGAGGCCGTGAACTTGACCTTTACCTTTTTGCCCTTACTGGATGATAGGGCGGCAAATTCCTCGGCTTTTGTTGCATACTTGGCCTTCTTCGGTTCCTCGGCCACGGAGCTCTCCGGGTTTTTGCCAGGGTCATCCCCTTCAACGGTGGGGGCAGCCTCTTTGGCCTGATCTTCTGCGACCGTAGCTGGAGCGGCTGCGCTGTTTGCCGATGCCGCCTGTACGGCGTCCTTTTCTGGATTATCCCCGTTCTGCGCCGGGGCGTTCGTTTGTTTTGCCATTTTTATCGGTTTAAAGGCCCTGGTCCAATGGTCCAGGGCCAATGATTTAATTTATATGATCCAATCCTTTACTACACTAAAGGCTTTTGGCTGCTTGACCAGCACGTCTAGGAAGGCGTTCAGGGTCAGTTCGATATAGCCGTCCTTTTTCCTTGTGATGTTGTCCGCCACAAGGTCCATAAAGCCCCATTGCCCAATCAAGAGCTGGGACCAATCACCGAAAATGGCGGCACTCAGGTTTGTACCGGAACCTTTTGCAAGGTTCTTTGGCACAAGATTGGAAACACCTGTCTTGTAACCGTTCATATTGTTCGCGGAATCCATAAGGTACCCAAGGTCACCGGCATTGTGCTTGGTCTTTTTCAATCGGCCCTTGGTCACCGCGTTGATCAAATAGGCCATGCTGCTTGCTTCCGCATTGGCATCGTAGACGTTGGTCTCAAGGTCCACCAAATGGTCCCAGGTGGGGGCGGCACCATTTGTCCCTCCATCAATAAGGTTGATTCCCGTGGTGTTCAGCACACCCAATGGAACATTTCCTGTCCCAGGGCCATTGATACCGGCCTCGTCGATTTTCAATGCGGCCCTTTTGTTCATCGTTTTGACCGAGTGCATTTCCAGATTGTAATTGGACATCAGGATATTTTCCAGGGAGATAAGGACGTTGACCGCCAAACGGTTCGGCTCCATGGACTTTTTCCCGAATGCGGTCTTGCTGGGGGGCACGGTATCGACCTCACCTTCCCAGGACGCTGTCACCCCTCCATCATCGGTCGGGAACGCCAGTTTACCGGTAAGTCCGGGGATGAAATCCGCCCCAAGGGACCGGAGCACTGGATTCGGCTCCAGGAACTCGATGGGGGAACGAAGGGTCTCTGGGACAAGGTTCCCACCATAAGCGCCTCCATCCTCGCCAACAGTCTGGCCATCCGCCCTGGTCTCAGGGGTTTCAGGTGTTGGCACGGCGATGCCGTTGATGGAGATGCCCGCAGCGGATGCACGTTTGGAGGTCTCCTGGTGGAGCTCGGCCTCGGCACCGTCAAACTTTTCACCGTTTATGCCCAATTGGGCACGGACAGCCTTGTGCAGGGAGAACCTTTTCTTGAGCTCTTTATGCTCACGCTCTTCCCCTTGGCCCAGTTCAGTGGAAACCGGCGCCCCGGTAAGTCCGGCCACACGGGCCTCGACGGCCGCTTCGGTCTCAAGTTGCTCGATTTCGGTATCGAGGGCCGAAATCTCACCCTGCAACTTTCTGAATTCGGTCTTTTCATCTTCCGTGAAGGCACGATCCTCACCTTTTCTCTTGTCGATCAAGGCCTTTTGAGCTTTTAGTTTCTGAGCTCGTTCCTGCTTTTTTTCTGCTAACGTTTTCATTTTTAACTTCGATTTTTGTTATACATATAGAGAGCATCAAATTCATCGAGCTCATTTTCATTGTTCTTTTCCTCGGACATCGCATCACGGGAACGCTTTGCCACGGACGTGTCCGCATAGGCTGGGTAGGTGACCGGTGCCACATCGTACAACACGTCAACCTCGGCAATTTGCCTAAGGTCCATTTCCCCCTGCTCACCTTCCGTCCAGATGACCTTTTTTGCCCGGAACGAAAAGGAGCTTTGGGTAACGTCGCCCTTTTCAATGGCGTCCGCCAAGTCCCTGGCAAATGAGCGGTCCGGCGTCGTATACCGGTACTTGAGGCCTGTGGAATCGACCGAAAGCTCAAGGGTCCCCTGCCCATCAACGCTTCTTGCCAAAACCTGGTTGGGATCGTGGTTGAATAGGCACCTTACGTCATTCCCGAGTACATTGTCGAAGGCCCCGGGCAGTATCTCCTCACGGAACCAAAAAAGCTCCGTCGGGTTGTTGAACAGGGCGGCATAGCCCTCGATCACCGGGGCACTGTCCGCTTCCCCTTCAGTTCTTTTCTCGATCAGGACCGATGACTTGAAATAACGTCGTTCGGCACCCTCGATGTCCTTGATATAGTCTTTATCCATCGCTAAACTTGTTTTTGAGTTGTTCATCGGTCATCATATTGACCATTTGCAGGGGCTTGTCGCCTCCCGACTCGTAGGGGTTAAGGCCTTCCAGCACCCGTATCTCGTCCGGGGTGATGGCCTTGACCATGGTAAGGTTCTTATAGAATTCGCTCCTGGTCTTTGGGTCGACTTGCAGTAATTTGTTGTAATTGTGGTGGATGTACATTCCATCCTTGCGCTCCTTGGGGGTCAGGAGCTTGCGGTTGTCCTCCTGCATGAATTTCTCGGAGAGCGGCATGAAGGCATCCTGCAGATATTGCAACCTCATTTGGGTCAAAAAGCTGTGGCCCCCTTCGCCCTTTACGTGCAGCATCGGCAATGGCATCTTGAACCATCTGGCGATATCCGCTACACCTTCCACCTTTGCAGCGATGAACTGCGACTGTTCGGGGGTCAACCTGATGGGCTTGTACTGGAACCCCTCATCCAATATTACGGCCCTGTGTGGGTCAGAATCTGTCAAGGCGTTGTTCCATGCGGTCCGCAATGCCGCCTTGGCCTCTGGCTTGACGACTTTTTCGGTCTCCAATACACCAAGGGTCACCCCTTTGTCGTTGTAGGAGTTGGATCCGTATTCCTGTGCGGCCATTGGGGTTCCCATACTTTCCGCCGCATAATGGATTATCGGCTTCCCGACGATACCATCGGAGGTGGAGAAGAACGGGACGTGTATGATTTCCTCGGAACTGAAGGTTTTTATGTTCCGGTATTTGTAGAACAGCTTACCATTATGCTTAAGGATGACCATGTGGTCGGGATCCAGGTAGATCTTTTGGACCACCTCACCGGCATCGTTCCTGATGATCTGGGCGAACGCGTTCCCTTTGTGGTAGCACGCCATCACCATCATGAAATCGAACATGAAGGGGGTCATGAACTGGTTCGCCTCATCTGTATATAGGTAGTTCAACGGATGGGAATCCACCCTGTTATGGTTTTTGTCCTTTTTCTGATAGACCGCCTTGGGCAACATCGCGTAGGAATCCGCCAAGGTGGTTAGGGCACAATAATATGCCGATATCTTGAGCGATGTCGATTGGGTCACCCTACGACCCGCGGGGGTCACCGCACTGCTCCCGAAAAAAATAGAGGAAAACGGGCTTGGAGAGCCCGCTGACCTCTTTTGTGACAACAATCCAATACTATCGGTAAGCAATCCCATAGAACAACATTCCACTAATTCAAGACGAATTTATCCAGGTCGATTGATCCAGAGGGCGGAAAATTGTCGGGTTATTGGTCCTGCTTTTGTGAAATCCTTTGGGAAACCTTTAAATACATCAGAATTCCATGGAACAATTCTACAAATATCAACAACAGAACGATGGCCTGTCTGGACCAATGGCCCATTATCCATTGCCATTGGAAGAGCATCGAGGTCAAAAACATCAATAAAAACGTTCCCAGGATCAAACCAAGGACCAACATAGTTTCTTTCATAAGTTCAAGTAGTTCTATTTTTCTTTCTATGGTACCTGACCGTGCGCATGAAGGACTCATAATCTGAATACAGGTATTCGCCTACCAGGTCAAAATACCTGTTGTTGATGGCCTCAAAGCACTCATGGTTGGTCCTGAATTTGTTCAGCTCCTCAAAATATAGGGCCATCAGAGAGGTGAACTTCGCACATTTTTTGAGAAATTCGATTTCCGCCCTCAATTCTTGTATTTGCTCTTGGTAGTCGGACATTACATTATGATTTCGCGGTCTGGGTCGTTGTAAACTGATTCGTCTTTGTTGTCTTCGGTGATGTTCCCACCAATGGCCATGATTATCGACTGGATGGGATCAACACGTTTTTTTTCATGTTTTTTTATGTACCGTACGTCCTCGTTGTTGTTGATGTACGGCATGATGTTGGAAATGCACCACCGCAATAGGGGGTTTCCACCGTGCCTAATCTTTCCTGCCCTGGATTTAGTCTCGAAAAGGGAGGTGGGATTTGAATATTCCCCAACACTTTGGTAGAAAATGTGCATTTCGACATCATGTTTGACCAGGCGCTGTACGAGCTCGGTGCTCTTGTACTTGTCATATTCTATCCATTTCACCGCATGGGTCCAGAATGTCTCCATTATGGTACCAAAGATGTAATCGTAATCGATCTCGTTCCCCGGGGTCCCGTTCAATACCTTATACTCTTTTAGGTATGAATATTTCTCTTCGAGCTGTTTCCCAAAATCGACATAGTCCAACAGTGGAAGGGTGGACCAATATTGGTACGGGACCCGGTCCTCCTTGCTCCGTTCGCGCAGCGTGTCCAACGGACAAAAGTTAAATGGCAGTACGTCTATGATGCCGTCCGGGTCAGGATTGCTGACCAGGACATAGGATGAAAGGTCCTTTTTACTTGATAGGTCCATTCCCCCGCAACATCCATATTTAATAAAATTTTCCAACTTAGGTTTATCCGTGTTCTGCATCCATTCACCATCTGGGATCCTGGTGGAGTAACCATCGACCCACATGTTCAGGTGCTTGGTCTTGAAGTTTGGTGCCTTACTGGGCTGGTTCTTGGCCTTGGTATATTCACCCATAAGAAAATCCATGTACACGGACTTGCCAAGATTTGGGTTTGCCTTGGCCCAGTTCCCGGGGTCCTCCCAGTCATCGTCATCGTCCAGGTCATGAATCAGGACCAGGGTGGCATCGTCCCGTTTTATTTCCTTGAGGATATCGACACAGACCTCTTCAAAATTCCGGCACACGCCCGAGAGATTGAACCCTGCAGTAGTAATCATATAGAGAATTGGCTGCTTTCTGCTTCCCATGCCGGATTCCAGTACCTCCCTTACGTCATCGGTTGCATGGGCATGGTACTCATCTATCAGGGCAACGCTCGGTTTTAGTCCGTCCAGGTTTTTGGCCTCTTTGCTCACGGCCTTGAACTTTCCAAGGGTCCTGGGAAACCTTATCTCGGTCTGGGTGGTTGTAAATCCAATTTTCCTGAGCTTAGTGGATGTCCGGATAAAGTGTTCGGCCTGCTCCCAAATGATCTTGGCCTGTTCTTTTTTGGTGGCACCAACGTAGATTTCAGGTCCGAACTCACCATCAAAGCTTTGGCAATAGAGCCCAATACCGGCCAAGGTGGCCGATTTGCCGTTTTTACGGGCCACTTTCTCATATACATTGCGTATCAAGCGCACGGGCTCGCCCATTTCATTGAATTTTTTCATGCCGAAAAGCTGGTAGATTCCAAATTGTTGGTGCGGCATCAAGCGGAACGGGGTACCGGCCAATGGACCACTGGTGTGCTTTAGGAAGGTCGGATAGAATTGGATCGCATGGAGGCCGTTGGCATGGTCCAAGAAATAGCCGTTGTCCGTTTCGGCCAGGTTCATGAACCGGGTTGCGGCCATGATCATTTTCTTACCGGCCACTATTTTTCCGGATGCGACTTTTTCCGCATATTGGAACGGGATGGATGAGCTTATTTCCTTGGTAAGTTTCAATTAGCTTTTTTTTTCATGTAGGCTTCGAACAGGTCCAGTTGGCCCGGGTCAATCTTTTCGGTTTTTTTGAGTCTATGGCGATCCTTGATGGAAAGTCCGAAATGGGCGGAGATATCGTCCAGCGCCTTGTCCGCCTTTTCGACCACTGTCAAGTGCGGCGATATTTGCTGGGCACCGGTAGAATAGGTCTGCACTACGCCCCCTTTGTAGCCCTTTTCCGTTATGATTTCATAGGCCTGGCTTCTAAGGTCCATCCAAAAGGCTGCTTTCTGGAGATGGACAAGGTCCAGTTCGGAAAGCTGTTTCGTTTTCAAAAATTCTACCCCGAACCAGGTCCACCATCGTTTTTGTTCCTTGGTCAGCTTCATATCCTTTTTAGGGCGCGGAAGTTTTTCCAGGACATCATAGAGCTCCTTGTTCTCCGGGGCGATCGATACGACGCCCTCTTTGTTCTTATGTGCTATATCCATAACCTATGTGCTTAACCCCCCCCCTCCAAAAAACTGCACGCAGTAAAAATTCGACTGGGTGGCGATGTTTCTATTATCGTTCTTTAGATGTTTTGACCCCATACCCTATTCGGGGAAAGGTTCAACAAATTCTATAATTCATGTAAATTCAAAATGTTCGTTTTCCTTTACTATCGTGGTCCTGAAGGGAAAATCCCCTTTCGGGACCTTCTCGATCATCTGTATCAGTATGGTCCCGCTCGTAAAAAGGACGTGATGGTTGCCGTTCATCTGGAACTCCAAATGCAAACATTGCGTGTTCTCATGGTGTTTGCTTGGCTCGACCTTATAGTTTGTTACAATGATCTCGCGGTTCAAAACCCTATCTATTTTAATCTTATCGCCTACAAACGACGTGATATTCGGCCTTATATTAAAGTCCTTAAACTGTTTCATTTGGTAAAAGTGTTTTTAAAAGGTTGTTTGAGTCGCAGTGCTTTGCCCATCCCAAATAACTATCGATGGAAGCTTTGTTGGGGTTGTTTTTTAGCATTCTTGCAAAACGCTGTTTTATCCCTTTACGAAGCAAGGTATGGCTGTGGTAAAATTTGTAGCCAACGAAATCAATTCCTCGCTTCTCAACTGGGAAAACTTGGTAGTTACCCTTGACGCAAAGCTTCAGCTCCTTGGCCAAATAGGATTTGATTTCCGACAACAAACCATGTAGATATGGTTTGTCCGGGGCCAGTATCACCAGGTCATCGGCATAACGAAAATAGTATTTAACCCGCTTTTGCTCTTTCAGCCAATGGTCAAAATAGGTCAAATAGAAGTTTGCAAGATACTGACTGAGATAGTTACCGATAGGAAGCCCTGGCGCGCTTTCAATAATCTCGTCCAACAACCAAAGGACATCATCGTCCTTAATCTTTTTCCTGAGAAGCCTCTTTAATGTTCTATGGTCGACACTGGGGTAGAATTTGGTAATATCAAGTTTCAAACAGTACATGGTCCCAGCCTTGTCCTTAAGCGCTATCTTCACCGCATTGGCAGCAGCATGTATGCCCCGACCCTTGATACAGCTATATGTATCAGCAGTAAAAGTGTCGACAAAAATTGGCTCCAAAATGTTCATTATCGCATGATGGGTGATCCTGTCCGGATAATAGGGCAATCTGTACACTGTTCGCTCCTTTGGCTCATAAACAGTGAAAACATCATATTTGGATGTGCAGTATAGCTTGTCCTTCAAACAAGTATGCAAAGCAAGGATGTTGGTCTCACGGTTTTTGTTGTGTAGCAATACCCCGTATTGGTTTGATTTTCCCTTTTGCGCGTTTGCATCCGCCAACCTTAGGTTTTCGATACTTACAATCTTTTCAAATATGTTTCCTATCCGTTTCATGCCTTTGCTTTAAAAAGGTCGCATTCCCATTTTTGGTACCAACGCCCTTTTAAGTTTAGTTGTCTTTTGCCATGTTGGCAAGGTCCGCAATGCCAAGTAATCTCTTTTGCATAGGTGGGAGCTGCAATTCGAATTCGAATTCCAGTTATCGTAGTCGTTGTACGCAAACCTGGAACCTGAGGAACCGCAACCATAGCATCGCGCCACCCGTTAATATTAAATCAGTAAATAATGCCTGTACAATTCAATGAACTGTTTTCCTGCGTATTCGGCCAATTCCCTGCTCTTGTAGCAAAGGCGGGAGCCGCAAGTCGAACCCGAATGCCAGCCATCGCAGACGCAGCACGCAAACCCGGAACCCGAGGAACCGCCCATATCGAACCAAGGCTCATACTTCCATTGGTCATAATTTCCCCAATCAGGCACCCAACCATCGTTTAAGGCCTCTGCAATGATCACAAGTTTAGCATGGGCCTCTATGGCCTTCCGATGCTTTTCCGGGAAAGGTCCAAAATCGGGCAACACCTTATCGCTGTCCAAGCCCAACACCTTACAGGCATCTTTGAATGTTTTAATGTTCTCCATTGTTTAAAATCTATAGTGTTAAAAATTCTTTGTAGATATCAGTGAACTGTTTTCCTGCGTATTCGGCCAATTCCCTGCTCTTGTAGCAAAGGCGGGAGCCGCAATCCGAATCCGAATTCCAGTCATCGTAGCCGTCGTACGCAAACCCGGAACCCGAGGAACCGCCCATATCGAACCATGGATAATATTTGTATTGACTCGAATCAGTCCAATCCGGTTGCCACCCCTCGTTGAGGGCCGCTGCAATGAGCTTAACTTTTCTATAGGCCATCTCATCATCCGAAAGCCCCAAACATCCATCAATAAAAGTTTTAGGGTCTTTTGAATGATACTCCAGCACATCTTCCCATGACCTTATCCTATCTTTGATATTGTTGATGAAGGTGTTTTCCCCGAAAAGGTCCTCAAGAAGCCGTTTTCCGGAATTCTTTGCCTTTTTGTGTGCCGTGATAGCGGCATCTTTACTAATTTTCAATGTTTCCATTTCGTTTATTTAATAGATTATTTTCCTGTGCTGGGCACTCATATTGTATATCTGCTCAATGAGCATGATATAGGTCTTGTAACTGGTGCACTGGTCCATCATTCCCGGATGCTTTGTAAGTTTCTCCTCCATGCGGTCCAGTTCCCAAAGGTCCTTGCCCATCAAGCGGGAAACCGCCTCTATAAGGTTCCTGTCCCGGCAGAACTTGTACCTGTCGAACAGCTTGATCGTAAGGTCCATGACCTCGGTGGCCCTTTCTAGGTGGTTCACCTTGAACTCACCGTCCTTGAACTTCTCGGAAACCCCTTTTGCTGTGACGGCACTTCCATTGGCCAAAAGTGCGAGGGCGGGCGCGTGGTTGACCCGGTACTTCCTTATGAAGTCCCTTAGGACCACATAGTCCCCCATTCCCAGTTTGATATAGCAGTCCATGAAATCGTTGAACTTCCACTTGTCGGTGTTGTTGTTCATCCTGGCTATGTCCCTAATGGAGATGTTCTCGGCCACTACGTAATAAATGGGCTTCTTTAGTTCCCTGGAAGCCTTAAAGCGGTGCTGGCCATCGATGATGTTCAGTTTTCCATCGACCTCACATACGATGATGGGGCAGAAGGGGAAGAGGTCCAGCCCCTTCTCCACATCGCCCACGATCTTCTCTACCTTTTTTGGGACTATGTTCCTGTTCCCGTTGATCAGGTGGAACCTTTCATAGTCCGTGCTCCTGTATATTTCCGGCGTGCTATCCATTTGCCACTGCTTTTTCGGTTTTCTTCTTTGGTGTGCTACGCTTGGCCGGTTTCTTCGGCTCCAGTTCCTTGAGCTCGGCCCTGAGTTTACTCAGTCGATCACCGGTGCGCTCGACCCTTTTCTGTTTTAGCTTTTCAAAATGGACCTCGATACCGTCCACCTCTGCAGGGTAGTATTCCTTGAACACGTTGTAAAGGGCAGCGTTTCCAGGTGAATGCAGGTGTGAGCCATAGGAAACGTTCAGTTGGTAATTGATAAAGAACCGCAATGCCTGGTTGATCAGTTCTTCCGATGGTTCATCGTTGTTCACGTTCTTGACCGTTAGGTCCTTCAGGTATTCGAACCTGCTTCCCATCTGATAAGTTGTGTTCTTGAGCGCCGCCAACAGGGCCATCTTTTCTGTCTTGGACAATGGTCCATTGTTGCGGGTATACTTTTCACCAGGGTCTTCATCAAGGCCCTGCAGGGTTATCCCGATCTTGCCATCGCCCCAATTTCTGACCGTGTTCCAGACCTTTTCCCCGTCGAGCTCCAGGGCGCGGGCCGCCCTTTGTTCCAATTTGGCTATTTCGTTCTTGACTTCAAAACCTGGGTCTGAGGCAGAAGTGGAAGCCGCCACCTTATCGGGCTTGACATAGATATCCATATACTTGCCCTCACTAACGTTGAAGGCCTTTACCATGGGCCATCCATTGCGTTCACTTAGGTTGTAGTCGTCATAGTTCTTCAAAAGGGCGATCTTGTTTTCCTTGCACATTTTGGCAACATCGGGTGGTACTGTACCGCTCCAATCGGTCACCAGGGCAATTTTCAATGCCTGGTCAATGATCTTTGAGGATTCCCTTTCGATATGGGCCAGCTCTTTTTTGTCGTAACACCTACTGTCCATGCACCGGTCTGATTCCTGCATATCGGAAAACAGTACAGGGTTGCAGGAGGTCCTTTTCATACATTTGCTGCAGGGACCCGCTTCCTTGACCAGTTCCACATCATCCAGTGAAAATGGAACGTCCCCAAGCTCAATGGTCCCGTCCTCTATCTCATAGCGCAGTTCCCTCACCGTTCCATAGGAGGGATTGTCCGGGTCGGATTTCCAACCGGAACGGGCCTCTTTGTAATGCTCTATTTGGTCATGGGCCTCCAACCTTGCCAAAAGGATGGCATGGCCCACACCTAAGTGCCCCTTCATAAAATCGGCCGCCACTTCTTCAATGAGGTCGTTGAACTTCATTCGCTGGACCACATAGGTCACAGATTTGACCACCTTACCGGCAATATCTTCCAAGGTATACCTTCCGGAGTCCAGCATCCTTTTGAATGCGTGCGCCTCCTCCAAGGGGTGCACGTCCTTGCGCTCCAGGTTCTCGATGATCTGCAGCTCAAAGGCCTCATCGTCCGTGAGCATCCTGATGTTGCACGGGATTTCCTTTAGCCCGGCCGCCTTGGCTGCGCGGTAACGGCGCTCACCGCATACCAGCTCAAATGGTTTCGATTTTTTCCCTGCAGGCACCAGGGACCTTACCAATATCGGCTGGAGCACCCCGTGCTGACGCACCGATTCCTCTAGTTCCCGCATGGCACCCTCGTCGAAGGTCTTCCTGGGGTTCGTCTTTGAAACGGCGATCTCTTCTAGTTCGATCACCTTTAGTTCTGAATTGTCCATGTTCTCTATTATTAATTGTTGTTTTCCCTATATCCGTGGGCCTCACGGCCCGATTTCTGGTTGTGGTGGAACTTGCAGAGCGACTGCAGGTTCGAATCCGCGTATTTTTTCCCCCCGTCCTCGATCCTCTTGATGTGGTCGGTGAACTCCACCGCCGTTACCTTTCCCTCGGCCAGGCATTTCACGCAGAAGGGGTTCCTCGCCTTGTGCGCCCTGGCCACCTTTCTCCATCTGGCGGAGTTGTAAAAACCCTGGTTGTCCTTTGCCCTTCTCTGGAACGGTTTCCTTTCGTCCCTCCACGGGCGTTTCTTTTTTTTCGGTCTATTCGGCATCGAAGACCGTTTTTTCATCATCTATGTACTCTGCGGTGTCGTTCTCGTCGTCCACGCAAAGGAACTTTGTCTTGTCGCCCACCCATTTCATAAGGATGGTCCTTGTGGACCCACCTCGGAACTTTGCATAGTTTATCTCAACATTGGCCCCCAGGTCAAGCCGTTTTTGGTTCACATCACCGTAGTCCTTCGGGTCCATGTCCGCTTTGTAGTAACCGGGCCTGTAGATGAACTCCACGATATCTGCGTCCTGTTCTATGGCCCCCGAGTCCCTAAGGTCCGATAGGTGCGGCCGTTTGCTCCCTCCCCTGCGCTCTACTTCCCTTGAAAGCTGGGAAAGCGCGATTATCGGTATCTCCAGTTCCTTGGCCAACAGCTTGAGCCTTCTGCTTATGGCGGATATCACCTGCTCGCGTTTTCCCGAGGTGATTTCCCTGTCGCCCATCAGCTGGAGGTAATCGATGATCAGCAGTCCGATGTTCTCCGACCGTTTCCATGCCTTTGCCTGGATCACCACCTCGGTCAGGTCACCGACCCCGCTGTCGTTCACATAAAGCGGGTAGGCCGACATCCTCTTTGAGTGGGAGTCGTATGTCTTGAAATATTCTAGTTTCTTGAAACCTATCTTGCGCAGCTGCTTTAAATGGAAGCTGGTATCTATGGCCACCAGCCTTGCCGCCAGTTCGTCCATGCTCATCTCAAGACTGATGATACCGACAGGCACCCCGCGCTTAAGGTTTCCGATGGCCGTCTTCAGTACCTTACTGGTCTTTCCCATCCCGGGCCGCGCGGCGAGTATCACAAGGTTCCCCGGGCGGTAACCGCCGGTGTGCTTGTCCGTTGACTTGAAACCGGTGGTAACGCCCACAAGCGGCACATCTTCCGAATTGTCGGAGAGCCGTTCCACCTCGCGCTTGAGGTTCTCCAGCGCCTCCGGAAAGGAGACCGTCCTGCGCCCCCTCTGTGTGATGTCCACGATACGGTCGAACTGTTTCTGGTAGGAGTCCAGGATATCGAAGACATCGTTGGAATCGTCAAAGGCCAATCCGATTATCTGGTTGTTCATCTGGATGATGCAGCGTTTGAGATATTTCTGCAGCAGGATCCGACAGTGGTACTCCATATGGGCGGAGGAAGTGACCTTTTGGGCCAGGGCGATGAGATGGAAGTCCCCACCCGCCGCCTCGAGTTTTTTCATCTGGCGGAGTTTTTCGCTCACCGTCAACAGGTCTATGGGCTCACTCCTGGAATAGAGCTCGAACATGGCAGTGAACAGCAGCTGGTTCTCCGGTCTGTAGAATGCCCTTTCCGTCCGGATGGTCTCGAAGAGGATATCGGGGGCCCGGGTGTCGTTCATCGTCACCGAGATCACGGCATCCTCGATATCAAGGGCCATTGGCAGTTTCTTGTATTCTTTGTTATCCTTCATCGTCGATCAAATAGTTTGGTTTTGGCTCCAGTATGCCCTTTATCTCCCTAACGTCCGTCCCACCGTTCCTTAGGACGGTGGCCACGTAGGAGGTGAGCCTGGTCCTGATGTTTCCGGAGGTGGACTGCAGTCCGCTGGCAGTGTATTCCTTGCAGAGCCACAGTACGATGATCGGGCCGATGTGCTTTTCGAAATCGAAGTTGTGGCCCCGTGAGGAAAGGTATTTTATGAGACGTTCCTGGAACTGGGAATTGTCGAGCACGCACTCGAGCGCAAAGGGATTTTCTTTGTGTATCAGATCCAACATCTCTCTCTGAGAGTTATCCCTTGTATATTTATAATATTTATATGTCGGATTTATTTCCGAGTTTTGATCGCTAACAGCACTGTTTTCCAGTGGGTTAGGTCCTTTTGCAAACTCGGATTTATTTCCGGGTTTTCTCGGATTCATTTCCGGATCCGGATTTGTTTCCGAGTTTTCCTGGTGGGAACTCGGATTTATTTCCGAGTTTTTCCCGTAGCGGTTCCAGCCCTTTCCATAGGGTGTCAATCTCAGAAAATCGCGCCGTTTTTCAGTGCGGTACTCCACCATTTTTTTCTTCTCCAGGGACTTGAAGACCCTGTACACCGTATCGCTCTTTTTAAAGAAATATGGAAGTTCCTCCAGTACCTTGGTACGGCTCAGAAAATAGTAGGTCTGTCCCCCGATGAGCTTTTCATCGGCCCAGCTGCTCAGCTGGTTCAGAAGGTCCATCAGCGCCGCCTCGGACACCGAGACACCGAACTTTATGCACTGGCCCTGGTTTATGGTAACTGTAAATCTCAAGTTCGTGCGGTCTTTAGTTGTTTCTTCAGTTCCACGTTCTCCTTGGCGATCTCCGCGAGCCCGTCGATGATATCGGCCTTTCGCCATCTCATCATCTCCGATTTCCATTCTTCCCCGAAATCTGTCTCCATATGTACCGACATAATTTTTTTCAGTTTTGGTCCTTTATCCCAAAATTGCGCCTTATCGCCATCCTTTCCGTTTTCCAAAGTGGGTTGTCCACATGTTCCGTTATCTGGCCGCTCTGTGTCAGCCCGAATTTTTTCTCCAGTTCCCCGGGACAGAACAAAAAGTATGTGTCCCTGTCATGCATCGATGGCACGATATGGTACCCGTCTACACCGTCCTCTTGCATATCGTGCACCGCTCAAAGGGATGGCCCAGGATGGCAGTGGGACTGCACGGCCGGTCGACACAATAGAATTGTCCCCCATCGACCTCCAATGCCCTCCCCTGCGCATCGCGGACCGTTCCCAGTTTGCAGTTATGTATGATATCCTCCATAAGCGGTACAAAAAAAGGGGCGGCCACTTCTACCATGGGCGGCCGCCCCAACCAAACCTAAACTAACCATCATCGTTTATCTCCGCGCTGACCTTGAGCGCACTGGTGAGCTCGATCTCCATCACGCGGACGTTCTTTCTCCTGTATGTGAACCTACCGCGGTTCAACTGTACCCAACGCACCGTGCGGTTGCAGAGACGGGCCACCTGTTTGGTGTCGAGCCATATCCCGGCATTGCGCACTATGTTGGGCGTTATCCTCATTCAGAACCTCGGTGCCATTGAATCCAACAACCTCTGTGCGAACGGGTAGTACTTCGGCTTGAAGTACTTTGCGGGGTAGTACACGTGCGGGTGGTACCTCAGGAAGTTCAGCAGTAACTGCCCCTTGTGCACATGGATGTCGCGCACCGTCAGCACCTCGTTCTTTTCCGGTGTCCGGAAGTTCGTTATACCGTTCCCGTTGAGCCAATCTCCCCTGGTACAGTACACCTGGTCGCCTATCTTGAATTTTGCCATGGCTATGGATTTTTGTTGTTTTTCATATGTGCAGCGAATACCATCATCCACATCAGTATGGCCGCGATCAGTGCCCCACCTGAATAGTAAGTCTCGCCCCTCAGCTCAAGGAAAATGGAGTATCCAAGTACCAGGATGGGCATGATGTGGTTGAGCCTATTCATGTTTCAATTGTTCAAGTACGTATTCGGTATCGGCGTTTATCTGTTGGTCCTTAAGCCTCATTCTCCACCATGCATCCAACTTCTTTAGTTCGGATTCCGAGGCATATTTTGGCATATGGAACTTCATGATACTACTGAAGGCACTAAGGGTTTTAAAGCCACGGATCAAAAAAGAGTTCTTGTGCTTCAACGCCGTTGCCAACAGCGATATATCGTTGTTTTCAGGCCTAATTGTTATCTCTTTTTTCATATATTTACCCGCCTCGGACAATAGTTTTGTCCCATATCCATTTCAAATGTATATGAAATGCAAGTATTTTGAAAGTATTATTGCAAGCAAAATGAAATTTTAACATTTCTAGGTGGACACAATCAGCGAAAGATTAAAGAAGTTAATGGATGATAAAGGGCTTACTCCTTATCAGTTATCTAAGGAATCCACTGTTTCAGAAGCCACCCTGTCAAGGATACTTAACAAGGATACCAAACCTCACTTGAAAAATCTTGAAAAGCTTTCAAAATACTTTCAAGTTAGAGAAACATGGTTGTTGACAGGTAAAAAGCCTATGCGAAGTGAAATTGGGTCAATTGTTTTGAATGAAGAAGCTTTCAACGACCCAAAAATTGTTTCTGATCTTTTTAGATTGTTGATAAGACACCATGCCATTTTGAAACAAAACGACCTTTATCCGTTATATAAGAAATTCATTGTTGAGGATGCAGAAATAGACGCATCGATTGAGGAAGCAAGGGATTTGTTTAAAAATAAGGATTAAAGTTAGGAGGGATTCTCCTTTTTAAAACTGACCAGTCCAAGAAATTTTAAGTCCTCATCCGTCAGTGGAATTCCCATCACCATTTTTCGGCGGATCCTTTGAATCTTTTCTTTTTTTTGCTCCAATTCAACAAGTTCAGCTTCAAGTTCCAGCTTCGCCTCTTGCATAGAAAGTTCCCAGTTATCAACAGAGGTATCCTTGATGAAACGCTTATAATGTCGTTTCCCTGACAACTTTGAAAGTGAACTCCATATGTTCTTAAGAATCGATCTCATAAGTTTCCTCATGGAGCCTGTCGTCCAAAGTTTTGTTTATATTCTTTCTTTCTTTTCTCAGCTGCTCCTTAATTTCTTTCCTAGCCTCACTTTCAATATTGTAATCATCAAGGAAATCAAGCTTGTGGGCATTTTTAAGAAGTGCACGGAAGTGTACATTTCTTATCTCAATAAAAAAGTCGATGACCCTAGCTTTAAGTTCCCTCACATTGGTAATTTCCCTTGAAAGGAACATGACCAGCATAACAAAAAGGGTGGTGGCGGGAATACTTATCAGGAATGCGAAAAGGATTTCAACAGAATTGGACCAGTAAGGCTTGTCCGTAAAGATCCATCCCATGAAAAAGAATGCAAGGGCCATCATCATAACGGCCACAAACCGAAACAACTTTTTTGATTTTGATCCGGCCATATGGAAATTAGTTGAGATCCACATTAGCGCCCCAAATGAGGCCAATGAAACTTCAACCCCAAAATTGTATAAAAAAATGGACAACCACCTGAAGCCCATAAAATTTCCCTCCAGGTCGTTGTCCCCCATGTAGCCAATATATACAACCCTACCGACTACCCCGGTAAAGATCAATAAGCTACTGATTACAGCCCGTGCAATTACTTTTGTCCTTGTCTGGCGATTGCGTTTCAATGTCCTCTACTGATTCTGCTGTGCACGACACAACTAAGATTGAACTTGTAAATAATGCTACAGCTAATACCAACAAAATTTTTTTCATGATTTTAAAGTTTAAAGATTAATACTACATCAATCTACCTTAAAATCAGACAGTTGATAAATTTTGGGGGTAAATTTATCAAGAACTTTATTAACTGTTAGGAGGTACAATATAAGATGTTTTGACCAAAACTCAATTGTACGAAATCCTTAAAAAAACTGGGGGAAATCTACAATGCAATCTCAAATTACATTTATAAATTTGTGATAAACAGCCAATTATGAAAAAAGCTCTTTTAATATTAGTTTTAGTTGGGGCCCATCAATCCTGTAACCTCAATCTTGACGAATACGAACGAGCAAAATTCAACGTGGTCCGAGGCAACTACAATATAGCAAAAGATCAGCTAACCAAATTGATTGATGAAAACCACCCACAAAAAGATAGCGCATTAGTCTGGCTAAGGATAATTGATAGTTTGGAAATTAATGCCGACAGGATTGCCCTTGAAAAGACCACCACGAAGTACATCTCTGCGGCCAGTAATACTTTTGAGCATTTGAATGAGCTTGAATCAAAAGCCATTCCAGATGATATTGAATCCATATTGATTGAAGCACAATTATATCAGAACTTTGGAACAACTTTGGAGACTCTGGAATTATTGGAGGGCAATCAAGAAGCTTCGGAATTGGCCAATAAACTACAATCAAAACTGATTAAAACCCAGACTTCAAGATTTCCAAAACTCAGAAAGAAATATGGTGAGTTACTTGACAATAAAATGTGGGAGCATAATATTGATGTCAGGACAGGTAATACCGGAAATAAAACAATAAACCTTACTGGCGGGGCTTTCGCCAATAATGCCAACATTAAGGATTTTCAGGAAAGTTTAGAAGACCAAATCAAATCACTTAGGTTCACCGAAGTACGTTATAGATGGTACAAAGGTTCAGATGAATATCAGTATTACAAATACAAAGATGCGAACGACAAGAAATTAAATTAATCTTGGTTTGAAAACCATTACTCCGCTACGCACTTATAGTTATCTATTTTAAAATTTGCTTTGAGCCACTCATAGTAGTCATCGTTCTTTGTCACATTTAGATGTTGCAGCAATTCCTTCCCTGTTTTGGAAAGTCCATAAAATCCGGGGATGGTCAGCATAAAGTCTGTTTTATGGACGCACTCGTACGACAGGACTTTATCAAAGTATTCAAATCCCAATACCTTTTTGTCAGGATTTTGGACATTTCGTCTCATACTATTGGGCAAGAAAAGACCAAGGTGCTGTAGTTCTTGTAAACTATTGAAATCAATATCCAAAGGGGCTAAGATTTTTCCCATGTCCACACTTCCCTGGAAAACTATGTTCGGTATCAATTCAGAATTGAGAATCAGGGAACCCACGTTCTCAAACAGCTCCAATTCTCGCCTTCCCAACATCTTTATGATTTGGAGCGTGCTCATCGAATACGTCCCAGGGGAATTATATTCACTGGCAAGAATTTTGGCAATCAATTCTTGGACTTCATCACTTGAAACGGACTTTGCATGCTCCACAGTATTCCAAAAAAAGTCATTGTCCATCTTCACCTCGTTGGGCTGGTCAGGATCTATATGTTCCGAAGTTTTTACCGCTGTGTTAATCAGGTTTTCCGCCTTTCGCATGTTCTCAATGTATTGCATTCCCTGCAGCCCCTGGCTTTTCGCCTTTTCATATTCATCAAGGATAATTCGCTTTCTGACCTCTCCCTCAGCGGCCCATTCGCTTATCTTGAAACCAAAAACCCTATCTATTATCGAAGTGAACCAAGTGGTGTTGGCGATTTTCGTTGCACCTTCCAGTGCTTTTCCGAGCGAGGCTGGATCGGACATGATATTTGTATTAAAGTTCGCACAACTAACTTAAGGATATTATCTTTAAATGCGCCTTGTCCTGTACCTCGATTGGAAAATCATTGGTATATAGGCTCGTAGTGGTCCTCCGTTTATGCCCGACTATCTGAGCGGTTATCCGCTCGTCGATCAATTCTTGCTGTGCTCGGTCTATGAAACTGTACCTGGCACTCTTGGGGTGCATCACCACACCGAGCTCCAACATATCACTTATCCTTATCAATCCACGGCGGAAGTTCCGGATGAAGCTCTTAGGGCTTGTGCTCCTATAAATCGGTACTAGGTACGGCCGGCAGTCATACTTTCCCAATATCTCCAGGGCCTGTGGCGCGATGATGTTGTTACAGGGCATATTGGAACCACCCTTCCCCCGGTTGAACACCAAACGCCCGTTCTGGATGTTCCTGTCGTACCGGAGCCTTGCCAGGACCTCTGGGTCTATCCCGCCAAAATAGAACATGAGCAGCCAATAGTCCCTCAATTTGGAATAGCTGCTGATTAGTCCTTTGTCGCTCAGTTGGGCGCTGGCCAGTTTTCGGATGTCCTCTGGTGTGGAAACCTTTTTGATCCTGGGAGGTATAGGTATCCGATGGCCCTTGAAGGGGTTTTCCTTATTGCTGAGCTTGTTCCACAGCGCTTTCAGGCTCCGGACATAGCTATCGATACCCCCGGGACTGTTCCCCTTTTCCCTTAGGTTCCGGATATACCGATCCACTGTGGCCGATGATATCTCATTGAACGTGATATCCGGAAAATATGAATCAAAGCTCCGCAGCGCACTGAGCTTTGTACCAATATAATCCTGGGGGAGCAATCCAATTGCCGCCTTGTAGAATATCGGGCTGGTTTCCTGGAATAGGTTTTCCTTGAAATTGTTGATGTTGACCTTTCCATCCAACATCCTGTTTCCCATAATTTCCGCGATCTTTGACTTGACTTTCAGCAGGTAATCATTGAGCTCATAGTACTTTGGATGGCTTGTCCTGGGGGCAGCTGTCGTGGCGTTCCAGTTCGCTTCACGGCTCCTGAAACCAAGGTGAACGGTACGTTTTTTGCCCTTATCGGTCAGATAAAGGATGATTGGGAAGCCTTCTTCGGTCCTCCCCTTTGCCCTGGTATCAAGTTTGATCGTCGCCTTCATGGTCACGCGCATTCCACGCGCAAAATGTTTCGCTAAATATAGGAATTAAACGAAATAGGCCAAAAAATACGACTCTGTGAGGTATGGTCCTAAAAGACAAAACCCCAGTGTTTACTGGGGTTTCGTGGGTGTGGGCCCTACTGGATTCGAACCAGTGACCCCCTGCTTGTAAGGCAGGTGCTCTGAACCAACTGAGCTAAGAGCCC
>NZ_JANQLX010000007.1 GCF_028280385.1 Allomuricauda sp. | reverse complement strand
TTGCAACCAACGGTCTCGGCTATGATTTCGGCTTGGTAAATCCGATAGGATTTTTCAAGTAAGAAATCGAGCTGTTTTAAAGTTAGGAATTTTGTTTTTTGTTCAAGGGCAAAGCTGAATTATAGCCCTTGTTGTAGTACGTTTTTTAGTAATCGAACATTTTGTCCTCGTCCGTTTCCGTAATTATGACATTCCCCTTCTTGTCCAAAATCTCAAGTTTAATGAACTTTCCATCTTTCCAGTATATTTTTTTTATGTCATTCTTCCGCTTGAGAACCATGTACCCCTGTCTAAGTCCATTTTCGTCGTCAAATCCAGTTGTATCATTTTCATGCACAAAATATCTTTTTTCGTAAGGACGTACTTTGGGTAAGTCCGTTCGTAATTCTCTTTTGTTTACAAAGAATTTGGTTTTTGAATCAAAAACAGAATTAAATCGAACAACAAAGTCATACGCACAGATACATTCACATTCCACACCATCTTCTTCAAGTTCCATTTTAACAATGTTTTCCATTAACGTGCTTTTAATTCTAAAGTCAACGCAACAAGTTGCTGATGTCGAAAAATGGATAATCCTAGTCCCATTCGATATAGAGTCCTTGGTAAGTATTGTGTTAAGGCGATAAGCGTCCGAGTCTTCATCACATAAAACACTTAGAATTTCTGATTCAATATGCGATTCCTGGCCAAATGCCAGACTTGAAAGAGAAAGCAGTAATATTATAATCAGTTTATTCATCGAAAATGTACTATAACGGTCTCGTATAACCGTCAGTTATGGGTTAATATGCGTTAATTTTCGGTTTAGAACTGGCGTTAGCAATTCCGACTGAGCCCGAACGTGCCGTTCGGTACGGGCGGGGAGGATTCGGACAGCCTGTCCCGAACTTGTTTCGGGATAGTCGAATCCGCCAACCAGAGTGTAGCGACCGATGAACACCTATAACAAAATAACTAACGGTGAATAAATTGCGGTTATACATTGTTGTAGCGCGTGTTTTAGTCCTCGGTTTCATTTTTCAATTCTTTCATTTTCAATATTCTATTCATTATAATTCCAACATATGAGGTCAGAATTATAATCATTGATAAAACGACTTGCCAAGGTTCAGATTTCAGGTCGGTACATAATAACTCAAATTGAGGGATTTGTAACAAAGTCAAGATTATTATTAAAACTGAAAATATGAGCAATGATCTTAAATTCCGAGTTGTAGATTTTGGATTGTATCCAATCAAAATTTCTTTAGCATAGAATATCAGAAGTCCAATGGTTAAGAGATTCGGCAAGAGTATGTACCAACCGTTGTATTTGTCCGTTCCAATATTTCCAAAAGTGAAGTGAATAAAGGTCAGCCAGCTAAAAAGATAGATTGTGAACAAAGTCAAACCAATCCATAATAGCTTAAATAATATGTCAGGCTTCCAATTTTTCATTTCTCAAATTATGCACAACGGTTCGTGTATGGCTTCGTTGCGGAAGATGTCCAGCGGACTTTTCCGCCGTAGCCCCTAATTTATCGAATCAGGCTGGAATTTCCGTATGGAAATTCCGACCGCAATGAGCTATAGCCGTTGTTGTGCACTGGCTTTTATTTCTTCATTTATTCGGTCAAATTTCCTTTCTCCGAATTCAGTTTTTATCAGTTCAGAATTCCTTTCCACCAAGTTTTGTAAACTCCGAAATTCAGTTGGTTTTCCATTCCAAAATTCAGTCGGTAAACTTAATACTGCCTGTAATAAATCGCCTTCATAAAGGTCGCCTTCCGCCAAAATATTCAGTTCCAGCTTTTTTATTGCGAGTTCAGTCAGATATTCAATTCCGATTTTTTGTGAAATCAAAAGTCTTAACTGCTCAATTGTTAATTCCTTAATTGGAATTTTTCTGTATTTATGACAATTGATTACAAGATTAGATGGAAAGTCGATTTCGTCTTTCCAATAATCATTTTCTAATTGTTCTATGGACTTATTTAGATTACTCATTTGGGCGAAATAGTCAGATTATATTCCGAAAGTGTTTTAAGGAAAGTATCTAATTCTTGAACAGCTTCTAATACATCCACATTTCGATACTTAATTTTCGAATCGCCTAATAATTTTCCATCGCTCCTTGTCAAGAATGCCTCGAAAATATGACATTCTGTGTCTGTACATTTTTCCTTTACAGTAATGAAGCCGTTAGTGTTAGCAGGATGACTATAATTATCCATTCTTAACCATTGTTGGGCTTCACTAAATTCAAGTCTATAATGTTCCATTTATTTTTGGTTTTTCAGCTTGTGCACAACGGTTTTGTATAAGGTTAGTGGCATGTTTAAGCATCTAATTGCAAATAAACACTAGATGGAAAATCCGCGAGGATTTTCAGAAGTAGGGGAGAACATGCGATTACTTATAGTCATTGTTGCCATTAGTGTTTTTCAGTTAATTTTTCAAATCCATTCATCAATTCAACAAGCTTTTGTCTTTCTTTCCAACCTGGAAATTCACTTTCTATAAATGATAAAGGTGAGTAACTTCCATATGCTAAATAATTTTTTCCTTGACACATCCAAAAACTATAATTTATTCTGTCAGAAACAGAAATCACAGTACTCATTCCATCTCCATTTGATTTTGATGTAATATTTAATTTTGATTTATCAATTACGTACTTTTTTCCTTGGATAACCTCGTTTAAGTGATTCCAATAGTATCTATATTCTTTTTTACCAATTCTTTTCCGCCTAATTTTTGTTTTTAATTCAGTCGAACCCGGTTGGTAGACAATGAACCTTTTTATTTTTCCATCATTTTGGTAAACGATAAACTCTGAATTCTGTCCTTTAGTCCAATATGATGAATAACTTATTTTTATTATTAGTGAATTCCTGTCTCTTAGTTTTAACAAATCAAAATAGTTGTTTTCCGTTTCCGTTTTTCCTTGCCAATCAATATTCGGAATGGTCCAATTCTGCGAAAAACCAATTATTGGAATCAGAATTAATGTATAGACTAGAATTTTTTTCATATTAAAGCCAACGGTCTCGGTTATGATTTGGGATGGATTTGGAAATTTATGTGATAACAATCAATATCTGATAAGTGGTACACTTGGTAATCTTTGTACATTAAACATGAATTCAGTCTACAAGTCCAGACCAAGAGGTCATAACTAGATACAACCTTGTTCCTTTATATATTTTCTTATCTGATTGCAAACAGGCCCGATATTAACATCTATATCACCTTCATTAGAAGGACGAAAATCGATTGTAGTTATACCCAAGAGATCAGAAGGTAATTTTAGTTTAGTTCCCCTGGGACTGACTATAAAAGTTCGACCATGTTGGATTGCACCCATGAACAACCCAATTTCAAAAATAACATTATCCCGAGGTGCTTTTTGTTCTAATTCTCTTGAAGTAGTGACATCGTCCGGAGTAGCGATCAATATAGCGAAATCCGCAATCTGTATTTCTCTTTCTAGATCATTGAGCGGAAAAGAACTTCCTTTAAAAACGTTATTGGTCCAAATTTTTGTGGAGCAATTATCGTGTTGAAGGCCTTCCTGTATTGCGTTAGCGATATAAAGTGCTTCAACGGAACAACCTAGAAAAATTTGAGGAATTTCATTTTTACGCTTGATTGATGAATTTGTTTGTCTTAACCGACTCGCAAGTTCGATGGACAAATTTCTCCATAAAAAAGGGAACTTGTTTGCTAAAATAGTAAAGTCCGGTTCGGTTATCTTGCACAATATTGAATCCTCGTGGGCAATAACACTTGCACTTCTTCTTGCCGTGACATCAATAAGCGCCATCTCTCCAACATGCTGTCCAGCAGTTCTTTTTGCAATTTTACGACCATTAATGAGGACATCTAAGGAACCTGTGACCACTAGATACAAGTCGTTGTCTGTGGCATTTTGTTCAATAATAGTTTTGCCTTTTTGAATTTTAAATGGTTGGATGAGCTTAATAATATCATCTAATAATTTATCGTTTCCTCGGAAGAGTTGCTGTAAACTCAAGGCGTCCTTTAACGCTCTGTTTCCTTCATTTCCAGAGAATCTTTCAAGCATGTCATACATGTGATCGGATAATTAAAATATTTTTTTAATAAATCTATGAACCGTTTGGATTTAGTCTAGCGATTTTATCTTGTTATTTTTTGCCAATTTACCCTTTTAATACGGATAACCTTCTCAATAGGGGAGATAAAACCTACTTTTAGTTCCACTTGCCATATATGGCATTGAGCAGTCCTTAGGTTTCTTCTTTCTTTGGCCCTATGACATACAAACCATTATCCAAAACCCAAAAGAAACAGCTCTCCCATTTTATTAAAGAAGGCTATGGCTCCCCACAGGAGTTTGCCAAGGTGCTGGACCGTAACCTGGAAATGCTCTTTTATATAGAGGAAGAAGTGTTTACCCCGCGCGAGGTGCAAAGTGTGGTCTCGGCGCTAAGGGGAATTGTAACAATTCTTAGAATACGGGAAAGGAAAAAAAGCAAATGAAAAGTTGAAAACGCAAAACGCAAAGCGCGAAGTGGAAAATTGAAAATGCAAAATGGAAAATGGAAAATGGAAAACACAAAATTGAATTTGAGCTTGAACTTGAGCTTGAACTTCAACAATGCTCATTGGAATTTGGTGCTTGCTGGTTAATGCTAAATTCTAAATCTTAAATGTTGGAGTGTTCGATTGTTGGACTTCAAATCCCGAACCCCCACTTTCAACTTTCGACTTTCGACTTTCGACTTTCGACTTTGGACTTTGCAACCCGCCTATAGTGCCACTGAAGCGCTTCAAGCTATTCCATAGTACTCAGATTCAGCGATAGAAAAAACGATTAGGCTTCCTTTTCCTGGAACAAGTAAGGGTATCTTTTTTTAAGGATTTTTTGGTTTCGGCCTTCCATTTTTCGGACTTCTTTGGCCAGATATTCCATGAAATAACCCGTGGCCTCACCTTTGTTCCGGCTGTTCCAGATATAAAATTGCAATCGGTCCCAATAGCTGGGCACCAACGGATAAAATATTTCCCTGGTCAGTGACCGCCTCACGATTCGCTTTTTGTAGGAGATGCCCAGTTCCGTAAACAGGTTGGTCAATATCTTGACTTTAAAAAAAAGGTCCTTGTCTTCCTCTATGATCTTACATTTTTCCGCATCAGGGATGTCCATGCCCAACCACGCATCAATATCGGCCCTAAAAGCGGCCATTTCGGGAGTGTTCAAGCGCTCAATATAAGAGATGGTCTTAGAGGTCTTAAAGTGCCTAACGGTAAGCCAAATGGTAATCCAGGCCAGGGCAAAGGCCAGGACCCACTCGTATTCTTGAATAAACGCCATCATCTGTTTTCGGTTTGGTTATCGCAGCCCTTTAAAGATAGGGTTTTGTCTGGATCTGTTTACCAGTGGGGTATGTCCAGGTGCTTTGCTTGTCGCTCTCCAGCGACTTTAGAAGGTGTTCAGATTACTTTGGATTCTGTTTGTTAGATCCTTTCTCACCTCGGCCTTACTTGCGTAGGTTTTCCAGTTTTTTACCACTGCATTGATTTCTTCCAGGATGTCTTTCCCCTTTTTAAGATTGTTATCCTTGGCAATGGTCAAGAGATCTTCCTTGGTGATGTCCAGACGCTTTCCGTTCACGCTCAAAGTCTGTTTGTTTACCCAGTGATTGGTGGGATCAAAGGAAAAACAAAGGTCGTAGGCAGGGGCCAGTCGCCATTCCCCGTCCTTTTTTAGGATAAAGGAAAAATTCTTGGTGTGGTCGTCATAGTTGGTAGCCAGTACATTGAAGGCCATTCTTCGGAACATTTGCTCCGCCTCGGGGTAGGTCAACCGGAGCATGCGCATGGTCTGGAACAGCTGTTCATAGCTGTAGCCGTACATATCATTAAAATCGTAGTGCTGTATTCCACACAGCGAAAGGATATGGTGGCGGGTATTGCCCTCCCGGTCAAAACGCTGGGTCATAAAATGCGCCCTTCCGTTTTCTTCCAACAGTTGGCAGTCGCTCATATCAATACCGCAATCTTGGGCCATAAGGTAGTAGGCGTATTCAACCCGACCCCAGCCGGAACTTTCACCAAATTGTTCCCCGCTAACACCATCCAATTTTAGCAACCAATGCTCAAACCCTTTAGGTACATTACCCTGTCCGGACCGTACCTCCCCAGTTTTTGGGTTATACGCAATTACGGCCTTTGGGCGAGCTCCCCCGGCAGAGGTTCCTATTTTAAGGATATCCATCATGGCCTTTTCGTCATCCTTGTTCAGTTGGGTCAAAAAGGTTTCGCGTTCGTTCAGCATTTTTTGGGCCACTTCCACTAGGCTGTCCAGTTCCAGGGCGTAGGTATATGTCCCGGTTTTTATCCGGGCAGGCTCAAATTCCAGTGCACCCATGCCCCTAGTGCCTATAAAGCAGAGTTTTTCCACGGGGTTCATGCTGTTTTCGGGCCGCCCCTGTTGGGTTAACCAGATGTTGATGAGCTTGTTTCCGTATTTGTCCGGCAAGGCGTCGGATAATAGACCGGGCAATCCCTTAAAGGCATCTTCAGTTTCACCACGGGATTTCCGCAATTCTGGAAAACTGTAGATGCGGGAACCTTGGTCCAAGGGCATTTTAATGGGGGACAGGTCCCATCCCTTTTGCACAAAGTTGGGATCGTACTGAAAATATCCCAGTTGTTGGGATTCGTCCCAGCGGATAGCGCCCACCAATTCACCCCATATTTTAACCTCGGCCACATCTACCATCCCAAATCTTCTTTGTTGGGTTTGGGACTGGATTTACCACTTGCCCTTTGCCGTTGCTGTTTTTTGAGCTTGGCATACGCTAAGGGGCTTATTTCTTCTGAAACCTGAAATGTATTCAAGACATATAGACTGTTCAGGGCCCTTAAAATTTGAATAAGACTCATGAGGGTAACAGGCTCCCCATTCTCTATTTTGATGATGGTCCATCGGTTGAGCCCAGCTTTATTGGCCAGTTGTGCTTGCGAGGTGTTTTGCTGCAAGCGTATTTGCCTGATATAGCGCCCCAGTTGTTCCACAATGGCGGCATCCGACATGTGTGCCCAATCTATGTTGGTATTTTCTAACATTATAGATAAAATTAGCTATTAATGTTTGCTTTTACCAACAAATTTAATAATAATTTCAAATATTTTAAAAATATATGTTGTTAAATACCAACATTAGAGTGAAAAAAGGTTATTAATGTTGGTAAAAACCAACTTTTATTGCCTGTTTTAATCTATTGTGTGAATGGAAAATGAAAAATACAATTACCTGTGGATGGTCTGGACCCTATCCGGACCTACCGAAACAATCTTGATGGGAACGTTAAGTTCTTTCTCCAAAAAGGCGATATACTCATTTAAGGCTGGAGGAAGGTCCTCGGCCTTGGTCAACTGGGTCAAATCCTTGGCCCAGCCCTTCATTTCGGTATAAACAGGGGTGACGTTCTCGCTTTCAATATTGTAGGGGAGGTGCTGGATTTCCTCACCATTGTATTGATAGGCCGTACAAACCTTTAAAGTTTTGAAGCCGCTCAAGACATCCGCCTTCATCATCATCAACTCCGTAACCCCGTTGATTTGAACCGCGTATTTTAATGCTACCAAATCCAACCAACCACAACGTCTGGGTCTGCCTGTAGTAGCACCAAATTCATTGCCCACACGGCCCATGGTCTCTCCATCCCCATCAAAAAGTTCGGTTGGGAAGGGGCCACTGCCCACACGGGTGGTGTATGCCTTGAAAATACCCAAAACCCGACCAATTTTATTCGGTGCCACGCCCAATCCGGTACAGGCACCCGCGGCTGTGGTATTACTGGAGGTCACAAAAGGATACGTCCCAAAATCAATGTCCAACAGGGAACCTTGGGCACCTTCGGCCAAAATCTTTTTGCCTTCCGTCTGTGCCTTGAAGATAAACTCCTCACTGTCTATAAAAGTGAGCTTTTTAAGCGTATCCACCGCTTCAAAAAACTCAGCTTCCAATTCGGCCAGATCGTATTGGATGTCCACATTGTAAAATCCGATCATGGCCTCGTGCTTATCGGCAAGCGTGCGATATTTTTTCTTCCAGGCATCAAATTCCAAATCCCCAACCCGCATGCCGTTACGTCCGGTCTTATCCATATAGGTGGGACCAATGCCCTTAAGGGTAGAGCCTATCTTGGCTTTTCCTTTAGCCGTCTCAGAGGCGGCATCCAACAAGCGATGGGTGGGCAGGATCAAATGGGCTTTTCTGGAAATCAGAAGTTTTGAAACGATATCAATATCAAACTTTTCCAGATTGTCCAGCTCCTTTTTAAAGATCACAGGATCAATAACAACACCGTTGCCAACAATGTTCAGGGCATTTTCATGGAAAATTCCGGATGGAATCGTATGGAGTACGTGCTTAATACCATCAAACTCCAAGGTATGCCCTGCGTTCGGACCTCCTTGAAAACGGGCTATAATGTCATAATCCTTGGTAAGTACATCAACAATTTTTCCCTTTCCCTCGTCTCCCCATTGGAGTCCAAGCAATAAATCTACCATGAAATGTGTTGGTTATTCGGTTAGGTTTTCTTCTTTGTTACGGGTTCCGTAAAAATAAAGCGAGTGGTTGTTGATCTTGATGTCAAAAACCTCCTCTATGGTTTTTTTGATGGATTGGATACGGGGGTCGCAAAATTCAACAACTTCACCCGTATCTGTTAGAATAACATGGTCGTGTTGACGGTCAAAATAGGATTTTTCGTATTGGGCCTGGTTTTTTCCAAACTGGTGCTTACGTACCAATTTGCACTCCAATAAAAGTTCGATGGTGTTGTAAAGGGTGGCCCGGCTTACCCGGTAATTTTTGGTCTTCATTTTAATGTAAAGGGATTCTACATCAAAATGGTCGTCGCTATCATAGATTTCCTGAAGGATAGCGTACCTTTCTGGAGTCTTTCTATGTCCTTTTTCCTCCAAGAAGGAAGTGAACACATTTTTTACAATTTCCTGGTTTTTGTCGTTGCCCATAGCGTCTCACCAATGCTAAAGGACAAAGGTACAGCTAAAAATTAAATTCTGGATACTTTGTCTATGCCCTCTACCTGCTTCAGGTTGTTCATCAATTTTTTAAGGATGTTGTTGTTCTTGACCACCAAGGTAATCTGCCCGGTAAACGTACCACCATCTGCACTAAAGTTAAGATTGCGCATGTTCACGTGCATATTGTCCGAAATAATGTTCGTGATCTCATTTACCAAGCCCAAATTGTCTATTCCCGTAATTCTGATATCAGCGGTGAACTCCTCTTGCGTACTGTCGATCCATTTGGCTGACATGATTCTGTACGCATAGCTCGACTGTAATTGAATGGCGTTTGGACAGCTCTTGGTGTGCACTTTGATTCCATCGTTCACACTTAAAAACCCAAAAACCTCGTCCCCGGGAATGGGATTGCAGCATTGCGACAATTTATATGGAAGCTTTTCTTCTTCCTTACCAAAGACGAGCATATCGTATTTGGTGGTGATCTCATCCTTGTCCACATCCTTAGGAGTGGGGTTCCTCCGGATTTTATTCTTGAAGAAGTTCAAGAAGGCATTATGGTAGGAGGAGGCAAAATCCTTGATTCGCTCATTGTCTATGACCCCAATTCCAACACGATAAAACAAGTCCAAACTGGTCTTCAGCTTAAAGTAGGTCACCAACTTGTTGACGGTGTCTTCATTTAAGGTGATTTTCTGCGATTTTAACTTTCGGCGCAGTACTTCTTTGCCGTCCGCAGCAATACTTTTCTTCTCCTCGCTTAATGAAGATTTTATTTTGGAGCGCGCACGCGCCGTTTGGGCATAGTCTAGCCAACTTTGGTTGGGTTTGGCACTTTCGGAGGTGATGATCTCCACCTGATCTCCGCTCTGCAACTGTGAACCTAGGGGTACCAACTTTCCATTCACCCTGGCCCCTCTGGTCTTCATGCCAATTTCGGTGTGTATGTGAAATGCGAAGTCCAAGGCGGTGGCACCCTTGGGCATGGATTTAAGGTCTCCCTTGGGGGTGAACACAAAAATCTCCTTGGAATACAGGTTCAGTTTAAATTCCTCCACAAAGTCCACAGCATTGCCATTGGAGGTTTCCAAAGCTTCCTGCAAACGGTTGAGCCATTCCTCAATTCCTTGTTCCTTTTGCTCCCCATGTTTGTACTTAAAGTGGGCAGCATACCCCTTTTCGGCAATTTCATGCATACGCTCACTCCGAATCTGTACTTCCACCCATTTTCCCTTGGGCCCCATCACTGTAATATGAAGGGCTTCATAACCTGTGGATTTTGGGGAGGTGATCCAATCGCGTAAGCGAATGGGGTTGGGGGTGAAGTGGTCCGTTACTATGGAATAGATCTTCCAGGCCAGGAACTTTTCGTTTTTTCGGTCCGATTTATAGATAATCCGGATGGCAAACTTGTCATAGACTTCGTCAAAGGAAACATTCTGCGCCTTCATTTTCCTGCGGATGGAAAAAATGGACTTCATCCGGCCTTTGATGTCATAATTTAACCCCTCCTTGTCCAGTGAATTGCGGATCACATTGGAGAAATCCTCAATATAGGCCAACTGGTCCTCCTCCGTATCTTCTATCTTGGCTTGGATGTCATTGTATACCTCGGGCTCCGTGTACTTCAGGCTAAGGTCTTCCAAATGACCTTTAATATTGTAGAGGCCAATACGGTGGGCCAGCGGGGCGTAAATATATAGGGTTTCCGAAGCGATTTTAACCTGCTTGTGCTCGGGCATGGCGTCCATGGTGAGCATGTTGTGGTAACGATCGGCAATTTTAATGATGATGACCCGTACGTCATCATGAAGGGTCAGCAGCATTTTTCTGAAATTCTCTGCTTGCTGACTAATATCCTTGTCCTTTTTAAGGTGGGCTATTTTGGTCAGGCCGTCCACAATTCGGGCCACGGTTTCCCCAAACATCCGTTCTATATCATCAAGGGTATATGGGGTGTCTTCTACAACATCGTGCAATAGGGCAGAGGCAATGGAAACTGCATCCAGTCCAATTTCGGAAGCTACAATTTTGGCAACGGCAATAGGATGGAAAATATAGGCCTCGCCAGACTTTCTGCGCTGATCTTTATGCGCATCCACGGCCACGTCAAAAGCGGAGCGTATCAACTTCTTGTCCTCACTGGTCAAGGTTTGATAGCTGATACGAAGCAATTCCTTGTACTGCTTCGCAATCTCCTTGTTCTCTTTTTCAATAGCAGCCTCCGTCATATTAAATTAAAGTTAGCACAATCTTAATAGGTAACCAACAAAAATTATGCCTTTAGGTTCCTAATGCGCTCTATAAGTGGGGGATGGGAATAGTGAACAAAGACGTAGGCCGGATGGGGCGTGAGGTTGCTCAGGTTGTTCTTGGAAAGTTTTTTAAGGGAGGTGATCAAGGGTGTGGCAGCAAATGTCTTTTTGGCATAGTCGTCTGCCTGAAACTCAAATTTTCGTGACAGGTAGTTCATGGCCAACCCGGTGATTTCCGAAATGGGGCTATAGAGAAGTACAAACCCAATTAACCCGGCATGAAAACTGGGAGTGGACACGCCAATTGCCAGGGAAATGTTGGGATTATTGATGAATAGGGACAATACAAACAATGTGAGGCCCGTAAGGGCCACGGAAACCAAAAGGTTAAAAATGATGTGCTTTCTTTTGTAATGACCCACTTCATGGGCCAAAACAGCCACAATTTCTTCCTCCTCCAGGTCGTGGATCAAGGTGTCGAACAGCGTGATTCTTTTTTCCTTGCCAAAGCCGGAGAAATAGGCATTGGCCTTGGTAGATCTTTTTGAACCATCAATTACGAAGATATTTTGGAGTTCAAAACCAACACCTTTGGCATAGGATTCTATGGAATCTTTAAGGCTCCCATCCTTTAAAGGCGTCTGTTTGTTGAAGAGGGGAACGATCAACCTGCTGTAAAATAGGTTCATGAACAAAACCACCGCCGCCGATAAGATCCAGGTGTATATCCAGAAATTTGGACCGGTCCATTGATAAAATAAGATGAATAAGGATAGAATACCCCCGCCAAATATGCCCCCAAGTATAACTCCCTTGATCTTATCCAAAAAGAAAAGCCCTTTCGTGGTTTTGTTAAAACCGTATTGTTCTTCAATTACAAAGGTGTTGTAGTAAGAGAATGGAAGACTGAGCAAGCTACTTCCCAACACGATCAACCCAAAAAATACAAGGGCCATTAAGATGGGATCATCCGTTAAGGAACGGGTCAATTGGTCCACCCATTCAAATCCGCCCAAAAACAAAAAGGCCAAGGTCACCAATAGGGAAAAGCCGTCTGAAAAGGAACCAAATCTATAGTTGGTCTTTTTATACAATTGGGATTTACGGTATTCTTCCTGATCAAATACATCCTCCAGTTCATGGGGCACTTTGGAATTAAAACGTTTGGCATTTAAATATTCCAGAAGTTGTTGGATAATAAACTGCACCACCAAGATGAGGATGATGACATAGAATAGCGTATTCTTTTCCATAGGCTAGTATCCGCGTTGCCGCTTCGCCTCAAATATAAGTATTGCCGCCGAAACGGAAACGTTCATAGAGTCAATTTCCCCTTGCATGGGAATGATGATGTTTTGATCGGAATGTTGCAACCAATCTGGGGTTAGTCCCGTTGCCTCGGTGCCTACAACAATTGCTGTTGGACCCTGAAAATCGCAGCTCACATAATTTTTGGAGGCGGTGAGTGCCGCACAGAATATTCGAATGTTTTTTTGTTTTAAAAACGAGATGATATTCTCAGTGGTATCCATAGCAATTTGGGTGGTAAACACACATCCCACACTTGAGCGGACAATATTGGGGTTGTACACATCTGATTTTGGGTTGGCTATGATCACGGCATCAATATTGGCTGCATCGGCTGTACGGAGAAGCGCGCCAACATTACCGGGTTTTTCAGGGGCTTCGGCCACCAGTACCAAAGGGTTGCCATTTTTAAATTGGAGGTTTTCCAACTTGTGTTCCCTACTTTGAGCCAATGCAATGATACCTTCAGTGGTTCCCCTGTGGGCCACTTTTTCATAAACAGACTTGGAAAGTTGGACATGTTCAACAGTAGGGTTTTTGGAAATTGGGTCATTGGAAAATCCGGATGCAATTTCTGGACAGTAGAGCAGGGTAGTAATGTGGTAGCCCCCTTTTTTGGCCAGTTCGATCTCTCGAAATCCTTCAATTACAAACAAGCCCGTTTTTTTACGTTCCCTTGATTTTTCTTTGAGAAGCAACACCTTTTTTATCAATGGGTTTTGGGCACTGCTTATGATCTTCGTTTCCTTCACGCAGTAAAAATACCGATTCTTGTAATCTCTAGACATCCTTTTCGACCAAGCATTGTTTATAAGCAATAATTCCATGAAAAAAACAATCCTTCTCTCTCTTGTAATCTTAATAGCAGCCTGTAAAAACAGCACTGAAGAAAAGAATGAACCAACACCGACCCAAAAGGAAGAAAACGAGATAAAGACGAATTACCCACAACTCCTGGAAAATGTATTTGAAGTGCATGGTGGGATAAAATCTTGGAAGGAAAAACGTACCCTGACCTTCGAACTTCCCGAAAAAGACGCTAAGGAATTGCATGCGGTGGACCTATGGTCCAGGAAGGATAGGGTAGACTCGGAAGTATTTTCCATGGGTTCGGACGGCAAGGATGTTTGGCTTTTGGACCCGAGTGACAGTTACCAAGGGGATGCAGCATTTTACCATAATTTGATGTTCTATTTTTACGCAATGCCCTTTGTGCTTTCGGATGATGGAATTGTGTACCGCGAAACTGCTGATCTGGAATATGGGGGCAAGTCCTATCCCGGTATCCGAATTGGATATCAATCTGGGGTGGGGACATCTCCAAAGGATGAGTATTTTATGCACATGGACCCTGATACGGGCAAAATGGCCTGGCTAGGCTATACGGTTACTTATAGAACCGGTGAAGTTTCGGACAATGTGAAATGGATTCGCTATGATGATTGGCAATCCGTTGATGATTTGATTCTTCCCAAGTCCATAACGTGGTATAATTATGAAGGGCCAAAAATTTTGGATGCCAGGAGCAAGGTTGCTTTTGAAAATGTGCATATTAGCAAGAAGGCAAAACCAACCGAGTTTTATTCCAAACCAGAGAACGCTAGACTAGTGGAGCCAAAAAAGCACGATTGATCCTTTTACTTTTTTGACAGAAACCCTTAGAATCCATATTTGTGGTGGTAACCGATGAGCAGTCCAACCACTGAGTTATAGCTTTGAATGCCCTCTTCTTGGTTGTTGGCCTTGAGGAATGTATTGAAAATGGACTTAAAGACAGGTTCCAGGGGATTTTCATAGGCCTCCCAAAATTCACGGACCTCCCTGTAGTTTTTTTTGACCCCCTCGTTCAGGGTGTCCACCAATGTTTTGAACAAGGCTTCATCCTTTCTTGAAAGATCGGACAGGCAATAACCCAGTGCATGGGAGTAAGCGGTATACTTAAAATAATCGTCCTTGTTGGCCGAGGTCACCAAAAAACCAATAAAATTAGTGGCATCCTCAGCGGAATAACCCAATTGATGTCCTATCTCATGGCCACTCACCGTTGGCATTCTGTACATGGGACTTATTCCATTGACCTGGGCCTCATTGGTAAACGGGTTGAGGTAGCCCCCGTAGCCCATATAACTTAATGGTACGCTGAACAAGGATGATTTTATACTGGTGCCCGAGTATTCAAAAAATGGATATGTTTGTTGCAACTCTTGATATCCCTTCTTGGTGATTTCAAAGACTTCCTTGCGGGAATACGGTATTTGAACGGCGCTAATGGTATCACCCGCGATCAATTCTTGATAATGATTGGATTGCTGGATCAGGTATTCGGTAAATGCCACCAGCTCTTCTTTGGAATACTCTTCCTCTATACCCAATTTCCAGGTTAGTGGTTGCCTGTAATAATTCATCCCCCAAAGTAGATGGAAGGCAAAATACACCATGGACAAAACCACAGCGATGTCCTTTAGGAATAGCAAGGGCTTTTTTTTGACCTTGTTCCAATTTTTATAGATATAATGCAGGGCGAGCAGGGACAGACTTAAATAAAGTAGATCGCCAAAAGAGAAGGGAATCCAACCAAAAACGCCCCTTAACACCCTGGAAATAGGAGGGTATAGCCCCTCACTGTAATAGCGTTCCACGAAATTAGGGTAACTTCCAATCCACTTTACCAACAAAATTTGGACAGGAAGGGCCAAGGCCACTATGTTTTTTAATCGAGGGCTCATTCTTCTAACGCATTGAAGTAATACGCACCTAATCTACTTCTTAATCTTCAAAATTTAAATTCTCACAGGTGACTTAACAAAGCTTTTGGTAAAAGAAAAGGCCAAACAAATTGTCTGGCCTTCTATATTGGTGTGTTTTGATTATTGTTGGATTCCGGTTATCTCCAAATCAAAGATCAAATCGGAATTTGGAGGTATGGGACCACCACCTTGGGCACCATATCCCAAATGAGGGGGAATGAACACCCTGATTTTATCACCTACTTTCATGGTCTGTAATCCTTCCTTAAAACCTGGAATCAATCTGGCTTCTGGACTGTAATCCATTGGAGTGGGGAAGTAGCCGCCACCTTGTTTTCTACGAATATCGAACTTGTTGAATTTCGTTGCAATTTCTTCATAATTGCTATCAAACAACAACCCATTGGGAAGCCAACCGGCATACATCACAAGCACTTTTTGACCCACTTTGGGCTGTTCGCCACCCCCTTCTGTCAGTTTAAGGATCTTAAGTCCGGATGGCAAGGCTTCCGCTTCGGCTTTTTGCTTCTCAAACTCCGCTGCATAGTCTGCCTTCATTTTATTGAAAGCGGCAACTGCGGCTTCCTCATCGGCAAAATAGTCGGTCATGACCTGTACCGCATCAAACTTTTTGGCCTCTTTTCCGTTTCTGACAATTTCCACTTTGTTCATCACCACATCTACTTCAGGTTTGTTGTTGCCGGTAGCCACTTTTACATTGGCAATGGTGTCCACCACTTCGATACCACTTACCACTTCGCCAAACACCGTGTGCCTACCATCAAGCCAAGGGGTTTCTTTGTGGGTAATGAAGAATTGGCTGCCGTTGGTCTTGGGGCCGGAATTGGCCATGGATAAAATGCCTTTTTTGGAATGGGTCAAGGAATCATTGAACTCATCCTTGAACTTGTATCCTGGATTTCCCCTTCCGGTACCCATGGGATCACCTCCTTGGATCATAAAATCTTTCATGACCCTGTGGAAAATAAGTCCGTCGTAGAAATTCTTTCCTTTTAGGGTGTCGGCGACAAAAGGACTATTGCCTTCGGCAAGAGAAACAAAATTGGCCACGGTTACCGGGGTTTTCTCGTGTTCCAGCTTCACAATGATATCTCCCTTGTTGGTTTGGATATCGGCAAAAATGCCATCCCCTAAATCGGCATACTTGCTCGATTTGCAGCCCAGCAGGGCAATGGAAAATAGCACAACTAACATTAAAGAATGTTTCATGGTATTATGGTTTTAGATTTAGACTATCCTGATTAATAATAATGGTATGTAATTCTACCGTTGATTTTATTGGGGTTCTTGGGCCTATTCGCTCACCATCGCCGTGGTAGCCGTAGGCCTGCAAGGACGGAAAGATAAAAGAGGCGCGCTCATTGATCTTAAGTAGTTTAATTGCAGCCTGCAGTCCCTTGAACATCTGTTCCTTGTCCACCACGTAGGATGTTGGGCCAATTTCTGTAGCGGAATAAATGGTATCGTTGTCCAAAGACATCAGGTTATACGAAAACAACACTTGGTCATTGGTTTGCGGGTAATAGGAGCTGGAATCATTTTTGGCCTCGAAATAATACCAGAACCCGTTGGGACTTGTCATATATTGATGAACACTGTCCGACTCGATAATTTTTTGGATTATAGCTTCTTCCTGTGCCAAAAGGGCTTTATTGCGCTCCACGGATTCCTTAAAAAAGCTTCCTGATTTCACCTTGACCGGTCTGCGGGGTTCGGGACCGCCACAATTGGTCAGCAACACGGCCAAAAAAACACAGTATAGTAGTCTCATGAATTCAGTTCTTTTTTATAGGTAGCAAGAACGGATGTGAACTTTTCAAGGGTATCTTCCATACTGGACTCACTTCTTCCTCCTGCGGCATTGTCATGCCCTCCGCCATTAAAATGTTCCCGGGCAAATTGGTTGACCGAGAAATCGCCAATAGATCGGAATGAGATTTTGATGATACCCTCTTCCCTGTTTTCTATAAAGATGACGGCAAATATAATCCCTTCCAAGGTCAACCCGTAATTGACAAAACCCTCAGTATCCCCTTTTTTGAAATCGTTTTGGTCCAATTCTTCCTGGCTAAGGGTAATGTACGCCGTCTTGTATTCTGGAAGGATGACCAGGTTGCTTAGGGCAACTCCCAATAGATGAAGTCGCGAAGGGGAGTTGGTGTCAAATACGTTTTGATGGATTTCCATGTTGTTGGCACCCTTTTCAATAAGGTCGGCAATCACTTGATGGGTTCTGCTGGTGGTGCTACGGTATTTAAATGAACCGGTGTCTGTCATGATCCCGGTGTAGATATTGGTGGCAATATCAGGTGTGATGTGCTCCAGTGCGCCGAGATATTCCATAAAATTATACACCATTTCACATGTGGAACTCATCAGGACATCAGAGTACATGACCCTGGCATAGTCGCTGGGTTGCTGATGGTGGTCGATCATGATAAAATCGGCCTTGTGTTCTTTCAGCGGATGCTCCAATTGTCCGGTACGGGACAGGTCGTTGAAATCCAAGGTAAATATCACTGTAGCTTCTTCCAACGCCCGCTTGGCCTGCGAATTTTCCCTTTCATAGTTTAAAATCGCATCACTGCCAGGCATCCATTTCAGGAATTTTGGGTAATCATTGGGTGATATGACGACTGCCTTGTGCCCTTGATTATTTAGGTATGCCTGTAGCGCCAAAGAGGAGCCTATGGCATCTCCATCTGGATTTTTATGGGGTATGATCGCGATTTTTTGGGGTTGGGAAAGAATCGACCTTACTGTCGTGATATCCTCTAAATTCATGCGCCCAAAGATACAATAATATAATATAGAGCTAAGCCTTGATGTCCTATTTTTGTGAAGCTTTAATACGGAATTATGAGACGCGTACGGGCCTTGCTTTTACTTTTTATTTGTGTTACTTCATGTACATCCAGCCGGAAAACCCCTACCAAAGCAGATGTTCCCAACACAGTTGTATCAACAGATTTTACAGTTGCCTTTGGGTCTTGCAATAAGCAAAGCAAAGACAATCCGTTTTGGGATGATATTTTGGACCATCAGCCCATGGTATGGATTTGGGGAGGAGATAATATTTATGCAGACACGGATGATATGGAACTTTTAAAAACCATGTATGATGCACAGCTACAAAATGTTGGATATGCAAAACTAAGGGCAACGGTTCCCATTGTCGGCACATGGGATGATCATGATTATGGTTTGAACGATGGGGGAGAGGAGTTCCACAAAAAAAAGGAAAGTCAACAAGTATTTCTTGATTTTATGGAAGTACCGCAAAATAGTGATAGGCGCACCCGTGAAGGAGTCTATTCCGCCCACAGTTACGAGACACCCAACGGCAAGGTGAAGGTATTGGTGCTGGATACCCGATATTTTAGAAGTCCATTGGAAAAAGACCCCGACCCCATGAGGAGGTATAAGAAGAACTGGGAAAAAACAGCCACCATCTTAGGAACGCAACAATGGGATTGGTTGGAATCTGAACTAAAGACTTCAGATGCCGATTTCAATCTGATTGTGTCCAGTATTCAGTTCTTATCTGGGGAACACGGATTTGAATCTTGGGGGAACTTTCCGCGTGAGGTGGAGAAGCTGAAACGGTTGGTCATTGAATCCCGGACCAAAGGGGTTATGGTGCTTTCCGGTGATAGGCATATTTCGGAATTTTCCAAAGTGCAATGGGAAGAAATGTCCTATCCCTTGATAGATTTCACCAGTAGCGGACTTACACATTCCTATGCAGATTTTGAAGATGAGCCCAATCCGCACAGACAGGGCTTGGTAGTGTCCCAACCCAGTTTTGGACTGTTGGAAATCGATTTTGGAACTAGGCAAGTACGATTTAAAATGATGGGGGAAAACGGGATGGTATTTCAAGAATTAAAACAGCAGTATTAAAACTTGTCCGTTGGATGAAAAAGCGTAAGTTTGCGCAAAATTTTAAGAAATAATGGGAAATAGAACATTTACCATGATCAAACCGGATGCTGTTGAAAATGGGCATATCGGAGCTATTTTGGAAAAGATTACAGGAGCTGGCTTCAAGATTGTAGCTATGAAATATACGCAACTAAGTAGACGAGATGCGCAAGAATTTTACGCAATTCATAAGGATAGACCATTTTTTGGAGAACTGGTTGATTTTATGACGCGAGGACCCATTGTGGCCGCTATTTTGGAAAAGGATAACGCGGTTGATGATTTTAGAGCGTTGATAGGGGCCACCAACCCTGCGGAAGCGGCGGAAGGTACTATTCGTAAACTGTATGCCACCAGCATTGGTGAAAACGCGGTTCACGGTTCGGACAGCGATGAAAATGCGGGGATTGAAGGTGCTTTCCACTTTTCTGGTAGGGAAGTATTCTAAGATTTTTGGAAATATAAGTTAGGAGCCGCTCTTTAGAGCGGCTTTTTTTTATCGTAGCACCAACTTTTTTACCAATTCTTTGCCGAGTTCCTCATTGAGCATGGCAATGATCTTGCTCTTTCCCATACTAAGTTCTTCCCGCAGAACGGAAGATGATAGGCCCACATAGAGTGTCTCATTGCGTAATTCCACCGTGGTTGTGTAGTTGTTTACGCCGTTGCCCATCAGTTTGGCCCAAGCTTCCCGTGCATCTACCTTATCCATACCCTTTTGCAATTTGTTTTCCTTGATGAACTCACCAAGGGCATCTTTTAGGGGCAAATGGGTATTTTGTCGCTTGGCCATTATTTTGGAATCGTTATGGGTTCAAATCTTTTGTATACATAGCGAACACCTTCTCCATTCTTAACGGTAAACGATGTGGAGTCTAGTTGAATCAAAGTTTCCTCCCAGGTATCCAGGGAATTTTCGTAACTCATGACAAAAGTTTCGGAACCTTTTACAATTTCAAAAGATTCTGTCTGGTTCGAAGTTTGGTATTGGCCGGTAAACTTGGGCTGCAGTTTTTTGCGATAACCCGTGGTGCCGTCCAATTGAATAAAATCAATGTTGGGGTTCATCCCATAACTTTTGCTTGCCCCATCCGGAAATATAACCTCCTGGATTTCCCAATAGCCATTGAGATGGGATAAATCGGCTTCGGAAACCCTTGGACCGGAACAGCTGGCCAATAATAAAATCAGTAGAATAATGATTCCTTTCCCCATGCTACAAGTTAAAAATTTTATAGCTCTGTCTTATGTTCTTGACCACATTCTCCGTACGGTCCGCATGGGTGTCGCTGATAAAGAGCTGGCCAAAATTATCGTTGTCCACCAGGGCCACGATCTGCGATACCCGGTGTTCGTCCAGTTTGTCGAAAATATCGTCCAACAATAAAATGGGCGTGGTGCCCGCCTGTTCCTTTATAAAATGGAACTGGGCCAACTTCAAAGCGATCAAAAAGGATTTTTGCTGCCCTTGGCTACCAAATTTTTTTATGGGATAACCAGCTATGGAAAAAAGCAGATCATCTTTATGGATTCCCACGCTGGTATATTGTAATGCCCTATCTTTCTCCAGATTGCTTTCCAAGAGCTCCAGTAGGCTTTCCTGCTCCAATTGACTTTGATAGGACAACATAATCTGTTCATCTTTTTCGGAAATATGGGCATATTGTTCCTTAAAAATGGGTAGAAAAGCATTTATAAAGGCCGTCCTTTTTTCATGGATTTTGCTGCCCAACCCGTGCAGCTGTTCGTTGTAGATGCCCAAGGTGCTGGGGTCGAACGTATGGTTGGCCATAAAGTATTTGAGCAACGAATTCCGTTGCACCAAAACTTTGTTGTACTTGATCAAGTTTTGCAAATAGACCTTATCGGACTGTGATATGACCCCATCCATAAATTTCCTCCGCCTCTCACTTCCCTCAATGATCAAATCCCGATCTGAGGGGGAAATAATGACCAAGGGCAAAAATCCAATATGGTCCGAAAACTTCTCATAGGCCTTTCCATTGCGCTTGATTACTTTTTTCATGCCCCGTTTAAAGCTGCAATTGATTTTTTCGGTTCTTTCTTCCTTTTCAAATTCGCCTTCCACAACAAAAAACTCCGCCCCGTGTTTGATGTTTTGCGTGGCCACGGGATTGAAGTAACTCTTCCCAAAAGCCAAGTGGTAAATGGCGTCCAAAATGTTGGTCTTGCCCACGCCGTTGTTGCCCACCAAACAGTTGATGACCGGGTCGAATTCCAGATTCTTGGAATCAAAATTCTTGTAATTGACTAAGGATAAATGCTTTAAATACATAAAAAGCGGACAGTCCTAAAGATTTAATGCGATTTTGGGAACGGTTAAAGAATCCAAAAATAACGAATAAATTGCCTTTTGGTTTTGGATAAAAACTTTATTTTTGCGCGATTAATTTAATGAAGGATGGCAACATACAAGAAGCGCGGCTTCAAACCCAAAAACAAGGTTGAAGAAGTATCCATTGATGAAAACAGTACAACGGCCGAGGTGTTCAACACCTTGGATGAAAGTGCTTCCAAGACCGAGGCATGGGTCCAAAAGAACCAAAATTTTATCTTGGGGGCCATTGGGGTGATCGCGATCGGTGTTCTTGGCTATCTCGGTTATAACGAGTTCATCCAAAAACCAAAAGAAGCTACTGCTGCCAACGAACTTTTTTATCCACAACAATATTTTGATCAAGCCCTGAATAGCACAACGGCCAAGGATTCCCTGTTGACATTGGCCCTTAATGGTGCAGAAGGTAAGTATGGATTTTTGGATATCATTCAGGAATATAAGGGAACCAAGGCCGCGAACTTGGCCAAATATTCTGCTGGGATGACCTATTTGAACCTCCAGCAATATGACGAGGCCATTACCCAACTGGAAGATTTTTCGTCGGATGACGCCGTTTTGGGAGCTATGGCCAAAGGAGGTATTGGGGACGCTTTTTCCCAATTGAACCAACAGAACGATGCTTTGGACTACTATGAAAGGGCAATAGCGCACAGTGATAATGAGTATACCACTCCTAGATTTTTGTACAAAGCTGGGGTGTTGGCGCTAAACCTGGACCAAAAAGAAAAGGCTTTGGGCTTTTTTGAACGCATCAAAAATGACTACGAAGGCGCCCAGGAGGCCAACGGTATAGACGTGCTTATTGGGCTGGCCCAAAACTAAGAGCATGGCCACCGAAAATAAAAATCTATCAACATACGATAAATCCAAAATCCCAAATGCGAAGTTACTTCGGTTTGGGATTGTTGTTTCTGAATGGAACGATACCATCACGGAAGCGCTTTACAAAGGTGCCCATGAAGCCCTCGTGGATTGCGGTGCCTTGGAAGGGAATATCGTTCGTTGGAATGTGCCCGGTAGTTTTGAGCTCACTTTTGGGTGCAAAAAATTGCTCACCCAGGAGAAGGTGGATGCCGTTATTGCCATTGGAAGTGTGATACGGGGCGAAACAAGTCACTTTGATTTTGTTTGCAGTGCCACAGCGCAGGGCATTAAGGATTTAAATGTAGCGTACGATGTTCCCGTGATTTTTTGCGTGCTCACCGATGATACTATCCAACAATCCCGAGATCGTAGCGGAGGCAAACATGGGAACAAGGGAACAGAAGCTGCCATAGCCGCCATTCAAATGGCCGTATTGGGGAAATAGGAATTGCGCAAGGACAAATTCAGGTACCTCTGCTGAATGATGGGGAACCCAAAACTCAAAATATAAGATTTCAATTGTCCAACTCGACTAAAAGTCGAAAAGTCCAGCAATCTAACCATCTACCCCCCGCCGCCCCCAACTGTTAACATTTTTTAGCAAGCCTCCCAAGACATGTTTTTTGATTTTAAGTACCTTTGAGGTAATACCGAAATGGATGCCATGCGAAATTTTCTGAAACTTAGAAAAAATAGGACGTTTGATTACTCGCCGCGGTATTACAAAGGAGATGGCAATCCTTATAAAATAGAACATAAACTAGATAAATTCAGAAATACGGCCCAAACGCAAAGGGGAATAAAAAATAAGGTGACTTCGGCCATAAATGATCTTAAGACCGAGGGGGATAAAAACCTAAAACTTCGATTTCTCATTATTGTGGCCATATTGGTATTGTTGTTCCTCTACATTATCGACTTTGATTTATCCATATTCCTGAATCGCTAATGGCGGACATCATTAAACTTTTGCCTGACCATGTTGCCAACCAAATTGCAGCAGGGGAAGTGGTTCAAAGGCCGGCATCCGTGGTAAAGGAATTGCTTGAAAATGCCATTGATGCTGGGGCGGATTTGATCAAGTTGATCGTAAAGGACGGGGGCAAGGCCCTAATCCAAGTGGTGGATAATGGAACGGGAATGAGCGAAACGGATGCCCGATTATCTTTTGAGCGACACGCCACCTCCAAAATTACAAATGCACAGGACCTTTACAATCTTAATACCAAGGGTTTTCGGGGAGAGGCATTGGCATCCATAGCTGCCATTGCACATGTGGACATGCTTACTCGGGTGGAATCCATGGATGTGGGTACACATATCAAAATTGAAGGCAGCAAAATAATGGCCCAAGAATTGGTGGCCACCCCAAAAGGAACTTCCATTTCTGTTAAAAACCTTTTTTTCAATATTCCGGCACGCCGTAATTTTTTGAAATCGAACCAAGTGGAACTCAGACATATTACAGATGAATTCCACAGGGTGGCCTTGGTGCACCCCAATATTGAATTCCATTTGTATAACAACGGTTCTGAAATATTCAATTTGCCCAAGACCAACGCCAGACAACGTATTGCCCATATTTTTGGCAGTAAGATGACCGAGCGTTTGGTTCCCATTGGGGAACAGACCGAGGTGGTGAACATTTCAGGATTTATATGCAAACCGGAGTTCGCCAAAAAAAGTAGGGGGGAACAGTTTTTCTTTGCCAATAACCGATTTATAAAAAGTCCGTATCTGCATCATGCAGTAGTGTCCGCATTTGAAGGATTGATCAAACCAGATGTATTTCCGGGATATTTCGTTTATCTCGAAGTAGACCCCAAGTCCATTGACATCAACATCCACCCCACCAAAACCGAGGTAAAGTTTGACGATGAACACGCACTTTATGCCATGCTTCGGTCTACCATAAAACATAGTCTGGGCCAATTTAATGTGGCTCCAGTGCTGGATTTTGAGCACGACCCCAATCTAGATACGCCCTATGCCTACAAGGAAAAGGGCGCCGTGTTACCCAAAGTTACGGTAGATGCCGGTTTTAATCCGTTCCAACAGGAATCTTCTGGTGGTAAGGGCAGCACCACCTACCAAAAGCAAAGTACCAAAGGTTGGGAGCAATTGTTTACAGGATTGGACACGGAAAACCTGGATTCGTTCAGCAGTGTTGAGATTGAAACGGACACTGAAGTTCAAGGTAGGATTTACGAACAGGATGATAAGGAGGTCCAAACTGGGATTACTTTTCAGTTACAGCGAAAATATGTGGTGAGCACCCTTAAATCGGGAATGCTCATTGTACACCAGAACAGGGCGCATGAACGGGTGCTTTTTGAGAAATTCCTTGGCGAGATCACCGTAAAGGAAGGTGTAAGTCAACAGCTGTTATTTCCATTGGAACTTACCTTTAATGCCATGGAGCTACAAGTACTTCAGGAAATACGCGAAAGCCTGCAAAGTGTTGGTTTTGCCTTTGAAGATTTGAACCAGGAAACTGTAAAAGTGACAGGGGTGCCCATACTGGTATCCGAAAGTGGAATTGGCACGGTATTGGATCGCATGATTGCGGAGTACAAGGAAGGTATAGAAGAAAGTTCTGTATCGCAGGCCGAGTTATTGGCCAAAGCTTTATCGAGGAATCTGGCGGTAAAGTCCGGGGAGGTACTCGACGCGGAATCACAAACAGCCTTGGTCAACGATTTGTTTGGCTGTAAGGAACCTGCGTTGAGTCCGTTTCAAAAAAAGACGTACACCATTATCACAGATAGTGAAATTGATAAAAAAATGGGCTAATGTTCAGATTAACGGATACGATAAAACATATTATCATAATTAATTTTATTGCGTGGATTGCCACCCTATTTATAGGTAACTATGGTGAACCTTTGAGCAGTTGGTTTGCGTTGCATTTTCCTTTGAGCAAGGACTTTGAGTTCTGGCAATTGTTCACCCATATGTTTATGCATGCATCCTATGTTCCCAGCGGCGTTAGCAGCTATTCCATTTATTTCCCACATATTCTCGGGAACATGTTTATGCTCTGGATGTTTGGCTGTGCGGTGGAAGATAGTTTGGGAAGAAAAAAATTTCTGTTCTTTTATATATCCGCAGGTCTAGGGGCGGCTTTGATCACGCTTGGGGTAGATTATGTACAATACCTTTCCATTGTCTCTAACCTGACCGTGGACTTAGATTTGAATCTGATCAAGGAAATATTGAGTATTGATGCCAGCAATGGCCGTGGATTTATAACAAGCGATATATTTCTAAAAAAGTTGATGCCGGTGATGCAAGGGTATGATATCAATTTGAGCAATCAGGATTTCCGCACCCTTTTTGAACTTAATGCCACAGGACTTGGATATAAATCCATGTTGGGCGCCTCTGGGGCAATGACCGGTGTATTGGTTGCTTTTGGAATGATGTTTCCCGAATCTCGACTAATGTTGATATTTTTCCCTGTACCCATAAAAGCCAAATACTTTATTCCGGCCATAATAGGATTGGATTTGTTTTCTGCTTTGTCTGGGGTTTCCGTATTCAGCCCAAGCAATACTGCTTATGTAGCGCACTTGGGAGGTGCATTGACGGGCTTTCTTATAATGTGGTATTGGAAAAGAACCCAGTTTAACCAAAATCGTTGGGATTAGCTTATGGCAAGTGGGGGACTCAAATATTATTTTGCAAGGCTAAGTGTCGCTGAAAAGCTGATAGCCATCAATCTGGTCATTTTTGTAATTGACCAATTGGCAATCCGCCTAGGGCAGATTTCCATGTCGGATTGGTTTCAATTGCCAAGGGACTTTTTTGAATTTGTGCAACAGCCCTGGTCTTTGGTAACCTATTCTTTTTTTCATGCAGACTTATGGCATGTGCTGTTCAATATGTTGATCTTATACTTTGCAGGCAGGATTTTCTTGAATCTTTTTGATGACCAACGGTTTTTGAACGCGTACTTTATGGCGGTCATTTTAGGTGGTTTGGTTTTCCTGGGCAGTTATAACTTATTGCCAGGTTTGGTTGGTTCCACCACTCCGGGTCTTATCGGTGCTTCTGCAGGGGTCACGGGGGTACTCTTGTTTGTATGCTCCTATATTCCCAATCAGGAAGTAAGGCTGTTTATGTTTAACATCAAGTTGTGGTACATTGGGGCAGCGTTGGTCCTCAAAGATTTGTTGTTGATTCCTTATGGGGAAAACGTAGGCGGTAGATTGGCCCATTTGGGTGGTGCGCTATTGGGATATGTCTATGCCAGACAATTGCTAAACGGAAACGATATTGGAGCCGGTTTTGCCAAATTATGGAAAGCGGCCTCACAATTGTTCAAACCCCGGGAAAAGAAAGGCCCCCTCAAAACAGTGTATAAGAATAAAGAATCCAAGGGTAAAGGAAAGGCAGCCTATGACAAGGCGGCCAATCAAAAAAGGATAGATGATATCCTGGATAAAATCAGCAAATCTGGATACGAAAGTTTGTCCAAGGCCGAAAAAGATTTTTTGTTCAAAGCGGGTAAAGAAGATTAGATGTTGAAAAAACGCCCTGGTGTTTTCAATAAGATCATGTATGGTATCAACCTTGTTTTTGGGTTGGTAACATTACTGGCCTTACTGGTTCCCTACGTTCCCGTTTCGTATTTGCCCACACTGTCGGCAATGAGCTTTCTGGTGCCGGCCTTGATATGTGTTCACGTGGCATTCCTTTTGTTTTGGTTTGTTCGTAGAAAGCGGTCCATGATACTGTCCGGTGGAGTGCTGTTGGTGTGGTATGTTCTACTGGGTCCATTCTATAGGTTTTCCGGCCCAAGTGATACCGTTCAAGATGAGAGTACCCTTTCCATTATGTCATTTAATTCCAGGCGCTTTAATGAGCATAGGCAGTTGGATGTAGACGATGTGGATAGTTTGATTATCGATTTTGTCACTCAACAGGACCCAGATGTACTTTGTTTTCAAGAATGTTATTATTTAATGAAACGAAATGGGGCCTTATCACAATATCCTTATAAGTACATAGACTATGAATGGGGAAAACCTGCAAAAAGGGTAATTCAGGCGATCTATTCCAAATTCCCCATTGTAAATAAAGACTCCATTCTTTTTCCAAAAAGCTCCAATAGTGCCATTTATACCGATCTCTTGTATCAGGCAGACACATTAAGGGTATATAACATACATCTTCAGTCCTTTAGCATTATTCCCGATTTGGATGCGATTACCAACCAAAGATCTTCCAAGCTTTTGGCTCGATCAAAGCAGGTCATGCTCAAACAGATGGAGCAAGTGCAGTTGGTAAAAGAAAGCATGGAAGAAAACAGTCATACAAAGATTGTGGTAGGTGATTTTAACAACACCCAATATTCCAATATTTACCATACCATTAAAGGGGATATGGTTGACACCTTCCTCGAGAAAGGCAATGGATTTGGTAAAACGTATGACCTGCTCGGTTTTCCCATGCGGATAGACTACATTTTGGCCGACCCAGATTTTGAGATCCTGGATCATAAAAACTTCAATGTCAAACTTTCTGATCACTATCCTGTCATGGCCACCCTGCGTTTAGGTAATCATCAATAAACAGTCAGTCACATCGGCAATGATGTGTATAACAAGGGCCAAGCCAATGATTCGTGTAGGTTTGAAAAATGGAAGGATACAGTACACCATAATGGCCCAGTAGCTGTGCAAGAAATGAAAATTGATACTACACCTATTGGGGTCAAATATGGGATTCGCCCAGAGATGATCGATATCTATTGCAATTCCAGCGAGTAGGATTAAAATCACCTTCGATCGCTGCTCTTTAAAAAAGTACAATCCTATGGCAATGGGGACCAAAAAGTGTATGCCGTAATGGATGACAAACCTAAGCATCCGGAATGGTAATGCTTAAATTTTTTAAGTAAGAGATGCTGTTAGGGCCCTCGTTGAAAATTAAATCCACGATGCTCAGGTCAGGAATAAAGCCATGACGCTCTCCAAACACCTGGTCATAAGAATCCAACTCCAATGGAATAGGCTTTTTGGCCTCTACCAAAAAGCGTCCGTCCGTACATTTTTCCGGGGTAGGTTCATACTTCTCCGTTGCTTCTGACTCCAGCTTTTCACCCAAACAATCCAAAATAACACCAATGGATTTCAAGTTAAATTGGTAAAGGGATGTAAGCGGTTGTTCAAATAGAGGTCTGATGTCATCCTCGTAAAACTCAAAATAGGGGGAAGTGCGATAGGCAGTTTCCAAAGTCCGCCAATGTTGTTTGGGCCAGTTGCTCGAATAATCGATTTCTACATCCGCATATTTTTGTCTGCCTTCTGCACCTCCAACATGTTTTATTGGGATATTGAGCATGTGTTTCCCTTGGTCCGTACAGATATGACAGCGGTTGCGATAGGTTTGTTTCTGGAAATTATCATGGGCTTCCCAAATAATATTTCGCTGGACCAATACCGCAAAAGTGCTGATACTGGGCAAATAGGTGGGATGTAATAAAATTTTGGACATGGCCAGTGGGATTTGTCCTAAATTATATGGAAATCAATAATTATCGGATTTAATCCGATTTTTTTCTTCTACGCTTTCTGATGAAGTCAAACAAAATCCAGGCTACAATGACGCCCACAAAGTGCCAGCGGTAGGAAACAGGTTCCCCGCTTCCGCCAACCGTAGTGAAAACCCTATTCCAGCGAGGCCGCCAATTGGAAAGCCCATCCTTGAAATTGTCAAAGCTCATCCACAAAAATACAGGCTTGCCTACAATATGGTTTGCAGGCACATAGCCCCAGGTCCTGCTGTCCTCTGAGCTATCCCTGTTATCTCCCATCATCCAGTAATAATCTTGTTTAAACGTGTAGGAGTTGGCTTCCTTCCCATTGATCAATACTTTTTGTCCACTTACTTTCACATCATTGTACTCATAATCCCGGATAATCTTTTTGTACAGTGGAATGGTGCGGTAGTTGATTTCCACCGTTGCACCGGCCTTGGGAATATAGATTGGGCCAAAATTGTCGTTGTTCCAAGGGTAAAAGTTGGGTTTCTGTGGGAAGGCACCAACAAATACCCCTTTGGGATCCATGGTCTTGACCACGGAGTCTACCTTACCACTTTGTCGCAAAACGTCCACCATTTCCTGGGTCATGTTAACCATGCGCTTGCGATCCGTAATTTCACGCAGTGAAAGTCTTAGGGACTGTATAAGGGCTGGATTAAGACCCTTACTATTGGTGATGATTACGTTGGGGGCATTTTTGGGAAACAACTGGTACCCATTCGCCTTTAGCACATTTATTTGACCCGCACTCAATTGGTTGTTGGATGCATACGTTCTATCAAAATCATCAATGCCCAGCTCCAGCAACATTTTGGAAGACACTCCCTTTTTGGAATAGGCCATATAATGGTACATGGGTTTTGCCCGATCTGATAGAATCAATTTCTCCCCATCAATATAGACATCCCCATCAATGACTGCCAGAGAATCCCCGGGGGTGCCAACACATCTTTTTACGTAGTTGGATTTCTTGTCAATGGGTTTTTTTACCGCTTTCTCTGCCCTGAAAAACTGTACTAGAGTGTCTGAAGGCAGGCTAAAAACCACAATGTCATTCTTTTTGACCGTGTTAAAACCTGGTAGCCTTAAGTATGGCAATTGCAATTTATTGATCCAGGATGTTTTGTAGGTAGCGGGATCCACATCAGCCAAATAAGATCTTCTCTTGATGAGTGGAAGGGTGTCGTGCACCATAGGTGCGGCCAAAGTGGTCATTGGAACCCTGGCACCGTAATGAAACTTGCTCACAAAAAGAAAATCTCCTATTCTTAATGTTCTTTCAAGGGAACCGGTGGGAATTACATAGGGTTGGATAAAATAGGTATGCACAAAGGTAGCCGCCACAATGGCAAAGACTATGGAACTTACCCATTCGCCAAGGCCGGTACGCGGGGTAAGGCTACGATCTTCAATATAGGTTACATCTTCAACATAATTTAGATAATAGATATAGAAACCAAGTGTGAGCAATACGGCCCAAGTTTCCAGAAGACTGTTTTTTCCGAAACTTCTGATGGTCTCAACCCATACCACCGGAAACATCAGTAAATTGATTATGGGAATGAAGAGCAACAATACCCACCACCATGGCCTGTTGATGATTTTCATCAGTACAATGCCATTGTAAATGGGAATGGCCGCCTCCCAAGCTTTTCTCCCAGCTTTGATATAGAGTTTCCAAGTGCCTAGAAAATGGATGACCTGAAAAATCAGGATAAAAATAATCCACTGTGTTCCGTCCATAGAGAATTTATTTGTAAGACTTTATGCTCTAGTTGTTGTTACGTTGTTAAGTCAGATTTAACACATCTTTCATGGAAAATACTCCGGTTTTTCCCTGAATCCATTCCGCAGCGATAACCGCACCAAGTGCAAATCCTTCCCGGTTATGGGCCGTATGTTTTATTTCAATATCGTCTACCGTACTTCCATAATTTATGGTATGGGTTCCTGGTACCGCTCCTTCCCTTTTGGAAGTAATGGGCACAATCTGTTCCCCATTTTCTTCAAGTTTCCATTGGGCATAATCTGTATTGGCAATGATTCCTTCCGCCAGACTAATGGCCGTACCACTTGGGGCATCCAGTTTTTGGGTGTGGTGTATTTCTTCCAAGGATACATTGTACTGGTCCAAACCCTTCATCATTTTGGCCAGGTAAGCATTGAGCTCAAAGAAGACATTCACTCCTAAACTAAAGTTGGAGGCATATATGAAACCGCTGTTTTTGTCCTTACAGATGGCAACGGCCTTATCAAACCGATCCAACCAACCGGTAGTTCCTGAAATAACAGGGACCTTGTTGTTGAAACAGGAAGTTATGTTATCAAATGCGGCATCCGGGGTGCTAAAATCGATGGCAACGTCCATAACATCAAATGGAATGTCTGTTGTGCCAACATCTACCTTTGCCACAATGGTATGTCCTCTTTGCAGTGCGATCTGCTCGATCATTTTGCCCATTTTTCCATAGCCAAAAAGTCCAATGTTCATGTGCTAAAATTTAACCACCAACGCCATCCCGTAGTTTGGATTGTTGGTAATGGGGTTTAAATCTATATAGGGTTTAAAGTCGATGGCCAGGTCGTCATCAACATTATATTGTTTAAGGTGGGCATCCACATTGGCATCAATGATGTTCAGGGCGTATAGGGCAATGGTAATCAACAGGGCCAAATCCCGGTCGCGCTGGGTGCTTTCCTGGGCATCTTGAAGGGCTTCATCCGAAAAATCCGGACCTTCACCATCTCCATTGATATCGTAAAACTCATCATCGGTAAAGTTGGCACGCCTTCTTTTAAAGGCATCCCTGGCCCTATTGTATTCGGTATTGTTGAAAGAGTAGGTATATATGCCCACTCCCAATGCACCCCAAACAATGGGGGCCTTCCAATAGCGTTTGTTATAGATCTGTCCCAAGCCAGGAACAATGGCCGAGTAGAAAGCAGCTTTGCTGGGTGCCAGTGGATTGATCCTTTTCTTTTCATAGGTTACCTCCTCTATGGTAATTCCCCTGCCTTCCAAATCCTGGGCCAGGGAATCTATTTCCGCCGGAGGCTGGTTTCCTTCTTCCTGGGACCATGCCAGTGAAACAAAAAACAGGGAGCAAATAAGAACAGTAAGGGCCTTAGTCACCGGTCAATATTTTTTTGAGGCGTTGAAACTCCTCTTTGGAATGGAACGGAATCACAATTTTACCCTTGCCATTGGAGGTAGTGGTAATATCCACTTTGGCTGAAAGCTTGGAGGTAAGTGCATCAATTCCCTTGGAAACATAGTTGGGGACCTCTTTTGAGGTTTGTTTTTTATCGGGATCGGAGGTATCCTTTGCTTCCTTATACGACTTTACCAAGCGCTCCGTTTCCCGAACCGATAGGCCATCGGAAACTATTTTTTCATAGATGTTGATCTGATCTTTTTTCTTATCCACATTGACCAATGCCCTTCCGTGGCCCATGCTGACAAAACCATCCCGCATTCCGGTCTGAATGATGGGATGCAGTTTTAAAAGACGAAGGTAATTGGTGATTGTGGACCGTTTTTTTCCAACGCGATCACTCAATTTTTCCTGGGTTACCTGGATTTCATCAATAAGGCGTTGGTAGGACAGTGCAATTTCAATGGGGTCCAAATCTTGCCTTTGGATATTTTCCACCAGGGCCATTTCCAAGGATTCCTGGTCATTGGCAATCCGGATATAGGCCGGAATGGTTTCCAATCCCACGATCTTGGAGGCACGAAAACGACGCTCCCCAGAAACCAATTGAAATTTGTTGAAATCCAGTTTACGAACCGTAATGGGCTGGATTATACCCAGCTCCCGTATGGAACTGGCCAATTCTTGGAGGGTATCGTCGTTGAAGTTGGTACGTGGCTGAAAGGGGTTTACCTCTATGGAATCAATATCCAGTTCAACTACATTTCCAATAACCTTGTCCGCATTTTTGTCCGAAACCGATTGTATATCATTGTCCGGATCCTTCAATAAAGCGGACAGACCTCTTCCCAAAGCCTGTTTTTTGGTTGCTTTCGCCATTTAAACTTTCTCCTTGTTTTTCTTCAATATTTCATTGGCCAGATTGAGGTAATTGGTGGCTCCTTTGCTACTCGCATCATATTTTATAATGCTTTCCCCATAACTGGGAGCTTCGCTCAATCTAACGTTTCGTTGGATAATGGTGTCGAACACCATATCCGCAAAGTGTTTTTTTACTTCTTCCACCACCTGGTTGGAGAGGCGCAATCTAGAATCGTACATGGTCAGCAGCATTCCCTCGATGTCCAGGTCGTTGTTGTGTATTTTTTGGACGCTTTTTACCGTGTTCAACAGTTTGCCCAGCCCTTCGAGGGCAAAATACTCACATTGGATTGGAATCATCACGGAATCCGCGGCAGTGAGTGCGTTCAATGTCAACAGTCCCAAAGACGGAGCACAGTCAATCAGAACAAAATCGTATCGGTCTCCCAACTGCTGTAGGGCCTCCCGCAGCATATACTCCCTATTGTCCTTGTCCACCAATTCAATCTCAATGGCCACAAGGTCAATGTGGGCGGGTATTAGGTCTACATTTGGAGAATCCGTGGGCATGATCACCTCGTCCACTCCCATGGTATGTTCCAAAAGTTGGTATGTTCCTTTTTCAACGCCATCCACGTCTATTCCCAATCCGGATGTAGCGTTTGCCTGAGGGTCCGCATCGATCAACAACACCTTTTTTTCAAGTACACCAAGTGAGGCTGCAAGGTTTACTGTTGTAGTCGTTTTTCCAACACCGCCCTTCTGATTAGCAATAGCAATTATCTTGCCCATTTCATAGTAAGTTAGGTGCTAAAAATACGATTATTTGAGACGTTAAAAAATGTATTTTGTTAACAGAAGGTGAATAACCTTAACATTGCGCGTTAAAGAAAGTTAAAGTTTTAATTATTAGTATGTTAAGTGGTATTAGTCCATCAAAATCTTTAGGATTTCAATAGCGGCATCGCTTATTTTGGTACCCGGACCAAATACGGCCACGGCACCATGTTGTAACAGGTGGTAGTAATCCTGTTTGGGAATCACTCCGCCCACGATTACCATGATGTCTTCCCTGTTGTGTTTCTGGAGTTCTTTGACCACTTCCGGGACCAAGGTTTTATGTCCACCGGCCAAGGAGGAAATCCCCAGAACGTGCACGTCGTTTTCAACAGCTTGTTTGGCCACCTCTTCAGGAGTTTGGAACAGTGGTCCGATGTCCACATCAAATCCGAGGTCGGCATATCCCGTGGCCACAACTTTTGCGCCGCGATCATGACCATCCTGTCCCATTTTAGCCACCATGATCCTCGGCCTTCGACCTTCGTTCACGGCAAATTCGTCTGCCATGTTTTTGGCCTTTTCAAAACTCTTGTCGTTTTTGATTTCTTTTGAGTACACTCCTGTAAAGGATTGGATTTTTGCACGGTATCGGCCAAAGGATTTTTCCAGAGCGGAACTAATTTCCCCTAGGGTGGCCCTGGCCTTGGCCGCTTCTACGGCTAAAGCTAGCAAATTTTCACGATTGGGGTCATTTTTCATGGCCTTGCCCGAGGCCAAGGTAAGTTTGTTCAATGCGTCGGCGACCAGGTTGTTGTCACGAGATGCCTTTATTTCCTGCAATTGGCGTTCTTGTTGCAACCTCACCTTTTCATTGTCCACTTCCAGGATTTGGAGCTCTTCCTCATCTTCCAACTGATACTTGTTGACCCCAACAATGGTGTCCTGTCCGCTGTCTATTCGCGCTTGTTTTTTAGCGGCGGCTTCCTCAATTCTCATTTTGGGGATTCCAGCTTCAATAGCCTTGGTCATTCCCCCCAATTTTTCCACTTCTTGGATGAGCTTCCATGCCTCTTGGGCAATTTCTTCTGTTAGGGCTTCCACTTTATGGCTGCCCGCCCAGGGGTCCACCGTCTTGGTCAAATTGGTTTCCTGCTGAAGGTAAATTTGGGTGTTACGTGCTATTCGGGCCGAAAAGTCGGTAGGTAATGCAATAGCCTCGTCCAAAGCGTTGGTATGAAGACTTTGGGTTCCTCCAAAGGCTGCGGCCATGGCTTCAATGGTGGTTCGGGCCACATTGTTGAACGGGTCTTGTTCAGTAAGGCTCCAACCACTGGTTTGGCTATGGGTGCGAAGCATAAGCGATTTTTCATTTTTTGGATCAAATTCCTTGACCATCTTCGCCCATAGCATACGTCCAGCCCTCATTTTGGCGATTTCGGTGAAATGGTTCATTCCAATACCCCAGAAAAAAGACAGTCGGGGAGCGAAATCATCTATTTTGAGACCAGCCTTGATTCCTGTCCGGATATATTCGATACCATCAGAAAGGGTATAAGCCAATTCCATGGCGGCAGGTGCCCCAGCTTCGTGCATATGATATCCGGAGATACTGATACTGTTGAATTTGGGCATATTTTGGCTGGTGAATTCAAAAATATCCGCTACCAACTGCATGGATGGGGCAGGGGGATAGATATAGGTATTTCGAACCATAAATTCCTTGAGGATGTCGTTCTGGATGGTTCCGGAAAGTTGCTCCATGGAAACACCTTGCTCTAGGGCAGCCACTATGTAAAAGGCCATTATGGGGATCACCGCCCCGTTCATGGTCATGGAAACCGACATTTTATCCAAGGGGATTCCGTCAAACAGGACTTTCATGTCCTCAATAGAGTCTATGGCCACTCCAGCTTTTCCCACATCACCCACCACTCTTGGATTGTCGCTGTCGTATCCTCGGTGTGTGGGCAGGTCAAATGCCACTGACAGACCCTTTTGTCCCGCCTCTAAATTTCTTCGGTAGAAGGCATTGCTCTCCTCGGCGGTGGAGAATCCTGCGTATTGCCGGATGGTCCATGGTCTGCGAACATACATGGTGGAATAGGGACCCCGAAGGAATGGTGGAATACCAGCTGCAAAATTATGGGCTGCATCAGGTTTTAGCAAAGTAGTGGATCTACTTCCTTCCTTGAGTTTAAGTTTGGATATGTCTTTCCTACTCATTGTCCAATCTTTTTTGTTCCATTTCTTCGGCAAGCCTATTTTCAATAATGGGTTCGATCAAGGTTTTTCGGGCATTTGTTTTTACAAATGGAAATAGTTCCATTTCGTTTTTCATCCGATCATTTGGGTTCTGGAATTTGTTGGTGCCTAACAGTACAAGTTGCCCTTCCTGGAATAGCGCAGCTTCTTTTGCGGCACTTTCCTTGATCTTCTTTTGGAGACGTCCTTTTTTCAGTTCTGACAGCAACCCTCCCGAAGCCTCAATTTGTTTAAAGAGATCTAAGGCATGTTCCGCCAATTGTTGGGTTAGCGATTCTATATAGTATGAACCATGGGTCATTATCCCTGCCGAGCTTAAATAACTCTCTTCCTTCAAAAGCAATAGTTGGTTCCTGGCTATTCTATCCCCAAATTCATTGTCCTTGTGATAAATGGCATCATAGGGAAGATTGGAAACTACATCGGCACCGCCCAAAACGGCCGACATGCATTCCGAAGTGGTTCGAAGCAGGTTTACATTGTAATCATAGAGGGTTTTGTTGCGTCTGGACGGTTGGGCCAATATCTGGCACCCGTGGTCATATCCATAGGATTCGGCTAGACTTTCCCAAAGCCAGCGCAACGCTCTAAGTTTTGCAATTTCAAAGAAATAATTACTGCCCACAGCTGTTTTAAAAACGAATGGTTTTAAGGCCTTTGCTATGGAACCATCTTTATGGAAATGGTTCAAATATTCATTGGCATGTGCCATTCCATAGGCCAATTGCTGGACCATTGTTCCCCCAGCATTTTGATAAAGCGACATATCAATGCTTATCGGATAGCTACCTTCCAATCCTGCTGTTTGTTCCTGGATTTCCTCCAAAATTTGATGGTCCTTGGCTACGTCGTGGTACCAGTTGCCCGAGCGGGCCAAATAGCCTATCGGGTCTATATTTAAATGCAACGTATGCTCCTTGCCTTTGGCAACCTCCAACAATCGGGCAATACTTTCGGCATTTAAGAATTGAAAATTAAAATGAAGCGGTGTTTGCCCTAAATCAATGTCTTTCAACAGTGCTTTAAAATCCGTATTCGATTCGGGAACCGTTATAATGAGGGATTCTGCTCCTCTTTCGATTGAGTCCAACGCCCTGCCATTGGCTTTTTGCACATCACCGGCATAGATGTGCTGGCCAATTTTCCAATCGGGGGAGGTGGTTTGTGGACTTTGTTTTAACCCGTTAAGGTCCTCTGCATGATAAAAGGGCTTTACCTTGATGCCTTCCAAGGATTCCCAGACCAAGGTTTCGTTGTAGTCCGCACCTTTAAGGTCAAATTGGATTTTCTGCTTCCACTGTTTGGCGGAAACGGATGGAAATTCTTCAAATATTTTGGGTTTACTCATCTTTTTTGGTCTTAAGGCTATCCTCATACTCAATCAGAAAAATTTCCTCATTATCTTTCTTCATATAGTATTTTTCCCGGGCAAACTTTTCCAATTCTTCCTTATCCGATAATTTTTCCAAGATGGATTTATCCTTGGAAATCTCTCCTTCCAGAAATTCTTTCTGTTTTTCGAGCTTCTTGATTTCCTTGTCCAGCTCCCTGTGGATTAGCCAGGAATTGGCATCAAAGAACAACATCCATATCACAAAAGCGGTCAGTACAAGAACATAGATGTTCCTTACCCATTTGAACCATTTCTTATTGTATAGATCGTGGATGATCATTTTAACCCAGTCTTTCGTTAATTATAGTTCGTACCATATCCACGGCCACCGTATTGTAATGATTGTTGGGGATGATGATATCCGCAAACTCCTTGGATGGTTCAATAAACTGTTCGTGCATGGGCTTCACAGCTGTTTGGTATCGGGTCAACACCTTGTCCAAGTCATGCCCACGTTCCCTTATGTCCCTTTGCAAACGTCGTATCAGACGTTCATCAGAATCGGCGTGCACGTAAATTTTGATATCGAACATTTCCCGAAGTTGGGGGTTGCTCAACACCAAAATCCCTTCCACGATCATCACCTTTCTAGGAGCGGTCAAAATGGTTTCCTCCAAACGGGTTTCCTCTACAAAGGAATAAATGGGTTTTTGGATGGAATCACCTGCCTTTAGCTTCTTTAAATGTGAGATCAAAAGTTCAAAATCAATAGAGTTGGGATGGTCAAAATTGATTCTGCCACGTTCTTCCTTGGTCAGGTGGGAAAGATCGTTGTAATACGAATCTTGGGAAATAACACCTACTTCGTTTTCCGGTAGCTCGTCAACTATTTGGTTGACCACGGTTGTTTTCCCACAGCCGGTTCCGCCCGCAATTCCCAAGATCAGCATAATGATAATTTTATTCCCAAAAGTAAGCATTTGATAAGATTTTCAACCTACCCATTTCCTGTGCATAATTAGTGCGAATTGCCCATATAGGGAATGACCAATGTCATAATTCCTGAAATGAAATAGGTATAGCTTTGCTGGCGAGTACAGCTTTAACCTTATATTTATATCTATAACCCAATGAGCACTTTCTATATGGAAAAATCCTTTGAGCTAAAGGTGGATGGACAACTCAATTTTCAGTTGGACCAAGACCTTGTTGGCGATTTAGACCTGATCAAATCCGGTGACGGTCGTTACCATCTTTTAAAAGATGGGATCTCCTATCATATCGAAGTTTTGAACAGCGATTTTAATCGTCGTAGCTATACCTTGTTGGTTAACGGAAATGAATACGAAGTGGAGATCAACCGACCCTTGGATAGGCTGATTGAGCAAATGGGCTTCGCCACCAATGGTGCAAAAAGCATTGATTCCATAGAGGCCCCCATGCCTGGTTTGATCCTGGATATTTCCATTAAAGAAGGCCAGGAAGTGGAGGAGGATGATCAGTTGCTCATTTTGGAGGCCATGAAAATGGAAAACATCATCACATCGCCCAGAAAAGGAGTGATCAAAAAAATTGCGGTCGGCAAGGGCGATGCCGTAGAGAAAAAACAATTGCTCATTGAATTCGAATAATTCCTGATATGAAAAAAATACTGATTGCGAACCGCGGTGAAATTGCCCTAAGGGTAATGAAAACTGCCAAGAAAATGGGAATTCGCACCGTGGCAGTATATTCTGAAGCAGATAGAAACGCCCCCCATGTTAGGTTTGCGGATGAAGCTGTTTGTATAGGAGCACCACCTTCCAATCAATCTTATTTGTTGGGGGACAAAATTATAGCTGTGGCCAAGGATCTTAACGTGGATGGAATCCATCCGGGCTACGGTTTCCTGAGTGAGAATGCCGAATTTGCCGAAAACGTTGAAAAAAATGGAATCATTTTTATCGGACCCAAATCCAAGGCCATTAGGATTATGGGGAGCAAATTGGCAGCCAAGGAAGCTGTGAAGGCTTATGATATACCCATGGTGCCAGGTATTGACGAGGCCATTACCGATGTAGCCAAGGCCCATGAAATTGCAAATGAAATAGGCTATCCGGTGTTGATCAAGGCTTCGGCCGGTGGCGGGGGTAAGGGTATGCGCATCGTGGAAAGGGAAGGAGACCTTGAATCTGGAATGGAACGTGCCATTAGTGAGGCTACCTCGGCTTTTGGTGATGGCTCCGTTTTTGTGGAAAAATATGTGACTTCCCCCAGGCATATCGAGATTCAGGTTATGGCGGATACCCATGGGAATGTATTGCACTTCTTTGAGCGGGAGTGCAGTATCCAAAGACGTCATCAAAAAGTGGTGGAGGAAGCCCCTTCCTCCGTGCTGACACCAGAATTACGTGAGGCCATGGGGGTGGCGGCTACCAAGGTGGCCAAGGCATGCGACTATGTAGGTGCCGGTACCGTGGAGTTTTTAATGGATGCAGACCTTAACTTTTATTTCCTTGAAATGAATACGCGTTTGCAAGTGGAACATCCGGTGACAGAACTTATATCCGGGGTGGATCTGGTGGAACTGCAAATCAAGGTGGCTAGGGGAGAGGCCTTGTCCATAAAACAGGAAGATCTAAAGATCAAAGGTCATGCCATGGAATTAAGGGTATATGCTGAAGACCCATTGAATGACTTTCTGCCCAGCGTAGGGAACTTAGAAACCTATAAGCTGCCTGTGGGGGAGGGCATTAGGGTTGACAATGGATTTGAGGAAGGGATGGATATCCCCATTTATTATGATCCCATGCTTTCCAAACTCATTACCTATGGCAAAACCAGGGAAGAATCCATTGAACTGATGTTAGAGGCCATACAGGACTACAAAATTGAAGGGGTTCAGACCACTTTGCCCTTTGGTTCCTTTGTCATGGGACATGAGGCCTTCCGATCCGGAAATTTTGATACCCATTTTGTAAAAAACTACTATTCCCCGGAAGCCATACTCGATAAAAAATCGAAGGAAGCTGAAATTGCTGCCCTATTGGCTCTGCACCAATATTTAGAAGATCAAAAGAACGTACAACTACCCACAAACTGATTGGCATGGATCCCAAAATAAAAATCTTGGACGAAAAATTGGCCGAAGCCCATTTGGGTGGCGGACTTAAGCGCATTGAAAAACAACATCAAAAGAAAAAGCTCACAGCCAGGGAACGTATAGCCTATTTGTTGGACGAAGGGTCTTTTGAGGAAATGGGAATTTTGGTCACCCACAGGACCACCGACTTTGGCATGGAGAAGGAGCAATATTATGGTGATGGGGTAGTTACCGGATATGGTACCATCCATGGACGTTTGGTGTATGTTTATGCACAGGATTTTACCGTTTTTGGCGGGGCCCTGTCAGAAACCCATGCCGAGAAGATCTGTAAGGTGATGGATTTGGCCATGAAGGTTGGGGCGCCCATAATTGGACTTAATGATTCCGGTGGTGCCAGAATACAGGAAGGGGTGAAATCCCTTGGAGGTTATGCGGATATATTTTACAGGAACGTGCAGGCATCGGGTGTAATTCCGCAGATTTCTGCCGTAATGGGCCCCTGTGCCGGAGGAGCCGTGTATTCCCCGGCCATGACGGATTTTATCATCATGGTGGAGGAAACCAGTTATATGTTCGTAACAGGCCCCAACGTGGTAAAGACCGTAACCAATGAGGAGGTTACTTCAGAAGAACTTGGGGGTGCCAGTACCCATGCCGTTAAATCCGGGGTGGCCCATAAAACTTCTTCCAATGATGCCGCGTGTTTGGACGACATAAGGAAGCTACTGGAATATTTGCCCCAAAACAACAGGGAAACCGCCCAAAATTTGGAATATGAGCTGGGTAGCGAAGTTCGTGAAGAGCTTTCCAATATTGTTCCGGATAATCCGAACAAGCCTTACGATATGCATGATGTGATCCAGGGAATAATAGATACGGATTCCTTTTATGAGATCCATAAGGACTATGCGGAAAACATTATCGTGGGATTCGCGAGATTGGGTGGAAGAAGTGTGGGCATTATTGCCAATCAACCCATGTTTTTGGCCGGTGTGCTGGGGGTCAAAAGTTCGAGAAAGGCAGCCCGATTTACACGGTTTTGTGATGCGTTCAATATTCCACTTTTGGTGTTGGTGGATGTACCTGGTTTTCTGCCAGGAACCGATCAGGAGTGGTCGGGGATCATCATGCATGGGGCAAAACTACTCTATGCCTTGAGTGAAGCTACTGTACCCAGGGTCACTGTAATTACCCGAAAAGCCTATGGAGGGGCCTATGATGTGATGAATTCCAAACACATTGGGGCCGACTTTAACTTTGCATGGCCCACAGCAGAAATTGCCGTAATGGGGGCCAAAGGGGCAAGTGAGATTATTTTTAGACGGGAAATTGCGGCGGCAGAAGACCCTGAGGCAAAACTAAAAGAGAAAGAGACGGAATACGCTGACAAGTTTGCCAACCCTTATAGGGCGGCACGACGCGGGTTTATAGATGAGGTGATACTTCCAAAGAACACCCGCCGAAAGCTGTTGAAAGCCTTCGCCATGTTGGAGAAAAAGCAAGTGGAAAGCCCTAAAAAGAAACATGGGAATATCCCGTTGTAAGCCTGTAAACTGGATAAGGACCCTAGTTTAGGTATACGGTCTTTCCCGTTTTAACCGATTCGTCCGCGGCCAAGGCTATTTTAAGACTGTTCACGGCATCATTCAAATGGTGCGTCAGGTCCAGGTCGTCGGTTATCGCTTTTAAGAGATACTGTTGTTCCAGCAGGCAGAGTTGGTCATGGTCCGGTTCATCCGCGGTATCAATAATTTCATCCTTTTTGGTGAAGTTCCCATCTGCATCCAAGCTGCTATGATGGAGTTTAAGACTGCCAGTTTTGGTATGCCCCTCAATATCCCCGGAATCCCCCTTATTGGAATCGCTAATGGACACACTTCCTTTTGGGCCTATTACATCTTTGATAAAAAACGCCGTTTCGCTCATCATAGGTCCCCATCCTGCTTCATACCAACCTACGGAACCATCCTCAAACCGCACTTGGAGTTGTCCATAATTGTACATTTGGGAGTCAATTTCATTGGACAGCTTGGCACCGATGGCCGAAACACTTACCGGATTGGAGCGCACCATGGAGCACATGATGTCCACATAATGGACACCGCAATCCACAATGGGCGACATGGATTGCATCAACTGTTTATGGGTATGCCATTGTGCACCGGAACTCTGTTGGTTCAGGTTCATGCGCATTACCAAGGGTTTACCAAGCGTTTGCGCCATTTCGGTAAATTTGGCCCAAGTAGGATGCACCCGCAAAATATAACCCACCACCATCTTTTTTCCATGCTGATTGGAAAGATCTACCAACTTCTGGGCCTCTTCAACCGTTAAGGCCAGCGGTTTCTCCACAAAAACATGGGCCTTGGCCTCCAGTGCCATTTTCACATAATTGAAGTGTGTATCAGGATACGTATTGATCGATACAACATCTGGTTTGATTTCATTCAATGCCTTTGAATAATCGGAAAAGGTAGGGACGTTATCAAGTTCTAGGGAAAGACGTTCTCTGCTTTCCGCACCCCGGCTTACCAGTCCCACAATTTCAAATCCGTCCAATTTATGATAGGCCCGTGCGTGTGAAGTTCCCATATTGCCGCAGCCTACGACCAAAGTTCTGAGTGCTTTCATTCTAAAGGGGGAGTTAGTTTTCAAAGATAACCAATCGACTCCTGAAAATAGGGTTAACAGCTTTCGTTTTGACCGCGAATTCCATTCAAACACCATAAGATTTGATTATTGAGGATAACATTAATACTATCATAAAAACTTCCTTGGTCTTTGGGGTATTGCTAATTTTGCGGAATGCAAAACGAAATGCAAAAACCCAATTTTGAATTTGTGGCTTTGATGGCCGCATTGATGTCTATTGTGGCCCTGGCCATTGATGCGTTACTGCCTGCCATTTCTAATATTGGGGAGGCCATCCACAGTTACAGTGCCACTGATAACCAGTTGCTGATCACCATGATTTTTCTGGGGCTTGGTGTAGGGCAATTGGTGTTTGGTCCGCTATCGGATTGCTACGGTAGAAAACCGGTGGTATACCTAGGTTTTATCTTGTTTGCCCTGGCCAGTGTTATCTGTGTTTGGGCACCGTCCCTGGAAATAATGGTTGTGGGTAGGATTTTGCAGGGCATCGGACTTTCGGCCCCAAGAACGCTCTCCATTTCTATTATTAGGGATACCTACAAGGGAGATTACATGGCCAAGGTCATGTCCTTCGTAGTAGCTTTTTTTATATTGATTCCTGTAGTAGCACCCGCTATTGGAAAACTCATTCTTGATGCTTTTGGATGGGAGGCCATTTTTTATATCCAATTGTTTTTTGCCTTGGTGGTGGCTCTTTGGTTTTGGAAGAGACAACCTGAAACCTTAAAGCCTCAATACAAGATTCCTTTTACGCGGCATGTCTTTGTGGATGGTGTACGGGAGTTCTTTAAATTTAGGGAAACCATTGTTTTTACTTTTGTGTCGGGACTGGTTACGGGCGCTTTTCTGGTCTATCTTAGCGCATCCCAACATATATTCGAGACACAGTATAATTTGAAGGAGGCGTTCCCATATATTTTTGCGGGACTTGCCATCTCCATTGGCTTATCCACCTTTATGAATGGAACCTTGGTAATGCGTTTTGGAATGCGTAAGCTTTCCCTATTCGCCCTGACGGTGTTTTGTGCCATTGCAATACTTTACGTATTGTTATTTTGGGGAACACCCAATCCCAACATCTATATATTGGTGGGGTTTTTGTCCATACAATTCTTTTGTCTTGGGTTTATGTGGGGAAATTTTCGTTCTATTGCCATGGAGCCCATCGGTCATATTGCGGGAATAGGAGCAGCTATCAATGGGTTTGTATCCACTTTGCTTGCCATTCCTATAGCTACCTTCATTGGAGACTTTATTGCGGATAGTGTTTGGCCACTTTTCGCCGGATTGGCCATTTGTGGAATATTGTCGCTCTTAATTGTGGTGACCACAAGAAAGCGCAAACAGGTGGCACTTACCAATTAGGATTTGGGGTAAAAGACTTCGCCACTACTGGAATCTTTTCGGGCGCCGGTCACGGAACTCAATACATTGATTTCGCCCCTTACCTTCAATACACCCATAAATGCAAATACCAAGGCTTCTTTATAAGCGATAAGTTTTTTGTCCGGTACCACTACAGTTACATTGTCAGCCAAATGTTCTTGAAGGGTATCAACAAAAAACTGGTTGAGGGCCCCACCTCCCGTAACCAGGAGTTGTAGGGGGTGCCCCGAGTTGTGCAGCTGCACTTGACGGGCTATTTGCTCACAATTATGATCGATAAAAGTATGGAGCAGGTCTTCATTGGAAGCATTGGAACCTTCAATTAATGGGACAATTTCAGAGGTAAACCACTCGTATCCCGTTGATTTTGGGTAGGGAAGTTTATAATACCCCAAAGCGTTCAACTGGGCCAATAAATTATCGTCCAGTGTACCGGAACGGGCCAATTTGCCATTGTCGTCATATTCCAACCCCATTCTTCTTGTGATAAGGTTCAAGGGCATATTGGCTAGACCAATGTCATAGGCAATTCGCTGCCCTTCCTTTTCAAAAGACATATTACTGATGCCCCCTAAATTGAGGCAGAAATCGTATTCGCTGAACAAGAATGTATCGCCAATGGGAACCAAAGGTGCTCCCTGGCCCCCCAAGGATACATCCATGGTTCTAAAATCGCATACCACTTGTTTGCCACAGCTATTGGCCAAGAGCTGCCCTTCGCCCAGTTGAAAGGTAAATCCGTCTTCCGGCCTGTGGTGTGAGGTATGTCCATGGCTGGCGATAAAATCCACCTCCAATTGCTTCTCATTGATAAACTGTTTTGCCTGCTGTCCCAGCCAAATCCCATAGTCTCTATGGAGTTTACCATGCGCTTCATCAGAAAGGAATATGGCATTTTTTAATTGTTCCCTCAACAACTGTTCGTATGGAACTTCCCGGGTCTCCCCAATGCTGAACTTCCATTGGCCATCTAACCAACTCAGGTGGCAAACTGCCAAATCAAGGCCATCCAAGGAGGTGCCGGACATCATTCCCAAAACCGTGTAATTGGTCATATATGCTTTTTTATCTTGATAATCAATGAAACCGGCTCTTTGGCGTCATTTGTCACTTCGTGGAAGGAGTGTTCTGTGTTTTTTAATCCTACCAACACCTGCGACCAGTCTTCGAAAGTCCTGGCATACCAGGCGTGGCCATCTTCAAAATTTCCAGGGAGTCCTTTCCAGGAATCAGCCAACCATTGACTTTGATAAGGTTGGTTATTCTGCAACAGAAAATAAGGGTGCAAGGTCTGGATGACCAAGGTGGCTTCGGGATTCAATTGTGAGAGGGTATTTTGCAATAGCTCAGGCAATCCTTTCTCCAGATATAAACAAAAATTGAACACGGCGCAATCAAATGGTCCTCCGGGAATAACTTTGCCCGTAATGATGTCCTCAAAAGTGAAGACCTCAAAAGTTTGCGGGCCCTTTTTACGGGCCTCCAAGATTAGGGCTTCAATGGCGTCCAACCCAACCGCTTTAATACCCATACTACCCATTTTACGGGTAAGCCAACCCTCTCCACAGCCAATATCAACTGCTGACGTGCAAGGAACACTTCGAATAACTTCCTCGATGGCCCGATTGGTGAACTGCCGGGATGCAATACTGTTTTCGTTCATTACCTTGATCCATTCCGCAGCGTTCTTTTTCCATGATGAAATGATTTCGGTCGTCATATTACAAAGGTTTTTAATTGCACGGGAAGTTGGCCCAGGGTAGGAGCCTCCCCCTTAAAATGGGCAAGCGCCAATTCCTGAAATTCAGGAAAATCTTGGTAGACCGCCACAATGTGCGATTCCTTGTTTAACTCTAAAATGTCGAGGACATACGGATTGCCAAATAAATAGAGTACTACTTTTTGTTTTTCCAATACGGCATTGATGGTGTCCAGCAACCGGGTCCCCAATCCAAAGTTGTTTTTTGATTTTACCGAGGGAGGAAAAAGTGCCAATACCAAAATTTCATCTGTGGGTTCAGCCATGTTGGAATCCTCCAAACTTAAATGTGGCGAACCAAATTCTTTTTCAAGGGCTTTGGAGAACTGATTGGCGGTAGGGTTTCCAGCGGATAAATTAACGAACTTGCCCGTCCTTGCTTTGTCCAGGAGTTGAGGGGTGGAATTTACCACCGAAATGGATTGTGCCGCCAGCTGTCTGTTCAGGTTGCCATGGGAATTTGCATGCTGTTTTTTAGTGTTTGTGTTGGCAAAGGCCCTTTCCTTCAATTTCCAGATTCTTTCAAAACTGGTCTCAATGCGTTCTGGCGATGCAGTTGTCCGTATTTTTTCGATGCTTTCCGAAGGATGCTCCGTAAAACACATCATATCCATGCCTGCTAAAAATGCGGTGGTTTCCAGGGCACCTTTTTCATCAAAATTTTTGGAAACGGCATGCATGTTCAGGGCGTCGGAGATAATCACACCGTCAAATCCAAATTCTTTTCTGAGTAGTTCGGTAATTACTGCGTAGGAAGTTGTTGCCGGGTTGCCTGTGGGATCCAATGAGGGTACTGATAAATGTCCTACCATTACGGAATCAACCCCCTCCTCGATCAACTTTTTAAAGGGGTACAGTTCATTGTCCAGCAAGTCCTTTTTGGATTTATCAATGACCGGTAGTCCCAAATGGGAATCGGTAGCCGTGTCTCCATGTCCAGGAAAATGTTTGATGGAATTCAACACTCCCGAACCGCTTAAGCCCTGAAGATAAGCCCTTGCTTTGGACAGTACTTTCTCTTTGTCATCACCAAAAGAACGGTATCCTATAACAGGATTTTCGGGATTGTTGTTGATGTCGACCACAGGGGAAAGGTTCCAATGGATACCTGCGTGCAAACAGTCCATCCCAATTTGCCGGCCAACTTGGTATATGAGGTCTTGGTTGTCTTGAATGGCGCCCAAGGTAATGGCATAGGGATACTGAGGTGTGTTTTCAACACGCATGGCCAAGCCCCATTCTGCATCGATCGCGATCAAAAGCGGAATTTTAGCTGCGCTTTGATATCGTTGAATCAAGCCTTTTAGGCGATCATAGCTGTTCTCGTTGTATACCACTTTCTTTTTGCCTTCAAAATTGGTGGCTGCACTTGCCCTGCTATGGAAAAAGCAAAGCGCACCTATGTGCTTGGTGCGGATAAGTTCTTCCAACTTTTGAACTTCTTCCTCGGTGTCGTTTATAAAGGCTGGGGGCATAAACAATTGTCCAACTTTCTGGCCCATCGTGAGTTCTTTGGATGCTACGGTATACGTATCTATGACATTATTCATGGGATACTGCTGTTTTCTTACCGTAATCGGCGGGATACTTTAAAAACTTTAGCAAAAGGAAAGCTGGAACGGCGGCCAGAACCACCCATAAAAAGAAACCATCATACCCCAACCATTCCTGGATATACCCACTCAACATTCCGGGGAGCATCATTCCAAGGGCCATAAATCCTGTGGCTATGGCATAATGGGAAGTTTTGGAAGCTCCTTCGGCCACATAAATGAGGTATATCAGAAAAGCGGCAAATCCAAATCCATATCCAAATTGTTCCAATATTACCGTACCTACCACCGCAACCAAACTCGTGGTCTGCGAAAAGGCCAGGAACGCGTAGAGAATATTGGGAAGATTTAATGCCAAAAGCATCGGTAGCATCCATTTTTTTAATCCATCCCTAGATATGAGGATGCCGCCCAAAATACCTCCCAAAGACAACATGATAACACCTACGGTGCCATAAATGGTGCCCACAGCTTCCGTGGAATAGGCCAAGCCCCCAACATCTTTGCCATCCAGCAGGAAAGGGGAGGCCATTTTCACCAATTGGGATTCCCCAAGCCGATAGGTTAGAATAAACAATAGTGCCAATCCAATCTGTTTTTTCTGAAAGAAAGTATAGAACACCTGCCAAAAACTGGAGGGTTTCTCTGCTTTGTAGGTAGTGGAGGTTTCAAATCTTGGACATGCCATCAAATTGGAAATGGTGAGAACCATCATCAACAAGGCAGCGCAGATCATGGTCCATGACCAGGCTTTGGTATTGTCTCCATATTTCTGCTCCAAGAATCCGGCAAAAATCACCAGTAAGCCTTGCCCAGTGACCATGGCCAATCTGTAAAACGTACTTCGTAGACCTATAAAAAACGATTGCTTCTTTTGGGTGAGGCCGATCATGTAATACCCATCAGAAGCAATGTCATTGGTGGCCGAAGCAAAGGCAGCCATCCAAAAGAAGGCAAGGGTTATGGTAAAAAAAGCGTTGGAAGGCAGAAATAGACCAATGCCCAAGAAAGCTAGGGCCACAAGAAATTGCATGGACAAAAACCATGTTCTTTTAGTACCCGTTAAATCCACAAAGGGACTCCAGAGCGGTTTAAGCACCCATGGTAGGTAGAGCCAGCTCGTATAAAGCCCGATTTCCGCATTTCCTATACCCAAACGCTTGTACATGATCACGGAAACGGTTACGATCAAAATATAGGGCATCCCCTGGGTGAAGTACAGCAGGGGAATCCAGGCCCATGCTCTTTTGTCTTTTTCTACAATGGCCATGTCTTCTTAGTTTATTGTGATTGGGGTTATTTTACTTTCGTTGCCATAGGGGTCTATTACCGATACTCCAAGTTGATACTTGGATAGCTTTAGGCTAAAACAAGCGGAATTTTCCGTTTCTGAAATATAGGTTTTTTGAACCAGCAGTTCGTCTGAATCGGTAAAACCATTTTTTGATCTGTAAAGTTGAAGGAACCTGGGAACAGTGTCCTTATGCTCCATGCAAATCTCAACTTGTTTGTTTCGGATGGAGATGGTTCCCAAGTTTGGTGCTGTCAAGCTTCTTTTAGGTCCTTGGGGCACTGGTGGATTTTGTGCTGGATATCTGTAAAATTTACGTTGCAGGGTATGGGTCACCCTTTCATTTTTACCCAATAGGGATTTGGCACTGAAAAAAACGTTTCCTGATATTTTGGCCTGATTCCTCGCCAATGTCAATTGTTTCGGGATTTCGTTTCGGCGTTTCCATGCCTTGTCCGCATTGTTCCTAATCTTGTACGTGCCATTGCCCACATACAGATTGGAATAGGTACTTTGGTTTGCCCACCATTCCGTGATAATTCGATGGGAGGCCACGGGATAGTCCATGCTCCAGTATACTTGGGGCACCAAATAATCCAGCCAACCTTTTTCCATCCACAATAGCGGGTCGGCATATAAGTCCTCGTAGGTGGTCTGTCCGGCTTTGGTGGCCGATCCCCTGGGGTCGGTATCGTTATTTTTCCACACTCCAAAGGGACTGATTCCAAATTGCACCCAGGGTTTTGCCTTCTTGATGGCCAGATGCGCATTTTTTACAAGGGAATCTACATTGCTGCGGCGCCAATCTTCCAAATTTTGATTGGGAAGCCCATAGGTGGTATAACTTAGGGAGTCATTGAAAACCTCGTCCTTGATTTTGTAGGGATAGAAGTAGTCATCAAAATGTATGGCGTCCACTTTATAGTTTTCTACGATTTCCGAAATGAGCTGGGTCAACTTAGTCTGTACTTCCTGCAACCCCGGGTTGTAATAGTATTTCTTTCCGTATTTGATCATCCATTCCGGATGTTGGTAATAATCATGACTTGGGGCCAGGGCCAGAGTGTCCAAATCAAAAGTGGCCCTATAAGGATTTAACCATGCATGGAATTCCATTCCTCTCTTATGGGTCTCATCTATCATCCATTGCAGGGGATGGTCAAAATCCGTTGGCGGTTGCCCTTCTTTTCCAGTGAGATATTTGGACCATGGAGCCATTTCTGTTGGATAGAACGCATCACCTGCTGTCCTGATCTGTACAATGGCAGCATTAAAATTCAGGTTTTGGTAAAAATCCAAAATTTCAATGAAATCCTGTTTTTGTTTGGCTGCGGGATCCGTTCCACTTTTTGGCCAATCAATGTTTACCACGGAAGCGATCCAAACGCCCCTAAACTCTGTTTTTGGTATGGCAGTTCTTCTTTTGGAGACCGAACAGGCCGTTATCAAGAATAAGAAAGCAAGGATTAAGGTGATTCGCATTGACTAAAATAAAAAGGCCTACTTAAGTTAAATGTAGGCCTTTTTGCTTGATTAAAATGAAACTAACAAACTCAAAAAAGCTGATTATATTGATGGGTCATCTGGCGTATTCGGATTACTGTTCCGTTCTAAATCCGGGTAAGGATAGAAATTCCGATTTCGTTCCTCGGCATAGTTCATGGCCGCTCCACTGGGTTGGGGTCTGCCAAATCTTCTGCTGTCCTCTAGGCTCATTCCGGTAAGGAACAACTCTGCCCTTCTATTTTTGAATACCTCCATCAGTAATGCATCTGCCGTATTATCACCTGCATAAGCGGCAACATTGGCATTTACATTAAAAGGATCGTCCGTGTCCGTGAGTACTTCATCCAAGGCTGCGGTTGCCGCTGCCAAATTAGGGGAACCTGATCTTAAATGTGCTTCTGCGATTATAAGGTTCATCTCATCAGGAATGTACACGGGCAGGGAACCTGTACTTACGTTAAAGAAACCGGCCAAATCCTCAATGGGGAGGCCATTTTGATTGGTTTCGTCCAAAGCAACCAAATAAAAGGCCAAGCGCCCATCCGCCGGGTCAAAAGTGAACCCCGCTGGGAGTCCAAAATTATCACGGGGCTTAAAATTGGGTGCTGAATTTTGGAATACCCTGGCCCATATTGGGTTCAAATTCTGAGAGTCATACGCGAATATGGAAGTAGAGGTCAAATCCACGCTGCTGGCCGCTGCTATGGCAGCATCGTAATTGCCGGCAAATAGATTGTACCGGGCCGTCATGGCCGCAATGGTGTTCTCCAAATCAATATTGCCCAAAGTGATTCCATTGATGAACTCATCAGACGGAGCCGTGGATGTTATTTGACTGGATGCCTCTCCCAACAGTGTTAGGGCCGTGGCGAAGGCCTGTGCACGTGGAACAAAGGCAGCATCATTGTTATTGCTGGTGGCCACAATGACTTGCTCATAGTTTTGGGCCAAACTGCCAATGGCCATGGCCTTGAACAATTTGGCGTGGGCGATCAAGCCACTTTGGGTTCCCGCATCAAGCTCAATATTAGCGGTGTTGGCCTCAATGTCCTCCGCAATTTTTATAACCCTGAGCATGGTGGACCAAAGTCCTTGCACATTGGAGTTAAAATTGGGCAGGTCCGAACCGCCGTCCTCAAGTTCTATCATATTCTGGAAAGTGGTGGTAATACCACCTTCACGTGTGGTTATGGCCGGAGTTTCCACAATCCATCGAACGCCGGAGGTGGAAAACAGTTGCTGCATACCTACCGCTGTGGCAAAAATTCCTTCCCTTGAAGAAAAAGTCTGCTCTTCCGTAGCGGCATTGGGATTGTCAAAGTCAGTTTCACAGGAAACGAACCCCAGGGAAAGTGACATACAAATGATTATATATTTGATACTATTTTTCATCGTAACTTTTTTTGGTTTAGAAACTAAAATTAATTCCTAGTTGATATGTCCTTGGAATGGGCACACCAGCAAAATCGAATCCTCTCACTCCGTTACTCTGTCCTGCTGTATTGATTTCAGGATCCCATCCGGAATAATCGTCCCATGAAATAAGGTTACGCCCCACAAGGCTTACTTCTACCTTATCTATACCTTCAAAAGGTGGGGTAAAGCCATAACTGATGGCCAATTCCCTTAGTTTGACAAAGGAACCATCCTCCACAAACTCTTCAAAAATTCCGGCTTGTGCACCACCAAAACCTTTAGGTCTGTTCCCTAATAATTCTTGTCCAATATTGTACCCTCCTCCAAAGATCACGTTGTCCAAAAGCCTTCTGTTCCAGTTAAAGACATCAAAACCTTGAACGGCATCCAATTGCAAACGCAGTTTAAAGTTTTTATAGGCAAACTCGTTGATCAAGGAACCGAACCAATCCGGGTTGGGATCACCAATAACCTTGGATCCTGCTCCTTCATCGGTAGTACCCCGAAATGGATAACCATTGGCGTCCAATGAAATACTCCCATCGGCATCCCGGGCATAAAACTGTCTGAAGAAAACGCCCAATGGTTCGCCTTCAATAACAAAATTGGTGGCGAAACTACCGGCCAGGGCAAATTGCCCTCCACCTGCTACCCGGGTAACCACGTTGTCGTTTTGGGAAAAGGTGGCGGTTACATCCCAACTAAAATCATTGGTTTTAATGGGCGCACCCCGAAGCAATATTTCAATACCCTTGTTCTCCAAATCGCCCACATTTTCTATTCGCGAACCAAATCCGGTTGATGGAGCCAGTTCCCGAGGCAATAATAAATCGGTAACGTCTTGTTTGTAATAGGTGAATTCCACACCCAAACGATTGTTCAGGAAACCGGCATCAAAACCAAACTCGATTTCCTCCTGTCGTTCAGGAGCGATATTGAGATCACCTTGCTGGGTTCCCGGGGTTAAACTCGGGGTTCCATTTATGGACGATGGATTAAGGGTGGTAAACCTTTGAAAAGCCGTCAGTGCGGTCAGGTTACCTGCCTGCCCCCAGGACCCCCTCAGTTTGAAGGTGTTGATTGCATCGCCAAAAATATCCTCCCAAAAATCTTCTTCGGAAAGTACGTAGGAAACACTGGCTTTGGCGTAGACCTGATTTCTCTCATCCTCGCCAAAAGTGGAAGCTCCGTCCAATCGGACCGCTCCATTTACATAAAGCTTGTCCTTATAACTGAAGGATTGTTGCAGGAAAGAACCCCAGTACGAAATTTGCGATCGGGTTTCCCCTTGGCTCAAAATACTTCCGTCTGATGCAACTTCCACAACGGGAGCCAAGCCAGTGGCTTCGATGCCCACACGCTCAAATTCCTCATACTGCCAGGATCCTCCCAAGGTTGTGGTAGAGTTAATATCTTCAGTTACGGGTGTCTTGTAAGTGATGTTTAGGTCACTGTTGTATTGAAAGTTATTAATATCCGCCCTTCTCGAAAATCCATCTCCGTTGGGACTGGTATTGTTGATAGGGATGAAAGCTGTTGCTGATTGATTATAGAAATCAAGTCCCAAAAGATAGCTGGCACTCAATTTGTCGGTTATCTTGGCATTGAGTCCAATGCTGGTGATGGCCCTGTTTACCTTTTGTCCAAAATCGAATCGATTTACGGCCTCTGCCGGATTGGTCCTGGGAACCAATAAGGAGGTGACAGGATAGACACCTGATTCATCCGGGGCAGGATTGATGGAGTTGTCACTGAAGACAAAACCGGTTATGGCTCCGTACGCTGAGTTGATTCCCCCATTGGGGATGTCAGAACTCACACTTCGGGTGAAATTTAGACCGGCGTTGATGTCCAACCAGTCAAATGCTTTTTGGGTGATGTTGGTCTTAAACCCGATACGCTGAAAATCCGTGTTCTTGATTATTCCCTCGTTGTCCAGAAAAGAACCAGAAATGTAATAGGAAGTTTTTTCGTTACCACCATTGACGGACAAAAAGGTTTCCACGCCAAATCCTGTATCAAAAAATTCATCCTGCAGGTTATAGCGGTCTACCGCCACAGTCTCCAAATTTTCGCGATCAAAGGGATCTACCCAAGCTAGGGGAACTGTATTGTAATCGATTTCCTTACGGAGTTCGTTCACGCGCACATTGGTGCTCAAGGTGAATTTGGGTTCTCCGGACTGTCCTTTTTTGGTAAAGATCTGAACAACACCATTACTTGCCCTAGACCCGTAGATGGCTGCTGCCGCAGCTCCCTTGATCACCTCAATGCGTTCAATATCGTTGGGGTTAAGGTCTACCAATCTGTTTTGGGAAGTACCTCCCAAATCTACCAGGTCGTTGCTGTTACTGGAATTGCTGATAATAATCCCGTCCACGATATAGAGCGGGTCCGAGTTACCAAGTACGGTACTTGGCCCCCTGAGCCGAATGCTGATACCCCCGGCAGGATCTCCGGAGTTTTGCTGTACCAGTGCTCCAGATATCTTACCGGAAATGGCCTGATCCACTGCAATGGCTCCATTGTTCACCAAATCCCCGGCTTTTACGGAAGATATGGCGTTCCCCAAGGTTCGTTTGTTGACACCTGCTGGGTTACCGGTAACTACCACCTCGTCCAGGTTCAGTAGATCCTCGGTCATCGAGATATCCGTGGCAACATCGCCTCCGGAATAGCTCACATTGGTTTTTTGGGTCGTGTAACCCAATGAACTTGCCGTGAGTGTGTATTCCCCTGAAGGAAGATTCACACTAAAGCTATAGTTCCCGTCAAAATCAGTAACGGCTCCGAAAGAAGTGTTCTCCAGGAATACGGAAACCCCAGAAAGGGGAGACCCGTTACCACTGTCTGTCACCGTACCCGAAAAGGTACCTTGGTTTTGGGAAAACGCAACGGTCCCAAAGACCATTGTGCCCAGCACCACGAGTCGGCGCAAAGTTTTTCCAATCATAAAATTGAGTTTTTCCATTTTAAAAATGGGAGTTAGTAAATACACGTAGTTGGGATAGATAATTTCATATAATGAAATAGCGTTCTTTTCAAAAGTATGCAAATAATCGAAAAAATTGCAAGTTTCTGCAATTAATTTTGCAAAACATTGCAAGAAAAGCCATTTTTTGCATTATTTTGGGAAACGGTTAAACTTGTATTTTTGCCATAAAACCATACCATGCTTAAGGAAGAACGCCATCAGGTTATCCTGAACGAAGTACGCATACACAACAAAGTATTGCTTGCAGACATTGCAGAAATTCTCAAGGTTTCGCAAGACACGGTCCGCCGTGACATCAAGGAACTCCACGACAAAAACAAACTAAAGCGCGTACATGGCGGCGCAATCTCCTTGGGATTTAACCAGTACAATTATGCCAGTAGGGAAATCTATTCCCTGGAAAAAAAATCCCGTATCGCGGAAAAGGCTGTTTCCTTGCTGAAGGATGGCCAAGTGATTTTGTTGAGTGGTGGGACCACCAATCTTGAAATTGCCAGATTGATTCCCCCTTATTTGAACATTACCTGCTTTACGCCCAGTCTGCCCATTGCGGTGCAGTTACTTCCCAAACCCAATATTGAAATCATATTCATAGGCGGAAAAATAAACAAGGACTCGCAAATTTCCATTGGGGGAGGACCTATAGCGGCCCTGGCGGAACTAAAAGCGGACATTTGCTTCTTGGGCGTGAACAGCATCCATCCCGAAGAGGGGGTAACGGAATTGTATTGGGATATTGTCCAGGTGAAAAAAGCCATGATCAACGCTTCCAAAAAAGTGGTAGTGCCTTCCATTTCTGAAAAAATTACCTCGGAACAGCGGTACAAGATATGTGGGTTGGATGCGGTGGACCTGTTGATCACGGAACTGGAACCCACGGACCCCATGCTGAAGTCCTATCGCGAACGTATAGAACTGCTATAAAAAAAGGCCCTTGAAAAGGGCCCTTTTAGTTTGGCTTACTTGAACTTGTATCTGACAAAAGCTTCGATGGCGGCGTAATCTGCCATTCCCAAAGCTTTGTAATGTTGGGCGGTATTCTTGTTTCTTTCTTCGGCCCGCATCCAAAATTCCCTGGAATCGTCACCTTGGAACATCACGCCGTCTTTTTGTGATTGATGGCAGAAAATGGCAAGTCGTTTCCGCAATACCTGATCCGGACTCATGGGTACGGCCATTTCTATTTCGTTGATGTCCCATTCGTGCCATGCGCCGCGATACAGCCATAGCCAGCAGTCATCCATGAAAGCTTCGTCCTTCAATCGTTCCACAGCGGAAAAAACAGCGTCCAAACATACTTTGTGGGTACCATGCGGGTCGGCAAGGTCGCCAGCGGCATAAATCTGATGTGGTTTAACCTTTTTGATGATATCTACCATAATGTCCACATCGGCTTCTGAAAGATCATTCTTTTTAATGGCCCCTGTCTCGTAGAATGGAAGATCCAGGAAGTGTACATTGGCATCGTCCAGTCCAAAGTATCGGGTGGCGGCATAGGATTCGCCCCTCCTGATATTCCCTTTCAGCTTACGCACTTCGATGGGATCAAAATCTGTTTCCTTTTTGGATTTGATGGCGTCAATAATTTTTTGGGCTTCCGGGGTAGCTTGAATGGAATTTGCCGTTTCTGCAAATTTCAAAGCTTCGGTATCGGACACCGCAATGTTTCCTGAAGTTTGATACGCCACATGTACGTCATGTCCCTGCATCACCAATCGGTCAAAGGTACCTCCCATGGAAATTACGTCATCATCTGGGTGGGGGCTGAAAATTATTACCCTCTTTTTAACAGGTAGTGCCCGTTCCGGACGGTTGGTGTCGTCTGCATTCGGTTTACCTCCTGGCCATCCCGTTATGGTATGCTGCAACCTGTTGAACATTTTAATGTTCAGGTCATAGGATTCTTGTTGGGTGAGCAAACCGGACATTCCGTTGTCATTGTAATCCTTGTCCATCAAACTCAAAATGGATTTCCCGGTTTTTTCGCAGAGCCATACAATGGCCTTGGCGGTCAATGGTTCGGTCCATTCGCAGGATTCATCAACCAACCATGGTGTTTTGTTCCGGGTGAGTTCGGATGCCGCTCCGGTATCCAATACAAATGTGCAGTTGTTGTGCTCCTGAAGATAAGTAGCCGGAACCTGGGAGGAGATTTCACCCTCTACAGTTTCCTTTATGATCTGTGCTTTGTTTTGTCCCCAGCCCAACAAGACAATCCTTTTGGCGGCCATAACCGTGGCGATTCCCATGGTAATTGCTTTTCTGGGCACGTTATCTATTCCCAAAAATGCAGGTGCCGCATCCACTCGTGTTATGTGGTCCAAGGTAATTACCCTTGTTGCGGAGTTGTGGTGCGAACCAGGTTCGTTAAACCCGATATGTCCGGTACGCCCAATACCCAATAGCTGAAAATCCAGTCCACCTGCCTCTTTTATCTTGCTTTCATAATCCAGGCAATGTTCTATGATGGCATCCCCCGTTACAGTTCCATTGGGAATGTGCACATTATTGGGATCAATATCGATATGGTTGAACAAGTGCTCGTGCATAAAGTAGTGGTAGCTCTGCCTGTTGTCCCGTTCCATGGGGAGGTATTCGTCCAAGTTGAAGGAGATCACATTGGCGAAACTCAGCCCTTCTTCCTTGTGCATGCGCACCAACTCGCGATAGACACGGATGGGCGATGATCCCGTGGCCAACCCTAGCACGCATGGTTTGCCCTTGGCCTGCTTTTCCTTGATCAAGTCGGCAATTTCCTTGGCCACCACTTCGGAGCCATCGGCAGAGTTCTCAAAGATGATGTTGTGGATTTTTTCAAATCTCGTTTCCTCAAACCGCCCTGCCGGCTTGTATGAAATGTTGATGTTCTTCTTTTTTAATGTTGCTGTTTCCATGAAACCTTCAGATTTTCAAAGTGTTGGCTGATGTGTTTTTTTGATTTTAATCGTATTTGGCATTGAATTGAAAGGCAAAAATAATCAAAAAATTGGATATTTGCTGTTTTTTGCTTTTTTTAATGCTGTTTTATGCATTTAATAACTATTTATTAACTTTAAAACAGAATAAAACAGCAAACTTTGAATTTATATATCTTTGCAGAATAGTTTAAAATATGCTCAAGGAAGAAAGACAGCGCACCATATTGAATGAAGTGGCGTTGCACAACAAAGTACTCTTGACCGATATTGCAGAGCAATTGGATGTATCCATTGATACGGTTCGAAGGGATGTAAAGGAGTTGGATTCCGATAACAAATTGCGTAAGGTACATGGAGGGGCGGTGGCTTTGGGATTCACAAATACCACGGTTAGGAACAACAACATATATGCACTTGAGGAAAAAAGGAAAATTGCCGAGAAGGCCTTGAGTTTTCTGAAGGATGGTGGGGTCATTTTTATTGATGGAGGCACCACATGTGTTGAACTGGCTTGTCAGATTCCTGCCAATATCAGTCTTACATGTTTTACGATGAGTTTGCCGGTTGCGATGGAATTGTTGTTAAAACCCAATGTAAAGGTTATATTGATCGGCGGGGAAGTGTCCAAGGATTCACAGATATCCATGGGAGCAAGTGCCATACACCATCTATCTGAAATTCAGGTCGATTTTGGTTTTATTGGAACAGGATACGTGGATTCCGTTTATGGTCTTACGGAGTTTGACTGGGATATCGTCCAAGTAAAAAAAGCTGTGATCAAGGCATCCAAGAAAACCATATTATTGTCCATTTCTGAAAAATTGAACTCGCAGCATCGTTATAAAACGTGCGAAATCAATGCTATCAATACAATGATCACGGAATTGGATCCCGTACACGAAAGATTAAACCTATTTAGAAATCAAGAGATTCACCTTTTATAACAAACATGGAGTATAAGAAGATTACCGAGAACCCTTCAAATTATGACAATTTGGAGCAAATGGACACCCAGACCATTTTGGAGAGCATCAACAAGGAAGACCAAAAAGTAGCGGACGCCGTAGCCAAGGTCATTCCACAAGTCTCAGAACTTGTGAATGCCATGGCCGAACGATTTCAACAAGGAGGGCGCCTGTTTTATATTGGCGCGGGCACCAGCGGCCGCCTAGGTATTTTGGATGCCTCGGAGATACCACCCACCTATGGGTTGCCACACGATCGTGTCATTGGTTTGATTGCTGGTGGTGATAAGGCTATTCGGGAATCTGTGGAATTTGCCGAGGATAGCACCAATCAAGCGTGGAAAGACCTGGAAAAATTTGATGTGAATCAAAATGATGTAATCGTAGGAATTGCCGCTTCGGGAACTACCCCGTATGTTTTGGGAGGAATCCGTGACGCCAAGGCCCATGGCCTTTTGACGGCAGGAATCACCAACAACCCTGGATCTCCTTTGGCCACAAATTCGGATATCTCCATTGAAATTGAAGTGGGACCGGAATTTGTTACAGGTAGTACGCGTATGAAGAGTGGAACCAGCCAAAAATTGGTGCTCAACATGATTTCCACGGCCCTTATGATCCGTATTGGCAGGGTTAAGGGCAATAAAATGGTGAATATGCAATTGAGCAATATCAAATTAGTTGATCGTGGTACCCGATTCTTGGTGGAAGAGCTGGAAATGGATTATGACGAGGCCAAAAAGGCCCTGGAAAAGTACGGTTCCGTAAAAGAAGCTATTGAAGCTCTAAAATCTTGATGTTGTGCTATTTGGGTTCAAGCTTGTAGATGCCCTTGCCTTCAATTGCCACATAGATAAATCCGTCAGGAGCTTGTCGAACATTGCGGACGCGTCCTAGGCCATCCATCAGTTTTTCACGATAGGTTACTTTGTCGTTTTCCAAGACCAATCGCTCCAAATATTGAAAAGCTAGGGATCCCACTAGAAGATTGCCCTGCCATTTAGGGTATTTGTCTGAAGAAACGAAGGTCATTCCACTGGGTCCAATGGACGGGGTCCATTGATAAACGGGTTGCTCCATTCCCGGTCTTGCCGTTTCGTCAGTAATTTTGGTGCCACTATAGTTGATTCCATATGTAATGACCGGCCACCCATAGTTTTTTCCTTTTTCAATGAGGTTGATTTCATCTCCACCTCTTGGTCCATGTTCGTGCTCCCAAAGTTTTCCGGTGGTTGGATGGAACGTCAGCCCTTGTGGATTACGATGTCCGTAGCTGTAAATGGCTGTTTTTGCACCCGTTTTGTCCACAAAAGGGTTGTCGGCAGGAATACTTCCATCATCATGGATTCTGTATATTTTCCCACCATCCCGTTTGACATTTTGCGGATTTGCATCCCTATTTCCGCGGTCACCTACGGAAAAATAGAGCAAACCTTCGTTGTCAAATTCCAAGCGAGATCCAAAGTGCTGGCCCTTTGTGGTGTTGGGGCTTGCTTTGTATAACAACTGATTTTCAACAAGCCGGTCGCCAGAAAGTTTGGCCCTAAGAATAGCGGTATTCCCACCTTTACCACCCCCTTCGGAGGACGAAAACGAGAAATAGATCCATCCATTTTCCGAATAGTTGGGGTGCAGTTCAATGTCTAAAAATCCTCCCTGTCCTCTTACGTAAATATCTGGAATATTGGCAATTTGAGTGGACTTTCCATCCTTGTAATACAGCAATTTGCCAGATTTTTCTGATACCAAAATTCCACCATTGGGTAGAAAAACCATACCCCAAGGGTTCAGTAAGTCCGGAATTACGAGATGTGCAGTAAAATCAATGCTTGTGGGAAGATTTATGCCCTTATCGGAATTTTGGGCACAAGATGTACTTAGCATTACAACGAAAAAATAGGGAAGAATGGCACTTTTTTTCATAATTTAACGTTGAAATTATAGATTTTATAGATGAACGGCGACTTTTCGAAGTTGAAAGATAAAAAGAATATATAAGTTTAGACAATTACAATTTAGAGTATTAAGACCCCAAATCTGAGTATTCTTCTTAACAAGACTTAACCTATGCTCCCACAGAAAACAAGGCATTTGCTTTATGCCGTGTTGTTGGTGTTTATATCAATATTTGGTTCCACGGTATTAGCAAAATCAGCGGTAAATAGGGTATTTGCCAAAGTTGCCAGTGCAGTTTCCCAAACCAAGGAGGAAAAAGCTTCGGCCAATATCAAATCAAACATTTCCAAAAACAAGGAGGTCAGTACCACTTTGGACAGCCCCATGTTTATGACCATATTGCAAGGGGCCGATGAGGAGGTGGTCTGCCCTAATGATGGTAGCACCTTGGCCAAATTCTTCCTCTGCGGTACCAGTGATATCCGCACATTGACCCTTAGTCAATCCGGTGCTAGCTATGAATGGCAGCAGCTGGATCCCAATACCTGTGCACCAACCGTAGTGGATGACTGCCCAACAATAAATGCTGCCTGTACGTGGAATACCGTGGGAACTGGAGCTACCTATAGTTTGTCCACGGCAGGCGAGTTTAGGGTTCGTGTGGATTCTGGTCAGTACTTCTACTTCAAATCCACCTTGAACCCCTTGGATCCCCAATTGATCAAGGAAGATATCATTTGTGGTAACCCTGGTAGGGTAGAGGTTACCAACGTTCCTGCGGGTTATGAATACAGTATCAGCGGAGCTGCTGGGCCTTATCAGGATGACCCATTTTTTGATGTTACCACGGCTGGCAATTATATGGTTTGGGTCCGCTTGAAGAACGTTTCTGCCAGTGCTTGTGTGTTCCCTTCCAATACGGTAAATGTCCAGGATTTGGATATTACGGTTGATGTGACCGCCAATGATATTCTTTGTAGCGGCGAATTGGGGAGCGTGGATGTCCAAGTTGCGGGAGTCCCTGGTTTTTATACCTATAGATTGATAAAAAACGGTATCACCGTTGACACTTTTGGTCCCGATGCCTCGGATACCTACACTTTTGCCAATGTGAGCCCCGGTACCTACAGTATTCGTGTGGATACCAATGATTGTTCAGAGACCGTGACCACTGTTTCCGGTGGTGGCCCTATAGAAATAGGGACTGGTATCAGTCCTTTGGATGTATCGGCCACGGCATCAGACAGTTTTGGGTGTGGCGCTACTTCTGTGGATGTAAACCTGACCACATCCGGAGGTACGGCACCTTATCGTTTTAGCGTGGATGGAGGTCCTTTTAGTTCCAACTACACCAGCACTACCACTTTTAGTGTAACAAGTTCGGGTACCTACAATATTTTGGTGGAAGATGCCAATGGCTGTCAGCGAACGGCCTCGGTGGATGTTCAGGATATTCCGCCACCCGTATTCAATTTTACCGAAGAGGATGCCAATTGTGGAGGTGCCAATGACGGTAGGTTGACCATAAATGTGACCAATGGATTTGGTTATGAGATTGAGTACAGCATCAACAATGGTACCAGCTATCAGATCAGTAATGTATTTTCCAATTTGGCGCCGGGCACCTATGATATTGTATTGCGATATGAGCAGGATTCCTTTACCTGTACCACAGCGCCACAAACGGCCACCATTGGTACCCCGTCAACCATAACGGCTACTGCCACTCCAGATACGGTTCCAAGTTGTTTGAATGAGAACGGTGGACAAATTACCATTTCTGGCGTATCTGGCGGAACACCTCCCTATGAATATAGTATTGGTGCTGGATTTGGCACCGGGAATGTATTTACCAACTTGGGAGTGGGAACCTATACCCCTTTGATACGAGATGCCAATGGATGTGTGCAACCATTGCCCGATATAGTGTTCAATACCTTGAACAAACCCACAGACCTGGACTTTACCATTTCCAGTTTGGATTGTATTTCCACTACGGCATCCGTAGGATTGACCGTTACCGGAGGAACCGGTCCGTATACTTATGAGATCATAGCTCCTGCCGCAAGTGCCATTAACAATGGGAACAATGACACTTTCACCGGATTGGGACTGGGAACATATACTTTTAGGGTTACTGATAATGAGGGCTGTTCCTATGATGAAAATTATGCGATTACCGATATCAGTTCCATTGGAGTTCAGGCCCAGCAGACCCGTGTAGTTACCTGCGTGGGCGATTCCGATGGGGAAGGTCGCTTTTTAGTGGATGGATTTAACACCACCTATAGCTACAGCATTGATGGAGGTCCTGTTTTTACAGCCCAAAACGCAAGCATCATTCCTTTAACAGGATTGGCCGCTGGTAACTACCTCATCTCTGTGACCGATGAGGAAACCAGTTGTACGGATACGGCCACCTTGACCATTGAAGAACCCACCACGGCATTTGCTATTTCCAGTTTGGATGTAACAGCCATGAGCTGTCAAAATGGAAACATAGGTGCTGTTAGGGTAAATACCGTTGGCGGATGGGGTGGTAATAGGTATACCTTGACACAACCCGATGCCACTACAAGGGGACCACAAAATAGCAGCGTATTTTCCAATTTGTCACAAGATGGAGTCTACCAAGTTAGTGTCACCGATGCCAATGGATGTACCGTTACCGATAGTTTCACCCTTACCTCCTTGCAAGCCCCAACCTTGGCCTTGGATTTAGGGGCATCAGACTTATGCTATGACAATTTTAATGCGGCTACATTAGTGGTCAATGCCACTCTAGGTTCTGCACCTTATCAATATCGCATTAATGGAGGGGCTTTGGGGGCCAGCAATACCTTTACAGGTTTGGTCCCGGGTACTTACACCATTGAGGTTGTGGACGCCAATGATTGTAGGGATACCGTAACCCAAGTCATTGAACCCCAAGTAATGGCGACAGCAACAACCATCCAAGAATTGGATTGTGCCGGACCACCAGCCCAAATCCAGGTGAATATTAGTAATGGGTATACTTCTGGTGGAGATTATGATATCTACGAGGTGAGCATCAATGGAGCGCCCTATACATCAGATAACAACAATATTACGGGGAATTCTTTTGTTTACAGCATACCTAATGATGGTTCCATAATTGTGGATACCACATACCAATTTTTGATTACGGATAGTGAGGGTTGTACAACGGAATCCAACGTTATCACCATTACACCTCCAGAAACCATTGCCGGTTCTGTTGTGGGAACAGATACACAATGTGGTGACAATACGAGTGGTATTGTGGAATTGGTTCCGGACACCACCCAAGGGGTACCACCTTATGAATTCAGTAATGATAATGGAGCAACTTTTAGCACCCAAAATGTTTTCTCTGGATACGGTCCTGGAACACATGGTGGATTTATAATTCGCGACAGTAGAGGTTGTGTAAGTCCAGCTTACGATGTTACCATTGGAGCGAGTGCAGCCTTGGACGCTACAGCCACACCTACACCTGCCGTTTGTTCAGCAGGAGCAGTACAGGGTTCTATTTCCACCACGATCAATAATGGTGTGGCACCCTTTGACTATGTCTTATTGGATGTTGCCGGTAACCTGGTTGCTTCTTCCATTGGAACGGGAAGTACCACAGTTAACTTTGCAAACCTGCCACCCGGTAATTATACCGTGGTCACCACGGATGATCAGGGCTGTGAGGATCGCGACGAAGTTGTGATCGATCAAAACACCTTGGATTTAACCCCTCTGGACCCACCACCTGCGCTGTGTACAGATGCTTTTATCTCCTATAGGGTTCAGGCCTCAGGAGGTACCGCTCCCTACGAATTTAGATTAGTAGGTGACCCTACCTTTGTTCCAGCCAATGTAAATGGTGTGGATATCCATGATTTTTCTGCCGTGGTTACTTTCGGCGTAACCTACTTTGTGGAAGTTAGAGATGCTCTTGGATGTATTTATGTTGAAGAAATCGACCCCATTACAGCACCAAGTCCCGTTACGGTAACTGCTACGGCCACAACCGCTTCATGTAATGTGGCGGGCAGCGGGGCCATCGATTATGAAGTTACAGGGATTGCAAGCCCTGCCGATATGACCATTACTTTGGAAAATACGGATACCGGTGCCACAATTTCAGGCCCTACCAATTATAATAGCGAACCCATTCCATTTTCTGACACCTTTACGGGTTTGGCCCCTGGAAATTATCAGATTTTGGTAACGGACAACAACACCGGTTGTACAGGGAGCACCTTGGTATTTATTGGGTTTAGTTCGCCTTCCATTGTAATTGATAGCAACATTCAGGCTACTTGTAACGCCGGCGCTTTGGTTACTGTGAGGGGAATTGGTTCTGCCACACCATTTGAATATGCATACGTACCTTCAGGTTCGGTGCCACCTACAGTTTTTGGTACTGATGCTACTTTTGAGATTGCTGGCCCATATCCCGCCAACTATGATTTCTACGTACGGGATGCCAATGGATGTACTGCCATGACAATGGCCACCGTGAGCCAAGAGCCTGGAGTGCCCACACCCACCATAGACGTAACCAATCAGTGTACGGCAACAAGTGGATATCAAATTGAAGTGACTTCTCCACTTACCATTCCAACTGGATTGCCCGAGGATACTTTTATGTATGATATTGGAAGCGGTTATCAGACCGGTGTTAACTTTGTAGTACCCAACCCAGGAACCTACGTAATTACCGTTAGGGATGGAAATGGATGTACGAACACAGTAACTGCGGAAGTTTTTGACTTCTTTGCCATTACGGCCAATGCCACGTCCTTCCCAACCTGTAATGCAGGAGATGGGGAAATTACCGTGAATACCACTGGAGGTAGTGGAACCTTTGAATTCCAATTAAGGGATGAAGCTACTTTAACCCCAATTGGTCCGCCGCAAAGCTCCAATGTATTTACAGGTGTGATGCCAGGAGACTATAGTATTTTGGTGACCGATTTAAATTCCAATACGGCCCCCTTGTGTTCTGATGAGGCCATTGTAAACGTAACCACGGTTGATACCCCAATAATTACCGCCACACCTACCACGGATATTACCTGTAATGGTGCTGATAATGCCACCATTTCAGTAGAACTCCAACCAGGAAGTGATACGGACACCCCATTGACCTACACCTTATATGATGGTGCCAGTACAACCGTTTTGGCCGGACCGCAGGGTTCTCCCGTATTCGACAATCTAGCACCAAACACTTATCAAGTGGAGGTGGTTTCGGACAGGGGATGTTCTGATCGTTCAGGGAACATTGTAATTGGGGAACCCACTCTATTACAAGTGGATGCCGCAAATACGGAGTTCAGCTGTAATCCATCCAGCAATCAATTTAGTACCGCAACCATTACGGTCTTTACCGATACCAATGGGGACGGAACGGGAACACCTACGGGTACCGGACCATATACCTATAGTTTAAATGATGGCACTCCACAATTTGATGGTACCAATTTCCAGACCAGCAATGTTTTTGAGGTTATCGACAATGGTACGGACCAAACTTTTATCCTCACGGCAAGGGATCAAAATGGCTGTGAGGAGACCACTACGGTCAACATCAATACCCCAACCGATATTACATTCAGCTACAATGTTGGACAGATAAGCTGTGACGCTTCCGGAGTTGGGGTGAACCCAGGTTTTATTGAGATTATCGTCAATGAAGGTCCAGGGAATTATGAGGTTGAAATTTTGCCTTTGGGCTCGGAACCTGCAAGAAGTTCATCAGGTACGGACAGGGTAACTTGGGACATTTCCACTCCTGGAGACTATATTTTTGCAGTTACCGATGTTGGCAGTGGAGGATGTTCCTATCTGACTGCTACCATCAATATGCCGGAATACAATACTATCGAAGCTGTTGTTGCAGAAGTTAGACCGGTGACCTGTTTTAACGGAAATGATGGTGAAATCAGTTTGGCCATCAATAATTATAGCGGAACTTATAACTATGAGGTCTTCTCAAGGGACAATGTGGGAGTGGAGACTTCCACCGGGGTAACCGGAAGCTTTGATACCAATGCGCCAATCAACAGTCCGGAAATCATAACGGGTCTGCCAGCCGGTAACTTGGTGGTTCATATTGAAGCTTTGGATTCTCCCTTCTGTGATGTGATCAGTAATGTGGTTACAGTTCGTTCCCCAGATAGGCCGCTCACCGTGGTTGCCCTACAGACCACTGAGGTTACATGTAACGTTCCAGGGTTTGGTGAAATTACGGCAACCGGAGATGGGGGCTGGGGAACTTATGAATATCAATTGATCGCTCCGGACGGAGTAACAGTGCTCGTGGATTACCCGAACACAAATCCGGTATTCCAAGGCTTGTCAACTGGAAATTATACGGTAAATATCCGGGATTTTAGAGGATGCGAGGAAAGTACCACGATCAACCTGCCCTTACCAACACCGATCACGGCAGATATCCAAGTGGTACAGCCTTTGCGTTGTAACAATGACAATGATGGGATTATTGAGGCGCACAATATGGCCGGGGGTCAAGGACCAGGGAATTACCTATACCAATTGAATCGAATTACGGATGGTACCAATAGTGGTCTACAGACTACCCCAACGTTTGCCAATCTTTCCGCTGGAGATTATACCATTACCATTTTCGACGGATGGAACTGTAGCTTTACCACCGTTCCTATTACCGTTCAAGACCCTGAAATTGTAGTGGCCGAATTGGTGGAATTGCAACCTCCAGGTTGTGGGGATTTAGGTAGGATGCAGTTAACGGTAACCAATCCCGAATTAGGGGTGGATTATTTCTATAGGAGATCGGGAACCACAGATCCATTTACGCCTTTTGGGGCTGGCCTGAGCAGCGTTGAAATCACCGCAGATATTACATTGGATCCAGGACCCTTCCAATATGATGTTCAAAACTCGAACGGATGTCCGTATGAGCGGTCCAACCAAATTTCCTTGGACCCTGCGGCTCCCTTGGTCATTGCCCTGGATTTGACCAATGCCACGATCAATTGTGCAGGAGAGGCTACGGGTATTATTCGTTCTGAAGCATTTGGGGGAATCGGAAGCTATGTGTACACGCTGTTGAACTCCAATGTTCCACCGGTACCTACACCCTCTACCACGGTGAGAAGCGCCCAAAGCTCTGGAATTTTTAGGGATTTGCCACCTGGCACCTATTATGTATATGCCCAGAGTGGGGGATGTGAGGCCATATCGGACCCCATCATAATTGAACCAAAACCACCTTTGGTACTCGAATATCTAGAGGCGGTGCCCGTATCTTGTTTTGGGGATATGGACGGTCAAATCATCATTGAGGCAAGTGGTGGAACAGGAGCCATTCGCTATTCCATCTCAGATACCTTGAGTGAATTCTTTGAGGGGGATGACCCGGCCAACCCCAACAGAAAGACATTTAATGATCTTTCGCCCAGAACCTATGATGTGATCATACAAGACGATTTGGGTTGTACCATTACAAGGACCGTTGAAATTACCCAACCCATGGAATTGTTGGCAGGGGTGGCCTCCACCACACCTGAAGTTTGTTTGGGTGATATGGACGGCACCATGACCTTGGAGGTTACAGGAGGTACCGCACCTTATTATACAAGTTTGAATTCTGCCGATGATGCCGATTTTGTGCAAAACGATGCGCTTTTCTTTGATGGTTTGCAGGGTGGTGAGACCTATGTGGTATTTGTTAGGGATGCCAATGGTTGCCAGACCAATGTAACGGCAGAAATTGGAGTGGGTATTGAACTGATGGCAGAACCTATAGTGGAATATGGTTGTGAAGGGATTTTTCCAAATAGTACAGCAACGGTTTCCGTGGCAGACGACTCCATGCTGAACGATCTCTTGTTCTCCTTGGATGTGGACGATGTTCTCCAAGCCACAGAACAACGGACGTTTGGTGACCTTCCAGCGGGAGAGCATACGGTTTATATCTATCACCGCAACGGTTGTGTCACTTTTGTGGAATTTGAGATTGAGGCCTATGAGCCCCTTACCTTGGAAGTCGAAAAAACAGGTCCAAACGAAATCAGGGCCATTGCCAATGGTGGTTTTGGAGGCTATGAATATTTCTTCCAAGGGGAATCTTATGGAGATGTGAACACCTTTACCATCAATTTTGATGCAAACGTAAGTGTTATGGTTCGGGATAGGAATGGATGTATGGCCAATTTGGTGATGCCCTTTAACTTTGAGGGAATGCCCGATATGCCCCCCTTCTTTACCCCGGATGGCGATGGCATGAATGATAACTGGTATCCAAGAAATAGGGAGTTCTTCCCCAATATAGATGTCATCATTTATGATCGTTACGGTAGGGTAGTGGCGCGATTGGACCAGGTTAAAAAATGGGACGGAACTTATGAGGGGCATCCATTACCTACAGGGGATTACTGGTATGTTGTCAATGCCAATGACAACGAAAAACAGCAATATGTAGGACATTTTACCTTATATAGGTAGGCGTTATCCTTTTTTATTTATATTTACCTAGACTCTTTGGTGAGCAAATACTTTTTTTGAACAAGAGCCGATAACCCCATCTTTTTCTAAATTATTTGAGCATTTAGGATACTTTATGCCCTATCTACGTGTATGGCATTTGGATTCCTGGAGTCTAGATAAAGAATGTCCAAATCTTAAATGCCAGATCTATATGGACCCCAATAAATTTGACCTGCAGTTACCTTCATTTTTACCCTATGAGCCCAAAACCCTGGAATATTCCATATTTCAATTGAACCTGTATTTATGCGGATATTCCACGAGCCAGAAACCTTATACAATTGATTATCATTTGCTGCTTATGAGTTACCACGCAAATAGGCATAAGGATTTGGATGAGTTCTGTCAAAACCAAACCATAAGTTACTTTTTGATGCACCCAAACAATGATTCTGCAGAAGCTAGGGAGGCCTTTTATATAGAGATCAGGGAGTTTTTATTGAAGCTTTGAGGAATCAGCGCTTTAAGGTAAAATGCCCTTTAAAGGACCTGCCGTCTTCCAACGATACGCTGAACCAATAATCCGAAGCGGGCAAAGGTTGACCGTTCCAACTTCCGTCCCACCCAGGGGAAGCCGGGTCTACCTGCGCCAATATCCTGCCATATCTGTCGTAGATATATACGATGGATTGTGACTGGATGTCCGCACTAATGCCCTGTATTTGCCAATAATCATTTACGTTGTCGTTGTTGGGGGTAAAAAATGCAGGATGCCCAATTACCGAAAAATCGAATTCCACCACTTCACAGCCGCTGATATCCCGGGCATAGGCCGTATGGATTCCAGGTTCTACATTGGTAAAGATGTTACTGCGCTGAAATGGCCCTAGAGGGTCATCCACCGAAAATTCAAAATTTTCATAATTGGCAAGTTCCACGGTGGCTGTCGTTTGAAGACTAACCAGTCCCTCTACGCGCACATCCAATATTTCAGGAGGCGCAATGGTGGTTATCTCAATGGAACTGGTGGCCTCGCAACCTGTACCATCCGTCATGGTGGCTTTAATGGTATAAGTGCCCGCTCCAGGAACGGCAAAGTTCTGCCCAGTACCTAGGATATTGCCATCCGCATCAGACCATTCATAGGTGTATGTATCCTGGGGATTTCTTGCGCCAACCAAATAGGGCAATTGGTTCTGGCAAACTTCCAGACTGGGTTCCAAATCAAATATTGGGCCCTCATCCACAGCTAAGGTAATATGCTGCCCAAGCCCAATACAAGCATTTTGATCGGCACTATCTACCCTTACCCAGAGATCCTGGGACCCCGGAGAACTGGCATTTCGATATCTTCCAGGGTCTATCGCATTCAACTCAGCCAAGGCGTCTTCGGCAGTTGCGTAGAAACTCACTTCAAAATTGCTGTTCGCAGGGAACAGGGCTAAAATGGCATTCGTGGCGCTACTGAACTCAAATGTTCCTATTCCATCTGAAAAATCACCATCAATACCATCGTCACAGGCACGGACCTCAATATTGAAATTGCTTGGAATAGCGGTGCTAACCACTCTAAGGTCCACCGTGGTTATCCCAAAACAACCTAATTCGTTTTCAACCCTGGCATAGAGCTGATTTCCCATGGCATTGGAATAGCTTTCCGGATTAGGAATGGGACTTAAACCACCTATGGCTTCACGTTCTGAATGGAAAAAACCAAACGTCAATCCTTCAGCGGAATTGATAAGCACAGCGGCCTCGTTCAGATTGAAATTGGAAAATCCGTCACCATCAGGGTCGCATTGCACCAATTCGGCAGGATTGGCCAATGGTAAGGCGGTAACTTCCACTTCCTTGGTATAGGTTTCCACTTCTGCACCCTTGGTGATGGTGGCCGTGACCGTATAGGTCCCTGGATTTGGATATACATGTTCAGGCTCTTTATCCAAGGTATTTAGGATAGGGGAACCATCCCCAAAATCCCATGCAATATTATCTGGGTCCGGCAAATAATTCGTGGAGAGCTTGGTATTATCACCTACGCAGGCATCTTCGTATTCCACCCGAACCTGAAAATAGGATTGGACAAAGGAGGGTAGACCTTTCCAACTGCTGTTGCCAATGGGTAAACCATCTTCCACAAAATTACAGGCAGCGCCAAGTTCCTTGGGCGTATTGACAACACCCAAATGCCGTCGCTGCACATTGGCCATATATATTTTGCCATCTATGGCTAGCTGCAGTGCCGTGGGATCTACTGGCGACTCAGCAATTCTTTGATAAGCATTGTTGTTTTCCAAATCCACTTGCACCAGCATACTACCATCGTTGTCATGCCCGCTGGGAGGTACATGCCCGCTGTTAAAACTACTGACCGTGGCATACAGTTTTTTGGAATCCGGCGAAAATTCAACCCCATACGCGAACACAAAATCATCATCCATCAATTGCTGTTCGTTCGAAATTACCCCCGTCAAAATATCAAAATCAAAGAGGTATAAACTTCCGGGGGAGTGTCCACTGGGATCAACATTGTTCATAAAATTGGCCATGGCCAACTTGGTTCCATCGGGCGAGAATTTAATCTGACCTTTGGCATTGCCGGAATATGCCCCAATATGCATCAAGGGACCCACTTGTGATACCACCGGGGTCTCATTTACTCCATTTTCATCAATTTTAAAAGCGTAGAACGCATCTTTAAAATGTGTGACCAACCAGTAGATTTCTTCGCAGGGATCTTTGATAGCCGTCAATTTTTGGGAACATTTCAAAGCACGCTCAAACCGATTATTGGGGTCATAAGTAATCAGATGGGCCCCACGACTGCTGATGGAGCCAGGTCCGGTCATGTTTACTTCAAAGAAATTTAGTCCATCACCGGTCCAGATAATGGTATCCACGGTTTCATAATCGTCCGTGATAAAAAGATAATAGAAGTTTGGAGCTCCCGGCTTGGGAACTATTATACTGGATTGTGTGCTAAAACTACTGCCAGAAAGCGCTCTACTACCGGGGAGTCTGCGATGTAATCTGTTGTATGCAACGGTGGCATCGGAGTAAAAGAGCAAATTTCCTTCCTCTGTGGAAATGGTGGTACATCCCTCATAGGTATCCATACTGCTTCCAACCACGGACTGTGGAACAAGGCTATTGAAGTCCAGACCTGCAAATTGGCCAAAGTGCCATATAGCGGCCTCACGGTCCTGGGCAGAAGCCAGACCGCACCAAAATGCCATGACCATTAGTAGTGTCCTTTTCATGTGCAATTTTGACAACAAAAGTTGTTGTACAACCTCGAGAGTAATTAGCTATCGAAATAAAGATAGTGATTCCATACAATTGAGCGAAAATGTACGGGTTAAAACAGCTGGATTTCCAAAAAAATAGACGAAATGTTGTACGGGTAAACGCTTGTTTTTAAAGAAGATGCAATTCTTGCCATATGGCATAATGGCAACCTGCCACTGGCAATGTTAGCGCTTGAGCGTGAAATGTCCTTTAAAGGACCGACCATCTTCAAGAGAGACGGTAAACCAGTAATCAGATGCCGGTAAGGGTTGTCCGTTCCAACTACCATCCCAGCCTGGGGAAGCAGGGTCTACCTGGGCCAGTACGTTGCCATAACGGTCATAGATATATACCACGGACTGGGACTGAATATCCGCACTTATCCCCTCAATTTGCCAATAGTCATTTACGTTATCGTTATTGGGTGTAAAAAATGCGGGATGACCTATTACCGAAAATGGAAATTCCACTACTTCGCAGCCACTGATGTCCCGTGCATAAGCCGTGTGTACGCCAGGTGCCACATTGTTGAATATATTACTCCGTTGGAATGGTCCCAAGGGATCATCGATTGAAAATTCAAAATTTTCATAGTTGTCCAGTTCCACAGTTGCCGTGGTCTGTAGGCTCACCAATCCTTCCACCCTTACATCCAATATCTCAGGGGGATCAATGGTTGTTATCTCAATGGAGCTTAAGGCCTCGCAACCTGTACCATCGGTCATAGTGGCCTTTACCGTATAGGTTCCTGCATCGGGTACTGCAAAATTTTGACTGGTGCCAAGTATGGTTCCGTCGGCATCCATCCATTCATAAGTATAATTATCCCGTGGATTTCTAGCACTTATTATATATGGCAACTGGTTTTGGCATACTTCCAAACTGGGTTCCAAATCAAAAATGGGACCTTCATCAATGGCCAGGGTAATGTGCTGGCCCAGACCTAT
>NZ_JANQLX010000013.1 GCF_028280385.1 Allomuricauda sp. | reverse complement strand
ATGATATCTCTTGGCGGAGGAAGAGGGATTCGAACCCCCGGAGGTGTGACCCTCAACAGTTTTCAAGACTGCCGCATTCGACCACTCTGCCATTCCTCCAATATTGCTGGCTTACCCTTGCTTTGCCCATTTAGCATCGCAAAGGCGGGTGCAAATATAGTAAGCTTTTTTATTTCGGTAAAAACATGAGTGTTTTATTTTAATAAAGATTCCTATTCCATTTATACCCCTTACATTTGCCTCCATGGATCACTGGTACCATTATGTCCTTTTGGTCATCGTAGGTTTTGCGGTGGGCTTTATCAATACGGTCGCCGGTGGGGGATCCTTGCTTTCACTCCCAACCTTAATTTTTTTGGGCTTGCCCCCAGCAGTGGCAAATGGGACCAATAGAGTGGCCATTGTTATTCAAACAGCCATGGCCACAGCAGGCTTTAAGAGCAAAGGGGTGTCCACGTTTCCCTTCAATGTTTACCTTGGAATCTCAGCCTTTCTTGGAGCCATTTTAGGAGCTAGGATTGCGGTGGATGTGGACGGTGAGACCTTTAATAGGATTTTGGCCATAGTTATGCTGTCGGTGGTACTGATCATCATTTTTAAGCCAAAGCTCAAATTGGAGGAAATGCAGGAACGGCTTACAGGAAAATACCTGTGGATCAGTATCGTGGTCTTTTTCTTTTTTGGAATTTACGGTGGATTTATCAATGCGGGACTTGGATTTCTTATGATTCTATTCATGCATTTTGTGAATCGGATGAATCTGGTCCGCGTGAATGCCACCAAAGTAGTGGTGGTGCTGGTCTATATGCTGGCGGCCCTGGCAGTTTTTGCATTTAATGACAAGGTAGATTGGAAAGTGGGACTTATTTTGGCTATTGGAAATGGAACCGGAGCTTGGGTGTCAAGTCGCTTTTCAGTGAAAAAAGGAGATGGATTTATAAAGTCTTTTTTGGTGGTGATGGTCATCATCATGGCGGTAAAACTCTGGTTTTTCGGGTAACCGGCAGTCGGTAATGGCAATGAGTATCAGTATGTCCGTGCAGATTTTAAAAAGAAACGAAGTTGGAATTTTGTAGCTTTCATAACCAATAACCAATAACCAATAACCAATAACCAATAACCAATAACCAATAACCAATAACACATTAACCATTAACAGAAAACAATATGCCAGGATTTGAACTTTTTGGTGAACAAGAACAAAAGCAAGTAAAGGATGTCCTTGATTCGGGTGTTTTAATGCGCTACGGTTTTGACGGTATGCGTAACGGTCACTGGAAAGCTAAAGAATTGGAGTATGCCCTGGCCGAAAGAATGCAATCCAAACATGTACACTTGGTCAGCAGTGGAACAGCGGCCTTAACGGTGGCCTTGGCTAGTGCAGGGGTAGGGGCTGGCGATGAGGTTATTTTGCCCACCTTTACTTTTGTGGCCAGCTTTGAATCCGTTTTGGCCTTGGGGGCCGTTCCTATTTTGGTGGATGTTGACGATACCTTAACCTTGGACCCAAGTGCGGTTGCAAAGGCAATTACCCCGAACACCAAAGTAATCATGCCCGTGCATATGTGCGGTTCCATGGCAGATTTACAAAAGCTTCAGGAGTTATGTGACCAACACGGACTGCTTTTATTGGAAGATGCCTGCCAGGCCATTGGCGGAAGTTATAAAGACAAACCCTTGGGGAGTATTGGAGACTTGGGCTGCTTTTCGTTTGATTACGTCAAGACCATCACTTGTGGAGAGGGTGGAGCTATGATCACCAATAATGGGACATACTATGGGAATGCACACAAATACGCGGACCATGGGCATGATCATATAGGAAATGACCGCGGTGCGGAAGCGCATCCATTCTTGGGCTATAATTATAGAATTTCCGAGCTGCATGCTGCGGTAGGGTTGGCACAATTGGCACGGTTGGACGAGTTTTTGGGGATTCAAAAGCGACATTATACCATTATTCGGGAAGCATTGGAAGATGTGCCAGGGATACAATTTAGGACAGTTCCAGCGGGGGGAGAGGAAAACTATTCCTTCCTGAATTTCTTTCTTCCTATGGAAGAACAGGCTCGTGAAGCCCATCAAAAGCTTGGCAATGAAGGTGTTGACGGCTGTTTTTATTGGTTTGACAACAATTGGCACTATTACCGGAAATGGGAACATTTTACCCATAAAAAATCATTGGGAAAATTGCCAAAGGATGTCTTGGAAGCTTTGCCCGATTATACCCAAGCTGACTTTTCAGCCTCTGACCATTGGGTGGGGCGCAATATTTCCTGTTTGATCAAGCTAGGGTGGTCCGAAGAGGATGTGCGAAACAGAGCTCGGGCCATGGCAAATGTCCTTGGCGGAATAGTCTAGTAATTGACGTACTCCACGATTTCAAGGCCATAACCCACCATTCCAACCCGTCTGGTCTGCCCGGAATTCGTAAGCAATCGAAGCTTGCAGATGTCCAAGTCATGAAGGATTTGGGCCCCAATTCCAAAATCTTTGGCATCCATGTCTATTTTTGGTGCTTTGTTGATGCCCTGGGCCTGTAGTTTTTTAAACTCGGCCAAACGGGCCAGTAGATTCATATGCTGATTGCCCTGGTTGATGAATATCATAGCTCCTTTTTCTTCAGCATTCAAGGCATCGAACATGCGTTTTAAGGTTTCATCCGGATTATTGGTCAAGGTGCCCAACATATCGTTGTTCACCAAAGTGGAATTGATACGGGTGAGTACGGGTTCGCCCGATTTCCAATGACCTTTGGTAAGCGCTATGTGGATTTGATCGTTGGTGGTCTGCTTATAGGCGCGCAGGCGAAAATCCCCAAAACGGGTTCTGATATCAAAAGCTTCCTTGCGCTCAATAAGACTATCGTGCTCCATCCTATAGGCGATAAGATCTTCAATGGAAACAATCTTAAGGTCAAACTTTTTGGCCACTTCCAAAAGTTCGGGCAAGCGGGCCATGCTGCCGTCCTCGTTCATGATTTCCACAATGACCCCGGCAGGTTTAAGGTCGGCCAATCTAGCAAAGTCAATTGCAGCTTCCGTATGCCCCGTTCTTCTCAACACCCCACCTTCCTTGGCGATCAGCGGAAAGATATGTCCAGGTCTGGCCAAATCGTGTGGTTTGGTGCCAGCTTCCGTAAGCGCAATGATGGTCTTGGCCCGATCACTTGCAGAAATACCTGTGGTTACCCCATTTCCACGGAGATCTACAGAGACCGTAAATGCAGTTTCAAGCGGGTCGGAATTATGGCTTACCATTTTATGGAGCCCCAATTCTTCACAACGCCCCTCCGTTAGCGGCGCACAAATTAGACCGCGACCATGGGTTGCCATAAAATTGACAGTCTCCGGGGTTATCAGTTCTGCGGCTGCTAAAAAATCCCCTTCGTTCTCCCGGTTCTCATCATCCACCACAATGATGACCTTGCCTTGACGTATGTCCTCAATGGCTTCTTCAATGGCATTGAGTTGAATTTTTTGATTGTCTATGTTCACAAGCATTAATTAACGAATGGTCTTCAATTCTTCTTTGATACCGCTCTTATAATAGAAGACAAAAATAATATAGAAAATGGCACCAAACACATAGATCAAAAAGGGTATAACCTTGATGCTGTTTTTAACAAGACGGTATAATCTGGTATAGCTTACTCCTCCTAAAATGATATAGGTAAGCGTTGCTAATGAAAGTATTGCACTTGCAATATCAAAAATCCCTTCCTTGTATTTGAATTCCGGTAGCAGGGCGGCAATGGGTATAATTGCCATATTGACCATGAAAAATATAAAGGCCATTTTTGAGTTGCGTTCAAATTCGCCCAGTAACTTTTTTCCTTCTTCATATTTGGGATGACTTAGCTTCCCGGACATACGCAGTTCCTCTAGGGAAATTCCTCGTACACCCAATATTTTAATCGCTGTATTCCGAACCTCAGTGCCATAATTATACTGCTCGTAGCGTTGGACAATGTCCATCAATTTTTGATTGTCGTGTTCAATAAGCTTTAGGTATTCTGGAGAAGACTCGATTAGGGAAGTTTCATAATCCACAGCATCTTCTTTTTGGTCCCCGTCTTTTTTCTTGAACAGATTTTTTATGCCATCCAAAACATGGCCTATTCCAAAGAGTCCCCGGTCTGCAGTGGCTCTTCGCGTAAGCGAAATGCCCAATGGCAACATGATCAAGGTGGACAACCAAGCTCCAAGGGCAGGATGAATGTTGTTCTCCTTTGAGTAGTTACCCGCAAAAACACCAATAAAATAGTAGGCCAAAAACAACATAATGGCAATAACCATGGGCAATCCCAGTCCTCCTTTGCGAATTATGGCACCTAAGGGAGCACCGACAAAAAACAGGATGATACAAGAAAATGCCAGGGCATATTTTTTGTGCAGGGAGAGAATATGGCTGTTGTAGAATTTAAAGCGTTTCTGTAGTTCCTCTTTTTTGGAGAGTACTGTGGAAACCACATCCTTGGTGGTATTTCTGGCGGCGTTGATAATTTGTAATTGTTGCCAGTCCGGTAGGGTCTTGATAAACTCCTTGATAGTGGAAATGCTGTCGTACTGGGCTTTTTGCTCATCGGTAAGTGCCAGCACCTCCTTTTTTGGGTCTTCTGTTGCCCTAAGACTGTCCTGTTTTGCCGGAACGGGAAAGGCACCCATTCTTGTCATCACATTTTTGGAAAAGGCCTCTACTTTTTCCAGATTGTTCTTGCCCAAGGAATCAATATCCTTCACCAAACGGACCACATTTTTCATCTTGTCCGTGGTGATGTTGCCATCTTCTTCCAAATCCTGGTTGTTGAGCTCCGAGATATCAATATTGATGGTGTAGGTTTCGAATTGGGACTTGGCAAAAGGATGTTTGCGCTTGTCTTTGCTGGCTTTGGGCTTTAGTTCTTCGTAGTAATTTCCATCTTTGAGCACCAATTGGATGATATCCGAGTCCTCACTGCTGATCAGTTCCCCGGTTTTGGCCTTTATAACCGTATTGTTTACAGCTTGCTTCGTTTTCTTGTGAATGATGACATTCTCCAAAAAACGATCTTGTTCCCCATACTTTTTATCCACTTTGATGTTCATGCCCTCACCGGTACCCTCAAAATCGCTAAAAACCCCTTCTGTAATGGCAGCGGCTGGCTTTACCTTGGCTATGTTCCGCCTTAGGTTGAACATTTTTTGTTCGGATTTGGGAATGATGTTGTTCGCAAAGAAAAAAGTAACCACCCCTAGAAACAACACGAACACAATTAGGCTGCGCATACCCCGCTGCAGCGAGATTCCCGAGGCCTTCATGGCAGCAAACTCATAGTTTTCCGCAAAGGTCCCAAAAGTTAGGATGGAGGAGAGGAGCACCGTTAGCGGTAAGACCTTGTCCACCAGGGTGGGGATAAAATAAAAAATGAACTTGGCAATGATCACAACGCCAAGTCCCTTACCTGCCAAATCATCTATAAACAGCCATATTCCCTGAAAAATGAATATGACAATAAGGATGCAGAAGGAGCTGAAGAAGTTGTAAAGAAACCTTGATAATATATACCGGTCAAGTATCTTCAATGCCTAATTTCTTATAATATAGTATCCGTCGTCCTCGTATTTTTTCGCGTTAAAGGTAAACAGAGTACTCGACAATGGCTGATTGGTTTTGAAAGAATTAACGGTAATGGTGGTTTTTGTACTGTTATGACCGGTTTGGATAAGCTTGTAAATATGCTTGGTGCCCATATCCACACCCAATAAAATGGACTTTATTTCGGTATTGGAATCAATAGGGGTCAGTTTTACATATTGGATTTTTCGTCCGCCCACATTTTGGAGGATGTCCCATGCGTAATTATGACCGGTTTTGTAGAAAGTCAACATTTTTGAAGGCGTTATATTGTTATCGTCTTCGGTAATGTCATCAATGGTCACCTCTTCATTTTCCGGCACTATGGTATGTACTTTTTTGCCATCACTCATCACTTGGGCTCCTAAATAATCCAAAAGATATTTATCGCCACTTAGGGTAACATTTCCGCTGGATTCCTGTTTGATGTTGGCCTCGGTGTTTTCCAAGCCATATTTAAAATCGATAAAGATGTTGTCATAGCTCATGGCCTTGGCATACACTTCATCCAAAAGTGCCTTGGCCTTGCCCGTGTTTTGTGCATAAGAAGCAATTCCAAAGGTAAAAAGCCCCGTAAAGAGCAGTAGTTTTTTGAACATGGTATTATTTTGTCTCATTTTCTAAAAGTTGATCTAGGGCAAAAATGTCGGGAACCAATACTTGACGCGCCTTACTACCTTCAAAAGGCCCTACAATTCCGGCGGCTTCCAATTGATCAATGATCCTTCCCGCCCTGTTATATCCTAATTTTAATTTTCGTTGGATGAGGGAGGCTGAACCTTGCTGTGCATTGACGATTACTTCCGCCGCTTCCCGGAACATGGCATCCCTATCCGAAATGTCATAATCAATACCCGTGCCAGAATCCTCTCCCACATATTCTGGCAGTAGATGGGCATCTGGGTAGGCCCGCTGTGATCCAATGTACTCCGTAATTTTTGCCACTTCTGGGGTATCCACAAAAGCGCACTGAAGTCGGGTGACATCATTGCCTTGTGTGAACAACATATCCCCCCTTCCAATAAGCTGGTCGGCACCTTGGGCATCCAAAATGGTCCGGGAGTCTATCTTGGAGGTTACCCTAAATGCTATCCGCGCTGGGAAGTTGGCCTTGATGATACCTGTGATCACGTTGACCGATGGTCTCTGGGTGGCAATAATCAAATGAATTCCTATGGCTCGGGCCAATTGGGCCAAACGGGCAATAGGGGCCTCCACTTCCTTCCCTGCCGTCATGATCAAATCGGCAAACTCATCAATGACCAGGACAATATAAGGTAGGAACTTGTGCCCATCATTTGGGTTAAGCTTCCTGGCCTTGAACTTTACATTGTATTCCTTGATGTTCCTTACCATGGCCGTTTTAAGCAGCTCATAGCGGTTGTCCATTTCAATACAAAGGCTGTTGAGGGTGTTGATGACCTTGGTATTATCCGTGATAATGGCATCTTCGGAATCTGGTAATTTGGCCAGAAAATGTCTTTCAATTTTGTTGTAAAGGGTAAGTTCCACTTTTTTGGGGTCTACCAGCACAAACTTGATCTCTGCCGGATGTTTTTTGTAGAGCAGGGAAGTAATTACAGCATTCAACCCCACGGATTTTCCCTGACCCGTGGCTCCTGCCATGAGCATGTGTGGCATTTTGGCCAAGTCCACCACAAAAGTTTCGTTGCTGATGGTCTTCCCAAAGGCAATGGGCAGTTCCATCTCGGCTTTTTGAAATTTGTTGGATGCGATTACGGAACGCATGGAAACCACCGAAGCATTTTTGTTGGGAACCTCAATTCCTATGGTGCCCTTACCAGGAATAGGGGCAATTATCCGGATGCCCAGTGCAGCCAGTGACAAGGCTATGTCGTCTTCAAGGTTTTTGATTTTGGAAATTCGGATTCCGGCTTCCGGTACAATTTCATAGAGGGTTACCGTTGGGCCAATGGTCGCTTTGATTTGCGCAATCCCAATTTTATAGTTCTTTAGGGTACTTACAATCCGGTTTTTGTTTTCTTCAAGCTCTTCTTGGTTGATGGTGATTCCGCCGGTGGCTCCATGAGGTTCCAAAAGATCCAAGGTCGGGAATTTATAATTGCCCAATTCCAACTTGGGGTCGAATTCACCAAAGTCCTTCACCAGTTTGGCGGCCTTGTTGCCCTTTTCCTCTTTTTCTTCCTTAACGGTCTCCACTTTGAGGGCGATGTCGGTTTCTTCTTCCTTTGGAAGATTTACGTCCAATCCCGCCTCTGGATTGAGCACTGGAATATCTTTTTTATGGGTATAGGTATCTACAATTTCAGGTTCTGAAGGTTCTGTGCTCAATGAGATACTTTGGTCGCCCAGAACTACTTCCGCTTCTGGCGACTCGGTATTTTTAAAGTCCTTTTTTAGATGTTGTCTTTGGGCTCTAAAGAAGTTGCCGATACCTTCGGGACTAAAATTGAAAAGTCGCACTAGAATGACCATCAGCATAAAGACTAAAATGAGAAATACCCCAATTTTGCCCGTATAATCCTGGAGGAAGTCATTCATTTCATATCCAATCAGACCGCCCAATAAGGGTTGCTCCATGGCAAAGAACCCCAAGGCTATGGAAACCCATATAATCCCGGTCAGACCCCAAATCCATTTGTTCACCAGCCCCTTCCCATTCAAGCCCAAGAAGAGATAAAGGCCCGTAACGGCCAATAATAGGGGGAAGGCAAAAGAAGCCAATCCAAAGCCCCTATACATAAAGAAATGGCTCACAGCGGCCCCGAATTTGTTCAAAAGGTTACTGGCTTCTTTGTTGCGGTCCCTGAATTCGGTCAGCAGACTTTGGTCTTCCTGCCAAGTAAAATAATAGGACATAAAGGAGAAGAACAGGGCAATGCTGAGCACAATGAGCAAACTGCCCAAAATAATCTTGTTTTGTTTGGACAGTTTAAATGAAAAGCTCTTTTTGGTGGATTTAGGTTTGGATTTTGTCCTCTTCTTTGCCATGCTTGTCAATAACGGGGCTAATTTACAAATTTACGATGCTTGGTAGGGCACCGGATGTCACTATATAAATTTTGGCACATAAATTATTAGGCCAACTATGGTGGCAATTATGGATACCACCATGACCGCCCCTGCGGAAATGTCCTTTATAAACCCAATTTTTGAATCTTGGTTGGGCTGCACATAGTCCGATATTTTTTCCACTGCCGTATTGAGCCCTTCAATGCCCATTACCAAACCAATGGCCAATAGTTGCGCAATCCATTCCAATCGGGAGATCCCAAAGTAGAATCCCGCCCCGGTCATGATCAAGGCAATGACAAACTGAATTTTGATACTGGCCTCCGTCCGTAGGAGCAAGAACAGACCTTTGAAGGCATAGCCCACACTTTTGATCCTATTGACCAGAAAGGACTCCTTAGGCATCCATTAAGGCTTCTAGAGCAGCTTTGTAATTGGGTTCGTCCCCTGTTTCCCCAACTTGCTCCGTGTAGCGCACCACTCCTTGGGCATCCAGTACCACTACGCAGCGGGATAAAAGGGATTCAAATGCACTGTCTGCAAAAGTGATTCCGTAATCCTTGCCAAAATTCCCAGTTTTATAATCGGAAAGCATTTCAACATTTTCAATTCCTTCTGCACCACAAAACCTGGTTTGCGCAAAAGGAAGATCTTTGGATATGCAAAGCACCTTGGCGCCATCCAATTCTGCTGCCTCCTCATTAAACTGTCGTACAGATTGCGCACAGGTTCCAGTATCCACGCTGGGGAAAATGTTGAGTACCACTTTACTTCCTGCATAATTGCCCAAAGTTACAGTGGACATGTCAGACTTGGTCAAGCTAAAAGCAGGGGCCTGGGAGCCTACTTCTGGTAAATTTCCTATGGTGTTTGCGGGGTTGCCGCCTAATGTAATTGCTGCCATTGTTTTTTATTTGAGAAGTTGAAATTACTAAATAATCCAAAAGTAGGATAGGAAAAAGAAGACCCGTTTGAAAATTTTTTCAAACGGGTCCTTACTTCTTTTCGGGCGCGAAAAATTCAATCGCTTAATTAGCGTGTTTGGAGAGGTATTCTGCCACACCACTTCTATCCGCGTGCATGGCTTCTTCCCCGTCTTGCCAGTTGGCCGGGCAAACCTCACCTTTTTCCTGAACATGGGAATAGGCGTCAATAAGTCGTACAAATTCCATGATGTTACGTCCAAGGGGCATGTGGTTTACACTTTCATGGAAAATTGTCCCTTCCTCGTCAATAAGGTAAGTGGCCCTGTAGGTTACATTGTCACCTTCAACGGTAAACACCTTGGTTTCTTCATCGTATTTCTCATTGGTAATGTCCAAAATCCCCAGAATGGAAGCCAGGTTTCTATTACTGTCGGCCACCAAGGGATAGGTAATGCCTTCAATTCCGCCATTTCGCTTTTCGGTGTTTAACCACGCAAAGTGAACTTCGGCCGTATCGCAAGATGCACCGATTACTAGGGTGTTTCTTTTCTCGAATTCGTCCAAAGCGTTTTGAAAGGCATGCAGTTCCGTAGGGCATACAAAAGTGAAATCCTTCGGATACCAGAAAAGAACAACTTTTTTGTTCGACTCCTGGGCTTTTTTTAGGATGTTCATTTTGACCGTTACACCTGTTTTGTCAATTGCATTGACCTCTAAATTTGGAAATTTTTTACCAACTAATGTCATAATATTTTTGTGCTTTTTTGGGTACACAAATTTAGGACTTGACTTCAAAATTGAGAGGGGATTTAGGGGTAAATTATTGGGGGAATAAGCGTATTTTCATCTGTTCAAAAAACGCGGGGCAACACTGTTGATTTTTAAATAAATCTCCCAAAAAGTAACATGTATTGTTAAGGAATGATTGATTGTTTTTGGGATATTTTAATGCCTATTGCACAAACCCCATTATTTTCCCGTAATTTGATTCAAAGTTGACTAGATACTAAAGCAGGGTTGTTTCAATTTATGGGCGTAGCACAGTTTGCACGACTTTTTCCAAGTGCGGAACAGCTTAAGCACAAAAAACTTCATATGCGTCATCATCACAAAAAGACCAACACTCAACATCTTGTTTTAAAATTATTTAAGGTCTCCGTAGTTATCATGGTTTTAGGTGTAACTCTTTCTTGTAAAGAAGAGTTTTCTGGGCCTATCACAGAACACATCACCATGAACGATATAAACATCCCCGAAGGTTTTAAAATTGAGAAATTATATAGCCCTGGGGCGCATGGACAAGGATCTTGGGTAAGTGTAACCAAGGATGACAAAGGACGTTTGTATGCTTCTGACCAATTTGGAACTATTTATAGAGTGACCTTACCCGGCGCAGAAAACAAGTTGGATAGCGTGGTTGTTAAGCAAATTGATATCAAATTAGGTATGGCGCAAGGTTTACTCTGGCATGAAAATACATTGTATGCTTTGGTAAATGCAAGCAGTGAAAATGACTTAGACATACAAAGCGGTTTTTATAAAATTACCGATGCAAATAATGATGATGAATTCGACACGGTTACCACCTTAAGGTTATTCAATGGTTGGGGAGAACATGGTCCCCACAACATTACTTTGGCACCGGACGGACAATCACTGTTTATGGTTTTAGGAAACCATACCGATATTCCTGAAGATATTGGCAGTGTTGTGCCCAAAAATTGGGGAGAGGATAATCTATTACCAGTTATTAAAGACCCCAGTGGCCACGCCAATGACGTAAAAGCACCTGGTGGTTGGGTGGTTAAAACTGATTTTGATGGCAAGGATTGGACGCTTTTAAATGTCGGACTCAGAAATACGTACGATATCGCATTTAATCCTGATGGAGAACTATTTGGGTTCGATTCCGATATGGAATATGATATGGGAATGCCATGGTATAGGCCTATTAGATTGTGCCATTTGACAAGTGGGGGCGATTTTGGTTGGCGTACTGGCACAGGTAAGTTTGATGCTGAATTCCCGGATAACTTACCTGGTGTTGCCAATTTAGGACAAGGATCTCCAACGGGTCTCTTGGAAGGCGAAGGCTTGAAATTCCCGGAATATTATCAGCATGGATTTTATCTTTTTGATTGGAGTTATGGTACCATGTATTTTGCAAGTTTAACACCCCAAGGCAGTAGTTATACGGCTGAAGTCACTGAGTTTATTTCAGGTGTACCCTTGCCGTTGACCAATGGAATTGTGGGAAATGACGGAGCCATGTACTTCTTGACCGGGGGAAGGCGTTTGGAGTCCGCTTTATATAAACTAACCTATACAGGAGAGTTGAATAATGAAGTTAGGACACCAACTCCAAACGAATTGGGTAAAAACGAAAGAAATCTTAGAAAGGAAATTGAGAGCTATCAAAGCATAAAAAGTCCAGAACAGATAGATTTTTTGGTTGAAAATTTAGATCATTGGGATAGGTATATTCGATTTTCATCCAGAGTAGCATTGGAAAATCAAGATGTTGCTATTTGGAAACATTACGTAGCCAAAGATGAAAGTGTTTTAAGAAAAATCGCTCTAGCAATTGCTATTGCCCATCAGGGTGAAGACAACGATAGAGTAGAGGCGCTAAAAGCTTTAATGCAGTTGGATTGGACAGATTTAACCTCCATGGAAAAGATAGATTTTTTGAGAGCCCTGGAGCTGTTGATCATCAGAAACGATGAAAACATTGATACATCATTGCAAAGGGCCATTACCACTAAATTATTACCACATCACTTAAAAGAATCGGAATATCTTAATAAGGAAATAACAAAACTGTTGAGTTATCTGGACGCATCCGAAATTTTGGAACCCACAATTCATAAAATGGAGATGGACACCATTACGTCCAATCTAAAATCAATGTATCTATCGGGAGATATTACCAAAAGAAGTGATCAGTACGGTAAGGATGTGGAGAACATGCTCAACAATATGCCCAATCAGCAAAATATCAGCTATGCCAAAAGCTTAAGCGAAGTAAAATCTGGTTGGACAAAAGCCTTGAGGGAGCGCTATTTCAGATGGTATAATAGAGCCCTAAAAAAGTCTGGGGGAAAACAGTATGCCAATTTTATAAAGGCTATTCAACGTAAAGCCTTGGAAAATGTTCCAGATGAAGAAAGAGCGTATTTCGAGTCTTTATCCAGTGAGTCCATGAATCAACAAGCAGATTTGATGAAAGATCTTAGAATGCCGGATGGGCCAGGAAAAAACTACACAGTTGCCATGGTTGAGAAAGCATTTAATGAAAATAAAAAAGATGCCAACTTTGCCAACGGAGCAAACTTTTATAGAGCATCAATGTGTGTTTTGTGCCATAGTATAAAAGGTGTTGGAGGCAATTCAGGGCCGGAGTTGACACAAATAGGCACACGTTTTTCGGTTAAGGACATTGCGGAAGCCATTGTCAATCCTTCAGAAACGGTTTCTGACCGGTATCGGAACACTGTTTATCATTTGAATAATGGCAATGCTATTTCAGGAAGAGCAGTGGAAGAAAGAGACGACGTAGTAATAGTTAGTATAAATCCCTTCTCTCCTGACATTACAACCACAATAAAAAAATCTGATATTATTAAAGTTGAGGAATCTTCGCAATCCGCAATGCCGGCAGGTTTAATAAATAGCTTAAATGAGAAGGAATTAAGTGATTTAATAGCGTTCCTAATCGCTGGTGGGGATGGGAACAATAAAATTTACGACTAGTTTTCCGGACTGTCGTAATGGGATAAAATCCTTTTTTGAAAGGGTCTTATTTTGTGGTAAGCTGTTTGATCTTGATTTTGAACGCAGCGAACAACAAGGTCATAAACGGACTCAGCCAATTAAAGATGGCAAATGCAAAATAGTCAATCACCGGTACCCCCAGCACCCCACTGTGGTAGGCACCGCAGGTATTCCAAGGTACCAGCACCGAGGTCACTGTCCCTGAATCTTCCAAGGTCCTACTAAGGTTTTCAGGCGCCAATCCCCGCTCTTTATAAGCCTTGGAGAACATTTTTCCGGGCACCACCAAAGCCAAATATTGGTCGGAAGCCGTTACGTTCAAAGCCAAACAGCTGCCCACGGTACTGGCAAAAAGTCCAAAAGTGGTCTTTGCCATATTCAAAAGGGATTTGGTAATTCGTTGCAAAGCACCAATTCCATCCATAATGCCGCCAAAAACCATGGCACAAACAATCAACCAAATGGTGCCGAGCATTCCCGCCATTCCTTTCGACTTGAACAACTTCAAATATTTTTCCGGGGCATCCAATTGTGTTTCTATGGTTATGGCATTGAGTACACCTTTGTATCCCGATTCAAATGTAAGTTCCCCATTGCCGCCCAGGGAGGCCACAATACCAGGTTGGAAAATGATGGCAAACACACCGCCAAGTAGTGTACCTATCAATAAGGCAACCAGTGGTGGGGTTTTCTTGATGATTAAGAAAATGACCACTGCTGGCACAATGAACAACCATCCATTAATATTGAATCGTTCGCTTATGATGTGCAAAATTTCGGAGGCATCCGTAGGTCCAGTCGATTCCACGGAAAATCCAATAATCACAAATACCAATAAGGTCACCGTAATGGTTGGAATAGTGGTAAGGGCCATGTATCGGATGTGGGAAAAAAGCTCACCTCCGGCCATTACCGGCGCCAAATTTGTGGTGTCGCTCAGAGGAGACATCTTATCGCCAAAATAAGCTCCTGAAAGCACCGCTCCAGCGGTCATGCCCAAAGAAATTCCAAGTACATCCCCAATACCGATCAGTGCGATCCCCACCGTTGCGGCGGTTGTCCAGCTACTTCCCGTAGCAATCGAAATGATGGCACAAATAACCACACAGGCCGCAAGAAATATGGTTGGGTTCAGGATATGTAGCCCGTAATAGATCATAGCTGGAATAATTCCGCTAATCAACCACGTACCCGCCAGTGCCCCCACCATTAAAAGAATGAGCAGCGCACCTGTGGTGGACCGAACGTTTTCTGCAACTTCGGCCAACATTTGTTTGTAGGATACTTTATTGAAAAAGCCCACAACGGCTGCAACGGCCCCACCCAAAAGGAGAATAAATTGATTGGAACCTTCTATGGCACTATCCCCAAAAACAAAAACATTATAGGCCAACATGGCCACCAGGGCAAAAACGGGAATCAGTGCCTCCCAAATATTTAGTTCCTTGTTTTCTACAATGTTTTCAGCTTCTCTATACTTGGGTTTTTGGGCCTTTTTCGCCATTTAGTCTGGTTTTGGTGATAGGTAATATTACAACATTGCATGCTGTTCTGCAAACCTGTTGGGGCAAGGGGCTCTTATACAAGTACTTTACCTGAGGCAAGCACACCTAATTGCTCCATGCACCCGCGCATGGCCATATAGGTTTTGTGGATATCATTGTCCAAACCAATGGAGAAGCGAATCAAGCCTTGGGATAATCCGAGCGCTTCTTGTTCTTCCAAAGGAATTTCGGAAGAGGTGGAAGTTCCTGGCGCACTGAAAAGGGTCTTGTAGAATCCAAGACTTACTGCCAGGTATCCCAATTTTTTCCGCTGCATAAGTTCCATGAGCGCATTGGCCATTTCAACAGAACCTACATCCAAGGTAAGGAGTCCGCCATAACCAAATTCGGGATTCATTTGTGCTGTCATCACTGTGTGATCCTTGTGGTTGGCCAAACCGGGGTAAACCACCGTAAGCCCATCTTTTTGGAATTGATTGGCCAGGTATAGGGCATTTTCGCCGTGCTTTTTGATTCGGATATGCAGGGTCCGCATGTTTTTTAGGATGGAAGCGGCCCTAAGGCTGTCCAACGTGCTGCCAAGCAACATTCCCGCACCGTCATTTACGTCCTTAAGGCTCAAACAGAATTCTGTTGATGCACATACAGCCCCAGCTACACAATCGCTGCTCCCGTTGATAAATTTTGTAAGACTGTGCACCACAACATCAGCACCCAATTGGGCCGCACTGATGGAAAGGGGAGAAAAGGTATTGTCCACAACCAATGGAATTTCACTGGACTTGGAAAGTTTGGACAACGCAGGGATGTTGGCCACTTCCAGCAATGGATTGCTTACGGATTCGCAATACACCATTTTGGTTTTTGGGGTTATGGCCTGGGATACGGAGGTAAGGTCTGTGATGTCAACAAAGGTGGTTGTTATGTTGAATTTCTTCAGAAAGTTCTTAAGGAGGGCATAGGTTCCGCCATAAATTGTGCGGCTGCAGACAATATGGTCTCCGGCATTGCACAACTGCAAAATCACCGCGCTGATGGCACCCATGCCACTGGCATACACATTGGCCGATTCCGTGCCTTCCAGTTCGGCCATGGCCTCTCCCAAATATAAGTTGGAAGGGGAGGAGTGCCTACTGTACAGATAGCAGCCCTCGGTATTGCCCTCAAAAGTATCGAACATGGTCTTTGCTGATAGAAAGGTATAGGTGGAAGAATCGGAAATGGAGGGATTGACCCCACCAAATTCACCAAAATACTGTAAATCCTGAATCTTATCTGATGCCTTGTAGTCCATTGTGTTTTTTAAGTAAAATTATCTTGTTATAGATATAAAGTCAATATTTTATATAAATTATAGGTAAAATATCTATATTGCTATAAATATTTAGATAAATATTCTATATATATATCGATATGGGATACTGAACCGAACTATTTTCACCATGCAACTGGACAAAACGGACAAAAAACTGATCAAGTTACTTCAAGAGGACTGCAAAAAAACCACCAAACAGTATGCGGATCAGCTTGAACTTTCCAAAACCGCCGTGTACGAAAGAATTAGAAGGTTGGAAAGGCTGGGGGTCATCACAAAATATGTGGCCCTTGTAAACAAGGAGAAGGTATTAAGAAATTTTACGGTACTGTGCCATATTCGCCTCACCCAGCATAGCAAGAACAATGTATTGCAATTTGAGCGGGAAGTATTGAAACTGGAAGAGGTTTCGGAATGTTTCCACGTGAGCGGGGATTATGATTATATCCTTAAGGTGAATGTGGAAGACATGAACCGTTACCGGGAATTTATGGTGGCAAAACTAACGGCGATAAGCAATATAGGACATACCCAAAGTTCCTTTGTGATCAACGAAGTAAAGAGTACTACAGCGGTTCACATTTAGTAAAGTTTAACGTAAATCGGTGTTAAAGTTGGACAGGGATTGTACAGAACTTTCTAATTTCTCGTTGCATCAGTAAACGAACCACAATCAAAAAACAATTTTTCACCCATGAATTTGCGCACACGAGTTTTGCTCACCGTGCTTTCCACCATAGTTGGAGGGGCATCATTAATTCTATATACCACCATATCGCAGGACATATTGTTTAAAGGCTTGAGCTTTTGCTCATCATCCGTCCAGGAGCTTGTATTTGGTAGTTCGGCTTTCTTTTTTTCCGCAGTGGTAGCAGGGTTTATTGCCACATTGATTGTGGTAAAGGATAACTTTCTTCCTTTGTTTTTTATGTCATTGTACGTATTGGGGAAACTTTTTGTGTTTACCACCTGTGGGCAATGGCATGGGCCACTTTGGTTTGAAACAGGCTTAAACTTATCCCATTTGGGTGGACTTTGGTTGGGCTGGTATGGGGCTGTCAAATTTCCTCTGGCACCAATGCGCCAACCGGATTATAACGAGCTTAAATAAGCTGCCATTTTATTCCTGGTTTCTTGGTCTGGCATTTTGCCCATTCCCGCTTTCATATTATCAATCATGTGATGGGGTTTGGACGTACCCGGAATTACACAGGTTACATTGGGATGGGAAAGGATAAACTTTAAAAAATACTGCCCCCAACTGTCAATGTCCAAAGAGTTTGCCCAATTTGGGAGTTCCTTGCCCCGGGTGGCCCGGAAAAGGGAACCTCCTTCGTAAGGCTGATTGATCAAGGTTGCCACACCGTATTTTCTAACCGTATCAAAGAGCGAGCGTTCCGCATGTCTGGAACGAATGGAATAGTTGAACTGTACAAAATCAGGTCTTTCGGAAGCTATAATTTGTTCCAAGGATTTATGGGCGGAATCTACATAGTGGGTAAGCCCCCAGTATTTGATTTTACCCTCTTCCTTCCATTTTTTAAGGGTTTTAACATGCACTTTCCAATCTACTAGGTTATGGATTTGCATCAAATCCATTTGCGTTCGACCCATCTTCTGAAATGAAGCTTCCATTTGTCTGATGCCGGCATCCTTGCCCCGGGTCCAAACTTTGGTGGCATAAAATAATTGGTTCACAAAATCCAATTCCCCGGTCAAATCGCCCACCACGCGTTCCGAACTTCCATACATGGGGGAGGAGTCTATGACGCTTCCGCCGTAACGGTTGAGTGCTGTTAGCACTTCACGCAATACTTTTCTTTGGTCTGAAGAATTGCCCACATCAAAAGTTTGCCAGGTACCCAGGCCCACTATGGGGAGTTGTTCCCCGGATGAAGGAATATTTCTTCGTTTCACTTTGTCGTATGTTGTAGGGAACCGATCCCAAGAACCCATGGCAAGTCCCAGCAGGCCAAGAGCGCTGATTTTAAGACTTTCCCTACGGTTAAACATTGCTTCCATATAGCTTCTTCTTTAAAGTTATTGATTTCTCTATGTTTTGATGGGATTTTCCCAATCTAAATCCCAACAGCCCCCATAAAAAGGCGAAGGGTGCAGCCCATTGGGCAATGATGCCAAGTCCCCACCCCATGGAGGTCAGACCGGCAAAAATCCATCCCACAAGGGCATCCCCACCCCGATAAATTGCGGTATCAATAAAATTTTTGGCTTTGTACTTTTGGGAAGTTCCGGTCACTGTAAACAACATTTCCCTACCGGGCCTAAGTAGCATAAAATTTCCAGAGCGGTGCAATACCATCAAGATGAAAATTGCCATGAGACTGGGTTGCTGTCCAAGATAGAAAAGTCCAATCCCAATAATCACGGGTACGCCAAAGAGCATTTTGGAAAGACCGATCAGTTGAACGACCCTGGCCGTTAGAAGGAACTGACCCGATATGGCTATGGTATTTACCATCAGGTCCAATCTAGAAAAATAGGCGATTCGGGCAGAACTCTCCAGAATCTCGTTTTCAACAATATGGGCCTGTTCAAAATAAAGGACGGTGGAAATTGCGGTATACAAAAACACAAACCCCACGATTCCCAAAAGATAATTGGAACGAACAATGTGATGAACTCCTTCAAAAATATCGCGGACACTAACCCGCATTGAGGATTTATTTTGCTTGTTAAAATGCCGTGAAGGATGGAGTCTTAAAATAATTCGAATGCAAAATAAAGCCATGGCCATGAATGCCGCTGCAATGAGTAAGAATACGCTTATAGGAAGTTGACCGGCCATCAGATTGGTAATTAGCGGCCCTGTCAATGCGCCCAAGCTCCCTCCTGAAGCAATGATTCCGAATAACCTTTTGGAAGACCCACCTTGGAACACATCCGCCATAAAACTCCAGAATAGGGAAACCACAAAAAGATTGAAGACACTCAACCAAATAAAAAAAGCGACTGCGATTTCCTTGGATGGCCCCAGCCAACTGAACAGTAAGTAAAAAATGAGAATGTTGACTATGCAAAAAGTATAGGCGTATTGCAATACGTTCCTGGTGGAATGTTTGCTGACCAAATACCCAAACACGGGAACCACACACAGCATGGCCACAAATGTGCCTGTAAAAAGCCATTGCATGTTCACAGCACCATTTAAAATTCCCATTTCATCGCGTAGGGGCCGCAGGATAAAATAACTGCATAGTAAACAGAAAAAGTAAAGGGCCGACCAGAACACCAGTTTCAATTCCTTGGGATTCGAGATTTTTAGAAGTTGGTATAAAAGTGTATCGAAAGACTGTTTCATGATGAAGACCCTGTATGGGTTCACCAAATTGTTCCACTATTCTTGAAAACCTTGTTTTCTTTATAAAAAAGTCTGACGGATTTGTAAAACAGTACTCCTCTAATGGGATTTTTGGAATTGGGTTGGGGTGGTACCGGTATTCTTTTTAAAAGCGGCATTGAAAGCGGATAGGGTATTAAAACCGCATTCGTAGGCAATGCTTGCAATTTTGGTGTGCTGATAGCTGGGATTCAATAATTTTTGCTTAACAGCCTCAATCCGATATCCATTTAAAAAGTCCGGAAAGCTCTTACCTAAGTGGGTGTTCACCACATGGGAAACCAGATAGCTTGGCATGTGCACCATTTGGCCCACTTTCGCCATGCTGCAATTGGGGTCAAGGTAAACCTTTTGGGTTTCCATGAGTTGCATCAACTTTTGACTGGCCAATGCCAATTCCCCGTTCGTCAATTTGGCCGTGCTGTTTTTTTCTTCGGATTTAGGTTGCAGCAAACCTGGATTTTTGAACAGTAGGAAGGCCATAAAGTACACAAAGGGAAGATATACAACGGGACCCAGCAAATAGGGGGTAAGCCCCAAAATGTAGTTGGTGAAATATAGGATTTGAAAAACCGCGGTGCCCGCAACCAGTGCCACAACCCATAGGATTGTGGTTTTGGCCAGATGGCTTTCCGGATTCTTTTTCCAGAATTTGTGGCATACCAGTACCATGGCCGCCAAGCTATAGCCTAACTGATGGAAGAGGAGACCGTGATATCCGCCAGCATACCAAAAACCTTCCTGCGTTAGGGCGTTTAATCCCAATAATAAGAGTATTGCAGGAATAAAATGCACGAGTCCCAACCAATGCCATCTACGTGGAAAAAGAAAGTGCCATAAGTATAACAGAAGCGCGGGGCCGGTAATTGCATGGGCTGCAAAACCCAAATTGATGAGCCATTGCGGGGTAGTTTCCAGATAAACCCATAAGATGGATTTGCCAAGTCGAATCGTTACTGCCAAAAAGAACAATGAAAGAAGGATATTCCTAAAATCCCTTTTTCGTTCCAGTAGACTATATACGGATATGAACAGACTCTGGGCTGAGCCGATTCCGGCTGCAAAAAGTTCAATATCGGTCTGGAAGCGTAAGGTCCGCATAACGTGCTATCAAGGAAATTTAAGCAATTTTGTTGAGTGTAAAATCGGCTTTAACACAAGATTGTCACAAAGTTGTTGCCAGCCAAATCAAATCGGAAAAAGCAAGGGCTTTTCGAAGAAACATTGCTATTTTTGTACTCATTATCAATACGAATCAATATCCCTAAGAAATAGATATGAATCAATACGATGTGGCCGTTATTGGCTCTGGACCTGGAGGCTATGTGGCGGCAATTCGCTGTGCCCAGCTTGGAATGAAAACTGCAATCATTGAAAAGTATGCCACCCTTGGGGGCACCTGTCTTAATGTTGGATGCATTCCGTCCAAAGCTTTGTTGGATTCTTCGCATCATTATGAAGATGCCATCAAACATTTTGAGGAACATGGTATAGAAATTCCTGGAGATGTAAAGGTCAACCTTGGGCAAATGATTGCCAGAAAACAAGGGGTGGTTGAGCAGACTACCAAAGGAATCCAATTCTTAATGGACAAAAACAAGATTGATGTATATCAAGGAGTGGGAAGTTTTAAGGATGCTACCCATATCAATATCGCTTCATCGGATGGCAAAACAGAAACCATTGAAGCCAAAAATACCATCATCGCAACAGGCTCGAAGCCATCTACTTTGCCCTTTATCAAATTGGACAAGGAGCGAATCATTACTTCAACGGAAGCTTTGGAATTAAAGGAAATCCCAAAACATATGATCGTTATAGGCGGTGGTGTTATTGGACTGGAACTGGGACAGGTCTACAAGCGTTTGGGAGCTGAGGTCACTGTGGTTGAATTTATGGACCGTATCATCCCTGGAATGGATGCTGGACTTTCCAAAGAATTGATGAAGGCATTGAAAAAGCAAAAAATGAAGTTCCATCTGTCCCACAAAGTAAAATCCGTGGAACGCAAAGGTGATGAGGTAGTGATCAAGGCAGATGACAAAAAAGGACAGGAAGTTACTTTTACGGGAGACTACTGCCTGGTTTCCGTAGGAAGAAGACCATATACTGATGGATTGAATGCCGAAGCAGCCGGAGTGAAGTTGGATGAGCGTGGTAGAGTGGAAGTCAACGGGCATCTGCAGACCAACGTTCCAAATATTTATGCCATTGGCGATGTTGTTCGCGGAGCCATGTTGGCCCATAAAGCCGAGGAAGAAGGTACGCTTGTGGCGGAATACCTGGCAGGCCAAAAACCACATATTAACTACAATTTGATTCCCGGTGTGGTTTATACTTGGCCGGAAGTGGCCGCGGTAGGACAAACTGAGGAGCAACTCAAGGAAGCCGGAGTGGCTTACAAGGTGGGGCAATTTCCAATGCGGGCGCTTGGTAGGGCAAGAGCCAGTATGGACATCGACGGATTCGTTAAGATTTTGGCCGATAAGAGTACGGATGAGGTATTGGGTGTACATATGATCGGTGCGCGCTGTGCAGATCTAATCACCGAAGGAGTTACGGCTATGGAGTTCAGGGCGTCGGCCGAGGACATTGCCAGAATGAGCCATGCCCACCCAACATATGCCGAAGCTGTAAAAGAAGCTGCATTGGCTGCCACTGAAGACAGACCCATTCATATATAGTTTGCACAGAGTCCACGGTTTTAAAACTGTAGAACTGTACAAATTGAACAAGGACTTATCCTTTAGGAACAGCCCGTTGGGCTGAAGTTGGATGATGAATCTTTGACTATTGAGGCAGGGAATCAGTTGGTGCCAAAATTTTCTGGATTAAAGGGATTTGACCCGCTTCCAATCATTAAGGGAATGGATATTCCGGTGCTTTGGATGTATGGGGAATTGGATAGGAGCCATCCTGGTTTATTCGATTTGGATATGCTGGAGAAAATGAATAAACCGAATTTTAAATTGGAACTCTTAAAAGACACAACACACGAACTGACCAATATCAACACCAATGAAATAAGCCAGGAAATAATCCAAAAATCTATGGCTTGGATGGCATCCCTTGGATTGTAGCCACCAATTTATTGATTGATTCTTGCGAAACGTTGCCAGATGGTTTTGACTTTCAAAGAAAGTTCCTTGATCATGGGGCGCAGTTGCTGTGCGAAGGTAACCCCTGTAATTTTGAGATAATCCAAACCAACCCCAAGTTGTAGTTTGATCTCTGCTTCATGCCGATTGTATTTCAGGGCGAGATACGTACAGGCCAACATAAATGCTACGGCCCCAGGAATGACCACCTCTGGGGAAAGACTGTGATTGAAAAAACGATACAGGCCCATTCCTGTAAAACTTCCATACAGGAAAATAAAATGAATGACATATATGGAGAGCGTGCTTGCTCCTACCTTGAGTACAGTACTATGGGTCAAGTATTTCCGTGCCAACATAAAAAGCGCAAAGACCACCAACACATCCCCTAGGCGGATAAAAAGATAATTATTGGATTGAACCATTCGAAATAAGTCAATACCCGTAATGTCAAAAAGGGAGATAAAACCTGCTGACGAATAATTGATAAGTGAAAGGCCAATCACACCAAAGAGAAGGATGGCAGTGGGATATAAATACCTAAAATCCTTGAACCGGGTAAACAACAATGCCAAAAAGCCACCAATGGAGGCATACCCCAGCCAAGGAATTATGGTGAAAACGGACCCATTGGCCTTGGTAAAATAGTTGGCCAACATTTCCGGTAAAAAAGCAAAGGACCATTGTTTGTAAATGGGTTCAAACAAGAATAAAAGCACTGTTATCGCAAGCAATAAGCTAGGGAACACCCATTTTTTCCTATTGCTCGAAAAGAGATAGACCCCGATAATGGCCAATATGGAGAGACCGATGCAGTGCAGGACATCCACCAAATAAAACGAACCGTAAATATGGCCATTCAACAGCCCTAAAATATTAGTTCGCAACAGATAGCCGATCAACAAAAGTTGAAGCCCCCTTCGAATTCCCTTTTTAACCCTGGGATTATCAAAACCCACTTGGGGCACCCTGACCAATAAATACGTAAATATAAATCCGGAAACCGTGAAGAACACTGGTGCGGTAATACCCCTAAAATATAGCCAAGTCTTAAAAACCATATTTTCCCTATCCCGGAATACAGGGTCCAGCAGCCCATCTATAAAGTGGCCCTGGAGCATCATCAGAATGGCCCATGCCCTAATGGCATCAATAAAGAATAATCTTGAGGTTGAGGTTTGCATTAGTGAACAATTACCCTATATACTTGTTTAACAGTATGTTTGGATGTTGCACGGGCCAAAATTAGACAAAATACTCGCATGGAATGGCCTTTTGGGGTATTTTAGCGAAAGAATCAAAGTTTTTCCCATATGGCTGCAATTTTGGCATTCGCCGGAAGCAATTCTTCCACATCCATCAACTTTAAATTGGTAAAACATACCGTATCGCTTATTGAAGGGCACCAAATCCAGGTCTTGGACATGTCCGGATATCCTTTTCCCATGTACAGTGAGGATGAGGAAAGGCAACAGGGGTTTTCCAATTCCCTGGTGGAATTAAAGAACGATATCGCCAAATCCCAGGGATTGGTGCTGGCTGTCAATGAACACAACAGTAATCCTTCTGCGTATTTTAAAAATGTGGTTGACTGGTTATCCCGTTTAGAACGTAAGTTTTTGGAGGATACCAAGATATTGCTCATGTCAACTTCCCCAGGAAAAAGAGGTGGAGTAGGGGCACTGGAGGTCATGGAAAAACTATTGCCCCGGTTTGGAGCGGAGGTAGTATCCACTTTTTCCTTACCTGCATTTGGAGCCAATTTTGGGGATGATGGCATTTTGGATGCAGATCTGAACCAGGCCCATCAAGATGCGATTTCCCAATTCTTGGAATCCCTTTAACCGAATTCCATTGCGGACTACCCGTTCTTTTTCCATAGTAGACCCAATTGGTATGAAAGATGCCTTATTGGAATGGTCAAGAACCTATGATCAAATTGTTTGGTTGGACAGCAATGACCATAAGGATGCATATAGCGATTACGATGCAATCCTAGCTATTTCTAGACAGACCGATAAGTCTGCCTTTTATGCCAAAAACGCCGACGAAACGCTTAATTATATCGATGAACAGGATGATTGGTGCTTTGGGTTCCTTACTTACGATCTGAAGAACCAATGGGAGGATTTGGAATCCAACAACATTGACAACTTGGAATTTCCCGAGATACATTTCTTTCGTCCTGATAAAATCCTTGTCCTACAAAAGGGACAACTTCAATTTTTGTACCTGGACCAGCACGCTTCTGATATTGGGTCCGACTACAACCAAATCCAAGAGCTATCCAAAAAGGAACAACAGCAAGAAGGCCATCATCAAACCGTTCGGATAAAACTACGCATCCACAAAGACGCCTATTTTGAAAAGGCTGGACGGTTCTTACAGCACATCAGAAGAGGTGATATTTACGAAGCCAATTTCTGCCAAGAGTTTTATGCTGAGGAAACCAAAATAGATCCTTGGCACACCTACAACAACTTAAACGGTATATCGAAACCGCCTTTTGCTTCTTTTGTTAGAAATGGGGATAAGTACCTTTTGTGTGCCTCCCCGGAACGATATCTCAGTAGAAGGGGAAACCAGCTTGTTTCGCAGCCCATAAAGGGTACAGCTCCCAGGGATGTAGACCCTGTGAGGGACGAGGAGCTCAAATCCGAACTAAAATCGGACCCCAAGGAAAGGGCTGAAAACATAATGATTACGGATTTGGTGCGAAACGATCTTTCCAAAAGTGCATTGAAAGGAACCGTGGAGGTCAGCGAATTATGCAAGGTCTATTCTTTTAAACAGGTCCATCAAATGATTTCGACCATTACGGCGGAAGTGGCTTCCGGGACCAGCAATTCGCAATTGATTAAAAACACGTTTCCCATGGGAAGTATGACCGGTGCACCCAAAATTTCCGCCATGAAGATCATTGAGGAACTGGAGGAAACCAAACGGGGGTTGTACAGCGGGGCAGTTGGGTACTTTGACCCAGAAGGTAATTTCGACTTTAACGTGGTGATACGCAGCATACTTTATAATGCCACATCCAAGTATGTGTCCTTTTCCGTGGGAAGTGCCATAACCGCAAAGTCGGACCCCGAAAAAGAATATCAAGAGTGCTTGCTTAAAGCGAAGGCCATGCGCAGTGTATTGGAAGGAAGCTGAGCATAATTGCTACTTTTGCCACATGTTTGCCAAGTTTGAAGCACATATAAATACCAATTTTCCTTTTTTGAATCAGGCTTCACTGCTTATTGCCTGCAGCGGGGGCTTGGACAGTGTGGTATTGGCACATCTATGCCATCATCTTGGGTTTGACATGACATTGGGGCACTGCAATTTCAAATTGAGGGATGGGGAAAGTGACGGAGACCAGACCTTTGTAGAAACCCTGTCCAAGGATTTGGGCCTGGGTTATCGGACGAGGACTTTTGACACGCAAGAATACGCCGAAAACCATCGGGGTTCCATTCAAATGGCGGCTAGAAAATTGCGCTACCAATGGTTTTTGGAACTCGCCCAAACGGAAGAATTTGACTATGTGCTCACCGCACATCATGCGGACGATGCATTGGAAACCTTTATCATCAATCTATCAAGGGGCACTGGTATAGACGGTCTTACGGGTATTCCTGTACAAAATGGCCATATAATTCGTCCATTGCTTCCCTTTGCCCGAAGGGAAATCCAAGAATTTGCAGAAGCCAACAAATTGGAATGGCGGGAGGACAGCAGCAATGCGGACACCAAATATCTAAGGAACAAAATTCGCAAGGAGATTATCCCGGAACTCAAAACATTGCATCCCACCTTTTTGGAAAACTTTGGGACTACACAAGCCAATTTACAACAGCAAAAAGCTTTGGGGGACATTTATATCCAGAAGGTAAAGTCAGCTGTTTTTGAGGAAAAAGAAGGCAGGACATACATCAAATTGTCGTCATTACAATCCCTGCAACCCCTGGAGGCCCATTTATATGAACTCTTCAAACCCTATGGCTTCACGGATTGGAAGAATATTCAAGCACTATTGGCCGCTGAAAGCGGAAAAGAAATCCATTCCAAGACCCACAGATTGCTCAAGGACAGGGAGCATCTTTTGTTGTCGGAACACTTGGAACGCGATGATGGAAATTATGTCATTCCAGAAGGAACCTCAACCTTGGGAGATCCCATCGCGTTGTGCATGGAAACAGTTGACCAGCTCCAAGATGGACACAAATTGGCCATCTACGTTGATAATGAAAAGTTAAACTATCCGTTAATATTAAGGAATTGGAAAAAAGGCGACTATTTTTATCCTTTTGGAATGCAGGGCAAAAAAAAGCTTTCCAAATTCTTCAAGGATGAGAAAATGGATGTTTTCTCCAAGGAAGATCAATGGTTGCTGTGTTCTGGGGATGATGTTGTTTGGGTAGTAGGAAAAAGAGCCGATGATAGATTTAAGGTTGACGCAAATACCCGACAAATTTTAAAAATTTCACTTCTTGTATGAGAAAGTTTCTACTGTTCCTCTCTTTTGTTATTGCAAGCTTTGGACTGAAGGCTCAAACCGATGCGGATCCAGCGCTTTGGTCCCATGAAGTGGAAAAAATTTCTGATACCGAGTATGAACTGGTCTTTAAAGGCAAGATCATGGAAGGTTGGCATGTGTATTCTCAGTACACTGCTGAAGGGGGGTCGCTGCCCAGCGAATTTACCTTTGAAAAGGCCGGGGAGGATTATGAACTTGTTGGGAAGACACTGGAAAGTGAGACCATTAAGGAATACAGCGATATTTTTGAAGTAGAGGAGACCTTTTTCAAGGGCGAAGCCATTTTCACCCAACGCATTAAACTTCTTGATCCAGAGCTAAGACAGATTTCGGTCAACTTGTTTTATCAGATCTGTAAGGAAGTTTGCATTCCCAAAGACGCCTTTTTCCAAATTTCGCTGGATGGAGGGAATTTTGTGGCCACGGAACAAACAGTGGATGAAGAAAGTTTGGCACTTAGCAATTCGCTTAAGCTCGACTTGAAGAACAAGGAACTGCTGAACCAGAATGGATTTTCGCAGGGAAAGAAAAAGTCGGGCCTCTGGATGATATTTGGACTGGGATTTCTAGGGGGACTTATCGCGTTGCTGACACCCTGTGTGTTCCCAATGATTCCATTGACAGTTTCGTTTTTTACCAAACAGTCGCAACAAAAGGCAAAGGGCATTACCAATGCCATGCTCTATGGATTTTTCATCGTGCTGATTTATTTTTTGCTGAGCTTGCCCTTTCATTTGTTTGATTCCATCGACTCGCAAATACTGAACACCATTGCCACCAATATTTGGTTGAACCTCCTATTTTTTCTCATTTTCGTCTTTTTTGCGTTCTCGTTCTTCGGATACTACGAGTTGACCTTGCCTAGCTCTTGGGCCAACAAAATGGATGCTGCATCCACCAAAGTTGGTGGGGGACTTGGAATTTTCTTTATGGCCCTTACCTTGGCCATTGTCTCCTTTTCCTGTACAGGGCCTATTTTAGGAGGACTCTTGGGCAGTACCACGCTAGCTGAGGGAGATGTCGCCACAAATTTATCCGCGGGCATGGTGGGCTTTGGTTTGGCCCTGGCCCTACCATTTGGACTGTTCGCCTTGTTTCCGGCCTGGTTGAACTCCTTGCCCAAATCAGGTGGCTGGATGACCACGGTTAAAGTAGTCCTCGGATTTTTGGAGTTGGCCTTGGCCTTTAAGTTTTTGTCAAATGCCGACCTTGTGGGCAACTGGGGTATTTTAAAACGGGAGTTGTTCCTGGGTATTTGGATTTTGATTTTTGGTCTGATGGCCCTATACCTGTTCGGAGTGTTCAGATTTCCCCATGATGGGCCCAAACAAAAACTGTCTTTTGGCAGGAAAATTTCCGGTGTGCTAAGTTCGGCCTTTGCCATCTATCTTATTCTTGGCACGTTGAACATTTCCAATCTGAAACTGTTGAGTGGTTTCCCGCCCCCGGATTTTTATACGCTGGCTAAGTCAGAGAGCGATTGCCCTTTGGGATTGGACTGTTTCAAGGATTTTGATGAAGGAGTTGCACATGCCCAAGAAGTGAATAAACCAATATTGCTTGATTTTACCGGATGGGCCTGTGTCAACTGTCGAAAAATGGAAGAGAATGTGTGGAGCGACCCCAGCATATACCCTTTGATTAAAGAGGAATATGTGTTGATATCACTATATGTGGATGACCGCAAGGAACTACCAAGCTCAGAAAAATTTGACTTTAGGTTTGAGTCCGGGCGCGTTAAGGAAATCTCCACGGTGGGCCAGAAATGGGGAACCTTCCAAACCATCAACTTCAATGCGGCATCCCAGCCCTATTACGTACTTTTATCCCCCAATTTGGAAATATTGAACGACGCGGTTCAATATGTAGGGGTAGAGGAATATGAACAATGGCTAAAGTCGGGACTGGAGACCTATCAACTATCCATGAACAAATAATTTTTGCCGAAAGGCTTACAAATGGTTTTTTAAAATAGTGTACCTTAGGGTTGACTATTTGATTAACCTAAGCCCCTGTGAAAAAACTTAAAAAGCTACTTTTGGTACTGGCTAGCCTGGTGCTTATTGCCATAATTGGAGCATTTGTTTTTGTTCAAAGCCTAAAACCAGACTACAAAGGGTCCAAAACCCTTCCTGAAATTTCCGATGAGGTCCAGGTCTATTTTGACGACTACGGCATTCCCCATATTTATGCGCAACAGCAGAAAGATGCCTTTAAGGCATTGGGTTATGTACATGCCCAAGACCGACTTTGGCAAATGGAATTGTTACGAAGGGTGGCCAAGGGAGGACTCTCTGAAGTTTTTGGTGCCGATTTGGTGGATACGGATAAATTTTTCCTTTCGTTGGGTATTGACGACAATTCCATTCAAACCATATCCAAATTGGATATGGACAGTGAAGTTGTGGCATTGAGCCAGGCCTATTTGGATGGAGTGAACCAATTTATTGAAGAAGGCCCGACCCCTATAGAATTTTATCTCACCGGTTTGGAAAAACAACCTTTTGAGCTGAATGATATTTTGGATGCCATGGGCTATATGGCCTTTAGCTTTGCAATGGCACATAAGACCGACCCACTTCTGACGGAGATCAAAAACAATTTAGGGGAGCGCTATATTCAGGATTTGGCGGTGTATTCTGACACTTCGACGGTTTGGATCAAAAACTATAGGAACGTTCAGGCGGATACTTTGGAAAACAACATAACGGCTGCTGTGTTTAAGGCGCTGCAGAAACTCCCTGTACCTCAATTTGAAGGAAGCAACAGCTGGGTGTTGTCTCCCGGGAAGACCAAATCCGGGAAGGTGATTTTGGCCAACGACCCGCATATTTCCTATGCCCAACCTTCAGTCTGGTACGAGGCCCATGTGCATACCCCAACCTATGAAAAATATGGGTGCCACATAGCAGGGGTGCCCTTTCCCATGTTGGCCCATGACCGAAAGCTAGCCTATGGGATGACCATGTTTGAGAATGACGATATCGACTTTTATTATGAGCAGACCAATCCGGCAGATAGTACACAGTATAAAACCGAGACAGGTTGGGAAGATTATGAAATTGTAACCAAGGAAATCAAGGTAAAAGACGCCAAGCCGGTAACCCTTACCATCCGCAAAACAAGACATGGCCCATTGATGAACAACATAGCCAAACAGATTGAAGGTGAAACCCCCGTAGCCATGTCGTGGGTGTATACCCAAAGGGAAAACAAGGTATTGGACGCCGTTTATGAGATGTGCCACGCAACCAACTTGGAAGAATTTGAAAGTGCATTGCCCAAAATCCATGCACCGGGTCTTAACATCATGTATGGGGATGCCGAAGGGAACGTTGCTTGGTGGGCCACCGCCCAGTTGTATCAGATGCCAGACAGTGTTTCCACCAAAATGATCATGGACGGGTCTTCGGGGAAAGATGAGCCCATTCGTTATTTGGATTTTTCAGAAAACCCTGCCGCCGTCAATCCACCATGGAATTATGTTTATTCTGCAAACAACCAACCTGATTCTATTTCGGGTATGCTCTATCCGGGATATTACCTACCCGAGAATAGGGCCATGCGCATTGTCCAATTGTTGGAGAGCAAGGATGGCTGGGATAGACAGTCCACATCAGAAATGATGTTGGATGCCACCTCTTTGGTGAACCCGGCCTTGGTGGCCGAATTGATTAAGCTCTTGGATGTGACCCATTTGGATGATGACCAATTGGTTCAGGTAGATGCCCTTAGAAATTGGGATGGCACCTATACGTTGGATGGAGTCAACCCAACCCTATACCATAGATGTGAATATTTTGTAGTCAAGAACACATTTTTGGATGAACTTGGGGAAGAGAAGTTCAACCAATTCTTGGGAACCCATGTTTTTAAAAGACAAATTGCTTACGGGGCCCAAATGCAAACAGGGGCATGGTGGGACAATGTGCTTACCGAAAACCACGTGGAAACCCGCGAGGAGATTGTTTTGAAGTCCTTTGCAGAAGCTTGGCAATCCTTGGTGGATGATTTTGGCCCTGATGCCAGCCAATGGACATGGGACAAGGTGCATACCTTGGAAATGCCACACCCCATTGGTCAAGTGGAATCCTTACGCAGTTTCTTCAATGTGGGCCCGTATCCCGTGAACGGAACCCGGGAAGTAATCAATAATATGAACTTCACTTATGACGGAACCGGCTATCACAAAGTCAACGTAGGTCCGTCTACACGCCGAGTGGTCGATTTTTCAGATGTGGAAAACAGTGTGAGCATCCTTCCAACGGGACAATCAGGAAATCCTTTTAGTGCCCATTACAAAGATCAGGCAGAAATGTTCATTGCGGGCGAGTACCGGAAAATGATGATGAACAAGGAAGAAATCCAAAATTCCGGCTCGCTATTGACGTTTCGTCCAGAATAACTTTTCAGACTTTAAAAATTATCTGTTAAAAATTGTTAATTCACAAACAAAATATCCGTGATTTAACCAGATTTATAAATATCCATGAATTTTTAACAATAATTTAAAATTTGTCACATTAAATGCTAAATTGTGTCTAGCTAATTCATTTAAACAGACATTCTACATACATCAATCAAAAGTAAAGATGCTACACTTTTATCGGAATCTTTTAAAGGCCGCTTTTGCCTTTGGGATAGGCGTGTCCATGCATGGGCAAGAGAGTCAGGAAGTAGATTATTATAACCTTTATGACCAGGCTGTTGGCGTGGAAAACACTGGTTTGTACCAGGGGATTATCTATTCAGAAAGGTACAGGACCATCAATGAAAACACCCAATATTTTAAAGATCGGGATTTTGTAAAGGGCAGCGTCTGTTATGAGGGGCAGTGCTATTATGACCTCGATTTAAAGTACGATGTGTTCAATGACGAGGTCCTCCTTAAATTAATCACAACAGCAGGAGGCGGAACACTGCAATTGTTCAAGGATAAGATAGATACCTTCACCATAGGTGGGCTACAATTTGTAAAACTGGATGCGGAAAAAGTTCCTGGACTGAATTTATACGGCTTTTATGCCATTACTTATGAAGGGCCCTATTATACGCTGTATACCAAGTACACCAAAAAGAGTTTTGACAGAAAGGACCGTTCTTCCCTTTACTATGAATTTTTGACAGGGCCCAGTGAACATGTTCTGTTATATAATGACAATTACCATATTGTAAATTCCAAAAAGGACAATATCCTGGTCTTTCCCAATATGAAGAAGGACATTGACAAATTTTACAATCTGGCTAGGGGACTTAGAAAATCAGACCCGGATAACTTTCAGGTAAGCCTATTAAAACGATTGGAAATATTGTTGTCCCAACCCAAAAACACATCCAAGTAATGAAGAGAATATTAATTTTTGCCATGCTTCTAGTAGGCATGCATTCCGTTTTGGCCCAAGAAGACATCCCAAAAATATCAGTTTCGTTTACTAATGTGGATGTTTTGGACGCCCTTGATGAAATTGAGGACAAAACGGATTATAGGTTCTATTATTTGGAGTCATGGTTGGAAGGCATCAAGGTTTCGGGGATATACCAAAACACCCAGGTGAGCCTTATTCTGGACGATTTGTTCAAGGATACGGTCCTGAATTTTTACATCGCCGCGGATCAAAAGATTTTCCTGCTGCAAAACAATCAGATCTACGATAGCTTACCGGATAATTTCTTTGGCCAAGAAGAGGGGGTAGTGGACGATGGACCCAGCTATGAAGACATCCAGGATTTGGGGCCACTCTTTGTCAATTCTGAAGATGCTGGGGTATCAGGGGGCATGCAAGTGGTCAAAATTGGTAAGGAAAATAGAAACAATAGGAAACGGACGTTCACCTTAAGCGGTAAGGTTACCAATGCCAGGACTGGACAACCCATTCCAGATTTGGCAATAATCGTTGAAGGTGATGCCGGAGGAACTTCCACCAATGCAAACGGAAACTACAGCTTGGAGTTGCCCATAGGCGAAAATATCATCCGCACACAAGGATTGGGAATCCAAGATTCCAGGACAAAAGTTATCTTATACAATAATGGGGTGTACAACTTTGACCTTAATGAAAGTGTGGAAGCACTGGATGAGGTGGTGGTGCAGGGAAACCTGGACAGAAATGTGGAAACCGCAATCACTGGGGTGACGCTCATTGAAGTTGAAAAGATTAAGAACATCCCTTTGGTCCTTGGAGAGCGTGATATTCTCAAAGCGGCCATAACCCTTCCCGGGATTACAACTGCGGGGGAGGGCGCCGCGGGTTATAATGTTAGGGGAGGAAGAACAGACCAAAACCTGATTCTCTTGGACAACGGTGTCATCTATAATCCATCGCACTTTTTCGGTATTTTTTCTGCTATAAACCCATTTTCCACAGGTTCCGCGGAAATTTATAAGGGTAACATCCCGGCCGAATTTGGGGGTAGGCTGTCTTCCGTATTTGACATCACCACCAAGGATGGCAATACCCAAAAATTCTCAGGAGAGGCTTCCATTGGCCCAGTTACCAGTAATATTGTTTTGGAAACCCCAGTGGTAAAGGACAAATCCGCATTGCTTGTAGGGGGTAGGGCCACCTATTCAGATTGGATATTGAAAGCACTGGATGATGAACAACTAAACAACAGTACCGCTTCATTTTTTGACGTGGTGGCAAAGTACAACCATACCATTGACGACAAAAATGAAATCAAGGCCACGGGTTATTTTAGCCGTGACGAATTCAGCATCACCTCCGATTCCATATTTGATTACAGCAACAGGTTGGTTTCCCTGAAATGGGACCACAAGTTCAGTGAAAAAACAACAGGAAGTGTCATTCTTTCCAATAGCGAATACCGATTTGGGATTGAATTTGATGGGGAGTCCAATGATGATTTTGACTTGGGCTACAAAAACAACGAGACCGAAGTCAAGCTAAAAATGAAATACCTACATAGCGATAAACACAAATTCGATTTCGGTTTGTCGAGCAAGCTCTATGTGGTAGACCCAGGGGATATTGTACCTTTGGGACCGGATTCGGAAGTAACCTCCCTGACCATCCCCCAGGAAAAAGGATTGGAATCGGCATTATTTATCTCGGATAGTTATGAGGTGAATGATAAACTGCTCATCGATTTAGGCCTAAGGTATTCATTCTATGCAGCCTTGGGAGCTTCCTCCCAAAGAATTTATCAGGACAACGCCCCGCGCAACAGCGGAACCTTTGTGGAGACCCAGGAATTTGACGACAACGAATTCATTGAAACCTACGGTGGGCCAGAAGCTAGGATCTCCGCCAGATATTTTTTGAGTCCAGATTTTTCGGTAAAGGCAAGTTTGAACAATGCCTATCAGTATATCCATACCCTATCGAGCAATACCACCGTTTCACCTACGGATACCTGGAAACTATCAGATTTGAACATCAAACCACAGGAGGCCTATCAAGCATCCCTAGGCTTGTACAAAAATTTTGAGGGCAATACTTACGAATTGAGTTTGGAGGGCTATTATAAAAAGCAGACCAATCTATTGGACTATAAAGTCGGCGCGCAGCTATTGCTGAACGAGGCCATTGAAACCGAGGTGATTCAAGGGGATGGTAAAGCCTACGGAGTGGAGTTTCTACTGAAGAAAAACGAAGGAAAGCTCAATGGCTGGATTGGCTACACCTATTCCCGCTCGTTTGTAAAGCTAGACAGTGAATTTGGGGAGGAAAGGGTAAACAACGGAGAGTTCTTCCCATCCAATTTTGATAAGCCACATGATATTAGCTTGGTGGCCAATTACAAATTTACCAGAAGGTTCAGTGCATCGGCCAACTTTGTATACCAGACAGGAAGACCGGTAACCTTCCCCATAGGAAGTTTTGCCTTTAATAATTCCGAGTTTGTGTTTTATAGCGATAGGAACAAATTCCGTATTCCGGATTACTATCGCCTGGATTTAAGCTTTAACATGGAGGGCAATCACAAGATCAAAAAGTTTGCCCATAGTTTCTGGAGTTTTTCCATTTACAATGTGTTGGGAAGGAATAATCCATATTCGGTCTTTTTTGTGACCGAGGACGGGGATATCAAGGCATATCAGAGTTCCATATTTGCGATACCCGTTCCCACGATAACCTATAATTTCAAATTTTAAGCGTGCACCACGGCAAAAAGGACATATTAATATTCGTATTCGGCACGTTGGGCCTATCAGCCTGTGTTGAACCTTTTGATGCGGATACCGGTGAGTTCCTTAGCGCCCTTGTGGTGGATGCCACAATTACTGATGAGATGGACAATCAGGTCATATATCTTTCCACTACCTATAAGTTTGAAGAGGAACCGGAAGGTTTAACAGGGGCTACTGTGACCATTGTTGAAAACGATGCCAACTCGATTCCATTTGAGGAGGTATCACCGGGGGAATATCGCTCACAGGAAGCATTTGCCGCACAACCTGGCACTGTATATAGATTAGCTATCCAGACCAGGGATGGAAGGTCTTACACTTCCCAGAATGCCACCTTGCCACAACCGGTATCGTTGGACAGTGTTTATGCGGATAGAATGATCAGTGGGACCGGTAAAGAAGGGGTAGGTATCTTTGTGGACAGTTTTGATGCCACGGGAAACTCCCAAAATTTTAGGTACGAATACCAGGAAACCTATAAAATCATTGCACCGGAATGGAACAATTTTGACCTCTTTAGCACGGGTGTGGAATGCGGGGTGGATGTGGTGCCCAAGGAGGTGCAGAATCGGGTATGCTTTGCAACGGATATTTCCAACGAAATAATTTTGGCCAATACCTCAAATTTAGACGCAAACAGGGTGCAGCGTTTTATGGTTCGGTTCCTGGACCAGAACAACTATATCATTTCGCATAGATACAGCATAGAAGTGGTGCAGTACACCCAATCCAATGAAACTGCGGCCTATTTTGATGCCTTGAACCAATTTTCAAGTACAGAAAGCATATTTTCTGAAAGTCAACCTGGTTTTTTGGTCGGGAATATCTCCTCCGAAACAGACCCGGCAGAAAAAATATTGGGCTTTTTTGATGTGAGCTCCATTTCCAAAAAGCGGATATTCTTTAATTACGAAGACGTATATCCGGGCAGACCCATCCCTGATTTTATTAATCCCTGTATGGAGATTGCACCAAAACTAATTAGCCAGGGAGGTGCACGGTGCGTGTTGAGCGCCATGGTGGAAGCAAATCAAGTAAGCTATCTAAATGTAAATGAAGACCCCCCATTTGAAGAAGGGCCCTATTTGGTGGTTCCCCGGGAATGTGGGGATTGTACCGTTCTTGGCAGCAACGTTACCCCAGAATTTTGGACGGAATGAAATGTATGAAAAAGACATATAAAAGAATGATTCGATGCATCCAGCTATTGGTATTGCTATCCTTGGGCGGATGTATAGAAGCTATTGATGTTGTTTTTGAGGATTTTGAAAGTGCCATCGTTATCGAGGCCACTATCACCAATAAAATGGAGACCCAACGGGTTTTTATAACGCGCTCCTATGAGTTTGAGGAAGAAGGACCGGAATCGGAAAGCAATGCCGACGTACGGGTAACTGGTGGGGGTAATACCTACGTTTTTCAGGAGAGTTCTCCAGGTGTTTACCTGTCCCAGCAACCTTTTGCCGCGCAACCCAATACACAATATCAACTTTCTATTCAAACGCAGGATGGAAGATCTTATAGTTCAACGGAAATGACCCTTACCAATGTCACGCAAATAGATGAGGTAAGAGCAGAACGGATAACCAATGACTTTGGCGAAGAAGGGGTCGCCATTTTGGTGGATAGCTTTGACCCAGGTGGCAATTCTGTCAACTATCGCTATCAGTTTGAGGAAACGTATAAGATTATAGCCCCTTTTTGGACCCCAACAGGATTGGAAAAAGTTCCGGCTGCCGAAGCTGAGGTATTGTGTGATGTTCGGTTGATACCGGATACGGAATCGGAGGAAACTTGTTTCGCAACCGATTTTTCAAATGCCATCATCCAAACAAACACCAGTGATCTGAATGAAGACCGGGTGGATAACTTTATGGTGCGTTTTATCAATCGGAACAATTATATCATTTCGCATAGATATAGCATCTTGGTTCGTCAATTTGTACAATCGAACGATGCATTTAATTTCTATGAGACCTTGAACGAATTTTCGGGAAATGACAGTTTCTTTTCCCAAACGCAGCCGGGTTTTTTGGTAGGGAACATTAGTTCGGATACCAACGCTGAAGAAAAGGTCCTTGGCTATTTTGACGTGGCTTCGGTTCATGAACAGCGATTGTTTTTTAACTATGCCGACCTGTTCCCTGGTGAGGACTTGCCACCTTACATAGACCCTTGTGCCCAATCCTCGCCGCCCTTGGCTACACCGGGTTTGCCACCACGATGTGTATTGAGTACACAGGTTGAGGAGAATTTGGTACGGTACGCAGGCAACAACGATAGCCCAGAACAAACCGAGGGCCCTTACCTTATTGTACCTAGGGTATGTGGCGATTGTTTGGAGATAGGTTCGGTGGAAGTACCGGAGTTTTGGAGTGAAGACTAATGGGATAATGCTAAAATGAAATTTATTTCATCGCAAATAAAAAATTGTGTAGTAATGGCGGGTCTTGCACTTGCCCTTCAAGGCTGCATTGAACCTTTTGAAGGGGAGTTTGTGAATTTTGAAAGTGCCCTGGTCATTGAGGCCACCATTACCAATGAGCTCAAAAACCAGCAGGTGGTGCTCTCCAGGACCTATGAATTTGAGGCCGAGGGCCCCATAGCCGAGAGCAATGCCACCGTGCGCTTGCTGGCTAATGGCAATGCAATGGCTTTTCAGCACACCGGGGATGGGGTCTATGTGTCCCAAGAGGAATTTGCTGCCCAGGCAGGGGTGGAATACCAATTGGACATTACCACCCAGGATGGTCGAAATTATGGTTCTTCCCTGAATCAGCTCACCAGCGCCACACAAATAGATGAAATTAGGGCAGAACGGATTACAAGTGATCTGGGAGTGGATGGCATGGGCATTTTTGTGGATAGCTTTGACCCGTCGGGAAGCTCCAAAAACTATAGATATGAGTTTGTGGAGACCTATCGCGTTATTGCACCTACCTGGTCACCGATATCCCTCATAGGAGACCCAGAGGGAGGATGTAATGTGATCAAGGTGCCTAACACAACGGATGAGCGGATATGTTATGCCACAGACTATTCAACCGCGATTATTTTGACGTCCACCGAGGATTTGAATGAAGACCGCGTGGATAATTTTATGGTACGTTTCATCCCAAGGGATAACTACGTTATTTCCCATAGATATAGCATTTTGGTCCGCCAATATGTGCAGTCCAATGAGGCCTTTACGTTTTATGAGACCCTGAATGAGCTCTCCGGCTCCGAAAGTCTGTTTTCACAGACCCAACCTGGATTTTTGGAGGGGAATGTCTTTTCAAAGGAAAGTCAGGAAGAACGCGTGCTTGGATTTTTTGAAGTGGCATCGGTGGACGAGGAGCGCTTGTTTTTCAATTACGATGATTTTTACCCCGGGGAACCGCTACCACCCTATGTGGACGATTGTAACCCAAGTGCACCGCCCCTTGTTTCCATGGGAGGCACCTGCGTTTTGCGTCCAATCATTGAAAGCGGATTGGGTGTTTATGTGGCCGACAATGCCCCGCCTGAATTGGGAGAGGGTCCGTTTCAAATAGCAAGAAGGGTTTGTGGAGATTGCAGGGAATTAGGTACGGATGAACCACCAGAATTTTGGATTGAATGAAATTAGGCAAGGCTACATACTTGACCCCTACCATTTTGGTTTTGATACTTCCATATCAAGGCTGCATTGAACCTTTTGAAGGGGAGTTTGTGGATTTTGAAAGTGCATTGGTCATCGAAGCCACCATTACCAACGAGCTCAAAAACCAGCAGGTGGTGCTTTCCAGGACCTATGAATTTGAGGCCGAAGGCCCCATAGCCGAGACCAATGCCACTGTGCGATTGCTGGCTAATGGCAATGCAATGGCTTTTCAGCACACCGGGGATGGGATCTACATGTCCCAAGAGGAATTTGCTGCCCAGGCAGGGGTGGAATACCAATTGGATATTACCACCCAAGATGGTAGAAACTATGGTTCATCCCTTAATCAACTCACCAGCACCACACAAATAGATGAAATTAGGGCAGAACGGATAACAAGTGATCTGGTAGTGGATGGCATGGGCATTTTTGTGGATAGCTTTGACCCTTCGGGAAGCTCCAAAAACTATCGATACGAATTTGTGGAAACTTACCGGATAGTTGCCCCTACCTGGACACCTATTTCATTGATAGGAGATCCAGAGGGGGGGTGTAACGTAATCAAAGTGCCGAATACGACGGATGAACGTATATGTTACGGAACCGATTATTCCACCGCGATCGTTCTGAATTCTACAGAAGATTTGGATGAAGACCGCGTGGATAATTTTATGGTGCGCTTTATTCCAAGGGATAACTACGTTATTTCCCATAGATATAGCATTTTGGTCCGCCAATATGTGCAGTCCAATGAGGCCTTTACGTTTTATGAGACCTTGAATGAGCTCTCCGGGTCAGAAAGTCTGTTTTCCCAGACCCAACCTGGTTTCTTGGAGGGGAATGTCTTTTCAAAGGAAAGTCAGGAAGAACGTGTGCTTGGATTTTTTGAAGTGGCATCGGTGGACGAGGAGCGCTTGTTTTTCAATTACGATGATTTTTATCCCGGGGAACCGCTACCGCCATATGTGGAAGATTGCCGTCCTGGAGCGCCACCGCTGGTTTCACCTGCGGGATGTGTTTTGAGGTCCATATTGGAAAGCAATCTCGGTATCTATATGGCAGATAATGTTCCACCTGAATTAGGTGAAGGACCATACAAAATTGTTCGTCGTCTATGCGGCGATTGTAAAGAATTGGGTACGGTGGAACCACCGGAATTTTGGATTGAATAAAATATGATTATGAGAAATAGTATTCTAACATGGGTTGTAGGGTTGGTCATATCAACAGCAGGATTGGGACAGGGTTCCAACACCAGTGCAGGCTCGGTGGCAAACAAGATTCCACAGGAACGGGTATTTGTCCAACTAAATGAATCCTTACTCTTTTCAGGCGAGCATCTATTGTATAAGGTCTACGGAATGGATACCCAGCAACGCAAATTGACCTCCATCAGTAAAATGGCCTATGTTTCCCTCGTGGATAAAAATGGAACAGCCGTCTTTACCCATAAAATCCGCTTGGAAGATGGTGTTGGTTACGGGGATTTTTTCGTTCCTACTTCCATCGAGACCGGGAGCTACAAATTATTGGGGTATTCTGAATGGATGAAGAATTTGGGGGTAGATGCCTATTTCAATATGGATGTCCATGTCATAAATCCCTATCAACCTATACCCGAAGCCTATCTGGAAAGAAAGCTGGATTCAGCTGCGATTGGTGTAACCCAAAGAACACGCCCTACGGTTTCCGAGCAGAACAGTCTTGAGACTACCAATGATTTGGTCCAAGTGAAACTGAACAAGGACATTTTGGGCCTCAGGGAGCAACTGACCCTTGATTTGTCTACTAATGATTCAGATGTGCAAAATGGAAATTATGCCCTTTCGGTCCGGCGGGTAGAGGACATGGCTGCTCCAGCAACGCCAACAGCGGTTTCATTTGTTGGCAAGTACTTGACTGGCGACCTCCAAGCGGGAAACACCGTGGGTTCATTACCAGAGCTAAGGGGAGAGATGGTTTCAGGAACCATTCTTGACAAAGACACCAAACAGCCTGTAGAACAAGTTAGGGTTTCCCTCTCACTTCCTGGAAAGGACTATTTGTTCAAGGTTGTGGTCTCCAATAAAGAAGGTAGATTTAGTTTTTTGTTTGATCAAGAATACGAAAATGTTACGGGAGCCATTCAAATCCTTGCTGATAACTGGGATGCCTATGAAATTGTCATGGACGAGCCACAACAAAATTATGGCTCGGTTGAAGTATCCGAATTTAAAGTGTCAAAAGAAATGGAGGATTACATCCTTCAGAAGAGTATTCAGAACCAGATTGAAAATGGCTATAAGTCAATAAAATCAGATTCCATCATTCCCGCCCAGCATGAGTTGCCTTATTATCGCAAGTTTACGGTAGCTTATGATTTGGACGATTATACCCGATTCAACAGCATTCAAGAGACCATTGTGGAAGTGGTGGACCAACTTTCTGTTAGGAGGTTGGACAATGGGGAGCGCGCCTTCGAGATACGGCCGGAACAGGGTTTTACAGATTTGGCTCTCCTGCCCATGGTTTTCGTGGACGGACTGTTTATTAAGCGACATGAGGATTTTATGGACTACAGCGCAAAGAAGATCAAGAGCATACATTTTTCCAGAAACAAGGTCATCCTGGGACCCCAGGTATTTCAGGGCGTACTTTCATTTAAAACAATTGACGGGAATTTTTACAATGATTTCTTTACTCCCCATATTGTCAATCTGGACCTTTTTAAGCCACAGCCTAAAAAAATGCATTTTGCGCAACAGTACAATTCCGGTACCGCACAAGATCGTATTCCGGATTTTAGGCATCAACTACTATGGATACCCAACCTGGATTTGTCCAGCGGATCAAAGACACTTGATTTGTATACCTCGGATGTTGCTGGGGAGTACGAGTTGATCCTGGAAGGCTTTTCGTCAATTGGAAAACCGGTATCCGTCAAACGGAGGTTCACCGTTCAATAATTGTCGCATACATTTCCGATCTAAGGGCAGCTAAACGCCCTGGGATTGGTCATGCTGATAAAAGTTTATGGAAGTGCGGTATTTGGGGTGGAAGCCCAAACCATTATTGTAGAGGTCAATGTAGATCAGGGAGTGGGCTATTATTTGGTGGGGCTCCCGGATAATGCCATTAAAGAGAGCAATTATCGCATTGCAGCGGCCCTGCAGAACAATGGCTATCGAATTCCCGGAAAGAAAATCACCATTAACATGGCACCGGCCGATCTGCGCAAGGAAGGTTCTGCCTATGATTTGACTCTTGCCTTGGGCATTCTTGCCGCTTCCAATCAAATTTTGGCCAATACGATAAAGGATTATCTCATTATGGGAGAACTCTCGTTGGATGGGGGTGTCAATCCCATAAAAGGAGCCCTACCTATTGCCATAAAGGCCAAAGAAGAAGGTTTTAAGGGGTTTATCCTGCCCAGCGCCAATGCTAAGGAAGCTGCGGTGGTGGATGGTTTGGATATTTACGGAGTGGAGCATATTCAAGAGGTCATTGATTTTTTTGATCTCGGCAAGTCCTTGCCAAAGACCTCGTTGGACCTCCAAAGTGAATTTGAAAGAAGCCTGGATTTCCCAGAATTTGATTTTGCTGATGTCAAAGGGCAAGAGAGCATCAAACGCTGTATGGAAATCGCTGCGGCTGGAGGTCATAATATCATTTTGATAGGACCTCCGGGTGCTGGCAAGACGATGCTCGCAAAGCGACTGCCTTCCATTTTACCACCCATGACTGTGGAAGAAGCTTTGGAAACTACAAAAATACACAGTGTGGTGGGCAAGGTACAGCATATGGGCCTGATGAGCGAACGACCCTTTAGGAGTCCACACCATACCATCAGCAGTGCAGCATTGGTTGGAGGTGGGAGCTACCCACAACCCGGCGAAATTTCATTGTCCCACAATGGCGTTTTGTTTTTGGATGAACTGCCGGAATTTGAAAGACGCGTACTGGAGGTCATGCGCCAACCTATGGAAGACCGGGAAGTGACCATAGCCCGGGCAAAATTCACGGTAACTTATCCCAGTAGTTTTATGTTGGTTGCCAGCATGAATCCCAGTCCAGGCGGGTATTTTAATGACCCGGATGCTCCTTTGAGCTCATCTCCTTTGGAAATGCAACGGTATTTGGGTAAAATATCCGGACCGTTATTGGATAGGATAGACATCCATATTGAAGTGGCTCCGGTTCCCTTTGAAAAATTGTCGGAAGACCGAAAAGGGGAGGGCAGTGTGTCAATAAGAAAACGGGTCGTAGTTGCCAGGGACATCCAGACCATCAGATTCCGGGACCTGGACCATGTCCATTACAATGCACAAATGGGAACAAAGCATATTCGGGAACACTGTAAATTGGATGGGGACACCAAACAGCTCCTAAAAAATGCCATGGAACAGTTACATCTTTCGGCCAGGGCCTATGATAGGATCCTTAAAATAACAAAATTTGATTGTAAGCAGATATTCTTAAATTGAAAAAGACAGACTTGCCACGTTGGTTCAGATTGCTGCGGTATGGCTTCCATTGCATGTGGTATCATGTTCTAATGCTACTTGGACAGAAGAACGACTCATTCAATGAGAACAGTTTATTGCAGTAATTGTAGAAAAACCCCAGAATTTCTAAGGTTTTTATTTAACAGAATCTCAATTGGAAAATATATATTACGAGTACATCCCCCTATCACTTATTGTCAAACCAAAACCAATCAGAATGAGAAAACTGTTTTGTCTTTTCGTATTATTATTATTCACACTTGCTTCTGCAGCTCAAGACTGTGAACCCAACCTAAAATTGGAACAGTCTAAGAAATTGGGGCTAATTGCCTACCTGAGCCATGTAAAGACCGTATCCGAAATAATGGCAATAGAAAAAGGTGAAACTGCCAAGGATTGTTATTATAGTGTAAAAGAGAGTTCCGACGTGCTTATAAACCAACTCTGTGCTGATATGACCGAGAAAAGTGGGTTAAAGCTATATAGGGACTTCAACAAAGAAATCAAAAAAGGCGTGATGGTTAGTGATAGAATTAAAAAGTACAATGACTTGGTTATGAATATCGATCAGGCTTTCACGTCACTGGACACTATGGGCCAAAATAAAACTGAAAGTACTGTTATTGATGCTCTTGGTACTTTGGGTATAGAACCGTATTCCATATATAAGGATATTGTGGCTGCTAAGACAAAAAAGGTTGAGGGTCTTGTTACCCAATTGAGAGAGCTGCGGTTACAGCCCCTAAAAAAGGAGAAAGATATCAAATGATGCAAATAAGATGAGACATTCTGACTTTAGGATTCAAAAATTGATTGGCATATTGGGTATTTCACTGCCCATTATGCTGCCAATATTAGGTGGCTTTGATATCATATCTTCAATGAGCCACTACTACTATCTTACCAATCCATCGCTGTATTTTATAATTACGTTGTCGTCATTGGCACTGTTCCTAGTATCTTACAAGGGCTATTCTAGGAAAGAGTCTTTAGAACAATTCGGTCGCAAAGAACCGATAAACGATGATTGGTTGACAAACCTTGCTGGCTTAGCTGCTCTTTTGGTAGTACTTATTCCTACAGCGTGTAATGAAAGTGGTAGCGATGTTATTCGGAAAATATGTAATGGCAGTTGCAATCTTCCATTGCTAGGGCATAATGATAAATTCACAGATAGTGTTCATTTTATATCGGCGGCTGTATTCGTTTTTCTTATGGGATATATGTCAATTTTCAAATTCACGAGAGATGAACCGAAAAAATCAAAAAGAAAACTATATAGGTTCTTGGGTGGCACTGTCTGGTTTGCAATATTGGTACTTGCAATATATTTTTTGGCTGTACGCTACTTCAATGCCGAAAAGATAAACAATATCGTTTTTTGGATGGAGGCTTTGGCAGTGGTGCCTTTCGGGATATCGTGGATAATTAAAGGTGAAGCCATGCCAGCCTTACGAAAGATTTTATCCTTATAACAAATTGGCCCTATGGACAAAACCGATAACTACCAATCAGAAGAGGATGCCTCGTTGTTAATAGTAGCTGAACCAGAAAGCGATTACAAAAAAGTCGGTACGCAAAAGATTAATGACAGGCTTACCAAAAATGAGCTGAACTTTAAGTATCAATTAATAAAGGGTAGAATAGCTGAAAACATCGTACAAGAGTTGTTCCTTAGTGAAGGGTATCAGGTTTATAAATTTGGAATTGAAAACAATTATCCTTTTTTATTGCAGCAAATTAAAGGTAATGACACAAAGCAATCCATTTCCCTTCGTATAGCACCAGACTTAGTAATTTTAGACCCTACCAACAATGAAATTTTTTATGTTGAGGTTAAGTTTTGTTCGTCCTCAAAGTATAAACTGAACCGCAAAATAGACCTTGAAAACTATATGCACTGTTATCCCAATACGTTCTTTTTCATTGTTGGTTGTGAATACATATACCTGATACATATTGAGGAGTTCGTAAAGGCCAAGGAAATTGACCTAACCGAAGATTCCAACATTGAACGTTATGAAATTTCTAAAACAGCCTCATTTAGTTTAAGGCCAATGGTAATTGAGCAATTCAAGACGATAGCCACGAACATTTTGCAGGGTGTACCCAAGAAAATTTAGGATCACATTATGTAATGACCTTACTTTGGCATAATCATTCTTTATAACAATGTCCAAAGGTTTTGATGATAAAAAAAATGGCGACCTATCCAAATTATTACAAGAGGCCTACGGCTCAAGGGAGGACTTGGCTGAGGTTCTAAATTTGGCCACGGAAATGCTGTTCTATTTAGAGGAAGACACCTTTGAGCGAAGGGATGTACAGAACGTAGCATCTGCCATCAGATTTGTTAGGGATATTCTAAGGCAAGGCAACTGAAATTCCGATGATTCGAAAAGTTGATCACATCGGTTATTGGGTTTCCAATTGATTTTAACTTTGCCTGAAGGTTTGACTATGGTTTGGGGTAGGGTTTCCTGGTATGGTATCCGGTCATGGTAACAATTAATATGATTAACTAGGCTATAAAGCCGCAATGAATGATGTCCCTTGTTGTAATTGGCACTTAATTAATTAGTTCATCGGAATCAAATTCAGCATTCAAAAAGGCTTTCATGTCTTTAAGGTATTCTTCCTGCATATGGAGGTCGATAAAATGTTCTATTTTTAAAATATTTGAAAGTAATTCTTCTGTGGTAAATTTTGCCAATCTTCTTTCATAATGAGCAAAATCGTTTCCAATATCAAATGACGTTTTTATCTTTCTGCAAAGTGACTTTATTTCCTTTAGTTCTGCATTAATTGATTCAAATTCTGGGTTTTGTTTAACATCAAACTCTCCCTCCTTATTCTTATAGAAATATTTCAATAATCCGCCAATTGTACTATTTAATATCTTGTCTTCAAATGAGGGTAAAAGAAATAATAAGTAATCTTTTATTAGTATTTCCAGAGCCTTTCTAAATATCATACCCGAACTCTCTTCGAAGCCTAAATTTTTAATTATAATGGCTTCTTTAAGGATTTTATAGTACCTCCCATTAAGCCTATCTATGTTATCCTTTTTTTGTAGGATTTTAGGGTAGTCTTTTTTTATAAGGTTGAACCATTGTGAAAGTCGATACTTAAGGGATGGAAAATCTTTTACGCTAACAGGGACAACTTTATTGGTGGTAGACTGGAAATATTCAAGCTCAAAGTTTTCGCCATTCCGTTGAATTCTGGCCTTGATAATATCAAATTCAGGATGTGAAATAAAGATTGCTTCATTTTTTTCCTCCTTGTATTTCAGATTAACCTCGATTGAGGCTAAAAGTGCTAGAACTTCAGTCTTTTCTCTTTGATTTAAAATCATAATCGTATAAAAACAACAATAAGGTTATGATTTCGCTGTAGACATTTCTATAGGAAATCATTCATATTGAATTCAGTAGAATAAATAGTTTGGGAGTTTGAATGTAGTCAAAAATTAGCAATGAAATATAACACCTGTTAGCAACAAAGTATTTATTGTTTTTTCAGTTCAATAATACCCTCTTTAATCCTTTCCAGAATTTGTCCGAAGACATCGTCGCCAAGGATTTTTCTTAAAACGGATTCTACTTCTAGGTCAATATTGTTTAAAATAAAAATGTCATTTCCTAAGTATGGACTCTTGATTAAGAAATAATTACCCTTTGGTGATTTTGCAATTCCATGAAACTGATTTCTATCTGCAATTTTTTCTAGATTGACTTTAATCAGTTTGTGTTTCTTTAGCAATAAGTCTACAAATGCCCTAAATTCATCTGAGTCCTGATTAATTTGAATCCTATTCTTCTTTGTTAAAATCCCTAACTCTTCAGTTAAATCCCCTAATTCATCGATTTCAAATACTTCAAATTCTTTCGTCTTGAAGTGATTCTTCTCAATTTTTCTTAAATCTAGAATTGAATTATAAACCTTGTAAAATAACTGAGGCATAATTTCGAGAAGGTTTTGATGAGAAAATGTGAAAACCGTGAAGTATTTTCCAGTTTTCTCATTCTTTAAATGCAAATCAAAATAGCCAGAATTATTTCCATATGAGATGGTATGATGATAGTTTTGTTGCTTTTTAGAGCTTCCAAATATCAGCTTGTTCCCTAACACGGTAAACCACAAATCGTTATTGATTTTGATTTTGTTCGCCAAATTTCTTTTTAAGTTTTATTTGTTGTTAACGGTTTCTACATAAACCGCAGGAACAGCCTAAAGCTTAGATACGATGTTATAGCCAGTTTTCATTTTCTATTTAATTCATTATTCGGCTTGATTAACATTCTAATGAATATCATTGTTAAACCAAAAATAAATTCAACTTCGTGTTCGCTGTTTATATCAGTGTCGTGCTTTACACGCTTATTTTGGTACTTGTTATAATAATCTAGCACCTTGTTGAAAGTGTTTCTGATTTCGACACCGATTCCCAAACTTTCTTGATATTTTCCAATTTCTCGCAACTGATTTTCAAGATTTTTGTCATTCTTTAAAATGTTTTTAACGAGTATCTCCAATGTAAGCCTTAAGTTATTCACGCAATCAATAAAGTCCGATTTTGCATTATATAGTTCAACTGCTCTCGTAAATCTATCTTTGACTTTCGGAAAGTCATCAATCCAATAGAATGTTTCTGATACCAAATCTTGCGCCAATTCATCGATTGGAACAAAATCTTCAATAGAATCATAATTAAAGAACTGTTCAAAGTCCTCAAATATGAATGGGGATTTTATATATTTCTGGACTGCTTGAATTTCATTTAGGATTTCAGATTTCCATTTCTGATAGATTACTTTATTGGTCGAGTTGATGGCTTTTTTTTCTGATTTCTCGAAAGTAAATAGTTTGCTATCAATTTTTTGAATGAATAATTCAGCAAACAGTTTTTTCCTAAAAAAGAATATCTCAGATCCCAATCTTGCAGAAATAGCTTCAAGTTCGATTTCCAATTGACTGAATTTGGCAGGAACAACGAAGTCGTCTACACTTATCTTATGATAAATACAGAAATCATCTATATCAGATAGACTTTTAAACAAATTCGGGTTTTCTTTTAGAACTTGTTTCTTTATTGCCTCCGTTGTAAGGGTTATTTGCGCTTGTTTTTTCTCTGGATTGTCATCATTTAACAAGTTCCAAATGTGTACAGCCCATTTTTGACAGATAAAGTTTGCCGCAAAAGATATCTCGCCAAGGCTATAATCAAGCACATTTACATAATAGTTCTCCTCAAAAAGCTTATTTTGAATGTCAATTTGATTTTCGGGTGATTTCCTAACAAGATTCTCTTTAATTTTTAGAGGCTCTATTTTAACTTGAACTGGAATTATTGAAACTCCTCTTAATTTGCAAACAAGCCTTCCCGAATTCGAAACCTCAATTTCGTTGATAACTGCTTTAACTGTTAAAGTTTGTCTGTCTAATAAAATTTTTGGTTTCTCTGACATTTATCTTTAGTTCGCCAAATTGGCAACGGTCTCGGTTATGAGTAGTTGCGTGGTTTAGCACTTAATTGTGTAAGTATACACCAAACCGAAAATCCGAGAGGATTTTCAGAAGTAGGCGAGTAGTAGCAATTACTTATAACCATTGTTGTGGGTAGTTTTTAATTCATTATTTGCCAAACGATTCCGACGATTGTTGCTATTCCAATAATTAAAGCTATTATAACGTTTGCCTTTGACCAATTCGATTCTTTTTGTTCTTTTCCGTTAATGAGAGTTTGCTTTCCAGTTTTCGACTTTTTGTTAATTATCATATTTCCATTATTGATAATTGCCTCTTTTGCACCTTTCTTTACATTCACGCCTTGTTCTTTTAAATAATCCATAAAACTATTGCCTTTCTTTTCGAACCAATTTAGAAATTCAGGAATATTGTTTTTATTGAAATCTGGAACAACTTGAATATCTCCGTCCTCAATTGCGAAGTCTCCATCTTTAAATTGTAAATCGAAATTTTGAGTCTCTTTAAACCAGCTTTTAAAATGCTTTCTTACTGATAACTTGTCCAAATTGATAAGTCCTTTTTCGACTATCATATCAAGAAAAAAATCCGCTTGGTCAGCTCTTTTTTCAAGTCGCTTGTCCAAATATTTGGTCCATTCATTTTCATCAAATAATGGGTTTCTTTTCATTTCATTTTCATCATCAACAAGAAGTCTGACTTCGTTAATAAGTGATTTTATTAAACTTTTTAAATCAAACATTCCTTTTTTCCACGCTGATTTGGTGTGTTCTCTATCAGTCGTAACTATTTTCATTCCACCAATCTTTGTGTCAAAATCTATTTCATTCCAAGGTTGTATGTAATCATGTCTGCCTGGAAATTTAACATTGATAAAAGCCGCAACTTCTTTTAAAATATCATCTAATTTCTGATATGTGTCGAGAAGTAAATCTTTATCATTTTGGGTTAATTTATAACCTAAAGGTGCTGCTCTTAAATGCAGAATATCTGGAAGGTTTTCAGTCCGTTCTAATAATGATTTTAATATGTTTAAGTCTTTCTCGGTCATTCAGTTAAATTACGCCCGTCTGTCCGGCTATGATTTCAGCATGGAATCGTCCAACGGAGTATTCCGTAAAGAAATCAGGATATAGTTATAGTTTACTTTTATTTTTTGTTCCACAGCCAAGCTGAATTATAACCATTATTGGCTGTAGTAGTTTTAAAATATTTTATTTCCGTCAAAGTTTAATTTTGATTGTTTAAGTTCCTTTGCTAGTAATAATTTCCATCCGTCAGAATTGTCAACTGCGATATAAACTACCCCGTCATAATCCGATGGCCTTTCCACGTTTCCTTTAATTAATGCGCAGACTTTATTTCTACCCAGTTTGCCCATAAAATACCCCAATTCTAATATGACATTCTGCCTTGCTCTTGCATTTAAATTGTCTGCATTTGCTTTACTGTTCCCAACATCATCAGGCGTCATTAAAACGATTGCAAATTGTACATCAGAGTTCGCCTCGAATTTTTCAATAATAGTCAGTCCACGATTTACCTGTTCATGTAAAATAACTGGCTCTAGGTCTATTTTTTCTAAAAAGCGAGCTAATGTTTCTTTTAATTCATTATCGTGACCGTGAACGATAAATACTTTTTTTGAATTTTTAGTCTTAGTTGAAGTGATTTTTGGTTGAGTAGATTTTTCTTTTACATCTATCGAAAAATTTTCCTGACTTTCGATTACTCCAATTGCCTGGTCTATTGAATCCGTAATCATAGCTGCAATATCAACACCATAAGGTGGGTCAAAGAAAACATCGAATGGGTTTACACCTTTCATTATAAATCCGCCCACAGCTGGTGGTGGGTACCAATCAAATCTTTTGACAGCTCCAGTCCGATTTATGGTTTTCTCTACAAAGGTTTTCTTTCTATTTATTTTAGATCTTAGTTCTTTAGATTCAGCGTTAGTCATTTGAACTGAATACCAAGTATTGATAGCATTTTTGAATTCCTCTAGTTCTTCTATTATCTTTTCTTTTTCCAATTGTGCTAATTTCTATTACAGCCAACTTGTTTATATAGATATTTTATACCTATATACTACCAAAATAGGAATAAAACCGATAAAGGCTAGTTTTTCAATATTTTTAAGGAAAAGCTAAAAGTAATGCGCAGCTAATTATGTTTTACGCTATACTTTAAATGCATACGGTTTGTTATTCCATTATTGGGAGCTGAGGTAGGTCTTTGGATCTATAATTATACCCAATAATTAAACTATGAACAGTTATGTGGTTTTAGCCTATGACTTAACAAGCAAGCACTAAGATGAAAACTCATCTGGATTTTCAGAAGTAGGTGAGAACAAGCAATTATTTATAACGATTGTTACCTGCAATTTTTAATCCTTTATTTTTGTTAATGTTACGATTAAAGCTCCTAATGAAAGAGCTCCGATAATTGCCTCAATTGAGACCAATAATTTGGCGAAACCTGTATTCGGATAGACATCACTAAATCCTAATGTTACAAAGGTGACTGCACTAACATAAAAACTATATAAAACCCTTTCAATTCCGTTTAATGTCAATAAAATATCTTGTGGAATTAATTGACTAGGCATTAATGAAAAAATTAAACCAAACAAAACGATTATTGAGAAGGTAAAAAATATTATTCTTTTTGGCTCTCTTCCATAACCCCAAAAGTACTTATCTATTGACCAGTTTACTTTATTCCAAAATTCTTTGGTCTGCTTTCTTTTAAAATCTAATTCTAGAATTTTAAACTTATTGGCTTCTTTATAATTTCCTATTTCAGTATGTGCTTTGTAAAGGTTTCTGTATGTCCTATCAAAATTAGGTGAATGTTCAAGGTTCTTATACCAAACTCCAATATTTTCGGGCTCACTATTTTCAAAAATAGGTGTAAAGTTCCCTCCCCAGATTCTAGTATTTTTTATTAGTGAATCTTTTATTCTACCGTTTGTAATTGAATTAATGAATTTCCAATTACTAATTTCTGAATTTGAGATATTTAAATTTCTTACACTAGAATTATCAAATGTGAAAAAGTGAGTATGAAGATGTTTGCAAGTAATGTTGTCGCAAACACAGAAAATAAATTCAATAGATCGATTATTGCTTATTTTATCATTCAGCTCGAGACCGCTGACATTCACAAATTCAATCTTTTTTTGTCTCAAGATTTGACCTAAAACATTAACGGGTGGTTCTATTCTGCCCATTTTTAGCAGCCTTAAGTCAAAGTTGTAATAAACCTCTTCATTCTCATAAGCTTGATAATATTTATCTACAATTATTTCGTGGCCACTAATTTTATTTAGTTCACACCACTCAAAATAACTTTGAAAACTTCTTACGTACTCATAAGTAACTTCGTTTTGATTATGTAAGGAATCTTTATTGTATTTATACCAGACCTGATGTTTAGTTCGTCCATTAAAAGTCACTTTTAGTAAGTGAAAAATATGGTCTTTTTTAATATCTGTGTATTTGAACCTTAGGAAGTCACTTATATAACCATCCATAAGAATGTCATCCGTAAGTTCAAACTCTTTCATCCATTCTTTGAATCTGGGTAATCTTCTTTTAAAGTTATCTAGAATTCGTGGATAGTCGTGTTTCTTTCTCCATTCATCAAAGACATATTGAGGAAGTAACCATAAGTCTAAAGCAGATAGTTCTTTTTCATCAATGATTTTTTCAAGTAACTCTTCTTCTGTTACACTTCCATTTTCTTCGTAAATTTTATCTACTATGCTCATTTCTCAAATTGCAGGCAACTTGTCTATATCGATGTGTTTTACATCGATATTACACCAAAATAGGAATAAAACCTATAAAAACTAGTTCTCAATATTTTAAAAGGAAGCTGGATATAATGTCTTGCTAACTATATTAAATTTAGGTCAAACTCTGTTTGTAACGGTTTGTGACGCCATTAATAGGGGTTGAGGTTAGGCTTTCAATGTATAATCCAACCAAACCTTTTTAAATAAATTACGATGAACTCCTAAGGTATGAGAAGGGGCAACATAAATTAATCGCAGTTACCTTTTTTGGATTGGTTTGTTGCTTCGAGGAACCTAATGACCAGTATAACATCTTTTGGTATTTCTTCTTCACCCATAGCTTCGGGGTCATTGCCTTTGTAATTTGGTATTATCTTTTTTTCCCTTATAGATTCATCACCATTAATTACCTCTTTTATTGCAAGTTTGACACAAACCAGCAGTTGACCAGAATTATCATCAAACTCATATCCTAATACTTTGAAACTGGAATCTCTTAATGTAGAAAGGCGGTCATCACTTACTGGATAAAACCCGTCACTATCAAAATCTGATTTGTTTATTGTTCCCATGACTTAAATATAGCTAACCCATATATGATAAAAAAGGTTACAGTTAGTAGCTATTTTTCCAAATTCTATTTCACTGTTTATTAAGCAGTTATAATAACTCCCAGAAATACCTCTGGTGAGAAATTCGGGGAATTAAAGAAAGTTGTCTCTCCCCGAATACGTGGTTGAGGTGGATTTTATTGGCTAGTGCATTATGCTGCCTGCTCTAGTCTGCTCAGCAATCGGCGTACCGTATTGGCTCGGAATTGCTTGCCCGTACTGGTCGTAAAGCCAGCTTCGTTGAGTTTGCAGGCCATTTGGCGCAGGGTAAGCCCCTCTTTCTTTAGTAGTGCTATATGTGCTTGTGCCTTGATGTTGTTTGGATTTGCCTCTGCTTTTAAGGCATTGGCCATCCACCCCAGTTCCCTTGCTTCTTGTGTTAGGTTTTGGGGGCTGCCCAATTGTACACCCCGTTCCTTTAATTGTTGTAGTGCTGCCTTTGTTCTACTGCTTATGAGGTCGGCTTCGTGCTGCGCTATGGCTGCAAAAATGTGAATGGTAAGGTTCGTAGCATCGGGCAGGTCAAGGGCTTTAAACTTAACCTTACTGTCCATCAATGAGGATATAAATGCAACGTTACGGGAAAGCCTGTCCAGTTTTGCAATTATCAATGTGGCATCCTCTTGCTTGCATAATTGGATAGCCTCGGCCAGCTTTGGTCGGTGCTTTTTATTAGTACCAGTTTCCTGCTCTTGAAACTCTCTTAGTAACAGGTTGTCGTTATTTTTGGCTAAGTATGCCAGCACTTGACTTTGTTGTGCATCCAGTCCTAAATTTTGGTCAGAGGTACTGGTTCTGTAGTAAGCAACGAATTTTTCCATAATTGACAGGCTTTTGAGATTTTGTTCCTAAAACTAAACGGGCGTTTATAAAGTGGAACAGTACAAACATAACCTTACCTGTGGGAAAATAGTATCAGTTGGCATTGAAATCAGGAATTAATTAGTTGAAATTCAGATTCTTGAAACTAAACGTTTTTATTCCTTGACTCAACGTATTTTCTTTATTTGATGGCAAGGAAGTGGTAATTTTATAGTGTAAATCTTGCTCACCTACTTAGGCTATTCATCCCATCAGCACATCAAGGAGAAGGGTCAGCCCTACCTTTTTTAAAAAAAGAGGATCCTTTGCTTCCGTAGCACATCTGTACGCTTATCTAGGGGTCTTCATGTTTCGGTTTTGCTTGAATTTGGTATGTATACCTCGGTTCTGCATTTAACACGCTGGTATCGTCTGTATCAATAATTGGGAGTGCTCCGGTTTTTAACGTTTTTATCCGAAGTTCGACCGTAGAATTTGTCTAAGAAATCAAAATCGCTCGATTTTTTTTTTGGAATTTACTGGCAATTATCGTCTGCTCGCGCGTACTCATATTTGATCCTTTTTGTTGCAAATGGAGCAATTTGAGGAATTCGATAATATGTGAGTAATACTCGAGTTTTTCTTATAGCCGAAATTTTGCATCGTTGGGGAAGTGTACGCTTTTCTTCGTTTTTGAACCGAATTTCAGACGATTTGGTACACGTTCGTTCAGCCTGTGGTGAGTTGGGTAAGCAATGCGTAAAAAAAGGAACGTGAAGATTGTATCACGTTCCTTAAAAAGACAAGCATCAGGGATGTCTAAGCCCTAATACTATTTTCACAGAAGAATTATTGTTGACCATAGTTGACATAAGCTCTGTTGGGCTTGTGTCCGTAGAATAGTATTCGTTTGAGCGTCGGAGCATCATCGGGGTATTGTTGCAGGTGTTTTTCAACCGCTTCCAATGATTTCAGTCTGCTATTTGATTTTTCATTTACCGTGTAGGTGGTCGTGGCCTCTGTAAAGGCCTCTTCCACTCGTTCTGAAACGGATATATTGCCGTCCGCATCCATCCAATCGCTGCTTGATAAGCCGTACATGAATGGAGTGGTTTTTTTGAAGCTTTGCAGCTTGTTCAATGCATCACTCTGAATTTTAGAGAGCGGTATGGAATCCAGTCCTTCCAGTACACTGACGTTTATGCCTACGGCTTTGGCTTTTTCAATTGCTGCCAAAAGGTTCTGTTCATCAAACAGTGCCTTTAGTGTTTCTGGCCGTTCGATGAAACCGATAACTTCGGCTACCGAATAAAGCGTTTTGAATTTGGCATTTAGTTCCGACTGATACTCGCTTATAATTCGTATCGCATTGTTAAATGAAGTGATGAGATTGTTTTTTTCATCACCGTTCTGTTCTAAAATCTGACGTTTAAAATTTTTCATTTCTTCTGTAAAAATTAAAATGATTATTTGGCAGCTACTTACTGCCTATCTAAAATGAAGAAGGTGTGAACCGAACTTCCGCTCGGAATCGCACCTCTTTTTCCCTATTACACCCTAAATAGTGCAATAGCAATAACTAATACAATAAGTAAATACTCTACGAGCATTTACCACTTTTGTTTTTGTACCATAAAGTGCATACCCTCAAAATGGATATGATTTGATGCTCAAAAATGACTTGGAAAGCCCTATAAACACTAGAATTTGGGGTAGGCACATGGGGGTGTGCGTGACACCCTATTTTGGTTGAAGTAAAGATTCTTGTCAACCTCGTGAAAATGTACCTTGAAAAACATCTCGATACCCTTGTTCTTTAGAACGTTCTGCATGATGTCAATCAGCTTTTTAAAGTCTTTTTTGTTATACTTAATGATAACGGAATCATGCTTGGTACAACTTGCAATACCCTCTTTTAAAAGTGCCGGAAGTATTTGTTTTATAAATAAATCCACCTCGAATTTTTGCAAACTTATACTCAGTCTTTCCTTGCTTTCCTTTTCAATTCTGACTATGGCCTTTCCCAAGTCTGGAAATATTTTGGCAAGCAGTTCTCTGTGCTCTGACACATATTTTGGACTGTCATCAAACAAGGCATTCATTACTATTGGCTTGACCTCTTCCCTTGTAGTCTCCATTTTTTTTGCCATGTATTCATAAAGCTCACCTTTAGTCGCCTTGTCGTAAAACACAGGATCAACGGTTTTGCCCAACATATTCGCCAACAGAGCTGGCTGACTGTTGATGGCATCCACTTCTACCAAGGCGTTCTCCTTGGCAATGATGTCTAGAATATAACTTGGTAAATTGGTGAAATTATGGTGCAATCTGCCCGAAGTCGCATCCGTATGAGCATACAATATACCTTTCCTAAGATTGCTAAATTGGGCTACCGTTGCCTGTGTAACGTCCTGTTTTTTCTTAGGAACTAAATCCTTAACCGTGTCCGTGTAAATTTTACCATCGTGCAAAATGGAATCAAGGTCATGCTTCTTGGCGTGCCTGATGGCGTAATCCGTTTTACGGGAAACCCACTTACCTTTCGCTGTTTTTATTTTATAAGTGCCTTGCGGAATATCCTCATTGAGCAACAGGTTGGCCTCTATGCCCTCTAGTCTTGCATTTATGGCTTCAACTATTTCTTTACGAGGTATTACCAATGCCCTGTAAAACGCAGTAAAGTCCTTTAAATACTGGTTTGTACCCTGTTCTTGCTTGTTGTGTACATATTTGGTAAGACCCTTTAGTTTCCCTGGATGAAGATAAATCAACTTTGGATTTACCTTGTAACCCTTTGGTATACGCAAAGATTCTGCAAAATAGTCATCCACTTCAACAATATCATTGTCTTTTAGGGGTTCTAAGAATTTCTCATAGTAGGTGTACCCGTATTCGGCTATAAAACGGGCTTTGCCAAAGCGTACAAATTTGATTCGTTTGTCCTTGTTCCATTCCTCGTATTGCAATAATTGATAGCAAAAGGTAAATGCTTTTTGTTTTTGAACCTGATGTATTGGCAAGTCCAAAATTGCTTCGTAAACTCCCAACGGCAGTATTATTTGCTCTTTAACTTCTACTGCTTCCATGGTTTGCCACGATGTTTAGTTGATTATCCAATTTCTTGATGTAGCCCATTTTTACAAGGACTGAAAATTTTCGTTTTGATATACCCTCGCCTAAGCATAGGTCTTTCATGTTCTTATAATTGCGCCCGTTGTAACGGTAACGTAATATTTGTTCCATAATTTTCTGTGATTTGAATTAATATTTGCTCAACCTGTTCTACATATTTGCTGACCCAGTACACGTCCTTTCCAATTGTGAACTCATCCCATGCCTTGTTCAGTATGACTTTAAACTCATTTTTACTCTCTTTGTTCGGGAATTTTAATTCTAGCTCCCGGTAGCTCTCGTAATTCTCAATCAATTCTAAAAACGATTGTAAAGTTCCTTTACGGTCATAGTTGTAGTACAGGCCAAAAGCCTGTTTGATATATTCTTTCATCTTCCGTGTTGTTTAAAATTAAAATGACCTGCCCTCGAACTTTAGAAAAGCGTTGCGAAGGTTTGACTTTGGTTGTTTTGGGCAGGTCATTAATTTGCTAGGTTAAGTTTGTGGCTCTGTATTTTTTGCCGATTTGCAGATAGCTACTGTAGCTATGGTCTACCTCAACAATGCCATTTTTTATTAGTGGGTCAAGAAACTTTCTGTACTTACTGCTGTATTCAGCCGTAAGCTGTTTTTTGGTCAATTCGACCCAACCGTTGTGCCTTTGCAGATATTGTACGAAGCGCACTGCTTTTGTTTCCACAATTGGGTGTAATTGTAATTCTTTTATTTCCGTCATATTGGTAGATTAAGATTCGGTGGAACTTTGTTGTACTTTCTTCCTGAGCAAAAAAATCAAACGTTCTTTTACCCAAGCTGTCGAACACACTTTTCGGCATAGATTTTCAACAAGTCCTGTTTTTATTGGACTTCCAAAGGTTTTGAAAGTGATCTTTCGTCTTGCTGGTTGCGATACCTGTATTTGGCTGAACACTATGCTAATTAGCCATCGCAATAATTCATCGGGCTACTTCAATGCGTCTTTTACCCTTACTTCAGCGGCACTTTTCGGTTTTCAATTTCAAGAACTCCTCTTTTTGTTGGGCCTCCAAGCGTTTTGAAAGTGATCTTTGGTCTAGCTGGATGCGATACCTGTTTTCACGGATTATCTTGGTGTATTTAGCTTTTAGAATAATTCAGTGCGTAACCTTAATTCGTCTTTTACCCAATAGATGGTATCACTTTTCGGTATAGATTTTCAAAAACCCTCGTTTTTACTGGGCTTTCAAGGGTTCAGGATGTAATCTTTTAGGTAGCTAGATTAGGTACCTGATTTTATGGGTAATCCTGTGCTATTTGGCTTTTGGAATCGTTCAGAGCGTAACCTGATGCGCTTTTTACCTAAATGGTCAGCACCACTTTTCAGAATTTATTTTCAAGACTTCCCATTTTTAGTGGGCTGTCATGCGTTTTGAAAGTGATTTTTCGTCAAGCTGTTTTTTTAGGCCATTTTGGATGGGTTACTACCCTGAAATTGGAGCAGGGAAGAATACGACGATTTAAGGTCGGGAACGTTAGTTGAGTGGTATAGTTTCACCTAAACTTTATGAAAATGTCGTGGTCAAGCGAAAAACAGAGCGTATCGTTCTGCTGCGAATATTTTAAAGTGGGGGAGTCGATCGTTTGGTTTAGATGGATTGGATTTTAATCGTTCAGCAGGTAGTCAAGGCCGGATTCATTTATTACTTCCATAAGCTCTTTATAATTGGTCTTATGCTTACGAATTATTTTGTCCAATGCCTTCGGGTTGTGTTTAACTTCCCGTGCATCATCCCACTTCCTCATATTTTCTTTTACTTCCTTAATTTCTTTGGGGGTCAGGTGTAGGTTTTCTACCAATAATGTCATTAGGGTATTCATATCGTTTTCCAAGTCGTATGTGATTTCCATTCCAAGAGTTCCATTATTGAATCTTTGCAATTGCGCACCCCTATAAATTGGAATTAAATATTTGAACCATGATTTGAAATGCACGGTTGCAAACCTTTCACCGACCGTGATATGTTTGATTATCTTTTCCACCTGTGTCTTGAACACTTCTAAATCGGTGGAGTAGTGTGCTATTTTATTGTTGAGCATGGATTTTGTTGCAGCTACATTGGCCTTTAACCTCTTGGCCTCGGCCTCCAGTTTCTCAATTTCATTTTTGTAGCGTTTTCTATGGTGATCATATTCTTCTTTGGTAATTTCATCATCATCGTAACGGTCGTAGGCTCTATCTATTTTGTCTTTTAAGGAACGTATTTGTCTCTCACATTGGGTAGCGTTTGCCGAATCAACCTTAATTGTCTTTTTAAGTTTTGCCTTTACATCGGCCTCTTTGAACTCCTGTGCATTTTTTTCTAAAACCCTGCGTACCTCATCTATTAGAAAATCCCTATTTATAGATTGTACTCCACATTTGATGCTACAGCGATACAGGTTTAGTCTTCCCTGCGGTATAACCACCTGATGCATGACGGCTCCACATTGACATTTTATCATGGATGCAAAGGGATTGGTATGCACGGCTGGGGGGCTTACAAAACGTCTGCGGTCATCGATGTACTGTTGTACCTCATCAAATTTGTCAGCCGTTACTATTGCTGGAACTTCAGTGAAAGCATATTCGATTTGACCATTTTTTTCAGATACTTTATAACGCCTATTACCTTTGTAAAAAGTGTTCCGAAGTATTGAGTTTATACTGCCTATTTTCCATTCTTTGGTTTCATAATTTTCGTTGAGGTATTTTGCGATTTTTCTTGTACCATGCCCTTCTAGCACCATATCGAACATTGTACGAACCAATGCGGCCTCATCCTCATTTATAACTGGCCTGCCGTCCTCGCCTTTATCGTAGCCATAAATTTTCTGATTGAACCCAAGACCATTCTTCGCAGCGTTTAATTTACCAGACCTTACACGATAGGAAGTGTTTTCACTTTCCATTTCGGCAACCCCAGAAAGTGTTGTGATTATCATTTTGGCCGTTGCATTTACCGTACCATCCTCATTAAGGGTAGTTAATCCACTTTTTTGTACATGGATGCAGATACCTTTACTGTTGCATTCGGTAACGAAGTCTATAATGTCCTTGGTTCTACGGCTAAGCCTGCTAAGTTCACTTACAAGAATGTGCTTGATGTTGTTGGCAGATATGAAGTCAACCATCTTGTTGAACTCTACCCGTTCATCCAGCGATTTTTTGAATCCTGATATTTTGTCCGCAAATATTTTGACTACCTCTAACCTTTTGTAGGTAGCCAATGGCTTTAAGTCCTCTATCTGCCTATCGTACGATTGGGATTCATCTGTACTGGAAACTCTTGCGTATATAACGGCTTGCATAGTACTCTAACTGTTTGAGAGCAGCAATATTGTAGGATATAGCTGCTTATAATAGAATTTAGCAGCTAAGGTGGCTAGGACCATTGCCGATTTGTCCAGAGCAGAAAAAATCAGTGCGAAACATCTTTCTGAGGCAATCCAATACCGAAGCCTGGATCGGGAAGGCTGGCTGGGATAGCCAATAACTTAGTATCGCTTTAGCGCAAACGTCCAATGTAATCTTTTGAAAAATATCACCGAGAAGTATAGGACCAAGGGTTTGGCTCCTAATTTTCTCTTGAATTTAATGGAAGACTTATTGAGATAGTCCGTTACGCTGTATATTCTTCCGACACCTTCCTTTTTGAGCATTTGGTACACTTGGTATCTCAAAAAAGGCGCTAAATTTTTCCCTCTATGGGATTGAAAGGTGTACATGTTCAATAAATAGGCCTCATTGTCATGAAGCTCAAACCTCTTTTTTCTAAATATAAAATCGCTGTATTCCACACAGGTAAAAGCCGCAATCTCATCCTTGTTTTTTAGGCCAATGACTTTTGCCCCCCGATCAAAGCTCTCCAGCAATTTGTCATAATTGATAAAAGACAGATTCTTGAGGGCAGTCAAGTCTGACTTGGCCAGTGGGGTGACTTCATAAGTTTCCTTGGTATTCCTTATCTCAGGTTCTGCCATCTCCTGGCTCCCTTCCAACTCCCAATAAAAAAGCATAAAATCCAAGCCAATTTTGGATAAAAAGCTTCTTAGGGTAAATAAAAAAAGTCCGTGTTTTATTCGTATGAAAAGTAGTTGGAACTTATAGAACTTTCCAGATTCCCTACTTTTCATGAAGCCTGAACTTTTACACGACCAAAACTTTCATTGTTGGTCTGTAAATTCATTTTGGCCCTAAATTCCAACGGAGTCATAATTTCCCTTTCATTGGCTTGGGCTATGGTATGGACACGCTTGATCAAAGCTTCGTTGGATGCAAGCTGGGTTCTTTTGACATCGTACCAGATATTGTCCTCGATACCAACACGCACTCCGCCACCCATGGCAATACCGATGGAATTCATCTTTAATTGTGTATTTCCTATCCCAGCCAGACTCCAAAAAGATTGATTGGGAAGATCGTTGATCATAATTCCCGCATTGAGCAGGTTGGCTTGGGCACAGGCAATATTCCCCAAGATTAAATTGAAATAATACGGCGGTTCCAAAAGGCCTTTCTTTTCCAAATACTTGGCGTAATTGATCATTCCAATATCAAAGGCCTCAAGTTCTGGCACTATCCCACGGTCGAGCATGGCTTTTGCCAAATCCTGAATCATTTGTGGAGAGTTTGAACTTGCAGTGGCATTAAAATTTAAGGAACTTAGGGTTAAGCTTCCCATATCTGGTTTTAATGCACCTTCCAGAAACAGAGGTTCGGCCCTTTTCTCAAATTCCGAATAATTTCTTCCGCTTAAAGAGACACAAATGACCAAATCGGGTCTGTGCTTTCGGATACCTTCGATAATCCTTCCGTAGATTTCCTTTTTATAGGTGGGGTCGCCGGTATCGTGTTCACGTGCATGCAGGTGCACCATGGTGATTCCAATTTCTGCAACTTTAAGAACATCTTCAACTATTTCAGCTACCTGAATAGGAACATGGGGGGTCATCTTCTTCGTGGGAATCATTCCCGTAGGGGTGAAATTGACAATTAGCTTTTCCGCCATTTTTGTGAGGTTTTGGTTGGTTATTTCCTTAAAACGAGGCGGAAAACTACTTGATTTTCACCTTGAGACCTGATTTATTCGGCTAGTGCCCTTTTTTTTGGGTTGGAATGCACAAGTAAAGGTCCCAAAATCACCGATTCGGGATACCTCTGGAATCCCTAATACGCTCTCAATCAACAGATATAATTCCAGTGAGTTAGCCTCTGGCGGTTGAAAAAAAAGATTAACAATAAGGTTTCCTGTGGGGTTAGATCACCTTGATGTTTGCCTTAAGCCCGTCTATAATACCAAGGATATTCTGGACGGTATCCGATAAATAGTACTTGACGGCCAGATGCGGGATTCTGATGGTAGTAAATCCATTTTTGAAGGAGTGCATGGCCTCTTCAAGATCACTTATGGCCTGCTCATGGGTTATCATATTGTAATCCTTGTCGATTTCAATATTGAGTTTTACCCGGGATATGGCAATGTCCACGGACTTTTTTCCGTCCCACCATTCCAACATTGGGTGGGCACCAGCTTCCTTAAGCGCATAAAAAAGATGGATGGCCTCAACGGGGGTGTTGTTGTTTAGGATAATTTTCTTGATAAGTCGGGCATGTCTCTCGCATAGTGCAATTCCTAATGATTCCATAGAAGCACTATATTGGTCATGCCCAATAGTTTTACCACAGTCCGTACAGGTCATGAGTATAGGTTAAGTTTTAGGTCAATATTTGATTTGGGACTATTATAACTTCGAGAAAGTTAGAATCGTATAAAAAATCGATATACGACACCCCATTTTTAGATGAAATGCAATTTTTTGGATGAAATGCACCATTCCAAATAAATCTACTTATTTTAAAATCTGAAAAACATCTTACCTATGTTTAGGAAAATAGGCCCCGGAATTCTTGTAGCTGCTGCTTTTGTAGGGCCAGGTACCATTACCGTTTGTACCTTGGCAGGGGTGCATTTTGGCTATAGCCTTCTTTGGGCGGTCCTGGTGTCCATTGTTGCAACAATTGTTTTGCAAGAGATGGCTGGTCGAATAGGGGTGCTGACCCAAAAAGGCCTGATGGATGTTGTAAAACAGGAAATAGGCTCCCCGCTGGTTAGAAAGGTGGTTATTGCTCTTGTACTTTTGGCCATTTTGGTGGGCAATGCCGCCTACGAAGCAGGAAATATTGGCGGTGCTACCTTAGGCTTGGAGGGCATAATGGGGCAGGGGTTCATTTCAAAGTTTTATCCTGCATTTATAGGATTGGCAGCATTTTTATTGCTTTGGTTCAGCGGGTATAAAACCCTTGAAAAAGTGTTCGTGGGATTGGTGGGTTTGATGGGACTCTGCTTTCTTTTGGCGGCAATTATGACCGGTCCGTCCCTTTTGGAAATTGGCAAAAATATGTTTGTGCCCAGCTTGCCGCAAGGAAGTTTGCTTACCATTGTGGCCTTGGTGGGTACCACCGTGGTGCCCTACAACCTTTTTCTTCATGCCTCCTTGGTCAAGGAAAAATGGAATTCCAAGGACGACCTTAAAACTGCTAAATGGGATACCATAATTTCCATTGCACTGGGCGGCTTGGTGTCCATGGCTATTTTGATCACGGCGGCTTCTGCATCTTTAACGGATGTTACGGGTATTATGGACCTTGCTACCGGTCTGGAACCTCTCTTTGGCAAAAGCGCGGTGTATTTCATTGCTGCTGGTCTTTTGGCAGCCGGGGTCACTTCGGCCATGACAGCTCCTTTGGCGGCGGCGTTTGTGGCCAGCAGTTGCTTGGGATGGAAAAACGGCATGAAGGATATTCGCTTTAAATTGGTTTGGATGGCCATTCTGTTTGTAGGGGTACTGTTTTTGTCTTTTGACATCCAGCCCATTAAGGTGATTCAATTTGCGCAGGTGGCCAATGGCATGGTGTTGCCCATTATGGCCATATTGCTGCTTTGGATTGTAAATAGGGTGTCGGTCATGGGAGAGTATCGAAACAAATTATTTCAAAACTTTTTGGGTTTTGCTATCGTATTATTTTCCATTTTCTTGGGAATAAGAAGCATCCTTAAAGTAATAGGGGTATTTTAAATGGGGCATTGGTCAATAGATATCAATTGTGATGTTGGGGAAGGTATGGGTAATGAAGCTTTGCTATTTCCACATATCAGCTCGTGCAATGTTGCCTGTGGAGGTCACGCGGGGGATAGCCAAAGCATGTCCAAGGTAGTGGCTTTGGCAAAAGAACATCAAATTAAGGTTGGCGCCCATCCGTCTTATCCCGACAAGAAAAATTTTGGAAGAAAGGTAATGGCTATTTCCGAAGGTGCACTAGAAAATAGCATACATGATCAACTTCGGGATTTTGAAACAGTACTTTCCAAAGAGAATGTTCCATTGAACCACGTCAAGGCCCATGGTGCCCTTTATAATGAAACAGCCAAAAACCCGGATTTGGCCCATGCGTACCTGAATATTCTCAAAAGCTATGGTTTAAAAGTTCCATTATATGTGCCATTTGGATCGCAAATGGATACGCTGGCCCCGGATTATGGTTTTGAAGTTCGGCATGAGGCTTTTGGGGATAGAAACTATAACAAGGATTTAAGTTTGGTATCCAGAAAATTGCCCAATGCCCTGATTGAACAGCCGGAGGCAGTGTTGGACCATGTGCTGTACATCATAAAAAACGGAAAAATTGTGACTTTATCCGGGGAATCGACACCTATGGAATCACAAACGATTTGCATCCATGGAGATACCCCTTCCGCGTATCAAATATTAATGTATCTTTCCCAGGAATTACCCAAACATGGGGTAAGTATACAAAAGTGAAGGAACACCCCATCAGCATAAAACAATTTGGACAACGAGCGGTTCTTTTGGAATGGCCCAATCAGGTAAACGAGGCTATTCTAAGCGAAATCCTTGGGTTTACGGACTGTTTTAAAAAGTTGGGCAAAGCAGATTGGGAAATGTCAGTGGCCTATAACTCCCTGACCATGGTCAATACCAAATCAGACATTGATTTTGATGCTGTCCAAAATGAAATCAACGAGTGCCTGGGCAGTATAGACAAGTCTAAAAAGCGCTTGAAGAGGACCTTATGGAAGCTCCCAGTGTGTTACGACCCGGAGTTTGCAATAGATCTTGCCGAAGTGTCGCAGGTATTGGCATTATCCCAGGAGGAATTAATTAGATTTCATACCTCAAACCAATATACAGTTTATGGTATAGGGTTTTTGCCGGGCTTTATGTATTTGGGCGGATTGCCAGAGCAACTGGAAATCCCAAGACGTAAAGAACCTCGACTGCACGTGAACAAGGGTTCTGTGGGATTGGCAGGGAAACAGACCGGTATTTATCCGCAAGACTCTCCTGGAGGCTGGAATATCATTGGAAGTTGTCCAACCCCAATATTTAATCCCAAAGCAGAGGAACCGTGCTTTGTTAAAGTAGGGGATAGAATCCAGTTTGTGGAAATTTCCAGAGCCGAATACGATTTAAAACGAATAGAATCGGAAGTGGGGATTTATCAACCAGAAAAAATAGCTTTGGATGCTTAAAGTACTCAAATCCGGTTTTTTTATGACGGTCCAGGATACGGGCCGAATGGGGTATAGGCATATGGGGGTACCCATTTCCGGAGCTATGGATATGGAGTCCGCAAAAAAAGCGAATCAACTTCTTGAAAACCCTCCTGAAGCAGCTGTATTGGAGATTACCATGACAGGCCCAACGCTGGAATTTGGAGCGCCAACCTATATATGCATTTCGGGAGCCTATTTATCACCTACCTTAAACAATGAGCCCGTTGAAAATTACAAGGTAATCCAAGTTTCTGAAGGCGATATCCTGTCCTATGGTAGATTGGAAAAGGGGTTTCGGACCTATTTGGCCATAAAGGGAGGATTTAAAACGAACAAGGTTTTGGAGAGTCGTTCGCAGTACTTTCCCGTCACGCCAGGAAAATGTTTGAAGGATGGTGCTTTGGTGGAATATGGGGAGACGAGATTGTTTGAACCCGCTATATCAGAATTAAAGGTAGAGGAGAAGTTTGCACACACAGTCCTTGAGGTCCACAAGGGACCGGAATATTCAATTTTAACCGACCCACAACTTGCTGCACTTTTTGGAAAGTCCTTTACCATATCAGAGAAAAACAATCGTATGGCTTACCAATTGTCAGAGTTGGTGGAGGGTCATCAGCATTCTATGCTCACATCGGGAACCATGCCCGGAACTGTCCAGTTTACTCCAGCAGGTAGACTGATCATTCTAATGAAGGATGGGCAGACCACTGGGGGATATCCCAGGGTATTACAGCTTACAGAGGAATCCATTGGTATTTTGGCACAAAAAAAGTTTGGGGACAATATTTCATTTAAGTTGATATAAAAATCAGTTTTGTGTTGGGTTATCATCCCAATTTTTTGTACTCTTGAAGTGTGAAAGCAAAAAATGTAATCAATAGTGTCGTCATTATTATTCCAGCAATGGAGTGATACAGATGTCCTATTGATTTAGAAAAGCCTGTATCCATATAACGATACAGGCTTTTTTTTGTGGGTCCAAAAAGAAATGGATATGGGATTTTTAATCGACTTAAACAACTGATTTTCACACAGATAAACAAAGTTTATTTTAAATGGATTTAGAAGGTGCAATACTGTTAAAAATATAGGGCTTTGGAAACATCTATCTTTGGTTGATAGAGTAAATTCAACAGGATTCCGCTTTTGAAAGAAATTTAACAATGGAATTGAACAAACATAGCAAGAACGTCACCCAGAATCCTTCACAACCGGCATCGCAAGCCATGTTGTATGCCACTGGTTTAAAGGAGGAGGATATGAAAAAAGCGCAAATTGCCATAGGTAGTACAGGCTACGATGGCAACCCTTGCAATATGCACTTAAACAGTATTGCGCAGGAAATAAAAAAGCATGTGAATGAAACAGGACAGGTGGGGCTGACATTCGGTACAATTGGGGTATCTGACGGGATCTCTATGGGAACACCGGGCATGAAATATTCCTTGGCTTCCAGGGATATTATTGCAGACTCCATGGAAACGGTGATGAACGGGATGTCCTATGATGCATTGATTGGGGTAGTTGGATGTGATAAGAATATGCCGGGTGCCATTATAGCGATGCTTCGTCTGAACAGGCCTTCTATTATGGTATATGGTGGGAGTGTCGCTTCAGGAAACTATAAAGGAAGAAAACTGAATATTGTATCTGCTTTTGAAGCTTTGGGACAGAAAATTGCAGGGGAAATCGATGAAGCTGAGTACAAGGAAATCATCAAACGTGCAATTCCGGGAGCAGGTGCCTGTGGGGGTATGTACACTGCAAACACAATGGCTTCCTCTATAGAATGTATGGGGATGGCCTTGCCTTACAATTCATCCATTCCAGCGGTAAATCCCAACAAACTTTCTGAGGCAGAGCGTACTGCCCAGGCCATCAAAAATCTTTTGGAGCTCGATTTAAAACCAAAAGATATCGTAACAAAAAAGTCCATTGAAAATGCAATCACCTTGGTTAACGCCCTTGGAGGTTCCACCAACGCGGTATTGCATTATTTGGCCATTGCGTATGCCGCGGATATTGATTTTACCTTGGAGGATTTTCAACGGATAAGTGATAGAACACCACTCATCGGGGATTTAAAACCATCCGGAAAATACCTCATGGAAGATGTCCATGGCATTGGAGGAACCCCAAAAATCATGAAATACTTATTGGAACAAGGCTTCTTGCATGGCGATTGTATGACCGTAACAGGTAAGACATTGGCGGAAAATCTTGAGGATGTTGAAGCCATGGAATTTGAAGAGCAAGACTTGCTGTACAGCGTGGATAAAGCTTTGAAATCTTCAGGAAACCTACAAATACTAAAGGGCAACTTGGCAGAAGAAGGTGCGGTGGCCAAGATATCTGGTAAAGAAGGGTTGAAGTTTGAAGGTAAGGCCGTGGTGTACGACAGCGAACCCGAAGCCAATGATGGGATATCAAATGGGGAAGTGGAGAAAGGTGATGTGGTGGTCATTCGCTATGTGGGACCAAAGGGAGGACCGGGCATGCCTGAAATGCTAAAACCTACATCCATGATCATGGGGGCTGGTTTGGGTAAATCGGTTGCCTTGATTACCGATGGCCGTTTTTCAGGAGGAACCCATGGCTTTGTGGTGGGTCACGTAACCCCAGAAGCCCAAGTGGGTGGGGCCATCGCGCTTGTGGAGACCGGCGACATTATTACCATTAGCGCCTTGGACAATTCCATTACCTTGAACATATCAGATGAGGAAATGGAAAGCAGAAGGGCCAAATGGCAGGCTCCCCCATTGAAGTTCACCAAAGGAATATTGTACAAGTACGCTAGATCTGTGGCATCAGCTTCGGAAGGATGTGTTACGGATAAATATTAAACAATTTTGTCATTCCCATTTAAGAGGGAATCTCATCATTTAAAGTTGGGATTATGAATACAGAGACACTAAAAAAAGAAGAAAACAAGACGGCCAAGACCATTCGTGTAAGTGGGGCGGAAGCTATCATACATTGTCTTTTGGCAGAAGGGGTAGACCTTATCTATGGCTATCCTGGCGGTGCAATTATGCCAGTCTATGATGAGCTCTATAAATTTCAGGATAAACTGACCCATATTCTAACCAGACACGAACAAGGTGCCACCCATGCAGCCCAGGGTTACGCTAGGGTAAGCGGTAAAGTGGGTGTGGCCATGGCTACTTCAGGACCTGGAGCAACCAATTTGGTGACTGGTTTGGCCGACGCGCAAATTGATTCCACTCCCATGGTGTGCATTACGGGACAGGTACCTCGACACTTGTTGGGTTCCGATGCCTTCCAAGAAACAGATATTGTTGGGATTTCCACCCCCGTGACCAAATGGAACTATCAAATTACCAAAGCCAGCGAGATTCCTGAAATTATGGCCAAGGCATTTTACATTGCCAAATCCGGTAGACCTGGACCTGTGTTGGTGGATATTACCAAGAATGCCCAGTTTGATGAATTGGACTTTACCTATGAAAAATGCACAGGTGTCCGTAGTTATAAACCAGTTCCAAAACCTGATATAAAGGCTATCGAGGCTGCCGCAGATATGATCAATGCCGCCAAAAAGCCGTATATCGTTTTTGGACAAGGAGTAATCTTGGGTGAAGCTGAGACGGAACTAAAAGCCTTTGTCGAAAAATCCGGAATACCAGCCGCATGGACCATTTTAGGACTTTCCGCGATGGACACGGACCACCCATTGAATGTAGGCATGGTGGGGATGCATGGGAACTATGGGCCCAATGTGCTTACCAATGAATGTGATGTACTCATTGCCATAGGCATGCGCTTTGATGATAGGGTAACCGGAAACTTGGACACTTATGCCAAACAGGCCAAGGTGATTCATTTTGAAATTGACCCTGCCGAAATCAACAAGAATGTAAAGGCCGATATAGCGGTATTGGGGAACGCCAAGGAAACCTTGGATCTGTTGTTGCCATTGGTAAACAAGAACGAGCATAAAGCATGGCGGGCTGAATTTGACAAAAAGTATCAAATAGAATACGATACGGTAATCAAGAAAGATATCCAACCGACCAAGGAAGGCTTGACGATGGGAGAGGTTATTGAGCAAATCAATATAGCCTCTGGCCATAAAGCCGTAGTTGTTACTGACGTAGGGCAACATCAGATGATTGCTTGCCGGTATGCCAAGTTTAAGCAGTCCAAAAGTAATATTACCTCTGGAGGCCTCGGAACCATGGGCTTTGCCCTACCTGCGGCCATAGGGGCAAAAATGGGTGCTATGGAACGCGAGGTGGTGGCCATTATCGGGGATGGGGGATATCAGATGACCATTCAGGAGCTGGGAGTTATTTTTCAGCATAATGTACCCGTTAAAATTGTGGTATTGAACAATGACCACCTTGGAATGGTTCGTCAATGGCAGGAGCTGTTTTTTGAAAGCAGATACGCCTCCACGGTAATGACCAACCCTGATTTCGTAAAGATAGCCGAAGGTTACCATATCAAGTCGAGAAGGGTTACGGAACGTTCTGATTTAAAAGATGCCGTGGAAGAAATGATAGCTTCCAAAGACCCATATTTCTTGGAAGTTAGGGTAGAGAAGGAAGATAATGTGTTCCCGATGATTCCATCAGGAGCCTCTGTTTCTGACATTCGATTGAAATAACATGGACCAAGCCAATATATTGGATGTGCCCACCGTGTATCCAGCATTGCTGACCAAATCCAAGGAAATAGGGTTCACCATGCCCTCGGACCAGTATATAGGTACACTGTTAAAAACTTTGGTGGCTTCCAAACCCTCAGGGAACTTCTTGGAACTGGGTACGGGAATGGGATTATCGTTAGCTTGGATGTTGAAAGGAATGGATTCGGATTCGAGAGTGGTCAGCATTGACAACAATAAGGAACTTATTGATATTGCAGCCGACTTTTTTAGTAAGGAGGAACGACTTCAATTGATTTGTGCAGATGGGGAAGAATGGATCATGCAAAACCAAGAGCAACGTTTCGACTTGATTTTTGCGGATGCCTGGCCAGGAAAGTACAGTCAGCTTGAAATGACATTGGAAATGCTAAAAGTGGGCGGATTTTATGTTATTGACGATATGATGGAACAGCCTAATTGGCCTAAAGGACATTCGGAACATGTTGCCACTTTGGTTGATGATTTAGAAAAGAGACAAAATTTTACAATTACAAAAATGGATTGGTCAACGGGAGTTATCGTTGCCGTCAAAATAAAATAAGCATGGAAAAACAATGGTATACCATTTCGGTTTATTCAGAAAACAACGTGGGACTATTGAACAGAATATCAGGAATATTCTTAAAGAGACACATTAATATAGAAAGCTTAAATGTCTCTAAATCAGAAATTGAACATGTTTCAAAATTTACTATTGTAATTTATTCAACAGAAGACTGGGCACGCAAAATTGTGGGTCAAATTGAGAAGCAAATCGAGGTAATCAAGGCATATTACCATACGGATGAGGATACTATTTATCAAGAATCCGCTTTGTTCAAAATTGCTTCGGATCTATTGTTTGACGAGCGTCAAATCCAGAACATCATAAAAGAGAGCAATTCACAAATTGTGACGGTGGCACGTGACTTTTTTGTTTTGGCAAAAACAGGGAGACGACATGAAATTGATGAAATGCACGACGCATTGGAACCTTACGGCATTATGCAGTTCGTTCGTTCTGGAAGAATAGCCGTTACCAAGGCCACTATGCCCATAACGAGTATACTTGAAGAATTTCAAAATCAATAAATAGCATTAAATAAAAACCAAAAATGACAAATTACTTTAATACGCTGTCCCTTCGTGATCAATTGACCCAATTGGGAAAATGTAGGTTTATGGAAGCCAGCGAATTTGCCGATGGCGTTACCGCTCTTAAAGGGAAAAAAATCGTAATCGTAGGTTGTGGTGCCCAAGGATTGAACCAAGGACTGAATATGCGTGATTCTGGATTGGATATCTCGTACACCCTTAGGGAGGCTGCCATTAAGGAGCAGAGACAGTCGTACAAGAACGCTACCGAAAACAATTTTAATGTAGGTACTTATGAGGAGCTGATTCCAACTGCCGATTTGGTGATCAATCTTACGCCGGACAAGCAACACACCAATGTTGTAAGCGCTGTAATGCCACTTATGAAGAAGGGGGCAACCTTGTCTTACTCCCATGGCTTCAACATCGTGGAAGAGGGAATGCAAATCCGTGAGGACCTTACCGTAATTATGGTGGCCCCCAAAAGCCCTGGTTCTGAGGTGCGTGAAGAGTATAAAAGAGGATTTGGAGTACCCACCTTAATCGCCGTCCACCCAGAGAACGACCCTGAAGGGAAAGGTCTTGAACAGGCCAAAGCGTATGCTGCAGGTACTGGAGGCCATAGGGCTGGTGTTTTGGAATCGTCCTTTGTGGCCGAAGTGAAATCAGATTTAATGGGTGAGCAGACCATCCTGTGTGGTTTATTGCAGACCGGTTCCATCCTGTCTTTCAACAAGATGTTGGAAAAGGGAGTTGATGCCGGGTATGCCTCCAAATTGATTCAATACGGCTGGGAAACCATCACAGAAGGATTAAAACACGGCGGAGTAACCAATATGATGGATCGCTTGTCCAATCCTGCCAAGATCAAAGCGTATTATCTAGCGGAAGAACTTAAGGATATCATGCGTCCCTTGTTCCAAAAACATCAAGATGATATTATGAGTGGTCATTTCTCCAAAACCATGATGGAAGATTGGGCTGATGGAGATAAAAACCTATTGACATGGAGAGCCGCTACCGGTGAAACGGCTTTTGAAAAAACTCCAGCTGGTGATGTTGAAATTTCCGAGCAAGAATATTATGACAATGGTGTGTTAATGGTCGCCTTTGTAAAATCAGGGGTGGAATTGGCTTACGAGACCATGACCGAATCCGGAATCATCGGTGAATCTGCTTATTATGAATCTTTGCACGAAACTCCTTTGATTGCCAATACCATTGCAAGAAAGAAGTTGTTCGAGATGAACCGCGTTATTTCCGATACCGCTGAGTATGGTTGTTATCTGTTTGATCACGCCTGTAAGCCATTATTGGAGGATTTCATGAAAACAGTGGACATCGATGTCATTGGCACCCATTATGGGGCAGGTAAGGACAATGGTGTGGACAACGTGAAGCTTATCGCCGTAAATAAGGCATTGCGCGAGCATCCAGTAGAAATTGTCGGGACTAGATTGCGGGAGTCCATGACCGCGATGAAACCTATCGTATAAATAAAACCACTTCCAATTTAGGAAGTGTAAGGGTGTTTTTCCATGAAAAACAGCACAGCATCAAATACCGAAAAGGGGGCGCAACATGTGCCCCCTTATTTTCCACAGCTGGAGGATATTCAGCAGGCGGCCAAGGTAATCTCCCAAGTGGCCGATGAGACCCCTTTGCAAAAGAGTATTCGGTATTCCAAACAGCTAAACGCCAATGTTTGGTTAAAGCGGGAAGATCTACAACGGGTGCGAAGCTATAAGATTAGGGGTGCTTTCAATAAAATTAATTCATTATCCAAAGAAGCCTTAAAGCAGGGTGTGGTCTGTGCGAGTGCTGGAAATCACGCTCAGGGCGTTGCTTTTGCATGCAATTATCTAGAGGTGGAAGGAACCATTTTTATGCCGGTGGTGACCCCAAAACAAAAAATAGACCAGACCAAAATGTTCGGCGGTGAGCGGGTTAGGGTAGTATTGCAGGGCGATACCTTCGATGATTCATACAAAGCTGCTCTGACATTTTGCAATACCCATGACAAAACCTTTGTACATCCCTTTGATGACCCAAAAACCATTGAAGGTCAGGCTACCATAGGTTTGGAAATGTTGGCACAAGCCAAAACCCCTATTGATTATGTTTTTGTGGCCGTTGGTGGGGGAGGACTGGCAGCTGGACTTTGTGCCACTTTTAAAGCGCTTTCTCCGAAGACCAAAATAATTGGAGTGGAACCAGCCGGGGCACCATCCATGAAAAAATCCATAGAAAAAGGGGAGCTGGTAGAACTCTCCCAGATTGACAAATTTGTGGACGGAGCGGCTGTGCAGAAAGTTGGGAAGTATACGTTTCCAATCTGCAAGGATTACCTCTACCGAATGGCAACAGTTCCCGAAGGAAAGGTTTGTCAGTCTATTTTGGAGCTTTATAACAGGGATGCCATTGTGGTGGAACCAGCCGGGGCTTTGACCATAGCGGCCCTTGATAATTTCAAGGAAGAAATCCAGGGTAAAAATGTGGTCTGTATCATCAGCGGCAGCAATAACGACATCACCCGAACCGCAGAAATCAAGGAAAGGGCCCTTTTGTACGGAAAACTAAAACATTACTTTATTGTGCGCTTTCCACAGCGTCCGGGTGCTTTAAAAGAATTTGTGGCGGACATTTTGGGCCCTACTGACGACATCACCCATTTTGAATATTCCAAAAAATCGAGCCGGGAAAATGCTCCTGCGGTCGTGGGAATCGAATTAAAATCCCCAGAGGATTTGGAGCCTCTTGTGCAGCGTATGAAGGCCAATAACTTTTATGGGGACTATCTAAATGATAAACCGGACTTATTCCAATACCTGGTATAGCATGTCGATTTAACCGTTGGCCCTATTGGAGTGACTATTGATGATCTTACCATAACCTATGAGCAGCGCAAAGGCCACGGCCACGCAGATATAGGATATGTTCACACTGGCCAAATCCACAATTAAGCCTTGTATGGGATTCATGATGCCAATGGCTATTATGGCCATGATCAATCCAGAGGCGCCCACTTTTGCTTCTTCTTCCGAAAGTCCTTCCAGTCCAAGCCCGTAAATGGTTGGAAAAAGGAGACCGGCACAACCGCACATGACCACCAGCATATAGCCGCCAAAATTGCTGGGATATATAATGGCGACTATGGCCGCAATGGTAGCTATTGTTGATAAGATGGCCAAAAGGTTCGCAGGCTTTATGACTTTCATCAGGCCTGTGCACACAAATCGCATGATGGCAAAAACGATTACCCCAATAAACAATATATCACCCGCATCCCCGGTACTGATATAACTACCATCTTCAAGCAGGTAGTTCTCCTTTAGGTACGGAATAGTAAAGGCGAAGGTTCCAAATTGGGCACACATGGCGGCAAACAAAGCCGCAACGGAAAGTACATATCTTTTTTTCTTCAAGATGCGTTTGTAAATGGCAAAGAAATTCTCTTTTTGCTCTTCCAATCCCGCTTTGAAACGGGGCATTTTGTTCATCAGGAATATCACAAAAAAGATAGCGGCAATGATGGCAATATAGATATATGGTTTGGCAAGGATGGCCAATTCCTGTGTTTGCAGATCAGCAAGTTCCTGGGTATTCAATTGGGCTTTCTTTGCGTCATCGCTTAAATTTTTTAGGATAAAGTTGGTGGCAATAAACGTTCCGGTCAATTGACCTATTGGATTAAATGATTGGGCAAGATTGAGCCTACGAACCGAAGTTTCCTCATCGCCCATGGCAATGATATACGGGTTGGCCGCAGTTTCCAAGAATGAAAGTCCCGCTGCCAAGGTGAACAGGGCGGTTAGAAAAAACCAGTATTCCTGTTTTATGCTGGCAGGAAAGAAAAGGAACGATCCTACAGCAAACAAAAAGATGCCTACCAAAAGCGTGGTTTTATAGCTGGTTCTTTTAACCAGGAGCGCTGCGGGTATGGCCCAGACAAAATAAGACCCATAAAAGGCAGACTGCACAAGGGAGGCCTGAAAGGTGGACATATCCTTGAAAATATCCTTGAATGCCGCAATAAGCGGTTCGGTCATATTGTTGGGGACACCCCATGCAAAAAATAATACGGTAACCAGGATAAAAGGAAGTAGGGGCGTATTGGATAGAATACCCGACTGTTGTTTAGGCATAAGTAAAATTCAGTTTGGTTGGTTTGGTTTAGGCTGAAAAGTAGTAAATATATATCACCCAAGGAAGTATGCAAATCAAGAAAAACAGAATTGGGGCACAACGTTATATTTTAATCCGACTTGTTTCCTGGGGAACTAAATCACCTAGGTTTAAACAAGAGCTTTTAGGGAATCAATACCATGCGCCATTCAAAAAAACATATAGTTTTTCAAACTGTTTTTATGATGAAACCATGTCAGCGGGCTAACAATTTCAAATTTGTTTTTGATAAAGGGTCAACTTAAACGTTTTCGTTGGTATCCCTTTGTAAACTAGGCGTTTTCCACGTTTTTTTGTCTTAGATTTGTGGTTTGTTACGCTAACTACTTGAACCAAAACACGGACTATGTCATCAAAATCCACTATACCGGAATCATTGCAGATAACTTCTCAAATTCATCAAAAGACCTATTTGGTAAATGGGGAGTTACGGGATTGGAAAGGTAAAAATTCAGAAGTCATTTCCACCATATCCTCTACAAAGGAATATGCACACACTGTATTGGGGAGCATCCCGAATATGGGTGAGGCCGAGGCCATGGAAGCCTTGGATGCGGCCATAGGTGCATTTGATCAGGGCAAGGGTCTTTGGCCCACCATGAAGGTTAAGGACCGAATAGAATGCATGGAATCTTTTGTGAAGAAGATGGAACAAAAGCGCGAGGAGGTGGTAAAGCTGCTCATGTGGGAAATAGGAAAGTCCATGCCGGATTCTTACAAGGAATTTGACCGCACGGTGGAATATATCTATGACACCATAGAGGATTACAAACAATTGGACCGGAACTCTGCCAAGTTTTCCAAACACGATGGAGTGTATGCCCATATCCGAAGGGGGCCTTTGGGGGTGGTACTTTGTCTGGGGCCGTACAACTATCCCTTGAATGAGACATTCGCTTTGTTGATTCCTGCCATCATCATGGGGAATACCACCATATTTAAACCTGCGAAGCACGGGGTGCTTTTGATTACCCCATTGTTGGAAGCTTTCCAAAGTAGTTTTCCAAAAGGAGTTGTCAATATTCTGTTTGGTAGGGGCAGGGCCGTAGCAGCGCCTATTATGAAAACTGGAAAAGTGGATGTGTTGGCTTTAATTGGCAACAGTAAATCCGCCAATGCACTACAGGACCAGCACCCCAAGAGTAATCGCCTGAGATTGGTACTTGGATTGGAGGCAAAAAATCCAGCGATCATTCTTCCTGATGCCGATTTGGACTTGACCATCAACGAATGTATAGCGGGAACCTTGTCATTTAACGGTCAGCGGTGTACTGCATTGAAAGTGGTGTATGTGCATGAAGATGTAAAAGATGAATTTCTAAAGCGATTCGCTGAAAAAGTGGATGCCTTAAAATTTGGGAATCCCTGGGATGATGGGGCAAAACTTACCCCACTTCCTGAACCTGACAAGCCGGATTATATCCAAGGACTTTTGGATGATGCCAAGGCGAAAGGGGCCAAGGTAAAGAACAAAAAAGGAGGAAAGCGTTCCGATAACTATATCTGGCCTGCTGTGCTATATCCGGTTACCAAGGACATGCGGGTCTATGAAGAGGAGCAATTTGGACCCATAATTCCGGTCTTGTCTTTTAAAGATATTGAAGAGCCGTTGAATGATATGGCCGAGTCCAACTACGGGCAGCAGGTAAGTTTGTTCGGAAAAGATGTATATACACTATCCCCGCTGATTGATACCCTTGCCAACTTGGTTTGCCGGGTAAATTTGAACAGTTCCTGTCAACGTGGCCCGGATGTATATCCATTTACCGGAAGAAAGGATTCCGCGCAATCTACCTTAAGTGTGCATGATGCCTTGCGTTCCTTCTCCGTTCGGACATTTGTGGCATTTAAGGACAATGACCTGAACAATGAGACCATTGAGCAATTGTTGGAAGCCAAGGTGAGCAACTTTTTAAGTACGGATTATATTCTTTAGGTTCTTGACTCTTGACTCTTGGCTCTTGATTCTTTGTTCTTGGTGTCTGAAATAAATTTTGAACTTGAGCTTGAACTTGTGTTTTAATTGAATGAAATATAAAAGCCCTAGCATCCCCAGGTTTTACGGCATTACTTTGCCTGATCAGTGCTTATTTGATTAATTACAGTTGATAAATTCGCACCCGTTCGTTGGCGCGTTCCTTTATGGACAAAGCCTCTTTGAGGCCTTTGAGGTAATAGATAAAACTGCCGGTAAAAAAGCCCTTGTTGTCCAAATCCTTGTATTCGGGAACTTTTTCCAAATAGGCTTGGGCGGCCTTATGGTCATTGAGCAACAATGCCCCCAAGGAAAGGTTGGCGTGCAGGTACTTTTGGATTTCCTGGTCCGTGGTCCGCTGTAATTTGTCTTTCCAGTAACCCATTGCAGTTTCCAACTGTGGCTTTACCTGCTCCCAGGATTTTCTTTTTTTCTTGCTGAACGAGGACAGGGCCAATATGGCTCGTTTGGTGTCCTCACTGGCCTCGTTCAAGGCTTCATGTCCCTTGTTTTTAATACCATAGGTTGCCGCATAGGCACTTTGTTTTTGTGGGAGATAGTGGTCCTTTAGGATTTTTCCGGCCTCTTCCACAAAATATTCAAGGATATCCGCCTGATATCTCAGCAACCTTTTTTCCAGTAATTTTCGTTTTTTCTCTGGTTTTTTAGTGGCCCTGAACTTAAGTTTAAAGCTGGGATTCACCATAAAATGGCCTACTTTGAGGAGAGTGGTCTGAGAACCATCCAGGTCATCGATATAGTATTTTAATTGCTCATCCAACAAAACCTCATTGGCTTGCGTCACCACCGTAAGTCGAGCAGAGATATTGATCTCGCCCAGCACGGTCTCTGGGTCGGAGTAGTCTTCTTTTTCAACAAGCTGGAGGTTGTCCAATGAAAATGCATCGGTTTCCAGGACAATGCTAAAATCCGGATTATTGTTGCGCTCCAAATAGGGCCGTTCCAAGGCCAGGTGCGCCAAGGACCATTTGCGGATTGTATCCGCAATGGCCTGTTTTCTAAGTTCTTCCTTCCGGTGATGCTCCACATCTCCTATTTGAACGCTCCAATTGATACGGTCCCAGTAATCCATGGGGTCCAGTGTGGTCTTTACCTGAATGTCATAACTAAGGAGTTGTTCCGGCAACGGTGATTTGGGCTCGATCAGGTACGACCAGACCACTGCATTTTTAATGGGCTTGATTTTCTTTTGACTGTAGCATAAAAACGGAATAAACACTAATAGTAACAGCAAATTGGGATGAAGTCTACGCATCTGACTGGTTTTATCCAGCCAAACTAAAATGTATCAGGTACGCGAATAATGGTAAATTGACGGATGCTTGGTTTGAGTTGATGGATTGTGAATTTGGGTTGAGAAAGGGATGCTGGATGCCGAGGGTAGATGTTTAGATTATTGGATTGTTAGTTATTTAGTCTTGACTCTTGACTCTTGACTCTTGGCTCTTGGCTCTTGGACTATGGTGTCTGTGATAAAATTTGAACTTGAACTTGAATTTTGCGTTTGAACTTATCATCAATTTATGGAATAAAAAAAGCCCCAGGAATCCCCAGGGCTTAAAATATCGCAAGATTTCTTCTAAATATTAGCGGCTAGCCAATCGCCAACTTCACTAGTTTTATAAGCTTTTCCTCCATCGGCCAGGTCTTCGGTCACCACACCTTCCGCCAAGGATTTATTGACCACATCCCTGATTGCTTTCGCTTCCTTAGCAAGGTCCAGGTCCTCAAACATCATTGCTGCTGAAAGTACGGTGGCCAATGGGTTGGCAATATCCTTTCCTGCAGCTTGCGGGTACGACCCGTGGATGGGTTCGTAAAGGGAGACTTCACTTCCCACGGAAGAAGAAGGCATCAATCCCATGGAACCTGAGATCACGGAAGCTTCATCCGTAAGGATATCTCCAAACAAATTGGCAGTGATGATCACGTCATAACCTTTGGGCCATTGAATCAATCTCATGGCTACGGCATCCACAAATTCGTATGACACCTCTACTTCTGGATATTCCTTTTCCAAGGCCTGTACGGTTTCCCGCCAAAGTCGGGACGCTTCCAAAACGTTGGCTTTGTCCACGCAGCATAGTTTTTTTCCTCGTTTTAGCGCCATTTCAAAACCTTTCCTGGCCAATCGCTCTACTTCGAAGCGTTGGTAGGTCATGGTATCAAATGCGGTGTCCCCATCATCCTTACGGCCCCTTTCTCCAAAATAAACTCCACCGGTAAGCTCACGAAGGATGATTAAATCAGTCCCTTCAATACGTTCCCGCTTTAAAGGGGATTTATCGATCAATGACGGAAACGTAAACGTAGGTCTTACATTGGCAAACAAGCCCAATTTTTGACGCATTTTTAACAGACCCTGTTCTGGACGTACTTTGGCCGAGGGGTCATTGTCAAATCGCGGATGACCAATGGCGCCAAACAAAACAGCATCTGCATTGGCACAGACCTCATGGGTTTCATCGGGGTAGGGCTCTCCAACTGCATCTATGGCGGCTGCTCCGGTCAGGGCGGGTGTCCAGCTGATTTCATGATCAAATTTTTGGGCCACGGCATTGGATACTTTAACAGCCTGGTCTATTACTTCAGGTCCTATTCCGTCTCCAGCTAAAAGGGCAATGTTTAGTTTCATATAATGGGTGTCTATTATCTGTTAATCGTTTTTGGGTTATTCGTTGCTTGTTGTGGCTTAATGGGCTTTTGTCTTGTCTTATTTCTTGTTTCTAGTGGTCTTGCTTCCCTTCAAAATAGGTTGAGCATTTTTTCCGTGGCCTTTATGGCAGATACGGTTTGGTCCGAATCCAGTCCACGGGTGGTAAAGTCCTTATCCTTGGATTTCCATGTTATGATGGTCTCACAAAGTGCGTCGGAACTACTTCCCGGAGGAATCCGTACAGCATAATCCACAAGTTTGGGCAGTTCCACCTTATTTTTTTGGTACACTTTTCTCAATGCATTGATAAAGGCGTCAAATTGACCATCGCCCTGGGCATTTTCCTCATAAGTCTTCCCATCTATTTCTATGGAAAGCGTGGTGGATGGTTTAAGCCCCTTAGCGTGGGTCAGTACATACGACCTAACGAATACCCGTTGCTGATACAGGCCGGAATCCAACACATCGGAAATGATATAGGGCAAATCATCCTTGGTGACCCTTTCCTTTTTATCGCCCAGTTCAATGATTCGCTCGGTTACTTTTTTGAGTTCGTCATCGTTCAAGGTTAGCCCCAGCTCCTGTAAATTCTTCTGAATATTGGCCTTGCCGGATGTTTTTCCTAGGGCATATTTTCGTTTTCTGCCGAATCTTTCCGGCAACAAATCATTAAAGTATAGATTCTTCTTACTATCCCCATCTGCATGTATTCCAGCGGTTTGAGTAAAAACATTATCACCAACAATGGGTTTGTTGTCTGGAATACCGAAACCGGTAAATGTACTTACCAGCTTGCTTACTTTGTACAGTGAAGATTCTTTCACCCCAATGTTGATTTCGGGCATAAAATCGTTGATCACTGCCACTACACTGGCCAATGGGGCATTGCCTGCACGTTCCCCCATTCCGTTTACGGTAAGATGAAGCCCGCGACACCCTGCTTTTAAGGCCTCCATGACGTTGGCAACGCTCAGGTCATAGTCATTGTGACCGTGAAAATCAAAATGTATGTCCGGATGTTTTTTTATAATCTGGTCCAGAAAATCAAATGTTTCCGCATGGGTCAGTACCCCAAGGGTATCCGGGAGAAGAATTCTTTTCACGGGCTGTGTCGAGAGGAAATCAAGGTATTGGAAGACATATGCCGGTGAGTTCCGCATCCCATTGCTCCAATCCTCCAAATAAACATTGGTGGTTATACCAATCGATTCTGCCCTTGCAATTACTTTGGCAATATCCTTAAAATGCTGCTCGGGTGTTTTTTTAAGTTGATGGGTCAAATGATTTAGGGAGCCCTTGGTCAATAGGTTTTGAACCTTGGCGCCTGTCTGCTCCATCCAATCCAAGGAAACCCCATTGTCCACGAAGGTCAATACCTCCACTCTTGAAATATGGCCTTCTGTCTCGGCCCATTCGGTGATTTGTTTTACTGCATTGAACTCGCCATCAGAGACCCTTGCCGAAGCTACTTCTATCCGATCTACCTGCAATTCCTCCAGTAAAAGCTTGGCCAACGTCAATTTTTCCGAAGAGGAAAATGAAACTCCAGAAGTCTGTTCACCATCCCTGAGGGTGGTATCCATGATTTCAACGGTTCGTTGTGCCATAGGGATTGCGCGTATAACGGTTATACTGCTTCTAGACTACCTTTTTGGAGTCTTATAGTGGTGTATTTTGGGCAAATTCCTCAATGTTACTTTTGATATTCAACAAATAGTCGATATCGTCAAAGCCATTTTTCAGGTTACCTTTTTTATACTCATTGATTGCAAAACTTTCCTGTTCACCGGTCTCCAACAAGGTAATCGTTTGTTCAGGAAGGTTCACTTCAAGTTCCGTATCGGGATTGCCTTCAATCGCCTTAAAGATTTTGTCCAAAAACTCAGGGCTAACCTGCACTGGAAGCACACCGATGTTTAGGCAGTTGTTTCTGAAGATATCAGCAAAAAAGCTAGAAACCACACAACGAAAGCCATAATCATATACGGCCCAGGCAGCATGTTCCCTGGATGAGCCGGAACCAAAGTTCTTACCGCCCACCAATATCTTTCCGCTATAAATGGGGTTATTCAGGACAAAATGTTCCTTGGGTGTATTATCTGAATTATAACGCCAGTCCCTAAAAAGATTGTCACCGAAACCCTTTCGCTCTGTCGCTTTAAGGAAACGGGCTGGAATAATTTGGTCCGTATCCACATTTTCTATTGGGAGCGGAACTGCGGAACTTGTTAGTATGTTGAATTTATCGTATGCCATGTTTTATCAATTTTCTATGACCAGTGTCTCATGGTCTGTACATTTTGTTATGCTTCTTGTAATTCCAATAATTCTCTTGGGTCTGTTACCTTTCCAGTAACCGCTGCCGCAGCTGCCACCAGTGGGCTTGCCAACAACGTACGGGCTCCCGGTCCCTGACGACCTTCAAAGTTTCTGTTGGAAGTACTAACAGCGTATTTGCCCGCGGGAATTTTGTCATCGTTCATGGCCAAGCAGGCTGAACAACCAGGTTCGCGAAGTTCAAAACCAGCTTCGTTCAGGATATCCAAAATACCCTCCCGTTTAATGGCCTCCTCTACCTTGTGCGATCCAGGGACCAACCAAGCGGTTACATTATCGGCCTTTTTTCTTCCTTTTACAATGGAAGCAAATGCCCTAAAATCCTCAATCCTTCCGTTGGTGCAACTCCCAAGAAACACAAAATCTATGGGTTTGCCGATCATGGCCTCACCTTCGTTAAACTCCATATAGGCCAAGGATTTTCTATAGGTAGCAGAACCACCTTCCACCTGTTCGGCCATAGGAATCTCATTTTGGATACCCATTCCCATGCCAGGGTTGGTGCCATAAGTGATCATGGGCTCTATTTCGGAAGCATCAAAAGTCAGCTCTTTGTCAAAGGTTGCATCCGAATCGGAATAAAGCGTTTCCCAATAGGTCATTGCTTTGTCCCACGCTGCACCTTTAGGGGCAAATTCGCGTCCCTTGATATAGTCAAAGGTTTTTTCATCCGGAGCTATCATTCCACCTCTAGCACCCATTTCAATACTGAGGTTACAAACGGTCATACGTCCTTCCATGGACATGTTTCGGAACACCTCTCCGGAATATTCCACAAAATATCCTGTTGCCCCGGAAGTGGTCAGTTTAGAAATAATAAAAAGCGCCACATCCTTTGGTGTTACTGCTGGGCTAAGTTCCCCGTTGATGTTGATGCGCATGCTCTTGGGCTTGGGCTGCATGATACATTGCGTAGAAAGTACCATTTCCACTTCGCTGGTTCCAATACCAAAGGCTATGGCACCAAAAGCGCCATGGGTAGAGGTATGGGAATCCCCACATACAATTGTGGCCCCAGGCACGGTAATTCCGTTTTCGGGTCCAATAACATGGACAATGCCATTTTTCTCATGCCCAAGACCCCAATATGGAATGTTGTGTGCTTTGGAATTCTCCTCCAAGGCCTTCAATTGGTTGGCCGAAAGCTCATCCTTAACCGGAAGATGTTGGTTGATGGTTGGGGTATTATGGTCCGCCGTGGCAAAAGTCCTTTCAGGATACAACACTTTGATCCCACGATTCTTCAACCCAAGAAAAGCCACTGGACTCGTGACTTCATGAACCAAATGTCTATCAATAAACAATACGTCGGGACCATTTTCTATATGTTGAACCACATGTGAATCCCAAACTTTATCAAATAGTGTCTTACTCATTTTAGCCTTCAATTGTTTGTAGCGCGTAAAATTAAAATATGAAACGCAAAAGCTATTTTTTTAGTTGCGAAAATTACGATGTCCAAGGCTATTTTCATTGCTCTTTAATCCGAGATTGGCCAACGAATGGTATTTTAAACAAAAATGGATGGGAATGTTGATCCTACACCAAATTTGATACGAATGAACCTACAAAAACCAAAAGGTAAAGGCGCGCGCCGACCATCTTTTACCAATTCCATCCATTGGGTTGGTACGGCATGTCCTGGCAATGAATCCGTTAGGTCTAAACTTCTGAATTTTAACAGGTTCGCCTCTATTTTAACATTGCTGTAACGCTATGGAAACGCTGAGCAAACTACTTTAGGGACTCAACCTAAAAGTTTATTCATTAACAACATCAAAAACGAACAAATGAAAAAAAGTTACACGGCCGTTTCGGCCATGATTCTCATTGCCGCATTTTGTTTTTCCACCTCGAGTTTTGCGCAGCTTACCTTTTTGCCAAGGGGTAGCCAAATGGCAAAAGTCTCCCAGAGGATCGGAAGCACTGATGTGAGCATTGTTTATTCCCGACCCAGTGTCAACGACCGGGAGATATGGGGTGCCTTGGTACCTTATGGGATGAACAATTTGGGATTTGGTACTGCTGCGGAGTCGCCCTGGAGGGCCGGCGCCAATGAGAATACCATTTTTAAGACCTCCCATGACCTAACCATTGGCGGCAAAAAGCTTCCTGCTGGAAAATATGGTTTACACATGATTGTCAACGAGGACAATACCGCCACGGTCATTTTCTCCAAAAACCATGGTGCTTGGGGAAGTTATTTCTACGAGCCCGGCGAGGATGCCCTTCGTGTAGATGTGGAAACCAAGGAAATTGCCCATGTGGAGCAACTCACTTTTTCTTTCAACAATGTTGATGCGACCTCGGCAGTTGCGGCATTGAGCTGGGAGAAAAAAGAAATCCCCTTTAAAATTGAAACCGACGTCACCGAAAACGTATTGGCCAGAATCCGTCAAGAACTGCAGACCACTCCTGGGTTCAGCAGACAATCTTGGGAGCAAGCGGCCAATTACGCCCAAAATAACGGAGGCGATTTGGATGAAGCCCTACAATGGGTGGATGCTGCCATTGCGGGTCAGTTTTTTAGTCAAAAGACATTCAACAACTTGAGCATTAAATCACAAATATTGGCCAAGCAGGGAAAAACTGCTGAGGCCAAAGCCTTGATGGACGAAGCTTTACCGTTGGGCACTGTTTTCCAAGTACATGGATATGGCAGGCAGCTCATTGGACAGGGAAATACAGATGAGGCTTTAAAGGTGTTTAAATGGAATGCCAAAAACCATAAAGGAACATGGCCCGTGCATTATGGACTGGCACGTGGGTATTCTGCTATTGGCGACAACAAGTCTACCATCAAACATTTGAAGCTCGCTTTGGAAAATGCTCCCGCCCAAGTGAACAGGGATAGGGTGCAGGCCAATTTGGACAAGGCAGAAAAAGGAGAAGGAATCAACTAAACTTAGTTTTCATAGGAATTAAATTGGGGATGCCCGGCGAAAGCTGGGCATTTTTATTAACTGATGTATCCCCAAATCTCTTTTACACTGGATAGGGAAGCATAGGCATTCCTGATGGCTAAATTTTCAGGTTTTTCCAGTTTGGGGTCACCTTTTAACAGCTGGATGGCATGGTACCGAGCGGTATGGAGCACCTGATTATCTTTTACAATATCCGCGATCTTTAGATTGAGCAGTCCGCTTTGTTGGGTCCCCATGATGTCTCCAGGGCCTCGCAGTTTTAAATCCACTTCCGCAATTTCAAATCCATCATTGGTCCGGACCATGGTTTGCAAGCGGGTCTTGGAATCCTCTGAAAGCTTGTGCCCTGTCATTAAAATGCAGAAACTCTGTTCGGCACCTCGCCCAACACGTCCACGAAGCTGATGCAATTGGGAAAGTCCAAAGCGCTCAGCGCTCTCGATGATCATTACTGAGGCATTGGGCACATTAACTCCGACTTCAATAACCGTGGTGGCCACCATAATTTGGGTTTCACCGCGAACAAAGCGATCCATTTCATAGTCTTTGTCGGCAGGTTTCATTTTACCATGAACAATGGATATCTGGTATTCCGGTAATGGAAAATCCCTTGCGATACTTTCATAACCATCCATCAAATCTTTGTAGTCCAGGGCTTCCGATTCTTTGATCAAGGGATAGACCACATACACTTGTCGTCCCTTTTTTATTTCATCCCGAACAAATTGGAACACCTTTAGTCGGTTTGCATCAAAACGATGAACGGTTTTAACCGGTTTTCTACCTGGCGGAAGTTCGTCTATCACGGACACATCCAAATCTCCGTACAGGCTCATGGCCAATGTTCTGGGAATGGGAGTGGCTGTCATCACCAAAATGTGAGGTGGAATCTCATTTTTGTGCCACAGTTTAGATCGTTGGGCCACTCCAAACCGATGTTGTTCATCAATAATGGCCAGCCCTAGATTGTGAAACTGGACCTTATCCTCCAAAACCGCATGCGTGCCAACCAAAATATGAAGTTGTCCGCTTTCCAAATTTTCATGGATCCTGTTCCGTTCCGATTTTTTAGTGGAACCTGTCAATAATGATATTTCAACATCCATAGGCCCCAACAATTCCCGGAGGCCATTAAAATGTTGGTTGGCCAAAATTTCCGTAGGGGCCATTAAGCAGGATTGATACCCATTATCAATGGCCAGCAGCATACACATGAGGGCCACAATGGTTTTTCCAGAACCCACGTCACCCTGCAATAAACGGTTCATCTGGGCATTGCTCCCCAAATCGTTTCTAATTTCCTTGATGACCTTTTTTTGCGCTTGGGTGAGCTCAAAGGGAAGGTGGTGTGAAAAAAAATCATTGAAGTGCGTTCCGACCTCTTTAAAGGGCAATCCCCGAACCTTTTGTTTTCGAATAAGTTTCTTGGATATCAGTTGCAACTGGACAAAAAACAATTCTTCAAATTTGAGTCGAAACTGGGCTTTGGCCAATAGCTCTTGGCTCTTCGGAAAATGAATGTTTAATAGGGCATCACTTTTGGAAATTAGTTTAAGTTCATTGATTATGGAACTTGAGAGGGATTCTGGGAAATTGCCCTTGGAGTCTAACAACAACTGCTGCACCATTTTACTGACCACCCTGTTGGTAATGCCCTTAGCGGTCAACTTTTCGGTGGAAGGATAGATGGGCTGCATGGCAATCTTTAACCCCGTTTGGTGCTCGGATAGCAATTCCATTTCTGGATGTGGAATGGAAAAAGAACTTCCGTATTTTGCCGGGCGACCAAACACCACATAAGGTTCATTGATTTTGAGGTTTTCCCGAATCCATTTATGTCCACGGAACCAAACCAATTCCATTTCCCCGGTTTCATCCACAAAACGGGCCACCAAACGTTTGCCCCTTTTTTGTTCCACCATTTTTACATGTACGATCTTGCCCACCACCTGCACATCGGCCCCGCTGGGTTGGAGTTGGGCAATCTTATAGTATTGGGTTTTGTCCAGATAACGGTTCGGAAACAATTGCAATAAATCCCTGTAGGTCTCAATACCCAGTTCGGTTCGGAGCGTTTCAGCCCGGTTTGGGCCAACACCTTTAAGATAGGGGATGGGGGTTTGCAAAAAATTGGGATTCATCAAACTAAAATATGTAATTTGGAAAGACTTTTGCTATATGGCTGCTATGAGATTCAAGTTGGTATTTTCCTTTTTGTTTGTTGTCTTTTCCCATTTGTCTGGAATGGCGCAACCGAATATTGATTTTACCAGACTAACAGCGGAAATAATTCCATTGCCAAAAACCAAAGAGATAAGGGGACAGGGCGTTTACACATTTGAACTACTGGGAAAAATGGATTCCATTAGAATTGATGCGGTGAATATGGACTTCCATAAATTGGTGCTCGATGGAAAACCGGTAACATTTAATAATAATGGCACTCAACTAGCCATAAAAGCACCTAAGAAGTTGGGAGTTCACTCCTTGAATTTCAGCTATAGCGCCAAACCCAAACAAACGGTATATTTTTTGGGATGGGACGATGCCATTAAGGGCAACGAACAGATTTGGACCCAGGGACAGGGCAAGTACACCAGCCACTGGTTGCCCAGTTTTGATGATATGAATGAAAAGGTTGAGTTTAACCTTAGTTTTGTTTTTGAGGAGGACTTTACCGTAATCGCAAATGGGAAAAACACCAAAACAGCTCTTTTGACCGACGGTCAGGCCCGTTGGTCTTTTGATATGCAACAACCCATGAGCAGTTATTTGATAGGATTTGCCATAGGGGATTTCAATAAGACTGGATTCTACTCAAAGTCAGGAGTTTTAAATGAAATGTATTATTTACCAAAAGATAGTTTACAGGTTGAGCCCACCTATAGATACTCCAAAAGGATATTTGATTTTCTTGAAAAGGAAATAGGCGTGGATTATCCCTGGCAAAATTATAAGCAGATTCCAGTTCAGGATTTTCTTTATGCTGGCATGGAGAATACTGGAGCCACCATTTTTTCAAACACTTTTATGGTAGATTCCATTGCCTTTTTGGATAAAAACTATGTGAACGTCAATGCCCATGAAATGGCCCATCAGTGGTTTGGGAACCTAGTGACCGAACAAAGCGGCCATCACCATTGGTTACATGAAGGCTTTGCTACTTTTTATGCCTATCTATCCGAAAAAGAAGTATTTGGGGAAGATTATTTTTACTGGAGACTGTTTGAAACCGCCAAGGCGCTCCAGAACTTTTCCGGTGATGGCAACGGGGAGGCCCTGACCAACGCCAATGCCGGGAGCCTTACCTTTTATGAAAAAGGGGCTTGGGCCCTGGTCATGCTCAGAGAGCGAATAGGGGATGAACCTTTTCGCGAGGGCATCAAAAATTATTTGAACACTTTTGCCTTCCAAAATGTGACCATACCAGATTTTATGTGGGAGATGGAAAAGGCTTCAGGAATGAAATTGGACGATTTTGAGGAGCAATGGCTACAAGAATCGGAGTTTCCGTTTGGGATGGTTAAAGAATTTCTTAAAAACAAGTCCGAGAGTTTACACTTCTATTTCTCCTTTAAGGAGGAAGTTGCCGAGCAACCTGAATTATTAGAAACCAGGTTGTCCCAGGCATGGGATGATTTGGACTCAGACCTATTGAAACATCAGTTGATACTCGACTATGGGAAAATGCTATCGACAGGGTTTCTAAATAGGTGTTTGGATGGAGAGCAAATAAAAGTGAGACAGGCTGTTGCCCTTAGTATAGCCAAAGTTCCAGAAGAATTGCAATCCAACTTTGAGACCCTTTTGGAGGATAAAAGTTATAGAACCGTGGAAGCTGTCTTGTACCGACTTTGGACCGATTTTCCCGGACATCAAAACACTTATTTGGACAAAACGCAGGACATGTTCGGATTTGCCAACAAAAATATTCGATTACTCTGGTTGACCCTAGCTTTGATAAGTCCTGAGTACCGCCCTGCCAATAAACGCCAATATTTTAACGAACTAAGTAGTTATACCGGGCCAGAGCATCATTTTGAAGTGCGTTTACTGTCATTTCAATATTTGAAAAGTATAGGTGGTTTCAACGACAGTACACTCAAAAACTTGATTCAAGCTTGCAACCATCATGTTTGGCACTTTAAGAAATCGACCCGAAAGATGTTGAAGGATTTTTTAGAAATGGAGGATAACTATGCCCGGGTAAAGGCCATTTACCCCAGCCTTAATTTGGAACAACAGGAGTATTTGGACAAAACCATGGGTAAATGAGGGCGTTGGTAATTTCAGGTGGCGGTAGCAAAGGGGCCTTTGCGGGAGGTGTGGCCCAGTTTCTAATTGAAGAGGCCAAACATGATTATGACCTGTTCGTTGGCACCTCCACAGGGAGTTTGTTAATTACCCATTTGGCCCTGAACAAGCTCGACAAAATCAAGAATATCTACTCCTCCGTAAACCAAAGCAGCATTTTCAACAATTGCCCATTTATTATCAAAAAGAAACACGGTATTGATGTGATCTCCATCAATCACTGGAATGTGCTCAAGAATTTTATCCGTGGAAAAAAGACCTTTGGTGAAAGTGAAAACCTCAAACATCTTATCCGAAATTCCATAACCATGGAGGAATTTGAGCATTTAAAGCAGGGTTCCACGGATGTTGTGGTCACGGTTTCCAATTTGTCCTTGAACCAGGTGGAATACAAGTCAATCAATGATTGCACCTATGATGAATTCTGCGATTGGATATGGATCAGTTCCAATTACACTCCTTTTATGAGCCTGGCAAGGCGAAATGGTTGCGAATACGCCGATGGTGGCCTAGGAACCTTGGTGCCCATTGAAGAAGCACTGAAAAGAGGGGCAACGGAGGTGGATGTCGTGGTACTCCACACAGAAGTCAATTATCTCAACAGAATGCCGGTCCGGAACCCATTTGAACTGATCACGACCATTTTCAGTTTTATGTTGGATCGTATCGAAAATCAAAATATCCGTATTGGAAAATTGGTGGCCAACCAGAAGGATGCCATTATCAATTTTTATTATACGCCAACGGTCTTAACCACAAATTCCTTGATTTTCAACAAAGAACGTATGACACTTTGGTGGAAACGAGGCTATTTGTACGCCAAGAACAAAAATGAGGAAACCAGTCCCATTGATCCCGATCATCAGGAGTAAACTACCAAAGGTCGCTTACTTCATTTTTGATAAAGGCTAAGGCGGTGGCCGAAGGAGATTGCTTGTCCATGGTCTGGTTGAGGATGTCTTCCCTTAGTTTGTCAGGTGAATCCGTATCGCTCATTCCTGCTGAACGAATTAGCTGGATTGTGGCATTTTTGGCCGCTTTGATGATGTTCCAGCATTCGTCGGACATATAAATTTGTTGGGAAAGATTGTGTTCAAACTCGGTTTCAATCTGCTTGATGAGCAAATTTTCATAGTCATTTTTGTCCTTGCTCTTTGGAGCTACCCGAACCACAAGACTGTTGATGGAGATGCGCTCCAAAAACAACACCATTCGCTCATAGGCCTGTAACCGGATGGGCAGGGTGTCTTTTTGGGAATCTTTGTGCAATAGAAATCTCCTGCGGCCATCTTCATTGCGGGTGTGCAATCTAAAAAAGTAAAAAGCCACCGCTCCGGTAACAACAGCAGGTAATAAAAAAGCAAACAACTGAAAAATGTCATCTCCACTCATAGGATAGTTTGGTTTTTGGATTTTATTACATCAAGAACGCCGCTAAAGACCAAAAAGTATGGACAACATCAATCTGATGGCTGGTTTTCCTAATTGGAAGCCTTGATATCGGTTTTGACCTTATCATAAAATCCTTTGTAATCGGGTTGCAGGCTAATGGAAATACCTTCTTTAAAATTCCCATCCTTAACGGAAACACCAATTTTATCTGCAGCTACACCCAAAGTGGCCACCAATTCCTTGGCCACCAGGGTGGCCTGGTCGTAGGTCACTCCAAATTCTCCCGTGATGTTCAGTCCTTCCACCTGTGCTGTTAAATTTGGACTCGCCAATAAAACTTTGGCCACTTGCGCCGCCCAAGTCTTTCCTTCTTCGGTCAATTCCAAACCGGTATCCGAACCAAAAAGCTTGGTCAGGCTTTTTGATAGAACCACAGTTCCGTTGTCCACATTGGCATTGGCGTTTTCGCCCATGGTCTGTTTAATCCGGGTCAATAATACAACGGAGGTTGAATCACTGGATGCTATCATGTCGGTAATACCGCTCAACTGTTTTTCCTTTCGCTGCAAGGCTGCCAAGGTCTTGGTCACGTTTTCACTGTTTTTCCTGGATAGCTCAGAGAAACTGCTCAAGTTTTTCAATAAGGTGGCATTGGCATCGCGCAAGCTTACATTTTCCGTTTCCAAAGTCTCTGCCTTTGCGGTACTTGACGAAATGCTCCTTTTGGCCTCGGCCAATTCCTGTTGTGTTTGATTCAATTGCCCTTCCAAATCATCAATCTGTGCGATAAGCTCGCTTTTCTTTTGGGCAAAAGCTGCAGAAATGGTAATCATGCATGTACATAGAAGTAATAGTTTCTTCATAGGTAAGATGTGTTGGTTTTCTATTAATTGAAGCTAAAATTAGGACGTTTTTTCCAAAATCCCTTTACCTCCTAGGTAAACACAATCATAAAGTTCTTGCATCCCGGTGAACGGAACAGTGGTTTTCTTGTATCTGTAAACGGCTTCAAGATCACTGTTAAGGTAGTCGTCATCCACATTCAGTTGCACATCGTTCATGGTGAACTGACAGGGGTGCTCGTAGCCTGCAGCGTGGGTAATTTCCAAAAATTCTTTTCTAAATGTCTTGAAGTATTGCGCCAATCTGTCCGATTTTAAGGGGATGTTGATTCCTTTTTGCAGCCATTTGCTTTGGGTGGCCACACCAGAGGGACATCTGTTGGTGTGGCATATTTGGGCCTGTATACAACCTATGCTCATCATGGCTTCACGTGCTACGTTAATGCAGTCGACCCCCATGGCAAATGCCATGGCAGCCTTGGCAGGGAATCCCAATTTGCCACTACCGATAAATACGATCCGTTCCGTAAGTTCCTTTTCCAAGAAAATTCGGTATACCGAGGAGAAACCATAGACCCATGGCAGAGAAACATGATCGGCAAAACTGGGCGGAGCGGCACCTGTTCCACCTTCACCACCATCTATTGTGATAAAATCCGGACCCTTTCCGGTTTTTTTCATGTGATTTGCGAGTTCCTCCCATTGGTCCAATTTCCCTATGGCGCCTTTGATGCCTACGGGAAGTCCGGTTTTGTCCGCAATGGATTCAATAAGGTCAACCAGTTCTGGGATGCTGTCAAAAGCTTTGTGGGTGGCGGGGGAGAGCACGTCCTTGCCCACCTCAACACCTCTTATCTCTGCAATTTCCGGACTTATCTTGGCTCCTGGAAGCACACCGCCTTTTCCAGGTTTGGCTCCTTGTGACAATTTGATTTCTATGGCTTTGATACAAGGGTTTTCATCCACCAAAATCTTCATTTTCTCTATGGAGAAATTACCGTCTGGAGTGCGCACCCCGAAGTATCCCGTGCCAAAATGAAAAACCACATCACCTCCTGTCTTGTGATAGGGGGACAGGCCACCTTCGCCAGTATTGTGATAGGCATTGGATTTGCCAGCACCCAAATTCAACGATTCCACGGCACGGGCAGATAATGAACCGAAACTCATGGCCGAAACATTGATTACCGAGGCCGGCCGATACGGTTTTTTCCTTTTATTGTACGCACCAATTACCTTGGCACAGGGCAAAAAATAGGGGTCCGTGGTATTGGGATGACCCTCCGGTAACTTATACCCGATCATAGCATTTTTGACGAACATATGTTGGTGCGCATAAATATCCCGGTCGGTCCCAAAACCCTCGTAGTTGTTTTCTTTTTTAGCCGAGGCATAAATCCAGCCACGTTCAATGCGATTGAATGGCAATTCTTCACGGTTGTTGGCCACAAAGTACTGCCGCATTTCCGGCCCAATGCTTTCCAGCCAGTATCTTAAATGACCAATTACCGGAAAATTGTGGCTAATGGTATGCGCCTTTTGAAAAAAGATATCCCTTATGGCAACAAGGGCCAAAAATAGGATGACCCATACCCACCAGGGGACATTCGATAAAGTTTCAAGAATCATTTCCATGGTGCTATTAATTGTTAAGGTCATTTATAAACCCTATTGCGCTGTATATCACGTACAACAAAATGAGAATCAGTGAAACGTAGGCTAAAATTTTCCTATAGGGGTGCATGTGCCTGATTTCGGCCTTGGCATTTTCACTGTCAATCTTTTCCCTGATTTCAAAAGCCTTGGAGGCATCGGTACTTTTTACAAAGTAGACCTTGCCCATAATACCGGCTTCCGTTGCGCTGCTGTTGAAACTTCTAAATGCAACGCCTGCCTCTGTTAACTGTTGCTCCAACAATTGGGATGGAAACGGATATTCAAATTCTGCGATTTGAACAGTATAGTCCTCCATTTACATGTTCAGATAATCCAAGGCCAATTCCGTCATGGCCTTTACACCCAATTGCATACCCGCATCGTCGATAAGAAAATCCGGAGTATGATGTGGATAGGATTCGGTATTGCCAGGGGTCATTCCACCCAGAAAAAAGAAGAATCCTGGAACATCCCTTTGGAAATAGGAAAAGTCCTCAGCTCCAGTGATTGCTTTTTGGGCAATAACATTTTTATCGCCGGCAACACGACTTAATGTAGGCAACATTTGCCGGGCAAGTTCAGGAACATTGAAAGTAATGTCAGTGGCATCCTTTATTTCACAGGTGGCCTCCCCGCCATAGGCTTTGGCAATATCCGCCACCATTTCCTTCATTCGCTTATTGATGTGGTCTTTCATTCCATAGTCCAAAGTACGGATGGTACCCAGCATTTCTGCAGATTCGGGAATGATGTTGAACCGCACCCCACTTTTGATTTTACCTACGGTGATCACAGCTGCCTCATTGGTTAAGTTGGCCTCTCGGCTGATAATGGTCTGAAGCCCGTCAATAATCTTGGCACTGATCAAAATGGGATCTACACCACTCCAGGGTTGGGAGCCATGGCTTTGTTTTCCCTTGACCTTAATGGTAAAACTTTGTGCTGCGGCCAATGCTCCGCCAATTTTATAGCGAATGGTACCCACCGGGGTTTGTGAATTGATATGGAGCCCAAATATGGCATCAACATCAGGATTTTTTAGAACTCCTTCCTTGACCATGAGCAAAGCTCCACCTTCCTCACCAGGAGGTGCTCCTTCTTCCGCCGGTTGAAAAATGAATTTGACCATGCCCTTTATCTTGTCCTTGTTGTTTGCAAGCACTTCGGCAACACCCATTAAAATGGCCGTATGGGTATCATGTCCGCAGGCATGCATTACCCCAACTTTTTCTCCCAGAAATTCCGTGGTAACAGTCGATTTAAAGGGCAGGTCGTTGCGTTCCGTAACGGGCAGTGCATCAATATCGGCACGCAGGGCAACCACTTTTCCTGGTTGGTCCCCCTTTAAAATCCCGACCACTCCGGTATGGGCCACGCCCGTAGTAACCTCAATACCAAGAGATTTAAGGTGCTTGGTGATTTTTTCCGCAGTCTTAAATTCACGGTTGCTCAATTCGGGATTCTGGTGAATGTCGTGACGCCATGCAATTACTTTGGATTCAATAGCGGCATAATCTTTTTCCAAATTTGGACCCTGTGCCCAAAGGGTGATTGTTGTAAGCAACAACAATAATGTGTTCATTTTTCGCATATAGTCAGTATTAAAATTTTATGAGTTGATAGCCTTCTTGTTGCAACTGCAGTATGGCGGTCATGGCTGATAAGGCGATTTGGGTCCCGGGAATCAAATCTTCTTTTGGAAAACCTCTTGAATTGGAAGACTGACCGCACAGTATTACTTGAACATCCGCCTCTAAAAGGGATGCTACCAAGAGACCATTGGGATTGGCAACACCAAAACGTTTCCTATAGGCTTCTGTATTGATGATATCCTTGGAAGCCCTGTTGTGCACTACAAGTGCAACTTTTAATTTAGCTGTTGGCACACCGCTCTGCGCATGCATATTTAAGAAGCGAGCAGCCGTTTCAATGGATTTGTTCATTTCATCCGGGGAATCAGGGCTGTCATAAATGTCAAAAACAACTTTGAATTCTGATGTTGTGTTGGTTTTGAAATCTGGATTTTCCACTTTCCAAACAGAGCCGAAATCAGCAATAACAGGACCTGTTCTTTTTTCTTGCGCGCTTAACGATAAGGTCATCAAACAGAATAACAATGCGTTAAAGGGACCGTATTTCATTTTTGGAACAATTCAACACTAAATATATCAAATTCGAGCTAAACCGATTCCTGTTTATAAGTATTGCCATGATCATTTTAGCATGATGTCATTATTGGCTATTTTCACCTTTACTTTTTAAATGGAGGAGCGTTTGGATACTTTTTTGGATGAATTGAACGATGCGCAACGGGCACCGGTACTGCACAAAGATGGGCCTTTGATGGTGATTGCCGGGGCCGGTTCCGGTAAAACCCGGGTGTTGACCTACCGAATTGCTCATTTGATGGGGCAGGGCGTAGATTCGTTTAATATTCTTGCCCTGACTTTTACCAACAAAGCCGCCCGCGAAATGAAAAAGAGAATTGCCACCATTGTGGGGAATTCCGAGGCCAAAAATCTTTGGATGGGTACTTTTCATTCCGTTTTTGCTAAGTTGCTCCGGTTTGATGGAGACAAGTTGGGCTATCCCAGCAACTTTACCATCTACGACACCCAGGATTCACAGCGACTAATTGCTTCCATAATCAAGGAGATGGGGTTGGACAAGGACATCTACAAGTACAAACAAATCCAAAACCGGATTTCATCCTATAAAAACAGTCTGATCACGGTAAAGGCCTATTTCCAAAACCCGGAGTTGATGGAAGCCGATGCCATGGCCAAGCGTCCCAGACTGGGGGAAATCTACCAGAATTATGTGGACCGCTGCTTTAAGGCTGGAGCCATGGACTTTGATGATCTTCTATTGCGTACCAATGAACTACTGACCCGCTTTCCGGAAGTTTTGATGAAATATCAGGATAGGTTCCGATATATTTTGGTGGATGAGTACCAAGATACCAATCATTCCCAATACTTGATCGTGAAAGCGCTATCGGACAGATATCAAAACATTTGTGTGGTAGGGGATGATGCCCAAAGTATCTATTCCTTCAGGGGAGCCAATATTAGCAATATTCTCAACTTTCAAAAGGATTATGACGATGTGTCCGTATACCGGTTGGAACAAAATTACCGTTCCACCAAAAACATTGTCAATGCGGCCAATTCCATCATTGCCAAGAACAAAAACCAGCTGGAAAAAGTGGTTTGGACTTCCAATGACGAAGGGAATAAAATCAAGGTGCATAGAAGCATTACCGATGCGGAAGAAGGACGCTATGTGGCGGGTTCCATATTTGAGAACAAGATGCAAAAGCAACTCCAAAATGGAGAATTTGCCGTGTTGTACCGAACAAACTCCCAGTCGCGCTCTATTGAGGATGCCTTAAGAAAGAGGGACATCCCGTATCGGATTTATGGGGGGCTTTCGTTCTATCAACGCAAGGAAATCAAGGATGTGTTGGCCTATTTACGGTTAATTGTCAATCCCAAGGACGAGGAAGCGTTAAAGCGGGTAGTCAATTTCCCGGCCAGGGGCATAGGCCAAACCACAATTGACAAGCTAACGGTTGCGGCCAACCATTACGGTCGGTCCATCTTTGAGGTCATGGGTAACCTGTCCAAACTCGAACTTAAAATTAATGCCGGGACCCAACGTAAATTAGAGGATTTTGTCACCATGATCAAGAGTTTTCAGATCATGAACGAGGCCTCGGATGCTTTTACCCTTGCTGAGCATGTATCCAAAAAGACCGGTTTGCTGCTGGAGTTCAAAAAGGATGGGACCCCAGAGGGAATTGCCCGAATGGAGAATATTGAGGAGCTGTTGAACGGGATCAAGGATTTTGTGGAAGGACAAAAGGAGTTGGCGGACGCCACCGGAAGTTTGACCGAGTTTTTAGAGGATGTGGCTCTGGCCACGGATATGGATACGGACACCGGAGATGATGATAGGGTGGCCCTGATGACCATCCACCTGGCGAAGGGATTGGAGTTTCCCTATGTTTACATCGTTGGGATGGAGGAAGACCTTTTTCCATCCGCCATGAGCATGAATACCCGTAGCGAACTTGAAGAGGAGCGGAGGTTGTTCTATGTGGCTTTGACCAGGGCCGAGAAGCAAGCCTATCTGACCTATACCCAAAACAGATATCGTTGGGGCAAGCTCATAGATGCCGAACCCAGTAGGTTTCTCGAAGAGATAGATGAGCAATATGTTGAAAACCTGACTCCGGTAAATGACGGTTATCGATATCAGTCCATGATCAATGCCGATATCTTTGGGGAAGTGGACAAGAGTAAGTTGAGACAGGTAAAACCAAAAAATGGGACCCCACCTTCGGTGCAACGTCCCAATGAAAATCAATTGCGCAAGCTCAGGAAGCTGAAACCTGAACTATCTGCGAGCACCACCAACAGCGTAGATCCCAATTTGGTTGAAGGATGCCTTGTGAACCATACTCGTTTTGGAAAAGGGAAAGTGCTTAAAATAGAAGGGGTGGGCAACGATAAAAAAGCCGAGATCCAATTTGAGCGGGGCGACATTAAAAAATTATTGTTGCGCTTTGCCAAACTGGAAGTGCTGGACAGTTGACCTAGGATACTTTTAGGATACTGTCCCGTGTTAAATCGGTGGGTACGGTAAATGAAAAGGTACTGCCCTTGTTCAATTCAGATTCAATGTTTATGGTACCGCTGTTCCTGCGGATAAAGTCCTTGCAAATGGCAAATCCAAGCCCAGTTCCCTCTTCGTTATCAGTCCCTTTGGTGGAGTAGTTTTCCTTGGTTGAACTTAACAGGGCCTCCTGCTGTTTTTGGTCCATTCCTATTCCGGTGTCCTTTACCAAGATTTCCAAATGCCCTTCATGTTCCAAGACATCAAATGTAATGGTATCACCATTTTTTGTGAATTTAAGCGCATTGGAGAGCAGGTTCCTTACCACAAAATCAATCATGTTTTTATCAGCATAGGCATTGGGACGGGTTCTTGGTTCAAAATGGAGGCTAACGCCTTTCCTAAGCGCATTTTCCCGGAAAAGGGCAACATTTTTCTCAATGACGTCCCCCATACTGAACATTCTTTTGGAGATTTCATGATCGTTCATTTGGGTTTTGGCCCAGTTCAAAAGATTGTCCAACAACATTTGCAGATTGTGGGAGGCATCTGAAAGATACTTGATAAACAGGCCTTTTTCTTCCTCTCCCAATTTCTCCTTATCGTCTTTTAAAATGTTGGCCAAGGAGAGTACGTTGCCGGTATGTCCCCTTAGGTCATGTGAAATAATGGAGAAAAACTTATCCTTGATGCGGGAGGCTTCCTTTAGTTCATTTTCAGATTCCACTAGTTTCCCGTTCAGGCTGCTCAGGGTTTTGTTTTTCTCACTTAAGGTGGATATCTGGCCTCGGATTTTGCCTACCAAACTATTGTAAGTCCCGGTGAGCTTATCAATTTCTTCAATTCTGATCGTCTTATCTTTTTTCAATTGCCCTTGAAAATTATTCTGGGCTATGGAATCCATGTCCGTGATTAATTTTTGTATGGGCTTTGCAATATGCCCGGAGAAAACAAAAGCGGACAACATGGCAAACAGAACGGTAATGGAAAAGAACAGCACCAAATAAGATTTGATGGAACCAATCATTATTTCAGAATCCGCATCAACAATGGAGTAAAGCTTTTCCACTTTGGCGTTGAGGCCATTATGGATGTCCTGGATTTCCTGGATCCCTCCGGAGTCCCCATCGCCAATTTCTCGCGTAAGGTTGACCACTAGATTAAAGTTGTCCTGATAGGCTTTTAATAATTTAATGGTCTGTTTGTCTGCCTTCGGATTGGATTCTAGACGGGCCAAAATGTTGTTGCAGTGTATGTTGAGGTCTGCCACATAGCCGTAATCGTTTCTCAGGAAAAAGTCTTTTTCCTTACGTCGCATTTGAAGGATTTCGGCAAGACTTACGCCCTTGGCCTCCTTTTCCAGGGCATGGATGCTTTTTCGCATTTCACCAATGGTCCCAAAATTTTTAAAACCCTTTTGGCGGATCAGCCCTATAACATGTATGACCTTGGAGTGCAGGTCGTTCAAATCATCGGTAATTCTTCCCAAACGGATATCTATGGTAGTGTTGGCCTGATTTTTGGCCAATTTTACATCCTCTAAGGCATATCTGGAATTATGGATATAAAAGTGATACTTTTTTAGCGACTGAGTGGACTTTTCAATGTAGAAGGAATCCAGTTTAGTGTCAAAATCCAATACGTGGTAGAACTCGTTTTCAGCTTTTAGGCGATTGCCATCAAAAACAGCAACACTTTCCCTTAGCGATTTGGCATTGTCAATTTTTTTAAGACTGTTGAATGCAAAGAACAGGAAAGGACCTATCAGAATAAATAGGATAAAAAAAGCCGCCAGGACTCTGCCTCTTATGGTGTTCATTGTATAGGATTTGGGTATGACCTTAATGTCCTGTATTACAACGTAAACGATTGATTTATATTTTGTTCAAATCCCTTCGGGATGATTTTTGGTATTGGAAGCCTTCCAAAGCGCGGTCCGGCTAATTTTGAGCAAGGGCAAGCCGGTTTTGGCTCCCGCAAAATATTTGATTGGTAAAGTCAACGATGGGGGAGTGACTTTGATAGGGAAGGGTGTACACCTTGAAAAAGCCTTTGTCAATGCCAAATTCTGAACTACAATTTACCTTTTTGTTGTAGGGAACCTGCCAAGATTCAATTTTTTCGGCGAACAGTAGGGCATCGCCATACAACATGAATTTATCCATAGGTCGTGACCATCTCATTTTTCTTTTGTTCAGGTCGTATAGGTGAAGTAGTCCAGCTTCTCCATCATTTGATTCGAGAAAAAACAAGGATTCGTTTTTTTTGCCAACAAAACTGGCCTGTTGCCCAAAGGGGATTTCCAATTCGTCTGCCTTATAAATGCTTATAGCGGCAGAAGAGCTATCGTCTTGATGTTTCATTTCAACTTTAACATGATCATCAAAAAGAAATTTATTGTTTTCCCCGGAATTGGGAAGTTCAGAGCCATTGATGAACCCCAGGGCATTCTGGGGTGAAAAGTCGTTTTCTTCCAAAATTTTGGGAAAGGGATATGATGTTTCCTGATATACCTGCTTGCCAAAACGAAGCGACAGCGCTATGGGTCTATATATGGTGGAGTTCCCCCAAATTTCCGGTATGTGGATCAAGGAGGCATCCTTTTCAATTTCAAAATCGCACTGGACTACCGATAAGGTGTTTTTTCTATTGGGAAATACAGTGGCTTGCTCCAGACCATCCGCTGATATATAATATGCATCCAATCTATATTTGGAATCGCTACCTGTGTTTGTCTGACCATGCATAAGATATATCGGTTTTCGCCCTACGCTCACCTTATACACGTTATGAAACAAAAGAGCGTCGTTGTATAACGTAGTGGGCACCACCTTGTTTCCGCGTACGTAAAATGCAATGTTCTTAATGCCCCTATGTTTATCCTGGAGGCGGGTATGCCAGGAAAAGACCGCCAATTTTTGGTCTTCAGACAATGAAAACACAAAATCGTGATTTTGATTGAGAAAGGATTTGTGCACTTCTTGCAATAATCTTGGCGACTTGACCCTTTCCATGGTTTTTCCGATTTTCTCGTTCAGCACGATTACCGATTCTTCAAAATCGGCATTCCTTTCATCCAAATGGTGAAGTTCCAGAAAAAAGGAGTCCAAGAGATTAACCAAGTCCCTACCATGCCCAAAATGTTCTGGTACTGTGGTATTTTGGTCAAATTTGTGGTTGCCACAGCTATTAAAAAGTAAAAGTGGGGCACATAAAAACGTTAGGACGAAGATTTTGATTTCCATTTCAGTGTGCTTAAAGGTTGAACGCAGGCAAAGTTGCTGGCTCTGAGGCAGATATTAACGGTACAATTGATAGATGGGCCTTATGAATTGACGAAAGCGGGTTTTGGGGATATTCTTTGTTAATTTTGTAGGGTAAATGAAGATGAAATTAGGCTATGGCGGAACTGATTAAGTTGTTTGAAGAAAACCCCAATCCACGACAGGTGGAAAAAATTGGGGATGTGCTGCGCAAAGGTGGATTGATCATCTATCCTACGGATACCGTGTACGGATTGGGCTGTGATATTTCCAATTCCAAGGCTTTGCAACGCATAGCCAGGATAAAGGGCATTAAGTTGGAGAAGGCGAATTGGTCTTTTGTGTGTGCTGATTTAAGCAACCTTTCCGATTATGTGCGGCAAATAGACACTTCTACCTTTAAGATCTTAAAGCGGGCGTTACCGGGACCTTATACCTTTATATTACCTGGCAATAACAACCTGCCCAAGGACTTTAAAAAGAAAAAAACGGTTGGTATACGGGTGCCAGACAATGAAATTGCCAAGGCGCTGGTTACTGAATTGGGAAATCCCATTGTGTCCACTTCCATCCATGATGAAGACGATATTTTGGAATACACCACAGATCCTGAATTGATCCACGAAAAATGGGGCGATTTGGTGGATGTTGTAATTGACGGGGGTTACGGGGGCAACGTGGCCTCTACCGTAGTGGATTTGTCCACAAGCTATCCAGAAGTAGTGCGGGAAGGGAAAGGAGACCTCAATATCTTCTAAATAAAAAAAGCGGCCCATGGGCCGCCTTCTCTGGTTTTTTTTGTGATATCGAATTAGTTGCCGGAACCTCCGATGGCAGGGTCCTTCATACCTTCCTCGATCATGCTATAGAACTGATCGATTTTTGGAAGTACAACAATTCGTGTTCTTCTGTTTTTGGCACGGTCACCGGCAGAATCGTTACTGGCAACAGGTACGTAATAACTTCTACCTGCGGCGGTCATACGCTTGGGATCTACACCAAAGTCGTTTTGTAGTGTTCTAACGATGGTGGTTGCACGCTTGGCACTTAGGTCCCAGTTGTCAACCAATACTCCACTTGAGTAAGATCTGTTGTCGGTATGTCCTTCCACCATAAATTCAAAATCAGGTTTGTTGTTCACCACTTTGGCTACTTTTCCTAAAACTTCTCTGGCGGCATTGGTAATGTTGTAACTTCCACTTCTGAACAGTAATTTATCTGATATAGAGACGAATACAACTCCTTTTTCAACGCTTACTTCAATGTCTTCATCGTCAAGATTGCCCAACACGCCTTTCAAGCTCTGGACTAGGGCAAGGTTTACAGAATCACGACGGGTAACTGCATCTTGCAATCTTCTAATGGTCAAATCCTTTTCCCTAAGGCTTTCCAAAGATTTTTCAAGGTTCTCGGCGCCCTTGGTGGTAAGGGTGGTAAGGTTGCCCATATTGTTGATCAATTCCTGGTTATTGGCCTTCAAAAAGGCATTTTGATCTTCAAGGGTCTTCAATCGGGAAGAAGCTGTAGCTTTTTCTTCAAGGCAATCGTTCAACTTAACGGTTGCGGAATTCAGTAGATCTTGGGTCTCTTTGTGCTTTGCCTCAAGATCGGCGTATTTTTTCTGTGATACGCAAGATGACAATAAAATTGCCATGGACAAGGTTCCTAGGAAAACTTTTTTCATAGTACTGGGTATAAATTAAGAATTGTTAGATATTTCACTGCTTAAACTATCCGCCAAAATTAGAGAAAATGCAAAGTTGGCTCCTTTCGGCATCGTTAATCTTTTACTAAAATGTTAAATCTTTTCACTTGATGTACGAAGTGAGACCAAACAATGGACGTTGTGGAGTAGTATTTTAATAAAAAATTGGCTTTTTCCCTCTTTTGGTAAAGTTTCCTAAAGTTACTATAAAAACTGAGATGCGCCCGTAAAATGGCCAAGCAATGTCCAAATTTCAATTGGAGCACAAATCGTATCCCCGCAATCCCATCCAATAGCAATCGAAACAAGATGATGGTAAGGGCCACTTTACCAGGTAGATTTTTGGTAATGGAATAGAGCGAATTTCTGAAATTCAAAAAGGTTTTCTTGGGATCCATATTTTTTAAGGTAGACCCTCCCAAGTGATACACATGGCTATGTCCAACATAGAACACTTTATGCCCTTTGTTCTTGGCTCGCCAGCATAAGTCAATCTCTTCCTGATGGGCAAAATAGTCTTCGTCAAAACCTCCGAGTTCCCTGTAAACACCGGCTTGGACAAACATGCAGGCTCCGGTGGCCCAAAACACCTCTTTGACATCATTGTATTGTCCGGTATCCTTTTCCAGGGCCTGAAATATTCTTCCCCTACAAAACGGATAACCCAATCTATCTATAAAGCCTCCGGCAGCACCTGCGTATTCAAAATACTCTGGATTCTTTAAGTCCAATATTTTAGGTTGGATAATGGCCGCTTCCCCATGTTCAGCAAAAGTTTGCTTTATGGGCTCCAACCAATTGGGGGTTACTTCCACATCGGAGTTCAACAGACAATAAATATCGGCATCTATGTGTGCTAGTCCGTCATTATAGCCTTTTGCAAACCCGCCATTTTCTGTATTCTCCACAATTCCGATCTGCGGGTAATTTTCCTCGAGGAACAAAACGGAACCATCTTGGCTGGCATTGTCCACAACATAAATACGGGCCCCTTGGGAGTGGGCAACCACGGAAGGAAGAAACTTTTCAAGCAAGCTTTTTCCATTCCAATTGAGTATGACGACCGCAATATTCAAAACGGCAGCAAATTAACGGCTAAAATCAGGAATTTCCTTCAAAAACTTATATTTTTCACAAGCTATGTCCAATTTGCAATAATAATGTTGCAAACCATTGGTTACCATCAGGTAGTCGGCATTCAACTGTAAGTTGTACCGTGCAATTTGGTCAAAGGTATGTTGGTCAATTACGATGTGCGGTGCCTTGCATTCCACAAGAACATGTATACTGCCATTGGGCCGGAAGACCACAACGTCATATCTTTTTTTCATTTGGTTAACCACCAATTGCTTTTCTACATTAACTAGACTTTTTGGAAATTTCTTCGTCTGTATTAGATAATGAACCACATGTTGTCTTACCCATTCCTCCGGCTGCAACAACACAAATTTTTTGCGGATGATGTCAAAGATTTGGAGTCCTTTTTCGCTACTTTTGAAACGAAACGAATATGTTGGGAAATCCAAAGATTGCATAGGGCAAATTTGATGATTTTTTTCTGAATGGATAAGGTAAAAGAGATTGTATCGGAAATAAAGAATGGCAACCCAAGGCCCATATATTTTTTAATGGGGGAGGAGCCCTACTATATTGATAGGATTTCCCAATATATTGGCGATCATGTGCTCACCGAGGATGAAAAAGGATTTAACCAAATGGTGCTTTATGGCAAGGAGACCAGTGTGGATGAAGTCATAGCGAATGCCAAAAGGTTTCCAATGATGGCTGAGCATCAAGTGGTTATTGTTAAAGAGGCCCAGCATCTTTCCCGTACCATTGAGCAATTTACGGCCTATGCCGATAATCCTCAGCCTTCCACCATTTTGGTAATTTGCTACAAGTACAAAAAGTTGGATAAACGTAAAAAGTTGTACAAATCCATTCAAAAAAACGGGATATTATTTGAAAGCAAGAAGCTGTACGAAAACCAAGTGGGTGAATGGGTACGCCGAACCTTGTCTGGTAGGAATTACAAAATAGCGCCCAAGGCTTGCATGATGATCGTGGAGTTTTTGGGAACTGACTTGAGCAAGATCAACAATGAACTTGATAAATTGACCTTGGTTGTTCCGAATACCGTGGAAATCACCCCGGAATTGGTGGAACAGCATATTGGTATTAGTAAGGACTTCAACAATTTTGAGTTAAAAAAAGCCATTGGGGAACGCAATGTGCAAAAGGCGGCGCGTATTGTGGATTATTTTGCCCAAAACCCCAAGGACAATCCCTTTGTGGTTACCATAACCCTCTTGAACACCTTTTTTACCCAATTACTTCAATATCATGGACTCAAAGATCATTCCCCGGGGAATGTGGCCAAAGTACTTCGCGTGAATCCATATTTTGTCAATGAATTTGCGGTGGCTGCCAAAAACTACCCCATGAAACGGGTAAGCGCCATTATTTCCAATTTGAGAAAACTGGATTTAAAAGGCAAGGGAGTAGGGGCTAGTAACCTTAGCCAAGGTGACCTGCTTAAGGAGATGTTGGCCAGTATTGTGTAGCCCTATTTTCTATCCACGCTGTATTTTCCGGGGCCAAGGAGAAAAACCACAATAAAGACAACCGCAAAAAGCAATGCTTTTTCTTTCGTTCCAAACGGGTCAGCGGCATGTACCCTAAATGCGGCAACCAACATCACTATGGTGGTTGGGATGGCGGCCCATCTGGTCTTTAGTCCTATAATCATCAAAATGGGACATATGAATTCACCCAGAACAGCTAAAAAGAGGGAAGGTCCTTCGCCAATACCTATGGGATTGGCAAATTTCATGTCGCCACTAATGAGTTTTTGAAATTTTGGGATGCCATGGGTCAACATAAAGGCAGATGGAACAATGCGCAGTATGGCAAGTCCCAAATGGATAAGAAGATTGTTTTTCATTTGCGGGGGATTTTAGATTTGGTGAATGTATAAATTATGTGGCAACAAAAGAAAAATGTGCAATGAAATTTCGTATTTCAGAAATAGCGACATTCTATACATGCTCGCCAAGAACTTGTCGCGCAGTAGGTGGGGAGTATAAAAATTATTACCTTGTTCAATACTTTGAACATCAATCAATAACGTAAATCATTTAGTCATGAAGAGACATATTCCCTTCCTTCTCATGGTCCTTATTTGTGTGCAAACAATCCTGGGACAAAACTTTGAATTTAAGGCTGACCAAATTGAAATCCCGCACAAAAAATACACACTTCCAAATGGGCTTACCCTTTTGGTTCATGAAGACCATAAAGCGCCCATAGTAGCGGTAAACGTGTGGTACCATGTGGGTTCTAAAAATGAAAAACCTGGAAAAAGCGGCTTTGCCCATTTATTTGAGCATCTAATGTTCAACGGTAGCGAAAACTATAACAAAGACTATTTCCAAGCCCTGGAAAGTATTGGGGGAACCGATTTAAATGGCACCACCAATTCCGATCGTACCAACTACTTCCAAAATGTTCCTGTTTCCGCACTGGACCAGGTGCTCTTTTTGGAATCGGACCGAATGGGCCATTTGTTGGGAGCAATCGACCAAGATAAATTGGATGAACAACGCGGTGTGGTCCAAAACGAAAAAAGACAAGGTGAAAACCAGCCTTATGGTATGCAGTGGAACTACCTTACCAAGTCCATGTATCCCAAGGGGCACCCTTATTCATGGACCGTGATAGGGGAAATGGAAGATTTGAATGCAGCTTCTTTGGAGGATGTCCATGAATGGTTTAAATCCTATTACGGAACCGCCAATGCGGTAATCGCAGTGGCAGGCGACATAGATCCCGACGAAGTACATAAAAAAGTACTCAAATATTTTGGGGATATCCCAGCGGGACCAAGAATTGAAAGGCAGGAAGTAAACATTCCTGAGCGAAATTATGACACTTACCAGGTATATGAGGACCGCGTACCGGAGACTCGGGTTCTTTTTGCCTGGCATACACCCCAATTTGGTTCCAGGGAAGATCTGCATTTCGATTTGATATCTTCCATTTTGACCAATGGAAAGAATTCGCGCTTGTTCAAGAAGTTCGTTTACGAAGACCAGACGGCCAGCAGTGCGGTTTCTTTTCAAGCATCCAGTGAACTGGCCAGTAGATTTATCACCTGGCTTAATCTGAAGCCCGGTCAGAATGGGGATGAATTAAAACTCCAACTCGAAGCTGAAATTCAAAAGTTTCTGTCTGAAGGCCCAACGGAAGCTGAGCTGAAAAGGGTTAAAGCTGCTTATTTTTCAGGCTTTATAAAAGGATTGGAACGCATTGGGGGTTTTGGGGGCGTCTCTGATATTTTAGCTTCCAACCAAACATATTTCGGTGATGCCTCGTATTATAAAACCATGCTTCAATACGTGCAGGAGGCCACTGTGGCAGACCTCAAAAAGACGGCCAACAAATGGCTTACCAAGGGAAAACACGTTCTTGTCTGCAATCCTTTTCCAGAATATTCCGTAACCGAATCTGGTGTTGATCGTTCTAGCTTGCCTGCCTTGGGAGCCCAGAAAAGTTCCAAATTTCCAACGCTGGAGAAAGCCCAATTATCCAACGGACTTAATATTGTTCTGGCCAAAAGAACGGGGGTACCCACTGTGGTGGTCAATATGGTAATGGACGCTGGTTATAAAACGGACCATTTATCCAGCCCCGGCACCGCACAGTTGGCCATGAATTTAATGGATGAAGGGACTAAGACCATGAACGCCCTGGAAATCAATGAAAAATCGCAATTATTGGGAGTTAGTCTAAATACCTTTTCCAACCAAGACCAATCCAACGTCTTAATGACCACTCTAAAACAGAGTTTTGATGCCAGTATGGACCTGTTCTCAGAAGTAATCTTGAACCCTGTATTTCCCGAGACGGAATTTGACCGCTTGAAAAATGAGCAGATAAATAACATCAAGAACGAAAAATCCCAGCCCATTTCCATGGCGCTGCGAGTAATGAACAAATATATGTATGGGGAGGGTCACCCTTATAGCAATCCGTATACAGGAACGGGTTATGAGGATACGGTCAGTAAGCTTACTCGGGAAGATGTGGTCAATTTTTACAACACCTGGGTAAAACCGAACAATGCCACCATTATCGTAACTGGTGACATCACCATGGATGAATTAAAATCCAAACTCCAGAAAACTTTGGGCAAATGGAAAAGGGGTGATGTTCCAAAGGTTGTATTCAATGAGCCCAAGGTAAATACCAAGAACACCCTGTATTTGATGAACCGTCCAGAATCGCAACAATCTGTGATTATTGCCGGACATTTGACCGAAAAATACGGTGATCTTCCAGAGGTGGCCGTTGGACAGATGGTGAGTATTTTGGGTGGCGACTTTACTTCAAGAATCAATATGAATTTAAGGGAAGACAAGCATTGGGCCTATGGTGCGGGAGGCTTTGTTCTAGGGTCCAAGGAAAAGCGGCCATTTATTGTGTATGCTCCCGTGCAAACTGACAAAACAGCTGAATCGGTGACGGAACTTCGCAAAGAATTGTCCGATTTTATTACCACCCGACCGGCTACTCAAGCCGAGTTGGATAAAGTAAAGACCAACCAGGTATTGAAACTGCCTGGACAATGGGAAACCAATTCTTCCGTCAACGGTTCCATCCGGAATTTGCTGAGATACGATTTACCTGACGACTACTACCAAACGTATGATGAAAGCGTGAGAAACCTTTCGCTGGAAGAATTGCACCAAGTGAGCAAACAGGTGGTAAAGCCAGAGGCGGTCAATTGGTTCATGGTTGGGGATAGGGCCAAAATAGCCAGCAAATTGGATGAACTGGGCTTCGACAACATCATTGAGATAGATGCCGATGGCAATCCATTGGTGCCCACAGTCCAACAGCAAGAAACAGAAATCAAAAACTAAAGAAAAAGCCCCCTAAAACAGGGGGCTCTTTTTATCGTAGTGTGGGATAGGAAGCTGGATCAGCTTCATGCATAATACTGTAAACTTTTTCAAAAATATCTTCCGCATTGGGCTTGGAAAAATAATCTCCATCAGAGGCATAGGCCGGTCTGTGCGCCTTGGCGGTCAAAGTTTGTGGAGCACTGTCCAAATATTTATATCCACCCTGCTTTTCCAAGATTTCCTGCAGCAGATATGCGGAACAGCCACCGGGAACATCTTCATCGATCACCAACAACCTGTTGGTTTTTTGCAAGCTTTTTACCACATCATGTTCCAAGTCAAAAGGCAGTAAAGACTGAGCGTCGATTACCTCGGCATCAATGCCCACTTCCAAAAGTTCCATGGCCACTTTTTGCACGATTCGCAGCGTGGAACCATAGGAAAGCAAGGTGATATCGCTTCCTTCTTTTACCGTTTCCACTTTCCCTATTGGGGTAAGGAACTCTCCAAGATTGTCAGGTTTCTTCTCCTTTAGACGATAGCCGTTTAGACTTTCAATAACCAAGGCAGGTTCATCACTTTTCATCAAAGTATTGTAAAATCCAGCTGCTTGGGTCATGTTTCTCGGCACCAAAATATACATACCTCGGAGTAAGTGGATTAGACTACCCATAGGGGAGCCGGAATGCCAGATTCCCTCCAATCTATGCCCTCTGGTTCTTACGATCAACGGGGCCTTCTGTTTTCCTACTGTGCGGTACATTAAACTAGCGAGATCATCGCTCAGCGTCTGGATTCCGTATAGGATGTAATCCAAATATTGTATCTCGGCAATAGGTCTCAAACCACGCAGCGAAAGCCCAATGCCTTGCCCTATAATGGTAGTTTCCCTAATTCCGGTATCTGCCACCCTTAACGGGCCGTATTTTTTCTGCAATCCCTCAAGGCCTTGGTTTACATCACCTATATTTCCAGTATCCTCACCAAAGACCAATACATTTGGGTATTTGGAGAAAAGGGCATCAAAATTATCCCTTAAAATGATCCTGCCGTCCACTTCCTCTGAAGCATTGGTATATACCGGTTCAATTGTTTCAATCGCTGTAGCCTTGTTATCCGACTCACTATAAAGGTGGGAGCTGTATTTAGGCTGTGTTGTCTGAAGAAAATTCTCGATCCACTGTTGAAGGGCCATCCTTTCTTGGGTAGTTTCACCCAATAAATACCTTAACGCCTTTCGAGCTTTGGAAGCAAGGTCCTTTTTTATGGGCTCTTCAATGGCGATCAGATCATTTTTTATTTTGGTGACAAAGCTTCGGTTGGGGCTTTTGGAAGCTGCATTCTCCAATAGCTGCACCAATTGTTTTTTGGCCATGATATGCGGTTGAAGGAATTCCGCCCAAGCCTCTTTTTTGGCCGCCCTAACTTTTTGCTTGATTTCCCGCTCAAGTAATTTTAGTTCTTCCTCGGTCTTGATTCCATTTTCAAGAATCCACTCCCGAAATCTTTTGTTGCAATCATTCTCCCGTTCCCATTCCAACCGCTCAGCTGACTTATATCGTTCATGCGACCCGGATGTGGAATGACCCTGTGGCTGGGTAAGTTCCGTTACATGGATCGTAACAGGTATATGGCTTTCCCGAGCGATGTCGGAAGCATTTTCAAAGGCATGGATTAAGGCGGTGTAATCCCAGCCTTTCACCTTCAACATTTCATAACCATCCTTGTTTTCATCCCGTTGGAGTCCGGTTAAGGCTTCAGAAATGTCCCCTTTGGTGGTATGGAATTCGGCGGGTACCGAGATGCCATAGTCATCATCCCAAATACAAATAACCATGGGCACTTGCAGAACACCCGCTGCGTTGACAGTTTCAAAAAAATGTCCCTCGCTGGTGCTGGCATTTCCAATGGTGCCCCAGGCCACTTCATTTCCATTGTTGGAAAAATTGGTGGAGTCCACTTCCTCCAGGTTCCGATATAATTTGGAAGCTTGCGCCAAGCCCAACAAGCGGGGCATCTGTCCCGCGGTACATGAAATATCAGCGCTACTGTTCTTTTGCTTGGTCAGATCTTTCCAACTGCCATCCTCATTGATACTATGGGTCACAAAATGTCCGCCCATCTGTCTCCCCGCGCTCATGGGCTCTTTTTCAAGATCGGTGGTGGCATATAGGCCGTGAAAAAATTCCTTGGGGTTTAGATAGCCCAAGGCCATCATAAAGGTTTGGTCCCTGTAATAGCCACTTCTAAAATCCCCATCTTGGAAGGCACGTGCCATGGCCAATTGTGGAAGTTCCTTTCCGTCGCCAAAAATGCCAAACTTGGCCTTGCCCGAAAGCACTTCCCTTCTCCCTAACAGGCTGCATTCCCTACTGGTGACCGCAACCTCATAATCCTTAAGGATTTGGGACTGGAAATCATCAAAGGAAATATCGTTGCTTGTCTTGGAATGGGGTTTCATTGGCTATGTGGAATTTCTGCAAAAATACAAAATCGCAAACAGATTGACAACAGTATTTACTGTTAATAAAGTAATAATATGTTATCAAAAAGTGAATTTTAGAGCGAATAATTCAAAAAACAAAGAAATATCAACTTGTTTTTTGTGAATAAAGCAAAATTAGAACCATTGCCTTGTGAAGAGTCCAATTAGGGTCTTTGGGCTGATCGTTACCACAAAACGTATGCGCTCGCCATAATCCCTGTCGGCAATTTCCCATCCGCGATTGGAGTACACTGGAAAATAAAGTTCAAAATAATCGGTCACCAAATTGAGCCTTATACCTGAGTCATAGACAAATCTGGCATTTTGGCCCCGACTTCTGATGTAGCCCAGGTCGCCATAAGCCTCTATCCATCGCCAGATGTTGGTGCTGGTATTGGTGGTCACGATCCAGTCATTGGCAAACGGATTTTCCAATTGCGATTTAAATCCTCCTTCAGCAATAATGATTTGTTGGCTATAGATTCCAGAGTTTTCAGAACGCCCCAGGTAATTCAAGTCAAACAAATAGTCCGTAGGTCTGTCCAATGCAAAACTAAAGAAGTCGGAATCTGTTTTGTTACGCAAAAATTTACCAGCGTACAATCTTAAGTTCAGTTGGCGGTTGCTCTCAAAGAGCTTTCTATATTCCATTTCAAAGGCCAACTTGGTAAAATCGCTGGAATGTTGTGCGTCCAAAAACCAAGAAGTGTAGTTGATAATATCATTATCGACGTCTAAAAACCGTAGGTTCAAAACGCTATAATCCGGTTGTGTGTCCAGTTGGTCTGCAATGCTCTCATCAATTTTTCGAAACACGCTGCGATACCTGAGCAATAAGGTCTGCCTTCTATTGGACATTAAGTTTTCCGGCCGCCATCCAAAGGCTACCGCAGGAGTTAGCGTGGTATATCTGGAGTTCACCTGAAAGTGCGAAGTGGAACCGGAGAAGGTATAATTGGAGACAAAAAGTCCGCTTTTTCCATGGTACTTGCGATACCTTAAGCTTGCTTTGCCAACCACCGTTTTTTCCAAAAAGGAGTAGGTAGGGGCAATGTCGTATTGAAAGGGTCGCTCCAAAAAAGTCTTATTATAAATCCGGAGTCCCGGGGTAATCCCATCGTAGACATTAAAATTGGCTATGGGCACATAGAAGATTTGATGATAATAGGGGTCCTCTGTATCCTTAAAAAATTGGAATTTCAGTTTTTTGTTGCTCGCAAAGAAACCATTTAAGGTTTTCCAGTTATCCCGCTGATTGAACTCAGGTATTTTCTGATCGTAATTAAGGACCAGACGGTCTTCCCCATTACGGGGTATGGTGAAGGTTCTTGAGGTATCAATATCCTTGAACCAGTAGTGGGATACCACCGAGTCCTTTTGAAGCCCAAAAACAGAGATGGGTACATTGGTCTGTTGTTTATTTTTAATGACAAAGGTGAGCGAGTCCTCTGTTTTTTCAACCTTTTTGATTTTAAAATCGATTTTCTTGCGGGTAGAAACATATTCGTCAAAAAACCAATCTATGTCCTGGTCCGTGTAGCGTTCTACCTCTTTCTGGAAATCTGAGGCGGTGACCGTTGGATTTAGACGATGGGCTTGGTAAAAACTGATGATGCTACTATCCACCTTTTGCCCACCCAAATATTCGTCCAGGTAAGACATTCCCAATCCGGCTTTATAGGCGTTGGCTATCTTTTGGTTGAATTTGATCAAGGAATCGTTAGGGGTGGCAAGTGCCTGGTCGATATTTTTCCGGGCCGGTAGCATGCTCAATAGCGCATACTGTTCGTTAAAATCCATTTTAGCCAAATGAAAGCTTCGAAATCCCCAAATTCTAGATAGTTTTCCTGCCAGCTTTTGATCAGGGTAATGGTCTTCCACATACTTGATCATCAAGTAATTCCCAATGGCATCGTGCACCCATCGTTCCGCTCTGGGGTCCAAATAAATAGTTTCCTTTAAATAGGCATGGATGGCCGTTTTGAGAAACTTCATTTCAAACTGAAACTGTTCTTCGTAAGGACGGATAAATGACGGAAGTTGATTGATCCCGTACAACGGGTTTTTGTTGTAGGCAACTTCGTTGACCAAGAGATTAGGATGCGGATAGGGACCTAAGTTTTGGTTTAAGAAAGTGGCCACCTTTTCAATGGACAGCCCTTGGGAAACCTTGTCGTACCTATTGGACTCCAAATCGGTGGTAACGGTAAGCGGAGTGGTAATGTGCTTGGTAAACTTTTGGATTCGGCTTAGAATGATTTCACAATTTTTCCTATCGTTACCAATGAGATGTATGTATTGTCCGCCTGGAAATTTGGATTGTCCGGAATCCAGAAAATTTGAGGCCAAAAACAGCTTCTCAGGATAGGTGAAATTGATGGTGGTATTGGAAGGAGCCGTAAAATTATCGTCCAGGTCCATATTGTCATACAATTTCCAACCCTTATCATACACTGCGGGGGATAAATACCAGTCCTTTAGATGATATTCCCCATTGGGATGAAACCCATAGGCCGTGAACTTTGAATGTGGTAGCCGAATGGTATAGGTGAAAAACAGCTGTATGGAAGCTCCCGGTGTCAGTACCTCCTTTAACTGAACCCGTATGATGTCCTTGTTTTCGACCCGGTTCCAATCCAATCCGGTATAGGCATCGTCCACAATGCTCACTATATTGGTAAAGCTGCGCTCCCTGTCCTTGGCAAGGTGAAGACTGCGTTTAAACTCTTCGCCGAAACGTTTGGAAAGGGCGGTTTTTTTGTTGGAATAGGCATGGTTCCAATCATTGAAATACAGGGCTGTCAACCCATCTGTTGAAGTATTGAGATAGGTGAATTTTTGTTTGATTTCAATTTCCTTGGTTTCTCCCTTTAAGGTCGCCGTAATCTCGTTGGTATGTTGCCCTAGCATCCTAAATCCAAAAAGAAGTAAGAAAAAAGGAATGTATTTTATGCTGGGGGCAATTACCAAACGCGCTATTTTAGAAGTTAGGGCTAAGATTTCTGCTCTTATAGAATGCATCTATAATGTCCACTACATCTTCTGCGGAATCGACAATCTTGATCAGGTCAAGGTCTTTAGGGCTAATATTTCCAGCGGAAAGCATTGTTTCCTTTATCCAATCTATAAGTCCGCTCCAAAACTTGGTGCCTACCAAAATAATGGGGAACGTATGTATTTTATTGGTCTGGATCAAGGTAATGGCCTCAAAAAGCTCGTCCAAGGTGCCAAAACCTCCTGGCATGACCACAAAACCTTGGGAATATTTTACAAACATGACCTTTCGCACAAAGAAATAATCGAAATCCATGTTTTTGTCCGAATCAATATAAGGGTTGTCGTGCTGTTCAAAAGGTAAATCAATATTGAGTCCGACAGAAGTTCCGCCGGCAAGGTTGGCCCCTTTGTTTCCAGCTTCCATAATACCTGGTCCACCACCAGTGATGATGCCATATCCTGCTTCTGCCACTTGTTTGGCCACTTCAACGGCCAATTCGTAATAAGGTTCTCCTGGTTTTACCCTGGCCGAGCCAAAAATGGAGACACAGGGCCCAATGGCGCTCATTTTTTCAAAACCATTGACAAATTCACCCATAATCTTGAATATGGCCCATGAGTCGTTGGTCTTTATTTCATTCCAGCCTTTATGGTGTTGTTCTTTTCGCATTTCAATAATTAAGTGTTAAACCGCCGGGGCAATTTTCCTTTTGGATTGCTCAAGCTCCTTTTTTAAAAACCGGGCTGTGTGACTTTTATTGTCTTTGGCCACTTCTTCCGGTGTGCCTTGGGCCACGATCATTCCACCGCCTCTGCCGCCTTCGTACCCAATATCTATGATATGGTCCATCATTTTGATGACGTCCATATTGTGCTCAATGACCAAGATGGTATTTCCTTTGTCCACCAATTTGTTCAAAACTTCCATGAGCACCCTAATATCCTCAAAATGGAGCCCAGTGGTGGGTTCATCCAGGATATAGAATGTGTTTCCGGTATCCCTTTTGGAGAGTTCCGTGGCCAGTTTCACACGCTGTGCCTCACCTCCAGAAAGGGTAGTGGACTGCTGACCCAAAGAAATATATCCCAGTCCAACATCTTGGATGGTTTTCAATTTTCTATGGATTTTGGGAATGTTTTCAAAAAAGTCAACCGCTTCGTTAATGGTCATTTCCAGGACATCGGCAATGGATTTGCCCTTGTACCGGATTTCCAAGGTCTCCCTGTTAAAACGCTTACCATTGCAAGTTTCGCATTCCACGTAGACGTCCGGTAAAAAGTTCATTTCAATCACTTTTAGCCCACCCCCCTGGCAGGTTTCGCAGCGCCCACCTGCCACATTGAAACTAAATCGCCCTGGTTTGTACCCCCTTATGGTCGCTTCAGTGGTTTTAGCGAACAAGCTTCGTATTTCGCTAAATGTACCTGTATAGGTAGCTGGATTGGACCTTGGCGTACGTCCAATGGGGGACTGATTAATGTCAATAACCTTGTCCACATGCTCCAAGCCCGTAATCTTTTTGTACGGCATGGGTTTTTTGACCCCGTTAAAATAATGGGCGTTCATAATTGGGTAAAGCGTTTCATTGACCAGGGTGGATTTTCCGCTTCCCGAGACACCAGTAACCCCTATGAGTTTGCCCAAGGGAAATTCCGCGGTTACATTTTTGAGATTATTGCCGGTACATCCTGAGAGCACTATTTTTTTACCACTGCCTTTTCTTCGATTTTGGGGTACCGGAATTTCGCGTTCCCCTGTAATGTATTCCGCAGTAAGGGTTTGATGCTTTTTCAGTTCATCCGGCTTTCCTTCCGAAATGATTTCCCCGCCATGTCTTCCAGCTTTTGGGCCAATATCAATAACGTGGTCCGCATGTTCGATCATATCACGGTCGTGCTCCACTACAATGACAGAATTACCAATATCCCTCAGGGATTCCAACGAATGGATCAAACGTTCGTTGTCCCGTTGATGAAGTCCAATACTGGGTTCATCCAAAATGTAGAGCACGCCTACCAACTGGGACCCAATCTGGGTGGCCAAACGAATACGTTGGGCCTCCCCGCCCGATAAAGATTTGGAACTTCGGTTCAGGGACAGGTAATCCAACCCCACATCCAACAAAAATTGAACCCTGGTCCTGATTTCCTTTATGATTTCCTCCGCTATCTTTTTCTGGTTCCCTTCCAAATTATCATTGAGATGTTCAAAGAATTCCGCCAGTTCAGCAATATCCAATTGGGCCAGTTCGGCGATGTTTTTACCACCTATTTTAAAATAAAGGGATTCTTTACGGAGCCTCGCGCCCTGGCAGCTGGGACACTCCACTTTGTCCATGTATTCTTTGGCCCAGCGCTTGATGGAGGAGGAATTGGCCTCGTCAAACTGCGTTTTGATAAAGTTGGCGATCCCTTCATAATCAATTTTATATTGCCTTTTGACCCCCAAGGTTTTGGAATCCACTTCAAAACTCTCCTTACCCCCGTTTAAGATAACCTCCATGGCTTCTTTTGGGATTTTTTCTATGGGATCGGTCAATTCAAATTCATAGCGTTGCGCAATGGTCTCCAATTGTCTAAAGGCCCAGGATTTTTTGTATTCGCCCAAAGGGGCAATACCACCTGCTTTTATGGAGAGTTTCTTGTTCGGAAGGATTTTCTTTTCGTTCACTTCATACACATGCCCCAATCCATTGCACTCAGGACACATCCCCTTTGGAGAATTGAAGGAAAAGGTATTGGGTTCGGGAGTGGGGTAGGAGATTCCCGTACTTGGGCACATCAGGTCGCGACTAAAATAGCGTGGCACAGTTTCCCCTTCTTCCAGTACCATGAGCACATTATTGCCACTGTACATGGCCGTGTTGATACTTTCGGAAAGGCGCTTGTTAAAATCATCGGTTTCCATGACTTTCAGTCGGTCTATGACAATCTCAATATCATGGGTCTTGTACCGATCTACCTTCATGCCTTTTACAATGTCCAATATTTCGCCATCTACCCTTACTTTGACAAAGCCCTGTTTGGCAATTTGTTCAAAAAGCTCACGGTAATGCCCCTTTCTGGATTTGACCACCGGAGCCAATATGTTGATTCTCCTGTCCTGGTAAGCTTCAATGATCAGTTGTTTTATTTGCTCATCACTATAGCTGACCATCTTTTCACCGGTATTATAGCTATAAGCATCCCCAGCCCTGGCAAAGAGCAATCTTAGAAAATCATATACCTCAGTGATGGTGCCCACCGTGGAGCGCGGTGACTTGGAGGTGGTTTTTTGTTCAATGGCGATTACCGGGGAAAGGCCGTCAATTTTATCCACATCCGGCCGCTCCAATCCGCCCAAAAATTGACGGGCATAAGCTGAAAAAGTCTCAATATATCGCCGTTGGCCCTCGGCATAAATGGTATCGAAGGCCAGAGAAGACTTTCCGCTTCCAGAAAGACCTGTAATGACCACCAGCTTTTCACGGGGGATGGTCACATCAACATTTTTTAGGTTGTGGACCCTTGCTCCCCTGACTTCAATATTTTCTTCGTAGTTAATCATAGCACAAGATGCTAAAGTAAGGTTTTGACAGTTAAAATGGAAGCGGGCTTCCGTTTCGTTTTTGTTAATTGATGGTGTATTTTTGATGGCATAAAAACAAGTCGAATGAAATTATTGGGCATAGGCTCTCGAATTGACCATCCTGATTACGGAAAAGGGGTGGTAACTAATGTTACGTCCCAACATTATTGGGTTACATTTTTGGAAAATGGGTTGGAAACCATAGAATTGGATTCGGAATTTGAAGTGATTGAAGGTGTTACCGACGAAGTGGATACGGTAAGCTTTTTTGATGTGGAGCGATCCCTGGTTTCCATATTGAAGCGATGGAGCGATACCACGGAGAAGGTGGCCATTGCCGATAAATGGAAAGGAGGGAAACTTATTTTGGAACCAGGGGATGAGCTGGCGCCCAAGGAAATCCCGATTGATACGTTTTTCCATAAAATCGTGATGGTCCGGGACCGAATCCGTGTCATGGAACAAAAAATCAATAGCAGTAAAAATTTGGACGATCAGGAAAAAGTTGACCTGCAGCAATACATCACCCGGATTTATGGTAGCCTGACCACATTTAATGTGCTGTTCAAAAATAAGAGCGACTATTTTGTGGGTGAGCGCAGCAAATAACATCTAGGATACGGTTGCCAATATTCCAAAGGCCCATGGGTCATTGGATTTTCGCAAGTTTCGTAGGGCATGTTTGATGATCCATTTTCGAGATTTGCCGGCGCCTTGCACCCAATCCTCAATCCATGACATTCCAATTTCCGGATTGTCTTTTAAAACGTCGTTCACACAATTGGCCACGGATTTCTGGACGTACTTGCTTGGGTCGTCCTTTAGATGGTCCAAAATTGGAAAAATGGGATTGGGATTCTTGATGAAGCCATCCAATTTGGTGGCCCATGGTAATCTTGGCCTAACTCCTTCACTGCACAATCTTCTAACATGTTTGTTGCTGTCGCGTGTCCAATCCAAGAGCAATTCCAAGGTCTGTTCCGGGTAACGTTCCAAATAGGGACGAACGGTATATTCCCCGGTATTCCTTTGGGTGATTTCCTTTATGGCCTCCATGGACAGATCAAAATGTTCAAGACCATAATTTTCCACATACTTGGCAATGGGCATGATCCAATAATAGGTTTTGAACATGCCTGTTTCCATTTCGTTTTTGGGTCCAAGTATGTTCACCAATTGTTGGAGCGCAATGGGATAGTCATCCGGCAGGTGGGCATGCAAGGCCTGAGCAAACCATTCAACACGATCCTTGAGTTCGAGGTAATATAATTTTTCTGCAACAGTGTTTACAAAGGAAGATGTATCAAAATCCACCCCGGAATCAATGAGTTTATCCGATAATAGTTCGGCCAAATCAGCATCGAACCACAATTTTAATTGCTTGTACGCCATGGGATAGGAAGTGTGGAAAATTATACGGCTGTCAACACTTGCGATGCTTGGGAAATCAACTCTAGACCCATTGCACTATATCTAACCCCGAATTTACGTTTATCATCAAAAACTTGCCATTCCCTTCCCTTATTGGATTGTCTTAAGTGTTTCGTCAGCAAGGGCAGCACATTATATTTTGGGGAGATATGTGCAACTTCGCCATGGTCCTTGGTCAGCTGGAATTGGGCAAAGGCCTCCATTCTTCTTTTTTCCTTTTCGACCTTATTGACCAGGACATCCAAAGTTTCTTGGGTTTGCTTGAAGTCAACATCGGGTAGGGGCATGTCCATTACAAAACGGATGTAATGGTAGAGGTGAAGTTCTACCTGCCCATGCTCACTCAAAAAGGCATAATAGATTCGTTTGGTGGCAGCATGGTTTCTTTGTCCAATGCCTGACCAAACTTTTTTGGCCAATTCAATATCGGTTTCAATGATGTGGTCATGGGTAAAGAGTTCGTTGAGCACAAACCCCTTCTTTTGAATGTGCTGCAATGCCCACTTTTTTTCAAAGGCCTTATATATTAAGGTCAAAAATCCGTTGAATGTGCCGTCGTAGATGATTGTTGTACTGGAACCCATGACTTCTTATTTTGTAATTAATCCAAAAATATGGAATAAATCCTAAATATGGAAATATTCCAATAAAATTTTGGAAATAATCCAAATTTAATATATTTGGTATATGGAAAACGAGGTGACACTAAAGCGATTTACGGAGATCAGAAGGGATTTGGGGCATACCCAAGCCGAATTTGCAAACTTATTGGGCATTTCCAATACCACTGCGGATATAGAACGTGGCCGGACCAAATTATCTGGAAAGGTCGTTGCGGAACTTTTGCGTCAGTTCAATATCAATCCCCTATGGTTGTTTGGGGAAAGCGAGGAAAAACACTTGGAAACTTCCAGGACCAGTGTCATCCCCAAAGTGGTTACGGTGGACAGCGCGGACCAGGAAAACATGGTTTTGGTAAATGCGAAGGCCGCTGCTGGCTATCCACAAAACATTGCCGATACGAGTTGGTACAAGCAATTGCCGGCCTTTGATTTGCCCATTCCAGAATTCCGAAATGCCACCTATCGTGGTTTTCAGGTTGAAGGGGACAGTATGTTGCCCAATTTAAGACCGGACGATTGGGTGTTGGCCAGGGCCATAGAACATATAGACCATGTAAGCGCAAATAAAATGTATGTGGTGGTGCTGCAGGATGCGGTTTTGGTCAAAAAAATCGAGAAAAGACCAAATTCCAACAACATAACATTGGTATCCCTCAATGAAACCTATCCGCCTTATGAGATCAAACCTTTCCAAATCCAGGAAATCTGGGAGGTTAGTAGCAAATTGACCTTTAACTTGGATGCCACCACCGAAACAGGCTTGTTACGCCAACTGCAGCAGTCCATGGAGGAATTGAAGCAACAAGTTGGGCAAACAAGGGTCAACTAGTTTTTCAAGGTCTGTCCGGTATAGGTGCTTTCAAATATTTTATCGGCATTGGCAGCTTCAAAGCCTTCCCGCCGCTGTTCCCTTGAAAGTTGTTTTTTAGGGATGTTTTGAAACTCCGGAAGTGGTAATCGCTCGGCAAACTCCACATAGCTGCCGGCAATCATGGTTTTTGCTCCATTGGCAAACTCGGCTTCCACCATGTGGGCCACAGAACTACTTTGTTTTAGAAGCCCATCATCACTCATTTTGACTTTTCCGCCCGCTGAGTTTAGCACAATCCCAATGGATTCCAGGAACGTATTAAAGTTTTCCAGGGAAGCATGCTCACCTGGAAGTTCATGGACACTGATGGTATAGTGGTTCAGGTAATAACGGTTGTAAATTACCCAGGCGGCATATTCACTTTCTTCCAAAAGCATATTGTAGTCGCTTAATGTAGGAAGAGCCCATAAGGGTCTGTAGAAGAAGTCGCCCACTTCATTAAGATTGTTCAAATCCAATTGGTCAACAGGATCGGCTGCTACTTCACTGGTGTACTTGGAAATTATTTCCTGGGCCCCTGGCGATAAATCCTGTACCCTAAGCTCACTGATAAATATCCTTGGGAGTCGTTCTTGAGGAGGAGCGTACCAATGGGCGTCCAATTTTTTTTCAGGAAAATGGTAAGCTTCCATACGCTTATAACCATGGTGCAGGAATATCTTTTCAAAGGAGGCAATGCCTAAATGGGGTACACCCAAGGTTCTAAAGGCAATATGATCGTTTACAATCTCATGCTCATTTTCAATGAGATGGTTTTGTACCATGGCAGAGACGATTTTGTCCACGTCGCCAACACGTTTTTTGTAGGGAATAAATAAAGCATCCATGATTTTGTCAATTGGGGAAGACGCAGTATTGATCATAATCCAGTCCTTTTTAAGATATATGACCACAAAATTAATTGTACTTTTAACCGTTTACAATTATTAATTAATGATAAATAATAAGTTTGACTAATCAAATTGAAATCAGACATCTGGAGTATTTTCTGGTTTTGGCCGATACCCTGCACTATGGAAAAGCCGCGGACAAACTTTATATCTCCCAGTCTGCGTTAAGTCAACAAATCCAAAGATTGGAAAGTTTAACCGGACATTCCCTCTTCGACCGAACCAATAGGAGAGTGGAGTTAAATCAGGCAGGACGGATGTTCAAAAAAGTAGCTTTGGAGGTCACCCATCAATTGCAGGATGCTTTGGAGACTTGGCAATTGGAGATGGAAGAGATTGAAGGGATCATACGCATAGGCTTTGTTGGTTCTGCCATGCAGGAATTTCTACCTCCGCTGCTCCAGGAATTTGGAAACTTATATCCAAATACCCAGTTTTCCTTGGATGAAATGAACAATCAATCCCAACTGCAGGCCCTGGAAAACAATCAATTGGACCTTGGCTTTATGCGTTCCAACCAAGTGCCGGCAGACTTGAATTGTAAGGAGGTGTTTACCGAGAACCTGTGTGTGGTGTTGCCTCAAAACCATGCAATTTCAGCATCCAGTTTTAGGGATGTGGGCCAGTTTTCTGAAGAGAGTTTTATTCTTTTTCCGAATGAGCAGAGTCAATTTTATTTTCAACAGATCATAAGGCTATGCAAACACCATGGATTTTCACCAAAGATTTCCCATCGTTCCATTCACGGCCCCACCATTTTTAAATTGGTGGAAAGCGGAATGGGAATTTCCATCGTTCCGAAATCATTGGTGGACCATAAAAATTATCGCGTCAAATTTATTGAGCTGGACCAGGTTTCTTTTACCACCTCCTTGTTTGCGGTTTGGAATCCTGGGAATGGAAAAACCGGGTTAAAGAACTTTTTGGGATTGATTAACTAGTATATTAAAAAAGGGTTTCGTGAATTTTTTCTGCCAAAACCTGGGCGGCATTTGTATGTAACCGGAACCAAAGCTCGGGCTCAAATATTTCAAGTTCCGCCAACGCCAATTTACCTTCATTGTCCCTAAAAATATCCACGCGTGCGTACATGGGCATCTCAGGTGCAGCATGGACGGTGTTAACGGCAAATTGAATTTCCTCAGGACTGGGATCGTATTCCTGAATACTACCACCAAAATCATCTTGTACCCTAAAATCCCCCTGCTTGGCCCTCTTAAGAACGGCATGGGTATACGTTCCATGGAAAATCATCAAGGAGACTTCCCCTTTATCCACAATATTTTTTTGGAATTCCTGAAGCATCATAGCTTCTTTTTCTATCAAGGAACTGAATACTTCTTCATACTCGTGGATGTTTTTTGTGTCAATTTTATATGTGTGTCGAGCCCCTCCTGAGATACACGGTTTTAGAATGAGGGTCTCCCCATGAAAACCTTTCGAGGTTTTGGCATTTTTCCAGGCGTCTTCCAATGAAATTGCAGTTTCTTTTTCGATGAACACAGTCTTGGGAATATGTATGCCTTTTTGCTTTAAATCCAGCAAATAATGCTTATCCAAATTCCAGTCGATAAGTTGTGTTGAATTGATAAATTGGATCTGGGTTTTTGTAGTTTCCAGCCATTGGGTGAACTCAGCAACCCTGTGGATATAATCCCAGGTAGATCGGAATATGGCATAGCGCGCAGTAGACCAGTCGAAGGTTGGGTCGTCCCATGATTTTCGGCAAACGCGAAGTCCTGTTGCTTTAAGTGCATCTTGTACCAGTTGGTCCTCCTTGACCACATTGGCCAATAAACTGGGCTCGCTAGCTGGACCTAGATATCCTGGCGCGGATAAAATGACAACATCATAGTCCATACTTAAAAACCAACTGCGGTATCATCGCCCCTACGATCTGCCCCACCTTCCAAGGTTCCGTCCGGAAGTACCCTGATTGCATCCACTTTTCCAATTACCGGAGTGGTGCCTTCATTAATGGTGTACCCCTTGGCTTTTAGTCCTTCTATCAGTTTTTTTGAAAAACCATCTGGTTCAAAAGTGATTACATCTGGGAGCCATTGATGGTGAAATCGAGGGGCATTTACAGCCTGCTGCATACTGAGGTTAAACTCATAAACATTGAGTATGGTCTGCGCCACTGCGGTTATGATCGTTGAGCCTCCAGGAGTGCCCACAACCATATATAGGTTTCCATCTTTTTCAACTATGGTAGGGGTCATACTGCTTAGCATGCGTTTTTCCGGGGCAATACTATTGGCTTCCGCACCAATCAATCCGAACATATTGGGCACCCCTGGTTTGGAACTAAAATCGTCCATTTCATTGTTGAGGAAAAAACCAAGTTCTTCGGAATACAATTTGGAACCGTAACCTCCATTAAGCGTTGTGGTTGCGGAAATGGCGTTACCCTCTGCATCCACAATGGAGTAGTGGGTGGTTTCCGTGCTTTCCACAATTTCTACATGTCCATGGCCCACTGCGGATGATAAGGTCGCCTTGTCAAAGGTAAAATCGCCCATACGCCTTTGCAGATAGGTGCTGTCCAAAAGATATTCCAAAGGAATATCCACAAAATCCGGGTCTCCCAAAAAATAATTTCTATCGGCATAGGCCCTACGTGCAGCCTCTGTAAAAAGCTGGATGGATTTTTGGGAATTGTGACCGTAACTTCCAATTTCGTGGGGTTCGATCATCTTAAAAATCTGATTGATGGTTACACCACCACTGCTCGGCGGACTCATGGAAATCATTTTTAGATCTTTATAGGCGAAGACCACCGGCTCTCTCCATTTGGCCTCATAACGAGCCAAGTCCTCTGTAGTGATGAAACCACCTTTTTCCTGGATAAAACTGGCCAATTTTTCAGCCACTTCGCCTTTGTAAAATCCATCCTTTCCACGTTGTAAAATGGCGGTCAGGGTTTCTGCCAATTTTGGGTATTTGATGGTGTCACCCGCTTTAAAATGCTGTGCAAACTTGGTACTGTCCCCATTGACCTCCACAAACTTCTCCTGATACTTTTTGATGCGTCCTTCTTGTTTTTTCGTGACCACCACTCCTCTTTTGGCCAGGGCTATTACCGGTTTGATCAACTCAGACATGGGAAGCGACCCCATTTTTTCGTGCACAGCGAACACACCTGCCACTGTTCCCGGAACACCTACGGCCGTTGCGCCCAATGTGCTCATGTTGGGTATTACATTGCCAAGTGAATCCAAGTACATATCCTTGTGGGCTGCCAAGGGTGCCTTCTCCCTATAATCTATACCCCCAATGTTGCCGTTAGCTTTTCGGTACACCATAAATCCACCGCCGCCCAAGTTACCTGCGTACGGATAGGCCACGGCCAATGCCAGTTCGGTTGCTACCATGGCATCAAAAGCATTGCCTCCCTGCTGCATGATTTGTGAGCCAATTTTGGAGGCCTCTACACGTGCGCTGACCACCATGGCCTTTTCGGTGACCAGTCCGGTAGGGGAAGCAGGTTGTTGTTTGCAATGGATAAAAAAGAGAAGTGGAAGTGCAAAAATCAGTCTTCGCATAGGGAGTTGAATTTATGTCGGGAAAAGGTAATCAATTCCTCGAAAAAAAGCTTAAACTCATTTTCGAAGGCGCCATAATGTTCCTCAAGGTCCAATATGGCAAAATTCATTTTGGATTTGTTGTTTGTTCTTCGGTTCATACCGTCCAACACCTTTGAAATACCATCCAAACTGGCATAACTATACAACCAATTGTTGGAAATCATGTAGGGAACCATGCGTTGCGTGGCCAATGGCAGAAGTCCATAGTTATCTTCCAATAGGTCATAAAACTTCTCCACATAATCCTTAAGGTGAACCTTGGAGTAATCAGGCCAATTCTTGGCCAAAAAATGGTCGTAGTAAATATCAACGATTACCCGACTGTAGTGGCTGTAGTTTTTATGAAGTCGCTTACTGCTTTGCTTGGCAATGGGATGCGAATCGGTAAACGTATCAATTGCCCGGTGCAATATGACTCCTTTTTGGATACCTTCTGGAAAATGCTTGTACTTATTGCCCCGAATATGATCGGCAAAAAAATTCCCAAGTGTTATTTGGGGGTCATCGAATGAAAGATATATGTGCGCCAGAAAATTCAAAGGCCTTTTTTGAAATTGAAATTTACAAATTCGAAACACGGAATCGGGTGCGGCCCTTTATATTTGCAAAAAATTTTTTAACAATATGACGCTCATCAAATCAATTTCCGGAATTCGCGGAACCATAGGAGGAAAGACCAATGACAACCTAACGCCCTTAGATGCGGTAAAATTTGCCGCTGCTTATGGAACCTGGCTTCAATCGTATTTAGGTAAGCAAAAACTAACGGTGGTAATTGGTCGTGATGCGCGCCTTTCCGGCGAAATGATCCAAAACTTGGTAGTGTCCACCTTGGTTGGATTGGGAATTGATGTTGTTGATTTGGGATTGTCCACCACTCCCACCGTGGAAATCGCAGTGCCCTTGGAAAAAGCGGATGGGGGAATCATTTTGACAGCAAGTCACAACCCAAAACAGTGGAATGCCCTAAAATTGTTGAATGAAAAAGGTGAATTCTTGGATGCTGGCCAGGGTGCAATCATTCTTGAACTTGCCGAAAAGGAAGATTTTGATTTTGCTGAAGTGGATCAGTTGGGTACGATCACGAAAAATGACTCCTATATTGATATCCATATCGATGAAGTATTGAACCTTTCCTTGGTGGACAAGGAGGTTATAAAACAAAAAGGATTCAAGGTTGTTGTAGACGGCGTCAATTCCACTGGAGGGATAGCTATTCCCAAGCTGTTGGAAGAACTAGGGGTAGAGGTGGTTAAACTGTACTGTGAACCAACCGGGCATTTCCCGCATAACCCAGAGCCGCTAAAAGAACATTTGGGCGACATTTGTGATATGGTGGTCAAGGAAAAAGCCGACTTTGGCATTGTTGTAGATCCGGACGTGGACCGTTTGGCTTTTATCAGCAACGAGGGGGAGATGTTTGGGGAAGAATACACCCTGGTGGCCTGTGCGGATTATGTATTGGGCAAGACCAAGGGCAATACGGTGTCCAATTTATCCTCTTCAAGAGCCCTGCGAGATATAACGCAAAGGCATGGCGGAACCTATGAAGCTGCAGCCGTAGGGGAGGTCAATGTGGTGATTAAAATGAAGGCCAACGACGCAATCATTGGAGGTGAAGGGAACGGCGGAATCATCTATCCCGAAAGTCATTATGGCCGGGACGCTTTGGTGGGCACAGCGCTTTTTCTGATGCTAATGGCTGAAAAAGGAGGTACGGTTGCAGCATTAAGAGCGAGTTATCCTAGCTATTTCATGAGCAAAAAGAAGATTCAGCTCACCCCAGAATTGGATGTAGATGCCTTGCTGGAATCCATGCACCAGAAATATCGCAATGAAGAGGTTTCCACCATTGATGGCGTTAAAATCGATTTTCCGGAAAATTGGGTCCACCTGCGAAAATCCAACACAGAACCTATAATCCGTATTTATACCGAAGCTAAATCCCAATCAGAGGCAGATGCCCTAGCGGATAGGATTATCTCGGAGATCAAGGAGGTGGCTGGGTTGGACTAAGACGGTCCGCTCAGTTCGTACAAAGTTTTGTGGTTGCTAAAATCCTTGTGGGAGATGTCGGATTTCTTGTCGGAATCAAGCCAAATTTTCCATCCGTCATCTTCCAGCTTTAATCCCACGTTGAAATAGCCATAACCTCTAACTACCATTTCCTCATCGTTCTTGCCTTGGGAACTGAAGCGGTAATAACCGGTCTGGTAGGCGATTTCCTCGCTTTCATCCAGTGCCGTGGATTCTATGGCAAAGGCAATACTGACCTTACCGCCATTTTGCTTCACTTTTTTTAGGAAGCCGGCAAAGTGCTCCAAATAACTTTCCCCAGATTTAACAACATTTTGATCAATGGTGATTCTTACAATTTCTTGGGAGTGAATGGATTTAAGCTTATTTGGGTCAAGCTCATTGTAGGATTCCATAAATGGGATCCAAACGTCTTTTTTGATGGCCTCCACAACTTCCTGGGATACGGTATTTTTCTTTTGTCCGAAGCTGATGGCCATGCAGAACAAGAGCACAAAGGTTGATAACTGTTTCATTTTTTGGTTTTTGAATTGATTTCAATTTAGGAAACAAAACAGTGAACCACCAAATTTTGGGAAATATTTAAACTCTGGATTGGGTATCCAGGTAGGACTTCCGCGCCACTTTTGCTGTCTTATGGTCCCCAGTATGACTCCAGCCTGGTGGCATGAGCAAGTAGAGAAATTTATTGGTGATCCCCGGTGCTTTGACCACATCTTTTACCAGGGCAACGATTTCTCCAAAATATACATCCCAAAAATTACCAGAGTCCATCTCCCGGGTTATCCCATATTCTATTTTAACGCTTCGCTGTTCTTCTTGATAGGTACCAAAGACGCGGTCCCAAATGTTGAGCAGGTTACAGAAATTGGTATCCATGTACAGCGGATTCCTAGCATGGTGGACCCGGTGGTGCGAAGGGGTGAGCATGATTTTGTTCAAGAAACCGAAACGTGCATCCTTGATCATGTTTTCCCCAATGTGTATAAATGCCCCATAAGTGCCATCTATGAACATCACCGCAAACAACATTTCCGGTTGAACGCCCAAAAGGATACAGACCGTGGTCCGGATGACATCGGCATAAGGGGCCTCCAGGAAAAAATGGGCATGGGTCACGGATAGGTTCATTTCCTCGGGAGCATGGTGGGTGGAATGCAGGCACCAGAACAGCCGTACTTTGTGCCCCAAATAGTGGTAAATAAAATGCCCTAATTCCCAGATGATATAAGCATAAATAAACCAGTACCAAGTTGGACTGGTCTGAAGAATGGCATATTGGCTAAAAAAACCAATGCAAAAGGTAACCATGGCAATGGATATGAAACGGCCCACAAATCGATTAAAAATATAGATCAGAAAATTGACCTTGTATACCTTGATCTGGGGTTTTTTGTAGATAAGACCAACGGCAAACTCCAACAATAGGAGTAGGGGTATTATGGGGTAAATCAAGGAAGCTACCCCTTCGTAGGTTCTAAATGCGCTATAATCCCCGGACTGCAGGATTTCCAGAGCTTGGGTTACTCCAAGAAAACCTAAAATTTCATCAAATAAAGCAGAAATGATTTCCATACTTGAAGTATATGGAATTGCTTTGTTTTTGCCATGTAATTTAGACCAACAACTAGGGTCAACTTACCAACAGAAGTTTTAATCCGTTACAACCCAGTCCAATATGGACTTTTTAATGAGGTGTTCCTGCGTCCAGACAATGAAGTGGTTTTCGTTTTCTATGGGGATCACCTTTAACCGGTCAACGTTGGAAAATTCATGCTTCATGAACCCCACATTTTGGTAAGGCACCAATTTGTCTTCTTTGCCATGTATGACCAATGTAGGAAGCTTCAGTCCGGATAAACGGGGTTGCAGCTGCTTCAGGTCCTCTTTGAGCATCCAAAGCTCATCGTTGGAGGGTTTCAAAGCACCCGGAACCAAATATTTCAATGGGAACCAAGTCAACGGTTTTCGCCATTTTTCAGGCTTTTCTGCGGCAGGATCCAGAGCGCCTGCCAAGACTACCAAATGGGAATGGAGTTCGGGTTGTTCCAATGCCATTTGAACCACTAAGGGCCCTCCATAAGAGTGTCCGATAAGGGTAAATTTCTTTCCGTTGTCCAAACCCGAGAGCAGTCGGTTTAGCAATAGTGCCTGTGGTTCCAATGCCATACTCCTTCTAAAATCACTTTTCCCAAATCCTGGACGGTCTACGGAAATGAGTCTAAATCTTTTGGTCAATACAGAGTCTGTCAAATAGGATTTGTAGGCATCCCAGCTTCCGGGTGACCCGTGTATGAATACAAGTGTAGGGGCGTTTTGTTGTCCGGTCTGGATGTAATGGATTTCGGTGCCTTCCACTGCCACCGTGTGCTCCAGATAATCCACTCCGTGCTCAGCGAAAAATAATTTGGTGTCTTTTGAAGAAGTCCGCATGGTCATGCAGGAATTGGCAAATAGAACATAGGCCAGAACCAACGAACCAAGAATTTTGCGCTTGAGAAATTTCCTTTTCCTTTTGGGCATGTTGTTTAGGTGTTTCTCAATTCCTTAGGCACCTTGTCCTTGTGTTTCCATCTTTTGTGGGTCCAAAAATAGAACTCGGGAGCTTCGTTTATGGAAGCTTCCACTTCCTTGAGAAACATGCGGGTCAATTCAAATTCTTGGAGTTTCCTTGGTTCTTCTGACAATAATTTGAATGTACCTTGGTAGTGCCCCCGTTTTAATTTGGTCACCTTCAGATAGACTGCTGGCAAATCCAGCTTTCTGCACAAGAGTTCGGCACCCGTATGCGCAGGAACCGTAATGCCCATAAAGGGCGTCCAGAGATGCGCTTTTTTTACCATTGGCGATTGATCGCTCAAGATTCCGTACATGCTCAATTGACCCGTTTCTTTGTTTTTGGCCACAATTTCCTTGGTGTCCTTGGTGGAAATCAAGGTGGTGCCAAACTTTTGTCGGATGTCCCTTATCAACTTATCAAAATATTTATTGCCAATTTTTTGGTAGATGGCATAACCCTTTGAAGCGATATGTTTGTCCAGTGCAATTACCCATTCCCAGCTGGCATAATGCGGAAACATGAGCATAACACTTAGGTTTTTATGCTCCAGCTTGTGAAGTACCTCAATATTGGTGAATACAAAGCGTTTTTGCAGCTGGGCATTCGAAATCCCCATGGTTTTTATCATTTCCAGGAACATATCACAAAGATGTCTGTAAAATGCCTTCTCCATTTTTTTTCGTTCAGCTGGGGTTTTGTCCGGGAACACCAGTTCCAAATTGGAACGGACCACTTTTTTCCGATATTCCACTATGCCATAAAGCAAGAGGAATACCGCATCGGAAATAAGATAAAGTACTTTAAAAGGAAGTCTGGAAACCAGCCAGAGTAGGGGGTAAACAAGTATAAAAACAACCAGCTGCATACGTAATTCTTGTGGGCAAATATAGCTATATTTGATGCCAAACCTTTTAGCGCATGCATAATTTACATGCCGTCACAATTGCAATAATGGTGGCCAATGTCCTTGTATCCATCAAGGGGTTCAACGACAGTGTTTTCTTCAATCGTTACAAGTTTAGCATCAATGGAATTCGGGCTGGACAAAAGGAGCGGGCGCTTACCTCTGGTTTTCTGCACGTTGACCCCATGCATTTGTTTTTTAACATGTTCACCCTGTACTTCTTTGCACATGTGGTGATCAATTGGTTTGGTCCCATTAAGTTTTTGATCATCTATTTTACAAGCTTATTGGGAGGAAGTCTATTGGCACTTTTTTTTCATAAGGATGAACCTTATTATAGCGCGGTGGGTGCAAGTGGTGCGGTGACCGGTATTTTGTATGCGGCTATTCTTCTAAACCCGGACATGCCCTTGTCCTTATATTTTATTCCTATTTCTTTTCCAGCATACGTCTTGGGGATAGGATATATGTTGTATTCCATTTATGGAATGAAAAGTAGAGCGGGAAACATTGGCCATTCTGCGCATTTTGGGGGAGCTATAGGGGGCTACGCCACAGCGCTTCTTTTTAAACCTGAACTTATTAGCACGGACACCTTTACGGTGATTCTGTTGGCCATTCCCATTGTGATCCTATTTGTGTTGGAGAAAATGGGCAAGATCTAGTGCATAAAAAAGCCGGGATTTAGACCCCGGCTTGAATACATAATTTTGTTCTTTCTAATTGAGTAATTCGGCCACTTTTGCTTCCAAGGCCGGACCTCTTAAATCCTTCGCAACAATAACCCCGTTTTCATCCAAAAGGAATGCCGCCGGAATCGCATTGATGTTGTACAATCTGGCCACAGGATCTTGGAAACGTTTCAAATTGGAGATATGGTTCCAGGTCAACCCATCTTTTTCAATAGCTCCCTTCCAATCTTCCGCCCTGGTGTCCAAGGATACCCCTATGATGTTTAAACCTTTGTCGTGGTATTTGTTGTACACATTTACAATATTCGGATTTTCCGCTCTACAGGGTCTGCACCAAGCCGCCCAAAAATCCACTAAAGTAAGTTTGCCCTTTACATCGCTCAAGGCCAATAACTCACCGTCAGGGGTAGGGGCCGAAAACTCGGGGGCAACGCCTCCTATTTCAGTATTCTTGGCTTGATCCAATTGTTTTTTTAGCTGTTCTGCCGGGGCTGAGGCCTTCATTTCGGGAGTCAATCCTTCGTAGAGCTTTTTGATCTCATCCATGGAAAGTCTTTTGCTCATCATCAAATTGTTGATGATAAGTACCGATATAAGGGCATTTGGGTTGTCCTTTGCAAAGTCGATATTAAAATTCTTGACATCATCCTGGAATTCCATGTACTCTTCCCGTAAAGCGGTAACGGTAGCGGTATCCTGTTGCTGAGCAGCCATACGCATATCGTCCTGCATGGACCGGGCCCGGTCGGAAAGTTTGCGTGATTCACCCAAAAACTCCATAAACAGTTCGTTCTGTGGTGTTCCCTTTAACCTTGCAAAACTCAAACTGTCCTTCTGGAACTTTAAGTCTATTGTCCCGTTTTCAACAATTAAGGGAATATTGCCTCGTAGATTCCCAACAAATAGGTAGTGAAGTTGGGGTTCGGTCTGCATCCCGGTAAAACTGAACGCTCCATTTTCCACAGTGGTGGTATCCACATCTATCAGTTGGTTGATGGAATCCGTTGTCTTTAGAAAAACCCTGGTTCCATTCTCCAATTCTCCGGTCACCGTGGCGTTAAGTGTAAAACCTTCCGGTTTGGAATTACAGGAAGCCAGTAGTACAAGACCCAGGGCAATCGTCAATATTTTTTTCATTCTAAAAAGTTTAAGATGCTAAGGTATTCATTACTTGCGGCATAAAAAAGCCCTTAACATTTATTAAAGTCAAGGGCCATTCCATATTTTTTGATTTGAAGTTAGAACTGATAGCGAATCCCAAGGGCGATATCAAAATCAAAATCATTATCAAATCCGTCATACCCGATCAAACCTATTTCCGGTCTAAAATCAAGGGAAAGGAGCAAGGGAATGTCAAAATTATATTCTATTCCGATGTCTCCAGCGGCAAACACAAATAGACCGTCGTTGTCGTCTCCTCCAGGCACGGGCGAAAACTCCACACTTCCAAGTCCACCCCCAACACCATAGTACCAATTAAAGTTGCCGTCCAACGAATGTACCCATTGATAAACTCCAGACAGTTTAAAGGCATCAAAGTCCCGACTGTCCCTCCAGCCCAAATTAAATTCGGCCCGGTTATATCTGCCTATGGACTTCTGATATGAGATTTCTGCCCCAAAACCGTCACTGTCGCCCAAGCGCAATCCCAAAGCGTGTTCAGAAATATCCTGCGCGTTCATTGCAGCCGTTGCAAACAAAAAAAGTCCGATAAATAATGTGGTAATCCTCATAAGTTTCTCGTTTAGTTAAAAATTAAAGATAGTTTTGTACTTCTTTTTGACATTAAAACAGAGTACGAGACCAAAAATTGTTCCAGATTGGAAAAAACTTTATTCAAAACCCTTTCACAAAATCTGGACGGAGAATTGTTGACAGACGACCTAAGTAGGGCACTCTATGCAACGGATGCCTCCGTTTATCGCAAATTGCCCCAAGCGGTGGCCTATCCCAAGACCAAATCAGATATCCAGAAGCTGGTGTCGTTTGCCAACGCCCATGGAATTGGCCTAATTCCGAGAACCGCAGGAACCTCCCTGGCAGGGCAATGCGTGGGGGAAGGTATTGTAGTGGATGTCTCACGAAATTTTACGGATATAATCCATCTGGACGAGGAAAAAAAGCAGGTACGTGTTCAGCCAGGAGTAGTCCGTGACGAGCTCAACCTGTATTTAAAACCATTTGGTCTATTCTTCGGACCCAATACTTCCACGTCCAATCGCTGTATGATCGGAGGTATGGTAGGGAACAACTCCTCTGGAACCACTTCCATACAATACGGTGTTACCCGGGATAAGGTGGTATCCATGGAATGTGTCTTGTCAGACGGCAGTTTAGTTGAGGTCACCGAAGTGGACGAATCAGGGTTCCAGGCCAAAAAACAGGAGAAATCCAGGGAAGGGGAGGTATATCGGTTTTTGGAGGATGCACTCACCAACCCTGACAACCAAAAAAACATAAGGAATCAATTTCCACATCCAAGCATCCATAGACGGAATACGGGTTATGCCGTGGATGAACTTTTAAACAACAAATTGTTCGGAAGTCATTCAGAGGAGTTCAATCTGTGCAAATTACTTTCAGGGAGCGAGGGGACCTTGGCTTTTACAACCGAAATCACCCTGCAACTGGATGAACTTCCACCTGCCTATGCTGCCATGGTGGCCACACACTACCACACCCTGGAAGATTGCCTAGCCGATGTGGCCCCGGTTATGCAACATAGCCTACATCTCTGTGAAATGATGGACAAGGTTATTTTGGACTGCACCAAAAACAACCGCGCCCAACTCGCCAATCGGTTTTTTGTTAATGGCGACCCTGCGGGCATCTTGATGTTGGAGGTAAAGGCGCATTCCGAAAAGGAATTGCAGCAACAGTTGGACGCTCTTTTGGTAACCATTGCGGAATCAGGATTAAGTTATGCCAATCCTGTTTTAAAGGGAGATGATATTGCAAAGGCCATTGAATTGAGAAAGGCTGGCCTTGGTTTGTTGGGAAATATGGTAGGCGACAGAAAGGCTGTGGCCTGCATTGAGGACACCGCAGTGGCTTTGGACGACCTCAAGGATTTTATCGGGGAATTCACCGAAATTATGAAGGGCTACGGTCAGGAAGCGGTGTACTATGCCCATGCTGGGGCGGGGGAGCTCCATTTGCGTCCCATTCTTAATCTAAAGAAATCGGAAGACGTAAAATTGTTTCGCTCCATTACCACCGACGTGGCGCATTTGACCAAAAAATACAAAGGGAGTTTTAGTGGCGAACATGGTGATGGTATTGTTAGGGCGGAGTTTATCCCGTTGATGATCGGGGCGGACAATTACGAGCTATTGAAACGTTTAAAAAGCGTTTTCGACCCCAACAACATCTTTAATCCGGGTAAAATTGTGGATGCCTATCCTATGGATGAATCCCTTCGATACGAAATTGACCGGAATGAACCTGAGGTGAAGACACTAATGGACTTTTCCGATAGCGAGGGCATCCTGAAAGCCGCAGAAAAATGCAACGGAAGTGGGGATTGTCGTAAGAGCCATCAGATGAAAGGGGGCATGTGCCCCAGTTATCATGCTACCAAAAATGAACAGCATACCACAAGGGGTCGGGCCAACGCCCTAAGGGAGTTTTTGACCCAGGAAGGTGGCCAAAATAGATTTGATCACGAAGAGCTTAAAGAGGCCTTTGATCTTTGCTTGAGCTGTAAAGCTTGTGCCAGTGAGTGTCCAAGCAATGTGGACGTGGCGGCTCTTAAGGCTGAATTTTTGTTCCAATACCAAGAGAGCAACGGCTACCCGCTAAGAAGTAAACTGTTTGCTTATAACACCAAGCTCAATGCTTTGGGAAGTGCCGTCCCAGGGGTCACCAATTTTATTTATAAATCCAAAATACTCGGAGGTTTATTGAAATCCGTTGCGGGCGTTGCAGGAAAGCGTAGCTTGCCACCTGTGCACCGTTTTAATTTCCAGGGATATTTGGACAAGCAGAAAAGTATACCCGCGGGCCAATCAAAAAAGGTGGTGCTTTATCTGGATGAGTTTACTCGGTATTTGGATGTGGAAGTGGGTAAAGATGCCATTGTGTTACTTCAAAAATTAGGCTATGACGTCCAGTTGTTTTATGCGGAAAGTGGCAGGACCTATTTGTCGAAGGGATTTTTAAAACAGGCCTCAAAACTTGTGGAAAAGAACCTGGAGGCCTTACTACCCTATATTGATCAACAACTTCCGATTGTTGGTTTGGAGCCCTCTGCAATTTTGTCGTTCCGGGATGAATACAAAAGATTAAGCACAGATCAAGATTTAGTGGCCCAATTGTCGCAGCATTCCTTTTTGATCGAGGAATTTTTAGCCCAAGAAATTGGGAATGGAAACATTACCACGGATAGCTTCACCCAGGAAAAAAGAAAGGTAAAGATCCATAGCCATTGCCATCAAAAAGCCCTGTCCAACCAGAAAGTAACCTTTGACATCCTTAATCTTCCCAAGAATTATGAGGTTACGATAATTACATCGGGTTGCTGTGGTATGGCCGGTTCCTTTGGTTATGAAAAAGAGCACTATGACTTGAGCATGCAGGTTGGGGAGCTCAAATTATTTCCCGCAGTGAGGAAGAGCGAACCAGAAACCCTGATCGCGGCTAACGGTACCAGTTGTAGGCATCAAATTTATGATGGGACGAAAAGGGAAGCGGAACATCCGGTGTCAATCCTGCGGAAAGCCTTGGTCGTCTAAGTCTTCGGCCTTTTCCGGGATTTTTTCCTCTACTTCCTCCACATCGTTATCCGTAATGGAGGCAATGAGCTCGTTCATATTCATTTCCTTCAAATCCTCGTCCACAAAGAACGGAGACAAACGATCATGGTTGTAATGGTAAATACGCCACCTTTTAAAGGAGTATTCCAGGGCGGTCAGGTTTTCTACCCAATCACCTGAATTCAGGTAAATACAGCTCCCGTACTTGTTTTCGTACCGTTCTTTTTTGGGTTGGTGGATATGTCCACAAATAACATAGTCATAGTGATTTTCTATGGCAAGGTCGGCAGCGGTACGCTCAAAATTATTGATATACTTTACCGCGCTTTTTACGCTGTTTTTTATCCGTTTGGACAATGAATATTTCTCGCGTCCAATCTTCACCAAGCACCAATTGACAAAACTATTGATCAAGATCAGAAGATCATAACCATAACCGCCAAGTTTGGCCAGCCATTTGGCATTTTGAATGGATACATCAAATACATCCCCATGGAATATCCAGGCTTTTTTACCATCTAGGTTAAGCACAAGTTTGTTTGCAATTTTAAAATTACCCATTGAAGTATCACTGAACTTACGGAGCATTTCATCATGATTTCCAGTGATATAGTAGACTTCTGTTCCCTTGGAAGCCATACCGATGACCTTTTTAAGGACTTTGAGGTGGGCGGCCGGGAAGTACCTCTTTTTAAACTGCCATATATCTATGATATCACCATTAAGGACTAATTTTTTGGGCTGAATGCTATTGAGATACGCGATGAGTTCATCCGCATGACAACCGTAAGTACCTAAATGAACATCCGATATTACGGCGAGTTCAATCTTCCTTTTTTTCAATTCGCTGAGGGTTTAAATGCAAAATAAACTTGTGGGAATAAACTTAAAATCAATTTCAAATCAAGAATTCATAAGCTTATCGTTAAAAAATCATGAATTTGCGGTAGCTTCTGTTTCAGGAACGTTAACCAACTCCAGATTTTTTTTAAAACAGGAATAACAGCTACCTTTGGGGTTTTTGGAACTTCAGGCAGATGGCAGGAAACACATTCGGACAGCTTTTTAGACTTACAACTTTTGGGGAATCGCACGGAAGGGCACTAGGTGGAGTGATCGATGGTTGTCCCGCCGGTTTGGAATTGGACTTGGAGCAAGTACAAAACGAACTCAATCGAAGAAAACCTGGGCAGTCCGCAATTGTGACCCAGCGAAAGGAACCGGATACCGTAGAATTTTATTCTGGAATTTTTGAAGGAAAGACCACCGGTACACCCATTGGTTTCGCTATTCATAATACCAATCAAAAATCCAAGGATTACTCCCATATCAAGGACTCTTACCGACCTTCCCACGCCGATTATGTGTATGACCAAAAGTATGGTTTTAGGGACTACAGGGGCGGTGGAAGAAGTTCCGCAAGGGAAACTGCCAGCAGGGTCGTGGCCGGAGCTATTGCCAAACAATTGTTGGGGAACGTGAAGATCAATGCTTTTGTTTCCCAAGTAGGGGAAATGAAGCTGGACAAACCCTATACGGAACTTGATTTTTCCAAGATTGAGTCCAATCCAGTTCGATGTCCCGATATGGAAATGGCCGAAAAAATGGAAGCTTACATCAAATCCATTAAAAAAGAGGGAGATACCATAGGGGGCGTCATTACCTGTGTCATCCAAAATGTACCCATTGGCTTGGGGGAACCAGTTTTTGACAAACTTCATGCTGTCCTGGGTTCGGCCATGCTATCCATAAATGCTGTAAAAGGCTTTGAATACGGAAGTGGTTTTGAAGGGGTGAAAATGAAAGGGAGTCAGCACAATGATGCCTTCAATACTGACGGAACCACAGTGACAAATCGCAGTGGTGGGGTTCAGGGTGGAATCAGTAACGGAATGGATATTTATTTCAATGTGGCGTTCAAACCGGTGGCTACTGTGCTTCAATCCTATGAAACCATCAACAAAGAAGGAGAAAAAGTGACCACGCAGGGCAAGGGCAGGCATGATCCATGTGTAGTGCCCAGAGCCGTACCTATAGTTGAGGCCATGGCCGCTTTGGTTTTGGCAGATTATAACCTTTTGGCCCGAACCAACAAAATCTAAATTCGGGGTTAGGGGGTTTCCCGCCAAAATAGTATCTTACTTTCCAAAACTCTTATATGCGTAAATTAGAACTGCACTGGCAGATTCTGATTGGAATGCTGTTGGGCATTGTATTCGGATTTGTCATGACCGGGTTGGACTGGGGCAAGGATTTTGTCTCAGATTGGATTCAACCTTTAGGTACCATCTTTGTAAAACTTCTTAAACTCATCGCAATTCCCCTTATTATAGCTTCCTTGGTAAAGGGAATCTCTGATTTGAAGGATATTTCCAAGTTCAGGAATATTGGCCTGAGGACCATTGGTATTTATATTGTAACCACTGTAGTGGCCATAACCATCGGATTGATTTTGGTGAATGTGCTTCAACCGGGAAATGGAATTTCTGGGGATACCGTGGCCAAACTTACCGAAACCTACGCTAGTGATGCCGGGGTGACCTCCAAAATTGAGGAAGCCACAAGGCAAAAGGATAGTGGGCCTTTACAGTTTTTGGTGGATATGGTTCCAGATAACGCCTTAAAGGCGATGAGTGAAAATGGATTGATGCTACAGGTCATCTTTTTTACCATATTTCTAGGTATTTCCATGCTGTTGATAGGGGAGGAAAGGGCCAAACCGCTCAAAGATTTTTTTGATTCCCTGAACGATGTGGTTTTAAAAATGGTAGACTTGATCATGCTTACCGCTCCCTATGCTGTGTTTGCGTTACTGGCTAGCGTAGTAGTGTCTTCAAGTGACCCTGATTTATTATTGGCCTTGCTTAAATATGCGGGAGTCGTGGTGGGTGGCCTCATTTTAATGGTTGTGTTCTATACTGTTGTGGTATCCTCGTTTACCAAAAAGAATCCTTTTTGGTTCTTAAAGGAAATAAGCCCGGCACAGCTTTTGGCCTTTTCAACCAGTTCCAGTGCAGCAACCTTACCGGTTACGATGGAAAGGGTAGAGGAGCATATAGGTGTGGATAAGGAAGTGTCCAGCTTTGTATTGCCCGTAGGTGCTACCATCAATATGGATGGAACCAGTCTATACCAAGGAGTCGCCGCTGTATTTATTTCGCAGGCCCTAGGATTTGATTTGTCCTTTGCTGATCAGTTGACCATTGTGCTTACGGCTCTTTTGGCATCCATTGGCTCAGCTGCCGTACCGGGTGCAGGAATGGTCATGTTGGTAATTGTATTGGAATCTATTGGGTTCCCTGCAGATAAATTGGCCATAGGTTTGGCGCTTATTTTTGCTGTGGACAGACCTTTGGATATGTGCCGCACCGTTGTGAACGTAACTGGGGATGCCACTGTTTCCATGGTGGTGGCCAAATCAGTCGGAAAATTGGGAAAACCCAATGTAAAAGAATGGGACGACCATCTGGATGAAGTAAGATAACCATCAAAATAGAATGCTATGAATATCTGTTTTTTAATGTATCCTTGGGATGAGATAGATCCAGAAAACGATACTAGTTTAGCGTTGATCCATGAATGTGTAAAGCGAAATCATGGCGTGGCCCTTTGTACTCCTGCCAATTTAACCATAAGAAATAGTGTTACCAGTGCTTTTTGTACGGTGATCAACCGTATGGAAAAGGTGTCCAGTAACCTGAAAACTTTCTATAAACAAGCCAGTATAAGAGAGGAAATGCTGCCATTGGCCGGATTTGACGTCATCTTTATGCGCGCCAATCCGCCGCTGGACCCTTTAATGCTCAACTTTTTGGATTCCGTTAAGGATGATGTATTTATAATGAATTCCCTCCAGGGATTAAGGGAGGCCAATAACAAGCTCTATACCGCAGCTTTTGGCGATAGCCACAGCAATATTATTCCGGCCACCCATGTATCCAAAAATAAAAAATACCTGGTACAGCAGATCAAGGAGTCTTCAGCGGACAAAATGATACTCAAGCCACTCAATGGTTTTGGGGGTTCCGGGGTTATTCTAATCGAGAAATCGGCCATGTCCAATATCAAATCCCTGTTGGATTTTTATGTTACCAATTCCGATGGCACATCCAACTACGTCATTTTACAAGAGTATATTGAAGGTGCGGACCAAGGAGACATCCGCATTTTGATTCTTAATGGCGAACCTATTGGTGCGATGCGACGTATCCCCGGCTCCGATGACCACCGTTCCAATGTTTCTGCAGGTGGGTCCGTGGCCAAACATACCCTTACCAAAGAAGAAAAGGCCTTGTGCAAACAAATAGGCCCTAAATTGGTGAACGACGGTCTTTATTTTGTTGGCATCGATGTTATTGGGGGCAAACTGGTGGAGGTCAATGTGATGTCGCCTGGTGGCATCACCTATATGAACAAGGTGTACAAGACCAAGATCCAATGCAAGGTCATAGATTTTGTGGAAAGTAAGGTGCTGGATAAGCTCCAAGCATTTGATCGTAGGTCAAGATTAAGAAGCGAGGTTGCGAATGCTTAGGCGTTCGGTAGATGATATCATCCAGTTGATTGGCAAAGGTGAACGATTTGAGGCCGTTGCCGACGATTATTCCTTTACCCTAAAAATTGAAGATTACGTTCCATATGTCTGTGGGGCCGTGCATGATGGGCACCAATTCAGAAAATCCCTTTGGGAAAATTGTTTGCATACCGAGTTTGACCGTTGGTATGAAGAAGACCCATGTACCAAACAAATGGTGCAAAACTTTCCAATCCTAATCGCTGGCTGTGATAGTCGATTTGAGTACGATCTGAATCGCGAACCCGAAACAGCGGTTTTTGATACAGCATGGGGAAAGCAACTGTGGAAAAATCCACTCCCAACACAGGAAAAGGAGCTGAGCCTTACCAAACATGCGGGTTTTTACCAAGTGGTTCAGGCATTGATTGCCAAATTGGAAATGGATTTTGGGAAAGTACTTGTTTTTGACATGCACAGTTATAACTGGAAACGATGGGAGCGGGAAGTCCCTGTGTGGAATTTGGGAACTACCAATATAGATATGAACCGCTTTGGAAATTTGGTGGAAAGTTGGAGGGGTAAGTTGGAATCCATTGAATTACCCAATGGTATAACAAACAACGCCAAAATCAACGATACTTTTTATGGAAAGGGATATTTCCTGAAATATATCACCCAGAACTTTGAAAATACCTTAGTTTTGGCGACCGAAATTTCCAAGATCTATTGTGATGAACTATCGGGTGTTATTTTCCCCGAAGTGGTCCGTGCGGTGGAGGAACAATTAAAAAAGTTGATTCCGGAAATGGTAAGGGAATTTGAAGCAGCGGAATTATGATAGAATCCAAGGAGATAAAAGCATTGGAAAAGGAATACGGACATCTTTTTGAGATTGACGCCAATCTGGATAGACTGGTTCGAAGAATTGAGCTGCTCAGTTATATCAATCCCATCAATATTGAAAAAGAGAAGCACCGTTTTTTCGCTTCCAAATTTTCCGCCAATCCCAATTTTAAGTACCCCAAACTTAAGTTTGACCCTTACAAATTGCATAGATTGTTCTTTTCACAACGCTTGGAAAGAATCAAAGATGAACGGATAAGGCAGTTGTACCAGGAGGTAATTTACCACTATTCCAATATGATCCAATGCATTGAGACCATTGGAGCGTCCAAAAGGTTTTATTACAATTCGCTGCGGGTATATGGCACACCCACGGAGCGTGATGTTCAAAATGCCAGGTACATCTTGCATTACGAGGATGAACCACCTTCCATGGATATGGAAAAAACCTATTCAGCAGAGGAAGCATGTGAGTACTTCAAAGAATTTTCCCAGCAATATGGATTTCCGTTGAACATCAAATTCTCCACACATATTGCTGCCGAGGCCATGGTAAGCAACAGTTCACAGTCGTTGCTGATTAAAAAGAACATCAAGTTCAGCAAAAACCAACTTCTTACCCTGTCAAATCATGAAATTGGGGTGCATTTGGTCACCACCTTTAATGGACTTTTGCAACCCTTGAAGATATTCTCCAACGGCTTACCAAAAAACGTCGAAACTCAGGAAGGGCTTGCCGTTTTTAGCGAATATATGGGTGGGGCCTTGACCCTAAAACGGCTAAAGGAGCTGGCCTATAGGGTGCTGGCGGCAGATAGTTTGATCAAGGGCTATTCCTTTGCAGATACCTTTGACCTGATTCATGGACAATACAAACTCAATAGGGACGAAGCTTTTGGAATAACCCTTAGGGCGCATAGGGGAGGCGGTTTTACCAAAGACCGATTGTATTTAAGTGGTTTGCGAAAAATCTACAAGCGCTACCAAAAGGAAGAAAGCCTAGATCTTTTGTTAATGGGCAAGGTTGCACTGGATGATGAGGATATCATTAGATACCTCAAGAGTCTTGGACTTACCAAACCCATTGCGCACAAAAGCCTTTCATTTCAACAGAAATTGAACACCAACCCCACTTTGGATTTTATCTTGAACAATTTGAAGTAACCCTTCAACGGACTTTTGTACTAAATAACAATTGATCGGATCATTTCTTGGGGTTTTATGTTATTTTGGCCGGACCAATCCAAACTAACCCCTTGATGCGACCCATACCCAAGTTACTTGTATTAGCGCTTTTTTGCCAATTTGTGACCTCTCAGGAAATCCCCGATTTTTCCGATTTAAAAAGTCATGAATACTACATTGGTCAATTGGAAAACTCCAAGGACCAAAACTTTCAAAGAATCTTGGGGTTGTACGATACCTACATTCGGAACAATCCCAGTCAGGTGACCGCCATGGTGGAGCGGTGCAGGTTTATCGGCAATTCTTATTACGATGCTTATGAGGACTACAACCTCAAATACGATGAAACCTTAGAATGCATAGAACAGTTATATGCAAAGTACCCCACACATCCCCAAGTCCTCATTTACAGGGCCGAAAATCTATACGGGGATGAGGAGTTGGAATCCCTACAAGAGTCCTTGCGGGCAATTTCCGGTGGGGAATGGAGTTGGCGGGATGAAGAAAAAAGCAAGATTTATCAGATGCTGGGCGAACATTTTCGGTATACCAATGAAAGTGAGGCTTTAAGATATTATGTACGGGCCCAAGATTTTGATCCCGCCCAGGATCTTTCCATACCCCTAACGGAATTGCACCAGGCCATGGGGAACGATGAGCTAGCCAAAAATACCATCCTATCCCACCTTGGGGGCGATACCGCTACTTGGCGGATGAACAATAAGGCCAAATTACTGTTGGAGCTAGGCGAGACAGAAAGGGCCTTGGAACTTTTTGACCAAGTACGCTTAAAAGACTCCACCTATATTGATAATGCTGAAATGGCCAAGGCCATGATCAATATGGGCAAGAAAGATTTGGCCCGGGAATTTTTGGTCAAGGACACTACCTTGAGTTGGAACAAAGTGGGCCGCATGCAGGCCTTGTACACTCATGATCTGGAGCACGCTGACACCAAGACCGCCCTGGCATCCTATCGAAGTTTGCAAGAGGCAAACAGCTATGATGATTTTTTGGCAGTGAAGCGATTGGGACTTTTCCTGAAAAACCCTTTTCTACCTTGGAATTTTTCAGAATTGCTGCATCTGTTTTTCTTGGTATTGGTCATAGCACTGCTTTTTGTGCTACCCTACATTTGGATTTTGCCTATATATAATTTGGGGCTTTGGTTAAAACGGAGGGGTAAGGTGATTGTTCCAAAAGTAAATTTCAATTGGAATTTAAAGCACTTCTGGATCATGAGCTTTGTCTATCTCTTGGCCCAATTTCTGCTTATCCTTGTTTTTTATTACGAAGAGAACATCAATGCGTTCTTTGAAGTAACTTTTTCCTATGAGGAAATCACTGAGGATGAACCCACCTTGGCTAAATCCATGTTGGCCTTTGTGGCGGTGATGGCCTTGGGCACCTTGGTAGTGATCAAGAAAAACGTACTCGCACATCTCTACAAATCGAAAATTGATCTTTGGGAATCCATAAAATTGGGAGTGGCATTTGTGATCTTCAATATCATTTTCCTCAAGGTCTTGAGAAGCTTCATCACTGTGGAAACCCCGGATATTGAAGGTTTGATGTTCAATGCCGCACCCGAGATCATTGCTATGCTCAGAACCTATGGATTTGGCATTTCGTTTTTGGCGGTGGCCTTATTTGGCCCCATTTACGAGGAGATTATCTTTAGGGGGGTGGTACTGGGTTCTGTGGAAAAACAATTGGGCTTTGTGACCGCCAATATTATCCAGGCCGCCATGTTTGCCACAATTCACTATAATTTTAAGCTGTTTCTCTACTATTTTGTATTTGGCCTGATTACCGGTTATTATGCCAAACGGACCGGCGGATTGATTACCGGAATAGTGCTCCACGTTATCAACAACTTCTTTGTGTTGCTTTTGCTCAGTATTTTGGTCCGATAGGCAAAAAAAAAGACCGAATATCGGTATGATTCCTTTGGTGTGCTCCATTGGACTGGGCCATCTTGCCTGCGTTTAAGGATAAAATCGCCTTGTTTGTAATCCCACAGACATCATACTTTTTTGTTAAAATTTTAAACTTTTGCAAGAATTAGGCAATTAAAGTATCAGTTAAAGCAAATTTTTAGGTGTTTTTCGGCGAAGTGATAAATTAATTTTGTAATGAGGTTGTATGAAGAAGTTGACACCCCGTTATTATTTAACCAAACGTATTAAGTCTCAACGTGCATGAAAGGCAAAAATCTGGTCCTTAAGGCAGTAGTATTATCTATCATTCTGATTCTGATTCCCTTTTTGCCCCTAAAGGGCAACAGCTACTGGCTTCTCGATTTTTTCGGTAAGTTTCATCCATTATTGGTGCATCTTCCCATAGGCGCCCTGTTATGTCTTTTCATACTTGAGATCATTGTGCCCAAACCGCACATGTTTAATATAAGGGGTGCCATCTTAAAATTTATCGTGATCACAGCCATACCTTCTGTGTTGGCAGGTTCTCTGTTGGCTAGCTCGGGCAGCTATGGAAGCGACGTGTTTGCCCTGCATAAATGGTTTGGGGTGGCCACGGCCGTACTCAGTATTTGGTTGTATGTCATTCACAAGAAAGAGCTTCAGCATAAAATTGGAAAGTTCTCAGTGTATCACGGAACCCTTTTCTTCAATGTGCTGCTTTTAAGCATAGCAGGGCATTATGGCGGCTCCTTGACCCATGGGTCCGATTACCTTACCAAAAGCCTTCCTCAGGAAGTACGCACATTTTTTGGAGATGACCCCTATGCCCTTAAAGGGTTGGTGGCCATGAACAATTCGAAAGTAGATAAAACCCTAAGCACCTACAACTTTGACCAGGACCTAAAACCCGTCATCAATAAATACTGTGTGCAATGCCATGGCCCCGAAGAACAAAAGGCGGGACTGCGGTTGGACAGCATTAATCCTGATTTGGTACAAGGCCCGGATGCAGCCACCTGGCGCGGAATGCTGGATATGATCAACAGTGGTGAAATGCCTCCGGAGGAAGAAGAGCAACTTACGGATGAAGAACGCAGAATGTTGGTGGATTGGATTACCGCCTCGGTTCAAAATGCCATCAAAATCAAGAAATCAAGTCAAGTGGCCGTAATTCGCCGTTTGACCAAAAAGCAATACACCAATTCCTTGAATGAGCTGCTGAACGTATCCGTGGATTTTGGCGACGTGCTGCCGGATGACGAGAAATCGGAAATGGGCTTTAGCAACAACGGACATGAACTACAGACTTCTCCGTTACATATTGAATATTACAAACAAATTGCGCGGGAGGCCTTGGATAAAGCCATAGTCCAAGAGGAAAAGCCCAAGTCCACCCATTACAAAATTAAGTTTGGAAAAGGTATAGGAGAAGAATTGCCAGCGGCAATGATAGGTGGTTTTCAAAGTGCACCGATAAGTTCAGATGACTTTATTGTGGAAATCCTGGATGAAAACGGCATGCCTATCCAACCCAAGGATAGTATTGAGGAAGCCTATTATACCGAGGTTAAAAAGAATATAGGAATAGGAATGCGTGGATCCCATGCTGATCGGTATGAAGTAGTGGAAGATGGGGTCGTCCTCTATTCCGCTTTGCCCCATAAGGAAGTAAGTCCAAAATCCTGGCAAGGACCTTCGCCCAATTTAAAATTGCTCATCAAGGATTACTTTCCCATGGAAGGTGATTTTGAATACAGGGTGACAGCGTCAAAAGGATATCAGGAACATGTGAAGAAAGAAGGACTGATCAGTCTTAGGAGACCGTTCCCAGCGGAAAGCCTGGAGAGCACAATTACCATTCCAGCCCGCTCCTTTGAAAATCACAGAAACTTGGTTCGGAAGGGAAAATACATGGTTTCCGAAGATTTGACCAATCGCAGTTATGCCAGAATATCTTTCGTGGCCCCAAAGACGGGATACTACCAAATAGATTTTACCCATCCCTATGTCTCGCAAGATGGGATGCCTTCGGTAGGGTTGCGGTTAAACCAATTCCGCTTGCAAGAGCGTTTGCATTTGCAGAAACCCGAAGAGGGGTCTGACATGGTTACGCCCTTAACATTGGCCTATCTAGAGGAAGGAAAGCACAACCTGGAGATTGGAGGACGGTTTTTTGTTGGTTTTGGGGAAGTGATCATCACACCATTCCCGGATGATCATCCAATGACTGTGCAGTTAGACAATGAAGAGGAGGAAAGTAAGAAAAAGTACGATTTGGCGGCGCCCATAATGCGGGTTTTCGCCGGTGCACGAACCGATGATGGTATCGACTACAAGAATTTCGACGATTTTAGAAATGTGATCAATACCGACCAACCACGACAATATATATTCAAAGGTAGATTGGAAGATTTGCCCATTCCGGTGATTGATACCTTAGAGACGGAAATCCTTGCCAACATTATGGGTATGGGCGTATGGAACGACTATTTGGTCAAGGATAACCGGGATTCCGGCCCACCATTATTGGTACATGAACTGGAGTTTGAGGCCCCTTACCACCCAGTTTGGCCGCCAACCAGCCATACAGACATATTTTTTGATTCCCCTGATAAGGCGGATAAGGAAGTATACACAGCACAAGTACTGACCAGCTTTATGGAAAAAGCGTATAGAAGACCATTGGAAAAAGGAGAAGTGGAGACCTATATGGAATTCTGGAGAGCTATCAAGGCAGATTATGATCGCTACGAAGATGGAGTTAAAGAAGTGTTGGTTGCCATTCTATGTTCCCCCAACTTCATCTATTTAGCTGAACCGGAAAAAGGGACTTCGGATGATGAACGGGAGTATTTCTTGGCTTCCCGTTTGGCCTATTTCCTTTGGGATTCCCCTCCAGACGAAGAATTATTGGCATTGGCAGATAGGGGTAGGCTCCATAAGAAAAAGGAACTGAAGAAACAGGTGCAGCGCATGCTCCAAGATGACAAAATTTGGGAAATGGTCCGTAATTTTTCCAAGGAATGGCTTCGATTGGACCGACATGAGAGCATGAGTACCAACGTAAACGAATATGAAGACTATAGCCGTTTTGTGAAAAGGGATATGGCCGAAGAGACCTATCATTTTGTGCATCACGTACTGGAATGCAATATGTACCTCGGAAATTTGATAGAATCCGATTTTGCGATGCTCAATCAGAATTTGGCGGAGTTCTATGGAATTGAAGGTGTAAAAGGGAATCATTTTAGGCCTGTGGCCCTTGGTCCGGATTCTAAACGAGGTGGTTTACTATCTCAGGGCTCCTTTTTGAGTGGGCATTCTGATGGTACCCAAGCCCATGCCATCAAGCGGGCCGTATGGCTTCGCTCCAGGATATTGGGTGATAGACCACCGGACCCACCACCAAATGTCCCTGAACTGGACCCAGAAACCCCTGGTTTTGAAAAGTTGACATTAAAAGAACAGTTGTTTTTGCACCGAAACAAGGTGTCATGCATGGATTGCCATGCTAAAATAGACCCCTACGGAATTGTATTTGAAAACTATAATGCTGTAGGCCTTTTCCAGACGATGGCCAATAATGGGAATCCAATAGATTCCAAGGCAGAACTACCTGATGGTAAGGTAGTTGATGGAATTGACGAAATAAAAGCGTATATTTTAAATGAGAAAATAGACGACTTTACCCGATCTTTGGTCAAACATTTGTTCTCCTATGCCGTAGGAAGGGATGTGACCTTTGTGGATGAACCGGAAATTGAATCGATTGTGAGTGCCGTTCGCGAGGACGGGTACCGTTTCCAATCGGTGTTTGAACATATTATTACAAGTAAATCGTTTATTGGTGATTTTTAAAGACTAGATTATGGCTCGAAAATCTTGGCATTTAGATCGAAGAACATTTCTCAAGGGATTGGGAGTAAGCTGCATGATTCCCTATATGGAAGCCATGGGCATGGGAAGCATGATGAAAACAACCAACACCAGCAGCGAAGCCATGAAAAGGCTTTGTTTTGTGTACTTCCCAAATGGGGTAGGACTTCCACCTGTTGAAAGTTCCTTCCATAAAAAATGGAGTTGGTTCCCAATGGGAGAAGGAACGGATTACAAGTTTACCCAATCTTTGATGCCACTGACCCCTCACCGCGCCGATATGTCTATCATTGGCGGATTGAGCCATCCGCGAAGTAGGGCATTGCTGGGACATTTGGCAGGAGATACTTGGTTAACCGGAGGGGATGTTCGCGGAAGCGAGTACATGAACAGTATTTCCGTGGATCAAGTCGTGGCGCAAAAATTCAGCAAGCACACCCGTTATCCGTATTTGGCCTTGTCTACCGATGGTGGAATTGGTTATAAGTCAAGGGTTTCCACCCTTTCTTTTGATTTATCAGGTAAACCAATTCCTTCCGAGCACAGACACCGTGAAATTTTTGAACGCTATTTTGCACCCGGAGGTGGAGCGACCACGCAAGCACGTAGGAAAAGCATCCAGCAGGATAAGAAGATTGTGGATTTGATTCTGGAGGACAGTAAAAGATTGCACAGACGCTTGGGCAAGCACGACCAGACCAAAATGGACGAGTACATGCATTCCCTGAGCACGGTGGAGGACCAAGTGAAGCGAAACGAGCAGTGGTTGGATATCCCCATGAAGGATTTTGATGCCAGTCATCTGAACTTTAATGCCGACGTGAAGGTAGATCCGGAAGCCTATATCAAAACTACTTTTGACCTTATGGTTTTGGGCATGGAAGTGGATTTGACCCGTGTAATGACCTATATGATGGCCCGAGAGGACGGTTTGGGTCTTGGCGAGAACTTCCCAAAATTAGCGTTGGGATTGTCCAAGGGGCACCACACAATCAGTCATGATCAAACTACAGGTCACTGGGAAGAATGGGGCCGTTATGACCAATGGTTGAGCAAGCAATTCGCCTACTTCTTGGATCGAATGAAAAATACCCATGACGAACATGGTTCACTTTTGGACAACACCATGATTTTATACGGAAGTGCATGCAGCACCACGCATAACGCCGTAAACTATCCGTTGGTATTGGCTGGAGGTTCCAATATGGGATTAAAACACGGTACCTACGAGAAATTTGATGAGGAACCCATGTCCAACCTCTTTGTAAGCATGTTGAATACCTTGGGTATAGAATCTGAAAGTTTCTCTGATAGTACAGGCGAGCTGCATTCCAAGATTTGGTAGACTAAGACGGAACCAACCCCTGTCCCAAATCCGACTGCGCGGATGTTTTGAATCAGGAATTGGCCAGACCGTTATTCATTATTACGTTAAAGCCAAGGATTAGATTAATCCTCTAGCGCAACTTTAAAAGGAAATCCAGTAAATTGTTTGGCTCCATCGGCTGTTACATCAACTTCCCGGGGCCAGCATTCAAACACAACATTGTTTTCAGCCTTGTTGAACCTGATGAGTCCGTAACCTGCGCCATTGGAGGGATTTTCAGGGTTGACATAGGCATGCATGGTAATCTTATTGTGAAACCCGTCCAAGAATCTCCCATTCCATGGCAGTACGCCATTTGAGTTTTCACCTGCCTTTTCATCTTCGGGCCACCACCATCTGCTGTAATAATTATTAACAATGGCAGGGACCACAAAAGCCCAGGGACCATCCTCAAATTCGTCAATACCATGGTGTATGACCGTAGCTAGGTGTTGGTCTCCTGCAATATGGACTGCTTTGGCTTTTTTTATGGCCCTAAGCGCTCTGTTTCTACCATCCTGCGGCCATCCATTTGAATCCAAATCGGCATGGAGACGGTTATCTGGTTGTCCATGGATATGGGCCCCACCGCAAAATCCAGTTTGGGAAAGTACCGCCTTTATTGTACCCTTGCTTTCTTGCCCCCAGTTGTTCAAGAATTGCAGTTGTCGATTTCCCAACAACTCCAGCCCCTCTAAATTTATGCTCTGGGGGTCATAACTGGGGTCATTAACATGGTCAGGTCTTGGTCCCATTTGCGGAATTTTACCTTTAGGGCCCGATTTAAACTTTCTGTCCTCAATTATGGCAAAGTCTACGCCGCCCAACATCAAGTTGGTGTAATAAACACCAATGCCCCGTTGTATTGGAGTTGGGTCATAGGGGTCGGGTAAATGTGCGGTTTGGCATCGCTCCACCATCTTTACGTATTCCGGATGATGGAAGTATCCGCCATCGTTACCTGCAGCTGAGGATGCTTTTTTGCCATATTCACCCCAAATGTTTCCCTGGCCAATATCATGATCATCGGGTATGGTAATGCAGGGACGATTTCTAAATATATCCCTAAACTGGATTCCGAATTTTAACCAGGCTGCAGTATGTTGGATGTGATCATAGGATTGATCCCCTGCAAAAAATACAAGATCTGGGTCTTGGTGATTTATATTTCGCACATAGTTGTTTCTGTCCCCTCTATCCTGGTTGCTGTTACAGGAAAGGGCGGCCAGTACAATTTCATTTTTGTCTTTAGGGTCTTTTCTGATCAGTCCTTCAAAAGAGGCTCTTTCCCCATGTAAAATTCTATATGGGGTGTCTTTGCTATCGTCCCAATTTTCCACGCGGAACAAGGTGGACCACCCAATATCGTTGATGTTTTGTTTCTGAATTTCATGCCACTCCCCATTTTTCTGGATTTCCAGTCGAACCTCCCTGGTTTCATCCGGATAAAGGGGAAACAACTGAGCGGTAAGCTTAAGAATTTTGTTGTGCACCGTGTAAATTCCAAATGCCACAACATCTTCCCTGTCCACATTAAGGTCCACTATTTCATTGGGTTTCCTATTCCACCAGTCGTTTATGGATAGGGAATCCTCCTTTGAAAACGGGGCGACCACCGGTGGGGCTGTAGCTTCCAAGTTTTGTTTTTTGGTTCCGTTTCCACATCCAATTAAGAAGAAAGTAAGGACAAGGGGTAAATAAAAGAGATTTTTCATTTTTTGGTGCTGGTTGTTTAGATTGGTATGGAACTAAAATACCGAAATAACTTGGGAAGTAACACCTTGGACTTGGTTAACAACAAACTTTATTGGATGCGTTACAAAATCAATTGACCATCTATGAAAAGAACAATCTGAAATAAGGGATTATCCCAAAAACTTGGCCTGTAATTCAGGGGTAGGAATCATACAAGCGTCCTTGCGACCAAACCAGCGATAACGGTTTTTGGCCACCACATCGTAAATAGCGTTACGTACAACCCTTGGAATCCAGGTAAACAAGGCCAAACCTTTCCATAGACCGCCAAATTCCTGCCCTATACGAAGTGCTGCATCCGATTTTACAAAGTAAGCTACCCCGGGCTCGATCAATATGATTGAATCCACTTTGGAAGTATCAATACCGCGTTCTACGATAAGTTTTTCCCCAATCTCACTTTGTAAAGCGGCATAACGGAACACATCCTTTTTATCCCGTTTTATGATAAACTGAACAGCGCCATTACAGAGGTTACAGACCCCGTCAAAAAGGATAAGTTTTTTGTTCTCTTCCACAATGCAAAGATACGGCACAAAAAACCGAAAGCCTAAATCAAGAACACTGGGGTTTGCCTAGAAGTATAAAACCCTCACTTATGTGTTATCCCTTCCTTTTCCATAAGCTCCAAGCCATAATTGCGGATGGTCTCAATAATGGGTATGGCCGTCATGCCCTTATCTGTTATGGAATATTCTACTTTGGGCGGTACAACCGCATAGACCTTTCTATGAATAAAACCCTCAGCTTCCAATTGTCGCAGTTGGGTGGTCAGCATTTTGTCCGTTATATGGGGGATATCCTTTTTCAGTTCCCCAAAACGAAACACCTTACGCTGTAATCGCCAAAGGATGGGCATTTTCCAAGTACCTCCAATCCGGTCCATGGCAAACTCCACAGGATTATAATACACCTTGTTGTTATAGATAAAATCTGGCATAATAATCTGATTTACAATATACTTTCTAAAAAGTTAGTACCATTCAATATGGTAAGTATAGTTCAACGGGTAAGTTAATAAAATAAATTTGTAAAGTATTTAAATAAACAACAATGGAGACACAGATAAAGGAAGTCAATGGTTATGTGCATGCACATGGAATGCCGTACAAAGGAAAAATTCTAATGGTGGCGAGCAGTCCCGCCGTATCGGAGCAAACAGGTTGGCCCATCGGGTTTTGGGCAGCTGAGTTAACGCACCCGTTGCATGTTTTTCAAGAAGCGGGGTATGAGGTGGAGTTGGTATCCACCGAAGGAGGCAAAATTGAAATGGACAGTTATTCCAACCCCACTGATGCAAGTGGGTATTCCGCCCACGATATCATTTCCCTAGGTTATATGCACTCCAATGGGTTCAACCAGATGTTGGAAAACACCCAAAAACTAACCGAGGTAAACAGTGATGACTACGCGGCTATTTTCTTAGTGGGGGGTCAGGGACCCATGTATACCTTTAGGGGCAACAAAGATTTGGAACATTTATTTGTACATTTCTATGAATCCGGTAAACCCAGTGCGGCAGTTTGCCACTCCACCACCTTGTTATTGGAGACCAAAACTTCCAATGGGGATCTTTTGGTTCATGGGAAAACTTGGACCGGATTTGCCGATGCTGAGGAAGCCTTTGCAGATGAAGCCGTAGGACAAAAAATCCAACCTTATTGGATAGAAGAGGAGGCCCGGAAATTGCCCAACACCCAATTTAAGGTGGCCGCTCCTTTTAGTTCCTATGCCATTGCCGATGGCAATCTGATTACCGGACAACAACAGAATTCTGGGGCTGCGGCAGCTCGATTGGTAGTTGAGCAATTGGAAGACCAAACCTCCTAAAACAGAACTATGAAGCTAGCTTTTATTGGAATAGGAAACGTGGGCTTTGCTTTGGCCCATAACCTTCAGCAAAGCGGACATGAAATTATTATTGCACATGATAATGTGGGCAGTGAAAGCGTCTTGAAGGCCCAGAGCAAGAATTCCAACTTTACTGCCCTTCCCGTTCAGGAAGCCATCAATACTGCGGATGTGGTGTTTTTGGCCACTCCATTCAATTTGAACGAAGCGATTTTGAAACCGCTGGATTTCCGAAATAAAATTTTGGTGGATTGCACCAATCCTGTTGGACCAGGAATTTCCCATGGTCTGGAAAGCAAGATTTCCGGTGCTGAAAAAATCCAGGAATGGGCTACCCGTGCCAAGGTGGTAAAAGCATATACCATTTATGGGTTTGAAAATTTGGAAAATCCAAGTTTCCCGGATTACGGTCTAAAACCGGTTATGCCCATCGCCGGGAATGATGACAAAAGTAAGGAAGTAATACGGTCCCTAAACACCGATTTGGGCTTTGAGACCTTGGATGTAGGGAATTTATCCCAATCCCTTCATCTGGAACATATGACCCTACTGTGGGTAAAAATGGTTCGCGTTAATGGACATCATCCCAATTTTACCTGGGCCTATTTGGAGCGATAACCTTCATGGAGTTGCCGATTGGGATTTATTTCAATCGTGTCAAAATTTCCCAGAGCCGCAGCCCATTCTGATAAAAAAGCGGAAGATTCAATACATTTTCGATGTACTGGAATACATACATGACCAACGCAAACAAGCTGCCGTATGTCGCTATTCCCTCATTTACGGAAATAATAATCGAAACCAATAAAAAGAATAGGGCAAACAACCATGATATGGAAAAATTGAAGGCTTCAAGATCGGACAATCTTATATTCCAAGCCATTAACTTTTTTAAATGGGTGCCCAGTTGCACGGTATTGTTCTGGGAGACTACGTTGACTTGGCGCTCGAGTTCATTGTTCACTCCTTTATTGTATAACATGGTTCTGGAACCACTCAACCAATACACGAGCAGGATGATTAGGGTGACCACCAAACTTCCGTAAAATACCTTGGTGTTCAAGGCGAACAAAATACCCATTACTCCAATAAGACCTATTAAGGTATTGATGAGTTCCGGTAGTGAATTTTCAAAGAATTCCACCAATTCTTCCAGCATATGCAAGCGAGCGGTCTTAACCGAAGTCGGCTCTGCCTTTAACTGAACCATGGCGCTGACACCAACCTGACGATACACGCTGGCATAAAATCGGGAATCGTACATTCTCCTGCCCACACCTACAAGGAGCAAGGCCAATCCCAACAGCCCCAAATGCACAACACCATGAGCTGAATTGTCAAGTGCACTATCAATGGCATGTCCTATAAATAGTGGGAACAGCACCAAAATTCCAGCTTCCAGCAGTACCAGAAACAGGGTAAATGCCATGCGCCATTTATGCTGTTTGAGTATGTGTTTAAGCTGCATCGGAATCGGTTTTGAGGCTTCTATTGGGCTTCCAATCCGGCCCCTTGACCAAAAATCCCCAGGCCTCCTTTAAATTCCGAGCACTTTTTAAATCTTTATAAATGTTGATGTATTCATGCAGATGAATTTTTACGGGATTGATGGTATTGATTTGGGTGGTGAGTCCATAATTTGGGGTGTGTTGTTCTTCCTGAAAAGTTCCAAACATCCGGTCCCAGATACTTAAAAGCGCACCAAAGTTTTTGTCTAAATAAAGTTTGTCGGAACCATGGTGCACCCGATGCTGCGAAGGGGTCATAAATATTTTTTCGAACCAGCCCAGTTTACCGATAATCTCAGTATGCAACCAAAATTGATAGGACAAGACCAAAACGAACACTAGAAACACGATATAGGGATTGAAGCCGATGATAACCGCTGGCAGATAAAATATCCAAGTAATAAAATTTTCAATGAATGACACACGCAAAGCGGTAGTGTAATTGTAAATGGGGGAACTGTGGTGTATACTGTGGTACGACCATAGAATGCGGACCCTATGCTCTATGACATGTTCTATGTAGTACAGGAAATCCACAAAGAGCAGGCACAAAAGAGTGGTCCAGATGTTTACGGGAATTTGCCATGGGATAAAATTTGCAACCACAATAAAGGAGCCCGCAAAAACCACGGTACCTATCTTTTCAAAAAATTGGGAAACGATGAAGACGGAAAAACTTGCCCACATTTCACCCAAACGCCATTTGTTGATTTTCTTTTTATAGAGTTCATAAAAGAATTCCACAATGGCCAAGGTCATGGAGAACACAAATATGGCCAAAAGGACCCATTCCGTGTTTTGCTCCATTTTTAAAACAATATCTTCCATAATGTGCTGATTTCTGTGGTACAAAAATCAAGAGCATGGAAAGATTTTTTTTTGACCTAGGTCAAAAAATGCTAGACTTGTTTTCTTACCCTACTAAGGGTTTCCTGGCTAATATCGAGAAGGGAGGCCAAGATGCCCAACTTAATGTCCTGGACCATTTTGGGACTGGTTTCCAATAAATATTGATATTTTTCCTTGGCGGTCATGTGCATAAAGGTCTTGCTCAAATAATCCATTTCGGCGATCAGCTGTTGGTAGTATCCATTAAAAAAAGAATTGAAGGCCTCATTGGTCTTGTAGAGTTTCCCATAATCGGTCAAGGATATGGAATGTACCGTGGCATTGCCCAAAACCTGCAAGCTTTCAAAACTGGGCTCGTGGGTAAAAAAACTGTACCAGGAAGTCAAAAAATCGTCTTCTACATAGATCCAATGGGTTTTGTCTTGCCCATTTTCCCGATGGTAGCAAGAGCGCACATACCCTTTCTCAATAAAATGCAAGTGTTTGGCATAACCGCCTTCCTTTAGCAGGAATTCGCCGTTATCCCATTGGTTTCTTTTGAAATATTTACCAATGGCAATCTTATCTTTTTCTTTCAGCTGAATATGTTGGGAAATGAACTGTAAGGGCATAATGCAAGATAGCTCAACTTTCTTGGTCTAGAAAGCATCCATGTATACCATACTTTTTTAATCTAGAATAGTCCCTTGCTTTACTCGCAATACAATGTGTTTGTTTACATCTTTGATATCCTCCAATGGATTCTTGTCCAGTACCAAAAAGCTGGCCTCGTAACCTTCTTTCAAGTACCCTACTTTTCTGAGGGGCAGGGTAGTGGTGGCCGAATTCTCGCACCACATTTTAAGCAATTCCAGATTGCTGAACACCCCTAGACTGTGCAACAACTGGAATTCACCCACCGAGTTATCATTATACATATCGGAACCTATTCCGATGACCACGCCGGCTTCTTTTAGTATCTCCAAAATGGAGCGGACATTGGCCAAAAGGGCTTGGTAGTTCGGTTTTTCCTCGTTTTTGGTGACCAAGGAAGCGGTTGTGACCACAATAGTTCCTTGTTTTGCTGCCAATCTAGCATCTTTCGGGTCGATAGGTTGGCCGTTGTGGATTTCTGGAAGATGGGCCACTTCGTCCACTCCTGCCGTAACTGCCACATGAAAATCGTGGGATGTGGCCACATGCGCGCTTACGCGCAAGCGGCTTTCGTGGGCCTTTTTCACAATGGCAGGTACCAAATTTGGGTCAAGACCCTTTTTACCAAAATAGGTCGTATCATTTTTGCGCTTTTGGAATTCTTCTGAATAGAGCAGATTGATTTTGATAAAATCCGGTCGAAAAGACATTATTTGCTCCCACTTGTTGCGCAAGTCATCTTCTGTATCGATGATGTAATACCCATGGGATTCAATATCGCCCAGCGTATTGAACAGTCCATCAAAATGACCGTAGGCCAAAAAACGTTTTCTAAGGGCAATGGGATGTCCCCCAGAGCCCGTCAAAGGGGCATGGGCCATTGTAACTTCCAAGCCTGTGGGCTTATTGTAATGGTGCATCAAGGGGTCAATCCGTTTTTTAATGGAGGAGAGCAACTTTACATAGAACACGCCATTATCCAAATAGGAATGGATTCGCTTTTCCAATTGGTAATCGCTTTCAAGGTTGTGGTTATGTGCCTCGGCGAAGGGTGGGATAACATAGTTACCACCCAAATCAATAATGGTGTCAAGTTCCTTGTTGCCCTCTACAAAACTCAGCATACCATTTTGTACCCAAACCGTCCGTTCCTCAAAATCAATGCCATTGAACCAGTTCCCATTGTTGAGCTGGATGCACAGGCTCTCTGGATTATGTTTGGCCACCTGTTGATGACAGGTCATGAGCTGCAGTGCAGCAAAAAATACCAAGATAAGTGGTTTCATGGTCAGTGTTTTGCTTAAAGACTAATTTACGAAAGCATTGTGACAAGCATGAATACTGGGTAAATATCACTGTTAAGCGGGAAAGTCTTGGTTTTTCTTCCACTCTTGAGTTATACTTGCGCTAAACTCAATTATAGGATACCATCCTATTTTTTAGAACGCTTTATTTTTTGACCCAATGGGGTGCTGGCATACAAGTTGGATAATTCAATTACTTTGTTTGGAATGGAATCGGCCAGATTCACCAATTCGGTGGGGTCATCAGCAATATTATAGAGTTCCCATTCCCCACCATTGAGCCTGACAATTTTATAATCCCCACTTCTGAACATTCTAAACTTTTCCAGCCCTGACATAAAATGGGCCGGTTCTTTCCGTTCGTCCCCTTCAAAAACCGATAATAAGGAACTGCCATCAAGCGGCAATGTGGCGTGGCCCTGAATGGAATCCGGGTAGGGAATATTTAAAACATCCAGAAAAGTAGGGGCAAGGTCCACCACATGCCCGGGCTGATGGGTAATGGTATTGGGTGTAATTTTCCCGGGCCAAAATGCAATAAACGGGGTATGCGACCCACCTTCGTGACCGCATTGTTTGTATTGGCGATAAGGGGTGTTTCCCAAATTGGCCCAGCTTGTTCGCAAGCTCCAATAGGAATTGGCCGGTCCTGGAGCCACATCCTTTATCTTGTTGGAATAAAACGGACAAGACCCATTGTCTATCAAGAACATGATCAAAGTGTTTTCCAATTTCCCATTTTCCTCCAATTTGCTTAGAACCCGCCCAATATTTTGGTCCATACGGTCGATGATGGCGGCGTAAACTGCCATTTCAAGATCGAGCGAATCCTTTTTTGCTTCGGATAGGCTGTCCCAAGGCGCATAATCGGTATAATCTGGGAGGAGCAGACCCCTCATTTCATTCAAATTATCTTCTGGGGGGCTAAGCTTGGCATTTTTTGGGAGGACCCCCAGTTCCTGCATTTTTTTGTATCGGGTCTGCCTGATCGCATCCCATCCTTTCCTATATTTACCCCGATACTTTTTTATATCCCCAGGTCTAGCCTGTAGCGGATAATGGGCAGCGTGATAGGGGAGGTACAAAAAGAACGGGTCTTCTTTTTCAAAGGTTTCATCCAGCCATTTCAGCGCATAATCCGTAATAAAATCGGTTTTGTACATAGGGGCTTGCTGGTACTCGATTTCATCAGCTTCTATTTTTCTCCCTTCTAAGAAAAAGGGGCGCTCAAATTTGCCGGAAGGAGGTAAAAAGTACTCTGTGGTGGCCCGAAAGTAAAAGGAATGGTCGAACACATTTTCTGCTTTGCAGTAATCGGGTACCCAACTGTCGAAATGTTCTTTTCCACTCATAATGTTGGCATATCCGGCCTGTTTGGTCAAATGGGCCAGATGTACAGCTCCATCCCCGCCCGTATATAGCCCGGTAAGCATTGATGACCTGGTGGGATTGCACTTGGCCATGTTATAAAATGTGGTAAACCGAAGCCCTTGATTGGCCAATCGGTCTATATGGGGTGTTTCAATTTCACCGCCGTAGGCGCCAATGTCCGAAATGCCAATGTCGTCTGCCATGATCAAGATGATATTGGGTCTATCCGCTTCCTTTTGGACGGAATCGCAGGAAATAAAAAGTGTGGACAGCAAAAAACAGATGGTGATTTTCTCCAGCATTTGGTTTTGGTTTTACAGACCCGGGGGTCAAGTTTAAATTCACTATGGGCTGAGGAGGGTGCCAAAAAACGGGTGACCTCTAGCCAGTTGCAACCATTTATAGGGAGAATGCTTCTAAAATAAGCACTTTATAATAAAGTATGGACGGACCAAGGGGTAGTTAACAAATCAAAGGAAAAATGCAACACAGTCAACAGCAAATGCCCATTGTTCCAACTAGGCTTATTTGGCAAGGAGCGTGATTCTTTGAAGTGGTCTGACTAAGACGGGGGATCACTTAAATATTACTGAGAAAAGACAGCACTACTTCCCAGGTCTTATACACGTCGGCACCCACCCTTTCCGTTACCAACATGGAGGAACCATGCACCCCGTGTTCCGGAACAAAGGTCTTGTGGCCGTGCACTTTGGCCATTTCGGACTGTAATTTTGAGGTCTCCCTTTCCATTTCATGGGGTGGCCTAAGAATAAGGAGCGGAATCTCTATGGTTTCAAAATACCCATTGGGCAAACAATCCTTCATTGAATTGCCCGATGCAGGCGAAAAGGCCAAGACTCCGCTAATATCTTGTTGTCTGTTATTGGCCAATTGTATGCCCAGCGAAGCGCTATAACTGCTTCCCCAAATTATTTTATCACCAGTAAATCCGGAATTCAATACGTAATCCAAGGCGCTTTCCAGATTGTTATACGCATCGCAATACCCATAGCCATCACCAAAACCATGGGTAGGAATATTGGCCAAGGTGCGGTTATAACTTCCATAATATTGACCGCCCACGCGCTGATCTATGGCTAGAATATTATAGCCTTCTTCCAATAGCCTCGGAATGATGGGGGCATACTCACCACGGGTGTTGGATCCCCCTTGATGGAAAAGCAGGATGGTCTTGCCTTGTTTGTCCTGCTCGTACAGGTCCCCAATAATTTGAATACTGTCCGGGGTATAAAAACTGATTTCCCTTCCCAGCTTGGGTTCGGGCACCGGTTCTGGTTGGGCTTCCGGTTTCGGTTCGTTTTTGCAGGAGCCCAATAGCACTAGCGCTCCCAGAAAAGCAAGGGACAACATTCTCATGATCTATTCTGTTTTGATGATATCCTACAAGATACACAGAAACGGTATAAAACAAACCGAATTAACAATCAGGCCTTTACGTTATTTCTTGTGCTTCGTGGGCTTTTCTTCCTTGATGTTTGGTTGGTCCACCGCCTCAAACTTAAAAATATCAGGTCTTGCGTAATGGCCGATCACATCAAAATCCAATTTACTTTGTTTGATTTCCTCCAAATCCAATGTTGCAATCAAAGCACCGGCTTGATCAAACAAAGGCCCCTCCATGATCTTTCCCAAAGGAGAGACAATTACGCTACCGCCCCTACACATGTTTTCGGGTTCGTGGGCCACCAAGGATTGGTAGGCATCAGGGTACATGGATTTGGTAAAGTACTGATTGCAGCCCAATACAAAACATCTGCCTTCCAAAGCAATATGCTGCATGGTGGCCGTCCAGCCATCCCTGGAATCCGCGGTTGGGGCAATGTAGATTTCTACTCCTTGATTGTACATGGACATTCTGGCCAAGGGCATGTAGTTTTCCCAGCAAATAAGTCCGCCCATTTTTCCGATTTTGGTTTTAAAGGAGACCAAGGATTCGCCATCGGCCTCTCCCCAAACTATGCGTTCAGAACCGGTGGGCTTTATTTTTCGGTGTACCCCCAACAGTCCATCAGTAGGGGAAATATATAGCATGGAACAGTACAGACTGCCATGGTTACTTTGCTTTTCGGTCACCCCAATAACCAAGTATACGTTTTGCTGCTGGGACAACTTTTCCAGCCTTTTTAGATCATCACTTTCAATGTCTAGGCTGTTCTCATAATAATGGGCATACAATTCTCTTCCGGCCTCGGACCTGCTACCAATAGTGGCCCCAAAGGAAAAGCCCCTGGGATAACCTGGCACAAAGGATTCGGGAAAAACAATAAGATCACATCCCTGTTTTGCATATTTTTTTGTGAGCTGTTCCACTTTGTCCAGAGTTTTTTCCATATTAAAAAACACCGGATTGTCCTGAACCAAACAAACTTTTACTTTCATGTATTCCTATTTAATTGCTAAGAAGTGCTGCTATTGGAAATGTACAACAAGATACATATACTGAGCAATGCAAAGTGAAATTGTGAGGGCGGGGGAGAACAAGCAACTGCTTATGGACAATTTTTTGTTCATGTTTTCCGTGAAGCGACCATTGAAACAATATTAATCACCAACTCCATTTTTGAAAGTAATCTGTCCAACGGGAATTGTTCCAGAACCATGGGGCGCTATTCTCATTCGATAATAAAGTTCTTGTTCTTTCAAAATAAGTGCTGCTCTTGGGGTTCCCCCCGCCCGATAAGAGAGCGCTACTACATAGAAAATGTGCTCCTCATTGGGATCAATTGTTTTGTGCAACTTGGCAGCCTTATTTAAATTGATATCTAAAAAGGACTTTATTCCTGTTAATCCATAATTGAACGATTCTAGTTTATCATATGTCAACGTATCTGATGGTAAAAAGAGTTTTAGGTAAGAGCCGGGCGGAGTAAAAATTGCCATTGAATCAGCAGGAAACCTAATGTTTAGCACCAACGGATTATTAGTTTCGTTGATTATTCGAGTCCAAAACACGCAAAATCCGTAATTTTTTCCAGATAGGTCTGAGTATTGCGTTCCATCCGGTTTGATCATTCCGCCTTTTGGAAAGCCGTTCTGTATGGTTATCCCTTTTCCTGTGGAAGATGCGTATGTAGTGTCTTTGTAAATGTATCCTTTTAAATAATGATTCGGTGATAGTTGTTCACTGTCATTTTTTGTTGAGGTTTTTACCCCTGATTCAACGGCAGCTTTTCCAGTTTTTGAATTATCTCTTTGTCCACAAGAATATAGCCCTGAAAGTAGTAAAATGGATATAACTATGTACTTTCTCATTTGTTAAAACCTTTCTTATAAAGATATGATCAGGAGCTTTCTTTAGACCTAATCAATTGTAAAAAGATTTGAAAAAAATGTAAATATGGTAGAAGTCGCTTTAGTACGACAATCAATGCCATGACTTGTTCAATAGTTGGCTGCGCTAGTTACCTTGAGACTAAATCTACCAAGTTGTGGGGATACAATCTTGCGGGAGTAAGGACTACGCAGCATCCACATCCGGTCTTTTTCCCCATACCCACATCAAAATACCACCTGTTACAAACATCCAAATGGAATACGCCCCTGTGGGAATTCCCATTTCAATATTGTTGAGGATGGAAGTGGCGATTACAAACGCCAAGGTGCCGTTTTGAATACCGCTTTCTATGGTAATCGAGATACGATTTCTGAGGTTCAATTTAAATAGGTGGGCCGTAAGGTATCCCAATCCCATGGTGGCTAAATTGAGGAGCAGGGTCACCAATCCGGCGGCTTTCATTCCCTCCACCAGTTTTTCTGCATTGGCGGCCAACACGGCTATAAAAACCAAAATAAAAATTACCGTTGAGGCAATCCGCATGGGCTTTTCCATCCGAATGGCAAAATTGGTGCGGTGTCTGCGAATGAACATCCCAATGGAAATAGGAATCACCGTAATACCCATGATCTGAATGATGGTATCCACAATGGGCAGCCTAATGGCCACATCCGTAGTGCCACTAAAATGGGCCAGGGCGTGGGAGAGGATAAACGGTATGGTCAGTATACTTATAAAACTGGCAATGGCCGTGAGCGTTACGGACAACGCAATGTTCCCCTTGCACACTTGGGTTATTAAATTACTGGTTGGGCCGCCTGGGCAGGAGGCCAGAATCATGATTCCAACAGCCGTAACGGGATTGAGGTCAAAAACGGTGGCCAATGTAAATCCAATAAGGGGTAAAAACACCAATTGGTTGGTGAGGCCGATCAGAATGGCCTTGGGATATTTTACAATTCTGGTGAAATCGGCAGGGACGAGGGTCATGCCCATTCCCAACATGATGATGGCAAGGGATAAGGGCAAGAATACTTTGCCCACAAGTTCGGCTGCATCCATAGGTATATTGGTTGTTTAAGTTTGGTGATAACACGGAAGGTCCAACGGTTTTGGCCAGGATCTATAGCAGCCGTTGCCAGGTTAATCGCTTTGAAGATACTTAAAACAGATCATATAAATGGTATAACATGCGGGAAGCGAAATTTCCTCAGCACTGGGACAATTGACCTTACGGGAGCGGGGTTTGCTACATATACTACAACGGTATTGGCTACGGTTTCTTGCTTATATATGGCTAAAGCAGCCCATAAGACACAATCTTGCGGGAGCAAGGAGGATTTTTCATTTTAATTTATACCTATCTTTTATAAAACTGTGCCAATTACTGGAGAACTGTTCTTCGGTTAGGTTTAGTACTTTGTTCAAATCCCCATAAGAGGCAATTAGCTCAATCAATTTGTCCCTTCCGTAGGTTTCTAAAATGTACTCGATTACGGTATAACCGCAGGTGTATATCTTTTGTCCAGCAGAGCGATTGTTCAATTCCGAAATCTGGGGGTAACTACCGTTATCAAAATACGCCAAAGTATTAGGGTCATAAAATTGCCCGGCCTCATAAACGCTTAGCCCCTCCCAAAGCCATACGGGAAAGGTCAGAAACTTTTCATCAAACCGTTTGGCGTCCAAAGGTTTTGGTTCCCGATCAATGAGCAGTTTAAGAACCACAGTATGTACAAATTCATGCACGGCAATTTTAGAAACTTCAGTTTCCAGCCAAGCATTTTCCATAAAATGAAGTTTTTCTATTCCCTCAATACTCCCCGAAGCGCCCCAATGCCCCGTAGCTTGAACATATCTCCATCTTTGGGCATAGATGTTCACTTCAATAAGCTCGGCAGGAGTTGTATTTAGATTGTTGCCTACCCTTAAATAACTTCCTTCCAACACTTTTGAAAGTCCAACCATGCTGGTGGAATCAATACTACTACTATAGCTGAAGTTAAAATGGGTTGTTTTAAATTCTTTCTTGTTTTCCGGGATAATTGCAATAATTGAAAGGGCCAGAATCAACAAAGCAATGGTTATGAGAATATACTTTAGTTTTTTCATGGGGTAGGGTGCCCTCTGGATTTCAAATGGTTACTTATATTCACAAGTTACCCCTTTTTAAATTGGAATCTTTCTCCCATACGGAACTATTCAACGGTTGGTGTACAAGATACACCTGCACTGAGCTTGTCGAAGGGTAGTCGAATCCGCCGACTAGAGTGTAACGACCGATGAACACCTATAACAAAATAACTAACAGTGAATAGATTGCGGTTATACATTGTTGTAGCACGTTTTTATTCTATTCGGTTAAACATATTTTTATTGTTAAATTCATCAATGATTACTTCGCAAATTGCGTTCAGTTTAACTAATTTAAGTTTGTTGTTAGTTTTATAATTCAAATTCGGTTTATCCTTTTCAGTTGTTAAATCGTAAGTATCAAAATAATTAGTGAATTCGGTTGACTCGGTATAAAACCAAAAGTATCTCATAGGTTGATGAGTTCGAGAGGAAATGCTTTTGTAAACTAATCCGTCTTTTCCTAAACTGTCAGATGTTAATTGATATGATTTTACTTTTTCGGATTTTATCTTTTCGTAGTTCTTTTTATAAAGTTCAATCGGTTTTGAATCGGCTAATTTTAGTGAGTTAAATCGTCCACAATTATCAAACTTTTTGACGTAACTATCTTTTCCGTCTTTCCAGAACGCATACATTGTAAAGTAAATTCCATTTGTATTACAGGAATTTGGGTCATTTAAATCGACAATATATGTACTTCCATAAGTAATTCTTTTTACCACAAAAAAGTCCGTTATATTTTTTTCGTTCAGTTCCGCTTCAAATTCCGAAATGAGCGATTCCGTTTGGTCAATTTTTTCTTGTCCATAGGTCAGATTAAAAATCAGAAGTAATATGATTATTATGGATTTCTGCATTTTGTTCAAATGTGCTACAACGGTCGCGTATAACCGTCAGTTGCGGGTTAATATGCGTTTATTTTTGGTTTGGCACAGACGTTAGCAATTCCGACCGCGCCCGAACGCAGCGACCGACGAACACCTTGAATATTTTTGCTGCCTGTGAGTAAATTGCGGTTATACATTGTAAGGCACAGTACTTTTTTCTTTAAATATCCCATAATCTGAAAATTGGCCAGACTTCGTTTCGGTTTTTGGTTTTAAAAAATAGGTTCTATTGGATTTTATGCTGTCTTTTCCGTCATTTGACAAAATCAGATGTTCAATAACAATTTGTATAATTTCCTTATTTTCTTTCTGTCTGATTATTATGTTTCCTTTTCTAATTCTCAAACTATCAATATGAGATTTATCTTTGCTGATATTGTCATCTAAATCATAAAAGAAAAGGCTATCTCGAGTTTCCTCAAATTTTGTAAAATCATATCTCCAAAGTCCTTGGCTTTTTCTTCGGAAACTATTGCCTTTATATTTTTTGATTTCAATATTTATTCCTTCAGATTTTGTTTTTTCCGTTGCCGTTGGAAAAAAGTCAGAGGTTTCTTTTGAACTTTCAGTTCCAATAGTTTTTATCAAATTTTTGCTCGGAATTCCGTTGAGTTGTGTAATCGGAAGTTTTGATACTCTTTGAATTGTAAAAGTCTCGGTTGTGTCTAAAATCGCATAGCCTGCAAGGTGAGAGTCTCGACCTCCCCAAGCATCATATTTATAGATAGCTTTTGAAGTTCCTTCTATTTTCTGTTCGTAAAGAGTTATGTCCCATTCTCCCATTCCTGGTAAGCATCCATAAAACGATGTTAAAAGTCCTAAACAAATTATTTTGATAATATTTTTCAAATGATGATTGCGTTTTATCGTATTGTGCCTAACGGTTTCGTGCATGAGTAGTAGAGGATTTCTACTCACAAACCTTTCGGTTTTGCACTCTGACCTCTGTACTATGTTTATATTTCCGTTTTATCACTTTAACCGCTATTACTTATACACAATGTTAGCAATAGTTTTATTCCTCCAAAAGTTTTTTCCAACGATTGATTCTCAATTCTAATAAGATTTCCTGAATGCTTTCTTTATCGACTTCTGTATCTTTAATTGGCAATAACTCATCTGATATTACTTTTTTAATGATTTCTTCAATTTCTTTAATTTCTTCATTCTTTCTTAAGAGTGCTTTAAGTTCAAACAGTAAGGATAATAGATTTCGATTTTCAAATTCTGGGAATACCGAATAATACCCTATATACCCATCATCTGGAGATTGTTTCAACTGAAACCAATATTCTTTTATACTTTTTCCATTAGTATTCTGTCTATATAATTGATTATTGAAACTATTGTTAATAGTTAAACTATCTGTTTTACGATTTGCTTTGTACTTAAACTGGTAAAGTCTACTTTCAATTTCAGTATCTATTTTGGCTATCAATTGATTCCTTTTTGTCTTTTCTTCAAGATTATAGCTGATTTTTGCGTAACCAAATGATATAAGTCCAACACCAACTGTAGATAAGAACCAAATTCCTAAGGCGGAATTTAAGTATTTCCATATTACAGAAATTTTCTTTTCCTCTTTTTGAATTAGAGTACGTATTTTCTCTTCCTTTATTACATTTATGATTTCTTCCTCTGTCATTTTTATTATTGCTAACGGTATCGGCTATGATTTAGGCTTGGTAAATCCGATAGGATTTTTCAAGTAAGAAATCGAGCTGTTTTAAAGTTAGGAATTTTGTTTTTGTTCAAGGGTAAAGCTGAATTATAGCCGT
>NZ_JANQLX010000002.1 GCF_028280385.1 Allomuricauda sp. | reverse complement strand
GGCTTGGTAAATCCGATAGGATTTTTCAAGTAAGAAATCGAGCTGTTTTAAAGTTAGGAATTTTGTTTTTGTTCAAGGGTAAAGCTGAATTATAGCCGTTGTTGTACAACGTTTTTAATTTTCAAATAGCAGAGCTTTCAATTCGAGCATTGCCTTAATTGCGTTTTCGATTTGTTTTTCTGATTTGGTTCCAGTCACGACTTTTCCTGAAGGTAGGTGCGTGATTTTCACATTAATGAACATTTTTTTAAGAATTTCCATTGGGTCAAGCTCTTCTACATTCAATTCCTCTTCGTTAAAATATTCAATCACAAGATTTTTCTCTCCGAAATAACTTTTCAATTCCTCATGCTGTTCATCCAAATCCATGCAAAATTTTTTTAACAAATGTTGTACAACGGTCTCGGCTATGATTTGTGGCGACTTTGGAAATCGTGAGATTTCCCGCCGTGGCAAATCCAGCCGTTGGTTGTTTTGTAGATTCAAGTTAACGAAAAGCAGCTATAAGTTATAGCCTTTGTTAGCCAACGTATTTTTAATATACAAGTTGCATTACCAGAACTCTTCGTTCAACTGGTCCTGTTATGTCCAGTTTATTCTCGGTAATAGTAGTATGCCAAAGTGAGTTGCTCGTAAATCCAAAATTATCCATCAATTCATAATAGGTCTCTAAGAACCTACTACTACCTTTTACGGCATATATTGCTTTTTTAAAATTTCCATTTGAATTAAACTCTGCGATTCTCAATTCTGCTTTAATTATTGAATCATGAGATAAAGGGTCACTTGTATCAATTCCATAAATCTCCGAATCCCATGATTGAACTTCACCATTCTCATTTTCCAAAGTCCATCTTTTTCCAACACCATTTTTTAAGATCCAAACTGAATCTGGAAACCAGTACTTTTCATAAATGAGTCCACTTTCTTTAAACTTTTTATAGTTGTCATCACTCATTACTGAATCCTTTTCAGGAAATTTCATTTTTTCCAAGTCTTTCATAAACAGTAAATATTGGCTAGATAAAGAATTGGATGGGTATTTTCGAGCTAAATTGTCATTTTCAAAAGCCTCGGTTATTTCGGTCAAAACTTTACTTTTTTCAAACCCCAGCGCACTTTCAAATTTTTCCAATTCCGCTGATTCATTCCGACATGAAATTGAAATAATTACAATGGTAAAAAGAAATAGAAATTTATGATTCATATGTTTGCTAACGGTTAAAATAAAGACAGTGCGGCTTCGGGCGTCGAATCTTTCGGAGAAAGAGTGGTAAAGTAAGAAGTCGTGACTGTCGGTTTAGGTGGATTTAGCATTGGGTTTATTTAGTGTTGTAACACGTTTTTTATCCATTTCTATCTTTCAGTCGTTTTAATAAATCCACTAAATGCTGTTCGGAATGAGTTCTCATTGAAAAGTCAAAATGCCAAAGTCCATCGTTCTTACTTGTATTTTCCATTCTCCATTTCACGGCAAGAAGGTCTTTTATTATGTCGGTCAAATCATCTAATTCATCTCCACATCCAGTTTCGATATTCGGCTCCATTTTATTAGAATCCAAAACCGTACTGTACCAATCAAAATCTGGAAAATTTGATTTCACATTCTCTCTTATTTTTTTGTAATCAAAATCAGGTTCTTCGTCATAATCGGTTTCGTCAAATTCAAATTCCACATTTAGATATTCAGAGTAAATTCCGACTAACAGTTTTTTTAGCAAGTCAGTTTTATCAGTTAACTCCACTTTTGGATTTATTCCGAATTCCGTGATTTGGTCTATTAATTTTCTTAATTCACTCAATTTTGATTGTTTTGGTCAAATGTGTAACAACGGTCTCGGTAGTGATTTAGGCTTGGTAAATCCGATAGGATTTTTCAAGTAAGAAATCGAGCTGTTTTAAAGTTAGGAATTTTGTTTTTTGTTCAAGGGTAAAGCTGAATTATAGCCCTTGTTGTGTGTAGTGTTTTCTATTTTTTCGAGGATATTATCCAAGTCCTTCTTGGTGATACCTTTTTGACTGGTTTTAATTTTCAAACTATTATTTCCGTCCGAAAGCTTTAAGATATATTTTGCACCACCTCGAATGGCCTCTTTTTTCAAGTCGGTTTTTAGATTTGAAATGCTCAATTCCTTTATTAAATCCTTCTTGAGCTGTCTCTGAATAACAAACTTTAGTTTCCCCGTACCCGAGTCCTTATGAATTGATTTGACAGTTTTCGCTGAGAAAATTAAATAACTGAAAAGGAAAAATAGTCCAATGCCCATAATCCAGTAAGTAGTAGCACTGACTTCTTTATTGATGTACTTGATTCTTGAGAGCAGGTAGCTACCCCCAAGGAATAGAAAAATAAGTCCAAATTGAACGGGTATGTCCGATTTGTCGATGCTCTTTTTATTCTCAAAAAGAATTTCCATTTTGTTTAAGCAACATTACACACAACGGTCTCGTATAACCGTCAGTTACGGGTTTTAAGTTACTGTTTTTCGATTAAGAACTGACGCTCGCAATTCCGACCGCGCCCGAACGTGCCGTTCGGTACGGGCAGGGTGGATTCGGACAGCCTGTCCCGAACTTGTTTCGGGATAGTCGAATCCGCAGACTAAAGTGTAGCGACCGATGAACATCTATAAAAAATAACTAACAGTGAATAAATTGTGGCTATACATTGTTGCCAATAGTATTTTTTATTTACAAACATTTTTTCTTCCAATTTCTACAATTTCCTCAATTCCAAATTTGTCAAAACGTTCAAGCAAAGCACTAGCTCCATTCTTTATCTTAAATTCCAGTTCCTCTTTGTAAAGTGGAATTAGTGTATAAATGTCTACAGTTTTTTCATTTTCTAATTCTATTTGAGTAAAATCGTCCGACAGTTCCATTGAATAAGCCAACATTATGGAATTAAACCCAATTCCATCTGCAAATTCCTCACCTTCTTCGTGTCCATAGGTGTGTCCATATCCGAACCAAGTCTCATTTTTGTGAGGCGACATCATTATTTCTTTCATAATTCTGATTGGCCAATAGTTCTTTTCATCACTGAAAGATTCATATTCCAGATTCCATTCTTTTGGAAGTAAAATCATGATTTCGACAAACTCTGAAGAGTTAATATCTTCTGGAACTTTCATTGGCAAAGCACTCATTCCACAACTTAATAAAACATTGTAAGGCAAGTCTTCTGATGCTTTAATAAAATAAACATCTCTATGAATTATTTCTGATTCTTTCTCATGAAAGACAACAATATCTTCATCTTTATCAAAAAATTGGTCTAAATGGTTATCAACGATTTCAACACTATTTGGGATATTTTCGTGCATTTTTTTCTCTGTATTTTGGGAATAGTTCAAAGAAGAAATTAAAACCAGAAATATAGTTTGAAACTTGATTATTTTCATTTGATTTCGGTTTCTCAATATTACTGGCAACTCGTTTATATCCGCAATTTACCCCATTTTATACGGATAACCTTCTCTTATGAGCGGTTAAACTCTACTTCTTGGTGAATAGCATATAACCTGCTAATTGTGAATCTTGTTCCAAATAAGTGGGTTATCCATAACTCCACTTTCAAGATTTGCCCAATCCCATTTTCTAAGAAACTGTATATTTGAAGCGTCAACACATTTTGAGAATCTCGCAATGCGTAACTTTCAAAATATGAACTTATGCCTAATGAACAAAGTCATAAGCGATGTCCGCAATGCAATGCTGACTTGACTTCGGGGGATACACGACACGTATCAAAAAACCGCGAATTGCTTACCCCAGCACAAACCCAGCTCTTGGATTTTATCAATGCCCTGGATGCTCCAGATTTGGTGCAATCCCTAAAACTTGTCCATGATTTGGCACTTTACCATTCAGACGGCCCCATTGAAGACCCTGAAAAGGTGGCGTTGTACTGGATGAAAGGGCTTTGGGAACATATTCAAGCGATTTCAATGGAAAGTTAGATGCTAGAAGCTGGATGTTGAGTGTCCTGGGTCTTGAGTTTGAACTTGAACTTGTTCTTTTTGAGAGGTGAAGGATAATAGGTGAATGCTGGATTGTTAGATTTTTGGATTCTTGGAATTTGGTACTTGGTATTTGGTAGGTATGGGATAAATCCACCAATTTCTTGGCGCCGTTTGACGTGTTGGTAGGGGTTGACTCAGGCATTTGCTCGCAAGCCATGAGCGTTGCTATAAGGCACAAAAAAGGGATAAGGTTCTTCATGGTCTTGTATTTTGGTTGAAGGAACTGGCTTATTATTCTTTAGGATGTTGCCCCTGCATGATACGTTTCACATGCTGGTCCAATTTGTGTAGGTCCTCCTTGGTTCTCAAATAGGGATCTATTCGTTTTTCTCCCATATCCTGAATGCGGTACTCCGGTAAATCCCCTTTAAAATTAAGAAACACAAAAGTATCCACAATGCGCTCTTTAAGGGTGTGGGGCACCTGGTACTTTTGGATAATGGGTTTTTCAACACCAATATGAACCAGCTCGTGAATAATGGTGTTGGCTGGGTTCTGGTAGTTTTTAAACTTTCCCTCGCTAGTGGTAAAAAGCAAAACACTTCCTTCATCTGGGTTGTAACTCCCACCTGGACCATAGAGGGTAAGTGTGATGCGGTAGGTATCAAATTCTGTAAACACCCAGTTATACTGCTCTTGGTTTATGGTCTGGAGCATGTTATGGACCAAGGGGATTTCTTTTTGTGCCTTTTCGTACCCTTTTAGGTAGTCCGATTTGTTATAGACGCTGTCCTTCACAAATAATTGGAGTTGGGCATGGTCCTTATTTGTAAGGGTGCCTTTTTTGGATTTGGATATAAGTGTATCGATAAATGTGCCCTTGGGCAAACTTACCTGATACTGGTTCTCTTCAAAAAAAGTGATGTCCTGCAAGGTGTTCCAAATGTATTCCGATTCGGTTTCTGCGGATGGAATAACGACCTGCACGCGACTTTGACCCGTTCCCTCACAGGAAAATAGTAGGATAAACAGTGCAGCCAGATAAACGTTCTTAAACAAAGGTTGGGTGTAGAATTAATAACTAAAATACTGGAGTTTAAAAGAGTATAGTCCCTTATAACTGTTAAAGTTCAGGGGGAGCTAGGTTCGCAGGCAAGCTAAAGATCCTCCAACGGGGTAGTGCCGTCCATCCAGCTCCATTCCACTTTTTCCATAAACCACATATAGGCTTCAAGGTCCGTAACGCCCCAATCGTGGTAGTTCCTAAGATTATCAAATAGGGTCTGGGCATTGTCGGCATTGGGGTATTCAAGCAAGGTATCCAACTGTTGTAAAAAGTCCTCGGGTTTGTGTTTGCACCTTTCCAGATAGTGCATCATCCATTTATGGTAGGGGAAAAGCACGCGGTTGTGTGCCAAGATCAACCGACTGGCAAAAAGGACAAGCTGACTGGCCGCCCGGGTTTTGGTATAGCGGTTGTTGTGCCTACTGGCCTCTCCCATCAGCCAATTTTGGATAAAGGCCATGGCATAAAAGGATTTTATACGTTCTGCCAGCCCGTCTTCCGGATAGGTATGGATTTCCTGTATAAGCTTGGGCAGATGTTGCACATGCGAAAAGGCCAAAAAAGCGCCATCAAAAGCTGCACGCGAAGGTTCGTTGCCCTTTTGTGCCACATTTTCCAGATAGGCCATGTTAATGATCTTGCCATCCACAAAACCATCAGTGTAATCGCAGAGGTCCATCCGGTTGATGAACAAATGCTCCTTTTCCTTTTGCAGTTGATAGGCTTCTGGAGTGGCCACGATCATAAAGTCCACATCGGAATCGTCCCGAGCACAGTTCTTGGCCACCGAACCTCCAATGATCAAGGCCAAAAAACGGGGGTCGTTTTTGTATTCCTGGGTCAATCTGTCTATGGCCCGCTGGTGATGCGGCCGGATATGTGATGGGGTTGGCATAGTTATAAAGTTATAAAAAGTTGGTTCGGATTCCATTTTGAACTAAAATTTGGTTTCCATTGATTTTTTGGTCCAAGAATTAACGCTATTCTTTAAGAAGACAGCAATTAGTTATTTTAGAGGACTTAACCACAACCATGGCCAAAAAGTTACTTTATGTGCTGATCATTTTGCTGACGTTCTCCTGCAGCACCGAGGATTCTGTGCTACCTCCAGATGATGATGCGAACACAGGGGACAATGGGGACAATAATGAACAACCTATTTCCGAAGCCCGTGTTGTGGGCTATTTGCCCACCTATAGGTTTGAATTGAGCAATGATATTGCTTACGAACATTTGACTCATTTGAATCTGGCATTTGCCAATCCGGATGCCGAGGGAAATCTATTGATTGATGATATCAACGGAGTTATGGCGGATGCCCGTGCTGTCAATCCTGATATTGTCATTTGTCTTTCGCTTGCTGGCGGAGCCCTGACTGCTGAACAGGCATCCAACTGGTCTGATTTGATTGATGATGAGGCCAATATCCCGGCTTTCGTGGACAAAATCATGGATTTTGTGCTGGACCAAGACCTGGATGGTATTGATGTGGATTTGGAATGGGACCATGTAACCGTAGGTTACAGCCCATTTGTGATTGCCCTCCACACTGCTTTGGATACGCATAATAAATTATTGACCGTGGCCCTACCACAAACCCGTTTTGCCAATATCACTGACGAGGCCTTGGCAATGTACGATTTTATCAACATCATGTCTTATGATGCCACAGGCCCGTGGAACCCTGCCAATCCTGGGCAGCACAGTTCCTTACAGTTTTCCAAGGACGGAATCAACTTTTGGAATACGAATCAAGGTATTTCAGCAGAAAATTTGAACCTAGGTGTCCCGTTCTACGGCTATGAATTTGTGAGTGATACCGAAGCGAACTCGTTCACCTTTCGGGAAATGGTGGAGCTGGATCCAGGCAACGCCCAATTAGATCAAGTGGGCAATGCGTATTACAATGGAATCCCTACTATAAAGGCCAAAGTTAATTTGGCCCATGAGGAACAGCTTGGAGGTATCATGATCTGGGAATTGGGCCAGGATTCCTTTGATCAATATTCGCTATTGGCGACCATTAAAAATGAATACGCCAGTTTAGGGGTTGATCTTGTTCCTTGATCAGGGTTATAATTTAAATTCCGCCATTATTGGGTAGTGGTCCGATAATAGATGGGTCTCCTCCTGATTAAAAATCTCGAAGCTGATACATTTGTTGCCAAGCTTTGGATTGGCGAAAATATAATCGATGCGGACACGGTTTTCCACAATTGATTTTTCGGTTTGATTGTGTTTACCCACCAGGACCGGGGCTGGAAAGGTGAATCCGTTGTTTATGAGGTCAGTCTTTTGAAGACCAAGGTCAACAGCCGGGCAAGACAGGAATTCCGAGATTACGGCATAGTCAAAGTTGCCATCCCGCAAGTTGGAATGTTTATCATTGGCACTTTTTGGTCTGTACTTTTCACGTAGTACATGGTTTTTTTCCACGGCATAGGCATCAAATGGCGAGTTGGCATTAAAATCACCTAAAATGATATACCTATCCGCTTGGCTTTCGTGAATACGTTTGGTGATTAATCTGGCCTCCTGTAGCCTGAACTCCGCATCGGCAGGGGATAGGTGTACTACAAAAAAGTCAATGCCATAGGTTTGGCAATGTAATAACCCATGCCAGAATCCCTCCAATTCCTTTTCTTTTAGCTCTATGGGACGATTGGAAGTGAGTGCAGTGGGATACCCTTCCGTTTTTAGCAATTGTACATAAGCATGCCCCCATTGCTTGGCATCTTCTTTAAGCATTTCCTCGGTATAACCGCATAATTCCTGAAGAGCCAATACATCCGGCTCTTTGCTTTTGATCCATGCCATGCATTGGGCTTTTCTATCGGTATCTTTTCCCCACTCAAAGCCATTCCAAATGTTATAGCTCATCACCTTTAGGGTTTGTACTTCGCTTGAATCGAGCTGCGAAAAACAACTGAAGGACAACAAAAGCATCAAGAAAACAGATGACAGGGTAGTTGTATTTCTATGCATTGGGTAAGGTATTGTGTGCGACTAGGCGCTTGAATTAATGGTTATTGGTCAAAAGTCTTAAGTCGAAAGTTAAAAGTTTAAAGTCTAAAGTCTTGGCTCTTAATTCTTGATTCTTGAACTTGAACTTGAGCTTGAACTTGTTCTTTAGTTTGCAGTCTGGTCAATAAACTCATCCACATCTTTTTTAAACTTCGCCATGGATGGAATATGGGTATACATCATATGTCCGGCCTCATAGTATTTCATAATGATGTTCTTCTTGAGTTCGGGATCTAAGCCCATATGGTTGATGGAATGCTCCACCCCATAAAACACGGTGGCCAAGTCGTAATAACCATTGAGGACAAGAATTTTTAAATCTGGATTTCGTTTCATTGCTGAGGTCATATCGGGCAAAGTGGTCACAGCCACCTGCATGTTCCAAATGATGTTGCCATTGTGTTTCCAGTCCCATTTAAAACCTTTACGGGTGCCTGCGGAAGTGGTATAGGTTAAATCCTTACGTACTTTTAGGTCGTTGTACAAGTAGTCCTTAAAGGCGGCGATATAGGGTGGGGAAATGGCATCGCTCTGCGGGTCGGTCAAGGAATTTTGGGATAACAAATCTTCGTTGATACCGGTAAACCTTGAGTCTAACCTTCCAACTGTAAGTCCTTCATCCCTAAGTAGTTCCTGAAAATATTCACCATTGGTAACCCTAAGGTCGGCCTTGAGGTAGAAGTCCCGGGCCAAACCGGAATAGTCGGCCAATTTTTGCGCAACAGCGTTACGTTCCGAAGTGCTTAGTTGATCTCCCTTTAACAAGGCTGGGGCATATTCATTTTGGGTAAAGGCCCGTACCTCATCCAAAAAAGACTCCAAGCTATCGCCTTTGTTCTTTACCCGGTTGTGATACCAGGCTGTGGCGGCATATGTTGGATAATGGATCAAATAAGCGGTATCATCTCCAGGACCAAATAACAAGTGCTGCAAATCAAATACTGCGGATACCATGATCACACCGTTCATGGCAATTCCCTTGTCCTGCAGATGTTTTACCAGTCCTGCATTTCTGAAGGTACCGTAACTTTCGCCCAATAAATATTTGGGCGCATTCATTTTGCCGCTGCGGATTATAAATTGTTCTATAAATAGCCCAATACTTCTGATGTCCTGGTCCACACCCCAGAAATCTTCCCATTTGGCATCTCCAATTGGCTTGCTGAATCCGACGCCCACAGGGTCTATCATTACCAAATCTGCTTTATCCAAAATGGAATATTGGTTATTGACCACCTTGTACGGAGCCGGCTTGGTATAATTGGGATCGTTGATCTCGATGCGCTTAGGACCCAACACGCCAAAATGCAACCAGAAGGAGGCCGAAAGTGGCCCACCATTGAAAGCAAAGACTATAGGTCTGTTGTTGTTGGAATTGGTCTTTCGGTAGTGGGTAAACCCGAAGAGGGCAATAGGCTTGTCGTTTTCGTCCCGTAATTGTACGGTTCCGGTTTCCGTAGCCAGGGAAATGGTACGTCCGTTAATGGTTACTGATTGGGTGGAGGTGAATATTTCGCCATCAGGGATTTCTTTTTTCTCTTTCTTTTCTTGGGCAATTGAGGGAGTTGCAAGGAACGCTAGGACAAAAAGGAAAGCCAATTTTTTCATGAGGTTGGAATGTTTTGATTTGACCTCAAAATAAGGCTAAAATTTGATTTAAGGGTGGTTTTCCCAAAGCCTAATCAGAAAACAGTGCATATCCATTCCTTGTCCAACTGTATTTGCTTTTGGGTCGATATTTCATTGGGCATGGTTATCCTTGCCTAGACTATTGTTGGTTGGTCAATGCAGGTACTATGAAGTCGTTTACCAACGCATCCGTGTAGTTATGCGCATTTCTGTTGCCGTAGTTGGTGGTTGTAATGACCATTACCGCATTCAATTCGGGGATGGCCAACAGTTTTTGCCCTCCGTTCCCTGACATGTGGTAGGAGTAATACTGCTGTTCATTCCCATAACTTTTCAGCCAAAATAAATAGCCATATTCCACCCCATCCCTTACTCTAACTTTGGGCGTGGTTGCCTTTTGTAGCCACGCAGCTGGAATGATTTCTTGACCATTCCAAACTCCCTTATTTAAGCAGAGTTGAATAAGCTTTAATAGATCCCTGCTTTTGTATTCGCTTCCCCCAGCGGTGTTTAAAACCCCTTCGGGGTTGTAATGCAGCGTGTAATCTTCAAATCCCAATGGCTCGAAAAGGTTTTGCTTTGCAAATTGGTCAGCTGGCATGCCCACTGCGCGCTTTACTATTTCGGCCATGGCAGCAGCCCCGGCTGAGCAATAACTAAACGCTCTGCCATAGAGTTGGTCTTCGGGTTTCGGCTCAAAGGGATATGCCCTAACAGGCAAGTCCACTAAAAAGCCGGTCCAGTCCTCGATAATGTACATGCGCTCTTCATTGCCCCTAGAGAAACTATTAAAATCATTGCATTCCAAAATGGAGCTCATGCTGAGCAAATCTTCCAGAGTGATCTCTGATTTACGGTCATCGGGATTTTTCACTGGGGTCTTGTGTCCAAGATATTTGAATATTTTATCCTTTTCGGACTGGATGTACCCCTGTTTTATGGCAATTCCAGTAAGCAGGGTAGCCATGGTCTTGGTGGCAGAGCGCGTATTGTGTTTCGAATTTGAATCTGCACCGTTGTAATAATTTTCAAAAATGAGTTCGCCATTTTGGGCAACCAAAACACTGGTTATTCGTTCGAATTTTCCGGATTTAATGGTGCTGTCCATTTTGGACAAAAGCGGGTGGGAAGTTCCAATGGAAGTCGTTACATCCAACTGTGAACAAGCGTTTTGGATTGAGAACAGGTAAACAAAAATGGCTAAAATTAGTTTGTTCATGATTTGATTGTTTTTTGAGTCATCCAAAGTACAGTGGATTTTACCATCAAAATAGAACAGATTTAACATTGGGTCACATCATCTGTTTCCGAAAAGCGCTGGGCGTTTTGGTCATATAGGCCTTAAAGGTGCGGGTAAAATGGCTTTGGTCAGAAAAACCCAATTGATATGTAATTGCCGTCAATGAATTGGAGGGATCCAGCAAGAGCGGGATGGCTTTTTTGATTTTCTGTTGTCTTATATATTCTCCAAGACTCATGGACAGATATTTTGAGGCTGCTCTAGAGATATGTACCGGATGGATATTTAGCTCAGTGGATAAATAATCAAGACTGAGCGAGGAAGTATCATAATGCAGTAGCTCTTTTAGGCCATCTACCCAAATGGGATGGTTTAAGGTGTTTATTTCTTTTTGGTTGCTTAAAGCTTCACAGATTTGAAGTAGTAATACTTCAACAGACACGTCACTATAATCATCTGAAAGTAAAAATTCACGATATAGCTTCGCAAAAAGAACATGTAGTTGTGGATTTTCAATGCGTTGGCTACCTTCCAAAAGTTGCATAGGGATTCCATTTTTTTTGAGCCAATCGACCTCAAATTCCAAATGGAACCCGCTGGCATTGTCGGAATGTTTGGACCCATAATGGGGCTCTTGCCAGTTATTGAACATTAAGCTGCCAGAAGGGCAGAGTGTTTGCACTCTGGTATTGCAATCTTTCATATGCCCTTGCAACACATACATAAAGTATGGGTTTTCATGGTAATGCCAGTCCGTTTTTTCTCCCGTATAGGTGTACTGCGACAATAGAACCCCGTTAAAGGATACTTCTGAGTTTGGACTTCCAAAATATTGTCCCTTGGTCAATATTTTCATTGTAGGTGAGCTTGGATCAAAGATTATGATATGTTCCGCTTAATGCACCATATCTGTATCTGTAGTCAACTAATTTCGTCTAATTTTCCTTCAAAGTCAAGTGGCATTGTTCAACGAAGAATGAACAACAAACTATTGATAATTGGACCTTGTTAATTTTTAATTGATTCGACCAACTCCAACTGGTCCACACTCACCTGGGTGGTGAACATCCCATAATTGACAACGGCTTTCCCCTTTTCCAAGGTATCGATGCTGCCCACTGCCTTTCCATCTTGCATGCGCACCCGATCACCCACCTTAAACACGGGCCGGGGTTTGTTCTTTTCTTTTTGAATGGCTTTTTTCTTCTGGACTTTTTTCTCTTGTCTTACTTTAACGATTTTCTTTTCCAGTTCTTGGGCCACCTGCTTTTTTTGGGTCTGTTTGGCTTTGGCTTCTTTGGCGGAGGTTTTCTTGCGCTTGCTGTTTTCTGTTTCTACAATACGCAACAATTCTGAGATCAAAGGCCGCTTTTTGTTGTCTATAAAATAGCGTTCGGCCGCTGTGTTTACTTTGTCGCCCAGCTGGATCATACGTTGGTTATGATCATATAACTCCTGGTAATTCTCCAGTTTGGACTTGATCTTGGCATTCAACTTTTCCAAGCGTTCTGCCTCATCCCTTGCTTTGGTTTCCTCCTCTTGCAGTCGGGAACCCGTTTGCGCCATTTTGCTGCGCTCTTTTTGGAGTTTGGCGATGGTGGCATCAAATCTGACTTTACCGCGTTCTATTTTCTTTTTGGCCTTGTTGACCAGACTGTAGGGGATTCCATTTTTTTGTGCCACCTCAAAGGTGAAGGAGCTTCCTGCCTCTCCAAGAATCAACTGAAAAGTAGGTTCCAGGGTTTTGGCGTTGAACAGCATATTGGCATTGGTGGCATGGGGCAATTCGTTGGCCAGTGCTTTAAGGTTGGCATAGTGGGTGGTGATCACCCCGTACGCTTCCCGCTCGTAGAACACTTCCAAAAATGCCTCGGCCAAGGCGCCTCCCAATTCGGGATCACTTCCCGTACCAAATTCATCGATCAAGAAGAGGGTATTGCTGTTACACTTCTTTAAGAACTGGTTCATGTTCTTCAATCGGTAACTGTAGGTGCTCAAGTGGTTTTCTATGGATTGGTTGTCACCTATATCCGTTAGAATTTTATCAAAAAGGCAAACGGAACTCCTTTCATGAACGGGGATTAACAGTCCTGACTGAAGCATTACTTGAAGTAGGCCGATGGTCTTTAGGGTGATACTTTTACCACCGGCATTTGGCCCTGAAATGACAATGATTCTATTTTCCCCATGCAACTGAATGGTCTGCGGCCAAGTTTTTTCCTTTTTGATTTTGTTGGTCATGTACAGCAATGGATGGTAGGCTTCTCGAAGGAACAATTCCTTATTATCATTGATCTCTGGAAGCAGCCCATCCATTTCCGAAGCATATTTGGCCTTGGAAGCAGTTACGTCAATATGGGTCAGATAGGATTGATAGCTTCGAAGCAACTCTTGATGCGGGCGGATTTCATCTGTAAGTTCATTCAGAATTCGTTGAACTTCCTCCTTTTCCTCAAATTCCAAATTACCAAGTTCCCGGGTATGTCCCAAGGTGGTTTCAGGAACTATGTAAACAATGCTTCCTGTTTTGGAGGTGCCCATTACCGTTCCTTTTACTTTTTTCCGATGCATGGCCTTAACCGCCAAAACCCGCCTGTTTTCAACTACGGATTCACGAATCTCGTCCAAGTAGTCCTGCCCCTGGTAGCGACCTAAGGCTGCGGCAAAACTTTGATTGATTTTGCTACGGACCTCGTTGATTCGAATTCGTATTTGCTTCAATTCCGTAGATGCCCCATCCCGAATCTCCCCAAATTTATCTATAACGTTGTCTATCGCCGATGGTATGGCAGTGTTGCTATCCAATGCACTGGAAAACTCAAAGAGCAAGGGGTAGTACTCCTTAAATTTTTTAAGGAATTTTTGGTGCAGCTCCATGGTTTTACAAATGGAGGCAATCCTTCTAAAACCTGAAATTTCCAAGGTGGTATTCTCAATGGCCAAAAGCCTTAGCTCGGCATTGATCTGGTCAAACCCGTGATTGGGTATGCGATTGTCGTTGGAAAAGGAAGCCAGATATTCAGAAGTCTGTCCCAGTATCTTTTTTAGGGCAACGATATCTGTATAGGGCAATATTTCAAGTGCCGCCTGCTTGCCCAATTCGGTATTGCAACGGGCAGAAATTTGCTCCCGAACCGTGGGAAACTCTAAATCTTGAAGTGTTTTGGGGTGGATTTTCTGCATTTTCGTTTTCTACCGCGGCAAAGATAGCCAAACATCCATCCAAAAAAAGGAAAGCCGGTTACAACGCGTCAATGAACTTAATGAATATTCCCACCAACAGAAAGTCCACTGGGAACACGCTCAGGGATAGTCTTGTCAAAATTGGTGTCGTTCAGGGTATTTAAGAAAGAAATGATCTGGCTCATTTCCTTCACGGAAAGTTTGAGTTCCGAAACCAAGGGGTCGAATTTTGATTTGGGCACATTCTTGTTCCGAACTTTTCCATGGGCGATGTCCTCATAAAATTCCAGCACCCGTCTTAAGTCCATAAAACTACCATTGTGCATGTAGGGCGCGGTAAACCGAAGATTTCTCAATGTAGGTGTTCGGAAAGCAAAACTGTCCTTGCCCATTTTGTCCGCCCTGCCAAGATCTGGAAAGTCTAGTTTCTTGTTTTCTGGAACTCCAAGCACATGGAATTTATAGTCGGAGAACATAGGGCCATTATGGCAATTGGCACATCCTACTTTTTTGAATTGCTCAAAACCATCTTTTTCCAAAAGGGAAATCGCCGATTTGTCCCCATTCATGTATTGGTCAAACCTGGAGTCGTTGGTTACCAGCGTGCGCTCAAAGGCAGCAATGGCCTTTCCCAAATTTGAAATTGAAATGGGATTGTCTTCGCCAAAGGCCCTTTTGAATAGCTCCTGATATTCTGGAATACTCTGTAATCTGTTGATCACCTCTTGCAGAATTTCATCCTCAGAATAGTGTTCCCCTCGCATTTCCTCTAAGGCTTTGATGGGTTCCAGCGCTTGGTTTTCCAAACTTTGAACACGATCATCCCAAAACATGGGAGCATTTTCAGCGGATGGTGAATGATTCCCCTGCATACCATTGAACGCCGTGTTAAGAATGGTTTGGGCATTGCGCTTTACAAACGGAATTTGGTTGGGGGTTTTGAATTGCCGACGACTTCCCAATCCATTGGAGTTGGGGCCAATTGAAATATCGAGGAATTCTGCATAACCCATCTCAGGATGATGGCATGAGGCACAGCTCACATCTTTGTCTCCGGATAAAATGGGATCATAAAACAAGAGTTTGCCCAAAATCTCCTTATCCGTATTGGGGAGGTTGTCCAGTGGCACAGGGACTTCTGTGGGCAATGCTGCAAAGGTTGGGGTTTCTCGCTTGGATTGTTCAGGCACAACCTCTTTTTGATTCGGTCCTCCACAATTAAGGAGCAGGGGGGAGGTAGCAACCAAAATCAACCGCACTAGCGAGGTAGTCCAAGTACTTTGCAAGGTGCCAATGTTAAGCATATACCCGTATCACTTGCCCATTTCCCTTGCCCTTGATGCTTTTCACATAGGCGTTCACTGCCTTTTCCATGGAAATGGGAGTATGTCCGGGAAAATAGTCCTTATACTTATCGTATGCATCGATTACCAAGCCTAAAGAAACCACATTAAGGCGATGGGAATTTTCAAGTTCCAAAGCCGCGGCTTGTACAAAACTATGGACCCCGCCGTTAACCATGGCAGCACTGGCGGTCTTGACCACTGGGTCATCGGCCAAAATTCCGGTGGATAAGGTTATGGACCCCCCTGGATTCAGGTAATCCAATCCAATTCGGGTCAAATTCACCTGCCCCATTAGTTTGCTTTTTAAGCCGATATAATAATCGGATTCGGAGAGCTTGTCAAAATCGTCCCATTTGGCTTCACCGGCAATGCATACTATGGCATCCAATTTTCCAATGGACCCAAAAAGGGATTTGATGCTTTCACTATTGGCTATATCAACTTGGAAATCTCCAGAGTTTCTACCCGCTATGATAAGCTCGTCAGTTTGTCTTAAGTATTCAGAGACTTTGTTGCCAATGGTTCCGTGGCCCCCAATAATCAGTATTTTCATTTCAGCCTTCTAATTTGTTTCGAAGGTATTAAAAATAGACACCAATGGTTAGCATAATCATACATAAGATACCCAACCATAGCACCAAGGGCAGGACAAACTTCAACCACTTGTCGTACCCCACGTTCACCAAGGCCAAAGATGCCAGGATGATACCCGTTGGATTGATGATTTTAAATAGGCCCACTCCAAATTGATAGGCGTTTACCATAAGTTCCCTTCCAACTCCCACAGTATCGGCCAAAGGGGCCATAATGGGCATGGTCAACACAGCCATTCCTGAGGAAGAAGGGATAAAGAAAGTCAAACCAGTATACATTAGGAAAGCCACATTGATAAACAGGCCTTGGGGCATGGATGCGGTAATTTGACTCGCATAAAAGAGGAGGGTGTCGCTGATTTGCCCATCTTCCATCAGCACGGTGATGCCTCTGGCAATACCAATGATAAAAGCAACGCTCAACAGGTCTTTGGCCCCGTTCATAAATTCAATGACAAAACGTTTTTCATCAAGCCTGGCGATAATGCCAATGAGCAATGCGGCAGCCAGAAATACGGAGGTCATTTCCAAGAACCACCATCCCAGTTGGGAAACCCCGTATACCATCACAAAAAAACAGCTGGCAAAAATAAGGAGCACCAATCTTAATTTTAAACTCAGCGGTGCCACCGTCTCCATATTGATCCTAGGGTAGATTTGCTCAATTTCTTCCTTCTGATCATAAATTAGGGAACGTGTTGGGTCTTTTTTCACGCGCTGCGCATACCGAATGATGTAAGCAATGCAGAGGACAAGTCCAAGCAGCAACATAATCACTCTACCTGTCAAACCTTCGGTCCAATTGATTCCCGCAGCATCCGAGGCGATGATCGTACTAAACGGGTTGATCGTGGATGCCAAGGTCCCTATGGATGATCCAATATATATGGAGGCAATACACACAAGAGCATCATATCGAGCAGCCAAAAAAATGGGAATCAAAATGGGATAAAAGGCAATGGTTTCCTCTTCCAGACCAAAGGTGGTTCCTCCTGTTGCCACAAGTAAGGTGACCATAATGATCAGGACAAATTCCCGACCTTTTAAGGCTTGGGCCAACCAGGCAATTCCAGCCTCAAATGCTTTGGTGGCGTTAACAATACTGATAAGCCCTCCGATTATAAGAACAAGGAGAATAATCTCGGCAGATTGCATGATGCCTTTCAAAGGGGCCTGTACAAATGCTACAAAACCTTGTGGTTCTCCCGCTAACTTTTTGTAGGTGCCTGGAATGCTTATCGGTTTGGAGATGGCCCCTTCTTTAAATTTTTCGATGGGAGTTTTGATCGCAAGCTTATCCAAGGTTGCCTGAGTGGCCGGTAATGAAACCATTTGTTCGGGAGTTGTTCTCGAAAAAGTATCTGTTTCCTGGTCATAGCTCAACCGATCGTACTGACCTGAGGGTACAACCCAGGTTAACAAGGCTACAACCGCAGCAATCAAGAATAGCACGGTATGGGCGGTTGGGAATTTTCGCTTTTTGGTTTGGCTCATAGCTTTTGAAGACAAATTAGTGGAGCAGAAAGATATTATATTTAGATTTATCGCTGCAAAACAAAGCATGGAATGACGGTAAACATTGAGCCCAGCTGGCAGCAGCAATTGCAAAACGAATTTGACCAGCCCTATTTTGCTGGGTTGGCCGCATTTGTGAAACAGGAATACCAGCGATACACCTGTTACCCCAAAGGAAAGGACATATTTGCCGCATTTGATCACTGCCCGTTTCAGGAAACCAAAGTGGTTATTATTGGGCAAGACCCTTATCACGGCCCGGGGCAGGCCAACGGACTTTGTTTTTCAGTAAAGGATGGAATTCCGCACCCGCCATCCCTGGTCAATATTTTTAAGGAGATTAAAACGGACACAGGGCAACCCTATCCCAAAAGCGGTAATCTGGAGCGATGGGCTCAGCAAGGGGTTTTATTGCTCAATGCCACACTTACTGTGCGGGCCCACCAAGCAGGTAGCCATCAGAAAAAAGGATGGGAACAATTTACCGATGCCGTGATCAAAAAAGTCTCCGCTGAGCGAGAGGGAGTTGTTTTTTTGCTTTGGGGCGGCTTTGCAAAGAAGAAAATTTCACTCGTCGATCGGACAAAACATCATGTGCTGACCTCTGGCCATCCTTCACCATTGAGTGCAAACAGAGGGCTTTGGTTTGGAAATCAACATTTTAGCAAAACCAATCAGTTACTTGGACAGATGGGAAAACCGTTAATAAGTTGGTGAATTATTTCTTGAAGGGAATTTCTTAAGTGTTGCGACTAATTCTTACGTTTGTTAAAACGTAACCCCATACGAAAATTCTTATACCTTGCGCAGACTAAAATCGGTGTTGCTCATTGACGATGATGAGACGACTAACTTCTTGAATAGATTTTTTTTGAAGCAGATAGATAGTGCCCTTCCGGTATTCACCGCCAGTAATGGGATGGAAGCCATTGAGTTCTTGGCCACAGATCTTGACGACGAAAATCTTCCCTGCTTGATTATCCTGGATACCAATATGCCCGTGATGAACGGGTGGGAGTTTTTGGATGGGTACGGTCAGCAATTTGAAGAAGAATTTAAGGACAAGATTGTCATTGTAATGCTTACCGCCTTGGATACGGAGGAAACCACCACACTGGCCCTTTCCAATCCCAATGTGAGGGATACGGCCCAAAAACCACTTTCCGATATCTCATTTAAGGCTTTGATCAAGAAACATTTTTCCTGATTAAGGATGCAAAAATTTCTCTGCGGTAAAAAGTTCATCCACCAATCCCAAATCCAATAATCGCTTTTGCACTGTATGAACGGTATCGGGATTTAATTGTGCTTGTCCCCAGGTAGTCCTGGACAGCCAATCCTTGATATCTTCCAATTTTTGGCCATAGTTGTTGGCCAAAGTGCGATCTATGCTGGGAATGTTTTTGAATTCGGAAGTGTAGGAATTGATTACCTGCAATATATGGTTTACAGCCCCCTGTTCCTTTTTCAAAAAGTTGGTATTCGCGGCAATCACAAAACAAGGCCATGGAGTAGGGCAGTCGCCCAGTCTTTTAAAGGTACCACTATCCACCAAAGGTTTGGTTGTAAAGTGTTCCCACATAAAATAAGCTCCGGAGCCTCCACTTAGGCTTTCCACAGCTCCTTCAAGATTATTGATGATCTCGAAATTTAGGTTTTTGGTATCCCAGCCCTGGTTTTGGGCATGAATATACGCCATAAGATGACTTCCGCTCCCCATTCGACTTACCGCTATTGGGTCGTCTTTCAACTCATCAAGGGTATTTCGGGGACTGTTACCGTCCACATGAATTCCCCATAACAGGGGAGAGGATACATATTCCTGGACAATCCTACTGGGATTTCCCTGGGAAATGCTTCGAATGATTCCTTCTGTCAAAATAATGCCCATGTCTGCTTCCCCGCTTGCGAGGAGTTGGGTCATCCTGCCCGTACCCTCCGGAACATCTTCCCACTCCACATGGATGCCCCGATCTTTGAAAGCGCCTTCTTCCATGGCCATGTGCCAGGGTAGATTGAAATGTTCTGGAACGCCAATAATTTTGACTTTTTTCATAGCTTCTAAATTACAAGAAAGTAGTATTCCCTAAAACTAAAATATTTAAAAGACCAATCGTTATACTGTCAGTTTTTCCAGGGTAAATTTAATGAGGTTGTCCACGGTACGGAAGGCGCTCTTGGAAAACTCCCCAGTTGCCCTGTTGGCCAATATGGCATTAAGGGAAATGGCACGATGTCCATGCAATTTTGCCAGACCGTAAATGCCGGCCGTTTCCATCTCAAGGTTGGTTATCTGCTGATTTTGATAGGTGAACGAAGCAAGCTTGCTGTTGAAGTCCCGTATTTGTGGAGTGAGTCGGATGCTTCTTCCTTGGGGGCCATAAAAACCTGAATTTGTGACAGTTATTCCAAATCGTATACGATTTTCATTAAATCTGTCCAACAGGGATTGGTCGGCATCAAAGGCATATGCGGTAATATGATGTGCATTCCAGCCCAGGAACTCATTCAAGGCCTCTTGAAGCCCATGGTTGCCCTCCGGTCCCGTTTCGTAAAAGTGCAAGAGTCCTTCCATTCCTATGGCGGATGTGCTCGCTAAAAATGTGTCCACAGGGATATTTTCCTGAATAGCGCCCGATGTACCAATCCGTATAAAATTAAGCTGGGTGAGGTTGGTTTTTATACGTCTGGAGCTGAAATCCACGTTCACCAGGGCGTCCAATTCATTAAAAACAATATCAATATTGTCGGTCCCGATGCCGGTTGAAATGACTGTTAAGCGTTTCCCGTTTAGATAGCCGGTATGGGCCAGAAATTCCCTTTTACCTTTTTCTATTTCAAGGGAATCAAAGTATTTGCTCACCGAGCTTACCCTGTCTGGGTCGCCAACAGTGATTATAGTATCGGAAATGTCTTCTGGGTGAAGGTTAAGATGGTAAATGCTGCCATCAGGATTCAGAATCAGTTCTGAGTGGCCTAATGCCATATATTAGAGTTTTAGTATTCTGTCTGTATCGGAATTATAGAGAAAGTTATACTTTAAAGAGCCTCCTAGATATAATTGATTATCACGTATTTGTGAATAATAATTTGCTTGATTCGCCAATACTTCCCGGCCTTTTTTGGTTAGTCGCACAGGGTTGAATGAACTGAACAGGGGTTTTAAGGAGGTTATGATTCTATTGTGCTGTGTGTCGCCAAAACCATAAAACCCTTGATTGGTCAACATACTGCCCATAAGTTCCTTTTTGGATTTTGGCTTTTCCGTTGCTGCTGTTTGCAGAACCTGATTTTCAAGTTCGTTAAGTCCGTTTTTAATGGTCGGGAACCTTTTCAAATGGGCTTTTAAAGCTTCGGACAGATATTCAAACTGGAAATTGTTGTGGGCGATCAGGTTTTCAAGCCTAATGGGGTTGTCACTACAGTACAATTGCCATACATAGTCGGCAAATTCAATATCGTCTTGGGATAAAATGGTTCTTTTCTCGTAGAGTTCCAGAATCCTTTCGTCGCTAAGCTCATTTAAACCATAGAGCTTGTCAGATGCATCTTCTTTGCCGCTGCAGACCAGGGAAATTTCAGCATGCCTTCGGTGGGTTTTTAACCAGCTCAATACTGCCAGCATGTTGATTTGGCAGAATAGGTCGTATTCGAACCAAAGAACAATTTGGTCTTGTTGTTTGTGGTTGCAGAGGGATCTATATTCCTTTAGGGTCTTTTCCACGAACCAAGATTTGGAAATCTTGTAGTTCTTGTTCAAAAATTCAAATCGGGTCTTCCAGAAGGACTCACTGCCCACAGAGCAAAGGGTTTTCCCTTCGCAGAGCATTTCCCTCCATGTAATGATATCTCCCTTAAGTTTTAGTGATTGAAGTTTAGACGTGAAAGAGTCCCCGTTGGTAATATGCAACAGTGATTTCATTTTCAACTTAGTTTTCGTCGGTTAGGAGCATTAAATGTAAGATTTAAAGTAAGAACTCAAAAACTTTTTTCGTAAAACCTTGATGGTCAAGGGGTAAATTTAACATAGGAAGGGATTTGCATCCAAGCCTGAACTGTTGGGCAGGCTAACCTCCTACACGTTTTACCATAAATCCATGGTCTTGTAAATAGGTCATGATTTTTTCCCTGTAATCCCCCTGAATGATTATGGTTTCGTCCTTATAGCTTCCACCAACGCCCAATAAGGTTTTTAAATCCTTGGTAAGTTGCTTGAAGTCGGCAGTAGCGCCATTGTACCCTTCCAAAATAGTGATGGGCTTGCCCTTCCGCTTTTCATATTTACAGATGATGGGCTCGTCTTGCAACCAATATTTTGGTTTTTCCTCTTTGCTGGTGGTATCGGGTTCCGGCACATGGTCCGGAAATAGGTTCTTTAATTGATCCTGAAGGTCCATACGCTATTTTTTGACCAATCCAAGCTCAATGAGTCGTTCGTTAAGATATTCGCCTGCTGTGGTGTCCTCAAACCCTTTTGGATGGGTTTCGTCAATACAGTGCTCCAAACAATTCAAGGGCATTTCGCTTACCGGGTGCATAAAAAATGGGATGGAATATCGTGAAGTGCCCCAAAGTTCCCGGGGTGGGTTCACTACCTGGTGAATTGTGGATTTCAATTTGTTGTTGGTCAGTCGGGACAACATATCGCCCACGTTGATCATCAGTTGGTCGGGCCGGGCAATGGCGTCCACCCATTCTCCCTGATGGTTTTGCACCTGCAATCCCTTGCCATGGGCACCCATGAGCAAGGTGATCAAATTGATGTCGCCATGAGCAGCTGCCCTTACCGCGTTTTTAGGCTCTTCTTTAATAGGCGGATAGTGGATGGGCCGTAAAATGGAGTTGCCATTTTTGATCCATTGGTCAAAATAGCGTTCTTCCAATCCAAGATGTAATGCCAAGGCCCTCAAAACGTATCGTGCTGTTTTTTCCAACATCTTATAGGTTTCCTTGCCGATGGAATTGAAATTGGGAAGTTCAGCCACGGCAACATTTGCCGGATATTCCGCTTCCAGCTTGGGGTTGTCCTCCACGTATTGCCCAAAATGCCAAAACTCCTTGAGGTCTCCTTCCTTTTTCCCTTTTGCATGCTCCTTTCCAAAGGAGGTATACCCGCGTTGGCCACCAATCCCTTCAATCTCATAATTATCCTTGACTTCTTGGGGCAACTGAAAAAAATGTTTGATTTCAGAATAGAGGTTGTCCACAAGCTCATCAGACAGAAAATGGCCACTTAAGGCAACAAAGCCAATATCTTCAAAGGCAGCTCCTATTTCTCTTACAAACTTGTGTTTTCTTGATGGATCTCCAGAGACAAAATCAGAGAGATCAACGCTTGGGATTGCACTCATGACATGAAATTTTAAGTACATCAAAAGTAAGGAATATTGATAAACCTTCTCCGGAATTGGAAATGCATCTACAGCAATTTATTACATTTAACCCGATACAATTTTAACCTATGAGATACCATATTGGGGACTTGCGGCCAAAGCAATTGGTGGATTTGTACAAAGGGATGCTGAAACCCAGAATGATAGAGGAAAAGATGCTGGTGCTGTTACGGCAGGGGAAAATTTCCAAGTGGTTTAGCGGGATAGGACAGGAGGCCATTTCCGTTGGCGTTACCCAGGCCTTGAAGCCAGAGGAGTACATATTGCCCATGCACCGTAACCTTGGTGTATTTACTTCCCGTGAAGTGCCTTTAAACCGTTTGTTTGCCCAATGGCAGGGAAAGAAAAGCGGGTTTACCAACGGAAGGGATCGTAGCTTTCACTTTGGCACCCAGGAATATAAAATTGTGGGGATGATTTCCCATTTAGGGCCTCAATTGGGTGTTGCGGATGGTATAGCTTTGGCCGATATGTTAAGAAGAAAAAAGAGGGTCACCGCAGTGTTTACTGGTGAAGGCGCCACAAGCGAGGGAGATTTTCATGAAGCATTGAACGTGGCCTCTGTATGGAGCCTTCCGGTGCTGTTCTGCATAGAAAACAATGGCTACGGACTTTCCACCCCAACCAATGAGCAATACAATTGCAAAGATTTGGTGGATAGGGCCACGGGTTATGGGATGGAGTCCCGGATTATTGACGGGAACAACATCTTGGAGGTGTACACTAAAGTGAGCGAGTTGTGCAAGGCCGTTCGCAAAAGACCGCGCCCTATATTATTGGAATTTAAAACTTTCAGAATGCGGGGCCATGAGGAAGCCAGCGGCACCAAGTATGTCCCGGAAAAGCTCATGAAAAAATGGGCCAAAAAAGACCCTATTTCCAACTACGAGGCTTTTCTTTTGGATAACGAACTGCTGAATGAGGCGCAAATAGCCTCCATAAAAGCGGGGATAACAGAGGAAGTGAATGAAAATCTGAAACTGGCATTTGATGAGGCGGCAGTGACATCTACCGAAACAAATGAATTAAGTAGTGTTTATCAACCATTTGATTATAAGCATTATGATAAAAACAAAGGCACAAGAAATATCCGCTTTGTAGATGCTGTGTCCGTGGGTTTGCAGCAGTCCATGGACAAGTACAATGAGCTGATCATTATGGGGCAGGACATTGCCGATTATGGCGGGGTCTTTAAAATTACCGAGGGATTTACAAAGAAATTTGGAAAAAGCAGGGTCCGAAACACTCCTATTTGCGAATCTGCGATTGTCTCCGCTGCCATGGGTCTGTCCATTAACGGGATGAAATCGGTGGTGGAAATGCAATTTGCCGATTTTGTGAGTTCTGGTTTCAACCCCATTGTGAATTATTTGGCCAAAGTACATTACAGATGGGGACAGAATGCCGATGTGGTCATTCGAATGCCCTGCGGTGCCGGCGTGGGCGCTGGACCATTTCACTCCCAGACCAATGAGGCATGGTTTACAAAAACTCCTGGATTAAAGGTGGTATATCCCGCATTTCCGAGTGATGCCAAAGGGCTTTTGGCAACTGCTATCAACGACCCAAATCCTGTGCTGTTTTTTGAGCATAAAGGCCTATATCGCAGTGTTTATGAAGACGTTCCAACGGCTTACTACACGCTGCCCTTTGGAAAAGCAAACTTGTTGCGTAGCGGAGAGGACCTTACGGTAGTCACTTACGGAGCCGGAGTTCATTGGGCCATAGAAATTTTGGAAAAACACTCCGATATTAATGCGGATGTGTTAGATTTGCGCACACTTCAACCTCTTGATGTCGACGCCATTTTTGAATCGGTTAAGAAGACATCAAAACTCATTGTTTTACAGGAAGACACATTGTTTGGTGGCGTTGCCAGTGATATTTCGGCCATGGTCATGGAACATTGTTTCGAATTTTTGGATGCCCCGGTCTTCAGGGCGGGCAGTTTGGAAACTCCAGTGCCCTTTGCTAAGGTGTTGGAGGAAAAATATTTGCCCAAACAAAGATTTGAGGATAAATTATTAGAGTTATATGCCTACTGAAAATATGGTTTAACATTTTTTTAACAACTCAAAAGAGTCAATATGGTGTCTCATCCGTATATACTCAAAATTAAACTCCTAATCTTATGGTAAAAAAATCATTTGCATTTATGATGTTGGTGGCCATTACGCTATCATCCTGTTCAGTTTCCAAGAGTGCAAGGGACCAGCGGAATCTTTTTAGCGGTTCATGGACTTTGGAAAATATCAGATACGAGAACAACTCCGGAAACTTTAAATCTGTCATCTTTAACGACGCTGAGGATATTTGCTTTGAAGGCAGTGACTGGTTTTTCCGCGATAATAACAGTACAGGTCGATACACCATATCCCAAAGCACCCTATGTCAGGGTGGCGACCGATTTTTTAGGTGGTCCGTGGTAGAGCCATCACAAAACTACAGCAGTCAATTACAATTCAAGTTCATTGATGAAAATCGTAAGGATATATCCGGAGGCGTAGGTTACCGATTGAATATCACCAGCCTAAATGAACAATCCATGGTCCTTAAGTCAAATGTCTCAGTAGATGGTGAATTGGTCACCATAGTTTATGAATTCTCAAAAAAATAATCAGATGAAAAATATAGTAATAAGAAGTACAGCAATTGTCTTGGCCCTTGGTCTTGTAGTGAGCTGTAACGCGGTCAAAAATGCCAACAATACACAAAAAGGAGCTGCCATTGGGGCTGCTGGCGGCGCTGTTATTGGTGGAGTGATAGGAAATAACGTTGGCAAAAAAGGGAATACCGCCCTGGGTGCCATAATTGGTGCTGTTGTTGGGGGCGCTGCTGGAGGTTATATCGGAAATCGCATGGACCGACAAGCGGAGCGTATTGAAGAAGAGATTCCCGGCGCAGAGGTAAAACGTGTAGGAGAGGGAATCAATGTAACTTTTAACGAGGATGCAGGTGTTTACTTTGATACCAATAAGTCCGATGTAAAAGGAACTTCTGCTGCCACTTTGAACAAGTTGGCAGGAATATTCAAGGAATACCCGAAGTCGATTATCTTGGTGGAAGGGCACACGGATAGTGCTGGAAGTGATGAATACAACTGGCATCTTTCCCAGCAAAGAGCGGAATCCGTTACCAAATATTTGGTGGCCCAAGGTATTTCTGCTGGCAGGTTTACTACCAAATGGTATGGAGAGACCCAGCCTCGTGAAAGTAATGACACGGCAGAGGGAAAGGCCAAGAACCGACGTGTTGAATTGGCTATTGTGGCCAGTGATGAACTAAAGGAGGAAGCCTACCAGAGTACCAGGAACTAGAGCGTAGTCTTTAAAAATCTGAATCCCGGCTTTTAGCTGGGATTTTTTTTGCCAAAAATCCTATCTTCATAGAGTGAAGGGCACTGATGTACTCATTATTGGAGGTGGATTGGCGGGTTTGACCGCGGCACTGGATTTGGCCAAGCGGGGAAAACAGGTAACCGTCGTTGAAAAAAAGCCTTATCCTAGGCACAAGGTATGTGGGGAATACATTTCCAATGAAGTACGGCCGTATTTATCACACTTGGGATTGGAATTGCAGGCGCTGCGGGCACCTCAAATAGACACGCTTCAATTAAGCGCTCGCACGGGCAAGTCCATTAAGGTAAAGTTGCCGTTGGGAGGATTTGGACTCAGCAGATTCACCTTTGAAAATTATCTGTATCAGCTTGCCCTCGAACAGGGTGTGGAATTCATTTTCACTTCGGCGCGCCAAATTGAATTTAAGGATGCGTCATTTGCGGCCGAACTGGCCAATCATGAACCTTTAATGGCTAAGATGGTACTTGGGGCCTACGGCAAAAGGTCCAATCTGGGCGAAGAAATTTCAAATGGAAAAATAAGGAAGAAATCTCCGTGGCTTGCGATTAAATGTCACTACGAGCATAGGGGACATCCGAGTAATATTGTGGGCTTGCATAATTTTTCTGGAGGATACGCAGGCCTATCCCAAGTAGAGGAGGGCAGGATTAACCTATGCTATCTCGCCCAATATGAAAGTTTTAAAAAAGAGGAACAAATAGAGACTTTTAATGTCAATGTTCTATCGCAAAATCCGTTTTTAAGGAATTTTCTACAAGAAGCCGTCCCTGTTTTTGAAAAACCTTTGAGCATTGCGCAAATCTCCTTTGGAAAAAAGCTACTGGTAGACAGGCATATGCTTTTAATTGGGGACGCGGCCGGTATGATCCATCCGCTTTGCGGAAATGGGATGGCCATGGCGATCCATAGCGCCAAATTGGCTTCGGAATTGGTGGATGCCTTTTTAAGTGATCATAAAATGAGCCGAAATCAATTGGAAATAGGCTATCAAAAACAATGGAACAGGAGTTTTGGCACCAGACTTTGGTGGGGAGGTCAATTGCAAAACTTAATGTTGCATACCAATTGGTTCAATTGGGGAATGCAAACGGTGGCCCATTCAAAATACCTGGTGGAGCTATTGATTAGGAGAACACACGGAAACCCAATTTTAAGCTGATGGATTTTACCATACGTAGTAGGGTTGATGAACGCATGGACAATCCGGACATGTCGTTTGAGTTGCTTCAAAATGCTTACAAGGACATCAATTTATGTAATAGATTGCTGGGAGGACAGTCCATCACCATCAAGGCAGTCTGGGATTTGGTCAAAAAAGACCGCAAAAAATCGTATACGATTTTGGACATGGGGTGTGGAGATGGTACCATGCTGTTAAAACTGTCCAATTTTCTTAGTAAAAAAGGGGTTTCCCATGTAATGAAGGGAGTCGACCAAAGAGAGGATGTTTTGTCCATCGCGGAGCAAAAATGTGCAACATATCCCCAAATAAGTTTCCATAAACAAGACATACTATTGGCGGATGCGAGATACAAAAGTGATATACTGATCAATACCTTGACCATGCACCATTTTGAAGAAGAACGAATGGAAGCGTTCCTAGGGAAATTTCAAGAACTTGCCAAGATAGGGATTGTGATCAATGACTTGCATCGCAGTAAAATTGCGTACATGCTATTTCGGATTTTCAGCTTTTTTGTACTAAAAACCGATGTGGCAAAATACGATGGATTAGTGTCCATCAGCAAAGGATTTCGCAAGAGTGAACTTTTGCAGATGGCACAAAAAATACCAAACGTTTCGCATTCCATTCAATGGAAATGGGCATTTCGATATGTATGGGTCATGAAATTCAATCGACTTAGGAATTAATGGCGACGGTTCAACTTGCAGGAGTATCAAAACAACTACCAAAGTATTATAGGGATACTTCGGACATCATTCCTTTTGTGGATCAATGGCTTAGTGGTCAAGATGATCGTTTTAGAAGGAAGGTCATCAAAATTTTTGAGGGCGCGGGAGTAGATCGAAGGTATGGGATTATGGATATTGAGGAAGTGTTTACGGCGACTTCCTTTGAGGAAAAGAATGACATATATTCCAGGGAAGTCAAAATTCTGGGAGAACAGGTCTTGAAAAAAGCATTGTCCAACGTAGCGTGGGAACCACGTTCCTTGGATTTCATTATCACTGTGAGCTGTACCGGAATTATGATTCCCTCATTGGATGCCTATTTGGTAAATGCCTTGGGTCTGAGACAGGACATTGTTCGCTTGCCGGTTACGGAAATGGGATGTGCCGCAGGGGTTTCAGGACTTATCTATGCAACCAATTTTTTAAGGTCCAACCCAGGAAAACGGGCAGCGGTAATAGCAGTGGAAAGTCCAACAGCAACCTTTCAATTGGATGATTTCTCCATGGCGAATATGGTAAGTGCGGCCATTTTTGGGGATGGGGCCGCATGTTTACTGTTGTCATCCGAGGCGAACAACAATGGACCCAAGATTTTGGGGGAAGAAATGTATCACTTTACGGATGCCACCCATCTCATGGGTTTCGACTTGACCAATACAGGACTAAAAATGATATTGGACCCCGCAGTTCCAGAGGTAATAGCCGAACATTTCCCTAAGATTGTCCATCCTTTCCTAAAAAAATATAATTCCAAACTGGAGAATGTTAACCATCTCATATTTCATCCTGGTGGTAAAAAGATTATTAGCACCGTGGAAGAATTGTTTGGTAAATTGGGTAAAAATATTGACGATACCAAGGAGGTGCTCAAGAATTACGGGAACATGAGCAGTGTTACGGTACTTTATGTGTTGCAGCGCTTTCTTGAAAAAGAACTTCCAACTGGGGAACAGGGACTTATTTTAAGTTTTGGCCCTGGTTTTTCCGCACAAAGAGCGCTCTTGGAATGGTAAACGATACAAATGGGAAAAGGAGATAAATGGGCCTTGATTCTAGGCGGGAGTAGTGGACTTGGGTTGGCTACGGCCCGTAAATTGGCAGCGCATGGCTTTAACCTCGTGGTGGTGCATCGCGACCGTAGAACGGATATGGAAGCCATATCCAAGGTATTCCAGGACATTTCCGCCAATGGAACGGCCCTTCATAGTTTCAACAAGGATGCCGTTACTACAGAAAGTATGAACCACCTGATTTCGGAAGTAAAGGACCGCTTGGAAGGAGGTTCCATTTCTGTTTTGGTGCATAGTATAGCCAAAGGCACCGTGAAACCTATGAACGATCCGGATGGCGATACGCTTTCCGCAGCTGATTTCGAAATAACTGTCGATGCCATGGCCATAAGCCTATACAGCTGGGTGAAGGTATTGGTGGAAAACAATTTGACGGCGGCAGATACGCGGGTAATTTCATATACCAGCGAAGGCAATACGAAGGCCTGGAAAAATTATGCCGCTGTTAGTGCCGCAAAAGCTGCTTTGGAAGTCATAACTCGGAATATCGCATTGGAGTTTGCCGCTGATGGCATCAAGGCCAATTGTATCCAGGCTGGAGTTACTGATACGAAATCCCTGCAAATGATCCCAAATAGTGGATTGCTTAAGCAACAGGCTCTAAAACGCAACCCCAACCACAGGTTGACCACCCCTGAAGATGTGGCCAACGTAGCCTACTTGCTTACCACCCAAGAAGCGCAATGGATCACCGGAACGGTTATAAAAGTAGATGGAGGAGAAAGCTTACGATAAGATGACCCATTCAGAGATTTTAGCCCTTCTTCCCTACAGCGAACCCTTCTTATTTGTGGATGAGCTCCTTCATGTGGACGAAGAAGGTGTGGAAGGCAGGTTTACCTTTAGTCCCAAGGCTCAATACTATCAAGGTCATTTTAAGGATAATCCCATAACACCAGGCGTTATACTAACGGAATGTTGCGCGCAAATAGGATTGGTTTGTTTGGGAATCTATTTGTTAGGGATTAACGGTGTTAAGAGCGATGATACATTGCAAATTGCTTTTTCAAGCATGGATATGGAATTTATAAAGCCTGTATTTCCGGGTGAAACCATGTTGGTGCGCTCTGAAAAGCAATTTTTTCGCTTCAATAAGTTGAAATGCAGGGTTAAAATGTATAACAGTACCGGAGAATTGGTTTGTAAGGGAATGTTGGCTGGGATGATTAAAATGGATGCCAATGGATGAAAGGATAGTGGTTACGGGGATGGGGGTGTGCGCTCCCAACGGAATTGGACTTCAATCTTTTGCTGAATCTTTGGAAAATGGAACCAGCGGGATTCGTTTTCAAAAAGAATTGGAAAATCTAAATTTTTCCTGTCAAGTAGCTGGAAAACCGAACATTGACAATATTAAGTTAAATAATTACTTCACTAATGTTCAGCTTAAAGACCTCAATGCAACAGGATTGATTTATGGGGTGATGGCCGGGATGGATGCATGGAGTGATGCGGGATTGGAACAATATTCGGAACAGCCCGATTGGGATTCGGGGATTGTTTTTGGCACCGGAATCCTGGGTGTTGATAAATTTCGTGAAGCTATCTACAAAGTAGACAGCGGAGAGGTAAGAAGATTGGGCAGCACAGCCGTTGTTCAGACCATGGCCAGTGGTATCAGTGCATATTTAGGTGGAATGTTGGGCTGTGGCAACCAGGTGACCACAAATTCTTCCGCATGTACTACAGGAACCGAGGCCCTGATCATGGGATATGAAAGAATCAAATCAGGAAAGGCGCTCCGCATGTTGGTTGGCAGTTGCAGTGACAGTGGCCCTTACGTATGGGGCGGTTTTGATGCCATGCGCATTCTTCCTAGAAATTACAATGCTACACCGGAAGAAGCAAGTAGGCCAATGAGTGCCTCAGCAAGTGGTTTTGTACCTGCAAGTGGAGCGGGGGCCTTGGTGCTGGAATCCTTGTCCAGTGCCAAAATGCGGGGGGCAAAGGTTTACGGAGAAGTTTTAGGTGGGGCTATCAACAGCGGAGGGCAACGAAATGGCGGAAGTTTAACGGCGCCGAACAGTGGGGCAGTGGTACGTTGTATCCAAGAAGCTATCAATGTCTCAGGGATAAAACCTGAAGAGATTGATGCTATAAATGGCCATTTGACGGCAACCTCCAAAGACTCCGTTGAAATCAAAAATTGGAGTACGGCCCTAGGAAGAAAAGGAGTGGATTTTCCATTTGTAAATTCATTCAAAAGTCTTTTTGGGCATTGTCTTGCCGCCGCCGGCAGCATTGAATGTGTGGGTTCCCTACTTCAATTCCATCATCAAAAAATCTTTGGCAACATCAATTGTGATGATGTGCATCCAGAAATAGAAAAACTGGTGGAACGCTCCAAAATCCCGATGCAAAGCTTAAATGTTGCACCCAAAATTGTGGCCAAGGCAAGTTTTGGTTTTGGTGATGTCAATGCCTGTGTTATTTTTAGGTCCTATACCAATACCTAAGCTATGCAAGAAGAACTATTTTTAAAATTAAAGTCCATTGTGAGCAACTATCTTCCAGATGATGTTTCACCGGATTCAATTGTTGCAACCAGCAATTTTATAGAAGAACTCAATATCAACTCGGCAAATTTGGTGGATATTGTTTTGGACGTGGAGGATGCATTTGACATCATGTTGGAGAACGAGGACATGGATGGGATGCAGACCATGGCGGATGCCCAGAGTATCATCAAGGATAAATTAGCGAACAAGGGATGAGGGAGTATTGGAATTTTATACTGCAAAAAGTAACAGTGGATAAACGATTGTTGTTGGTGTACAGTGTGGTCTATTTTCTTTGGGGCATGGGAATGGATTGGTTTGGCCAATTGGTTCAAATTGCCAAGTTTACCTATTGGTGGCAGGTGATAACCTGTTACATCCTGTACATGGTTCCCATTTCCTTGATTCTTCGAGGCCTGCCTTTTCACATGCAATACGCTTACGGATTGGTGGCCATGGGATTCTTGGAGTTTGGTGGATATGCCCTGCAAACATCCTATGCCTATCCGGATAACATCCTTGATCAATTGTTCAACATTAGGAATTTTAGCTTGGGCATGGCTTTGTTCTTTGCCCTTTACTTTCCCTTGGGGAACTGGCTTGTTGGGAAGATTTATGGAGCTCTTTTCCGAAGAGAATCTTAAACATCAGTGCTAATTGAAGTTCAAGTTCAAATAACAAGTTCAGGTTCAAATTTCAAGTTCAACAACACTGACTCTTGACTCTTGGTTCTTGAACTTGCTACTTGAATCTTAGTTCTCCAATCCCCCGTCCAAGATCTAGTCCAACTCGAATTCCAGCAGCACCTTCACCAAATTATCTTCACGCTTCTTTTTTATTTTGATTCCATAATCGATTGAATAGAGTGAAAAGGTGCCCACCAGGCGTTCCCCTTTCTTTACAAAGATCATGGAAACCGACTTGGTCGTGGACTTGATGGTAAGTTTTCCTTTCACAATCCATTCATTTCCATTTTGGGACACTTCAGTGCCTTCAAAACTAATCCGCGGGTAATCGTCAACATCAAAGTATTTGCCACTCCTAAGGGACCAGTTCCTAAGTCCGTTATTGGTGTCCAAAGTTTTGGAGGAAACGCTTCCTTTAAAAACAGATTTCCTTAAGTCGGACAGGTTAATGTTGGATTCAGATTTAAATCCGGAAATGCTTCCCTTAACACCCTTGGAAACAAATTCAAAACTGATTTTTGCGGAGCTTATGCTGGAATCTTGCCCTAGTGCGGTTAAGGTTCCAAGTCCCAAATAGAGTAGAAATACGAATACAAATCTATGCATAGCACAACTTTAGTCTAAAAATTCGGTAAACCTTAACCCACGGCCTAAAATCAATCTTTCTTGATAATAATGGTTGCCAGTCGGGATTTCGTAATGTTAAATGTTCGAAAATTAAAGTTTATTTAGTAAAAGTATGTAGGATAATTATTAATTTAATAGGTGAGTTTAGATAGGCCTAAATATGTAAACAAAATGGTATGCGCAACTTGACCAAAAATACTACAGAATCCATTCAGGACCTGATTGTACAGATGGAACGCAACCACACGGCGGTGCAACGTTTTTCCAAGAAAGTAAACTCCTATACCTGTGAACCCACCAATTCTTCCTGTTTTGAAAAACTCTACGAGTTAAGGCAGGCTTTTAAGGTCTTTATCATTCAACAAAACCGAATCATGGGGCTGCTCAAACAACGGAAGGTGGGAGCTCAAAATTTAAAGTCAGATATTCTTCAACAACTTGAACGTTTTAAACAATTGGAACAGGACATAGCCGCCTATTTGTTGGCCACCAACCCGTATTCCTGAAATCTATTTCCTAGCATAAATTTCCTTGGCATTTTCTGGATAAAACTTATTCCATTAAAGTTTTTTCGCAGTACAAATAGATGTAATATTGTAAGAGCATTGCCGACCGAAACGCCATGGGAAAAACTTCCAACACTACCTTAGTAATTCTTGCTTTTTTTGCCATTTATGTGATATGGGGTTCCACCTATATGCTCAACAAAATGGCCGTGTTGGAAATCCCGCCCTTTATGCTGGCTTCATATCGTTTTACCACCGCCGGTCTCCTTATATTCGTTTTGGCAAAGCTCATGGGCATTTCCATTTCCATAAATAAAAAGCAATTGCTGAATGCCACATTTGCAGGCTTTCTCTTTCTCAGTTTCGGAAACGGAATTGTGGTTTGGGCACTTCGTTTTGTGGACTCAGGTTTTGCCGCGCTTGAAATATCGGCGCAACCTTTGGTAGTACTGATACTGATGCGTATTCTACAGGGCAAGAAGATAAAGCCCATGTCAGTGGTGGGGGTTGTGCTTGGGATAATCGGAATTTATCTATTGGTCAACCAAAAAGAGATCATTACCAAAGAAGGTTCCATTCTGGGTATGATTGCCATTTTTTTGGCAATGGTCAGCTGGGCATATGGAAGTCTGTTCGTAGGTAAGGCCGATTTGCCAAAAAACTATTTTGTAAACACCGGTTACCAAATGTTCACCGGGGGAATCATCTTGGCGTTGATGAGTTTGGGACTGGGCGAGGAATGGTCCTCTCCCTTTAACTGGAGTGGTAAGGTCCAACTTTCAGTAAGTCTACTTGTGATTTTTGGGAGTATTGTAGCATTTACTTCCTTCAATTACCTTCTAAAATCGGTCTCCCCAGAAAAAGTGGCCACCTCTACCTACGTGAACCCCATTGTGGCGCTGCTATTGGGCTGGTATTTTTTGAATGAACAAATTACGGTCCAATCTATTGTAGCGGCGGTGATCTTGCTCACAGGAGTCTATTTCATCAACACCAAAAAGACCCTTGCCATTTTTGAGCGGTTCAAGCGTTGATCAAAATCCGTTGTGCTTGTCCTTGAGTTCGCGCAACGCCCGGTTTAAACTTCGTGGGGTTATTCCAATATAATTGGCAATATCTTTTTTTGGGATGACCTCGGTAAACTCCGGAAATTGTTTTTTCAATCGAAGCAAATTATCCTCAATGGGATAGGAATGCTGATACGAATGCCTAGGAGCCTTGTATCTTATCTTGTTTGCCAAGGCTTTGATGACCAAAGTGTTAAATTGGGAATCCGTTGCCAACAGCTGTTGATAGGTTTGGTGCGACATGGTAAAAGTCTTCAAATTCTGTATCGCCTCCACGGAACAGATTGTGGTGAGATTGTCGAACACTTCCAATTCTCCGAACTCCATACCGGGTCCCAAAAATTCCTGGATAAAATCCTTTCCGTTTTCATCCGAAATATAACATTTGGCCATGCCTTCGCGAATCACATAGACTTTGCCATAGCGTTTGTCTTGTTCAAAAATTATGGTCTTGGCGTTAAAATCCATTTCCTGGATAGAGTAATCTCTGGATGACCACAGTTTATGGATATAAGCAGCTAATTCAGGATTGGTTCTGATCATTTTGAAGCATGGGACAAATGTCCTTTACATTGATTTCCGTTGACCCGTTCTTTGCATATAAAATTACGTTTTTGGTATGGGGTTGACAACCACAAAAAAAGAATTGGGAACTTCAAAAAGCCATTTGTTCACTAGCAAATTTGTGCTGGTATGCGTGGCCTCCCTGTTCTTTTCCGCCAGTTACAATATGCTTATCCCAGAGCTGCCGTCCTACTTAAGTGCCATGGGCGGGGCAGAATACATTGGGTTGATCATTGCCTTGTTTACCCTTACCGCGGGCTTGTCCAGACCTTTTAGCGGAAAACTAACGGATACCATTGGACGCAAACCGGTTTTGCTCTTTGGGGCCTTTGTGTGTGTTGCATGTGGAGTGCTTTATCCGGTATTGACCACGGTCTATGGTTTTCTACTACTTCGTTTGTTCCACGGATTCTCAACTGGATTTACGCCAACGGCGGCATCCACCTATGTTTCAGATGTTGTACCTGCCAACCGATTGGGTGAGGCTATGGGTATCCAGGGTATTGCTTTTAGCACCGGTTTGGCCCTTGGGCCCGCTTTGGGCAGTCTGATAAAGTTGCATTTTAATTATTCGGTCTTATTCTATTGTTCTTCCCTTATAGCTTTGTTGGCTGCATTGCTTATGGTCAATTTAAGGGAGACCCTAATTGAAAAACAAGCTTTTAAGATCAGGCTTTTGCGGATATCCAAAGATGAAATCATTGCCAAGGAAGCCTTTCCAGCAGCAGTGGTCACTTTTTTGGCGTATGTAGCCTTTGGTGTCATCCTAACGCTGATTCCCGATTGGACCGAAGCCGTCGGTTTTGAAAACAAAGGTGTGTTCTTTATTGTCTTTACCCTAACATCCTTGTTGGTACGGGTGGTTGCCGGAAGGCTTTCAGATATTTATGGCAGAACTTCCATTATTCTTTATGGATTGGGACTTTTATGCTTGGGCCTTTTGGTGATTGCATTTTTTGCCACTTCCACAGGTCTGCTCGTGGGAGCGGGAATTTACGGTCTGGGAATGGGAATCGTATCTCCCGGGATCAATGCATGGACCATAGATTTAAGCATACCTGGGCACAAAGGAAAGGCCATTGCCACCATGTTCATCGCCCTAGAAGCTGGAATAGGGCTTGGGGCCTTGTTGTCCGGATGGTATTATCATGAAAAGTTGGAGCGCATTCCCATAGTCATGTATGCTTGTGCGCTATTGTCCATCTGCGGAATCTTCTATATCATTTGGCTCAACCATCAAAGGAAAATGGAAAATTCTTAATTCAAGACATCAAAACGATGCGTATACTTAATGGTGATCACCTGGTTGTTCAGGAGATCCATCTCATTATCATCCTTAACAATATTAAAAACCACAAAAAGTCCGGTATTGGCATTTTGCAACCAGCCAAACCTGGCATTTACCGAGGTAATCTCGGATACATTATTCCTCTGGATCAAACTTTGAATGAACATTCGGGGGGTAAACGAGTAGGCCAGACGCAACCCACCTACGAGGGCCGTAAAATTCCCAGTATCCAGTTTAATATCGCTATGGCTGAATGTCAATGAGGAAACAAATCGGTCTCCAATTCTATAATTTGCGGTCCCGCTGTTGGTAATCCGGTCGCCGTTGAAATATCCTCCAATAAATGTTCTGGAACTTAAAGAAAAGGCGTTGTTGGGATTGGTGATCAGCACAAATTGGAGTTCCTGGTTCCTATAATTGCCTACTGGCACAGGAACATTGGATAAGGTGAATTCTTGCAATACCCTTTCTGTTGTAAAGTTGATTCCAGTATGGATCTCAAATCCACTTTTGAACTCCCAATGGTTATCCACATGCAGGAAACCTGTAATCAACTGGTCATCAAAATTCCAATAACCACGGTACGAAACATGTGGGCGTATCTCTAACAGACTTCCTGTATTCTTTAAGCGATGCGCCTTCCAAATCAAAAATTCTGGTTTTCGAAAGGCGGTCCGCTGTAAAAAACCCACTTCGGGATTAAAGCCTTCACCCACCTCGGTATATCCGGCCCTTAAGTCCCAACCATTCCAGTTGTAGTTGGCCAGAAACTTAAAGGCATGGTCGTTTTCTTCAATGCCGGGAGTGCTGCTTTTTGCAGCAAAGCCTGTTACCTCTGCCTTATTTCCAATTCCCCATTTGCCATCCACCGCAAATACGCGGTTGTAGTCGTCCTCCATGGAGCCCAAACCTGCCCGATTGATAAAAATTCCTCCTAAAGAAGAGCGGGTGCCCTGAAAATCATGGTTTACCCTACCAACGGTATAGTTGTTTTTTTCAATGCCCGCAGCTTCCACATCATCGGTGAACATGCTGAGGAATCCAACATTGGTCTGTCCTACTTTACCGGACAAACGGGCTCCTCCTATAATGGGCACAAGACTACCATCATCGCCTATACCAATGCGCCGACTAAAAAACAAATCGACCTCCCCTGGGCTACCTACACTAAATTGCCCCGCATTTTCAAGAAAAAATGCTCTTTTTTCAGGAAAGAACAGATTGAATCTGTCCAAATTCACCTGTTGGTCATCCACCTCAACTTGGGCAAAATCTGTGTTATAGGTAAGATCCAGGGTCAAACTTGGCGTAACACTATATTTGATGTCGGCCCCCACTTCAAAATCCGTATCCGTTTCATTGGGGTCCACCGCTTGGTTGTTTGTCAGGCGGGTCAATGCATAGGGAATCAATTTAAGGTTGCCAGGATTCCTTAAGCTCAGCCCCGTTAACTTACCAGCCAGCGATAGCCGCTTCATATCAAAACCCAGGGGCAGGGTGGTCCAATAGGCTGTTTCCGTATTTTTACTGATGTTCCTTCTAAAGTTGAGCCCCCACGTTTTATTGTCACCGGAAGCAAATCGGAGGGACCGCAAAGGAATTGCGAATTCCGCGCTCCAACCGTAATCACCCATTTGGGTTTTTACGGTCCAAGAAGCATCCCAATTGATATTGGTACCCCCAATTACACCACCTTGCTGTCTGTTGGCATTAAAATTTCCTTTTCCTTCATTGTCTATCTGCGCATCGTATTCCATTCCTTGTGCATTGGTCCCAAACAGGAACCCATTCTGTCGGTCGTGGTAGGTGTCTATGATAAAGAGGAAACTGTCCTCGTCGTTCAAATCAGCATCGCGCCTTGAATCAGATACCACAATCTTATCAGGATCGGAGTCATGGCAAACAACGGCCACATAAAAGGTACTTGAGCTAAATGCCACCCGTATCACTGTCTTTTCTGAGACAGGCTGACCGTAATTTGGGCGTATCTGTACCAAATTCTCAATGGTGGGAACAGCTTGCCAAATGGGGTCGTTAATAATTTCGCCATCAATCACAGGGTCCTGTTGCAAAACTTGGGCAGTAAACTCAGGTCGGGCTCCCAACGAATCCTGGGGCTGCGTTATCTGTCCGTGAAGGATGGTACTGGACAAAAGGGTACCAATACAGAATAATCTTAGGTACTTTGAAATCATAAAAAGAGGTTGGTTACAAGTAAATATACTGTTATTCCCAATAACACAATTATCAATTACCACTTGGCGCAATGTATGTTGCGATAAATTTCCAGTCCCAAGCTTTAGTGCAACCAAGAGTTGCTGGAATGTCTTGGTTTCGATACACCCTAAAGGCTGTAGCTGTGGGGTTGTCAACTGTTAAAGTACTCTAAAACAGTAAGCTGCCTCGATTTTGAGTCCTTATATACGCACATAATTTCGTATCTTTTAAAAAAGATTTGAACTATGAAAAAAGTATGCATTGGTGTCCTCACGATAATTTTATTGGGATGTGGAACTGCCAAAACAAAACAGATCAATGAAGTGGAAAAACAGGCGTTGGACACCATGGTGGAAAATGGTAAAGTGGAGATCAATGCCGAATGGGCAAGACCGATACTCTCCAACAGTCTGAACAGTATTGCAAACGCTGGATTGATACCTCCAGGAAATACCGTAAGCAGAATCAATCTTATTGGGAATGCCGCATATTTGCGGATAATAGGGGATAGCGTATCAGCCTATTTACCCTATTATGGGGAAAGGCAAATGATCACCAGCTTTGGAAATCGGGACAATGCCATCCAATTTGAAGGAACCCCTAAGGATTTTGAATGGAAGGAAGACGACAAAAGTAAAGGGTACCAACTCACCTTTAACATTGACAATGACACCGAGACCTATACAGTATCCGCGAGGATTTTTCCAGGCATGTATGGTATGATCAACATTAACAGTACCCATAGACAGGCCATAAACTATACGGGAGGGGTGAAGCAATACACAGAGGAGTGACTAAACCCTACGAACCGAACAACTAACCAACCAACTATTCAACCCACCACCGATGACACCAAACCAAAGTACCAGAAATAGACCGTTGTCATTCTTCTTACTGTTTTGCTTATTGACCATTGTTCTAAATGCGCAAGACCAACGATTCATAGGAACCTTTCTAAGTGCGGACCAAACCTTATCCGCACAGACCAAATATGTGGATGGGGAGTATCAAGGAGTATTGAGTACGGGAACCGCACTTTATGCGTATAAAGGTGTTATGGAGGATGGGGTATTAAAAGGAGAGTTATTTGGAGGGGACCGAATTTTTAAATATGTATCCACATCGGTGGATGGAGGAATTACCGTGGAGTCTGAAGGAAACACGGTAATGTATTTTCAAATTTCCGAGACCCATGAATTGGCAAATGTTGATTTGACTCCCTATTTTAAGGCGCCCCCTACGCCGCAAACGGTTTCGCAGCCTGCTGGTGCCCCAGCTCCAACTGGAAAGTTTAAGGATCTGTTCAATATCATTGCAGGGAGTCAACTGGTGTATTACCAACGCACCTCAATTCTTAATGATAATACAGCCAGCTCCATTACCTACGTGAATTTTTGCCCCAATGGTACCTTTAATATGAACTCAGATAGTTCGTATTCCGTTCAAGGTGGAAGGGGAGGTAATGTGCATGGTGCCAGTCAGGGAGGAGGTTATGGGACTTGGAGGGTAGAGGAAATCCAGGGTGCCCCAGTGTTGGCTGTGACTTACGCCAATGGTCAAGGAGCTTCGTATCCTATAAATTTGGCCCATTTAAATGCTGGAAAATGGCGGGTTGGTAATACGCAGTATGCCATTCAGCGTAATGGTGCCGTATGTCAATGATGATTTAGGTTACCAAACAATCGGCTTAAAGGATTGCCCAATTTTTAAGCGTTTACCCGAATACAACACCAAAAACTCATCCCTTTTGTCTTTTTCCATGGACTTGATTTGACTGCGGTTCACCACATATTTTCGATGAATCCGGATAAAGTTCGGTTCCAACTGTTTTGCCAGGACACCTAGGCGTTCACGTTTTAAATAACTTTCTGTGTCAGTGTAAAAATTAAGATAGTGTCCTTCCACCTCGATCCAATGCACTTGATCTATGTCAAGCTTGATGTGTTTCCTTCCTTTGTTTACCAATATGGTTTCCTTCTGGTGTATGGCAAAATACACAAAAACGGATGAGGCTATGATCAATATCAAATGGTATAACGCCTCCCTCCCAAAGTAGTATCTGGCGTATTCCCTATCTACAAAATGGTCAAAATACCTTATGCTGTGCAGGACAACATTTGAAAAAAGGTAAAAAAGACCCAAGGTGGCGAGGGCGGTAACACCCACCCATATCCAATATCTGTTAAACCATTTTTTCTTCAGTAGTTTTTGCAGTCTAAGCGTAAGAATGATCACCGGTATAAAGAGCAGCACAGACACGGCAAGATACACAATGGAAACCCATATACTATAACTATTGTGATGTTGGTAGCGAATATAATTTTGCAACAGGGTAATCCCAAAAAAGGCCACGAGTGCCAATATGGAAAGCACATAAAACCGTTTGTCGCTCCAAATAAATCTCATCTGTCCATCATGGGGGTAAGTACCCGCTTTATCCCAAAGATATGGAATACATCCGGCCGTTTTGATGTAGACCTATGGGCCTATCCAAATACTCCTTCGAAACGGGCTTTCTTCAGTCCCTTGGATTGCAACCAAGCCACCAATTCGGCATGTTTGCCCACTTGTGCATGATGGAGCAGGTTAAAACCATGCGGTCCCGGTGCATATAGCAAATGTGGATGTTCCGTGATCATTTGTTTGACAATATCATCGAAGCCCAGAAAAGCGAGATTAAAGATGTCCAATCGGGCACCCTTGGAAACCAAATAGGTGGCAATATCCTTTCTTCCCATGTGACTAGCACCGCCAACGGCGGTTTCAAAATCCCCCTTTGTAAATTGACTGGTGCAGTTCAGTAACAAAGGATGCTCCTCTAAAATCTTTTTGGTGGTTTCCAGACTTTTGTGGGCGGCAAAGACAAAATCCAAAATCAGCTCTGACGTAAAAAGGTCCTTTTTCTCTTGTAATGGGTTGCCTATGGCCAATCCAGGGGTTAGTGCGATAGCGCTTCCTAGAACCATATTTTTTCTTATAAATGTTTTTCTGTCCATAGTTTTTGGGATTGATGAATACACAAATGACCCTTTTTTTTGATTTCTATCGCCCATGTCCCGGGTATTTGTCCTGAAACTGTCGGCTCCGGTCGTGAAATTGACCAAAATCACATCCTTTTGTAAGGATGGGAGGTGCAAACCGCCTGAATAGGTTCAAAAGCAAAAGCAGCCGTATCCAAACCATGTTTTTTGCGTATTTTCGAATGGTTTCAGCTTACACCCAAGATTACCGCGGTAGTTGGTTTAAGCAGACAGCGGTTTCGCCCATTTTGGCAAGGCGGGAGTGTCGCTTTTGTTCGTACACAAACATTAAAATAAAGAACCTTTATACGTTTAGTCAATCTATAAACTATATCAACCCTCAAAAAATGACATCAAAAAAATTAGTGGTATTTACCCTTGGATTATTATTGATTGCCTGTAATGGTAAAAAACAAAAACCAGGTGATTCAGACGGCCAGACCGATGCGCAAGTGATCACCGAACCCAAGGAACGGGTACATGAAACTGACCTGCTTTTGGATAGCCTGAATCTGCCAGCTGGGTTCAAAATTGAAGTTTTTGCCGAAGGAATTGAAGGGGCGCGGTCAATGGCCCTCGGAGATGATGGGACCCTTTTTGTTGGAACCCGGAACGAAGGAAAAGTTTACATACTACAAGATTTGGATGGAGATCATTGGGCGGAAAAAATCTCAGAATTGGATGAAAGCTTGGAGTCTCCCAATGGAGTGGCCTTTAGAAATGGAGATCTATATGTGGCCGAGGTCAGCAGATTGTTGAAATATTCCAATATAGAGTCCAGTCTGGCCAACCCACCAGAACCCGAAGTCATCTATGATGACTATCCAACGGAATTCCACCATGGCTGGAAGTACATCGCTTTCGGACCGGATGGTAAATTGTATGTTCCTGTGGGCGCACCCTGTAACATTTGTGATCGAACCGATGAGGATGAACGTTTTAACACCATAACACGAATGGATCCCGATGGCAGTAATAGGGAGATTTATGCCAGGGGAGTTCGAAACACTGTTGGATTTACATGGCATCCGGAAACCCAGGAGCTGTGGTTTACAGATAACGGTAGGGATATGATGGGTGATGATGTTCCTCCTTGTGAATTGAACAGGGCTTCTGAAATTGGGCAGCATTTTGGCTATCCACATTGCCACGGAGGAAGTGTTGTTGACCCTGAATTTGGTGAAGGAAACCCTTGCGCCAATTTTGTGCCCCCAGTGCAACCTTTGGGCGCGCACGTGGCACCGCTCGGGGTTAAATTCTACACCGGTAATGCTTTTCCTGACCAATACAAAGGGCAAATCTTTATGGCGGAGCACGGTTCCTGGAATCGCTCGTCCAAAGTAGGGTATCGTATTACTATGGTAACGCTTAACGGCAATGAGGCTGTCAGTTATGAACCTTTTATTGATGGATGGCTCAACGATGACAACCAGGAGCGATTCGGCAGGCCAGTGGATATCCTGTTCTTGGAGGACGGTTCCATGTTGATTTCGGACGACTATGCTGATGCCATTTATAGGGTGACATATGTTGGGGTGTAAATGGTAAAGAAGCTTTACAAGTTCAGGTTCGAAATATTCTTGGTCACCCAGTTGGCCATTCTTTTCGGGTCATTGTTCTTTCCCAGCGAATTCTTCGAATTTACCTTATTGCCCCTGTTGTATCTGGCCGGCATTTTGGCTGGGATTCTTATCATTTCCAAACGCAAAAAACTTACTTGGTTCTTTGTACTGCTTTTTGTGGTTTCCGCTTTCATTTTTGGAAGCTCCATGATCTATAGACAGGAATCCCAAGGGGATCTCTTGGTACGACTCATGATTTATTTTGTGTTTTACATTGTGGTCTCGTGGAATGTGATCCATCAGGTCTGGAAGGCCAAATTGGTCAGTAGAAAAGTGATCCTGGGGTTAATGAGCGGATATATCTCTTTGGGTTTTTTGGCATTTTTTCTCTTTATGGCGATTGAACTTACCCACCCTGGGGCGTTTCAGGGCACCTTGATGGAAACCCAGCAAATTGAGATCAAGAGCGAAGCCATTCTGTATTATGCTTATATCACGCTTTTAACCATCGGATATGGTGAAATAATCCCGGCCATTCCAATAGCGCAAAAAGCGGCTGTACTGGTAGGGCTCATGGGCCAGTTTTACTTGGTGATCGTCACGGCGGTGGTTATAGAAAAGTACATCAGACACTCAGAAAAGTGAAGTGGTAAGGCTAGAACTGCCGAGGCTTGCGTAAATCGTCCATTTTGGAATAGAATTGCTGGGAGTTCCGATTTCTAATTTCCAGGAAGATGTGATTCTCTTTGGACGTCCGTCCCACGGGAACCGTTTCCACAATATAGGTATGGGTATCCTGGTTAAACTCGTATTTAAAAACACCCCAGTTCCCTGACTTTTCTTTTGTGCCCTCATAAAGGACAACATCCGGATTTTGATTTGTGGTTTTGGGATGTGCCCAACTTGAATAGCGTAGGTCACCTTTTTGGGTTTCATCTATCCTAATGGTGTAGGTGTCATTTTTGGAAAGGATAAGATTGTGGGCCGTTTCCTCATAAAATCGTATCAGGTTGTTATTGGCGTTGTTTTTATCCAAAGTTTTCAAAAGAACCTGTTCGGTTTGCACCAACTTTTTTTGTGTTTCCAACAATTCGTTGGATAAATCGGAATCCTTGCACCCCAGCAATAGGTAAGGGGTAATCAGTAATGTGAATTTAAATAGTCTCATATAGCCATCGTTTTGATGAAATCAAACTAACCAGCTACATGCGTTCTTGAGTGCCGCAATTGACCAATGGTCTTTTTCAGTTTATGGATAATTATCTTACGGGTATTTTAGACGGTTTTTAAGCATTCCATTAAAGAGTAGGCGGATTGTCATCAATCCAAAAACCCAATGCCTTTTCTGTCTTCTTTCTTTGGCACCGAAAACTGCGACAAAGCATGGAGTACATCATCATTGATAATGCCCACCAGTGCCTCATTACTGATATTGGACTCGCCCGAAATACGATTGGCTTGGGTTTCCACTACCTTTTCAAATACATTTCGTACCAAGCGACCATTACCAAAATTGCCATCCCTGTTTTGGTATATCTGGGTAAAGAAATTGGCCAGGGTATGCCTGCTTGCCTCATCCAAAGAGTAATTGTTCGATGAGCAGAACAGTTCAAAAATCTGCATCAACTCCTGCGGGGCATAATCCGTAAAATCCAGATAGCGGTTAAACCGGGATTGTAATCCTGCGTTAGACTTTATAAAAGTGTCCATATCATGCTGGTATCCGGCCACCACAACAATCAAACGGTCTCGGTCATCCTCCATGCGCTTCAGAAGGGTGGCTATGGCTTCGCTTCCAAAATCGTTGCCGCCCCCAGATGGATTCAAGGTATAGGCCTCATCAATAAAAAGGACTCCGTTAAGCGCTGAGTCGATTACCTCATTGGTCTTGGGTGCGGTTTGCCCCACATATTGACCTATCAGGTTGGAACGGTCCACTTCCACCACATGGCCTTTGCCAATAATGCCCATGGCTTTAAAGATACGTCCGAGTAGACGGGCCACTGTGGTTTTACCGGTTCCAGGAGGTCCTTGGAACACAAAGTGTAGGGATAATTTTGTTGGCGACATGCCCTGTTCCGATCTCATTCTTTCAACCTTGATAAAGTTGATCAGGGCATTGATTTCTTGTTTTACATTGTTGAGTCCCACCAACTTTTCTACTTCCGCCAAGACCTCTTCCAAGGATTCCTCCGTGGTTTCTTGGAAATCATGCGCCAACGCGTTGTCCACGTCTTTTAATGTCAAAGTGGAAAGAACGTCATCTGGGATATGTCCATAATCTGAAAGTCTGAGAGATTGGGCCTGAATGATTTTTTCGAAAGAATTCCGTACCATCCGGGCATTGCCAAAGGTCTCATCCTTGGTTTCATGAAGGTATTTGAAATATCTAAAGAGTTTTTGCTCCGCATCATCATGAATGGACATGGAATTGTTGGAACAGAACAATCTAAAGATATCAAGAAGCTCTTCAGGCTTGTAATCCATGAAATTGAAGTAGCGGTTGAACCGTGACCGCAGTCCTGGATTGGCTTCCAAAAAGTTTTGCATGGGTAGGGGGTACCCCGCCACAATGACCATCAATTTATCCCGGTCGTCTTCCATTCTTTTCAGTAGGGTGTCAATGGCCTCTACACCATAATCCACGGAGTCTCCCTTGTTCAAAGTATAGGCCTCATCAATAAAAAGGATTCCACCAAGGGCTTGATCAATGATCTCATTGGTTTTTTGGGCGGTCTGTCCCACAAAGGATGCTACCAATTGCGAACGGTCCACTTCCACCACGTGGCCACTTGATAAGACACCCAAGGCATGATAAATCTTGCCCAGCAAACGTGCCACGGTGGTTTTCCCAGTTCCTGGAGGCCCCAAGAATACCGTGTGCATACTGATTGGGTTTTTGGAGAGGCCTTTCTCCCTGCGTAATTTTTCTATTTTGGTGAATTTGGTGAGCGTGTCAATGTCCTGCTTTATGTTGCCCAATCCAATCATGGCATTGACTTCTTTCATGACTTCATCCAACGACGGTTTGTCTGACATATCCAGTTCATCGCCATGCTTTTCCTTTTCAGCCAATGCCGCATTTAAGTTGTCTTTATATGTGGGATTGCCAGGCTCCAAATCCGCTGCTTTCTGAAAATACGATGCCGCCTTAGTAAACCCGTAGAGTTTAAAGTAGCAAAAGCCCAACTGGTTATGGATGTCATGTGCATCTGGCAACAGTTCTGAGGCTTTTAAATAATGGGCAATGGCCTTTTTAAACTCGTCTTGCTTAAAATATAGGAATCCCAAATCTTTATGCGTTGCTGCATGGGAGGGGTTTAGGTCCAATGCTTTTTCATAAGCTTTTACGGCTTTTTTATTATCTCCCTTGTCCCTAAATGCGTTACCCAGCGCGTTGGCCGCATCCGCATATTTAGGGTCTAACTTTAGTGCTTTTTCATAATACTCGATGGAGGCATCATACGCCCGTTGGGCATGATAGGCCGTGGCCAGATTATAATTGCCAAGGGGATCATTGGGCAATTGCTCCAAATATTTGGCAAAAAGTGTTACTGCAAGGGAATAGTCCTTTTGGTTGTAGGCATTCATGGCTTGTTGGTTGATCGCCATGGCCTCTTGCACTACCTCCGGGGGCAATCCACTGTAGACTTTTTCATTGGATCGTGCTATTTGGACGTTGGTCTTATAAATTTCGTTATCAGGACTAAGATCCAAAGCCTTTTGAAAAAACTCTGCTGCCTTCCCATATTGGTGCATGGAAAAGTAACAGCTACCCAGATTGTTGTAGGCCTCAGCATCTTCCTTAAAACTGAGTGCCTTTTGGTAGGTAGCTATGGCCTCGTCGAATTGTTTGAAATGAGTTTGGATATTTCCCATCAAATTTAGGGTGGATAGATTGGTGGGATCCAGTTCCAGGGATCTTTTTAAAAGGGGGAGACTTTCTTCCTGTCTACCAAGGTTAAAAAGGGCATTGGCCAAATTGAATACAAGAATGGCGTCCTTTGGGTTAAGGTCAACCGCCCTTTGGTAATATCCCAACGCTTCCTGGTATTTGGCCTGGCTAAAGAGGTCGGTTCCTATTTGATTGAGCCTGTTGGCTTCCTTAAGGGCATCTATTTGATCCGGACTTAGTTGGTCTTGCTGCCTGGCGTAGTCAATATTTTGACGGTAATAGGTGTTGTTGGGGTCTATGGCCAGGGCCTTGTAAAAGGCATCAATGGCTTCCTTGAACCGGTTTAATCGGATGAGGCAGCAACCTAAATCATTGTAGGTGTTTCCGTCATTGGGGTCAATTTCCACGGCCCTTAAATAGGCAGGTAGTGCCCCTTCGTCATTTTTTTTGGCGGTATAACTCCCAGCAAGGTTTCTTTGCAGTACGGGATCATTGGGGGCCTCTAAAGTGGCCTTTTGGTAATAGAAGATTGCCTGGTCGTATTCTCCGTTACGGTGATAGGAATTTCCTTTTTCATTGAATTGCTGTGACCGCAGTTTAGGAAGGTCCACGGAAAAGTTGGTTTGGGCCTCCTGTGCTGTTTTAAGATTGTTTTGGTACAGCGGGTCGGATGGTTTTAGATGCATTGCCTTCTCAAAATACTGCGCGGCAATGTCAAATTCGAACATTTTAAAATGGGCATTGGCCAATTCATTGTAAGTCTCCGGTTTGGGAGCCAACAGGGCGGCTTTTTCATAGGATTCGGCAGCCTTGGTGTAAATCTGTTTGTTGGCATAGATCACGCCCATATAATGATGGGTGTTCGGGTCAGAAGGTTCCAGTGCTATGGCTTTTATATAACATTCAAGGGCATTGTCGTCCTTATGGGTTTCAAAGTAAACATTGCCCAAAGATTTTAAGGCCGGTACGTGGTTTGGGTTCAGTGAAAGGGCTTTTTGGAAATGGGTTATGGCCTGCGGGTAATCCTTCTTCATATGATAGCAAGATCCCAGATTCCCATAACAGCTGGCATTGGTTGGGTCTTGGGCTGCGGCTTGTGAAAAATAGGATATGGCTTCGTCATATCGACCGGCATTGTAACTCTGAATTCCTTTGTTGATCAAATCACTTATCACGGGAGGTTGTTTTAGTTATCAATGTACAAAATTTACAGGTGTTTGTGGTCTGTCCGTGTATTTTTTGGCGGTGCAATGCCTTCGTTTCGAAGAACATAGTCATAATTTGGTGCAATATGCTGGAAAATGTATCTACCCGCCTGCCCCCTGAGGAAGGATCAAGCAAGTTTATTTCCAAAAACACCCTGGATTATATCTATGGATCGGTGGATTGACGGAAGAAATTTTTACGAAATGGATATCGTGCTTTGGCTAAAGCTGGACTTCAATACTGTTATTGTCCTCCACTATTTCTTGAACTTCATTTTTAGGGTCTATGGTGATGGTAACAACCTCTCCGGAAGGCTCCGGGACACTGATGATATATTTACAACTACTTCTTGAAGCATAACTGCAATAACACTCATCGTTCAAGTTGGGATCTCCTGCTATATCACTAAAACTGGTACAGGTGCCATCCCATTCCCATTGTTCTTCCTCCCCGAAAATGTTATAGGTAATTTTAATTTGTGGACAGGATTTTGTGCTGCAGTTTCCGTTTCCAGAACAAGAAGCTGGGTCATTTTTAGCTTCAATTTTAACCCTCCCGGTATTTACTGGCCTACCATCAATGTCCACTGCAATATCAAATTCATAAATGGGGTTGTTCCGTGATGCAAATCCCCAGTTCAGGGTAATCTCGGTGGTAGCGGAGCTATCCTTTGCTACGTTAACCGATTTTGGGAAAAGGTCGATTGGTGCCTTTTTTCTGGGCGTGCATCCCAGGTTCATACCAGAGAGCAGAATAAGCACAATAACAAGTTGTATGCTTTTGTAAATAGACATGTTGGTGTATTTAATTATTCAAAAAGTCCTTAGTCGTTGGTGCATACCATCAAGTTCATGCTGGCTTCTGGATATCGAATATATTCGCCGTTCTTTTTTCTGAGCTTTCCATTTCGGTTGACCTTGATAAACCGGGCAGTAACTTTTTTCCAGCCAAACTTGCATCGGTATCGTCGGTTGTCCACACACCAGCTTCCTTTCTCGGTGAGCTCGTAGGCCGCCACAATTTTCCTGTTTCGGTCTCCGGCCCTATGGATTGGTAGTTTGTACCCTTTGGGTAATTCCTGACATTGGTAGCCTCGGGCAAAGGACCACTTAACAATGGCTACCCTATTTGCATAATCTTTTATATTCAGTGGCTGTTGATTCCTTTTAAGAGAATCGCCTTTACTGTTTTGGTACAACCAAACTCCGTTGTCCACGGTAGCTTCCAAGGATTCCTTTATGTCATCAACATAGGCATCATCCACATAAATTGCATCATCGTTTTCCATGACATAGGCCATGAGTTCATTGTTTTCAAGCCAATTTTGAAGAAAGTCACTTTCCACCTCTGGTTCCTGTAAACTGGCCGTCCCAAAAGGTTCCGGGTCTTCCAATGTTTCGCAACCTAAAAACAATAATGGTAAAAAGAATGCCAGTACCATCTTCGGTAAATTAAACTGAACCAATAGTCGTGGCCTAGAAGTTTGAACTGATAAAAAAGTGTACGTGATTTTCATGTTCTCCTTATTTAAAGTTGTTATATCCGTATTTCATTTGCTTTTCAAGCAACGGAAATCTTGAAAATAGGGGAAAATAAAATGTTGTAGTTAAGAATTTTAAGTTACTAAATATTTTGATTGGAATCGGAAATTACCTCAAAAACAAGCGGAAAAACCTACAAATATTTGGTGGCCATATTAAATTTTGAACATCGCTACAAGCCCTTGGGTTATAATCATCAATGGACAATTCCCAATAACCAAAACCATAGACTAACGATCATAAACTACAGACTCAATCTCCCATCAGTAATTTGTATACGCCATTCTGGAAAATGTATACGTTCATGGATAATCGCCCATCTACTTTTGTCATGTAATTGAAAAGCAACCATTTCATCAAAATATATATCATGAAAAAAGTAATTATAGTTACCGGGGCTTCATCCGGTATTGGAAAGGAAACCGCATTACAATTCATCAAGGAAGGCCATACGGTATACGGATTGGCCAGAAGGGTGGAAAACATGCAGGATTTGATCAAGGCCGGCGGTAAGGCCATGTCTATGGACGTTACAAAACACGATCAGGTAAAAGCTGTTATTGCCGATATTGTTAGAAAGGAAAATCGTGTGGATGTATTGGTAAACAACGCTGGATTTGCCATCTGGGGCGCCGTTGAGGATGTTTCCTACGAGGATGCCAAACGCCAGTTTGAAGTCAACATCTTTGGCTTGGCCGAAGTAACAAAGGCCGTTTTGCCCACCATGCGTAAACAAAAAAGCGGCACTATAATCAATATTAGTTCCATTGGAGGTAAAATTTACAGTCCGCTTGGGGCCTGGTACCATGCCACCAAACACGCCTTGGAAGGCTGGAGCGACTGTTTGCGCTTGGAAGTGGAAAAATTTGGGATTGACGTTGTTATTGTGGAACCGGGAGCCATCAGAACCGAGTTTGGAGATGTGATGAACGATAACTTTTCCCGCTCCATGGACGGGGCCTATTCAGATATGGCCAATTTGATCACTGCCGCGGTGGAAGACACCTACAGCCCTGGGAAAAGCTCCCCGCCGGCCGTTATTGCGGATGTAATTTCCAAAGCGGTAAGGGCAGATAGACCCAAAACCAGATATGCCGCAGGGAAAATGGCAGCCCAAACCCTGTTCTTTAGAAAATGGTTCAGCGACCGGTTCTTTGATCGTACCATCATCCGTATGATGGGAAATGCAGCCAAAAGCGCTTAAAAATTTGATGTTGGTCAATGGTTGGTTGATACCGTCGCCCGAACTCGTTTCGGGCGGGGGTTAAAGCCAACGGATTTACGTAATTTAGAAGACAATGAATGAGATTATCCATATTGAATCCGTAGAAAAAATCCATGAGATGATGGGCTTTCCAAAACCTAAACATCCCTTGGTCACGGTTATCTTTATGAAAGACTGTCCTACCTATATGGACTTTGAAGGGGTTCGCTTTACCTCGGAACTCTTTATGGTTTCCTTAAAGGATGGGGTGGAAGGTTCCATTCAATACGGGAGGAATTCCTACGATTTTTCGGATGGCACCATGGTTTTTATGAAACCGCATCAGGTTATTTATGGGACCACAGAAAATATTTGTGCCGACTCCAAAGGCTGGATGTTGTTGTTTCATCCGGATTTGATCAGAAGGTCGGAACTTGGAAAATCCATTGGACAATATTCCTTTTTTGATTATGAGGTCAATGAGGCACTTCATCTTTCGGAAGAGGAACAATTGATGGTCAGCGACCTGGTTCGCAAGATTGTACTGGAGTATCAACAGAACATTGATAAGCACAGTCAAAAACTTATCGTTTCCAACATTGAATTGATACTAAACTATAGCACCCGATATTACGATCGTCAATTTTATGTGCGCACCAACCTCAACCAAGACCATGTGGGTCAGTTTGAAACCCTTTTACGGGAATATTTCAATTCGGGCAAACCATCTGAAATGGGAGTGCCTTCGGTGAAATATTGTGGGGAACAACTCCACATGTCGCCCAATTATTTAAGTGACCTGCTAAAGAAAGAAACGGGAAAAAGTGCCAAGGACCACATCCATAATTTTGTGGTAAACCGCGCCAAAACCAATCTTTTGGGCACCACGGATTCCATAAGTGAAATTGCCTACGACCTTGGGTTTGAATACCCGCAGCACTTCAGTAAACTATTTAAGGCCAAAACCGGCATGAGCCCGGCCCAATATAGAACCCAGAACTAAGAAAATGAAAAAAGTAATTATTACCGGCGCCACAGGAATGGTGGGCAAAGGGGTATTGTTGGAATGTTTGGATCATGAATCCATATCAGAAGTATTGGTTGTCAATCGCAATTCCCTTGAACTTAGCCACCCCAAGCTCAAAGAGATATTGTTGAAGGATTTTATGGATTTGGACAAGGTCAAGGACGAACTTGGTGGATATGATGCCTGCTTTTTCTGCATGGGGGTATCAGTATTGGGATTAAATGAGGCAACTTATACTAGGATCACATATGATATCACCAAAAAATTTGTGGATGTTCTGTTTGCACTGAACCCTGAAATGATTTTTAATTATGTCTCTGGCACCGGAACGGACAGCTCAGAAAAAGGCCGCTCCATGTGGGCCCGGGTAAAAGGGAAAACAGAGAACTATGTCTTAAACAAAGGATTTAAAGACGCTTATGCCTTTAGGCCAGGTGGAATACTTCCAGAAAGAGGGGTTAAATCCCGCACCGGTTGGTACAATGCATTTTACGTGATTACCCGACCCTTTTTCCCATGGATGAAAAAGTCCAAGAACATTACAACCACCACCCGAATTGGGCACGCTATGATCCATACGCTTTTCAATTCACAAGATGTAAAACATCTGGAAAACAAGGATATAAATAACCTTGCCCAAACCAATTAATACCCTCACCTTGAAAAAAATCCTAAAATATCTAAAACGCATGTTGCTATCCATAGGAATTCTAATAGTGGTCTTTATTTTGGCGTATTTTGCCTTTGTCAATTATTACCCTTCTTTTGGTGGGGATGTCTCTGAAGACCGACAAAAAGTATATGCTTCCTCAAGGCAGTTCCGGGATGGACTTTTTAAAAATACCAAAGATGTGCCCAAAGAAACCAGTTTTTGGGAGATGCTGTCCATAGCCCGGAAATTCTTTTTTGAAAAGGTAGAAAATGGTAGGCCTGAGAAAGAGCCGCCCATGCACAGAGTAGATTCTGTTGAAGTAGTTACCCATGAATCTGGGACTCGATTGGTCTGGTTTGGACATTCGGCTTTTTTGCTCCAAATGGAGGGGAAGACCGTCTTGCTAGACCCGATGTTGGGGCCGGTACCAGCACCTCATCCTATGATGGGTTCCAAGCGTTTTAACCCAGAATTGCCCATATCCATTGAAAAGCTACCACATATTGATGCTGTTTTGATTTCCCATGACCATTATGATCATTTGGATTATGAATCCATTAAAAAACTAAAGGATAAAGTGGACCAATTCTATGTGCCATTGGGGGTTGGTGTCCATTTGGAAGCGTGGGGAGTATCCAAGGATAGTATTCATGAAATGGATTGGTGGCAGGATACCAAATTTGGGAACCTGGAATTTGTTTGTACACCGGCCCAACATTTTTCCGGACGTAAAATGAACAACGGACAGAGCACCCTTTGGGCATCATGGGTCATAAAATCGCAAGAAGAACGAATCTTTTTTAGTGGCGATAGCGGATATTCCAATCATTTTAAGGAAATAGGAGAAGCCCATGGCCCATTTGATTTTGCCATGCTGGAATGCGGTCAGTACAATAAACTATGGCCAGATATCCATATGTTTCCAGAGGAAACGGCACAAGCCGGAATGGATTTGAGGGCAAAAACCATCATGCCCATTCATTGGGGTGGATTTAAATTGGCCCTTCACTCCTGGACAGACCCCATTGAGCGTGTTAGCAAAAAAGCCAATAGTTTGGGCATTCCCCTGATCGCCCCTGAAATAGGCAGCATAATTTCGTTGGATTCCATCCAAAATCAAGAATTACGACCTTGGTGGTAAACCGGGACTGGATATTGAAATTAAAATCCTAGACTCGCAATCCAAATGTACATACGTTCACGTATATAGGGCATCGCGCTTTTATGGAAAGTAAAAAGCGGGAACACTAAACATCAAAATATCTATTTGCGTGAAACCAACCACACAACCAAAATACTTGGCGGTTTTATTGTTGGGGCTTTTGCTTTCTTGCTCAATGTTCGGGCAAGAAAAGCTGCGTTATACCGGACCATTCCAAGTAGGCAGCTTTGTGGGCGAAGTGGATTATACCTATCAAATAATTGATGGGGACACTTTGCTGCAAGGGCCGTTCAGTATGAAACGGTCCAATCTGGACGCCCTGTTAGATCAAAAAGACAAAACTTTCTCCTTCCTCGGTGTTTTTGAAAATGGTTTTCCCAATGGACCATGGGATTTTCAATTTGGCGAGTTTGAATCGGACCAAAAAACCGAGGTGGTAGGCTATCAATATCGGATTAATGTGGATGGTACCCAACATAGGGCGCAGGGTAGCATTGCAATGGGAAAACCGGACGGACTTTGGACCATATCCGAACAGCTTATTGAAGATTCGGAAGTCAAGGAAACGCTTTTCAGCAGCCAGATTACCTATAGCAATGGGGTTCCACAACAAAGTTTTCGAATTGAAGCCAGGCAAAGCACTTTGGTGGGCCGTTTTTTAAGGGATGGTTTGGCCCATGATGACTGGACGTTGTTTAGTGATGAAAATACGGAGACCTGGTCTTTTGAGGAAGGGGTGTTGACCCAAATTCAAAAAGAGGGCCAATCCTTTGATATTTTCCTGGGACCTTTTAAAGCCACCAGGACCGTCAATCTGGATAAACGCTTCTCCAAAATCCTGAAGCTTCAATTGGAGCAGGAACAGGCTACGTTGCTAAAGGATGGAATCAACAAGCTCTTGGGGGAAAATGGCGAGCATTATAAAAAGGTGGACGACATTTTATCCCAATTGGGCGAATCCCAATTTATGCCACTCTTTAAGGCTAAAGTGCCTTACTTTCCCTTGGATTCAATAGAGCGGACTGCTTTGGATTCCATCCAAGAAAATTATGCGCAAGCTTCCAAACTGGCCAACGGTCTGCTGGAAAACACCCAACTTAATTTACTGAAACGTTCCGATAGTGAGGCCGAGTTTCTCTATTTGGCGGTTAAGACCATCAATGACACTTTCCTTGGCCCACTTAAAAAAGTTATACGCTTGAATGAACACCAAGTGCTTGATTATGTGAATAGGGAACAATTGGCAAATCGACTGTTTCCAAAGGGTAGACCTTCCGCCAGCATTGAAGTAGGTCAGGAGGGGAGAAGCTATCAAGGCCCCGACCACCACACTTACAATTTTGCCGGCGATATGATGAAGTCATTGGGACAAATGTCGGTCTACGCAAAGCAAAGTATGGATCACATTGCCGGGGTGCTTTATGAAAAGGTAAAGAACGAGCAACAACAACAGGAGTTTGTGGCCTTGGAGGAACAAATGATTGCCCACATCAATGAGTTGAACCAACAACTGGATTCCATCGATTCTTCCGCGGCATGGGGCAAATCCATTTTGAACATTAAAGACTTGGCTGAAAACAAGCTGAACACCTATTCTTCCGCTACGGCATCGGAAGGGAAATTGGAAGAGGCCAAACGTCTGGTTACCTGTTTGGAAACGTTTAAAAAGCTGGCCCAGAACCTGGCCCAATTGCCTGAAAAAGAACTGGAGATCCAGGAAGCCTATACGGATAACGTTTGGAATCCGTTCATGGCCAACCTGATGCAGGAGGAGGTGAAAAAGAGAATCACCGCGGCATACCGTAATGTATTGCTCCCCTATATCCAAAATCAGTCCGGCAGCAATCTGGATTGTTCCAAGGCAGACAAGTTAAATCAACTGCTTGGCGCACTGCATAAACGCATGTTGGAACTACGGGAAGAAGATACCCATAAATTGGAACGTAAGCTTCGCAAGGAAAAAGACCCCAACACCATTTTGGAATTGTTCAACCTACAACCCTTGAATAACTGAGCATGAAAAAGTTATTGGAATATTTCCTTAGGGTTGTGTTGTTATTGTTTATTCTTTCCGCTGGTCATGCCCAGGAGGAAGAGGTTTTGCCCACAACCTCCAAATACAAGGACCCCAGTACCAAAGTATGGTTCAATACCTACGGTAACATCCGTATTTCGAAACGCTTGTTCTGGGATGCCCAGACCCATTTCCGTTTTGAAGAGACCGAGGACACACCCTTTATAGGTCAAATAGGTCAGATTTATAATCGGCACGCCATTGGTTATATCTACTCCAAAAAGGTAAACTTTAGTTTAGGGGGAGTGCTTCGGGTCAATTTTAATACAGACGAGGATTCAGATGATCGTCCAGTGGTCCCTGAGTTTAGGATTTGGCACCAATACCAATTTGCAATGCCCTTGTACAATTCCATGATTTATCATAGGCTGCGTATTGAGCATCGATGGACGCAAGGATTTGCCGAAGACAGCGAATATATTTTTAGAAACCGATGGAGATATATGTTTAGGGCCAAAATTCCCCTGAACAACTATAAATTGGAGCCCAGCACCCTTTATGTCTCCCCAGAGGCAGAATTGATCATGCAAAGCGGAAAAGCGGTCGTGGCCAGCCCTATGGAGGATTTGCGTTTGACCACTACTTTGGGCTATATCCTAACACCCAGGTTGACTGTGGCCGGAGGACTTATGTACTCCCAAGGCCAAACCCTGGAGAATGGCGGGATCTATAAGCAAGGTTGGACAATGCGCTTTCATGTGTACTTCTCCCCAGATATCAGAAAAGTAAAAAATAAACTCCCCGAAATCCATTTTGATGATTAGCAACGTATATGAAACGTAGCCAATAGCATCCAACATGAAAAAACACCTTCTTTCCAAAGCCGTTTATGCCATTTTGGCCTTGACCCTTGGTTTTGCTGTTTTCTTTTATATAAAGACACAACAACTACAACAGGACTTGGCCATAGCGCAATCTGCTCATGAAGAACTTATGGGCGATGACTTGATGGAGGAAGATGAATTGACAAAGATTGATGCCATGATCATTGATGGGGATGACTACTCGCAAGCGCTAAAGGCCTATCAGGAAAAATATCAAGAGCATCAATTGGCAGAGGAAGCTGATCTGGAGCTTCGTATTTCCTTAACCCAAAAATTACTGAAGCTCAAATCCAGGCCACAAAGGGATTCTGCACAAGCAGCGTTGTTGGAGCGATTGGATTCCTTGACTTCCATTATCAATACCGCTCCAAAGGAAATTCAGCAATACGACTCCCTTAATTTCGCCTTGGAAAAAGCAAAAGTGCAGTTGGCCCAACTACAAAAACAATTGAAAAGAAAATCTTCGGGGCAGTACCTCACGTTCACCAATAGCAAAGGAAGTCTTATGCACTATGTGGGTCAGGTGAAAGACGGAAAGGCCAATGGATATGGTGTGGCCATCTTAAATACCGGAAGCCGATATGTAGGGGAGTGGAAGGACAACAACCGCCATGGCGAAGGGTCTTTCTATTGGGCAGATGGACAATATTATTCCGGCTCCTATGCCAATGACAAACGTTCTGGAAAAGGAACCTATCACTGGCCCAATGGCGAAAAGTTCGTTGGGCAATGGAAAGATGATGAGCGGATGGGCGAAGGGGCATTTTACGGCAAAAAAGGTGATATTGTTGCCAGCGGTGTATGGGAAAATGACGAGCTTGTGGTTTCCAACAAACCTTAATATCTCCAAATTAGCAGACCAAACTGTCTTTTTGGGATTTTTCTTTCCGCATTTGACCGTGGATTTTCCAAAAACCCTCTTTTTTACATATTTCGCATGGGTGTTTGTTAAATTGTAGTAACTTCCATTTAGCTTATCAGCACATACTTTTATAGATGCTGGTGGTCCAAGGATTAGAGTTAGTTCCCCGCTAACCCGGTAAGGCCATTTTTATATGGGAAAACATGCCGATAATTTTAGAAGTAGCCCCTCAAGTTGATATAGCACCCTTAACAGGTAATCAACCACCTAGATAGATGAAATATCCATTCAAAAGTGCCAGGGGACGGCTCATTATTGGCATTTGTACGCTTTTGGCCCAAGCACTTCAGGGACAAAATACTATAAAAGGGACAGTCCAGGACGATTCTGAAAACCCTTTGGCCTATGCCAATGTGCTTTTGCTCAAAGCCAGTGATTCCACTTTGATCAAGGGAACCATTACCTCAGAAGAAGGTCAGTTTATTTTGGAAGACATTCCTACCGGCAATTACAAAGTGACGGCCAGCATGATTGGCTTTGGGTCGCAGACCACAGAGGTGTTCCGTTTTGATGGGGGTGTCAAAACAATTCCCTTGTTCACCTTATCGGAAGGTCTTGCATTGGACGAAGTAGTGGTAAGCACTAAAAAGAACCTTTATGTCCAAAAGATAGATCGAATGGTGATCAATGTGGCCAGCAGCATCATATCTACCGGTTCCTCTGCCTTGGAAGTCTTGGAACGTTCCCCAGGGGTGATCATTGATCGGCAAAACAATGGGATTTCATTGGTGGGCAAGAGTGGTGTGGTGGTCATGATCAATGGCAAACAGACCTATATGCCAACGGCAAGTTTGGTTCAGATACTACAGGGAATGAGTTCCGATAATATCGAAACCATCGAGTTGATAACCACGCCTCCCGCCAATTTTGATGCCGAAGGAAATGCAGGCTTTATCAACATTGTGTTGAAACAACGCACAGATTTGGGTTTAAATGGTTCGTATGCAATTTCAGCAGGTGCGGGAAATGGCAGTACCATTACCAATAATATCAATTTTAATTATCGCAATAACAAGGTCAACATTTTTGGGGATTATTCGTTTCTGCGAAATGGCCAAAAACAAATCTTTGATTTGGACAGGAGCTTTGTAAATAGCAACGATCTGCCTGCCAACATTGCCACTATTTCCAACAGGGACCCTGTACAACGTAATCATGGCGCCCGCGCAGGGATTGATATACAAACCTCGGACAAGACTATTCTCGGGGCATTGGTGTGGGCCAATGACAACAAATGGACCATGGATGCGGTCAATGAAAGTGTGGAAACCGTAAATGGGAGTCGTGATGCCTTTGTGGAACTATTGACCACCGAGCGCAACCAACTTAAGAATTTCGGGGCCAATTTTAATGTCCGACATGATTATAAGGAAGGCGGCTTTATCAGTTTTGATATGGATTACCTAAGGTACAATATTGAAAATCCTACTAACTATACCAACAGCTTCTTTGATGGGAACAATAATTTTTTGCGGGAAGAACTGACCAATAGTGATAAAACAACTCCCATAGATATTATTGTGGGCAAGGTCGATTACAGCAATCAGATAAGCCCAAAAGTTAAATTGGAGACAGGGGTAAAAGCAGCTTTCAGTGATTTTGACAACGATGTGATGGTAGGTACTTTCCAAGGCAACAACTTTGTGGAGGATGATGATCTGACCAATTTTAGTAATCTAAAAGAAAGGATTTTGGCCACTTATGGAAGTCTTCACTATTCCATTTCTGATAAAACCAGTCTCCAAATGGGTCTTAGATACGAACATACAGATTCAGAATTGGTATCGGACAAGCAGGGTGTGGTTGTGGATAGGAGCTTTGGGGAGCTTTTCCCAACAATTTTCCTATCGCATAAAATCAACGACACTTTGGGCTATAATTTTTCCTATTCGAGACGGATTACACGCCCAACGTTCAACGACTTGGCTCCTTTTGTGATTTTTCTTGACCCCACCACCTTTGTTGCTGGCAATCCCGCAGTGCAACCAGCTATCTCAAATGCGGTCAAAATGGACTTCAATTATAGGTCATTGATTTTATCCATGCAGTATTCAGTGGAAAATGGAACCATATCCAGATTTCAATCCAGATTTGATGAGGTAAATGAACGGCTCATTTTTGGGGCGGACAACTTGGACCGGTTTAACATATTTTCAATCACCATGGGACTACCAATAACCTTCACCAATTGGTGGAAGGTCCAGAACAACCTCACCTATCTAAACACCCAAGTAGAGAATACTTTCGAGGACGGCCCATTGACATTTAACCAGAACACTTTCAATTTAAACAGCACCCAATCCTTTGTAATAAACGAGAAACTTTCCGCGGAAATCAATTTAAACTACAATAGCCCAACCATAAGTGGATTTCTGGGAACAGGCGTGTTGCAGGAGATTGTTGGTCTTAATTTAGGGATTCAGCAAAAACTTGGCAAAAATGGAGGGGCCATTTCCATAAAGCTCAATGATGCACTGGACACCATGAAATGGAGTATCACGCGAAACATACCCGAGGAGAATTTGGTTACGGACAATACCTTTGATTTGTTCAATCGCACATTTTTGATATCCTACACCAACAGTTTTGGCAACAGTAAACTAAAATCTGCGCGTCAAAGGGGCACGGGCTCTGAAGAAGAAAAACAAAGGGTCAACTAGCGGACCTAAACTGTGGCTGCAATTTAGTTGGGGAATATTGGTAAGTTGTCCTCAAACAATCCCCAGAATTTTTAAGGATTTACTGCAATTGATTATCCTAAAAATTATATATATTTAATTGTCAGGTATTTAGTACTTTTTTCTTCCCCCATTTTTTGATCTCTATCCCCATTGTGGGCATACCCTCGGTTCCCCTTTTTTGACAACATTCTAATTTATTCAAAATGCAATTTAAGCGTTATCTATTGCCCGTTTTGCTATTGCTCTTCATTGTAATTCTTCTTTTAAATTCATGCTATTCCGTACGCTTGAGAAGTGTTGAAGGAGCTTACGAACCCGCAGCGCCCCTGGTAAGGGACGATTATTACAGGAATATGGAAGTCATTGAACTGGACACGGTGATCACCATTGGTCCCGTCCACAAGGATTTTACCTATCTCATCAGAAAAACCGATAAATGTCCAAGTGGGAAGTTGCACACCGTGGAGTACAGGAATACCCTAGGTGCGGTTTTGTTGAGTGGAATCACTTTCGGACGCAAGCGAAAAGTGAAGATCAAATATGTATGTATGAAATCAAACTAAGGGGACATGGCTAGGACAACTAAACTATCGTTGACAGAATGGGATACTTTACACAATAATGGCCCATGGGAGCTTAAGACTTTATACAAAACCAAGCTAGAGGCTTCCAGTTTGATGCCCTCAGAACTGGACCGATATAACGACGCTGCCCAGGAAATCCAGAAATTGATCAAGGAGACCCAAAACCAAAATGAAGGATTTAGGGCCTACGGTTCGGCATGGTCACTGTCGCACGTGGCCCACCAAAAGGACCGGATGCACTTCAATGCCCATATGAACACTTATTTTTCCTTTAAGGACCAAGATCTGCACAGCAATTCAAATTACAAGGCCGAAAATTTGTTCCTGTTCCAATGTGGGAACATTATCAAGGAAATCTCCGAAAAACTGGAAGGACATGGCAAAGCATTGAAAACCACAGGCGCGAGTAATGGGCAGACCATTGCGGGATGCATCTCAACAGGGGTCCATGGTTCCGCCATTAAGGTAGGCTCTGTGCAAGATTATGTGGTTGGCCTCAATTTGATCATTGGGCCAAATCCGGGGGATATTGTGTACCTGGAGCCACACACCAAACCTGCGCTAAATGACGTATTTGCCCAAAAAATGCGATCAAGGGTCATACGCAATGACGGACTCTTTAATGCAGCACTGGTAGGCTTGGGCTCCTTTGGGTTTATTCACGGGGTGGTCATTGAGGCCAGGAATCTTTTTCTCCTTAAGCGGTACGTGAGAAAAATAAAGAAGAAAAAGGCCCTGGAGCTGGCCAACACCCTCAACTTTGACAGCTTCACCGATATCCCGGAAGAAGTTGAAAATGGAAAGGGGAGAAGCCCGTACCATTACAAAATCTTTATCAACCAATATCGCGAGGACAAGGATTCCGACTACGTTGTGGAGTTTATCTATATGCACGACTATAAAACGAGCTATCCAGACCCATTCCCGGTCATTAAAAAATCGGTGTACCGCGACTTGATTCGCTTGGCGGTCAATTTTGGGTCGACCGTTACTTTTACGATTCCGTTGTTTATCAATGCCCTAAAAAATAGCATCCTACCCGCGGTAAACGAAGTTTCCACTGGTACATTGGCCGAAACTTTTTGGGATGCGCCGTACCAGGGGCCGGCTTTTGCCATATCATTTGGGGTCTCTGCCGATAAGAGCAGCGAAGCTCTAAAAATCTTATCCAAGGTGAGCATTGACAAGGGCCCTGTTCCCGGAATATTTGCCATGCGTTTTATTAAAAAATCCAAGGCCACCCTGTCCTTCGCACGTTGGGACAAAACCTGTATGATAGAAATTGATGGCGTGCTATGGAATGAAAAGAAGAACCTTGGTACCCTTAACGGGTTAAGCCGGGAAATGATGAAGGCCCTGCACCAAAATGGCATTGAATTTACCATGCATTGGGGTAAAAACGCGGATTGGTCCTTTGTGGATGCCAATTGGAACAAACCAAGCTTGTCCGATTTCATGTATGGTGATGATGCCAAAACCTGGCGGGAATACAGAACAGCCCTGCTGAGCCCGGAAATGCAAAAGTTGTTTACCAACCGATTCATCAAAGAATGCGGTTTGGACAAGGCAGAACCCGTGGCAGACCCAGCAGCATTAATAGCCTCACTAATTTAAATACAACACCATAGACAGATGAAAAGAGAGAAATCAAGATTGGAATTGGAGTATGAACTCGAATTCACCAAACGTATTTTAGAGCGTATCGTAGAATTGAATCCGGACTTAAAGATGCCCGATGACAAGGCAATGGATAAAATCCAAGAGGAGATTAGAATTGACATGGAATCCCAATATCCCAACTACAAAATCCAAAAAATGAAATAAAATGAGCGCAAATATTATAGCAGACATTGGCCAGCGTATAGAAAATGTGGTCATCAAACAGAGCGGGGACATTAAACGGGAAAAGAACCGAGGAGTATTGGCCGTACTTTTTGTGGTGCTTTTCTTTATCGTGATTTTCATCACTTTTTGGATTGGGTACAACACCCAGGAATTTGGTACCGAAGACTATAAAGACCTGCTCACCACGGTTTCATCCATATTATCGGGACCATTGGGTTTCATCATTGGGTTTTATTTTAAGGAGCGTCAGGTCTCGGATCAAGCCCAGACCGATGACCAAAGTTGAATCCGGCCAAATAAATTTGTAACTTAAAGTCATTACGGAAAAGTAGAACCCAAAAAGAAAGTAATGGCAGAAGGATTAAAAAAGGAATATTCCAACGGTGAATTGACGGTGGTCTGGAAACCCAAACTGTGCGAGCATGCAGGAATTTGTGTAAAAACCTTGCCCAAGGTCTATAATCCAAGGGAAAAGCCATGGATAAAGCCCGAAAACGCAAGCACTGAAGAGCTTAGGAACCAGATAGACCAATGTCCATCCGGAGCGTTGAGCTATTACGCGAACTGAGGCATTAGTTCACCGTTTTATTGGTGTTCAAGGCTGCCGCACTCACGGTTACATCTTGGTCTAAACTGCTAAGGTGGCAACTGTGCACTTCCCCTGCGCCCCAAAATCGGTAGCGCAGCCCGACCACTCTTCCAAGACTTTCCGTATAGCTTCCGGAAAAGAGTGCCTTTTGCCCTTGGGTTATTTTTAGGTTTTTATCCTGCACCTGTATTTGAATCTCTTGCGGGGTTGTAAAATCCATTGCCAACCCGGAAAGATCGTGTTCTTTGCCACTGAGGTACACATCGTTCATCATAATCCCCAGTTCCGAGCTACATCCAGGAATGCCAAAGGGGATTACCATGGCACCTTTGGTACCCAAAACAATAATGGCCGTTTTCTGGCAGACGGCCCATTTTTCATGGTACACATTTTGCACCGTACTGCGCAGTAGAAAATTGTCTCCTGATACCTGCTCAAAATCATCTACCAAATGATACGTGGAGGTCATGGGTTCGGGATTATTGGATAATTCGTTTATAATTTCAGGCGAAAGAGCAAGCTTTCCATCCAGAATTTCCGTGGACGGTAGATATTTGGGAATGGGCCTATAGTCCAAAGTGGCCATCCATCCATCCGACTTGATAAAAAGGTCGTGCTGCTTTATGGCTTGGCCATCCACCAGAAGTTTTGCCCGAAAATATCCGGGAGAATAATATTGTCCGGTGGCAAGTGTCTGTCCTGGCTTAAGACTGATGGTCTTGGTGGGGTCCCAATATTGCTGGATATGGATACTATCGGAATCGATTTCACCAAGATCTAAATCAAAAACAACGGTATTGGGCAAGCCTTGGGCAATGGGTTTGCTTTGGAAAGTAATTTGCGATGCATCAATGGTTCCCGTTCCTGGTTGGGAACCTTTAAGCGAGAAAAATGAAATAAAGACCACTGTCATTATTGATGCACTAAGGACGATAACGCCCAGATTAGCACTGATCACCTTGGTAAAGGGGGTTTGTTTTTGAACACCGGATGTACCTTTAAAATCCCTCCAATTTTTAAAGCCTGCAAATTGGGCCAAGGTGTTCAAGGTGGTTTTACTGGGTGCGCTTTGGTAATCGATTCTTCCCCAAACCCGCTTTAAGGTAACCGGGCTCAATAAAACTTTGGTCTCCTGTTGAATTCGCTCACTGAGCTCTATAAACACATCGTTGTGCCAGTTTTTGGAAGCGCCCCAACCAAGGCCTTCCTCAATCTGCAACAAGCATTTCCGCACCAATTTTTCTTCAGGATACATTACTGGGATTTGTGGTGTAAAGATCACAAAAAAATTGCTGTCTGAACCAGAATGAATGAACTTGAACCAACTTGTTTTTGGATTTTGAATCGCTTGTGGGAGCTTTGGAACATCAAAAAACATACAGTCATGATCAAAACTTTCCTTTTACCCGCTTTTATACTTTTTAATTTCGCTTTTGTCCTCGGTCAGGAAGTAGTTCCGTTGGATACGGTCCATTTGAAGATCAATTCCGATTCTTTTATGTTCGAACAGTTTAAAGGAGAGGAGACCATCTATTTCAAAGGGGGCACCGTTGGTCTTAAAGATGTATCCTTTTTGAATGGGACTATCGAATACGACATCTATATTACCGAAGACCGGGGTTTTCCTGGAGTGTATTTTAGGATCAATGAAGATGATGCAGAGCAATTTTACATTCGACCGCACCAATCTGGCAACCCAGATGCCAACCAAGCTACCCCGGTGACCAACGGACTGGCCAATTGGCAGTTTTACTTTGGCCCCAAATATTCCTTTCCCCATAAATACAACTTTAATACCTGGACCCATGTGAAGATTGTGGTCAATGGACTGCAGGCGCAGGTATTTTTGGACCATTCAGATACGCCGCAGCTATCTTGGCAATTGTTCCATGAGCCCAAGGCTGGCGGAGTCAGTTTTTCAGGAGGGCTTTTTCGCGGATTTCATATAGCCAATATTAAAATAGATCATCAAACCCCTGTCATTGAAAATTTCAATGCCGGAACCCGAAAGCCCATAGAAAATGTAATTGGGGAATGGACGGTTTCGGATAAGTTCGAGGAAAAGGAGTTGGACAATCTGGATAATATAGACGCCCTAATATCCCGCCTCAAATGGAACAAAAAAATCCATGTGGAGGAAGGTGTTGCTGCCAACATAGCCAGGGTCGTTAAGCTTGATGGCGACGTTCCGGGAAATACGGTTATTGCCAAGTTGACCATTACTTCGGACAAAGACCAAATCAAACTTTTCGATTTTGGCTACAGCGACAGGGTGGTGGCCTTTTTGAACAACAAGCCCATCTATAAAGGGAACAATCGCTTCCGAAGCCGAGATTACAGATTCCTAGGTACCATTGGGCTTTTTGATGCCATCTATCTTGATCTAAAGAAGGGAAAGAACACCCTGCTCCTGGCCGTTTCCGAAGATTTTGGTGGATGGTTGGTCACAGGAAGGTTTATGGACCAAGAGGGGCTGAAGATCAAGTAACATCAACTTAAAAACGCAATCATGACACTAAGATTTAAACTGTGCTGCCTATGTGTTGCACTGACCGGGATTTTTGGCTCCATGGCCCAGGACATGCTGGTGGCCACCAAGGTAAGCCAGCGTGCAAGCATTACACAACGTATCGGAACCACGGATGTTACCGTGGTGTACCATAGTCCTTCTGCCAAAAAGAGGAAAATTTTTGGCGGCATTGTTCCCTACGATTTTGTTGTGGATGGGGTGGAATACCCATGGAGAGCTGGTTCCAATCAAAATACTACCATAGAATTCACCCATGATGTAAAAATCCAGGGAAAACCGCTTGCCAAGGGAAAGTATGGACTACACATTTTTGTAAAGAAAAACGAATGGGTCTTTATCTTCTCGAAGAATGCGGATAATTGGGGAAGTTTCAGTTATAAAAAGGAAGAAGATGCCCTTAGGGTAACGGCAACCCCCAAAACAGCACCTTATCAGGAACATCTACGATATGAATTCAATGAATTACAACCCCAATCCGCCCAATTGGAATTAAAGTGGTCTACCGTCCGTTGTGGGGTGGAAATAGGCGTGGATGTCAATGCCAATGTGTTGGCCGACCTGAAGGCCAAGGAGGAAAAAACAGTGGACGATTACATCAAAATTGCCCAGTTGACCGTGGCGGAAGACCCCGGAAAGGTGGCAGAGGCGTTGTCATATGTAGATCAATCCTTGGAAATTGGGGCAGAGTTCCGAAACACCATGCTCAAATCCCAATTGTTGGCCCAACAGGGTAAGGCTGCAGAGAGCAAGAAGTATGAAGAGCAAGCGCTCACCCTGGGGGAAGGATTTCCCTATTTCTATTATTATCCCTTAAGCTTTATGCTGTTGGAGGGCGATGCGCCAAAGACCTATAGACTGCTATCTGAAATGCTTAATAAGGAGCCGGACAACTGGATTGCCAATTTGGCCATGGGGGAATACTATATTAAAGCCCAAAATCAGGAAAAAGCCACCTATCATTTTGGCAAAGCCTATGAACATGCCGGGGAGCGATCTAAAAACTATGCCCGCTATATGTACCTGTCCAACAAGTTGATTCTGGAGCAATAGTTTTGTAACTTATTGGCTATCAATTTAATTGTTGGCCATGGCTAGGGCAGTTGCGATCTTATTTTCTCTTTTATTGACCCAGACGGTATTGGGCCAAAATAATTATACGGCCCAAAGAAAGCACATGGTGGAAACCCAAATAAGGGCACGGGGCATAGATGATCTGGGCACGCTCTATGCACTGCTGAACGTGCCCCGGCACCAATTTGTGCCAGAAGATGTAAAACCCTTTGCCTACAATGACAGTCCCCTGCCCATTGGAAATGGGCAGACCATTTCCCAACCTTATATCGTGGCATTTATGACCCAGGCGCTGCGGTTAAAGTCGGGAGATAGGGTATTGGAAATTGGTACGGGTTCCGGCTATCAGGCAGCGGTGCTTTCCAAAATTGTAGATACCGTTTATACCATTGAGATTGTGGAGGATTTGGCCAAAGCGGCCAAAGAGCGATTGGCCAATTTGGGCTACACAAATACTGTGGTGTGGCGAGGGGACGGGTACAACGGATGGCCGGAGAAAGCCCCTTTTGATGCCATTATGGTCACCGCGGGTGCGGAATACATTCCACAACCCTTGATTGACCAGCTCAAGGTAGGGGGTAGGCTTATCATTCCAGTGGGCCCCCATAATGGCGTTAGGCAGTTGGTGTTGGTGATCAAAAAGAAAAACAAGGTTATAAAACGTGAGCTTATGGCAGTGCGTTTTGTGCCTTTTACCAGGGAGCATCCAAACAACAACTGAGCTGTGCACCCTTAAAATTTAAAGGGTATAATTATGCCCGTTCAAGTTGCAATAAATCCTTAATTTTCAGAAAAACTAACGCTTGGTTCATGGGTACCACACGAATTCTGATTGCTGGAATAGGAGGAGTGGGCGGCTTCTTTGGAGGCCTGCTCGCCAAACAATTTGAGGACAGCCCAAGGGTAGAAGTGTGCTTTTTGGCCCGGGGCGCACATCTAAAGAAAATCCAGGAAACTGGCTTAACGGTGATTGAGGGCGGGGAGCAGTTTGTGGCCGTTCCCAAACTGGCCTCGGACAATGCCAACGAAATTGGCGAGGTGGACTATATTATTGTCTGCACCAAAAGTTATGATCTGGAGCAGACCATAGAACAATTGGCTCCCTGTATTGGCCCACAAACGGTGATCTTGCCCATGCTCAATGGGGTAGATTGTAGGGACCGTATCCAAAAATTATTGCCCAACAATTTGGTGTGCGATGGCTGCGTGTACATCATTGCGCGACTGTCCCGCCCTGGGGTGGTGGAGAACCTGGGCAACATTAAAAAGCTGTTCTTTGGGATGGAAGGCGGGTCTGACGCCCGGCTGTACGCCCTTGAAAAAATACTCCGGCGGGCCGGGGTAGCGGTGACCCTGACCCCACATATTGAAAAGGTGATCTGGGAAAAGTTTGTCTTTATCTCGGTAATGGCCACGGCCACCACCTATTTTGATGCTCCCGTGGGCCCCTTACTAGCCGATGCCAATAAACGAAACACCGTGATAGCCCTGGTAAATGAAGTGGCCCAAGTAGCGCAGGCAAAATGCATAACCATCTCCAACAATATGCCCGAAAAAGTATTGGCCAAACTGGAAAGTCTGCCCGGTACGGCCACCTCTTCCTTACATTCTGACTTCCAAAACAAAAAGGCCCATACCGAGGTACAAAGTTTGGTAGGTTATGTGGTTGAAGCAGCACAACACTTTAGTGTTGACGTGCCAACATATCAACAGCTGTTTGCGGAAATTCAAAAGAGGGAATAGCAAACAGGCCCTTAAGGGAGGGTTGTGGAAACTCGAGACTTGTGATTATGGTATTGGCTACACCCTGCAAAGTCTGGAAATCGTGGATGCCCAGTTGGCCATTGCCATGGTAAACATCCCATTGAACAGTGGACACTACATAGATTGCCTGGAACTGCAAAAAATAGACGGCCACTGGAAGATCGTGCTAAAATCCTTTGTCTTTTTTCCCAAAAAATAGAAAAAAAGAAGCCTGCCCGTCCTACCAAAAAGGACATGGGTGACCGCTTTGGAAAAGAATTGTTGTTTTACTGTAACAGTTTGATTTTTAAGGACTCCTTAGTTTAATAACTAATAGACCACATCATGAAAACACTCCGTTCCGGTTCCCTGTCCCACCTTCTTTATTTCATTCTTTTGCTCACCTTTGGTTTGATATCCTCATGTCAAAATTCAAAGGAAGCAACTACAATAGACACCGATGCTGCAATTGCCTACGCCGTTCCCGTGGACAACATTACTTTGGATGGGAACCTTTCGGAATGGCCTTCGGATATCAGCTCCTACCCAATCAAAAATGCGGAATTGGGCAAAGCTCCCAACAGCAATGAAGACTTTCAAGGCAATTTTCGAATTGGCTATAATGCAGACCAAAGCGAAATCTATATTGCCATGGAAATTGCAGATGAATCCCTGGTCATAGAATCCCCGGAGTTGTCTTTTTGGGACAACCAAGATGGCCTGGAACTGTATATCAACGAAGAAAGTTTAAAAACGGGATCGCCGGTTACCCAGTACAGCGAATACGGGAACGACCGCAACGCCTATGGGGCAAGAACTGCCTGGGACAAGGTTGAGATGGCCAAAAATGTAACCGAAACAGGTAAAACGGTAGAGTGGAAAGTAAAACTGGACCGGAAAATTGAAGAAGGCATGTCGTTGGGAATGGACCTGGTAGTGGTTGATAAAGACGAGGATGACAGTTTTACCTGGTTATCCTGGGGCAGGGGAACACAAAAAGTGGCAAACCCAGACCGACTGGGCAATGTGATTTTTATAGCGGATGCCACGGAGATTGGCTTGGTGAAAGGTAGGGTGGACACCTCCTCAGTGACCGAGACCCCGGTTCCCATAAGCGTTAGGATGAGCAGTCTGGATAACGAGAACATGTGGGTTCAGACCGTGGTGGATTCCACAGGAGGATTTTCAGTGCCTTTGCCCGTTGGGGAATATCAAATAGAAGTTCCCACCAAAATTGTTCCGCTTGACTATAGATATCACAGAATGGCCCCAACAGAACCGGTAAGGTTTTCTTTGGGTAAGGAAGGCCATGATTCCATTCCTGCTTTGAAGATTAAAATGCTCCCTGAACCAGACATGATTCCTGAGGTGGGACTGCTGCATGATTTTAACGAAGAATCAAAAACAGAAGTTGACAAGGTCATTGAGGGCTATCAAGCGCATTATAATATTCCGGGCGTCTCGTTGGCCTTGGTCAAGGACGGAAAAGTGGTGTATCACAAAACCTATGGGGTGAAGAACTCGGTGACCAAGGAGCCTGTTGATGACAAGACCTTGTTTGAGGCCGCTTCGATCACCAAACCAGTTTTTGCCTATGTGGTGCTAAGATTGGCAGATCGCAACATCATTGACCTGGATAGGCCATTGCATGAATATCTTCCATTTGAGCAGCTTGAGGAGTACCCAGAATACAAAAAGATGACGGCAAGACACGTATTGATCCATCGGAGCGGATTGCCCAATTGGGGAGTTGAGATGATCAACGAGCCAGGGGAAAAGTACGGCTATTCTGGGGAAGGTTTTGAATACCTAAAGCGTGTGGTGGTTAAAATTACAGGTAAGACCATTGAGCAAATTCTTAACGAGGAGTTGATAGCGCCTAATGAACTGTACCACATGGAATTTAGTGATAGTGAAGCCCTGCGCGAGGTGGTATCCGATGGACATGTGGGAGGCCATCCTACCAATTGGGACATTCCACAATACGCCGGTATGGCATTTAGTATGCATACGGAGGCGAAAGCATTTGCCAAATATGCCCTTACCATTTTAGAGAGAAAAGGACTGAAACCAAGCACGTATTCCGATTTTTTGGAGATTCATACAGAGTCAGATTCGGAATACTGGAATATCCCTGGCAAGAAGGAGGGTGCAGGTCTTGGAATTTTTATTCGGGAAACGGACTATGGTGATACATTTTACCATGGCGGAAACAACGGGGATTTTAAATGCCAATTTGAAATTTATGACAAGCTAAAAATGGGCTATATCATATATACCAATTCAGATACTGGAAGTGAGCTTACCATAGATGCTTGGCAAATCTTTGTTGAGGGTAAAAAAGACAAGGACTAGTTGGGCGTTATAAGCAAATAACCACCATATCAACTAGTCCATTGCAAAAATTAATCCGGTTGTTTTATAAACAAACCAGTTGGATCAGTAATTTAAAATGATCCAATTGGCATTGGCCACAAATTGTTTTTCATCCACAGGATTTTTAAAGACCAGATAAAGCGCACTTTGTTCCTCGGTGGGTTTCACGGGAATTTCGTAACTCCTAAAACCTTCATCCGACTCGTGGTAGTACCCTAGGGCCACACTACCGATAACCGGACCTTCTGGGGAATCTTCGCGAATCTCCAAAACGCCCTTATAGTTGTAGCCGCCAATATAGAAGGCCGAAAAACTGATGCTTTTTAGGCCAACCAGATGAATGTCTTCAAAACCGATAAAACTGTCGTGGGTGATGGATCCGATCAGCTCCGCACCTCCGGCTTCCCATTCCCCAACGTCATCACTGAGTTCGTCAGCTGCTTCCGCTTCCAATTTGGAAGTTGTGAAAATCACCTGCGAACTTGTGGCCAGCTGAGAATTAGGGACCTTCTCATTGCCTTGATCCAAATAGGAGGCCATCAACACATATTTTCCGCCGCTGTCACCTTGCATGTGTTCCCTAAAGCGTACGGTGCCTGAAAGTGGCAACAAGGTTTCCTCCACTTTTTCATCAGGAACAAGGGAAAGGATGTAGTCCACCATCTTCCCGATTTCCTCAATATCCAATTGTGGGTGGGCAGACATCAAGGATTCGCCCCAAACCCCAGAACCTCCTTTTTTGACCCGATCTATGAGATAATTACGGTCATCAGAGGTATATTTCTCGGCAACTTCCGTATAGCTGGGCCCGTTAACTTTTACATCCACAGCATGACAGGCCGCACAATCAGTGGCATCCATAAGTTGTTTCCCTTCGGGAATCACATTTTGTTGGTGCCCCAAAGTGGCCTTGATCATGTCCTCACCTTCGGGTATATAGCTAAAGGTCACCTTGATCTGGTCTGCTGGAATACTGCCAGTTTCCGAATTTCCATCTTCCGCATCATTTACCACCACCTTATAGGTGACTTTTTTGTTGTTGAAATACATAGAGTCCTTGGGCTCAATCTGAATTTGAAGCTCTGGAGCGGTATTGCCCACCAAAATCTTGGTGTTGGTCACATCACTGTTGCCAAAAGGGTCGGTTACCTTTAGCCGTACATTGTACAACCCGGCTTCCTGAAAGGTGTGAACGGGAGATTCCTCGGTGGACTCAACTTGCGAACTATTGGAAAAGGACCATTCGTAGCTTAGTGCATCCCCATCATAATCAATGGAAGACGAACCTGAAAATTCCACGGATAGGGGAGCGGCCCCAATTCCTGTATTGGAGGTGATCTGTGCTACAGGTTTTAGGTTACCTTCTATGTAAGATATTTGGCTTAAACGGGCGTCCAAATTTCTGGAGTTCCATTTTTGACCGTATTCCAGCATATACATCTTCCCGTCCGAACCAAAGATCATATCCATGGGGTGCGAAAACTCGGTGCTGGGCATAAAGGGGTCGGCTTTTACATAGTTCTGGTCTTCATCCAAGGTAACCACATAGATCCAATCCCGCATCCATTCGTAAACAAACAGTTTGTTCTCAAAATATTTGGGGAAAGTACTTTCGGTGGCATTGGGATAATCTGTGGAGTGGTACACCACACCTGCCATTGGGTTTACCCCACCTTCTCCTAACCAGGGAAACTCTTCCGAACGGTCATAAGAATACCAAATCAAGGATTCCTGTGCTGGTGGCAACTCCTGTATTCCCGTATTGTTTGGGGAATCATTGATCAAACGGTTGGGATCAAACTTTGGTCCAGATTCTTCCTTTGAAAAATCGTAATCGTTGTACTGCTGGTTATTGCCACGGGTATAGGGCCATCCCCAAAAGCCAGCCTTTCTGGCCTGGTCAAATTCACCCATCCCTTTGGGCCCACGGTTGGGATCGTCCTTACCGGAATCGGGACCAACATCGCCCCAATACACATATCCAGTTTTGGAATCAATATGGAACCGGAACGGGTTCCGGCAGCCCATTACGTAGATTTCAGGTCGGGTATTGGGCGTTCCTTCTGGAAAGAGGTTCCCTTCTGGAATGGAATAGGTGCCATCATCCTCCGGTTTTATCCGTAGGATTTTACCGCGTAGATCGTTGGTGTTGGCAGCGGATTTTTGGGCATCCCAAAGTGCCCTTCCTTCTTGCTCGTCAATTGGCGCAAACCCTTGGGATTCAAAAGGATTGGTGTTGTCTCCTAAACCAATGAATAAATTTCCATTGGGTCCAAATTCCAAGCCGCCACCACTGTGGCAACACTCGCGTATCAGTGGAATCTCAAGCAGGATTTTTTCGGAATCCAAGTCCAGCACATCATCTTTAAGGGTAAAGCGGGAAACATGTTGCTCCACCTTTTCCTCGGATGAATAAAAGAGATAGATCCAGTTGTTCTTTTCGTAATTGGGGTCCACTGCCAATCCCAAAAGGCCATCCTCGTTGCCATAAAACAGGTCCAATTTGGCAATTACCTTGGTGGTTGCCGTTTTGAAGTCGTACAATTTAAGACTTCCGCGCCGTTCAATAAATAGAATCCCCCTTCCTGGAAGTTCTTCCAACTCCATGGGCTCATCCAGGTTAAAATCAAGGATTGTTTTGGTAAACCTGTTCTCAAGAGGCACTCTTTCCGTCTTGGCCTTGCTGTAATCCAACGAACCGCCACCTGTGGCGTAATCTATTCCGCCCATGAGGTGCTTTAAAAAAGTCTCGTCAGTAAATGTTTCATCAGTGTGGCCCATGGCCGTGTAAAAAGCCCTTCCGCCATCATGTTCATGATACCAGGAAATGGGGTGGTTCTCCCCATTCTCGCCTCCTTCATAGCTACTTTCATCAATATTGATCAACACATTGACATCGGTGTTGATGTTTTTGAAATTGTACCACTCATCCTCCTTGACCCAAGTGCTATCCAACATTTTGGTGCTTGGATGGGTGCGGTCAATAACATTTAAGGTAGCGGGCTGCACTGCCGGATGCCCCATAAAGTAGGCCCCCACCATTTTGTTGTACCATGGCCAATCGTACTCGGTATCAGTTGCGGCATGAATACCCACAAAACCGCCCCCTGCTTGCATGTAACGTTCAAAATCGGCCTCTTGAACCGCATTTAAGATGTCGCCCGTGGTATTCAAAAAGACAACGGCATCATAATTTTTCAAGGAATCCTCCACGATGTAGGATGCATCTTCCGTGGCCACAACTTTAAAGTCGTGCTCTGTCCCTAATTTTTGCAGCGCTGCAATTCCAGCTTCAATAGAACCGTGCCTAAAGCCAGCAGTTTTGCTAAACACCAATATTTCTTTTTGTTTTTTACCACAGGAAATCGCGCAAAGGAGCACAAGAAGTGCAACCACAAATTTTGTTACATTCATCGTTTTGAGGGTCGAGTTAGAGATTTAAACATGAAAGTTAGCTATTTATAAGCTTTCTGCTGTGTACTTCCGGTCATTGAAATATTTTATACAAGCCGTTAGAAACCCAAAAAGGGTACTAACAGTAAAATTTTGGGTAGTCTGGTCAGCCAAATACCTGCTTTAAAATATAGGCACATACATCCGTAGGTGCGACAATTTCATCGTTTGGAGCCTCTCCTTCATTGGCGTGTATCAAAACTGGATAATATGCTTCCGGGATGTTGATGGCCCCATGGGATCCCTGAATCAAATGGGCATCAAGGGGAATTACGTTGAACAAGCCCCTGAATCCAAGCTTCTTCTTCAACAGTTTCCATCCAATTCGGGCCAGCATCAATTTTTTCTTGGGATCAGTGAACATTTCCACTGGGTCGTATCCTGGTTTTTTATGGATATCCACGGTTCGGGCAAAATCTGGTGCTTTGACGTCATCCAACCAATAATAATAGGTAAACCAGTAGTCTTTTTTAGAAACCGCTACCAAGTCACCCGATCGTTCATGATCTAAATGATAATCCATTTTGCTATCAGCATCCAGAACCAGGTCTATTTCTGGACAATTTTCAAGCAGTTTTTTTACTTCCTCCACTTTATGTTTGGTATTTACATAAACATGGGCAATTTGATGATCGGCCATGGCGAAGGCGTCACTGGCACCGGCATCCAAAATCTCCAATCCATTTTCTTCCCGGACTTGTATATACCCATTTTCCCGTAACAGTTGGTTGATGTGGATGGGCCCCTTTACCGGGGCGATGCCATATTCTGAAAGTACGATGGGATCAATCCCTTTGGCCTCGTAAAACCCGATAAGGTCTTCCAAAACCACGTCCAATTCAAGTAAATTTTGGAGAATAATGGCAGGGTCATTATGTTTTTGAAGCACGTAATCCAAATGGGGCAAGTAAATGAGTTGTAAGGTGGGTTCATGCCAGGAATGTACCAATTTTGAAGCATTGGCTATCCATTGGGTGGACTTGATATTGGCTGTTGGCCCCCAAAAATTGAACAGGGGGAAGGTTCCCAGTTCTTTTTGTAATTTATCCCGTAGTTCCGCAGGTTTGGAATAGCAATCGGGAATCTTTTGTCCATCTGCCCTGTACTGGGGTCTTGGGGTCACATTAAAATCGGAATTGGAATACATATTATACCACCAGAACATATTGGAGCAGGTAAAATCCGAATTTTTCTCCTTGGCCATATCCCAAATCTTCGGGGCTTGTACCAAGTGGTTGGATTGCCTCCAAAGTTTGACCTCACTTTCATCCTTAAAATACCAGCCATTGGCCACTATGCCGTGTTCATTTGGGAGTTTTCCAGTCAGATAGGTGGACTGGGCAGAGCAGGTAACCGCCGGAAGTACAGGCTTTATTCTGGATAACTGTTTGTTTTTAATCCATTGCGTCAAAAACAAATCTTCATGTTGGAGTAGGGAAGAAGAGAGTCCTACAACATTGATGACCACGGTTTGCTTCATGTGCTTCTCCTATTTATGCTTCCAATTGGTTCAAGACCCATTGCAATTCCCTTACGATGGAACTTGTTATGTCTGTTTGCAAATGCTCTGGTAAAATGGTCCAGGTATAGGTTTCAACCTCCAGATGGCCGCTATAGGGAACTTCTTTCCAAAGGTCCATGGCCTTGATAATATCATTTTGGGTAGATTCCAATACCTGAAACTCCGGAATAAAAATGGGGATGTGGAAATGTGCCCGGAGTTCCTGAAAATTTTCATCTTCCATAGCCGTTATGCCCTCCTGAAGATCGGGATAATGGTCTAGCGTGCCGTCCTTTTTCTGTACCACCGCTTGGTGCAGGTATACAGGTTCATCAAACTGTTGCAGGCAATCTTGCTGTTCTTTGATGGAAACATTTGGTGAGCGCCTACTTTTAAGCGCGGCACTGATCTGTATTTTTCCGACCTTGATTCCGTGTTCCTGAAATTGTGCCATTACCTCCTTTGGCTCTTCATAGGCCAATGAAAAATGGCAGACATCATAACACACTTGAAGATGCTCCAAAATATGCTCCCGTGCTTCGGATTGGGAACATTTAAGTTTTTCCTGCAACGCCTCTACTCCTTTTTTGAGCAAATGGTCCTGATAAAAGGAAATGACCTCTTGGGTGTTTTCCAAAACTCCGTCCGGTTCCGGTTCAATATCAATGTGGATGGTTTTTCCCAATTGGTTTTTAACCTGGACCAGTTCTTCAACCACAGCGATCAGGGATAAGGCAGCTTTGCTTTTAACCTCTTCAATTTGTTCTTCGGAATTGAACCAATATTTATAGGAGAGGGGCGAGGTGGAAATCCCTCCTTCCATACCTTCTGGAAGCAGATGGGCCAGAATTTTCACAAGACTTTTGGTGTACACCACCCGGTCTGCGGTAGTCCAATCAGGGGTATGGACCTGGTCTTTAACTGCCACATGATGAAAATCCCCATAAGGGAATCCATTCATGGTAAACACATATAAATTATGGGTTTCCAACCAGGACTTGAACTGGTCCAAATGCTTTCCTTGAATCAATTCTTCCGCGCTTCGTCGGGATAAACGTAATCCTAAACCGAAAGCTTGATTGTTGGCAACCTTCTTTTTTATCTGTAGGCCATAGGTTTGTAAACTGGCAAAAACTTCTTCCCAACTTTCCCCAGGATGGATATTCGTACAGTACGTTAAATGGGCATTGTGTTCAATTTGCATTACACCTCGAGTTTTTCCGCACTGTACTGTTTTATATATTTCATGGCCTCCAAGACCACTTCCTCGTCCATTTCATGGACTTCGAAACCATGGCCTATGGCATCCAACAGCATAATGGTAAGTTGCCCGCCCAGGTGCTCCCTAAATTCTTCCAGTCCCTGGATGACCTGCTCCGATAATTGTGGGTGGTACAAATCAAATCCTAATTTGGCCATCAGATTCAAAATGCGATCTAAGGATGGTTGATCTAAATATCCTTTTAAATGGGAATAGGCACTGTCCAACCCAATTCCGATGGCTACCGCTTCCCCATGGCGTACTGAAAAATTGGTCAATTGTTCCAGTTTATGTGCTGCCCAATGTCCAAAATCCAGAGGTCTGGATGACCCTTGTTCAAAGGCATCCCCGGAAGTACGGATGTGTTGCATGTGTAAATCCGCGCAACGATAGATAAGCTCATCCATTACCTCCATATTCCGATTGGCCAAAGCCTCAGACTCCGATTCAAGCCACTCGAAGAACTCCGCATCCTTGATCAGTGCCACTTTAACCGCCTCCGCTATTCCCGCTCTCCAATCCCTGTCGTCCAAAGTGGTGAGAAAGGTAGCATCATTAACAACGGCATAAGGGCTGGCGAAGCTACCGGTAAAGTTCTTCTTGCCGTAGGTGTTGATGCCATTTTTAACCCCAATTCCGGAATCGTTTTGGGACAAAACCGTAGTGGGAATCCGAATGTGCCTAACCCCGCGATGTGCAATGGCCGCGGCAAAGCCTACAGCATCCAAAACTGCACCTCCGCCTATGGCGATGACATAGGAATGCCTGTCAATCCCAAATTGGTTTATCTTATCCAAAATGGACTTGATCAAGGTTTCATCATTTTTGGCGGGTTCCCCACCGGGAACTATCAATATTTCACCTTGCAGGGCAATGGATTTATTGTAATGTTTGAAGTAATCTTTAATAGCTGTCAACAACATGGGGTGTGCTTCCTTGACACCCCCATCCACCACAACAAGGGCCTTGCTGGTGTTCAATGCATTTTCCGACAGCAGTTGCTGTAAAATGGAATTTTCAACATCAAAAATGTTGTGGGTGAACAACACGTTAAATTGAAAATTCACTTGAAACTTCTGCTCTATGATTCTTTCCTTTTTCATAATTTCTTTCCGCATAACAAATTAGGTCACCGCAAATCTCTTGGCCAGGTATATGGATAATGGCAACAGGCAAAGGGTGGCCAGTCCGAAGTAAACAGAACCAAAACCAGCCACATAACTTGCATTTAGCGGTATAAGGGACAAAACACCTGTCTTTACCGCTTTTTTAATGATTTTGGGATCATTATGTCGAATTGCTTTGAACTTGGCCAAAAAATTAACCCCATACCAAAGTACTATAAATATGGCAGCCGATTTTAATGAAAAGTTAAAGTATCGGCTTAATAATAGAAGACCTACTACTATGGTTGTGTCCAAGAGCATGGCAACCGCTATGGCTCTTTTGTTCTTTCCTTGGCTTTCTTTTTGTGCTGTCAGGGTGATGGCGGCAACAAAGATGACGGGGAGCAATCCAATCCATAAAAAATGGGAGGGAACGGGTTGCAGTATACTCATGCCCAGCACCAGGTTGGCACCCCTGCATGCACCCATATTCAGTGGCCCCAAAACTGTATGATGTTTGCTGTATTTATCATAGAGCAAGGCCAAAAGTGCAATACTCGCAGCTATTCCGCCACTTAAAATGGACACGCCAAAGGCAGCCAGGATGCCAATGATAAAAAGTAAGGACCCAAACCGCGAAGCTTGTTGAAGACTGACCCTGCCTGAAGGAATAACTCTTTCCGGCCTATGGATTTTGTCCTCTTCAATATCGAAAACATCATTGAAAACAATTCCACCGCCATATAGGCAACTGGTGGAAATGATCAGCAGGCATACATCCAATAGTACGTTCTGATTCCAAACATCAAGGGTAATCACGCCAGCTATGGCCACTCCCGCAATGATATCCGCTATGGCCGTAACAATATTGGCAGGCCTGATCAGCTGTATATACCCGGACCATTGCATGGATTAATCCCCGATACTGTTTTTGAAGTTAATCTCCTTGGCTTCCTGCCCCCTAAGCACACTGTTCCCTTGGTGTAGATCAGCTTGCTTTACCAGATGGTCCTGTTTCCAATCAGATTCATTGAACTGTCCACTTTGCCCGTAAACCGTTATGGCATTTTGATAACAAGTCAGGTGAATGTGATGTTCCGCGATTCCATGTTCTCTCATGATTGCCGCTGTTCTGGGAACAGACAATGGGTCACTTACACCCCAATCCGCAGAACTGTCCACGATGATCTTTTCAGACCCATAGGTGTTCACTATGTTCACCATTCTCATTTTGCTCATTTTGGTTTTGGGATAGATGGTGAATGCTGCCCAAAAGCCCCTGTCGAGTACATGTTTTACGGTTTCTTCATTGTTATGGTCAATCACCACCATATGTTCTGGAATGCCGTGTTCCTGGATGACATCCATGCTTCTTAGGGTTCCATTTTTCTTGTCGCGATGCGGGGTATGGATCATAACGGGAAGTTCAAATTCCTTTGCGAGTTCCAGCTGTAGCCTAAAGTATTTGTCCTCTGCTTCGGATTGATCGTCATATCCTATTTCACCAACGGCCACAACACCTTCCTTGGCTAAAAATTGGGGCAGGATTTCCATGACCTGTTCGGCCAACTCCTCATTGTTCGCTTCCTTGGAATTCAATCCAATGGTGCAATAATGCTTGATTCCAAATTGCGAAGCCCTAAAGCGTTCCCATCCAACCAGCATGCTAAAGTAATCCTTGAAGGATCCCACGGTGGTCCGTGGTTGTCCCAACCAAAACGCAGGTTCGATCACCGCCACAATACCGGCTTCCCTCATCGCTTCATAATCGTCCGTGGTCCTTGAGACCATATGTATATGGGGGTCTATATAGTGCATTAGTTTAAATTTATTTCGTTCATTTTTCCTATGTTGTTCCAAAATTCCTCTCCTACAGTTGCATTTGAATCCAAAATGGTTTCTATGGCACTTTTTTCCAAAACTTCAAGTTCTTTTTCCAAAATCAACTGCTTGACATCTTCCCGTAAGTACTGATGTACAAGTCGCCAGACCTCAGGAGAAACTGTACGCTTTGCCGCCCAGCGCTCCTGGATGTAATCTTGGAGCATATCTGCCAATTCCTTATTTCTTCGTTGGTCTATATTTTGGATTTTATACAAAGGTCTTTCCATAAAAATGGCTTTTAAGACCAGTTGGTTCCATGCCGGGTCTTCAAGATAAGCCGCTGCAAAGGGATTCCCAAGACAAATGGCATCAAATACGTTGACCATATTGGTACGGACCCCCTCTTTTACCTGGGAAGAGAAATCGGCCGCGTTATCCAACAGGAACAAACCTTTGTAGAGGGCCACCAGTTCGTTCATCTCTGCAATTTCGAAAAAAACACGTAAAACCTGAATATCCGAATTGGTATCCAAAGCGCATATTAGAATTGTTCTTGCCAAGTTCCTTTTGGTCCAATCCGTGCTTCCAAATCCCGGGTAAATGTTCTCTAACGTTTGGATTTCGTCCGTATTCCACTCCGGGACATCATTGGCAATAAAACGTGAGGCTTGGCTAAAGAAAATGGGAAATCTCCTTGCACTCTCTTTAACGGCAGCCATTTTTACGTTCAGCCAATCTTGCTCTTCAGGAGACATTTTGCCTACAACGCACTTGGTAAAATCTAACTTTCTATCTCCCATTTTATCCTTCCCACATTACTTTTAGTATAGATTTCTTTTCATTTTTTGGATTGCCTCCATTGATAGACCATGGAAACCAAAGCTATGACCAAGCCCAAAAATTCCCGGGTACCTTCAAGGTATGGTTTTTCGTAGACCATTTCACCAAAAAGTTCGGATTTGTTCTGTACTTGAAGCCAGTCCAGAAAATAGGAGGCATGCATAGCAGCATATATGGCCAAGCCAATTAGAAATAACAGCAAAACACTTGGCTTAAGTGGTTTGAAGATGGCATATAGATGTACCAGTCCCACAACGCCATAAATGGAGAACCAAATAAAACCGTCTTTGTCGTTCAATTGTACGATGGCAAAAGCCGCAAACAACAAGAACAAAACAATATTGACGATTTTCTGTCGTGAGGATGGTTTGTTTTGATTTCCCATGGGCTATTTCAATTGTTTAAAGTTGCCTTGACGTCCCCGCCAATTTAATTCCTATTCATCTTATTTCTCTCTCCTGTATACATTTTGTATACCATTATTCAAGAAGGCTATTCTCCGATATTTTGTTTTGGGTATACCAGGCTTCAGTGGTCCAAAGTTCTTGACCGGAATCGCTCTTCAATGTTGGATTAAGGTGGAAATAGACCACATGGTTTTCTTTAAGGCCATCCACCGAAACAAACAGTCGCTTTCTATCATCCGATATTTTGATTACCCGACTGCTTAGTTTTTTATGATCGAGTTTTGGCCCTCCGTAGGCCTCGGTGGGCAGGTAATACCATTGTTCCACTTCCAATACCTTGGAGGTATCCACTTCATTGGCCAAAGGTGCTGTAAAATCTATTGCAAAACCATCCGATTTAGAGGTGATTTTCAACATCTCAAAAGTTGTCTCCCCATTGTATACCATCCGTTGCAATCCATAGTTAAGCTTGCCATAGTGCAACCAGTTTCCAGAAACCCCGATACCTCCAATAACCAGGGAACCATCGGGCGCCCATCGAATTCGGTTGACCCCGGCCTCAATACCTTGGGTAAACCTAAACACGGCCCCTTGCAATTGACCGCCAACGTCTTCGTAGGCCACACGTTTTATCCCACCATGGGTCACCTCGCCATGGATCAATTGTCCTTTATATGGACCAACATCCAAATAAGTGGGTTCGCTGGGAGAGTTTCCAATTTCATCTTGGGGCAGCCATACCAGTGGTAGTTTTTCAACCAGGTCTGCGGTACCTTCTGGATCCACGGAGCGGGAACCATAGAATTCCCCATTTTGGATATGTACAATTTTGGAGGATGGCAACCAATCCCCTTGATTATCGGCCACAAAAAGCTCTTTTTCCTTGTTGAATCCAATACCATTTGGGGTTCGAAGCCCGTGGGCAACAAATTCCAAATCGCCATTTTCCTTACTGATCTTAATTGTTTTGCCACGATCAGGAATCTGCGGGGATGCGCTGGCACCACCCGGCAGGATTGCCGTGGCCAAAGTAGCATAAAAATGGCCTTCGTTATATTCCAGTCCAAAGGCGAACTCATGGAAATTGTCGGACACCTTCCATTTGTTGCTGACCACCTGGTATTCATCAATGAGTTCATCTCCATCGTGATCAATCAATTTGGTGAGTTCCTGTTTTTGGAGCACATAAATCTCATCATCTACCACCTTAACACCCAAGGGTTCCGCCAAACCAGAAGCTATTCTGTTTACCGTAATGGCCTTTGGGTCTCCTGAGAGGTAGTTTTTAATGGCATAGACCGAACCTTCCGCATCCCAAGTACTAAGGATCAAGGTGCTGTCCGATTTAAAGTCCATTCCACCTACACGGGGTTTAAAATCATCTGGTCTGGCTTGGTATAAGGTAAAGGAAGGATGCACATCTTCCAATGGTTTTTTATCGCCGGGCTTTCTAAGTTCCTTATCCATTTCATCCGCTGACTTTGGCGGTACGTATGGAGTGGTCTCAGAAAAATGTGCTTCGGTATAGGTCAACATTTCGTTGGGCAATAGCTCGAATTTCTCATTGGCCTTGTTGAACCACTGGAACGACAATCCGGCACCTCCACCTCCTTGTTCAAACTCAATTCTGAGTTCATGGACTCCCTTCTTCAAGTACATTTCCCCGTCTACGGCCTTTACGGCATGGAAACCACCATTGTCAATTACAAGTTCTTCATCCAAAAACAAGTAGGATCCATCATCGCTCATCAATCTAAAGTCGTAGCTGCCAGTCTCTGGAATGGCAATTTGCCCTTTGATAACCAGTTTAAAATTGGAATTGATACCACCAAAATCGTCAGCCCTGAGGACGTGTACATTGCTGGCTATGGTTTTATTGGCTGCTTTACTATCATTGTCCTCATCCCCAACCAAAAACAAGTGTGCCACCAAGCCGTTTCCGGATTGTGGTTTGATACTCTCTTTAAAATCCAGTGGGATGGATTCTGTGTCCAATGTAAATTCCTTGGGTTGTTCATTTTCTTCATCATCGGAATCGGTGTCCAGCGCCAAGATGTATTTCACCATTTCCTCCACATCGGCATCTGGGAGGTCAGGGTGGGCGGTCATCATTGCTTCTCCCCAAACTCCATTTCCACCAAGTTTTATCTTCTCTGAAAGCGATTTGATGGTAGCCTCGTTCATGGGATATTTTTCGGCAATGGACATATAAGAAGGTCCTACCGTTTTCACCTCTTCATTGTGACAGGCTTTACAATCACTTCCCTCGATCAGTCTTGCGCCCAATGACATTTTTTTGGTGTTTTCCTCCAAGGCCAGCTCATTGCTGTTCTGCTCCAGTTTATCAAAACCTGGGTGAAAGTAGGCACTGAAGGTTGTTGTGGGTTCGGTTAATACCAAACTTCCCCGGATCTGAAGGATTTCACCATCCTCAAATTGGATTTCTTCCTTGGTAATATCAGTAAAGGAACCGGTGGTTGTATAATCGGTTTCATTTTGCAGGGAGGAAACCACGGTTTCCAAAACTACCTGGTAGTCGGTGGTATTGGTGACCTCAAAACTACGCTGAAGCCCACTTTTCCCACCTTCAGAGATATAGGTTGGTGTCTCTACTACTTCAATGTTATCACCTTCAGGAGTTAGCAGCAAATAGGTAAAACTTACATTGCCATTGGTAAATTTATGCCCTTTATATTGCATTTTGGCTTCAGTCCTTTCACCATTTTTGGAAAGGGCCCATTGCTCACTATCCGATAAATAGGCATATCCCAAACTGGTGGGCTGGGGGCCATGCTTGGTGGTATAGACCGCTCCATCGAAATTTACCCCGCCTTTCCATGCTTTGTACAAGGTTCCATCTTGGGTGTCATAGGCCAGCCACATGTTTTCATGCAATGCAGCCGTTACCATTCTTGGTTTTTTGTCCAAAACCGATCTAAAAACCCAAGTTTCCAAAGGTCTTTTATTTTGGTCAGTTTTGTTGGAACAACTTGAAATTAATAGCAATACGGTAAGTGCAAGGCTAAATAGGGAAATCGTTTTTTTTCTTAATGTCATTTTGGTTGTTTCGTTTGTGTAAGGGTTCAACATTGGGATACTCCAAAGGGCATGCCCGGTAGTTGATATTTCAACTTGGAAAGTTAGCCAATTGCGGATTTTTAATTGTGCACTATCAAACACTGAAATATTTTGTACAGCTGTGGTTGAACTTTGGTAGGATTGTTAAAAAAACCACGATTTAAGTTAAATCCCTTAGTTGGTGGGCGATTCGGTTTTGATTAGGCCCATGAAATGGTTAATTTCCACCTCTTATTGCTTATGTGGTTTCAATGAAAGAAAATGTACAGGAGATAGAACCTTATTTGGGAGATGGCATCGTTTACCATGCGGACAAATGCCTGCCTTTGGTTGATGCGGCCAAGAGAAACAAGATCAAATCCAAAATGCTGGCACGTCACACCTATCCAGGTGAAAGATTGGATGACAATACCTTGGGATTGAACAGTATTGGCTATTGGGACGCCCACGAACCACAGGACTGGGGATTGGACTGGCACAGGAACGAAGGGATAGAATTCCATTTCTTGGAGTCGGGAAGCATGCCCTATGCCCAAGAGAACAAGGAAGTGGTGTTAAAACCAAACTATCTCACCATAACCCGACCCTGGGAAGCCCATAAGGTGGGTAATCCGTATGTGGGGATGGGTAAATTTTACTGGGTCATTTTGGATTTGGGTGTTCGCAGACCACATCAGGAATGGCAGTGGCCAGAATGGGTTACTTTAACCCCCGAGGACCTGAATAGGTTAACCACCATACTACGACAAAATGAACAATCCATTCTGAAGACCAACAAGGAGGTCCGTAATTGTTTTATCAATATTGGAAAGGCTGTGGATACTGATGAGGCTGGCAGCAATGCCTCAAAAATTAGATTGCTTGTCAATTATCTTTTGATCTTGATTCTCGATTTGGTGGATACCGACGATGTGGTATTGAACGAATCCCTTACTGAAAGTTCCCGAAGTGTACATTTCTTCTTGAAAGAGTTGGAAAACAGTTTGGCAGAGAATTGGACCATAGAGCAAATGTCGCAATCGGCTGGGGTGGGTGTTACCCGTTTTACCTATCACTGCAAGCAGCTCACCAACGTCACTCCAATGCGTTATCTGATGCTTAGACGACTGGAAATGTCCAAAAGGATGCTGTTGGAAGACGATGCCAAAACCATCACCGAAATTGCGTATCAATGTGGTTTTACCACCAGTCAGTATTTTTCCTCGGTGTTCAAGAAACATGAGCAGTGCACTCCCAACGAATATAGGATGAAGCACTTGGAGCCGGTTTTGTAGCCAACAAATCCGTTAAATCCCACTTCTTTAATCATATTTTACTCTGACGGAATTATCATTTCGACAGTTTTTCTTGTGATGGAAGCATTATTTAGCCCAATAATTTTAAATCACAAGTCATGTTTAGAAAATATCGGGTACTTAAATGGATTTCTGTTTTTATTGTCAGTGTAATCCTTGTTGTCGTTTCATTTGGTTTTTGGTTCAAAAGTCTTATTCCGCCACGGGATATCAACATTGAATCCACCAAGGCGGGTGACATTGCCTACCTTTCTGAAAATATAATTACCAAAAGGGGCAAGATATTGGCCGTGGTTACCAGTACGGCCAGTATGGGCAATAGCGGTAAAACCACGGGTTATGAGCTTACGGAATTGGCAAGGGCCTATTACACGTTCATGGCCAATGGATTTGAGGTGGATATAGCCAGTCCTGAAGGAGGACAAGCCCCTGTTGTTATTGATGATGAGGATATGGGTGCATTTGACTATGCTTTTCTGAATGATCCCGTGGCACAGTCCAAAACAAGAAATACCATTGCTTTAAAGGAGGTTGACCCAGATGGTTATCAGGCCGTGTATTTTGCAGGAGGGAAGGGTGCTATGTTCGATTTCCCAAATAATCAGGTCATTCAAAAAATAGTTAAGGATTATTATCAATCCAACAAAGTTATCGGGGCGGTCTGTCATGGGCCAGCTGCGTTGGTCAATGTGACCTTGGATGATGGTCGCCCTCTTTTGCGGGACAAACAAGTAAGCAGTTTTACAAATAAGGAGGAATTGCTGCTCATAGCGGATGCTAGAACCGTTTTCCCATTTTTATTGCAAGATAAAATAGAAGAAAAAGGGGCCAAATTCAGGGAAGGGGCCATGTATCTTGAAAAGGTAAGTCACGACCAAAATTTGATCACGGGACAAAATCCATGGTCTACCTGGCGTTTGGCAGAGCAAATGATCCAGCAGTTGGGCTATACCCCAAAACCGCGGGAAATCACAGCCGAGGAAAATGCAGTGAAGGTGATTTCCACATACAAGGACATGGGACGCTCCCCGGCTAAACAAATGATTGAATCCATGGTTATAAAAGAAAGGCAGCCTTTAGACCGGGTATTGATAGCAAAACATGGGATTATTGCCGCTATGAAAGGAGAAATGGGAGATTTTACAAGTCTTGTTGGGATGGTTTCCTTTGCGAAAAAGTGCGAATCCAAAAGCAGAAAATTATAGCTACATTTGAGAAAATAGGTAGTTGGGTTTTATTGATATACTTCTTGTTGTTCTTAGTACTGCAGGCTTGCTGCACGGAATAACTTTTGCCACATATCTCTGTTTTTTCAAGAAAAGAAAAACACTGCCCAACTATCTATTGGCCATGATTCTCATTTTTATGGCCTTCCGGATAGGGAAATCCGTACTGCTCAATTTTAACAGTGAACTGGAACCGGTTTTTATCTTTGCAGGTTTGGCCTTTCTCTTGCTGATTGGACCCTTACTCCGATGGTATGTATGCGGAATGACCCAAGTGGATTACAAATTGCCAAAGTATTATCTATGGGAGTTTGTTCCTTTTATTCTGGTCTTTGTTTTGAGTTTTTTTATCGCGGAAAGTTGGTTCGAAAACGCCGACAAAGAGGTTATCATCTTTTTTGGAAGCATTCTCATTGCTATCTATCTCCATTTGGCCTTCTACATCTTTATTGCTGCAACTATTGTGAAGGGGGCGGGAAAAAAACATCCACAGTCACTAAGGACGAAATCGCAAAAAGCAATTTTTCAATGGCTAAGTTTAATATTGATAGGTTTTGTGGTTATTTGGATTTCTTACGCGTTGAACATTATTGAGGACACCGTTCCCTACATAGTGGGCCCAATAATGTATTCGTTGGCGATTTACTATTTGAGTTTTAGGGCCTTTCAACTTAAAATAACGGATTTGGATGGGTCTGTTTTTAAGGAAAGTGACCATGCCCAATTGTTTCATCAATTATCAAGCCTTGTAAAAGAAAACAAACTGTATTTGGAACCGGATGTTTCCCTGGCAAGTCTAAGTAAAAAACTACAGCTCACCACCCAAAAAACTTCTGAGGTAATTAACCAGTATGCCAAACAGAACTTTAACGATTTTATCAACCATTTCAGAATAGAGGAAGCCAAAAAATTGCTACAGGACCCCGGTAATCAATTCACTATCTCAGCCATCGCATTTGATTGTGGCTTTAATAGCCTTTCTTCCTTTAATACTGCCTTTAAAAAATTTGAGGGAGTTACTCCATCGGCTTATAAGAAAAATCAAAGTTGACCCTAGTGTGAGACTATTGCGTTCTTTTCAATTTAGAAAAAGCAGTAGGCTCAATCTCAATATTCTTGATATTTCTTTTTTGATGTAATCGAGATTCAAATTCTGATTGAATTTTATGTTTAGCTGTTTCGTCAAAAAGATAATCGATAACGGTGAAGACCATGACTTTCGAAGCATCCATCATACCTCCTTTGCCAAAATCACTTTTTCCAAAAGCCGTGGCCTCCCAATTTCTCATCGATAATCCGGTTGGAATACAACTCACCACGAATGAAATCAGGGGCACTCGCCAACTTACATCCCCAATATCACTACCGTAGCCATAAAGTCCATCTGGAATAGCCGCATTCCATGTTCGTGCATCCAATAAGAATCTTCCCTGTTGTGTGTTGGCTCTTTTCCAAATTTTTTGAGCCAATATGCTATCATTGGATGTGACGCTCCGTTTGGACAAGCGCATCATATTATCATAGGCCAGTTTGTTTCCTACCGCATTGGGCATAAACTCGCGCACCGCCCTAAAAACCTTCCATTTCACCTTGGACCTTAAGGGTTCTGATTCCAATGTGGTTACCACACGATCTAGTATTTCCTGGGCTTGGTCTTGTTTGGCATGTTGTATCCGCAGGTGCATGATCAGCCCATTGTTGGCATTGGCAACATCCATAACCTCATGTTGCAACTTGAAGTGCATCAATACATCTTTGCCATATTGCTTTTTTAGGGCTTGAATGTGATTGAGAAATCCTATTTGGGCATCTTCCATGGATACATCTGGCAAAAATGATATTTCCATATCTATGATGGCATCCCATCTATTGGGATTGGCACTGGTCACTGGAGAGGGGTGCCAATAGAATGCCAGGTCCAAATCATCAAAATAACCCGCTTGTGCCATGGGTACCCTGCCTCCAAGACTGCCTTCGGCAGTGCTGTGGATATAAGTAAGTCTTAAATTGATTTTCCCTTGATCCATTAGCGACTTTAGGGCCAACACAGCGCCCAGACTTCCAGTGGCCAGAAGGTGATGGCCTGCCGATTGTCCATATTTTGTATTGGGGAGCGGCATATCGGCCATGGGTTCCAACAAACCGTCTGCATCTGCTTCCGACAAAATACCCACTTTGGGTCCCATTTCTCCATAGGATGCCATGAACATAGTGCCATAGCCAGCACCAAATGGGGTAACCTTAAATCCGGCATTCCTCAACTTATCTTTGAGTAATTGCGCGGTTTGGTATTCCTTGAAAGATGGCTCGGATAAACTCCAAATGGAATCCGAGATAGATACCAGTTCGGGTCTGATCGCATCCAAAAACCCAGCAGCTTCTTGCTTTAAAACATTGGTTTGTTGTGCATTCGAGAATTGGATGACTAACACCATAAATAATATTCTGATCATGGGAGCTGTATTTGAGAGAAATAAGGTTTGAACAATCCATCTGGGGCAGCGGACCAAACCACGTAGAGCAATTTATTTGATGACGCAACCAAGCCACAGTAATCCCCGCCCTGGGGCCAGGCCCTCAAGGCCCAACCATTTCTTGAATCTGGAACACTTTCTGGGCCAAGTTTTATTGCACTCCCTATGGCGAGGTCCTTTGAGATGACCAAAATATACTTTTGAAAATGCCCTGGCTTTGTTTCTTTCGTATAAATGACAACCAGGCTGTTGTTGTGCCATATAGCGGCGTCCAGATTTACAAGATGTTCGGAAGAAGTAATCGTTTTGGGCAGGCTCCATGAAACATCCAGGGTTGCTTTTTTTATTACTTCCAATCGTTTGCGCTCCATATCTGTGAAGCAGTAGTACAATTCTTCATTTCCGTTTACGAGAATATGGTGTTTTCCACCGGATTTTGTAGTAATCAATTCAGGAGCAGAAATAGTAAACGTATTTCTGTCCAATAGAAAAAGCCAACTGGTCATTTGTCTAAAGTTCTGGGCCGATTCCCCGTTTAAACTTCCTCTAAGCACAACTGGAATAGCGATATGGTTTTTCAACAAAACCGGTTTTTTAACGCTGAAATCACAGCCGTTGAACAACTCGATGGATTTGGACCTAAATCCTAAAGTATCGGCAACATGGGTTGAAACATATAAAAGCTTTTTCTTGGTCTTACGTTGCGTGGAAAACAGGAAATCAGTATTCCTATCTGTGATCAATGTGGTGTGGTCATGGCCCAATCCATGTGAAAGAGCGGAGTTCCATAACCCATCTTTATAGGACCAAGTTTTTAAGTGAAAATCGTTGCCCTCACTGATGTCTGAAAAAACAAATTCATCCGTATTGGTTCCAACTAACCATGGATCGGCCGCTTGGTTCGAAAATATCCGATTTTCGGTGGTCCAGCTTTTACCGTGATTATAAGAATGTAAAATTACCGTTTGATATTCCGGCTTTTCAGCTTGTGGATGCACTCCCAAGAAAGCTGCCATCAACTGGTTGGGTGCCGTAACACTAATGGCAAGACTTGACTCGCTGCTTATCCATTGGTTTGGAAAGGGCAAACTTTGTACAAACTTTATATCTTGACACCATGAAAGACAAGTGCCAAGAAAAAGAAATGGGAATATCACCTTTGTTTTCATACCCAATGATAGGGGGATATGGGAGTAAGTTTGTTCGAATTATTTAATTAGAACCCTTCTTTGTCAATTTCGGCCATTAGTAGTTATGATAGAACTTTTTTGGATCAAGAGTTTGCTTCATTTCCTCATATTCTTTTTATGCGGACTGATCCTGCTTATTCTCTTTAAACAAAAGGACAAAATCGCATTTAGGCATTGGGGAATTTCCATTTTGGTCTTTTTGCTTCTGCATTTGTTGGGTTTTTTAAGATTCACCTCATGGATTAATTCCTCAAGCGCTTTAATTACAACGGCATATAGCTATGGGCAGCTTTTATATTTTGTGCTGGGTCCAGTGCTGTTCATTAAGCTTGAACAGCTCCCACGGAAACCTGCCATTCTGCTCCATTTTGTTCCGGCTGTTGTGGGAGCGTTTCTTCTATATGCCAATCCGGGTGTGGAACAATTGCTGGTCATTACCGGTCTAGTACATTTTATTGTGTACGCCGTAGCCCTACTGTTTGTTTCTAAAACAATGGCCAATGCCACTACTGAAATTGGCGGCTATAAAAAGGTAGTGGGTCTATGGGGTTTAAGCTTTCTGTTACACTGTCTTGAGCTTGTGTTATGGTCACAGTTGGGGTGGCTTTCCGAAACATGGGCATGGGTTCTCTTTTGTCTTTCCGAGGCGTTATTGGGGTATTCGTTGCTTTATCTGATATATATGCTGGCCACCGGAAAATCCAAACTTAAAAGCAATGGGGATTCCGGACTTCCAAAAGAGATTAGGTCACATTTGGAAAACCTGTTTCCTATTTATATCACAAAACCTTCAGTGTTTACCGATCCTTTGATCAACCAACAAAAAGTGGCGAAAGCGTTGAACGTATCTCCACATCATGTTTCTAGATATTTAAGCCACCATTATGGCGATTCCTTTCTCAACATCATCAACTCCCAGCGTATAGAGGAGTCCAAAAAGAAACTGGCCAATCCTAAATTGCAACATCTGAGCATTCAGGACATCTACTACGAAGTCGGTTTCAATTCCAAATCCACCTTTAACACGGCCTTCAAAAAAAACACCGGGATAACACCATCCGAATATAGAAAGCAGAGCAAAAAGGAGGACTAAATCATAAAATACCCATTGATGGGTATAGCCTTCTTTACCACCACTTCATAAGTTTATTGCAAATCATTTACGTATGGAAATCCTAAAAAAATACTGGTGGTTATTTCTAGTGTTTATAATTGTCACCCTGGTGTTCGTCATAAAATATGAAGGGGTGCTGGAACCACTGGTCTGGACGGACAAACCTTTTGAAGTATTGGGCCAATTGGCAGTCAAGCTGATTGTTGTCGGAGCTCTGTTGGACCAGCTCATTGCGGTCTTTTTTCCAGAAAGCGAGGAAACCCAAACGGTGCGCACTGGCGCCGAGACCACCCTTAGGGTGAACAGGGAAAAAAGAAACGGGATAAGGAAAGAGATTTTGAGTGAGCGGTTACGGAACAATGCAGATCATGCGCGCTACGATACATTTGGTACGTTGAACCGTGATCTATCGGATACGGATGAATCCATCAGGTCCGCCCAGGAAGTACTTCAGGAAATTAATGCGAATAGAATGGGATTTGTGCGGGTTGTGGCTTTTGCCTTTAGCCTTGTTTTGGCTATTGCGGGGGTTACGGTGCTGACCGACTTTATAGAAATGCACAATGGGAAAGGGGTAGTGGAACTGAACCACAAGATTATGTATTATCTTGATATCATTCTTACAGCGGCACTTTTGAGTGGCGGTACTTCGGGAATCAACCAGTTTTTTAAGGTGGTAAGGGACTCTTGGAAGAGAAATGATGTGAGGCCTTAGTTTGCCGAACTATTGAAATCTATAAAAAGGACACAAAACATAGGACATCATGAAAGAATTCAATACATCAGATATCTATGAGGTTAAAAATAGTACAGACCCCGTGTTGCTGACCATTGTTATTGGTCACGGACAAGTCGCTAAGACCGACGTATTCGTCAAAGGCAAATTGATTGGTGATAAGATTGAAAATACCATTGAGGATTTTCCAGTAGGTAGTAACGAGGAACTGCGAACCTCGCCGCCCACTGAACTTGTTGCGCACACTGTGGTATATGATATTCAACCCACTACGAATGAGACCAGTTACAAATTCATTCTGCGAGGGGGTGCCAATGTACTTAGTCTTCCAACCATTCGATACAAAGTCCAAAAAGATGGGGACATAGTTATTTACACCACCCGTATCCTATTTTTTTAATCCAAAACCCTATTGATGAAAAAGCTCCTCATAACCTTATTCATATTACCTATTTGGATGTTTGCGCAAGAAGATGGTGATGGTGACAAAAAAGACGAAATCTCTGTGGATTTATTGAGGAGTCCGAGTTCCCCGGCTTTTACGGTTCTTGGGCTACAGACAACTGATATTGAACGTCCTACCAATCCAACCGATTTAGCAGTATCACTTCGTACCTCTAGCGAGAATTTTACCGCTTTCCCTAATTCCTATTCGCTGGAATTTGCTCCAGGATGGGTATTTGGGGGCAATAACATTACCTATGATGATTTTGACTCTGATGACATTGTCGACAACTTGATTCAAAATACGGTTTTATCCTTTGCCATAAATACCAAAGAGGAAAATGATTCCATTTCCACAACCCAGGTGGCCCTAGGGGTAAAGTTTTCTCTTTTGCGGGGATGCATTGATTCTGAATATGGATTGAAGCGGGATAATAGAATCAAGTTGGACAATTCCCTGAACAAAATATTGGATTTTCTCGCCAAAAGCAATGAAGAAGCTGAGGAAGAAGCCAAAAATGATGAAGCTTACCTTCGCTTAGAAGGGCAAATTGCATCATTGGTAGATTCCATAAGGCAGGAAACAGACGATACTGAAAAGGAAATTTTGAAAATAGAACTCAGGGCGTTGCAGCAGCAGAAAAGCAATTTCGTGGCAAAATATATTTCCGAAAAATTAGCTGAATCTGAAACAATGGAGCAAGAACGCAAAGAACTTCAAGAATTGGCCGAGCAGGTAAAATTTGAAAGAGAAGGTTTTAAACTGGACCTTTCTTTAGCTGCAAGCTGGAATTTTGAGCAACAGAACATCAACAACGGGAAATTATTTAATTATGGCGGATGGCTTACAGGGGCCTATGACTTGAATCCCGATAGCAAGAAAACCAATCTTTCCATTTTGGGCACCGCACGGATGTTGTTGTCTCCCGATGAAGAATATACGGTCAATGCTACGATGATGACCGATGACCTTCTTCGGTTCGATGTTGGGGGCAGGGTAATCCTGGGGGCGCTTGAACGAAAACTTTCAATTTCGGCAGAGGGATTATATCGCACGGTATTGAACAATGATAATATAGACGACACCCACCGTCTGGTTTTCAATTTGGAGTATGAGGTCTCAAAGAACAGACTTTTGACCCTTTCGTTGGGCAGGGATTTTGATGGTAATTTTAATTCTGACGGTAATCTGATTGCATTTTTGAATTTGGTGGTGGGGATTGGATCTAAGCGGCCTTTTTGAGTCTTTGCCCGAAATGGAAAACAAGATGCAATTCTATGTAACAATTGATGGGGTTTGGAACAGCATAAAAACCTCAATTTTTTTAAGGTTTTCCCGCAGTATTTTCTGCTAGTCTTTTTATATATTTAGTTCTTTCAACTAATTGACTTTCTGATATTTAATTCTCGCTCCATCCTTAGTTGGTGTTGCTGGAATACGTAGTGGCTCCCCCGTTTTTTAATCATTTAAATCAGTACCATGAAAATTAAAGAGATCATGATTACCATTCGGGAGTTTTGTTTAATAATGGCCTTTGTCCTATTGCTCATCTTCCCCAACTGGATCAACAATCGGCTCATTGATGCCGGATTCAGTAAAATTGACTTTGGGGTGGCTGAGTGGGAAAGAACCATCCAGGAGTCTCAAAAAGAAGTGGAAGATGCCGTGGAGGCCAATGCCGAGACCCGAGCTTCCTTGGATATAATTTCCAATACCTTGGCACAATTGTCCCGAAGCCCACAGAATAGCGCCAATGCTGCTATGCAACAAGAGGTGCTCAACCTAAGAAGGGAGGTACAGGCTTCCTCAAATCGATTGGAAAATTCCCAACTGGAACTACAGAAAAGTTTAGAGAACCATAAAGTACTATTGGACAAAGTGCAGCTGAACCAAAAAATTCAATAGTTACCCGCTGTGTTTTAGTATTTCATCACAAACGAAGGCCACTCTTTTGCCCTTTAGATGTACAGCAATGTCGTTCAGATAAAAAGCGATGGGATTAGTTGTCCAAATCCCTATTTTCCCGTCCGTTTAGCATGGGATTCAAGAGCACTATCAACTTTCCACGGGATTTAGGCATACTTTTTTTGGTCATGGGACTAGGAGCATTTCATACCAATGCCCAGAAAAAGAATGCGGATTTTCGCTACCATATCCGAAAAACAACACAGCCCATTGCTATTGATGGGGTAGTGGATGAGGAGGCATGGTTGGTGGCGGATGTGGCCAAGGATTTCTTTATGGTACTCCCCATGGACACGGGAAAAGCCAACGAGCCTTCTGAGATTCGGATGACGTATGACGATAAGAACATTTACCTAGCGGCCACTTTCTTCAACAGTGTTCATGGCCAATATTTTGTGGAATCCCTTAGACGTGATTTTTCATTCGGAAAAAACGACAATTTTTTGCTGTTTATGGATCCCTTCAACAACCAGACCACTGGTTTTTCTTTTGGGTCCAATGCAGCGGGGGCCCAGTGGGATGGCACTATGTTCAACGGCGGTCGTGTGGATTTGAACTGGGATACCAAATGGATCTCCAAAGTGAAACAAGATCCTGATAAATGGGTGGTGGAAATGGCCATTCCCTTTAAATCCATAAGATATGAGGATGGGGTAACGGAATGGGGCATTAATTTTAGTAGGTTGGACCTAAAATCCAGTGAAAAATCCAGCTGGACACCCATACCCCGACAGTTTCCTACGGCCTCTTTGGCCTACACTGGCGTTTTGGTCTGGGACAAACCACCACCAGCACCCAAAACCAACTTTTCGGTAATTCCCTATGTATTGGGAGAAGTGGTCCGGGATTTTGACGAGTCGGAAGAATTTGAAAAAAGGGTAGGGGGCGATGTAAAGATCAGTCTTAGTTCATCATTGAATCTGGACTTGACCGTGAATCCGGACTTCTCCCAAGTGGAAGTGGACCGCCAAGTTACCAACTTGGACCGATTTGAGTTGTTTTTTCCGGAGCGACGACAATTTTTCCTTGAAAATGCCGATCTCTTTGCCAATTTCGGATATTCCACCATCCGACCATTTTTTTCTAGGCGTATTGGTTTGGGCGTCCCCATCCGGGCAGGCGCTAGGCTCAGCGGAAACCTGAATGAGAATTGGCGGTTGGGAGTAATGGACATGCAGACAGCCAGTATTGCTGAGACTGGTTTGCCCAGTCAGAATTTTGCGGTGCTTTCCCTACAGCGTAAAATGTTCAGTAGATCAAGTCTTGGATTGTTATTGGTGAACAAGGAATCCCTGCGTTATCCGCAGGAAACAGATTCGCTACGGACGGTGTTTCCCAGGTTCAATCGGAATTTGGGGGTAGAATATAACCTGGCATCCTCCAATAACCTATGGACTGGAAAGGCCTTCGTGTTGAAATCTTTCGCGCCCGGCCGCGTCAATGGAAACGGGATAACCCAAGCTGCCAATTTGGAATACAAGAGCCGTATTTGGAACTGGGGCGTGCAGCAGCAATCCGTTGGGGCGCGTTATACCGCTGAAGTTGGTTTTGTTCCCCGAAAAGATTTTATAAACCTGAATGCCTTTGTGGGGCATACTTTTTTTCCGAAGAAGGAAGAAGGGAAGTTGGTGAGTCACGGTCCCAAAATCAACAGCAGCCATTTTCTGAACCAAAAATGGGAGCGCACGGATAATTTTACCGAGTTGGAATACCTGTTGAGTTTCCGAAACCGCAGCAGTTTTGAGGTGGGCTACGTGGATGAGTATGTAGAGCTATTGGAACCTTTTGACCCCACCCGATCAGGCAAGGATTCGTTGGCCACGGGAACCAAACATCGTTGGAGCGGGGTGCGGTTGGATTATGCTTCCAAGCCGCAGAGCATGTTTACCTATACCGCTGGGGGCTATTACGGCGGGTATTATCTGGATGGCCGGCGAATCAACCTCAATGGGAATCTGGGCTATCGTTTTCAACCCTATGTAAGTCTCAACGCGAACCTGAGCTATAACCACATAAGTCTACCTGCCCCTTGGAACGATACGGAGTTTTGGCTAATCGGGTCCGAAGTGGATATTACGTTTACCAATACGGTATTTTTTGCAACCCTTTTCCAATACAATGAGCAATCCAGGAATTTTAACTTAAACTCCCGTTTCCAGTGGCGGTATAAACCGGCCTCGGACTTGTTTTTGGTATATACCAATACCCAGTTGCTAGATCCCAATGTAGGCAAAAACTGGTCGCTTACCCTAAAATTCACCCATTGGTTCAATTGGTAGGGTTCCCGAAGTTTATTGCTATTTTAGACCGGCCAAAGGATTTGGACAATATTGTAAAATAAAGAATTAAGGTCTTACCCTAAGTACCGACTGACTGCCAATATATCTAGAACAAATGACGCGATTTTCCCTTTTTATTCTATTGATGACATTGCTTACCGGGGTCTCTTGTAAAAAGAAGGAGAAAAAGAAATTCGAGGTATTGCGCACCAAGGAACTGGCCATTAAAAATCAGGTCCACAATCAATTGTTGGATATTGAAAAAGAGCAGGGCTGGGAACTGCTTTTTGACGGTGAAACTCTTGAAGGATGGCATCTATACAATAAACCCGACTCCACCCAATTCTCGGCATGGGAAGTACGAAATGGTACACTGTTTTGCAATGCCACCGATGAATCCAAAGTATTCGGGGATTTGGTGACCGATAAGGCATTTGAAAACTACGAATTGGTGTTTGATTGGCAGATGGCACTTAGAGGAAACGGGGGTGTTTTCATCAATGTTCAGGAGTTACCTGAATATACCGCTACTTACCAGACAGGACCGGAATACCAACTGTTGGAGCCCGAACATATGGATACCAAAACCCCTTTGAAACGGCCGGGTTGTCTGTGGGGCCTGTCACCCCAAATCAATAAAGTGGAAGCAAAGCCCACTGGGCAATGGAATACGGCCCGAATTGTTCAGCAAGCGGGGAAAATACAATTCTATCTCAATGGAAAACTTACCGCCGAAGAAGATTTGACTTCCCCGGATTGGAGAAATAAAATTAAAAGCTCAGGGTTTAAAGATGCCCCCGGTTTTGGTAAAGCCACCCATGGGAAGATTGCGCTTCAAAACTGGTATTTTGAGTCGTGGTTCCGGAACATGAAAATCCGAGAGCTTTAATAGCTGGAAAATACTTTATTCCAATTGCCAACGTTACATATAATGTAACGTTAATGCACTAATTACTAGGACACTATAAATTTATCCTGTCTTTTTGGTAATTTAAGCTAAGGATTTTAATCACCTGTTTAAATTGGATAATTATGGCCCCGATCACCCCACATCAGATTTCCAAGACAAATTTTGGATTTAATAATACCTACATAAGTTTAAGGGCAACCACAAAAATTGGCTGCTTGTTGCTGTTGTCCATACTGTTGGGCTGTAACAATTCGCTGGAACCTGTTACGCCTGAAGAAGAAAATTTGACGGACGATGAAATTGTGGAACTGGGAGATGCTGCCCTTATGTATAGAAACAACTGTGGTGGTTGCCACGGACAAGACCTAGGCTCCTTTGTGGAGCGTGATTGGACCTACGGGAATTCACAGGAGGATGTTATACAATCCATAACCGATGGGTATGCAGACAATGGAATGCCAGCCTATGGTTCAGCTTTAAGTGTACAGGAAATCGAAGACCTGACCAATTATATCCTTACCGAAATCGAAGGAAAGACCAAAGCGATGTTGGAGGAGGAGAACCCAGATTTATCTGGCTTGATTACCTCCGATGACCTTACTTTCCGCGTGGAGACCATTACCGATGACATTCCTGGTATACCTTGGGGCATAGAACAATTGCCAACAGGTGAAATTTTGGTGACCGAGCGTGGGGGAGGACTATATTTGATAAATACTGATAAACAAATGTCTGAAGTTTCCGGTGTTCCGTCAGTGTCCTCACAAGGGCAGGGCGGATTGTTGGATGTGCTCATACATCCCGATTTTGAGAGCAATGGCTTGGTATATCTGTCCTATTCCCGTATTAACCCGGACAATGCATCCCAGCGTACCACCGCAGTGGCAAGGGGTAGATTAGATGGAAATAACCTGGTTGATGTGGAGAATATATTTACAGCACTGCCATACCTCAATAGTGGGCATCACTTTGGTTCTAGATTGGTGTTTGATAACAATGGCTACCTCTATGTTTCCGTGGGCGATCGTGGGAACAGGGATGCTTACCCGCAGGAATTGGACAATGCCCATGGAAAAATACACCGTGTCCATGACGATGGTCAAATTCCAACAGACAATCCTTTTTATAACACCCCAGGAGCAATTACTTCCATTTTTACCTACGGTACCCGTAATCCCCAGGGAATGACGCTACATCCTGAAACAGGTGCGCTTTGGGAGGGCGAGCATGGACCCCAGGGTGGGGATGAAATCAATATTTTGGAAGCGGGTGACAACAATGGTTGGCCAGTTATTTCGTACGGCATCAATTACGATGGCACCACATTTACGGACCTTACAGAATTGGATGGCATGGAACAGCCCGTATATTACTGGACTCCTTCCATTGCGCCTTGCGGAATGACCTTTGTGTCCAGCGATTTTTATGGAAATTGGAAAAATGACCTCTTTGTAAGTTCACTAAAATTTGAATACCTCCATCGTTTGGTCATGAACGGAAACGAGGTGGTTGGCCATGAACAGCTTTTGGAAGGTATAGGCCGGGTACGTGACGCACAAATGGGTACAGATGGATATCTGTACATTGTGGTTGAGGGGCCGGGCAGACTAATACGCCTTGTACCTGAGCAATAGGGCTTCATTTTCTTTTGGAATTATGAAATGACTGGGCTCTAACTACCTTAAGTGATTAAAAAGTACCGCAGCAGAAAAGGATTTAGGAAGTTTGCGCGGGAATATGCTATCTTCAAGAAATAATCACTTTAGGCTTGTTTTAAAATGAACGGTACAACACAGACTCGAAGAAAATTTTTATCAGCTGTCTCCATCTTGGCAGCGGGCACTTTGGTTGAAGCATCTGAATTGAACTTTTCATTTTTGGGAAGAAAGCTTAAAGTGACTTTGGTTGGGACCGGTGTTAGAGGTACCAGTTTTTGGGGCAAGAGATTAGTGGATGTCTATTCTGACACCTTGGAATTTGTTGGACTTTGCGACAGCAACCCAGGACGATTATCGTACGCCAAAAAATACATGGGGGTACAATGTGGCACATATACCGATTTCGATAAAATGATTGTTGAAAACACCCCTGATCTTGTAATTGTTGCCACAACAGACTCCACACATCACGAATATATAATAAGGAGTCTTGAACTGGGTTGTGATGTACTGACGGAAAAGCCCATGACCACTGATGAGAGCAAATGTCAGGATATCATTGATGCAGAAAGAAAATATAAAAACAAGGTCATTGTAGGCTTCAACTATCGCTGGAGCCCTTATAGCACGAAAGTAAAGGAATTGTTGTCGGAAGGGGCTATCGGAAAGATAACATCGGTAGATTTCCATTGGTATTTGAACACCCACCATGGAGCTTCCTACTTTAGAAGGTGGCACGGGCTTCGTCAGGTTGGCGGCACTCTCTGGGTTCATAAATCCACACATCATTTCGACCTTTTGAACTGGTGGATTGATTCCGATCCCATGGAGGTTTTTGCCTATGGAGACTTGGAACACTATGGTAGCGCCAACAATTTTAGAGGCCAAAATTGCCGAAATTGTGAATATACCAATACCTGCGAGTATTACTGGGACATTACCAAGAGTAAAAGGGATATGGACCTATACGTGCAAAATGAAAAATACGATGGTTACGTGCGGGATAATTGTCTTTTCAGACACGAAATCAACATTTACGATAAAATGTCCGCACAAATTAGGTATGCCAACAATACCGTGGTGAACTATTCGCTGACCACATATTCGCCTTTTGAAGGTTGGAGAGCGGCTTTCAACGGTACCAAAGGAAGAATAGAAGCTTGGCTTGATATTCCTTATCATTCCAATGATAAGTTAAGTCAAGAAGAATTACACGCCCTTGAAATGCATCAAGGGATGGATGCAGACAAAGTAGCGGATTACAAACCTGTTATTCTTCATAAGTTATGGGAACAACATAAAACCATTCAGGTGCCCTATGAACGAGGAGGGCACGGAGGTGGTGACAAGCGGTTACATAACAAAGTATTTGTGAGCCCCAATACAAAAGATCCTTTTGATAGGGCAGCAGGGGTAAGGGACGGGGCCATGTCCATTTTGATTGGGATTGCCGCGCGAAAAAGTATTGAGAGTGGCCGTCCGATTAAAGTATCTGAACTTACGGACTTAAAGCCAAGAGCAAAAAGGTTGATATAGCTGCTGGGCTACAACTTCAGGAGGGGGATGTTAGCAGGTGCTTAGCATTTATGTGCTAACTAAAGTTTTTATGCCCCCATTTATTAAAAATTGTAGCATCCGAAAAATTTCTTCCAAAAACCTTCTTTTAAAAGCTGATGGAATGCTTTTTTCACTACCCGATCGGTTAGGGAGCAAAAGTGAATCAAATGGGTAAAACCCTCAGAAGTTTTGAAGTTTATCTTCTAATCAATCCCCATAATTTGCACCCCGAATTATTGATTCCCTAGAACTTACTTTCCCTACAAAATACCTAGAAATGGGTATTGAAACATAGCTTGTACATCATTAAAATTGAGATAACCAAACATTCGTTTTTATGAAAACACATTCATTAAAGCTTGGCTTATTCCTTTTTTGCATTATTCATACTTATGCCCAGGACAATTTCAAATTTGAAGGTGACAAAATATATGTTCTAAATTATGGGATGGAATTAACAGAATGCGAGACTGATGGAACGCCTATATCTCCTTTAAATACTATTGTGGCCAATAAAGGATGGGAGGTCAGAATTGATAAAGTACTTAGCGAGACCGATCAAGTAGTGATATATTTCTTGAGGTGGGAGGAAAACAATCAGAAGCTTGTGCTGCGGAACAAGCAATTGGTAGAAAAAACAATTAACATTCCTGCGATACCAGCACAGAAAGACGGCTTGGGAAATATTACGGTAGCGGCTGTTCCAGCAAAGACGAAAAATGAACGTGTGTATTTCTACTTAACGATAGATGATTTTAAAAAAGGGGTAAGCAAGAAAAAATCAGCTATTGATGTACAATTTGGAACTGCTACAATTCCAATAAAGATTAGACCGGGTAATGATGAAGGTATCCCATTTGATTTTAATGGCAACTTTAATGCAGGGGTTGGGCTAAGTATTAAACTCAATTCCTTCCATGGAATCAATATTTACACTGGGATAAGTATCACATCGGTGCCGGTAGACGAAGAAACCTCCAATGGCATTGTTACTTCGGCCACTAACGCCGGTGCTTTGACTCCAACTATTGGAATTATAAAAGAAATAGGCCCCGTTCAGGTGGGCGGGTTTATAGGCTTTGATTATTTGTCAAGGGAGCTAGGACAAAATTGGATTTATCAGGGGAGAAGATGGTTTGGCGTTGGTGTAGGCGTTAACATCTTTGATGTGTCCGGTGGTGCCCGTGGTGGAAATACCCAGGACCCCTAAGAGATTGCACCCAGTACTGCTGCAGCCGATTGTGTATAAGCTTCAAATCTAATTTGGTAATATAAACTGCTTAAAATCACCTGAAAGATAGGAAACTGTAGAGTTTCTAAGGTTTTCCTACTGTTGATTTTACGAGTCATTTTTTGTATTTAAATAATTCAAACTATTAATCAAAATGGACGAAAATGAAAAAATAATCGAAGAACAGAAACTTAATTTTGAGCAACTAAAATTTGAAAAAGAAAGTTCTTTTAGAGAGAGGGAAATAAGGCTTAAAGAAAATGAGAATAAAAAAGTTAAATGGAACGACCCTCTTTATATTGCTGTTTTAGTCGCAGTGATAGGGTTATTGAGCAACGCAGGTGTAGCATATATAAATAACGAAGCAACTTTGGGTATCGAAGAGCAAAAAAATGAAGCTACCTTAGAATTAGAAAAACAAAAGGCAGAAGCTGCAAGGATTCTTGAGGTAGTTAAAACTGGTAATCCGGATATTGCTGCAGAGAATTTGAAATTTTTACTAGAGACTGGTCTCATTACTAAAGATTCAGCAAGGATTAGTGCATACATTGACTCTCTAAAACCTGGGGAAGGGGTTCAATTAGCTGTCTCTGGTTTCTTTGACCGAACTAAAATATCAGAGAAAATTTTCAGTCTTAACAACGGAAACTTAGATAAGGAGTGGGATTTAACTAACTATCCTGTTGATATATATATTCGATTGATTGATGCAGATCGGGAGGTTCTGATTTTTAATTTGGATTTTAAAACAGCGGAAAACGTTTCAAATTATAGGGTCAACACATTTGGTCTCACTCAAAAAAGATTTAGCAAAAATGGTTTATTGTATGAACTTGTTTTCAGTGATTATGTAGATAGTTCCAAATCAATAAAAGCCACCTTGTTCCTAATAAAGACTTAGTTGATTAAGCTATTGTTCAAGTGCAACTGCGAATTTCCGGTTAAATAAACCTCCATAACCCCATAGAGTTGTATTAGCGCACCTCATCAAATTCTCCTTGTCCAAACTTTGGGTTAGGGAAAGCAGTCTTTTACGGATTTTAAAGAATAAGGGTAGGGTAGCTGAAGTTCCAATTTAATGGGCCATGAGTTCTGTACTTCTGTAAACAGCTACTTCCAAAATACACCCTAAACGAACATTTGCTATAGTTCAATGTAACTATTCCCATTTTTTGGAGTCCTTATCACGAATGGCCGGATTTTGATGTCTCAAGATAAACGCCCTATTCCAAGAATATTTACAAAAGTCTTTAACCAGATCCAAGCGAAATGACAAATCAAAGAATTATCATTGCTAGTTTATTTGCAGTTCTTTTATCCGTGGTAGCTGGCTGCGAAAAAAAAGGTGAAGCTGAAGGTTACGAAGTAGCAGGGCGCATTAAGGGTATTCCAAACAACACAAAGATCTATTTGTTCAATATGGAAACACAATCCAATATGGATTCTGCTATGGTCGTGAAAGAACTATTCACCATGAAAGGTCAGATAGATCATCCCACCCACTGTGTTTTAATTGTTCCGGATCAGAACAAATATGCCGACTTAATCCTTGAAAACCATGAAATTAGCTTTGAATCGATATATGACGATTTTTATTTTCAGAGAAAGGTCCAGGGTGGACCAGAACAAGATCTTAAAAATAGACTTTGGGAGCTAACAGGAGAATATGACACCAAGTATTTGAAAATTTCGGACAGTCTTTCCAACCAGCTTTTCGCTGATGAGCATCACAAAAAGGAACTCATGGCCAAACATGATAAATATGTTACCAAGTCCAAAGAGCTCATGAGAGACTTCATTGTCAAAAACCCGAATTCCTATTTCACCTTGGACCTATTGTATAGAAATAGAAAGTTCATACCCAAAAGTACTTTGGAAGGGGTAATAACAAATCTGGAACTCCAATATGCAAACATACCAGATGCCCTGGCTTTGGCGGAATATGTCAGTGGAATTGAAGTGGAGTTGAAAGAAGGGGATAAGATTGCTGATTTTGAAGGGATCACATTGGATGGTGAGTTTATAAAACTGTCATCATTTGGGGGTAATTACGTCTACCTGAGTTTTTGGAGCAGAGGTTGCAAACCTTGCCGTGTGGAAAACAGATTTTTCAGTGAAAATTTCGAAACCATCCCCAATGCGCTGAAGATTGTAAGTTTTTCGACCGATAAGGATCAAAAGGTTTGGGAAACTGCCTCCAAAGAAGATAGTATCCGTTGGACGAACCTTTCAGCAAAAGGAAAAATGCATGATAGCATTGTGAAATTGTACAGTGTTCAGGCATTACCGGTGTCTTTTCTAATCGATAAAAATGGGATTATCATGAAAAAGTTTGAAGGATATAATGACGAACACTATGAAACCATTTTAGAGACGATTTCAGCAGATAAAGACTCTTAATTTACCGTAACGTTTTTAGGTCCCCAGCCTGCCGGTAGAGGCAACACGGGCATGGGTACTTCACAAAACGGAAGGTCTAGGAGAAGGTACGTTGGCCAAGCTTAAAACGAAGTCCTAAAAAAAAATTAAAAAAAGGCAATGTGTGTGGAATGGTTAGTTTTTTAAGAGATTTGAAATAAATCACTGAATATCCAATAATTAGCCCCACCTTTGCAACTTAATATTTAAATACACACAATGAGTAAAGGAACAGTAAAGTTCTTCAACGACACCAAAGGTTTTGGTTTCATCAACGAGGAAGGTGCGGACAAAGAGCACTTTGTACATGTTTCTGGATTAATCGACGAAATTCGCGAAGGTGACCAAGTTGAGTTTGATTTAGAGCAAGGAAAAAAAGGATTGAATGCAGTAAATGTAAGGGTCATCTAAATTCATACAATCTAATTCTTTTAGGCCCATCTGAATAAGATGGGCTTTTTTATTTTCAAGAATGCCCAGTTGGTAAATAAATCAACTACCTTAAGGGCATAAACCTATACATGGCAAAATCACAGCAAACTTTTAGCAAACGCGAGAAAGAAAAGAAAAGACAAAAAAAACGCGAAGAAAAACAAAAGAAAAAAGAAGCCCGAAGGGCGGAAGCCAAAGAGAGCGATGTGGGCATACCCTTCGCCTATGTTGATAAATTCGGGAATCTGACAGCAACTCCTCCTGAACCAACAGAGGATGAAGAGATTGATGCCTCTGAAATTGTATTGGGCATCCCACAAAAAGTGGAAGAGGAATTTGACCCTAAAAGAAAAGGTAAAGTGGCATTCTTTGACCACTCAAAAGGGTTTGGTTTTATTATGGATACGGAAACCCAAGAAAAACACTTTGTGCATGTTTCAGGACTGATTGATGAAATTAATGAAAACGACAAGGTGATTTTTGAACTTGAAAAAGGCCAAAAAGGAATGAATGCAGTTCGGGTAAGTCTGCAAGAATAAATCTTTTTGTTAGGTTATTCACTTTTGCCGAACCGTAAACGAATCCTTCGTAGCTTAGAAAGCGAAGTAGGAGAGTTGGGGAGGTAAGTGTATGGAATAGAAATCTGGACTAATTACCCTTTTTATTGTTTATATGAATCTCCATAACAACCTCAGAAAACACATCCCCTATTGGATTCTGGTGATGTCCAGCTATAGTATTTTCAGGTATTATGGTTTTGCTGATAGTGTCCAAATGCCAAAACCCAACATATCAGAAGTACCCCTTCCTTTTGTCCAAATTTTGGGAATTTTTGCACTGCTTGGAATTGGTTTGGGCGTTTTTTATGCTTGTGTCGATTTTTTCTTTGAAAAATATGTATCCAAAAGGTTGGGGATTGGAATTAGGCAGTTTTTAAGGGTTTTATCCTATTTCTTATCCACGGTGTTCATCATCTCCATGATAACTTTTGTGGCTTCCAACATGCTGGACCTTGGGATTGATATTTACTTCGGATGGTGGGTTCGGGAAAAGCAATTCTGGGCCATAATGTACTACATTGTTTTGTGTTCCTTCGTCCTCTATTTTATTAGCTCCACCACTGAACGATTCGGAAAGGGAAAGTACTTAAAAATGCTCTTTGGCAGGTATCGGTTTCCCAAGGAGGAAAGGGTGGTTTTCATGTTTTTGGATTTAAAGGATTCCACGACAATTGCAGAAAGCCTGGGTCATTACAAATACAGTGAACTATTGCAGGAATGTTTCTTTGATTTGAATGAGTTGGTTCCCCAGTACAATGCGCAGATTTATCAATATGTAGGTGACGAAGCGGTGGTGTATTGGTCCTATGAAAAGGGTTTGGAGAACAATAATTGTGTAAACCTATTTTTTGCTTTTGAAAATTTGAGAAAAGAAAAAAAAGAAAGCTACTTGAAAAAATATGGAATTCACCCCGCATTTAAGGCGGGAATACACGGGGGCAAATTAATAGCTGTAGAAGTTGGACACGTTAAGAGAGAACTTGCCTACCATGGTGATGTGATCAATACAACAGCACGGATCCAGGCGGAATGTAATAATCAAAATGAATCCCTGCTCATTTCCGAGGAGCTGCTAATGGCTATGCGTAAGGAATTTAGACCCGAATCCAAGTTTGTTGGGAATATTCTTTTGAAAGGCAAGAAACAAGGAGTCAATATACACTCAATTGATGGTTAGTATTGATTGCAAAAATCTGGAGTTGGATACCGATGCACGCGGCAATTAAACATAATGACTGATTATAGATACATTTAAAATCAAATAAAACGCCACCGCGTCATCTTTCTCGATTTTAGCCTCAGCCACCGGCTAAACCTAAAATACAAAATGTACTATAATGTACCGCGTGGCGCCTGTCCCGAACTTTTTTCGGGATAACTTGAGCTTTGGTAAAAGCGAAAGTCTGAAATACACTTCCTGAAAAAATTTCTCCTAAAAATTTCTTTAAAAAAAATAATGGAATACTGTTTTGCCGAACCGTAAATGAATCCTTCGAAGCTTGAAAAGCGAAGAAGGAGAGCAGGGGAGTGGAATGTGTGTGGAATGGAAAGCTAGGTTAAATACCCTTTTCAAAATTTAAGTAAATCTGCATAACTGCCTCTTTGAGTTCCATTAAAATATGACAGCAATTTTGTCTCTCAAAATCTGTGAATGAATCTTCCGTAAGAAAGTGTAGCATAAAAATAGTTTTGTCTAAGCCTTGAGTTAACAAGAGAAGTTTACCTTCATGACATTCTTGGATATAAGTGAGCAAGGGAGTGAGGTCATCGTTGCATAGTTCATTATTTGCTTTATTCATGAACAAGAAATTAATATCAAATATTCTGATTTTCGGAATAAATATACTTAAAAACGGACAAAATGATTTAAACAAGTTTAGATTTTCTTATAAAAATTTCTGAAAAACTAACTTTATGAACTGATAATCAGATAAAATGACCGAATTAGGATTATACCTTGCAAAGAAATCCGTAAATCGCTCGGATGTTGCTAGAAAGACTGGAATAAGTAAAACTAGGTTGAGTGAATTGTCTAATAACAAAAGGACAAAACTCAGAGTAACCGAATTATATCTTATTGCTCTGGCTATTGATGTTGATCCCTGTGAGGTATTTAAAGAGGTTTGCAAGGAATTAGAATTAGTAAATAAATAAAGCTCCATAAATGGCCTTATCAGAAGATTTAATTCTTGAAAAGAAGAATTTAATTGAGTTTAAAGAGATAGCTGTAAGGACAATAAACCTTGTTTTTGAGTCTGTTGAAAAAGACTATAAAACCAAAGGAAATTATAGAATTTATTTTTCCAAATCTCACAACAAGTTTATACGCCCCATAAATCACAACCTTTTCATTTTTGATTCAAAAGAATTTGAGCAAAAATTTAATGAAGTTGTTTATATCCTTGGCAAGATTAAAGGAAAAGAAGCTGTTATAAACAACGAAGAAGAAAATCTTATTAATTCAGTCTTTTACACTACTCAACAAGCCTTGGGGTGTGGGTTTGATTTGTTAATTCACCCAAATAGTGCTAGAAAGCATGTGGGTAATAGATTTGAAGAATTAATGAGGTGTGTATTTTCTGAAATAGGGATTAGCAATAAGAGGATAGTATTGCAGGTCCCATATGAAACGGAAGACGGAAAGACTAAAATGTACAAATGTGAAAATGATTTGGTAATCTCACCCTATGATGAAGTAAAATCTAGCACAAAGAAAATTGATGAGAAAGAAGTTGTTATTTCTGTTAAAACAACTTCCAAGGATAGAATGGGGAAAATGTTTACTGACAAGCTTTTATTGGAAAAAATACAAGGTTATCCTCAAAAGTTTATAGGTATATTTCTTAATGATGTTCAAAGGAAAGAATCTAATAACATCAGTTATACACTAGTGTCTGGGCAATTTATGGTTTATACAAATTTCTTGGAACCAATGGAGGGGGTATATTATTTAGACCCTCCGCCTAATGTCTTGAAAGCACCATTTAATAAACATATGAGCACGTTTGCAAAGCTTTTGACCACGGATGTTTGGGATATTCTAGCCTCTTAACTTGACTCGTCTTTTTTGGGAATTTTGTGAATCCTTAGCTGTACTAATTCTATTAATGTGCTCTTGATTTAAAATTCTTTCCTTTATCATTTCGCAATGTTCGCTTTCCAGTTCAGTACCAATCCAATTTCTGTTATAAGCTTCTGCAACCGCGTACGTAGTGCCCGAACCCCCAAAAGGATCAAGAACGATATCTCCGGGGTTAGAAGATGATAGTATTACTTTTTGTAAAAGTTCAACAGGTTTTTGTGTTTTATGGGCTGTTCGTTCCCATGAACCATTAGAAATGGTAGGTATTTCAAAGACATCTTTAGGCTTGGCTCCAAGTGGATTAGGCGTCCATTCGTAGTTTTTCTTTTTGCCATGAGCAAAATGTGAAGTATCAGCTTGTTTACGTTGAGGGTATTTCAGAGTGTGTTCGTTATATGGAATGCGTACTTCATCTATATTGAAGGTATAATTTTTAGACTTCCTGAAATGCAGAATGCTTTCATGTGAACGTCCCCAATCTTTTCCCAAATTGCCTTTATTCCTATAAAACCAAATGAGCCATTTACAACCTTTAAATAGGGGGGAGGCAGCCCATTTCAAATCAGCTAATATTTCAGAAAATCCGCAAATGTATAATGAACCCGAATCTTTGAGAACCCTTTTAGCTTCTGTAATCCATAACATACTCCAATCCACATATTCCTTTTGAGATGAAAAAGTATCCCATTCTGCTTTTTTAATATTGTATGGAGGATCTGCAAAAATCAAATCAACAGAATTTGAATCTAGTGTTCTTAGAAATTCAATAGCATCCTTTTGATATAATTTTCCGAGATTTGTTTCAAAATAAGGAGATAATGCAACATTTTTATCAACTTGATTACGAATGGCATACTCAATAGAAGCATTTTGTTCATTTACAAAAGAGACAACTTGGTTTTGTGAATACACCCTGTAATTATTAATTGGGTGCCTAACACTATTAAATTTGCCTGCTTTGTCCCATCTACGCAGCGTTTCTTTACTGATGCCCAAAGCTTCTGCAGCTTCGCCAATTCTTAAATATTTTTCCAAATCAAAAGGTTAATCAACATTACACAACTATACACAGCAATTTTAATAATTTGTTTTCAAAAACGGAAATATTGTTTTGAAAATTGTTCAAATTTCCTTGGTCGTGGGGATTGAAGAAAATGCGGGCGAGTAGGGGAGTGAATTTGTGGTTAACACAAAGAGCGATTGCCCTCGGCTTTGTGTTAGGGCGTGAAACGCCCAAATAGCGAAGCTATAAGACACAAAGGGAGCGTGGAAGCATATTTTCTTCTTGATTTTTTGTTTCTTTTGCATCAAGGCAAAAGAATAGAAATAGAAACTATGTATGAAGTTGACAATAAAGACAAAGTCATTGAGCTGAAGGATTTTCCTCAGTCTTCCATTGGTGCACCGATTCCAACAATTTTAGCTTCAGAACATAAAGTTGCTATTGCTTATTATCTTCAAAATACGCCTAGTGATTGGGATGGAACTACCGTTAAAGTAATGGATGAAAGCTCTATTGAACCTGTTGCTATTGTTGTATTTGAAAGATGTTATGCTAAATATTTCGGTCCTCCAAATGACGAAGCATTTGAAGGACACCCTTTGGCCAATACAGGATTGACACCTTACGCATGTTTTGAAGTGATGAATTCGTCTTGGATTAGAAAATTGGAAAGAATGAATTCTGTTCATCCTTATCACGATAAGCAAAGATTCTTAAGTATTTGGAGGCATTTTATATTGGCATTTCACGATTCAATCTTTGAGTGTATAGCCACAGACTATTCTATAAGTACCGAAATAGGATCAATTGAAGACATAATTCCAAAAATGGCGAAGCACATTCAATAATTATGTCAAATAGAAATAGTATGCGAGCAAGTGCTAAGAATTTTGCTCAAAGAGAAAATTTTAGCTTTTGCGACAAGCTGACGAAAAGCCCATGAAATTTTTCTTCTCAAAATTTCCAATTAAACCAAAGGCTTCAATAGAAACGAAAAGCTGAGCTTTTAATGGCGCTGGCCAAGTGGCTGAGAATTGCGTATAAAAATAAATGCAAAGGCATTTACTTTTTATGAAAGCAATGTGCTGTTGGCCAAGCGGCTATTTTACATAACGGCAAATTATGAGTACAAATGAAAAGATGCGGCGCAGCCGACCTCTAGGCAAAGTTTCATGGCCCTGTTGCTACGTTGGATAAAAAGAAAACTGTTGTGTAAGAGGTAAATTAAAATGTACAATTAGTTAAAACCTGATTTCCCTATAACTATCTGAAATTCATTTTATTGACTCAGAGTTAGTGATATTTTAAAATGTACACAAAACATCCGGAATCGAAGATGGTAATTTAAAATGCACTGTGAACAGAAGTGCCTTGTGGAAAATTGAATATAAACTTATTTTTTAGGGTTTCACCTTTACCAGATATTTGCGTCTTTTTCTTTTTAGAAACTTTATTCCTAAACCCAAAGCTGTAATACATACTAGCGTACCTCCTAATAAAAGGACAATCATCAATATATCCCATAAGGGGCGGTTACTGGTTAGAAAATGAAAATCCAAAGTATGGAGGCCATGATACAGCCAACGTTCAAGTTTGTTGGTAATATCGCTTCTCAGCAATACTTTTCCGTTTGACGAATCAATATAATAGCCAATCTGATTATTGGTGGTGACCTTAAAAACAGGGAGTTTTTTGATGTTGTGCCTATCATAGTAGTAATTATCATATGCTTCCAACAATTCTATGCTAGTTATCGAATCAGATTCATCTAGGTTTTTTATTTGTTGAGATAGGTTAGTTTCGGTTGGTTGATAGTTGAGATGACTCAAACAAACAGATTTAGTTTTCTGAGTATCATATTGTGTTGAAAACAACTTCTCTGAGAAAGTAGAAAAATGGGCTTCTTTTGTGTGGTTTGTTTGAATGGTTTGCTGAAAATTTATCCATTCCTTGTCTGAGATATTTCCCAAAGAACTGACCTTGCCTTCCCATAAAGATATTTCCTGGTCAGATAGGGTGAAGTCATAAGACCAGTTGAACGGGGACATGCTCATAAAACCACTAAAGACCCATGTACAAACGAACAGACCAAAGACCAAACCTGTATAGTAGTGGAAATTGTACCACTTGTCCTTAAATCGTTTAAACTTCGCCTTTGGTTTTTTCTTGTACCGGACAATTCCTGTAATAATCCCACTCAATGCCACAATCAAGCCAAAAAAGGATAACCAAATACACAGTTGGCTCCAAAACGTAGCGTGCATTCGAATCTCCTTGAGATAAATCCAATGGGGTATAGCTCCTAGCCACGCCCAAACCCTATCACTGCGTGATGTGTTGCTTATGACTTCTCCCGTTTTTGAAGAAACATGGACATAAGTACCTGCTTTGTCTTCAAAACAAACTTTAAAAACCGGTAGGTGTTTTTGGTACTTGGGACGGGGAATCCATTGGTCTACCTTATCCAGAACAGTTATTTTGGCATTAGAATCAATACCAGTGAACTTTTTGGCAATGTGTAATGCCGAAGATTCGTCAATTTCAACAACATCCTTTGTGTGGGCATACCGAGAAACAAGTTTCCCATCTTTTGTTATCAGATGGTAAACAGGCTTTCCCAAAATACTGTTGACCCTAAGCATAGTACTACTTTGGTGCCTATACTCTGGAAACACCGAGACAGGGTGTGGTAAACCAGTAGTTGTGTACCTAACAACTTCCTGACCTGAGATTCGGTCATTTTCGGATAAAAAGGGAAAGCTTTTGTACATCATTACAAACCCTGATAAAAACCAGATTAGGAACATTCCAAAAAAGAATGTCCCCATATAATGATGTATTGTGTGAACGTACTTCAGTTTCATCAGAAACTATATCCTAAAGACAATTTAAAATTACGCTCCATACCAGGAAAGAACTGGTTCCCATAAATGGCATCTGTATAATACAATTGATCGGTAATGTTGTTTAAGTTAAAGGCGATTCTTATTCCTTTTCCTGTATTGTAAAAGACTGTGGTATCCCAAGTGTAATAGGAAGGTAATTCAAAGGTGTTTGCAGAATCTGTATAGTTGGCTCCTGTAAAGTTAATTCCTGACCCAAAACCAAAACCTTTGATTTTACCTTCTTTAAACTCATAGCTTGCCCATCCGTTCAATAAATGTTCCGGGGCAAATCTAAGTTTGTTTCCTGCCCTTGTAGCCTGTAAGGATGCCTCATCAAAGGCTCTTACTCGGGCATCAGCATAGGCATAACCTGCCTTGATGTACAATTCTTTTATCGGGGTATACTCAATATCGACTTCGACTCCCTTTGAGTCGGCTTCTCCAATTTGATTGAATTCATTGACCGTGTTTCGTTCAACAATGTTGTTCTTCAACATATAAAAACCCGAAAGTGTGGCAGAAATCAAATTCAACTTTTCCCATTTGACCCCTAATTCTGCCTGATATCCTCTTTCTGGATCAAAGACTTGCCCGTCTGGAGTTATGGTTCTGGAAGGTTTGAAGTAATTGGAATATGAAGCGAACAAGCTGGTCGTTTCCATAGGTTGATACACAATGCCTGCCCGATACGTCAATGCAGTAGAGGGGATGCTTGTTTGTTCACCTGCGGTTGAGAGACTTCTATCTGGATTTAGCTCGTCGGTATAATAGGTGCCTGAGAATATATCATACCGAATACCTACAAGCGCTTTGAGTTTATTTGAAAACTTCATCCAATCTTGCAAGTAAAAAGCGTTGACCAGTTCTTCCCTTACATTCACCCTGGTATCAATAACCTCGATGTGCCCCTGGTTCAGGATAGGATTTTGAACTGCAATTGTGGTAAAGGTCCCTGGACCGACCACGTTCCCGCGATACGATTTTCGATCTAGAATGCTTATGTTGTACCCAACCAATGATTTGTGCTCAACGTTTCCTGTTTCAAAATTATAACTCAAGTCCAACTGGTTTTGAATGGTGGATGTGGTGTGGTTAAAATAAAATGGGAACGCTCTGGTAATAGAATCTCTTGCTTCGTTGAACTCTAGAAACTCTGTGGAAAGGTAATTGATATCGTCATCTGACCATGCAAAATGGTTGGTCAAATGTAACCTATCATTCAAACGGCGGTGATACTTTAACTGAACATCAAATCTTTTGTGCTTTAAGAAATCTTGGGGGTCATTATAGCGGGTTTCAGGATTCATACCGTCGACCAGGGAACCATCGTCATCGACGGGAATTCCAGTATCTGTATCATATTGGTCATTATTGGCTTGAAGGTAAACCTCTATCCGGTCCTTATCTGAAAGTTCATAATCCAACATTAAGGAGCCATTATTGGTAACAACACCATAATCTCTCCATCCGTTGCTCCGGGTCGTTCCAAAATCAACTCTATACTTTAATTTTTCTGAAATAGGGCCGCCGATTCCAGCTGCCATGTTATAGGTGTCAAAAGAACCATATGTGGCATTAAAATTCCCGGTTTGAATACTGGAGGGTTTCTTTCTTACAATATTGATGATTCCCCCTAAAGCTGAATGGCCGAACAGTACACTTGCAGGCCCTTTTAATACCTCAATACGTTCCACATTGGCCAAATTGGTGGATGGCGCACTGGTGGAAAGATTGTGGCGCTCATCACGGACACCATCTACCAACAGCACGAAATTGTTGAATCCCCGGATTCGGAAGGTTTGAAAGCCTCCATACCGGTTGATTGGCCTTACACCAGTCGCGCTTTTTACAGCATCACCCAAATCCGTCGGATTACGTTGTTCCAAAATTTTAGCTGAAATGGCATTTGTGGTTGCCGGAAGATCTATGTTCTTTATTGGTATTTTGTTCAAGGCAGCAACTCGCTCCCTCTGCGCTGTTACAGCTACTTCGTTCAATCTTGTTTGATTGGCATCGATATAAATGATATCTGGCATATCCTGAAATGAGTAAACTATCTTGGTATAGTTGATATGGGAGATTATTATTGAATCTGAGGGATTACCGGTGATTTGAAACTTTCCGTCAGAATCTGATGTTGTACCTATACTCGATGCCTGATTTAGGACATTTGCTGAAACGACCGGAAGTTTTGTCTCAGAATCAAGTAGGGTGAATTTTTTTCTGTCTTGGGCAAATGCTGAAACTGTAGCAATAGCTAGTAGCAAAAAGGTAATCTTGGTTTTCATTGTTGTTTTTTGGAAATGATTTTTTTGATTGAGAACTGTACAAAGTTTATCTAGTGTTCATTCCATTCATATATACCAATTCTGATTGGGGCGATATTAAATAGAACTGAGTTGCGAATATAGATAAAACCGCCAAATGCAACTCAGTTGCATTTACAAAATGTTTGTTATTTTTGAAGCCCAGATAAATTCTGTGAAAAATTAAACCCCTCATATCTGATACAAATGAAGGATTTGCTTAGTAAAGAGGAACAGCTCAATACAAAAGACAATTCAACAATAATTGAATTGGAGGAAGGTCTAAATCTGAATCCCCAATTTATAAAACGAGGCGGGTTGCTGCCCGTGGCCGTTCAGGAAACCTCCTCTGGACAGTTATTGATGTTGGGTTCTGTTAATGAAGAGGCCTTTAAAAAGACACTCGAAACCAAACTAGCTACATTTTGGAGCACTTCGCGCAATGAACTTTGGACAAAAGGTGAAACCTCAGGAGACTTGCTTAGGATTGATAAAATTCTGATTGATTGCGATCAGGATGCTCTTGTATACCAGGTTACACTATTGGGCGATGGCGTCTGTCATACTTATGATCTACAGGGAAGTCATAGAAAGGCATGCTTTTATAGAGAGCTAAACATGGAACAAGGCAGCCTTAGGTTTATAGAGGACATGCAATAGGAAGGGAACAATTTATTGATTCAGGAAACTATATGAACGCAGAAACAACAATTGTAAATTGCGCAGCAGGTCCAAGTCCCACTTTATTGGGAAATATCCACCAAACCAATGTGAATATCGCTATCTACAATAGGGATATAACTACCTTGACAACTGAAGTCAGAAGTTTAAAAGCGCAGCAAGTTGAAATTAGGTCAAGTGGAAAGGTTGATACCATATTAAATACGTTGACATTGGCCTTAGACCCAAATAAATTCAGTCTAATTCTACAAGATATAAAAGAGCTTCTATATCTCTTTAAAGAGGTAACAAATGCAAGTAGCTTTCGACTCTTGTTGGCAACAATTAGTACAAATATGTGTCCTCGGTTCCATGCGGACAACAATGAGCTTAGAATGCTTTGTACCTATCGTGGACCGGGTACGTTATGGCTGCCAAACCATGCTGTGGATAGAAATGCTTATCTAACTGGAAAGGGCAATAAAAGCATCTTACCCAATGAAAGCCTTGCCCAGCAAGTGGAAACAGGTGATGTGGTCATTTTAAAAGGAAGCTTGTATCCAGGAGCAACCCCTATTTTGCACCGTAGCCCGAATATTTTACATAAGGGTAAGAAACGAATATTGCTTTCCATCGATGTCAATGAATCCCTAAATCTTCCGACTTGATATTTTTGGACAAAGAGGGGGAGAATTGCAATGGTATGACTCTGAAATCAAACAGATAAAATTACACAGCACGAAATGTTTAAGGGTTTCCGTAAATAAAACAATACACTAGACATCACAAATTCGATAGATAATTTAACGATATGATAACAGAAAAAAAACTCCCAGTAACGGTTTTAAGCGGTTTCCTCGGTGCAGGTAAAACCACATTGCTCAATCACGTTTTACACAATAAAGAAGGCTTGAAGGTTGCCGTAATCGTCAACGATATGAGCGAGGTCAATGTAGATGCCCAACTAGTAAAGAACGAAAACACACTTTCCCGTACAGAGGAAAAACTGGTGGAAATGAGCAACGGATGTATTTGCTGTACCCTTAGAGAGGATTTGATGGTGGAAGTGGAGCGTTTGGCCAAGGAAAATCGGTTCGATTATCTATTAATAGAAAGTACGGGCATTAGTGAACCTGTACCTGTTGCACAAACGTTTTCTTTTGTGGATGAAGAAAACGGTATTGACCTCTCACGTTTCAGTTACATTGATACCATGGTCACAGTAGTGGACGCTTTTAATTTTTTCAATGATTTTGGTAGCCCTGAAACATTGATGGATAGGGAACTGACGGATATGGATGGAGATGATCGAACTATTGCTGATCTTTTAACTGATCAAGTTGAGTTTGCCAATGTTATCATTTTAAATAAATCGGATTTGGTGACCGCTAAGGAACTCCGAACACTAAAGAGTGCTATCCAAAAGTTAAACCCTTCTGCCCGAATCATTGAATCTACCTACAGCAAAGTAGCACCCGAAGTAATTCTTAACACGGGACTTTTCGATTATGAAGAAGCAGAGCAAAGTGCCGGGTGGATTGAAGAACTTAAAAAGGAAGAACATACGCCCGAGACAGAAGAATACGGAATAGCATCTTTTGTTTTTAAGTCGAAAAGACCTTTTGACCCCGAACGTTTTTTAAGCTTTGCGAAAGATTTTCCACGAGCCATTATCAGAAGTAAAGGTTTGTTTTGGTTAGCTTCAAGACCTGAACAAGCCTTGATTTGGGGCCAAGCTGGCGGTTCTTTAAAAGCACACAGTGCAGGAGTTTGGTGGAGTAGCATGCCCATAAAAAAACGAATCCTATATTTAGCGTATCAAGAAAATCAAGACATCATCGAGGAAAGTTGGGATAAAACCTTTGGAGATAGAAAAATTGAAATCGTATTCATCGGTCAGAATATGAACGAAGCAGAAATAAGAGCAGAACTCGAAGAGTGTTTGGCAACGGACCAAGAAATTGAATCAAAAGACTGGCTTGAAGGATATGCGGATGAATGGCCTATGCCTAGGTCGTACGCCTAAACCTTGTCCAGCACTTTTTTGTACTTTCCCATCTTTTTGAGGTAAGCGGTTTTATATGACTCATTGATCGGTCTTACGGAAGGAGGCTTTAGGCTCAAAGGATCTATTGCTTGGCCGTTTTTCCAAATACGGAAATCCAAGTGAGGCCCGGTAGACCTTCCTGTACTTCCAACATAACCAATGAGTTGTCCTTGTTTCACTAGAGTACCAGGACATATTCCTTTTTCAAATTTCCATAAGTGCATATATCCGGTGGTATAAACGCTATTATGTTTAATCTTTATATAGTTACCCGCGGCACCCGCATGATTCGCCTTAATAATTTTTCCATCTCCAATTGAATAGATCGGTGTTCCCCGTGGTGCAGCATAGTCTACCCCGAGATGTGGCATCCGGCGCTTCAAGATGGGATGCAGGCGGTTGTGCGAAAACTTACTACTGATACGACGATAACTAAGTGGAGCTTTTAAGAACGCTTTTCGCAAGCTATTGCCTTTTTCATCAAAATATTCAACTTTGCTATTCTGTTCATAGCGAAAAGCATAGTACGTTGTGTCCAGGTGATTGAAATAAGCAGCCTTAATTTCGCCTATGCCAATTGATTCGTCATTTACATACAATTCATCGAAGATAATTTTATAATTATCTCCTTTTTGAATACCAAAAAAATCGATTTGCCAAGCATAGACATCCGAAAGTTCGACTGCTAGTGTAGGGCTATTTCCATTATCGATGAGAGTATTATAGAGTGAAGAACTAATTATTCCGGTAGTTGTTTTTTCAACTCTAGCAACAGGAAACTGTTCCATTGAAACACTTACCGTATCATCAAATTTATAGATGACATAGTCAATAGGATTAGGGTGATATATAAAGCATTTAGCTTGATGGCTAGAATCCTTTGTAAAGATAATTTCGTATTCTTTATTAGTCCCTAATTTTCTCACATCATATACGGGTTTAGCGGCGGTAGCAATTTCATGAATTTTCTGATAAGAAACTTTATAAGAAGAAAGAATGTCTGATAGGTTCTGATTCCGTTTGATTGTATTTTTGACGATATCCACAGAATCTTTGTTATAGCCATAAATTGTATTATCAACTTGCTTTTCGAGTTCTGAAGAAGTTTTTTCTATTTTAGGTTTCGTTTCTTTCTTTTTCTCGCTACAAGATGTCACAACAAACGAAAAAATAAGAAATAATGCTATGGAGGTCTTTACAAACCGACCTAATTGTCTTAAAATGCTCATCTACACGAATTCTTTTTCAAAATTTCCTTGTTAACAACAGTCCCCTTTTATTTCTCTGGGTTTATACTTTGCTGCTAACTCGGCCATGGCCTTTATATGCTCAGGAGTAGTTCCACAACAACCTCCAATAATATTGACCATGTCACCCTCATGGTATTCTTTGATTTGATCGATCATATCTGATGGGGTTTCATCATATTCTCCCATCTCATTGGGTAGTCCTGCATTTGGATGTGCACTAACTCCAAATTCGGTTTTTTTGGAAAGTACGTCTAAATAAGGTTTCATCATTTTAGCACCTAACGCACAATTGAACCCAACTGACAACAAATCCATATGAGAGACTGAAATCAGAAATGCCTCTGCCGTTTGACCGCTTAATGTTCTTCCGGATGCATCAGTGATTGTTCCACTTACCATTATGGGCAGTTTGATTTCTTTTTCTTCGAATACCTCTTCAATTGAAAACAAACAGGCTTTGGCGTTAAGTGTATCAAAAATGGTTTCTACCAATAGTACATCAACTCCTCCGTCGATTAAGGCTTCTATCTGTTCTTTATATGCAGTTTTTAATTGATTCCAAGTGATGGCGCGGTGACCGGGATCATTGACATCTGTGGATAGGGAAAGAGTCCGGTTTGTAGGTCCAATAGTCCCAGCGACATACCTTGGTTTCCCTGGATCTTTGGCCGTATATTCATCGGCGATTTCCCTGGCGATTTTTGCTGAATAATAATTGATGTCATATACAGCATCCTCCAAGGCATAATCCGCCTGCGCGATTGTAGTTCCCGAGAAGGTGTTTGTCTCGATGATATCAGCACCTGCCTCTAAATAAACACCATGGATTTCTTTTAGAATATCGGGACGGACCAAAGCAAGTAAATCGTTATTCCCCATTAAGGGAATTAAATGATTTTTGAATCTTTCCCCTCTAAAGTCCTCCTCTTCTAACTTATATGTTTGAATAAGAGATCCCATAGCACCGTCAAGTACAAGGATTTTCTCTTTTATGATTTCTCGTATATCGGGTTTATTCATCAATACTTTAATTTGTATTTTTCATTTTTTATTAAACTCATAAGCCGTCTTTTCCTTACCGTCATGTATCTGGATTCCAATGTCTGACAGCCGGCCCCTTATAAAATCAGAGAATGTGAAGTCCTTGTTGGCACGTGCCTTTTGCCGCACTTCGATAAGAACGTCCATCACGTCAGGCAACAACTCATCTTGGGTGCTTGTCTTGTTTTCATAACATACCCCTAAAACGTCGGTGAGAAAGCTTCGATAGGTGTTTTGCAACATTGTCAGTGTCTCCTTGGGTACGCTAATCTGGTCTTCTTTTAGCTTGTTTGCCAACCGCAAAAGTTCAAAAAGGTTGGCGATTGTTTCTGCAGTGTTGAAGTCATCACTCATTTTTTCATAGCAGCCTTCACAGGTGATTAATATTCGGTTTGATACGTCGTCGTTGACATTTCCTGACTTTATCGCCTGTAATCCACCGATGAGTTTTAATCCTCTAAACAGCTTCACGGAAGCTACCTCCGCAGCTTTCATGGTCTGGTTTGAAAAATCTATGGTGCTACCATAATGTGCCTGTAACATTACAAAGCGAAGCGTCATAGGACTATAGGCTTTTTCAAGAAGTGGATGGTCCCCACTGAACATTTTGCCGAGGGAAATAAAATTACCTTTGGATTTTGCCATTTTTTGTCCATCGAGCGTCACCATATTGTTATGCATCCAATAGTGGACAGGAGCACGGTCAAAGGCAGCATAGCACTGAGCGATTTCTGCCTCATGATGCGGGAACTTAAGATCCATGCCCCCTCCGTGAATATCGAATGGAAGTCCAAGGTATTTGATACTCATGGCGGAGCATTCTATGTGCCATCCGGGGAAACCAATTCCCCAAGGAGAGCGCCATTGCATAATATGTCCAGTATCCGCCTTTTTCCAAAGTGCAAAGTCAACAGGGTTTTTCTTTTGATCCTGGCCATCAAGTGTGCGACTTCCTGATAATAAATCATCTAAAACTCGGCCAGAGAGCTGTCCATAATTGTATCTTTTAGCATATTTGACAACATCAAAATAAACAGAACCTTCACTTTCGTAGGCAAAACCATTGGCTATGATTTGTTCAATCATTTCAATCTGTTCAACAATATGTCCTGAAGCTGTAGGTTCAATTGATGGAGGCAGCACGTTGAGCTTGGACATCATATCCCGGTATAAATTGGTATAATATTGAGCGACCTCCATGGGTTCGAGCTGCTCGATACGGGCTTTTTTGGCAATCTTATCCTCGCCCTGTTCGTTCAATTCATCTTCCAAATGACCGACATCCGTGATATTACGCACGTACCGCACCTTATACCCTAAAAACCTCAAATATCGAAACGCGATGTCAAATGTGATGGCCGATCGCGCATGTCCCAAATGCGGTTCTCCATATACCGTAGGGCCGCACACATACATGCCTACTTTTCCTTTTACAACGGGAACAAATAATTCCTTTTCCCCTTTAAGGGAATTTTTTATATAAACTGGTCTATATTGCATTTTGGGAGTACAAATGTTTTCTCTTGAATCTGCTGTTTTGGCACTTGGCACTCAAGATTTATGATTTCATAGTTATCTTTCGGCTTCATTCGAATATATTTTCTTTTTGGGAACTGGATCGTATCCTTTTGTTCCCCAGGGGTGGCATCTTAACAGTCTCTTAGTTCCCAAAATCAGTCCTCTTACCACTCCCCACTCATTAATGGCATCAATCATGTACTGTGAACATGTAGGTTGATGTCGACAGCTGGAAGGGAAGAGGGGTGATATGGCCAGTTGATAAAAACGTACCATAACTATTGCAATATGTCTTGGTATTTTCATCATCCCTTAAAATCCTGAAATAGTTTGCTCGGTTGAATGCCAATGTTGTTTTGATATTTTCCTTGCCGATAGGTTGTAAATGCACCATCTATATGATGGTAATAAATCTGACAAATCTCAATGGCCGGATAAATGACCAATGGTTGCACTACAAAAATCTCCAGGGTCCAATAACCTTTGAACCCCACATCACCGAAACCAGCGGTCACATGTACGAACATTCCGAGCCTACCAATACTACTTCTGCCCTCCAACATTGGGACCAGCTTGTCGGTACGTGTATGTTCCACAGTACGGCCAAGATAGAGTCTACCTGGTTCCAATTTCAATCCAGTTGATGGAATGGTGAGTCTAGATACCGCATTGTTAACTTTCATATCTAGTACGGGATTATCATACACCAACAATTGATCATGAAGCCTAAGGTTATAACTATTTGGGTTAAGCTGATTAGGGTCATAGGGATCAATCACTATATCCTTTCCCATTCGCATAGCTATTTCCAAACCACTTAATATCATACTCTTGTATTATTATGGATTCTAACTAAAACTAATTCGAGATTTTTCAGTGAGCTATAAAACACGTACAATGTTTTGAGTGAATCAGGTCTATTTCTTTATCTTTTCGATTTTCTCTGCTATTGCCTGTATTTCTACTAGTAGCTGTCGTTGCACCTCCAAGTGCTGCTCTGGGGTCAACTTTTGTTGCTCATCATGGTGGTCATGATACTCATGATCATGGTCTGAATGGTCTTCATCGTGATCAAAACCAGGTACTTCAATCAGTTGCTCTTCCCATTCTTCAAGTGAACCGCTAATGGTATTTAAATCGTTTGAGTAAGTTTCTACAAATAGGCTATCCTTGTTGGTCTTTAAAGCGTCCATTTGGTTCAGTACCATTTTATGTATGCTAATGGTTTTCTCATGAATTTCAAAAGCTTTTTGCAAATTTTCATTCGATTGCTTTTTATCACCGCAACTGGACCAAAGGACAATCATCCCTAGCATTAGCATAGGTAATTTTGTTGTTTTCGAAAGGAATTTATGCAGTATCATTTGTGATTTTGTTTTTGTGCTAAAAGAGTTTTGCATTATCTATTGATATCCATTTAGAGCGGATTTGAAAGAATCTAACAAAAGGATGAGTTTTAAAAAAACTAGGTCAATCTCCCTTGCAAGAAAGACTTACCTGAAGCGCAGCTAAGAATTGACATCATGTTCTTCTACGCATTTATCTTGCAAAGATAAGTGGTACAACTGTAAATGCAACTCAGTTGCATTTAATTATTACCTTGAATAATTGCCAGGGGAGCGCCGTCTCTGAGCTGGTCTTTATAAGTGGTCTTGAATTTTGACCATTTTTATGAAATTATAAGTTAGTTTACAAAATCTACTATTTAATTGAACTTTGCGAAAGACCAGAAATAGTTGTATTAAGGGTACACCTGATAACAGTCATCCGGATTACCAGTTGGTGGGCAATAGGAAGCTTTACATGCACTTCCCTCTTTTTCCTTGGCGATCTCTACGCATCTTGATTCTGTAACAAAGGGATGGTTTGTCTGAACAAAAGGTTGACTTGTGCCAAATCCTCCACAGCTGATGCTGCAATTTCCTCCTTCGCCATCGGATGAACAGGAAAATGAAAATAGTAAAACGAGTATTGTAAAATATTGGAAAAGTGGTTTCATAACTTTTGGTTGTGAGGGTTCAAATCATTCCTGGATAATACATGCGGCGGGCTCCATCAAACTCGCTTGTAGATTTTTGTTGAGTATTTCATAGTCGAAGAAAGTTCCTGTTTCATCGCGTCCCAACTTCTCTTCGGACACTTTGTCCGAGGAGAAATATACTTTAACATAAGCCACAGGCTTGGAGGCAAACAATTGCATGTGCTCAGCACTTATTTCGTAATATGGACGATTGATTTCGGTTGTTACCGGCAATGTGAACTTGCCAAGCAATGTCCTATCGGGATATAAGGTAATCACACTTTCGTCCTGAAATCGAACTATGAGCGGGTTATCTTTTAGAATATCAATTCTGCGGCCCAATTCCCGGACTAATACCAAAGACAGGTAGTAGTTTTCCTCTGATTTCACAAAGTTGGCAGATGCGGCTTGGCTGAATTTGGAGAACAAAGGTTTTAATTTGGTGGCCTTTGTTATTTTCTCATCTTCAAAGTGCTTATTTGCCTTTCGCACCCTTTTTTCGGAGTATTTGCATTTTTGTCCAAAAGACATGGTGCAAAGGCATAGTGCCAATATGATGGTAAATCGTAAATTTTGTTTCATATTTTCATTGTGATTTTAATGGTTGCAAGACCCCTTTCGGGTGAAATATCGAAGTTTAGTCCAACAGCGTTTTTATGCAGGTATACCGATTTCCATTTGGGTACCAGAAGCCCAATTAAAGCTCCCAAAGCAGCTCCCCCGCCCGTCATGGTCAAATAAAAACTAGCGTCCTTTTCCCGCGGACGTCCTAATGGATCAGTATCCAGATCTATAAGCAGCGAACTTAAAGCTCCGGTAGCCGCGCCAAATGATGTCCCTATCAGCACATGATTTCCTTTCGGAATTTTTATAAAGTCTACCGCATCAAGCGTCATACTTTGTTGTGTACCGGCTTTTGAATCCAAAAAAGAAGCCTCTATTCCCCTGATTGTAAAATCCTTTGCGTTGATAACTTTATGATCTTTCAGGTAGACCTTTGCTCTGGGATAATAGTTTCTATCCTGGGCCTGCGCTATCCCACCGAATACTATTATGAATACCAATAATATAAAAACGGCATACTTCATATTGGTAATTCTGGTTGTGCACAAGGCCTGTAATGCTGCGCCAAAAAATGTGTTCTTCTTTTTTAGCATATGTGTATTTGTTTGGTTAAGGCGTACTACGCTAATCAATAGACTCCGAAAAGGGCTGTTTTTTCCCGACGTTCAAGCAAAAAGGTTTAGTGGATTGAAAAGGCCTTCGGGAAAATTTTAGCTATTTTGTAGTCTTTAAACCGACACCTCGACCTCAATGGGTAGATCTATTCGAAATGATGATGCCGATGTTTTATGGGACAATTATTTACAAGGGGATAGGTCCGCGCTCAAAGAACTGATTGGTAGATACAATGATTCGTTGCTCATGTTCTTGCTCGGAAAGACCAAGAACAGGGAAATCGCAAGAGAGATAGCCCAGGAAACCTGGCTTAAGATGGCCAAGCATAAAAAGGGCATCAAAAACTTCAAGGCATATCTATATAAGGTCGCATCTAATGCATGGGTAGACATGAACACCAAAAACAACAAAATAAAGAGTGTCGAGAATCCTGCGCTGGCCATCAATGGCATAGCGGTGAAGCCCGAAGTTCTCCATAAGCTGGGAGCTGAAGATATTGTCAAAATGTATCGCTCCTGTCTGACCGATGGAGAGTATGAATTGTGGAACCTGCATTGTGACGGATATAACAGCGAAGAAATATCACAGCGTCTTTCAATCCAAAGAAAGACTGTGGACAACAAAAAATCCATCATCCGAAAAAAGCTGATAATGGAAATTAAAAACCGTACAAATAGTTAATGTGGTCTTATGAATGATCTTTCAACCCATAAAGAGCATATAGCATTGGAAGTACTTATCGACTATGTTGATGGTATTTTGGATGCTACATCTCGAAAGAAAATCGAGGAACACATCAAAAACAATCCAGAGAGTTCGGAAATTGTGGACAACATCAAATGGTATTATGAAACCTATGGTCAGGACAGGGAGAAACTTGAAGAGTATCTGGACGAAACAAAAAAAGGAATACTAGCGGCCTTGGATGTGGCTTTGGAAGAACCATCAGCCAAACACTCAAAAGTACGTCCATTATGGCATCGCATCTCAAGGGTTGCGGTGATTGCAATTCTTTTGATAATTCCCACCATACTTTTATTGAATAGAACAAAATCCACCACAGACCTTTTGGAAGACCACCTTTCAGCACCATACGATAACCCGCCTGTTACCAGAGGTGAAGCTGACCAAAATACGATGCTATGGAGCCAAGTGACCCTAGCGTACGGAAACCAAAGTTATGGTAACGCCATTACTTCCTTAGAAACCATAATCGACAAAGGAGAAACACTTTCAATGGCTCATTTTTATGCAGGCCTTTGCTATCTGTATTTAAAAGACCCTGAACCGGATAAGGCAATACCACACTTGCAGAAAGTTGTGGATAGCGAAAACCCATTTATGGAACAGGGTCTATGGTTCTTAAGTCTGGCTTATCTACAGAACAACGAAGAATCACTTGGTAAACAAACCCTGGAAAGCATTACAGGTTTTAAAATGGAGGAGGCTCAAAAGTTGCTTGCTGAATTAGACAGATGAGTTGCCCGCAGATTTTCTTTTTCTGACCAAAATCAACAAAATTAACCCTGTTAAAAGGGCTGCGACGGCATACGTATAAACTGTTGTGTTCTGGGATTCAATATGCAGCGGCTGGGTATTTCCATGAACCACAAAACCTGCCCAAAAATACGGATGCTCGTAAAGCGGATTTTCTGCATTTTGGAGATAATTCAATTTGGCCTTTTGCAATGCCTCGTCAATGGGCATACCGGTCATAAGTTGGTCATAGAAGTCCATCATGGGTGCAACGGTGGTTTCATCTGGAACCTTCCATAAACTGGCGACCAAACTCGGGCATCCTGCATAGGCAAAAGCACGAGAGAGACTCATCATGCCTTCTCCCTTGTTTATTTTTCCGAAACCACTGTCGCATGCGCTCAGCACGGCCAAATCAGCGTTGAAGTCCAAATTATAGATTTCCGCAGCATTTAGCTGGCCATCCTCATTGCTATCCTTGTTTTGGGAGAACAATAACTTGGAAAACATCGGATCGGTATCATCCAAAAGTCCGTGCATAGCAATATGGAGTATTTGAAATTCACCTGCTGTTTCCTTGAAAACCTCTTCAGTGGCAGAAGTACCAACCCAAGCTTTGCCCTGTAACTTTTCTGCGATGCTGCGAACTTCCCTTTCTGCTCCGGGCAGCCTCATTAAATCTATATTGTCACCAGGTGACGTTGGTGTTGCTAAGGCATAATCCGATGCATATCCTCCGAAAGTCGATTTTCTGTTTTGGTTTGCATCAGTTTTGGGAGCTGCTATTGAATTTCTTAAGAACTTGGACGAGTAGGCATAACCTACGGTATACTCTTTAAGAAGGTAGTGCAAATCTTTATACTTAAAGCTTCCGTAGTCAGCAGGAGCACTCGTTAGCAAGGCTTCGAAATTCAGGTAGCTCAACGCTCCGTCTGGGATTACAATTATTTTCTCTACGGATTGTTCCGCCTCATCCAATGTTTTCTTTAATAGCATCCCGTACAAACCATGGGCAGCTTCAGCAAAGGCTTGTTTGGTTTTTGGGTTGGCTTCAATTACATGGTGATAGTCGGTCAAACCTTCCCTGAAATCCATTATCCATTTGTTATAGGTAGCTGTTTTTTCTATGGTCAAGACGTTATAATCATCTTGTGTAACACCGAAAAGATAAAGTTGATCTTCTCCTGCAAAGAATTCCAACAGCAGACTTTGTTCGTCCAACAGTTCTTTCTGTACATCTTCCACTGTAAATTCATCCATCCCATACTTTAATCGATGATATCGGCTATATCGATGCTCAATTTCTTTCCTAGTCGATTCATATGCTGTTCTTGTCTGCAGCAGTTTGTCCCTTAGCGCTTTTGCTTGTGATGAATCTTTTTTTCGAATTGCTGAATGCAGTTCTCCTTTGTAGAAAGCCAATTGTATGTTTAGTGTTTTTTCTTTTTGAATAACACTGTCAGGAATCCCTGCGTACTTTTTTATTTCTGCATACTTGAGTTCTTGTAATAAAAGAAAAGCCTTGCTTTTTTCTGAAAATCCGAATGCCTGTTTTAAATACTTCTTGTCATTATTAATTTTAAAGAGTTCATGGGAAACTTCAATCGATTTTTCGTAAACGGGGATTGATTTTTCAATAAGTTCTTGTTTTGAAATGGAGGAGGTAATTTCAAATTTGAGCAGGTCAATCAGTTCCAAAGCAGCCTGGCAGGTTGAGAAACTACTTTCTAAACTCGATATATTTTGATTGGATTTTTTATAACGGAATAACAAGACCTCTGCCTTTGCAGCGAGCAAATCCAAAGCAATATTCTTTGAGGTAACCCTTTGCATTACTGGATTGGCATAAATGTCAGTCTCGTCGAAATCTTCGGATAAAGCGGCCAAACCTTTTTGAAAATAGGACAAGGCATTGTCCCATTGGTTCAGTTTTGCGAAATGCGACCCAATGATGTAGCAAGAGCTTGCATATTCGGGATGATTCGGACCAAGTACCATACCCTGAATGCTTAACCCAGTATTGAAATAGTCAAAGGCCTTCACTTCTTCCTCAAGAGCTCCAAAACTTTTACCCAAATTAATATAGGTTGTGGCTACATAAGGATGATTGGACGGTAGGGCAGCAGTAAATATATTCAGTGCTTTTTCGTGGTAGTTGATGGCTTTGGTAGCATTTCCATTGTTATGCCATGCTGCTCCCAGGTTGTTATAAAAGATACCGGCATACACATGCTTTTCACCAAGTAGTTTGATTAAAACCTCCAAGGCATTCTCATAGGCAACAATGGCCTTATTGTACTCTTTTTGTGCATCCAAAGATTTGCCAAGATTAGAGTATCCTATGGCCTTAAATTGATTTTGTTCCCCAGTTGCACCTTCCATGACATCCAGTGCCCGTTGAAAATGTTCTTGGGCATTTTTGAACTCGCCTTTACTTAAGTAAATGGCACCAATATTGGTATAGTCCTGGGAAAGACTGAAATCATTAGGGTTTACCGATTTAAGACGGGTATCCAATCCTTTTTTCGCTGTGGCCAAAGCATTTTCATAATCACCACGATACTTATAGCTAACCGATAAACTACTATAGGTTTGTGCCACTTTGGGATGATCTTCCCCCAGCTTCTCTAATCTAATTTGCAATGCCCTTTTATAGTTCTCAAATTGCTTATCGTAATCTCCCTGTCTGCTCCAATCAAACCCTAGGTTTTGGAAGGTGTCGGCTATTTCCGGTACTTCTCCAAGCCTATCAAGACCGGTGGACATGGCCAATTGCAAATATTCCTGAGCTTGCTTATGCTCCGACAATAGGGTATGGCATGCACCCAACCCATTCAATGATTTTATGTACCCCGGCCAATAAGTAACTTTTTCATAGCCCATTAGGGCTTTTTGGTAATACGAAATAGATTGTCTGTAGTCCCCAGCATCGCCGAATTTTCGAGCTTTTTGATAATTCTCATAGGCAGTAATGGTATCAAGTTCTTGAGCAAAAGTTATCTTGGTTAACATCAAGACGGTAAAAAGCACTCTGTTCAAAATTTTTACCGGATGAAAACAAATTGCTTGATGAACTTTCAAAGTATGAAATGTATCAAAATTGTTATTGTCTGTGGAAAAGTTAAGATACGATAATATGTGCCTTGCACAAAATCCACCGTTTTATTGAACTTATTAAACTCTCCGTGTTCATTACTTCTGAAAAGTTTATTTCACCGTGCTAATTAATTAGTTTAATTTTTGACATATAATTAAACTATTATTATGGTTTTTGGATACGCAAGGGTAAGTACAGCTGAACAAAGCCTCGATTTACAATTAGACGCACTTTTAAAAGAAGGAATTTCCCAAAAGAATATCTATACAGATAAGGTATCGAGTACCAAAGAAGAACGTAAGAGCTTGGCTATGTTGCTTAACTATGTTCGGGAAGGTGACACTATAGTTGTTTGGAAACTGGATCGGCTTGCGCGAAGTCTTATTCACTTTACCAAACTAATGTCCGAACTGGATGAGAAAGGGGTCAAGTTCAGAAGCATTACTGAGTCATTCATTGATACTACCAAAAAGTCCTCTCAATCTCAATTTATAATTAACATTTTTGCTGCCTTGGCCCAACTGGAAAGAGACATAATAATCGAACGCACCAAAGCCGGTTTGGAATCGGCAAGACGCCGTGGGAAAGTTTTAGGTGCCCCAAAAGGAATAAGTAAGAAAAACCAACAGAAAGCTGTACTTTGCGAAGAGTATTTTAAGGAAGGAAAGCTAACAGTTTTAGAGATATGTGAACGTTTAGATATTTCTAGAGCCACTTATTATAAGTACTTAAGATTTCGCGGGCTTTCCGGCGAAGTTCGTCCTTATAAACAAGATAGTTGAATGTAAATTTTAAACCTATTCAAGCTAAGTAGAAAATATTAAGATTCACAGACAAGGAATTCGGTTGACTCATTAACGTTGCCATAAATGTCGGTTATAAGTATTTCAGATTTTTTTTTGAAGCAAGAATGGAGATTGATAAATTTATTTTTTGATTTTGCACAGAATAATATGACTAATTTATCCGATAGAGAAAAAGATTTTTTAATTGAGAAAATCCAAAAAGGAGAGGACCTGCCCGAAGATTTTAAGTACAAATTATTCCCTGCTATTCAAAAGGAGTATGAATTAGTTTACGCAGGAAAAATGCGTAAAGAAGATATTTTGGCAGATGAAGATGGTGTATCTGCCGTACCATTGCAGGTCGAAAAAAATTACAATGGTGAGCGGGAAAGTTATGAAGATGGCTGGCATAATATGGTGGTTTTTGGCGACAACCTTCAATTTTTAAAAACCATACATAAGAACGAAGATCCTCTTATAAAAAACAAGGTCAAGGGCAAGGTTAAACTTATCTACATTGACCCACCATTTGCAACGGAATCAGAGTTTAGCGGTAATCAAGGGCAAAAAGCATATACAGATAAAGCAAAGGATGCGGAATTTGTGGAGTTTTTACGTAGAAGACTTGTAGTGGCTAGAGAAATTCTTGCCGATGACGGAAGTATTTTTATTCACTTAGACCAAAAAAAATCTCATTATATAAAAGCCGTACTAGATGAAATATTTGGTGAATCAAACTTTAGGAATGAAATAGTTTGGAAAAGAACAAGTGCTCACAGTGATGCGAACAAACTCGGTATAAATTGTGAATTCATTTTTTATTACACTAAAACAGATAATTATACCTGGCATCAATTATATGAGTATTATAGTGAGAAGCATCTCAAAAGATTTAGGAATAAAGATGAAGACGGTAGACTTTGGACGGATGGCCCTTTAACGGCAAAAGGACTTAAGGGTTCTGGTTATTATTACGAATATAAAGGTATTAACGGTTACTGGAGATGCCCTCCAAATACAATGAAACGTCTAGATCAGGAGAATCGATTATATTTTACCAGTAAAGGAGGAATAAGAGTCAAAAAATATCTTGATGAACTAAGTGGAATACCACTTCAATCATTATGGGACAGTATTAATCCTATAAACTCTCAATCAAAAGAGAGAGTAAATTATCCAACACAAAAACCTGAAGAGTTAATAGAAAGAATAATTAGGTTATGTACGAATGAAGAAGACTTGGTCTTAGACTTTTTTGGAGGTAGTGGAACAGTTTCCTCAGTTTCTGAGAAGTTAAATCGAAAATGGATTACTTGTGACATTGGTAAGTTTGCTTTCTTCACTATTCAAAAGAGGCTTTTAACTATACAGAATTCAAAATCTCTTGAAAACCCTCTAAAAGACTATTCTAAGTTAGCGAAGGGATTTATGACAGTTAATACTGGGTTTTACGATATTGAAAAATTATTCAAATTAAAGCAGGAAGAGTATACCAATTTTGTTCTTAATCTTTTTGAAGTAAGTCCTAAAAAGTTAACTATTGGAGGTGTTGAGTTTCAAGGAGAACGTAAAGATGGTTATGATGTGCTCATTTGGAAATTTTGGGATTTCAAAGATGCTGCTGTAGACGAAGATTATTTGGAGCAATTACACAGAAATGTAGGGAACAAGGTAGGTGACAGAGTCTATATCATCGCTCCTGCAAATTCTGTTGATTTTATTGACGATTACTACGAAATTGGTAAAGTGAGGTATTATTTCTTAAAAGTTCCTTATCAAATAATACAAGAACTTCATAAAAAAAAGTTTAAAAAGTTTCGTCAGCCCACCAGCTCGAGTAATATCAATAGCCTTGAAGATGCCGTTGGATTCCATTTTATTCGTCAACCCGAGGTTGATTCGACATTTAAAGAGGGGATTTTAACTATCAATTCCTTTGAAGCTTATTATCCAGATGAGGAAACACTGGAAGATATAGAAGGGTTTAAGGCTCTTGCTATGATAGTTGTTGACAAGTCTTATAACGAGAAAGAATTTCTAATGTCAGATGTGTTTTTTGCAGAAGATCTTGTTAAAGATTCAGATAAAATAGAAATAACCCTAACAGACTTTGGTGATAAAATTTGTGTTGTCTATGTAGACATCTATGGTAATGAATTTAGGGAGTTTTTAAAGTAATATAAGGATTGTATGATTCAAGAAAAGAAAACATATGAAACTAAAGATTTAGTACTTAAGGTTAATCCAAACTTTGACCCTACAAAACTTCCTTTAGAATATTGGGATAGGTTTCTAGATGCTCTATGTGGAAATAGGGAATATCAAAAAGAGGCAATAAAAAATTCAATAATATACTTAGCATCATCTTCTTACCAAAACATTGAAAGCCTAGTAAAAGAAAATCACTATAAGAATCCTGAAATTCGCAAACGTTATCCTGAAATTGAGGAATATTTAAAGAAAATACAACTCCCCCAAAAATTATCAGGTACTATTGATTTGGCAACGGGTACGGGCAAAAGCTATGTAATGTTTGGTATTGCTCAAATAATGCTTGGTTTAGGTTTGGCCGATAAAGTTTTGGTTCTATGCCCTTCAACTACCATTGAAAAAGGGCTTACCAAAAAGTTCATAGAACTGATTGCTAACACTACTATAAAAGAAGCAATACCTACTAATGCAAAGCATAAAAACTCAAGAATAGTCGATGGAAATATAACTGTCAAAACAGGGGACATTTGTGTTGAAAATGTGCACGCCGTATACGAAAGAACAGGTTCTTCGATAGAAGATAGTTTTGGTTTTCAACAAGGTGCCAAAACATTAGTTTTGAACGATGAATCACATCATATTTACAATAAAATAATTGGCGTTTCATCTAATGCGAAAGCTATCAAAATCTGGAAAAGATTTTTGCTTGATGATGCATATGCCTTTAAATATATTCTTGGTTTCACCGGTACCGCATATATTGATAATGACTACTTTAATGATGTCATTTACAGGTACTCGTTAAGTGAATCCATTGATAACAGGTTTGTAAAATCCATTGATTATGTTCAGGAAGATGATAGCGCTAACGAAGACCAACGATTTCAAAAAGTATATCAAAATCATCAAAAAAATAAAACCTTATATCAAGACATTCGACCTTTAACCATACTAATTACCAATAATATTCAAAATGCGAAAAGGCTTGAAACGAGGTTAATTGAATTTTTAGCGGAAGAAGAAAAACTATCGGAAGAAAAGCTTAGGCAACTTAAGGTAATGACAGTTACTTCAGATAAAAACCATCAAGCCAATTTAATTCGCTTGGAAAATGTAGATTCTACCAGCGAAACGATAGAGTGGATTATCTCGGTTTCAATGCTTACTGAAGGTTGGGATGTTAAAAATGTGTTTCAGATTGTTCCTATGGAAGAACGAGCATTTAATTCTAAACTATTGATTGCTCAAGTATTAGGAAGAGGACTGAGAGTACCTCCAAATTATCAAATTGGTTCAAAAGTCATCGTATTCAATCACTCTTCTTGGGGTGGTAAAATCAAAGGTCTTGTTGATGAAGTTTTGGAGATTGAAATGCGATTATACAGTACAGCTCTCAATGATGTTGATAGAAGTAAACATCATTTTGACTTGTACAACATAGATTATAAAAAAACTGAAAAAGGAGTTGAAAATACTAATCCAAAAAAAGAGTTCAACTATAAAGGGCATATTACATTAGAATCTGCTGTTTCAGAGGTAAAGCAGGAAACACATTACAGTAATATCGCTGGTGACATATTAAGTGTTGAATATGATATAAAATATCGTATGACGCCAATCAAAGAAATTGTCAATAAGATATATCACGAATTTAAAACTCGTGAATGGGAAGGAGTAACGTTAAAACTCTCAGAAGGCGAATACACCAAAAATAATCTTCCCCCTAAAAATGAGATTGAAGCATTAATTCGTCGTTCAATGGAAAATGCAGGCATTGAAGGTGATGAAATTGATGAAAAAAATAAACGAAACATCTTCTCGGCATTTAATACGTTATTAAGAAAAAAGAACAAATCAATAGTATTAGTCCGCCTAGCTGAAAAACCATATTTAATTAACACCAGTAAAAGAGAAAGAGAAAGTCTTTCGGTTGGTAATTTGAGGACTGGTTCTACTGTTTTTTATTCAAATAATTATGATACGGAAATTTTGGATGAAGATGTCTTGAATATCCTTCAGGAAGTTATTGGAGATGAATATCTACCAAGGGTTGCCATTAAGGAAGTTAATAGCTTCAATTTTAAAACTCCCATCGATATTCTATTTACTACAAAGGAGCCAGAAAGAAAGTTCGTTGAGAAATTGGTTAGAAATGAAAATGCATCATCTATAGAATGTTGGTTAAAATCAACTAATCAGAGTTTTTATTCAATTGAGTACTCTTTAACATCAAAATCGGGAAATCACACTAAGCAATCCAAATTTAATCCAGACTTCTTCATAAAGGTTTCAAAAGATGGAATAGACTACATTATAGTCGTAGAGATAAAGGATGATAAGGATTATTCAGATATAAATAAAGCTAAATTCAAATGGGCCAACCAGCATTTTAAAGAACTAAATAATCAACTGGACTATCACAAAATCAAACAGCAATACAATTTTCATTTTTTAAGTCCAGAGAATTATGATGAATTTTTTCAATATCTAAAAAACGGAAAGCTGCTTGAAGGAAAATTTATTAGTAATCTTGATAAGGAGCTAGCTGAAAAATAATCCTGCCTTATGAATACTCCAATGCCCAATTTCAACAAATTTGATTTGTATGCAAGCTACCACTAATAAAGGGCAACGAGTTTTCCAAGTATGAAGAATCAGAAACCGTAACTTTAGGGAAAGTTCAAAAAAAGGATTTAAAGAAAAAGTGTCTCACCAGGAGAAAATAGTCCAAAATCATGATTAACCCTTTGAAGTTTCAAAAATCAATAAATCGAGAATTACAAGTAGTTAAGAATCGAGTAAGAAATTTAATTGGCAGTGCTAATTGGGGAGATGAAGGTTCTTACAAAGAAGCAATCTTAAGAAATGTTATTAGTCAATATCTTCCAAAAAACTTATCAGTTGGAAATGGCTATATTTTGAAGAAAGGAAACAATAATGGTAATCAGGATTTTGCAGTATCAAAACAGATTGACATTTTAATTTACGATAATTCCTATCCTGTAATTTTCTCTGAAGGTAACTTTGTAATTGTTATTGAAGAAAGTGTAAAAGGAATAATAGAGGTTAAATCCAAGATTTATACAGGGCGAACAAATAGCAGTAGTTTGTATCGAATAATAGAAAAGTTTAACACATTTGACCAGTTCCTCAATATCAGAGAGAACGAAAATAATCGAATATTTAAAGGAGTATTTGGATATGAATTTGATGGGAATTTAAACTCTGATACTATTGACACATCATTAAGACTTTCAAATGGAATGGTAAATCATATTTCTTTAAATAGTTCAATATTCATAAGGCATTGGATAAATAATGAAGGATTAGACCCCCCTGTAAATTGTGGAAGTCATTTTTACAACGTATACAATATAAATAATTTATCTCATGCTTATTTCATCTCAAATTTGATTCACATTACATCAAACAAAGATTTGGTTGATAGATATTGGATTTCATTTCCTATTCCAGGGACTAAAGAAAGGAATAGGGATAGAACAATATGTTTAGATGAATAAAAAAGAAAAAAACTTCTTACAATGTGTACGTAGTTCATATCGGTTAAACGCCGTCGCACCGCACACAGGAAACCTTTTGGCCAAAATTGAATAACGAAATCAAATGCTCTGGAATAAAGAAAATAAATATATAGAAATACCTTACGATAAGGAATCCGAATTAGAAGATGCCGTAAATGAAGTAAAAGCCGCTCTTTTTGGTACAACTAGAATTTATCTAGACGATAAAAAGAAAATTGGAAAAAAGGGAGGGACAAATAATCTGCCTGATGGATATCTCATTGACTTGACAAATAGCCAAGAGCCTAAGATTTTCGTTGTTGAAAATGACTTGTCAAGCCATCAACATTTAAAGCATATTGCAGTTCAAATACTCGAATTTTCACTTTCTTTCGAGACAAGTAAAGTCAAAGTGAAAAACGTAATCAAAGAAATGTTACAAAAGAGAAAGTTTGAATGGAAAAAATGTGAGGATTATGCAAAAAAAAATGGATTTGAGAATGTTGATTATCTCTTAGAATCAATAATCCATAAGAAAGACTCTTTCAACGCTTTGTTAATTATTGATGAGCTTGGAGAAGAATTGGAAACAGTGCTCATTAGCAGGTTCAAATTTCCTGTAGAAGTAGTTACGCTAAGAAGATTTAAAAACCGAAATGGCGATTTACTATACGAATTCCAACCATTCCTAAACGAAATTACTGAGGACACAGAAAAAATAGACATATCAGAAATAGACACAATCGTTGTTCCTGCCAGAGAAGACGGATTCAAAGATGTTTTCATAGATGGAAATTCTTGGTACGCAATACGTCTGAACTCGTCTATGATTCCCAAAATAAAATACATTGCCGCTTATCAAGTCTCTCCAATATCAGCAATCACACATATTGCCAATGTAAAGTCAATTGAACAATGGAAAGACACAAATAAATACATACTTTATTTTACCGAACCAGCTGAAGAAATTAAAAAAGTACCACTTGGGAAAAGCAAGGGTAAAGCCCCCCAAAGCCCTAGATATTCTTCTAAAAATAGGATTTTGAAAGCTAAAACTATGGACAACGTATTTTAAAATACTAGCCCTAACAATGGCTATAATTTATAGCTGATTTTCGTTAACTTGAAACTTAGAAACCATTAACGGCTGGATTTACCACGGTGGGAAATCAAACCACTACCCTGAAGCTTCGGGGATGTGACAATTTCCAACGGCCACCACAAATCATAGCTGAGACCGTCGGTAATTCTAATCGATAAATAATTACAAACTATGGATTGGGAAGAATATGAAGCAATTACCAAATACATCTATGAGGCTTTAGGTAGAGAAAGGGGGCTTGAAATAGTAGGATATGGTAGCAAATGCAAAGTGCCAGGTAAATCAGGTGCTACACATCAAATAGATGTTTTGACGACTCATAGTGACGGAATTCATGATTATCAGACAGCAATCGAATGTAAATACTGGGAGAAAAAGCTAAATAAAGATGTTGTAATGAAAGTTGCTTCAATTATCGATGATACTGACATAGATAAGGGAGTAATAGTTTCAAAAAGAGGATTTACGGAAGATGGAAAATCCTTCGCTAAACAGAAAAACATAGGCCTTGTTGAACTAAGAGAATTAGATGCAACGGAAGCAAAAGAAACCGATTTCCCGATAGCTGAAATAGTCCTAAATCTTAAAATAAAACGTAAAAGGCCAAAAATCTTAAATATTGAATTTGATTATGTTGATATAAATACAGAATTGTCCAAAATAGAGCCGAATCAAATGATAGTTAGACTTGAAAATGGCAATGAAGTTGCTCTAAACGAATATATCTCATCCTTTAAAGAAGAGTTGCATAAACAAGGGCCAAGTAAGAGAATAAAGAAGTATTTTGAATTAGAAAATGCGAATGTTATTAATTATCTGAGTAAAGAAATAGCCCAAATAAGAGGACTCACAATGTACGGTTTCCTGGAATTAAAAAACATGAATAATACGCGTCATTTCAATATTGTTGATAAAGTCTGGTTAAAAATGAAATCCATTTTTGAAGAAAATTCATATACAATTTCAAAGTTGGGTATGATAAAAAAAGATAATAACTAATTGTCTGAAACTCGCCAACACATAATCAAGAATTGAGTTAATTCAAAGTTCAAAAAAAGATGATCAAAAAACCTACATATGTTAAATTGAACTTTGACTTTGATGCTGAACCTAATGCTCCAAGTCCTGATATTTCAATTAACGATTCTACCTTGATTTTGAAGTTTTTACTGAATCCATTTCTTTGGGATAATGTGGAAGACGATGAGCAGGCAGAATTACATTTTTATGATGTTCTAAAGTATAGGCTAGGTGGACCAGGCTCGGATAATTTTAGTGACTTTAGATACTATGATGAGGGAATTGATAATTATGGGTTTTATCACTTAAAGAACTCATATTGGACAAAAGATTTTCCATTGGATGAGAAGGTAGTCTCTGAGGAACCCAATTCCGAAAATGGTGTTTTCAAACATTATGTTTTCTTTTTTAGAGACAATACATTTGAATGTATCGCAGAGGATTTCAAATTTGTAAGAACAGGTAACATTATAAAGTTTGACGAAACGATTATGACATCCATAGAAGACACAGATGTTTTAGGTCAACCAAAGCCTAGCCACCCAAGGCCTGGCAAGAAATCCAAGTGGAGCTTCATTGTCTTGCCAATAATTGGTCTGGGAATTCTGTATGCAATATGGAGTTCAATTTTTGGAGATAATCGAGCTACTTTTTATTATCCTGATGGGCGTACGGTTGAAAGCAGGGGAGATTTTAATCAGGAAGGGGTTGGTGTCGGAAAGCACACTTATTACTATTTTAATGGTTTGAGAAGGTATGAGATGAATTTTGATGCCTCTGGTAAACTACATGGGGAATATTTGAACTGGAATGAAGATGGGACTTTGATAGGTTTGACGAATTATACACATGGAGTTAAAAATGGAGATTCAAAGAAATGGGATGATTCGGATAACTTAATTGAGCATATTGTGTTCCATAATGATTCCATCATTCAGAAAATTAAATGATTAAACCAAAGGATAAGCAGCAGTTCAAATAAAGGATAAACCACAGCTCTTTGCCGAACATTAGTCCAGGACATATAGCGCAAACTATTTTAATTGACTCTCAGGATTATGTGAACATACTCATTAATTTGTATGAGCGTAACCTTCAATTATAATGACCAAAGACAAAATAGAAAGACTTCATGATTACGGTCGAGAAGTTTTAGGCAAAATAGGATATGGCGAGTGGTTGGCCAGCTCAAACCCGTTTCTAGAGGGCCAAAGGCCAATTGACATTCTAGATACTGATAGTGGTATTAAAGCTATTGAGGATATGCTTACAAGAATAGACCATGGCATTTTTTAATAATCGATACTATTTGAAAAAAGGTGGATGACTTTGCCAACTTAGGTCTATTGTTCAATGGAAGACTTCAGATTAAAAGAAATAGGTTACTTTTTAGAGCATTTGTATCAAGATAGCATTATGGATGATTTTCTTGACACAAATTATGAGCTGCTAAGAGGTGACTACATAGAGCATAAGAATAACCGGGATTGTTTCTTCTTGGATGATTATTTTATTGTTCTGAATTTTTTTTATGCCTTGTTTTTGGGCTTTGAGATGAAAAGAGAAAAGAGTCCGCATAAAGAATCTAATAAGAAGGTTCATTATCTAGCATCTTATTTACATTTCCCTTAAAAAGAAGTAAATCAAAAAAGCCATCTAGCGTTCTGCGATTCATATCATTCTCACGCAATACCTTTTTGATCTTCCTATACTTAGCGTCAAGTTGCTCATCACTTATTGAGTCAGTTTCAAAAGAATTTTTTAGCAGGTCTTCCATATTAACTTCCAAGGCCTCTGCCAGCTTAGTCAAAGTTTTACCTGAAGGGGCTGACTTGTCATTTTCATATCTGCCTATTTGCACGTATGAAACTCCGGACTTCTCCGCTAACTGCATTAAAGTATATCCTTTATCTGTCCTTAATTTTTTAAGCTTTTTGCTCAACATAATATTTTGCATTAATAGTTAAAAACAGTATATTGTTTAACTATATATAGTTAAAATTAGTTTTATCGATTGCACCTAAATGTTTAAATTATTGCACTTGCAATATATTTAATATTTATAACATTTAAAGCATTTATAACCTACAAAATGCTTATATGGCATTTGTATGCCTTTTTTTATCACATATTTTAGAAAACTAAAATTAGATAAAATTTAACCAATTATAATTAAAAAGACAACAACTAAATTTTTATCATGGAACACTATGTTAAGCTAGTGGATGGTAAATATTATCTATCCGACAGCTATTTAGTAAAATCAGGGGTTAATCAAAGAACACTGAACAATTATATCTCCAAAGCTAATAAGGGAAAATCCACAAACTTTCGGTCGTTTAAAGAAAGATCAACCAAGAAATCCTGGATATTATTCGAAACCATTCCTCCAAAAATACTTGCTAAACATAGGATACAGGTTAACGAGGACAATCTGGATTATCATATTGAAAAAGTAAATAAAACGCGATTAACAAAACGATATAAAGCTATATGGTTTGTTTTGTTTAATGCTTGGTCTGAACCGTCGTTGTGGATGCAATACATGCCGTACTATGCCAATCTAATAATTGATAAAGAAAAACAAAGATTACTATCTAAAACCCATGCCATATTTAAAGAAATATTCGGCCTTCAGAAGGAGTATGCACTAAAGGAAATACATTCAATGTATTTGAAATTGGCAAATGCTGCTTTTTGGACAGATAATTATAACAGTTTCAACAAAAAAATCCTCAAAGCAAAAAGAGAGGGGATAAGTGAGGTGCTAGTGCATGATTTCATTCTTTTCGGAAGACAAAACTACAAACTATCATTATTTGCCCAAAGAAGGATAAAATATCACTATAGCATTTCTAAAGCTTACTCAATTCAAAAGATTCATTCAAAAGTAAACGAGGAATTGCTGGAGAGAGGACTTTCAACATTGTCATATAGCACCGTTCAGAAGTTCTTAAACAGGCCAGCAGTTAGAAATCAATGTGATATTATCCGGTATGGAGATGCACATGCGAAACAGCATCTATTTCCATACATAATGCGCAAAGAGCCTGACTATCAAGGCCAGATATTACAAATTGATGCGACTATTTTAAACCTCCATTGCTTGGATCACAATAAAAAGCCAATTAGATTAAGGCTATGCGTGGTCATTGATGTATATTCTCGAAAGATCATAGGACATAGCCTTGCAGAATCAGAAAATAGTGTAATGGTTTTGTCTGCAATAAGAGATGCTTTTGAAAATTTTGGGATTATCCCAATCGAAATCGTTTATGATGGTGCCAAAGCTTTCAAATCACGTGACTTTCAATTATTTAAAGAACAGGCGGAAGAATATGGCATTAACTTTAGAACATCAAGGGCAAGAAATCCGAGAGATAAAGGTCATGTGGAAAGATGGTTTAGAACATTTCAGAGTTCCTATATGTGCGAGGCATATGGAAGTTATGGCGCGGGGATTAAATCAACAAGGCTAGGGGAGAGGGCTCAGCAAGAACTTGTTGAATTATATCAGAAAAAGGAAAACCTACGTGATATCGATTCAACCAAAAAGCTTATTGCAAATTTGATAGGAAGATATAACAGTGATACAGAAGTAAAATATAAGGACAGAATAAATCAGAAAGACCCCAGGATAAAGAAGTTTAAACCCAGTGATACTGCTAAGTTTTTTTATGATATCAAAACTATCAAGGTAACTTCTTCTATGGTGGTGATTAGGGTTGATAAAATCAAATACTCGTTTACAATCAAGAATGACAGATTGGCTCAAGAAATCAATAGAACTAAAGTGCTCGTCAGGTATAATAAAAATGAGTTGTCCAAGATATTTATCTATGAGGAAAATACAGGTAGGTTTCTGGCGAAGTTAGATCAAGATTATAAAATCAATTTAATCCCAACAGAAAAGGATTTAGTCCACATTAAAGAACGAAGCAAGTTGGTTAGAGATAGAATTAAAAATCAAATTTCTGGACTGGTCGAAGAGTTGGACAGGGGCAAAATCGAATTAAACGAAATCCCGATTCAAGTACATAACCCACCAAAGTTACTACAAAGGGTACTAGGTCAGGCCGAAGATGAACTCTTGATAGCAGATATGTTAACCAATGCGGAAAAACACACTAAAGGTAGTAAGAAGGCAAAAGACAAAGCCCATCGGAAAGACAGCTCTGATATTTTTTTCAAAAGGAAAAGAAAAAATGAAGTAGAAATCATTGTCTGATGAAGTCAGAACCGTTATTTCGGACTCGAAATTTTGATGTGATACAAGAGCTCTGCTCAAAAGTGCAAGAGAAATCACAGATGGTTGGCCTTCTTGGTTATCCGGGAGCAGGAAAGACAGAGGCATTTAAATATTATCTCTCAAGAAATGATAATACGGCATATATGTGGTTTCAAAAAACGATGAATCCAAAAGAATTTTATACAAAACTTCTAAGTGTCTGTGGCTATGAGAACACTTCGACGAAGGAACTAAGTTTTCATACAATTATGGAGATGATTGCTTTACGCTTTCGCAGTACTAAAGGAAAACAGTTATTGATAATTGATGAGGCTGGAAAATTCAATTCACAGCAGCTCGAATATATCCACGAATTGCGTGATCTAACCAGAGAAAGCTTGGGCATAATCCTATCTGGACCTGAGTATTTTCATGATAATCTAATGAAATGGAAATCACTGGGACTAGTAGGTATTCCTGAGTTGGAAAGCAGAATTACCTCTTATGTTTGGCTTGAAAGACCACTTAGACGCGAAATCAAGGCTATTTGCAATCACCATGGCATCCTTGATACGCGAATAATAAAAAGCCAGTTTTATGGTATAGACAATTTCAGAGACCTAATGCACGAGATTAGGGCTTTTTGGGGGCATTAACCAAGCTTGATTTTGGATACGAGGATATCTAACAACTGTTGATCCATATAGCTAAATCTATCAGGAATATTTAGAATTGCCATTTTTTGATCGTAGATAGGACCTACGTGATTGTTTATAAGGGATTTATGTCGTTCCTCCATTAAATACACTTTATCAGCCCATTTCAACATTTCTTCAGTCAACGGGGTTGTGCCTTCCTTGGCACATGCTTTTAAGTTGGTTCCCGCGGATTTAAACTCAAAATGGGGATATTCTTTGGAAAAATAATCTTGTGCAGTCTTTGATCGCTGTTTGTTAGCCGAACAGATAAATAGAATTTTTTTCACACCTCAAATTAAACTGTTTTTTGTGATTTTTCAGTTTAATATGCTTTTCTAGTCATAATCTTGAACAGATTTTTGTGATTTTCATTAAATGCGATGAATAATAAAAAATATAGAAATCACACTTTTATCACACAATTAATCATGACTTTTTTTACCTAACATACTTGAGACTCATGTGCTTGACATTTTTGGGGCTATGCTTTTAATTACATTTTAAATTATTCACTGTACAATTTTAAATTATCAGCCACAGCCAACCGCTAAAAACGTAACAAAGGCATTTGTACTATAATTTATATTATGTCAAATAGATAATTTCCATATCTGGGAATCACTCATATCATATCCCCCCGGTCCTTCTATTGGATCACCAACTCATCAATCATAAGCACCGCTCTTTCCCCGGCCCGGTGATGTCCTTCTGGAATAGGATCTATTTCCTTGGCAACCACTTTTACAGATTTCAACTTTATCGGGTCAAAATCAACTTTATATGGAATCTTGTTTCGTCCTTGTATGCGTGAGATTTCTTCCTTTGTAATTTCTCCAAGCTTTTTAAAATCCGTGCCATTCTCAGAGCCCAAGATTTCCACATGTTCGGGCGGATAAATCGCAGCAATGGTAAATCGCAGGGCGTCAAAACCAACGTGACCAATTTCCGTGGGTTCCTCAAAATCCAATTGTACATTCAATCCGTCATTAAAACTTACCCAGTTGGGGTCACCACGGTCCAGTTTTCCATAGTTTAAATCTGTGAGTTGCTTGGTTTTTCCTAAACCCGAATTCACTCCTGTGGCTTTATGTACCGGAAATGTAAGACTCGAGATATATCCCACCGGATGCTCATCTTTAAAAGCCCTAGCGCTGATCGTTTTGGTCTCTTTTAGAGCAAAGCTTTTTGTGTAAAGCTCAGATTCCAATACGGGCACCGAACCATCCAAGGTATATCTGATATCCAAACCGTTCACCTCGGTTTTTAAGGTTATTTTAACATGGTCCTCCTTACCTTCATGGTCGATCCATGGACTAAATGCACTGGTTGCATAGCGTATTTTTTGTGCATCTAATCGGCTCATTTGGGTTTCAAGCCTTTGGGTAAAACCGTACCAATCTTTGTCTTCATGGCGCGTCCAGCCGCTTTCGGCGATGGCATACATCCTTGGAAAGGTCATATAGGTGAGCTTCCCCCAATCGCTAATGGATTCGGTCCATAAATTGGCCTGTATTCCCTTGATAAGACTCCCCTCCTCCTCGCTAAGACTTTCTGGGATTACCTGGTAGTTATAGGCTGTAGACAATAATACTTGGGCATATCCCAAATTGGGTTCCAAATCGTCATGGCCCTGTTTTAAATCGATATAGCAATAATTGCTTGGGGTCATGATTACTTCGTGGCCGGCCTTGGCAGATGCTATGCCCCCTTCCTCTCCTCTCCAACTCATTACCGTGGCATTGGGTGCCAGTCCACCCTCCAGAATTTCATCCCATCCGATCATGGTACGGCCCCTGGCGTTGATAATTTTTTCAATCCGCTTTAGAAAGTAGCTTTGAAGCTCATATACATCCTTCAGCCCCTCGTCCTTTATCCGTTGTTGGGCATGTGGGTCCACCAACCATTGACTCTTGTTGCATTCATCTCCACCAATGTGCACATATTCATGAGGGAACAAGTCCATCACCTCATTGAGCATTTTTTTAGCAAATTCAAAGGTTTCCTCCTTGCCTGGGTTATAGGTATTGTTCTTGGCCACTCCACCTGTGGCCACAAACGGGGCCGCGTCAACACAGCCAATTTCTGGATAGGCGGAAATAGTGGCCTGCGCATGTCCGGGCATGTCAATTTCCGGAATAACTTCTATAAACCGCTCTTTGGCATAGGCAACAATTTCTTTAACTTCTTCTTGGGTGTAATAACCACCATAAGTGGCTTTTTCTCCTGGTTTTTGGACCGGCCTCCCCCACCAGTTGGATACCGTTTCATCCGTAGTATTATAATCAGCTCGCCATGCCCCAACTTCGGTGAGCTTGGGATATTGCTTTATTTCCAATCGCCACCCCTGATCGTCCGTTAAGTGCCAATGAAATCTATTGAGTTTGGACTCCGCCATAAAGTCCAGTACTTTTAGCACTTGCTCCTTGTCAAAAAAGTGACGGGATACATCCAACATATAACCTCTCCATTCAAAGGCGGGTCCATCTGTTATTTGCACCGCAGGAATGCCCCACACCACATTAGGTTGTAATTTTTGATCGTAGAATGAAGTGTGCAAAAGCTGTTTTAAGCTCTGAAGCGCATAAAAAAATCCAGCTCCTGATGAAGCTTTTATATGGATGGCATCTTGTGATACCTCCAGCATATACGCCTCCTCTGCCTGCGTATTGTCTGTTGAAAACTTGATGTCCCCTTCTATACCCATGCCAATTTCCGGCACCCATCCGGAGATGGACTCAAATTGCCCAAAAAATAACTGCGCAATGGCCAATTGCGATTCGTTCTCAACGGATACAGTGGTTTTTTCATCCAAAACAAACTGGCCTTCGCCAATTTTTACTTCGCTTGGTTTGGGGATGATGGCCACTGTGCCTGTTTTTATTTCTTTTTGCTGACAGCTTACTATTATACCGGCCAGGAGTAGGAGAACCGCATATTTTTTCATGGATTGGATTGGTTTTGGCTTTCGAAAGTATCGATTTTCCCTAAAACCCCGTCCCTTAAATTGTTATAAAACGGCATAAAAAAAGCACCGAGGTTATCGGTGCTTCGTTGTTTTGGGTGATGGGGTTATAATTCGATTTCTTGTTCGGTGCCATCTGGATAAGTAAGGGTGGCTTTGTTGTCACACTCCCCTTCTCCGAAATCCACATTGATGACCAACCCATTTTTGGATACGTTCATATTACCGCTGGTCAAATACTCACACCCCAGTGATCCTTCAAGGTCATCCACGGTTGTAATGGTATAGGTGTCGCCATCAGCTTCTACCTGCCAGGTTCCGGAAAGACCAAAGGAACTGGTCTCCAAAGATTCCCCGAAGGTAAAACTAAAGGTTTTGCTTCCTGATTCAGAGATCTCGCTACCATCTTCCATTTCAACGGTCATATTGCTTTCCACAGTAAAGGAAATGGTATTCTGCTCCATATTACTGTTCAGGGCATAGGTTCTGGTACCGTTTAATTTGATATCTCCCACATAAAAGTCCTCGTATTCGGCGGTAAAGGAGGCATTCTCATTTCCAACCGTGTAGGTCACCGTCAATGTTCCGTTTACATTTTCCGTACCGTTGAGCACACAGTTGTTGAATGTGGCCACAAATCCGGTATCGGTATATTCAGCGGAATAACATTCGTTTGAGGTTTTGGCCGATTTTCCAACTGCACCATTGTTGGCAAATAATTCTGCCAAGGCGTTGTCCGCAATGCCAGCGGCTTCATCCGTGGTTAAAATAGTTTGTAGGTCACTGGCGGTCAAAGTTTGGTTTCCACCATCTGAAACAGCGTCTTCGCTACAGGATTGTAAAGTAATCGCGCAAATTCCTATTAGGGTAAATAGGCTGCATAGTTTAGTCAACGTTCTCATACTACTGAAGTTTTCTTGGGTTGTCCACCACTAACGTTTTGCTGTGAAATTTAGTGTCGAACATGGTGCATTATCGATAAAATGCACAGGTCCATAATACAATTCTTATAGTTTTTCTGAATAATTCAACGAATTGTATTATTTTACATAAGCGCTTAATTTATTGTTATGAAAAGATTAAAAATTCAGACACTGTCATTATGTTCGCTGCTGGTGTTAGCCCTCATGGGCTGCAGCAGTGATGACGGGAACAATGGTTCAGGGACCAACACGGCCGTAGTGGGTCAGTGGGATTTGATAGAAGTCAATATTAGTTCGGCCCAGGATATTGACCAAGACGGAAACTCATCCACCAATTTAATGGATGAATTGGACTGTATCACTGGTACCCTGACGCTTAATGCCGATGGCTCCTGGAGTTTCTCGCAGTCCAATGTGGTCATCTCCAGTTTGACGAATAATGAGTTTTTTGCCGAATGTTCCGGAACAACATCAGGGGTTGGAACATGGGATGCCAATAACGTACAAGTGGTTTTTGTGGGCAGTTCTGTTTTGAGTTCCATGCAAATTGGCGCCAACAATACCTTGCTCAACAATATTGATGAGGACTTACCGGGCATAGACAGTTTTGTTTATCAACAGCGGTAAGCCACTAATCTAAATTTTTCGGTTGTATGACACGATGGTTGCTCTTGTTTTTGCTGATAACAAGCCCTTTGGCCCAGGCCCAGACCGGACCTGTTAAAGTGGTGGAAAGTAAATCCAAAACCAGGATTGCATTCTATGCCATGAACGAAACTTTTACGGATTACGATGTTCTTTTTGAAGTTAAGGGAAGCAATTTTAGACAAAGTGCCGCCAAGCCCAGATGGATTCGGGTTCCTGCCACTTCCAAAGTTCATTTGAAGACGATAATCCTGTTACGGGACAAACAACCTAGCTACACCAAATCCATTAAGGTCAACGATAGTCTCTCCAAACGGGCATTGAAAAAAGAATTTGAGATATTGGATGTACCCCCACCCAAAATAAAGCCCAAAAAGCATATTACGGTATACACCTCTTCTGTATGTCCCGGATGTGATAGCATTGTTTCACGGCTCGAAGCTGAAAATTATATTTTTAGAAGTGTTTCCTTGGATGAACAACCAGATGTAAAGGAGCAATTGGGAAAATATCTCTCCAAATCCGCTACGGAAATGGATACCATTTCCAAACCAATTATAAGTTTGGGAGGACGACTATATAGTTGGATCACTAATTATGAGCAACTGATCGAGGAACTCAATCGGGACTAGCTTCCCTTTACGGCCAACAGAACCCACATCTGTTTGCTCGAATCCCGCTCCCAATCGCCGTGGTCTACAATTTCCGAAATAATGGTGAAACCTGCCTGTTCAAGCTCCCGTCTTACATATTCCGGGGCAAGGGAATGGGCATTGACTTGTTCTTGTCTGGTTTTGCCCCTAACGCGATCCTTCAATTTTTCCAACAGTAACAATTTACCACCATTTTTCAGGGCATTTTTTACATGCCTGAGAATGGTTTCATAGGAATCCATTTCATGGTAGGTGTCAATGATAAAAACGGCATCCAATTCATCTTTGGGTAATCTGGGGTCGTCATAATCCCCAAGAATGGTGATGATGTTTCTCAGATTTCTGTCCGCAGCATTTTCCCGAAGATTTTCAAGTCGGTCTGAACGTACATCCACTGCGTAGACCCTGCCATTTTCCTGGACCAGCCTTGCGAGGTGCATGGAAAGATAACCTTCATGGCAACCAATATCGGCCACTTTATCGTCTTTTTGGATTCCCGAGAGTTCCAAAAGACTTTCCGTCTTCATCCATTGATCACGCTCTGGCCAATCCTCTTCGGTATACTGTGCTTGGCACAATAGGATTCCGAAAAAGAACGACCAAAGCGTAATGTGGAAGTTTTTCATTGAAATTAATCCTGAATCAATCCTTGTCCTTCAATCCATGGAGCACCCGCTGCTTTCAATTCCGATGCAATGCCTGGCAGTGTGTTGCTGACCAAACTATTCAATTCAGCTTTAAGTGCATTCAGCTGGTCCGTGGCTCTCTTGAGTGCTGCTTTATGGTTGCCAGTGGGACCATATGTATTGCCCAAAGCCACTTGTCCAATAAATGCACCATCCGCAGGTGAAGGAGGGGTCTTCTCCCCTACTTGGTTCCTGGATGGACTTCCGCTCATTTGTATTTTAAGCTGTTGCAATTGTGCCTTGGCATTGTAAATTTTGGTAGAAAGTGCCGCGGTTGGGTTTGAGGCCTCATCAAACGCACGCTTCATGGCATCTACTTTGGCAAGAGACCTGTCCAATATGGTATTGGTGGCCGTTAAGTTCTGCTGATAACTTTGGAATTGGTTCCTGAAGGCATCAATTTCACTGGTAGGCTTGGCAGGCAATGCACCTGTTCTTAACGGTACCACTTCAAAATTTTGTGGCCCTGACAATTCTTTAAGTTCTCCATCTACCCGTTGGTACAAAGTAACGGAGTAACTACCTGGGGTGGCAATGTAGGGAGAGCCAAAAAAGTCATCATCCCCACCTTTGGGCTTGGCCAGTTTAACACCGGTTCTATCGGCATATTTTAAATCCCAGGCCACTCGATTGAATCCTTTTTTGTTGGTTCCCTTCACAGAGTTCACCACTTTGCCCCCACTATCACGAACCAATAAGACCAATTCTGGTTTTTCCTGGTTTTTTTCCTTGTCCAGGGCATCATATCCAGGAAATGGAATGTTGGCACCTTGTTTGTTCTTCGTTTTTTCTGCTTTGGTCCTTGTCTCTTTAAGAGTTTTGAGCTTTTCAGGTAAATAATAGGTAAATATGGCTCCGTAAGGTGGATTTTTGGCGGCGTATTGTGTGTTCCCTTGTCCATATACTTCGTCTTTCTCCACATACCAATACGCAGGTTTCACCTTAAACAGGCTGGCGGAAGCTGAAGTGGAAGCATCAAAATCCCGAAGGGCACTCATATCATCCAATACATAAAAGCCCCTACCAAAAGATGCAGCAACCAAATCGTCTTCCCTTCTTTGAATAGTGATATCCCTGAATGAAATTGTTGGCAAACCCCCATCCAATTTGGTCCAGGTTGTTCCTCCATTGTTGGTGAAATAAATACCGAATTCCGTGGCCGCAAAAAGCAATCCTTTTTTCTTGTGATCTTGGACAATCCTCCATGTGATCAATCGCTTGGGTAGATTCCCATTGATAAAAGACCAGGTATTCCCCCTGTCCGTACTCTTTAACATATACGGTTTAAAATCCCCTTCTTTATGATTGTCCAGAACCAAATAAACAGTATTGGCATCATAGAGGTCGGCACGCACATCATTTACAAATGCCCGGGAAGGAACACCCTTAATGTTGCCAAGGTTAATACGCCTCCAACTATTCCCTCCGTTTTCTGTTACTTGAAGAATTCCGTCATCGGTACCGGCATAGATCAAGCCCTCCTGCAATGGAGATTCAGCAAGGGAAGTGATGGTATTGTAATTGGACATAGCCAATACGTCCCATGGATTGTCCCAGCTTTGCTGTCGGCCCATTATTGGAAGGTTCAATCGTTCCTCATTGCGCGTGAGGTCACCAGAAATGGCTGTCCAGTCATCTCCCCTATTCTCCGACTTCCAAACTCTGTAGGAAGCAAAATACAAGCGTGTTGGATTGTGGGGACTTACTATGATGGGAGCATCCCAGTTAAATCGCTCATGGGGTTCCCCGGCTGCGGGTTGAGGCTGAATAAATACCGTTTCACCAGTGGTTTGGTCAATTCTCCAAAGCCAGCCCTGTTGAAACTCACCGTAGGTGATGTCCGGGTTGCCAGGCTCTGTTGCTGACTGATGCCCGTCTGCCCCAAGGGTTATCCACCAGTCGGAATTTAAAATCCCAGCACTGCTGGCCGTTCTTGAAGGTCCTCCGTGGGATCCGTTGTCCTGGGTGCCTCCATAAATATTATAGAAAGGAGCAGAATCATCAACTGCTACCTTATAGTACTGGGTCAACGGTAAATTCCCAAAATACCTCCAAGTTTTGGTGAGATCGTAGGACTCGTATAGTCCGCCATCGGTACCAAAAAGTACATAGTTGGGGTCGGATTTCTTAAATGCCATGGCATGGCTATCCACGTGCTTTTTCTCCTCGTTCATGGAAACAAAGGTTTTTCCATGATCATCTGAAACCTTTACCACATTGTTCATCAAAAAGAGTTTGCCCTCATGATGTGGGGAAGCATAAAGTTCCTGATAGTAATGGGGTCCGGTTGCTCCTGATACAGCATCCGATTGTTTGGTCCAAGAAGCTCCTCCATTATTGGAAATGAAGACACCTCCTGTGCGCAAATCCAATTCAATGGCCGCATACACGGTTTCATTGTCAAAGGGAGAAATGGCCAACCCAATTTTCCCAAGATTCGATTTTGGAATTCCGTTGGTCAGCTTTGTCCAGGTTTCCCCACCATCCACACTTTTATGGATGCCAGAACCCGGTCCACCGCCCATAAGGGCTGCCACTGTGCGGTGTCTATCCCAAGTGGCAGCATAGAGCACATCTGGATTTGTCGGGTCCATTACAAGGTCGGTTGCCCCGGTCCATTCGGAATTGCCCAGGGTCCTTCGCCAAGTTTTTCCTCCGTCCGTGGATTTGTAGAGACCTCTTTCTCCACCCTTGCTCCAAAGTGGGCCTTGGGAAGCCACCCAAACAATATTTGAATTTTCAGGATGAACAATGATCTTGGAAAGATGCTCTGAGGATTTCAATCCCATATTTTTCCAAGTTTTTCCTTCATCATGGCTCACATAGATTCCGTCCCCAAAACCTACATGCCTTCCCCCAACATTTTCACCCGTACCTACCCAAATGGTACTTGGGTTGTTCGGGTCTATGGTGACGCACCCAATGGAGTAGCTGGATTGATTGTCAAAAATTGGCTTCCAGGTGGTGCCATTATTGACCGTTTTCCAAACGCCTCCCGAACCCACGGCCACATACCAGACACTTTCATCTTTGGGATGAATGGCAATATCGGCAATACGACCTGATGTCAATGCAGGCCCCAGGCTTCTAAATTCAAGGCCTTTGTATGTTGTGGAATCGGTTTTTTGAGCGGTTAAGTGTAGTGAAAAGACAAAAAGAAATAGGAATGCGGAGTAAACTCTAATGCAGTGTTTCATAGTAATATATCAAGTTGAATTAGTCGCTGAAAGATAACCAAATCCCCGTGCCCCAATTCTAAAAAAAATGTGAAAAAAAGAACTTATCTGTCCTTTGTTCGGTAGACGAATTTTAAACCACTCCAATCTTGGTCCACAGCAGTCACTTTGATGTCCACAAGTCCTATGGAAAGCATATACTCCCTTACAGGTTCCCGCTTTAAATCCGTTGGAATATTTGAGCTCCCCTTGGGCCAACTTATCCACATCAATCCCGTTTTTTTCAATCCTGGTTTGGCCATTTGGGCATATTTTTCAAGTTCTGATCTACTGGTGCAAAAAATATGGATGAAATCAATGGTTTCTTTTGCAATGGTATCGGCGTAGCTCAAATCGTCCGGCAAATCCGAAAACAACCCTATGTAATGACTAGGTTCGTTGTATAGGAAAACCTTAAACCCGTTTTTAATACCGAGCTTTTTGGCCAAGGGGGTATTGGAATATCCTGAGGTCTGCTTCAAAAGTAAGTTTTGTTCTAAAAATACGCTAAATGCCAGATTTCTGTTTGGACTTCACATATTCCAATAAGCTTTCAACGGCTTTTTTGGAATTTTTTTCCACTGCTTTCTTTCCTATCAACCACCCGATGAATCTTTTGAAATAGTTTTTGGATTCCCAATAAAGCTCAATTTTTAAATGGCTGCTGTCTTTCGAATTGGACGAAAAAATGTAGAACTGATAGAAATCATCAAAGAGCGGATGGCTCTGGGTATGCTCTCCATAGACCATGGTGCCCGGTTCCGGTCGTTTGGAAACGGTAACAAAATCCAAGTGTTTTCCATTGATCACGCAGGCGTGTTCCGTACCTATGCGTGTAACCTCGTGTTCATTGTATTCCACCCGATCCACCCCCTTTTGCCAAAAATGCCTCATGGTGTAGTTGGTAATGTCTTCCATCAATTCTTCTGCAGCTATTGGAAACTCCTGCTCTATAATCAGGTCTGGCGGGGTATCAAATTCAAGGGGCTTTGGTTGAATAAATGTCTTCAGCGGAAGCTCTTCAGGATCAATAATGGAATATATGTATTCCATCTCACGACCATCGTATTGATCGGAGCCTTGCCGGAACCTATATATCTTACTGGAGTAATATGGGGATAATTGGATGTCCAAGGCCAGTTTTCTACTTATCAAGGCATAATTATCACTGGCCACGGAATTTTTTAGTAAGCGATGGGCCTCAATGACCTGTTCGCCAAAGGGTTTCCGCGTTCCCTGCACTTCAATATGCTGTAAATGGCCACTATGTGCAATGATTTTTAATTGAAGGTTGGGCGCCGTGGCGCAGGCATTGCATGGACATATTCTATGTTTCTCAAATAGTTTGAGATGGCTATAAAAAGCCGTGAACATGGATTCAATTTGGGCCAAAAGGTTTTCCTGTGAGGGAATTTCATTCTCCTTGTAAAAGAAAAGCGCATCCCCTTCTATCTCCGCCAATTTTAAATCTTGGGTGTTAGCGTTTACGAGCACTTCCAGCAATTCAGAAATAACATGCTGACTGTGCTCGATCTCCGTGGTTTGAATGAACTTGGTGTAGCCGGAGATATCTGGAATAAATAGAAGGGATTTGGACATTGGCTTGGGTTTGTACTGAATAGTCCCTTAAAGGGATATAAACTTACCTATACGGCTACTTTACTTCTGTGTCCAGTTGGGCCAAGATTTGTTTGAAGCCCAGCGCCACCCCGTTGGTCCAGCCAAACCCATCCTGGGTTTCATACTCCCCTCCTCCTGATAAAAGCGAAAGGTCTTCCACATTGTATTTTTCCATCATTTTTCCGGTATTCTTGTACACTTTTTCATTGAGAGCCAACCAGCGTTTCATAATATCCACGGCTTCATCTTTATACCCATAGTTTAAAAGCCCTTTTACCCCAATCCACTGTAAGGGTGCCCATCCATTGGGGGCATCCCATTGCTGACCAGAATGTTCCAAGGTAGTGACCAGACCACCGTCCTTTAAAAACTGTTCCAAAATCACGTCCTTTACCTGGGCCGCTTGCTCCTTGGTCGCAATTTGAAAATAGAGGGGAAACATGGCCGCCAAGGTGCGATTTGGAGTGTTTTGGGATTTGGAGAAATTATAGTCCATATAAAAACCTTCTTCACTGTCCCAAAGAAATTCCTGGATTAAGTTTTTCCTTGCCCCAGCTTTGTCCATATAGGATTTGGCCAGTTCCGAATCACCTTCCATCCTAGCCCCTCTAGCCATTAGATTTTCCATATAGTACAACAAACAATTCAGATCTACGGGAAGGATCTTGGACGTTTCAGTGGTAGAGAAATCGCCTTTGACCCCATACCACCTGGAACTAAAATCCCACCCTGATGCCGCTGCCGTTCGCAAATCCTTATAAAGCGCTTGTTTTTCCCCTACATGGGATAGCGCACTGGCCAAGTGAAGATCTTCCTTATAGGCTTCTGGTCTTGGGGTGATACCAGTATCCCAATAGCGGTTGAGATAGCCCTTATTGCCAAGAGGAACCACGTGACGCTTTAGTTCTGGAGAGTCTCCCTCCTTCAATCCCCCCATCCAAAATTGATATTCTTTTTGTAGTTGTGGCAGATATTTGGATACCAAGGAGCTATCTTTTCTCGACACAGCCCCCACCATCAAAGCAAAAAATGGTGGTTGTGACCGGGTTTTGTAATAATTCCTTGTGCCATTGGGGATAAAACCGATGGAATCGATTAAAAAACCAAAGTTGTCCACCATACTTTTGGCCAGTTCATCCTGATTGGCGGCCAAAAGTCCCTCAAGGGTGAAGTAGCTGTCCCAATAATAGATTTCTTGGAATCGCCCGCCTGGCACAACATATTTATAAGGCAACGCAATCCTGGATGAATTTGGGACAACCTGGTCCGGCCCACGGGTGAGTTTGTCCCACATCAGGGAAATATGCTCATACATGGTTTTGGTGGTATCCGTCTCAAATTCCAGGGCTTTCATGGATTGATCTTCAAAATTGGAACCCACAAATTGGGATAGATCAAAATCAGCAGCGTCCTTGATACCCAAATATTCTTGTTCCAGCTCCAGAAAATGTTTTTTAGGAACAAGGTCCACAAAGGTTTTGGAATCCTTATACAATCCTGAAAGCTGCACATCCTTGAACAATTGGGTCTCGTAAAAATTGTCGGCCTGAACCGTTTCCTGTTGTTTGCAGGAAATGATAAGGGCGAAAAGGGCAAAAATGGCAGTTGTAAATGATCTCATGAGGGTGTGGTATTGCTATAAATTAAAAAAAGGTTCAGAAAATTAAGGAAATAATCCCTTTTTCTGAACCCTTCGCGGTGAATCTTCACCTGAGACCACTATCAAATAGTTAGGGAGAAAATGAAGTGTTTACATTTCGTTTTTTGACTTTTAATTTTGAATCTCCCTGGTGTTTTGGGAGGCATCTAGGCTGTCAGTCGCCATGCTGTTGATGGATTCTTCTTCCCTGGGCGGTTCGTAATCGTCAGATTTGCTGCTACTGCATGAAACGGTAACCCACCCGACCAAGGCCAAGGTTGCCATGTAAAGCATTACTTTTTTCATGATCAATGTGTTTTTGGTTTGCCTTAAGTTACTAATGTTAAGTCTCTTACGGTCCAATTCTGTATGAACCGTATACGATTGTGTATATTTGGTCACATGCAGGCCAATATTTTACGAAACCAAGTAAAATCCTATTTGCTGGGGCAGATCCAAAAAGGGGAACTTGAAGTGGGCAAGACCATAAATCTTGCATTGTTATCCCGAAATATAGGGGTCAGCGTAACCCCCATAAGGGAAGCGCTCACCCAACTGGAACAAAGTAGGGTGATCAGTGCCGTTCCCAATAGGGGTTTTGTGGTTACCCAATTGAGTAAGGAAGAGGCTAAACATTTGTACGAGACCATTGCCCAATTGGAAATCATGGCCGTTGAAGGTTCAAATTACACCGATACGGATATTGAGGCCCTGCGTTCACAACAGCTAAAATTACAACAGGCACATACTCCTTTGGCTCGACTGGAGGCTCGATTAGGATTTCATGACCTATTGGTCAAAAACAATTCAAATCTAGTCTTGTTGCAAATCTTGGATGATCTTAAGACCCGACTTCGGTTTTATGAGCAAAGCCACGGTAATGATGCCTCTTTTTATGAAAATGTGGACAACCAAAACGAGGCCATTATCCAAGCTATTGAGGAAAACAACGTTCCCACTGCGGCTTTGATCTTAAAAATGAATTGGATGGTGGTTTTGGAATATGTGGAAAATCATTTGCGTAACTGACCCCTTCCCTATGGTTTTGTATACTAAAGTCTAAGGAAATCCGTTAGTCCTAAAAACTTACCTCATGCAGTTTTTAAATCCAGAAATCGAATCCTTGGTCAAGAAAAAAAGTTCCAGTTCCTTGATAAAGCGACAAATTTCCTGCGGAATTTTCCAAGACTTGGGTAAGCAGGAATTGGATTCCGACCCCAAGGAAGATTCGGACTAACTACTTATCCGTAAATAGCGTCTGATCCAACCCAGGCATCAATTTGAGCGCATTTTTATAATACACTTTTTGTAATACTTCATCTGGAAGATTTAAACCGTACATGGCCCAAAAGGCGTGGTACTTTTTGTGGTACGGAAAATACTCGTCCGCTGTTTCCAACACCCTAAAATAGGTGGGAAACTCCTCGGGCCTCCAGCTATCCTTGCCAAACAAAATACGATCTTGGTACTTCATAAAAAAGGCCTTTGCCTGTCTGGGCTGCCGTCCCAGCTCAGCTATAACCGCTGCTATGCCCACCGACATGTTCGGAATTTCATCCAATAACTCCCCCAGTCGTTTAAGGTCATTTGCGTACCAACCCATGTGGGCATTCACAAATTTGGTCTTTGGATGTTTCTTGAACATACGATGTTGTTCATCTATTATTTGTTGCCAAGGCGCAGGATCGGTATCGGACCTTTTTCTTCTGGGCCTGGTTTTAAGCTCCAACCATCGCTCATTATGCTGGTCCATTGGGTCCCAAAAAGATTTAGGGTCTGCGGCATGAATTAGCACGGGTATTCCCAATTCACCACATTTTTTCCATATAGGATCTAGGCGGGGGTCGTCAATGGCAATCCGGTTGCCATCAACATCTTTGTATCGAAGTCCAAGGCTCTTATAGATTTTAAGTCCCTTGGCACCGCTTTTAACATCTTGTTCCAGTTGATGGGCCGCTTGTTCTCCCCAGTTTGGAGTGCCAAAACCGCCAAAATCCACATTGGCAAAAACAACAAACCTGTTTGGATAATGATCTGTTATATTCTTTAACATTGCCCTTAGCCCTGCACCCGAACCTCCACTTAGGTTTACCATTACCCCCATATTCATCTTATCCATTTCGCGAATCAAGGTAGAGAGGTCTTGACTGGCCATGTTAAATTGGTGGCTGTGTATATCAATAAATTTGAATTTGGCACTTTGGACTGGATTTTGGGGAACTACCAATGTGGATTTTGGGCTGTATTCCTCAAATCCCATGTCTTGCGCATATCCAAATGAACAAAGAAGGCTTATTATTAAAGTAATGCTATAGAATTTCATGTTTAAAACCTTGTAAACGAGATATATGATTATATTCTAAGAGTGTGTCAATATCCATTGCCTTTCCCATGGGATCTATCCCCAAACACAAAGATTTTTGGGACATAATGACTTGTCGGGCACCAAATTCCCGATTAAGACCGCTGAGCACAGGGAACAGTGACTTATCGAAAAGTGCTGGAACCCCAAGCCCATTGGGATATTCGGTGGCGACAATACTATTGTTGCCCTCAGCAAAAGCCGATTTTAACTTACTTAAATACGATGCGGTCAACATGGGTTGGTCGGCTAGCATGATCAGAATACCATCTGGAGTATTCCCTTCATTGATGAGGGTATTGACCCCGCTAGCAATCGAAGACCCCATACCTGATTTCCATTCCGGGTTATGTACCCAATATGTGTGTAAAGGCAATTCCTTTCTTATTTCATCTAAATGTGCTCCCAAAACCACGCAGACCTTCCCAGATACTTTTTTGGCCTGAACAATACTGTTTCCCAAAAGGGTGGTGTTGCCCCATGGCAATAGTTGCTTGATATGGCCTTCCATGCGGGTGGAGGCGCCTGCGGCCAAAATGATGGTGGCAATGTTTGTGGACATAGGTCAGGTATGGATTCTACCCATTTTATGCTTTAACAATGTGGGTTCCGTATCCCTTATGACGGTCAAAATCTCTGATACAATGGAAATTGCTATTTCCTGTGGTGTTTCCGCCCCTATATTGATACCAGCAGGTCCATGTACTCGGTCTAAAAAGTCTTCCGTAATATCCGGACAGCGTTCGAGCAACTCATCAAACAACTTTTCACGTCTTCGGGCAGGACCCAAAAGACCCAAATATGCCATTTTCTCCTCTTTTAAAGCCATAAGGAATTGCAAATCCTTCACATAACTGTGGGTCATAACCACAACGGCAGTTTGTTCATCCAATGAAGGCTTGTATAATTCCGCTTCCACATTTACCAGCTTGTGGACTCCAGGAAAATCCTGTTGCGTCTTTTCTTCTCGCGGGTTGGCAACCACAGAAACCTCCCAACCCGTAAGTGAGGCATATTTGCAAAGTTGCACCGCATCATGCTCCGCACCAATGATTACCAATTGAAAACAGGGCTTCATCTCTTGTTGAAATTGCAGAAGACCAGAAATATCCTTCCCGTTTCGCGGGGCAATGGGAAGTATTTCACCTTCAAAATGGAAAACGGTATGATATTTAGCGCTATCGTTTTGCTCTTTTTCAAAGTAGGTATGAATGGAAAATGGATTTCTATTTTGAATGGTATCCCAAAATAGATTCAGGAAGGATGAATCAGGGTCAAACTTTTCCAAAAGGATATATAAAACACCCTCACAGCCCAAGCGATACCGCCCATCATACACCATTACCCGTGGGATACCAGTGTTGAACACAGATTCTGCTTGTCGAAAAACCTCTTTTTCAACGCAGCCACCGCTAACGGCACCAACCATTTCGCCTGAATCAAAAATGAGCATTCGCACCCCTGGTCTTCTATAGGAAGAGCCATCCAATGCCACCACCGTGGCCAACACGGCTTGCTGGCCTTTGGGTTTGTTCAGTTCGAACTGACGAATTATATGTTTGAGCTCATGCGTCATGTGACTACCTTCCTACTAGGAATAAACCTAACTATTTGATTTTTCGTAAAAACTTCTCCCGGATTCACACAAATAAACCCATCTGCCCTCGAAAGCAACTTGACATCTCCCGATCCCGTTGTGGAGATTCTACTGGCCATCAATTTTCCTTCTGTGTTTTCCAATTCAACGGCCACAAAAAGCGTCAAATCTGTTGTATTTTCAAAGGACTCCTTTAAAAATACGGTAAATTCAGGGGAATCCACTCCCAATGATTTGTTAAGCCAAGTCCTAAAGTACACATGATATCCGACAAAGGTGGAAACGGGATTGCCAGGGAATGAAAATATGGTGGTTTCACTTGCCTTATGGACTCCAAACCAAAATGGTTTACCCGGTCGCAGCTTTACTTTATGAAATACCTTTTTGACCCCTAAGGCATCAAATGCCGCTGGTAAAAAATCGAATTTTCCTTTGGAAACCCCACCGCTCAACAGCAACACATCAAATTGCTGCACAATGGTTTCCAATTTCGATTTTAGTTCCTGCAGGTCGTCCACGAAATGAAAGAGCTCCGCCGTGATACCTTCATTTTGTAACAAGGCATGAATGGTGTGCGAGTTGGACTTCCTAATTTGAAACGGTTCTGGGGTTTTGTCCACATCCACCAGCTCATTTCCTGTAGATATTACGGCAATTTTGGGTAATTTTTTGATCAGCACCCTGGATTTGCCAACGGTGGCCATCACTCCAATCTCTGCCGACCCTATGCGTGTCCCTGGCCAAAGCAGAATACTACCTTTGGCCACATCACTGGCTTGATAGTGGATGTTCTGTCCTTGTTGGACCTCTTTTTGAAGTTCAAAGACACCATCCTTTTCCATAAGATGCTCATACATAACCACGGTGTCCGCATTTCTGGGTACCATGGCCCCCGTCATTATTTCAATACAATCTGAAGAATTCTGTAAGTTTTGTTGCGGACTTCCTGCTTGCGCAATTCCGGCGGATTTGAATTTTTTATTACCCCTTTCAACCGCATCAAAGGCAATGGCAATACCATCTTTGGTTGCTCTGTCAAATGGGGGGAAATCCCGGTCGGCATAGATATTTTCGGCTAAAACCTGTCCGTTACTTTGAAACAGATCCACCTCTTGTGATTCCATGGTCAGGGTATGCTCCAGCACTTTTTGCAGTGCACTTGAATACGATATCATTATATGTTGTGGCTGATGGCTTCTAAGCTATTCATTCCTCCCAAAATGGAATGAAATTGCAGGTTTGGATATTTGGTTTGGAACAACTTTACTGCTGTGGCGCTTCTTTTTCCTGATTGGCATATGACATAAACCTCCTTCGGATTCTCCCATTGTAAATTGGAATCTTCCAATTGGTCCAAGGGTATGTTTTTGGCTTCGGGCAGATGGTATTGGTCATATTCTTGGGGTGTCCGTACATCAATCAAAGTATAGTTTTGCTTGGAATTTCTCATTGCTATGAAATTATCCGAACTTAGCTGGGAAACCCTTTCACAATCAGATGGACCATAGGCGTTTTGCAGTTGTGAAATCTTCTTGAATTCTGGTTTTGCCCCAAACTTTATTTGATTTGCCCGTTGGCTTAATCCGTCGTAAAGCAATAGCCTTCCGGACAACACCTCTCCTACTCCAGTGACCAATTTAACAACTTCCAGTGCTTGCAAACTGCCGATGATTCCAGGAACAACACCCAGTACCCCGTTATCATTGCAATCGGGAATCTCTTGTTCAGAGGGCATGGTCGGATACAGGCAGCGATAAGTTGGGCCATCATTCAGATTAAAGACGCTGACATGACCTTCAAATCCGTGTAATGCCCCATATACGAAAGGTTTGTTGAGCATCACACAGGCATCATTGATCAAATATCGGGTTGGAAAGTTATCCGTGGCATCCACCACTACATCAAACTGGCCAATCAGTTCCAAAGCATTGTCTTTGGTCAGAAAAGTGTCGAATATGTCAAAATGGGTAGATGAATTTTGTTGACGAAGCTTCTCGTGTGCCACCTCAAGTTTTTGGCGTCCAACATCCTTTTCACTATAAAGCACCTGTCTTTGTAGATTGTGCAGTTCTACCACATCTTGATCTACGAGACCCAGTGTTCCCACTCCCATGGCGTTGAGATATTGGGCCACAGGCAAGCCCAGACCTCCCAACCCCACTATGAGCACCTTGGCTTCAGCTAGTTTGGATTGGGCCTCTTCCCCAAAACTTTTTAAACGGGTTTGTCTGCTATACCGGTGCTGCATTTATCCCAATTTAGCTTTTGCAAATTCGTATTCCGCCACCGAGTTGGCATTGTAAAGTACTTCATCCCGCTCGGGATGGACCAACTTGATTTCAGAATGTATAAGGAACTTTCTAGGGCATGAACTTTCCGCATTCCTCAAATAATCGACGGATTGTGAAAGGCCCTTTGGCTCCCAAATGGTCACCAACGGCTCTGGAAGGCCACTTTCGTGAGTTGCAAAAGAGGTTGCTTTTTTTGCAGGATTTCTACTTTCCTTTAAATATTCCAAGGAATGTAGGTCCAACAAAGGAAGATCACAGGCTACTACCAGCCATGCTACTTTTGGATAGATCTTATGAGCACTCAAAATACCATTAAAAGGACCTCGATACTCGTTCATATCCGTTATCGTACCAAATGCTTCGGAAAACAAGGACTGCTGTTCCTTGCGTACACTTAAAAACACTTTATCACAGATTTGTTCCAGCAGTTGGTACAGATACTCTTGCTGTGGCATGCCATGATAGTTCAATTGCGCTTTATCTGAACCCATCCGGGTACTTTTACCACCTGCAAGTACCAATCCATAAAGTTGAGGAATCTCTTCTATCATTTCATTTTTTTGATACTTAACCTCCAATGGAAGTCATGGAATTTTCGAAAACGGTCACGGCATGTTCCTCCTGGGCATCAAAACCTGTTTTTGCCCTTGAGCCCACTGCTTTTAAAATGGCTTGCTCAATATCACCGGTGGAGTTATTCCCTCGTATTACTTGCCTCAAATTGGCTTTTGGTTTTCCATATAAACAGGTGATTACATCGCCGGTTGCCGTAACCCTTAAGCGGTTGCAACTACCACAAAAAGTTCTACTGAATGAAGGAATTATACCAAATGTCCCAGCATGTCCCCTAATTTTGAAATTAACAGAAGTGGAGGTTGCCGGGGATTCCAATTTTTCAAAGTTTGGGAATGCTTTTGTGATATGCTCCAGAATGGCCCTGTGGTTCCATTTGATATCCGTGAATTTCTTGGACCCTCCATTGAATGGCATTTCCTCCAAAAACCGAACGGAAACCTTATGATGTTTCATGACCTCCAAAATAGGAATCATATCCTGCACATTTTGTCCGTCGAGCACAATGAAATTGATCCTCACATTAAAGCCCTCTGTAATCAACCGGATAAGATTGTTATGTACGGTGTCGAACTGTTTTCTTCTGGTAATGCGTTCAAAAGTTTCCCGATTAATGGAATCGAGGCTTACGTTCACATTTTTGATACCCAATTGTTTAAGCTCATCAATATGTGGTCCTATCAAAGTGGCATTGGTGGTAACCGAAATATCATTTAGGCCTTTCATTTGTGATAGTGCCCTTAATAATACCATCAAATCCTTTCGGACAAATGGTTCTCCTCCGGTTATCCTAATTTTATCAATGCCCTGCCCTACCAAAATTCGACCCACTTGAATAAGTTCATCGATAGTGAGCAGTTTATCATTTTTAACAAAATCTATTCCCTCTGCGGGCATGCAGTAATTGCAACGCAGATTACATCTATCGGTAACCGCCAGTCGCAAATAGTTTATTTGTCTGTTGTGATTGTCTATCAACATGGTTTTTCCCTAAAACACTGAACCATTACCCACCACTTACGGGAGGAATCAGTGCAATTTCGTCATATGCATTGATTAATTCATCATCATTCGCGTAGGAATTGTTCACAGCAACAGCCAATGAAGAGAGCTTATTGAGCTCCGGATAGGTTTCTCCAAGAAACTCCTTAAGCTCTTTGACCGTTTTTGGAATGGATTTTCCCGTAGCGCTCAATGTAGGGACGGACAATGTGGGACTACCCACAATGTCCTTGGTTATCCCAAACAATAATATCGTCATATAATCAACCTATTATTTCCTTTTCGGGTACTTTTAAAAGCTCTGGGTTTTTGGTAAATGGTTGTTGATAAAGTCTCTTGCCCGTTGCAGCTTTAAATGCATTGGCAATGGCACCGCCGGCAGGGGGCAGTGTGGGTTCCCCCAAACCAGTGGGCGAATACTCATTTTTAATGAAATGCGTTTCCACTTCGGGAACCTCCCTCATTCGTATAAGTCGATATCTGTCGAAGTTTTGGGCATGACCCGAGCCTCCATCAAAAGTAAAGTCCCCATACATGGCGTGTCCTACTCCATCAATCACCCCACCTTCCGCCTGGTTGGCGGCCCCAGTAGGATTCACAATTATACCGCAGTCCACCACACAAGTAACTTTTTTAACCACGGGTTCCCCATTTTCTATTTCAACATCAGCTACTTCGGCCACGTGTGAATTATGGCAATAATAATTTACAAACCCTTGGTACACATTGCTGGGCTTGGTACCCCAGCCAGACTTCTCCACAGCGACCTTTATGACTTCCTTCATGCGTTCTGGGGAATATTGGATACGCTCGTCCGCATCTGGATCAACCTTATCCAAAAGGTCCAATCGCAGTTGAATCTTATCCACTTCCATCAGTTCAGCGAGTTCATCAAAGAAACTTTGCTCTGCTGAAGCCAGGAAATTGGTGTAGGGCGCTCTCCACGCCCCCGTGGTAATATTACTATCATAAGTTGCGGAGTCCACCTGGTAGTTTTCAATGGCCCCAGCTGGGAAGAAATTTGGGATAAGTCCATACATGCCATCGTTGATAGCTGCTTCCTTAAGGTGATACGCGTTGATTTTGCCATCTTTGATTCCAGCTTTGATGCGGTACTTGATAGCAGGGCGGTACACCCCAATTCCCATATCATCTTCACGGGTGAATACGACTTTTACCGGTTTGCGAATGGCATCGGCAACTTCAGCGGCCTCAATAACGAAATCGCCAAACAACCTTCTACCAAATCCACCACCCATTCTGGTCATCTCCAGATGGATATCCTTTTCATCCCGGCCCAACATTTTCGCCACCAATCCTGCTTTCCAAGCCGGCGTTTGGATCGGTCCCACCAAATGCACTTTCTCATCTGTTACCGCCGCATAGAAATTCATTGGTTCCAAGCAGTTATGCGGTAAAAAAGGTGACTCATAGGTGCGTTCCAATATTTCATCGGACTGGGCAAAGGCTTTTTCGATATTTCCATCCGAACGGAGCGTATTGAATTCCTTACCATCCAATAAGCCCATCAATATTTGGTCGTGGTCCTTTGTGCTTTCCACGGTGGTATCATCTTCCCATTCGGCTTTTATGGCTTCTTTGGCCTTAAATGCCTGCCAGGTGGTTTCAGCGATCACGGCTATCTTATCACTAGAGGATATTTTACTGCCGAAACCTGGGTCTTCTGCCAACAATGCCCTGACTTTCTCCCCAATCTTAACCACATCTATGACCCCGGGCATTTTCCGTGCTTCGGAATCGTCATACGAGACCAACTTTTTGCCAAAGGCTGGAGGTCTTACCAAGGCGGCATATACCATTCCCTCAGCTTTATAGTCAAGGCCGAACAGCGGTTTACCGGTGGTAATTTTATCAATATCCACGTTTACGGCGCTCTTTCCCATGATTTTGTAATCCTTAGGGTCTTTCAAGGCCACTTGCTCCACTTCAGGGACTTCCAAAAGGGCAGCTTCATTGACCACATCACCGTAGCCTAATGTTTCACCGGCAGCATTGGTAATTACTCCTTCACTCACCGTGCATTCCGCCGCATCCACGCCCCATCTTGCCGCGGCCGCTTTGACCAACATTAGCTTGGCTGTGGCACCTGTTTGGCGCAAGGCATCCCATCCAAAGCGAATGGACTGACTTCCCCCGGCCACCTGCCTCTGATAGTTTTCGGTGTCCAGTTTACCTTGTTCCACATATACGTCCTTCCAAGCCACATCCAGTTCTTCGGCAATGATCATGGGCATGGCGGTCTTTACCCCTTGACCAATTTCCGGGTTGGGTGAAAATATGGTGACCGCCCCATTATCTGCAATCTTGATAAAGGCGTTAAAATCGTTATAGTTCAATTGCGAAAGGTCTACGGGCGGCGCTGCTTTTGGTTTACATGCCTGAAAGAGATTGAACCCGATGAGCATACCTCCACCGGCAAGGGAAGAGGTCCGCATAAATGCCCTTCTACTAAAGGTTATTGTTGAATTTGATGACATTTTAATGTTTTTAGGTGAAAATAGTTGGAATCAGTCCATTTGCTCTGCGGCGGTCAATACCGCCTTCTTGATCCTGGTATAGGATGCACATCTACAAATGTTACCGTGCATGGCATTTTTGACTTCCTCCTCTGTAGGATTGGGATTGTTTTCCAAGAAGGCAGAAGCGGTCATGATTTGTCCGGCTTGGCAATAGCCACATTGCGGAACGTCCACTTCTTTCCAAGCTTGTTGTACCGGATGGGAACCATCTTCGGACAAGCCCTCTATTGTAGTAATCTCTTTCCCGTCCACCTGCGCAAGGGTCAAGGAACAGCTCCGAACGGCATTGCCGTCCAAATGAATGGTGCAAGCGCCACATTGGCCTATTCCACATCCATATTTGGTGCCCACCAGGTCCAAATGGTCCCTTAGCACCCACAAAACCGGAGTATCCTCGGAGACATCTACAGTCTTTGAGGCTCCATTTACTTTAATCTGATACGTTGGCATAGTTTATTCAATTGATTTCAGAAGATTTCTGTTGAAGTTACCAAAAAATGAACGGAATGGTCTTTTTTTAACAAGAGGGTATTTTTTTTAACTTTTCTTTAAAGCTTAAGTGAAAATCGGGCATACTTTTCAAAAAAAATGAGCGTTTAGCAATCAGAACCTCAAACTTTTGAAAATGAAAATTCTTTCGAAATACATTTCCATATTTGTAATCTCCCTTGTTTTATTTTCCTGCGGCAACGCCGATGACGATGTAAGTTTTGATTTAAATTTAGGTGAACTGGGTGAAGGCAAGGAACCCGATGACTGTCTGGGTTTTGATGACAACGAACTTTTGTTGTCCATTCAAGATCAGTTTACCACGCCCCCTAGTAAGATTTCCATTCTTTTTAGGGTATCTGATGTTGCTGGAAATCCCATTTCAGGACTGACCGCCAGTCAGTTTACCATTTATGAGCAAGGCCGTAACGATGACTGTTTCAATACCATTTCCTCATCTGAATCCTTGGCAAGGATCTCGCCAAATTCACAGGTGTTCAACAACAACACCTTATTGATTTTGGACTTGAGCAATAGTGTGTTGGAGAATAGTCTGGATGAGCTCAAGTCAGCATCCACAAGTTTTATAAACAATGTGATGCCCTCCCCTGAAACGGAATCATTTAAAATGGCCATTTACTGGTTTGATGGGGAAGACGAACTCCATTTACTAAATGATCTAACCTCCTCCTCCTCAGAGTTGGTCAGCGCTATTGAGGGAATAACCTCGGATATAAGCAGCGACCCTTCAACGGATTTGTACGGTGCAGTAATAAAATCAACTGAAAAAGCGGAGGAACTGATTCGGGCCAATAACCAAAATAACATTATTGGTGCCGCATCGGTGGTTTTATTTACCGATGGAACCGATCAAGCTTCCCGGTATACGGAGGAGACCGCCTTAAAGGCAGTTACCGATGCAGACCGAAATATATCCTTCCTTACCATAGGACTAGGCGCCGAAATAGATAGTGAAGTTTTGGAGGGCATTGGCCGCACTGCAAGTGTTTTTGCAGGAAACAAGGAAGAATTGGAGACCACCTTCAACCAAATAAGTCAAAGGGTTTCTGAGCAGGCCAATAGTTTTTATTTGTTTGAATACTGTACCCCCAAACGTGATGGTAGCGGGGAAAACAATCTAGTGATCCAACTGACCCATAGTGGGCTGCAAGGAGCGGTACAGACACAATTCAATGCTACAGGATTTACAGGTGGGTGTGAGTGATATTTTTTAAATATCATCCTTTATCATAAATCCAATTAACTGTATCTTTCCCGGAAATTAAACTTTCTTGATCATGATCCATACCCGTAAATCTGCACTCGGTTTTTGTTTAGCCATGTTAATTTCCTCTGTTCTTTTGGGACAAAAAATAAGTCCGCTGGAAGGGCGATGGGATTTGGAAGTGGAGTTTAAGGGTAAAACGGTTCCGTCGTGGTTGGAGGTCAGAAAATCTGGCACGGCCACTCTTATTGGCAGATATGTTTCCTATAATGGAAGCGCCAGACCCATCTCTGAAGTTGTTGCAACCGAAGATGGATTCTCCTTTTCCATTCCCCGACAATGGGAGCCAGAAGGTGAAGACATGAAGATTGAAGGGAAATTGGAAGGGAACTCCTTAAGTGGTACCATGACCTATACGGATGGTTCGGTGCACCAATGGAAAGGGGTAAGATCTCCTGAAATGCCATATAATGACAATCCAGAGTGGGATGAGCCCACAGATATTTTTAACGGTGAAAATCTATTTGGTTGGCATACTGACGGTAAGGGCGAATGGACGGTAAAGGATGGCATTCTTACCAATTCCACTCCGGGAGCCAATTTAATTACTGACGATAAGTTTTTGGACTTTAAATTACATGCGGAGTTTCGATATCCGGAAGGTAGTAACAGCGGTATTTATCTTCGTGGTCGGTACGAAGTCCAAATTGCGGACAACCATGGCCTTGAACCTTCGGACATATATTTTGGGGGCGTATATGGTTTTTTGGAGCCCAATGAAAATGCAGCCTCACCAGCCAATGAATGGCAGACCTATGAAATTACTTTAATAGGGAGACGCGTGACCATAGTGGCCAATGGAAAAACAATCATTAGCGACCAGACCATTCCTGGAATTACCGGGGGTGCATTGGACAGTAGGGAATGGCAACCCGGTCCCATTATGATTCAAGGAGACCATGGGCCGGTAGAATTCCGAAAGCTGACCATTACCCAGGTTAAAACTGCGCAGTACGAGTAGTCCTGGGGTTATTGAAGTGGGGTCAATTTGATATTTCTCCACTTCACCTTGATGCCTCCTCCATCATGGATTTGTAGTGCAATGGCCCCTTCGCCCTTACCTATTTTTTCATCGGTAATGGTTACCATCTGCTCCCCATTGAGCCATGAGGTAATTTCAGCTCCGTTCGCCCTTATCTTCAAGGTGTTCCACTTTCCCATTTTCAGGAATTTCTCTTTTTCGGCTTCGGGCTTGATCAACCAACCCCGTCCATACGATTCGTAGATACCACCAGTATGTCTATTTGGAGGGGCAACCTCTACCTGCCAGCCAGAAACTTTGGTTCCTTCAAATGTGGATCGGATAAATACCCCACTGTTTCCGTCACTTTCCTGTTTAAACTCCAGTGTGAGTTCAAAGTTTTTATAGTTTTTAGCTGTACTCAAGTACCCATAAAGACCTTTAGGACCACTTTCACAAACCAATAATCCATCTTCCACATACCATTTTTCCTCTCCATGGTTGATCCATCCATCCAAATCCTTTCCGTTAAAAAGGTCAATGGTTTCTTGGGCATAACCCATTTGTAGTGCCACTAAAAATGCTGCTATTAAGCTATATTTTCTCATGTTTATTCTTTTTTGGTCCTGTTTTTGAAGCTTTGAAGGTAGGAATTTCAGTGGGTCCAATTGCCCGGCAGGTAGGGTTTTTAGACCAACAGTTGTTCTATTCATACAGACAACAACTAATTACATCCCAATAACTAATGGAAAATTATTTAACTCAAACTAAATGTCATGGATGTAGTAAAAGAGATTATCAGAAATAGCGCAATAGGTCCATTTTCCAAAGGATTCAAGGGAATGGTGCTTTCCCTGTTCGCTTCCATCGTCTGCACTTTGTTTATCATGTTGGTCGTGCTCCTTCGTTATGGTACCGCAATGAACATTCAATTCGGATACTAACGGTAAATCAAGGCATTCCCAAAGTTCTGGTCGTTTAATGGCTTGGACAAATCCAATAGAAAACCGTTGATTATGGCGTGGGTGATTTCCCCATCCTTTTTCAGAAAAAATGTGGGATTCTGGCCTACGGCCAATTTAAAATCCGGTAATTGATAGCCCAATTCCATCCGGTGCAAAGGTTCAGGTGTAAATGCATGCGGCCCCAAATTTCTGTGGGAAAGATAGGCAACCCCATTCTTTAGGGTTTGAACCATGTCCCCCAACTGTGATTTTTGGCCTTGGAATACATAGGGTGGCACCACTTTATATCCTGTGGCATCAAAGGTTTCGTACCCATAATAGGTCGATAAATCGCCCTGGTCCATGATGATGCTTTTGTAGTAAAAGTCGTTGTGCCCCACTAAATCCACTTCCTGCCGATTAATTCCCAAATCAAGGATATAATCTTTTCCCAGAAGTTCATAGGTGAGGTTTTCAATTTTCAGGTCGAATAACTTTCGGTCATTGCGGGGAATCTCCTCATAATTTGCAATGGGAATATCCTTGAAACTTCCGTTGGCTATAGTATATAAGGCTGAAAGTATAGAGGTATAGTTTAATTTTCTGATTTCCTGTTTTTCAACGTCATTGGCGTAACCGCCAGATTCAATTAAAATTAAACTGGTGCCCCATTTGGCGATATTGTCCCCGAAGGCCCTAGGCTCAAAATCATCGCTATATCTTCCCACCTGCCCTGGCGCATATTTTTGAATGATATTGTTCATAAAAACAATCACCTTCATGGCATTGGCCCGAACTTCATTAATATCCTTCTCATAATTGTAGGCAGTTGCCAAATAAGAGATTGTGGCCGGCTTGCTGGTCAGTTCCGCATTGTAATACTTGCTTTGATCATGCAGGTTGAAACCGAACTTGGCATCCAGACTATCCCGGATTCTTTTAAGTACCCGCCCTTCTGGCGACTGAAGCCTTAGAGCATCCCTATTGATATCAATGCCCAAGGTGTTTCTTCTTTGATACACCTCTGCCCCATCCGGGTTGAGCATGGGCAAAAAATGCAGTTTTAAATTGGAAAGTATCTGTTCCTTCTCAGATTTGAATTCAGGGGCATCCAAAAAATTTAGGATATCAAATATGGCCAGCGTGGCCGTTGGTTCGTCTCCATGCATTTGGGACCACAAGAAAATATTTTGATCCCCGGAACCTACGCTGATCAATTTTAAATCACGGCCCTCAATGGATTCCCCCACCTTTTGAACCTCAAATTTTGGGTTGGTATCAAAAACATTGATCAATGGCTGTATTTGACTATGCTTCACCCTTCTTTTGTCTAGAGTGGGTTCTTTGTAGGTCCCGTAGGTCTCGTACAATTTTTCAGTAATGGATTCCTGGGCCATACTGCCCAAACAAATCAAGCTTAGTACTAGGGTTGTTATTTTTTTCTGCATGTCATTTTTCGGATGGTACGGGCTTAAAATTATATTTTTTTGTGGCCTTTCTTACTTTTTCCATGAATTCAGGCCCAGGGTCGGATTTTACTGTTCGGTATCCGTCGTCCACCTCCAACCAAAGTGGATGTTCTTCAAATAGGGTGTATTCGTGATGCCCAATAACATATTCGATGTCATATTTTTCCGCTAGATATTGTACCAAGAAAATATTGGCCTTTAACTGGGCCCTGGTCAAGGGTGTATCCGCTGTTCCACCAACATTTTCGACGCCTATGGCACAATGGTTCAATCCAATGACATGCCGGGCCATGGTGGTTTCTGGCATTAAGCGGTAAATGGTTCCATCCCTATCTACCAAAAACTGGGTAGAAACATTTAAACCGCTGACCCCTTTAATATCGGGCCGCCAATTGGGAAGGGTTGCTTCCTTAAAAGCATCAAAGGACCCTTCAAGGGTGGGAATGGCAGTCCAATGGAGCACTATCATTTTGGGAACAATATCTGGAGTGGCTTGCACAATTTTATAGCGCTGCTCCAAATATTCCTTGGTCAGGGCAATTCGATTATCCCCAAAATCAATGGGTTTTTCCAAAATTTGTCTTGGTGTGCTGCATGAAGCAAGCGCTGTAAGAACAATGAAAAGGCCACAAATGTTTCGCATAGCGTTCAGTTTTCAGTTTTGGGCATTGTATCCAGGGGAATAGCATAACAAATGAATAATTTCTTCTTTCCCCATTCCCTCGCCATTTTAATATCGTTGCCCATATAGATATCGATTCTGTTTTTCCATCTTCGGTTCATTTTGTCCTTTACATAAAAGGTATCCGGAAAGGTGTCCAACAATACTTTGGTGTTATGAATAAGGCCCAATTTTATCAAATCCCTTGAAACCGCAATACTTTTCATGCCCGGTTTTAACGTATCACCCCATGCTGCAATATTCGGATTTTCTTCCGTGGTCTGCCATGAAACGGAGTTATAGGCCGATGCCGTTACTTCCAGTCCCAACCACTCATATCGAGGCACAGGAGTGGTTGATACATCCGATGCTTCAACACAGGCGCACAATATTAATAGTATGAACCAAATCTTTTTCAATCAAGAGGATGTTACCTTCGTTTTAAAGGTACGTAATCCTAAATTTTCTGCTGTGGAAGTGGTACATAGGTATCGTCATCGGACATCATGGGAAATGTTTTGTTGACCCATGCTGATTTTGCAGCTTCAATTTTCTCCTTGCTGGAGGACACAAAATTCCAATGGATGAACCGTTCCTCTGGAAACTCTTCACCGCCAAATAGCAATAAATGGGAGTTGGGCTGCACTAAAATATTACAGGTATCCTCTGTTTTACTGACTAAAATATTGCCCTTCCCAATGGTCTCGCCACAGGCGGTAATCGCACCATTATCAATGCAAATGCCAATTTCACCTTTGAGCTTTCCATGAACATTAAGTTGATATTCCCCCGTGGTCTTGATTTCCAACATAAAAAGAGGGGAATAGGTGGGAACGGGTGATTTTAGACCATAGCCCTCCCCTGCTACCAAGGTGAAAGACGCACCATCCTCTTCCCAACGGGGCAATTCCTCGGCTGGAATATGATGAAAAGAAGGTTCCATATCCTCCAGATTTTTGGGCAGTGCCACCCAAATTTGATATCCCTGGGCTTTAAACACCTTCCCGTTTCTCAGGTTTTCCGGGGTTCTTTCCGTATGTGAAACCCCACTACCCGCTGTCATCCAATTCACTGACCCCGGCTTGATCAATTGTTCAGTGCCCAAACTATCGCGATGGGTTACTTCACCTTCAAATAAATATGTCAATGTGGACAGTCCAATGTGTGGATGTTGATCAACGTCCATATATTTTGTGGGACCAAGGGTTGTAGGGCCCATATGGTCAATGAAAATGAAGGGGCCTATCATTCGCTTCTTTCGAAATGGAATCAATCTACCCACCAAAAAATCCCCAATATCCCGACTTCTCTCTTCAATAATCAACCCGATGTTGGACATAATGTAATTGTTTATATTAGTTCCAGAAATTTACAATAAATCTTCCCATGAAACTACTTAAGCGCATTTTGCTACTGCTCCTCATTGTTGTCGGGGTGGTAGTATATCTTAATTATCCCAAATTGAACATCATTTCAGGCTACGCATCCAAAAATATGGCATCGTCCGTGTTTGTTGCGGAGCGTAGTCCGGCTTCAATCAATCAAAACGACAACAATGTCCCGTTGATAAAACTGGCCACAACGGAAGTGGATAAAAATGTACAATCTGCATCGTCCACCGTGTATGGATTAATGGAACGTACCGCCCTGTATAGGGATGGATTGGGCACCGTATTGACCAATGGAGAGGTTGATGTGGAAAAATTCAAACTAAAACCCAACCGAAATCAGGTAACGGATACCATTCCTTATCCCTATGGCCAAGCGGCTCCCGTGGACTCTGTTTTTGCCGAAATTGACCAGGACCAGCTAAATAAAGCTGTTGCCATGGCCTTTGGCAACGAGGAAGTCCAGAAAACAAGAACTCTTTTGGTTCTGTACAAAGGCCACCTAATAGCCGAAAAATATATAGATGGATTTACACAGGACACGCCAATTTTAGGTTGGTCCATGACCAAAAGTGTGTTGGCCACTTGTTTCGGGGTCTTGGAACACAGAGGAATATTACAAATGGATTGGCCCGCTCCCATTACCGAATGGGAAGCGGATGACCGTAAGAAGATCACATTGAACCATTTGCTAAGAATGCAAAGCGGTTTGGAGTGGGATGAGGATTATTCCACTATTTCCGATGTGACCAAAATGCTCTTTCTTGAAAGCGACATGACCCGTTCCCAAAGGGAAAAACCACTTATTGCACCGCCTACCGAAATTTGGAACTACTCCTCCGGGACCACAAATTTGTTATCCGGCATCTTAAAACAACAATTTAGATCACATCAAGAATACCTGGACTTTCCGTACCAATCGTTTATTGACAAAATTGGCATGTATTCCATGGTACTTGAGGCTGACCTGGAAGGAAACTATGTAGGTTCTTCCTATTCTTGGGCCAGCACCAGGGATTGGGGCAGGTTTGGTCAGTTGTATTTGGACCGAGGATTTTGGAACGGGGAACAAATTTTTGATGGATCCTGGGTGGACTATATTACCGAGCCCACACAAAATTCTGAAGATCAGTATGGTGCCCATTTTTGGTTGAATGCCGGTGGAAAATACCCAGATGTGCCCAAGGATTTATTCTCCTGCAACGGATATCAAGGGCAATATGTGTTTGTTATCCCTTCCAAAAACCTGGTGGTAGTGCGTACCGGATTGGCCGAGGAACCCGAATTTGACGTAAACGGGTTTTTATCCGCCGTGGTAAAAAGTGTGCAGTAAATCGATGAAACATGCCAAAATAACGGGCTAACCACAACAAAAGGCCACTTCACAACAATAATTTCCTTTACGGGGACACTGGTGGTACATTTACAATGTAATAATTACGTAAGTAAATTTTTTCATTTTCATATAGTGTTCTCGTAAAAGAGTCTTGACCCAAGTGGCAAGGCTCTTTTTAGTTTGGGTCTGTTTGGGTTGTTCGACCCGTATGTTAAGAATTATTGCGACCAATTGCGCAAAGTGGTAAGAACCCATCTTTACACCCGCATGACAATTCAACATTGAATTAGCCGTGCATTGACTACGGTATCCAATTATTCTTGCCAAAATTGGGCTTGCGTTTCTCCAAAAAGGCATTTCTTCCTTCTTTCGCCTCTTCGGTCATGTATGCCAAGCGCGTGGCTTCCCCTGCAAAGACTTGCTGCCCTACCATGCCATCATCAGTAAGATTCATGGCAAACTTTAGCATTTTAATGGAAGTTGGGGACTTTGCCAGGACCTCTTGGGCCCATTGGTATGCCGTGGCCTCCAACTCCTCGTGTGGAACAACGGCATTGACCATCCCCATTTCATAAGCTTCTTGTGCGGAATAATTCCTGCCCAAAAAGAAAATTTCCCTGGCTTTCTTCTGACCCACCATCTTAGCCAAATATGCAGAGCCATAACCCCCATCAAAGCTGGTCACATCCGCATCGGTCTGTTTAAAAATTGCGTGCTCTTTACTGGCCAGGGTCATATCGCAGACAACATGAAGACTATGTCCTCCGCCCACAGCCCATCCGGGAACCACAGCTATCACAACCTTTGGCATAAAACGAATTAGCCGTTGGACCTCAAGAATATTGAGTCTGTGATAACCATCTTCACCTACATATCCCTGATGTCCCCTGGCCTTTTGATCGCCTCCACTACAAAAGGCCCATTTGCCATCTTTGGTAGAAGGCCCTTCTGCGGAAAGCAAGATAACACCTATGGACGTATCTTCCTGGGCATCATAAAATGCCTTGTACAATTCACTTGTGGTTTTGGGTCTAAAGGCGTTGCGGACGTTTGGACGATTAAAGGCAATTCTCGCCACGCCATCGCTCTTCATATAGGTAATATCCTCAAATTCTATGGCGGTTTGCCAATTAGGTGTCTCGGTCATTCAAAAAAGATTTGTCCAAAGATAAATAGATTAAAAAAATTGCCATTCCCAATAGCATTTCATCGAGATCTCCCTATTTCTTAAAATATGCTATGTACAAATCCGTTGCTTACTTATAAACGAACACCTATGAACGCCCCAAACTCTTTTTTTGCACTGGCCCTTTCCCTAACCTTTTTTGTCCTGATATCTTCGTGTAGCACGGAGGAGGTCATCACTGATGCCGACCCTAACAATGAAATGTCGGATACTACTGATGATGACAACGAGGACCCAGATAACCCTGAGAACCCTGAAGAACCCGAAGCTCCTTCTTCATTGATCCTTGAAGATGGTTTTACCATTGATGAAGAACATCAGTTTACCCATCTCGTTATTTCTGATAGTGAATACAACAAATTTCTCACGGATGAAGGAGATATGAGAATGGTGAGCAATAAGGTCTATGAGCATTTTAACGACGATTTTGATTTTATCATCATCTTAAATGTTGAGGACACCCAGCCCAGTGGTTTGTATTATGGCCTTTCCACTCCGGCGCAAAGCGATATTGAAGGTTTGGGAAGGAACATTTGGGACAATACGGCATCATTTGGATCGGGTGGGAAATTGAAGACGGTAATCCACATGCCTAGGGTGGAATACATACGTAATGGCCCATTTTTACATGAAATCCAACATTATTGGACCAATCATGGTATTATCCCCACCGCTGCAGGAGGTCATTGGGGGTACTCCAATGTAGGTGGTCAGCTCGGAGGTTTTGAGGAAATCGAGGACTTGGGCAATGGAACATATAGAGGTAGTGTTGGTGGACAAGTAGGATTTGGTGTTGTGGCCAATGGGGGCAATTCCGTTCCCTACGCCAATCTGGAGCTATACTCCATGGGACTTATAAGTGCAGCGGAATTGGAATCCGTTATTGTTGCCGAAAATCCAGGAGCAACAGGGGAATTTGGAGTTTTTTCCGCAGATGCCCTGACCACATACACCGCGGAAGATATTATTGCCGAACATGGAAACAGGGTACCTTCCCATGAAAATGCACAAACCCAGTTTGAAGCTTTGGTCGTGGTGATTTCCACAGGTACGGTTCCACAAGAGAAATGGGACACTTTAAACTCAAATCTTGAGAATTTTGCCAAGCCAGGTGCGCCTGACAATACTTGGAACGGACTTTTCAACTTTTACACAGCAACACAGGGGAAGGCTACCTTTAGTTTTGAGATAGCCAATGGGAATCTAAAGTAGTTCCCAGCTTTTGATTGGTTTTGGATTGGAGGCAAAATTGCTGATCTTCGTAAGCTGTGAAAGCCATCATTCAAACTTCTTATGGTCCTCCAGAAAAAGTACTTCAGCTACAAGAAGTAGACATGCCCATACCCAGGGATAATGAGGTGCAAATCAATATAAAGGCCACTACTATCAATGATTATGATTGGGCCATGGCAACAGGCACACCCTACTTGTACCGATTGATGTTCGGTCTAATCAAACCCAAAAAGTCCATTCCTGGAATGGAATTGGCAGGTGTGATTTCCAAACTGGGCTCCGGGGTAAAAGATGTTAGTGTGGGCGATAAGGTCTATGGAGATATTTCTGAACATGGTTTTGGGAGTTTTGCAGACTACATCTGTTTGCCTCTTGATGCGGTACAAAAAATGCCCCAGGGCATGGATTTTGAAAAGGCCGCTACCCTACCCCATGCTTCGTTGTTGGCCTTGCAGGCTTTTGACAAGGTAGCCTTACAAGCTGGACAAAGCGTGCTCATCAACGGCGGAGGTGGTGGCGTTGGCACCCTCGGTCTCCAGTTGGCCAAACTCAAAAGTTGTGAAGTCACGGGGGTGGATTCCGTAGAAAAGTTGGAATCCATGAAAAAGCTTGGATTCGACCACGTATTGGATTACCAAAAGGAGAATTTCACAAAAACAGGACGGCAATACGATGTTATTTTGGATTGTAAAACAAACCAGTCCGTATTTGCTTATAAATGGGCTTTACGTCCAAATGGAAAATACATTTCCATTGGGGGTTCACTAAGTCGTCTTATTCGATTGTTGATTTGGGGAGGACTTTTGTCCAAGCTCACTTCAAAATCCTATCAAATATTGGCCTTAAAGGCGAACAAAGGATTAGATCGCATTGGGGAACTATATGTTCAGAACAAGCTTGAACCCATGGTTGACGGCCCATATACAATGGCAGACATACCAAGATTGGTGCAATATTTTGGAGAGGGAAAACACAAGGGCAAGATAGTGATCCACCTAAATGAATCACAAGCAACAGAAATCAAATAAAGCGCTTTACGAAAGCATGGAGTTGACCATCACCGCATATAAAGATCAGGATTACCAAGACTGGAAGGACATGGCCTTGGCCCTATTTAAGGACTATCCTGCGGAAGAAATTGAAAGAGGATTAAAATCAATCCTTGGGAAAACCAACCAGCAAACCTTTATGGCCATGGATGCAGGTGAATCAGTAGGTTTTGTGAGTGCGTCCATTCGGGTTGACTATGTGGAAGGGGCTACCACTTCCCCGGTGGGCTATGTGGACATGGTTTATGTAAAAGAGGCCTATAGGAAGCAGGCTTGGCCCGGAAGCTATTCGAACATGCCGAAGCATGGGCCTTGGAAAAAGGCTGTACAGAAATGGGTTCGGATACTTGGTTGTGGAACAAAGATGCGCAGCAATTCCATGAGAAAATAGGTTTCCGAAAGGAAGACGTTCTGGTTCACTATATCAAAACCATCAAGGGATAGCAGTTGCTGGTTTTTTCTTCCTCCATTTCATTCCGAAAAGAACGCGGGTGATCATGGTGTTCCGTATTACAAAGTGGTACAACAGTCCAATGGTGGCCAAACAGATTACAATCAACAAAAACAACTTTATAAAAATAGGTGCCTCCCATTGTAAAACATAGTAGCCCGAAGCCACAATTACAGCTTGGTGCATAATATAGAAGGGATAGACCGCAGTGTTTAAATAGCTTAAGTACTTGTTCTCAAAATTGAGGTATTTCATGGTATAACCAATACAAGCCAAAATAATGGTCCAAATGTGAAATGCATTGAACAATCCAAAAGTATAGATCTGGTCTTGTTCTGAAGGCTTGTTTGCCTCCCAATTCCAGAAATAGGTCCACATAAGTACAATGGCCAATACCACTGCTATTCTTAGAAACAACTTGCGGTAGGTAAGACAGTTATTCCAAAAATTTTGAAGGCTTCCCAACAAAAATCCCAGAAGATAAAAGGTAATGGAAGAGACAAAAACATACCAATCGCTGATCAAGCTGCCTTGCTCCGGCCAATCGATATAAAGCCAATAAAAATAGCCCACAAAAGGCAGGGCCAATACCAAATGTGTAATGGGACTGGCAAACAAAGCACTAAGGAAAGGGACCCATCCCTTGAACCATTTTACCTTGGACATGGAAAAAATGGGAAGTAACAGTATTGTAAAGACAAACAAGTAGGCCACAAACCACATATGACTCCAAGTAAAGGCGCCATCCGGATAAGGAACAATCTCGTATACGGTGGGGTAGAAATCCAGGAACCCCTCCTCTATCCTCCCCTTTTGTAACCACTCGAAATACACTTGAAATGGGGTGATAAAGAAAATGGCAAAAGCCAAGGGTACGAACAAACGAACAAACCGCTCTCCCATAAAAGCCGGGACAGACCTTTTTTTCAGGGAAAAACGCACCCCAACCCCGGCAATGAAGAACAATAGGGGCAAACGCCATTGGTGCAACCACCAAATTACCCTTGTTATCCATGGAGAAGTTTCTTGATTGTTGATTTCCCAAGTATAATGCTCCACAAAAGGGACAGCACAGTGGAATAAAATAAGTGACCCAAAGGCCATAACCCTGAGCCAGTCGATATAATGCAGTCTCTTGTCCATTTGTTGATTGATTGTATACAATAGACAGCAAAATAACGGCCAGGGTTGCCTGAAAAGTAATTTTAGTGAATGCGCAGGTTATGAAAATTTAATCGAACTTAGTAGTCCTTTATGCAGAAATATGGCAAACCTACAAGTAAGCACCCATCCAGAATTTGAAACAAAAATGTTGGCATATCCGGAAGATATCCGACCAAAAATGCAAGCGCTAAGAAACCTGGTACTGGATACTGCACGGGCATCTGAAAAGATTTCCCGGCTAGAGGAAACCCTGAAATGGGGCGAACCCAGCTTTGTTACACCCCAGGGAAGTACCTTGCGAATGGATTGGAAAGCTAAATTCCCCAATCGGTATGCGCTGTATTTTCAATGTACAAGTAAGTTGGTCCATACGTTCCGACTTGTTTTTTCAAAAACCTTTGCTTTTGAGGGGAATCGGGCCATATTGCTACCCTTGGATGCTGAGCTTCCAGCCGAAGAATTGAAGGCATGTATTCATACAACCCTCACGTATCACAAAGTCAAACATTTACCTACTTTAGGGCTGTAAGCACCAAAGTTAACTAGCTAAATATTAAATGTTTGTGTATTATTTTTTGTAACTTGGTAAGCAATTCCTTACAGTTCCCCTGCATATAGCCGGTTGGCCTTTAACATCACGGCCGTCAGCTTAGGTTACCTAAATTGGATGTCATGAAAACTTCAAAAAATGGCATGGGAACACTCAGGGTACTTTCCTTATTGATTGTATCCATGGCCTTGTTGTCCGCATCCTGTAAATCGGACAAAAAAAGCAAAGTTGAAGAAGAATCCACAAAGAATACGATGGTGGAAGTCATTACTGAAAACATGGATTTTCAGATGGTGGATACCATTACCTCCGGATGGAATACTTTTAAATACCACAATCTCTCCACACAGACCCACTTTATTTTAGTGGATAAATATCCCCTTGGGAAAACCTCCGAGGATGCCGAAAAAGTAATAGGTCCCATATTTGATTCGGGAATGAAACTTATCAATGAGGGCAAAATGGATGAGGCCATGGAGGCTTTTGGCCAATTACCGGAATGGTTCAGTGAGGTGCAATTTTTGGGAGGAACAGGCTTACTCTCACCTGGAGAAACAGCGGAAACCACACTCTATCTCGAACCAGGTAGCTATATATTGGAATGTTACGTAAAAATGCCCAACGGAATATTTCATACTTCCTCCGGTATGACCAAAGATTTGGTGGTATCCCAGGAAAAATCAGAAAAGCAGGAGCCAAAGGCCAATATCAATCTTAGTATTTCCAGTACCAAGGGTATTTTTACCAAAGATTCCATTGTGGGTGGGCCCCAAACATTTTCTGTTCATTTTGTGGACCAAATTGTACATGAAAACTTTGTGGGCCATGACATAAATTTGGTAAGACTTGGGGAAAATGCCAGTATGGAGGAGTTGGAGAACTGGATGAATTGGGCCACTCCTACCGGACTAATGGAACCTGCGCCCGACGGGCTCACTTTTTTGGGTGGGGTGAACGATATGCCAGCGGGCAGAACCGGTTATTTTACCGTGCAATTGGACCCAGGGAATTATGTGTTGATTGCAGAAGTTCCCAACCCTACCGCCAAGGGTCTGTTGAGGACGTTTACCATCAAATAACTTTTAGACTACGACCGCTTTCAATGTTTTGAATTCAAAAAAATATGGGGTAATATCGTACCCATGAGACTTTATCTAATTACAGTTTTTCTTGTTACTGGACTTGCGCTAGCTTGTTCCCCACAGGAAAAAAATAAGACCCAACCCAATATCGTATTAATCAACATTGACGATATGGGATGGAAAGATGTGGGTTTTATGGGTTCCGATTACTATGAAACTCCAAATCTGGATGAGTTGGCTACAATGGGAATGGTATTCACCAATGGCTATGCCGCTGCCGCCAATTGTGCGCCCAGTAGGGCCTGTCTAATGACCGGGCAATGGACACCAAGGCATGGTATATATACCGTGGCCAGTTCTGAAAGGGGAAACACCAAGGATAGGAAACTCATTCCAATCAAAAACACCACCACCTTGGCTTCAACCCACTCCGCCCTACCCGAGGTTTTACAGCAACATGGCTATAGCACCTGCCATGCAGGCAAATGGCATTTGAGTGAAAATCCCTTGGAGCGTGGTTTTGATTTGAACATAGCCGGGGGGCACAACGGACATCCAAGAAGCTATTATCCTCCCTATAAAAATGTGGACATAGAAAAAGGAAAAAACGAACACCTTACAGATTTGGTCATGGAAAAAACGGTTGCATTTGTGGATTCCGTCTCAACTCCTTTTTTTCTATACTATTCCCCTTATGCGGTGCACACGCCCATCCAACCCGTACATAATTTGTTGGATAAATATGAAACCAAGCAAGGAAGCCAAGGACAGAACAATACAGCTTATGCCACCATGGTTGAAAATCTTGATAGAAACATCGGTTTGTTGCTTTCAAAGCTCAAGGAAAAGGGTCATTTTGCCAATACACTGATCGTTTTTACTTCGGACAATGGGGGTTTGTTTGGAATTACGCAACAAAAACCGCTTCGGGCCGGGAAAGGCAGTTATTATGAAGGGGGAATCCGGGTGCCATTCTTTTTTGTTTGGAACAATCAGATTGAATCCCACTCAAAAAGTGATGTTCCCATTACCAATCTGGACCTGTTCCCTACCCTTTTGCGGGCTGCCAAGATCAATCCAGATAAATTGGATTTTGATGGCTTGGATTTACTGCCTGTACTAAAAAGTTATTCTACAGCACTGGAAAGGGATTTGTTCTGGCATTTTCCGATTTATTTGCAGGCATACAAGGTTGGAAACAATGAGAGCCGGGACTCATTGTTCCGGACACGTCCGGGCTCGGTGGTTAGGGCGGGCGACTGGAAACTTCACTACTATTTTGAAGATCAGGCTGTGGAACTTTATAGATTGTCAAACGATATTGGGGAACAACAAAATTTAGCGGAAAGTCATCCGGAAAAGGTCGATGAGTTATATCAGCTGCTGGAAAACTGGTGGCAAGAAACAGGGGCTCCCCTTCCATCCATGTTAAATCCTGATTATGAGGAATAAAATAAGCGTATTGTACCGGATTCTTTTTTTGGGAATGTTATTGTCCGCTTGTCAAAGCCAAGAAACCAACCCCAACAAGGATATTGTTTCCGAGTTCTACCACGTGTACAACGAGCGCCAGGATTTTGAACGTTTTTTGGGCTTTTATGCTGAGGAAGCAGTTTTGCAGGACATTATGACCGGGGACAAAATTGAAGGTAAACCAGCACTTAGGGATTTCTTCGACTGGACCAATCCCGATTTTAAGAGTTTGGAGGAAAACACTATAGTCGTTAGCGAAATTCTTGTGGATAACAACAAGGTGGTTGTCAGCGGACATTATAGCAGATTCCAATGGGGCAATTCTGAATTTGAAGCCATGCATTTTACCACCTTGCTCACCTTAAATAAAGTGGGGAAAATTATAAAACATGTAGATTGGATAAATTACCCCGCTACCCTAGTGGATTATGAACATCGGAAAAATTCGAACGATTGGATAAAAAAGTGAGCGTGTTCTCTTTGAAAAAATCACTAGTTTAAAGGGAATTCTATACTGTGTTCCATGGGTAACCCCAAACCATCATCTGGCTTTTACATTTTTTTCATTTTACTGTGGATTTTTCCATTGCATGCCCAAACCACGGTTCAAAAATTGGACGGCGAATGGCAACTGCTTGTGGATGGAAAACCTTTCGAGGTAAAAGGAGCCACCTTTGGCTATGATCATGATGTTGCCAACTACGATTCCTATTTCATGGATTTACAATTTTTGGGCGTCAATACGATACGAACCTGGACAACCGACCAGAACACCCAAATGTTGTTGGATGCCGCCCACAAACATGGTATAAAAGTAATGGTGGGCATCTGGATGCGTCATGGCCGGCCGGGTATGGAAGACGATGACAGTTTTGACTATTTGGAAGATAAGGCAGGTATGGAAGTCATGCGGAAAAATGCCATCCATACTGTCAACACATATAAAGATCATCCCGCAGTACTTAGCTGGGGTGTTGGCAATGAAGTGTATTTGAATATGGCTACGGATGGGGAAAAGAAAGCCTATTCAAAATTTCTGGAAAGCATCTGTGGGGAAATCAAGAAACTTGATGGCAGTCATCCCATAACTTCTGTTGATGCGTGGACTTTTGGTATGGATTGGTGGCAAAAATATGTTCCTTCCCTAGATATCTACGGCCTTAACAGTTATGGCCCAGGCGCCAACTTATTGGATGCGGAAATGAAAAAAAGAGGCATCGACAAGCCCTATCTCATAACTGAATTTGGGGTAACAGGGGAATGGGATATTTCCGAAAGGAAAAACGATATTGTAGTTGAACCGTCGGACCGCGAAAAATACAATACCATAGTGGAAGGCTATCATAATTGGATAAAAAACAAGCCCAACTGTTTAGGTGTCTATGTATTTCATTACAGTAACGGCGAAGATTTCTTGGCCATTTGGCTGTTATCGCATTTCAAAAAGAAGAAACGACCCCAGTATTGGGCCATCAGAGAAGCGTTTACTGGGAAAAAGCCCGTAAATGCAGTTCCCTCCATCACAGAATTCAGATTACCTGAATCATCGTATGCCAGTGGCAATTGGGTGCCCATAAATTTGCATGTTGAGGATTTGGAGGAAGAAAAATTGGCTTTTCATTTTTATTACAACCAACGTTCGGGTAGTAGAAAAAGACGAAATCAGGTGATTCCCCTGAACTTCCGGGGCAGTTTGGCAAAAGGATTTGAGCTTCAACTTCCCGCAGAGAACGGTCCAATTAAAATCTATGCTACGGCAACGGACTTTTTTGGAAATGTGGGCATCGCTTCCTCATCCATGGTTGTTACAGATGAGGAAGCTGCAAAACGCACCTATTTGGTCCCCAGGGTCAGCCTCCCCTTTTATGTTTACAAAGAACCCCAAAATGTACCTTATGCCCCATCTGGATACATGGGGAATTATAAGGCCATTTCCGTTGATATGGAATTTAAGGAAGAACATCATTCAGCTCCATCTTGCATTAAAATTGGGTATTCGGCAAGGGACAATTGGTATGGGGTTGGTTTTGTGGACCCAGCCAACGATTGGGGAAATATTTTGGGCGGGTATGATATCTCTGGAGCCAAAACCTTTAGTTTTTGGGCCAAGGCTAGCGATAATAACGTAAATGCCACTATTGGTTTTGGTTTGATCGATAAGGATAAACCTTATCCCGATACAAGCAAGAAGTCCATTGAAATAACGCTCACCCAGCAATGGAAAAAGTATACGATCAAGGTAAAAAAGTTGGATTTAAGCTGTATCCGTTCCGGGTTGGTCGTTTTTTCCAGCAGTAACGGTTTTGCCCAGGATATTTTTATTGACGATGTGGTTTTTGAGTAATCATTTTTCTAGATACCCATTTTTGGCCTCAATCCACTTCCCCATGTATTTGGTTGCCGCTAGACCTTGTTGTTGCAGGATTCGGCCCATTAGGTTTTGTTCCCGCAGTATATTTAAATGCTGCTGTGTTGAATCCAGTCGATGTTCCAACAACTTCTGTAGCTTGGATTTTGAGTAAAGAAGGTTAAGGGTTTCCAGTCCGTTGATTTGGGCATCTTGCCATTTTTCCTGATGGGTATACAACGCTATGGCGTGTTGGGCAAAGTGCTTCATATCTTGGCTAACACTGCCGGCCCATGGGAGGTCGCCATGCATTCCTTCGGCCCCAATTGGCGTGGTCACCGAAGGTGTTCCGTTGCGCATTGCGTCCACTAACTTGCCTTTAATGCCCGCTCCAAATTGAATGGGTACCAACAACACCCTGGAATTCTGGAGAACGTCATTTAAATTTTCAACCCAACCTTTGATCAAAAACCCCTCTTTTACATTGTGCATTTCCTGTACTTGTTGTGGCAGATAAGCCCCATAGATGGAAAGCTTTGCTTCGGGTAAGCTCCTTCGGATTAGGGGCCATATCTTTTTCTTTAAGGTTTTTATGGCCTCAACATTGGGGGCGTGTTTTCCATTTCCAATACAGCTAAAGTCCTGTCGATTATGAAAGTTTGGCCATGAATCCAACTGGTCCCTCCCAATTTCATCCTGCATAAAGGGAAAATGCAATACTAGCTTGTCAGGAATATTTACATGTTCATTCAGCAGTTGCATTTCGAAGGAAGAAATCATCAGGGTAAGGTCAGAGCGATAGATACTGGCAATTTCCCTTAAGGTCATTGGGTGGTTTTTCCAGTGCGACATATCCCAGTCTTTTTCCTGTCTAAAACATGCTTCTCGGGATTTACGCAAAGAATGGAGGTCTTCCGTATTCAGCACCCGTACAGCATTTGGTGCATGTTCCGCAACCCTCCAACCAAATTGTTCCTCGGTCATAAAACGGTCAAAAACGACAAAATCGGGCTGCAAATCCAAGATAAAATCATCAAAGCTGGAATGGTTCAGTTGTAATTCCACCTGCTTCACCCCTATGGTTTGCAAGTCCAAGCTATATTCGGTTCTAAGTGCGGTACATCCAAAAATCACTTCATGCCCGAATTCCAAAAATGCCGCGATCAATTGCGACATCCGTTTCCCGGCGGCCGTAGTGGTAGGCTCTGGCCATACATGTCCGATAATAAGGGTCTTGTCCACTTGGTTCAGTTCACAATTATAAATGACAATGTACAATAAAGAGCTACCGGAATGCCAAGCATCCAATATTCGAAAAATCCTGTGCTTGCTACATCAGAGCTGCAAACTTCTTGGAGATACTAGATCGGAGTTTTCGTTCATAATCCTCCTCCAACCACTCTTTATAGTTTTTGGTGTTGTTCATGATGCAATACGAATATTGTCGCACCCGGTACGCAATTTCCTCCTTAAGTTCTTTTGCCAAAATTCGGGCATCGAAAACATCCTCGCTATTTTCTACACAAATCTTGGCATGCTGTTCAATACTCATTTCCAGGACTTCCTTTGATTTTCTACCTTGGGCAAATACCTTTTTGTATTCTTCCTTAATATTGAAGGTGATGTCATCCGATTTGCTGAATTTGGCCTTGAGGTCTTCGGGCATTTCATAGACAAACTCGCGCTCAATATCTTCATCATTTTTGATGTTCTCCAAATAAAAATCCGGAAAGTGGAATATTTCCTGCCAGTCCACTGGGGCGTCCCAAGGGCCAAAACGAGCAATGTTATTGCCCAGGTCCACCACGGAAAACTCATCTTTCCCCGGCAATATTCTGGACCCCCTACCTATCATTTGAAAATAAAGGGTCAACGAACGTGTAGCGCGATTGAGAATAATGGTCTGCACACTGGGCTCATCAAAACCTGTGGTCAAAATACTCACGGAGGTAAGGATGGCCTCAGGGGTATTGGCAAACCAATCCAGGATTTCACGACGCTCTGTGGCCGTGTTTTTGTTATCTAAATGCCGAATGTTGTAGCCTGCTTTTTTGAAGGTTTCGTATACATAGAGCGAGGTGTTTATCCCATTGTTGAAAATCAGCGTTTTGGTACCTTTTCCTATGTCCTCGTAGGCTGTAAGCAACTTGCCCAGCATGCTGTGGTTGCCGTAAAACTCATCTGAGGATTTTACGGTATAATCCCCATTGATACCAAGTTTTAGGGTACGCAGGCTCACATCGTAATTATAGAGATTGGCCTGGGCCAAAAATCGTTTTTCTATCAAGGATTTGATGGATTCCCCAATGATCAGGTGCTTATAATTATCCTTCATGGGGAGTTTGATATTGGAACTCAAAGGAGTTGCCGTAACGCCTAAAATGGTAGATTCCTCAAAATACTTAAAAAGCTTACGGAAAGAGTTGTAGTGGGCCTCATCGATGATGACCAAGCCAATATTGTTAAGTTTGACCTTCTCCTCCTGCAGCCTGTTGTTCAGGGTTTCCACCATGGCAACAAAGCACATGTACTCGTCCTGATCGTAAAGCTCTTTTACCTCGCTGTTGATGATTTTGTTGGCTACACCAAAACCACTCAGCATTTTGGAAGTTTGACCGCTCAACTCAATGCGATGGGTAAGCACAATGACTTTTTTGCCCGTATCTTGGATATACTTTCGGGTTATCTCGGAAAAAACCACCGTTTTACCTCCACCTGTGGGTAATTGGTACAGGATATTGCTGCCCTGGGGCAGTTCATTGATCTGGGCAAAGATTTTTTTTAAATCTTCCTGCTGGTAATTGTATAACGTTTTTTTACCTACGGCTCTTTCTATCTGCAACGAAAAATGGATTTAAATTTCCAAAATATCAAACCTTACAAAATTAGGAGTTTTTTATACTCGCCTCGGTGCTTCTGGCGACTTTTCTATCAATATACTATCAACAATGGGCTATAGCATTGATTTTGAAGTTATTTCATAATTGCTAATAACATTTTGATAACAATAACATTTCACTCTTGGAAAATTGTCTTTTATGGTGTATTATCAAAGCTTAAAACCACTTCAACACTAAACACACGCATGAGGCAGTTAAAAATCATCAAACAGGTCACCAACCGCGAATCCAAATCCCTTGACAAATATCTACAGGACATCAGTAAGATTGAGTTGATTACTGCGCAAGAGGAAGTGGAACTGGCCCAAAAGATTAGGGCCGGGGACCAAGCTGCCTTGGAAAAACTGACCAATGCCAACCTAAGGTTTGTGGTCTCTGTTGCCAAACAATACCAAAACCAGGGGCTTACCCTTCCGGATTTGATCAATGAAGGTAATCTTGGATTGGTAAAGGCCGCCCAGCGTTTTGATGAGACCCGTGGTTTTAAGTTTATCTCCTATGCGGTATGGTGGATACGGCAATCCATTTTACAGGCTTTGGCCGAACAATCCCGGGTGGTTAGGCTGCCGTTGAACAAAATCGGCTCCATCAATAAAATCAAAAAGACCTTCTCCTATTTGGAACAGGCCCATGAAAGACCGCCATCTGCAGAGGAAATAGCCAAAGAACTGGATATGACCGTCTCCGAGGTAAAGCAATCCTTGAAAAACACAGGAAGACATGTTTCCATGGACGCCCCTTTGAAGGAAGGTGAAACATCAAGTCTATACGATGTACTGAATTCCGGGGAATCTCCAAAACCCGATAGGGAGTTGATGCATCAATCCTTAAATACAGAAATCAATCGTGCCCTGGATACGTTGTCTCCTAGGGAAGCTGATGTTGTGCGCTTGTATTATGGCATTGGCGACCAACAATCCATGACCCTGGAAGAAATTGGAAGCACTTTTGACCTGACCCGGGAACGCGTACGCCAAATTCGGGAAAAGGCCATTCGGAAACTTAGGCATACTTCCAAAAGCAAGATTCTTAAATCTTATTTGGGATAAAACCAATCCAAACAAAAAAAGGGTCTCATCTGAGACCCTTTTTAAATTCTTAATACCCTTATTTTCTTAAGGACGACTTAATTGACTAATGTTATAGTCCGTCAACATTTGATTCAAGTCTTGGATAAAACTTAAATATGCGGTGTTTTCCTGGTTTTGATTTTTCATGAACTAAGTATTTGGGGTGTTTGTTCTATAAATAATCCAACTCTGCGAGTTCGTTTATGCTCAAAATTTCATTTAATTCCTGAAGAAATGCCAAATATTCTTCACCGTAGGTATCGTATAACATAATGATTAAGTGGTTTTTGTTTGGGGTTATACTTATAACGTGAACTTAGGGCAAACATTATGGGATTCCAATATTTTGTGGTAAAAGCACCTAATCTAGTGGTGAAGTATGTTAATGGGATTGATGCAGTTTCCGATTATTGGAATGTGGATAATGTCTTGGGAAGCCCTGTAATTAATGGTTTTGCTCACTTTCTGCCCCTTGAGGGCAACGATTTCCCTTCTAGGAGTCCAGAATGTCCAATGGAACACCAAAATCCATATCCAAATCCGGGTCAATATCTGAAGGCTCTATGCTGAATTCATCATAAATAAAGCAAAGATCCATGGGTAGTTTGGTCTTTTCAGATGGGTCTGCGATTCCCATTTTTTCCAACAGGGCACATCGAATTTCAAATGCCTTGCTGCTGATCTTATGGTTTTCGTGGGTTTCCAGTTCTTCCAATAGGGCCAAATCCTTTTCATCCCCAATCTCCAACATTTGACCAATAAGCATGAGCTTACAATCCAAGTCGGTGGCATGCTCCAACAAGGGGTAAAATACACTTTGGTGATATTCTGGGAGGTTTTTGACCATTTTTGGTTTTACATATTGCGGAGGACTTCAATTTCAAAATCCACCAATTCCTCAACTTTTGGGTATTCCACCAAAAACTGCTGATACAGGAAATTCAGGTATTTTATATCGTTATCCGTTTTACAGACCGTACTCATTTGTTCGGTAATTTCGAGCAAACTAACAGTCTTCATCATTTTAAGGCAGGCCTGAATTTTTTGACATGCAAAGTCCACACCCCTAAAATTCTCGGTCTGCAGATGCACTTTTATCCTACCTATAAATTCGAGAATATTTTGTTTGTAGATTCGAACCAACTCCTCCAAAAGCTCCATTTGACCCATACATTCGTCCAAAACAGGTCTTAAATTTACTTTATGGGTGGTAAGCAGCGATTCCAGATTACTCTCTATCATTCTTGGATTGGCACTGTTTTTTGAAGGGATGTATGCTGTTGACTGTTGCATCATTCTTTCTGATAGCTTTCGCAAATTGGCCACAATATCTTTTTGTTGGTCATCCAGTTTAGTGGCATCCAAAAGACTGATCAAGGTCGAAAACTGGGTTAGATGATCAGCTTCTTTGTTCGTATCAGTAGGAGCGGCACCAATACCGACCTGCTCATAGATCACATCCAACTGTTTCATTTCGGGAATTCCAAAGACCTTGTCTTCCAAACCGGTTTTAAAAACATCAAATGAGCGTTTAAGTCTTCCTGCTTCTTCCGTTCCCAATTCTTCATAGGAAAAGCTGCTCAGTCCAATTTCCAATTTTTCCAGATACGTCAATAATTCCCTAGTTCCCAAACTATCCAAGATTAATGGTTGATAATAGCTTGAATATGTGCAAACCCTACGGGTAGGGCAACTAAATGTTCCAAAGGAGTTCCATTTTGTTGTCAAATCACTGTTTTTGTAGGTTTACACTATGTGCGATTTGATCAATCCTGATTACACCCAATATTAGCTGGCTATTTTAATGAGCTGAACGAACCCTGAATAAAAGGGAAACCTTGGGAAATTTGGCAAAACCCATCAAGAAGGGTGTGATGGTTCCGAGCTAGCCGACGGAACCGATAATTGGCCTATACCGTTGTGGGATTTGCCCAGGTATTGGACCACAGTGAAACCAAATCATGAAGTAATTGTATTTCCCAATTTGAAAGAGGGCATAAAGTGCCCCACTACACTACTTTTTCCTGTTGCTCCTCCTTAGCTTTTTTGGCCAAACGATCCTTTACATATTCAATCTTGGTTTTGCCATGGGGAGTAGGGTTACCATTGACATCCAGGTTCACCATGATAATATTGTCCACGGTAACAATACTTTCACGGGTCATCTTGTTGCGCACCTCACAATTCAATGTGATGGAAGTATGCCCAAATTTGACCACTTCAATACCTATTTCAATAATATCGCCCTCTTTTGCACTACTCATGAAATTGATTTCCGAAATATATTTGGTAACCACCTTTTTGCTCTCCAATTGTATAATGCTGTACAAGGCCGCTTCCTCATCAATCCACGCCAAAACTTTGCCCCCAAACAAGGTGTCATTGGCGTTCAAATCCTCTGGTTTAACCCATTTTCTAGTGTGAAATCTCATACCATTAACCATTTATTTGACTGATTTTATAACAAAACTAGGTCAAATTAGAAGTGGTTAAACCCAAAATTTACTTAATACCAACCGATTTATGGAAATGCGAAATCCAACTCGTAATAATTTAGGAATTGGCAATTTTAATCCAGTAAAATTTAAAAGTAAAAACCTTGGTCAAATAGTGGGAATTAGCCAAATAAACCTTTATTCCCACCGCTCAGTGTCTGGGGAACTGTCAGGTTACAACCCAATTGAGCGTTGAGTTTTTCAATAAAATGAGCAGATAAAAGTGGCGATTCCCGCTCTAAATTTTGGTGCACAAAAAAATGGATATTGTCCAACCCCTTTTTCTTCCAATCTCCAAGTCGAAGTACCCAATCGGCAAGTCTTGAATAATCAGATTCATGGTTGGCCCCAACATATCTTATAAAAGCCTCGTTATTACTCAGTCGCATATGCATCATATCCCTCCGTCCAGCGGTATCAACAAGAATATTGGCGATATTGTTTTCCTTCAACAAATGATAAAGCTCATCTGCTATTTTTTCATCCGTAAACCAATCGGTGTGCCTAAACTCCATAGCCAGGGGAAATTCCTTTGGCCAATAGGCCACAAACTGTTGGACCCGATCCCAATTCTTAGGGCCAAAGTTGTTGTGTAACTGAAGGAAAATAGTGCCCAATTTTTCCTTTAACTGTGATGTAACCTCCAAATAGCGGTCAGCCACCTCATACACCTTATCGTTAAGCCTGCGCAAGTGACTCACCTCATTGGTCATTTTAGGAAAAAACTTGAACCCTTCCGGTGTTTTGTCATACCATTTTTGATATTGCTCTGCTGGAAAAATGCGATAAAAAGTGGCATTGAGCTCAATGCTATTGAACTGGCTTGAGTAATATTCCAACTCATCCTTGGTCCCCCGGGGATAGAAATTCTTGAGGTCCTGACGGTTCCATTTGGCGCACCCCACAAATATTTTTGGTTGTGAAACATTGGGATATCCGTCCAACAATACATCAGTGTCTGGATGGTCTTCGGGAATGGAAAAATCAACAAGTTCTGGATGGTCTACTTTACCGAATTTCATGGGATAATTATGGTGACAACGAATTTAGTCATAAAAAGGATTTCTGTTCATAACATCGTTAAAAACTATTGGAAGGTGCAAAATTGCGCGGATTTTGAATGTGTAACTTTATTAAAACTTACGATCATGGATTCACGATCTGAGCATCTTTTGGACATGCGTCCAGAGATTGGCCAAGGTAAATTCCACTCTGATACCGGGCCAGACGAGCGTTTTCAAAACCAGACTTTGCGCCCCATCATCAAATTGCAAAACGATTTGATCATGGAAGTTTTTAAGAATTATATTAGGAAACACAAAGGTTCTTTTTATGATTTGGGGCTGGAAAAACGGTTGGAATTCATCGAGAATTCCATTCAGCGCGATATTAAGTTCCGAAACTCGTTAAAAGGAATCATCATTGGTCATTTTACCGTGGAAGAATACAAAACCTACATTTTAAATTCTTCCGCCCTCAACAAGCGAATGATGAATATGGTCATTTCCAGAATTAAGGACCAGGTACAATTGTTGGAAAATGAAATACTAGTCTAAAAGCGACTCTCCATTTAGATTGGTGGTCAAGATATCGCTCATCAAATCGAAGTAAGGTCTGATGGCACGAAATGATTTGTCAACTTCCGCAATAAATGTCTTGGATAAAACCTCTTTATCCGAAAAGTTCCGGACAAAAATGAATCTTTTTCTTTTGATCAAATCAATATTCGGATGTTCTTTGTCAAAGCCTTTCGGTGCAGTTTTGACCCCCTCCCCTTGCAGTTCGCCCCAAATTGATTTAAAAGTCTTGTCACTTATCACTTTTCTGAATTCGGAGGCATCCATTTCAAACTCCTTTCGGATCCTGAACAGGTCTTCTTTGTTGGGTTCCCAAAAACCGGTGGCCACAAAGGTTTCACCAGGTTGGATGTGCAAATAATAACCACCCCTGAGGTGCGCACCCAATCTAGAAAACGACCCGGCAAAATGGGTTTTGTAGGGAGTCTTATCCTTAGAAAATCGAACATCCCTGTAAATCCGGAACATTTTCATCTTTTCAATCTCGTCATGGGCATTCAATTGAACCTTTACATTTTCATAAAAGGACTTTACGTCTGCCTCGTGCTTTTTAAAAGTGGATTTATTCTCGGCAAACCATTCTTTGTTGTTGTTCTTGGCAAGTTCTTTTAAAAAGTTAAATGCGTCTTGGCTAATTAAGGAATTATTCACAGTATTGGGATGAGATGTTATTTTTAAGCTAAAGTTAGCCATTTCTGAAACTGCGTGGACACCAAATGGCTATTTTTAAACTTTATTTCTAAGCATGGATAAGGAAACCATTATCGAAGAATTAAATAGGCACAAGAAATTACCCTATTTAGACTATAGACTTAAAGAAGAAACTGAGAAATTCACCAACCTGCTTTTCCACACCTTATTTGATGTAAATACCCCGGTTAGGGAGAATCTGGAAGTGTTGGAAAAAAAATTCAGTCACTTGGTTGATTTGGCCTGTTGGGACTTGGAAAAGCCCTGTACAAAAGTCTGGGACCAGTATGTACAAACGCTTCCCAGCATTTTGGAGAAATTGAATTTGGATGCCGAGGCCATTGTCAACGGTGATCCTGCCTCACTTTCCTTACAGGAGGTTTATATGGCCTACCCTGGGTTTTATGCCATTGCCATATATCGATTGGCCCATGAATTATACCAGAGGGGGTTCCCATTGGTCCCAAGGTTAATGACCGAATATGCCCACCGACAAACAGGAGTTGACATCAATCCAGGTGCGCAAATCGGGAAATCGTTCTTTATTGACCATGCTACCGGCGTGGTGATTGGGGAGACTGCCATTATCCATGACAATGTCAAAATTTATCAAGGGGTGACCTTGGGAGCGCTTTACGTGGCCAAAAATCTGCAAAAAACCAAAAGGCACCCGACCATCATGTCCAATGTGACCATCTATGCCAATGCAACCATCCTAGGTGGCAAAACGGTGATTGGCGAGAACTCGGTAATTGGTGGTAATGCATGGCTAACGGCCTCGGTACCTCCCAATTCCACAGTGTTCCACACATCGGAAGTAAAGATTAAAACGGTTACGGATGTCTAAACACATTTTGGACCTAATTGGTAACACCCCATTGGTAGCATCCAAGGTGTTGAACACAAATCCCAATGTTCGTTTGTTTTTTAAGTTGGAGGGCCAGAACCCGGGAGGCAGTGTGAAGGATAGACCTGCCCTCAACATGATTAGAAGTGGAATGGAACGTGGGGAAATTACCCGGGAAACCAAACTTATTGAGGCAACTAGCGGAAATACGGGAATCGCACTTGCCATGATAGCAGGCATTTGTGGATTGGATATAGAACTGGTGATGCCTGAAAATTCCACTAAGGAAAGAGTACAGACCATGCGTGCCTATGGAGCAAAAGTTACCCTTACTTCTTCCGATATTGGTATTGAGGGAGCCAGGGATTACGCTGAAGCCAAAGTGGCCCATGAAGGTTATAAAATGCTCAACCAATTTGCAAATGATGATAATTGGAAGGCCCATTATAAATCCACCGGACCGGAAATCTGGAAAGATACCAACGGCCAAATCACCCATTTTGTTTCAAGTATGGGCACCACGGGCACTATAATGGGGACATCCACTTATTTAAAGGAACAGAACCCGCAAGTTCAGATTGTTGGGGTACAGCCCACCGATGACTCCCGTATTCCTGGCATTCGTAAATGGCCGGAAGCCTACCTCCCAAAGATTTTTGACCCAAATAAGGTTGATTCCATTCAAGAAGTCAGTCAGGAAGAAGCTGAAAAAACCGCTTTGCTACTGGCCAAGGAAGAAGGTATTTTTGCTGGGGTGAGCAGTGGAGGTGCCGCTGCAGTTGCCTTGAGATTGTGCAACACCCTGGAAAGTGGAACCTTGGTCTCTATAGTATGTGATCGCGGAGATCGCTATTTATCTTCGGACTTGTTCGGTTGATTAATTCAATTCCTTTTCAATCCCGTCTTGGTACACTTTGAACCCTTCAAGATTGTTATGTTCTCCTTCGGGAACAGTATATATCACTTTATCCGGATTGGATATGGACTCAAACAGTTTTTTACCGGATTTATAGGGTACTACCCTATCATTGGTGCCATGAAAAATGCGAATGGGCGCCTTTACCTCTTGTAAATATGTATGGGATGGAAGCTTGTATTTCATCAGGTACCCCACAGGTAAAAAAGGGAACCTCCCCTTGGCAACGTCCACCAAACTAAAATAAGGGGTTTCCAAAATTAGTTTTTTAGGAGCATTTTTAGAGGCTATAAATGAAGCTATTCCCGTACCCAATGACCGCCCGTATAAAATGATATCCTTTTCTTCAAATCTTTCTTTGGCCAACTCATAAAACAACTGGGCATCTTGGTACAGTATGTCCTCAGTCCGCTCACCCACACTTTTCCCATAACCTCGATAATCCATGATCAAAACTTCGTATCCAAACTGGGTGAAGGAGGCCCCAATATGCCCCCACCTTGACAGGTCCCCTGCATTTCCATGGAAATACAATATCAGTCCCTTCGGATCATCTATGGTAAAATGAAGCGCGTTTAAGCGACCTCCGTCAGGAGTATCCAAAAATAGCTCCTCAAAGGGATCTTCAAATGAATAGGTATAGTCTTCCGGTAACTGATCGGGCAAAAAGATCATTTTTTCCTGGAGGGTGTAAAACATAAGAAGCAGGATTATAAAAAGGGATAAAAGGGCAGCCCCAAACCGTTTAAGCTTTAGCATTGGCCCGTTTTGATGAGTGCTTTACATGAAAACTAGACCCTTCCAAATCCACTTTTTTGGGTCTGCTGGTCAGGATTTCAGTGAGCATTTTATGGTACGATTCAAAATTGTTCAAGTTTTTGTGCCCCCCTCCAATTACTGTATAGAGTTTGGTGTGCTGTGGTTTTATTTTGGACAACCGTACGCTTGTCTTATAGGGAATAAGCCGGTCATCCGTCCCATGTATGATATGAATGGGGCAGTTTACATATCTCAACCATTTATAAGTGGGCATTGGAAATTTAATCAATAGCGAGAGCGGCATAAACGGAATATATTTCTTGGCCACTTTGCTAAGGCTATAATAAGGGGCGTCCAAAATCAACATTCTTGGGTTGTTCATGGATGCGAGTTTTGCGGCAAATCCAGACCCCATGGAACGCCCATATAGGATGATGTATTTTTCTGAAACTTTTTCCTTGATTTTATTGTAGATCACCTGCATGTCGCGCTTTACCGCCTTCTGTGTTCTACGTCCCGTGCTTTTGCCAAAACCCCTATAGTCCACCATGATCACATCATACCCATGTCTTGTAAAGTCCACTGCAAATTTGCCCCAGCCCTTGATGCTTTTGGAATTTCCCTTTAAATAAAAGACCACTCCCTTGGGGTTATCCGTTTTAAATCGAAGTCCATTGATTACGGCTCCATCCCTAGTTTCTATATTGTATTCCTCGGTTTCTTGGTTATCGTAATAGAATTGAAAGTCCTTGGAGAGTTTTTCGGGTTTGAACAGAAAATAATCCTGAAGAAAGTATAGCAAAACACTGATCAGCACATAGACCGCCAGGACAAAGAGCATTATGGAAACCCAATAAGGCATACTTTAAAAGTGTTTCTCCAAAATACAAAAAAACTATTCGGTTTGTATGCCCACTACTTTTGGCCGTGAAATTCGAAGCAATTCAAACAAGAAAACTGCCGTTTATCGACAGGCCAAATTTGGATGCCCTTGGCCAGCAATGGCTTTTTACAACAGAATTTTCGACTTACCCAACATTAGCTGCGATTCATCGATTAGTTAAAAATATTTGCTTCAGATATGCCGTTCTTTGATAACATAAATGAGCGGCCCAAATCTCAAAATAAACATGAAATTTTTACTTAACATCCTTACCTGGCGAAGAAACAATTTCCTAGTTTTCATTATTCTATTGGCTTTGATCGTGTCCAACTTTTACGGACTTTATACCAATAGATTTTACTTTTTGAAGCCGGACAACTATATCTTCCCGCTGCTCAGCGCGGTTCATTTCCTATACCTATACGTGGTCCAATTTAAGATTTCGGAAGGTGAGCTTCCAGACCCAAAAATGAGAAATCTGGAATATATCCTTTATGTGGTGATGATCGTATATCTGTTTAAAATATACGATACCGCCAATATTTTGACCACCTATACCGAATTTGAAAGCTACGTAATGCCGGCAACCTTTAAGCCTATTGGCATTACTACCTTGGTGCTATATAGTTTGCTTCCCATTTTGACCTTAGTCTCCTTTTGGCACAGAAAGCGTCTGATTGGCAGTTACAATTTTGAAAATTATAACGACAATTTGAATATTTGGATGTAATACGGTTTATAAATCCCGAATAAAACTACCGTACATATCCTTAAACTGATAGCCCTCCGTGAACCGGAGTTTGCTCAACTTCTTGTGGGCCACTAATCCCCAAAGCAGTAGTTCTTTAATAAAGTACGAGTCCTTTTTGGCAATGTTGGGCTGATATTCCTTAACCAAGACTGATAGAGGTAGTACAGAATCCAGTTTTTCCTGATAGGTTTTATCCCCATCCTCATCCAACAGTTCAAAATCTTCACCTTCAAAGAACCAATGAATCAAATCGTCATATACCGAAGGGGCGTCTTTGCGCTCCAGCTTGTCAATTTTAGGAAACAAGGATGGAAAAATAGCCTTTATGGCATCTTCAATGAGCATTTCTGCAACGGAGCCTGCTCCTTCTTGTTCTCCTTCATAAACCAATTCAATTTTTCCGGTAATCGAAGGAACCACGCCCATAAAATCGCTTAATCGCACGGTCGTATCCTTTTCACCAGAGAGAATCAATCTGCGTTCGGCAGTACTCAATAAGTTTTCAAAAGCTGTTATGCTCATCCGGGCACTTACACCGCTTTTGGCATCCACATACTCGCTTTTTCTGGCTTCAAAGCTAATTTGTTCCAGGACGTCCAAGGCCAATTCAGGAACATGGACCAATTGTTTTTGACGTTCGTCCAACTGGGCTTCTTGACCCGTAATTTTTTTGGCCACTTCCAAGTTTTCCGGATAATGGGTCAATATTTGAGAGCCTATTCTATCCTTTAAAGGGGTTACTATGCTTCCGCGATTGGTGTAATCTTCTGGATTGGCCGTGAAGACAAATTGAAGATCTAACGAGAGCCTGAGTTTGAAGCCGCGAATCTGGATATCACCTTCCTGAAGAATATTGAAAAGCGCTACTTGGATACGTGCCTGCAAATCGGGCAATTCATTGATCACAAAAATACTTCGGTTGGCCCTCGGAATCATCCCGAAGTGGATTACCCGGTCATCCGCATAGGACAGTCGCAGATTGGCTGCCTTTATAGGGTCTATGTCGCCAATTAAATCTGCTACAGTTACATCTGGAGTAGCCAGTTTTTCATAAAACCGTTCATCCCGGTGCATCCAAGCAACTGGTGTGTCATCCCCTTTTTCCTTGATCAGCTCAATAGCGTATCTGGAAATTGGCGCCAATGGATCGTCATTTATTTCAGAACCATCCACCACAGGTATCCATTCATCAAGCAATTGTACCATCAAACGGGCAAGCCTCGTTTTGGCCTGTCCGCGCAATCCCAGTAAATTGATATTATGTCTGGACAAAATAGCCCGTTCCAATTCTGGTATCACCGAATTTTCATAACCCCATACGCCATGGAATGCATTTTCCCCACGGGACATTTTGGCCATTAGATTTTCACGAAGCTCATCTTTAATACTCTTGTGCACATAGCCCGCGGCCTTTAACTGTCCAAGTGTCTTTATTTTATTTTGGTCCAATTTTGACTTCATCTGTAATTATCCCTTTATTCTTCTTCTTCTATTTTGTTCGTAATCCTCGAAAATCATTTCTCCCAAACCTTTTAGGCCGGTATAAAAAGCCTTCCCCTTGTTTGCTTTGGTAAACTCCCTTACAAATTGCATCAAATAAGGGTCTTCGGCAATCATAAAGGTTGTAATAGGAATATGCAGTTTTCTGGCTTGTTGTGCCATATTGTAGCATTTCTCCACGATATAATCGTCAAGTCCCACACTGTTTTTGTAATAGTCCCCATTGGGCAATCTAAGGCAGGAAGGTTTACCATCTGTGATCATAAAAATCTGCTTGTTGGTATTCCGCTTTCTACGAAGCATATCCATGGCCAACTGGAGTCCAGCTACCGTATTGGTATGGTAGGGTCCTACTTTTAGATAGGGTAATTCCTTTATGGCAATGGGCCACGCATCGTTCCCGAACACCAGAATATCCAGCGTGTCCTTCGGATAACGGGTGGTAATAAGTTCAGCTAGGGCCATGGCCACTTTTTTGGCCGGGGTAATACGGTCTTCGCCGTATAAGATCATACTGTGGCTGATGTCGATCATCAGCACGGTACTCATCTGGGCCTTGTATTGGGTGTCTTCCACCACCAAATCCTCCTCATTGAGGGTAAAACTGCCCAAGCCATGATTGATCTGCGCATTTTTAAGGCTCTCGGTCATGGAAATGTGTTCCAGGGCATCACCAAAGCGATATTCCCTAAACTCACCCGTATGCTCATCTCCCCTGCCCGATTTTCCGGTTTTGTGATTTCCGGCTCCGCTGCGTTTTAGTTTCCCAAAAATCTGGTCAAGTGCCCGTTGCCTGAGCATGCGCTCCAATTTGGCGGTGATGGACAAACTCCCTTGGCCTGGGCCTTCCCCTTCCTCGCCTTCCCCATTCTCCCCATCAGGTTCAAATTCTTCCCGGATAAATCCCTTGGCCTTTAAATCTTCAATGAAGTCATCAATGGTGTAGTCCTCATCGGTAAGTTCATATTCCTTGTCCAATTCACGAAGCCAATCCAAAGCCTCCTCCACGTCACCAGAAGTATGGGTAACGAGTTCCTGAAAAATCTCAAAAAGTTTTTCAAATGGAGTTTGATGGGGCGCTTCGTAGGTAGTAAAACGAAATCCCTTTCTTGTGTTCATAGCCATTACATAAAAATACGGTATTTCCTCGTAATGGCTATAGGTTTAGAGAAACCTTAACGCAAGCGACCAACCCCCTATTTATGCCTTTTTTGAAGGGTTTTTACAATATCTTCCAACGTAAATCCCTTAGCTTGTAACAAAATCAAATAGTGGAATAGCAGGTCCGCGCTTTCATTCAGGAACAGTTCCTCATCATTGTCCTTGGCCTCAATGACAGTTTCTACAGCTTCCTCGCCTACTTTTTGGGCAATTTTGTTGATTCCCTTGCGGAACAAGGAGGCCACATAGCTATCGGGATTTTCAACATTGTTTTTCCGGGACCTTATGACTTCCTCCAATTCGGACAAAAAACCAAATTCCTGTGCGTTTTCCTCACCCCAACAAGTATCTGTTCCCGTATGGCAGGTGGGACCGATGGGATTCGCCTTAACCAGGAGTGCATCCCGATCACAATCTGATTTTATGCTTACCAGTTCCAAAAAATTACCACTTTCTTCCCCCTTGGTCCAAAGCCGTTCCTTTGACCTGCTGTAGAAGGTGACTTTTTTGGTAGTTGTGGTTTTCGTTACTGCCTCTTTATCCATATAGCCAAGCATGAGCACATTTTTGGTGCGTGCATCCTGAACTATGGCAGGAACGAGTCCATCTGGGTATTTATCGAAATCTACTTCCATTTGTAGTCATTATTAGGGTTATAACCGGACCGGTATGCCTTCAATTTTAAGCGCTTTTTTTAACTCTTGAATTCCTATTTCCTTAAAATGAAAAATACTGGCTGCAAGAGCTGCATCGGCCTTACCTGCCGTAAAGGTATCTGTAAAATGGGAAATGGTACCAGCACCTCCCGAAGCGATAATTGGAATATTCACCAAGGTTGATAATTTGGCAAGGGCCTCATTGGCAAATCCATTTTTGGTACCATCATGGTCCATGGAGGTGAAGAGAATTTCCCCCGCGCCCCTTTTCTCCACTTCTTTGGCCCATTCAAATAAATCAATCTCCGTGGGAACCTTGCCCCCAACCAAATGCACCTTCCAACTTCCATCAATCTGCTTGGCATCTATGGCCACAACAATGCATTGGGAACCAAATTTTGCCACGAGTTCATTGATGAGTTCCGGTCGCTTTACGGCAGAGGAATTGATGGAGACCTTATCAGCTCCATTTTTAAGGAGCATATCCACGTCTTCCACGGAAGAAATGCCCCCGCCCACAGTAAAAGGGATATTCACCTTTTCAGCCACGTGATAAACAAGTTCTGCCAAGGTCTTTCTTTTTTCCTCTGTTGCGGAGATATCCAGGAACACAAGTTCGTCAGCTCCTTCTTTGGCGTATATTCCAGCCAATTCCACGGGATCACCGGCATCTCGAAGGTCTATAAAATTGATTCCCTTAACGGTGCGCCCGTTTTTGATATCCAAACAAGGTATAATTCTTTTTGTTAACATAGGACTGCCATTTGGTGCGAGGTAAAAAGTACGAAGTAATAAGTGCTTATATTTGGTTTGCTCATGCTTTAATTCGATTCCTTCTTGCTGTGTTTATTGAAGCCACTATAATGGCCAGTATTTGTAAAGCTTCATCGTGCATGGCTTTAATTTGATCTTGATAAGAATCTGAAATCTCTTGAAACAATTCAAGCCAATATGCCGATTCATCTATCTCTTCTTCAACAATTTTTAGCTTATTAATAAAATCCGCCGTCGACTTAGCTCTTTGGGAAGCCCTATAATTGGCACCAACGGAACTAGAACTTCTTAACAACTGATTGACATAATTTGAAAATTCCCTGGACTTAGGAAACTTCACGCATAATTTCCAGCAGTTTATAGCAAACATTTTGGTTCTAAGTTTTAAATCTTGCATATCATCTTCTTCATTAACTATACCCCTAACTTCTAACCTCTAACTTCTAACTTCTAACCTTCACCTTTTATCCTTTGTTTTTCGCATTCAAATCAACCCCATCATAAAAACCCAAACCGGTATCATTGAGCATTTTGGTCCAAAACGCAATCTGTCCGGTATGGTATGAAAAATGCTCCACAACATGAATGATGTTGCCTATCCCAGAAAATTCAAATCCCTGGACGGAACGTTTTTCCAATAACTCTTCCAGCGTGGATTCCTTGATCACCGCTTTGGCCCTAACCACTGTTTCCTCCAGCATTTGAAACAATTCCGCTTTTGAATATCCCGCTGTCATTTCAAATTCCAAGTCCCGATTTCTCTTATCCTCCAGATGGGCAAGGGAGGCAATGGCATATTGGGTAATATTGCCACAAAGATGCACAATAAGGTTTCCGATGCTATTGGAGGATTCATTGGGTTTTTTCCAAATGGCTTTCCCGGGGAGTTTGTCCAGGCAAATTTTGATCATCCGAAGACTTTCATCCATGCGGAACAACGCATTCTCCATGAATTCCTTATGTAACAATTCAACTTGTGCCATTTTCCAAAATATAGTTTTCCAACTGTTTTAAGCTTATCCTGTTTTCATATATGGCTTTGCCAATGATTGTCCCTTCACAGCCCAATTGGTCCAATTTAGGTAGTTCATCAAAATGGGAAATTCCACCACTGGCCACCAAATGTATCCCGATCACTTCCAAGTCTTCCACTCCACTGCCGCTGATCTTGGTCTCCACAACTTTGGTCTGGTTCAATATCATTTTATATAGATCAAAGGCTGGTCCTTCCAACATACCGTCCTTTCCAATATCCGTGCATATAATATATTTGATTCCTTTTTTTTGGTACCCTTTGATAAAAGGAATAAGCGATAGGTCTGATTCCTCTTGCCATCCAGAAACCGCAATCTTTTCGTTTTGGGCATCTGCTCCCAAGATTATTTTATCAGCCCCATACTGCTCCACCCATGATGTAAAAAGCTGCCTGTCCTTTACTGCGATGCTTCCCCCAGTAATTTGATTGGCCCCTGATTCAAAAGCGATATGAAGGTCCTCATCCGATTTTAATCCCCCTCCAAAGTCTATTTTTAAGCTTGTTTTGGACGCTATACTTTCCAATATTTTATGGTTGACAATGTGTTTCGACTTTGCGCCATCCAAATCCACCAAATGTAAATAATGGATTCCGTGGTCCTCGAATGCTTTTGCCACTTCCAAGGGATTTTCGTTGTACACCTTTTTGGTGTTGTAATCCCCTTTGGAGAGTCGTACACATTTGCCGTCTATAATATCTATTGCGGGTATGATCCTCATTTACTATCGTATTTTGCATGGTCCATGGCCATCCACATTTCTGAATTGCCCACTTTTTGAAACCCAAAGGCTTCGTACAATCCATGGGCATCCCTGGTCTTTAGCGCTACGGTCTGCACCTGTTTCACTTCTGGAAGTTCCAAAATGTGTCGCACAAGCTTTTTTCCAAGCCCCTGGCCTTGAAAAGGTTCAAATATGATCACATCCATGATATAGGCAAACACCACTTTATCCGTGATCAACCTAGCAAAACCAACCTGGCCATGCAACTCTGAATAAATTCCAAAGCAAACCGAATTTTCTATGGTGGTCCGCGTTAGTTCCCTTGATCTATAGGCACCCCAATAAGACGCTTTGATGGCCGAGTGGATCGCATCAAAATCCAATTTGTTTTTATCTGATGAAATTGAATATTCCATATCAGCCCAGTTCCAAAAAGTTTTTAAGGATTTTACTCCCTACGTCACTGCTTTTTTCTGGGTGAAACTGCACACCATAAAAGTTATCCTTTTGCAAGGCAGCACTATATGGAAAAGCATATTCACAGGAAGCTGCAGTGTCCGAGGACAAGGGGGCATAGTAGCTGTGAACCAGATAAATATGCGATTTCTCAGGCACTTCCTTGAACAATATGGTCTTGAGCTGTTCTATTTGGTTCCAACCTATTTGGGGTACTTTTACGGTTTCTGGAAATCTTACCACATCCAAATCAAATATCCCAAGCCCCTTGGTGTTTCCTTCGGTAGATCCGTTGCACATAAGTTGCATTCCCAAACATATGCCCAATACCGGCTGTTCCAATTGGGGAATTATCGTGTCCAATCCGCTGGAGCGTAGTTTTTCCATGGCGGAACTGGCCTCGCCAACACCCGGGAAAATCACCTTGTCCGCGGCCAATATTTCCTCAATATCATCGGTTAACACCGCCTTGTACCCCAACCGCTGAATTGCGAATTTTATACTTTGGATATTTCCAGCACCGTAATCCAATATGACTATTTTCATTGGGTCCTTTACTTTTTTAAGTCTTTGAAAACAAAATCCGTTTCTATCAACTATAACATTCCCTTTGTAGAGGGCAATACCATTTTGTCCACATACCTTTTAACGGCCATTTTAATGGCCTTCGCAAACGCCTTGAATATGGCTTCTATTTTATGGTGTTCATTTACCCCTTCCGCTTTTACATTGAGATTGGCCTTGGCCCCATCCGTAAACGACTTAAAGAAGTGATGGAACATTTCAGTGGGCATGTCGCCCACTTTTTCCCTTTTAAAATCAGCCTCCCACACCAACCAGTTCCTTCCTCCAAAATCAAGTGCCACCTGCGCCAGACAATCGTCCATGGGCAAGCAGAATCCATATCGCTCAATGCCCAATTTATCACCAAGTGCCTTTTGGAACACTTCCCCCAGAGCTATTCCGGTATCCTCTATGGTATGGTGTTCATCCACATGAAGGTCACCAGCTACCTTAATATCCAAATCCATTTGGCCATGACGTGCCAACTGGTCCAACATATGGTCGAAAAAAGCCAAACCGGTATCGATGTTGCTTTTACCAGTGCCATCGAGGTTGAGCTTAATCTGGATATCGGTTTCATTGGTTTTTCTCGAAATCGTCGCCACCCGGCTTTGTAATTTCAGAAACTCATAAATCTGCTCCCAATCGTTACTTTCCAGCGCGATGAACCCATCCAATTCTTCTCTTTTTACCGTGATTTCGGAGGTGCCCAAATGGGTCCCATCATTGATGAATATTCCTTTGGCACCCAGATTCTTGGCCAGTTCAACATCGGTTAGTCTATCACCTATTACAAAGGAGTTTTGCAAATCATAGGATTCAGAAAAGTACTCGGTCAGGAGTCCTGTACCGGGCTTTCTCGTATTCGCGTTATCCTTCGGAAAAGTTCTGTCGATAAAGACCTTGTCAAAAACAACTCCTTCATTTTCAAAGGATTTCAAGATAAAATTGTGCACTGGCCAAAAGGTGTCTTCTGGAAAAATGTCGGTACCCAATCCATCCTGATTGGTGATCATGACCAATTCAAAATCCAGTTCCCTGGCAATTTTCCCCAGATAGGTAAATGCCTTAGGATAAAAAATCATTTTATCAAACGCATCAATCTGCTCATCCACAGTTTCTTTGATGATGGTTCCGTCCCGATCTATAAAAAGTACTTTTTTTCCCATTACCGAATTTGTTTTAAGATCGTTATCAATGTTTTGTTTTCTTCTGGTGTGCCCACAGTAAACCGAAGCGTATTGTTACACAAAGGTTGGGTACTTCTATTCCGAACCACAACTTGTGCTCCAAGCAGTTGGTCATACCTTTTATCCGCATCATCCACTTTGACCAGAACAAAATTGGCATCGGATTTATGGATTTGTTCAACATACTCCAATTCCTCCAAGGCGGCAATCAAGGACTCTCGCTCTTTTAAAATTTGGTTTACTTCTTCCTTCACCAATCCCTTGCGAACCACCCGTTCCAAAGCTTTTTGTTGTGTCAATTGATTGACATTATAAGGTGGTTTTATCTTATTGAGGACTGCGATAATTTCTTGGGAAGCGTAACAAATTCCCAAGCGAATCCCGGCCATCCCATAGGCTTTGGACAGTGTTTGGGTCACAATAAGATTAGGATAAACGGACAGTTTTGACAGCCAACCCTCCTTTCCTGAAAAATCAATGTAGGCTTCATCAATGACCACAATTCCACTGAATTGCTCCAAGATTTGGGTGATTCTGACCTCGCTGAATGCATTACCCGTTGGATTGTTTGGACTACAAAGAAATAAAAGCTTACTGTTTTCATCCGCAGCATTTAAAATCCCGGTCACATCTGGTTCAAAATCAGGAGTCAATAAAACCTCCCTATTTTCAACTGCATTGATGCCTGACAATACCTTGTACATCCCATAGGTTGGAGGTAAGCTTATGATATTGTCCTGGTTGGGTTCGCAAAAAGCCCTAAAAATCAGGTCCAAAACTTCATCACTCCCATTTCCCAAAAGGATGTTGGCTTCAGCAACCCCCCTTTGTTTCGCCAATTCAGATTTTAAGCTCCGTTGTTGTGGGTCGGGATATCTGTTCACCCCATTTTCAAACGGATTTTCATTAGCGTCCAAGAACACCATTTTGGTACCATCGGAAACGTATTCATCCCTTGCGGAAGAATAGGGTTTTAGGTCTTTTACAGATGCCCTGACCAAGTTCTCTATATTGAATACTGCACTCATTATAAACTTTTTAACCGCAGGGTCACTGCATTTTTATGGGCCTGTAAGCCTTCTGCTTCCGCCATCAATTCAATAGCCTTACCAATGTTCTCCATGCCCTGTTGAGAAATTTTTTGAAAAGTCATGCTCTTCATAAAACTGTCCAGATTCACACCGCTATATTGCTTGGCATAGCCATTGGTAGGCAGGGTATGATTGGTGCCGGACGCATAATCGCCAGCACTTTCAGGCGTATAATTCCCAATAAACACAGAACCTGCGTTTTGGATATTGTCCACATAGAACTCTTCATTTTCCGTACAGACAATAAAATGTTCCGGTCCATATTCATTGATCAAACCCAAGGCTTCATTCTCATTCTCCATCAAAATTAGCTTGCTATTGGCGATGGATTTTTCCGCAATTTCCTTTCGAGGAAGCTCATTTAGCTGATCATTGATCTCAGCGCCTACCTGGTCCAACAGTTGTTTGGATCTGGACACCAAAATCACTTGGCTATCCACACCGTGTTCCGCTTGGCTCAGTAAATCGGAAGCCACAAAAGCCGGGTTGGCCGAATCATCTGCCACTACCAATAACTCACTTGGGCCCGCAGGCATATCAATGGCCACCCCAAATTTGGTTGCCAACTGCTTTGCAACAGTTACAAATTGGTTGCCGGGCCCAAATATCTTGTACACTTGGGGAATGGATTCCGTACCAAAGGTCATTCCTGCAATGGCCTGAATGCCACCCACCTTAAATATTTGTGTGACCCCACATAATTGGGCAGCGTATAGGATGGCTGGAGCAACCTTCCCTTCGCTATTGGGAGGGGTGCAAAGCACAATATCCCTGCAACCAGCTATTTTGGCAGGAACAGCCAGCATAAGAATTGTAGAAAATAATGGAGCTGTGCCTCCAGGAATATAAAGTCCCACTTTTTGAATGGGTCTTTTTTCCTGCCAACATTGTACACCGGGCATGGTCTCCACATTCACCCGGGCCGTGTGTTGCGCACCATGAAATTTTTCCACATTCTCCTTGGCCAGTCTAATTGCCGATTTTAAGGATTCCGGTACCTGTGTTATTGCTTCTTGGATTTCATCGTTGCCCACAACAAAGGTGTCCAGGGATACTTGATCAAATTTTTGGGTATAGGAACGTATCGTTGCATCCCCACCTACCCTAATTTCATTGAAGATGGTGTTGACAGTGTCTTCAATGTCTGCAACGGTCTGGGTTGGACGTTTTAGAATGTCCTTCCAAATATTCCGATTAGGAAATTCAATACGTTGCATTACACCACCATTTTTTCAATTGGACAAACCAAAATTCCCTCAGCCCCGGCCGACTTCAATTCATCAATAACTTCCCAAAAAGTATCCCTGTTGATGACAGTATGTACCGAACTCCAACCTTCTTCTGCCAAGGGAAGAACCGTGGGACTTCGCATTCCAGGTAAGATGTCCACAATCTCCTCCAACTTGTCGTTTGGCGCATTCAACAATACATATTTGTTCTGACGGGCCTGCAGCACAGATTGAATCCTGAATTGCAGTTTGGCCAAGATGGCCTTGCAAGCCTCCGAAATTTGTGGGGAAACTGCCAGTACCGCCTCACTTTTCAAAATGACCTCTACTTCTTTCAGGTTGTTTTTGAACAAGGTACTCCCACTGGACACAATATCGCATATCCCATCGGCCAAACCAATATTGGGAGCTATCTCAACTGACCCATTAATAATGTGAAGGTCGGACTGTATGCCCTTGGATGCCAAATAATCCTTGACTGTGTTGGGATAGGAGGTGGCTATCCGTTTACCTTGAAGGTCTTGGACACTGTTGTATTCCATGCGTTTTGGTACTGCTAAGGACACCCTGCACTTTGAAAAACCAAGTTTTTCAACAATGGAAATATCCTTTCCTTTTTCAATAAGCACGTTTTCTCCAATGATGGCAATATCCACCACCCCATCCCTTAGGTATTGGGGAATGTCACCATTCCTGAGATAAAATACCTCCAAAGGAAAATTACGGGCCGTGGCCTTTAGTTGGTCCTTGCCATTATCTATGGAAATTCCGCAGTCCTTTAAAATCCTAAGCGAATCCTCGTTTAAACGGCCACTCTTTTGTACTGCAATTTTAATTTTGGTCATTTTGCTCATATTTTGTTTGGAACCAAACGGACTTAAAAACAAAACCCGTTTGATTTCTCAAACGGGTTAGAATATATTTTAAAAACAACAATACATTTCTATCTCGCTTGAGGGCAAGTATAAAAATGATGATGTGTGTTTCTATTTCTCATTACGGATTCAAAAGTAGTATATATTTTTTTATCAAAAAAGGCAGATTTAGTTATTTCCTAAAATTAAGGGTAGACCATCGCCACTGGAACCAACCACCACTACTTTGGAATTTGGGGATTGGGACAGTTTTAGGGTTGCCTCAATTCCTTTGTCCTGCAGTATCTTGTCTGTCAATGAGGCGCTCAAAATTTTATTGGCATCGGCTTTACCTTGGGCTTCAATACGTTGGCGCTCCGCTTCTTTTTGGGCGGTTACGAGCCTAAATTCATATTCAAGGGATTCTTGTTCCTGTTTCAGTTTACGTTCAATGGCTTCTTTAATGGTTGGTGGTAAGGTAACGTCCCTAACCAAAACCTCGTCCAAAACGATATACTGGTTTCCAACTATTTTTTGGGTCTCCTCAAAAATCTCCTGCTGGATGGCATCCCGTTTACTGGAATACAATTGTTCAGGGGTATATCTCCCAACCACACTTCGTGCCGCTGATCGTATAGTAGGAAGAATAATACGCTGCAAATAGTTCTCACCGATTTCTTGGTGCAACTTACCCAGATCATTATAGTTGGGTTGGTACCAAGCGGACGCATCCAATTGAATATCCAATCCGTTGGAGGACAACACTTTCATTTTTTCAAAAATCTCCTGTCTTCTCACTTCGTACACATAAACTTTGTTCCATGGTGCCACCAAATGGAATCCTTCCCCTAAGGGCGGTTTATCCGTAACCACGCCCCCACCAAAACGCTTCCAAAGTACGCCAGCTTCACCAGCACTTATGTTCACTGCAGATTTAGAAATTAAGATAATTACAAAAATGATGGCCGCAATGGCCGGTAAAGCAATTTTTGGTAATCGTTCCATGCTTATTCTCGTTTAGATTAATCCGTTGTATTTTCTTATAAACCACTCCAGCGAAAGCGCCAGGGCAATTATTCCCAATAGTATTCTAAAATCTATTAAAGATACAATATTTTGCCTGCTTTTTTGGATGGGTGCAAACTGGTTGGAACTTGAAAGCTTGGCTATCAAGGAATCAATTTCGGTAGGATAGTACAGGGCTCCTCCGTGGTTCTCTGCCAGCCTTGCTAGTTTGCTATAAGCAGATGGCAACACTTGTTGCTCTGGATTGAAATCCAATATTTTGAAACTCCCTGATTTTTTGAAATTCCCATTTCTTTCCGTTACAGTAAAAGTGTAACTCCCGGCATTAAGATCGCCAAGGTCCGTTTCATAATAGGAGCCCTTCAACAGCATAGGGGCTTCCCTAGAAAACCCATTATCCCCACCTTTCAATGAAATGACCAAATTGGCATTGGGATCAAAACTATAGCTGGCATCATAAAAGGATGCTCTAATCTTTGCGGATCCCGGATTTTTGAACAAAACCTGGTAATCCAATTCCAATCTGCTGCGTCTATTGTTGCTGGACAGGAAGATCATTAATTTCCCTACAAAAGCATCAAAATCGGTGAAGTGTTGATTATCCTTATAACTCTGCGCCCGCCATTTCCAAATATGTTCCCCAAAAAGAACAGCTTCCTTTCGCTCCCCACTGGTAAGAACTGAAAACAAGGGCGTATCCAAGGTGGCTCCCCTAATTTGTTGAAACAACAAAGATTCTTCGTCCATACCAAACTCAATGGATCCCAAATGTCCAGTTAAGGGTGGAAACCCTTGAAAATCCAAATCGCCCAAACCAAACTTGTCAAAACCACTGTTCAATATTGGAATCAGTTCCTCGGTCTGGTTTAATGGTTCTTTAAAAAAACTGTTCTGCACTTGGTTCAGATAGCGCCAGTCTGTTTTGGTTCCGGTTATGGTAAAAATATTTACTCTGGATTTTGAGATATGCCCATATACATTCTTGAACCTTCGATTGGGCTGATACAGTATCAACAAATCCAAATCTTGAAAGCTCTCAGGGGAATCTGTGGGTTTTTTCAGAATCACCTCCCGTTGTTCATTGGACTCAATCGATTTTTTAAGCGCTCCTATGTCAGGATGAAGAAAGTCCGATACGATGGCAATTTTTGTTTTTTCATCAATGACCTCAATAGCACTTTCTTGGGTATTGTTCAAGGCATTGCGTTCGTTTTCCAATGGCTCTATCCTGACTACAAGGGACTTAACCCCAACCTCGGTAGCTTCTATCAAGGTTTCAACGGACCTGCTGTTGTTTTGGGAATCAAAATTTAAGCGTTCGCGAAAAACAGTTTTGCCGTCCAGTACAATGGAAACGTTCTTGGATACGCGATTTGTACCTTTATAATTGAACTGGGCCTCCACAGGAAATTTATTCTTTAAAAAAGCATAGGTATTGGTGTTTACCAAACCAACCGCCAAATCATCGTATTGGGTGGTATCCCCGATCACAATCGGGTGCGCTGAAGTTTGGTCACCCAAACGCAAAAATTCGTATTCCCTCCCTAAAGTCTGATTACCATCGGATAAAAGGAGTACGGATTTGGGAGCTTTACCCAAAACCTCCTCAGTCTGCATCAATGCCCTAGAAATATCTGTGTTTTTTTTATTGAAATGAATAGTATCCAGGGGCTCAAGATTGCGACCAAAACCATAGGTGGTTATATCAAACCTATTATTGAGATTGGGGTCCTGGGTAATCCTGTCCAAAAGTCCCTCAACAACATCCACTGATTCGACCATGGATTCGGATTCGTCCACGAGCACCGCTAGTTGCGTTTTTTCGATGTAGTAGTCCTGGCTAACAAACTTAGGATTGATCAATAACAGCAGGGCACAAAACAATGCAATAAATCTCAGCAAAGCCATGATGACCTTTTGAGATCCCTTTCGTCTATTCTTATGGAAATATTGAAAAAATACGATGGCAATTGCAGCCAAGGCCGCCAAGATGATAAGGAGTACCGTTCGTATTTCCATTCATTTTAAGTTAGCATCCCGCCGTCCACATTAAGCACCTGGCCGGTTATATAGGCAGACATATCCGATGCCAAAAACAAACAGGCATTGGCCACGTCCTCGGGGCTGCCACCTCTTTTTAAAGGTATGGCATCCCTCCATCCCTGAACCGTCTTTTCATCCAATTTGTCCGTCATTTCGGTTTCAATAAAACCTGGGGCAATGGCATTGCATCGAATACTCCTAGAGCCCAGTTCCAGGGCTACGGATTTTGTAAACCCAATCATTCCGGCCTTGGAGGCTGCATAATTGGTCTGACCAGCATTTCCTTTTACTCCAACCACGCTACTCATATTGATTATGGAACCTTTACGTTGCTTGAGCATGGTACGCTGGACCGCTTTGGTCATGTTGAAAACAGATTTCAGGTTGATTTCGATTACCGTGTCAAAATCCTCTTCTCCCATTCTCATAAGGAGATTGTCCTTGGTGATTCCCGCATTGTTGATCAACACATCAATTCCCCCAAAATCCTCCAAGACCTTGGCCACCAATTCCTCGGATTCGGCAAAACTTCCAGCATTGCTCTTATAGGCCTTGGCCTTAACGCCCATTGCCGACAATTCCTGCTCCAATTCCAAAGCGGGAGCTTCACTTGAACTATAAGTAAAAGCCACATTGGCACCTGCTTTTCCAAATACCTGGGCAATACCTTTGCCAATTCCCCTACTAGCCCCGGTAATGATTACATTTTTGCCTTCCAAAAGTTTCATAATGTTCCAAATTTGTTTGAATGGTTGATATTCAAATATAGTTTTTTGTTTTAGGTTTTAGCGAAAAAAAATCCCGCACAAAACGGGATTTACAATAGTTTTAACGATTGGTTTATCCAACTACCTCTTTGACCTTAACGCCAATTTCGGCAGGTGAATCCACAACGTGGATTCCACAATCGCGCATAATTCTTTTCTTGGCCTGGGCGGTATCATCGCTTCCACCTACGATAGCTCCCGCATGACCCATGGTCCTACCAGCAGGGGCAGTTTCCCCAGCTATAAAACCAACAATGGGCTTATTACTTCCGCTTTCTTTATACCATTTGGCAGCGTCCGCTTCCAATTGACCACCTATTTCCCCGATCATAACCACACATTCGGTTTCTGGGTCGTTGATCAATAGTTCCACCGCCTCTTTGGTTGTGGTTCCGATAATGGGGTCTCCCCCAATTCCGATAGCAGTGGTAATTCCCAATCCTTGACGCACTACCTGATCGGCCGCTTCATAGGTAAGGGTTCCAGACTTGGAAACAATTCCTATGTTTCCTTTTTTGAATACAAAACCGGGCATGATCCCAACCTTGGCTTCTTCCGGGGTAATAACCCCGGGGCAATTGGGGCCCACCAAGGTACAATCCAAGTCTTTGATATAGTCATTGGCCTTCACCATGTCCGCCACAGGGATTCCCTCAGTAATAGTTATGATTACTTTGATACCAGCGCTGGCAGCTTCCATGATGGCATCTGCGGCAAACGCAGGAGGTACAAAAATGATGGAAGTATCCGCTCCCACATTTTTTACGGCATCTTCCACCGTATTAAAAACAGGTTTACCAAGATGTTCCTGACCACCTTTACCTGGAGTGACCCCTCCCACCACATTGGTGCCATACTCAATCATTTGACCTGCGTGGAATGTTCCTTCACTTCCAGTGAAACCCTGAACAATTATTTTTGAATCTTTGTTTACTAAGACGCTCATATTTAGAATTTGTTAGCCTCGACAAAAGTATGCCATTGGCTCTAAAAGTTAAAGTATTTTATTAGCTATTTCGGGAATTGTTCTTTAACCAAGTGGGAAGGTTTTTCAAGGCTGTAATTTCCCGCATTTTGCTGCGGGCCTCTTCTGCAGGGCTACCAAAATAGGTCTTCCCGCCTTCCAAACTTTTTGCTACACCGGATTGGGCATAGACCACGGCACCCTTGCCTATGGTAATTGCGCTGATCACACCTACCTGCCCCCAAAGCACTACCTCGTCCTCTAGTACCACACATCCGGCAATACCTGTATGGGAGGCTATCTGGCATCTTCTTCCAATAACAGTGTCATGCCCTATCTGGATTTGATTGTCCAATTTGGTCCATTCCTTAATAGTGGTATCTCCTGTAACCCCACGGTCAATGGAACAGGAAGCCCCTATGTCCACATGATCTTCAATAACTACACGACCACTGGAGAGCAAGCGTTCAAAACCCACTTCCCGCTTCTTATAGTAAAACGCATCGGAACCCAAAACAGTTCCACTGTGAATGGTTACATTATTTCCGATAATGCAATTATCATATATGGACACATTGGCATGAATTAGGCAGTTTTCCCCAATTTGAACGTTGTTCCCAATAAACACGTTGGGCTGAATTATGGTGCCTTTCCCTATTACGGCAGATTCGGAAATGGCCCGGTCGGCCTGTTGAAAAGGAGAAAAATGCCGGGTCAACTTATTGAAGTCAGTAAATGGATTGTCTGAAATTAAAAGCGCTTTGCCTTCTGGACATTCCACTTCTTTGTTGATCAGCACCACGGTTGCCCTACAGTTCAAGGCTTGATCATAGTATTTGGGATGATCCACAAAAACAATATCCCCCTCTTCCACTACGTGGATTTCGTTCATGCCCAAAACAGGAAAATCATCGTCACCCACATATTTGGCTTCAATGATTTCCGATATCTCCTTTAGGGTATGGGTTCTTGGAAACTTCATTCCGAATTATTCTTTAACCCTTTCCTGATAATTCCCTTTTTCGGTATCCACTTTGATCTTGTCCCCTTCATTGATAAAAAGCGGGACATTTATTCGGGCACCTGTTTCCACCGTTGCAGGTTTGGTGGCGTTGGTTGCAGTGTTCCCTTTCACTCCCGGCTCTGTATGGGTAACTTCCAAAATTACACTGGCCGGCATTTCCACGGATAAAGGCATGCTGTCCTCTGTATTGAAAAGAATGGTTACCACTTCCCCTTCCTTTAACAGGTCCGGTGAGTCCAACGAACTTTTTTGGAGGGAAATCTGATTGTAATCATCCGTATTCATGAAATGAAAGGTATCACCTTCCGCATACAAATATTGGTAGGAGCGTGTTTCCACCCTAACATCTTCGATTTTATGCCCAGCGGAAAAAGTATTGTCGATTACCTTACCTGTGGTAACGCTTTTTAATTTGGTCCGTACAAAAGCAGGTCCTTTTCCAGGTTTCACATGAAGAAACTCCACAATTTTATAAATATCATGGTTGTACCTGATGCACAACCCTTTTCGTATGTCAGATGTATTCGCCATAAATGCTAATTTGAACTAAAATATCCTTTCATAATTCCGCGCTGGGAATCTCTAATAAACTGAAGTATCTCGTCGCGTTCCGGGGTGGCCACCATTTCGGCCTCTATGATGGAAGCTGCTTGTGTATTGTTATAATTCTTTTGGTAAAGGATACGGTATACGTTTTGGATTTCCCGGATTTTTTCCGAGTCAAATCCCCTTCTTCGCAGTCCAATGGAATTGATTCCCACATAGGACAAGGGTTCACGAGCCGCTTTGACATAAGGAGGAACATCTTTTCTTACGAGGGAACCTCCTGTTACAAAAGCGTGATTGCCAATGGAAACAAACTGGTGCACCGCTACCATACCTGCCAGAACCACATTGGCACCTATGGTTACATGCCCGGCCAAGGTTGAATTGTTACTGAATATGCAATTGTCCCCGATAAAACAGTCATGCGCAATGTGACAATAGGCCATGATCAGGCAGTTGTTGCCAATTACGGTTTTCATCCTGTCGGAAGTACCCTTGTTGATGGTGGCACATTCCCGAATGGTAGTATTATCTCCAATATGCACGGTAGTCTCCTCTCCTTGGTACTTCAAGTCTTGTGGGGTTGCCGAAATTACGGCTCCCGGAAAGATGTTGCAGTTCTTTCCAATTCTTGCCCCTTCCATAATGGTAACATTGGAGCCAATCCATGTACCTTCTCCAATGGTTACATTATTATGTATGGTAGTAAAGGGTTCGATCACCACATTCTTGGCAATCTTTGCACCTGGGTGAACGTAGGCCAGCGGCTGATTCATGTGCGTTAGTTGTTTTTGGTTTTCACAATTTGGGCCATCAATTCCGCTTCTGACGCCAGTTTGCCGTTGGCATAAGCATAGGCCTGCATATGGCAAATGCCCCGTCTAATGGGTGATATCAAATCACATTTAAAAATCAAAGTGTCTCCTGGCGATACCTGTTGTTTGAACTTTACATTGTCCATCTTCATGAAGAAAGTCAAGTAATTTTCAGGGTCGGGAACCGTACTCAATACCAAAATCCCCCCGGTCTGCGCCATGGCTTCCACTTGTAATACCCCTGGCATGACTGGTGCTCCCGGAAAATGTCCAACAAAGAAGGGCTCGTTCATCGTCACATTCTTAACACCAACCACGTGGGTGTCGGATAATTCCAGAATTTTATCCACCAATAAAAAAGGGGGTCTGTGCGGAAGCATGTTCATGATCTGGGTAACGTCCATTAATGGCGGTTGGTTCAGATCAAAACTTGGGACCTTGTTCCTTTTTTCAATCTTGATGATCTTGGATAACTTTTTGGCAAACTGGGTATTTACGAAATGCCCTGGTTTATTGGCGATAACCTTTCCGCGGATACGGGTTCCGGCCAAGGCCAAATCACCTACAACATCCAACAATTTGTGACGAGCCGCCTCATTGGGGTAATGTAAGGTAAGATTGTCCAAAATTCCATTGGGTTTTACGGAAAGCTTTTCCTTTTTAAAAGCCTTCTCCAATTTTTTCATGGTGGGATCGGAAATTTCCTTATCCACATATACAATGGCATTGTTCAGGTCTCCCCCTTTGATCAGCCCATGCTCCAAAAGCATTTCCAATTCATGCAGGAAGCTAAAGGTTCTGGCATCGGCAATTTCGTTTTTGAAATCCCCTATTCTTTCCAGGGTTGCGTTTTGTGTACCCAACACCTTGGTCCCAAAATCCACCATGGTGGTTACTTGATATTGATCAGAAGGGATTACCGTGATTTCACTGCCAGTAGCCTCATCCTTATAAGAAATGACATCTTTGACGATGTATTCTTCACGGTCTTGTTCCTGTTCTACAATACCTGCCTTTTCCAGGGCTTCCACAAAAAATTTGGACGAACCATCCATAATGGGAGGCTCCGGGGAATCCAGTTCAATGAGCACGTTGTCAATATCGAGTCCTACCAAAGCAGCCAATACGTGCTCTGAGGTTTGAATCTTGACCCCGTTCTTTTCCAAGTTGGTTCCACGCTGGGTGTTTACCACATAATTGGCATCCGCCTCAATAATGGGCTCCCCTTCCAGGTCTACCCTTTTAAATGCAAAGCCATGGTTTTCCCTGGCGGGAACGAAAGTCATGGAAACGTTCTCACCGGTATGCAACCCAACACCTTGTAGGGTTACTTTATCTTTAATAGTGCGCTGCTTTACGCTAGTCTTGCTCACCGTCAATTCTTTTTTCTAAGTTGGAAATTTGATTTACCAGTTTAGGCAAATTTTTAAAGTGTACGTAAGATTTATTGTAATCGCCATAATTCAGAGCTGGCGAACCCTGTAATACTTCATCGTCCTTTACATTTCTTCCTATACCAGATTGGGCCTGAATCTTAACCCGGTCGCCAATGGTGATATGGCCAACAATACCGACTTGGCCCCCGATAAGGCAGTTTTTTCCGATTTTGGTAGATCCAGCGATACCTGTTTGTGCGGCTATGGCAGTGTTCTCACCGATTTCAACATTGTGTGCAATCTGAATCTGATTGTCCAGTTTTACACCCTTGCGCAGAATGGTAGATCCCAGTGTAGCACGATCAATGGTGGTACCTGCGCCAACATCCACATTGTCTTCCAAAACCACGTTTCCGGTCTGGGGCACTTTGCTGTATTCCCCATTGGAATTTGGGGTGAATCCAAAACCATCAGCACCTATGATGGCACCACTATGGATTACACAATTGTTACCTATTATGGATTCCGAGTATATCTTGGCTCCAGCAAATACCAATACATTGTCTCCCATGGTCACGTTGTCGCCAATATATACATTGGGATAAATTTTGGCATTTTTTCCAATTTTGACATTATCCCCCAAATAGGAAAATGCTCCCAAATAGAACCCTTCCCCGTACGATACGGTCTCTGAAATAAAAGAGGGGCTTTCAATGCCTACCTTGTTATTTTTCACCTGGTTGTAGTATTCCAAAAGTTTGGAAAAGGATTTATAGGCATCGTCCACCTTGATCAAAGTGGTGGACAAATCCTGTTCAGGGATAAAATCCTTGTTTACAATAGTGATTGAGGCCTTGGTGGAATAGATATAAGAGGTATACTTGGGATTGGCCAAAAAAGTAAGGGAACCTTTTTCCCCCTCTTCAATTTTGGACAATTTATGAACGGCAATTTGCGGATTGCCCTCAACTTCTCCCTCTAAAATTCCGGCAATTTGGGTAGCGGTAAATTTCATTTCTGCAAAAGTAACAAAATTTGCTAAACGACTTCCTTGGGATAGCAGGCGTAAAATTTTGTAACTGTCTTGGACAGTGCCTTTAAACTAAGTTGGTCGGACTCTTTCAGAACATCGGTTACCTTTCCGTTCTTTTTCAGGATTCTAATGGCTTGATGGTTACCGCTATATGCCCTATTGGATATTTCCCCCATGAAAACAAAATGGGAGGCCTCTTCCAAGGTGAGTCCCCATTCCTTTTGGGTCTGTGACAACCGCTCCTCAATCCTTTCCAACGGAATAGGCTTGTTTTTTATTTTGACGTTCAACAATTTTCGGTTGAGCAACATATTGCACAGCCTGGAAAGTACCGGGTCTTCATGATGCTGCCAGGTCTTCACGCCAGCGATGATATCCACATCGTCCAACTGTGCAAACCTATCCAAGGTATCAGGCAAAAAGGATGTTGCCTCGATACCTTCCAAGAAAAACAATAGCGTCCGATTTCCAGATAAGTTTTCACCAGCCCGCTGCAGCTCCCTGGTTCTATCCATGATTCTAATGAGCATTTGTTCCGCACAAAGACTGGTCTTGTGGAGATATACTTGCCAGTACATAAATCTTCGGGCCATTAAAAATTTTTCCACGGCATATATCCCCTTTTCTTCCACCACCAAATTTCCGTCCACTACGTTCAACATGGAAATCAAACGTTCAGAATTGATATTACCTTCGGTAACCCCAGAGTAAAAACTATCCCGTTTTAGATAGTCCAACCTATCCATATCCAACTGACTTGCCACCAATTGATTCAAAAAAGGTTTGGGGTAATCTCCTTTAAATATGGAAATGGCAATGTCCAGTTGACCGCCGAACTCTTTGTTCAGGGCCGTCATGAATTCCAATGATATGCGTTCATGGTGCCATCCTTCAACGACAAAACCTTCCAAAGCATGCGAAAAAGGTCCGTGGCCAATATCGTGCAACAAGATGGCGCACAATAATCCGGTCTCCTCTTCTTCAGTAATATCGATTTTCTTCCAACGTAAGGTCTGAATGGCCTTGGTCATCAGGTGCATACTCCCCAAGGCATGGTGAAAACGGGTATGGTGGGCCCCAGGGTATACCAAATAGGACATTCCCATTTGGGAAATTCTCCGTAGCCGTTGAAAATAGGGATGGGCGATCAGCTTAAAAATAAGTTCATTGGGAGTTCCAATAAAACCGTAAATTGGATCGTTAAATACTTTGAGCTTATTGGTCTGTGCCAAGGGCTTTGTGTTTAATCCCGCAAAGATAACCACTATATGAACAAGATCACAATTCTGTGGGTCGATGATGAAATTGACCTGCTAAAACCCCACATACTATTTCTTGAGAACAAGGGCTACAAGGTGGTGACCAGCCAAAGCGGACAAGATGCGCTGGAAGAAATCCGAAGTTCTTTTTTTGACATTGTTTTCTTGGATGAGAACATGCCGGGCATTTCCGGTCTGGAAACTTTAAATGAAATCAAAAAGCATGATGCCTCGGTACCTGTGGTGATGATTACCAAAAGCGAAGAGGAATATATCATGGATGAGGCCATTGGCTCCAAGATTGCCGATTACCTTATTAAACCTGTCAACCCCAACCAGATTCTACTTTCCTTAAAGAAAAGTCTGGACAATTCCCGCTTGGTTTCGGAGAAGACCACAGCCAACTATCAACAAGAATTCCGGAAGATTGCCATGGACCTGTCTATGGTGAACAGTTGCGAAGAATGGGCAGAGCTCTATAAAAAATTGATCTATTGGGAATTGCAATTGGAAGAAATCGAAGATTCCGGAATGTCGGAAATCCTTGAGTCCCAGAAAGTGGAAGCCAATTCCCAGTTCAGCAAGTTTGTGGATAAAAATTACCAGTCCTGGTTTGCGGATGGCGATGGCCCCATTATGTCGCACACCCTGTTCAGGAAAAATATCCAACCGGAACTAAAGGACAACAAGACGCTATTAGTGGTAATTGACAACCTTCGCTATGACCAATGGTTGGCCTTTGAGGAAACCCTCTCCATGCACTATAAGAAAAAACAAGAGAGTTCCTACTATAGCATACTGCCAACCGCTACACAATATGCCCGCAATGCCATATTCTCTGGTTTGATGCCCTTGGATATGGAAAAGAGGTATCCGGATTGGTGGAAAAATGATACCGACGAAGGCGGGAAAAACTTGTTTGAAGCTGAATTTTTGGGAGCCCAGTTAAAGCGATTGGGGCTTGACCTGAAATGGGAATACCACAAAATCAGTAACCTAAAACAAGGGAAGCATCTAGCGCAGAATTTCAAGTCACAAAAAAGCAATGACCTGACAGTGGTGGTGTACAATTTTGTGGATATGCTTTCACACTCCAAAACAGAAATGGAAGTGATCAAGGAATTGGCCGCCAACGACAAAGCGTACCGTTCCCTGACCTTGAGCTGGTTTAAAAATTCGCCGCTGCTCGAAATTATACAGAGCGCCCAGGCCTTGGGAATGAAACTTATCCTTACCACAGATCATGGGACCATAAACGTAAAGCAACCTTCCAAGGTAATTGGGGATCGTGAAACCAGCCTGAATCTTAGATACAAAACTGGTCGGAGTCTTACCTATAATAATAAGGAAGTATTGGCCACCAAAAATCCTCAGAACATCCATTTGCCCAATATTAATTTGAGCAGCTGTTTTATTTTTGCAAAGAACGACATGTTCTTTGCCTACCCCAATAACTACAATCATTACGTGAGTTATTACAGGAACACTTATCAACATGGTGGGGTTTCCTTGGAAGAGATGATTGTTCCTTTTGTAGTTTTGGAACCAAAATAATTGAAATTGAAACGAACTTTTCAGCTGGCCGAAATTAACGACGTGGCCAATCAACTATTGAAGGAGGTGCCAAACAAAGCGCTCTGTTTCCACGGGGAAATGGGTGCAGGAAAAACAACTTTGATCAGGACCTTGGTAAAACAGTTGGGGGGAATGGACGAAGCCAGCAGTCCAACTTTTGGTCTCGTGAACGAATACCATGATCAGAATGATCAGCTGTTGGGGTACCACTTTGATTTTTATCGCATAGAAAATGAAGTTGAAGCCTTGGACTTGGGTTTGGAGGATTATCTGGGAACTGGCACATGGCTATTTATGGAATGGCCCGAAAAGGTGAGTTCTCTCTTACCTACCGAAGCAGTAGACATTTACTTACACTTCATCGATGAAATCACCCGTTCAATCGAGTATAGTCTGGATTGAAATTATTTCCACCTACCTTATTTCAACATTTCGATAAACTGTATCGAAGTCGATAAAAAGTTCCCTTTTTAGGATAAAATGCAAATTTTATCGATGAAATGCATTGTAGGAAAGTAAATTTTCCTACATTTGTTATTGAAATGAATTCATTTATTAACCAAAAACTCTTTTACGATGAACACTAAAAGATTATTTTTTGGATTGATGGCTGTTGCTTTTTTGGCTATGACTGCGGTTTCTACCACAGTTATTGATGTTGAAGAGGATCAGACCACAAGTATTGAAAAAAGTAGAGTTAAGGCTCCTAGATAGGTTCTTTTAATTTTACAGAATTCAAAAAGCCCTTCTTCGGAAGGGTTTTTTTATGCAATAATTTTTGGTATTTGCAGTTATGCTAATATCATGAAGGAAAGAAAGCGAATAAGAACCAAGTTGCTTTTTGAAGGATTGCTGGTGTTGATGATTGCGGTTACACCTCTAATTTTTTATTCATACAAGTACATTCCCATAGGGCAACAAGAGATTGATTTACTTTTCTTTACAATGACCGCCAACGGATTTGAAGATGCCGGAACCGCACTGTGGTATTACCTAATAAAAATGGTGCCCCTTGTACTTCTTGTTATCTGGTTTGTCACCTGTAAGAATTGGTGGTACCATGCTATTTTGATTCCAATCTCCATGTTTGCTTTTCAACTCTACACTACCTTTACTTCAGACTCCAATAAAGTGGATGAAAATGAAGTTCTGTATGTCATGGCCGTGACAATGGTAATCGTGCCTGTAGTTTATTTTATCAGGATAAAACTTTTTGACAAGCACGTACATGGTATCGATTTGGATTCCATGGATACCGAACTTCGCATCCTAAAGGAAAAAGAAGAACTTAGAAAGGAACGTGAGAAACTGGAGCAGCGCCAACACACCCTTTCAAAAAAAATGTAAATTTGTTTTAGGCTGGTCCCTAGGGGCCGTTTTCAGATTTACATTATATGGACCAACCTTCCTCACCTTTTAGTAAGCAACAACTTTTACCCCAGGAAGAAACTCTAGAGATATTGAAGCAAAAAGGGGAGCTTTTTATAGGCATTCCCAAAGAGAACCAATATCAAGAAAAACGGATTTGCCTTACCCCTGATGCGGTTAATGCCATTACGGCCCATGGGCATAGGGTACTCATAGAATCTGGTGCAGGGGATGGAGCCAATTTTTCGGATGCCGACTATACCAATGCCGGGGCAGAAATCAGTCGGGATACCAAAAAGGTCTTCTCTTGCCCCATCATCCTAAAAGTGGAACCTCCCACCCTATCCGAAATCGACTTGATCAATCCGCAGACCATCATCATTAGCGCCCTTCAAATCAAAACGCAGTCCAAGGAATATTTTGAAACCCTGGCAAAAAAGAGATTAACGGCCATAGCCTTTGAGTACATCAGGGATGAAGATGGAAAATACCCTGCGGTCCGTTCACTAAGTGAAATAGCGGGAATCTCCTCAATTCTGATCGCTTCGGAACTTATGGCCACAACCAATAAGGGAAACGGACTTATGTTCGGGAATATCAGCGGAGTACCCCCCGTGGAAGTAGTGATCATTGGTGCGGGAACCGTTGGGGAGTTTGCTGCAAGGTCCGCATTGGGACTGGGAGCCAATATCAAGATCTTTGATAACTCCATTACCAAGTTGAGGAACATCCAGACCAATCTCAATCAGACGGTTTACACTTCAACAATCCAACCTAAAAATCTGTTGAAGGCCTTAAAACGGTGCGATGTGGCCATAGGTGCCACCCGCGGAAAAGACCGCTCCCCTATTGTGGTTTCGAGTACCATGGTGGAGCATATGAAAAAGGGCGCAGTAATCATTGACGTGAGTATAGATATGGGAGGTTGTTTTGAGACTTCGGAAATAACCACCCACGATAAACCCACCATTGAGAAGTTTGATGTGATTCACTATGGGGTGCCCAACATTCCTTCACGATATCCACGGACTTCCAGTATTTCCATAAGTAATATCTTTACGCCCTATTTATTGAAAATTGGTGAGGATGGTGGTTTGGAGCACTCGTTGAGATTTGACAAAGGATTGCGGAACGGCCTCTATATGTACCATGGCATCCTGACCAATAAATCCGTGGGCGACTGGTTTGGCCTCACTTATAACGACATTAATTTTCTAATTTTTTAGACCTGCATGGCATTTTTAAAACGCTTGGGATGGTACTTGGTTGGACTATCCATTGGAATTGTATTTCTCGTTTTCTTTCTAAAGAAAAAGTCCGGGGAAAATGGCATCGAATTCTGTTATTTTCCAAATTGTAGAGTACTCAAGGATATGCGTTCCAAGCCATTGATGTTTGATGAAAATCTTCAGGAACAATATCGCGATACCATGCTCATCAAAGAATTTTTGACCAACGGAGATATTGATTTTGGGAGAAGTGATACAAAATCAGAACCCTGCAAGACCTATATTATCCAGCATGGGCAAAAGACCGCTACCAAAGAAATTAAAGCCGTGAACTGCCCCGATGGACTCACCATTGTTGGTATGGATTAAGGGGGGTTATAAATCCAATTTTCTTCGTTCCTTTTCCTTTTGTAGTAAGACCAATTCCCTTGTAGTCTGTCCCGCAACCGATGTGTTCTCCTCCGCTCTTCGAATGAGATAGGGCATTACGTCCTTGACCGGACCATAGGGAACATATTTGGCCACATTGTAACCAAAGTCAGAAAGATTAAAGGATATATGATCGCTCATGCCGTACAACTGTCCAAACCAAACATTTGGATTATCCCTTTGAAGCCCTTTTGATTCCATTAGTTGTAGCAAGTTGAGGCAACTTGCCTCGTTATGGGTTCCGGCAAATATGGCTACGGTATCCAAATGGTCCATGATAAAGGAAACGGCCCGGTCAAAGTTTTTATCAGTTGCTTTTTTGGATTCACAAATGGGACTTTTGTAACCCATCTCCTCCGCCCTATCATTTTCCTTTTCCATATAAGCACCTCGAACCACTTTCAATCCCACTTTAAAACCTTCCTTTATGGCAACTTGTGTTAGTTCTTTCAGATAATCCATTCGGTCCCAACGGTACATTTGAAGGGTATTGAACACCACTGCTTTTTCTTGGTTATATTTCCGCATCATATCCAACGCGATGTCGTCCGCAGCCTGTTGCATCCAACTTTCCTCGGCATCAATGAGCAGTCTTACATCCAATTCATAAGCCTTTCTGCAAACCTGGTCATATCTGTTGACCAACCGCTCCCAAGCTTCAGATTCCTGCCGGTCCAAATCCACCCCAGCACTGACCTTTTCGTACAATTCAAATTTTCCGAACCCGGTAGGTTTAAAAACCGCAAATGGAATCGCATCTTTTTCTTTGACAAAATCCAATACTTCCAAGGTCTTCCGCAAGGCAAAATCAAATTGATCTTCCACCTCCTTGCCTTCCACGGAATAATCCAAAATGGAGCATACTCCCCTGTCATACATTTTGTCTATGATCGGAATACAATCCTCTTCATTGACACCACCACAAAAATGATCAAATACCGTGGCCCTGATCAAGCCTTCAATGGGCAAATGGGCCTTAAGTGCAAAGTTGGTCACCGCAGTTCCAATTTTCACCAAAGGTTCGTTCGCTATAAGTTTAAAAAGGAAGTAGGCACGTTCCAGTTCCGAGTCGGTCTTTAACTGAAATGCAATTGCAGTATTCTCAAAATTTGGATGCATTATTGTGAATCTATTAAAGATTCAAATATAAGTCGCCCCATTGGAACCATATCTATAAAAATAGTCTTTATTTAGCAGTGCAATTTTGAACTATGGAGTCCATTAAATCCCATTCGTACGAAGTACATTTGGAGGAGTTGGCGGAAGCTGCTCTAATACAGCATATTGCAAAAAACAACTATTCCAAAATCTTTGTTTTGGTGGACACAAACACCAAAAAGCATTGTCTGCCCCTGTTCAACAAAATCATTCAGGACAAATTTGAAGTGGACCATATTTTTGAGATCCAACCTGGGGAAGAGCACAAACATATCAACACCTGTATGTTGGTTTGGAAGTGGTTGTCCGAAAAAGGAGGCGACCGCAAAAGCCTTTTGATCAATCTAGGTGGAGGTGTGCTTACAGATTTAGGTGGATTTGTGGCTTCGACCTTTAAGCGTGGTATCAATTTCATCAATATCCCCACCACCCTTTTGTCTATGGTGGACGCTTCGGTAGGTGGTAAAACCGGGGTGGACCTAGGAGTTCTAAAGAATCAAATAGGCGTCATCAACCAACCGGAAATGGTTTTGGTGATTCCTGCCTTTTTAGAAACTTTGGAGCAAAGACAACGGACCAGTGGTTTTGCTGAAATGCTAAAACATGGTTTGATCAAGGATGAAGCGTACTGGAAGTGCCTTCGAGAAATAACTGATTATGGCACGGCGGAAGTCATCCAAGTTTCCATAGGTATCAAAAATGAGGTGGTGATGGAAGACCCAACGGAACTGGGAATTCGCAAAATCCTGAATTTTGGACATACCCTGGGTCACGCTATTGAGTCTTACTGCCTGGAAAATCCCAACAAGAAAAGTTTATTGCATGGCGAAGCCATAGCCATTGGGATGATCTTGGAGGCATTCCTGTCCCACAAACTACAGGGCCTTTCTGGTCTTTCCCTTCAGGAAATCAAGGATACCTTTGTTACACATTTTGGCAAGGAAGAGTTTAATGCTGAAGACATTAAGGCCATAGTGGAGCTGCTGAAGTACGACAAGAAAAATTCGCATGGCGACATTAATTTTGTGTTGTTGCAACACATTGGAAAAGCGGTAACAGATATTAAGGTTCCAGTAAATTTATTTGAAGAAGCGTTTACTTACTACAAAGAATCCTAACTACATATACTAAATGTAGTCGTTTACAACTCTTTGGACACTCCGGTTTCAAAAATTTATAGTTTAGGATAGGAAATCAATAACCTATCCACCATGAAACGAATACTTATAGACTACAAAAAATTGGACCACAAAGTGGCTGCAATTTTGATTGACTCCTACCCCTACGGATATGGGGATGAGGACATCATCACCTTGAAAAAACCAAGCGGCGAAATCATCGAGGCCGTGGAGGTCAAAACAGAAGACACCATTTACCTTGTTAAAATCAGTAAAAGTCTGTCCAACTTTATTGCCAGTTTTGAGGAAAAGATTGAAAAGGAGCTTGGCAAGGTTGACGAATCGGAAACTGTTATGGAGGCAGGTGATGAAACGGCCAACTCAGATTTTGAAGCGGACCAGGAACAAGAAAATGAGGGTCTATTGTAGAAAACTACATTAACTTAAATACCGCTCCCGTATAATTTTCATATGGTGTGCCTGATGGCCACATATGACAAACCCCTGGGCCCGAACACTCATTCCAGAACCACTTGCGGTTCCCATACGCAGCAATACGTCGTCACTAAATGATTTGTAAAGTGCAATGGTGGACTCCCTAACCGACCTGTATTCCTGCATGATTTCTTCCTTGGTCTTCCTATTGGCATTGGATTCCGGCACATATATGTCCTGATCAAATCCGGGCAATGGCGTATTGTCCTTCCTCGCAAATCGAAGAGCGCGATATTGAAAAACCCGTTCGGCATCCACTATATGCATCAGTACCTCTGTCAAGGTCCACTTTCCAGGACCATAGGCATATCCCAATTTATCCTGCGGGATGTCCTTAAGAAAAGAGAGAAAAATATCCTTCCCGTCCACCAATTGGTCTATAAGTTTTACCTCCCCTCCCAATGCCAAGATATAGGTATGGTAAAACTGGTTGTATTCAGAAGTAGATAATTCTGAACTTAGCATAACTAATATGGATTCTGACGATTAAAGTTCGTTGAAGATGGTGTGCATCAGACGTTTTTTGTCGTTGATGCTTTCCTCCAAGGAAATCATGGTTTCGGTTCTACTAATACCATCGATATCATCAATTTTGAAGATGATGTTTTTCGCATGGGTGGTATCCCTGGCCCGGATCTTACAGAAAATATTGAATTTTCCCGTGGTTATATGGGCAACAGTAACGTAGGGTATCTGATTGAGTCGCTCTAGAACAAATTTTGTCTGGTGTGTTTTTTCCAGAAAAATACCAACATATGCTATAAACGAATATCCCAGCTTAACGTAGTCCAAGGTTAATGAAGATCCTTTGATGATACCGGATTCCTCCATTTTTTTAACCCTGACATGGACCGTACCGGCAGAGATCAACAGCTTTTTGGCAATATCCGTAAACGGGGTCCTGGTATTGTCAATTAACATGTCCAATATCTGGTGATCGATTTCGTCTAACTTTACTTTGCTCATGATGTGAATATTTTGATCAAAAGTAGTTAATTAAGAAATTATATTTAAAAAAAAGGCTGTTTTTTTAAACAAAATGTAACAAATGTTATCAAAATAACATACTAATTATTGATATTGAGGACCAAAGTATTCAAACCTTGCTCCTCCATCCGTTCCAAATCGGTGTTTTTGGAAGCATCGAAAGTAGTATGGCCAAAATGTCCGGACAACTTTCCAACTTCAACAATTTCCGGTATAAATTCAATCTTTTGGTTTATCAAGGTTTCCACAAAACGAATACCGACCTTTTCCCCGTTTTCAATTTTATCCTGGAGTTTATGGGCATTCAAAATAAGTACATCAAAAAATAATTTGTCGTTTTCAGGAATTTCCAAATAGGCATCAAATGGATGATCTTCCACTTTGTTGTCTGCAATAACACTTACCGCTTCGAGCAAGGACAGGAATATATAGTATCGGGTTTGCTCCCGTTCATAGTCATTGGGATAATGGCCAGCCTCAAAAAGAATGGTGGGCACATCCAACATCTGAAAACTATCTCCCACACAATTATCATTGAACCCATCATCGTACCTCCCCACTTGTCCTGGAATGTACTGTTGTAGCCTTTGGTTCATGGCCACAATGAGCTGCATGGCCAACTTGCGTGTTACGTTTACACTGCGCTCAGGGTCCCTCGCCGGCGATAAAAAGGAAACGGTGGCAGGTTTGGCCACAGAACCAGCACTGAACAATGTTCTTTGCCCATGCAGGTTAAAACAGTAGTGCGGCTTAAAGGAATCAAACAATTTTCTTAATGCTCTGCTTTCCGGTTGGCTTCTATCCTTGGCATCCCTATTTAAGTCAACCTGGTTGGCATTTACACGGGTATACGCTATGGCACCATCAGGATTCAAAATCGGGACCATCATCAAAGTGCAGTTTTGAAGCAGATGACGGGCATGTGTCTCCCCAGAAACCAAATAATTAACAAAGTCTAAAAGTGCCTTGGTTGTAGTGGACTCATTTCCGTGCATTTGGGACCACATCAAAACTTTAGTAGGGCCGTTTCCAATTTTTAGGCCTAGAATTTTTTCTCCATCTACAGAAGCACCTATGGTGTCCCAATGCAGCGAATCATGTTTGGGTAGCCATTCCTTGGCCAGGGATTCCATTGTGACATAACGTCCCTGAACTGATTTTTCTTTAAAATTTTGATACTGCTCCATGGGGTGTCCCAATTTTAAGTTTACAAAAGTAAACCAAAGTATTTTTACAAATGTAACGCCTTTTGAATGCATTCAGACTACTTTTGTAACCTGAAAAAAGACGTATTTGATACGATCGTAAATAAACATAGGCTTAATCAATAATTGTTATGTAAAATATTGTATTACAATATTTAAAGTATGTTCATATGTAGTTTTACATTAGGTTTTTAAAGAATTTAAATACCGCTTAGCGTTGAAATTCTATGTGAAATGCGGTAGATTTACATAAGATAATTTACAATTGTGGACAGCCAACTTGCAACACGTATAAAGACCGTAATTGAGCACTTTGATCTAAGTGTTTCTTCCTTTGCGGATAAGATAGGCGTGCAACGCTCAAGTATTTCCCATATCCTTAGCGGTCGTAACCGGCCCAGTTTGGATTTTATCATGAAGGTGGTCAGAACTTATCCTGAAGTAAACCTCTATTGGTTGCTCTTGGGGAAAGGTGCGTTTCCAACAACCCAAAAGGATGACAATCCCCCTACCCTGAATTTTTCCAAGGAAGGGGAATCAGTGCATACTGCCCACCAACCTCCTATCGATTCGTCAAACACGGAACCTATCCGCATGGTGGTGTTTTATTCCGATGGCACATTTGAATCTTTTGATGCAAAAAAAAGTTGATCTTCTTCGGAAGCCTCCCTTCTTTCCTTTTACTTTGCAAACATGTTCAAAAATTTGTCTCTTATTTTCTGCTTGGCAGTATTGCAGTCTTGTCAATCCCCGCCACAGCGCAACTGTACTGACTTTAAAACAGGTCGTTTCTCTTTTAGCACGGAGATCAATGGGGAACTCAAAACCACCACCTTTGTCAGGAACACTGACTTGGAGGTAGATTATTTTGAAGGGAAGGAAGATTCCTCATCGGTACGGTGGATCAACGATTGTGAGTATGTACTCAAAAACTTAAACCCAAAGAACAAGGCCGAGGAGAAATCTATTCACATAAAAATTTTGACAACAACCGATTCTTCTTATACATTTGAATACAACGCCATAGGCGACAAGAGAAAATTTAAGGGAACCGCTATAAAACTGCACTAACCATGTTTGAAATCTTTACCAGTCCCGATGCCTGGATGGCATTGCTCACCTTGACCTTTTTGGAAATTATTCTGGGAATAGACAATATTATCTTTATTTCCATTGCTGCGGGAAAGCTTGAAAAAAAAGACCGGAGAAAAGCAACCAATATTGGGTTGATCTTGGCCATGGGCATGCGAATCCTGCTGTTGTTTGGTATTACCTGGCTCACCAATATGAAAAAGCCATTTTTGATTTTGGATGAAAGTTGGGTGCAGGGTGGAATTAGCTGGCAAGCCTTGATATTGTTTTTGGGCGGGCTGTTTCTGCTTTATAAAAGCACCAAGGAGATTCATGAAAAGATTGAGGACCGCGGCCATGATGAACGCGAGGTCAAAAAATCGAGGTCTTCGTCCCTTACCAATGCCATTGTACAGATTACAGTGATCAATATTGTTTTCTCATTTGATTCCATTTTAACGGCTATCGGTATGACCAATGGAATTTCTCCAAATCCCACTGATGCCCTGGTCATTATGGTAACCGCTGTTGTGATCTCGGTGCTGATCATGATGCTGTTTGCCAATCCTGTTGGGGAATTTGTCAACCGTCACCCATCCGTTCAAGTTTTGGGACTTTCGTTCCTTATCCTGATCGGGTTTATGTTGGTGGCCGAAGCGGCACACCTCTCCCATTTGGTGGTGTTTGACAATGAGGTTGGGTCTATTCCTAAGGGATACCTCTATTTCACCATTGCCTTTTCCTTAATGGTGGAGTTCTTTGACCTACGGATGAAGAAGAACAAATCCAAGGCCCAAGAAGTATTGGAAGAGTAAATGCTAGTTGGGTCGTTGATAGACCAATTCAGGTTGCAATTGCTTTTGCTCCCGAAATTTCTGCTGTTGCTGTTTAACGGTAAGGGTGCTACCATCATGGCTCCATCCGGGAGGACCGAAGATATACATCAGTTTATGTGAGAGTTTCTTGGATTTCTTTACATCATTCCAAATGTCTTTGAACTCATGGGTGAGAATTACCACGGGATTAAAGGAATTTGGGGAATGTATGACCCCGTATTTTACATCAATGTCATCGTCCAAGGCCTTCCATGTTCCAAACATCTTATCAAAAATGTTGAGGAATCCACCGTGATTTTTGTCCAAATACTCCACATTTTGGGCATGGTGTACCTGGTGCATGGTATGCGTATTGAATATCTTCTCCAAAAATCCAAGTTTGGGCACATAGACCGAATGCAATTGAAACTGCCACAAGGCCTCAATCCCCAAACAAACAATCACCATTTCCGGCGGAAAACCTATAGCGGGCAACCACATGTAGAACAAGGGCTTGTACAAAATGGTGAACCAGCCGTTTCGGACAGCGGTCCCCAAGTTATAATTATCAGAGGAATGGTGCACGATATGTGCCGCCCACAAAATTCGAATCTCATGGTTGGCCCTGTGAAACCAATAATAGGTGAAATCGTCTGCTAATTGGCATAGCAACCATACATACCACGCATAGCCAAATGACTCATAGCCCAAAAAGTTTTGGCGAACCCCATTGATCTCAGGATTACAGAATTCATATACACCCTCAAACAGAACAATGGCAAATATTACTTTGAACAAAGGCCCCAAGAGCGCAGAACCAATACCCATGAACCCGCTAGCCGCCAAATCCTTCCAGTTGTAAAGATGGTCATCCCCGTGGGTTTTGCTGTAGGTAAGTTCCACTAAAATAAAAGCAATAAATACGGGTACGCCGTATACTAACGGGTTGGTAAGATCCATCTGAAAATTTAAAGTATGAAAGTTTGGTGCGTGTTCAAAACACCAAAATAGGTAGAAAAAGCATCAAAACAAAGAAGTTTGCTCAGAACCATCAGCATTTTCCATATCTCCGTTGCCATTGTTTCCACTTACCGACTCTTCATCCACAACTTCTATTTCCTCCGGCGCGGTTTCTTGTGGCTCTTCAAACGGAAGTGGTTCCATGGCGTTGATGTTTTTGACCTTTTCCGTAGTAAGCTGGTTGCCAATGGCCTTTATCCCCTTTACAGAAATAAAATCTTCTATGTTCACCTGCTGATTGGGTTTGGCCTCTTTACCCCTGGGCTTTGCAAACTCAATTTCTATCATCGGCCTCCAATCGGTGGACACCAATTCCATAAACGATTTTGGATGTTCTGAAATGACTTGTTCTTCCCTGTTGGGATTCTCAATCAGAAACCGTTTGATATAATATCGCTCTTTTTCCCCTTCATAGTGTACCACTGATATGGGTTTCTTCGGATTCCATTTTTCCAACACAACCATATCATCATTGAAACGGGTCAATAAATCCGGTGGAATGGTCTTGACCTTCCCTTTTTGGTCAATGATCAGCAAGAGATCATCACCTTTAAAATCCCCCAATAGTTCTCCCCGCCCATCCACATTGAGTCGGCTCACCACATCATCGAACCATATTTTTCTGGGTTTTAGCGTGGACACTCCTTTTTCCTTGAGCTCAATTCGCTTTACGGGGTACTTGGTGACCAAATTACCTTTGGAAGCCCTGCCCTTTATCAAAAGATCGGCAAAATCCAGGTCCCATTTCAATTTTTTGATACTACCGGATTGTCGGAGCATTACGGTAATGATTTCTGCTTCGCCATTGGGGTTGGCAGAAAAGTACAACACCTCTGCAGAGGTTTTACCACCCGCCAATTGATACATTTTATCCCGCGTCACCCCTGTAACATTAAAACGCTTAATATAACTGGGGCCACCCCTGCCATCTTTATAAATCATATTATAAGTGGTGCGGCTGTCCTTCTTTTTAAAGACCCCAACGTGGATAATGTTCTTGCCCACAAACGTTTTGGAATCTACCTTGGTCACCATCATCTCCCCTTTTTTGGTGAAGACAATGATGTCGTCTATATCACTGCAATCCGTTACATATTCGTCTTTTCGAAGGGAGGTTCCTATAAAACCTTCCTCTCGGTTGACATAGAGCTTGGTATTCCGGATAACCACCTTGGTGGCCTCTATATCATCAAAAATCTTGATTTCGGATTTACGCTCCCTGCCTTTTCCATATTTCTTTTTCAAATCCTTGAAATAGTCAATGGCATAATCCACCAAATGCTCCAGATGGTGCTTGGTCTGGGCAATACGCTCCTCCAGGCTTTCAATGAGCTGCTGGGCTTTCTCCAGGTCAAATTTGGAAATTCTCTTGATCCTTATTTCGGTTAACCGAACAATATCATCTTCGGTCACTTCTCTTTTCAAGTGTTTGGTGTGGGGTTTTAGACCTTTATCAATGGCGGATATAACTCCTTCCCAGGTTTCTTCTTCCTCAATATCCCGATAGATCCTGTTTTCTATAAAAATCCGTTCCAAGGAGGAGAAATGCCACTGTTCCTCCAGTTCACCCAACTGGATTTCAAGTTCTGCTTTAAGCAATTCCACCGTATAATCCGTGGAACGCTCCAACATTTCCTTAACGCCAATGAATAAGGGCTTGTTGTCTTCTATGATACAACCCAATGGCGAAATGGATGATTCACAGGAAGTAAAGGCGTAGAGGGCATCTATGGTTTTGTCCGGAGAAATACCACTTGGTAAATGCACCAGGATTTCCACTTCGGCCGCAGTGTTGTCCTCTATCTTTTTTATCTTAATTTTCCCCTTATCGTTAGCTTTTAAGATGGAGTCAATTAAGGAGGAGGTGTTAGTGGCAAAAGGTATTTCGTTTATAACCAGCGTATTCTTGTCCAACGTGGAAATCTTGGCCCTTACCCTAACTTTTCCACCCCGCATTCCATCATTGTAATTGGTGACATCAATGATGCCCGCGGTGGGAAAATCGGGGAACAATTTAAACCGTTGTCCCCTTAGGTGTTTTATGGACGCATCAATAAGCTCGTTAAAATTGTGTGGGAGAATCTTGGTGGAAAGTCCTACCGCAATACCTTCCGCACCTTGTGCCAATAACAGCGGAAATTTTACGGGAAGGTTGATGGGTTCCTTTTTTCTTCCATCATAAGATAGTTGCCAATCCGTAATTTTTGGACTGTACACCACATCCAGGGCAAATTTTGACAAACGCGCTTCAATGTACCTGGATGCCGCAGCACTGTCCCCGGTAAGAATATTTCCCCAGTTTCCCTGTGTATCGATCAACAGGTCTTTCTGCCCAATCTGGACCATAGCATCAGCAATACTGGCATCACCGTGGGGGTGATATTGCATGGTATGCCCCACCACATTGGCCACCTTGTTGTAACGGCCATCGTCCAATTCCTTGAGCGCGTGCATAATCCTGCGCTGTACAGGTTTAAATCCATCCTCTATGGCTGGCACCGCACGCTCCAGGATAACATAGGATGCATAATCCAGGAACCAGTCCTTGTACATGCCCGTAACCCGGGTAAGGCTGTCCTGGGAATTTTCGTGTGCTAAACCTTCATCGTTCAGTTCTTCGTTCTCTTCCATTTAGAAGGAGGTCATTTATCTGGTTTATAGTTGGTTTTCTTCTACTAGGTCAAGTTCAACTTTAAGGTTGTTGATGATGAATTCCTGACGGTCCGGGGTATTTTTCCCCATATAAAACTTCAGGAGTGTATCTATGCTCATGGCCTTATCCAGCATTACAGGTTCCAACCTGATATCATCCCCAATAAAATGTTTGAACTCATCTGGTGAAATCTCACCTAATCCCTTAAATCTTGTAATCTCCGGTTTGCCGGAAAGCTTTTGAATGGCATTTCGCTTTTCCTCCTCGCTATAGCAATAAATGGTTTCTTTTTTATTTCTAACCCTGAACAGAGGTGTCTGCAAAATGTATAAATGCCCTTCTTTGATCAATTCTGGGAAAAATTGCAGGAAAAACGTTATCAATAGTAGACGTATGTGCATTCCATCTACATCGGCATCCGTGGCGATCACAATATTGTTGTACCGAAGATCTTCCATGGATTCCTCAATATTGAGCGCTGCCTGCAATAAATTGAACTCCTCGTTCTCGTACACAATCTTTTTGGACATGCCATAGGAATTCAATGGCTTTCCCCTAAGGCTAAACACCGCTTGCGTATTTACATCCCTGGATTTTGTAATGGAACCGGAAGCGGAATCCCCCTCAGTGATAAAGAGGGTAGTCTCCAACCTGCGATCTTTTTTCATGTCCTGGAGGTGCACGCGGCAATCCCGGAGTTTTTTGTTGTGCAGACTGGCCTTTTTAGCCCGTTCCCTAGCTAATTTTCGTATACCGGAAAGTTCCTTTCTCTCCTTTTCCGCCTGAACGATTTTTCGCTGGAGCGCTTCTGCTGTTTCCTGATTCTTGTGCAGGTAATTGTCAAGGTACTTTCCTATAAAATCATTTACATAGGTGCGCACGGTGGGCAAATTGCCGCCCATGTCCGTGGAGCCCAGTTTGGTCTTGGTCTGGCTTTCAAACACAGGTTCCATAACCTTAATGGACACCGCTGAGATAATGGATTTCCGAATATCCGAAGCATCGTAGTTTTTACCATAAAAATCCCTGACCGTTTTCACAATGGCCTCCCGGAATGCAGCTTGATGGGTTCCTCCCTGTGTGGTATGCTGCCCATTTACAAACGAATGGTATTCCTCGCTGTACTGGGTCTTACTATGGGTAATGGCAACTTCTATGTCGTCTCCTTTTAGGTGGATGATGGGATATAGGAAGTCTTCCTGATTGTTGTTATCCTCCAACAGGTCTTTTAGACCATTTTCTGAATGGAACTTCTCCCCATTGAACACAATGGTGAGACCTGGATTGAGGTATACATAGTTTTTGAGCATGCGTTCCACATACTCATTTCTGTACTTGTAATTCTTAAAGATGGTCTCATCGGGAACAAAGCTTACTTTGGTGCCCCTACGTCGGGAAGTTTCTTCCAGCAGCTCTTCATTGATAAGGTTACCGGTCTCAAATTCCGCGGATTTTGACTTACCATCCCTTGTAGACTCTACTTTAAAAAAGGTGGACAGTGCATTTACCGCCTTGGTTCCCACCCCATTTAGTCCAACAGATTTCTTAAATGCGCGAGTGTCATATTTCCCTCCGGTATTCATTTTGGAAACTACGTCCACAACCTTTCCCAAAGGAATACCACGACCATAATCCCGCACATGAACCGTATTTTCCTTGATGTTGATCTCAATGGTTTTTCCGGCCCCCATCACGAACTCATCGATACAGTTGTCAATAACTTCTTTAAGGAGAATGTAGATTCCGTCATCTGCGGAAGAACCGTCCCCAAGTTTTCCAATATACATTCCAGGGCGCATACGGATATGCTCCTTCCAATCCAGCGAACGAATGTTATCCTCTGTATACTGGGTCTGTGCCATAAACTAGGGGTTAATCCTTGCTAATATAAAATTTAGGTACAAAAATACTAGGGCCGTGGCTAGAAAGTAATCAACAGGGGGTGTTGATAGGGAGTTTTATTGGGGTTTGACCGAATTACATAAATTGTTCCAGATGGTTGGGAAAGAAAAAACACAAATTCATGTATGCATACTTTGGATGGATGCTTCCACAATCAGCAAAAAACAATGAAATGTTGAATTATAAAGTATGAATGTTCAATGCTGAATGCATTTAGAGAATTAATGCAAAATTAGCATGCAACACTTAAAATTTATGGGATTAAGGTCTATAGTCCAACGTCTAAAGTCCAAAGTCCAAAGTCCAAAGATTACACATTGAACCTAAAATGCATTACATCCCCATCTTGCACCACATATTCCTTGCCTTCCACCCGCATACGTCCAGCTTCTTTTACTTTGGTCTCGCTCCCATACTGAACGTAGTCGTTATATGAAATTACCTCAGCGCGGATAAAACCTTTTTCAAAATCAGTATGGATTACCCCAGCAGCTTGTGGAGCGGTAGCTCCAACAGGAATGGTCCAAGCCCTGACCTCCTTTTGACCTGCGGTAAAATAGGTCTCTAAATCCAGAAGTTTATAAGCACCACGAATCAATTTGGCTGATCCCGGTTCTGATAAGCCCAAATCTTCCAAGAACATTTGCCGTTCTTCGTAGGTTTCCAGTTCGGTAATATCCGCTTCGGTACCTACCGCCAAGAAAATAACTTCTGCCTGTTCATGTGCCACCGCCTGCTTCACTTTTTCAACATAGGCATTGCCTTCAACAGCAGCGGCCTCGTCCACATTGCAAACATACAGCACAGGTTTGTCCGTAATCAATTGCAAAGGTTTTACATATTCCCAGTGGTCGTCTTCGGAAACTTGGATGGCCCTAATCGAAGTGCCAGCCTCCAAACCCGCTTTTAGTTGTTCGAGTATCCCAAGCTCTTTTAAGGCTTCTTTGTTTCCGGTTTTGGCGGTACGCTTTACTTTCTCCAACTTTTTCTCAACGCTTTCCAAATCGCGCAACTGCAGCTCCATATCTATGGTCTCCTTGTCCCGAATAGGGTCTACGGAACCATCTACGTGTACTATGTTCTCGTTGTCAAAACATCGGAGCACGTGCAAAATGGCATCGGTTTCCCGAATATTACCCAAAAATTGGTTCCCCAATCCTTCGCCTTTACTTGCCCCTTTAACCAGCCCAGCAATATCCACAATTTCAACAGTAGCGGGAATTACTTTTTCCGGACTTACCAATTCTTCCAATTTTTCCAATCGGGAGTCGGGTACGTTGACCACACCAATATTGGGTTCTATGGTACAAAAAGGGAAATTGGCACTTTGTGCTTTCGCATTTGACAAACAATTGAACAAGGTCGATTTTCCTACGTTCGGCAATCCTACAATTCCGGCTTTCATTGATTGTATGTTAGATATATCAAATCAGGTTTCAGCAAATAGTTGTTCAGATGTCTGAAAATGGTGTTCAGAAAACGGAATCGGATGTCAAAAAAACAGATTCTGCATCTCAAATTGCAGACTACCTGTTTCCAGTGACTAAGTATTGACCAACGACTACTGTTAACTGATAACCGATATCCAATTTCAGATTACTGATTTCAGATTACCGATTACTGATTTCAGATTACTGATTACTGATTTCAGATTACTGATTACTACTTTAAAGCCTGCAAATATACTCCTAAGTTTCGGATGGGAATAACCCTGCCGGAAATTAAAACCCCTTAATGAGAAGATACGTTCCAATTGCAAAGACCGTTACAATCGCCAAAATGACCACCACAGAGAGCATACATCCAAGCTGTTTCCAAAATCCATTGTACTCTTCCTGTTTTTCTTCCATGGTATTGTTAAATTGACTCCTGCAAAAATAGCAAGAATTGATTCCTTAAAACAAGGGGTTGTATTTACCTTTATACCATGAAACAGATAAGTCTTCAAGGAATATTGTTCGATGATAAATCTTCTTTTTTAAAAGGCCCTGCCCTTGCCCCGCCCCTAATTCGACAGGCATATCACAGCGATTCCGCAAATTATTACGCGGAGGACGGGAAATTCATTGCTCCTGAAACTTTTGATGATAAGGGGGATTTTACTATTGACTCCTATTTTGACATAGAGAAAATCACATGGACCAACCTTGAAAAAGAAACTCCGTTGATTTCGTTTGGAGGTGACCATTCCATTACTTTTCCCGTGATAAAGGCCTTCCATTCCCTCTATGGCAAAATGGACATTTTACATATTGACGCCCATAGCGACCTCTATTCCAATTTTGATGGTGATCCTTACTCCCATGCTTGTCCATTTTATAATATTATGAATGAGGGGCTTGTAGAAAATCTTTATCAGGTAGGTATTCGAACCTTAAATGATGGGCAACGGGAAAATGCAGCCAAATTTGGAGTGCAGATTAATGAGATGAAGGATTTTGAAGAATTCTCAATGCCCAAATTCAACAATCCGCTTTATCTTTCGGTGGATATGGATGCATTGGACCCAGCATTTGCGCCGGGCGTATCGCATCATGAGTCAGGAGGGCTAAGCACGCGCCAACTCATCCATTTAATTCAGGACATTAGCGTTCCTTTAATTGGGGCTGATATTGTGGAATACAACCCAACAAGGGACATTCATGACATGACCGCCATGGTCAGTGCAAAATTATTTAAGGAAATAGCCGCAAAAATGATCTAGGTTAACCATCGGGGTGCATAAAGCGCTGTTTGCCCAGGAGCTCATCCTCGGATTCCACCCGGTCCTCATCAGGAACACAGCAATCCACAGGGCATACGGCGGCACATTGTGGTTCTTCATGAAAGCCCATGCATTCGGTGCATTTATCAGGGGCTATATAATAGATTTCATCACTTATCGGTTCCTGTACCTCGTCCGCATTCACGGCTTTACCATCGGGCAATACCACATCCCCAACCAAGGAAGTACCATCACTATAACGCCATTCATCCGCGCCTTCATAGATGGCTGTATTGGGGCATTCCGGCTCACATGCTCCGCAGTTGATACATTCGTCTGTTATTATGATTGCCATAATTTTCCTTTTCAGTTATGCCAAGGTTTGTTTTGGCATGCGTACTTTTACGCAAAAATAAACCCTACCAAATTAGTGTACAAATATAATGACGGCCCAGAACCCAATAGTGCAAGCTTTTGTTAAACTTGGTGATCTTATCCGGGATTTTTGTGAAAATGGCAATGATGAATTTCAAGCCCAACTCATCAAGGCACAGCAACAAAATGGCTGGTTTACACAGGATAACCTGAATTTTTGCCTCCAACATTGGGCCGAGCTGCTAACCCAAAAAGAGCTGACAAGTTGGTTGGAAGACTATGATTTAACCACTCCCAACGACCCTAAGACGATTGGCGTGGTCATGGCAGGCAATATCCCTTTGGTGGGTTTTCATGATTTTATATGTGTTCTTGTTTCGGGAAATAAAATCCAGGCCAAACTTTCATCCAACGATACGGTGCTCCTACCCTATTTGGCACAACAACTCGTCCGGTTTGAACCCAGCTTAAAGGAGGCCATCACTTTTGTGGAAGGCAAATTTCAACATTTTGATGCGGTCATTGCCACGGGAAGCAACAACACCAGCCGATACTTCGAGTATTACTTTGGAAAAAAGCCAAACATTATCCGTAAAAACCGTAATGCCATTGGAGTGCTTACCGGAAATGAGTCCCCCGAAGAACTTACAGCCCTGGGAGAGGACGTTTTCAGGTATTATGGTTTGGGCTGTAGGAACGTATCCAAAATTTACGTCCCGGCGGATTATGACTTTGAACCCTTCTTTAATGCAATTTTCAAGTATAAGGATATCATTGACCAGCACAAGTACGCCAATAATTATGATTACAACAAGGCGGTATATTTAATGAGCGATTTCAGGATATTGGACAACGGTTTTCTAATCTTAAAGGAGGACGAGGGCTTTGCCTCCCCCATTGCCGCGCTTTTCTATGAAAAATATACCTCCAAAAGTGGGCTCCAAGGTCTTTTGTACCAAAAGGAAGAAGAAATCCAATGCGTGGTTGCCAAGGATTTTGCCCCCAATGAAATTGCATTTGGACATACCCAGCGGCCCGCCTTGCACGATTATGCCGATGGTGTGGACACCTTAAGTTTTCTCATCCAGCTCTAAAAAATTTCGCGTTTTTAGATCCAAGAATTTTTAAGACCTTTGAAGCTTAATCAAATCTAGGTCGGAAATCGATTTGCGAACTGGGATAACCTCAAACAACCTAAAATGAAAAAGCACAATTTCAGCGCTGGACCGTGTATTTTGCCCCAAGAAGTAATGCAAAAAGCCGCAGAAGCGGTAGTTGAACTGGATGGAATTGGTCTGTCATTAATTGAAATTTCCCACCGTAGCAAAGAGTTTGTTGCTATAATGGAAAAAGCGCGCTCCCTGGCCCTTGAACTATTGGGCTTGGAAGGCAAGGGATACCAGGCCCTATTTCTTCAAGGAGGTGCCAGCACACAATTTTTGATGACCGCCTATAACCTCCTGGAGAAAAAAGCCGGATATGTCAACACCGGTACATGGAGCCTGAAGGCCATTAAGGAAGCCCGTTTGTTTGGTGATATTGTTGAAGTAGCTTCGTCCCAAGATCAGAATTTCAATTATATCCCCAAAGGGTATGATGTTCCCAAAGATTTGGATTATCTCCATTTAACCTCCAACAACACCATTTTCGGCACACAGATAAAGGAGTTTCCAAAAACCAATGTGCCTCTGGTTTGCGATATGAGCTCCGATATCTTTTCGCGTCAACTGGATTTCTCACAATTTGATTTGATCTATGCCGGCGCACAAAAGAACATGGGTCCCGCAGGAACAACACTTGTGGTAATCAAAGAGGATATTTTGGGAAAAGTTTCCAGAAGTATTCCTTCCATGTTGGACTATTCCGTTCATGCAGGTAAGGATAGTATGTTCAACACCCCTCCCGTGTTTGCGGTATATGTTTCCATGCTTACCATGCAATGGTTGAAGGATTTAGGTGGTATTGAGGCCATTGAGGAAATCAACGAACGCAAGGCCAATTTAATTTATTCCGAAATAGAATTGAATCCGGTTTTCTCTGGATTCGCCGCTAAAGAAGACCGTTCCCATATGAATGCTACCTTCAATATTACAGACGAAACCCTAAAGGAATTGTTCGATGCCAAATGCAAGGATGCCGGTATCAGCGGAATCAACGGACACCGCTCCGTGGGCGGCTATCGTGCTTCTATGTACAATGCCATGTCCTTAGAGAGTGTTGGGGTACTGGTGGATATTATGAGCGAATTGGAAAAGAAAGGATGACGTTTCAATTTAGTTACTGAGCAACCCAAGACCAATTAAAATTCAAAATCCAGCATTCAACATTCAACATTCAAAATGTATAATTTAACCTCTATCACTAAAAAATAAATCCCATCCCTTGACAAATATGAGTGTAATTCTTGCTAACGACGGAATCGCAAAATCAGGAATAGAAATTCTTGAAAAAGAAGGGTTCAATGTGATTACAACCAAAGTTGCCCAAGAACAATTGGCCCACTTCATTAACGAAAACAAGGTAGAAGGCTTATTGGTCCGAAGTGCCACCCAGGCAGACAAATCCCTGATTGACGCCTGTCCCGGGCTTAAGGTCATTGGACGTGGAGGTGTTGGTATGGACAATATAGATGTGGCCTATGCCATCTCTAAAGGAATCAAGGTAATCAACACTCCCGCCGCATCCTCAGCTTCGGTGGCGGAGCTGGTTTTTGCACACTTGTTCAGTGGGGTACGCTTTTTACACGATTCCAACAGAAATATGCCCCTCGATGGTGACAGCAAATTCAAACAGCTTAAAAAAAGCTACGCAGGGGGCAGCGAACTTCGTGGCAAGACCTTGGGCATCATCGGTTTTGGAAGAATTGGCCAGGCTACCGCCCGTATTGGGTTAGCGCTTGGTATGAAAGTGATATATGCAGACCATAATGTGGAAGATTGCACATTGGGGGTTCCTTTTTTTGACGGACAGTCCCTAAGTTTCTCCCTATACGCCAGTCCTATGGAAGAAGTTTTGCAGGAATCCGATTTTATCACGGTGCACGTGCCAGCTCAGAAGGACTACGTTTTGGGCAAAAAGGAATTTGACATGATGAAATCGGGAGCTGGCGTCGTCAACGCCTCCCGTGGTGGTGTAGTGGATGAGGATGCTCTTTTGGAAGCCCTGGGAAATGAGAAATTATCCTTTGCGGGATTAGATGTTTTTGAGTCCGAGCCCAGACCGGAAATTAAAGTCTTGATGCACCCCAAAATCTCATTGACGCCACACATTGGTGCTTCAACCAACGAAGCACAGGACCGTATTGGTGTTGAATTGGCCAATCAAATCATCCATTTGTTTCCCTAAGATTATTTTTTTTCAAATCTTCTGATCCAATATTTTCCTTTTTGTACATTGTACGTCTAAACTAAACACTAGAAGAATGTCAGGATTATTGGATTTACTGAACAGCCCAATGGGCAAACAATTGATTAGCGGGGTAGCCGGACAGACCGGCCAACCTGAAAATAAGACCGCAGACGTGCTCAGTATGGCCATGCCTCTACTTATGGGTGCCATGAAAAGAAACGTTTCCACCCAAAGTGGTGCGGAGGGGTTGATGAATGCGCTGTCCTCAAAACATGATGGAAGTATTTTGGATGATTTGGGCGGCTTGTTTGGAGGTGGTGTCGATCAAGGGGTTATGGACGATGGTGCCGGTATCCTAGGTCATATTTTGGGCGCCAAACAGCCCCAGGTGGAAAATGCCCTTAGCAGCCGTTCCGGTATGGATTCGGGGACCATTGCCCAAATACTAAAAATCGCGGCCCCTATCCTGTTGGGATACTTGGGAAAACAGTCCCGTCAACAAAATGTAAGCAGTCCCAATGCCCTTGGAGGTTTGTTGGGAGGATTAATGGGCGGTGGCCGGACAGCAAACAAACAGCAATCCCTTATTGAAACCTTTTTGGACTCCGATGGGGACGGAAGTGTTATTGATGATTTGGCCGGAATGGTCCTCAATAGCGGGGGACAGAAAAAAAGTGGATTGGGTGGCCTTCTGGGCGGCCTGTTTGGAAAATAGAATTCCTTCTTAACGTTATTTAACAAGGCCATTTGGAGCACCAAATGGCTTTTTTTGTACCTTAAGGTTATGAAAAAGAACTTTTTACACAGAATTGTCCTCATGCTAGCTGTAATGGGGCTTTTGCTTTCCTGCACTGCTCAGAAAGAAACCGTGGCCATATCAGATGAGGAAAAAGCGTTGTTTGACTCAAAAGACGATTCCCAAGTGGAAATTGCGGATGAGGAAACCGAGTACGAGATCATAATCATTGAACCGGGCTTTTATTTTTGGCTCAAAAGCATTGCCAGGCCAGAAGGTTATTATTCCCAGAGTTTCCTGGAAAACCGTAATCAATTGTTGGTGATCAACTGGAACCAAAGGGTGTTGCAGCCCCAAAGGTTCAATCCACAGTTGTACCAATTACAGATAGATTACGACCCGAATATTGATTATGGCTATGAAGTAAATTACAAACTCTACAATTATTTTATTTACTTCCAACGCAAATACAATCAACGTTTAGGTCCTTTCATTCCAAGGATATAAAATGTTATTTTTGCCGTCGAAATTGCCTCGATGGAAAAAATAAAAGCACGCTGGGACATTACCAAAAATTGGCAATATCTATTTCCCTTTTTGGGTGTGGCCCTGTTACTTGGTACTTCATATACCATAGCCAGACGTTTTTTACACCTGTTTGAACTTAACAATACGCTTTGGGAGTGGCCATTTACCATTGGACTCTCCATTGTGTTGTATTTCATCATGTTGAAGTTCTTTCTTTGGTGTTTTAAAAAGCTCTCCACAAAATGGATTGTGGCACAACGATGGGAAATGATAGCCATTTTTATCGTTTTTGCCATTACCGGAAGTTTCTCAGGGAAACTGGCAGCCCCCCTAACCGAATGGCTGGGGCTCCAGCAGAGCCAAGTTGCCGGTTGGATCTACTGGACAGCAAGGATTTTGCTGATTTTTCCGGTGTATCAAGTATTGCTCATAATTTTTGGATGGCTTTTTGGTCAGTACAAGTTTTTCTGGAACTTCGAGAAAAAGATGCTTAAACGCATGGGATTAGGGTTTCTTTTCCCTTAAACATTATGAAATCCTTAACATATTTAGTTTCTTCAAAAGGTTTAGCTTTGCGTTTTATGGCGTTGAAAAAACACTTATATCCCCTATTGTTGCTGACCTTGATTGTGTTCAAGGTGTTCTCCGCCCCACTTCACATGCACCTGAATCATGGAGATGACCATGAGCACATAGAACACTGTGATTTATGTGAGCAGGCATTGTTCACCCAAAATTTGGAATTTTCCTCACCCTTACAACTTCAAATAGCTGATATTCCGTTTACTGTCATAACTACTGTGCAGAATAACAGCTACCAAAGCGTTTTTGTTACTAAAACATTCAATAACACACTCTTTGGTAGACCTCCACCTACCCCAGAATAGGTATTTCCAAAAGTCCAGTCTTTACTCTTTCGGAATAACACCAGTGTGTCCACACTTTCTTAAAGGCAATTCAACGTACTTCAGCAAGTTCCTGTTGAAATTAATCTTAGTTAGAAGTGTTTTTTCGAATACAGTAGGTCTTGGCACCAGCGGTAGTGTTTATATAGCAGTAACATTGAATATGGATAGTACCTATTATTGAATATGGATAGTACCTATTCAAGATAAATGAAGAAACAATGTTTAAATGACACTAATTTTTTAACTATCATTTTATTATGAAGCACATGCTTCTTATGTCATTTTTCATACTCGCTTTCACTTATGTGGCAATTGCCCAACAGGACCCTTGTAGTTTTACTATAAGTGGAAAGGTGCTAGATGCAGAATCTAAGCAGCCTGTGCCCTATGCCACCGTGAAGGTTAGTGATACAGAAAAATATGATCTTACCAACGAAGACGGCGAGTTTACAATCAGTGGTTTGTGCTCCGACACCAACACTTTGATTATTTCTTGCCTGGGATATTCCAATGCCACAACGGACCACCACCATGAGCATGGTTCGCACCCACACTTTTTTCTGACCCAAAAAGTAACAGGTCTTGCAGAAGTCACTATTGAGGCCCAAAAAAGTAAGGAGAAAGGTACAGAGACCATTTCCCAGGTAACGTTGACCAAAGCCGACATAGCTAGTGATCCAACACAATCGCTTGCCGCTGCCTTGGCAGATGAACAAGGTGTTACCTTTACCTCGGCGGGTGCCAATGTTCAATTGCCTGTAATCCACGGTTTGTACGGGAACAGAATCTTGATTCTAAACAATGGTTTAAAACATGGATTTCAGAACTGGGGTAGCGATCATGCTCCGGAAATAGATATCACCTCTGCCAATCGTATTACGGTCATCAAAGGGGCATCCGGAGTTCGTTTTGGTCCAGAGGCATTGGGAGGAGCGGTTATTGTGGAGTCCAATCCACTCAATCTCAATAATCCATTTTTTGGCAATGTAGCAACCGGTTATCAGACCAATGGACAGGGTTATAACGCAAACATGGAGTTTGGTAGCGGCTCTTCCAACTGGAGTTATTTCCTGAATGGGAATTACACCAGGATTGGGGATAGGGAAGCTCCGGATTACAATTTGACCAACTCTGGAAAGGAAGAAAAATCCTTTGGTTTGGGTGTACTCCATCATCGAGAGCATTGGGATTTTAACATCCGCTATAGCTTTGTAGATCAAAAATTGGCCTTATTAAGAACTTCCATCGCCAGCAGCCCTGGCGCATTTATTAGAGCGATTAACGCGGACGAACCCATAATCATAAATCCGTTTTCCTATGATATCAACCAACCTAATCAGACGACCCAACATCACCTAGCGAAAGCCGAGGTGAATTGGTGGTATTCGGATGAGGGGAAACTCACCTTGCGTGGTGGGGTACAATTGAACCAAAGGGACGAATTTGATGTACGACGGAATGCTGAATTGCCCATTATTGACCTCGATCTAATTACGTACGACTACCAATTGGAGTGGAAACATCCAAAATGGTGTGGATTGGATGGATTGGTCGGTGTACAGTATTTTAGTCAGAACAACGATAACAATCCAGGTACCGGGACCACCCCGTTTATTCCGAACTATAACACAGATAGATTCAGTGCTTTTGCCATTGAGAGTCTAAAGTTTGGTGCCAATACCTTGGAGGCTGGCCTTCGTTTCGACTTTGAATCCAATGATGTAAGGGGAAGGGAGACCAACCAGGATATCTTTCGGGATGACTACAGTTTTACAAACCTGACAGCATCTTTGGGCTATGTTAGACAGTTATCGGATAACGCTACATTTAGAACCAATTTTGGTACCGCCTGGCGAACCCCAAACATGGCAGAACTATTTAGTTTTGGTCAGCATGGTTTTAAAAACACCTTTGGATTACTTAGGTTTACGGATGAGAATGGGCAACTGAGCACGGACGAGGTAATTCCATTGGATGAAAGCAATGTAGATCCGGAAAGAGGGTATAAGCTCATCAATGAATTTCAGTCAAATAAGAATGGGAACCAACACAATCTAACAGTGTACACCCATTATATCGAAAACTACATTTTTGATCGCCCAATAGGTGTTTTTGGTACCATTAGAGGTCCCATGCCCGCCTTTATCTATGACCAAGCAAATGCCCTTTTCTTGGGAATGGATTACAGTTGGCGAAAAGAACTGACCAACAATATTTCAGGAACTTTTGGCTTTAGCTATCTATACTCCAGAAACATTGGTGAAAGTGAACCCTTAATCAATCAACCTCCGGTCGCAACCAGTCTGGAATTTCAATGGGATCAAGGCGGTTTTTGGGTATTTGATGGCTCCAAGTGGGCGATCAGGCCAAGCTATACCTTTCAGCAATTTCAGGCTCCGCGCACTGTTACCCCGGAGGAATTGGTAAATGGCACCGCAATTATAACACCAGATTCAGAAATATTCGATTTTATAGATGCTCCAGAAGGTTATTTCCTGCTTGATCTCTCCTGGAATTTTGAATGGAAAAACCTAAGTGGGGGAATAGCAGTAAACAATCTGTTGAACACGAGTTATCGTGATTACCTAAACGAGATGAGATACTTTGCCGATGAACCCGGTAGAAATATCCTCTTTACCTTGAACTATTCATTTAATGCCAAAAAATAATGTATGACCTAAGAATTTCCAAACCCAAGTTTATGACCAGACCCCCATGAATTTAAGTACATTGAATTGCACCTTAAATATTAGAATTTGAACAATAAACCTTTAAAAAATTTAAAATGAAAACAATTGATTATTTAAAAAACTTAAAACTTATTGCCTTTTTGTTTGCTGCGTTGACTATTGTTAGTTGTAGCAATGATGACGATGTTCCACCTGAGGAAAACGAAGTGGAAGTTATTACCGATGTGACTTTGGTGTTTACCAATGACGCGGATGCAACGGATGTGGTTAGAGCCTCGGCCCAAGACCCTGATGGGGAAGGAATTCAAGAACTGATGGTTGAAGATGAAATTACCCTTTCAGCTGATACGCAGTACACCCTGACTTTTGAGATTTTCAATAATCTTGAAACCCCAGGAGAGGACATAGGAGAGGAAATAGTGGATGAAGATGACGAACACCAAATCTTCTTTAGCTTTACTGCAGATGCCTTTGACAGTCCTCTTGGAAACGGGAACATTGACAATGCTTCTGACCCCATTAACTATAATGATGAGGATTCTGATAGTCAAGACGGATCTGGAAACCCGGTGGGCTTGAACACTACCTGGACAACTCCTTCAACTGGTACTACAGGTGGAACCTTTACTGTAAAGTTACAGCATCAACCTGATATCAAAACAGGTACTACAGGTGCCAATGACGGTGATACCGACTTTGACCTGACTTTTGTTTTGAACATTCAGTAAAAACAAAACTTTTGACCAAAAATCTCCCAACCTGCTTTTTAAAAACAGAGCGGGAGATTTTTGGTCTTACAGAAGCAAAAAGAATAGTAATAAGCTATCGCGGCAAAGCGATTTTAAAGTGCTTATTCGTGCTCTGCCGATTTATCATTTTATCAAGAATGGTCGGCCTATTCCAATCTCGGAAACATACTACTAAACATCAATTAAAATTGAAGAATCATGATCACCACTGACAATCTAACAAAGAAATATGGCGAAACTTTGGTTTTGGACAACCTCAACCTGAATATTAAAGCGGGTCATATTTATTGCCTTTTGGGTGCCAATGGGGCAGGAAAAACCACCACGATCAATTTACTGTTGGGCTTTATCAAACCTACCTCGGGAAGCGCATTTATCAATGGCCTGGCAGTATCCGAAAATCCTAAAATGACAAAAAAACATTTGGCCTATATCCCAGAAAATTTGATGTTGTACCCAAACCTTTCAGCCGTTGAAAACCTTCACTACTTCTCTGGAATTGGTGGTAATAACCTAGAAAAAGCCCAATTGGAAGCCTATCTGGAAGAAGCTGGTCTCCAAGCCAGTGCCTACCACCAACGTATTTCCACCTTCTCCAAGGGGATGCGCCAAAAAGTGGGAATTGCATTGGCATTGGCAAAAAATGCAGGAGTGCTGTTATTGGATGAACCCACCTCTGGTCTAGACCCTAAAGCCAGTAACGAATTTGGACTGTTGCTCCAAAAACTGGGCAATAAGGGCGTTGCCATCCTTATGGCAACCCATGATCTCTTCAGGGCCAAGGAAATAGCCACCCATATCGGAATCATGAAAAACGGACAGCTCAAACAGGAATTTGTAGCTGATAAAATCACACTGGCAGAATTGGAACATGCGTATTTACAAACCATGGACTATAAAGAATTGGCCGTATGATTCAAAATACTTTCAAAAAGGAACTCAAAGAGCTGTCCCGCGACGGAAGGGTGCGAATCAGCTTTTTGTTGGTGATCCTCTTGATGGCGGTCGCCACGTGGATCAGTAAGAACCAGTATTCGGCCACCAACGAACAATACAAGGAGGCTGAAACGGCCGAGCGCCATATTTGGGAGGGACAAGGTGAAAAAAATCCGCATTCTGCGGCCCATTACGGCACCTATGCGTTTAAGCCCAAATACCCCCTGTCGTTAATTGATCATGGCGTGGATAAATTTACGGGAACCTCCATATTCCTGGAGGCCCACAAAAGAAATGAGGCCCAGTTCAGCAAAGCTGCAGATCAAACTGGCTTGGCAAGGTTTGGCGACCTTACCCCAGATTTTGTTCTGTTGTTTATTCTGCCACTGCTTATCGTCTTTCTCGGCTACAACGCCTTTACAAAAGAAAGGGAAATGGGAACTTTGGTACTCCTGAAAAGTCAGGGTACTTCTGTCTGGAAACTGATTTTAGGAAAATGGCTGGCCATATTTGCCCCGGTTTTTATCTCTCTTTTTCTACTTTTCGTAGTGGCCGGTATTGTGCTATCCAATCTTAAGGATTTTGGCATTTTTAGCTGGGAGTCCCTTGGAGTTTTGTTTTTGGTCTACATAGGATATTATATCATCTTTATCAATTTGGTCCTGTTCATATCTTCCAAAGTGAAGAAATCCGGAATCTCCCTGGTGTTGTCGCTATCCGCATGGATTTTGGCCTGTTTGGCGGTACCTAAGGCCGCTAGCAACATTGCGGAATCGCAATACCCCTATCCTACCCGTCAAGAGTTTGCGGCCAGTATCAATAAAGATCAAAAAAATGGGATTGATGGACACGACCCATGGAACAAGCAGGCCAAACTCTTGGAAAACAAAGTGCTCAAGGAACACAATGTGGACAGTTTAGAACAATTGCCCTTCAATTTTGATGCCTACCGCATGCAAAAGGGAGAGGAACATACCGCAGAAATCTATTTCAAGCACTACAATCATCTCAAGACCCAGTTTGAGCAGCAGTCTTCCCTATATCGGAATCTTGCTGTACTATCACCTTTTTTGCCCGCCCGTTTTATGAGCATGGCCATCGCCAATACGGACTATGCCACCCACTGGGACTTTGCAGATGCAGCAGAAATTTATCGGGTTGAGCTTCAAGCTTTTCTGAATGGAAATTTTGCTGAAAATTCGACCTACGGGGAATGGAGTTATAGAGCAGACGAATCGACCTGGAAAAATATGCCTGCTTTTGAATATGATCCCCCTGAGCTATCCGAAACACTGGGCAGGAACACTTCCAATTTAGTGGTGCTGATGGTTTGGATACTGGTTTCCTTTTCACTTCTATTTTTCACCACCAAAAAACTGTAGCCATGTATAAGTTCAACTTTATATACGAATTGAAAAGTTTGGTCCGTAATGGCTGGATCCAATTGTTGACCCTGCTATTGTTCGCTTTGTTCTTCTTTGCCTTTTACAACGGGCAGGAAAAAGTGGAAAAAAGAAAATCCGATATTCAGGCAGCACATACCGAAGTAAAGGAATCGGACCGTGATATGTTGAAGCTTTTGGATTCCGTGGAACGAGGCATGACCGTGACCGCTTCCCGATGGACCATTCCGTCCAAACCCATGGCAGTGGGCAATTACCATCCCCGTGTTGCGGCCATGGATCCAGGTAATCTGGCTTTTGTGGCCACAGGACAAAGTGACTTGTTCACGCATTACGTAAAGCCAAAAACTTCTGGTGATGATCTCGCATTGAATTTTACCGAAATCACCAATCCTGTTCAACAGCTCTTTGGAAGCTTTGACCCTGCCTTTGTAATCATTTTTTTGCTGCCTTTGATCATCATTGCCTTTACCTATAATGTGCTCTCATCAGAAAAAGAAAGTGGAACCTTGCGATTATTGGCTTCACAACCTATTTCCGTGGCAGCCTGGGTATTGCAAAAAATGGCGATCCGCTTGTTCTGGGTAATTCTAATGATTGTGGTCATCTTAACTATGGTATTTTACATCCACATTGATGGGGCAAGTTTTGGCAGTATTATTCCCGTAATAGGAATTACTATTGGGTATGCCCTATTTTGGTTTGCCCTGGCTTTTGTTGTTAATCTTTGGGTTGGGAGCTCTTCAAAAAATGCCATCGCATTGATAGGCTTATGGTTGTTGTTCGCCCTATTGGTCCCATCCTTGCTGAACCAAATGGGCAGTACACTTTATCCCATGCCTTCACGTACTTTGATGATCAATCAATTGAGGACTGCGAAGGCCGAGGCCACTAAAAAACAGGATCAAATCCTGGATAATTTTTTAAGGGATCACCCAGAATATGCCATTAACGACCCAAACCAGGGACGAAGTTTTTATCACCGATATATGGCTTCCCAACAATTGGTAAGGGAAGAATTACAACCGGTAGTCCAAAGATTTGAAGAACAACTGCAAAAACAGCAGCAATGGATTTCCCAGCTCAAATGGGTTTCCCCTGCCATTATTGTACAACAGGAACTCAACACTTTGGCCGGCACCTCTACCAGGGATTATGAGAGTTATAGAAAACAGGTAATTGATTTTGCGGAAACCTGGAGACAGCATTTAATGCCATTTCTATACAACAATCAGCCTTTTGCCAGTGCGGATTACAAAAATTTACCCGCTTTTGAGTATGCACCCTTGAATTCGAACACCACCGCCAAAACCATTCTTGTTCTGATAGTAATCGCCATGGGGATTGTTGGATTGGGTTTTGCAAAGGGAATTGGATTTCAATCCAGTAAAGGTATTTTAACCCATTAGCATGAGACCCTATTTCATATTGTTGGTTTCTTGGCTCGCTTGCTCAATCGGAGTCCGAGGCCAGGAAGGGAGCGCCGATAATTTTCCACCTCCGGAAATACCCTTGGAAATTTCCGTGTCCAGGGCCCTATCTCCCGTTCAAGTTGATGGACGGCTGGATGAACCGGATTGGCAAAATACCAAGATAGTGGACGATTTTTTTCGGATTGAGCCCAGACAAGGTGGCAAAGTCACCTACAAGACCCTTGTGAGATTTCTGTATGATGATAAAAATCTATATGTCGCTGCATTTTGTAAGGATTCGTTGGGAGTTCCAGGGATTAGAATCCAGGATTTAAGACGGGACTTTAGTTGGGGCGAGAATGATATTTTTGGAGTTGCTTTGGACCCTCAAAACCTAAAACAGTATGCCCAAGGTTTTCAGACCACCCCGTATGGGAACCAACGCGATTTCCAAAATTTTAATGGGAACAATTTTGACACGGGCTGGAATACGCTTTGGCGTGTACGGACCCAACGCTCGGACCAAGGATTTACTGTAGAAATGGCAATCCCTTTTAAATCGCTCCGATACAATCTGCCCGAAAACGGGAATACCATTGAATTGGGCATGACCATGGTTCGCTATGCGCGCAGGGAAGTGGAAGTTTCAACTTTTCCCGCTATTCCACAGTCGTTTACCCCGTATCGGATGACCTATGCGGCCAAGTTGACGGACATTGAGGTCCCTCCCCCATCTGCCAATATTAGGGTTGAACCCTATACGCTATATCAATACGATGAGAATAAAGCAGGGGATATCCTGACCTCCAAGGCGAGTGATCCAAAGATAGGTTTTGATGCCAAGTGGGCCATGAATCCCAAAACGGTATTGGATCTTACGGTAAACACCGATTTTGCACAGGCCGATGTGGACCGTGCCGTAAATAATTTGGAACGTTTTAATATTTTCTTTCCCGAACGCCGACAATTCTTTTTGGAGAATTCCGGGATTTGGGCAGGTGGACTCCAACAGTCCATAAGACCCTTTTTTAGCAGACGGATTGGGTTGCAGGGTAATTTTAACGCCATCCCCGCCCCTATAGATGTGGGTGCGCGGTTTACACAACGTACCGAGAAAAATGCGCTGGCTGGATTATTTGTTCGTCAGCGTGAAACTGATGGTTCCGCAGCCGCCAATTTTGGGGTTTTCCGCTACCTAAGAAATTATGGTAGGGAAAACAATGTTGGTGTTATGGTCACCCATAGATTGGACAATGCACATGACGACCTCAACTTGGAGAGCAATAACAACACCACCATTACCCTTGATGGTCAAATACGGCCTACCAGCCAATGGGACATTCAGTATATTTTGTCCACCTCCATAGATGAAGCCACTGGCGAAACCGGTTTTGCAGGGCGCATATTTGCTGGGAATGACTCCAATAAATTCTACTATGGGTGGGTAACGGAATATACCGATGCCAACTACAATCCCAGAATGGGTTTTGTAAGACAGACCAATGTGATTCGGCACAATCCAGGAGGGTATTATATCATCCGGCCTAAAAAAATGGATTGGATAAGACGTTGGGATCCTGGAATATTTGCCAATTATTTGCATGATGCCACGGACCCAACCCAATTCCAACAGGCCAGTTTGTACATATTTCCAATCTTTACTTGGTTCAAGGACAACAGCTTTTTTGAAGTTTCAGCCACCCCGACCTGGCAAAATATCAACTTTGATTTTGCACCCTTGGGATTGCAAATTGAGCAGGACAACTATTATTATACCCGTTACTTGATACAGTACAATACCGACCAATCCAAAAAATGGTCGGGTGATATCGGATATAATTTTGGAAGTTTTTACAATGGCACCCGAAACACCATCCAGGCCGCGGCCCGTTTTGCTCCCATTCCGCATGCAGCCCTGGCCCTGGAATACGAGCACAATACCATCAAAGATGTTGGAGTTAATGACTCCAACCTGACCACAAATCTCTACTCTGCCAATTTAAGACTTGCCCTAAATCCTAGGTTGCAGCTCTCAACTTTCTATCAGTACAATAGTTTTGATGAGCAGGGAAGATGGAATGTACGTATGAGTTGGGAATATATGCCGTTGTCTTTTGTCTACCTGGTATTCAACGACACGCAAACAGATTTGTTTGATCCTGTTCAAAGTACAAGGCAATTTATCGGTAAGATTACGTTTTTGAAACAATTTTAGGTGATATCAGAAATATGATGAATACCCGAAGAAGGTTTTTAAAAACCACAGCTATGGCCACGGCTGGTATTGGTCTTGCCAATGAACTTTCATTTGGCCAAAACTTGCTGCATGGGAGTGCAGCGTCCACCCTTGACATTTCCAACCCATGGCTTGAACTATCCGCAGAGGCTTATTTGAAAAATGCGGAATTGATATCGAAAATGGCCCAAAACAAACCTGTAATGGCTGTTTTGAAAAACAATGCCTACGGTTTGGGCGATGTGCAAGTGGCTCAAATATTGGATAAAAGCCCATTTATTGAAGGCTTTGCCCTGGTAAAGGATACCCGCTGCCTGGTGCTACGGGAAAATAAGGTTACCAAACCCATTCTCCTTATGGGCGATTTTGACAGCGCTCTTGGCTTGGAGTTGGTCACTAACCAAATTACCTTAAGTGCATTTTCGAAAGAATCTTGTGCCAAATTGAAGCAACTTGCTGTAAAAACCAATGAAACCGTTTTGGTAGAGCTGTATGTGGATACTGGTTTGGGTAGGATGGGAATGCCTTATGACAAGAATTTAGACGGGGTCAGCGATTTGGCTTCCATTCCAAATATAAAAATTACCGGAGTGTTTTCAACTTTGACCACACCCATGGATTTTGCCAAAGTCCAAATTGGAAGATTTACCCAGTTGGTTCAACAACTTGAGGCTGTTGGGGTTTCTCCGGCACGACGGCATATAGCACCTTCGCTTTCTATGCTGGAATTGTCGGAATCGCATTTCACAGCAGTAAGACCAGGAATATTATTGCACGGTAGCTATCCATTATCTCAGATGGAGCAATCCAAAAAAGTACCATTATACCCAACCTATAGACTAAAAGCACCTGTAATTCGTGTTGAAAAACTCTTAAAGGGAGACACCATTGGTTTTTCACGATTTTATAAGGTGGAAACAGATGAATGGATAGCAACCTTGCCCATTGGTTGGGCGGATGGTTATTACAGCGGTGCAGAAAACGGAGCCAAAGTGCTGATTAATAATTCCCTGTATAAGGTGGTCAATGTCAATGCTAGTCATTGTAACCTATCCATCGGTTCCCAAAAAAAAGTGAATGTTGGTGATGTTGCCACATTGATTGGTCCTGATCGGCCAGAAATAACACCTGAGGGATTTGGTAAATTAACCGATGGACACAATTATCTGCAGATTCAATATAAAGAATCCATACCCAAAATTGTTCACCATGACATTCACTAAAGTGCTACTTTTCTTTTTGTTGGGTACTCTGTCCATTTCGGCCCAGAAAAAATACGTTACCCTTCCAAACAGTGAAGTTCAATTGTTCGTGGAGGATTTTGGAAAAGGACAGCCTATAATTTTTATTCCAGGATGGACCATGTCCACTCAGTTTTTTCAAAATCAGCGGGAGCACTATGCAAAGAATTATAGGTATATAAGCTATGATCCCAGAAGTCAAGGGAAATCCACCAAAACAGAAAGTGGAAATACCTATGCCGTCCATGCAAAGGACCTCAAACATCTAATGGAAGCTTTGAAGTTGGAAAAGCCTATTCTTGTGGGCTGGTCCAGCGGATGTGCTGCTGTTTTTGAGTTTGTGGCACAGTATGGTACCCAAAACCTACGTCAGGTTGTATTGATAGACGAACCTCCAAAATGGATTGGGGATTCCTCCAACGAATGGGTTTATGGCTCTTTTGATGGCTATAGGGGAAGTCTAAAGGAACTACTGCACGACCCCAAAGCATATTCCAAGGCTGTGGTGGATTGGATGTTGGAATCTGAAATTACAGAAGAGCAGGAAGCCTGGATGATAGGGGAAATAATGCAAACGCCCAAATATGCCGCACTCAGTTTGTATATAGATGGTCTGATAAGCGATTACAACCAAACTGTAAAACTGATTGATGGACAAATTCCAGCACTTTATATGGTGCGGGATAGTTGGTATGATAACACATCCAAATGGTTAAAAAATAATGCCCCACAGGCTAAATGTGTAGCCATATCAAGTCATGCCATGTTTTGGGAAAAACCAGAGGAGTTCAATAAGCTGTTGGATGACTTTCTAGATTCTTGGGAAAACAAATAGGGCTGAAGAAATCCTATGGCTATTTCTTAATCTTCGAAATCACATAAGTATAAATCCACATCAAGGTAAAGGAAGGAACAATATCCAGACCTGGGACCAGTTCTTCCACAAAAGTGACAACACCTGCTACCTGCCCTATTTTTCCTTTGTACATACGGGTCATCAGCCAGCCCGCAATGGGCGCCCAAATTACATCGGAAAACTCCCCTATGCCAGGAATGGCAAAGGATAGCATACCAATGCCATCCAGCAATAAGCCCAAAAGAAGATGCTGATATTTCTGGTCTTTTTCTTTAGCCATTGTCGAAAAATAGCAATTCCAAATGAAATGCCGAAACGATCTATGACAAATCGGAACTGATAAGCTTCAGGAACTCATTACGGGTCTCAATTTTCTCGAATTGGCCCCGAAAACCGGAAGTCGTGGTAACGGAATTCTGTTTTTGTACCCCTCTCATCATCATACACATATGGGCGGCCTCAATAACAACTGCAACTCCCTTGGGTTTCAAGGTGTTGTTTAAACATTCCAAAATATCATGGGTAAGTCGCTCCTGTACTTGCAACCTGCGTGCAAATACATCAACAATCCTGGGAATTTTGCTCAAGCCCACAATTTGACCATTGGGAATATAGGCCACATGTGCCTTCCCAAAAAATGGAAGCATGTGGTGTTCGCACAAGGAGTACACTTCAATATCCTTAATGATCACCATATCATCATAATCCTCCTTGAACATGGCACTGCGCAGAATTTCCGCAGCGTCCTGCCCATAACCCTGGGTTAGGAACAACATTGCTTTGGCGGCACGCTCTGGAGTTTTTTGAAGACCATCCCTGCTAACATCCTCCCCTATTTCATCTATTATCTTGGCAAAACGATCTTTGACCTCATTGGTAATATTGATGTTGTACTCCTCTAAATTTTGATATGGTGCCATATAGTTATGTTGCGCTGTTCAGCTTTTTGGAAAAATGGGTACTTAACTTTTTGATTTTTGGATCAATGATAAATTGGCAATAAGGTTGATTGGAGTGGTCATTATAATAGTTCTGATGCTCCTCTTCCGCAATATAAAAAGGTTTTGCTTCTGAAACAGCCGTTACAATGGGATTTGTAAACACTTTTTGCCTTTCCAACACTTCAATGACGGCCGTGGCCTCCTTTTTTTGTTGCTCTGTGGTGTAGAAAATCTCACTTCGGTACTGGGTGCCCACATCATTGCCCTGTCGGTTCAAAGTAGTTGGGTCGTGGGTGGCAAAGAAGATTTCCAGAAGCTCAACAAAAGACATCTGCTGTGGGTCGAAAGTAATTCTAATAGCTTCCGCATGGCCGGTCCTGCCCGTGCAAATTTCCCGATAGGCGGGATTTTTTATTTCACCACCAGTATAGCCTGATTCAACTTTGTGTACGCCTTTAAGTCGTTGAAAAACAGCCTCGGTACACCAAAAACAGCCGCCAGCGAAAATGGCAGTATCCAAATTTGCATTGTTTTGCTCCATAGTAATTTTTTAAATAAACTTATCCAATCCATGGATCATCCCCAAATCCATAACCAAATAACTGTCGCAACATATAGCCAAAACTTTATTTAAAACCTCAATTTTTGTCTCCTCAATAGTATTCGTTACTTTCACCCCTCAAGAAGTTGGCAGGAGATGATACACGCTATCAATATCAAAAAATCTTTCGGAAACCTTCAAGTTTTAAAGGGGGTGGATTTATCCATAAACAAGGGCGAAGTAGTCTCCATTGTGGGGGCTTCCGGCGCTGGAAAAACCACATTGTTACAGATTCTGGGCACACTGGATCTGCCGTCCAACAAAAAGGACAGTTCCCTAGTGATCCATGATACCATGGTGACCCATCTCAACGACAAGGCATTGGCCCGCTTTAGAAACGAACATATCGGTTTTATCTTTCAGTTCCATCAACTACTGCCCGAATTTACGGCTTTGGAAAACGTCTGCATTCCTGCATACATTAAAAAAACACCCAGGGCCAAAGCTGAAAAGAGAGCACAGGAACTTCTGGATTTCTTAGGGCTCTCCGATAGATATCACCACAAGCCCAATGCTCTTTCCGGAGGCGAACAGCAGCGTGTGGCCGTGGCACGTTCCCTGATTAACAACCCCTCGGTAATATTGGCGGACGAACCCAGTGGAAACCTGGATTCTGAAACCGCAGACCAGCTACATCAGCTGTTTTTCAAACTTCGGGATGAATTTGGACAAACCTTTGTGCTGGTCACCCACAATACCAAGTTGGCAAATATGGCCGACCGTAAGCTGACCATGGTGGACGGTCTGATTGTTTCTGAATAACCATGAGGCGAGCCGAATTAAAGGATTTTCTGGACAGTAAGGTCTTGCAATATGAACACCCTTCTTTTCTTCAGGACGATCCCTTGCAGATTCCACATTGTTTCTCAAAAAAAGAGGATATTGAAATAAGTGGTTTTCTTACAGCTACCATCGCTTGGGGCAACCGCAAAAGTATCATCAACAATGCTTCTAAATTGATGGAACTGTTGGAAAATGCTCCCCATGATTTTATCATGAACCACACAGATTCCGATTTGGGAGTTGTACAGGATTTTGTCCATCGCACGTTTAATGGAACCGACCTGACATATTTTATTCAAAGCCTTCAAAACATCTATGCGAAACATGGGGGTTTGGAGTCCGTTTTCTCAAAATATCAGCAAAGGGAGTCCCTGCAACCAGCCATCTCCGAGTTTAAGAGGTTTTTTTTTGAACTGCCCCATCTGGCTCGAACTACCAAACATATATCGGACCCACTAAAAGGTTCCGCGGCAAAACGTATCAATATGTTTTTGCGGTGGATGGTACGGTCGAACCACACTGGAGTGGACTTTGGAATTTGGAAAGCACTCAATCCTAGTCAATTATCCTGTCCTTTGGATGTCCATTCCGGTAATGTGGCCCGGAAACTAAAACTTCTCAAACGCAAACAAAATGACGCCAAGGCCTTGGCAGAACTGGACACAAACCTTCGAAAATTGGACCCACAAGATCCAGTAAAATATGATTTTGCCCTATTTGGACTTGGTGTATTTGAAAAATTTTAGCACTATTTTGTTTGTTCAATGTATGTTATTTTTGGGTGGAGCGTCTAAAACGTAAATCCAAAAAACCAATGAACATCAACGACACCTTTGGTATAACTTCCTATACCGCTTCCGAAGACCGATACAACAACATGAAATACCGCCGATGTGGTAAAAGCGGGTTACTGTTACCCATGATTTCGCTTGGCCTATGGCATAATTTTGGTCATACCGATGATTTTAACAATGCCAGGAATCTGTTGCGTACTGCTTTTGATCATGGTATTACCCATTTTGATTTGGCCAACAACTATGGGCCTCCGTACGGGGCTGCAGAAGATAATTTTGGGAGAATCTTCCAAAAGGATTTTAAACCCTATCGTGATGAGTTGATCATTTCCACCAAGGCCGGTTGGGATATGTGGCCCGGGCCTTATGGAAATTATGGCTCAAGAAAATATCTAGTTGCCAGTTTGGACCAAAGTCTTCAGCGGATGGGGTTGGACTATGTAGATATATTTTATCACCACAGACCAGACCCGGACACTCCTTTGGAGGAAACCATGGGAGCCTTGCACCATATTGTCCAACAAGGAAAAGTGCTCTATGTGGGAATTTCCCAGTACAGTGCCGAGGACACTGCAAGGGCTTATGATATTTTGCACAAAATGGGCACTCCCATGCTGATTCACCAACCCAGATACAGCATGTTTGACAGATGGGTGGAAGATGGATTGCTGGACGTGCTGGAGCAAAAAGGAGTGGGCTCCATTGCCTTTTCACCTTTGGAACAAGGTATTTTGACCAATAAATATTTAGGTGGAATCCCAGAGGATTCCAGAGCGGCCAGGGATGCCAGATATCTGAAGGCCGATCATATTACCCCAGAGCTTTTGGGCAAGGTGGAAAAGCTGAACCAAATTGCCACTTCAAGAGGTCAGAGCTTGGCCCAAATGGCCTTGGCCTGGGTGCTTAGGGATGAAAAAGTGACCACTGTACTGGTTGGGGTGAGCAAGACCCAGCAATTGTTGGATAACATCCAAGCACTTGAAAACGTAGCGTTTTCAGCTAATGAACTGCAGCAAATCGAAGAGATTCTAACCTAAATCCAGTAGCTTAAATTTTACATGCCATAACCTGTGGGGAGGTCCAGTTTAATTTTTTGACCTCCCTTTGCAATGGATTCGTATATGGCTTCAACAATGATCATATCACGTTTTCCCATTTCACCGGGAGCCAGATTTGGTTCATCATAAAGCAGGTGTTTGGCGAAATCGTCCATTTGCAGTTTTTGTTGACTTTCCTGTTTAAAGTGTAGTTCGCCCCTGGATGTTCTTCCCGCCAACGGAATGTAAGTGCTGGCTGGGTCCAACTCAAACCAACCCCTTTCGCAGGATGCAAAAAGCCTATTGGCTCTAATATTGTGAGAAGTCATAATATTACCAGTTGCCCCACTGGCAAATTCGAACTGGGCCGTAATGGTTTCATCAGTTTCCTTAAAGTATTCAGGTCGGGTACTAAATTCCTGTGCCGTAACCGAAATTGGATTTTCACCAGTGCCATAAATGGCACTTTGTATGGCATAGACCCCCATGTTCATCAATGCACCACCGCCGGAGAGGTCTTTATTCAATCGCCATTGTTTTGGATTGGAAAGGGACCTGTATCCTGCTTCAGCCGAAATGTAATGTACCTTCCCAAAAGTCTGCTTAGCAACATATTTTTTTACCTCTTGGGTGTAAGGTTCCGAGTGCAATCTATACCCCATTCCAAGTTTGACCCCTGCATCTTTACAGGCCTGGATAATGGCATCGCATTCCTCCACCGTAACCGCCATCGGTTTCTCACAAATTACATGTTTCCCTGCTTTGGCGGCTCTTATACTGAAATCGGCGTGCATGCTATTGGGAAGCACCACATAGACCACATCAATGGCATCGTTTTTGGAAATAGCATCAAAATTTTCATAATCATAGATGTTTTCCTTGGGAATATTGTATTTGGAAGCCCAGGACGTGGCTTTGCTCGGGGTGCCAGTGACAATACCAGCCAAATAACAATGTTCGGTTTCTTCCAAGGCGGGAGCTAGCTGGTAGGTACTATAGCTACCAAGCCCCACGAGGGCAACCCCAAGCTTTTTGGGGTTACGTCCCCTATTTTGTGCCATCAAAACAGCCGATGATCCCAACACGGTCGCTGCTCCCACTCCTTTTACCAATGTTGTGTTGAATTTCCTTCTAGTAATAGATTTCATTGCGAATAATTTGAGCTCAGTTAAAGTTAGGGATTAAGAACCAAACCCAAGGATTTAAGTCTTTTTTAGAAGTAGGGTATAAAAAGATTTCCGAACAAAATCCCTACATTTAGATCAAGACTAATTCAAATGAAAATGAGAATCAATTTTGTTGTCCTTGCTGCTCTTCTGACCGGGACATTCACCCTTGCCCAGAATCGAAAAATACCCATTGACACGACCATTACCACACAACACAATGTTACCATTAACGGGGCCAACATCAGCTATACGGCCACCACGGGAACACAACCTGTATGGGATGAAATGGGCGAACCCATAGCTTCCCTCCATTACACCTATTATACCCGAAACAATGTCAGAAATAGGGCTGAACGGCCCCTTTTGATTTCATTTAACGGGGGACCTGGTTCAGGTTCTGTTTGGATGCATTTGGCCTACACTGGTCCAAGGGTGCTAAAAATTGATGATGAAGGCTATCCGGTTCAACCCTATGGTGTAAAGCAAAACCCGTTTTCCGTTCTGGATGTTACGGATATTGTCTATGTAAATCCGGCAAACACAGGGTACTCCAGGACAATTCCAGAAACAGGTGACAAGGTGGACAGAGACAAGTTCTTTGGCATCAATGCCGATGTGACCTATTTGGCGGAATGGCTAAATACCTTCGTTACAAGAAACAATCGCTGGAGGTCTCCCAAATATATTATTGGGGAGAGTTATGGAGGTACTCGGGTGATGGGATTGTCCTTGGCTCTACAAAATCAACAATGGATGTATTTGAATGGGGTAATCATGGTGTCTCCAGCCGACTATAGGGTTATTCGAGTGGGTGGACCCGTTTCCAGCGCCCTGAATCTACCCTATTATACTGCCGCCGCCTGGCACCATAAAGCATTGCCTTCCGAGCTTCAGTCCAAGGATTTGTTGGAAGTACTGCCCGAATCGGAGGAATACACAATCAACACCTTGATTCCTGCTATAGCAAAAGGAGGTTTTATTTCAGATTCGGAACGAAACGCGGTAGCCAAGAAAATGGCCTATTATTCGGGCTTGAAGGAAAAGGACATTCTGGATCATAATTTGGACGTACCCACCCAGTTTTTCTGGAAAAACCTCTTGAAAGACAACGGAGGCTATAATGTAGGGAGATTGGACAGCCGCTATTTGGGCATAAATCGCCAACTTTTTGGTGCGGCACCAGATTATTCCGCCGAACTTACCTCCTGGCTGCACAGCTTTACCCCAGCCATAAATTATTATCTGCAGGAAGAACTTAAATTTAAAACCGACATCAAATACAATATGTTCGGGCCCGTGCATCCTTGGAACAACGAAAATGACAATACCAGGGACAATCTGAGACAGGCCATGGCCCAGAACCCTTATCTAAATGTGCTTGTTCAATCCGGATACTATGATGGTGCCACTACTTATTTTAATGCAAAGTATACCATGTGGCAGGTTGATCCAAGCGGAAGAATGAAAGACCGGTTTGAATTCAAAGGCTATAGGTCTGGACATATGATGTATTTGAGAAGGGAAGATTTGAAAAAAGCCAATGACGACTTAAGAAATTTTATTGTACGAACCGCCGCCAATGGCAAGAGTGCCAAATATTAAAACCATATGAAAAACGTAATTCTTTTAGTGCTGACCCTTGTAATTTCCAACCAATTTGTAAATGCCCAGACCATTCCCCCAAAGGAATGGCAAATCAAAACAGCCTTGATGGCGGTTCCGGATGATTATAAAGAGGGTGCCAAGGTATATGGCTATGATGCTACTGGCAAGTTTGTGACCCTTCGGGAGGGTACCAATGATTACATTGCCCTAGCCGATGACCCAAAAAAAGAGAATTTTTCCACAGCGGCCTACCACAAGGAACTGGATATTTTTATGGCCCGGGGTCGTGAATTAAAATCCCAAGGAAAAGATGGTAAGGAAATTTTCGACATCCGTGAAGAAGAAGTCAAATCAGGAAAATTGTACATGCCGGATAAAACCACACTTTGCGTCTTTACAGGGAAGGTAAATCCAGAAACCCAGGAAATAGAGAACGGTTATGTTCGCTACGTTTTTTATATCCCGTTCGCCACGGGAGAGTCCACGGGTCTTCCCATTACCCCAACACCACCTGGCCATGCCTGGATCATGAACCCTGGTACGCATAGGGCCCATATCATGATTACACCCCCAAAGGGCTAATCACCGATGAAAAAGGTTGTTTTTGACAGTTTACACCGAAAAAAGCACTTTGCCTTTTTCAACCATATGAACCATCCGCATTTCAATATAACCGCCAATGTGGAGGTTGGCCCATTTCTATCCCACATAAAAATCAATAATCTGCCTCTCACCTATAGTTTGGTCTATCTTCTGTCTAAGGCAGCAAACGATATCAAGGAATTTAGATGGCGTATTCGGAAAGACGAGGTGGTGGAGCACGAATTGGTGCATCCTTCTTTTACGGTCCCAACGGAAGAGGCGGACGTTTTTAGTTTTTGTACGGTGCCCTATCAGCAGAATTCCAGTGATTTTGTTTTAAAAGCACAACAAATCAATGAGGCCATGAAATCCAATCCATCCATTGAGGATGAACCAGGGCGGGACGATTATCTTTTTATGTCGGCAATTCCATGGATAAGCTTTACAAGTATCCAGCACGCCATGCACTATCATCCGCATGATTCTGTTCCGAGGATCAGTTGGGGCAAGTTCCTTGATCAAAATGGAAGAAAAATGATGCCTTTAGCGGTACAGGCACACCATGGCTTGGTAGACGGAAGACATATGGGCAGCTATTTTAAGAATATTGAGGAAATGCTGCAAAATCCTGAAGTATATTTATAATAATACTTGTTTTCTTGATTATACTGTAACGTTTTGTCCTTTTTTGATACTTATAATGAAAATATATCATTATGGGAGGAGAAGGAAGCATGATGCATGCCATCAAGAGTTTTAAGTATAATCGGAGTCTTTTAAAGAAGCGGAAATTAAAGTCCAAAGAAGATGTTTTTGGGGTAAAAAGTGTTACGCAACTTAACCTGAAAAAATCCTCTCCAAAGGACATGGAGCGCATACGGGAAAAGATAGCTCGTCGTAAATTCCAGGACAGGTTGACCTCGTTATGGGCAGTCCTTTGTATGTTGGTGCTGGTACTAGTTTTTTATTTATGGTTTTCTTAATGAGGTGTGGTTATTAATTTTCTTATTTTTAGCCAACACCTTTTACCATGAAACCCATCAAAATAACAGGTATCCTCTTGCTTTCATTTCTATCTTTCTTTAAACAAGCCCACGGTCAGGATTGGCCCAATCTAGATAAATACAAAGATGCCAATACAGCATTGTTGTTACAACCTGCAGATGATAAGCGGGTTGTGTTTATGGGAAATTCAATCACGGAGGGATGGTCTGTCAACCAGCCCTCTTTCTTTGAAAACCCTTCTTATATCAACAGAGGAATCAGTGGTCAAACCACGCCACAAATGTTGCTCCGGTTCAGACAGGATGTCATTGACCTAAAACCCAAATTGGTACTGATCTTGGCGGGTACCAACGATATTGCTGGGAATACAGGTCCCATGACCTTAAAACAAATTCGGGATAATATCGCATCCATGGTGGAACTGGCCCAAGCCAATGGCATCCAGCCCATCATTTGCTCTGTATTACCGGCATATGATTATCCCTGGAGGCCTGGTTTGTCACCCAATATTAAAATTCCCAAGTTGAACCAAATGCTGCAACAATTGGCCCGAGACAAGAATGTTTTTTACTTGGACTATTTTACCGCCATGGCCGATAATCGAAACGGTCTTCCCAAAGATTTGGCCAAAGATGGGGTACACCCCACCGCAAAAGGATATGAAATTATGGCTGGGTTGGCCCAAAAGACCATTGCGATGGCACTAAATGTCAAACCATGAAGAATCCACTTGCTACTTGGCTAACCCTACTTTTCATAATGCCCCTAATGGCACAAAATGAGTGGAAAGTTGAGCCGGCTTTTCTCAATTTACAAGCATTTGACAAACTCAGGGATTTCAGCATGAATGCGGAAGGAAACGAGGCTTATTTGACCGTACAATCTCCCAACGAGGAAGTTTCGGTGATTGTAAGGATGACCAAGAACAATGCTACTTGGAACCAACCTACAATCGCTTCTTTCTCGGGAAAATACAAGGATTTAGAACCGTTTTTAGCACCCGATGGACTGCGTCTGTATTTTGTTTCCAACCGTCCCATCGAATCCGATTCAGAAGAAACCAAGGATTTTGATATTTGGTATGTGGAAAGGGAAACCTTCCAGTCCAATTGGTCTGATCCCATTAATATGGGCGCCCCAATAAATACGGAACATAACGAGTTTTATCCCGCGGTGGCCGAAAATGGAAGTCTGTATTTTACCTGTGAATGCCCTGGAGCCCTTGGGCGTGATGACATCTTTATGAGCAGGTGGGTAAATGGCTCATATACCAAGCCCGTTGCCTTAGGCCCACAAATCAATTCAGAAGGGTTTGAATACAATGCCTATATCGCTCCAGACGATTCCTATCTGATTTTTGGAGGGTATAATAGGGAAGATGGTCTGGGCAGCGGTGACCTCTATATAAGTTTCAAAAATGAAGCATCTGAATGGACCACGGCCGTGCCCTTGCCCGCGCCCATTAATTCCAGATACATGGACTATTGTCCTTTTGTGGATCTAAATAACAAGGTCCTATATTTTACAAGTCGAAGAAGTTCTGTTCCCAAAGAGGCCTTTGAAGCCACAGAGTCCCTTTCCCAGTTTTTGGACGCTTATGAAAATGGGGGAAGTAGACTTTACAAAGCTAATTTTGATATCGGTTCCTTGCGGAAAAATCTTTGAGAAGGAATCTTGTTTTTGAATCTTTTGCATACATCAGCCCATGGAAAGTCACCACCATCTTAGCGATACAATTTTCGAGGCAAGCTTCTCGGATGCCAGCCTAAATCCACAACTGTTCACCCATGAGGCCCATCTTAGATTGGCGTGGATCTACATCAAAAAATACGGGATTGATAAGGCAGAAAGCAAAATTTGTGATGAAATAAGGCAGTTTGATAAAATACACGGGGATGGTACCAAATTCAACATGACCGTTACCGTGGCGGCAGTTAAAATGGTACATCACTTTATTAAAAAATCAGACAGTGTCACATTTTCGGCGTTCATCAACCAATTTCCAAGATTGGTCACACGCTTTAAGGTCTTGTTGAACCAGCACTATGGTATGGATGTGTTCAACAACGATCAAGCCCGCTTGAAATATCTGGAACCGGACCTGCTATCATTTGATTGAGTCCCTATCCCAATGGATTTAGTTACTTTGTGAAGTGCAACAGCCAACAGTAAGTCTTTTTATCCCATTTAAAAATACGGCCCACTACCTAGCGGAATGCTTGGATTCCATTTTGAATCAGACTTATGTGCATTGGGAAATTTTGGCCGTGGATGACCATTCAGACGATACCAGTTTGCATATCCTTAAAACTTATGCGCAAAAGGACAAGCGCATAAAAGTATACGCCAATAAGGGAAAAGGTATAATTCCCGCATTGCAAAAGGCTTACCAGCACAGCACGGGTCAATTGGTTTCAAGAATGGATTCCGATGATGTTATGCTGCCAAACCGATTGGAGGTCATGGTAAATGCCTTACTTCAAAATGGAAATGGACATGTAGCTGTTGGTCAGGTAAAGTATTTCTCGGACCGGGGTATTAGTAATGGATATGAACGTTACGAATCCTGGCTCAACCACCTTACTTCCCAAGGAACCAATTACAAGGAAATTTACAAGGAATGCGTTATCCCCTCACCCTGCTGGATGGCTTACCGGACTGATTTTGAACACTGTGGTGCTTTCCACCCCAATCGGTACCCAGAAGACTACGACTTGACATTTCGATTCTATGAGCACCATATGAAGATCATTCCTTGCAAAGAGGTTTTGCACCTTTGGAGGGATTACGATACTCGGACATCACGTACGCACGAGCATTATGCACAAAACTATTTTTTGGACATCAAACTCCATTATTTTCTAAAATTGGACCACAATCCCTCCCGGGAATTGGTAGTCTGGGGTGCAGGGTATAAAGGAAAGACCATTGCCAAACAACTTTTGGGAAAGAACATTGATTTTGTATGGCTCTGTGACAACCCCATGAAGATTGGCAAAAAGATATATGGAAAGGAATTGGTCCATTTTGAAGAACTCCAGCAACTGGATCAACCGCAAAGTATTATAACCGTGGCCAATGAAGCTGCGCAGGCTGAAATAAAAGCGTTTTTATCTTCAATGGGGCAAAATCCAATGACAGATTACTTTTTTTTCTGCTAATGCCTCACGTAATTGCCATACACCAAAACTAACATACCCTTAACACCAACATTCTCCCAGTATCTGCTATATTTGCCTAATCTTATTTGGGAATGCAGTTTAAACATCCAGAAATTCTTTGGGCCCTTTTACTACTACTGATTCCTATTTTAATCCATCTTTTTCAGCTTCGAAGGTTTAAGAAAACACCATTCACCAATGTGGCCATGCTTCAAAAGGTGGTTTCAGAATCCCGTAAGAGCAACCAATTAAAAAAATGGCTCCTTTTACTGACGAGGCTATTGCTCCTTGCTGCATTGGTCATTGCTTTTGCCCAGCCGTTTCAGGCTTCCGAAACCGCGCTACAAGAAAAGGAAACCGTAATCTATTTGGACAATTCGTTCAGCATGCAGGCCAAAAACAACGGTCTTAGCTTATTGGAGGAGTCTGTTCAGAACTTGATAAAGAATGGGGATAGCGAAGAGACCATCACGTTATTCACTAACGATGCAACCTTTAAAAATGTTACGCTAAAGGACATTCAAAATGACCTCCTTTCGCTTACGTATTCCCAAAATCAATTGAATTTGGGCACTATTCAGCTTAAGGCCAATAGCCTATTTTCAGATAAGGGGAACACGTCCAAAAGATTAGTACTTATCTCTGATTTTCAGGAACAGCTGTTTGCATCAGGGTCAGCTGTTGATACGCTATTCCAGACCTATCTTGTACCGATAAGGGCCAAAGACCTACGAAATATTTCCGTGGATTCCATTCACTTAGTGGAACATCCCATGGAACAGTCCAAACTTACCGTACAACTTTCTGGGGGATCCAGCGGGGAAAGCCAACCCATATCCTTATACAATGGAGAGGTGCTTATTGCGAAATCGTCCGCCAACTTTACCGGAAATGGCAGAGCGGCCGTTGAATTTTCCATTCCCGCAAATACTGAGATTTTGGGCCGAATAGCCATAGAAGACAACAGCCTGCCGTATGACAACCAGTTTTATTTCAATGTAGATCAAAAGGAAAAAATCAAGATACTGTCCATCAGTGAGGTGGACAACAATTACTTGAGACGATTATATCCAGCCGATGAATTCGAGTATCAGGATTTCCCACTGGCCCAATTGGATTACAGTTCGCTGGACAACAAACATGTTGTAATCCTAAATGGGCTTCGGTCGATTCCTGTTGGCCTACAACAAGTACTACAAACTTTTAAGGAGGAAGGTGGAACAATCATTGTGGTTCCTGCCAATCAAATTGATTTTGTTTCGTACAACCAGTTACTGTTCGATTTTTTTCGCACTAAATATTGGGAAGCCCATGTGCAAGAGAAAAGGATTACCGCCATTTCCTTTGACCATCCCTTATACGAAAATGTTTTTGACAAAAGGGTAGATAATTTTCAGTATCCCAAAGTGGACCAATCCTTTACCATCTCCACTGCTGCCCCATCTGTTTTGGCGTTTGATGGCGGGGAGACCTTTTTAGCGGGTATTGATGGATTTTACTTTTTTACGGCGGCACTGGATTTGGAAAACTCCAATTTCATCAATTCCCCCTTGATTGTCCCTACTTTTTATAACATGGCTGCATTCAGCTTAAAATCGCCGGAAACACAACATACCCTTGGGCAACCTACTTCCATTGATGTTGCCGTTTCTTTGGGCAATGACCAGATAGTGAACCTCAATAAAGAAAACTACAACTTTATCCCACTACAGCAATCTTTTCCCAATAGGGTGCGTCTTGATTTTGGTGAAGAACCTACCGAAGACGGCATTTATGGGATTCGCAGAGCCGAAGAAACCCTAAAACATATAAGCTTTAACTATTCCAGAAGCGAAAGCCAATTGGACTATTTGGAACTTGATGCAATTCCCCACGCGAACACCCAAGATTCCATTGAAGGATTATTTGAACAACTAAAAGCGGATAACAGCATAACCGCTTATTGGAAATGGTTTGTTATTTTAGCACTGTTTTTGGCGCTAGTGGAAGTGCTGATTCAAAAATTTGTTACATGAACATTCTGCTGAAGTCCGCGAAAATTGTGTGCCCCCAGAATAAGGCCCTTCATCTAAAAAAGCGGGATATATTGATTCAGAAAGGAATCATCCAAAAAATAGCCACTTCCATAGAGCCTCCATCCCAGACCAAAACAACCAATTTTAAAAATCTCCATGTTTCCGTGGGCTGGTTTGATACCAGTGTTGGATTTGGAGAACCAGGGTACGAAGAAAGGGAAACCATTGCCAACGGTTTAAAGCTTGCTTCAGCCAGTGGTTTTACTGATATTTTGCTGAACCCGAATACGCATCCTGTGCCAGACACCAGTTCTGATATTGTGTTCTTAAAGGAACGCGGAAAAGGGCATGCCACCACCCTTTATCCTTTGGGTAGTCTTACGGCCAATTCGGACGGAAAGGACTTGGCCGAACTGTTTGACATGAAAAATGCCGGGGCAGTGGCGTTTTACGATTTCAAAAAACAGATTGCCAATCCCAACTTGCTTAAAATTGCATTGCTCTACGCCCAAAATTTTGATGGGTTGGTAATGTCGTTTCCGCAAGACGGACATATCAAGGGAAAAGGAATTGTAAATGAAGGAGAGGTTTCCACCTCACTTGGTCTAAAAGGTATTCCATCGCTGGCAGAGGAGCTTCAAATTTCCCGCGACCTGTTTATATTGGAATACACAGGGGGTAAATTACATATCCCTACCATTTCCACCACAAATTCCGTGAAACTTATTGCCAATGCAAAAAAGAAAGGATTGGATGTGAGCTGCAGTGTAGCTGTGCACAATTTGGTTTTCACAGACGATTCCCTAACCGGCTTTGACACCAATTTTAGGGTGGCCCCTCCCTTACGGAAAAAAGGCGATTGCCGGGCTTTGGCCAAAGGATTGCGGGATGGCACCATTGATTATGTCACTTCGGACCATCTTCCTTTGGACATTGAGGAAAAAAGAGTTGAGTTTGACAATGCCGCGGACGGAACCATAGGATTGGAAACTGCATTCGGCACCTTAAACCAATTGTTCGGTCTTGAAGAAGCAATATCGCTACTGACCAAGGGGCGGGAACGATTTGGCATACCATCGCCAAAACTCACAGAAGGGGACAGCGCCAATCTTACGTTATTTGATCCCAATCCTGAAATGGAATACAATGCGAAGGACAGTGGTTCTACCTCAAAAAACAGCATGTTCCACGGATACCGTCTTAAAGGCAAGGTTTTGGGAGTCGTCAACAACAACCAAATTAATTTTTGACATTGGATACTGTTCAACCCGGTAGGACAACGGCCATAATAGGATATATTACCATTATTGGGTGTCTCATTGCCATTACCCGTAACATGGAACCCAAGCACGAATTTGCTCGATTTCATGTACGCCAAGCTTTTGGCATCCACTTGATCTATCATTCATTGACCACCTTCCTGAATTTATCGGACATTGATAATCTTGTTATTTGGTCCACGCTATGGATTGTATACTTGGTGTCTGTTGTTTACTGTTTTATTGGCGCCATTCGAAACAGGGAGACCGCATTACCGCTGATGGGTTCTTATTTTCAAAAATGGTTTACCTTTATTCCATAAACAAAATCAATGTCCCCCACCCCTCTGTCCCTTGAATATTTGCTAAGGCCTTCATCTGCCATTGCTGAAAAAAAACCGGCCATCTTTATGTTTCATGGCTACGGTAGCAATGAAGAAGATTTGTTTTCATTTGCTTCGGAACTACCTGAAGAATTGGTGGTACTGTCCGTTCAGGCTCCTTATAGGCTGGAACCCTTTGGGCATGCCTGGTATGCCATCAATTTTGATGCGGAATATGGCAAATGGAGTGACGATGATCAGGCCAGGACCAGTAGGGATAAGATCGTAAGCTTTATGGATGAAGCCTGTGAAGCGCATAATCTGGATAGGGAAAACATTACGTTGCTAGGCTTTAGTCAGGGCACCATTTTGAGTTATGCCGTAGCACTCTCCTTTCCTGAAAAGGTGAAAAATTTGGTGGCCTTAAGTGGCTATATCAACGAAAAAATCCTGTTGGAAGGCTATCAGGAAAAGGACCATTCCCACTTGAACATTTATGCTTCCCATGGGCAGGTAGATCAGGTGATTCCCCTAGAATGGGCACAAAAAACCCCTGACTTCCTTTCGCAACTTGGCATCCAACACAAGTATGAGGAATTTCCCATAGGCCATGGAGTCAGCCAACAGAACTTCTACTCCTTTCGCGATTGGCTGGTTCAGCAGCTTTAGTTGCTTCTGGTATATAGCAGATGGTCCAATAGTGTGAAATCTACCGACAAATCGTCCTTCAATTCATATTTAATCACCAAATCACCCCAATATTTACCATCGGAAAAATCGGCCAATAGCCATTTATGGTTGAGCACCTTGATTTTGTTGATTTTAAAATCGCTTTCCATTCCATCATAGGGAACCAAGGGATTATTGCCTTTTTGCTCATTGGTCTCCAGGAGCTTATCCTCAATATACCGGACTGGGTCCTGTAAGTTCAGATGGTCATAATACGCCAGGGCATCATCATTGTTTTCCAAGGAAAAATACTGGATGTCCAAGATTTTGAGTTGCGATTTTTGAAGGGAATCCTTTAAGCTGGTAATCTCATTTTGTAGCCCTTCAATATCCGAGTCCATTTCTTTTTGAAAGTTGTTGGAACTTACAAATAGATATAGGGCTATCAGGGCCGAAAAAACAAAAAGGTATAGAAAAATTTTACTTTTCATAGGTATTATAACTTCAGTATTAAATTATCGTAGGCCAAATGGACGCCTTCCGGTAGTCGTTTCTCCACTTCTTCATGGAATCCCAACAAATGGCTTATATGGGTAAAATAGGTCTTCTCCGCTCCCACTTCCGCGGCAAAAGCCAAGGCTTCTTCCAGATTAAAATGGGAATGATGGGCTTCTTCGCGCAACGCATTGACCACCAACACCTTTGCACCTTTCATTTTTTGGATTTCGCCATCCTCAACCCGCTTTACATCGGTGAGATAAACAAAATCGCCAAATCGATATCCGAATACTTCCAATCTATTGTGAAAGGCCCGGATGGGAACCACTTCCAATTCCCCGAGTTTAATGTTCCTCTCAGCAACCACTTCGTTGACCGTCACCGCGGGAGCTCCCGGGTATCTGTTTTCATCGGCGAAGATGTAATCAAATCTTTTTTTTAAGGATTGTACCACCCGCTCATGGGCATAAATGGGAATATCGCCTTGCCTAAAGAAAAATGGTCGGATATCATCAATTCCAGCGGTATGGTCCGCATGTTCATGGGTAAAAAGTATACCATCCAGTTTAGACACGGAATGCGTTAACATTTGTTGTCTAAAATCAGGCCCGCAATCCACTACATAATTGAAATCGCCCCAAGAAACCATCACCGAAACCCGAAGTCTTTTATCCTTGGGGTCAGCACTTTGGCAGACGGGATGTGTGCTACCAATGACCGGAATACCCTGTGAAGTTCCTGTGCCCAAAAAAGTAATGGTCATCGTGTCATCCATTAAAACCAAAATTATAACTTATTTATTTAATAGATTTGATGAAGAGTGTAACTTTGTTGTCCATAAAAATTCGGTTATGTCCACTGCCACCACTACTTCAAATGCCTTTGAGAACATTCCATCGATAAAGGCAAAGACCTTAAGAATCAATCTAAACCCGAACATCTATGGAACCTTTGCGGAAATTGGTGCGGGACAGGAAACGGCCCGACAGTTTTTTAGGGCTGGTGGTGCCTCGGGAACCATAGCAAAGGCCATGAGTGCCTATGACAAGGCGTTTAGTGATGCCATTTACGGCGTGGAACATGATGGCAGGTACGTGACCCAGTCCCGGCTTAAAAAAATGTTGGCGCATGAAATGCGTTTGGTGGAGGAGCGAATCAGCCGTGAGAACAACTCGGAATATTTGTTCTTCTCTTTTGCCAACACAGTGGCCACCATTGACTTTTCAAAACGATATAAAGGACATGGTTGGGTAGGTATCCGGTTTCAACTAGATCCAAAGCAGAAAGAATACGATGAGATCGTGCTTCATATCCGTTTTAAACAAAATGAGGCCAGATTGCAGCAGGAAACCTTGGGAATACTTGGTGTAAACCTTATTTATGGCGCATTTTTCAAGTACCATAAACCCAAAAAACTACTTAAATATCTCTATGACCATATAGACCGTGACACCATAGAAATTGATATGGTCAACTTTACCGGACCGCATTTTAAGGAAGTTGACAACCGCCTGATGAGTTTACAGCTTATCCGAAACGGAATGACAGATGCCGTAATGTTTGGCCCGGATGGGAACAACCTGCTCCCCGCAGCCGTGCTCTACAAAAAGAACATTTTGGCACTACGCGGTAGCTTTAGACCGGTTACCAAGGTTAATATGGACATGTTCCAAAAGTCCTACGATATTTTTATCCGGGAGCAAACAGTGGAATATGAAAATACCATTGTGGTCTTTGAGATTACCCTTTCGAACTTGAAAGCGGCCGGGGAAATCGATGAACAGGACTTTATGGATCGGGCGGAACTGCTGTGCTCCTTGGGACACACGGTGCTCATATCCAACTTTAAGGAGTACTACAAACTCGTGGAGTACTTTAATAATTACACCAAGGCCAGAATTGGTCTTACCATGGGTGTGAACAATATGGTGGATGTTTTTGACGAGCGTTACTATCGCGATTTAAGTGGTGGTATCCTGGAAGCCTTTGGTAAACTGTTCTTCAAGGACTTGAAGGTTTATCTCTACCCAATGAAGGACTCAGAAACAGGTCAAATCATGACCAGTAACAATGTAAAGGTGCACCCAAGAATGAAGGAGTTGTACAAATTCTTCAAGTATAATGGGAAGGTCATGGACATTATTGACTACGATCCGGACATCATGCACATTTTCTCCCGGGAGGTCTTACGCAGAATCACTAGTGGTGAGGAAGGCTGGGAAGAAATGCTGCCGGAAGGTATTGCCGAGATGATCAAGGAGAAAAAACTGTTCGCAAAAAAAGCCCTCCCTGAAAAGGAAAAGGCTTAATTACGAATTTCCATTTTTTTATTCCAATATTTGGGCCGCGTGATTTTTGGCCTTGACCTTGTCTATTACTTTTTCAACAATTCCATTTTCGTTGATCAGGAAGGTTTTTCTATGAATTCCATCAAACTCCCTGCCCATGAACTTTTTGGGTCCCCAGACACCAAAGGTTTCGATCACGGCATGATCGGTATCCGCCAATAAGGGATAGGGAAAATTAAATTTGTTCCTAAAATTGGTCTGTTTCTTCTCCGTATCCGCGCTGACCCCCAAAATCTCCAAGCCATTTTCCCGAAGCTCCGCGTAATGATCCCTTAAATTACAGGCTTCCACGGTACAAGTGGGGGTATTGGCTTTGGGATAAAAGAAGACCACCAGTTTTTTTCCTTGGTAATCGCTGAGATTTATAGTATTTCCATCTTGGTCTTTTGCGGAAAATTCTGGTACTTTATCGCCTACTTTTAAGATCTTCATACGAACTGATTTTATAAATTGTTTAATTATTTTAAAACAAAGTTAAACAAAAATGACAAAACAAGAAAAGGTACGCTTTGCCATTCAAACTTTGGATGAAATTTACCCGACCATCCCCATTCCCTTAGATCATAAGGATCCCTATACCCTGTTGATTGCAGTCTTGCTTTCCGCACAGAGCACTGATGTTCGAGTGAACCAAATTACACCAATTTTGTTTGCCCGCGCCGATAATCCGTATGCGATGGTGAAAATGACAGTTGAGGAAATTCGGGAAATCATCAAGCCGGTTGGACTCTCCCCTATGAAATCCAAAGGTATCCATGGACTTTCCCAAATCTTAATTGAAAAGTACAATGGAGAAGTACCGCGGGACATTGCTTTGCTTGAAGAGCTTCCCGCTGTTGGTCATAAAACCGCCAGTGTGGTGGTTTCACAAGCTTTTGGTATTCCAGCATTTCCGGTGGACACCCATATACATCGGTTAATGTACCGCTGGGGATTTAGCAACGGCAAAAATGTGGTTCAGACTGAAAAGGATGCCAAACGACTGTTTCCCAATGAAATATGGAACAAGTTACATCTACAGATCATTTGGTATGGGAGGGAATACTCCCCTGCCCGTGGTTGGGACCTGGAAAAAGATGTCATTACCAAGACCATTGGAAGAAAATCCGTATTGGATGAATACCATAAAAATAAAAAAGGCCGCTAGTGCGGCCTTTTCCATAACTTTTAAAGTAATTAATTCAAAGTAACTTCAAATTTGTGGCTTTTGTAGTCCACTACTCGAATTGACTTGGAATAGTTCAACAGGAAATCGATTTTTTCCCTACTTGTCGTTACCGTTTTAACGGTTTCTTGTTCTTCAGAGTAAATGTTTTCCATATTCTAGCATAAATGTTACAATTAGATAACGGTGCTAGAATTGAAATATTGTCGTGTTCGATGGAATGCAGATTAATTCGTTAAAACGATATTATTGCGATCTACGATTTTTCTGAGGTTAATGAGTGCGTAACGCATCCTTCCCAAGGCGGTATTAATGCTGACCCCTGTGTTTTCGGATATTTCCTTGAAGCTCATATCCTTATAGATTCGCATGATGAGAACTTCTTTTTGGTCTTCCGGTAATTCATCAATCAGAAGGGTAAGGTCACTATCTATCTGGTCCTTGATGATTTGTTTCTCAGCATTGAGCTTCTCATCCTTGATGACTGAAAAGATGTTGAAGTCGTCGCTCCCCTCAAACTTGGGCATTCTTTTGTTCTTGCGAAAATGGTCTATGATCAGGTTGTGTGCAATTCGCATCACCCAGGGCAAAAATTTACCCTCTTCGCTATAGGAACCTCTTTTTAAGGTCTTGATCACCTTAATAAAGGTATCCTGGAAGATGTCTTCTGCAACATCCCTATCCAACACTTTGGAATAAATAAAACTGGAGATTCTTTGGTTATGACGGTTGATAAGGGTCTCTAGAGCCTTTTCGTTTCCGGCAATGTAATCTTTTACTAGTATCGAGTCATCAATCTGTAGTTCCATACAAATTACTTTTTTGGTTATAATCGCCAGCCAACCTTTCCTTGAAAGGGGCGGGAGTTATTAGCTTAATTTTAAAAAAGTAATTATTTCTGTATAGGCCTATCAGCGTTTTAATTACATACCAAATATAGAAAAACAGTATGCCCGCAAAAAAACAATGTTGTGATTTGGGCTTTTTTCGATGTTAACTCATGCAATATACGTATTAAGTGCGGTGTACCGTATCTTTGGGTCTCAAATTTTAACATATGACCACGGTTGACCATATAGACCCCAAGAAAAACATCATCATAAAAGGTGCCAAACTGCACAACCTGAAGAACATAGATGTTGTGATTCCCAGAAACAAGCTGGTAGTCATCACTGGTCTGTCCGGTTCAGGCAAGTCCAGCTTGGCCTTTGATACCCTGTATGCCGAAGGTCAAAGACGCTATGTGGAAAGCTTGTCTTCCTATGCGCGACAGTTCTTGGGAAAATTGGACAAGCCCAAAGTGGATTACATTAAAGGTATAGCCCCAGCCATTGCCATAGAGCAAAAGGTCAATTCCACAAACCCTAGGTCAACGGTGGGAACCACTACCGAAATTTACGATTACCTGAAACTCTTGTACGCCCGTATTGGAAAGACCATTAGTCCCATTTCTGGGAAAGAGGTCAAGAAAAATACGGTTACCGATGTTATTACCTATATAAAGTCCTTAAAAGAAGGAAGCAAGTTACTGCTCTTGGCCCCTGTTACCATAAAAGAAGACAGGGAGCCGTTAAAATCGCTTGAACTTTTCTCAAAACAAGGGTATGCCCGTATTAAGTATCAAGGTGAAGTACTTCGGATAGATCAAGCTCCGGAAAATATCGGACGGCAATTTGATTTGGTCGTAGACCGCATTATTGTAAAGGATGATGAAGATTTCTACAACCGTTTGGGCAATGCGGTGGACAACGCCTATTTTGAAGGTAAGGGACAATGCACCATAGAAAATTTGGAAAATGGGGAAACCCGGGTCTTTAGCAACCAATTTGAACTGGATGGAATGAGGTTCCTGGAACCCAACGTACACCTTTTTAGTTTTAACAACCCGTATGGCGCATGCCCCAAATGCGAAGGCTATGGGGATGTCATTGGTATTGATGCGGATTTGGTGATTCCCAATACGGCCCTATCCGTGTATGAAAACGCCATCTTCCCTTGGCGTGGCGAAAGTATGTCCTGGTACAGAGATCAATTGGTCAATTCCGCATACAAATTTGATTTTCCCATTCACAAACCTTGGTTTGAGCTCTCTGAGGAGCAAAAACAACTGGTTTGGGACGGCAATGAACACTTTACCGGGCTCCATGCTTTTTTCCAAATGTTGGAGGAGAAAAGTTATAAAATCCAGAATCGGGTAATGCTGTCACGTTACCGGGGTAAAACCAAATGTACCCTCTGTAAAGGAAGACGACTGAGAAAAGAAGCCGATTATGTAAAAGTAGGCGGGCATTCCATATCAGATTTAATAGAACTCCCTATAAAAAAGTTGGCACCCTTCTTTGAATCATTGGAACTCTCCGAACATGATAAGAAGATTGCCAAACGTTTACTGAAGGAAATTACCACGCGGCTCGACTTTTTAAGTAAGGTGGGGTTAAGCTACCTCACCCTCAATCGAAAATCAAACACCCTTTCCGGTGGCGAAAGTCAGCGCATCAATCTAGCAACCTCCTTGGGCAGTAGTTTGGTGGGTTCCATGTATATCTTGGACGAACCCAGTATTGGGCTTCATCCCAAGGATACGGAAAATTTGATTGAGGTATTACAATCCCTTCGGGATTTAGGAAATACCGTAATTGTTGTGGAACACGATGAGGATATCATGAAAGCCGCGGACGAAGTGATTGATATTGGTCCTGAAGCTGGAACCTTAGGAGGCGAAGTTGTGGCCACGGGGAGTTTAGATCATATTTTAGAATCCAATTCCTTAACTGCGGATTATTTGAACGGGACGAAAGAAATCACGGTGCCCACCGAACGGAGAAATTCAAAAAATTATGTCCAGATTGTTGGGGCCAGGGAGAACAATCTCAAAAATATTGATGTCACTTTTCCCTTGAACATGCTCACTGTGGTAACGGGGGTTTCTGGTAGTGGTAAGAGTACCTTGGTCAAAAAGATCCTATACCCTGCCCTATTAAAGGAAGTGGGCGGTTATGGCGAAAAGGCGGGTCAGTTTACCAAAATTGATGGGAAATATGCCCAAATCCAAAATGTGGAATTTGTGGACCAAAATCCTATTGGAAGGTCATCCCGTTCCAATCCGGTTACCTATATCAAGGCCTACGACGACATCCGTAGTTTGTTTGCATCACAAAAACTGAGCAAACTTAGGGGGTATCAGGCCAAACACTTTTCCTTTAATGTGGATGGTGGGCGTTGCGAAAAGTGTAAAGGAGAAGGTGAGATTACGGTGGAGATGCAATTCATGGCCGATGTACATTTGGTATGTGATGTATGCGAAGGAAAGCGTTTTAAAAAGGAAATTCTGGAAGTTCAGTTTGAAGGAAAAAACATAGATGATATCCTGAACCTGACGATCAACGAAGCCATTGATCATTTTAAGGAGCATAACCAAACCAAAATAGTTTCCAAACTTCAACCTTTGCAGGATGTGGGGCTCGGTTACGTTACCTTGGGACAGTCCTCCTCCACGCTATCCGGTGGAGAGGCACAGCGTATTAAACTGGCTTCGTTCCTTGTTAAAGGCAATACCAAGGAAAAGGCTTTGTTTATTTTCGATGAACCCACTACGGGACTCCACTTCCACGATATTAAGAAACTACTGAAATCCTTTGATGAACTGATTGCAAAAGGACACTCCATTTTGGTGATAGAGCACAACATTGAAATGATCAAATGTGCGGACTATATCATCGACCTGGGACCTGAGGGCGGGGAAAATGGCGGCAATTTGGTCGCCGAAGGTACTCCGGAGGAACTGGTTCAAAACCAAGGTTCTGTTACTGCTAAATACTTGAGGGAAAAGGTTTGATATAAGTCCAAAATTGAAATTCAAGTTCAAACTCAAGACTCAAGACCCGAGACACAAGGCATAGAAGTTCCTGGTTCTAAATGTTGAATGCTAAATTTTAAATTCTCAATTCACCTACCATCCAGGATTAAAAACTCAAAATCCGAAAATTGAACATTGACTATTCCTAATCGTTCATTGGTAATTGCTTGCTGTTAACTGATAACTGTCGACCGTTAACCGAGTCAAGACGCAGGACTCAAGAACCAAGACATAGGACATATTGGGTATTATTTTAAATGTTGAATGTTAAATTCTGAATTCATCCATCAACCTGCATAAAAAATTCAAAATCCAAAATAGCCCATGGGCGATTGTTTGTAGTTCATTGTTCATGGTAATTTCCATTTTGAAAATTTTATATTGCTGTATACCAGTACATTATGAGTTAATCATATTTTTTGGCACGCTGTTTGGTTCATACTAATCGGATGTAAATAATTACCTCCATAATTTAAAACCCGATAGTATGAAAAAGTTAGTACTCATAATAGCAGCAGTGCTCTTGGGTATTCCAAATATCCAAGCGGCCAAGGAAAATACAGCCACATTTACCAATTCGTTCCGATATGGTAACTCATTCATCTTTGTGGAAGATGGGGTAACTTTTTCAGTATACCCGGATGGTGAGTTCGATTTCTATATCGACAACCAAGTTAATGTTGGTGTGGGTGCCCGTTTTGGAAATGTTGGTGTCACCTTTAATTCTGGATTTAACTACAACCCTTTCGTCCAATATGACGATTATGGTGCCGTAATCCAGGTGGAGAACATCCCTATTTTTTACGATTACTACGGTCGCGTTTCACAGATTGGCGGTATTGATGTATGGTATCGAAACGGTCGTGTGCGTAGAGTGGGTGGACTTAATATCTTCTACAACGGTGGCGTATTTAGCCATTATACAGGATTTATCAATATCTATAATAGAGGGTATGTGTACAGACCATTCCACAGGTTCTTTGTGAGACCTGCCGTTGGATTCTGTAATGTGTATACAAGACCTTACAGAAGATTCTACAGACCTATCCGATATACCTATTACAGGCCATACCGATTCAATAATAGGAGAAGCTATGTGCATAGAGGTAAAGTTTACCGATATGATAGGTACAATGATAGAAACTATGAAAGAGGCAGGATCTATAGGAACGACCGTAGAGTAACGCGCAGGGACAACAACATTAGGAGAAATGGTGCGGACTACGGTAGGAGCAACAGATATAATGACAGAAACAATTATAGAAACGACGACTATAGAAAAGGTAATGCCGTAAGTCGTTCCAATAAAAGTGTAAAACGTGGTACCGGTATAAATAGAACTGTAAAACAAGGTACGTACCGTAAAGGCAATGTTGCCAGCAGAAGCAACAATGGTAGAACGGTAACCCAAAGACAGGTCACAAGAAAGCCAAACAGTCGTACTGTAACTAAGAGAGAGGTAACCGCTACGCCAAAAAAACGTACGGTAACGCGCAGCACGAGCACCACGTATAGAAAGCCGCAAGCTAGAAGTAATTCTAACAGAACGGTAGCGAGCAGAAACAATAATGGGAAAAGAACGGTGACTAGAAGTACCAGTACTACGTACAGAAAGCCCCAGGCTAGACAAGGTAGCAACCGAAGTACTGTAAGTAGAAGTAGCTCGCCCAAAAGAACAGTTTCCAGAACAACGAAAACAGTTAAAAGAAGTACTGGGAACACAAAATATAAGAGAAGTAGTTCAGGAACAAGATCAAGAAGCTCCAGAACTCAGTAAGATAGTTTTTAGGTTGGTTAGTTGTTTACCCCGTAGCTGGATTTATCCCCTACGGGGTTTTTCTTTTGAGCCATTTGGACATAACTCCCGTGACATCTTCAGAAATATTGAAACGAAATAGAATCCCCAAATACATGACCAAGATCAAGGACGATTTCAATCCAATGTTCACCAAGGGGTGAAATGGAAACTGAAGTGCCGAAAACAGGGCGCCTATCAGCAATAAAGTTGCAAATACCTTAAATGTGGCAGGTGTTGTGGGCAACATACCAAATTTGAGCTTTACAAAAATCAATTTCGATAAATTGAACAGGAATATGGAAACAAAACTCGCTATGGCAGCACCTTCAATTCCATAGATTGGAATAAACCACAAATTGAGGAGAATGGTAAGCAGGGCAAAGCTGATTCCCATTGCCAATACCCATTTATAGTATTGTGAATAATACAAAACGGCATTGATGTTCCCCAATAACGAATCGAACACCTTGGCCATTCCAATCAGGAACACGATAAAAAACCCATTGCGGTATTCTTCAGGAATCATCAAATACAAATCCTCCAGGTTCAGGACCACCAGAACAAACAAAATACCTGAGGCAATAAATGAGGTCAAGGACGTTTTTTTATATAAATTTTCCAATTCAAAACTGTTGCCCCCATTCAAGTATCCGGCCGTCATGGGATAGGTTATTTGGTGCATGGCCCTGGTTGGTACAATAATACTGGTGGCAATATATATGGCTACCCCGTAGTAGGCCACATTGTCCAAGGACCAAAATTGATTGATCATTACCTTATCAATTTCCAAAAGGATCAGTGCCACCGAACCCCCTAGTACCATAAACAACCCATAACCCACTATCTGCCTGGCTTCTTTCGGAAACTTAAAACTCAATCTCGGTCGATGCAGGGAATAGGCATAGATTTTCATCAAAAGGGTTCGCAGCAAGTACACCCCAACAAGTGCTACCAGAAAGAAATCCAGTGAAATAATATCCAGATACAACAATACCAATAGTATACTGGTGCAAACACGGGCAAACACTTCCTTTAGAAAATTCCCGAATACCGATTTCAAATGCACTTTGCCCCAAGCGTAAAATATCTCAAAATAGGCCAGCGACAGTCCAACCAAAAACAAATACCATAGATAGTCCTTCACCATGGCATTCTGGGTAGATAGGAAATTGCCAATGCCATTGTAAAACAACCAAACCAACAGGGCCAGCGGTACAATGATCATTAGCGGGGCCAATAGGATCAGGCTTAAAAATCCATTTTTGTTCCCCTCATCCTGGGCGCTGTAATACTTTACCAAGGCATTATGGGCCCCAGAAGACATGATGGGCATAAGAATGGCACCAGTGGCCAGGATAAAGGTCACCAAACCATAATAGGTGGAATCCAAAATATTGGTATACAAAAATAAGGTGTTGACGGCCCCAAATCCGAACCCAATAAAAGTGACAATGGTATTCTTGAACGTTTGTTTTAGGACGATTCCCATTGGATGAAATTAGCAAAAACCTTGGTGAGTTCCTTCCGGTGGTATTTTTCTATCCCGGTAGCAGTGGAACCCAATTTATCTTGTTTATAACGTTGAAACCATTCCAACAGCACCTCTTCCATGCGCTGCGTATCACCTTGGTGCATTGCGGCCCCAGCATGATGTTCCCTAACCATTCCGCCAGCTTCCCATTTATGGGGGCCCAATGCCAAGATAGGTCTTCTAGCATTGAAATATTCAAAAAGCTTCCCCGCAATGATTCCCTGGGTCTCCTCGGCATCAATTTCCAACAACAGCAGGACTTGTGATTTCTTTTGAATCTCCAGCACCTTATCGTGTGAAACATAACCCAGCTTTTCGGTATAGGGTTCCAAACCATGGTCACAAATGGATTTCCACACCTCTTTGCCCACTACACCCGCCAGTTGAATTTTTAAGTGACTGCCAAAATCAGGATTTTCTGTGACCAGTTTCTGCAGGGATTGCCAAAGTCCCACGGGGTTACGTCCTGTAAGCAGGGATCCCAAATGGGAAATGGTAAAATTCTTGTCCAATGCAACCTCCTTGAGTGTTTCATCATAGCCATTGGTGATTACTTGGATTGGTCTTGTAGTAATCTGTTCAAATTCCTTTTGGGTGGTTTTGCTAGTGACCACAATCTTATCTGCGGTATTCAGGACTTGTTTTTCCAATGCCTTGTGACGTGCCGCGGAGGTTTTGGTCAGCCTCAAATTTTTATGGTAGCCAATGGTGGTCCAGGGATCCCTGAAATCTGTTATCCATTGGACATCCATTTGTTCTTTTAAACCAAGTCCAATGAGGTGCATGCTATGTGGGGGGCCTGTGGTGATCAAGGTTTCTATACCTTCGGTACGGATAATCTCTTTTAAGAATTTTATGGACGGTTTTACCCAAAGTTTCCTTGCGTCCGGTATAAACATATTGCCCCTAATCCAAAGTAAGGTGCGCTCTACCCACGAAGGATCCTTTTCCTCAATTATACCAGCACTGATTGTTTTGGTTTTTTTCCTGGATAGTAGTGATGCCCAACCATACGGCTCTTTTATCGGTCTCCTAAGGATTTTGATGCCTTCAGGAACTTCGGCCACCAAGTTTTCATCGGTCAAGGGATAGTGTGGATTCTTAGGTACGTAAACCAAAGGCTCTATCCCGAAATCCCGGAAGTACTTTACAAACTTGAGCCATCGCTGCACCCCTGGCCCACCTGCTGGCGGCCAATAATATGCTATGACCAAAACTTTGTGCATTATTCCTGCTTGGATTTTTTAGGACGAAACATGAATCCTATTCCCCCCAATATAATGAGTCCCAAAAGTATATTGCTTCCCAGGGCGATCTTGCTTCCTGTTTGGACCACCTCCGGTTCAAATTTGAACTCAATGCTATGCTGGCCCGCGGGTACTTTCATTCCCCGAAGAGCATAATTGACCCTGTAGTGCGGTACGGATTTGCCATCAACATAGGAGTTCCAACCTTTGGGATAGTGCATCTCGGAGAACACTGCAAACCCATCCTGATCATTAGCGCTCTGATATTTAATATAGTTGGGCCTAAAATCCACTAATGCGATCGAAGCCAAAGAATCCACTTCGTAGCTCAACTTGGTCACGGTGGGATACTTCTTGGTATTGATTATCGCTTCCGTTTTGGAATCAAAATCGGATAGCGCCAGGATTTCTTCATTTGCGGATTCCACAGGTTTTAGCCTATCGACAAACCAGGCATTCCCGTTGGCCTCATCATTTATAGCTGGAAAACTATATCCTTCGTCATCTTGTTGAATGATATATTTCACGTTCAACATGTGCAAAACTTGAAGGTTGTTTTGATACAAATGGTGCTCAAACAAATCCTGCAACTGCCTTGGTTTGGCCGCATGGTAGCCCCCTATGGATTTATGGAAATAGGAAGTTCTGGCCCCATTCAATCCCTCTTGGGGATCAAATACCCGGTAAATGGAATCATCTTGTTGGATCATTTGATCCAATTCACTGGCCTGAAACGGCGTATTCACCCTTCGCTGGCGAACAAAATCATCCTCATTGACATACCTGCGGTCCACGCCTACCAAATCCAGCAGAATTAGCACTCCCAATCCAATAACGAGCAGATTCTTTCCTATTTTATCCTTGATAAAAAACCATAAAACAGATGCTGCAAGCAGTACATAAACGATGGAACGAATGGTATCGCTGATATATACTGCCTCCCGGTCTCGACGAATCATGGTCAACAGTTCATCCCCATATCTTCGTAGGGTTTCGTCGCGAAGGCCCTCAAAATCAAGGAAGCCCTTCATCAAAAAGATAAATATCCCCAATCCAACGGTCACAAAGACCGACATTTTTAAATATTGGATCTTCTTTTTGGTCTTTATGTTGTTTCGGAATAGTTCACGAACACCCAAAAAACCCAATGCCGGCATGCAAAGTTCCAAAACCACTTGAATGGATGAAACTGCACGAAACTTGTTGTACAAAGGAAAATAATCGATCATAAAGTGGGTCAACGCTGGAAAATTTTTGCCCCAGGAAAGTAGCAAACTGAGGATGGCCCCTGAAAGCAGCCACCACTTCTTTTTCCCTTTTACCAAAAACAAACCCAATACAAACAAAAAGAATACAATGGCCCCAACATAGGCCGGTGCGGCCACAATAGGTTGCGTTCCCCAATACAGCGGTATGCCACTGGAAAATTCCAACGCTCTACTGGGCGAAAGCCCCTGACCCGTAAGGTATTCATAGGCCTTTGAGTTGGTACCCAAATCCTCATTTCCAGAGCCACCGAACAATCGTGGTGAGAATAAATTCAAGGATTCCGAAATACCGTAACTGTATTGGGTAATATAATCATAATCCAATCCGGAGGTGCTTTCCTTTGGACTTCCATCAGGATTAATGGTCAGTTCAGATGGTCCGCGGGTGCTCCAATCCGCATATTCCTTGGTGGCCAACAGCCCCGTGGCATTGGTAGCAATGGAGAGGGCCACGGCCCCGATTAAAATACCGACAGAAGCCAAAAAATGCTTTACCCCTTTATTCTTGATGGCATAAATCAACTGTACCAATCCCAAGATGAGTACCAAAAGCATAAAATAATAGGTCATCTGATAGTGATTGGCATTAATCTCCAAAGCCATAGCCAAGGCGGTCAGGATAAATCCCAAAAAATACTTCTTCCGGAAGACCAAAACGATTCCTCCGAGCACCATGGGAATATAGCCCAATGCATGCGCCTTGGCATTATGCCCCACCCCGAGGATAATGATCATATAGGTGGAAAATCCAAAGGCCATTGCGCCTAAAATTGCCAGTCTATACTCTACTTTCAGACAGAGCATCAGGATATAAAACCCGATAAAGTAAAGGAACAGATAATCGGCTGGTCGTGGTAAAAACCGTATGGCACGGTCCAACTTCTTTATATAATCATGTGGGTAATTGGCTCCCAATTGATACGTTGGCATTCCACCAAAAGCACTGTTGGTCCAATAGGATTCTTCTCCTGTGAGTTCCTTGAAATCATTCCGTTCCTTGGCCATGCCCTTATACTGCGCAATGTCTGACTGAAAAATGGCCTTTCCTTGAAGCACAGGATAGAAATAGACCAGGGATGCCAAGACAAAGAAAGCAGTTACACAAAGATGGGTGGCAATCGCTTTTACGGAAAGATTCATGAAATGATTTTGAAAAGACAAATATTAGTCAATTTCTTCAAAATCTATGTATTCTCCAACTTTTTTTGAGGGATTGGATTTGGGGTTGCCTTGTTTAAAAACGGTGGTTTCCCCTTCTTTTTCAGTGGGGGTTCCATAATCCTGATATGTGCCAAATTGCTGGCCAAAACGTTCTTCCGTCTTTTTTACCGCATAGTTCAGCAACCGCGGGGCCAACCACTTAAGCAGCAATTTAACCGCGTAGTATACTAATACAACCAGTAAAATCGTTTGTAATAAAACCATATAACAATAGCTATTGCATCAAAATTACACTGTTAGTACCGTAAACGCATCCAAAGTTTCATAAAATAGTATTAAAATCAGTTATATGGAGTTCCCTTTTTTGAAAAAGTTACTTTTCCTTTTTTGTTCACTGCCCTTGGTTGCCATGGCCCAATATACGGATGTGATCAATTCCAATAGGCCTGGTAGGGCCGTAAGTGCCTACGCCGTGGGAAGAAATGTGGTGCAGGCTGAAATGGGAATTTTATATGAGCAACAGGATGATGCCTCCTTAAATTCCGATTCCAATATTTTTGGAACCGATATTGCCTTACGGTATGGTCTACTGTTTGAAAGCCTGGAAATTGTGTATGAAGGTTCCTTTATTTCCCAAAACATCACTTTTGTGGATACGGGTACTTCGGAGACGCGCACTGATTTTTCCCGGAATCGATTGGGATTGAAGTTTTTGGTATTTGACCCCTATAAAAACCCCGAACGAAACAAACCCAACCTATATAGTTGGAGGGCCAACAATGTGTTCCAATTAAAAAATTTGGTTCCTGCGGTTTCTGTTTATGCTGGTGCCACCTTTACTTTGGGCGATAACCCATTTTATCCGGGTGACGGAACAATTACCCCAAGAGTGGCCGTAGCCACCCAGAGTAGGCTTTCTCCAAGATTTGTACTGATCTCCAATGTAGCTTATGACCGCATTGGTACCGACTTCCCCGAATTGAGTTTTGCTTTGTCCGTTACCCACTCCTTTAGAGATCCCAAGTGGAGTGTGTTCTTGGAAGGACAAGCTTTTAACGGAGATCGCTACTCCGATGTGTTGTTGCGCACAGGTGTGGCTTATTTGATTAGTCCTGATTTTCAGGCCGATTTCCATCTTGGGTCGGGTTTCAAAAATTCCCCTTCCCGGATATTCACCGTTCTGGGGTTCTCGTACAGACTGGATTTCCATAAAGATAAACTGGTTCCCATAAGTAGTCAGAAAGGAGGTCAGAATGGAAAGATCAAAAAGAAAGCCGTTAAGAAAAAAAGAAGAAAAAGTAAAAAAAAGCGTAAAGACAAATTAGATTTCTAAGTTTTCCCAATTTCATTTTTCTTCTTGAAGAATATTCCTAATATTGATCTTACAAAAAAGGATGTATGGTCAAGGTAAAGCAGGTTCAATCCAAAGCTGATTTACGAAAATTTGTAAAATTCCCCTTTTCCCTTTACAAAGATTCCCCCTATTGGGTCCCTCCCATTATCAAGGATGAAATGGAAACTTTCAATGTGGAAAAAAACCCAGTGTTCCACAATGCGGAGGCTTCCTTTTTTCTGGCCTATAGGGATGGTGTGCTGGTAGGAAGGGTGGCGGCCATTGTCAACTGGCTGGAGGTCAAGGAGCAGAACATGTGGAAGATGCGCTTTGGGTGGTTCGATTTTGTGGACGACCTGGAAGTGTCCCAAGCTTTGCTTGAAAAAGTTGCCGAGATTGGCCAACAGCATAAATTGGATTATATGGAAGGCCCTGTGGGCTTTTCCAATCTGGACAAAGTTGGCGTGCTCATAGACGGTTTTGATCATATCGGAACCATGATCACATGGTATAACCACGCCTATTACCAAAAGCATTACGAACATCATGGTTTTGTAAAGGAGAAGGAGTATTTGGAGAACAAATTTCTCTTTGCCAACGCAGACCCCAAGATTTTTGAAAAAGCCAATATGCTGATCAAAAAGAGATATGGCCTGCAGGAGCTCAATTTTAAAAGCAGTAAGGAGATTATGCCCTGGGTGGACAAGATGTTCGATTTGTTCAACAGCTCCTATTCCAGTTTGGCCTCCTTTGTGAAAATAACCGATGTGCAAAAGGAATATTTCAAAAAGAAGTACATAAGCTTTATCAACCCCGAGTACATCAAATTTATTATCGATTCCAAAGACCAATTAATTTCCTTTGCGATTGTAATGCCCTCCTTTTCCGAAGCCCTTCAAAAAGCGAATGGAAGACTTTTCCCTACAGGTATCTTCCATTTGTTGAAAGCAAAGAAAAACAGCAAGGACGTTATCTTTTATCTTATTGGAATACGTCCCGATTATCAGAACAAGGGGGTAACGGCCATTATATTCAATGAGTACTACAAAACCTTTAAAAAGCGAGGGGTGGAAAACTGTATTCGTACCCCTGAACTGGAAGAAAATGTGGCCATTCGCCAAATGTGGAAACATTTTGACCCTGTGACCCACAAGCGTAGAAGAACCTACAGAAAGCAGCTGTAGTGTACATGTCGTGGTCATTAGAGGAGACCAGCCCTTGTGGCCGACAATTTTATGTTGCAAATCCCGTTTGGTTTACTATAACCTTTAACCAATTTTCTGATGAACCAAAGTACATTTCGTAAAGTATTGGCCCTTGGCGCCTTTGTTCTTTTCAGTTTTTCAATTCAGGCGCAGGAGTCTTCCTCTTCTTATGAGGATACCTTGGCAACTCTTTTCGAAAAAAATGGTTCCCATGAAACCTTTATTGTGGTGGTAGACCAGTTGTTCGAGATGTATAAAAAGAGTTACACCAGCGTGGATGTGGAAACTTGGAACGACTTGCAAAATGAATTTAAAAACACCTCGATTTCTGAATTGGTTGAACTTCTCACCCCCATTTATCAAAAATATATGAGTGAGGACGACCTAAAAGCGCTCATAGACTTTTACGATAGTCCAGTGGGCCAAAAGTTTGCAAAATACACCCCTGAAATCTCAAAGGAATCCATGGCAGTGGGACAAGAATGGGGCCTTCAAATTGGAAACAAGGTGCTTAAACGCTTGGAGGAAAAGGGGTTTTGAGCCCTTAGGGCGTACTTCCAATAAGTAAGATTCCCAGTTCCATATCGCCTTCTTGGTTCTTTTTCCTTTTATCAAGTAGTGCTTTTTATTGCCCAAAAGCCGTATCTTTTCAAGGCCTCCCATTCCCCTTATCAAATGAATGTCCAAGCCATGAAAAAAAGTATCGCCTTTATATTGGTCGTAATGATCACAAACATAAACTATGGCCAAAAACAAGACCTGCCCATAACCTTAAAAACCAGCAGCGGGGATATTTATGGGTCCTTACTGCTTCCTCCACAGCAAACCCCAACAAAAGTAGCGCTCATCATTGCAGGTTCCGGACCTACGGATAGAAATGGGAATTATCCCATGGGAACCAACAATTCCCTTAAACTATTGGCCGAAGGGTTATACGATCATGGTATTGCTTCGGTGAGATACGATAAACGTGGGATAGCGGAGAGCAAGGCTGCAGGCAAGCAAGAATCGGAAATGCGATTTCAGGATTATGTGGAAGATGTTGTGGCCTGGATTGATTTGCTTCAAAAAGACCCAAGGTTTTCCAAAGTGATGCTTGTTGGTCACAGTGAGGGCTCGCTCATTGGTCTTTTGGCCGCGCAGCAATCAAAAGTAACCCACTATGTATCCTTGGCAGGCGCAGGTCAAACTGCAGGGGATTTAATCCGGGAACAATTGAAGGAACAACCTCCTGTGGTATTGGAGCAGGCCTTTCCCATTCTGGACAAACTGGAAAATGGCGAGCTGGTCGAAGATATCCCACAAATGCTGTTCCCTTTGTTTAGACCCAGCGTGCAACCCTATATGATCTCTTGGTTTGCTTACGACCCACAATCGGAAATTTCAAAACTGGATTGTCCAATACTGATCATACAAGGAACTACCGATATCCAGATTAAGGTGAAGGATGCGGAACAATTGCATTCAGGGAATCCGAATGCAAAGCTTGAACTATTGGAAGGCATGAACCATGTCCTTAAATCATCCGGACCGGATAGACTGCAAAACCTGCAGACCTATAGCAATCCGGATTTACCTTTGTTCCAAGAATTGGTTCCTACTATTGTCAGCTTTGTACATGGGGAATAATCTGGGTTGTAACATTTGCACCATTATTGGGTCTATTTATATAGAAAGGACAGTATTATGAAAAGTTTGGCCAGTGGCGAATACTTTGGAACCACTTTGAATTCCATGGAAAATGACCATGTAAAACTTTGCATTACAACGTACGACAAGGAGACCCACATAGAAAGCCACCATCATGAAAATGCCTATTTAAGCTTATTGTTTGCAGGCAGTTATTGGGAACGAAATGCGCATGCTACCCAACGGATTGAGGCTGGGGAAGTCTTGTTTAGACCTCATGGATATGATCATCAGAACTCCTTTGAGGCCGTAGAGGGCAAATGTTTTAATATTGAATTCAAGCCCAATTGGTTTGAGATCAAGGGCAATGCCTTGCCATCCCATTTGTTGCAATCCAAAATCAAGGCCAACGGGCATCCATCACTCTATAAATTGCTATATCACCTCAAAACTGGCTCCATCCATATGGATGTGGCGCTTGAATATATTTACGATTGGTATGGTGGGATATCCGTTCAAAAGCCTTTGGTGGGCAATGTTAGATGGGTAAAGGATGTTACGAGCATCCTCCAGGATGAACTCTCAAAGTTCCATTCCCTTCAGAGTCTTTCAGAGCGTGTTTTTGTGCATCCCGTGTACCTGGCCAGGGCTTTTAAGGAAAAAAAGGGGCGCACCATTGGGGAATACCAGCTGGAAATTAAAATGAACCGAGCCTTGCAGCTGTTGCTCAGGCAGAACAAAAGTGTGGGTGAGGTTGCTTTTGAAACCGGTTTTTATGATGACTCCCATTTTATCCGTTCGTTCAAATCGTATTATGGCCTCCCCCCTTCTAAATTTAAAAAGACACTAAATAGTTAATCTCGTGCTATTTTGCTAAAACCAATGGAGATAGTTTTGGAGAAAAACGAACTCCATGCAAAAAACTTCACGTTCAATAATAGCACTTTGGTCTTTGGCAATGGCTGCACCATTGCTCATTACAGCCCAGGAAAAAGGGACACCCTTAGAAACGATACATTACGACAAGATATATTCCCATTGCTTGGATGGCAATGTAAAAGCCGCCCTACCCTTGTTGGAAGTGAATATGGGCTCCTTGGATTCAACCGATTTGGAATTTAAGAATCAGTTTGAAAAAAGATTTAAGTGGGAAACCGATACATCAGACTATTTAAAGACCAAATCCTCCCGTATTCATGATCTCCATGTCATCTTTAGGGATTACTGGAGGGAAGCATTGCTTCATCCCGATGAGAATTTTGAACGTTCCATGGGCCAAAACGCCATCTCATTTCTTACATCCAACTATGATGCGGCCAAAAATTTACAGATTTCACCAAACAATCTTGGTCAAGTCCTAGCGGATTACATCCGGGAACAAGGATACCATACCACATCGCAAGTGGGAAAGACCGGTAATATTTATGATCTATTGGTATGGAACAAACAGAGGGACACAACCTACACCTTTAAAATTCAAAAAGAGAAACTAACCGTCAAAGTGGTTTTTATGCAGGACTTTGTCACTTTGGGATGGGAAGAATATGCCACCCTAGGTAAATATTATCCAGGGGGCTGGGCCACGGAAGATGTCATTTATTGTGTTGAGGATGCTTATGATCTGGAAAGCGAAAACTTTAGAATAAGCTATTTGGCGCATGAAGGCCGTCATTTTTTGGACAAACAAAAATTTCCAGAGCTCAAAAGTGTTGATTTGGAGTATAGGGCCAAATTATCGGAACTGAGTTTGGCAGAAGAATCGCTTTTTGACCTGATCGCACATTTTACCTCCAATGCGAATCCGGAAAGCACAAACCCCCATCCCTTGGCCAATTATAGGGTCATACACCATCTATCCATTTTGTTGTTTCAGAATGATTTTGAGGAAAATATGTCCAGGTGGAAGGCCGTTTCCACCAAAAAACTGAACAAAACTGCCTACTCCCTATTCAAAAGGGATACGCGTTTACGAATGCAACATATAAATTGATTATTCACCCATGGCAGCGGCCACAGCGGCTGACAATCTTTTGTAGGTACCGTTCTGCAAACGCTCCCTAATACCAGAGAAGGCATCCAAGGTCTCCTTGATATCCTCCATGGTATGGGTAGCTGTTGGAATCAATCTTAGAAGAATCAATCCCTTGGGGATTACAGGATATACCACAATGGAGCAGAATATTCCATAGTTTTCCCTTAAATCCTTTACCAAAGCCATGGCTTCTGGGATACTACCGTTTAAATACACAGGAGTAACACAGCTGGAGGTGGTCCCAATATCAAAACCGCGTTCTTTTAAACCATTTTGGAGTGCATTTACATTCTCCCAAAGCTTTGCCTTAAGCTCAGGTCGGTTTCTAAGCATGTCCAATCTCTTTAGCGCGCCCTTTACATAAATCATGGGAAGGGACTTTGCGAACATTTGGGAACGCAGATTGTATTTTAAGTATTCTATAATTTCTTTATCGGCTGCTACAAAGGCACCAATGCTGGCCATAGACTTGGCGAAAGTGGCCAAATACACGTCTATTTGGTCCTGTACACCTTGCTCCTCGCCTGCTCCGGCACCTGTTTTTCCCAAGGTTCCAAAGCCGTGGGCATCGTCTACCAATAATCTAAACTTGAATTTCTTTTTAAGTGCTACAATTTCCTTGAGGATACCTTGCTCTCCCCGCATTCCAAAAACACCTTCAGAAATCACCAGGATTCCGCCGCCGGTTTCCGCCGCCAGTTTTGTGGCCCTTTCCAGGTTTTTCTCCAAGCTTTCCGCATCATTGTGCTTAAAGGTGAAGCGCTTGCCCATATGAAGTCGAACCCCATCAATGATACATGCATGGCAATCCACATCGTAAACGATGATGTCATCCTTGGATACCAAAGCATCTATTACGGACATAAATCCTTGATAACCAAAGTTTAGCAAATAGGCAGCTTCTTTATTTACAAAAGCGGCAAGTTCTTGCTCGAGTTGCTCGTGATAGTCGGTGTGCCCACTCATCATACGGGCGCCCATCGGATAGGCCGAACCATGTTCATAAGCAGCATCCCCATCCACTTGTTTAATTTCGGGTAGATTGGCCAACCCTAGATAATCATTGATACTCCATGTAATTACATCCTTTCCCTGGAACTTCATTCTATTGGAGATGGGACCTTCCAATTTTGGGAATACAAAATACCCTTCTGCCTGCGATGCCCATTTTCCCAAAGGCCCTTTATTCTCAATGATTCTATCAAACAAATCTCTCATCTACCTTATATTTGATTCAACTGCAAAAATAGATATTTTTGCCTAGCCCGCACAATGAATGGGGCACATAAAAAAACGGCAATGTATCCCATTGCCGTTCAGATATTTAAAAAAATTCTTTCTTATTTAATATACTCTACCTTTTCAGGCATATCAGCGTTCTGAATATCAAAGAAACCTTGGTTTTCCATCCATTCATTGCTGTAGACCTTGCTCATGTACCTGGAACCGTGATCCGGGAAGATAACCACCACGTTACTGTCCTCGGTAAACTCGCCCTGGGTGTTCAACTGATATAGGGCCTGCATGGCCGCTCCGCTGGTATATCCCACAAACATTCCTTCAGTATGGGCAATTTTTCGGGCCATATGGGCACTTTCACCGTCTGTGACCTTGATGTATCGGTCTATACAATTAAAATCCGTGGCATGCGGAATCAGATTCTTGCCCAGACCTTCTATACGATATGGATATACTTCATTATGATCGAACTCCCCCGTCTCATGGTATTTTTTCAACACTGAACCATAAGCATCCACGCCCAATATCTTGACTTCAGGATTTTGTTCCTTTAAATAGCGTGCAATACCGGAAATTGTTCCTCCCGTTCCGCTACAAGCCACCAAATGGGTGATTTTCCCATTGGTCTGGTTCCAAATTTCCGGACCAGTGGTGTTGTAATGGGCCTCAATATTAAGCTCATTAAAATACTGATTGATATAAATGGAGTTCTTTGTCTCTTTGTGCAAGCGTTTGGCCACTTCGTAATACGACCTTGGATCATCTGCGCTAACGTGCGCTGGGCACACATAGACTTTGGCACCCATGGATCGTAACATATCGATTTTATCAGGGGATGATTTGGAACTAACGGCCAAAACACACTTATAACCTTTGACAATGCTCACCATGGACAAGCTGAATCCGGTATTTCCAGAAGTAGTCTCTATAATGGTGCTCCCTGGTTTTAGGATTCCCTTGCGCTCCGCTTCCTCAATAATATAGGCTGCAATCCTATCCTTGGACGAATGCCCTGGATTAAAGGCCTCTACCTTGGCATAGAAATTCCCGGAAAGGGGCTCGGCAATTTTGTTAAGCTTAACGAGGGGGGTATTTCCAATTAATTCAAGAATATTGCTATACGCACTTATCTGTTTTTTCATAACTGGGTTTAGGTAAGGGGCAAAAGTTGGGTTGGTCAACTTTTTATCCGGGACAAAAATAGTATTTTTTATTTTAAGGGACTTTTCCTTCCAAATCCAAAATAAAGGTGTATTCCTTTGCTGTTTCCCTCAAAGCCTCAAATCTGCCCGATGAACCGCCATGTCCTGCATCCATATTGGTGTCCAAAAAAAGAAGGTTCTTATCAGTTTTCAGCTCTCTTAATTTGGCGACCCATTTGGCAGGTTCCCAATATTGGACCTGGGAATCGTGCAAGCCTGTGGAAACATAAAGGTTAGGGTATGCCATTGGACGCACATTATCATAAGGGGAATAGGATTTCATATAGTCATAATACTCCTTTTCATTGGGATTTCCCCATTCATCGTATTCCCCTGTGGTCAACGGAATGGAATCATCCAACATAGTGGTCACCACATCCACAAAAGGAACTGCAGCGATAACGCCGTTATAAAGTTCTGGTTCCATATTGATGATGGCACCCATCAAAAGTCCGCCTGCGGAGCCTCCACTGGCATATAAATGCTCTGGGGAAGTGTATTTTTCGGCTATTAGAAATTTTGAGCAATCAATAAAATCCGTAAAGGTGTTTTTCTTTTGGAGCAGTTTGCCCGATTCATACCAGGACCTACCCAAATATTCCCCTCCCCGTACATGGGAAATGGCAAAAATAAACCCCCTATCCAATAAACTCAATCTGATGGTGGAAAAATAAGGGTCAATAGTGCTTCCATAGGAGCCATAGGCGTATTGCAGCATAGGGCTTGAGCCCTTCAATTCCACATCTTTGTGGTAAACCATGGAAATGGGGACCTTTGCACCGTCTCGCGCAGTGGCCCAAACACGTTTGGTCCGGTAATTGGTCTTGTCAAATTGCCCTCCCAGCACTTCTTGTTCCTTTAGGATCTTTTTGGTGCGGGTCTCCATATTGAAATCTATAATGGCATAAGGAGCGCCCATCTCATTGTAATAGTACCGGAAGTTCTTGGTGTCAAACTCAACATTGATGGAGCTTCCAGCCACATAGGTTTCGCTCTCAAAAGGCAAATAATAGGCGTCCGACCCGTCCCAACGTGAAATTTTGAGCCTATTCAACCCATTCTCACGTTCTGAAAGCACGTAATAATCCTTAAAAATTTCAACATCCTCCAGCAGCACATACTCCCGATGGACAATAAATTCCTTCCAATGCTCGGAATGGGTATCCACATCATTGGATTGCATCAACTTAAAATTGGTGGCCCCATCCTTGTTGGTCAATATGTAAAAATTACCGTTATAATGGGAAATGGAATATTCCACCCCTCTTGTCCTTGGAGAAAATACACTGAATTCCCCTTCGGCATCGTCAGCATCCAATATTTGGTATTCCGTGGTCAAGGTACTTATTGAACCAATGACCAAAAATTTCTTGGACTTTGTTTTGTAGACAAAGGTGTTATAGGTAACATCCTTTTCGTGGTGGACCAATACATCCTCCTTGGAATCCGACCCCAAACGATGTCTGTAGATTTTATCGGCCCTAAGGGTAACCGGGTCTTTTTTGGCATAAAACAAGAAGTTTCCATCGTTGCTCCACACGGAACTCCCAGTGGTATTCTCCATTTTGTCCGAATGGATTTCCCCTGATTCCAAATTCTTTACTTGAATGGTATATTGTCTCCTGGATACCGTATCTGTGGCAAAGGATGCCATGGTGTTGTCTGGGCTTACGGATACTCCGCGGAGATTAAAAAACTCATGGTCCTTGGCCATTTCATTGCAGTCAAAAAGGAGCTCCTCCTCCGCATCCAAGCTTTCCTTTTTTCTGGAGTACAAAGGATACTCCCCTCCCTTTACATATCTAGTGATGTACCAATACCCATTATATTTATATGGCACAGAATTATCATCTTCCTTGATACGTGATTTCATTTCCTGGAACAACCGCTCCTGAAACTCCTTGGTATGCTGGGTCATCTTGGAATAATAGGCATTTTCAGCATTGAGATAATCCAACACTTCTTGATCTTCCCTATCGTTCATCCAGTAGTAATCATCCGTTCGGATGTCCCCATGTTTTTCAAGTTGGACGGGGTGTTTTTTTGCCACAGGCGGTTGTATGCCCATTGATGTATCTTTTTCCATTTTACAAGCGGCTGCAAAAATAAGGCATATCAGCAAACCTTTCGGTATTATGATTGTCGGTTTCATTACTCCTGGTTTTTACCAAATTATTACTTTTGGGCAGAATTTATACTATAATACTGCATCATGTTTGGAGATTTTATGGGAATGATGGGGAAGCTCAAAGAGACCCAAGAAAAAGTAAAACAGACCAAGGAACGTCTTCATACGGTTTTGGTTGATGAACAATCTGCTGATGGACTGGTGAAAGTTACCATAACCGCTAACCGGGAACTAAAGTCCATTACAATAGATGATAGTCTACTTGAGGACAAGGAGCAATTGGAGGATTATTTGATTCTTGCAATAAACAAAGCCATAGACAAGGCCACCAACATCAATGAAACGGAGCTGGCCGCTGTTGCCAAAGAGGGAATGCCCAACATTCCTGGAATGGATTCCTTGTTCAAGTAAATCTGGTTTTAACCTATTTTTTGGAGCACTTCCAAGACTTTGGAGTGCATGTCTTGCGTATAGTCCATATGGGTTACCATACGCAGTTTACCCTGCCCCATTCCTATGATGGAGATACCGTTTTCTGCAAGTTTTTCAAGAAAATGTTCAGAAGACATTATTGATTCATCCAATTCAAAGATGATGATATTGGTCTCAATGGGCTCCACTGTTTTTACTCCTTTCATCTGTTGGAGTACTTGGCCAATTTCCTTGGCCTTGATATGATCTTCCGCAAGTCTGTCCACATGGTGGTCCAACGCATAGCTGGCCGCCGCGGCCAAAAATCCGGATTGCCGCATACCCCCGCCCAAAATTTTGCGGATTCTCAATGCTTTGTCCATCATTTCCCGGCTCCCTACCAATACAGAGCCCACCGGACAGCCCAGACCCTTACTAAAGCATACGCTGATGGTCTGAAATAGGCTTCCATAGTCTTTCGGGTTCTCGTTTTTGGCCACCAAAGCGTTCCACAGTCGGGCCCCATCCAAATGATAATTGAGGTTGTGTTCTTTACAGACACCCCCTATTTTTTCCAGTTCGGCAAAATCCCAGCAAGCACCTCCGCCTTTATTGGTTGTGTTTTCAATACAGACCAAGGTGGTTAAAGGGCTATGGTAAAAATCAGGTGGATTTACGGATGCTTCTACTTGTTCCGCTGTCATCATCCCCCGATGACCATCCACCAGCTTGCAGGAAACCCCGCTATTAAAGCTTGCCCCGCCTCCTTCATAATTGAAAACATGGGCATATTTATCGCAAATCAACTGTTCCCCAGGTTGCGTGTGCAGTTTGATAGCTGTTTGGTTGGCCATGGAACCACTGGGAAAGAACAGGGAGGCTTCCATACCAAAAAACTTGGCCACTTTTTCCTCCAAAGCGTTAACACTAGGGTCATTCTTGAACACATCATCCCCTACTTTTGCCGTCATCATGGCTTCCAACATGCCAGGGGTTGGTCTAGTGACCGTGTCACTAATTAAATTGATTTCCATCCCACCTGTTTTAGTTCATGCAATCCATTCCAATGGGTGAACCATCTGGAATCTTAGGAACCGAAATAAGCTTGAATTTCGCGGGGGCCTTGATAAAATCGTCTATACGCCGTACCAATTCCGCTGAAATTGGGCTTTTGCCGGATCCCAATAAGGTAGCTCTTAGATTTCTTAATGCATCAAATGCCAGGGCATTCACCTGGGGATGTACTTCTGTATGTGCCGCCAGATTCATAAGATGGTACATCACCCTAAAATTGATGGTCTGTTGAACCTCCTGCAGGTAAGCATCTTTATGGGTCTTTCCAAAGGTATTTTCCAGTGTGGATTCCAAAACAGCTTCCAATCCCAGTTGGTTTTTATCTAAACTCTTTTGTTGTACCAGGCGAGAGGCCCTTTCTGGATGCAATAGAAGACCCAATGTCATATCTGATGCTGTTTCAGCAGCCGAAAGTGCATCAAAACTAACCCCGGTCCTACCTTTAAAGGATTCTCGGGATTTTCCATAGCCAATGGCCCGAGGAGGAAAAAGTTGCAGTTTTTCCGATGGAATTGCAATCACTGCGGCATCCAATGTTTTTAGAGCTGTTTTCAGGGCATTTTCCTGAGTGGCCACGTTTATGGTGTTCACGGCATGCTGACCGTCACCTTTTGTAGCGTAGTTGTAATCCAATCCGCCCACCAATTTTGTAACAGCCTCGGTCTGGTATCTATGGAAAAAATACAAGGGAGCAAACACATCTTCCAATACAGAATTGGGTTCGCCCGTGCGTACATTGTCCATGCTAAAATTATGTATGGCCGTACTTCTTATTTCCAGTACTTTTTCCAATTCTTGGGAAGCATTTTTGCCATTGTCCCAAAGGTGTGCCAGGGCATGGGCACCTCCTCTTGGTCGTGCATCCTGGTCAGAAATATAGCGAAGTCCATCATCCTGTGCCTTTTTCAAAATGGCATTCAAGCCTTCCTTTTCATCTGCACCGTTCGGAAAATCCGCGTAGGAATAAGCCACGGTTACCTTGTCCCATTCCCCAATACCCGTATCATAGGCATTTGAAAAATCAATGTTCCCGTCCTTCAGTTCAAACTGCGGATGTGGATAATCCATAACGGAGGCCCTGTTGTTGGTGCTGGCGGCAAAATTGTGGGCAAATCCCAAGGTGTGCCCAATTTCATGGGCCGATAGCTGCCTGATCCGTGCCAAGGCCATTTCCAACATAGGTTGATAGTTGTCGTCCCTTTCCGCAAAAGGTTTGTTCATCAACGCCTGAGCAATCAAAAAATCTTGGCGAATACGCAGACTTCCCAAACTTACATGACCTTTGATTATTTCTCCAGTTCTCGGGTCGGTAACGCTCATGCCGTAGCTCCAACCCCGAGTAGACCGATGTACCCATTGAATTACGTTATACCTGACATCCATAGGGTCGGCATCATCCGGTAAAATTTTGAGCTGAAACGCATCTTTATAACCAATGGCCTCAAAGGCTTGGTTCCACCATCTGCCTCCGTCCAATAATGCTGAACGAACAGGTTCCGGGGTCCCATTGTCCAAATAATACACAATGGGTTCCACGGCTTCACTAACATCTGCATTGGGATTTTTCTTTTTTAAACGATGTCGGGTTACAAATCTCTTTAAAATGGGCTCCTGAACCGGGGTTGCATAATCAAAATAGGCAAAAGGGTACGAGCCACTTCTGGGGTCGTATTCCCTTTTTTCATAAGCATCATCCGGTAGCTCTATAAAGGAATGATGCTGTGCCACGGTCACCAAGGATGGATTGGGAGCTACTGATCTTATCCAGTCACCTGTTGGGTTTCCTTTAAAGGTAAGAGTCACATCAAACTCCACATTTTTGGGAAATGCCCTGGTACGGTCAAATGCCAAGGCACTTTTGGACACATCCAGGCTGTAAGTGCCCTGCTGTGTGCTTTTTAATCTTTGGGCAACCCCATGGGCATCACGCATTAAAAAATCCGTAATGTCTATCAAATAACTGCCCTTATACTCCTCTTCGATTTTAAATCCATGTAGCACCGATTTGGCAAAGGCCTGTTCCACGGACTTGCGCTCCAATTCATTGTCCGTTAAAGCCCTAAATGTCATATTGGGCTGTACCAACAACAATTTATTACCAGCTTTTCGGAAAAAGACCACTTGTTCGTTCCCCAATTGCCCCCTGTCCAGGCCAATGTCATTGCTGCCAATACCACTGCTTAGAGAGTAGACATAGAGCAACTCTTTTTCCAGGTCGTCCACCTGTAAAAAAATCTTGTCGGTGGCATCGTCATAATAGAAATTGAAATAGCCGCTGAACTTTTGGTAATCCTTGACTTTTTCGAAGTTTTGGGCAATGGCCATGGGCGCAATCAAGGCTATCCAAAAGAAGCAAAAAATGTTATTTTTCATATCTGAGTTAGTTGAAGCTAAATTTATATAAATTTCGTTGTACGACTGCACTGAAACATTATTTTTGCCTCAAATAAATTGTATGGTTACCACAGATCAGCAAAAGGATCTTATTGAACGCCTTGGTGCGTTAAGGAGGTATCTTTGACATTGATGCCAAACTCATTGAAATAGAAAATGACGAGGAGAAAACCGCGGCCCCAGGATTTTGGGACAATCCACAAGAGGCCCAGGTTCAGATGCAGGCCCTAAAATCCAAGAAAAAGTGGGTAGAGGATTACAATACCGCTGCAAGTTTGGTGGGCGACCTTGAAGTTTTAATGGAATTTCACCAAGCTGGTGAGGTGAACGAAGAGGAGGTCAAGTTGCATTATGCACAAGCCCATGAATCCATAGAAAACCTGGAATTCAAAAACATGCTCTCTGATGAGGGTGATGAACTTACCGCCGTCTTGCAGATTACCGCCGGTGCGGGCGGTACGGAAAGTTGTGATTGGGCCTCCATGCTAATGCGGATGTATCTCATGTGGAGCGAGAAAAATGGGTACAAGGTCAAAGAACTCAACTACCAAGAAGGGGACGTTGCTGGAATTAAAACCGTGACCCTGCAAATTGAAGGTGAATTTGCCTTTGGATGGCTAAAAGGTGAGAACGGCGTGCATCGCCTGGTTCGTATTTCACCTTTTGACAGCAATGCCAAACGGCATACCAGTTTTGCCTCGGTCTATGTGTATCCACTGGTGGATGATACCATAGAAATTGAAGTCAACCCATCAGATATTGAGATTACCACGGCCCGTTCCAGTGGAGCTGGTGGTCAAAATGTAAATAAAGTGGAAACCAAGGTCCAATTGTTCCATAAACCCACCGGAATACAGATATCCTGTTCAGATTCAAGATCTCAGCACGACAACCGGGCCACGGCCATGAAGATGCTGAAGTCACAACTTTACGAAATTGAACTTCGAAAAAAACAGGAAGCACGGGCAGAAATAGAGTCCTCAAAAATGAAAATTGAATGGGGCTCCCAAATTCGGAATTATGTGATGCATCCCTATAAATTGGTGAAGGATGTGCGCACTAGTGAAGAAACGGGGAATGTGGATGCGGTAATGGATGGAGAGATCAATGCCTTTCTAAAAGCCTTTTTGATGATGATGGGTCAGAAGGAGGAATAGATTGGATGGTGTTTTAAATGTTGAATTTTGAATGTTGAATTTTGGGTTTTGAATGGTGGATGTCCACTGCAGATAGTTAATTGAACATTGCAAAAAATAAAATAGATGATCAAAATATATCACAATCCAAGGTGTAGAAAATCACGGGAAGGTCTAGAATTTTTGGAAAACGCGGGAGTGCCGCACGAAGTGGTACGGTATTTGGATGAAGTGCCTAGTAAAGAGGAGTTAAAGACCATAATTGGTTATTTGGGAATTTCACCTGGGGAACTGGTCCGAAAAAATGAAGCTATTTGGAAGGAAAACTATAAAGGGAAATCGCTTTCGGATGAAGACATTGTGGAGGCCATGGTCCAAAACCCCAAATTAATAGAACGACCTATTATCATTAAAGATAATAAGGCCGTCATTGGAAGGCCTGCGGATAAAATCAGTATCTTGTTATCCTAATTTTAGCTGCTGCCCAAAGTTTACAGTACTAAAGAAGAAATCATGAGAAAAACACAGACCATTTATTTTCTAGCCACGCTGCTATGTCTTTTTTGCGTGAACGACCTAGTGGCCCAATACGGCTATGGAAGTCCGTATGGGTATGGCTATGGAAATCGTTTTGGCCGACAGCGCAATGCCATTCCACAGGCCCAGGAAGCGCCCAAGAAGGCAGAACCACTTACCGCAGAGGAAATTGTGGACCTTCAAATGCCCAATATTACGGAAGAATTGGGATTGGATGCTTTTGAACAGGCTGTGGTCCGGACCACTTTGGTGAAATCTGTCCAGCAGCGTATTGAAATCCAAATTTTGGAATTGGAGCCCGAAAAAATGAAGGAAGAGGTGGAAAAGATAAGAATTAGGCAAGATGAAGAAATGAAAGCCGGTTTACCAGAGGATAAATACCTTGCCTATCTGGAACTTCAGAAAAACAAGTTTAAAACAAAGAAGAAAAAGAAGAAGAAAAAGAAGGAAAAGAAATCCAAAGCATAAAAAAGCCCCCATCTGGGGGCTTTTTCTTTATCTTTCGTTTCGCTTGGCGCGTTTGGCCTCACGTCTTTCTTGGTACATTTCCTTCAAGTTACCGAACAACCAATAAGGGACCACAAAAGTCAATAGAAAAATCATCAACCAAAAACCGATGGTCAGTATGGTCAAAAATGCTAGAAATCCTAAGTATTGGTCAAATTCGAACATGTTAATTGCTTTTGTTGCGCAAAGATACCTTGATTTGGTTTAAAAAAACAAATCTCCCCCCAAAAAATGTTCAAATGGGCAGATGTCATATAAAATAAATATCTGAACCCCTAACTTTGCATATTCTTAAAAAAGACAACCATGAGTTTCAGAATTGAAAAAGATACGATGGGCGAGGTAAAAGTGCCATCGGACAAATATTGGGGTGCACAAACTGAACGCTCCAGAAACAATTTCAAAATTGGCCCAGCAGCATCCATGCCATTGGAAGTGGTTTATGGTTTTGCCTACCTTAAAAAGGCCGCGGCCTTTGCCAACCATGAGTTAGGGGTTTTGGCGGAAGAAAAAAGAAACTTGATCGGTGAGGTCTGTGATGAGATTTTGGATGGAAAGCACGATGACCAGTTTCCCTTGGTGATTTGGCAAACAGGCTCCGGAACCCAAAGCAATATGAATGTCAACGAGGTCATTGCCAACAGGGCACATGAAATTGCAGGTAAAAAAATCGGCGAAGGGGAAAAAACCATTCAGCCCAATGACGATGTAAACAAAAGTCAATCTTCCAATGATACTTTTCCTACTGGAATGCACATTGCGGCATACAAAAAAATTGTGGAGGTCACCATTCCAGGTGTGGAACAACTGCGAAACACCTTGGCAAAAAAATCAAAGGATTTCCAAAATGTTGTAAAGATAGGACGCACCCACCTGATGGATGCCACTCCCCTAACCTTGGGCCAGGAATTTTCAGGTTATGTTTCCCAATTGGACCATGGTTTGAAGGCCTTAAAACACACCCTGCCCCACCTAAGCGAACTTGCATTGGGAGGAACTGCTGTGGGAACTGGATTGAACACCCCAAAGGGGTATGATGTACTGGTGGCCAAGTACATTGCCCAATTTACCAATCAGCCATTTATTACCGCAGAGAACAAATTTGAGGCCTTGGCTGCCCATGATGCCATTGTGGAAAGTCATGGGGCTTTAAAGCAACTGGCAGTGTCCCTTAACAAAATTGCAAACGATATTCGGATGATGGCCTCAGGTCCACGTTCTGGAATTGGCGAGATAATTATTCCCGCCAACGAGCCTGGCAGCTCCATTATGCCCGGTAAAGTAAACCCAACCCAATGTGAGGCCCTGACCATGGTCTGCGCCCAGGTAATGGGCAACGATATGGCCATTGCGGTGGGTGGTACCCAAGGACATTACGAACTGAATGTTTTCAAGCCCATGATGGCTGCCAACATCCTACAATCCGCACAGCTTATAGGTGATGCCTGCGTAAGTTTTGATGTGAATTGTGCGGTTGGCATTGAACCCAATCATGAGGTAATCAAGACCTTATTGAACAATTCGCTTATGCTCGTAACCGCCCTGAACACCAAAATTGGGTACTATAAGGCTGCCGAAATTGCGAATACTGCCCATAAAAATGGAACCACGCTAAGGGAGGAGGCAATTAATCTGGGATATGTAACTGCGGAGGAGTATGACGAATGGGTTAAACCAGAAGATATGGTGGGAAGCTTAAAGTAGACGAGTTACCGCATAAAAAAAGCCCGATCTTAAAACGACCGGGCTTTTTTGTGAAATGTGGATAGTGTATATTATTTTAAAGTAAACTTGGAAGTACCCAAAAGTTTCAACTTGTTGTCATATACGTTTACCATGTAATTTCCTTTTTGGAAATCGGAAGCAGGCTTATTGATGTAATCGCATACATCCAAAGAGCTGTTCTCATAGTAAAAATTCGTTCCCTTGCTGTAGGTGATGGAAGCACCTTCTTCATTGGACTGTGAGTAGCTATCTCCCAATACATTTCCTTGGGGATCCAATACTTCAATAAAGAACTCACGGTCACCAGCCTCGGCAATCACGTTATCCGCTATGGTAAAACATACCTTGAATTTATCAGTAGACCTAGCTCTGGAAGTAGAAACCAATTTTCCACTGTTTCTTTCCCTTACGGCGTCTACCGTAAAAGTAGAAAGGCTAAGCGCAGAACCTCTTTCAACAGCATCGGCCAATTGGGTGTTCTGAACTACCAAAGAATCGTTGAATACAGTTTGTTTTTCCAATTCAACAAATGTACTGTCACGTTGCATGGCCAACAAGGTGTTGGACTGCGTCAAGGAGTCAACCTGTTTCATAAGTTTTTCCCTTTCAGCCTTCAATACGCTAACTTGTCTTCTGTACCTGGAAAGCGTTGCAATGTCAGCTTTCATGGCTTGGACAGAATCGATGTATTTTGCAATGTTGTCCCTCGCAGCTACCAATTCCTCATTTGTAGCGTTGCTTTCCAAGATGGCCTTGTCGTATTCAGACTTCAAGTTGTTCAAGTCCTCAACAACCAGTTCTTTTTCCTGGGTAAGTGCGTTGGTGGTCTTTTTCTTATCCTGGTAAAGGCTTACCGTATAAATGATGGTTCCCAATAGAATCACCCCTAGTAAACCAGCAATTACCTTCAATCCGTTGTTACTTTTTGTTTCCGTCATAACTTTTAAATTAATTGATTCTCGCTAATAAGTGTTTAGATCAATCACGTTCTGAGTTATATACGCTTGGGTTTCCCATTTGGATCATAAAAGATTAAATAATGTTAAAAAAAATTAGAGTTGTTGTTCGTATGCATTAATTTTAAAGGGCTCACGAAACAATCCAGTTATGAAAAAAAACATTGCGCCCCTATTAATTTTCATTTTTTTGGCGACCGGTACTTATAATTCCCTGGGGCAAACCGTCATTATAGCCGAAAAACCCAAGTCCACGGAAACCATAAAAGTCATTCCCATTCAACACGCCACTACTGTATTGGAATGGGAAGGTATTACCATATATATAGACCCTGTTGGGGGCAAAAAGGCCTTTGACGGCCAAAAGCTACCCGATTTGATTCTTATCACCGATATCCACGGAGATCACTTTAGTTTGGAAACCCTTCAGGAATTGGACACCCATAAAGCTAAAATTATGATGCCCCAAGCAGTAGCTGATAAAATGCCCAAGGAATTCACTCCCCAAATTGATGTGCTGCATAATGGGGATTCCAAGGAGCGCTATGGTATCAAGGTGGAGGCCATACCCATGTACAACCTGAGGGAGGAAGCCCTAAATTATCATCCCAAGGGAAGAGGCAATGGCTATGTCTTGAACATTGATGGACAACGGCTCTATTTTTCGGGAGATACTGAAGATATTCCCGAAATGCGCGCTTTGAAGAATATTGATATGGCCTTTGTCTGCATGAACCTCCCTTATACCATGACTGTTGAAAGCGCTGCGGATGCCGTTTTGGCTTTCAAGCCCAAAAAAGTATATCCATACCACTATAGGGGTAGGCCCAAGGTTAGTAATGTAAAGCAGTTCAAATCGATTATTAACCAAAAAGACCCAAATATTAAGGTAGTGCAGTTGGATTGGTACCCAAATGATGATTTTTAAAATCATAAAATATTGAGCCACAATTTTCGTTAAGGTACAAGTACCAACCCAAATCTGTACTTGACCATGACCAACAAACACTTTACTTTGTTTGCTATTGCATGCCTTTGTATGGCAAGTTTTTCCTTTTCCAACCAGTGCGATAACTTCTATGCCAAAATAACCTACGGGCTTAGCCACACCAAAAAAGCGTTGGGGGCCACAAATTTTGAGCATCAGATGTATTATGCGGAACGAGCATTGATCGCCTTGGAAAAATCTGAAGCATTTATGGAAGAATGTGTCTGCGCCAAAGCGGTGGACAAACGATTGGATGCCATGGAGGCCTTGAATAAGGCCATAGCACCAGTGGACTGGGATGCCGGCCGTTATTTTTCCAAAAAATCCATGGGCCTGATCAATGAGCTTATCACCATGTTGGACGAATGTACCTTGGGTACCGTTCCAGAAACCGTAGTGGAAGACAGTGATGACAGTACCCTGGAGCATGAAGCTTATGCCCCTTCCGAAGATGATCAGGAAAGCATGGAACAGGAAATGATCAAGGTGTTTAAAAAACATGCCGATGATCGCTTGAGCTCTGCTGAAGCTGCCATAGCCCAGTTGATTCAACTTTCCCGATCCTTTGCCAATCAGACTTCAGAAAAAGACAATTCCCCAGAAAATCTGGAATATCATCAAAAGATCTATGTAAATCGTGCAAAAAAAATGCTCCAAGAAGGACTTGAAGCATTGGAACAAAAATAAATCCGTTGGTTGATTCTAACGAATCAGCTTTTTGTATTTGATACGCTTGGGCATGATATCCGCGCCCAAGCGTTTCTTTTTATTTTCCTCATAATCGGAGAAAGAACCCTCAAAGAAATACACCTGGGAATCGCCCTCAAAAGCCAGGATATGGGTACAGATTCTATCCAAGAACCATCTGTCGTGCGAAATGATCACCGCACAACCAGCGAAGTTTTCAAGACCTTCCTCCAACGCCCGTAACGTATTAACGTCCAAATCATTCGTAGGCTCATCCAACAACAGTACATTTCCTTCCTCCTTTAAGGTCATGGCCAAATGCAGTCTGTTCCGTTCTCCTCCAGACAACATATTCACCTTTTTGTTCTGCTCGCTCCCAGAAAAATTGAATCGGCTCAAATAGGCACGTGAATTAACCTGCTTCCCTCCCATCATCACCAATTCCTGGCCATCGCTGAAGTTTTCCCATATGGTCTTATTGGGGTCTATATTGGAGTGACTTTGATCTACATAGGCCAATTTAGCGGTATCCCCAACGGTAAACTCTCCTTTATCCGGGTTTTCTTCGCCCATGATCATCCTAAATATGGTGGTCTTACCGGCGCCATTGGGACCAATGATTCCCACAATACCGGCTTGTGGCAAATTAAAGTTTAAATCCTCGTAAAGTAACTTATCGCCATAGGCTTTGCTCACTCCATTGGCTTCAATAACATTGGTCCCCAGTCTGGGTCCATTGGGAATATAGATCTCCAACTTTTCTTCCAATTGTTTTTGATCTTGGCTAAGCAGCTTATCATAATTTTTTAAACGGGCCTTTTGCTTGGTCTGTCTACCCTTGGCTCCTTGTCGTACCCATTCCAGCTCTCTTTCCAAGGTTTTCTGACGCTTGGACGCCTGTTTGCTCTCCTGTGCCAAACGCTTGGCTTTCTGATCCAGCCAGCCGGAATAATTTCCTTTCCATGGAATACCTTCCCCGCGATCCAGTTCCAATATCCAACCCGCTACGTTATCCAAGAAATAACGGTCGTGGGTCACGGCAATCACTGTTCCCTTATACTGCGCCAAATGGTGTTCCAACCAATGCACCGATTCTGCATCCAAGTGGTTGGTAGGCTCATCCAACAACAGCACATCCGGTTCTTGCAGCAACAGCCTACACAGGGCAACACGTCTGCGTTCCCCTCCGGACAACACCCCAATTTTTTTGTCGGATTCCGGAGTCCGCAGTGCATCCATGGCTATTTCCAGTTTGGTATCCAATTCCCAGGCGTTGGAAGCATCAATTTTATCTTGGAGCGCAGCTTGCTTATCCATCAACTTCTGCATTTTGTCCGCGTCCTCATAAACTTCGGGAAGTCCAAACATATCGTTTATCTTGTTGTACTCATCCAAAATGGCCACGGTCTCCGCCACACCTTCCTTTACCACTTCGAGTACGGTTTTCTCTTCATCCAGTTGGGGCTCTTGCTCTAAATAGCCCACGGTGTAACCAGGTGAAAAAACCACATCACCCTGGTAATTTTTATCTACCCCAGCTATAATTTTCAGCAAGGTGGATTTACCAGAACCGTTGAGACCCAAAATCCCGATTTTAGCCCCGTAGAAAAAACTGAGATAAATGTTTTTGAGTACTGGTGTATTGGCCGTTTTGAATGTCTTGGTCACCCCGGACATTGAAAAAATGACCTTTTTATCGTCTGACATAAGGTTGTTATTGAAAGTTATGTAATCTGGAAATTAAACCCGGCCCTTTAAAGCATTGAAGACCCACGCAATTGCAAAGAATCCTATTCCAACTGCAGCAAATCCGTAACCTGCCACTTCATCATACTTAAAGGCCCCGAGTGCGATCATGCCCAATCCCACCAAGATCATGATCCAAGTGGCCCAGGCCAGCACTGTATTTTTGTTCATTCCCATATCGTTCGTTCAGTAGAAAATCAAATATCGTAAAAATTGTAAAAATCGAAAATGACTGGTGGGATTAATCCTCAAAAGGAAAGCGAATCCCGGTCTTTTGGCGGATGGTATCCATAAGTGTCACCAAGTCCAAGCTGTTTTGATGGGACCACAAAGGACTTTCCAAACGCTGTTCCTGGAGACATTGCTGCACATGCTCAATTTCATATACAAATCCATTGCCCCTCAAAGGAAGTTTGACCATGTCCGTATTTCCTTCCTTTTCAATGGAAAATGCAGAGGCTTCATGCCATCTAGGGTGTATAAAAAGTGCTCCTTTGGAACCGGTTATTTCTGCTTCCATCTTTGAATTACTGGTGATGCCACTATACAACACTGCCTGCGCATTGGCGTACTGAAACATCATGGAAGTCTGAATTTCAGTTCCATTGGAATGAAAATTGGAGAATGCCTCAATGTCATTTGGCATACCCAAAAGCAGATAAGCCAGAAAAATGGGGTAAATCCCTATATCGAGCAAGGAGCCCGCGGCCAAATCCAGATTCAATACCCTTGAACTCTCCTCCCGATCCAATCCATAAAAGGCAAAATCCGCATGTACATATGATAATTCCCCAATAGCACCTTCATTCACCATTTTTTTGACCTCTTTTATGGTGGGGTTAAATCGAGACCAAAGCCCTTCCATAAAAAACACTTGGTTTTTGGATGCCACGGCTAAAATTTCCTCTACTTCCCTCTTGTTGATTCCTGCAGGCTTTTCACAAAGTACGTGGAGTCCATGATTCATGGCAGCCACGCACAAATCCTTATGAAAGTTATGTGGGGTGGCTATATAAACAATGTCCACCGTACCAGAGGCAAAAAGTTCCTCATAGCTCCCAAATGCAGTGGTAGCTCCAAAAGTTTTGGCAAATTGCCTGGCTTTTTCCAAGTTTCGAGAGGCAACAGCCATTATCTCCGCTCCAGCCACCAAATTTAAATCCGCACTAAATTTACCAGCAATGTTTCCCGGGCCTATAATACCCCATCTAATGTTTGGTTTCATACAGAACCAAAAGTAATGATTATAACTCCTTATCTTTAGCTGGACGAAGAAATGGTATCAAAACTATGGATATAAACTTCAATAAAAACGAAGACCACAATAAGCTCAAACTCTCCGAACTCCGCAACAAAATGGCCCAAGTTAAACTTGGCGGGGGCAAAAAACGGATTGAAAAACACCATGCCAAAGGCAAGATGACCGCTCGTGAACGTATTGACTATCTCTTGGATGATGATTCCAATTCCATTGAAATAGGAGCTTTTGCCGGAGACGGTATGTACGAGGAACACGGCGGGTGCCCCAGTGCTGGGGTTGTGGTTAAAATAGGATATATACAAGGTAAGCAATGTGTTGTTGTAGCCAACGATGCCACGGTAAAGGCAGGGGCTTGGTTTCCCATTACGGGGAAGAAAAATCTACGGGCCCAGGAGATTTCCATTGAAAATAAGCTACCCATCATCTATTTGGTGGACAGTGCCGGGGTTTACCTCCCAATGCAGGATGAAATCTTTCCCGACAAGGAACACTTCGGAAGGATTTTTAGAAATAATGCGGTGATGAGCAGTATGGGTATTACCCAAATCAGTGCCGTTATGGGCAGTTGTGTTGCCGGTGGTGCCTATTTGCCCATCATGAGCGATGAGGCCCTCATTGTGGATAAAACCGGAAGCATCTTTCTGGCCGGGAGCTATTTGGTTAAGGCCGCCATTGGCGAAAGTATAGATAATGAAACGCTTGGTGGCGCCACCACACATTCAGAAATTAGCGGGGTCACCGATTATAAGGCGAAAAATGACAAGGATGCACTGGACAAAATCCGAAACATTGTAGGTAAAATAGGAGCCTTTGAAAAGTCAGGTTTCAATCGGACAGAAGCTGAAAATCCCACTGAAAACCCTGAAGAAATTTATGGTATCCTTCCCAAGTCCAGGAGTGACCAGTACGATATGCTGGAAATCATAAAACGGCTTGTGGACAAGTCGGAATTTGAACAATACAAGGAAGGTTATGGGAAAAGTCTACTCACGGGCTACGCCCGTATTGATGGATGGGCCGTCGGTATAGTGGCCAACCAGCGGAAAGTGGTCAAAAACAAAAAGGGCGAGATGCAGTTTGGTGGGGTCATCTATTCCGACTCGGCGGATAAGGCCACTCGATTTATTGCCAACTGCAATCAAAAGAAAATTCCCTTGGTGTTCCTACAAGATGTTACTGGATTTATGGTGGGTAGCAAAAGCGAACATGGTGGTATCATCAAGGATGGGGCAAAAATGGTAAATGCGGTCAGTAATTCTGTGGTTCCAAAATTTACGGTGGTAATCGGTAATAGCTACGGCGCGGGGAATTACGCCATGTGCGGAAAGGCCTATGACCCAAGGTTGATTGTTGCCTGGCCCAGCGCTGAACTCGCGGTAATGAGCGGAAATTCTGCAGCCAAGGTACTTTTGCAAATAGAAAAAGCTTCCTTGGAGAAAAATGGGGACGTTTTGGATTCCCAAAAGGAAAAGGCCTTATTTGATAAGATCAAAAAGCGATACGACAACCAAATTTCCCCTTATTATGCGGCTGCCCGATTATGGACCGATGCCATTATTGACCCTCTTGAAACCAGAAAATGGATATCCATGGGCATTGAAGCGGCCGACCATAATCCAAACAGCAAAAAATTTAATATGGGGGTATTACAGGTTTGATTACTCTACTGAAAACTTTGCCAGTTGTTGTTCCTCGCCGTTTTCCTGGAGGCGTACCATAAAGGATTTTGTTTTTTGGTTGGTTTTCCCAAAATTGTAATCCACCGTACATTTTAAAAAAGTCGGGGTTTTGCTGCCTGCTGTTCGATTACCTAAATAGGTCACGTTCAATATCCAGTCACCGACGGTTTCCGGACCCACAATCTCAAATTGTTCACTGCTGAACCCTTGTTGTAATTCATTCAAGATTCTTTTGCGGTCGCTGGATTCGGTATGCTCCCAATTGAAAAAACGTTTCTGGGGATTTACAAACTGCACTACGAATTCTGCATCAGCATTACTCCATTCCAGTACCAGCCTGGCATTATAGGTGAGGTTATTTCTATAGGCCGTCCCAATTTTGGAAATGTCCAGTTGCGCCTTTTGCTGATTCACCAAGTTCCGTAAATGGGTTCCCACGACTTTTTCCAAACCGAAAAAATTCAATGCTGGATTGGCAGTACCCTCCAAAATGGATTGATACAAATTGGTCGCCATCTGAACATTGCCCAATTCTTCCTGTGCTTTGGCCACATCCAAATAGGACTGTATGCGATTTGGGTAGGAAGTCATCATCTGGTTGGCCGCCAATAGCGCCAATTCATGATTCTTGGTTTCCATGGATCTCAGATACACCGCTCTTAACTCACCATAGCTTGCCGAAGGTTTCTCCAAACTGTTGGTCAATATGCGATTCCCCAAACTGGGGCTGGAGCCGGAAAAGAAAGTGGCCACATCTACCAGGTATTCAGGGGATTCCCCATATTGTTTTCTTTGTTTTAGGTAAATGTCATAGGCCTCCTGAACATTTTTACCGTTCTTCAGTTCTTTTAAATAAGGAGTGACCAAACTTTTTTTGTTCACCTTAATTTTTTCATCATAAATGTTGTTGGTCAGTCTTGCCAAATCCTTGGTTTGTCCACGTGGACCATCCACCACGGCGGTTTTTGTAGTAATCATGAGCACCCCATTGGCACCCATACTTCCATAACGATTGGTAGCGGCCAAACCTTTTAATACGGTTACCTCAGCTATGTTCCTAGGGTCGATAAATCCGGTATTGGCAATGTCTCCGGTAAAGGAGTTGGAACGTTCCATGGGTACACCGTCTATGACGATTAAACTATAGTTATTTCCCAAAATGGAATTGCTGGGTCTCATTTTTGTCTGACTTAGGTCCTCATTTTGGCCCAGGCTCACTCCAGAAAATTTGCCCTGTACCGCCATGTTCGCTGTGGTTGCAGCATCAGGAATCCGGTCTTCCTGAATGGACTGCACGGCATAACCTATTTTATCTTTGTTTTCTTTTCCATAGCCTGTGGTGATCAACTCGGCTGTTTCCACCTTGTCTTCGGTCACCACCACCTCATTTAGGGCTATTCCCTGATTCATAAAGGAAAAATCCAGTGTTTGGGTGTCGTCCAGAACATATTCCTTCTTTCGGTTGTTAAAACTGACCACCAAAGTATCCCCTGCGGCTCCACTGATCGAATAGTTGCCATTGGCATCTGAGATAACCCCCTGCGCCGGAAACCCTTTGATAAAAACCTCTACCGAAGGTAACCCCACGGTCCCACGGAAAATGGTACCGGAATAGATTTGTTCTTCTTGATCTTGGTTGAATTCATAATTCTCTGCCAAGTTTACGAGATTTCCATTGTTTACTATGGTCAATAGGTTAAGACTGCCGCGGTCAAAATCCTTTTGACTATTGATGACATAAACCTTTCCATTAAAATTTGGGGCCGATGTTCCCATATTTTGGTTCCCGTCCGTAAACAACAATACTTCTCCACTGCCCACATAATTCCCTAAGGACCCATAGGAGGTGGCACCATCATAGGGTACAGTGCTTAGTTTTTGCTTGATCATCTCCCAATTGGAACCGCTCACGGTAAAATCATCCTTGGAAATGACCTCATCGCTAAAGGCCAAAACCGAAACTTGGGCATCTTGGACGGTTTTAAAATAAGCATCCAAAAAATAGTACTCCTTTTCCAAATCCCTATCCTGCATGGAATACGAAACGTCCCAAAGAATATTGACCTTGGTCTGTTGTGCACGGACCAAACTAATGGAACATATTAAAAACAAGGAGGACAGATACGGGATGTAAGGGGTTATGCTTTTTCTCATGATAGCTTGGTGATTTCGACAAGCACAATATATTTAAATCATTGATAATTGCCCTATTCTAATTGACAGATACCACTTTTGAATTGACAATTGAAAGCATGTTGATATTGACCCCCTTTTCCCTCAGCGGTAAGACTTTTACCGTTGAAGTTTGCTCCGGAGTGTTATAACCATTCACAATGGTTGCTTTTATATAGGTCGGGGTCAGACTTTTGTTTCCCAAATATTTTATGTTCACCCGCCATGTTCCTTCGGAAGGTTCGTAAATGAGGTACTCCTCACAGGTATAGCCCAATTTCTTTTCCTCCATTATCCGCTCTGGATTTTCATTGATGGAATGCTTCCATGTGTAGTATTGTCCATTGGGATTTACAAATTGAAGCTCAAATTCGGCCTCGGTATTATTCCATTCGAGTAGTAATCGGGAACCTTTAAAGTCATCCTCCGAAACTTGCACAATGGCACTGTTCCCCTTAAACACATTTCCATGCTGATTCAATAAATTTCCAAACTCCCTATCAATTATGGGCGAAAAGGACTTGGAAAGGGAAAAATAGGATTCCTTTACCAGATAGTTGTAGCGGGCAAAGAGGGTGGCTGCGTATTCCACATCCCCGATACGGGAGTAGCTGTTTGCCAAATCCAAATACGACTGGGCATAGTGCGGCCTTAAAATAAAAATATCCTTGTAGATCTCATGGGCCTTTTTATTTTCACCCATGGCTTCCATTTGATACGCCAAGGCCTTAAGAATTGTTGGGTCCATGGAGAATTTGCGCTTAATCAGCCCGTAGATTTCATCTGATTTCCCCTCCTTGCCCCATTGATCATTGAAATAGGTGAGGGCATCCAAATAGAAATACGGGGAATTCGCATACGACTTCTCCAAATTGTCAAATGTACCTTGCGCTTCGGTAAGCGTGTTTGTAATGCTCAATTGTTCCAAATAGGACGGAACAGCAAGTTTTTGGTTGGCCACAATATCTCCCGGGGCCACAAAATTATCCCGTAATTTGGCCTGGTCGTAGGGTAGATTGGTACCCGGTTCCGTTTTGCTAAAGTTCCCGGTTTTTGTATTGATGATGACCATTCCCCCTGCACCCAATGAGCCATATCGGGCTACTCCCGCCAAGGATTCTATGACAGCCATACGCTCAATATTGTTTACGGAAATAAAAATCGGTGCTTCGGTATATACCACCCCATCAACTTCGTAAGCCGCAGGTACCGGATTTGCAGACCTGCTCGCCCTGGGAAGGTATACAATAGGGATGCTGAGGTCCGTGGGTCTTCTTATTCTACCAAGACGTGAACCGCCCCCTGGTCTAAATGACCCTGGTCTAAAAACCTGCGCGCTCGGTATCCAAGACTGAAGTCCGTCCACAAAATCTTGGCCGGCCCGGGTCAACCTGTCCCCTTCTATGATCCGCATGGCATAACCCGTTTTTTCCTTGTCCAAAATCCCAAAAGAGGTTTTAATCAGTTTTTTGTTGGTGGAATATTCCTCAAAGAGTTCCTTCTGACTTTTTTTGCCCCGCCGGGTCACGGTCACCTCTTCCAGTTCCTCCACCCTATCGTACATCTGAATGTTCAAATAGCGGGTTACATCCTCCACCATGATCTCCACACTTTTCTTCCCCACATAACTGTAGACCAAAATCTGGCCTTCTTCCGCATTAATGGTATAACGCCCTTCCGCATTGGTCTTGACACCATCCGGGGTGTCTTTAATGTGAATGTTCACATTTTCCATGGGTTGGGAACCATCCGTTACAATTCCTTGGATGCTCTGGGTCTGGGATTGGGCCATGGAAAATTGGGCCAAAAGAATGGCCACAAACAATAAGATGTAGTTTTTGCTGCTCATAGTCCTCGCTTTTTGAATTTTGAATGCTGAAAACACAAGGTATTTTTCAAACCCTTGTCTTTTAGTAAGTTATAAAATATCTGCGAGCTATTTATCCCCGAAGCGCAATTTTAAGAACATTTTAATCCCCTAGATGCCCCTTTTGTCTTGGAATCAACATGAGTTCCGTCTGCCTTCCATTGACATAGCGGAATCCCTCCTCACCGTAAAACCCAGCTTCTTCCAACATGATCCGAATATCCCTCTTCCATTCTGGAATGTGAACGGTGGTGTTCAACTCTATGGCATATACGGTATTGTAGTTGAGCGGATAGTTTTCCCCATCATCCTTCATGACCCCTCCCTGGGCATCCCACATGCCTATGGTGGTGCCCGCAGAATGGCCATAACTCCCCAGGGGATGAGTGTATATGGCAGGGCGAAGACCTGTGGCTTTGGCATCTGTAAGGGCCTGGGCCAAAATTTCATTGCCTGTTTTCCCTTTAATCATATTACTAGTCAAAAAATCCTGGACCCTGTTTCCATCATATAGCGCATTCACCAAAAAGGAGGGTGCGGTTGTCTCATTGGGTTTGAGCACGTAGGCCAACTCCTGGCAGTCGGTATTCAATCTTAAATAGGTGATTCCAAAATCGCAATGCAGTAGGTCGCCCGGTTGAATGACCATGTCATCCGGTCTTCCGGAGAAGGAGTACAAATGGCTTACCAATTTCTCGCTGGTGCGCTGTACATCCACAGTGGGATGAAACCAGGTTTCCAGGCCTAAACTCGTGACCTTTTGTCGCATCCACCACTCCAATTCGGTAGTGGTGGTAACCCCTGGTGTAATGACCTTTTCGGAAAATGCTTCCGCAATAATGTCATGGGTAATGTCCACCAATTGATTGTAAATCACCATTTCCCTTGGGGTACGTGTTTCTATCCACCGTACCGCCAATTGTTCTGCTGAACGCACTTTGGAGTGGTATTTTTTGGGCAAATAGGTCATAAACCCGTCATAATCCGTCTTGTCCAACCCATCAGCAATATTATGGTCTTTTGAAAAGTTCAATCCAATGGTTTCCGGCTTTCGTTCCTCAATAAGCTGTACCAACCTTTTCCATTGATCGGGCTCTTTATCCTTGTCCCACGCAGAGGCAATGCTCTTGCCCACGTTGTAACGGGCCACGGCCAAACGGTCTATGGTATCATTTTTTGCATCCCGATAAAACAGTAGGATGGTTCGCCTCCTTGCATTGAGCCATGTGGCCGGAAGCATGGTTTTTAAAACCGGGTCCTCATTGTATTCCCGCGAAATCAAAATCCACATATCAATGCCAGTGTCGTCCATTAGCTTGGGAAGCAAATTGGCAAAACGATCTTCCAAGATTTCATCCACCACCTTAGCGCGCTCCTGTTCCGGAAGGATTTGCTGGGATTGAAGTTGCAAGGACCATAGGCAGAAGAGGACATGGATGCAGGGTAAAAGCGTTTTGGGGAGTTTGGCAAATGGAATTGGGTGGCTGGTTCGGGTCAAGGGTTTTGGCATCTTCAAATCTTTGTTTGAAAATACGGCATTTCGGATAGAAAGAAAAGCCTGTTTGTTCCTATCCATCAATCCAAAAAGGGCATCCGTCAATTTAGACGGTACAAAACCAAAGGTTTTGGGCATTTTGGGCCGCGAACCATAAAATATCCAAATATGAAGCCTGTAATAAAAAACTGCTATTTAAGCCTATTCACCTGTCTTTTTGCTGCTACGTTGTTCTTGATCCAATCGTGCAAGGAAGATGACCAAATACCCATTCCGGAAATTTCGGAAGCCATCCCCAATAAGGCACGGCAAGGCGCCAAGGTAAAGATACTAGGTCGCTATTTTGATGCTGACCTAAAGGACAACGATGTCCGTTTTAGGGGCGTTACCGCCGAAGTGCTTTCCGCCAGCCCCACGGAACTGACCGTGGTGGTCCCTGAAAAAATATCTACCGGTCCCTATACGGTTCGTGTGGGCGCGGGCATAGGGGTGAGTCCCATCGATTTTGAGTTTATCCCACCTCCGAACATAAAAACATTTACCCCCTTTAAAGGCCATGTAGGTGATGAACTTACCGTGGTAGCCGAAGGTATTTCCCTAAAAGATGATGTCAAGGTCTATTTTACAGGTATGCAAGATCCGGGGCCCTTGGCAACCATAGACCATATTACCCAAGGCCTGGATACCCTTTTTATCACAGTGCCCCCGGGGGCGGTTTCTGGCTCTTTGACCTTGGTTACCGAGGGAATGGAAGGTACAAGCCTTCTGGAATTTGCATTGGAAGATGCTCCCCTTATCGAGGATTTTAATCCTAAAGTGGCCGTGCCCGGTAAAGATGTGGTGGTCATTACGGGTCAACTTTTTGGCCAGGGTATTGAAAATAACGTGGTCACCTTTTCCGGCCCGGACCCGGAAACTCCCCTTGTGGCTGAAATACAAAGTGCCAACGAAACCGAAATTACCGTTCTGGTACCTGAGGGTACTGTTCAAGGCCCCATTGTGGTCACCAATTTGCAAGCCGAAAAAATGGCGGTAAGTGCTGAGAATTTTGTACCATTTACTATCACCTCCTTTGAACCACAGGTTCAGGTGGAAGGTCAAAATATAACCATAACGGGAAGTGGATTCTCAGAAACTATAGCAGAAAACGAGGTTGGCTTTTTTGGCGATGTCATGGGCACCGTGGTAAGTGCTACCCCAACCGAGTTGGTGGTTACCGTGCCCGAAGGAGCCATGACCGGCCCAATTGGGGTAACCGTGGGCGAGTTGGCCACAAGTACCGAAGCAGACTTTACTCCGGTAGCTGGGGTGAGTATTGCCAGTTTTGACCCTATGGATGGAAAAGTCGATGATGAAGTAACCATATTGGGCATAGGCTTTGGAGATGTGATAAGTGATATAATGGTCCAATTTAATGGTACCGAAGCCGTTGTGAACACCATTGTAGATAATGAATTAACAGTGACCGTACCCGATGGGATTTCCACTGGCCCTATTAGCGTTACGGTGCAGAAGGCCTTAGAGGTGACCACTACAAGCGCGGAAGAATTTACGGTGACGCCGAATTTTTGGTTGAGCCAGGATTTTGGTTCTCCCGGCCAGCCCATAACCTTGATTTCTGAAACAGGTTTTTCTGCCGTATTGGAAAACAATGTGGTAAGTTTTGATACCGAAGAAGCGACCGTTCTAGGCCTTTCTGAAGATGGAACGGAACTGGTGGTGGAAGTGCCCAATGTAAACCCTGGGGACATAGTACAACTAGGTTTGGCCGTAAATGGGGTGGCTGCGGCAGATATGGAAGATTTTTGGATTGTTCCGCCAGGAAAGGTATTATCTGCCGAAAGTTATGCATTTGGGTATTTTGGGCAAGCCGTAGCAATAGAAGGTAATATGGTATTTATTGGAGCTCCGTTTAGCAATGCGGTCTATGCATATGAGAACATAGATGGTTATTGGCTATTCAAACAAAAATTAGTCGCCAATGATGGAATGGAAGGTAATTTTGGTAGGTCTATTGAGGTAAATAAAGACTTGTTGTTGATTGGCGCACCCAACCAAAATCCAATAGGCGCCGTTTATGCATTTTCTTTAAACGGAGAAAATCAATGGATACCCAATGAAAAAATCACCGCATTAAACGATAATACCTCTGACAGTTTTGGTTATGCCATATCAATCTATAATGATTTGGCAGTAATAGGTGCTCCTTACGCAGATGGAAATGAATCGGATTCCGGCGCTATTTACTTGTTCAATACGAGCAATTGGAATCAAATCAAAAAAATTTCCAGTAGTGATGGTAGTACAGGGGATAGCCTTGGAGAGGATGTAGCAGTATATGGAGATTTTATTGTTGCAGGAGCTCCTTATGACGATGGCCTAAGTGAAAATAGTGGAAGTGCTTATATTTTTGAAAGGAATAATGGAGATTGGGATGTGGAAACCAAACTTGAAAATGAGAGCGAGGAACTAAATGATCTTTTTGGAACGTCAGTGGATATTTTTGGCAACTATATTGCAATTGGGGCACCAAATGACAACATTAATTTGAATTCCAATCAAGGATCCGTTGCTATATATAAACATGATTTTGGAGTTTGGACAAAAGAACATGTACTCCTCGCGGATGATGGCACCAGTGGTGAATATTTTGGATTTGATGTTAGCGTTTTAAATAACTTTGCTCTAATCGCATCGCGATATTCAAATAGCATCGGCGCTGCATATTTGTTCAATATTGAAACTGGCCAACCCATCCAAAAATTAGTAGCTCCAGACCCACAAGCTCCTGGCTCATTTTTTAAAGTTTCTCTTTCGGAAAATTATATGTTATTAGGCGATTCAGAAGATGGTGACAAGGGGGTTCATAGCGGCTCCGCCTATATTTTTGAATACTAAAGTATTGCTAACTTAATTTAGAAAGCGTTGTCCTTGGATGGCGCTTTTTTTTGTTTTGGGCAATGAGTTTGAATATTGAATAATGAATTATGGATGGTTGGATAGTTGGATGGTTGGTTGGTTAGATGGTTGGATAGTTAGATTGTTGGATTATGGCTTGTTGGAAACCAAAGTTTAACGTCTAATATCTTGGGTCTGAGGTCTGGGGTCTGGGGTCTGGGGTCTGGGGTCTGGGGTCTTGGGTTATGAATTATGAGTTTTGAATTGTGAATTAGGGATTGTGTGAGTGGATGGTTGGATGGTTAGATTGTTGGATTGTTGGAAGCCAAAGTTTAACGTCTAATATCTTGGGTCTGGGGTCTGGGGTCCTGAGTCTTGGGTTATAAATTAAAAATTGCCCCCTGATAATTGCCCATTGTTCATTGCAAATTGTCCATTGTCTTACTTTTGTCCACCTTGCCTGTTGGGGTTTCCGTAAAGGTTTTTATAAAACGGATTTCTTTGGGGGTTTCATATTTGCCCATGTCTTCGAGTGACTTTATCTGTTGAAACAGTTCTTCTGTATCTTGTTTATCGCCTTCAATCACCAAAACGAGTTTTTGCCCCAGGGCTTCATCTGGCATTCCTATTACAAAAAAGCGATTGGAAATCATGGGATCCAACTTCCTTTCTATCTGCTCGGGAATAAGCTTTATCCCTCCAGAATTGATAATGGAATCATATCTGCCCAGCCAATGGAATTCAGTTTCGCTAATGAGCTTAACTACGTCATTTGTGATTACTTGCTCATGAGAGATTTTGGGAGCATCGATAACCAAGCAGTCACGTTTGTCCTGGGAGAAGGTGATATTGGGGAGGGCGGTGAAGTTGGATTGTTGGATGGCTCGATTGTTAGATTGTTCGACTATTGGGTTCTCGGAATTCTCAATTTTGAATTTTGAATTTTGAATTGCCTTTACCGCAACATGGGTAATGGTTTCCGTCATCCCATAGGTTTCATAGCATTGGGTGGAAACGGCTTGCAATTTTTCACGCAAACCAGAAGAAACCGGAGCACCACCAATGATCAAGGTGTTTATTTGGGAAATTTGGCTCAGCGATTTTTCTACCTGTAAGGGTACCATGGCGGCAAAATCATAGTTCCTTTGGGTGCCGGCCAGGGGTGTTGAAGATGGTTCCGCATAATCCAATTCCAATCCTAGAACCATGGCGCGCACCAACATCATTTTCCCAGCAATTCCGGTACACGCGAGGCACAATAAGGCGGAGTGCCCAGCTTGAAGTCCAAAAAACAGGCCAGTGGCCAAGGCCGACTGGACCATGTGTTCTTTCTGCAAAGTAATGGCCTTGGGTTCACCTGTGGAACCGGAGGTGTGGACCACCAATTCGGGAGATGCCATCCCCCACTCCACTAAAAAATCGCCAATGGGTTTTTCAAAGGGTTCCCCTTCCTTGATCAAGCTATAGCCTGTTTCCAACAGCTCATCCACGGAGTAATGAACGCCGTTCAGCTTGAAATTGGGATGTGTTTTACGCCACAAGGGAGTCGGTATCATTTTGTGCCACAAATTCTTCCCTGGTCAATACCTTGCCAAACAATCGCTCTCTCCAGTGGGTCCATTTGTATTTTCTTGCAAAGAAAAGTAGCAGCAAGGGATAGACCACAAAAATCGGGATCAACACATCCCAGCCCATTGCTGGTTCAGATATATCCTTGTAGATGGAATGCGTCTGAAATGCTGTCCAATCCGCAGTAACCAACAAGGCAGTAATCAGATTGTTTGCGGCATGGAAACCAAGTGCGAGCTCCAAACCTTCGTCCATCAAGGTCAAAATTCCAAGAAATAACCCAGTACCAATATAATAGACCATAATACCCAGTCCCAGTTTTTCCACTTCAGGATTGGCAATATGCATCAGTCCAAACAAAAAGGAGGTAACCAATAAAGGAATCAAGCGGCTTTTGGTGGCTATCCCCAGTCCTTGCATCATATGACCCCTGAATAGATATTCCTCAAAGCTTGTCTGAAGGGGAATCAAAAGCACAGCTATTACTGCCAAGGAAAGAAACTTGGGCCAATCCAAATTGAACACATAATCGTCCGGGGAAAAATAAATATCCAAGCCCGTAATCAAAATGGTAATGCCACCCCAAACCCCAAAAGCAAAAAAGATACGTTTCCAGTCCACCTTTTTTCTGGAAGTGGTCAAAGAGGTGATCGTTTGTTGATGAATCAGTTTGGTCCATCCCAAAACCACAAAGAAACCGACCACCAATGGGATCAGCGCAATTATCAAGACCATATTGGACCCCAACTGCTCTATCATTTGTTGCATGGCATCTTCCACACTAACAGTGGAGTTGATGGTCAATATATAATTGATTGCCATCAAGCCAATAAACCCCAGCGGTAAGAACAAGTACTTCCAAAGTCCAATATCTCCCTTATATCCTTGTGCTATATACATAAATTTTCAATTAAGTTCGTTTTCCATTTCTTGTTGTTCCGATAGTACAGTTTTCCATCCAACACTTCCAATGGGCTATCAAAATTATTGGTGAACAGACTCCCGGTTCCCAAGCCTTGTGGCATTCTGGTTTGTAAGGTGAACGTCCACTGTGCAATGGCATTTAAGCCTACATTGCTTTCCAGGGCACTGGTAATCCACCAGCCCACTCGCCGCGATTCCGCCAATTGTATCCATTCTCGGCACGATTCGAAACCACCCACCAAACTGGGTTTCAAGATAATGAATTGCGGTTGTATGGTTTGTAGCAATTGGACTTTATCCGTTACAGAAAAAACACCTATAAGTTCCTCATCCAGAGCGATAGGCAACGGTGTTTGCCGACAAAGGTCTGCCATGGCCCTCCATTGCTTGGCCTTTATGGGTTGTTCTATGGAGTGCAATTGAAATTGGGAAAGCTGATTTAGTTTATCCAATGCCTCCCCCACCTTAAATGCGCCATTGGCATCTACCCTGATTTCTATATCCTTGGGGGAAAAACGTTTCCTGATAACTTCTAGGATGCCCAGTTCCTGTTTAAAATCTATGGCCCCAATTTTCATTTTGATACAGTTGAAGCCTGCTTCCAATTTCTCCTCCAATTGTGACAGCATAAATTGCTCATCCCCCATCCAAATAAGCCCATTGATGGAGATAGGGGCTTCTTGCCCAGTAAAATGGGAAGGGAACAAGACCAAAGGGTCGTCAGATTCAAGGGAGAGCAATGCCTGCTCCAATCCAAATTGAATGCTCGGATACGCTACAAGTTCTTGGAACAATTCTTTTGACGGCATGTTTATGTTGTTGCACAGCCATTGCAGTTTTTCTTCATAGTCGGGCACATCATCCACACTAAGCCCCCGCAGAATGCCACATTCCCCAATTCCTTTTTTACCTTGATGCTCCACGATGAGAAACCAGGTCTCTTTTTGGTTCATAACACCTCTGGAAGTGCCACTGGGTCTTTTAAAATTGAGAATGTACTGGGTGTAGGATGCCTTCATGTGATGGCACCAAATTTAACCATAATTTAGGGGGATGCCTAGCTGAAGTTGAACCAAAACCTAACCCCTTCGGTGGCTTTGTCGATATTCAACTTGGATTGCAACTGGTTCACCAAACGGTTCATGAGGCGGATACCCATGGAAGAATGTGCGCGCTCGTCGGCATCTTCTGGTAGGCCCACACCATTGTCGGTATATTCAAAGTAGCCTTGCTCCCCATTTTTGCGAAGATGGATGTAGATTTTACCATTTTCATCGTTCTCCGGGAAGGCATATTTAAAGGAATTGGATACCAGTTCGTTCAGGATAAGTCCAAACGGAATGGCACGGTCAATATCAAGTTCGGTGCCTTCTGCATCAATGGTAATGCTGATGTTGTGTCCCCCCTTTTTATATACGGACTGAACACTGTTGATCAAACTTTCTATATAGCCCTGCATTTCAATCACGGAAAGGTCGTCGTTCTGATACAACTTTTGATGGATCAATGCCATGGCCTTCACCCTACTCTTTCCTTCTTCCAAGGCCTCAATGGCCGATTTGCTCCGGGTGTTCTTGGTCTGAAGGCTCAACAAACTGGACACCATCTGAAGGTTGTTCTTTACCCTATGGTGGATTTCCTTAAGTAGGGAGTCCTTTTCCACCAAAGCGTTTTCAATAATATGCTTTTGTTCCGCGATCAAGCGTTGGTTCTTGATACTTTTTAGATAAGCATATACCAGACCTGCAAAGCCAAGCAACGTAAATATCAAGGAAATAAATACCAGATTGATGCGCTCATCCTTGGCCTTCATTTCGCTACGGGCCAATTCGTTGATTCGCTTTTGTTCGTCAATGAGGCGTTGGGAGTTTTCAAGATCCTCATTGGCCACAATGGTCACCAATTGCTGCTTGATGATGGACGATTGTTTTTGGGTAAGGGAGTCCTTAATGCGTTCGTTGCGCTTGTAGTACATGGCCGCGCTCCTAAAATTCTCCACTTTATCGTAAAAGGCGGCAAGCAGACTGTTCCGCTTAATACGTTGGAGCATGCTGATGTTCTCAAAATCGATGTCCAGGCTTTGTTTGGCAGCGAGGTAATTTTCCAATTGCAGATTGGCATTGGCAAGATTAAGGGTATTTTCTATGACCTCACTTTTATGATGGTTTCTGGAAGAAGTATTCAATACTTCAATACTGTTCTCCAAAAGCGGAATGGCCTCTTCAAACTGATTGAGGAGCACATGGCATTTCCCGATATTCCCTTCAATTTCAGCTTTGAGCAATTCGCTTTCAAAAAGTTGCTCCTCGGATTTTTCCTTGGAAATATCATTAAGGAAGACGTCCAAATACGCCTTGGCCTTCTTTAGTTCGCTAAGCGCGGTTGGCGCAGAATTGTCTAAACGGAGGTAGTTCCCCACCTTACTGTGATACTTCGCCAAGCCGTAAGAATCATTGTCGGCAATGGTAGGCTTTACCTCCATGATATATTGATCCCTGGCCTTTCTATGCAGCCCCAGGCTGCTATAAATATCATAAAAGGTTACATTGTCGGTATAACCAAATTCCTGTTTTTGTTTGCGGATTTCAATCTGTTTGTCGTAGAGTTGCAGATTGGCATAATTATCATCCAACACATCAAAAATGGCCTTTCTTGAGCTGGCATCCAAGGAATCTTTAATGGTATACAGTTCCATGGCAAGGGCCACACTTTTGTCGTACTCGCCCAAGTCGTTGTACAATTGGGTCTGCATGACCTGGTATAGTTGTGCAGCTATGGTATCGTTGGATTTACGGGCATTGGAAAGGTAAACTTTGATGGTGTCCAGCCAATCGTAAGCCGAATTTACATTGTATCGGTTTACGGCATTAAAGAAAACATCAAATCTGTTTTGGGACCCGTTGGTATTTTGGAACTCGGTAAGCACACTTATTTCCTCGGGCTCTACGGATTGTGCAGAGGCATTTAACAGCAATACAAGGAACAAGGCTGATAATAAGGGTTTGAGGTTATGCATCATTAGCTTTACGGGTAGTGCTTATGGACGTTCTAAAATTGTTCTTGCTTATTGTTTTTTTGTTGTTTTGTGGAAATTTTCCATTTTTAATAGTGCCCTTCTTATTTAAAACGCAGTATTTCCAGCAAAATTAAAAGCATTCCAAAAGAGTTGTTGGGTATTGTTGTGAAAGTGCCCATTTCTGTTGTGAAAGTGATTTAGGTGTATGCAAAAGCACCATTTATCGATGTTTTGTGCATTTCATGGAATACCCTAGGGCTCTAAAAGGTCCGTAAAACAAAAAAGGTCCTGCCATTACGACAAGACCCTTTTACGAGAACACTATATGAAAATGAAAAAATTACTTTTCTGAATTAATAACACTGCTAAAGTATGGGGGTTCCGCCAAACCGGGAAACTATTGTTGTGAAGTGAGCAAAAGTTGTGGTATTTCTGCGAATTTGAATTAGGAACATAAAAAAAGTGCCCTAAGGCACTTTCAATATTTTCTAAAGCCGTCTCTATTAGCTGTTCATCGAAGAGATGATAAATTCCTTAAAATCCTTCGAAATTGGAATAAGGTTATTGTTGATCAATATGTCTTTGGAGTTGATGGCATCTATATGGTCTACGTTGACAATATAGGATTTATGCGCTCTATAGAATTTGTTCTTGGGCAATTTTTCCAAATAGTCCTTCAAAGGGGAGCGCACCAAAAACTTCTTGTCCGCTGTATTCACCTCAAGATATACGTTATCCGCCTTTATAAATTGGATATCCGTAAACTGGATTCGGTAATACAGATGTTGTTTTTTTACAAAAATGGAATCTTTCAAGACGGAATTGGAGGTAAAGGTGTCTCCTTCGTTTCCGGCAATCTCCTTGCTTTTTTCCTTTCTGGCATAATCAAAATTCGACAATGCTATTTCTATGGAAGTATATAGGTCCTGTTGCTCAAAAGGCTTAACCAAATAACCATCCGGTTTAACGGTCTTTGCATTTTCAACGGTGGCCCTGTCCGAGTTGGAGGTCACAAAAATGAAGGGGATATTATAGACATCCCTAATATGTTTACCTAGGTCAATTCCTGTTTTATCTGAAGCAAGGATAATATCGATCAAGACAAGATCCACATGATTGTTCTTCAGGACCTCAACAGCTTGCTCGTACACAATTACGTTGTCCACAATCTCATACCCAATCTCCTCGAGCATGGATTGCATATCATCCGCAATAATCACGTTGTCCTCTACAATCAGTATTTTAATGGGGTGTTCCAAGTCGTCAATGTTTAGTGGGTTGCTCCCCAAAATTACAAAAAAAACTTAACTGCTATCAAGAACAACACGGATAGCAGAAAGGTTCCCAAGGCCAGCTTTTTTAGTTCTCCATCCAATAAAACGGGTTCCTTGGTCCTGATCACTTTGGCCAAATGCACAAAGATGGGCACAAATGCCAAGAGGTAAAACCAGTTCAATGGTCCTTCTATTTGAAGCCATGAGAAAATGGCAAATCCAATAAATGCCGATAAAATCAGTATGGTGTGATAACGTTTGCCGTTTTCAAACCCCATTTTAACCACCAAGGTAATTTTCCCGTGTTTTTTGTCGGAGACCACATCCCTCAGGTTATTGAGGTTAAGAACCCCCACGCATAACAATCCAATGGAGGCAGCGGGAAGGAATGCCATCCAATCAAGCGATTTTGTATACAGAAACATACTGCCCAGTACTCCCAGTAGGCCAAAGAACATAAAAACAAATACATCCCCCAGCCCCTTATAGCCATAGGGATTTTCTCCCATGGTATACCGTATTGCCGCCCAAATGCTAAGCACACCCAGGACGGTGAACAACACAATGTATTTGAGGTTTTCCAATCCAAAGGCCAGTACAACCAAGTATAGGGCAAGCGCCATACTGATCAATACAGCGATCACAATTCCCTTTTTCAATGATGTCCTGGAGAGCAGACCGCTCTGTAGTGCCCTGGCCGGACCTATACGATCTTCATTATCGGTTCCCTTTACACCGTCGCCATAATCATTGGCAAAATTGGAGGTAATCTGAAAACCTATTGTGGTCAATAGGGCCAAAACAAAAATACCTGTATTGAAACTGCCTTGGAGGATGGCCAAGGAGGTTCCCACGATTATTCCCGAAAGTGACAGAGGAAGTGTTCGTAATCTAGCAGCTTGCACCCAAGCCTTGAATGTTCCCAAGATTAATACGGATCTTCTATTTTGATTCGCTTACCGTCTTGGTAAGAGGCCACAAAGGCGTCCTTGAATCCCATATTGACCAATTGCTTTCTAAAGGATTGGGCCTCGCCCAAGGTTTCAAAATTACCCAAGGAATAAGCATAGAAGGGATTGGTCTTTACAAAGAGGGTATTGGTCAGGGCCTCGGAGGCCAGGGTAACATTATTGTCCACGAAGGATTTGACCTGGACAGAGTAGATTTTTTCCTTTTCCAGGAACGCTTTGGCCAAATAGAACTCACTTACCAAGCTAAGCTCTTCATTCTGAAGTTTAAGGTTATCAATCCGAGCCTTGATTACATCCAAACTGTCAATGGAAACCAAGAGGCTGTTTTGGCTCTCAAAGGAGTTCTTACTGCTCAATCCGGCAGTAAAGGAGGTAATGGCCAAGGTGCCTACCACAAAAAGCGCAGTGAACCCAAGTAAAACATTCCGCTGAAGCTTTATTTTGCGTAGGTCCTTGTTCTTATATTTTATCTGGTCTAAGAGTCTTTCGTTGATTATCTGGGCCTTATCAATGTCCTTGTGCAGGTCCAGTAAATCGCTTTCTTCAATAAAAGGCATAAAAGGTAACTTCTAAAAATTATGGCAACCCCTTAAAAGTATAGTTGTCAAGCAGTTAATACTCACTTATACAAATGTATAATTTTTGGGGAAAGAAAAAAACGTATCGGTATCAAATCGATTAACAATTTTGTAACCTTTCTCCGCAGTTTTACTGCACTAAATAAATTCCATCATCCTTTATGATGATCTTTCGTTCCTTGTACAGGGTACCAATTGCTTTTTTGAACGACTTTTTACTCAGATGCAATTGATCCTGTATTTCCTCAGGACTGGATTTGTCATGTAGGCCCAAAAAGCCCTGGTGCTCCTGCAACTTTTCCAAAATAAAATTGGCAGTGGGCTCCAACATTTTGGCACCTATCGGCTGAAGGGAAACGTCAATCTTCATATCCGGGCGTACCTGTTTGATGTACCCCTTGAGTTGATCTCCTTTTGATATCGGTTTAAACACATCACTTTTAAATACCAACCCTTTATACTGGTTATCTATGATCACTTCCCAGCCCAGCGGGGTTTTTCGTGAAACCAACAAATCCACCTCACTGTTGACTTCCATATTAAAGCCATCATTGGATAAAAACCTGTTAATCCTGCTTGAACCGGTAAGCCTAAAGGTTTCCTCATCCATATAACAATGGACAATATAGCGCTTCCCCTCCTCCATTCGTGCCAATTGTTCCCTGAACGGAACCAGTAGATGTTTTTCCAGGCCCCAATCCATAAAGGCCCCATAAGCCCCCACTTGTGCCACTTTTAAATATGCAAAAGTATTTCGGGTAATCAAGGGTTTCAAGGTGGTGGCAATGGGTCTTTCCGAACCATCCAAATAGCAGAACACCTCAAGGTCCATATCAATTTGAAAGTCTTCTGGCACATATTTGTTGGGGAGCAGGACTTCTGTCCCTTCCCCATCCCCTAAAAAGAGTCCTATTCTGGTGCTCCGCAAAACTTTTAGGGTGTTGTAATTTCCCAATGCTATCATGCGGCAAAGGTAGACCGATTTTATGGGGAACAAAAAAGCTGGCCCCAACCTTTTGGCTGAACCAGCTTATTCTGGTGGAAACCGAAACTTAGTTGTATACGGATTCCTTACCAAATTTCTTGCAGAGGATATAATAGATTACGGCCCTATGCTTGTTTTTGTCCGAACGCCCATAGGTGTCAATCACAGCATTGATGGCCTCCATCAGCTCTGGTCCATCGGAAAGCCCCAGTTTATTGACGAGATAATTGTTTTTTACCGTATCAAGCTCTTTTTCGTCAGAACCCGAAACCTTGGAAGAATCAAGATTGTAGATGGATGGTCCAAGTCCAACGGTCACCTTCCTCAATAAATCCATATCCGGGTTTTCATCAAATTTCTGTTTGATATCCTCGGCGTATTTCTCAATCAATTCATCTCTTTTGCTCATGATTCTTTCGCGGGTTTTTTAAGGTTGACTTTTCGCTTGGTTCTAAGATATAAAATCGAAATAGTCGAGCAAAATTTTGTTGTTCAACTCCCTGGGCGTACCTATTTCCAAGATCTTTGGAAGCGTGGAAGCTTCATAAAACGAATCCAATGCCCTTTGCACTTCCTCAGTGTTTTCGGAATAGGTATATTCAAAGTTGTACATCCGGGCCATATGTTCCGCGCTACGTTGATGATGGGTCTCAAAAAAGGTGGAGAATTCGTCTGTATCTTCAAAACCGGGCAAAATTCTAAAGATTCCCCCGCCTGCATTGTTGATCAAAATAATTCTGAAATCCGGCCGGATATGATCGTTCCAAAGTCCGTTGGAGTCGTAGAAAAAACTTAAGTCCCCTGTGAGCAACAAAGTTGGTTTTTGGTGATAAATGGATGCTCCTACCGCTGTGGAGGTACTTCCATCTATACCACTGGTGCCCCTATTGCAGAACACCTCCAATGAAGGATCCAATGGGAATAATTGGGTGTACCTCACCGTACTGCTGTTGGCCAAATTTACCTGGTATCCGGTGGGAATGGATTTTTGTATTTGATGAAAAACGGTAAAATCCGTGAATGGAATCTGGTCGAGGTACTCCAATCGTTTTTGCTCATAATTCCCTCGGGTAGTCAACCATATAGCACGATAATCACTTCCCCCAACGGGTGCATCCGCGCAAACCTTTTGAAAAAAGGCATTTGGGTCACATTTAATATGCTGGGTAAGACAAAAAAAGGTGTCATAGGCCTTTTTGGAATCCACATGCCAATGCTGCTTCGGTTGATATCTGCGTAAAAATGCCTTTATTTTTTTGGAAACAATGAGTCCCCCAAAGGTGACCAACAAATCAGGTTGCAATTCTTGGAACAAGTCATCGGCTTGCTCCGATTTTTCAATGGGAGCAATAATGCTATCTATACTAGGAAAAAAATCCTGGTGGTGCACATTGGAAGTGGTCTCGGTGAATACCAAAACACTATCGTCATGGGCCAGGGCCTCCAGAATATTGGGATCAACCTTCCCAGGAGGGTTTACCCCGACCAAAACCATTTTCTTGGGACTTGAATTCCAAACGGCCGTCGATTCCCCTTCATCCCATATCCCATCTTGCTCAATTCCAAGTTCCCAGTTTTGCGGCTCCATTACTATCATGGAATCCGTCATACCGTATAAAGGTTCTTCAAAGGGAATATTTATATGCACCGGGGAAGAGGTCTTCAAGGCTACCTCCAAAGCCCTGCCCAGTTCATTTTCATTATAGGCCTGTACGGACTCTTGCGTCCCATCTGTCCGTGAAGCTTCAGAACCATGCGATACATCCTGTTTTAGATTGGCGGAGTAGCCAATATGTTTTTCAAATATGTGCTCTTGCCTAATGGTCTGCCCATCTCCTATATCTATTTTATGGGAGGGTCTATCCGCAGAAACCACCACCAAAGGCACATCGCTATAAAAAGCTTCGGCTATTGCGGGGTAATAATTGAGCATGGCGCTACCAGAGGTGCATACCACGGCCACCGGTTCCTGTAACTGTTTGGACATGCCCAGGGCAAAAAATGCCGCACAGCGTTCGTCCACAATGCTAAAACAAGTAAAGAATGGGTTTTTGGTGAAACCAAGGGTCAGGGGAGCATTCCTTGATCCTGGTGAAATCACAATATTTTTAATTCCCCGGGATCTAAAGTAAAGAACCAGCGTTTGCGCTGAGGGAATGTTGGAGTACCTCATGGACTACAAAAATAAGTCCCAAAAATTTTATGTCCCAAATTTATTACCGCCCAAATCAAAGGATATCCAAAAGGGTCCTGCTTTTGTTCTGGGTTTCTGTCCATTCCTTTTTTGGATCGGAAGCGGAAGTGATCCCACCGCCAACATAAATGGACGCCTTCCCAGATTCCATTTGCATACATCTGAGATTCACGTACAGTGAAATACGTTGTTCTCCCCCAACATGCAACTCCCCCAGGTATCCTGTATAAAAGCTACGATCGTAACCTTCGTGTTCCAAGATGAACTTTTGAGCTTCCAGGGTAGGAATTCCGCAAACAGCCGGGGTTGGGTGTAGTGCCGCAACAATTTCCGCTACGGAAGCATTTTCATCCATTTCTGCCTCAACTTCGGATTTTAAATGCCACAAATTTCCGGCCCTTACGGATTCAACCGGACCTATTTTCAAAGAAGTGGTCAACCCTTTAAGTTGAGTCATTATATATTCGGAAACCATGAGCTGTTCCTCCTTTTCCTTGCTTCCCCAGTTGGGAATTTCGTCCTCAACATTGGGCAAAGTGGCAGCCAAAGACATGGTACGTACATCACGGTTTTTAATGCCTACCAAGGTCTCAGGGGTAGCGCCACACCAAGTGCCCATTTTGGGATGATGGACCAAATAACAAAATGCATTGTGGTAATTCATCAGCAGTCTTTGGAAAACATCTTGGGGTTCTGATTGGACCTTTATTTCCAATTTCCTTGAAAGCACTACTTTCTTCAACGTCCCCCGCCCAATTTCGCGGATTCCTTTCTGCACCAGTTCCAAATGCTTCGGTTTTCCATCAAGGTTTGTGGTTTTTGGAGATACGGTTGAAGATGCTACTGGGTGAAAGGGTGCGGTTACAAACACATCTGCTCGAATCAAAACTGCATCTTTCCTGCTATCGAACGGGGCGAAGACAAAACCCTTAGTCTTAAAATCCCTGTTTGTATGAAGGGCCTTATCCTTTTGAAAAACCGCTCTTACATCAGTTTTTCCCGGTTTTCGGTATATGGCGAAAGGAATACCTTCTTCAAGGGCACTCCGGACTTTTTCAATAAGTACGGTAAAATTCTTATTTTCTTGGGAGGGCAATGGTAGTCAATTTACAATTGGAAATTAGGTCGCCCTCTTCATTTGTGATTTTGATCTCCCATAACTGCGTGGTGCGCCCCTTATGGATGATGGAAGCACGGGCATAGACAAAACCTTCCCGAATGGATTTTACATGGTTGGCTGCAATCTCAATGCCCCTGACAAAGAATTCCTGTCCATCCAAAAACACATAAGAAGCAGCACTGCCCACACTTTCTGCCAATGCCACAGTGGCACCACCGTGCAAAACGCCATCTGGTTGGTGCACCTTAGGACTCACGGGCATTCTGGCGATAAGGAAATTTTCGCCAACATCCACATATTCTATATCCAAGGTTTCCATGAGGGTATTCTTGCGAATGCCATTGCAGACCTCAAGAATTTTTTCTTTGTGTGCGTCCATGCCTTTAATTTTTGTAAAATTACGCAAAGGTATAGCTTTACCAGCTTTAGAAGTACAGTTTATGGAACCTATGCAAAAAAGGGTGACCTATAGTGCCACAAACACTTATGAAACATTAAACTCCCTAACCCCAGACACCAAAAATGTTTGGATCGTTTTTCATGGTATGGGATATTTAAGTCGGTTTTTTATCCAATATTTTTCAAAACTTGACCCAAAGGAAAATTATATCGTGGCCCCGCAGGCCCCATCCAAATATTACTTAAAGGACGAATTTAAGTATGTGGGGGCAAGCTGGTTGACCAAGGAAAATACGGCTTTGGAAACGGATAATATTTTGGAGTATGCTGATGCGGTATTTAAGGCGGAACAAATTCCTTCCCATCCTAATTTGATACTTTTTGGGTTTTCGCAAGGGGTTTCCATTGCAGCACGATGGATGGCGCGCAGGAAGATACATTGTGACTCCTTGGTCCTTTATGCAGGAGGCATCCCCAATGAACTTAAACCTTCGGATTTTGGATTCGTGGATTGGCAACAAACCAAGGTCAGCATTGTCTATGGCAACAAAGACCATTATCTTACCCCAGAACGCCTACAAGTGGAGGGGCAGAAAATTGAAAAACTGTTTTTGGGCCATGCGAAGATCATCCATTTTGAAGGCGGGCATGAAATGAAACCTGAATTATTGACTTCATTGATATAAACTATGATACGTTCCAAGAGACATTTGGCACATATCAGCTTGGTTGTTGAAGATTACGACGAGGCCATTGCATTTTATACCCAAAAACTGGGCTTCCTGCTCTTGCAGGATGTGGACCTTGGCCAGGGCAAAAGATGGGTTGTGGTATCACCCAAGGATTCCCAATGTAGCTTGGTTCTGGGAAAAGCAGCTGGGCCAAAACAAAAGGCAGCCATAGGTAACCAGACCGGAGGCAGGGTATTCCTGTTTTTGCACACCTCGGATTTTTGGACAGATTATCGCATCATGAAAGACAACGGAATTGTGTTCAAGGAAGAACCCCGTGAGGAGGTGTATGGCACCGTTGTGGTTTTTGAGGATTTATACGGGAACCTCTGGGATTTACTGCAGCTTAAATAGTCAATTGGGCTGTTCTTCGCTATTATCTTCTGTTGCGTAGTAGGATATTCTTCTGGTAGAATAAGTGTTGTCTGGGGTTATGATCTGCTTGATCCAGTTTTTTTCATTATTGCTGTCAAACTGATAAATGTACTCCTTCTCATATTTTGCATTGTTGGTCAGCGTGGTCACCTTCTGCAAAATTCCCGTTGGATCGTAGCTACATAATCGCTTTCTTTCAGATTCGAATTTCTTTTGGGTCGGATTATATACAAAATGTTCTTCGGAAAGGAGTTTATCTTCCGCATTGAAAATTTCTTCCTTGGCCGTATTTGGTTCGCCGTCAATATATTCTTTGGTCAGTACAATTTTATGGGTTGTTCCAGACACTTTTTTCTCGGATGTCCTTACTGATTTTTCCAAAATCCCGTTATGGAAATAACTAGTGGTCAACTCTCCTTTATAGGGTTCGTATTCCACAGTACTTTCATCCACTCCTTCGGCATTTGAGGTAATTATTTTCACCAAGCGGTTTTCTTCGTCAAACTGATATTCCTGTTGTTCCAGGAATTCTTTGTCATAGGAAATAATTTTTTCATGAAGTCTACTTGGTTGAAGGCTATCCCTGGAATAAAAATTCACCATGGATGTTGAAGTATCCAACACTTTGTTCTTGTAACTCTCCATGCGTTTTTCAACCAACTCCCCTTCTTCGTACTTGTAGTAGGTGATGTCTTGGTCAGTTTCATTGTATTGGGTAATGGTTCGCACCAAAAATCCCTCTTCATCAAATTCGAAGAGTTCTTTTCCATAATCGGTGATGACCAAGCAGGACTTTACCTTACCATTTAAATCAAAATCCTTGGCCTTGAGGACCTGTAGGTCTTGGGCGTGGATTCCAACGCTTATGGCAAAACCGATAAGATATAGCACGTACTTTTTGATCATATGGTAAAATTAGTCCGAAATGAATCAAAAATGAAACAAAAAGAATGCCAGTCGTCTAAAAACTGAACAAATCTTGCATTAAAACTTTCGTTCGGGCGTAAAAGCTGAAATATCCATGGAAGGTTGGTCGCCTGAAATCAATTCTGTGATTAATTTTCCTGTGGCAGGGCCCAAACTCCATCCCATCATGGCATGGCCCGTGGCCAACAATAGGTTTTTATATTTTTGGGAAACTCCAATATAGGGTAGTCCATCAGGCGTAACCGGTCTAAGTCCACATTGGGCATTTTGCTTGTCCTCTTCCGGAATTTGCAATCCCTTGTAATAGTTGGCAGCCCCCCTAGCGATAGCCTCCACCCTTTCCTTTCTGATCTTTTTATTGATTCCCGAAAATTCCATGGTACCTGCAAAACGGGTAAATCCATCCATGGGGGTGACAGCCATTTTTGCCTCCATTAAAATAGCCGGCATGGAAATATGTGTGGGTGTGGCTACGTTGATCCTGTACCCCTTTCCTGCTTGCAGGGCCAACTTGATTCCCAATTTTTTGGACAGTTTGGACGTCCAGGATCCTGCAGCGAAAACAACATCATCTGATTGATAGGTATCTTTGTTTGTCTTCACCCCGGTAATTCGATCTCCGTTTACCAAGACATCTAGGACTTCTTCATTTTTCTTTATTTGTACCCCATTCTTTTGAAGATGGTCCACCATTCGCTCCATGATCTGGTCTGGGGTGGTATGCCTGTCCGACTCGTAGTGGAACGCCCCTTTGGCGTTCAGTTCCACGTTCGGCTCCATCAATTTTAAACCATCCAAATCCAAGTGGTTTACCGTTAGCCCAAGGTCTCTTGCCTGTTCTGAGACCTCATGTTCATGGTCCCTTTCTTTTTTGGTCTGGTACATCATCAACAAGCCTTTTTTCTCTAAATGGAAATCTCCCAGGTCGCCCGAATTCCATATGTGCTCGTAGAGTTCCCTGCTCAACAGATTAATATCCATGATCACTGGCATGGCCTTGGCCACCTTTTCGGCTGTGGAGGATTTTTTTAAGTACCAGGCCCATTTGATAAAGTCAAAATCCAAGCGAGGTTTCATGTAAAATGGGCTGGAAGAGTTGAACATATACTTTATGCCTTTGGATATCATTCCCGGGGATGCCAATGGCATAATATGGCTTGGGGTGATATAACCGGCATTGACGTAAGACGCCCCAGAATCCATATTGGACTTGTCCAGTACCGTAACCTGATGGCCTTCCTTTTGCAGAAAATAGGCTGAAGATAGGCCAATGATGCCTCCTCCAACCACAATGACACTCTTGTTCTTTCCCATTTTAAATTACTTGGAACCCATGGGCATAGGGGTCGTCCTCCGTATCTATGGTGATGGTATTCCTACCGTATACTTTTGCCCAACCCTTGATACTTGGAACAATTGCTTTCTTATGGTCAAGGATGGTTTCCCTTTCCACTTTCCCCACAAATGTAGAACCTATATAACTTTCATGTATATATTCTTCCCCAATATTTAGTTTGCCCTGGGCAAAAAGCTGTGCCATCCGGGCCGAAGTGCCCGTACCACAAGGCGAGCGGTCAATGGCCTTATCCCCATAAAAAACAGCGTTCCTTCCGGATGAGGAGCCATTAAGGGGCTCTCCCGTCCACAACATATGGGAAACCATGTTGATCGCAGGGTTTTCTGGATGGATAAATGCAGTGGGGTATTTTTTGTTGATTCTATTTCTGAGTTCCTGGGAAAATTGAATCAGCTCCCCCGCCTTAAAATCCTGTATCCCGGAAAAATTTGGTTGTGGATCTACAATGGCGTAAAAATTACCCCCAAAGGCCACGTCAAACTGAAGTTCACCCAAAAAGGACGATTCCACAATAAGATGCTCTCCTGCCAAGTAACTCTTAACATTGGTGAGCTGCACCCATTCCACTTTTCCATTGGACTTGGCATAGTTGATTTCCACCAAACCTGCAGGGGTCTCCAACTTTACCTTGCCTTCTTCCTTTGGTTTTATCAACCCCTCTTCCAGTGCAATGGTCATTGTCCCTATAGTACCATGGCCACACATGGGCAAACAGCCACTGGTCTCTATAAACAGAACGGCCATATCATTGTTTGGGTCATGTGGCGGATACAGGATACTACCGCTCATCATATCGTGCCCACGGGGCTCAAACATAAGTCCGGTCCTGATCCAATCGTATTCCTTTAAAAAATGCTGACGTTTTTCCTCCATGGTTTTTCCATAGAGTTCAGGTCCTCCTTCCACCACCAAGCGAACCGGGTTTCCACAAGTGTGGGCATCAATGCATTTAAAGGTATGTACCGCCATTAATAACTGGGAATAGTGGGTCTAGTTTTAACGCCTTCCTCGATGATGGAAATTACACGTTTCCTTTCTTCCCCCTGCAAAGGTAATCTAGGTAGTCTTACATGCTCCGTACCAATTCCCGTAGCCACTTCAGCCAATTTAATATTTTGCACTAATTGCGGGCTGATATCCAATTCCAACAAGGGCATAAACCATCGGTAAATTTCCGCGGCCTCTGCAATACGCCCAGCTTTCACCAGTTCATAGATGGCCACCGTTTCTTTTGGAAATGCGCATACCAAACCGGCTACCCAACCATCGGAACCCATTACCAAACTTTCCATGGCCAGGGTATCCACCCCGCCCAAGATGCTTAATCTGTCCCCAAAACGATTCCGCATTCGGATGACATTGGTAATGTCCCTAGTGGAATCTTTGACCGCTTGAATGTTATCATGCTTCAGTAATTCTTCGAACATATCCAAGGTTACTTCAATTTTGTAATCCACCGGATTGTTATAGATCATCATGGGCAAAGAGGTGCTTTCGGCAACAGCTTTAAAATAGGCCACGGTTTCATGGTCCGTGGACTTATACCGCATTGGTGGTAAGATCATCAATCCCTCGGCCCCGTTCTCTTGCGCCATGGCGGCAGCTTTAATGGCATTTTTAGTGGTCTGCTCCGCAATGTTCATGATTACTGGCACTTTTCCGTTTACCAGGTCAACGGTATGTCTTACCAGCAACTCCTTTTCCCCATCCTCCAAGGTACTGGCCTCCCCAAGGGTTCCCCCGAGAATGATCCCATGGACCCCAGCTTCCAATTGTGCGTTTATATTTACGGAGAACATCTCCAAATCCAATCCATCGTCTTGGGTGAATTTTGTAGTGACCGCGGGCATGACCCCTTTCCAACTTACGTTTGCCATTGTTATTAAATTTTTCACAAAAGTAAAGGGAGTTCCTTCCTCAAAATTCCTGAAAATTAGCTAAATATTGCGATATATTATCTTTGATTTGAAGTATTATCTTTTTTATAGCTAATTTTTGAGCAAATGAAGGTTTACGCATTTAAGATACCCAAAAAGTTAGGGGAGAATATTGTGGTCCAAAAAGACAAGGGAACCGCATTCTATGACAAGCTACACCAACATGGGGAAATCCAGATAAGCCATATTTTGAAGGGCAATGGCAAATTGATTGTGGGGAACAGTGTGCATTCCTTTAAGGAGGGGGATTGTTTTGTGATAGGCAGTCATATCCCCCATCTGTTCAAAAGTGAAAAAAGCGAAGTCGGTGTGGGTATGCATTCCGTCTTTTTTGATAAGGATGCCTTTGGGAGTGCCTTTTTCAATCTTAGGGAAATGGAAGAACTGCAGCACTTTTTCAACTATGCGCAGTTTGGTTTTAAATGTACCGAGCAGACCGATGAGGCTGGCGAACATATTCATTCCATGTTTTCCCAAACCCATTTTGCCCGTTTCCTGGGATTGTTGCAACTGCTTAAATTGTTCAGTGTATGCAAAAAAGAGCGTTTATCCAATGTGGTTCAAGCCAAAGAACTTTCCCATGATCATGGGGAACGCCTAAGGGCGGTTTTCGATTTTGTGATGCAACATTTTGATCAAAAGGTAAGCCTGGATTCCGTTGCAAGACTGGCCCATATGACCCCAAATGCGTTTTGTCGTTTTTTTAAACAACGCACCAACAAGACTTTTTTTAGGTTTTTGGCAGAGATTAGAATAGAACATGTATGTCAACTGCTCAATGGGGACAAGGATCTCTCCGTTGTGGAGGCCGCCCATGCATCCGGGTTCAACTCCATTTCCAACTTCAATAAAACCTTCAAGGATATTAAAGGTGCCAGCCCTACCAAATACTTAAGGGACATGGTCTAATTCCCATAGAACACAGCAAGAAGATTTATGTTTGCTATTTTTGGCAAATTATTGTACAAACATTTATAATGAGATTGATCCTTCTTTTATTGCTAGGGCTACAAATGGCCTGCAACAGCTCCCAAAAAACTGTGGAAAGCGCAACAATCAGCACCCAGGTGGTAGATCCTGTTCCCTATGCAGAAACCATTACCCAAGACGAACTGAAGGAGATGCTGTACACCTATGCCTCAGACGACTTTGAAGGGCGGGAAACCGGGCAGCCCGGTCAGAAAAAGGCGGTTGAATATCTTAGGGCATATTATCAATCCCTGAATATTCCCGCTGCCAAATCCAATGGGGACTACTTTCAAAAAGTACCACTGGAAATCGAGCAAGTACCAGAGGGAACGGTTTCCCTTAACGGAACAAACTATGAATTGGGCCAGGATATACTTACATTTTCCGCTGCAGAAGGTAGATATAAGGAAATTATATACGTGGGTTATGGTGTTGAAGAAGGAGAATATTCAGATTACACCAACATTGATGTGAACAACAAATTTGTGTTGATCAAGGCCGGGGAACCCTTAAACGAGGATGGCACCTATACCCTCTCCGGTTCCAAGGAAAAATCTAGTTGGAACAACATGAGCGAGAGTATTGGTAAAAAGTCAATCTTGGCCATTGAAAAAGGTGCCATAGGAGTGTTCTTTTATGATGACTCCAATTACAAAAGGTACAAATCGCATTTTGATTTTAGGAAAAGGAACCAGAGTGGAAAAATGGCTTTGAAGGAAGCATCTTCGGACCATCCGCTCCTCATGCTGAACAAGACCTCGGCCACTGCCCTGTATCCTGATATTGAAGGGAACGACCAACCTAAAACCCTCGCTGCCGACATTGAACTGCAGATTAAAAGTGCCAACCTTGAAGTGGATTCGGAGAATGTGGTCGCATTTATCAAAGGCTCTGAGAAACCCGAGGAATATGTAGTCATCTCTTCCCATCTAGACCATATTGGAATTACCGCTGATGGGCAGATCAACAATGGTGCGGACGACGATGGTTCGGGAACCGTGGCACTTTTGGAGATCGCTGAAGCATTCAAGAAAGCTTTGGATGAGGGCAAGGGACCTAAACGATCCATGGTATTCCTGCACGTAACCGGAGAAGAAAAAGGCCTTTTGGGATCCCGTTATTACACGGATATGGATCCCATTTTTCCATTGGCCCAAACCGTGACCAATTTAAACATCGACATGATTGGGAGAACAGACCCCAAGCGAAGTGGGAATAGAAATTATCTATACTTGATCGGCTCAGATAAATTAAGTACCGAACTGCATAACTTATCGGAGGAAATCAATGCAAAGTACACCCAAATTGAATTTGATTACAAGTACAATGATGAAAACGACCGCAATCGTTTTTACTACCGGAGTGACCATTACAATTTTGCCAAAAACAATATTCCGATCATTTTTTATTTTAATGGAACCCATGCGGATTACCATCGCCCGGGGGATACTCCGGATAAAATCAACTACGACCTTTTGGAGAACAGAACCCGCTTGATTTTTTACACGGCTTGGGAAGTTGCCAATAGGGCCAACAAAGTTGTTGTGGACAAAGCTTCCAAATAATAGGCACAATTTTAACTCAAAACCTTTCATTTGGGAAGCCTTTTCTGTTGGAAGCCACTCAAGATAAAGACCTTGAAAACGGTGGTATTAATTACTACTTCCGAGACTTGAAACACAAAAAAAGCCTTTCTTTTTCAGAAAGGCTTGATTTTTGGGTGGAAGACCGGGTTCGAACCGGCGACCTCTGGAACCACAATCCAGCGCTCTAACCAGCTGAGCTACAACCACCATTTAAAGCGGAGGCAAAAAT
>NZ_JANQLX010000001.1 GCF_028280385.1 Allomuricauda sp. | reverse complement strand
TTGGGTGGAAGACCGGGTTCGAACCGGCGACCTCTGGAACCACAATCCAGCGCTCTAACCAGCTGAGCTACAACCACCATTTAAAGCGGAGGCAAAAATACCTTTTTTTCTTCTTTCCATCAAAAGAATTTAGGTGCAAAACGGTAAAATAAAACTAAAAAAACCTTGGGCCAACGGTAAGGTGTATCCTGCACTTCCAATTTCCCATTTTATTGAAAGGGTTCACCTCCCTAATTTACAAGCGTTTAAGTGGTCACCTAGGAAATGGTTTCCATAGCCTTCACGTGGGTCAAATAATCGATGAAATGCCCCATTTAACAGACCAAACACACATTTTTTGACCGTTCACAACATTTAATTTCCATTGCAGCGGCCCACAAGTATTTTTACTTGTATATAATCTACCCCATGTCCCAACAAAGGAACTGTCCCAAAATCCACATGCCATTGAGCAAGATCGTACTATGCTCCTTAGTGCTGCTTTTGTCATTTTCCGCATTTGGACAATGGAGCAAAAAGGACAGTCTCTCTTTCCGTTTAAAACGATTGGAAAACACAAACAGGTTCAATCCTGCGGACACCACCCATATCGATTTATTGATCAAGCTGGCGATTTCATATCGGTTCTTCAACAACGATAGTCTATACTCCATCAACAATAGAGCACTTGATTATAGCAAGAAAATAGACTATTTCCACGGGGAGGTAAGAGCGCTGGAAAATCTGGGGAGCTATTATTCCGATCAAGGAAACCGAAAAAAATCAATGCCCCTGTTCAAACAAGCATTGGACCTTTCCAAAAAAATCAATGACAAGGAATGCGAGTTGAGTATCATCAACTCCCTATCCAATGAATACTACTACGAAGGAAATGTGGCCGAAGCCCTAAACCTGTATTTAAAAGGCATAGATGTGGCAAAGCATGTGGGCAGTAAAAAAATGTTGTCCATCCTCAACGAAAACATTGCCACCTTATATGCAGACCAGAAAGATTTCACCAATGCAGAAATCTATTATGATACGGTCCAAACCCTGAACAGGGAATTGGGCAATGAAATTTTCCATGCCGAGACCCAAAGTAATATGGCATCCATGTTCAAGGATGCAAAGAACTTTGACCATGCCATGTTCAACATCAATAAGAGCATTGCCAGCTTTGAGAAGTTCAAGGTGTATGACTGGTTGGCCTATGCCTACCAGGTTAAAGGGAGTATTTACCTAGAGCAAAAAAAATATCAATGGGCCTTGTACTGGTATGATCAAAGTAGCATGCTACACCAGGAACTTGATGACAATAGGGAGAAAATCCAGCTTATGAACGGAATGGCCAAGGTGTACCTTGGTCTGGGCAAGGACAGCCTCTCCATGGTATATGCCAAAGAAGGTCTGGACCTGTCCAAAAAAATAAAATCCTTGCAGGGGCAGATTGACTGCTCGGAAACCTTGTACAAACTCTACAAAAACAAAGAGGATACAAATACTGCAATGGTGTATCTGGAAAACTTTAAAATGCTTTCAGATTCACTGTTCAAGGACAAAAACAGACAAAGTCTTTCCATGCTCAAGACCAAATTGCAATATGAGCAGGAGAAGGAACAACTTATCAAATCCAACAATATCGCCTTGGCAAAACAGCGTACCTACATCTATTTTGCCATAGTAATCCTCATTATATTGAGTGGCATCACCTTTATGGTCCGCAGAAATGCCTACATCCAGAAAAAGCTGAACATTGAATTGCAGCAAAAATCAAATGAAGTAAGTCAGCGCGAAGCCGAACTGCATGAGATCAACAAGACCAAGACCAAGTTGTTCTCCATCATCGGACACGACCTAAGAGGTCCGGTTGGTGCCATGCAAGGAATGCTAAAACTGTTCACGGATGGGGAAATTGGTAAGAATGAGCTTATTTCCTTTATTCCCAAGTTCAAATCGGATATAGAAAACATTTCCTTTACCCTAAACAACCTGCTTTCCTGGGGGCAGACGCAGCTGAATGGAGTGGCCACCAAACCAAAAAGAATCTCATTGGATAAATTGGTGGCGAGCAATATCCAATTGTTATCGGAATTGGCGGCAAGCAAATCCATAAAAATCATTGACCAATTACCAGAAAACCCACAAGGCTGGGCCGATCAAAACCATATTGATATTGTGATTAGGAATTTATTGAGCAATGCGATAAAATTCACGCCGGAAAATGGTCTGATCACTATTGAAGCCGAAGAGAAACGTAAGGTTTGGCAAATTATGATCAGGGACACCGGTATTGGAATGAACAAGGAAATCCAGAAAAAGATTTTCGCGGATACCACCAACATTACCACCTATGGTACCAACAACGAAAGGGGAACAGGATTGGGCCTTTCGCTATGTAAGGAAATGATCCTCAAAAACAAAGGTGAAATCTGGGTGGAAAGCGTACTACGTAAAGGCACTACATTTTTCTTTACGGTCCCCAAAGCAGAAACCAAATACCAAAGAGCCAGCTAACTATAGCAGGTTGTCCAAATTGTCTACGGCCACAAAACGCTCCACATTAAAGCCCTCTGCATACTCCACGCCCACCAATCTACCCATATCACGTGCCCTATAAGTAACACTGTCAATGAAGTTTTTGCTGCTTATGGGAGTCTCCGGTTCATCGCTATCCGGGTCAAAAAATTGGGAGCTATATGCTAAAATCGCCTCGTTCTTTTTTTCAATAAACCCGGAAACATCGACCACAAAATCGGGTTCAAGGTTTTTCCATTGTATGAAGTGGTACACCACTCGAGGTCTCCAAGGATCCTGCCAATGGTCGTCGCCATCCATTTTGGTATCTATTTTGACCAGGCCACTCAAAAAACAGGCATCGCTTACCAGTTGACTTCCTTTGGCATGATCAATATGCCTATCATCCACTGCGTTGCACAATACAATATCGGGGCGGTACTTCCTAACCATCTTTATAACCTCCAATTGATGTGCTTTGTCATTGACAAAAAACCCATCATCAAATTGCATATTTTCGCGGACTGCCGCTCCCAGGATGGAAGCTGCCCTTGCCGCCTCCTTATCCCTAATTTCCGCAGTGCCGCGGGTACCTAGTTCTCCCCGTGTTAAATCGATTATGCCTACTTTTTTTCCTCTGGAGATTTCTTTGGCAATGGTTCCTCCTGCACCCAGTTCCGCATCATCCGGATGGGCCCCAAAAACTAAAATGTCTAATTTCATGAATATCTGCTATGCATGCACCTGCATGGATTTTACCTTATTTATGGCTTGTTCAATGTCCGCAACAAGGTCTTTCATATCTTCCACACCAAGCGAAAAACGAACCAAGGAATCATTGATTCCCTGTGCTGCCCGGGCTTCTGGACTCATCAATGCGTGGGAAGTTGTAACAGGGGCTGAAACCGTACTTTCCAGACCAGCCAAACTCATTGATGGTTTAATGAGTTGCAACTGTTTGAAAAACTCTGAAACCCCTACTTCCGGGCCAAGCTCAAATGAGAGCATTCCCCCAAACCCATTCATTTGCGATTTGGCAAGTGCATGATCCGGATGACTCTCCAAACCTGGATAATGGACGGCCACAACATCTTTGTGGTCCATTAAATAATGTGCCATTTTTTGTGCGTTGCGGTTTTGTTCCATAACCCTAATTCCCATGGTTTTCAGACTTCGCTCCAGCAACCACACGGTATAATCGCTTAGATTTCCCCCAAAACAAATAGCGGTCTGGTACACTTGCTTCATATTTGCTTTGGACGAGATCACAACCCCCGCACAAATATCGGAATGTCCCCCCATGTATTTGGTTGCACTGTGCATGACCACATCAATTCCAAAATCTATTGGGTTTTGATTGATGGGGCTCGCAAATGTATTGTCGATCATAGTGAGGATGCCCTTACTTTTGGCCAAACGGGCAACACCCTCCAAGTCGGTTATGGTCAACAATGGATTTGATGGTGTTTCTATGTAAATTACCTTGGTGTTCTCCCGGATTTCCCTTTCAAAATCCTCTATTTGCCATCCGGTGGTAAATGAATACGATATTCCAAACTTCTCAAGTTGGGTAACGGCAAGATTGTAAGTGCCCCCATAAATTGTCTGCTGAAAGACTACGTGGTCCCCGGCCTTAAGGAACGTCAGCAGCGCGGTGCTGATGGCGGCCATACCACTTCCAAAAATCATCGCTTCTTCAGCATGTTCCAAGGCCGCCAACTTTTTGGATAGGGCCGCTTGGTTCGGGGTATTGAAATATCTTGGATATCTTTTGGCATCCACCTCCTCAAATGCATATGATGTACTTGTATACAAGGGGGAGGTGGCTCCTTTGAACAAAATATCCTCAACACTGCCCTCATGGGTACAAATGGTGTTGATACCTTTTTTATTCGAATCCATAACCTCTAAATTGTTTAGGTTAAAGATACGAAACCGACTATACTTGGACCCGCTTCCAATGCCCTTTTTTGAACCATATAACGGCCATGACCGCGAGGACCACCTCAGCCGCTGTGATTGCAATGAACACTCCGGCCGCACCCCAATCCAAAACCAAAGCAGATATATAGGCTACCGGAAGTTGGAACATCCAAAAGGAAAAGAAATTGATCTTTGTGGGCGTCTGGGTATCCCCTGCTCCATTAAAAGCCTGCGTTACCACCATGCCATAGGCATAAAACACATATCCCACTGCAATGACCTGCAGACAAAGTGCCCCGCTTTCCACCACGCTTGGCGTATTGTTGAACAGGGAAATAATGGACTTGGCAAATATTAAATACACCAAAGACACCAATCCCATAAAATAGGCATTGTACTTTCCAGTTTTCCAAACTGAAGCTTCTGCCCTATCCGGTTTTTGCGCCCCAAGGTTTTGTCCCACCAAGGTGGCAGCGGCGTTGCTCATACCCCATGCCGGCATCAAGGTGAACATAATTACCCTAATGGCTATGGTATAACCGGCCAACACCTCACTTCCAAACTCGGACATGATACGCATAAGAAACACCCAGCTGGACGTACCGATCAAGAATTGTGCAATGCCCCCTAAGGAAACCTTGACCAAATTTAACATGACCTCCAAGTTGACGGCCAAGTCCTTAAGGGCCAATTTTATCTTGCTCCAGCCAAAGAACAGGATGCCCAATTGGAACAATACCGCAGAACCCCTACCAATATTGGTTGCAATGGCAGCTCCCATAACACCAAATTCGGGTACCGGGCCCCAACCGAAAATAAATACGGGATCTAGAATAATGTTGAGTCCGTTGGACAATACCAGTGCCCACATGGCAATGGAGGCGTCCCCTGCTCCCCTAAAAATGGCATTTATTAAGAACAACAACATAATGGTTATGTTCCCACCAATTAGAACCCGTGTGTAGCCACTTCCTTCTGCAATGAGGTCGGGTTCTCCTCCCATTAATTGGAGGATTTCCTCTGCCCAAAGGATACCAACAATACCAAGGACAATAGCAACTATCACTCCTAAACCAATGGCTTGGACAGCTGCCACCCGAGCTCCCTGCACATCCTTTTCCCCTATTCTTCGGGCCACGACCGCGGTGGCCGCCATACTTAAGCCAATGGCCAGGGCATATATTAGTGTAATCACGGATTCTGTGAGACCAATAGTGGCCACTGCATTAACACTGACCTGGGAAACATAGGCAATATCCACTATGGCAAAAATGGATTCCATCAGCATTTCCAAAATCATGGGAATGGAAAGCATAAAGATGGCCTTACGGATACTTCCAGAAGTAAATTCGGTTTCCTTGCCGGATACCGCAATCCAGAAATAGCTAAAGAATTTTTTTAAAGATGATGTATTTGATTGTGTCATTATATTAGAATTATGTGTAAAAAAAGAGTGTAAACGTCACGTACCGAAGCGCTGCTTCGGTTAATTTTTTGGCCTGGCGGCCATTGTGACATCTATAGCGTACATAATTCCTATAACTTCATGATGCTGCAAAGATGCAATTTTTTTTGAAAGTCCAAAGGGACTTCAACATTATTTAACGTAAATGGTTCGATATCGCCATAGACTGATGCCTCCAAGAATGAATACACCAAGTACGGTATACCAAATAAAGTTAGGGGTAATCACTTGATCTCCGCTTGCGTAACTGTGCAATCCGACCAAATAGAAATTCACCCCAAAATAGGTCATCATAATACTGGCAAAAGCAATAATGCTGGCAAAATTAAAGGTCCATCTTCCCCTAAGTCCAGGTACCAACCTCATATGCAGCACAAAAGCATACACCATGATGGAAATCAATGCCCAGGTTTCTTTGGGATCCCAACCCCAATAACGGCCCCAACTCTCATTGGCCCATTGCCCTCCCAAAAAATTACCTATGGTAAGCATAACCAGTCCGGCCGTCAACGCCAATTCATTGATAATGGAAAGTTGTTTTAGGTTAAGCTCCATGCGGGCCTTATTCTTTTTATTGGTAAGTATAATGAGCACCAGGGAGACCACACCCAAGATCATTCCTAGGGCAAGGGGTCCATAACTGCCCACAATGACCACAACATGAATTTTAAGCCAATAGCTATTCAAAACAGGTTGCAAGTTTGCAATCTGGGGGTCTACCCAACTCATATGATCGATCCAAAGAAAAATGGCCGCAATAAACGCCGCCGCGGAAAGCACTAGATCATTGGAAGATTTTATGGTCAAGATCAAGCCTATCAAAATAGCGACCCAGGCAATGAGCAAAATCGTTTCATAAGCATCGGACCAAGGTGCATGCCCTGACACATACCACCTCATAATTAATCCTACCGTATGCCACACAAAAAACAACACAATGGTGCCCTTGAGCAAATAAGAAGATGCTTTTAGGGTCTCACGTTCTTTAAATATTCTAAGAACCAAAATGACCAACAACCAAAAGCTGACTATTCCATAGTACTTGTACAGGCGATTGAACAAATCCAACTTGTTGTACAGGATCTCTGTTTTTATTTTCTGATCTGGTGGCAACACTTCCGCCCCATGGTTTTTTTGATTTTGTTTAAAGGCTTCCAGTAAAGTGTCCGCTTGGGAATAATCTCCTGTTTCCGTGGAAGTCCGCAGTGAACTTAAATAGTATGGGATGGAATTCTTGATAAAGTTGGCATACAGGGAATCGGAAACCTGATATGGTCCCGACCTGTATTCGATAGCGGAAATCCATTTGTTATTGTCATCGTTCAGCAGCGGAAATATCTTTACAATTTGACCACTCAGGGCAATGTTCAGCAAACTCAATCGCTCACCTACTTTTTTAAAGTCTTTTTCAAAATTGGAAGGATTGGTGGTGGAAGTCGCCTTTTCCAAATATGGCTGCAACTTGTAGCCTCCCTTATCATCAAAGAAATCGGTAGCCTTGACATATTTGGTGCCTTTTTCGACTCCAATTACCCGCCTAATACTGTCATTTTCCCTTTTTGCCAGTTTAATGAACTCGGTGTTGTACCATACTCCGGGATTCATCATCATGGACAAAAAGACCTGGTTGGCCGAAAGGTCCTGGTAGGTATCCTTTCCGCTTAATTTTCGGAGCAGTTCCGACGCAAAAGTGTGTATGGGCTTCATTCGTCCGCCCTCATCCTGAATCACCAGGGCTCCAAACTTCTCGGCATGTTCCTTCGATACGATAGTGGCCTGAATTATGGAGTCTACCTGCGCTTGGGTGGGAAGATTGGAGTGCGCATGATCGTCCCCACTATTTTGTTGCGCTCCCACCACAGTGAAACATAGCAGAAAGACGGCTGTTAAGGCCTTTTTTTTCTTTTTGATTTTTTTCAGTTGTTGCTCCAAATCCTTGAATCGGGTCTTACCAAAGAACATGATGCCCATCAATCCAAAGTATAACAGGAAATATCCGATATAGGTAATCCAAGTACCCCAAAAATCATGGTTTACGGAAAGTACGGTACCTTTTTCGTCCGGATGAAAACTGGACTGGAAAAACCGATATCCTTTATGGTCCAGTACGTGGTTCATATAAATATCGTAATCAAAGGAACGCTCATCGTCAACGGTAATCTTGCTCATAAATGACGCATATCCCGTCTCGGTCCCCGGATATTTTTCAGCAATAAAGTCATTGAGCTTAATGGAAAATGGCAGTTCATACACTTTGGAACCATAGCTCAGGGAAATGTCCAAATCGCCCATACTGAGCTCATCGGAGAAATTCGAGGTTCCCTTTCCTCCCAAAATCGTCTTTTCCACTGTTTTGCCATTGGCAGATATGGCAACGGTCAAGGCATCAAGACTGGTCTCGTTAACTTCGGATTCTGGCATTTCAACAATACCGTAGCTTCCCTTTGTCAATGGTTCTGGAAACACAAATTGCATTCCGGCCATCGAATATAACGACCGTAACTGCAAGGGCTGAATGCTGTCCTTGACCACCTCTCCCTGAAACTGGTCGGCCATGCGCATAAAGTTCCCCGCAAAGGGTGCATCGATGCTATAGGAATCCCCGTCGGTGATAATATTGATAGCTCCATCCGTGGGCTTATTCAATGCAAACAGTACGTTATGGATGCTGGCCACCTTTCCGTTTTCCAGATAATGCTCATGACGCTGTCCGTCTCCCGCTTCCACAATTTTTAGAAAAGACTCCCCATTTTCATCGGGAATCAGCCCTTCCTTGGCACCATCAATAAAATCAACAAAGGAAATGGTCAGGGGCTGGTCATTAAAATCCGTCTTCCAGGGCAATCTGGAACGCATGCCTTCCTCGGTGACCAAGATTTCGTCCTCCAATATCTTACGGGTGGGCGTGCCATTGATATCCCCATCTATGAAAGCTGTTAAAAAGGTTTTATCCGAATAAAAGCGGTTTTCACTGGCCCCTTCCCTTATGGGCATCATTCCCTCATAACTAATATATCTGGTTACAAATGCCCCAACAATGATCAATACCCATGAAAGGTGCAACACCAGAACCGGCCACTTTTGCCAGCTCAGGAGCCTGTAGCGAAAGATATTGCCTATAAAATTGATCATAAAGAACACCATAATGGCCTCAAACCATTTGGCATTATAGATATAGATACGGGCGGTTTCGGTACTGTACCAACTTTCCACAAAGGTACCTATGCCCATTGCAGCTGCAAAGAGCAAAAAAAGAACGGCCATGAGTTTTGTGGAAAAAAGAGTCTTCTTAAGGAGGTCTAGCATCTGATGCGGCTTGATTTTAGCTTGCAAAATTAAGCTATTTTGAAAAGAAAATATGCCGTAAAGCCATCGCCTTGCGACTCCTTAACAACTTTAACATCCCATGAGATTTATTTGAGTCTGAAAATATGGTCCATTACCCCATCCGTAAGACGGTCACATTTATGGAAACCGAAGCCAAAGACCCCTTCTTTACTTCCAGTAAGTTCATACAGCCGCTCCTTGAGCATGAGCTTGGCCCGATGCAACCGAACTTTTACATTGGAGGATGTCATATCCAGACATGCGGCCACTTCCTTTACGCTCATCCCCTCTATCTCGCGAAGCATGTACACCGTTCTGTATTTTAGAGAAAGAGAGTCAATGGCATTTTCCAAAAGTTGTTGGGCTTCCCTTTGAATAATGCTATGTTCTGGGTTGGCTTGGTCCATGTCCGTTAGTTCAGCTGTATGTTTTTCAATTTGATGTAGCCCATGGGATTTAAATCGTACCACTCTTTCCTTTTCCCGTAATCGCGCCAATACCTCATTGATCCCTATGCGAATCAACCAAGTTGAATATTGGGCCGTATGTTTGAATTGATATAGTTTTTCGAAGGCTTTCAAATAAGTATTCTGCATAATGTCCTCCACCTCGCTATCGTCCTTTAGATAACTCCTAATGACCCTGAACAATTTTTGGTTGTTCCGTCGGATTAAAATTTCATAGAGTTCCCGTTCCCCGGACAAAATCCGTTTCACAACTTCCGAGTCTGTGATCTTGTACTGATTATGATCATTTATCCTAATGGGTTCCATGGCATCTTTTGACTTTAGATGCACTCAACCTTAAATAGTTACAAAATTTTGTAACCTTTTTTTCCAGGATTTATCTAAAAGTAAACCACAAGCAAATACACCATGAACAGTAACACATTGCCAATTGTGCCCCTTTTAAAATATACCTACGGCCTTGTCCCGATCATTGCGGGTTTGGACAAGCATACCAATCTGTTGACTTCTTGGGACCAATACCTTCCGCAGGGGTTATTGGAATTCCTCCCCGCTTCAGGAGCCAACTTTATGCTGATTATTGGGGGAATTGAAATTCTTGCGGGAATTATTGTGCTCTTGCGACCCAAACCAGGAGCGCTCATCGTTTGTTTATGGCTTGTGCTGATCGCATTGGTCTTAATTTTTAGTGGGTCCCATCTGGATGTGGCGGTAAGGGACTTGGTCATGGCCATAGGGGCTTTCGCGCTTTATGGATTATCAACAAATTCCGAAACCACCTAGTATTTAACAGTAATTGGAGTTAGGATGCAACCCGCTAAAAGACTGAAATAGGGACAGATTGTTTAACCTTAAAATAAATTGTTATGAAAATGGACAGAAAAACATTTATCAAGAAAACCACGGGGGCACTTTTAGTGAGTATTCCCGCTTATTCCATTTTGGCATGTTCCAAAGATGACAGCGCCAATGGTGACCCAAATTTGGACCCCAATCAAAGGGACTGTACGGAAAACGGTGCAAATGCCATTGCCATTAGTAGCAACCATGGCCATACGCTTATTGTTTCCAAAGAGGACATTGAGGCCGGAGAAGAGAAAACCTATTCCATACAAGGCGGTTCCGGACACAACCATACGGTTCGTTTGACCACTTCCCACTTCGAATCCTTGCGGCAGAACAATCAAATTACCGTTGAATCATCCCAAAACAGTTTGCACCGGCATGATGTAACAGTAGCCTGTGCATAAGTAAACAGCATCAAGCCACCTATTCGGTGGCTTTTTTATTTGAGCATCTGTCACAATGGTTATTTTTGTGCCATGCTTAACGTCATCATTCTGGGTACTGGAAATTTGGCACAACAGCTATGCCATGCACTTAGCAAGGTTGATATGGTTCAGTTGGTACAAGTCTACGGACGAAATCCCAACCATTTGGTTTGGTTTGAAACATATACCGCAACCACTTCAGATGTCAAGCAAATCCACGATGCGGATATATATCTTATTGCTGTCAAAGACACGGCCATAGCAGAAGTTTCTGGTCATCTCCAGTATAAAAATGGGATTGTGGCCCATACTTCCGGGGCTACCCCCATGGATGTATTGTGCGCTCAAAACCGTGGGGTCTTCTATCCCGTACAAACCTTTACCAAAGGTAAGATGATGCATTTTGATGAAATTCCCATTTGCGTGGAAGCCAACAACCCCCAGGTCTTGGAAAAACTTACCACCTTGGCCAATAGCTTGTCGCAAACAGTTTGTGAACTACATAGCGAGCAACGGATGCAATTACACCTCGCAGCGGTGTATACCAACAATTTCACCAATTTACTGTATGCGATAGGTGAGGACATCTGTTTGCGAAACAACATTCCCTTTGAACTGTTGTATCCTTTGATTGATGAAACCGCTGCCAAAATAAAACGAATGTCCCCATCAGAGGCACAGACCGGTCCCGCAAGACGGGGAGACTCCACTAGTATGGACCAACATTTAAAAATACTTTCAGAACCCCAGCAGCAAGAAATATACACCTTGTTAAGTAATGCCATAAAAGCCAAATATGAAGAAAAACTATAAAGAACTACTGCACCAAATCTCAACCTTTGTCTTTGATGTGGACGGGGTTCTTACCGATGGCTCGGTACTGGTAACCACAGATGGGGAAATGCTCCGGAAAATGAATGTCAAGGATGGCTATGCCCTTAAAACCGCATTAACCAAGGGCTATAGGATATGTATCATTTCAGGAGGTACTAACCAAGGAGTTAAAGAACGCCTTAAAGGTCTGGGGGTAACCGATATTTATTTGGGAGCCCATCACAAACAAGAACCTTTGGAAGAATTTTTGGATGTATACGATATTGATGCCCAAACGGTGCTCTATATGGGGGACGACCTCCCGGATATCCCTCCAATGAAAATGGTGGCCTTGGCCACATCTCCCCAAAATGCGGTTGCTGAAGTAAAGGCCATTTCTGACTATGTATCCCATAAAAATGGTGGCGATGGCTGCGTAAGGGACATTATTGAACAAGTGCTCAAGGTTAGAGGGGACTGGAACGACAATTTTAGTGCAAAAAATGACTGAACATCCTTTACAGCACAAACTCCGGGATTTTCATATCATTCTGGGTTCCGGCTCGCCCAGAAGAAAAAAGTTTTTGGAAGAATTGGGCCTTGATTTTGAGGTCAGAACCAAATCCGTGGAAGAAATTTATCCCGAACATCTAAAAGGGCATGAAATTTCTGATTATTTGGCCCAACTGAAAGCGGCTCCTTTTCACAATGAGCTGGGTGCCAAAGATATTTTGATCACGTCGGATACGGTGGTATGGCATAACGAAAAATCCCTGGCCAAGGCAAGTAATCCGGATGAAGCATTGCAAATGCTGCAAACCATGTCTTCCGATTGGCACAAGGTTATCACCTCCGTTTGTTTTACCCGAATGCAACATCAACAAACGGTGCATGCCATCACCGAGGTGAAATTTAAGGACTTCAGTGATGACGAGATCACATATTACATAGATCAATGCCAACCTTTTGACAAAGCTGGAGCATACGGTATCCAAGAATGGATTGGAATGATTGGCATATCGGAAATTCGGGGTTCATATACCAATGTGGTGGGCCTTCCCACACATTTAGTTTATAAAACGTTAATGGAGCTGGTATCCTGACCTTTGATTTGTAACTTTAGAAAAACTTTTCGGTCATGAAAACATTACTGGTTCGGGCTGGGGCCATCCTTTCGTCTATGCTCATTGTTCTTTTATTGGACTCCTGTGTGGACACTACCCAAGCAAACAACAAGACAGATTCCAAAATGGATGTTGCAGCATCCAATGTTGTAAAAGCTCCAAAGAAAAAGTTGTCAGAAGCTTTTAAATCCTACTGGTACGAAGGCAATGCCGAAATTACTTCCTATTCCTTGGAGCAGGCACGTTATGGCGAACTCAGGGAAGGACATTCAGTACTTATTTATGTAACAGAACCGTTTTTGCCAAAAAAACAGGTAAAAGCTGATGGCCATAACGCCGACAACGTTTCCGTTCTAAAACTCAATGCCACTAAAAAATACCTGACCGGCATTTACCCATATTCTGTAATGAGCAGCACCTTCTACCCTGTTCATGATAACCAACATGCCATCAAAACCAGTTTATCCATGCAAGAATGGTGCGGGCACGTATATTCGCAAATCAACAATAGGGAGCAGTTTGAGTTTACCTCCCATTCCTATTTTGAATCTGAGGCCGATCAGCAAGTGGCAGTGGAGAAGCATCCTTTGGAAAATGAGATTTGGAACAAAATCCGGATCGGTCCAGAAGACCTACCCACGGGAACTAGTAAAATGATTCCTTCCTTGGAGTACATTCGACTAAGGCACCAAGAGTTGAAACCCTACGCCGTGGAAGCCACTTTGACCGAGGACAATGGAATAAAGACCTATACGCTTTCTTATCCTGAACTGGAGCGTACCCTAAGCATTACCTTTACCGCTGATTTTCCCCATAACATAGAAGGATGGACGGAAACATTTAAGAGCGGGTATGGGCCCAAAGCCAAACAGATGACCACCAAAGCGACCAAGATAAAAAGCATCAAAACAGCATATTGGGGGCAGAATAGCAATGAAGATGTTGTTTTAAGGGAAAGTCTAGGTCTGTAATCCGTCGAGAAACAGAGCCCTTGTGGCTGTTAAAGATGTTCTAAATTCCATCTGGCCTGGACCTAATCTTTCTATATTTGGTGCAACCACTAAATAATCAGGTATGCAGAAATTCTGGGTTGGCTTTTGCAGCACGATCTGCTTTGCAGCACTTTCTTTTGCCCAATCTCCCGACAAACCTTCGTCAACAGAAATTCACCATAAACTTCAAAAACTGAATTTTTTGGGTACCGCCCTCTATGTTGCGGCACATCCAGATGATGAAAACACCCGGTTAATTTCTTATTTGTCCAATCATGACAAAGCCCGTACCGTATACCTTTCCCTAACCCGAGGGGATGGAGGGCAAAATCTAATAGGCTCCGAACTTAGGGAGTTATTGGGCGTGTTAAGGACCCAGGAACTTTTGGCCGCAAGAAGAATTGACGGTGGGGAACAGATGTTTTCCAGGGCCAACGATTTTGGTTATTCCAAGCACCCAACGGAAACGCATAAGATATGGGATAAGGATAAGGTCCTTGGTGATGTGGTATGGACCATTAGGAACATTAAACCGGATGTGATCATCAATAGATTTGATCATAGAACCCCTGGTACTACCCACGGACACCACACTTCTTCCGCCATGCTGAGTGTGGAGGCCTTTGACCTGGCCAACAATCCCAGTTCGTACCCTGAACAATTGCAATTGACCTCTACATGGCAACCACGGAGAATATTTTTCAATACCTCGTGGTGGTTTTATGGCAGTCGCGACAACTTTGAGAAAGCGGATAAATCCAAGATGATCAAAATGGATATTGGAGTGTACTACCCTACGCTCGGCCTTTCCAACAATGAAATAGCCTCCATGGCAAGTAGCCAACACTTATGCCAAGGTTTTGGACGGTTGACCACGAGGGGCAGCCAAGAAGAATATGTTGAGTTGCTCAAAGGCGACCTTCCCGCTTCCAATAACCTGTTTGATGGAATCAACACCACTTGGTCCCGTATAAAAGGTGGTGAGGCCATAGGCGATATTCTTTACAAGGTGGAAGCAAATTTCAATTTTACCGACCCCTCGGTGCATGTTGCCGATTTGGTGAAGGCCTATGGAATGTTGCAACAAGTGGATGATGAACACTGGAAGGCGATAAAATCCAAAGAACTCAAGGAGCTTATCCTGGATTGCTCCGGCCTATACTTGGAAGCCAGCGCTGAATCAGGTTCCACCACCGTGGGCGATTTGGCCAAACTCAATATTGAAGTGGTAAAGCGAAGCAATCAGACCGCTACACTTAAAACAATTCAAGTAAATGGCTTGAACGCAGCGATAACACCCAATCTAAATCTTCAAAACAACAAAAAGGAAAACTTGGAAATGGAGATTGCGGTTACCACTGGCGCTCAAAACTCAAGTCCCTATTGGCTTTCTAATCCTGGTAGTCTGGGAATGTACAAGGTCAAGGACCAAAAAATGATTGGGATGGCAGAGAATCCAAGTGCCTTTACCGCTAAATTTACCTTGGATTTTGCTGGTATTGAAGTTGATTTTGACAGGCCCGTAATCTACAGATATTCCAAACCCGACAAAGGGGAATTATACGAGCCTTTCGTGATATTGCCCCAGGTGACCACTAAAATTTCAGAAGAAGTACTCATATTTTCAGATACCAATGCCCGGGAAGTTTTGGTGAATGTACGGGCTGGAAAAAACAATGTCTCCGGAATGCTCCGCTTGGACCATCCTCGGGGATGGACGGTTACGCCAACTGAGATTCCTTTCAACATAGAACAAAAAGGACAGGAACAAGCGGTCACCTTTAAAGTCATTCCCCCAGCAGAGGATAGCGAAGGGAAAATAAGGGCGGTTGCCAGTGTGGATGGTCAGACTTTTGACAAAACCCTGGTGGAAATTGCATATGACCATATTCCCAAGCAATCCATTTTATTGCCTTCGGAAGCCAAAGTAGTTCGTATGAACATCCGAAAAACTGGCGAGCACATCGGTTATATCATGGGGGCCGGCGATAAAGTACCAGAAAGTTTGGAGCAAATTGGATATCAAGTGCATACCATAGATCCCAATGACATTCAGAGTGGTACCCTGGACAAGTATGATGCCGTTGTAGTTGGAATTAGGGCGTATAACGTTGTGGAATCCTTGAAGTACAAGCAACCGCTTTTGTTTGAGTATGTCAAAAACGGTGGAAATATGATCGTGCAGTACAATACTGCGGGAAGATGGAGCAAGCAGTTTGAAAATATTGCACCGTATGACCTTACGCTTTCCAGAGATCGGGTTACCGATGAAACGGCGGAAGTAAGCATCATAGCAGGTGACCATTCCTTGGTGAATTTCCCAAATTCCATTAAAGAAAAGGATTTTGATGGCTGGGTCCAGGAACGAGGATTGTACTTTCCGAAGGAATGGAGTCCAGAATTTACCCCTGTCCTCTCCATGAAGGATGAAGGTGAAGAAGACAAACAAGGAAGTTTATTGGTAGCTCCTTATGGTCAAGGTCATTATATCTATACCGGATTGAGTTTCTTCAGGGAATTGCCCGCAGGAGTGTCCGGCGCTTACAAACTCTTTGCAAATATGTTGTCCATTGGCAAAAACGAAGTGAAAAAAGAAAGTAATGTCAAAGGATAACATGCAAGACAAATGGGAATGGAAAAGGGAATACTCTGTGGTATTGCTGCTTAATTTCATTTACATTTTGATCTTTTACCTCATCATGACACTAAATAACTAGACCTTAATGGGTATTTTGGATTGGATAGTTCTGGGCACCACACTACTTTTCATTGTAGTTTATGGGGTTTGGAAGACGCGCGGCAGCAAAAATGTCGAAGATTATGTACTTGGTGGCAATGATGCCAAATGGTGGACCATAGGTTTATCGGTAATGGCCACCCAGGCAAGTGCCATCACCTTTTTGTCCACCCCTGGTCAGGCATTCCACGATGGCATGGGATTCGTACAGTTTTACTTTGGGTTGCCCATGGCCATGATCGTTATCTGTTTGGTCTTTATCCCAATTTACAGAAAATTAAAAGTCTATACAGCCTATGAAATGCTAGAAGGTAGGTTTGACCTAAAAACGCGCACCTTGACCGCCATATTGTTTTTGGTTCAAAGGGGGTTGGCCGCGGGTATCACCATCTTTGCACCTTCCATCATCCTCTCCGCAGTTTTGGGCTGGGACTTGAGAACCTTGAACATCATCATTGGTATTTTGGTTATTCTCTACACTGTTTCCGGAGGAACCAAAGCGGTGAGTGTCACCCAAAAACAACAAATGTTCATTATTATGGTGGGTATGTTCTTTGCCTTCTTTTTCATTTTGGGGTCCCTCCCCAACGGGGTGTCCTTTGGGGAAGCTCTTAAGATTGCCGGGGCAAACAATAAGCTTCAAATCTTGGATTTTAGCTTGGATACCAACAATCGGTACACGTTTTGGAGTGGCATCACCGGAGGTTTCTTTTTGGCGCTCGCCTATTTTGGAACCGATCAAAGTCAGGTGCAGCGTTATTTATCTGGCGAATCCGTTAGGGAAAGTCAATTGGGTTTGATTTTCAATGGAATTTTCAAGATTCCAATGCAGTTTTTTATCCTTCTGGTTGGGACGATGGTTTTTGTGTTTTATCAATACAATGCTTCCCCGCTTAACTTTAATCCTGCTGCCACAGAAGCGGTAAAACAATCCCAGTACGCCACGGATTATGAAATTTTGGAACAAGGACACTTCGCCCTTGAACAAGAAAAGAAAAAAGCTCAAGAAGATTTTTCAACCGCCTTGGCCTTAAAGGAATACAATGCCATCCAACAGGCGGAGCTGGACATTATGAAAATCAATCAACGGGAACGGGCCAATAGGGATGCCGCAAAAACACTTATTGCCCAAGCCGACGGCAATGTGGAAACCAACGACAAGGATTATGTGTTTATCCATTTTATTCTGGATAATCTTCCCGCCGGACTCATTGGACTCTTGTTGGCTGTGATTCTTTCTGCGGCCATGTCCTCCACAGCTTCCGAGCTCAATGCTCTGGGTACCATCACCGCTTTGGACCTATACAAGAGAAACAACAAACAGGAAAGGGACCAAAAACACTATGTCTGGGCCACCAAGGGCTTTACATTACTGTGGGGTGTTATTGCCATCATTATTGCCTGTGTGGCCAATCTATTCGATAATCTCATCCAGTTGGTGAATATTATTGGTTCTATTTTCTATGGCAATGTGCTGGGAATATTTTTACTGGCCTTCTTCTTCAAATTTGTAAAGGGAAATGCCGTTTTCATAGCGGCCATTGTTACCCAGGTCATTGTGATCATCGGATGGTATATGGATTGGATGTCCTACCTATGGTTGAATGCCTTTGGATGCGGTCTGGTCATTTTCTTGGCCATGGTCATAGAAAGCTTTGATGAACTCCTTGGCAAGCCTCCGGTAAGAACATAAAAAAACCCACGCTTCGCGTGGGTCCTTCTATTATTTTAAAAGAACAATTAAAGCGCTCCCCACTCTTTCAGGGAATCCTTGTTCATTTTTACGTAATCGGCATTGCCTGCTTTCTCCGCCTTTTCCAAAGATTGTTTAGCCGATTCTATGGCAGCTTGCTTATCTCCAGCTTTGGCGTAGATCAAAGACTGTTGGCGCAACTGCCAGAATCTTGGGTTGTCATTCATGGACATGGCTTTTTCCATCCATTCCTTGGCCTTGTTGATGTCCTTGCCTTCACTTAAATAATAAACCGCTGCCGTGTAGTAATCCGCAAAACTTGGACCGGCCAACGTATTCTTGATGGACTCCATTACCGTGTTATCAGCAGGAACTCCAAATGGAACGGCCACATAAGTGTTTTCCCAAATAAAGCCTAGGTTGGCACCGTTGGTTTTAAGATCGTCAATACTTATGGTAAAGGTCTCAACAGACATGGGCATCTTATTAACAGGAACCGTAGTCTTGGCAACTACCTTACTGTCATCCCAGTCGCTTGGCACACCTCCACCTTGGGTATCGGTATAAAAGAATACCTCCCAATTTTCAGCAGTGGGCTTGGTGAATATGGAATAAGTACCAGCCGCAACCTCTTGCCCGGCAATGGTTACATCGGTACTAAAAGAGATCTTTGTATAATAGTTGGCTCCGGTTCTCCACAGTTTGTTGTAAGGAACCAAATTACCGAAAATGGTCCGCCCGCGCATGGAAGGTCTGGAGTAGTCCACCGTTACCTCCGTAAGACCTACCGTTTGCTCTAGAACAGAGCTAGGACTGGGTGCTGGTGTGTTAATTTGTGCTTCCAAAGAGACCGTCAATAGAGCTACAAATACAAATAATGCTAGTTTTTTCATTTCAAATGGTGTTTTTTAGATTCGTAAGAACACAAAACTACTTATTAACCCATGTAAGGCTTGTTAAGAAAGACTTAAAAGAAAACCTGTTCAGAAGCACCCCTTGAATCTACGGATTATAGCCAGTTATTTTAATTTTGTTTAAGTATTATTTGTTTACGTTAAACATTTTTGTATATTTGACTATGCGACTTTACAAACTTCATACCCGACAGTTTTTGCCCATTTCCTTGACCGAGGCTTGGGAATTCCTGTCCAACCCAGAAAATCTAAGCAAAATAACACCGGAGGATATGAATTTTACCATAATTTCCGGCGCGGAACGAGAAATGTTCCCAGGGCAGATCATAGAATATGTGGTTAGCCCGTTTCCTTTTGTGAAAATGGGTTGGGTTACAGAAATAACCTATGTGGCGGAGGGTAGATATTTTGTTGACGAGCAACGATTTGGTCCCTACTCCTTCTGGCACCACAAACATTTTCTCCGGGAAAAAAATGGAGGTGTTGAAATGGAGGATATTGTGGATTACGCCCTACCCTTTGGGCTCCTAGGACGATTGGCACATGCGCTGTTCGTGAAAAGAAGACTGGAAAAGATTTTTGAGCATCGAAGATTCCAGTTGGAGAACTTTTTCGGAACAGCTATAAAGGTAGACTCCCCTTATGCCTTAAAGACCGTTTAAAACTTGATTCCAAGCTGGTATCAGTTGATCTTATTTTATGAGCAATGCTATTTCCATATTCTGGTTCAGGCGAGATTTTCGTTTGGAGGATAATTGTGGGCTCTTTCATGCCCTGCAAAGAGGAAATCCTGTGCTTCCCATCTTTATTTATGACTCCGAGATCCTGGATAAATTACCCAAAAACGATGCAAGGGTAAATTTCATCCACGATAATATAAGTGCTTTGGACAGCCAGCTTAAAAGCACTCACAAGAGTGGGTTGGCAACCTTCCATGGCAAACCTATCGATATTTTCAAAAGCTTGCTGGATGAACACCGTATCACCGCGGTATTTACCAACCACGACTATGAACCCTATGCCCGTAAACGGGACACTGACATCAAAGTACTGCTGAAACAGCATCAAGTTGAATTCAAAACCTATAAGGACCAGGTAATTTTTGAAAAAAATGACATTGTCAAGGATGATGGCGGCCCCTACGTGGTTTATACTCCATATAAGAAAAAATGGCTGGCAAATTTTGACCCCACCCTTCATTTGAAAACTTACGACCTACCTGGAAACCCAAACTTTGCAACAGGCATGGAGTTTCCTTTTCATTCTTTGGAAGATATAGGTTTTGAAGTGTCAAGTATACGCGTCAGGGATTATCGATTGCACCCTGCATTTGTTGATCAATATGAGCAAACGAGGAACATCCCCGCCAATGAAATAGGAACATCCATGTTGGGACCGCACCTTCGCTTTGGCACCATTTCTATTCGCCACGTAGTGCGGGAAGCCCTAAAATCCGAAAACCAGACTTTTTTGAGCGAGCTTATCTGGCGTGAGTTTTTTATGCAGATTCTTTGGAACTTTCCCCATACGGTGACCAAGGCTTTTAAACCAAAATACGATCGCATTCAGTGGCGAAACAACGAAGCAGAGTTCAATCTTTGGAAAACAGGAAGAACAGGATATGTTTTAGTGGACGCTGGAATTAGACAACTCAACAGCACAGGTTATATGCACAATAGGGTCCGTATGGTAGTGGCCAGTTTTCTGTGTAAACATTTGTTGATTGATTGGCGATGGGGCGAAGCCTATTTCGCATTGAAACTCTTGGATTACGAATTGGCCAGTAATGTAGGTAACTGGCAATGGGCGGCAGGTTCCGGGGTGGACGCCGCTCCGTATTTTAGAATATTCAACCCTATCCATCAACTTAATAAGTTTGATTCCCATGGAGCGTATATCCATCACTGGGTCCCTGAATACCAAGAACTTACCTATCCGCCAAAAATGGTAGATCACCGAATGGCCAGGGAACGCTGTCTTAAAGTTTACAAAGCGGCGGTAGGTTGAAGGTTTTTCAGTATTTTTAGTATTGGCTTTTATCCGTTTGGATAAACTTTTGTTTCAGCTTTCAAAACCAGCTGAACCATTGCTTTGGACTAATTCAAATATCCAGATAATGAAACAATTCCCAACCCTTTTGCTATTTGGTTTGCTGACGGTAAGCCTAAGTGCGCAAAAAATGAATTCCACTAAAAAAGCGGTTATCGCTTCCGTGGAAAATCATAAAGAAAACCTTATCAAGCTAAGCGATTCCATCTGGGAATATGCAGAAACAGCCTTTAACGAATCAAAATCTGCAGAAGTTTTAGCTTCCTATGCCGAGAAAAATGGATTGACCGTGACACGTGGAGTTGCGGATATCCCAACAGCGTTTACGGCCACTTACGGTTCTGGAAAGCCTGTCATTAGCGTATTGGGCGAATTCGACGCCCTTCCCGGTCTTTCCCAAAAAACCGTTCCAACCAAAGACCCGTTGACCGCAGGTGCGCCAGGTCATGGATGTGGCCATAATCTTTTTGGCGCCGCAAGCTTAGGGGCAGCCATAGCCATCAAGGAGCAGATTGAATCCGGCAAACTCAAGGGAACCGTAAAGTTCATGGGGACTCCGGCTGAAGAGAAATACTTTGCCAAAGTATGGATGGTTGAAGCAGGGATTTGGGATGATGTGGATGTGAATGTAAGCTGGCATCCCGGAGCTCACATTGAAGCCGATGTGCAAAGTAGTTTATCCTTAATTGACTTTATTGTGGAATTCTACGGCCAGGCGGCCCATGCCTCAGCCGATCCATGGAACGGACGTAGTGCATCCGATGCCCTTGAACTGTATACAACGGGAATCAACTTCTACAGGGAGCATATCCGCCCTACTTCCAGGATACATTATCATATTCAAAATGGTGGTGAAGTGGTGAACGTGGTACCTGATTATTCCAAATTATGGGTGCGGGTGAGGGACCCCAAACGGGATGTTATGTTTCCCACTTACGAACATGTGAAAAAGATGGCGGAAGGTGCGGCCATCATGGCCAATGTGGATTATAAAATTTCTTTGGTTTCCGGAATCTATGAGATGCTCATAAATCGTTCTGGGGGTGAAATTATGCAGAAAAATTTGGAGTTGCTTGGCCCAATTAGCTATACTGATGAAGAAGTTGCCTTTGGCGTTGGTATCCAGAAAGCCACCGGAAAACCGGAAGTGGGCATGGACAGCAAGATTGAACCCTTACGGGAAACTGAAAAGAATCCCGGTGGCGGCTCCACTGATGTAGCCGATGTGAGCTGGAACGTACCTAATATCAACCTTAGTGTTACGACAGCTCCCAAAGATACCCCGTGGCATTCCTGGGCGGTAGTGGCCTGCGGCGGAATGAGCATTGGCCACAAAGGAATGATCTATGCCTCCAAGGCAATGGCCATGACCATGGCAGATTTATTTGATGATCCAAAATTAGTAGCCAAGGTCAAAGAAGAATTTAAAACCCGAAAAGGGGATGTAGTATACGAGGCCATGATCGATGGCCCTCCCCCAATCGGAAGCAATTAAACCAGAATGAAAAAAATATTCATGTTAAGCCTGCTTCTAGCAGGCTTTCTCAACGCTCAGACCCAAGAGACACTTTCTGTTTTTGACCCCCTTATGGGCAAGACCTGGAGTGCCGAGGGCAATTGGGGCGATGGTTCCAAATTTAAACAAGATATCAACTTCCGTTATGATCTGAACAAAAAATTGGTCATTGCCGAATCCCGAGGTTATACCAATATGGAACAGACCAGCTACGGCCCGCGAAACCACGGGATACGGCAATATGATGAGGCTTCGAAAACCATAAAATTTTGGGAGTTTGATGTGTTTGGAGGGGTCACCGAGGGAACTGTCACCACCAAGGGCAAGGACATCATTTATACCTATGCCTATGGCGAATCCATTGTAACGGATTATTGGGAATATGTGGATGACCACACCTATAAATATACTGTGGGGAGTTATGAAAATGGCGAGTGGAAGCAGAAATATCTAAGCACACAGTTTACCACCGCAAAAAACTGAAAAACAAATAAAAAAAGCTATGCCTGATCCTATTCTTCAAACTTTTCCGTTGGGCTTCCCTTGGCAGACCCAAGACCCTTTTTTATTCTGTGTGTACCACTTGGACCATTACCCAAAGGGTAACGGGGAACTGGGCCCGGATCCAAAACTGTTGGAAGGTAGAAACATCGGTAACGATTTTACCATTAAAGATGGATGGCGCATGTACCACGGGCAGACCATTCCAGGTTTCCCCTACCATCCCCACCGTGGATTTGAGACCATCACCATAGTCAACAAAGGCTTCTGTGATCATTCCGACTCCCTAGGTGCGGCTGGGCGCTTTGGTCAAGGTGATGTGCAGTGGATGACGGCAGGCCGAGGTGTGCAACATTCCGAAATGTTCCCTTTGCTCAATACCGATAAGGACAATCCGCTGGAGCTGTTCCAAATTTGGTTGAACCTACCCAAGGCAGATAAGTTTGTGGAACCGCATTTTAAAATGCTCTGGCATGAGGATATTCCTGTTATTGACGAGGGCAATGCACAGATAAAAGTGATTGCGGGAAATTACAAGGGCACCCAGGCCAATGACCCCGCACCCAATTCATGGGCCGCCACAAACGAGCATCAAGTGGCTATATGGAACATTCATGTGGATGCGGAAACTGAATACACCTTGCCCAAAATAGGCTCCTTGGCCACACGGACACTTTATTTTTACGAAGGTTCCGAAATTTTTATTGGTGACCATAAGGTGAATCCCAATTTTGGAATTGCATTAGACCCTTTCCAAGAGGTGACCATCAAAATCGGTTCTGAAAAAGCCCATTTTTTAATGCTGCAGGGCCAACCCATAGATGAGCCTGTGGCCAAATATGGTCCCTTTGTAATGAACACTGAAGAGGAAATCCAACAAGCCATGGAGGAATACCGTTTGACCCAGTTTGGTGGCTGGCCTTGGCCCTACCCCGATAATGTGCATGATCAGGATAAAGGACGGTTTGCAAAGTATCCGGATGGTAAAGTGATTGAGAAGTAAAACCATGAAGGCCAAGAAGGTTTCCGATTTTTTAGGCACCACATCGGACAAGTTCAATGATAGTTTATTTTCGATATCTATTGTGAACTATGACCATGTAGTTTCTGAAGATTGGCACTTTCATGAAAATATCCATGTTTCGGCCATCCTTGCAGGAGGGAACAGGGAATCCAGAAAAGCCGAGGATATTCAGGTGAAGCCTGGTAAAATCATGAGTTATCGCGAGGGCGAAATCCATCGAAATCGTTTTACCGCCTTCCCATCAAAAAATTTGAACATTGAATTTGGTTCTGGTTTTTTTAAGGATGACATTCAATTCGACAACTTGGAATCAAATCATGGTGCTTACCTTTCACTCTTGAATATTTATAGAGAGTCCACGTTGGACGACCGATACTCACAGCAATCCATACATCAAATTTTGGAATCCTTGTTTTATCAAGGAAAGTCAGTTACCAAACCCAATTGGATAGTTACGGTCCAAAACTTACTGAATGATCGGTGGCAAGAATTCATATCCTTACAAGAGCTTTCCTCAGAATTGGGACTGCATCCGGTTTCCATTTCAAAATACTTTGCCAAATATGAAAATTGCACCCTGGCCGATTATATGCGCCAAATCAAAATTGAACGAGCCACCCACCTACTCTTCAATACGGCTTGGTCCTTAACGGAGATAGCCCATTATTGCGGATTCTCAGATCAGAGTCATATGGGGCGTCTTTTTCGGCTTTATACTGGCTTCAGTCCCAAAGAATTGAGAGCATTGGCCTGATTTAGGCTAATTTCATTCTATTCTACACCAAAATTGTTTTAGTCCTTTGCCTAGGGATTTTATCTAAGTATACATGCATGTCAAGATTGACAGAAATGTCAGCTCGAGTGATTTGCCATAGGAAACTGTATCGAGAACTGGCCCGGAGCTTGAAAATTTCATAGTACGTTAAATAATTGCAACACATGAAAATTGCTAAAAATACATTTGCCCTATTATTCATTTTGGTTCACTTTACCTACGGTCAAACAGATTTCACCAAAGAGCGAAAGAATGAGTTTTTAAATGATCTGGTTACAAGTTTTAAAACCGAATTCCTATGGGAGGAAAAAGGGATTGAAATTGCCAAAAAACTCAATTCAAAAATCAACAAAGGAGCTTATGAAGACATTACCGACCCCGAACTCTTCGTGTCCATCTTGAACAGGGATCTGTATAAATTTTCTCATGATCTTCACTTAAAAATTGGGTTGAACCGACCCGCATCCAAAACATCATCAATCACGAACAGCAAATCATATTTTTTTATCAGTAAAAAAGAACCAGAGGAAGGCATTTATTACCTAAAGTTTGACGAATTCCCTGAGCTCACCAAATCCTTGAAAGCGGAGATCAGCGAGTTCATGTCTTCGCTCACGAACCCCAAAGCAATTATCATTGATCTTAGGGACAATTCCGGTGGGTCGGACATGATGGTCAATCATTTGGCAGGTTATTTCTTTCCAAACAAAAAAATGCTTGCCACCAGTTATCAATGGAACACTCCGCCCCAAGAAATTTGGGCTGTTCCCAAACTGCAATCCAAAGAACTTTCAAAGGTCAAGTTGATCATACTCACCAGTCAGGCCACCTTTTCCGCAGCCGAGCTTTTTACACAACGATTACAACTTCATAACCGGGCACAGGTGGTTGGGGAACCCACTCCCGGGGGAGCGCACAGAACAATGACCTATTTAATGAGCGATATATTTCTGTTGCACTGGCCCTATGAAAAATCCCTGCACGCAGCAACCCTTCAAGATTTGGAAGGAATCGGAGTTAAACCGGATTATCCGGCCCATTACCAAAATGCCTTTCAGACTGCCTTAAAATTGATTGGAAGTGGCGGAAAACCAGTAGTCACTGATAGTAAAATGCCAAAGCAGCCCAAACTGGTAAGGAGGCTGGTCAAAGCATTGAATTCATATACGGTAAGTGCAGTGGAAAACTTCCTTTCAAAACATGTTGTACCGGAGAATCAAGAGGCAATTGCCAAAGCCCTTACCAGGTTCAACAAGGTCTGGAACCCCACCAAAGATGCCCTAGTGGCCAACTTACATTTTATTTCAGAAAACCAAATCAGATTGTTTGTAAAATCCCAAGATGGAACCAATATTATAAAGCTGGTACTAAATGATGCGAATCAAATTAGCAAAATTTTGATTCGCTCATAATCTAGATTTTACTATTTATTGCGATTGACCCATTTGTTTGAGCAATTCACACAAAATCCAAATTTGGGTAGGCAACGAGGGGAACTAAAAAGTGGCATTCTAAACATTACCTTACAACAACATCTTGTTTTCTATACCTTTAATGACAGTCTAATTTTAATCATTAGGGTCTTGCATGGCTGAATGGATGTTCCCTAACACTTAGATTTGTAATTCAAAATTCATCATTCAAAATTAACCGAATGAACCTAGCACAAAAACTCGGCTACCCAGCCAACACCAAACTTCTAATGATCCATGCCGATGATGCGGGCCTTTCCCATTCAGAGAATTTGGCCACCATGCAATCTTTGCAAAATGGTATTGTAAACTCCTGTAGCATTATGGTGCCCTGCCCTTGGTTTTACGAAATGGCGCAGTGGACAAAACAAAATCTTCAATATGATCATGGGGTACACCTTACCCTCACTTGCGAATGGGAAAACTATAAGTTTGGCCCTGTATTGCATGTTTCTGAAGTGCCCTCTTTGGTAGATTCCAATGGGCATTTCTATAAAAAATGGGAACAAGTTCGGGAACATGCCACGGCTGAAGATGTCCGCAAGGAACTCACTGCCCAAATTGAAAAGTTCCTCGCCTATGGCCTCTCCCCTTCCCATTTGGATTCGCACATGTATAGTGTCGGAAGTCGCCCCGATTTGTTTGAAGTTTATAAGGAATTGGGGCGACGTTACGAGCTTCCCGTGCAGCGTAGTCGAGAATTATCTGATATGGTGGGGCTGGATGAAAGTAGTCCGATAAAACCCGAGGCCATTCCAGTGGACAAAGTCCACATTGGGGATATTTCGTATTTTGAAAAGGGCCAATTGTGGGACTATTACGCAGGTGTGTTTGATAACCTGGTGGAAGGTTTTAATGTAATCTTGATTCATCCAGCTTTTGACGAACAGGAAATGCAGGGGGTTACGGTGAACCATCCTAACTTTGGTGCGGAGTGGCGGCAGATAGATTTTGATTTTTTTACCAGCGATTTTGCCAAGGCTCAGGTTGCTAGGGATGACATTCAATTGATCAATTGGTCGGATATTAAGCGCATATTTTAAATTGCCCTACATTTTACAAATCCCGTCAATTCGAGTAAATTTTATGATTGAAAAGAATAAAATTTGTATCGAGAATCAGGGATTTGCTCTGAAATGAGTTCTCGATATGGTTTTCTACCGAAAACCTACTCGAACTGACGATATATAAACATATTAAAATGGATATTGAACAAAACAAACAAAACGCCATTGCCTTTTACAAAACGGCCTATCTAGGCGACCCAAAAGGGGCAGTTGAAAAATATATTGGTGCAGAGTACATTCAACACAATCCTGATGTAGCTGATGGCACCCAGGGATTTATCTCCTATTTTGAACGAATGCAAGTGGAATATCCTGAGAAGTCCATTGAATTTGTGCGCTGCATCGCCGAAGGCACTTTGGTGGCCCTGCACACCCACCAAACCTGGCCAGGTAATGACCAATACGTGACCATGGACTTCTTCCGATTTGATGAAAATGGGAAAATCTGTGAGCACTGGGATGCCATCCAGCAAATTCCAAAAGAATCTGCCAACCCCAACACCATGTATTAATGAGCTGGATCAAAGTTATCGGCTACGAAGAGGCCAACAAGGAACTCAAACGAATTTATGATCGCGTAAAAGGGCCGAATAACAATGTGGACAACGTTTTGCTCATCCACAGTTTACGGCCACACACCTTGGTTGGCCACATGGCGCTCTATAAAAATGTGCTCCACAATTCCAACAACACCCTGCCCAAATGGTATTTGGAAGCTTTGGGCACTTATGTGAGCCACCTCAACCAATGTGATTATTGTTTTCAGCACCATTTTGAGGGATTTAAAAGATTGTTGGGCGATGATTCCAGAGCAGACACTTTCAAAGAAGCCGTTCTAGGGAATACACTGTCGGACTTCTTTTCCACCAAATTTTATGCGGGTAGCAGGTATGCCAAAAAGCTTACCCTAAACCACACAGATATCACCAAGGAAGATATAGAAAGCTTACGAGAAGTGGGCTTCACCGAAGGTGAAATCCTGGAAGTCAATCAAGTGGTGAGCTATTTTAATTATGTAAACCGAAGTGTGGTAGGCCTAGGGGTGGATACCAAGGGGGATATCTTGGGGCTGTCACCCAACGATAGCGATGACCCCAACAATTGGAGCCATAACTAGTCCCAAATTTCTTCGATTTCCTTTCGGATAAACTGGTTGATTTCCCATTGATTGCCCAACAAATCTCCTGTTTGGGGGTGTTGCAGGGAATACGGTAGTGGGCCATATTCGGGAGCTACGGTGATATAGGGTCTTCCAGCCGCTTGAGCATTGTTCAACATAGCTTTCCACCAATTTTTAAATTGGGCTAATTCTTCTTTATAGGAATCAACCCTTGGGTCAATCACCTGTGGACTTTGAGTGGATCCCACCCGAGCATGTATGTGATACGTGTGCTCTATGGCCAAATCCACCGCCTCATGTTGGTTTTCCAACAAGCTTTCCGCCACACAGCACCAGTGGGAAAGGTCTGAAGTCAACTTTAAAGATGGAATTTCATGCAAATATTGCTTACAAACATGTGCCGCAAAGGGAAATCGCGACCTATGCGTCTCATGGGCGATAGGAACACCTGTTTCGTCTTCGACTTCTTGTGCAAGTTTGATCAGTTCTAAGTTCTGTTCAAAAGAAAAGAAATCCCGTCCCGTGTGGGAATTGATCAACAAAGGCTTTTCCTCTACCAAATTGAGCAAATGACGTTTGTACTCCTCTTTGTGCTTTATGAGGTCTACTTCCTGGGTTTGCCAATGCTGACCCACAAAGTCCAGCTCAAAATCGTTTAACATGGCCGCGATTTCTTTTTTTTCCTGACCAAATGGCAAATCTATTTCCACGCCGTGATAACCATGTTCCTTGACTTTGCCCAAAAATACTTTCCAATCTAAGTGGGCACTCCCCCATCTTGGATATATCCATTTTATTTCCATAGGTTATTTATTCCGTACTTTTCGTTCCCCGGTATGATCCACTCCTTGCTCCCGCTCCAACTGAATCATCGCCTTTGGCCTGAAATTAAGAATTAATGCGCGCCTATGCGAATCTGTGGTGTTGCCTTTGCTAAAATGGAGGGTAAAGCCATCATGAAACGTACAGCCTCCAGGTTTTAAGGGAATACATTCGGCATTATTTCCATCTGTTTCGCAATGCAAGGCACCCCCTTTGGTATAATGCTTATGGGGTAGAATGGTATCTCCATCTTTGGGAATGAACCACATACAGCCGTTTTCTTCGTAGACCTCATCCAAAGCTATCCAGCAACTGGACGATCGTTTATCGGGCATCTTGATCCAATAAGCGGCATCTTGATGCCAAGGTGTTGGGGTGTTGGTGTGGGGAGCTTTGTTGATGAGCATATCAAAATCAAGTTCCATATCCTCACCCAACATATCTTTTACATGATCCAAGGCCAGTTGATAGGAAATAGTTTCAGAGAGTTTGGGTTCGACCATACTGGGACGCATAATCTGGGTGATTTTTTCAACAGTACCTCCTTCGCCCCCGCCCAAATCACTTCGCAATCCCAGGGTACGCTCTTTATCCTGAAGCAAATCATCGTACAAGGTCCTTAGATTCTCCACCTCTGAGTTTGGTATAAGACGGTCCAGTTTGGCGTAACCTTGTTTTAAAAACAACTCTTTCATTGGTTTATGGTTTATACTTGACGATTCAAATTAAATGGGATTTCTAAAAAAAGTCTTCTAAATTCGTATGACCTCATTTTTTTATACAAATACATGCAAAATCAAACAAAACAGCGTAAAGTGTTTCACCTACCGAACTTGGGCTATCCGAGGTTTGTGGATTTTGGACATTACCACTATCGTAAAGTGGAACCCACGCTGGAGGCCCACCAGCACCAAGATGTTATGGAAATTTGTTTTTGCATTCGAGGGCAGCAGTATTATGAATTGGGTGGAGACTTACTAAAACTCAGAGGCAACGACATCCTTATTGTACCACCCAACCAGGATCATAGTTCTGGGGTTTATCCTGAAGATATTGGAGAATTATTTTGGCTTCAGGTTCATATAGATCATACCAAAGGGCAGCTTTGCTATCTTCCCAAAGAGCAATCTGAATATCTTGTTTCGGCACTTCGGGAAAAGGCTGGGTATATTTTTAAAGGGGGATTGGTTCTTAAGTCCCTTTTACAAAAACTGGTTGTCCAACTTGAATCGGAACAAACTACATTGGCGCAACTCAACACAAACCAATTATTGGTTCAGTTGCTGTTGGAAACTCTTGAATTATCCCAGGCCGCACAAATTGTGGTTCCTTCGGAAAGAGTAAAGATTATTGAAGATTTTATCTCCAAAAACTTGCACCGGATTATCTATGTGGACGAGTTGGCAGAATTGGTGAATTTCTCAACCGCCTACTTTAAAAGTTGGTTCAAACAACATTTTGGGGCTCCCCCCAAAGCCTACATCAACCGATTAAAGATTGAACGGGCCAAAGAAGAACTGCTAAAATCCAATTCCATAACAGAAGTAGCTTACGGTTTGGGATTCAGCACATCCCAATATTTCGCTACCACATTTAAAAAGTTCACCGGAATGTCGCCTAAAGCGTTTAGGACGCAGGTTGAAAAGTCTTAAACCCGAACAATCTTGGCCCCAATGGCTCGTAAACGTTCGTCTATGTTCTCATAACCCCGATCTATCTGCTCAATATTGTTGATGGTGGATGTGCCTTTTGCAGACAAGGCTGCTATCAAGAGAGAAACTCCAGCGCGAATATCAGGTGAAACCATATTGGTGGCCTTCAGGGTGGATTTAAAGTCATGCCCAATAACTGTAGCTCTGTGCGGATCACAAAGAATGATCTTGGCACCCATGTCCAACAACCTATCCACGAAGAACAGACGGCTTTCAAACATTTTTTGATGGATGACCACTTCGCCTTTTGCTTGGATGGCCACAACCAATAAAATACTTAATAAATCAGGCGTCAATCCTGGCCAAGGGGCATCCGCAATGGTCAAAATGGAACCATCAATATAATTCTGTACTTCGTATCCATTTTCATGTTTGGGAATGTAGATATCATCTCCCCAACGCTCCAGCTGGATTCCCAATTTTTGGAAGGCATTCGGAATTTGACCTAAATCGTCCCAACTCACATCCTTGATGGTCAATTCACTACGTGTCATGGCGGCAAGACCAATCCAACTGCCAATCTCAATCATATCCGGCAACATGGTATGCTCCGTACCTCCCAATTCCTCAACACCTTCTATAGTCAGTAGGTTGGAGCCAATTCCAGAGATTTTGGCCCCCATACGGTTGAGCATTTTGCACAACTGTTGCAAATAAGGCTCACAAGCTGCATTGTAAATAGTAGTTGTTCCTTCTGCGAGCACTGCAGCCATCACAATATTCGCCGTACCTGTAACAGAAGCTTCATCCAAGAGCATATAAGCCCCTTTGAGTTTATCAGCCTCTACCCCGTAGAAATATTCTTCTTTATTATACCTGAACTTGGCTCCTAGTTTAATGAATCCTTCAAAGTGGGTGTCCAATCGTCTGCGTCCTATCTTATCCCCTCCTGGTTTTGGGATATACCCTTTTCCAAAACGGGCCAAAAGCGGGCCAACCAACATTATGGAGCCTCGTAATCCGCGACCATCTTGTTTGAATTGGTCCGTTTGCAAGTAATCCAGATTTATGTCATCTGCCTTAAAGGTATAGCTACCCTTTCCTTTTTTCTGGATTTTTACACCCAGGTCTTCCAACAAGGCAATAAGCTTGTTGACATCTACGATGTCAGGAATGTTATTGATGGTAATTTTTTCCGCGGAAAGCAGAACAGCACAAAGAATCTGAAGTGCTTCGTTCTTTGCTCCTTGAGGTGTTATTTCACCATGCAGTTGGTGACCACCCTCTATTCGAAATGTTCCCATGGATGCCTATGGAATTTAATATCGTTTTTTACCTCTATTGTTTCTTTGGCCTTTTTTACCACCTCCGCCGTTTCTATTGGATTTTGCCAGGCGGTTTTTAAGGAACTGACCGCTATCGGTAAGGTTTTCACCATGCGGAGCCAAATCAATTTGACCGTCGCTCAATTCTTTTAAGTGTGCAAAGATGGCCTGATCTTCCACGGTATCCTTGTTCCAATTGAGGTAACACTTTTTCATATGGTTGGCAATGGCATATTCCAAACCAGAGCGCATATCCCCTTTTTCCCATTTAATGGCCACATCAATCATACGTTTGATGTTGTTGCCATAAAAACGATACTTAGGGTGATTCTGAGGGTATTCCAGAGGTTCTGGTCGCTGTTGCAAAGTCTCCTTGGAGGTTATCGGAAACGGGGAATCCACATCCAATTTAAAATCGGACATGATAAACAATTGGTCCCACAATTTATGTTGAAAATCGGGAACGTCACGCAAATGGGGTTGCAAATTACCCATTACGCTTATAATGGCCTTGGCCACCTTGTTCCGTTCTTCACGATCTTCTATGGATACGGCATGGTCTACCATTTTTTGGAAGTGGCGGCCATACTCGGGAATGTGCAATTTTGGACGTTCCGTATTATATTCTAAGTTGTCTACTGAATTCAAATTAATGTGTTTAATGAAATTAACTAACGGGAAGTCTATCCTATAACGTCCGCAAAATACTAAAAATTATGGCAATGTGGCTTAAAGCGATATTACCCCCTCTACTTGGGAAACTTCCTTGTACTTGGCAATGACCGCGTCAGGGTCATCCAATTGTACTGTGATGGAAATGCTGGTATACGTACCCTTCTTTGACTTTTTGGACTCGATTACAGCGCCCGTATTGTCAAAAATTTTATGGATCTGCTCAATTTTATCCTGATCCGTAGGTACTATGAATTTATAAAGATATTTAGATGGCCAGCTACTGTTTTCCAGCAATTGCTCCTTAAGTCGCGCATAAAATTCTTCGGATTTCTCCTTCTCCATACCACAAGTTTTTACAAAGATATAGCTTCATGTGCAATTTTTTTTCCTTAGCCCGATTTCATTACTTTGTGATACTAATAATTCATGATTGAAGAACCATAAAGTAGTCATTACCGGGGCTCCCGGAACAGGGAAAACCTCCATAATCAAAGGGCTTGAGGAGCAAGGACACCATTGTTTCCATGAAATCATAAGGGATATGACCTCCAATGCAAAAAAAGAGGGGGAACCGGATTCTTTTGTTTCTAATCCTTTGGTTTTTGTGGACGATGCATTACAGTTCAACAAGGATTTACTTTATGGAAGAACCAAGCACTTTTTGGATTCTTTGGACCTGGATGTACCCATTAGCTTTTTTGATCGTGGGATTCCAGATGTACTGGCCTATATGGACTTTTTTGACCAGTCCTATGACAAGGAATTTACAGATGCTTGCGAAAATCACCTCTACGATGCCATTTTTATAGTTCCACCCTGGAAGGAAATTTACGTTTCGGACAATGAGCGATTGGAATCTTATGAAGAGGCTGAAAAAATCCACGATGCTTTGATGGATACCTACACAAGATTTGGATATAAGCCCATTCTGGTACCAAAAGATCCTGTACATGCACGTGTCGATTTTATCTTGGACCATTTGAAATCCGATTAGTGCAATACAACATCCATAATATTTTAAAGGAATTTTGGGGGTATAAAGATTTCCGTGGATCCCAAAAGGACATCATCCATTCCGCTTTGGACGGTCAGGATACCTTGGCCCTGATGCCAACAGGGGGTGGGAAATCATTGTGTTATCAAGTTCCGGCCATGGCCCTAAGTGGAATCTGTATCGTAGTATCCCCATTGGTGGCCCTCATCCAGGACCAAGTAAAACAGCTAAAACAAAGGGGAATCAAGGCCATTGCCTTAACCGGGGGCATACCCTATTCGGAGCTAAACGACCTTTTGGACAATTGCCAATATGGTAATTATAAATTTCTTTATTTGTCCCCAGAGCGCTTACAGCAATCCATTATACAAGAGCGCATACGCGAGATGGAGGTAAGCTTGATCGCCATAGACGAAGCCCATTGCATCTCACAGTGGGGCAATGATTTTAGACCTGCCTATTTACAATGTTCACTGCTAAAGGAATTGGCACCCGGCGTAGCCACCATTGCCCTTACGGCCACAGCGACCCCAAAAGTGGAACAGGACATCATTCAAAACCTTAAGCTGGACCAACCCAAAATATATAAGGACTCCTTTTCCCGCTCCAACATTAGTTTTAAGGTCAAGCATACCGAAGACAAAAATTATCAGCTTAAAAAAGTACTATCACGGGGTAACGGGAGTTCCATTGTATACGTGCGTTCCCGAAAAATGACGTTGAACCTGTCCGAATTCTTGAACAAGAATGGAATAAAATCTACTTTTTTCCATGGAGGTATTTCCAAGCAGGATAAAGAAGAAAAGCTTGCGCAATGGTTACAGGGCAAGGTTCAATGCATGGTAGCCACCAATGCGTTTGGCATGGGTGTGGACAAACCTGATGTCAGATGCGTGATCCACTATCAAATTCCGGATAGTCTTGAAAGCTATTTTCAGGAAGCAGGGCGTGCCGGCAGGGATGGACAACCTTCTGAAGCCATTATCCTTACCGCCAACGAAGATGCGGATCGGGCAAAACAGCAGTTTCTAGCCTCCTTGCCCAAGGTGGAATTTGTAAAAAAGCTTTATCTCCAACTGAACAACTTTTTTCAAATACCCTTTGGTGAATTGGTAACGGAGACCTTAAATTTCAAGTTCAATCAATTTTGCGAGCGCTATGGATTCAACCCAAATATGGCGTACCATGGGCTTCGTATTTTAGACCAACATTCCGTTATCTCCCTATCTGAAAATTTTAATGAAAAGACCGTTTTAAAATTTGTTGCTTCCCGGAATGGTATCTTTCAGTATTTGCATCAGCATCCGACTTCCGCACCCATCATCCAGACCATATTGCGCACGTATGGTGGTATTACGGAGCACCCAACCAAAATAAACCTTCATTTAATTGCCAAAAAAACAGGAGCTAATGAGGCGGATATCAAAAAGACCTTGGAACGGTTACGGTCGGATGGGGTTGCGGAATATCAGAGCAGTACCAGCGACCTTGAACTCAATTTTCTCGTCCCCCGTGAAGATGATAGGACCATCAATCCTTTTGCAAAGTACGTTGAGGATTTCCATACCTTAAAAAATAACAACATGAAGGCTATGTTGGATTATGTAGGGAACCAGAAAATCTGTAGAAGTGTTTTTATCCTCCATTATTTTGGTGAAAAATCGGCCCAAAATTGCGGTACTTGCGATATTTGCACCCAAGAGAACGTAGCGCCTTCGGAAAATCTAAAGAACAGGATTACAAGGCTATTGGCCACTGGCGGTAAAACTTCCAGGGACCTGGAGAGCGAATTGGGCGTTGGGGAAAAATTGATACTGGATAGCTTACAGGAAATGCTGGAGGATGGGGAAATCCAATTGAATGAAAGGAATGAGTACGAAATTGAAAAATAACAAGTTGCGAATTGTGTTTATGGGCACGCCTGACTTTGCGGTGGGTAGCCTAAAAGCTTTATTGGATGCCGGATTTAAAGTAGTTGGGGCCATTACCGCCCCAGACAGGCCAGCGGGACGAGGAAGAAAAATCCAAGAATCGGCCGTTAAACAATTTGCCAAAACACATAACATTAAGATACTTCAGCCAACCAACCTAAAGGACGAAGCATTTTTGCAGGACCTGGGAGAACTCAACGCCAACCTCCAGGTTGTGGTGGCCTTTAGAATGTTGCCTGAGGTGGTTTGGCGCATGCCGGAATTTGGAACCTTTAACCTGCATGCCTCGCTCCTGCCCCAATATAGAGGTGCGGCCCCGATCAACTGGGCCATCATCAACGGGGAAACCGAGACAGGGGTAACCACTTTCTTTATTGATGATAAAATTGACACAGGCAGTATCATCCTTCAAAAAACAGCACCCATTTATCCAGAGGATGATGCTGGGGCTTTGCACGACCGATTGATGGAACTGGGAGCAAGTTTGGTTGTGGAGACCTGCAAACAAATTGAAACTGGCACGGTAACCAGTATTCCCCAGAAGGATGCCAAAGACATAAAGTCGGCACATAAAATCCATAGAAATACCTGTCAAATCAATTGGGACCATTCCATAGTTGATATCCATAACCATATTAGAGGGTTAAGTCCCTATCCTGCCGCATGGTGTTATTTGAAAAACCATGGTAGGGAAGACCCCATCAAAATCTTCAAAACCCAGATTGAGGAGGTTGAACATACCCACCCCGTTGGAAAATTGGTGCTCGAAAACCGGACATTAAAAGTTGCTGTTTCAGGAGGTTATCTTCATCTTTTGGAAGTACAGTTTCCAGGAAAACGCCGGATGAAAATCAGCGAAGTGCTCAATGGCCTAAATCTTGATGAAAACGCCCATCTTCGCTAAACCCTTATTAACACTAGGCTCACAAAAGTCCCATTTTTGATTCGACTTTATCAACAAACGTTTCAAGTTATCAACAAAAAACCCGATTTCCCTTGGTTTTACTTGCGTTTGAGGCAAATCCATATAAATTTGTTCAGCATTAAAATTATTTTAACAACAATTAATTTAATTCCATTATGAACAAAACAGAATTAATCGATGCTATGGCAGCCGATGCTGGCATCACTAAGGCAGCAGCCAAAAAAGCATTGGAATCTTTCTTGGGTAACGTAGAAGGGTCACTAAAAAAAGGAAATAGAGTTTCTTTAGTAGGTTTTGGTTCTTGGTCCGTATCCAAAAGAAATGCAAGAGAAGGTAGAAATCCTCAAACAGGACAGACTATCCAGATTGCAGCGAAGAACGTTGTAAAGTTCAAAGCTGGAGCAGAATTGAGCAGCTCTGTAAACTAATTAGATAGGTTATACAATATACGGAAGCACTTCCCAACGGAAGTGCTTTTTTAGTTTATACCTATTTCCATGGTTTTTGTAGTTAACGGATATTATATTACATTTAATTAAGAGAACCCGCTATATGGTTAGCTTGAAACCCACAAAAGGAAGATTGCTGGTCGCCGAACCGGCACTGACTGGAGATGTTTCCTTCAACCGGTCCGTGGTTCTTTTGGCCGAACATAACCAAGAAGGCTCCGTGGGTTTTATCCTGAACAAGCCCCTGGATTATAATATCTGCGACCTCATTTCCGAAATCACCATCCCCTTTAAGGTTTTCAACGGTGGACCTGTGGAACAGGACAATCTGTACTTTATCCATAAAGTCCCGCACCTGATTGACGAGAGCATTGAAATTTCCGATGGTATATTTTGGGGCGGTAATTTTGAAAAGACCGTAAAGCTCATTAACGAAGGTACCATCACGGAAATGGATATCCGTTTTTTCCTGGGGTATTCCGGTTGGGGTTCCCAGCAGCTGGATCATGAGTTGGATTCCAAATCCTGGGTTGTGGTTCAAAATGAATATGAAAGCAATATCCTGGAAAAGTCTTCCAATGCTTTTTGGAAAGAAAAAATGGTGGAATTGGGCGGTGATTATTTGCTCTGGTCCAATTCACCCGAAAACCCATCCTTGAACTGATTTGCTCAGCCCAATCTCGCTTTGGCGTTCAATTTGCCCAGTAGCATTTTGGCCTTTTCATTCCCGTATTCCTTTTTCCGGTATTTTCTAACGGACACAATTCCTTGTACGCTATTGGTCACGAAAAGTTCGTCCGCTTTTTGAAGTTCGAATGGGGAAATGGACTCCTCTTTTAGTTCCAAGCCATCTGTAGTTGTGATAATCTCCATTACTTTTTTACGGATGATGCCATCCAAACAACCATCAGCCAGGGGCGCGGTTTTTAAAGTGTTTCCATGCACCACAAACAAATTCCCATTGATGGCCTCTACCACTTGCTTCTCCGTGTTGATCAGTAAACAGTTGTCATATCCATTTTCCTTGGCATACACACTGGCCACCACATTAATGATCTTATTGCTTGTTTTTAGGTTGGACAACATATCCTTGTTGATATAGAAATCCTTAAAAAGCTCCACCTCATAGCTCCCCTCGTTTATCAAATAAAAGGGAGCCTCCATGTGGGTGGCCTCAATTAAATACGAAACTTGGTTGGTGTCCGGGGAATAAAGTCCCCCATCATTGCGAAATACGGTCAATCTAACCCTTGCAGGGTCGTCTTCCAGCCCGTTTTTTTGTACGGTTCTTTGTATTTCCCCTTCCAAAAATTCCAAGGTAAACTCCATAGGTATTTCCATACGCAGGATACGCATGGATGCCATGAGCCTAAAGTAGTGGTCTTCCCAAAAAAAGACCGTGCCGTTTACGCACCTTACCGTTTCAAAAAGGGCATCACCATACTTTAAACCACGATTGTTGTGGGTAAGAATGGTTGCATCTGAAGAAAGCAAAGCTCCGTTAAAATTGACCATAAAAAAGTCCCGAATTTTATCGGGACCAAATATACGTTATCCGCAAGAATCCCTAGGTGGAACCCAATACTTGTTTTAAGTCCGATACTTGGTTTTCCCAAAGCATTTTGGCCTCGTCCAATTCGTCCTCTTCCGCAAAATCGGTAATGAAGAGGGATACATCCTTGGTAATTTCATCCACGATGATTTTCATTTCAAAATAGCTGTCATCCTCATTTTCTTCCCAGGCGAACTTTACGAACTCATCACTCTTGCGTTTAAGCATCTTGGCATTTTCCTCCGCCCCGTCCCAGATAAAAGTGAACATTTCGCTACGGGAATTTACATTATCGGCATACCATTCCGATAAGCCCGATGGAGTGGATATATATTGGTAAAGCAATTGCGGAGAAGCCTGGATGACAAACTCTATTTCAAATTTAATCTTATCGCTCATTCTAGTGTTCTATTTTCCTTTTCGACAAACGTGTATAATTCGGGAAGATAAAAAAATAAATATCAAATAATAAATTAAAATGAATTTTGATAGGGCAAAAATTAAACTTTATATTTGCACCCGCAAAACCGCAATTTGGCGAGGTAGCTCAGGTGGTTACCCGCCCGTACCGAACGGCACGTTCGGGCAGGGAGCGCAGGAATTCAAGGTGATGGCTAAACAGTCTTGGATATAAATAAAATACAATTCGGCGAGGTAGCTCAGGTGGTTAGAGCGCAGGATTCATAACCCTGAGGTCGGGAGTTCAAGTCTCCCTCTCGCTACTCCAGAACCCCATTTGTAACGAAATGGGGTTTTTTTGTATCCTGTTTTTAATACTTTTCCTACTTGCAAGATTTCAGTGCCCGCCCTGCAACACCCCTCTTTTGTTTTTTTCTACAATCAACTATGGGTAAAAGAACAGTTCGTCAACAAACAGCTTCCCTTCTTCTCCCTTTTTTGGATGCCAATCCGGGAGCTTTTTAAACCGTGTGGCAATTATTTTATAGTATCGAAACGTACTTTTTGGGAATTGGACGGAGACATTCGAAACACCAAAATCCGGAGCGTCTTTTCCAAAGTCTACCGATATTTTTTTCAACAACTCTAGCTGGTCCTTTGTATTTCCACCCCAAACTTCTATAGACTGGGGAGGTAAAATTCGCTGCCATTTAATCAAACAATGGCTAAGCATCAACTCACTTATTTGGGGTGGCGACTCCCCAAAATCGGCAAGGGCGATCAATGGGGTATCGGTAAACCCTATCCACGCCAAGGAAATCATGCTCCCCTGACTCCCAATATAGTCATCCACTAAAGTTATTCCTCCTTGCCCCTTATTCCGAGGATTGGGTTTGGAAAGTAACTCGATATCGAATGGTTTCAAACCTTTTTCAAAAAAACTGAACGTAGCTTCATCACTGGGTTTCCAGCCTTCTTTTGATGCTTTGGCCTTAAGAACGAAATTGCCTTCAAATTCCAATGGAGTCGCGTATAACTGGGAGGTACTGTCAGGTACCGAGCCATCCATGGTAAAACGAATGTCCACATCCTGCAGCTTATGGGTCAACGTAATAAGCTCACCTTTTGAAAGCACAGCACTTTTGTTGCTTAAAATTGGAGCGCCCAACTGAAACTCCTCTTCCGAATTGCCTTCAAATCCCATTACAAACCGTATATCGGGAAATCTATCTTGCAGCAACTGAAGTTCCGTATCAGAGATTTTGGTTCCCCACAAATGAACAGTGGTCAATGCCGGGAATGCCCTTAGCACCTTTTCTAGGCCCTTGTCCACCATAGTCCCTGATATGGAAAGGGATTTCAACTGGTCACAGGATGATAACCTTGCCAACCCATCGCTGGTGACTTGGGTGAAATTTAGGTTGAGTTCCTCCAAATTGACCAGTTTTGCAACAGGGTCAAGGTTTGCATCCGTAATGGGCAAATAGGACAGATTTAAGGAAACGATCTGTTCCTTAATCTTCAACAAGCCCGTAATGGATTCGGCATGAAAAGCACTCTGCCCAAAGATGGCCACATCAATGGCCGGCGATTTTGGTGATTTTTGCACTACCGTCCTATAAGGGTTGTTGAGTTCGCGAATCAGGTCTTCATCAGCGGGTGGAAAGTCGTACAATGGTTTTTCCGGGGCCTTATTGAACCATTTGTCATAAACCAGGGATTTCAATGGGATCGAGTCTGAAAGAGTGGCCAAACTGACCAACGTATCGGCATCGGCTTCAATCCACTCACTAATGAGCTCAATCTCATCCGCTGTGAGTTGGGGCTTCCCTTCCGGTGGCATATGGTCCTCATGTTCAAGGGGTAATAATGCCCGTTTAATAATGGCACTCCCCTCGCTATCACCCGCTTCCCAAACAGGTCCATTTTCCCCGCCTTTGACCATTTCTGAAAGCGATGTCATGATCAATCCTCCTTTGTGTTTATCTGGATTGTGACATGCCACACATTTCTTATCCAGTACCGGTTGAACAAAGGCTTCAAAAATTGGGGTATACTCGTCAATGGGGGGAGCACTTTCCGCCAACAAGGGTTCGGTCAGAAAATTGGAGCCATGGGTAACTCCTGCCCCAAAATGCCCCACTAAAACCATAATAATTCCTGTGCTGTACAACACAGGGTAGTACAACAACTTTCTGGCTTCAACAAAAGTCAACAGATATACCAGAAAGGCCAGGAGCACCCCAAGCCATTTATGCAAGGTCATCAATTCCGAATCATAGCCTTCTTTATATAAGAGAAAGCCCATAACAGCGGTAAGGGTTGTAGTCAATGCCGTTATGCCCAACAGTAGTCTATTTATCTTTTGATAGGAATTGGAATCAATCTGTTTTTTTAAAAACGAGATCAAAATCAACAAAAAAACCAGCACAACGGGAAAGTGCAGTAACAGGGGGTGCATTCTTCCAGCAGGTTGCAACCAAAAAGGAATCTGAACATGCTGCTCAAAAATCAGCAGCACGACCAGAAGACAGAGCAATCCAAAAACTATATTGGAAACTAAACGTTCAAAACCTCTCATATTACGCCAAGATGTCTTTTACCACGTGTCCGTGAACATCTGTTAACCTGAACCTCCGTCCCAAATATTTATAAGTGAGTTTTTCATGGTCCAGCCCCATCAGGTGCATAATGGTAGCTTGAAGATCGTGCACATGCACTGGGTCTTTTATGATGTTGTATCCAAATTCGTCGGTTTCACCATAAGACAATCCTCCTTTTACACCACCGCCGGCCATCCAAATGCTATAGCATTTTGGGTGATGGTCACGCCCGTAATTGTCCTCCGTCAATTTTCCCTGACAATAGTTGGTCCGTCCAAACTCTCCTCCCCAAATAACCAAGGTCTCATCCAAAAGTCCTCGCTGTTTTAAATCTTTGATCAACGCTGCTGACGCCTGGTCCACATCCTTGGCCTGACCGGTCATTTCCTCCACCAAATTACCGTGCTGGTCCCAGCCTTGGTGATACAATTGTACAAACCGTACGCCAGATTCCGATAATTTTCTGGCCAGTAAGCAGTTGGATGCATAGGTTCCTGGAATCATACAGTCCGTTCCGTACATTTTTATGACATGGTCGGGTTCTTTGGACAAATCCGTAATTTCCGGTACCGCTGTCTGCATGCGATAGGCCATCTCATACTGCTGAATTTTGGCATGAATCTGGGGATCACCAAACTCTTCAAAACTCATATGGTTCAAAGAGGCCAAGTGATCTAACATCTTTTTTCTACTCTTCATATCCATCCCATCGGGATTGTTCAAATACAGTACGGGGTCCTCGCTGGCGCTGAACTGTACCCCTTGGTGTACACTATCCAGGAAACCATTGGACCATAATTTGGAATACACCCCCTGGCCATTTCCTTTTCCACGGGAGAGCAAAACACAAAATGCGGGTAAATTCTTGTTCTCGCTCCCCAAACCGTAACTCATCCAGGCACCCATGCTAGGGCGATTGCCCTGTTGGGATCCTGTTTGGAGGAATGTCAACGCAGGGTCATGGTTGATCGCCTCCGTGTTTACTGTTTTTATAACACAAATATCATCTGTGATCTCTGCTATTTTTGGAAAAAGGTCACTTACCCAAGTGCCCGAACTTCCGTATTGTTTGAACCCAAACTTTGATCCCACCAGCGGAAAACGTTCCTGATTGGCCGTCATCCCCGTTAGCCTTTGTCCTTGGCGAATGGATTCTGGCAAATCTTGACCATACATCTTATTGAGCAAGGGTTTGTAATCAAAGGATTCCAGTTGGGAGGGAGCACCATTTTGAAACAGCATGATAATGCGCTTGGCCTTGGAGGCAAAATGTCTGATTCCCAAGGGAAGTTCTTCAGCATCCGAGGCACTTCCCTTAAAAAGGTCTGGAACCAACAGGGAGCCAAGAGCTGCACTGCCCACACCGAGTGCCATTTTACCTAGAAAATGTCTTCGGTTCACATTTAATCGATGCTCAAAAAATTCTTTTTCCATGCTTTGGTCTTAACTTCTGGTGGTTGCTTCCTCTAAATTGTACATTGTATGGATGACCTGCATAAGTGCAGCTATCGTAACATCGTCCCTATTTTTTTCTGGCGTATACTCCCCAACGTTGAGGAACTCTATTGCATCATCCCGATTGGATTCAAAATACGCCACCTGATCCTTATAATATCCAACCAAAACATCCAATTCTTCAGGTTTGGCATCGCGACACACAATGCGTTTAAATGCATTCTCGATTCTTTTTTGGTCTTCCATGTCCGCACTTCCCAAATTTTCCGCCAACACCCTTGACGCCTCCAGAACCGTGGGGTCATTCAGCATAACCAGTGCCTGCAGCGGAGTTGCCGTATTCAATCGTCTCACTTCACATTGATCTCTGTTGGAGGCATCAAACACTAACATGGATGGTGGGGGAACCGTACGTTTGATAAAGGTGTAAATCCCCCTGCGATATAGATTTTCACCATGGTCCTGAACATAAGCTTTGAGCACTCCCCTTCCGGAGGTGGCGGCCAACCATAGACCATCAGGTTGATAAGGTTTTACACTGGGTCCCCCTATTTCATCATTTAGCAGACCACTGCTTGCCAATACGTGGTCCCTGATCATCTCTGCGCCCAAACGGGTACGGTGCATCCTAGAGAGAAATCTATTTTCGGGGTCTTTGTCCTGCTTTCTTTTATTGGTCTGCGCGGATTGGGTATAGGTGGACGACATCACAATTTGCTTGACCAAACGTTTGATGTCCCATCCATTTTCCCGAAAATCCACAGCAAGCCAATCCAACAGCTCGGGATGGGTGGGCAGTTCGCCCTGCATACCAAAGTCCCCTGCCGTTTTTACAATTCCGCGTCCAAAAATTTCCTGCCAAATCCGATTTACGAAAACACGGGATGTAAGGGGATGTTCATCACTCAACAACCACTTGGACAAACCTAACCTATTTGAATCAAAGCTTAGGGTGTCAAATTCCATGATAGCTTTTGGGGTATCAAAAGTGACCACATCGGTCTTGGCGTCATAATTCCCTCGGTCAAGAATATGGGTATCCCTAATCCCCACGGAATCTTCCATGATCATTACAGACACTGGGTAGGAATCCTTTTTGTTGACAAAGGTCAGCACCTCGTTTACCATTTCATCCGTGATCTCCATTCTGGGTGGGTCTGCTGTGTTCTCATCAAAGGTTCCAAACAATCCCTTTTCGGGAACCTTATCAAAAAAGGCAAAGGTGCTATAGTAATCTTTTTGTGAAATGGGGTCGTATTTATGATCGTGGCATTTGGCACATTCGTAGGTCAACCCTAAAAAGGCCTTTCCGAAAGTGTTCGTTCTATCGGTGACATATTCAATCCGGTACTCCTCATCAATTACCCCTCCCTCCTGTGTAATTTTATGGTTTCGATTGAATCCGGTTGCCAAGAGTGTTTCCATGTTTTTCTCCGGGAGCAGGTCCCCGGCCAATTGCCAAGTCAGGAATTTATCAAAAGGATAGTTCTTGTTAAATGAGTGAATCACCCAATCGCGCCAGGGCCACATGGTTCTGGGACTATCATCTTGATAACCGTGTGAATCCGCATATCTGGCAATATCCAACCAATGAATTGCCATTTTTTCACCGTAATGTGGATCGTCCAATAGTTGGTCCACTACCCTTTCATAGGCCTCTGGTGAGGTGTCCTTTTCAAAAGCCTCTTGCATGGCGATGGAGGGCGGAAGTCCGGTTAAATCAAAGGAAACTCTTTTTAACAAATGGGATTTTGCCGCTGTTTCATTGGGCTTCAATTTCTTTTCATCCAGTCTGGCCAAGATAAAATGGTCAATTTCATTGGAAGGCCAGTCATTGTCCGACACTTTTGGCAATTCAGGCTTTTTTGGAGCTACAAATGCCCAATGAGGTTTGTATCCGGCTCCTTGTTCTATCCATTTCTTGATCAGTTCAATGTCGTACGAACTGAGTTTTAAGTTCGATTCCGGAGGGGGCATCATGATTGTGGAATCTGCAGCCGTTATGCGCAAGAAAGCTTCGGATTGCTCAGGTTTTCCCGCTACAATGGCGAACTTATCATTGTAATCCTTTAATGCTGCATAAGCCCCTTCTTGGGTATCAAGTCGCAGGTCTGCCTCCCTTTTATTGGCATCCGGCCCATGGCACGCGAAGCACTTATCAGAAAGAATAGGGCGCACATGGAAATTAAAATCCACTACATCAGGTACTTTGTTGTCATACCCGTCGGATGTTTGGTCCAAACAAGATGATACGATCAGTGCAATCAGCGCAATTCGAAGTGGAGTGGTGCTCATAAAAGTGTCTAGTGCAAAACAGTAAACAATTTAACCAACCTATCCCAAATTTGCCAAAAAACATCTCTTTTTATCAAAGAATTGGTTCAAATTGACCCAAAAATCAAGATAATGGATGAAAATTGATGTCATTTGATGGGTGCCCTTAACCACCAACATTTTTGACAGTTCTAGAATGGCCTCAATTTAACTTCCACATTAAAGCCTGTTCACTGCTTGCAGTAGGTTCCCATTACCTTATCCCAGAAATTAAAATACAGCCCATAATTGCCAGCTACCCCTTGGTGATGAAGGTTATGGTCCTCTCCTGTGTTTTGGATTTCGCCAGACGTGATATAGGGAATTTTAAACCCCAGATGGATGATAGCATTGTAAACCGTTAGAAATGTGATGAAAACGAACAATGCCCAATGATGGAAAGGAATCAAAAACAAAATTATGGGAATGATCCCCATGGAGATAATTGCTTCCAGGGGATGAAAGGCAAACGCAGCCCACGGTGTAGGATTGCTAAATCTATGGTGCGTTAAATGCACGTACTTAAAAATCCATTTGTGGTGTATCAATCTATGGGTCCAATAAAAATAGGTGTCGTGAAGGACAATCATGACCACAATACTTGAAATGAAATACAACGTTCCGAAATCGTCAATGTTCGCATACATTCTCGTTTTCCCATTTTTTACCCAATACAGGAATAACCAAATGCCCAAGCCGTAGATGATCAGGGTAATCAATGAATAAAAGATCTCACTCTTGATTTGAATTCCTGAAGGCCATTTTGATTGAATTTTCCGGGACCACATTTCCTTCTTTCTCCCTGCATAAAAAACACCATATAAACAGCCGGCTATCAAACCATAGCGGAGAACAAAGAACAAGGTGCCATACATCCAAATCCAAAAATCACTCATCATCTATCCCAATTAATAAGAGCTGCATCCCATTTGTTTTAGTTGATCCAATTTTTGACCAAAGTCATGGTCCAAGACGCTGCCATTTTTACTTGGACAGAAAGGGCAGGGATTTATGTCGCCATCAGTATCCACATAAATGCTTTTCTTGCCTGCACTGAAACAACCCTGTCTTCTTTGGTAGTATCCATGATAGGTTATTATGGGGTAATCCTTGAAGGAATTGGTATAATTCATTTGGGTATAAAAATCCTCCAGTATCTTAATTTGCCCTTCAGTTGGGGCAACGTTCTTGCCCCTAAAATGACCTACGGCCTTGGGTTCCAAAAACTGGACAAAGGAAACCGACCAACTCTTGGCCAAAGCCATATATTTTCCTAGGTTTTCCAGCGAAATAAACTCTTTTGTTGTACATACCGATAAGGCGACCACCAAGTTTTCCTTGGATGCGTTGGCCACTCCTTTTTCTACCCAATAAAATGCATCTCTATAGTTTCTAAAGGCGTTGTGTTTCCCAGGAACAAAATGATCTAAACTGATAATGACCCCGGTAAGTCCAGCTTTCTTTAATCTTCTCGCATTTTCCCTTGTGAGTTTATATCCGGAGGTAGTCACCCAGAAATCGGTTTTGTCCGATGCTTTTTCAATCAATGCAACCAAGGTATCCACCTTCAACATGGGTTCTCCCCCAGAGAACTGAATTTGACTTACCCCATGTTCCTGTAGTTTGGAAACAATTCCATGGAGGGTGTCAGGCGAAAGCTTTTCCCTTTTGTTTAGGTTATCCCACTCGTAACAATGTTCACATTGAAGGGGACATTTTTTTGTCACGGCCATAAGCACGGTGTTCAACCGATTTATCTTGTTTGCGATGGGTTTATAATCGTGAAGTTGGGTCACTATAAACTCTTTGTAAACCCTACTATTCCAGCCGGGGGTATACAGTCCCATAAAATATCGTCCGTCGGTATAGGCCATTTTCCGAAGGCGATGATCGCCCAGAAATTGTCTTCTAAGTTGTATCAAGTATTGCAATGCCCCAATCCAGTGCAGTGGATTCTTATAGAATTTAACAATGATTCCCAACAAGCTTAATTTAAGTTTAAGGTGTACCCACTCATTGAGAAAACCGCTAATAATTCTAAAGCTTCCTTTATTTGTTTCGTCTTTGGAATCTGTAAGTATTCCTGCCTCTGGACCGTTTATCGTAACCGCAAAATCATTATTCCTTACCATAACTTACCACTTGATTGTGTTGACTTGCAAAATTTAAATAGGATGTTTCCGAAAATTTCGAAAATGCATTCTTCTCCCTAAAGGATTTTAGCATCCCGAAGTCAGGAGTGCCTTCATAATCCCTGATATAGTTATAATATCCCCTGTTTTTAAGATAAAGGCTATAGTGCTTGTTCCTCTTGGTCTTTGGCAGTTCATAGGTTATCTCCACTTCATCGCCGATCTCAGCTTGTACCAGATATTTTTGATCCAACTTTTGTAGCAGATGGGTCACCTCATAATTGTTTTGATCAACGGCCATATATGGTTCTATCAACTGCTGATGTACCAGGGAATTTGTTGAATAATCAATCGCGGCAAAGTCAACATCCCAAAACATAAAACCGGTTTCCAGTTTAACCCTTAAAGGTCCCTCCCCCGCATTCTGAATCTCCATGGGTATCACCAAATCGCGCATGGCCAGCGGACCAACAGTGGAAATGCGGTCCACAAGTTCCCAACCCCTGTTGGTTTCAATGTATACGGAAAGCGGAATATTCTGATTATTGATCCATCGATAGCTTACTTCACCATCAAGGTTCTGCTGTTTTCTTTGGAATTCATTATAGTATGAGCCGAATTGTTCATTGAATTTGCCAAATACCACATCGAGCCACACCGAGTTTTTCGCCGTTAAATACAATTTTGCCTGTTTGGTATTTTTCGGCTTATCAAAATCCAGGACAATTTCACGGGTACTGTTCGGGGTATTTTTTGCGGAGTTGAAAGACCAATACTTGTTATCCTTATGTTGTAATACGTCATTTTTTTGCTGTTGTCCATCAAATCGAATCTTCTGCGGTACTATCAAATCGGAAAATGTATGTGGATTCCCATTTTTATCCAGCAAAACCTCCAGGTCCTGATTGTGCTCCAACAGTATCAGTTGAGCCAGGTCGGTATATTGGATTTCCTTTAGTTCATTGGTGATTTTTAGCTGATATACATTGTTGCCGCTATCAAATTTTGGCAGTTTCAGGTAATCATCCCGTTGCATATTGGCAGTAAGGGTGCCCGGGTACAACTCCCCTACAAAACTGTATTCCTGTCCGTTTTTTGCATAGACAAAAGGGCAGGAACTTTTGGTGAGGGCCACAATTAAGATCACTGCAAAGAATACCCCAATTGACGACATAAAGGCATTGGCCACACTCCTACCTGTGTTGCGATTGTTAATGGAAATGGAGTAAACATCATCCAACGGAATGGTGAGCTCTGTATCCATTTTTGGATGCCCTGCATTCTTAACATAAAAATGAACCTCACTTAATGGATCCTGTCTTTTTTTAACATACCTGTGCACCCGTTTACTTTCCCGGGAATCCTTGTAAATGTGCTGAGGGAGTATGTGTTTTGCAATCCCAGTGATGGAATTGCCATTTTCATTGAACATCATTTGTTCCATGTTGTATACGAAACCTTCAGAGTGTATGATCACATATTTGTCCTGTTTATTGAACGCTTGGATATTTTCCTTGGTTATCTCAATGGGTACCACCGTATAATACGAGCAGCCCAAATTGAGGTTGAGCAGCAATACCGAAAGGAAAATGGAAATTATGGACTTAAGCTTTTTATTTCTCATCAATAGGAAATGGGGGTTGATGTGTTTGATTCTGTTCATGTTGTTTATGTTTTCTGGTTCCTGGAGCTTGTTTGGCATTTGAAACAAGGTTTTGCAAGTGTCCCATAAAAGCAGTAGTCAAAAGTGGGTGATATTATGAGACGTTATTTTCAACATACCACTTCAGGTGGTGTTGTACAGGAAAACGTGTTGTTGCCGCTTGGCCGATTCCTGAGGTCTTATTTCTGGGGAACTTTTAGAGAATGGTCAAGCAATGGAAATTGCCATGATATTGTGGTACAAACTTACTTGGGATGCCGTCATATAATGTCCTGAATCATCCGATTTGGAAAAATCCGGACAAGCTAACTAGCTTCATTTCTGTACGCTGAAGGAGTTTTTCCGGTTAGTTTGCCAAAGGCAGAATAAAAGGACGATTTGGAATTGAATCCACACTCAAGCCCAATGGAAGCAATGGTATAATTGGCGTATTCTGGATTCAGAAGAATGGCCTTGGCCTCGTTTACCCTAAAATGATTGATGTAGTCCGAGAAATTCCCATCAAAATTTTCATTTATCAGTTTGGAAAGACTACTTGTACCCAATTGTACCTCATTTCCAAGGGACTCCAAACTGAGCAGTGGATCCAGGTACTTTTTATTTTCCTTCACATAGGTATTGATCCTTAAAAAGGTTTCCTTGGATTTATCCGAACTTTTTTGGGAGCGTATAATGAGGTCCTCAAAACTTTGCCGCTTTTTGGATTTTTTTAAATCTGCTCGTAGGGCAATCCTATTTTTGAGCGTGACATATCTGAAAAATCCTTGATAGCCCACCCAATAAATCAAAATGGACGATGACACCCGCAAAGGGTAATAGGTGTAAGGAGGATCAAATACGTCTGAAAATGTATTGAACAAAACCGCAATGGTCCAAAAAACAAAAACAACACCTCCCAACTGTAAAAATCTTTTGATCCAATTGAGGTTGTCAAATTTCAATACATTGGGATACAATTGTTTGTACTTGAATACCAATTGAATGGATTTTATATACAAAAAAACCGAATAGGTCAAAGCCAAGAAATCCTCCAGATTGTTGTAATGGGCTATGGTTTGCAATCCCCATTGGTTTGCAAGGTATCCCCAGATTACCCAGGTTCTGGCCAACAATGCCAAAACAAAGAAGACCATTGAAAATTTAAGAAAGGGCCAACGTTTTTTTTCTATTCCCAGAAAGTAGACCAAAAAAGCATAGAACATGGGAACAATCAAAATGTTCCAAGGGAATGGGAAATGTGCCATTACAGGTCCGGTAAAGACCATTTTCTTATCGATCAACCAGGATTGAAGGTTGTTCAATGAAAGGAAAAGCACAAAGAGGTTGAGGAAAAGTACAGGTTTTTCAACTTTTTTTCTGAGCAGAAATGTACCCACCACGAAGATAAAGCCATGGATGGCACCTGCCAATAACAAGAAATCCAATATGGCACTTATATTCATCCAGTCCCAAATCGATTATATGGCTAACACAACCAAGTTTTTCGGTTATATGTCTCCCCCTCCAATCAGATAAAAGTTCTTTCACAAGCTATTGAAAGAAGTGTTCTTCTTTTACCAAGTAGCATAAATTTAAGTGTTTATTTGAATTCCAGAGCCAGTATTTGAGAATTTGAATTCTTGGTTATTCACAAAATCAGAATCACAACCCCCGCTCCCGTGGTTTTATGATCATTCTAAAATATTGGTCCTTGTACAGATAATAGCCAATCCAGTTGTATAGGGTACGCACCTTATTCTTAAAGTTGACCAAGCCCATAATATGCACAAAAATCCAAATGAGCCAAGCTAAGAACCCCTTTACAAAAAAGCGTTCCTTGGGTGGGTCAAGAACTGCCTTGTTTCGCCCTATAATGGCCAATGAGCCTTTGTTTTTATACCTAAAAGGCTTCCAGTTGTCATTTTTGGCCAATAGGTTTTGTGCCAAATTTTTCCCTTGTTGTAGAGCGGGCTGGGCCAACTGTGGGTGTCCTTCTGGGTATGCCTTGTCACCGCTCACTAGGGCACAGTCGCCCAGGGCATAAATATTTTTGTACCCCTCTACCAGATTAAAGACATTGGTTTTAAGCCGTTTTCCCCTTCCAAAGCTGCTATCGGCAAAACCTTTAAATGTTTTGGCAGCAACTCCAGCCGCCCAAATAAGATTTTTGGCTTCTATGGTATTGCCATCCGATAGGTACACTGTTTCTTCCACAAAATCGGTAACCAAGGTATTGAGTTTGATCTTTACCCCTAGTTGCTGTAATTTTTTGTAGGTGTATTTCTGGGATTTGGTCGACATGGCCGCCAAAACAGCGTCCTGGCCGTCCAGTAAATAAATATCCCCTAAATCCCTTTTGTCCAATTCAGGATAATCTTTTTGAAGGATGTGATCGCGCATCTCCGCAAATATCCCTGAAAGTTCTACGCCCGTCGGTCCTGCACCGGCAATCACAAAGGTGAGCAACTTTTTCCGTGCTGCACTATCCGCAAGCCGGGTGGCCCTGTCCAAGCGCGTGAATATTACATTTCTAAGCGAAAGGGCATCGCTTATGGTCTTCATAGGAAGACTGTACTTTTCTATATTCTTATTGCCAAAAAAATTGGTTTCCGTACCGGTGGCCATGATCAAGGTGTCGTAGGCAATTTCCCCGTTGTCCAAGATTATCTTGTTCTCTTCTGGCACCACTTCTTGCAGTTCCCCCAATCTAAATCGCGTATTTTTCCTGCCCCTCAAGATTTTCCTAAAAGGGTAACTTATAGCGGAAGGCTCCATAAATCCAGTAGATACCTGATAGATCAATGGTGGGAAGAAATTATAGTTGTTGGCATCTACCAAAATGATATTAAACGCTGGGGAATCCTGCATGCTTTTGATGAACTCGAGTCCGGCAAAACCCCCGCCAACTACAACAATGGTATGTGAATTTGTCAATCTAGCTTTGTTTAAATGGAACGTTTTACAAAGCTACTCCCCATGGCCCAATTTTTACTTAAACCAGTTTAAGAAAATGAAGTTTTTAACGTCATTATAACAAAAGAAAGCCGGCCATTTCTGGCCGGCAATCCAACTAACATAACTCAAACAATATATAGGTATAGACCTGAATTCAAGAAACCGGAAGTTCCCTGAGCCACATCCAACTTCTATTTTTGGGTAAGGGTGAGGGCAATTTCCTTCACGATCTCGTCACTTACATATACTAATTGCGGGGTATTGCCAGAATCCCAGACTACATCGCCAACGGTTATAGTGGCTCCCACATAATAGTTTCCGGCGGAAAGTCCCGTAAAGGAAAAACTGCCATCAGATAGGGTTGTGGTGCTTCGCAAGAGCGCTGCATTCTCTGAATATAATTTGACGGTAATCCCTGAGAGCACATTTCCACCATCTGCAGTGGCCGTGCCTATGATTGATGCTTCGTCGTCCTTGCTGCATGATACCACCATGACCAAAGCAAGTACTAAAAATATTATCCTTTTCATTCTTTATCTTATTAGGTTAGCTATTCTATTCCAGTACATTTTTCCACTTTGTTTGGCGACCTGTATACCAAATGGGCAGGTTTACATCATCATGCTGACTGATAATGGCCCAATTCTCGGGATCCGTTGCCTGGATACTCGGATTGTACAGGAATCTCTCTTTCCATTGGAAAATCTCGTAGGGAGAACCTGGATTATCGCCCAAATAATTGATCAACCTTCGGGCCGCGGCATAAGGCGTCTCAAAGTTGAACATATTGTAATGCAACTGTAATTGATTGAAAATGGCCCATACTTTTTGCTCATCCGACAAGCCGTCAAACCGCTGTGCCTCAGACTCGGCGTAGGCACCGGCATTGTACTCCAACTCCGGACGGTCCCTGTCTATCCTGGATTGGTCCATATTGCTTGGGAACGATGGTGTGGTCTGCTTGGAGTAGGTGTTGGCAGTATTCATCTCATACCAATAGGCGCATGACAATTCAATAGCATTTTTATAATGATCGCGGGCTGAACCATTGATGGTTCCAAAGCCCCGAACAGCGGCTTCTGCCAAAGAAAGCTCAGTTTCCACCGCATGCATGGTGGGGTATCTAATATCAAAATTGTACTGAGGCCGAACGTTATATTCCGAAATCATATTTCTATCCGTTCCTATGGTCCAACCAATATCTTGGTACTGTCCGCAGAAGTTTCTGAAGGCATCCAATAGGAAAGCTTCCCTTTGGGTCAAGTCGGCGGAAGCTTCGTCATTTAATCTAATGGTATGCTCATTCCCTGCCGCTCCAAATGTGATTTCCGTTACATTGATGTCCGTCATGATCGGGTGGTTGATGTAGTATCCCCTCATGGTTTTATTATAGTAGCTATTTGGGTCGCTACCATCATCATAACCGGTCTCGGCACCAATGTACCTGCCCATGATATCCTTGGAGAACAAATAGGCCACCCTAGGATCTACCGTTCCATTGGCCAAACCTTCCGTGGCGTTGTCCCCATCAAAATAATATAGGGTCTCCCCATTTACCACAATGCTTTTCTCATCTGGAATACAGTGCATCACGTCGTGCAAGAATCTTTTGGGGGCACGGCATTCATCAGCACGTTCCCTAAACGCTCTTGTAATACCCAGTTCCACTTGCAAACGATAAGGCTCCACAATGGCGATATCCGCCAAACCAGCCACATCCAGAGGCTGGTCCAAAAGTGGTCTTCCGTTGAGTTCGGACAGCACGGCACTGGTTATATTGGGCATCACCTCACTAATGTTCATGGCCCATCGCAATCGTAGTGAATTGATATACTTACGCCATTGATTAAGGTCTCCGTTGAAAATTACATCCTGTTGCGAAAATGAGCTTTGATCAACGGTTTCCAATTCCAAACCGGCCAAATAATCATCAATTTCCTTGAGTTCCTCTATTATAATGGGATAGATCTCCTCTTGTCCGAGGTATTCCGCTTTTTCACCATCCAATGCTCCCGCGGAGCCCGTTGGGAAATATGGAACCTCATCGTATAGATCAATGGCCCTCTGATACCCATAGGCCTTTAGTACATGCAACAATCTCATATACAGTACGTCCAGTTGGGTTCTATCGGCCTCTGGTATTTTGTTGAACTCCTTTTGGCCCCAAAGAATCTGTTTGATCCACGGACTGTTGATGTTGTTGAACACTGTTCTGTTGAAGGCATTGGATCCCCAATCGTTTTCAACATCCCTAAGCGCATAGGGAATGCCAAAGGAATTGGTAGTAAAATACAATTGTACCCCGGTTCCCATAATCCGGGACCCGCTCCTCAATTGATGGTACGAAGCTCCATAGTCGCCCCTGAGCAAAAAGCCTCGGGTCAATTGCGAGGTAAAATAACCTGCTATGATACTTACCCCCGCTTTATCGGCCTGGGTTTTGGAGAAACCATCCGGGTCTTGATATAACTCTTCCAACTCCTTGTTGCACCCAACGGTACCAAAAACAAGAAGAAGAGATAGCACTGATTTTATGACAGTATTTTTCATAGTTCTAATTTTTTGGTTAAAGTTTAGCCTTGATCGACAATCCTACTGAACGTTGGGTAGGTAAGGCAGTTGTTCCATATGATCCTTGTGCCCATCCTGTACCATTGGTAGATTCTGGAATGGTATTGGGCGCAGCTCTATAGAGATAGGCCACATTATTGGCGAAAATGGACAGTACCACATCGCTCAATCCTATTTTCCTGGAGAAATTTGGAAGCCTGTAATCCAACGCAATGTTCCGCAAGGCGATATAATCACTTTTGAACAACCTGTCTTCTGGGAAGAAGCCGTTGGAAAAGTATGATGATCCATAGTAATCTTCTGCGGAAACCACTTGGGAGTTGGCCACCCCATCGGTATACACCCCGTCCAGCAGCACCCCATCGTTATAGGTTGCACCAGCGCTTGGATGCGCTCCGGCCACCTTCTGGCCTTCATCGTTCAAGTGATAGGCAATACCACCACTGGCGGCATCCCTATAGGGTAAACTCTCATTCAATACCCCAGCGGCCATCATATAGGTCTCTGCCTCATTGATAAAAGTGGCACCAAAGGAGTAGTCCATATTAACCACCAATCCGAAGTTTTTATAGTTGAAACGCGTGAAAAGACCTCCGGTCAAATCCGGCAACAACTTCCCCACTTTCTTGTTACTACTTCTGGAATAGGCATAACGCTGGCCATTTCTATCAACAATACGTGCTCCGTTATTGGGGTCGTTGTCATCTGATGGATTGATGTAATGGTGATTTCCACTTTGCTGGATGATCAGTCCGTATTCCCCACCTACCTCAGCAACGGCATTTAATCCGTTTCTGCTCCAAAGGGCCAAGGAACTGATTTCCCCATCCAATCTTCTTACCTTGGTTTTTGCCGCGGCGAAGGTCATATCCACATCCCATTGAAACTTGTTGTTCAAGATGGGTTTGGTCTTCAAGGCCACTTCCCAACCGGTATTGGCCACATCCCCGGCATTTATCCTGATGTTGTTCACGCCCAATCCTGGAGGTGCCTGAACAGCCATGATCTGGTCGTAAGTGTTGGCATGGTAGAACGAGAAGTCAAATCCAAGTCTTCTTCCGTTAAAGAAGTAACCTTCAAGACCTACTTCATATTCGCGCTTACGTTCTGGTTTTAGGTTGGGTACAAAGTTCCCATCAATAGGTGGTAGATCGTTGGGAGGAGTTAGGATAAATCCTCCTCCTGAAGCTGAAACCCCAAGGTTCACATTACTAAAGTAAAGGGGGCCGGGTCTTCCCACATCGGCCCAAGAGGTCCTTAGCTTCAAGAACTTAACCGCTTCCGGCAAGTTCAAGGAATTGGACGCAATCCATGTGGCGCTTAATCCGGGGTAAAAATAGCTGTTGTTCCCAGGGGGCAATATCGAGGACCAATCCTGACGTGCCTGGGCCTCAATGTATACTTGGTCTTTCCAATCCACCTGGAAAGATCCAAGCAAGCTGTAAAGAATGTCCTCTCCGTTGTCAAACACATATTGTGGCTGTACACCAGAGGGCAAATTTGAGAACGAGAAGAAGTTGGGAATTACGAACCCGCCTATTTTCTCTGCTCCCTTGGTTTCAAAATAATTGCTGCGGATAACACCTCCCACAAATCCTGAAAAGCCAAAATCATTAAGATTAAAATCGTAGTTCAACGTGGCCTGGCCATAGGTTTTTCTGATTACCCTGTTGGTATCCCTAAAAACTGAACCACTATTTGGACCGATCAAATCCGGGTCCTGAAGCTTGCCTTTGTAAACATTTCTTTCAACGGTATAATCCAAGCCTCCTAAAATGGTTGCACTCAAAAAATCGTTGAAGGTTAGGTCCAGCGTAAGCGATTGCAGGCTATGCGTACGGTTAAATTCTGACACGTTCTGTGTCCAATCCCACAACGTGCCCACCACAGACGATCTTCCGTTGGAGATAAAGTTGCTTCTGCGTTCCGGATTGGCGAAATAGTTGAACCCATTTTCGGTTACCATAAAACTTCTGAGCAGGTCCACATCAATATCACTGGAATACGCCCCTAAACTGGAAACGGAACCTTGTGCATCAAAAGAACCCTCATAAGCGGAATTTAGATTTTTGGTGGCAAAAAAGTTACTTACATAGCGAAGTGAAATATTATCGTTCAAATCGTAGGTGGTGTTCAAACTAAAGGTGTTCTTGCTGTATTTTGCCCCAGGGTAGATCGGGGTATACCGCAAATTGGTGTATGAAAATCGAATTGAACCTTTTTCATTGCCTGAACTCAATGAGATATTGGAGGATTGTTGGGAACCTGTGCGGAACAATTGATCATATACCGACCTGTTTCCTGATACCCAAGGCCTTCTAGACCCGTCCCACCAGTTTAAGGTTACATTGGGGTCGTACCTTGGTCCAAAGGCCGAACCGGCAACGTCCAAGGTCCTTTCCCCGTTTTCATCCAGGAAATATCCTTGATCATCCGTCTGCGACGTGCTTGGGCTTCTTCCCGTTCCGTATTGATTTTGAAGTTCGGGCAAAAATGCACTTTCTTCCATGGTGGTGGTAAATGCCGCGGAAATTCCCAATCCGCGATTTTTGGAACCGCTCTTGGTAGTAATCAAAATAACACCATTGGCCCCTTCGCTACCATAAAGCACCGAGGCTTTTGCTCCTTTAAGAATTTCGAATGACTCTATATCATCTGGATTGATATCATTGATTCCGGTACCATTATCCCTCCCTGTTCTTGCATTGCTGGTAATATTGGTGTTTTCGTCATGAATGGGAATACCATCCACAACAATCAATGGTCTTGTGGTTGAATTGGCATCGAAGGACACGGCATTACGGATGTTGATCTTCATACCTCCCGTAGGTCCGGTTGCAGTGGCCGCCACCGTTACCCCGGAAGCCGTACCATAAAGCGACTGCAAGGCATTCACTGGAGGCCCACTGGCCAAGATGCGTTCCTGGCCAACCTTGGTCACAGAATACCCCAAAGCCTTGGCTTCTTTCTTGATCCCCAAGGCGGTAACCACGATTTCATCCAATTGGCCCACATCTTCCCGCATGGTTACAGTTAGGGAAGATTGATTTTGCACGGGAACCTCCACAGTAAGAAATCCGATATAGGAGAAAACCAAAACAGCAGCATCATCGGAAACATTGATCGTGAATTTCCCGTCAAAGTCGGAAGAGGTTCCATTACCCGTTCCTTTTTCTACAACATTTACCCCCGGCAAGGGTTGTCCGCTCACATCCACAGTGGTACCGGATATGGTCCGCTGTGGTGCAGCTGGGGGATCATCTACCTGTAGTTGTCGGTTTTTTTTGAGGACTATTTGTTTACCCAATATGGAATAAACTACATCATCATTAATGAATATCTTATCAAGTATGGACTTGATCCTTTCGTTTCTCGCCTTAATGGAAACAATCCTTCCCAAGTTGATCTCCTGGGTATCGGCCAAGAACTTAAAGTCGGTATTGCGCTCTATCTCATCGAGCACTTTTTCTACACTCACCTGATTTAAATCGAGTGAAATCTTCGTTGTTTGTGAGTATGTGCTGGCCTGAATTCTGAACAACGAAACAATCAGTAAAATGGTAGTGAGTTTCATTTTGAGGTCAAATTTCGGGATGCCCCATAGTAGCACACCTGAATTAGTTGTTTTTTTCATACTTTTAAAAGCGTAATTGTGGTTTTACATTAGTTAGAATCACTGCTATATCGGGGGATGTTGCCGCATCCTCCGATTTTGTGATTGATCAGTTTGATGGTTTTTCGGTCATAAATATTTGGTATTAGTTAATAATTATCTGGTCGTTGGTTATAGCATAATCAATTGCGTAGTTCTCCTTAAAGGCCTCCATGACTTCTTCTATGGTCTCTATGTCAAAAGAGGCGTTATATGTTCGTTCGTCCAAGGATTGATTGTTGTTTAAAATGGTCACATTGTACCTTCTTTCCAGTTTCTTCCGGATATTTTTAAAAGGGGTGTTCTTGAACACGATCCTTCCATTGATCCAAGAAGTGTAGATATCTGTATCCACCTCCTCAATGGTCATCGCTCCCATTTGCTTGTTCCAAGATGCCTTTTGGTTGGGTACAATTTGATGGGCAGCTTGCGCATACGAAGCATTCGTGTTGGACAGTGCCACGGACCCCTCCACCAAAACGGTGTTAATGTCTTCGTCTTCGGGATAGGACGACACATTGAATTTCGTTCCCAATACTTTCACCTGAATGTTGTTCGCATTGACTAAGAATGGATGTTCCTTGTCGGTAGTCACGTCAAAGTAGGCCTCTCCCCATATTTCCACCTCCCTGGATCTTCCCTGTATAAATTGGATGGGATATTTTATGGTACTGCCCGCATTGAGTTTGACCCTACTGCCGTCTGATAGCACCAAATCAAATCGTTTCCCCAAAGGGACAGTTAATTCATTAAAGACAAGTTCCTTGGTTGGCGATAAATCTTGTTCGTATGCGATGGTATTCCCCTTTTGGTAGCCCACCACATTACCCTTGGAATCCGTTATCTTTTTCTGGTCGTGTTCCGTAATTACGTCTACATTCCCATTGTCCAACTTGAGCACAATGGCATCAGTTTGGTCCGCCGGAACAAGGGCCGTAGAGGTGTTTTTAGAAAAATGGATAAAGGTATAGGCAGCCCCAGCAATCAAAACAACACTAGCTGCATATTGCAAGAGCTTGGTTTTCCTAATGGGTTTTGCTTTTAGGGTTTTGACACCTCTAGGATGTATTTCCTCCTGCAGGCGTCCCAACATTTTTTCCTTCAGTTCCTGTGGGTCCCCCAATTCCATCGGCCAATTTTCAAGGGGTTCTTCCTGAAAACTGTCAAAGTAATTGAGCAAATAACCTTCCTCTTCCTTTGTGGTGTTACCTTTTAGGTATTTGTCCAAGAGGGATAAAAAACTTTTTCTGTCCATACCAATTATTCAGGTCCAATAGTAGTCCTTTACTAGTATAGTGTCCAAAAGGGTCTTCTCCCCCTAGTTTTAAAGCCAAAAAAATAGGGAGTAAAGTTAACTTACTTATTAACAAATGGTTATGAGGATAAAATAGTTCAGGAAACGAACCAAACCAACGTCCAGAGCAAGGCTCCTACCGACTTGCGAAGAATTTTTAGTGCCTTGGTCAAATGGTTTTCCACCGTTTTGGTGGAGATGTGGAGACGGTCGGAAATCTCAGAGTGGGTCAATTGCTCATTTCTACTGAGCATAAACACCTCCCTGCACTTTTTGGGCAATAGCGCCACTGTTGTGTTTATCCTCTCCTCAAGTTCGTGGTATACATATTCAGTTTCCGGGCAATTATGGTGTATTCTTTGATCTAGGTTCTCAAACAAATCAGTTCGCACCACATTTTCCCTTTTTCGAATCTGTGCAAATACCTGATACCGAACACAGGTGAAAAAATAACTCTTAAAAGTGGTTTTGATTTTTAATTTCTTGCGCCGGTTCCAAATATCAACAAATAGTTCCTGGATGACATCCTCACAAATTTTCTTGTCCCTAAGTGCTTGATAAGCAGAAATATAAGCAGAATCCCAGTATCTATCATAGAGCTCGGTCAAGGCTTTTTCATCGTTTAGTTTTAAACGACGCAACAATGCCTCATCAGTATGAAGTAGTGATGGTTGAGTTTGTTTAGTCATAGGGTTGTTCGGTTGGAAATTTGCTTGGCAAAAAATCCAACACCCCAAGTATTAAAAAAATTTGGGTATGAAATTTACATTATATTGGCACAATCCTATACTTAATTTGCAACGACGGTTTGTTTAGAGCGGCATTTGTTCCAAAAGGTTGATTTGTGATAAATTTTCGTACATCAAAGTTTTTCAAAAATTAACCTGAGGATAACTTTATACTTCTAAATTTTCCTCTAATTTTTGCTCCCGAAAAATCTAGCATATAGTTCCTGACATAAAATAGTATACTTTTGAATGGAAATATATTCACATCTCAATCCTATGGGTGCACGTTCCAACAGTTATAAGGATAAAGGAGGAAGCAGCTGTAAACTGTGCAATCCGCACAAAAATGGTTGGGAACATCGATTTGGACCCAAGGACAGGGCCCTATTAAAGGCCATGCGATTGGAATTGGAAAGCATTTAGTTCAATTAATCAAAATCGCCATTCCCAAAGGTCTGTAACAAAGTTCCGGGCAGTCCCTCTTCACTCAAGGCCTCCACTTGTACCTGGAGTTTGCTGGCAAAATCAGAGTTAAAAAAGCGCAGGGTAGCCTTCCCGTTGGCGTCCGTGATTACACGCGGATTCCAATACAGCATTGCACGATAATCATTAACTAGTTTCTGGCTAAACTCCCCATCGTATTTTGGAGAGTAAAACTCCTTCCCCAACGTATGTCCTTTTGCCCTAAGACTGGAAGACAACGGTTTATTATAGGCACTCACCCCAGTTTTGGTATAAATTAGGAATACGCCATTACTACCGCGAACACCATATATGGAGGCAGAACTAGGTTTTAAATATTCAACCCGTTCCACAGACTGCACATCAATATGGCCAATGGCCCGGGGCACACCGCCAACAATTTCTTGGATATTTCCCCCTGGAATGGAATCCCTAAGTCCAAAACGTTGCATGGGAAATCCGTCCACGATCCATAACGGGCCACCCCTGACCTCCGAAATGGAAGGACGGGAAAAATTGATATTGGGCATTCTGTTGATTAAATCAATGAGATTTAAGGAAGATGGGAAATCGTCCGCATAGACTACTTTATCCGGTTCAATGCCATAGTTTGACGGAGTTTCCCGTTTTCTCTGTTGGATTTTGTTGGAAGAAACATCAACATTTTCCAAGTTTATAATCCCTTCCAAGGTAAATATGGAATCTGTCCGTCTTCTCAGGGAAGCAAACTCCACATAGGACGCTTTGGGTTCGGATTCCCTTATTTCAACCCATTGAAAATTAGGTTCTGGTAATTGGACCTCCTTTTCCTTTAGTGACACTTTAGCGTATTGAAGTTTGTTCTTTGCGTTGTACGCATTGAAGACCAAATCCACCTCCCCGGCCAGATTAAAATCCCTTAGGGTAAACCTCCCAAAATTATCCGTAACAAAGGAATACTCCGCCAATTCGGTATCTGTTTTTGCAATTACCCTAAAATTGGTATTCCTAAGTAAACTCTTATTTTTCCCATAAGCAATGCCCTCAAGTTCCATTCCCTGGGAAAAGGAAAACTTCCGTTCTGGAATCTGTCGTTCCCATATTTGCTGCCAGTTGTACGCCCGCCAGCCATGGGTAAGCATCACCAAGTCCAGTTCGTATATTGTGGTCCTGTCCAAATCCTTAAACAAGTCCGCTGGGCGGCTAATGTTCCCCCGTAAATCGGATTGCAACAACAAATGCGTAAGCATGTTGGGTGCAAAAGTGTCTTTGGTCAATTGATCGGCATCCGTAACGGCTATAGAGAACTCTGATGACACCGGATCACCAAATAGATCGGTAATTTCAATGTCGAGAATCACTTCCCCGCGCTTCTCCAACTCGGGGGTTTGTAAATTGGCGTCGATGCTCAAATACTCCAGATTGTTCAAAAACACAAGGCGTTCACAATGGGCGTTCCATTGCTCGTCAAACAAAGTAAGTGTCAATATCCCGCTCGGAATTTCTGAGGTGGGGATATCAATTGTGAGGGTTGACTTGCCGTCAAATTCCAGTTCTTTTTGAAAGTAACGTTTCCCCCGCATTAAGCCGAGTACATAAAACGGGCGATTCACAAAGCGTTCTGTTGCACTTATCTGAACAGCCATCTTATCCGGATCCATTCTTCCGATGGAAAGGTTATAACCTTCAGGATGCACTTTAGGCAACTGGTACGAAGTCCCATCTTCCAAGAATGCCGTGTAGGTCTCGCTCGAATTTGGTCGTAAATAGAAAATTCCTGAACCCCGGGAAATCGTATCTAGCCGGGCCATAACCTGTCCATTGGAATCTTTCACAATGCCCTGTACATCTTTCTCCTTTCCGTCCGGCCCAACGGCCCTGAACGCCACCTTGCTATTAAGTCCATTTACCAAATGCCCGCCCTCGGGAAAAAACTGCAAATCCATCTTTTGGTCTGTATGAGCCAACTTAGAGGATGATGAAGGTTTTCCCAATACGCTGATGGTGGTCTTAAAGAAAAAGTCCTGATCAAAGTTTCGCATCCATTGGGTGTAGGCCCTGAGTTGATATTTGCCCTGAGGTAAATTCTTTGGTATTGCAATGGAACCTTGTCCCCTACCCGTTTCCAGTTTAAAGGTGTTGGAAAGGATGATTTCATTCTTGGGACCGATCAAATCTACATGAAGTACCTTGCTGGCTGTTGAATAATAATGTTCAGCGCCAAGGACCACATAGGCACTGAACCAAATATTTTCAGCTGCGGACACTATTGTCTTATCCAAGTGCAAATAGACTTTCTCAATGGGATGCTGTGCATTGTGGAGGCTCAAGGATTCAAGTGGTTCGGACCAGACCGAGTTCTTATCAAGTCCTGAATGTTGAACTTCCTGACCGCTCCCGATCTGTACCATTGGGAGAAAAGCTAAAACCAATAAAACCCTTACCAATTTTTTCATTTCCATAGCCAAGTACTTGGAGTACCTGTCTAATAAAGATAAAGGATTTTGAAGTAGTTTATCCTTTAGGAAGGAATTCATCATCATGTTCCTTGTTTCCCAAAGACAAAATATCTATTTGAGTGCGTTTTCTTATCAACCGGGGCGCATATTGATTCATAGCTTCGATGCTAGTTAACCCACAGCTATTTTCCCCCAGAAACAGATATCAAGAATGCTTTCAATTGACTCCAATACATGATTAACAATAGCGCACAGCTGACAAAAACCACCACGGCCAGGTAGAACAATAGACCGCCATCTCCCTGTACTTCTATTCCCAGACTGGTTAAATGGAAGAAAATAGCACCGGATATTACCCCAACACCCATAAGTGCCCCAAGACCTACGGTTCTGGGCCATAAAATCAAAATACTGGCAATCAACTCAGTGATTCCACTACCGTATCTTCCCCAAGGTTCCATCCCCACCTGTTCAAAAATGTAGATACTTTCAGGGGCTCCGGTGAATTTAAAAAATAGGGTTTGTAGTAAAATTATGGCCGCAGTCAAGCGCAAAACCCAAGAAATGATGTTTTTCATGATATGTCAGTTTTCGATAGTTGGTCAGCATAGACCCAACAATCCTTACAACAAGATAAAATACAAACCCTAATCCAGTCGGAACAAGGTAAGTACACCCGCATGATCGGATGGGAACATAATGGGATGGTAATCCAACACCCTGGACTCAATGGCTTTTAAATCTTTGCCTATGTAGTAGATGTAATCTATTCTATCCCTGAGTCCATATTTATCTGAGGAGGTAGCTGCCCTTGGGGTCCATGTAAACCCTGGGTCGAGCAAAGGATCTATATGAAGTTCACGAAAGCTATCGGTGAATCCGGAACTGGTCATTTCCAAACTTACAGGCCATTTTATGACTTTGTCATGATGAATCCCAACCGTTTGCTTGGTCCAGTCCAAATGTGACCCCACATTAAAATCCCCAGCCATGAGCAGTGGTACTTTTTCTGAATTCTTTAGGTATGGTGATATTTCTTTTAGAATCGCCTTTATTTCGGCATGACGGGTGGTTCCTTCCTCGTTAATCAGCTGCTGGTTCGTCTTGTTTCCCTTAATGACACCTTCGCCATAATCTGGAAGATAATGCAACCATGTATCAAAAAAGATAAGTTCTTTCCCCTCTCCCATCTCCAGTTTGGCCCCTCCAAAATTAAAGGGTTTAAAGGCCTTTATAGTTTCCTTTATGGGATACTTGCTCATGATGGATAAATTGGAACTTATCAAATAGAAATGATACCCCAATGCATCAGCGATGATTTCACCAGACCCGTAGGTCTCCACCAAGCCAATAATGTCCGCGTTGGTGGACTTGATGGTTTCGATGACCCGTTCCACGCCAACCACCTCGCCATAACGGTGACCACCATGCCAAATATTCCAGGATAACACCTTTATATGTTGTGGCTTGATAACCGAGTCGGGAACTTTCTTTTCGGAAAAGTAAGGCGCATATAACCCATGTACTTCTTGGGATGATAGTACCCTATTCCATATTTTGACTTCGTCCACAAACCCGTTGAATGCGTTCCACTGGGCATAGGAACCATATTCCCACTTTTCGTCAGACCCGCCAATGATGGTGGCAAATTCCGTTTCCAATCCACCGAGGTCCGGGGTATTGTAAATGGCCACATTCCTCCCGTCCAGATACATCCACACTTCATCTTTGGCCCGGTCAACCGTAAAAACGATTTGATGCCAATTCCCGTCATTTATCCGTTGTCTTTGCGGTGTGGGTCGATATGAATATTGGCCCTGACCATCATTTAGGTGTAAAGCCCAAGCCCCATTTGATTGGGTATATACCTGCCAGCCCGCAGTGGCAAAATCGTTGGCCTTTTTATTTCCTGCAATGGGAGGGCCCATTTTTGCATGGGGCAAAGTCTTCATCCAAATTTGAACCGAAAATGATTGTGTGCTGGTAAATGGAAACAAATCACCTTTTTCAAGTTTTACCGGTCTTCGCAACGAAGCATTGGCAGAGAGATCCAAAGCCCGCCCAGATATCCCTTCGGCGTATTGGGATTGCAACACATCTGCGCCATAAACAGCATCTTCTTTGGCTATGGGCTTAACTTCCCATTCCGAGGTTTCAAAATCCAAATGAAGTACAGCTTCCTGGGCCTGCACAACGCAGGCAGCCAATAAAAGAATCATCAAAGTGCTGGGAACAGTAAATCGTATCACATCAACCGGATTTGTTTGTGCACTGGGTGCAACAGTTTATCTGAAATGGGCAGCCCAATCTATAATGACCTCAATTTGTCTATAGGGCGTTTTCCATTATTTTTTCAACCACCTCTGGATTCAACAAGGTTGAAATGTCACCGAGGTTACCAGTATCTTTTGACGCTATTTTACGTAAGATACGTCTCATGATCTTACCGCTACGGGTTTTCGGCAAGCCGGGTACAAATTGGATTTTATCCAATTTGGCAATGGGTCCTATATGTTCGGTGATCACCTGGTTGATTTCTTTCTTTAGGTTATCCCTATCCCTAGATTCCCCGGTTTCCTTTAAAATAACATAGCCGTACAAGGCATTTCCTTTGATATCATGTGGGAATCCTACAATAGCCGACTCTGCCACTGCCGGGTGTTCGTTGATGGCATCTTCTATGGGTGCTGTTCCCAGATTATGTCCAGAAACAATGATGACATCATCTACCCTACCTGTTATCCTATAGTATCCAACCTCATCACGCAAGGCCCCATCTCCTGTAAAATATTTGCCCTCAAAGGCCGAAAAATATGTCTCCTTGTAGCGTTGATGGTTCCCCCAAATAGTTCTTGCAATGGAAGGCCATGGAAATTTGATACAAAGTCGTCCATCCACCTGGTTCCCTTTTATTTCCTTTCCGTTCTCATCCATAAGCGCAGGCTGTACCCCTGGCATGGGCAAGGTGGCATAGGTGGGTTTGGTAGGTGTGGAAAACGGGATGGGTGAAATCAAAATTCCACCTGTTTCAGTCTGCCACCAGGTATCCACTATGGGACATTTTTTTTCTCCTACATGGTCATTGTACCAGTGCCAAGCTTCTTCGTTGATGGGTTCTCCTACGGTTCCCAATACCTTCAAGCTGGAAAGGTCATATTGGTCCACAAAATCCAAATTCTCCTTGGCCAGGGCCCTAATGGCCGTAGGTGCCGTGTAGAATTGGGTTACTTTGTGTTTTTGAACGATTTCCCAGAATCTTCCAAAATCCGGATAGGAAGGCACTCCCTCGAACATAACGGTTGTGGCGCCATTGGCCAGTGGTCCATATACAATATATGAATGACCTGTGATCCACCCAACGTCTGCTGTACACCAGTACACATCCTCTTCCCTGTACTGGAACACATTTTTAAAGGTAAAGGCGGTATACACCATATATCCCGCGGTGGTGTGCATCATCCCTTTGGGTTTTCCAGTGGAACCGGAAGTATACAATATGAACAATGGATCTTCAGCTTCCATTACTTCAGGGGAACAGTCCGAATAGGCTTTGTCCAATAAGGGTTGCAACCAGTGATCACGTCCTTTCTCCATGTGAACCTTGGCTCCTGTACGTTGGGCCACCAAAACTGTTTTAACACCGGGGCTTTGCTCTAGTGCCTCGTCCACAATCCCTTTTAGGTCGATGGTCTTTCCACCACGATATGATCCATCCGAGGTCAAAACCATTTTTGCATCACAGTCGTTGATCCTGGTAGAGAGTGCCGTGGATGAAAATCCTGCAAACACCACAGAATGTACGGCCCCAATCCGGGCGCAGGCCAAAACGGAAATAGCCAATTCCGGAATCATGGGCAAATAAATAACCACCCTATCCCCTTTTTTGATACCATGGTCTTTCAACACATTGGCAAAGCGGCACACGCGTTCATGAAGTTCGGTATAGGTAATATGCTGGGCTTCCTCTTTTGGATCATTGGGTTCAAAGAGTATTGCAGTCTTTTCGCCGCGGATATGCAAGTGGCGGTCAATGCAGTTTTCGGTAATATTGAGTTGCGCCCCATCAAACCATTTGATTTCCGGTTTGGAAAAATCCCAATCCAGTACGGAATCCCATTTTTTGCGCCAAACAAAGTGTTCTTCTGCAACTTCTTCCCAAAATTCCTCTGGGTTACGGACGGATTTTCTGTACACCTGGAAATACTCTTCCAAATGTTTGATGTGGTAATTACTCATGTGTGTGGTTTAGTTAATTCGGAACTTTAAAAATACTAAAAAAGATGGCGTCGCACTTTCAATCGGGATTTTATCGACCTAGGTTGAACAGGCAACTTTGGACTACGTTTAACCATCGACGAACGACTTGCATTTTAAATGGTCATTATCACTTTTTGAGGTTGAATCACAATTGATTAATGATCTAGGGCCTCCCCCGCCCCACTCGGAATCCGGATATCCTCCACAATTTGCTGTACAGCTTCAGGCGGTGGGGAAGTGAATCTTGACACTAAAATGGCCACTGCAAAATTGACGAACATGCCCAAGGTTCCAAATCCTTCAGGTGAAATACCGAACCACCAGTTTTCCATGCCACTGGTCTCCGGGTTCCCAATCCATCCCAATTTAAAACGGGCTATGTAATAAGTGGTGATTCCAAGTCCGGCCACCATTCCGGAAATGGCCCCTTCTCGGTTCATTCTTTTGCTAAAAATTCCCATTACAATGGCAGGGAAAAATGATGAGGCCGCCAATCCAAAAGCCAGGGCCACCACCGAGGCCACAAAACCTGGAGGGTTGATTCCAAAGTACCCAGCCACTATCACCGCCAATACCGCAGAAAGTCGGGCAATAAGCAATTCTTTTTTATCCGAAATGTCTTTGGCAAATTGTTTTTTAATCAAATCATGGGAAATAGAGGTGGAAATTACAAGCAAGAGTCCCGCTGCAGTGGAAAGTGCAGCTGCCAAACCTCCCGCGGCCACCAAGGCAATGATCCAATTGGGTAGTTCGGCTATTTCAGGATTGGCCAATACGGTAATGTCGCGATCTACATAAAGCTCATTGGAATTTCCCACACTGGCATTGGAAATCATCCGTTGCCCAGAGGCTCCGCGCTCTTCCACAAAAAGCGGCTTTTTGCCATCTATAGCGGCTCCAGGTAAATACTGGATCTTACCATCGCCATTTTTATCGGTCCAGGCAATGAGGCCAGTGTCTTCCCATTTGGTAAACCAAGATGGGATTTCGGTATAAGGAGTGTCTTCCACGGTCTCCATCAAATTGGTTCGCGCAAAAACAGCAATAGCGGGAGCAGTGGTGTACAAAATTGCAATAAACAAGAGGGCATAACCTGCCGATTTTCTAGCATCTTTTACCTTGGGTACTGTAAAAAACCGAATGATCACATGGGGCAGTCCGGCCGTACCAAGCATAAGTGCCGCCGTAATAAAGAAAACATCGGTCATCGATTTAGTACCATCCGTATAGGCCGTAAAGCCCAAGTCGGTCATCAATCCATCCAGCTTGTCCAAAAGATATACACCATCTTCACCGGCAGAGCCCAGTCCAATTTGTGGAATTGGATTTCCAGTTGCCATGATCGAGATGAAAATAGCCGGTACCATAAAGGCAAATATCAACACGCAATACTGGGCCACCTGGGTATAGGTGATTCCCTTCATTCCTCCCAAAAAGGCATAAAAAAGTACCACGGTCATCCCTATATATACCCCGGTATTGACCTCTACATCCAAAAATCTGGAAAACACCACCCCTACGCCGCGCATTTGACCGGCAACATAGGTAAAGGACACAAACAAAGCAGCAATTACCGCCACGGTACGTGCCACATTGCTGTAATATCGGTCACCGATGAAATCCGGTACGGTAAACTTTCCAAACTTTCTGAGATAGGGAGCCAACAACAAAGCCAATAACACATAGCCGCCCGTCCAGCCCATTAGGTATACGGAACCATCATAGCCAGAAAAGGCAATAAGGCCCGCCATGCCCAAAAATGATGCAGCGGACATCCAATCGGCAGCAGTTGCCAATCCATTGGCCAAGGGAGATACCCCGCCACCGGCCACATAAAATTCCTTGGTAGAACCGGCCCGGGACCAAATGGCAATTCCTATATATAGCGCAAAAGTGAGTCCAACGATAATAAAAGTCCAAGTCTGTATTCCCATAGCCTATTAGTTTACCCCGTATTTTTTATCCAACTTGTTCATTAAGCGGACGTATATGAAAATGAGAATGACAAAAACATAAATGGAACCTTGCTGGGCGAACCAAAAGCCCAGTTTGAAGCCTCCAAGACGGATGGTGTTCAATTCATCCACCAAAAGAATTCCAAAGCCATAGGAGACCAGAAACCAGATACATAAGAGAATGGTAAGGTACCGGAGGTTTTCCTTCCAGTATTTTTTGCGTTGTGAAGTGTCCATTTAACAAGGTTGGTTTATTCTTGAAATATATGAAATCTCAAAAAACTACCTTGTTAATATGGGAAGTACTCACAAAAAGTATGGCTATTTTGATAAATCAGCTTAAGGTTGCCAAATATGCTGAAACGTTGGTCCCTATACGTTCTTGTATGTCCGAAACATCAGCTCTTTCAAAAGTCTCACCTGTAATGCTTTCATACAATTCAATATATCTTTCGGAAACAGATTCGATGTAACCATCACCCATTTCCGGAAGCACCTGCCCTTCCAAGCCTTGAAAGCCATTGGCGATCAACCACTGACGAACAAATTCCTTGGACAATTGTTTTTGTGGTTCCCCTTTGGCCTGAAGTTCTGCATAACCTTCCGCATAAAAATAACGCGAAGAGTCCGGGGTATGGATTTCATCAATCAGTACGATTTCACCCTCCTTGGTTTTTCCAAATTCATATTTGGTGTCCACCAAGATCAATCCTCGCTGGGCGGCCAATTCGGTACCCCGCTGAAAAAGTGCTTTGGTATATTGTTCCAATATCCCGTAATCTTCCGGGGACACAATTCCTCGTTCCAAGATTTCTTCCCTCGAGATATCCTCATCGTGGTCCCCTTGTTCTGCCTTGGTGGCCGGGGTGATTATAGGTTCCGGGAACTTATCGTTCTCCTTCATACCCTCGGGCATGGGAACTCCACATAATATTCGTTTTCCTGCCTTATATTCCCTTGCCGCATGCCCAGAAAGATATCCTCTTATGACCATTTCCACCTTAAATGGATCACATGCCTTACCCACGGCCACATTGGGGTCCGGGGTTTCCATGAGCCAGTTGGGTACAATGTCCTCCGTGGCCTTCATCATCTTGGTGGCAATCTGATTCAGGATTTGTCCTTTGTACGGAATTCCTTTTGGCATTACCACGTCAAAGGCTGATAGTCTATCTGTGGCAATCATTACTAGGATATCATTTTCCAAGGTGTAGACCTCCCTCACCTTTCCTTTATATACCGCTTTTTGTCCTGGAAACCTAAAGTTGGTGTCCATAAGGGTGTTCGACATCTGTGGTTTAGTTTTGGTGCTCAATATTTTTATAAGCGTCAATGACCTTTTTAACCAGTTTATGGCGAATCACATCTTTATCATCCAGATAAATTATGCTGATTCCGTCCACGTTCTTAAGGATCAATAGGGCTTCCTTGAGTCCAGAAATCACCCTACGGGGAAGATCTATCTGCCCTGGGTCGCCGGTAAGCAGAAACTTGGCATTTTTACCCATTCTGGTAAGGAACATCTTCATTTGTGCGTGGGTAGTGTTCTGGGCCTCATCCAAAATCACAAAGGCGTTGTCCAGGGTACGCCCGCGCATAAAAGCCATAGGAGCAATCTGGATGGTTCCATCCTCAATGTACTTTTCCAATTTTTCTGCCGGAATCATATCCCTAAGGGCATCATATAGGGGTTGCATGTATGGATCCAGTTTTTCTTTGAGGTCACCTGGCAAAAAACCAAGATTTTCCCCTGCCTCCACGGCTGGTCTGGTGAGAATGATCCGTCGTACCTGTTTTTCCTTTAGTGCCTTAACTGCCAAGGCCACCCCGGTATAGGTTTTTCCTGTTCCTGCAGGTCCTATGGCAAATACCATATCGTCCTTTTTACAGGCATCCACCAACTTCCGCTGATTTACCGTCTGGGCTTTGATCAGGCGTCCACTCACTCCGTGTACCAGAACTTCCCCACTGCTTTTTGAGGACGAAAGTTCTTCCTGGCCATTGCTGGTCAGGACCCGTTCAATCATATTTTCATCCAGCTTGTTATACTTGGCGAAATGTGAGGTGAGCATATCAAAACGCTTATCGAACTCCTCCAGGAGTTCTTCGTCTCCATATACCTTTATCTTGCTGCCACGGGCTACGATCTTAAGTTTTGGGAAATACTTCTTTAAAAGTTCAATATTCTCATTCTGCTGCCCAAAAAAATCCTGTGGGCTTATCTCCGTCAGTTCAATTATCAGTTCGTTCAAAAAATATAGGCCGTTTTAAGGTTATTTGAAGAAAATTTGTTCTTTCTTTTTTACTTAATTTTACCCCACAAACTTAACCAAAAATCAATTTGAGCACCGAAAAACATATCAACAGTATTGCATGGCAATCATAACCTTAACTACAGATTTTGGACATAAAGACCACTTTGTAGGTGCCATCAAAGGGACTATCCTAAAAAATCTTCCGGAGGTCGATGTTGTTGATATTTCCCATGCCATAAGCCCTTTCAATATTCAGGAATGTGCTTATATCCTAAAAAATGCCTACCGGTCTTTTCCCCCAGGAACGGTTCACATTGTGGGAGTGGATTCTGAACTTTCCCCAGAAAACCAGCATATTGTGGTGCAGGTTGAAGATCAATTCATCGTTAGTGCCAACAATGGCGTTATTTCCTTGATTACCACGGAAACAAAACCGGATAAAGTAATGGAAATTGACATTCCCAACCTGAATCCAAGTTCTTTCCCCGTGCTCAGTGTTTTTGTGGAAGTAGCATGTCATATGGCCCGCGGAGGAATGTTAGAGGTGATAGGCAAGCCTTTTGACGGACTGAAGGAACTCCGGGAATTTGAACCCAGGATAGCCAATGACGGTAAAAGTATTGTGGGCAATGTGATCTACATAGATAATTACGGCAATGTGATCACCAACATTCAACAAAGTTTGTTTGAGGCCTACCGGAATGGGCGGGAGTTTGAAATCATTGCCCGAACCAACAAGATCAAAACCATCCACAACAGTTATAACGGCATTGTCAATTTTAATTTGGAACGGGCACAGCGAAAAGGTCCTGGTGATGCATTGGCACTCTTCAATTCTGCTGGATATGTGGAGCTGGCCATTTATAAGAGCGACCTAAAAAGTGTGGGAGGAGCTTCTTCCCTACTCGGTCTAAATTATAGGGACACGGTAACCATAAACTTTTTGTAAATGTTGGTACGTATTGTTAAACTCACCTTCAAACCCGAAAATATTCCTAGTTTTGGGCGAATTTTTGAGGCTTCCAAACCCAAAATTCTGGAATTTGAAGGTTGTGAATTGGTAATAGGTTATCAAGATATGACAGACCCCTGTGTATTTTTTACCTATAGTCATTGGAAAAGGGAAACCGACTTGGAAAACTATAGAAAATCAGAGTTTTTCAAAAATGTCTGGGCCGAAACGAAAGCGCTTTTTGCTGACAAACCAGAGGCTTGGAGCGTGAATGAGATCAGGGGTTAATTGGGAATGGAAAATGGAAAATGGAGAATGGAGAATGGAAGATGGAGAATGGAAGATGGAAAATTGATAACTGTTAATTGATAATTGTAACCAATAAAACGTGCTAGCTATATTCAAAAGAGAAGTCCGATCATTTTTTACCTCCACAATAGGGTATTTGATCGTTGGCCTATTCTTGCTGCTCACGGGTCTTTTTCTATGGGTATTTAAAGGGGAATACAACATTTTCGACTATGGATTTGCGGATTTGGCCCCCTTCTTTTTGCTCACGCCCTGGATCTTTATCTTTTTGGTTCCTGCCATTACCATGAAGAGTTTTTCCGAAGAACGACGAACGGGTACTTTGGAACTCCTACTGATAAAACCTGTATCGGTTTGGAATTTGGTCCTTGGCAAATATTTTGGCGCCTTTTTTCTATGTTTCATTGCCATTTTGCCCACCCTGGTTTACGTTTGGGCTATTTCCAGTTTAGGGATGGTCCCTGGCAACTATGATTTAGGAATTATGATGGGTTCCTATTTTGGACTGCTTTTTCTGATTGCCGCATATACGGCCATAGGACTATTCACCTCAACCCTGTCCGACAATCAAATCATCTCCTTTATAATAGGGGTGCTGCTCTGCTTTGTATTTTTTGCCGGGTTTGACAGCCTATCATCCATAGTGCAGTCCGGAGCAACCATACAATACATTAAGGGACTTGGGGGCAAAGCCCATTTTGATGGTATTGCCAGAGGTGTTCTGGACACCCGTGACCTGGTGTACTTCGCATCCGTGTCGGTACTGTTTCTGTACCTCACCCAACAACGTCTTAAACACCTGTACAAATGAAAGGAAAGCCATTTTCTAGGTATGTGTTGGCGTTGGCAGCAATCGTTTTGGTGAACCTCATCGCCGGTTATCTGTATACAAGATTCGACCTTACGGAGGACCAAAGGTACACCTTGGGTGAACCCACCCGGGAAACCATCCAGAGATTTGAAACGCCTGTAATTGTGGATGTTTTATTGGATGGCGATATTCCTCCAGAGTTTTCAAAACTTAAAACGGAGACCATAACGCTTTTGGAAACCTTTGGGTCACAAAACCCAAATATCAAGTTCAATCTTGTAAACCCGCTAGAGGATGAGACCCAAACCCAACAAACCATTGCCGACCTGCAACGTATTGGCCTTACGCCCGCCAATATAACCGTGGAGGAAAACGGGAAAGTCTCCCAGGAACTGATCTTCCCATGGGCCATGGTCAACCATCAGAACCAAACGGTCAAAGTGCCGCTGTTAAAGAACAAACTGGGCTCGTCCATGGAAGACCGCATCAACAATTCGGTGCAGCAGTTGGAATACGCTTTTGCGGATGCGTTTACCAAGCTTTCCATAACGGAAAAAAAACGTGTGGCGGTCATCAAGGGCAATGGGGAAATGGACGACCGTTATTTGGCGGATTACCTCACAACCATCCGGGGCTATTATAATATAGGGGCCATTACCATGGATTCAGTGGCCTCCAACCCACAGAACTTGTTGGACCAATTAAGGAATTTCGATTTGGCATTGATCGCCAAGCCTACGGAAGCCTTTACCGATGAAGAAAAATATGTCCTGGACCAATTTGTGGTCAACGGAGGTAAATCCATTTGGCTTATAGACCAGGTTGCCATTGAACTGGATAGCATTTTTAGTGGCAATGGAACCGCCTTGGCATTGCCCCGGGAGTTGAACCTCAAAGATTTTTTCTTCAAATATGGAGTACGAATCAACCCGGTGTTGGTTAACGATATGTACTTTACGCAGATTGTGCTTGCTTCGGGAGATGGAAATGACTCCCAGTACAATCCGGTTCCCTGGTATTACAATCCCATGGTATTTTCACAAAACTCCCATCCCATCAATACCAATATTGAAGCAGTGCGTTATCAGTTTACAAATGCCATGGAAGTCTTGGAGAATGACTACCAACATACGGTTTTGCTTCGCAGCTCTCCCCTATCCAAGGTAGATGCTACCCCCAGGCAAGTTGGATTTGACCTATTGAACAATCCTCCCGATAGGGAAAGTTACAACAACGGAGGTCAACCCTTGGCCGTATTGGTGGAAGGTAATTTTGTCTCCGTCTTCAAGAATCGGGTAAAACCATTGGAGTTGCGAAATGTAACAGAAGAAGGACCAGAAAACAAAATGATCGTCATCTCGGACGGCGACCTGATCAAAAACCAACTCAGAAATGGCCTCCCCTTGGAACTGGGTTATGATAAATGGACCAACAGTTCATATGGCAACAAGGAATTTTTGGTAAACTGCATCAACTATTTACTAGATGATACTGGGCTCATCAACATTAGAAACAAACGGGTAAGCATTCCTCTTTTGGATGTTGAAAAAGTGGCGCAACAAAGCGGAAAATGGCAAATTATAAACATTGTGATCCCTGTGCTTATCACTCTATTACTGGGGATTGTGTTTGGCCTTTATAGAAAGCGGAAATTCGGTCTATAAGTGTTGATAAATTTGTTTCTTTGCTAAATCCTTTTAAGATATATTTGTTTTTATCGAGTTTGATAGACTGTTCTTAGGTTTACGGCCGGGCAGTTTCAATGTTTAAAGAATTTCTTGAATGAAGTTTATCGTATCCAGCACATATTTGTTGAAGCAATTGCAAGTTTTGGGCGGTGTTATCAACAATAGTAACACTTTACCCATTTTGGACAACTTTCTGTTCGACTTGAAGCAGAACCAACTGACCGTTTCGGCTTCTGACCTTGAAACCACCATGAGCTCCGTTTTGGAAGTGGATTCGGATTCAGAGGGTGCCATTGCGGTCCCTGCGCGTTTGTTGTTGGATACCCTAAAGACCTTTCCGGAGCAGCCATTGACCTTTGTTGTGGAGGACAATAATACGGTTGAAATAAGCTCCAACCATGGTAAATATGCCCTGGCCTATGCTGATGGGGCCGAGTTTCCCAAGGCCGTTGAAGTTTCCAACCCAAGTTCCACTACCCTGTTGGGGGATATTTTGGCAACGGCCATCAACAAAACAATTTTTGCCGCGGGTAACGATGACCTAAGACCTGTGATGAGCGGGGTGTTTTTTCAGTTTTCAACCGAAAACCTGACTTTCGTTGCCACGGATGCCCATAAACTGGTCAAATACCAACGGAATGATGTGACCGCTTCACAAGTAGCCGAATTCATCATGCCGAAAAAACCCTTGAACCTTTTGAAGGGCATATTGGCCGGATCGGAATCCGAAGTGACCATAGAATATAATGACAGCAATGCCAAGTTCATTTTCGACAACTCGGAATTGATATGCCGACTTATTGATGGCAAATATCCCAACTATGAAGCGGTGATTCCCAAAGAGAACCCGAACAAACTGTCCATTTCCAGAAACCAGTTTTTGAGTTCGGTTCGGAGGGTTTCCATTTTTTCCAATAAGACCACCCATCAGATTCGCTTAAAAATTGCCGGAGCGGAACTCAATATTTCTGCAGAGGATGTGGACTATAGCAACAAAGCTGAAGAGCGCTTGTCCTGCTCCTACCAAGGTGACGATATGCAAATTGGTTTCAACTCCAGGTTCCTGTTGGAGATGCTCACCAATCTCAATTCCGATGATGTTTCCTTGGAGATGAGCTTGCCCAACCGGGCCGGTATCCTTACTCCAGTAGACGGATTGGACGAAGGAGAGCATGTTACCATGCTGGTCATGCCCGTGATGCTGAATAATTAAAAAACAACGACTAAAAGATAAAAGCTGGTATTAAACCAGCTTTTTTTATTTATATGAATGGGATGGTCAAAAAATAGGAAGGAGATTCCCCATTGGAAGCCTTAACTGCATTTACAATGGGTAATACAAATCCCAAGATGGCCACTCCCAACAATCCCAATAAGCCAAGTCCTACCAAAAGAATGGCCGGTATGCTTACTATAATGTAAAGCAATAAGCTCAATTGTAGGTTAATAATGGCCTTCCCATGCTCGTTCATTCCTTCCACGGACTTTCTTGAACCCAACCAAATGGCAAGAGGAACAATAAATCCTCCAAACCCTGTTACATAATGCAACAATTGGCTTAGATGTGTTACGCACAATAGCGTATTGTCTTTTCGTACTACGTTTTGATTAATGACTACCATTTTTGATTGATTTTATTGATGTACCATATAGGTATTCCAAAATTCAAAAAAGTTACAATAGTCTGCGATTTTTGGTTCCTTTGGGCAGTATATCGATAATTCCTGTTCTTTCATGGATATTTATCCCCAATCATTTGTATAACAAACTGTTTATCAATGTTTTAAATGAATGTTTTTAGTGGTTAACCGCATTGATTTTATACGTTTTTGTAAGATTTTACCTAAATCTACAAGTGTTATTTAGATACTCATCTGATTTTTGGCCCGTTCAACGCAAGCATTACAATCTGGTAATTAAGATGTTAGTACTTTGTTAAAAGCCATAAACAAAATCAGCGCATATGAAAAAATTTTATGTATTATTATTTGCTTTTGCTGTTTCCTTCTACAGTTGTGAAACAGAAGAAGTTACGGATGTTGAAGACTCCATTGAAGCGGTAAACCACAGTTATCGTTACAAATGGTGGAAAAAGAAGAAGAAAAGGTACTCTAATTGTGAAATTACCAGTGTTCCAGATCTTCCTGCTACCCTTAACGCCTGTACCACTGCCAAAGGTGCGGATGCGGACAACAGTTATTTTGACCTAACCATTAGCGACACTGAACTTGCCGGCGATTACGGTGCATGGTGTGTGGACGTGGACCTTTCCTTGGGACCGAACCAATGTTTTGAAGCAGATGTATATTCTAGCTACGAAACCTTGCCCGATGGAAAATTTGAGCATCCAGAAAACTTTGATTTGGTAAACTGGGTGTTAAACCAAAACTTTATTGGTACTGAAAGCCAAAGTGGCGGACCCTATACCTTCGGGGATGTACAATGGGCCGTTTGGGAACTTATTGACGACAGAAATTGCCAAAGTTGTGCTTATTTGGGAGACGATTGGAGCAGGGCCAAGGGACAGGAAATTGTTGATATGGCCATGGCTCAAGGAGAAGGATTCGAGCCCGGTGATGGTGATGCCCTAGCAGTTGTACTGATTCCTAAGAACAACTTGCAAAGTGTTTTCATCCCTTATCAGTTGAAATGTGAACGTGAGGTAAAGCGTTGCAAATCAAGATTTGGTTACGGAAGATGCTACAAGTGGCGTTACAAAAAATGGAAAAAACACTACGGAAGAAAGAAATTCAAGTGTTCTTCCAGCTATTAATCTACAAGTAGATTAGAAGGTATAAATGGGCAAACAATAGTTTGCCCATTTTTTATGCGTTGGCCAAAAACTCGTTTACGATTTTCTTTCTTTTTCCAGAAGACAATAGCGGAATTTCATCAACATACTTAAACCTAATCTGGGCATCCTGTCCTAAATAGGATTTAAAGTACTCCACAATTTCATCCTCCTGCACATCCTTGGGGTTTCCATTAAGCTTAAAGGCATACTCCGTTTTGTTGGTTTGGATGAACTGAAACTGCCTGATCTTGGAAAAGTCCAACACCATATAAAATATAAATGGAGATACAATGTCCCCTTTGGTATTGTAAATGGTATCCATCCTGCGCCCATATATTTTGGACAAATACGGATGGCCTTCTTCAGATTCCTCATAGATGGCCATATCCCCAGTATCATATCTAATCATGGGCATAGCGTAATTAAACAGGTCGGTGACCACAATTCTTCCCAATTCACCGCTTTTAACATGCCTATCGGAATCCAATTCCAAAACCTCAATATGGTAACTCGCCCAATTTAAAAGATAAGTGCCATTACTGTCGGCGGTTTGTTGTGCCAAAATCCCATTTTCCTGATTGGAGTACCTTTCAAACACCGGTGCATTAAAATAGGTTGCCATCCGTTTTCGTTCATGTTCCTTTAGGGCTTCCGCCATGGAGATAACACAATTTACCTTGGAAACATCCGGGTGGATGTTATGGTGTTCCAAATAATCACACAACTCCTCAAAAAAGGAGGGATACCCCAAAATGGTTTTGTCCGACGCATAATCCTCGATCTTGGAAACCAGTTTTTGCATATCCTTGATCTTGGTATCCATCACATTGTGCGGGAAGATATGCTGTACGTAATTCTCCCAGTTACTTTTGATATTTGTGTGATCCCAGAGTTTTATATAAAAAAGTTTATCCCCGATATTCCCCCCGGCCTTTTTGGTGTAATAAATTACGTCGGCCGTATTTCTATACCGCTTGGTTGCATCTTGATTAACGGTAAACGGAATCCCTGTGGACCCGCTACTTGATGCCTTAAAGAGCTTTTTGTCTGCATAGGTCTCCGACTCAAAATCCTTATATCGGTCCAAAACGGTGTTCTTGTCAATGATCGGGAAATCCATAAGACCGTTATGCTTTGCAATTGCTTTATAAAAAGGGGTGGTTTCCACGGCGTGGTCAAGAATACGGTCTAAATTTTCTTTCATTTTTCCAAGTACCGCATCATGTTTTGGATTTTCAAATATGTATTGAATCTCCCTGAGATGGTGGCGGGTGGGACCTCCACTTAGAAAATCTTTAAACCAATAGGCCTTCCTACGGATTATTTGGGATAAATGGGGGATATTTGCCATTTTTTAATAGCTAACAACATTGGGGTTATTCTTCTAACGCCAAGAGTGGTAATTTGTTTTTGGGTAATCCACATTTTTGAGCTGCATGGTAAACCTGTACAATGGAACCAACCTCAAAACTATTGCAAAAAAATGAATTTGTATTTTTAAACGTATGCAGACCACAGATACTATCGTGGCCATGGCCACACCACCTGGAACCGGGGCCATAGCGGTTATCCGTGTTTCCGGACCCGATGCCATTCCTTTGGTTGCAAGGTATTTTGAACCTGTAAAAGCCAAAAATCTCACGGACCAAAAGACCCACACCATTCACTTGGGGCATATCGTCAAAAAGAATAAACCCCTGGACAAGGTTTTGGTGTCCCTTTTTAAGGCCCCCAATTCATACACTGGTGAAAATGTGGCGGAAATTTCCTGCCACGGGTCGCCCTACATCCAACAGCAGATTTTGCAACTCTTATTGGACGCTGGATGCCGAATGGCCACCCCTGGCGAATTTACCCTACGGGCCTTTTTAAATGCTAAAATGGACCTGAGCCAGGCGGAAGCGGTGGCCGACTTGATAGCTAGCGATAGTGAAGCTTCCCACGATATTGCCATGAAACAGATGCGCGGTGGGTTCAGCAATCAAATCCAGCAGCTACGCGAAGAATTGCTGAATTTCGCCTCCCTAATTGAATTGGAACTTGATTTTTCCCAAGAAGATGTGGAGTTTGCTGATCGCACCCAATTCAACGAACTGCTCAACAGAATCAGTGAGGTATTAAAAAAATTACTTGATTCCTTCGCCGTTGGCAACGTGATCAAAAACGGAATTCCCATAGCTATAGTTGGGAAGCCGAATGTGGGCAAATCCACCTTGCTTAATGCGCTGCTAAATGAGGAGCGCGCCATTGTAAGCAACATTCCGGGAACCACCCGGGATACTGTTGAAGATCAAATCAATCTGGGCGGAATCAATTTTAGATTTATCGATACGGCTGGAATACGGGAGACCAGGGACGTGGTGGAACAGATTGGTATTGAAAAAACCTTTGACAAAATTGAAAATGCCAAGCTCATCCTTTTCCTTTTTGATGGTCTGGATATTGACACGGATGAATTGGAACGTATAAAAAACAAATTCCCGAACAAGGAAGTTTTGCCCATTTGCAATAAAATGGATTTGCTCTCCAAGGATGATAAAGAACAATTGAATCAAAAGATTCCCAACTTGATTTTCTTGTCTGCCAAACATAAGGAAGGGATTACGAAATTGGAGCAAAAACTGTCCTCATTGGTAGTGTCCGGCGCCTTAAGTGGTGATGCCACCATTGTAAGCAATAGCCGACATTATGATGCCCTGCTCAAGGCCTTGGAGGAAATCCAAAAAGTAAAGGAAGGGATGGAAATGGGATTGTCCAGCGATCTTATGGCCATTGATATTCGCCAAGCGCTCTATCATCTAGGAGAAATTACGGGAAGTGTTACCACCGATGATCTCCTTGGCAATATCTTTTCCAATTTTTGCATCGGGAAGTAACCAAATGCCTTTTGTTTCTCGGTTCTAAGAATCCGGAAATCATTGATTCTGAATGAATCATCATGCTCACCTTACGACAATTTTGCATTTTTGACCGCTAATTTTGCATGTTTTGTTCATTTTTTGAGCAAAATCGTAATTTAGAGCTCTCAAAAGCAACCCAATGCAAAAAGACAAAAGACAGGACATTATTCTTGAAATTCTACAACTGGATGGAAAAGTGGCCACACAAAACCTGGCGGATAAACTCTTGGTTTCAGAAGATACCATTCGAAGGGACTTAAATGAAATGGCGCAAAAAGGTTTGCTTTCCAAAGTGCATGGGGGCGCTATATCTTCCATTCAAAAGTTGTACTACTACAACGACAATGTGGTAAAAGATCAAGAGGAAAAAAACACTATCGCCAAAAAGGCCTGCAGTCTATTGCATGATGGAATGACCTTGATCATAAGCGATGGGACCACAAATCTTGCCTTTGCCAGAAACATTCCAAAAGAACTTAAAGCCACGGTTTTCACCTATTGCCTTCCCATTGCCATGGAACTCACGGAACATCCAGGTATTGAGATTATCTTTTTGGGGGGTAAAATCGAGAAAAAGTCCATGGTTAGTCTGGGCAATGAAGTGGTGGACAAATGCGCCAATATCCATGTTGATATGTGCTTTTTGGGTACGGGAAGTATTGGGCATAAAGAGGGAATAACCGAAGGTTCTTATGAGGTTTCCCTCATTAAGCGCGCCATTGTTGAGGCCTCTGATCGTGTTGTTTCCCTGGCCACATCAAACAAGCTTGGACTGAGACAGCCCTACAATATTTGCAAACCTTCCCAAATAAGTTATTTGATAACCGAATTGTCGGCCGTAAACCCCGAATTACAGCCCTTTAAAAAAGCAGGCATTCCCCTGCTTTGATTGCATGGGTTGACGACTCTGTTGCAAATGTTGGGATTCTCAACATGGTGTTGGCCGTACATTAATTGCGTTTATTTTGCATGTTTTTAATTATAATATGCATTTTATATTCAATTATTGTTATTTTTATATCCAATACATTGCCTGTTTTAAATGAGCACCAATCTTGTCATAGGAATAGATATCGGGGGGACCAAAATCTCAGCGGCATTGTTCCGCCCAAATGGTGACATCTTAAAAAAACAAACGCAATTACTGGACAAAAGAAAGGGCACTGAAGTGGTGGACTTGATTCTTCAAATGGTTCAATCTTTAACCAACCAAGCCTATGAAGAGAATTATCAGCTAAATGCCATCGGCGCTTGCGTACCAGGTATATACAACCCAACCACCAAAACAGTTTGGGCACCCAACATTCCAGATTGGGATCATATTCCCCTATTTGATATGCTCCAAAAAGGGATTCCAAATCCATCCACTAAACTTGCATTGGACAGCGATAGATCCTGTTACATTCTTGGGGAGGCATGGAAAGGCAAGGCCAAAGGTTGTTCAGATGCCATTTTCATGGCCATTGGAACAGGAATTGGGGCCGGTATATTGTCCAATGGGAAAACCATACAGGGGAATGGCGGCATTGCTGGAGCTATTGGCTGGATGGAGCTGGAACCTCCATATCATAATAAGTATGCTTCCTGTGGAAATTTCGAATACTATGCTTCTGGTGAAGGTATTGCAAGAAGTGCCCATGAACTACTTGAGGCAAACCCTGATACAGAAAGTATTCTAAAATTGATCCCTTTGAACGAATTAACCGCGCATCATGTTTTCGATGCCTTTGAAAAGCGGGATGGTTTGGCCATCCAAGTTATGGATAAGGCAATATTATATTGGGGAATGGCCATTGCAAATCTTGTTAGCATCTTCAATCCTGAAAAAATAATATTTGGTGGAGGTGTCTTCGGGCCAGGTGCCCAATTTCTGGATCAGATTTACCTGGAAGCTAAAAAATGGGCACAACCGATATCCATCCAAGAGGTCAATCTCGAAGTTTCGGCCTTGGGTGGCGATGCCGGATTAATTGGAGCAGGCTATCTGGCCCTTACAGCATTAAATGGGACCAATGTCAAATAGCGACTATAACAAAGGATATGTTTTTACAGCTGCCTGCATGGGCATGTTGGTGTTTGGCATCGTCATGATATCCCTGGGTTCCATCCTGCCGGAAATTACCACCAAATTTAATTTGAACGAGCTTGAAACTGGCTCCCTGCCTACCCTTTTGCCCTTAGGAATTTTGGTAGGCTCCCTGGTTTTTGGACCGGCAGTGGACTGGCTTTCCTATAAGGGTATTTTAGTAGCTGGAACCATACTTGTACTTGTGAGCCTGGAAGGCATTGTGTTTGCCAATAAACTGCCCCTGCTCCAGATTTCTGTTTTTGGCATTGGGCTAGGCGGCGGGATCTTAAATGGGACCACCAATGCAATTGTCTCAGAAATCAGCAAAACAAACCGCAGCGCCAACCTTAGTTTATTAGGTGTGTTCTTTGGGGTCGGTGCCCTGGGAACACCCGTTATTTTGGGTGCTCTTAATGGCTTGTATTCATTTGAAACCATCTTTGCTTGGTTGGGAATAGTATTGATCATTCCCCTATTGTTTTTTCTTTTTTTGCGATTCCCCATTTCCTCAAAAGCTAATGGCATTCCGATTAAGGAAGGATTGAAGATGTTACGAGATCCCCTTTTGGTCTTATTCGGCCTGGTCTTGTTTCTGCAAAGCGGCATAGAGGGAATCACCAATAACTGGGCAACCACATATCTGGAATCCAACAAGGCCCTAATATCTTCCAAAGCCCTGTTTGTGCTCTCCTCATTTGTTGGTGCCATAACCGTGACGCGAATTGTATTGGGAAAAGTGCTTCGTATGTATGAACCCATCAAAGTTATGGGTCTTGGTTTTGTCATAGCCTTGATAGGATGCTTATTGATTTTATTTGGAAGCTCATTTTCATTGCTTATCACGGGGATGATAGCCTTAGGTATTGGCGCAGCTGCAGGTTTCCCCGTAATTCTGGGCTATGTCGGGCACTTATATGCCCATTTGTCCGGTACCGCATTTAGCATCGTGATCACAATCGCCCTGATCGGAAATGTTTTGGCCAATTATTTCATGGGGCTTGTATCGCAATATCAAGGAACCGCAGTACTCCCCTATTTTCTAATTGTGGCCATTGTATTGCTCTTCCCCTTACTTTATATAACCAACAATAAATATCAATCCAAAATCAATTAAAACACATTTTTATGTTAGCAAAGCAGTGGCTGGACAATGCCAGAAACGTGATGGGAAAAATTGAAGAAACCCAAATGGAAAATATTACCAAAGCGGCAAACATCATGGCCGATTCCATAGAAAAAGGAAGATGGGTGCATACTTTTGGCTGCGGTCATGCCACGCTCCCCATTGAGGAAATGTACCCGAGAATTGGTGGTTTTGTCGGATTTCATCCCATAGTGGAACTACCACTAACCTTTTTTACCAATATCACCGGACAAATGGGCGTAGATCAGTTTATTTTTCTTGAAAGAGTGGAAGGGTATGGTAAGGAAATCATGAAGGGACACAACTTTGATCCCGATGATACCATGTGGCTATTTTCACATACTGGGGTTAACGCGGTGAACATCGACATTGCACTGGACGCAAAGGAAAAAGGCATGAAGGTCATAGTCTTCGGTTCTGCTGCCGAGGCCAAGGGCAAGACCACCAAACACTCCTGTGGCAAAACCTTGTTTGAGCTGGCAGATTTGGTGGTGGATTCCTGTGCCCCGTCAGAAGATGCCAGTGTTCCGCTAAAAAACCATATCGATAAAATTGGACCTGTCTCCACTATGGCTTTTGTAACGACAGTTTGGATGACCGTGACCACGGTGGCAGAGATTCTTGCAGACCGGGGAGTCAAACTCCACATTCACCCGTCCCACAATGTACCTGGGGATTCCACCTCCAAACAACGATTGACCGATGCCCTATCCGAATACAAAAGAAGAATTGCCACCGCTTAAACCCAACCCATGGTCCGACTGATTATCAACGCAGACGATTTTGGAATGAGCCGCATCTATAATGACTGTATCATCGATTTGCTGGATCAAGGTAAAATCACATCCACAACCGTAATGGTCAATCGGGTGTCTGACAGCCAAAAATCACAAGTTGAGCGACTTAAAAAGCTCATAAAGGCTGGGGACATAAGTGTTGGGCTGCATGTGGAATTCACCTACGACCAGCATTTGGAACAAGTGCAGTTACAGCTGCAAAAGTTTGAAAAGCTGTTTACAACGACTCCAAGTCACTTGGACATCCACAAAGAACATTTGCATACTAAATACCATCCCATCGTTGCCGAATATTGCCGTTCCAAAAATTTGCCTTTCAGAAACCATGGTGAAAAATTCCCAGGGGTGGCCACTACCACCAAAAAATATTTTTATGGTTCCATCAAGGATTTCGAACCCATTGATTCATGGTTGAAAGGTCTGGAGGAGCGACAATATTTTGAGCTGGTATTTCATCCTGGAAAATATGACCCCGATTGTTTTTCCAGTTTAAACAAGGAACGGGAGTGGGATTTGGCACATATTGAGACCATAAGCCAACGTCTGAAGGAATACAAAATAGAACTTGGCAATTTCCATCACCTCCATAACTCCAATTTATCCATTGCATAGCCTAGACCAAAATTCAATATCATGAAAAAGTATATCACAACCGTACTTCTTGCACTCACCTTGGCCCTCTCCTGCACCCATAATCAGCAAGTGGAAAACAAGGGAATAGAAGTCATACGAATCAATCAATTGGGGTATTTGCCCAATAGTATCAAAGTAGCGGTCTATGGCGCTAAGTTTACCTCCCATGTTGAATCATTTACCCTTCATGATGCGCAAACGGAAAAAGTTGTTTTTGAATCCTCTAAACCCGAATCCAAGGGGGAATACGGTCCTTTTACAAGCTCATATCGTCTAAACTTTAGTGATTTTGATACTCCCGGCGCCTATTTCCTAAAGGTCAACAATGTTAAATCTCCCATTTTTAGGATCAATGCCGATGTCTATGACCATTCGGCCGACTTTCTTTTGGAGTACATGCGTCAGCAACGTTGTGGGTATAATCCCTATTTGACCGATTCTTGTCATTTAAACGATGGCTTTATCCTATACAATCCTGGGAAAGAGGGACAACGAATTGATGTCACTGGTGGATGGCATGATGCCACCGATTACCTTCAGTACACAGCCACCTCCGCCAATGCCGTTTTCCAATTGTTGCTGTCCTATAGAGATAACCCTAAGGCCTTCGGCGATGCCTATCGTGCAAATGGCCTTCCCGGACCCAATGGTATTCCTGATATTATAGATGAGGCCAAATGGGGAATGGACTGGCTCAAAAAAATGAATCCCTCCGATACGGAATACTACAACCAAATTGCGGACGACAGAGATCATGCAGGCTTTCGTCTACCTAACCATGATTCTGTTATATACGACCCCAACAAAAAAGGACGACCTGTTTATCTCGCCAGTGGTAAACCGCAAGGGGTGTTGAAGTATAAAAATCGCTCAACAGGGGTCGCATCAACAGCGGGAAAATATGCTTCGGCCTTTGCACTTGGCCACGATGTTCTTGGTGAATTTTATCCAGAGTATGTATCCGATTTGGAACATCGCGCAGTGGCGGCGTATCGCTATGGAGAGAAACATCCAGGAGTGAGTCAGACAGCACCGGGGAGCGCTCCTTACTTTTATGAAGAGGACAATTGGGTAGATGATATGGAACTGGCGGCCAGCAGTTTGTACAATCTGACCCAAGAAAAAAAATACCAGGAACAGGCTTTAAAATATGCTTCTGAGGAAAAAATTACCCCTTGGATTGGAAAGGATACCGTGGTACACTATCAGTATTACCCGTTTTTAAATGCGGGCCATAACGAGCTGGCTTCCGCACTGGAATCATCTGAAAAAGACAAGGTTGCCTCCTACTATGATAAGGGCTTGGAGCTTTTGCACGAGCGCGGTAAGGACAATCCCTTTTATATTGGTGTTCCTTTTGTTTGGTGTTCCAACAATTTAGTGACCGCGGCCGTTACCCAGTGCAAATTATATAACCAGCTAACCGGGGATGAAAAGTATTTGGAAATGGAAGCCGCTTTGCGGGATTGGCTTTTTGGATGCAATATTTGGGGGACCTCCATGGTGGTTGGCCTTCCCGATTATGGCGATACTCCGGTGGATCCACATTCCTCACTCAATATTTTGGAAGGCTACCAAACCAATGGTGGGTTGATCGATGGGCCTGTCTATGGCTCAATTGCCAACAGTCTTATAGGTGTAAAACTTCATGACGAAGATGAATATGCGGAATTTCAATCCGATTTGGTGGTGTATCAAGATGATGTGGGCAGTTTTTCCACCAACGAACCCACAATGGATGGGACTGCCTGTTTGGTCTACTACCTATCCGCCTTGGAAAATGAAAGCATTGACCTTGGGCATAGCAAAAAGGAGTACACTTTTGATAACAGCGGTGCAATCATCAAAGGAGACCCAACGGAGAAAAAAATAAACCTAATGTTCTCTGGCGATGAATATGGCGAAGGAGGTGCCATCATCCTCGACATCTTGAAAAAGCATGACATTCAGGCTTCCTTCTTTTTTACTGGAAATTTCTATAGAAATAAAAACTTTGCCCCTATCATTGAAAGCGCCAAAAAACAAGGACACTATCTAGGAGCGCATTCAGACAAACATTTGTTATACAACGATTGGGAAGAAAAAAAGAGGTTGGTTACCCAAGAAGAATTTAAATCTGACCTTCAAGCCAATTATGATGAAATGGCGACATATGGAATCAGCAAGGAAGATGCACCTTATTTCCTACCGCCCTACGAATGGAACGACGAAGTAATCACCCAATGGGCGGAGCAGATGGATGTGATCGTTATCAATTATTCCCCCGGCACACTTTCCCATGCAGACTACACCACGCCGGAAATGACAAATTATAAGGATAGTCGGGAAATAATGCAATCCGTTGTGGATTTTGAGAAAGACAAGGGACTTAACGGATTTATGCTCCTATCCCATATCGGTACGGAGGCAAGTCGCACGGACAAATTTTATAATAAATTGGACGAATTGATTGCGCACTTAAAAGAAAGCGGTTACGAGTTTGTACCGCTCGATAATTTATTAGATCTTAAAAGTTGATCAATGTCCACGCCGTCAACCTAGTCAAACCAAAATAATGGAAAAGACAACCACACCAATGTCACATGTTAGAATCAGGACGATCGACGTGTTCCGGGCATTTACCATGTTTCTGATGATATTCGTGAATGACCTTTGGACGCTTACCGATGTTCCCAAATGGTTGGAGCATACCCTGGTGGAAGAAGATGGTATGGGTTTTTCCGATGTTATATTTCCACTTTTTCTTTTTATAGTCGGGCTTTCCATTCCTTTGGCCATTAATGTCAGGAAGAGTAGAAAGGAATCCCAAGGATCCATTCTCGGACATATCGCTACAAGAACGATTGCCTTGCTGGTTATGGGATTTTATATGGTCAACTATGGGGTAATTAATCAACAAGCAACCGGAATGGACAAAAATATTTGGCAAATCCTAATGGCCACCGCCATCTTCCTGATCTGGATGGATTACAAGCGTTTCCACATTGTCCAAAAAGGAATGGTATTCGCCCTTAAGATTTTTGGAGTGCTCATCTTGCTCTACTTGGCATGGGTTTACCAGGGAGGTCCTGTAGACCAGTTAAGCTGGATGAGACCTAGGTGGTGGGGAATCCTCGGCCTTATTGGATGGGCTTATTTATTGAACTCCCTGGTGTTTTTATGGATGGGAAGAAAAGTCTTCAACGTTGCCCTGGTATTCATACTTCTAATGTTCATGAACATACAGGAAAATGGCTTCTACGAAGGTGTCCCCAGTTTAAAGTTGGTCGTAAGTGCCTCCAATCATGCATTGGTTATGGCCGGAATGCTGTGTACCATGTTTTATCTCAAATTTAAAAGGGACAGGAAAAGCATTGAGCATTTTTTGGGGTTCACCTTGTTGGCCGGTGGCCTGTTCATCACCTTTGGGTTTTTGATTCGACCAGTGTTTCCAATTTCCAAGATATTGGCCACCCCGTCCTGGACATCCATCTGCATAGGAATAAGTCTTATCTCCTATGCCTTACTTTATGTACTAGTGGATATAAAAGGGTATGCCGGCTGGGCCAACTACATAAAATCCGCAGGTACCAGCACATTGACCTGTTACCTGATGCCCTACTTTATATATCCCTTAATTGTCCTTGTGGGTTTCCAATGGCCCGAATTGATAAGCACAGGCGCTGTAGGACTCTTAAAATCCCTTCTTTTCTCCTTTGCCATCATTGTGTTCGTTAGGTTTCTCGAGAAGAACCATATCCGTTTAAAGATATAGCGCATTACACTTCACCAGGTTGTTAAAATTCATCAAACAACCTTAAATTTCTTGGAAAGCTCACGTGAGCATTTTATCTTTATACACAAGTTGGAACCTGCAAAAGCAAATATTACCATTAAAGATGTGGCCCGGGAGCTTGGCATTCACCATGTTACGGTTTCGAGGGCATTACGGGATACCGGTTCCGTAAAAAAGGAAACTAGGGACCGAATCAAGCAAAAAGCAACCGAGCTTGGCTACAAGCCCAATAGATTGGCCCAAAACTTTAGGAACAAGCGCAGCAACGTTTTAGCCGTAGTGGTACCAGACCTGAGGCCCTATTTCTTCGCTCGTTTTGTTTCTGATTTTATGGAGATTGCCAAAGAACAAGGCTATTCCGTAATGATATTCCAATCGGGTGAAAAACCTGAAATGGAGAAAGACATTATCAACTCATTGATGGAATACAGGGTCAGCGGGGTGGTAGCGTCGGTGACCAAGGATACCTTGCACGAACATCCCTTTGATGTCTTGAAGGAGGACAATATTCCATTTGTGTTCTTTGATAGGGCTCCCGAAGACTCTTGTGCACCTCAGGTTTTGGTCGATAATTTTAAAGGAGCCTATGACGCTGTCACGGCAATGGTGAAAACTGGAAAAAAAAGGATTGCCTATATCTCGACCCACTACCAGCACCAGATTTTCCGGGACCGACTTGCAGGCTATAAACAAGCCCTAAAGGACAATAACCTTCCTTTTAAGGAGGAATTGGTGGTGCAAGGTGGATTTTTTATGAAGGACGGAGCCGATTTGGCTCAAAAACTGATGGCACAGGAATACAGACCCGATGGGATTCTGGCCGTTAGGGATGAAATCGGGATTGGCGTGATCAAATATTTAAAGAAAACCGGCATACGGGTTCCCGAAGATGTGGCAGTTATTGGTTTTGACAACGACCCTATGGGAATCGCATGTGAACCTGAACTTACCACTGTCCAGCAATCCATTCCAAGCATGGTTTCAGGGTCATTTGAATTGTTGGTGGGCCAAATTAAATCAGGAATGCCGGCCAACCATAAAAGACTGATACAGCCCAAAATCATATTTAGGGGTTCGGTATAAAATTTTAACGGGTAAAGCACACGTGAGCGGAACAAATTTGATGGAAAACAAAAAAAGAAATTTATAACTTGACTATGATGCTGAATTTCATGGGTATGGTAAAGAAAATTAAACTCCTTTCTATTTTGATTGTGGCCGCAACTGCCCTATTCTCATGCGGAAACAAGGACCAGGCATATGAGCCCTTGCCAGATCAAGTGGATTTTAATTTCCATATTCGGCCCATTTTGGTCCAAAACTGCTATTTATGCCATGGACCCGACCCCAGCAGCCGAAAAGCGGATTTGAGGTTAGATACATTTGAAGGGGCAACCGCCGCTCTCAAGGACGGAGGGTTTGCTGTGGTTCCTGGTAAACCAAGTAAAAGTCATTTGATTCATCGCATCAACGATGAGCATCCGGACAAAATCATGCCTCCCCCGGAGACCAACAGCGTATTGACGCAACGTGAGAAGGATCTCATTGAAAGATGGATCAAGCAAGGCGCCGAATGGAAGCCCCATTGGTCTTTTATCTCCCCCAGCGTCGCCGAAAATCAAGAAAATTCCAATTTGGACGATTTCATTGACCAAAAATTAGAGCAAAAGAACATTGCCAAAGCACCCGTAGCAAACAAAAACACATTGATTCGGAGGGTATCCTATTTACTTACCGGCCTCCCCCCCTCCCCTGAAGATGTTGAGGATTACACCGCGGACACTTCAGAAAATGCGTATGGGAATATGGTGGACAAGTATCTAAATTCCCCAGCTTTTGGTGAACGATGGGCGCGCCATTGGATGGACCTGGTAAGGTACGCTGAAACCAAAGGACACGAGTTTGATTATCCAATCACTGGAGCTTGGAGATACCGTGACTACCTGATCAGGGCCTTCAACAAAGATATACCCTATGACCAACTGCTGAAGGAACATGTGGCTGGGGATTTGCTTACAGAACCGCGATATGATGAGGAAAGTGGACTATTGGAATCCCATATTGCCACGGCATTCTATGCCATGGGAGAAGGTACCCACAGTCCCGTTGATATAAAACAGGATGAGGCCAATCGTATTGATAACATGATCGATGTGACCACCAAAACCTTTCAAGGATTGACCGTGTCCTGTGCCAAATGCCATGATCATAAGTTTGATCCCATTACCGCAGCGGACTATTATGCGCTCTACGGTGTAATGGAAAGTACACGATTTACCAATTTGGATGCCGACCTTACCCAATCCAAAGAAATCACCAAAAAAGAAATTCTAGAACTTGAGAATTATATAAAAAGCACGGTAGCCAGTAAACTGGAAAATACAACTACCACTCAAAAGCAGAAAAATCCAGCCAATGATTCCACCTCGGAACCGTACGTTAAATTGGGCGATTTCAGGGGCACTGGATTTGACGGTTGGAAAAGCAACGGACTTGCTTTTGGAAATGCTACCACCCTTGGAAAACCAATACTGAACCCTGCATCGGGCAAACTGCTGGGATTAGAAAAGGGTAAAGCTTCCAGTAAAACCTTTGGTCCAGGCGTTTTGGGCACCTTACGATCACCAGACTTTATCCTGGATTCGGATGTGATAGGGGTGCGTGCCCGAGGAATCCATAGTACGATCAGAATTGTGATCGATAACTTTCAATTGATACGAAATCCTATCTATGGCGGACTCACCCGATCAATCAATGACCAAAACTGGAAAAACTACACCTTTAATGTAGAGCCCTGGAAAGGACATAAGGCCTATATAGAGATACTCTCCGGAAAATTCGTGAACCATGACTATCAAATTTCTCCGGAAGCTTTTGTTGAGGCTGAATATGCCATTGCCTTTGATTCTAAATGGCCCAAAGAAATTGAGCTGAATGAATGGGACAAGGCCTCGGTGGCTTTTTCACCCCGTAATGTAGCAACCATCAATTCCAAAATAAAGAGCGGGCAATTACAGCTGCGTTTCCCAGAACTAAACAGGGCCATTGATAGCACCCAAAAGCTCTCGGATAAAATTGGGAGCAATTCTTTTATTTATGGGGTTTCAGATGGTTCAGCAATCAACAGTCCCGTATTTATTAGGGGCAGGTATCAGGAGCCCTCGGAAGAAAATATTCCGAGGAGATATCTCTCGGCATTACCACATGGTGATGTGCCGTTTGAATCCGATGGAAGTGGGCGTTTGGAATTGGCAAACACAATGTTGCACGCGGACAATCCACTAACGTCAAGGGTTATGGTAAATAGAATTTGGCACCATCTATTTGGAAGGGGTATTGTTCCTACAGTGGATAACTTTGGACTCCAGGGAGCACTGCCCTCACATCCGGAGCTGTTGGACCATCTGGCAATCAAATTTCAGGAAGACGGTTGGTCCATAAAAAATATGATTCGGTATATTGTTACTTCGGAGACCTTTAAACGGAGCACCTCCAACGACCCTGAATTGAGGGATTTGGACCCGACCAACATATATTTGGCTTCCTTCCCCATACGCAGATTGGAATCAGAAGCGATTCGTGATGGGATTTTGGCTGCTTCCGAAAGTTTGGACACTACTTTATATGGACCTCCGGTGCCTGTTTTCCTTACCGAATTTATGGGAGGTCGTGGTAAACCTAAAGCATCCGGACCTCTGGATGGCGGAGGGCGAAGAAGCATCTATCAAGAAGTAAGGCGGAACTTTTTGGAACCCATGATGACTACCTTTGATAGACCCATTCCCTTTACCACCTTTGGAAAACGGGATGTTACCAATGTTCCCGCACAATCCTTGATTTTAATGAACGACCCTTTTGTCATTCAGCAATCGGAAATAATGGCCAACAAATTATTGGCCCATAAGGAATTGACTATGGAACAAAGGGTAACATGGCTTTACATGCGAACCTTTTCCAGAAAACCAACCGCCAAGGAAATCGAAAATGCTTCGAATTTTATGGACTCCATCAAAAAAATGAAATCCGATGAAGGACTTGTGGAAAATATGGAATTGGAGGTTTGGAAGGAATACTGCCATAGTATTTTTAATCTTAAAGAATTTATATATCTGATCTGATGAGCAAGTATCACAATTTTATGAGAAGGCCATTGACGCGCCGGGAGATGTTGAGTGTGTGCAAGGGAGGGTTTGGTTCCCTTGCTTTTATGAGCTTGTTCGGGCTTACTACATTTTCCTGTAATCGATCTAGTGGAATTGCGCTGGACTCCAATTCGGATTTGTATCGCGGGCCCCATCATTTGCCCAAGGCAAAAAATGTCATTTTCCTTTACATGGACGGTGGAGTATCCCAAGTGGACTCTTTTGACCCCAAACCTAGATTGGCCAAGGAAAATGGACAGGATCCCAGAAAAAAGTTCAAAGTGGACGCCACCCAATTCGACAATGTCGGAAAGATTTTAAAGAGTCCTTGGGAATTTAAACAATATGGGGAATGCGGAATGCCGGTAAGTGATCTTTTTCCGCATATTGCAACTTGTGTGGACGACATTGCACTAATCCGCTCCATGACCTCCCAGTTTCCTGAGCATACCAATGCCAATTATTTCTTGCATACGGGCAGTGGCCTACAGGGAAGACCCAGCATGGGTTCGTGGATGACCTATGGACTGGGAAGCGAGAATCAAAATATACCGGGTTATGTGGTATTGGATGGTGGTTTAATTCCACCGGGTGGGCTGGACAACTTTAAGAACGGCTTTTTACCGGCTTCCTATCAGGCTTCGGTATTGAGGGCAGGACCTCAACCTGTGGCCAACATCATACCAAAGGAAAAAATACCCAATTTACAAGAACAGAAGCTCGATTTCATCAAGCAATTGGATAACAACCAGCTGGACTCCGTTGGGGAGGCCGATGCCATTGAGTCTGCCATTTCCAACTACGAATTGGCCTATAAAATGCAATCGTCCATACCTGAACTGACAGAGTTCAAGGAAGAAACCGAAGCCACCAAAAAACTCTACGGCTTTGACTCTGACGACCCCCATACCCGCGGTTATGCCGCCCAATGTCTACTGGCCAGAAGGTTGGTGGAAAGAGGTGTTCGATTCATAGAACTCACATGTCCGAAAGTAAGTGCAGATCGTTGGGATCAGCACGGCAATTTAAAGGACGGCCATGAGAAAAATGCGCACGCGGTGGATCAACCCATAGCAGGGCTGATCAAGGACTTAAAATCGAGAGGGTTGTTCGAAGAGACTTTGGTGGTTTGGACCGGGGAATTTGGTAGAACTCCATTTGCACAGGGATTGAACGGACGCGACCACAATCCTTCCGCATTTAGCATGTGGATGGCCGGTGCAGGCATAAAAGGAGGAACCATTTTCGGAAAAACGGATGAATATGGTTATCGGGTCATTGAAAATGAAGTGAATATCCATGATATGCACGCCACCATAATGCACCTCATGGGCATTGACCATGAACGCCTTACGTTCCGTTTTGGTGGTAGGGACATGAGATTGACCGACGTTCACGGTCACGTTATCAAAGACATTCTAGTATAAATCAAAAAATAAAATGAGCACAAAATCAGCCCTGGCGGCTACACTATTTGCACTATTAATGGCGCCCTTGTTCGTCAAGGCACAAAAATCCGATTCAGGAATACGCCATTCCCTTTTTATAGCGGGTCCACAGTTTACGGGAATAATTGATGAAGAAGGAAAAGTGGTTTGGGATGCCCAAAGAAGGGGCGCGCGGGACGGTTATGTCCTAAAAAATGGGAATGTATTGGTATGTTGGGCCAATGTGGTACGGGAATATGACAAAAACAAACGGATTATTTTTAGCTACGAGCGGTCAGAAAAGAAAATGGAGCTGGGTACCGCTGTTCGGTTAAGGAATGGGAACACATTAATAACGGAATCCGGCACCAAACCGAGAATTGTGGAAGTCAATAAAAAGGGTAAGGTTGTAAGAAGTACCCCCTTGCAGCCTGAAACCGATAATGTTCACATGCAGACCCGCATGGCCCGAAAGCTAAAAAATGGTAATTACCTGGTACCCCATTTGCTGGCTTTTGCCGTAAAGGAGTACCAACCCGATGGAAGCATCGTAAAAACATTCAGCACAGATTTTGAAGCCTTTGGAGGGCGTGGGTCAAAGACTTGGCCCTTTACCGCTATCCGCATGAAAAATGGGAATACCCTAGTGACTTTAACCCAAGGTAATCGGGTGGTGGAATTGGATTCTGAAGGGAATATTGTGTGGGAAATAGACAACTCCCTTTATGACAGCAATCCCTTGGTAGACCCTTGCGGAGCCCAAAGGTTGCCCAACGGCAATACAGTTATTACCAGTTATGGCGCTAAGGAAGGAATTAAAATTTTTGAAGTTGATCCGGATAAAAACATTGTTTGGACCTTCAACGATTACCGGGCCCATCATTTTCAAATTTTAACAACAAACGGAAAACCGATTAAGGGAACCCCATTAAAGTAGGGAGCGGATTGTTAAGTATGCTGCTAAATATCACCGCCGAAGGTCCTTCGGATGTTCTATTATTTTTTGGACGGATCCATCCATTGGTGGTCCATTTGCCCATTGGCTTCCTTTTACTGGCTGCTTTAGCAGAATTGGCTTCAAAAAAGCCTAAGTTCCAGCCTCTTAAGAACTATACGCACTATGTTTGGGCATTAGGGGGCATCAGTGCCTTTTTTGCCGTATTGTTTGGCTATTTTCTATCCCTTTCTGGCGACTACAATGAAGACACTCTTTTCTGGCATAAGTGGATGGGAATTGTGCTAATGATAGTGGCCGGGATTTGCTATTTTGTTTCCAAAAAGCAGCTAAAACTGCCTTTTTATGGTAAGCCCATTTTGATTTCCTTCATGGTATTTACCATTTTTTACACCGGTCACCTGGGCGGTAACCTCACCCATGGTTCCACTTATCTTTTGGAATACGCCCCCAATATGATCAGGCGTATGGCTGGCATGCCCAACAAAGCCATCCCACGTAAAAAAGTGACCGTTTTGGATTCAGCTGAGGTGTACTTGGATTTAATTGACCCTGTTATGCAGGCCAGATGTGTAAGCTGTCACAATAACGACAAGAAAAAAGGTGGATTGGATCTAACCACATACGCCAAATTGATGGCGGGCGGTGAAAGTGGTGACGCGGTTCTTCCCGGAGATATAAACGGGAGCGACCTATACAGACGTATTACCCTTCCTGAAACACATGATGACTTTATGCCCACGGAAGGTAAACCGCCGCTATCCGAGGAAGAGGTGGCCATGATTGGCTGGTGGATTGGGGTGCAAGCACCTTCAGATGGTTTTTTTGTGGAACTTGGACCTGATGAGGAAGTGAAATCCATGGTAGAGAAGTATTTGGGGCTGGATAAAAACCAGTTGTTGTCCAAACAAATGGGGCCGGCCAGCAAAGTTGTAGTGGATTCCTTGATCAAACAGGGGTTTAACCTTAACAGATTGATGATCGACAACTACTTTTTGGAAGCCAATTTTAGTCTGAGTGAGCAACCACTTACCAATCAGGCCCTAGCTACGCTGGTAGAACTAAAAGAACATATTATTTGGCTCAATTTGAGCAATTCCGAAATTAAGGATGGACAATTGGAGCAAATCGCCCAGCTGGAAAATTTGATCAAGCTGAATTTGAGTACCAACACCATTACAGACCAAGGTTTGTCCCATCTGGGTCAGTTGCAAAACTTGGAATCCATTAACCTCTATAAAACTGAGGTTTCCCAAGGATTGGTTGAAAACATTGCCAAGTGGCCCAAGCTAAAGCGATTGTACATTTCAGAATCGAAAGTGGATAGTTTGACGGTAGAACAACTTCGCCAAAAATTTAAAAATCTGACCATCCAGTTTGATTGAGGGTGGAAAGGCTCCTTCCAATATGGGGCAGTGCAAGGTGGCCGCAATCGCCGATTTGGTCTAATCCAAACTAATTTCCGAAATCTTAACCGGACGATTTTCCTTCAATGATTTGTTGGCCGCTTCCGCGAGCACCATGGCTTTAAGTCCATCTTCTCCTGAGACAGGCATTGGGCCCTTATTCTGAAGTGCTTCCACAAACACCTTAATTTCCTCAAGATAAGAGGATTCGTAACGATCCATAAAAAAATTGAGATGGTTATCCATGGTAGACCCTAGATGTGTTGCAATGATGACATTACTTTTTAAGGGATTATCAACTTTGATGGTTCCTTTGGAACCGAACACTTCCAACCGTTGGTCATATCCGTATTTGGATTCCCGGCTATTTTCAATGGTCCCCACTGCACCATTTTCAAAACGGAGCAATACGGTAGCGCTATCAATATCTCCAGCTTCCCCAATGGCTGGGTCCACCAAGCAATTGCCCACAGCATACACCTCATCTACTTCAGACCCCATAATAAACCTTGCCATATCAAAATCGTGTATGGTCATATCCTTGAACAACCCGCCGGATTTTTTGATATAGGAAATTGGGGGTGGCATCGGATCTCGGCTAATAATATGGAGATGTCTTAAACTGCCTAAATGACCTTGTACAATTTCTGAACGGACTTTGGAAAAATTGGAATCAAACCTTTGATTAAACCCAATCATTAGGGGAACGCCCAAATCGCTTATGGTCCTCACCGTTTTCGAAGCCTCTTGTAACGATTTGTCAATGGGTTTTTCGCAAAATACCGCTTTTCCTGCCTTCGCAGCTTTTACTGCATATTCAGAATGGGTATCACTGGGCGAACTTATCAGCACAGCTTCAATTTCTGGATTGTCAATAATGGTCTCAACATTTGGAGACACATTTTTAATCCCGTGGTCCCTGGCAAATTTTTGTCCCTCTTCCCCGGGGTTTACAGCGGCAATAAGTTCTACACCTTCAATTTTACTGGCCAGGTTGGCAAGATGGATTTTTCCCATTCTGCCCACTCCAATAATTCCAATTTTGATCATTTTGTTGGTTTCCATAAATATAGTTCCCTTGGGCAATTATTCCAATTGAATTTTGTTATAGAAACGCATATTTCCCCAATAAAATTGGGCATTCCCAGATTGCTGCAAGGCATCATGGTTTCGATGCGTTCGTACCTCAAAAAAACGCGTAAAACCCATCTCATTTCAATTTTGATAAGTCAAAGCGTGGATATAGCTTATCTTTGGGTTCCAAATTTTATGCATGTTCAGCTTTTTTAAAAAGAAGGTTTTTCTGGTGGACTATTTACATGGTTTTATGGATATCCATAACCATATCCTACCGGGGATAGATGATGGCGCAAAAACTCCGGAAGAATCTGTGGCAATGATACAGGCTTTTGCCGGGTTTGGGGTAAAGAACTTTGTTTTTACCCCACATATCATGAACCATTACCATCCAAATACCCCCAAATCCATTAAGGATGCCTTTGAACTGCTTAAAGGAGTATTGGAAAAACAGGGCGTTGGCGATATAAAAATTGATTTTGCCGCAGAGCATATGATCGATGACGAGTTTGAATCCTTGATGGACCAAGACCGAATCGTTCCGCTCAAAAAGGAATATATGTTGATAGAAATGTCTTATCTACAGGCTTCCTTTAGCTTTGATTATGCCGTGAAGAAAATTCAGGAACATGGTTACTTCCCCATTTTAGCACATCCCGAACGCTATAATTATTACCACCAAGACCCAAAAATCTATACGGAACTAAGGTCGGATGGCATACAATTTCAGTTGAACTTACTGTCCCTTTCTGGATATTATGGTTCGGAAATTCAGAAAATGGCATTGAAACTCATCAATGAAGGAATGATCGATTATTGTGCTTCCGATGCGCACAACCTGAAACATTTGGATGCCATCAAGGAAATAAAACTATCACAGAAGACATTGAACCAAGTACTGCCAATTATAGAAAATACGATACAGACTTTCTATTGACTAAGAGAAACTCCACCATTTCTTAACGGTCTTCCCATAACCATAGCCATACTTGCCACCATAACCCAAATTGGATTCCTTGACGCCATTTACCACAAAGGCAAGGTTCTTCAATTTCTTCTCGCGTTGGAGTTTAATTGGATACCCCAGTACTTTTTGATCGGTAACGCCGGCTTTGGTAACATAAACCGTTTGGTTGGCATGTTCATTGATCAACAGCGTATCGGTAACCGGTAACAACGGGGCCGAATCAATGATGACATAATCGTAACGCAAGGCGCAATGGTCGATCATTTCCTTAAAACGGTCACTCATCAATAATTCTGCAGGATTGGGTGGAATCTTCCCTGAAAATATAATGTCCACATTGGCATCATTAACTTGAATGGGTGTAATCACATCCTCAATTTGCACACGGTCATTATGAAGATATTCCGTAAGTCCGGTCAAATCCTTTCTTCGTTTACTGATACCATTAATATTGACGCTCAAGTCAGAGTAGAAATCGTACAACTTAGGATTTCGGATGTCAGCCCCAATGAGCAACACCTTCTTTTTGGTACTGGCAAACACCATGGCCAAATTAGAGGACAAAAATGTTTTTCCTTCTCCGGGAACACTGGAGGTAACCAATATTACCCCTCCCCTGTTGGCCTTTACATTCTTTTTTAGAACATAATCCAAATTGGTTCTCAATATCCTCAAAGACTCTCCCAATACGGAGCGGTCTATACTGGAAATCAACTTATTGTCTTTCTTGGCCAGTTTTGGAAGTTCTGCCAACACCGGTGCCTTGCTATCAATAGCTTTTTCCAAACTTAGTTTGTTGTGCACCTTGTTGTCCAGCATGTCCTTGGTGTAGATTATTGAGAATGGGACCAATAACCCTAGAATAAAAGAAGCTAAAAATATAGCCTTCTTCTTGGGTGAAACTGGAAAATTGGAACCATAGGCAGAATCTATGATCTTGGATTTTGGCGAGGCCGATGCAAAGGTAATTTGGGATTCTTCCCTCTTCTGCAATAAGTACAAATACAAGGATTCCGTGGTTTGCTGTCTTCTTGTTATGTCCCGTAAGGCCCTTTCGTTACTTGGTGCCGCGTAGATTCTTGAATTGATTTGAGAGAGCTGTTTGCTCAAGCTGTTCACCTGAAGGTTGAGATTGTTGGTGACATTGTTCAAACTGGACTGCATTCCCCGCTTTAGATCCTCCAATTGTTGGTCTAATTTTACAATTACAGGGTTCTTTTCATTGGAACTTTCCAATAGTCTGTTCCTCTGCGCAACAAGTTCGTTATATCGCTGGGCAGTGCTCGAAATTCCCTGGTCTGCCAACCCCACCTCTGGAATAATATCATAACTATCTTGTCCGTCAATAAGTTCTCGCATAGAACTGGCAATACTCAACTGGATGTTGGCGTTCTGCAGTTCCTGTTCGCTGGCCGCGCTCATGTTAAAGTTAACGTTGGCCTGTGATCCCAAATCTGCAATACCCCTACTAGTCTTAAAGGTTTCAGCAGATTCATCCACTGAAGAAAGATTCGAATAAATTTCCGATATACGGTCATTGATAAATTTGGTGGTCCTATCCGCAATGGCTTTCTTATCCGCCACCGCATTGGAATTATTCACTCCGATCAACTCATTAATGATATCAACGGCACGTTGTTCTATGGGGTCTGTCAGGCTGATGTTGATAATATTGGATAGCTTTTTGTCATTCGCCTTTATCAAGGTTTTCTTACGGTATCTATCCGCAACCATCTCAATGGGAAGAATTGATACCTGCATCTGTTTGTTCGTAAACGACGAAAGATTTTGTTTTGGGGTTAGGATGATATCCCCAAGTGGTGTGTTGACCTTGTCCCCAAAATCGTGCTTTTTTTCCGCGCCATCTTCTGTTTCCTTAAATCCAAAGGACGTTCCAGACAGTACCTTGACGAAAAAATTGTATCTACCGCTTCCAACAATGGAGTCGTTGGACAAAAAGTTGACCGAAAAAGGAATTTCTTCCTTGCGATAAATTTCTGTGCTTTTAATGTTACCCACTACAAAATACTGGATATTTAAATCCAACATTTTTGTGATATGGATAAAATTATCCCTTGCTGAAATTAGTTCGGTCTCATCTTCAATTTTGGCTTTCCCCGAGGAAAAGATATCCAAATCGTCCAATACGCTTAGTTCGGAAGCCTGATTGGATTCTTCCAAGATTTGGATTTTAGCGGTTGCACTATACTCAGGAACGGTATATCGCAAGTATAAAACGGCTAAACCAATACTCAAAATAACGGAAATCACAAACCATTTCCAGTTTCTAAGGCATATATCCAACAGCGCTTTAAGGTCTAATTCCGGGGTACTCGACATTTCAGATTATATTTTGGGGAATGTAAAGTTCTAACTATTAGTTACGTGTCAACAGGACAACCGTGGATGTAATCAAAACAGAAATAATGGAAACGGCAATAGATGCCCGCTGATCTAAATTGGAGGCAGTCTTACCAGATTGATTGGGTTCTACGTAAACCACATCGTTCTGGGTAAGATAATATACAGGCGATTTTAAGGCATTCTTTTGGTTCAGGTTGATTCTGTTATACACCTTGGTGCCGTCAAAATCCCTAATCACCATTACGTTATCCCTTCTACCTTTTATATTGATATCACCGGCCAGACCCAATGCTTCCATAATATTGATCTTCTCTCCATTGACCTCATAGGTTCCAGGTCTATTTACCGAACCCAATACTGTAACAGTAAAGTTTCTAATGCGGATGTTAATAATTGGATTTTTTAGATAATCCGCAAGTTTCTCACGAAGGAGATCTTGGGTTTCCGCAGGGGATAAACCAACTACTTTCACCTTTCCAACTACAGGGAAATCTATTTCCCCGTTTTTATCTACCAAATAATTTACTTGCTCTGGTCTTATCCCACCTTCTCCAGCACCCCTGAACAAATTAAATGGTGCACTGGCCTCTGGATCCAAAGTGGATACATGGATGCTGATCAAATCATCTACCTTAAATTTTGTGGTGAAGGCATTGTCATCCACCAAGGTTTCAAACTGATTGGCATCTTGAAAATAAACTACCCCTTTTTGTGGTCCACAGGAAAATAGCATTAGTGTAAGTACGGACAAACACACTAATTTAAATTTTGAGCTCATAAAATGTTTTTGTTTAGCTATTAAGTTGTGCAATTTCTGAATCGGAGGTCTTTTGTTCCTTGACTTCCTCCTTGTCGGCATCCAATTTACAAAAATCGGAGTTGTTGGAGATATACTCGGGAACAATACTTTTCATAAGTTGTACCACATTGTCCTTGAAGAAAAGATTGGAAATACAGAGCTCGTCGATCATGGTGCGCGTCTTGGAATAATCGATATCCCTTACTTTGCTGATCATTATTTTGTCGTGATATGTGGGCAGGGTGTTTTCTCCATTGGCCAATAGCTCCTCATACAACTTTTCGCCAGGACGAAGTCCTGTAATTTTTATATCAATGTCATCTGGATAATGCAGGCCGGAAAGCCTTATCATGTTCTTGGCCAAGTCCAATATCTTCACAGATTCTCCCATATCAAAGATGAAAATCTCACCTCCCTTGCCCATGGCACCGGCTTCCAAAACCAACTGTGATGCTTCGGGGATGGTCATAAAATATCTGGTAATATCCTTATGCGTCACCGTAAGTGGGCCGCCCTTCTCAATTTGTTTTCTAAACAACGGAATAACCGAGCCATTGGAACCCAATACATTTCCAAATCGGGTGGTCACAAACTTGGTCTTACCCTCCTGTTGCCTACAACTGATGTACATTTCGGCAATACGCTTGGTAGCACCCATCACGTTGGTAGGGTTTACTGCCTTATCCGTTGAAACAAAGACAAATTTTTCCACGCTGTAATCAATGGCCAGGTCCACCAAGGTCTTGGTGCCAGCTACATTGATTTTTACCGCTTCGTAAGGATTCCGCTCCATGAGTGGTACATGTTTGTAGGCCGCCGCATGGAAAATCCGGTCTGGTTTGTATTCTTCAAACAGCACTCGCATTTTGTTCTTGTCGCGAATGTCACTTACAATTGGGATAAAATTGAAGAACCCTGCTTGTTTTAATTCTTGTTGGAGGTCATACAGTGCAGATTCCGCCTGATCAATGACGACCAAAGTGGTATAGTTGTATTTACAAATTTGACGTACCAGCTCACTTCCAATAGACCCTGCACCACCGGTAACCATTATTACTTTGTCCTCAAAGTCACGCATTACCTTGCTGTTCTTGATTTCAATAGGTGGTCTGTCCAATAGATCCTCAATCTGCACCCTCTTAATCTGGGATACCTTAAGTTCTCCATTGATCCAATCTTCAACAGGCGGAACAATCTTCACATTTACCGGAAGGTCCACCACCTCATTTACCAAGGTCCTAAGTTGTTTGGGGCCAATGTTTTGGATAGAGAAAATGATTTCCGAAATATTGTGGAACCTTACAAAATCCTCGGTGAGTACCGATTTGTCATATACCTTTACTCCATTTATCTGCTTTCCTACTTTTTGAAGGTTCTTGTCCACGAATCCTACCACCTTTACCTTCATTTTGGAGTGATTGGTAAGGGTATTGTAGGTGATTATACCAGATTCCCCCGCACCATATACAATAAGGTGTTTGGTAGGTACCTCATTGCTCTTAATCAAGCTTTCATAGCATATCTTGAAAACATATCTTGATGCTGTAAGGGTAAGGAAAGTCAATAAACTGTTGATGATGATAATGGAATTGGGAACGGTAAAGCCTTCAATTACATTAAAATATTTATTGAGTAAAATGGTTATTATTGTACCAATACTGGCCAAACAAATGGCATTGAATATGGCATACACATCTTTGATTCCGGTGTGTCTTACCACTCCTTTATAACTTCCAGATATTAAAAACGCACCTAGGAACAAGGTAATCACAATGGGCAATTGTGTCCAGAGTTTTTGTACATCAAAGTTGAAACTCAGATTGAACCTGATGAAATAGGCCAGGACAAATGAAACGCCCACGATGCACAAATCAATGAACAGAACCGTCCATTTTGATGCATAGTGTTTGTCATTGTCAAAAATGTACTTTTTAATCATCTAAGTAGGTTTTTTATGATGTTGGTTATTCTTAGCAAGTCTTCTTGTTCCAAGTTGGAACCACTAGGCAAACACAATCCCCTATTGAACAAATCCTCACTCACACCATTGGTGTAACGGATGGTATCTTCAAAAACAGGTTGTAAGTGCATGGGTTTCCACAATGGACGGGATTCTATATTTTCCTGGCTCAATGCCAATCTGATGTTTTCACGAACTTCAAAAGAAGGGGTCAATATGCAGCTTAACCATCTGTTTGAATGATAGCCAATGGGTTCTTCCAGAAATTCTATTTCTTGAATACCATGCAAACTTTCCCTGTAAAAAAGATAATTGTCCCTTCTGGCAGCCACACGCTCAGAAAGCACTTCCATCTGACCTCGACCAATACCGGCCAATACATTGCTCATTCTATAATTGTAGCCAATATGGGAGTGTTGGTAATGTGGAGCATTATCCCGTGCTTGTGTAGCCAGAAAAACTGCTTTTTGTTTGGTTTCTTCGTCCTTGCACAGCAAGGCACCTCCACCTGAGGTGGTAATTATTTTGTTGCCGTTAAAAGATAAAATGGCAAGATCTCCGAAACTTCCACAGGCTCTTCCTTTGTACATACTGCCCAACGCTTCTGCACTATCCTCAATCACTGGAATACCATAAATCTCGGATATGGCCATCACCTCATCAATTTTATAAGGCATTCCATACAAATGAACCGCCATGATAGCTTTGGGCTTCTTTCCAGCTTGGATTCGCTCTTTAATTGCTTGTTCCAAAAGTTCTGGAGAAAGGTTCCATGTATCGCGTTCGCTGTCAATAAAAACAGGTTTGGCCCCTAGATAGGTAATCGGATTTGCCGTTGCGGCAAACGTAAAGCTTTGGCATAGTACTTCATCTCCCAATCCTACGCCCAGTAATTCCAATGCCAAATGGATAGCACCGGTTCCGGAACTTAAGCAGGCTACATGGACATTGTTTCCAATGAACTCTTCAATATCGCTTTCAAAACCACTTACATTGGGGCCCAATGGAGCAATCCAATTAGTTTCAAAAGCCTCTTGCACGTAGTTTTGTTCCGTGCCTCCCATATGGGGTGATGAGAGCCATATTTTCTTTTGTACGCTGGTTTCCATTCAGAGGTTGTTGGAAATTTACACTAAAGTACTTCTTACGGGATGATTCCAAGAAAATCAAAATGACTATTCGTCCTACGCTCTAAATACTCGATAAATTGAATAAACCACTTCATTTGGCACCGTAATCAATCGCTGTCCTTACAGTTTATCGAGTGCGTCCTATAAAGCAGGTAGGAAACGTACTTAATCCCCAGAGCCCTATATATAAGGCTTAACAGGATTTTGCCATTGTCCACCAGCCAAGAATTTGCACTAGACAGGTGTCAATACCCAATATTAACTTGGAATCCCTCTAAAAAGTTCCATATTTTAGTCCAATAATTTTTGTTCATCCCAAAAAAGTTTCAAACAACTTATCATGAAAATTTTGGTCACCGGCGCAGCGGGATTTATAGGATTTCACTTATGCAAAAAATTGTTGGAAAATGGCCATGAAGTGGTTGGGTTGGACAATATTAATGACTACTACGATCCCCAACTGAAATATGACCGACTGGCGGTATTGGGCATTCCACAAAAGCAGGCATCTGAACATCACCAAACCATCCAAAGTACGCGGATTACCAATTTCAAATTTGTAAGAATGCATTTGGAAGACAGGGAAAACCTTCCCCTTCTATTTTCAAAAGAAGCATTTGATGTAGTCTGTAATCTGGCCGCTCAAGCTGGGGTTAGATATAGCTTGGAAAATCCAGAAAGTTATGTGGACAGCAATCTCGTGGGTTTTTTAAATATCTTGGAAGGATGCAGAAACCACAACATAAAACATCTTGTATATGCCAGTAGTTCAAGTGTTTATGGCGAAAGTACGGAGGTTCCCTTCAAAGTTTCCCAGACGGTGGACCACCCGATAAGCTTATATGCTGCCACCAAAAAGAGCAACGAGCTTATGGCGTACACCTACAGTCACTTGTACGGTTTTAGAACGACCGGACTCCGTTTTTTTACCGTATATGGCCCTTGGGGAAGACCGGATATGGCCATGTTCCTTTTTACAAAGGCCATACTGGAGAAGAAACCCATTAAAGTGTTCAACCATGGAGATCTGGAGCGGGACTTTACTTATATAGATGACATCGTGGAGGGAGTTGCTAGAATCACTTTGGATGACCACACGCCTGCCTACAAATCCGAAGAACTTCATCACCTATATAACATAGGTAACAGTAAAGCCGTTCAGTTGATTGATTTCATCCAAGAAATTGAAAGAAACCTAGGGCTGGAAGCCCAGAAAATTATGATGCCCATGCAGGCTGGGGATGTGCCCAGAACGTGGGCCGACGTCCAGGATCTGCAAAAGGATTACAATTACCGTCCCAATACCGATATAAAAACTGGAATTAAAAAGTTTACCGAGTGGTACAAGGATTATTATCAAATCCACACTACCTAGACCCTATTTTGGCTACTGGGAAAACAGCTAAATTTGCCATTCCCCACCTTTCATCCGTTTTATCAAAAGTTCATCTAGATCCGCTACCAGATTCGTTTCTTTGTCGCATCTTTGCGTGGAATTTCAATTCACCAAAAATTTAGCAGCTAATTATATAGACCCATATGAAAATAACAATAGTTGGTACAGGGTACGTTGGATTGGTTACTGGAACATGTTTTGCCGAAATGGGCAACAAGGTAACCTGCGTTGATATCGATGAACAAAAAATAGAAAATCTGAAAAATGGCATCATTCCAATTTATGAACCGGGACTTGAGGCCATGGTAAAGCGTAACGTAGCAAACAACACGCTCTATTTTCACACCCAATTAAAAGCGTGTCTTGACGATTGTGATATGGCATTTATTGCTGTGGGCACTCCCATGGGTGAAGATGGCTCGGCCGACCTACAATATGTACTACAGGTTGCCAAAGAAATTGGCCAACACATGTCCTCCCCGCTTATTGTGGTTGACAAATCAACGGTTCCGGTGGGTACTGCGGACAAGGTCAAGGCAACCATTAGCAAAGAACTGGAAGCAAGGGGTGCCAACATTGAATTCCATGTGGTTTCCAATCCTGAATTCCTTAAGGAAGGGGATGCCATTGGCGATTTTATGAAACCTGACCGAGTTGTGGTAGGTACCGATGACAAGGAAACCGCCGAAGCCATGCGTCGACTCTATGCACCTTTCTTTAGAAGTAGTATGGACCGCATGCTGGTCATGGACGTGCGCTCTGCAGAAATGACCAAATATGTGGCCAATGCCATGTTGGCAACCAAAATCTCATTTATGAACGAGGTGGCCAACATCTGCGAACGCGTGGGTGCCGATGTGAACAAGGTACGTATTGGGATTGGTTCCGATAGCCGTATTGGGTACAGTTTTATTTATCCCGGAAGCGGTTATGGGGGCAGTTGTTTTCCAAAAGACGTAAAAGCACTCAAGAAAACTGCAGAAAGTATGGGTTATGATGCCCAGTTGCTCAATGCAGTGGAAGATGTGAACGACCGACAAAAGTTTGTAATTGCGGACAAGGTCATTTCGCACTACGGTGAAAACCTATCCGGTAAGACATTTGCCGTATGGGGACTTTCCTTTAAACCTGGCACCGATGATATGAGGGAAGCACCTTCCATTTATATCATAAAAAAGTTGACTTCTTTGGGAGCAAAAATACAAGCGTACGACCCAAAAGCAGTACATGAAGCACAGTCCTTTTATTTGAAGGGCAATGACAACGTAAGCTATGCCAATAGCAAATATGAAGCGCTCCAAGGAGCGGATGCCATGCTTTTGCTGACCGAATGGAAAGAATTCCGTTCCCCAGACTTTATGGAGATCAAAACTTCCTTGAAACAGCCTGTGATCTTTGATGGACGCAACCAGTTTGATGATGATCGACTTAGGGAATTGGGCTTTACCTATTATCAAATTGGAAAAACGGAATAGTATTGTCCGGTAGCAATACTAAAATCGATAATCCAATACGATTTTTTCCCCATTTAATAAAGGTCATTCGTGATTGTTACTTCACGTCTATCTTTCCTACTGATGGTCGGATTTTATTTACTTAAGTGAAAACTATTTTACTACTTTGGGATGCCAATCAATTAAGTCCAATATGAAAAGAGCAATAAACAAGCTAATCGTACAATCTCCGCTGCATAAAACGGCATTGAGCCTACAAGCCAAAAAGATTTATAGAAACTGGTCCAAGGAAGGGTCTAAAATATTGGACAACCAAACTATTTACAGCATCTCTCCCTATAAAACGGGTACCACTTATTTAGCCAGCTGTTTTAGATATGACATATCCAGGCATGAACCTATCCATCATGCTTCGGTAAAAAAGATGGGAGAGGATTTCGATGGATATTTTGTCAGAAGACTGAATTCCTTGAATCTAAAACTGGAGGCATCCGGATTTTGGTCCGCCTATGTTGACGAACTTGCCAATCATGACATCGGCAAGGACCTCTCTTACGTCTGCGTTTTGAGAAAGCCTTGTTCTTGGGCCACTTCGGTGGTAAACCACTGGTATCAGGTTAAAAGATATGGTCAACACTATTTTTGGACCAATGAACTGTTCTGGAAAAAAATTGTGGGCGTTGATCTAGCCAACTTCTTTGAATACACAGAAGAGGAAAAACTGGATGTTGTCCTTAAATTGATTGATTTCTACATGTCGTTTACCGAAAAGACCGGTCAGCTGAAAAATGTACATTATGTCTGGATCAAGGATTTGCAGGACTTTGTACCCACCTTGGAGAAATTGATGGGTGAAGAGGCCAGAATGGAACAGTCTGAAAAAAATACTGGCCTGATGAAGCAGTATGTATACGAGAACAAGGAAACTGATGAGCGGTATATGGATCTCGTCAACAAATTGATTCAAGGTCAAAAAGTGGATGCTTAATTTTTTAGCACCCGCCCATATTACCAATTAATCATTGGCCGCAGGGATTATCTCTAGCATTTTGGCTTTTCCCACAACAAAGAAATGTCCGGTGTCCTCATTTTTGAACACGGCAACTTCCCGTACATGGTCCCTACTCTTGTATAGAAAATCAAACACCATTTTTTTTAGAAAAGCGTAATTTTTATTTTCCAAATCGATTTGGGCCATTCCGCCTTCCTCAAAATTTGATGCATCGTGGTTCACATATTCGAATTTGGCAGCACCTGGATTCGCCTTGCCTTTTTTTCCTCCCAATTTAAATTTTAGATTGTGGTAGACTGAATGCAGCTCCTTTTCCCGTAAATACTGTTTGAACTTAAAAAAGGACCCCATACCAAAAGCCATTAAAGCGGAAAATATGGATTTTGGATTATAGAGTATATGGTATTCAAAAGCGTATTTTAAGTCGCTGATCTTGGCTTTTTCCCCATAATCCCCTTTTGAAGAATCGAAAATTTCCATATCGTTTTCAATACTCCATTCAATCATTTTATTGGTAAGGGTGGTCCCCAATCCAAATTTGTAATAGTCAGTGTCAAAAACAGGAATGGCTCCGGAAACAACCTTATCCATACAAATGCTGAGATACATTCCTATGGGATTATTATTTTCATAAGTGACCAATAAAACTGCTTCTTTGTGGAGAATCATATGGTGAATCAACTCCTTGAAATAGTCCCATTTATCGAGGATATGATATTCCGTTTTCTTATCCGTAAATCGTTTGACCAGCAATTCATGGAACTTGTCAATAACGATATCATAGGTGTCCTGGTCTATAGCTCCATAATATGCTTCGTGTTTGATATCAAAGCTGCCTTCAAGTCCCTTTGTCCTTCTTCTGAGCACGTTTCTTCCCGAAGAATTGTATTTATCCAAAATAAAATCCTCTAAACTGGAATACTTATCAAGATAGGTCAGATAACCATTGTATTGGCGTGCCCTAATTGCCTTTAACTTTTTCACTCCCTTAATTTCGGGTACATTGAAATAGGTGGGAACATCCCTGATCAAAAATACGTGGTGCCCCCCTTTTACCTTATCCCCATTGATGGTATAATAGAACCCCTTGGTTAAATTTCTTCCAACGTTCACATACAGGGGAAAACGCTTGCTCTTATAAAAATTTACGCCATCTATATAATCAAATCGCTTTGCCTCCGTGGACGGGTCCATGAAATGTTTTATCCAGAGTTCGGCAAATTTGTCGGTGTTATATGGATTGTTGGTCATAGTTTAAGAATAACGCGTTCTATAATACAATCATTCGCTGAAGGAACCCATGGTTCGTTCTTGTTGACAATTTAAGTTTTAGACTTGGCTACTCGCAATCTTGTAGGCATGCTTGGGAGTAAGATTATTTATCCAATAGTCATAACCGTTCTGACCAAGTTCTTCCCTCAATTTTTCGTCCTTATACAACTTCACCAAGTTCTTTTTTAAGGCTTCCGTATTTCCAGCCTCGGACCATAGTCCGCAATTGATTTTTTCCTGGAACGTTCCAAAATCCGTGTTCACATCCACAGAGGCCAATACCGGTTTTTTAAACTGATAATAGGCCAACACCTTGGATGGATAATTGGGTATGGTAAAATCTTCGTGCAGCGAGATCAGGCCAATATCGGATACCCGTAACAACGCATTGTATTCATTCCGTGGCAGATGTTCCTTAAGTATTATGTTTTCCAATTTTAGGTCTTGGATCATTTGGGCTATCTTCTTCTGTTGTGTCCCCTTCCCAATTAAATAAAACACCAAGTCATCCAATTCTTGACAACTTTTGGCCAAATTGATAATGTTTTCCAATTTTTGCGGTAATCCCATATTTCCACCAAATATGGCCACAATCTTACCTTCAAGACCAAATTGTGCTTTAGTTACCCCTTGGTCCACTCCATCCAATTCCTTTACAGCTGCCCAGTTGGGAAGCAAATGTAGTTTACCATGATCCAGATATGGATTATGTTTTTTGACATATGCTACATTGGCCGGTGACATACATCCGATAAAATCGGACGTCTTGTACAATTTTATTTCCTTTTTACGGAAATAGGAATGGATTATCCCATTCTCCTTCATCATTTTTAAATCCACTGCATTTTGTGGGAATATGTCCCTTAGTATCAAATACAATTTGCCCTTTGTTTTCTTTTTGAGCCAAAATGCCACATCTATAAGGGTTATGGGAGGCGTGGGCATAAAAATCAAATCAAAATCCAATTTGATCTTATGTTTTTTAAGCGCCCTTTTATAAAGGAAGGGCAGCAACATGTTGGAAAGACCTTTGATCAATTTGTTGTTCCCATAAAGCTCCAAGGAAGGAACCCTAAGAATGGTCATCCCACCTTCAACACTTATAGCCGACTTCCTAATGGTATTATCGGCAGCGATTACGAACACTTCATGACCATCATTATGATATTCCAACATAAGATTGGAATACAAAAATCTTCGAACCTCCACATTGGGAAATCCCAGGGCAACGAAAATGACCTTTTTTACTTCTGCCATACAACACGGTTAACGTAATCCACATAGGAAATAATGATCCGAACCACTTTTTCGCTCACATTGGGCATGGAATAGTCGGAAACTTCCCGGAAATTTCTTTCAGGACTTCTTTTTTGCCCTTCCAATGCCTTCAGACCTTGCAGAATGCGTTCAGGGTTCAATCCTACCATCATCACGGAGGCTTCCTCCATAGCTTCGGGTCTTTCGTGGGCCTCACGAATATTCAACGCCCTAAAATTTAAAATGGACGACTCTTCGGAAATAGTACCACTATCCGACAAAACAGCGAAGGAATTCACTTGAAGGGCATTATAATCGGAGAAACCAAGTGGTTTTAAGAACTGGATGTTCTTATGGGCCTTTACTTGTTTGGAATCCAGCATATTTCGGGTACGGGGATGTGTGGAAACAATGACCGGGTAATCATAGGTTTCCGCAATTTGGTTCAAGGAAGTGATCAGACCTTCAAAATTTTTGGGGTTGTTGATATTCTCCTCCCTATGGGAAGAGACCACAAAATATTTTTCCCTCTCAAGCCCCAGGTCTTTTAACACCGTTGATGATTCAATTTTTTCCTTGAACTGGTGCAGTACTTCGTACATGGGACTTCCGGTCTTGATCACCCGATCAGGTGAGAGTCCTTCTCGAAGCAGGTATTCCCTAGCTATATCGCTATAAGTCAGGTTGATATCGGCAACATGATCCACGATTTTCCGGTTGGTCTCTTCGGGAACACGCTGGTCAAAACACCTATTTCCCGCCTCCATATGGAATACAGGTATCTTTCGCTTTTTGGCCGGGATGGCACAAAGACAGGAATTGGTATCCCCCAACACCAAAAAGGCATCAGGGTCTATCTTTTCCAGCAATGGATCTATGGTGATAAGAATATTCCCCACAGTTTCCGTGGCGTTCTTTCCTGCTGCATTCAAAAAGTGGTCGGGTTTTCTGATTCCGAAATCCTCAAAAAATATCTCATTGAGCTCATAGTCATAATTCTGACCCGTATGAACCAAAGTATGCTCTATGGCCTCGTTGGCATCAAGGGCATTTAATACGCAAGCCAAGCGAATAATTTCAGGTCTTGTCCCGACTACGGTTAAAACTTTAAGTTTTTTCAAAGCTCTTATTTTTGGTTTGTCATTCTACGTTTTCAAAGTATGTATCCGCATCTTCCGGATTATAGGGCTCATTGATCCAGAACAGTGTGATCAATTCCTCATCTCCTGTATTGGTGATATTATGGGTATACCAAATGGGCATATCCACATAAGCTGGTTCTTTCCCGTCCAAATCGTAATTGATCACCTCATCGGTGCCAATCTTTCTCAATTGAATACGGGCCTTTCCACTTATTACGGCAAACCGCTCTGCTTTTCGGGTATGGAAATGGTTTCCTCGGGTAATTCCAGGCACCGTGGTGGAAAAGGAGAACTGACCTGAGGTTTCCGTTCGGGCAATCTCCACAAAACTCCCCCGTGGGTCCGTATGCTTGGTGTATTTAACGGGATAATGCGATTCCGGAATATAACATCTGAACGTATTGAACAAGGATTTTTCAAAATGGTCTTCCAAGCTGGGGAAAATCCCATTTTCCATATAATCCTTTTTGAACTTGTTCAATAAGGCCAATATCCTGGAAACTTTTACAAAGTGTTGTGGCGCTATGTTGACCTCAGAGCTATTGTCAGATAATTTTTCCGATGTCTGCTTTCCAAAAATGGTATCGATAAAAATCTGGACCAGGTCATTGATATAGATCAAGCCTACTTCCCCGTCATTAATGATGGTCGGCTCCTCATTATGGGCCACCTTATGGCAAAATGTTGCTACTACCGAATTGTAGTTTGGACGACCAAAAGGACCAAATACATTGGGAATCGTAAGGGAAGTAAATTTCCCCCCAGAGGCCTGGGCCCACGCTACAAGCTTTTGTTTGCCTTCCTTTTTTGACTTCCCATACAGATTATCCTTGATTTCTTGGGAGGAAGAAGAAAATATGATATGCGGTTTGGTATGGACACTATTACAGGCGGAAATCAAATCCTCCACCAGTTTAATGTTGGTGTTGTAAATAACATTGGCATCTTCATGCCTATTCATGGCCGCCAAATGAACCACAGTATCGCACTGGGCCACAAAATTCGACAACGCTTCGGGTTGATCAAAAAAAGAGCGCTGGAAGGGAATCAATTCCACATCTTCCCGCAAACTGAGGGTAGTATATAGGTGGTTACCAACAAATCCGGCCTGTCCGGTGATACCAATTTTATGTTTTTTCATTGCTGTTACCATTCTGCGGACCATTTTTCCAGAGGGAACCGATAGTCATCCTCACTAGAGGCCTTTAATCCAAAATTGGAGAAAACCTGTAATCTGGAGTTTTCAGCGATCGCTTTGATTCCCGTGGCATATCCTCCCGGGACTTCCAGGATCTCAGGAACATGGGCGTGAATCTCAACTCGTTCTGGGGACAATTGGTCCGAAGGTTTGTTAAAGTTATCTATTTTCACCAAGTTGATGATGAAACTTCCGGAAAGACAGTGGAACCATTTTTTTTCAAATTGATGGCATTGCCATGCCCGGATAGTGGTTTGATCCTTGGGGGCGATTTCGTAAAACCGCACGATCTCGGACATATCAAACTGGTTAACAAAACGTAATGTTCCCCTTTCGTCCGAATAAACCTCTCCTTTGATCAATCCAAAGTTTTCCATTAAAGATTTTCTTTAATGAAGTCGAGCCCCAAAAGCGTGTTTTCGAGCTCTTCATCATTCAGGTGTTTGGTATTGTGGGAATGATAATCCTCAATTGCGTTGATATCCGTTTCCCCAACGGAAAAATATCGACTATAGTTAAGGTCTCTATTATCTGCAGGGATTCGGTAAAAATCACCCATATCCACAGCTTTTTGCATTTCTTCACGAGTACAAAGTGTTTCATATAACTTTTCTCCGTGACGGGTACCAATGACCTTTATCTCATTGTCCGCTTTAAAGATGTTCCGCACTGCCTTTGCCAAATCCCCTATGGTACTGGCGGGGGCCTTGTTCACGAACAAATCGCCCTGGTTCCCATGTTGGAAAGCAAAGAGTACCAAATCCACGGCATCCTCAAGAGACATTAAGAAACGGGTCATATTTGGGTCGGTTACCGTTAACGGATTCCCTTCTTTTATCTGGTTGACAAAAAGTGGAATAACGGAACCCCTGGATGCCATTACGTTGCCGTAGCGTGTAAGGCACACTGTAGTTGAACCTTCAGGAATGTTCCTGGAAGCAGCCACGGCCACTTTTTCCATTAGGGCCTTGCTGATTCCCATGGCATTTATGGGGTAAGCAGCCTTATCTGTACTGAGGCAAATAATTTTACCCACGTTGTTGGCCACAGCGGCATCAATTGTGTTTTGGGTACCAAATACGTTGGTTTTGGCCGCTTCAATGGGGAAAAACTCGCAGGATGGCACTTGCTTTAGCGCAGCAGCATGAAAAACGTAATCCACTCCGTTCATTGCGTGATGAATGCTGTTATAGTCCCGGACATCCCCAATGTAAAACTTGATTTTTGGGTTCTTTAGACGGGTACGCATATCGTCCTGTTTCTTTTCATCACGACTAAATATGCGGATTTCCCCGATGTCAGTAGTTAGAAACCGGTCCAGGACCGCATTTCCGAAGGATCCTGTTCCTCCTGTGATTAGTAGTGTTTTGCCTTTGAACATATTATATTTTTTAATCAGGCCACAAAGTGCCTCTTGTCCAATTTTTTAATGTTTTCACTGTATTCTTTCAATTTCCCAATATCCAAACCGTTTAGGAATCCTGAAATTGATTCGTAGTCGATATCGATGGTCCACCCCATATTCTGCTCCAAAACCCTTTTACCTACGTAAGTTTTGGTGGCGCAAACGATGGGCACATTGAAAAATCCTGATTCATAGAATTTATTTGGCATGGCCACTCTTTCATTCTCTGATGTATTGTTGTACACCACAAAATTCAAGTTGTTCTCGCTGTAAATTTTCTCCAAATCATCCGGGTTTTTAAATGGCCCGTGATATTTGATGTTTTCATTGGATTCCACAGCTTCATTGATCTTATCTATCAGTTTTCCATGGGTGGCTCCGTAAAAGTTCAAAATCAGATTGGGATTGTTGTTCACGGATGCAATCAAACGCTCAATAATTTTAGCATATCTGAACGCGCCTATATACGCAATCCTTACCTTATCATCTTTAATTTCCCCTATCGGTTTTACTTTGCCATAGGTTTCCAATTTGTTTTCAGCTACCACCACCTGGCTCTCTTTCACGGATTTGCTGTAATAGCCCTCGTAAAAACTTCTGGTGGTAAACACCACTTTTCTGGATTTGCCAGCCAGCCAATTATCCACAAAACGAAGCACCTTCTTCTTTCCTTTCCTATCATAAAGCCAGACTATATCACTTATCTCATAGTCTATGGACGTATTCATAAGGAACGAAGCAAAAATCCGCAGATCAAGTCCAAATACGTAAACGTTTTTCTTACGGAATCCGTATTTGGCATATAGCATTTTCAACAGCTTGAGAAAAGTAAAGATGCGTTCATGATATCTACCGTTCTTCAGTTGACCTGCAACGGTAATGGAAACATTCTGATTCTTGGCCAACACCTCATGGTTTTCCACGGAGTGCACATTTCGGGTGAAACCATAGACATGAACACGGTCATATTCCTTCGCCTTTTGGTTTATCCTCTTTACTATGCGTGGCTGTTCCAAGGATTGGGCCAAAACAATCAAGCTGTTTTTCATCACGACCGTCTTAAAATTTACTTGGATTCCAAAATTCCACAGAAATCAATGATTCTTTTGTCAGTGTCTTTCGGCAGGTTCTTGAATTCATTATGGGCTACCAGGTAAACCACAATGTCGGCATTGTCAAATGCTTCTTTATAATTTGTCAATTTGAACACATTGTGATCGTCTATATTGGGTTCTACGATGAAGTACTCCTCGTTGTTTGCATTTTGCAAGACTTTTTGCACAATGTATTTGGCCGGTGACTCCCTCAGGTCGTCAATATTGGGTTTAAAAGCCAATCCCATAAGGGCAACCTTTGGCTTGTAGCCGTGTTCCAGCTCAAATTTCAACTTTTCGGTCTGTACTTTCTCAGCACACCAAAATGATTTATAGTTGTTGATTTCCCTGGCGGTACCAATAATTTTGGACTCCATGGGGTAATCGGATACTATGAAATAGGGATCCACGGCAATACAGTGCCCCCCTACTCCACAGCCCGGTTGAAGGATATTCACCCTAGGGTGCTTGTTGGCCAGGGCAATCAATTCCCAAACATTGATATCCGCCTTGTCGCAAATGAGTGAAAGTTCATTGGCAAAGGCAATTTGAACATCTCGGGATGAGTTTTCAACCAACTTACACATCTCAGCCGTCCTTGCATTGGTATGATGTAATTGTCCTTTTACATATTGGCTGTAAAAGGCAACCGCCTTCTCCGTTGATTCCTCATCAATGCCACCAATTACCCTGTCGTTATGAACCAATTCATACATTACATTGCCTGGAAGGACCCGCTCTGGACAATAGGCCATATGGATTTTACCCTCCAATTCAGGTCTAGCCCCATAAATCAGGTCTTTCATCTTTTCGGTGGTACCAATTGGGGAAGTGGATTCAATGATATATAAATCTCCCTCCTTAAGCAAAGGCAACACTGCCTTTGTAGCTGCCTCGACATAGGAAATGTCCGGTTCGTTCTTTTCTTTAAATGGAGTGGGCACCACGATCAGATAGGCATCTGCCTCCGCTGGTTCCAGGGCAGCCTTTAGATACCCTTCCTTAACCGCTTTGGAAACCGCCTCTTCAAGGTCTGGTTCTACAATATGCACCTTTCCTTGATTGATGGTATCCACCACCCTAGGGTTCACGTCCACTCCGTTGACAACGGTTTTCTTTTCAGCTATTAAGGCAGCTGTGGGCAGGCCAATATAGCCCAAGCCCATCATAGTTACTTTTTTTGGTGTCACTATAATTGATTTTTCATAAATTCTACAATCCGTTCGCAAGCTTTTCCATCTCCATATGGGTTATGCAGCTTGCTCATGGTCTTATATTTTTCTTCATCGGTTAGCAGCGCTTTGGCCTCACCAACAATTTTCTGTGTATCCGTACCCACCAAAATAACGGTTCCGGCATCTACGGCTTCAGGTCTTTCGGTGGTATCCCTCATTACAAGAACAGGCTTTCCAAGACTTGGGGCCTCTTCCTGAACCCCACCACTATCCGTAATTACCAAGTGACTTTTGTTCATTAGCCACACAAATTCCGGATATGCCAATGGGTCTATTAGTTTGATGTTGTCCATTTCCCCCAAAAGCTCATACACCGGTTTTTGGACTTTCGGGTTTAGATGCACAGGGTACACAATCTCTACATCTTCAAAGGATTGGGCAATTTCTTTAAGGGCCTGGCAAATATTGATGAATCCCTGGCCATGGTTTTCCCTTCTATGGCCCGTAACCAAAATCAGTCTTTTTCCTTCAGTTAAAACCGTTTTCAGTTGATTCAATTCAGGCGTGTCTAAAGATTGAACCCTATTCACGCTTTCATGCAGGGCATCTATCACCGTATTTCCGGTAACCGTGATTGCCTTTTCTTCCACGCCTTCATTTCTAAGGTTTTGAAAAGAGGTTTGTGTAGGTGCAAAATGGAAATCGGCCACATGCCCGGTTACCCTTCTGTTGATTTCCTCAGGAAAAGGTGCCCATTTATTGAATGTTCTCAATCCTGCCTCCACATGGCAGACCCTGGCACCGGAATAAAAGCCCGCAATGCTGGAACCCATGGTCGTGGTAGTATCGCCATGGACATATACAAAATCTGGTTTGTACGATTCCAAAACTTCCTGTAAGCTAGTTATGATGGCGGCGGTTAACCCATATAGGTTTTGCCCCGGTTTCATCAAATTAAGGTCATAATCGGGCTTAATTTCGAAAAAATCCAAAACCTGGTCCAACATTTCCCTATGCTGTGCAGTAACACAGACTTTGGTTTCAAAATCCTGTGAATTTTGAAAAGCCTTTACCAAAGGTGCCATTTTGATGGCCTCTGGCCTTGTCCCAAAAACAATAAGGTTTTTTTTGATCATTTACGCGCTCTTTCTTCTTTTATACAATAGGTGATAATATATTTTGGGGAACAATACTTTTACATAACCGACCAAAACAAAAAGCGGATATCGCAATGGAAAATGCTTTCTCATATGGTGGGCCTGGGAAACAAAATCGAAGCCGATTGGATGATGAAGCATCTTAAACCGTTCTTTCAGGTTTAGTTTGAAAAACTTTAGATAGGGGTCTTTATGGTCATTGATACATTCTCCTACTATTCCCGGCATGATCAAGCATGGAATGTTTTTTTTGCCGGCCTTGAGCGTGTAATCATAGTCTGCCATGCCATGCACGTAGCCCGTTGATAAAATACCTATTTCGTCCACTACATTGTTGCTAACCCACATAATATTTGCATTTCCCAGTTGGCAGGAAACGGGGTGGTCTTTGGGACTGACCCTGGAAAGTTTGGCCAAAAAACGATTTTTGAATATGGAACCCCCATAAGTAACTTTTTTCGTTTCCGAATCCACTGTGGTACCTACATAAATTCCGCCTTTGCCGAAATTGGCCAAACAAAACCCATGCGTTTTGACGGCTTTATCAAGCAATTCCGGATACACATTGGTATCGTCATTCAACAACAAATAAGCATCGTAGCCTCCCTTTACCGCTTCTCCCCAGGAGTTTCTCATTCCTCCGGCCCAATACAAAGATCCATTGCCCTTTAATATTATTGCCTCTGGAAAATGCTCGGAAACAGCCTCTGATGTACCATCTGTTGAGCCATCATCCGTTAGATATATGGACATTTGCCAGTTTTCTGTAGAATTTTTGAAGGCAACGTTCAGTGCAGTTAGGGCTGCCACAGTCTTTTCCTTGCGGTTGAAACACGTAAGCAGTACGGCAAGCTTTTGCATAGGGAGGTCAATGTTCAGTGGTTGAATATTTCATCCTAATAACGCCGCAAAAATACAGTAAAGTATAGAAGAAGGAATATATTTTTGGACGATACTATTCAATTACGGGATAATCGGTATAATATTTTTTAACAACACCCGTAAAAAAGCAAAAAACCGCAAAAAAATCGAAGGTCCCTTCCATAATAGGTTCTACTGTAAACAGTAAAACAAAACATATCGCATAGCACAATATCTGATTATTGAGGGCGTATGCTTTTTTGTTTTTCTTTAAAGCCTTTCTTACCAGAAGAAATGCATTGGTAGTAAAGGCAATCAACAAAAAGAACGACAAAAAACCACCAATTCTAAGAACGTCAAACCATAAATTGTGGGCATGGCCAAACTCATGTTCCCCCCAGCCCAAGGGTTTTACAAAAAGGTATTCCAGCGATTTACCCCATCTATCCGTTCTACCACCTCCAGAAGCAAGGTCTCCAGAACCATCTTCCTCCATCCTTCCTGCAAAGGCTGACAGCCAATCTTGGTCCAAGTCAAAACTTATGGTATTTGCCACATAAAAGACAATACCGAAGAACATTGCAAACATGACAAGATTCCTTCTGAACGACTGTCTGGGCATAATGTAGAACAATGACATTAAAAGGGTGATGAGAAATATTCCAAGTTGGGTCCTACTTCCAATCCGTAATACACATACCACAGATATTGCGAAGAGCAATAACAACACAATCCGATATAACAGGTTCACTTTTTTGATTTTGGGAACCAACACTGCCGGAATACACATAATCAATGCAAAATAGGCGCCCATCTTGGTGGCTGGTGTAATCTGTCCCGTCCAGTAGTTGGGGAGGTTTCTATCCACCTCTGAAAAGCCCAATTGATTAAGTACCGTAACCACGGAGAGTACCCCTGTCATTGAGAATATGATACTTGTGAGCAATAACATGATGATTATGGTCAAATAATTTTTGCTCGCCTTTTCAACAAAAAACTTGCCCATAAGGTAGAATGTGGAGGGAACCAAAAAGTAAATCACTATGTATTGTTTTCCCGCTAGGGGTTCAAAGGAGAAAAATGCGGCATACGTAATCGAAAATAGAAACAACAGCATTAATTCCCTATCCACATTCCTAACAAGAAACTCCCTTTGAAAAATCATTAAGGCCGCCAACAAATAGCCTATGAAAATATTTAATCCATAAGGATTGAGCAGGTAAAGAAAGAACAGCCCAATGAAAGGAAGGCCAATATTTCTAATTTCTTTAACCACTTATTCTAGTTTTTAAACAGTTTTTTTACCAAACGACCAAATTTAGCCAAAGTCATGGTCACAAACAGCTTTTTTGCCACGCCATACGGAATCTGTTTAAAGTTGTAGGCTGTGGCCCTTTCAAAATTTATCCTATGTGGGTTGGACTCCGATTCCTCGGTATCGTACAGAAATATTTCCGTTCCATCAATAGACCTTAGCACATTGTCTTCATGTGGTTTCAGGGATTTTCCAAAAGTTCTGATGATACGGTAGTCAAGTATTTTACTGGATAACAGGAATCTTTTTTTGTGCTGGGATTTATATCCGTACAAATCGGTACTCAGTTCTTCAGAATTAAGCTTCAAGACCGTATGAAGGGTTCTATTTTCGTAAAACGCATCATAAACAGCCCGTGTCTCTCCAATTTTGGAAAAACGGTATTCCCTGGGTTTCCCATTGTCCAAGGGAACCTGATAAATTGTACTGTCGTTGCCCACATGGGTTCCGGCATCACTGAAATTTGTGGTCAACGAGGCCTTTGGATATAAAAAGTACTTGTTTTTTTCAACAAGATAGGTGATGTTGTATTTCAGCCAGGACTTGGGCGACCAACTGCGAACATAAGCGGGAACCTCGGGATTATCATCAATGTCCGGGTTTTGATCATACCACTCCATAAAACCCTCCCATTGTTGTTTGGTCCAAGCTTGGCCCCATGAAGAAGCAAATTGGAAATACCAATTGTCGTACCCATCCTCAAGTGGGGAAAAATTGTCCCTGGAATGAACGTTTAGTTGATGATTGTACAATGAAACACCGCCAATTGAAGATTCTGAGGAGGAAAACCGCAAAGCCTGTTCAGCAAAAGAATAAAAGTTGGGAGAAACAAAAAGGTCATCTTCCAATACAATGACCGCACCGTACTCCAAACTGAGCCCCCCGCATTTTAGGATATGCTTTCTCAATCCTAAATTGGTTTCTTGATAAACCACCTTCTTGGCGCCAAAGTTCCACTCAAAAGCATTTGCCAAATCGAGAACTTCTTGGTTGTCTTTCCCCCTATCGATACTGATGATCAGGTCGATAGCGTTATGGGGGTAATGCGCCTCTGAAATTGATTTCAAAAGCCTTTCCAAAGACCTTGGCCTATTGAAGGCCACTACAACAATAGGAATTTTCATTCTTGTCCCTTGCTTTTTAATACCCCAACGAAGTCCTTGACATTTCGAAATTTGGGAGCATTTTCACGAATCCATGATTCAGGTTTGTCCCACCATTTAAATTCCAACAAAAAGTCAATTTCGTCATCTTCAAACCGCTTTTTGATGGGTTTGGCGGGCACGCCTCCAACTATGGTGTAGGGTTCCACATCTTTTGTTACCAATGCGTTGGCCGCTACTATGGCCCCATCGCCAATACGTACTCCATCCATCAGGGAAACATTGGCCCCAATCCAAACATCATTTCCGATGGTAATGCTTTGTTGGTCTTCGTGTTTTGGGGCAAATTCCTCAAAGTATTGCTGATCTGCGTAGGTGAAACCCACTGGGGTTTTTACGGCAAAAAAAGACGGATGGGTCGATACAAAAGTATTTGATGGATGTTTGCCAAAAATACAATTCACCCTGGGTCCTATGGAACAATACCTCCCTATTTTGACCTTGGCAAGTTTGGCGCCTTCGGCAATATAGGAACCATATCCTATTTTGGACGATACAATGGCGCTGTTTTTTCCAAATCCATTTTTCCCTTCACATTGAACGGAAAAACCTATGAATGCATTTTTTTGGTATGTGATCCCCTTGGATTTCTTTAGGTATATTCTTCTAAAAAAAACAGCCACCTTTGTTAGCACGCTACTTGAAAGCACCCATTTTTTTATTGTGTTGACCATGATTTTGTTTCTAACAGAAATCCCGTTTAATGTGCCATTGGCTTTACACGCCCACCATGTTCCTACTCAGTACGGCTTTTTCCCAAATGTAGGGAGATAAATCCGACCAACATTTCTGGGCAGCTGTAAAGTTGTGGTTTTCCTTATTGACTATTTGCGTAATCCTGTTTCGAAGCTGCTCGGGGTTGGACACCAATTCGGATTGTAAAAAGGAATCGGAATTAACGACATCCATAAACCATTCGGACAATTCGTTCTGCATCCAGTCCACAATAGGGGAGCTAAATCCAATTTTGGACTTTCTCCAGGTCACCTCCTTAGGCAAAAATGGGTCTAGGGCATCCCTCACAATTCTTTTGGTATAACCGTTTCCTATTTTGCTCGAATAAGGCAAAGAATTAACAAAGCTCACAATTCTATGGTCCATGAACGGCATCCTGATCTCCACGCTATTGATCATGGCATACCTGTCGTAATTTCGTAAAAGTGTGGGTAAAATATTCTCGTGGAACATGGCATAGAGGTATTGAGCATGGTTATCCAACTTTCCAAAATTTCCATGGGCGTTATCCACAGATGGCATTTTCTTGCCCATGACTTTTTTGCCCGTCTTTTTGATCATAAAATCAAAATACAACTTGAAGTTGCCCTGCCTGTTGTATTGTACCTTGTCCTCGTTAATGGAGCCTTGATATATATCCAGAATATCCTTGGTGTTCTTGATATTGAACTTGGCATCCCATAAACTTTCCAATGTTCCTCGCTGATAACCGCTCAACAATTCATCAGCTCCATGACCATCCAAGGTAACCGTGGTTCCATTTTCCTTTACCGCCCCATACAACATGATCATGGGCAGTGGGGAAGTGATGTAAAGGTCCTCAAAGAGGTAAAAATAATGCTCCAGTTTTTCCCAGTGCTTCAATGGGTCTATGTCTACGAAGGTGGCCCCTATCCCTAAATGGTCCGTTACCATTTTGGCGTAGTGCGACTCATCCAAGGGAGTGCCCGGAAAGGAAGCAACAAAGGCATGCTGCCAGTCGTCTGAATAACTATTGTTGTTTTTTGCCAAATTGGCCATGGCCCCTATTGTGGCGCTGCTGTCCAAGCCTCCACTGAGTGCCGTCCCAATGGTTACGTCAGAGCGCATTCTCAACTTGCAGGAATCCATGAACAGTTCCCGGAACCGTTCCACTTGTTCCTCATAGGTTTTAGGCACTTCCACCAAATGGTCCAGGGTGTTCCAATACCTGTTGAGTCTCAATTTTCCATTCCCATAATGCCCATTATGTCCTGCGGGAAATCTTTTTATTCCTTTGATCAAGCACTTTTCAGTGGCCTCATAAAAGAAAATATTCTTTTTCATCCAATGAAAGTCCTCAGAAACTTCCAAGCGATCTAAGAATGGGAAAATAGCTTTCATTTCCGAGGCGAAAATGAATTTACCGTTTACCTCAGCATAGAACAATGGTTTTTTACCATACCGGTCCCGGGACATAAAGAGCTTTTTCTTCTCTGCATCCCAAATGGCCAAGGCCCACATCCCATTAAACTTCAGTACGCTGTCCTCTCCCCATTGAATGTATGCCTTTAGAAGAACCTCAGTATCTGATGAAGACCGGAAACTGTGTCCAAGAGCCTCAAGTTTCTTTTGGATTTCCAAAAAATTATAGATCTCCCCATTGAAGATAATGGCATATCTCCTACTTTCATGGAACATGGGTTGGTTCCCATTCTCTGATAGATCCAAAATGGACAGTCTTCTATGTCCCAGTGAGACCTCATCGGCAATATTCTCAATTCCATAACTATCCGGACCCCTGTGGGTTATAGTGTCCAGGGCATGTTTAAATTGATTGTGTTCCGTAGAAGGTATTGTTCCTAAAATACCGCACATAATTTCTAGTTTAGTTACTTAAAGTCAACGCTATAGGTTGCTCGGTAAACGTTTATTTCAAAAGAAAGGGGAACAATGTTAAAAACTCCCATTATGTTTAAAAATTGTTCCATAGCTCTCATTTTTAAAGCAATTTTCTGTCCTTGAACACCTGTACAAAAAACAATGCCCTCACCATCATGAAGAACGAGTTTCTTGTTTTGGTAAACAAGACCGGTGCCAGCACAGAGGCAATAAATTGCGAAATGAAAGTTGCATATGCCGCGCCTATGATTCCATACTTGGGAATTAAATACAGGTTGAGCAATACATTGGTAACCATTCCAAATCCAAGACACAAAATATTGAACCGCTGGTAATTTTCACTTATAAACCATTTTTGGTTGGCCACTCCCAAGAACACAAAGACGCTTCCCAAAATATGGATATTCAAAACGGCGGCAGATTGGTTAAATTCTGAACCGTATAATACTTGAATCATCCAATCACTTAAGAATAGAACGGGCAGAATAATCACCGCCCCCAAAACCACCATCAAGTTATACAACCGTTGGAGTCTGGCCATGTATAAATCCCGATCTCTCATTTTTGCATTGATGATTGCTGGAAACAACGAACTACAAATGATGGTCGGAATAAAATACCATGCTTCACTAAGTCTCACTGCCGCAGAATATTGGCCAACATCGCTATTGGTAAGGAATTCCTTGATCATTACCTGATCTATTTTCATATAGATGGAAACAATGATCCCACTTAAAATCAATGGCCACGCATCTTTCAACAGGTTTATTGCCACCGAACGCGAAAAACGCCACTGCAAAGGCGAATTCCCCATCTTTCTGTAGAACCAGTTGAGCCCCAAGGCAAGGAAAAACATATCGAACACCAGCACATACACAAAATATATCAATGAGTACTCTCCAAGAATAAGATAGACCTTCAAAAGGGAAGATATCAAGATTCCTGTTAGGCCCGTCATTGCATAGTATTTGCTCTTTACATTGCTATGCAGATACGAAGTGATGACATTGAAACTACTTAGAAAGGTAACCAATCCAAGAATGATGATGATCTTATTGGTCAAGGGTTCATTGTCATTCAACTGAACACTCGCCAGAAGAATTATCATGATTACTGTGGAACCTATGGTCTGTAGGCCAAAAGAAGACCCCAACAGCACATTTCTTTTGTTTTGATCTTTGACCAATTCCCTTATAATGATATCGTTCAGACCCAAAGAGGAAAATGCTGTGAATATGCCAACAAAACTTCGGGCATAGCTAAGTACCCCAAATTGTTCTGGTCCAAGGTAACGGGTTACCCATACCCCGATACTCAGGGCCAACAAAAGACGGGCAACTTTTTCGGCCATTAACCAGGAGGTGTTTTTTAGATACCTGGTAAAGCCAGAGTTGCTCTTTAAATACGTTGAAATCTTAGCAATCAATGGTATAGTGCAAAAATGATTGGATTTTTCTAACAGTTAACCGCCTGTCCAAGGTAAAATTGGTACATGGCAGCCACACCTTCTTCAATTTCAATCTTGTGTTTCCAACCCAGATTGTTCAATTTGGTCACATCCGTGCGCTTTTCCATGGTCCCGTCCGGTTTTTGGGTATTGAACTTGAAATCTCCGTTGAATCCAATATGTTCCTTGATCAAACGGGCTAGTTCCGCAATGGAAATATCCTTTCCGGTTCCTATATTTATGTGTGTGTTCCTTATTTCTGTTTGTCCTTCTTTATAAGTATCCCCAAAGTTTCGGTTTTCCATGATAAAAACACAGGCATCGGCCATATCCTCAGACCATAAAAACTCCCGCATGGGCTTTCCAGTTCCCCAAATTTCAACGGAAACATTACCAGACTCACTTTGGACAACTCCATATTTTTCAAGAATAGATAGCTTTTCCTCCTGAGTCGCAGACCCAGAAACCCCTTCAATGGGAAGTAGGTCCAAATCCCTATCTATGCTGTCCCAATCTCCATTTTCCAGTGCCTTTCCCAAATGAATCTTTCGCACCAGCGCTGGTAGCACATGCGACTTCTCCAAATCAAAATTATCGTTGGGACCATATAAATTGGTTGGCATTACCGAAATAAAGTTCGTTCCGTATTGAAGGTTGTAACTTTCGCATAACTTGATTCCGGCAATTTTGGCAATGGCATAGGGTTCGTTGGTGTATTCCAAAATATCCGTAAGCAAATATTCCTCTTTCATGGGTTGAGGACATTTTTTTGGATAGATGCAAGTGCTGCCCAAAAACAAGAGTTTTTTCACACCATGTAAATAACTTTGATGCACCACATTGTTCTGAATCATTAGATTGGCATGGATGAAATCCGCCCTATATGTATTGTTAGCAACGATGCCACCCACTTTGGCAGCTGCCAAAAACACATATTCCGGTTTTTCCTCTTCAAAAAATGAGGCTACTGCAACCGAATCCGTCAAATCAAGTTCTGCGTGGGTACGTGTCAACAGATTGGTATATCCCTTGGATTCCAAATTTTTGACCAAGGCACTACCCACCAATCCCCGGTGTCCGGCCACATATATTTTAGCATCTGACCTCATCTTGTCTATTCAAAATAATTTAGAATACGATACCCACCATCTTTGAGATATTGTTCTTTCTGCATCAACTTAACATCGCTCTGCATCATATCCTTGACCAACCCTGGTAGATCATATTCCGGTACCCAGCCCAATTTGGTCTTGGCCTTGGTAGGATCTCCTATCAACAAATCTACTTCTGTAGGTCTAAAGTATTTGGGGTCCACGGCCAATACCTCTTTCCCTATTTCTATTTGAAACTTTGGGTCGTTGCACGCTTTCACATACGCTTTTTCGTCAACACCCTTGCCTTTGAATTCCAGTTCTATTCCAACTTCCGCAAAACTCATTCTTACAAATTCCCTTACTGGTGTGGTTTTACCGGTGGCAATAACCCAATCCTCTGCCTCATCAGCTTGAAGAATCATCCACATCATTCGAACATAGTCCTTGGCATGGCCCCAGTCCCGCTGCGCATCCAAATTCCCCAAATAGAATTTATCCTGAAGGCCCAATGCTATCCTTGAAGTTGCGCGGGTGATCTTTCTGGTAACAAATGTTTCCCCCCTAATCGGAGATTCGTGATTGAACAAAATTCCATTGCATGCGTACATATTGTAAGCTTCCCTATAATTAACCGTAATCCAATACGCATACATTTTTGCAACCGCATAGGGACTTCTTGGATAAAACGGGGTAGTCTCGCTTTGTGGAACTTCCTGTACCTTTCCATATAATTCTGATGTGGAGGCTTGGTAAATTCGTGTTTTTTCTGTCAATCCCAAAAGACGGACAGCATCCAGAATCCTAAGAGTTCCCAATCCATCTGCATTTCCGGTATATTCCGGGGTCTCAAAACTTACATGAACGTGGCTCATTGCTGCCAGGTTGTAAATTTCATCGGGTTGTACTTCCTGAATAATCCTTATTAGGTTGGTGCTATCGGTCATATCACCATAGTGGAGGATGAAATTTCTGTTTTCCACATGGGGATCCTGATACAGGTGATCGATCCTATCGGTATTGAAGAGGGAAGAACGCCTTTTAAGGCCATGTACCTCATACCCTTTTTTCAATAAAAATTCACTTAAGTAGGCTCCATCTTGACCGGTTACACCGGTAATCAATGCTTTTTTTGTCACAGTTCTGGATTTTAGCCACAAAGATGTGCATTAAACAGGAGATAACAAGCAATATTGTATGAAATGCATTTTTTTTGGTTAGAATAACATCCTTGAAGATGAACTGCATTTTCCTTCGTTAAACTTTAATTGGACCATGCCATTCAAAGAGACTGTATTCGATTTCGTCGAAATGCAATTCGTATCACATTCTTTTTTTTTAGGTTTGACCGGAATTTGCCTTTCTATACGCTAATTAAGTCATGATTTTTAACTCGTTCGATTTTGCGGTTTTTATTCCCATCGTATTTTTCCTGTATTGGTATGTTACCAATACCAATTTAAAGGCCCAAAACCTGCTTATCGTATTGGCAAGTTATGTGTTCTATGGCTGGTGGGATTATCGATTTTTGAGCCTGATCGCATTCAGTTCCATTGTTGACTACTCCATAGGTAGAACAATGTTCAGTACTGAAAAAAAGTCAACACGCAAATTACTGCTTATCACTAGTCTTGTGGTTAACCTAGGACTACTTGGCTTTTTTAAATACTACAATTTCTTTGTGGATAATTTTGAATCTGCGTTCAGTTTTCTAGGGTACAAATTTGAAGGGTATACCTTAAAGATTATTTTGCCGGTCGGTATTAGTTTTTACACCTTTCAAACCCTGAGCTACACCATAGATGTCTACCGCAAAAAGTTAGAGCCCACAAAGGATTTCGTTGCATTTTTGGCGTTTGTCAGTTTTTTTCCACAATTGGTCGCAGGCCCAATCGAAAGAGCGACCAATCTATTGCCCCAATTCTTCAAAAAACGATCATTTAGTTATGAGAGTGCCGTGCTGGGAACCAGGCAGATTTTGTGGGGCCTTTTCAAAAAAGTGGTCATTGCCGATCAGTGCGCCATTTATGTCAACAGTATTTTTGACAATTCGGCCGATCATGGGGGCGTGGTCCTGTTACTGGGCGCCATTCTATTCGCATTTCAGATATATGGGGACTTTTCAGGGTATTCAGATATTGCGATTGGAGTTGCCCGCCTTTTTGGTTTCAAACTCATGCAGAATTTTGCATTTCCCTATTTTTCAAGGGATATAGCGGAGTTTTGGCGGCGTTGGCATATATCTCTATCCACTTGGTTCCGGGACTATTTGTATATACCACTGGGAGGTAGCCGCGTGGGCCCGTATAAAAAAATCAGAAATACATTTATCATATTCTTGGTCAGCGGATTTTGGCATGGCGCCAATTGGACATTTATCATTTGGGGCGGACTTAATGCACTATATTTTTTGCCCTTGCTTCTTTCACAAAACAACCGTAAGAATCTAGACACCGTTGCCGAGAATTCTGTACTGCCCAATGTTAGGGAAATTGGACAGATGTTATTGACATTTGGTCTAACCATTATAGCATGGATATTTTTTAGGGCCGAGAATTTATCCCATGCATTTTCCTATTTGAAAAACATCTTTTTGAAATCCAATACCCTGGAGATAACCATTCCATTTACATTATATGTATTCATCTTTGCATTTCTCCTGATCGAGTGGATTGGCAGGAGAGATCAGTTTGCCATTGAGCATTTGGATATAAAAATTGGAAGACCGTTTAGATGGGCCTTCTATATTATTCTATGTTTTTGCATTATTGGGTTTGTGGACAATCAACAGGACTTTATCTATTTTCAATTTTAACCAAGTAAAATGAAGCGCTACTTAAGGGATTTTCTGATTATATCCGTGATTACGTTGGTTAGTTGTTTTTTACTCTCACAAAAACATTATTCAGACGATTTTATCATTTATAAAACCATTGACACCCATTACAAAAAGGTGGCGTGGAACATTACCCTTTTGAACAACAGAAGCGATGTCCTCAACGGCAGCACCATTTTTCTAGGCTCTTCCATTGTGCAAGGCGGAATCAATGATTCCATTCTTTCGGCAGCAGGAATCCATGCCGTTAATATGGGAGTCCCACACAATGCAAATGAGTTGGGACTCTATTTTCAGAAAAGGGTACTTGCAAAATCCAAGCCCAAAAAGATTGTATATCTGAAAGGGAAAATACCCTATAAAGGACTCCACAAACTGACTCCTCTTTTATACACATCGTCCGACCTTTTCAGCATCGGACAGACCGCAAATTTGGATTATATCCACTTTGTTTTTAAAAAGGTCAAGTTGACATTTGAATATTATTTCTATTTGATGGACCCCCATAAACCGAGTAAAGATCAGACCAGTTTTCTTGCCCAAACCCACGGTCACGTCAACACCAATAACATAATCCAAGAAACAACTTATAATAACATCCTTACCCAGAAAGGGGCTTCCGTTAGCGATGAAAGTTTTAATCTTTACCTCAACGGTTATCTATATCAACGGGAAAATGGTAATTCCAAATTTGCACAGCAACTGAAAATTTGGAAACGTAAGTTGGTGGAGCTCTATTTCGGTATCAACTTCATGTTCAATCAAGATAATCAGGAAAAGTTCATTGAAATGGCCATTGAAGACTGCAAGGCAAGGAAAATTGATGTCCAGAAACTATATATTCCTATTCTAATTGATGTTGGAAACAATACGGGTTACAAACGCAGTAATTTCCGGCCCACTTCTTCAGATGAGGGTATAGATTTAATTCAACTGGAAGAATTGGATTTTCTAAAACCACTGGATTTTTGGGAAGATCGTGATCATTTGAATCACAAAGGGTCAGCCGAATTCACCAAAGCGATCGTCCCCTTGCTCCAATAAGACTTATGATTGAAGGCTTTTTGCCAACTATGGTGCAATGATAATATCACCACCATCCGGCACAACATTAAATACAAGATATTTTTTTCCTGCCTCCTCCAAAATATACGACTCCATACTAACAGAAGCTTGTTCAGCAGTGGCATTTGCCCAATTGGATGGAATCTCTTTCTTCAATGTTATCGGAAAATTATAGATGTTGTCATCCAGGTTGTCGGTACATGAAATTGCAATTTCCGAGGCATCTTCACGCAACAAATGAACGGTAATATTATTTCGTTCCCTGATGTACTTAACAACGTTTAAAAAACTGTCCACCCAATATTTTTCGCCATTATTATCCAAGAACTGGAGGTGTTGGCCCAGGGTATTGGAACTAATGTTAAAACCTCCGGTACCGTCTATCATATGAAACAAATACACGGCCCACCCATTTTCTTGTGCGGCAGATTGCGCAATATTGTTGAGGTGTGTTGTGGTGAAATTAGCCGTGCCTTCACCACATAGTATGGCGGCAATTTCCATGAAATCATCCGGTGTCGATTTCTCGACCCGGCCTTGACAACCTCTCGCAGCTATGTAGTATTGCTCAGTTAAATTATAGTTTTCAGTATCACAAAATGGATATGCCATGGTGTGACACTCAGAATAATCCATGTTCTGCGTAATGATTTCCTTTGAGTTTTTAAGTTCGGCCTCAACTCTTTCCCTATCCAACCCGTCAAACGAGGGATGGCTCATAGTGTGACTCGCAATTTCATGGCCATTTTGGTAAGCATTCCTGTAAGGCTGCCAATTATCAATTTTATTGGGCAGCATATACAAGGTGGTGTTCATATTGTAGGAATCGAACAAGGGAACGGCTATTTCAATTTGTTGATCGTAACTGTCGTCCCATGTATGGGATATGGCAGCATCAGCAAAGTTTTTCCAAGTCGCCACTGTTATATTTTCATCGACCACCGGTGGCTCACCTGTATCTGGATTGTCGTCATCTGGATCCGGGTCTGGGTCATCAGGATTTTCATTGTCATCCGTTTGGTCACCGTCATCGGTTGAATCTTGATTATCGGTGTCATCATCTGCCCCGTCATTACCGTCCCCATCCTCATCATTTCCGTTATCCTGATTGTCATCTTCGATGATACTCTGGATAAACAGCTCTTTGTCATCAGAACAGGAACTAAGGTTAAAACCAGCGAAAAAAAAACTTACAACAAGGAAATATTTGAGATACTTCATGAAGATTCTCGAAATTGACGACAAAGTTTTATCCAATGTATAAATGGTGTTTAAAATAAAACATAGGATTTATCCAATTGGTATAAATCCTATGTTTTAATAAGTTCAAGTACTTCGGTCATTTAATCCATCAAGACCAATCCAAAAACCATTACTTCATGGTAATTGGATTACCATTAGCATCCGTACTATTCGTTATTTGTGCTGATTGAGAACCGTTCACCACCAAGGACTCAGTTCCACTCGCCCCTTCAAGAGAGCAATTTTTTATGGTATTGGAGTTGTTCAGACTTCCACGTAGGTAACCAAATGGTCTTGCAGAACTTCCATTGCTATAGGTTACGCTAACATTATCCAAGGTTACTCCTACAACATCAACGCCGTTACTTGCCAAAACCCCATTAATTCCATTTGGTGAGCCCATGTTCACATTAATGTCATTGTTGGTGAAATTAATGTAGCCATGCGCCCCATTCCCTGCTGAAAATCTCAACGCGGCAACATCCACACCCAAGGTTGAGGTAAAGTTGAATTCATTGTTGTCAATTTCTATGGGCTGATTGTTAACTGGAGCATATTTGGTCATGGTATTTACATAACAGTTGTTGAGCACATTGTTGCGAATTTTTACGTTCTGGAGTGCTCCGCTATAAATACTGGTATTGGACCCTAGTCTGATGCCTCCATAGTTTCCTGTATTTTCCATGGTCACTGTATTGTTCTCAATGGTCACATTCTTGGCATCCGTAACGGATAGCAAGTAATAATGTGCATTGTTACCAGGTACGGTTCTAATGACGTTATCATGAATCCAAATGTTTTCAATCAGGTTTCCAGAACTGGTACTGAAGAAATCGACCATAGATCCCATTTGCTGTGCTGAATTGAACATGGACTGTGGAATTTCCTCAAAGTAACTGTTCTTAATTTCCACGTTGGAAACACAAACCTTGATTGCCCTTCTGGTACAGTTACGATAGTCTTCATTGTCAAAAGTAAACTTACCATTATGACTAACGTTTGCTCCTCCAATTGCATAGAACCCTTCGGCGTCATCACCAATAATGTTTCTCACAACATTGTTTTGATATACGATGTCAAAACTGGTAGATGACGTCATTCCGCTAAAGGAATACCACCAGGCTTTTGCAATTCCATGGGTGTCATTGTAGTTTCCATCTCCTTGTGCCACAATGTCCTCGATAAGGTTATTCTTGAATTCTCCATAGCTAAACCCGGAACCGGTTGCGTTGATAGAGAATCTAAATGCAACGGCCCTAATGGCATTGGGTGAATACAGATTGTGAACCCATAGATTTCTGAATGAGAAATGATTTTGACCGTGAAGATAGAATAGCCTTCCATATGCATCGGTACCGTCAAATTCACCATTGTAAAAAGATGGGGAGATATTGGTCATATCAAATACAGCATCAACGGAAACCGTGCCCGTGCGGAAATTGGCCGCACTGGTAATTTTAATCTCGGACCCATTTAGGTTCCAGTTAATAATACCGTTCCTTCTATAATTGGAGGGTCGGTTCTTGATATATGAACCATCTTTCGCACCGATGGCCAAAGCACAGTTGTTGATCAAGGCGTCAATGGCATCATTGTCATCAACATTATCTCCAGACACGGCACCGAAAGCCTCGGGGCTTACCCTTGAACCTTCATACACAGAACTAAATTCCGCATTTGGTGAAAACGCTTGTTTGTAAGTGTTTTCAATATAGGCTCCGTTTAGATTGATATTAGATCCACTGATGACCCCACCTGCAGGTTCAATGGTCTGGTTTGGAGCCAAGGTACATCCATCACAGGTGAATGATTTTGAGATTATCGCTTTAAAGCTGGTGTGGGCTGGGTCGGCCAAATCAGCCGCAGACTCCGGGGTATAGGTCCCCTCAATCTTATTTGGGTTCACAGGATCTTCGGGATCCTCAGGAAAATCCGGTATACCGGAATCATCATCGTCTCCATCATCAGGATTGTTGTCATCACCATTATCCGGATTGTCGTCATTATCATCTGGATCCTCACTATTTTCGTCAGGGTCTTCAGAATCAATAACTTCTTCTTCGGGATCAATTACATAATCAAGGAACAGATCGCTATCTTTGGCGCAAGATTGAAAGAAAAGTACAAAAATGGCAATAAATAGCATAGTAGGTAGATTGTGGGGATAAGTAAACTTCATAGTGCTACGAATATTTGAGGTTAAAATTAGTACATCTTCAAACTAAAATCGTTCAAAAACGAAATTATTCGATGAAATACACCCCCTAATACGCAGCTGTTTAAATTTTGGATTTCGACGAAGTGTTTTATCGATGAAATGCAGTAAATTTTAACATCGCTTAACACTTTAAAGCCTTTTTTTGATGAATTTTGGCCTCAATGAACGTGACTCAACTCTTCTCGCTCCCCCTTTTCAAAATGTTCGTATTGCAAATATCAATAAATCAAAGCAATAAAAACAACAGAAAATCATTCTATAACAAAAAATTTCCTGATTCTTAAAATTTAAAATGTATAGATTTTTCCTAAAGCGTGTTTTGGACCTTGTTTTATCCATCATCGGATTTATAGTTCTTTTTCCCATTTTTACCATCATTTGGGGCATCTTATTGTTTGTAAATGAGGGCAAACCATTTTTCTTGCAACCGCGACCCGGAAAAAATGAAAAAATCTTTTCCATCCTGAAATTCAAAACAATGACCGACAAAAAAGGGCCTGATGGGAAATTACTCCCGGATGACCTCAGGGTCACCAAGTTTGGTACCTTCCTGCGTAAAACCAGTTTGGATGAAATCCCACAACTACTGAGCATCATCAAAGGGGATATGAGTTTGATCGGGCCAAGACCACTACGGGTAAGGTATCTGCCCTACTACACCAAAGAGGAGCAAATAAGACATACGGTAAGACCAGGGGTGACCGGACTGGCACAGATATCAGGAAGGAATTTACTGGATTGGGACCGCAGGCTGCAAAAGGATATTGAATATGTGAAGAATATTTCTTTAGGATTGGATCTGCAAATACTTTTCAAGACCGCTCTAAAGGTGTTGGACAGCAAAGATGTGGCTTTGGATTCAGAATCGGGAATGCCCGACTTTGATGTATACCGACAACAGAAGGCTGCCGAAAATTCCCAACCGGATGATTAAGGGGTAAGCATAAAATCTATGCTGTCTTCTTCCTGTTTTGATGTGGACGGAGGCGTTGGCTTACTGCCTTTTGTCTTGTTGACCACCAATTTTCTTTTTCCGGATGCAAGCAGGGGAATATCGTCCACATACTGGATTTTGAGAAGTGCATCGTCGCCAAAATATTCCAAATACTGTTTTTTTAGGGCATCCTCATCCCGGGCATCCAGCTTTTCGGCCATTTTAAGTTTAATCACATATTTCTTCCCTTCCTGGACAAATTGAAACTGCTCGATCCCTTTGAATTGTAGGATATGGTGAATGATGTGACTGGAAATGTACTCGCCCTTGGTATTGGTGAACATATCCATTTTTCTTCCATCAACCTTAGTAAATACCCATGATCCTGTTTCCGGATTTTCCGCCATCATGCCTACATCCCCGGTATCATATCTGATCAACGGCATGGAATAATTGAACAAATCCGTGATCACAATTCTACCCACTTCCCCTTTCTTAACGGGGCGGTCATGGTTCAAATCCAAAATTTCCACATGGTAGCTTGCCGCATTGATTTCAAAATGACCTTCTGTTTCGTTCAACCTTTGCTGTGATAAAATCCCATTTTCGCTATTGGAATATCTGGATATTACCTCCACGTTGAAGTATTTGGCCATTTTTTCCTTGACCACAGGTCCCAAGGCCTCGGCAACCGCGATGGCGGATGTTGTTGTACACTTTAAAGGTCTTTGATAATGCTCATCCAAGTATTTACAAATGGAATCAAGGGCAGATGTATAGGCCAGCAAGTTTATAGCCGATTTGCTTTGCTCAAAACCTTGCAAAAGTTGGGCGATATTTTCTTCTCCAAGATCATCCACGGATTGGGCGTGCATGTTTTGCACAAATGACTTTAACTTGCCCAATTGGTATTGTTTATCCCATAATCTTAGATAGTACAACTTGGCTCCGACCTTAAATCCAGCCCGCTCGGCAAAGAAAATAGTATCCGCCGTGTTTCTATCCCTTTTGTTTTTGTCATGAAGAATTTTAAAGGGTTTGCCCGTGGAACCACTGGTCAAAACCTGATGGCTGTATTTGTTCATATAGGTTTGGCTGCGCATCAGCCCAAACTGTTCCCGAACTATTTGTTTGTTTACCACAGGGAAGTGCTCCAATGATACTTCTTTCTCTGAAATATCAAAGTAGTAGGGTACCGTTTTTACCGCGTGACCGATGATCTTGGCCAGATGTCCCTCCCTTAACGCTATGGATTTAGGAGACCGGGGGTTGTTTTGTATCAATTTAACTTCCCTGTAATGTCGTCCTATTTTGCCACCCTTGAACCAATCAAGCGTCCAAAAAGCGGTTCTTCGAAGTTGTTCCAATAGTTTGATCATATATAAATCTATCAGCGGGGAACTTTGCTTTTAGTGATGTTTCAACTCTTCTCTTGAGCTTATATATATTATTCTGTTACTTACACTGTCTATCGCGTAGGTATAGTATTCTACGTCATCCCCAGGGATGACGACGTAACTCGCATACCTTACACCTTCGTTCGTGCAATAAATCAAAGGGTCGTCCTCCAGGGAATCGTAATTCAGCACCTTATAGTCAGTGGTATCCCCAGGGTACAAATCAGGGAACTTCATTGAAAATAAGTTAACATTCATAAATGTCAAGCTGCTTTCATTTACAATCCTGATCTGTGTATCTTGAACTTGGCTTGATTTACGCTGGGCATTGCAATTCCATGAAATTCCGATTAGGAAAACAAAAAAAGTGATACCCCAAAAAACTAAAAATCCCTTCATTTTAATTCCTTTAAAAAGGAATCAGATCTATTCACGTTAAAAGTACTGCGAAAGTGCCCCTTTGAACTTAAAATCTGATAAAGACCAAAAAAAATCTATGAACTACATTCCATTGTTAAAGTTAGGCACATAATCTTGTAATAAGGGTATAAAAGCCTAGTTTTAAGCCCCAATTGCTCACTTATCAACTTCGATGAGAACAACCTTTTTTATTCTACTTTCTTTCTTTGTTTGGAACAGTGCAATATCCCAAATCCAAGTGAAGGGAAGGGTTATGGAATTTAGAAATGAAAAGGATAATATTCCATTACAGGACGCCAATGTGTATTACCTGGAAAGTAGCGTGGGTACCTCCACTGACGAATCTGGAAATTTCAAGATTCCCTATAGATCGGATTTGAAAAAACTGGTCATCAGTTCCATTGGTTTTAGATCGGACACTATTTTGGTAAACCGGCCAAATTTGGGAAATATCATTCTTTATCCCATTGTTGAACTTGAGGAAATTATACTCGAGAAAAGGGTTGCTCCGCTGCAGAAATCCCTTTTTAAAGCTCAAAACGTGGTAACCGTGGACAGTCGGGAGATGTTGAAGGCGGCCTGTTGCAACCTTTCGGAGAGTTTTGAAACCAATCCATCCGTGGATGTCAATATTTCCGATGCAGTGTTAGGGGCAAAACAAATACAAATGTTGGGATTGAACAGTCCATACCTTATGTTCACCCAGGAAAATATGCCTTCCATTCGTGGGGCCTCCCAGATATTTGGGCTCTCATTTATTCCAGGCTCATGGATTGAAGCCATCCAGATTACCAAGGGGGCCGGGAGTGTGCTCAATGGGTTTGAGAGTATCTCTGGCCATATCAACAGCGAGCTCGTCAAACCTCTGACGGATAAGCGATTCTTTCTGAATATGTATGCCAACAATTTTGAGCGGTACGAATTCAATAGCCGTATAAATCACAATATTTCAGATGAACTTGGGGTGGGACTTTATATTCATGCCAACTTGAGAAACGGCTATATTGACAATAATGGCGATTCCTTTCTGGATACCCCCCTGGCACAACAGGTCAATCTGATGAACCGATGGCAATACATGGACCCGGAAAGCGGATGGGTAGGTTATGCAAACGCCCAGTATTTATCCGACAATAAAGAATTGGGACAGCTGGATTTCAATCCGGATACAGACAAATTGACCACCAATGCGTGGGGTAGCGAAATCAACACCTCAAGATTGGACCTTTCATCCAAGATAGGCTATGTGTTTCCCGAATTGCCCTATCAAAGCTTCGGATTCCAAACCGCCTACAGCAACCACTCCCAGGATTCCTATTACGGACTAAACCTATACGACATAGACCATAGTTCCTTTTATTCCAATCTCATTTTCAATAGCATAATTGGCAGTACCCAGCACAAATTCAAGACCGGGTTGAGTTTTACACATGACAACTACGATGAAGTGGTAAACAACACGCCTTTCGAGCGAACCGATACTTCCGGGGGCGCCTTTTTTGAATATACCTTTGACAGCTTGGAAGGATTGAGTTTTGTTGCTGGTCTTAGGGCGGACACCCATAACAATCTGGGCAATTTTATTACACCAAGATTTCACTTGCGATATTCCCTATGGGACAAGGCCAGTTTTAGGGCTTCGTTCGGAAGAGGAAAGCGAGGCGCCAATATATTTGCGGAAAATCAGCAGATGTTTGCCTCCTCCAGACAAATCAATATTAATGGGAACAACGGGAATTATTATGGTCTGCAGCCAGAAAAAGCGTGGAACTACGGGCTGAGCTTTATTCAAAAATTATACCTCTGGGACCGCGTCATGGACTTTTCCATTGATTTTTATCGTACCCAGTTTGAAAACCAGGTCATAGTGGATTGGGAAGATCCCAGAGCTGTCTCCTTTTACAATTTGGACGGAAAAAGCTTTTCCAACAGCCTCCAGATTGATTTGAACTATGAAATCCTTCAGGATTTTAGGCTAAGGGCCACGTACAAGTATTTTGATGTGCAAACGGACTATGTCAGTGGAAGATTGGACAAACCGTTGCAGCCCTCCTATAGGTTTTTCACCAATTTGAATTATGAAACTTTAATGAACGGCTATGGTCAATGGCGTTTCGATTTTACGGCCAATTGGCTGGGGCGGCAAAGACTGCCCAGTACAGCTGGCAATCCTGTTGAATTTCAAATGGCTTCCCACTCGCCTTCCTACGTATTGATCAATGCACAAGTTACCAAAGTGTTCTCCAACAAATTTGAAGTATACTTAGGCGGGGAAAATATCAATAATTTTACACAGGACACACCCATTCTATCCGCAAATGACCCTTTTGGCACTTATTTTGACAGCGTAATTTTGTATGGACCTGTTTTGGAGAGTGCCTATTATTTAGGATTCAGATATAAAATTTAACTAGATACAATGAAAAAAGCGATTGTTATTCTACTGTTTTTGGGAGTAAGCTTTGGCTATGGCCAAGACAAGAACAAATCCGTTTCCTTCGAAGTAAAGGGAAACTGCTGGATGTGCAAAAACCGTATAGAAAAGACCGCCATTAAAATGAAGGGCGTAAAATTTGCATCATGGAACACGGAGAGCAAAATCTTTAAAGCGATAATTGACGAGCGCAAGTGTTCAGTAGCAGATGTACAAGAAAAAATAGCTTCCGTAGGCCATGATACCGGAGCGTATACCGCCACCGATGAAGTGTATGACAATCTGCCGGCATGTTGCCAATACAGGGATCCTGAAACTTCCAAGATGGACCATGGGAAACACTGATTCAACACAATTAAAAAAGCCCCGAAATTTCGGGGCTTTTTTAATTTTATCTTTATTCTTATTACATCTTTATCACCCGTTTGGCTATCAATAATTTTCCATTTCCATCGGTAACACGGATTACATAAAACCCAGATGACAGCCCATAAAGATTTTTAATCACAAGTGAATCCGTATTTTGGAAGGACTCTTCCCGGATTTTCATTCCCATCATATTGAATACTTCAATCATACAGTCCATCCTTTTACTCAAATTGATGGTAATCTTTTCAGTAAATGGATTCGGGTGGGCCGCAATAATGACGGGTCTCTCATTAATTAAGGGATCAGTGTCCTCCCATACCACTGGTTCAAACAATTTTTCTGAATATGGGTATGGTTTGACTATTCTGTATGGGCTTGATTTGCTTGTTCCGCCATTCTCCGTGTCAATAATTGCTTGAAAACTTGATCCCGGAGCAGCCTCAAAACCAGGTTGTAAATTAATTTCGTTAACTGATTCAAATCTAGCAAGCGTTCCATTGGGTACAACAAAATTACTGCCTGCCTGAATATTGAACTGATAGTAGAAAACTTCTTCAGAATTATAGGTATTGCTTACAATATAGTTGTCCAACTCGGCAAGACCATTCTCTGCATAAAAAACACCAAGCGACCTTGTATCAGTAATATCATTGGGATCCACTAAGGGAAGTGTCTGCCCATCAAAGACATATGTTCCATCATATCGAAGCATAGAAGTGGTAAGGTATGACGAGTTCTGGTGAATCTCCTCCCAATCATGCCATATTTTGTCCACATGTGAATGGTGAAAGTAAAACACAGGGTCACGTGGAGACAAAGGAGTCGGCATTGCTCCACCTACCCACACGTGGGCGCCCCGGTGCACCGCTTGCCTTTCCAAAATATTCGAAAAGGTAAAAAAGTCGGTCTGCGCCAATAAGTTAGTGATATCGGTAGGGGTCGGCATTGGACCGTTACCTCCCAAGTTTCTATTTAATGACCAATCATCATCAAAGGGACCTAATAAATCAGCCGCCCAAAGGGGACCTGTGGTCGATTGATTAACCGCTGAATTCCAATACGCCAAACTAATCTCGGGATTAATATCCTGTACGGCTTGCTCCATTTCAAACATCTGTCTTCTGTGCCAAGGAAGAAAAATTTCCCTTTCCGGCTCACCAGGCAAATTAAAGTGTAAGTCCAACTGCGTTGGATCGGCAGAATTATCAAAATTAAAGAAGTCGGCGTGAAAGGTGGCCAAATCATTAAATAGGTCAGCGCCAGTTCTCAGTTGATAAAATGCGCTTACCAATTCAGCCTTCTCATAATCGGTCATCTCCGTAAAATTCTTACGGATACTTTGACCAAATAGCGGTTGAAGCATCAATAGGCCAAAAACAACAATGAGGGTTGTGTAATGTTTTCCCATAAAGTGGAACTTTCTGTCTGTACTATGCATTATCTCGTGTGGCATACGGATTCAACTTTAGTTTTTAGTTGTTTCCGTACCTATTTGGCTTTCCAATTGTTCCAATCGGCTAAGAATGCCCTTGATGGTATCATTTTCTTTCTTTAAGGCCTCGATCTTTTCCTCCTGTTCCAAGAGGTACAGGGTAAGTTCCTCAATTTTTTGGAGCAACTTGGCATTCATGGTACCCAAATCTATTCCGTCCTGCGCTACTTTTTCCGCACTTGGAATATTGGGCAAATGTCCATTCTGTTTGATGTACTCCCTAACTTCGGCCAGTTGCATCAAGTCGTATTCCTTTAAGAATACAAAGTCGGGCCAGTTACCCTGTAGCTCAACTTTCACACCTTCGGCGATAACATTTCCTGCCACAGCCAATCTATATCCCTGGGTATTGGTGGTACCTATACCCACATTTCTATCAGCGAATAGATCCCTAGCGGTCCAATCAACCGTAGTAAGGTTTGAGTTTTCAGAGGTGTAATCGGTAACCCCGCCTCCGGCATTGGTCAATACGGTTTCCGTATTGCTTACGGTAGAAGTGTTTCCAGCTGCATCCTCTGCAAAAACAGTAAAGTCATAGCTAGTGTTGGGTGTAAGGCCGGTAACATTCAAGGTAGTGTTCACTCCGGTATTCCCAATACTTACTCCATCTTGAAAAACTTCGTAATTGGTTACCCCAATATTGTCCGTGGACGCAGACCAGTTTAGCGTTGTTGTGGTAGAAGTGGTATTCGATGCCGCTAAATCGGTTACCGCACTTGGTGCTTCATTGTCTGGTACAAAAGGAGTATTTACCGTTTCCGTATTACTTACGGCAGAGGTATTCCCTGCTGCATCTTCCGCAAAAACAGTAAAGTCGTAACTGGTACTTGGAGAAAGCCCTGTAACATTAAACGCTGTGGTGGTACCTGTATTGGCTATACTCACCCCATCCTGAAAAACCTCGTAGTTGGTAACCCCGACATTATCCGTAGAAGCACTCCAAGAGAGGTCTGTTGTAGTGGCGGTTGTATTGGCAGATGCTAAATCCGTAATTGCGGTGGGAGCCTCCGTATCTGGTGCTGCAGTTGTAACAACGGTCTCTGTGTTGCTCACAAGGGAGGTGTTTCCTGCTGCATCCTCAGCAAAAACCGTAAAATCGTAGCTGGTTTCTGCGGTTAGACCTGTGACGTTAAAATTTGTTGTTGTTCCCGTGTTGGCAATGCTCACACCATCTTGGAATACTTCATAGTTGGTCACCGCAATGTTATCCGTGGAAGCGCTCCAAGATAAATCGGTGGTGGTATCCGTGGTATTAGCTGATGACAAATCAACAATTGCGCTAGGCGCCTGACTATCCGCCAGGGTGTTTACTGTTTCGGTATTGCTAACAGTTGATGTGTTACCAGCTGCATCTTCCGCAAAAACTGTAAAGTCGTAACTCGTGTTGGGTGTAAGACCTGTGACGTTAAAGTTCGTATTTACACCAGAATTTCCAATGCTCACCCCATCTTGGAAGATTTCGTAATTGGTAACCCCCACATTGTCTGTGGAAGCACTCCAGGACAAATCGGTGCTTGTCTCGGTAATATTTGAAGATGACAAATCGGATACCGCGCTTGGGGCCTCCGTATCACTTCCATCGGCTGTGATGGAAACGCTATCTACAATTACCGTATTTCCAGCAACAAAACGCTGGCTGAAAGGACTTGTATAAATTCTAATAATCGGAGAGGTGGATGTGGCGGTCACATTCCATGTGTATTCCACCCAATCCGTTCCCAATATCGTTGTGGTCGTAAATCCTTGGAAACCTACCCAGTTGGCAAATGCAGGGTTTCCGGTTGTGGATACCATAGGTCCCTGTTTTGCCCATATGCTAATGGTGTAGTCCGTACCAATAGTAGCTGCAAATGAATACTCCAAGGTTCTGCCGTTGTTCGCAGTTGATGTAACGCGAACCGCAAAGTTACCTGTTTGTGCTTCTGTATTATCTGAGGTTACAACACCAAGTCCGGTCCATCCTGTCGTGGCATCAGCTTCGTTCTCTACGGATGCGGCATTGGCTTCAGAATGCAAATTTTGTGAAGTAGCAGTGTACATTCCCAAACCTAGAAGAAAGGAAACACAAAGTAGTTTTTTGATCATTGAATATTGGATTTAAGGTTGATAAAATGGGAGAACAATACAAAAGTATAGTACCTATTATAGAATCGATTATTTTGATTTAAAATATCGATGAAACGCAAAAAAAACCTTTGACTGAAACATTAATTTCAATTTGTCAATTATAGCTTGACTTTCAAAGAAGTAGCCCTTGTCAGTTCCAGCAAGGGCAACAACCCTATTTTTATTGCAATACCGTTTGCCAGGTTCAAACGGACATCACCAATGGCATCAGTACTTTCAGGAACATCATGAATTAACGTGGAATTATCCTTGGGGTAATCCAATCTATAGTATATTTACAATACAATTTGCCCCAAAAGGTGACGTTTTAGTTTAAAGCGTTTCCAATACTGTGATGGACATTGATGTCCTTAGCTTTTAAAAATTAATGCCCTTAATTTTTAACATGAATCTAACCTTGCGCCCCTATGTTCCACTCTTTTTTAAACCGAGTTAGGTATGTCTCGTTCTGGATATTGGATGCCCTAAAAGGCGGAAAAATCAGAAAGGATGTAGCCGATATTGAGCATTCCCTGTCTTTGGGCTCCATGGAGCAACTAGAGCAAAAAAGGGAGGCCAAACTCAATGAACTTTTAAATCGAGCTGTAGATCAATTTGAGTTTTACAAAAAACTCAAAAACTACAGATCACTCCAGGATTTCCCTGTTATAAACAAAAATATAATCAGGGACAATGAACTGCTCCAGCCCAAAAATCCCAACGAACTTGGAAGACTCCATTCCATGTTTACCAGTGGTTCCACGGGCACTCCATTTCAAATTTTCCAAACCCAGCGTAAAAAGACCAGGAACACGGCAGACACTATTTATTTTGCCAAAAAAGCCGGTTTCACGCTAGGGGATAAATTGCTATATCTGAGGTTGTGGAACGACAAGCTCAAAAAGGGCAAATTCGCTGCTTTTATCCAAAACATTGTGCCCTTGGATGTGGAAGAACTCGACCCCAAACGTATTGAAATTCTTATCAATCGACTTGAAAAAGACAAATCGCCAAAAGGTTGGTTGGCCTACCCTTCCGCGCTTGAAAAAATATGCGATTATTTGGATGCCATCGAGTCCAAACCCTTGGATTGCAATATCAAATCCATCATTGGAATGTCAGAAGGACTCAGTGGCCATGTCAGAAGTAGAATGTGGTATTATTTTAAGAATCCGATGGTCTCCAGATATTCCAATTTCGAAAATGGAATTTTAGCGCAACAAGATACCCACAGTGACTATTTTTTGATCAATTGGGCCAGTTACCACATTGAAATTTTAGATTTTGATGAGGACGTTCCCGTACAAAATGGGGAGTTGGGAAGAATTGTGGTTACCGATCTTTACAACCACGCCATGCCCATGATTCGATATGACACGGGCGATGTTGGGGCAATGACCACTACCAAGGAACAACAATTTCCCGTCCTAAAAACGGTGGAAGGTCGAAAATTGGACATCCTGTTCACTACGAAGGGGGAAATGGTGAGTCCATTTAAATTGATGTCGCACCTACCCAACTTTCCAGAATTAAAACAGATTCAATTTGTACAGACGGATAAGAAATCATACGTTATCAAAATCAACGTGGACGGTTCTTTTGGAAGAGAAAGTGAATTGGTTCAGATTACCAAGGGAATCATGGGAGTGGATGCAAACGTTCGGGCAGAATATGTGGATGAAATCCCCTTACTGAGCTCCAAAAAAAGAAAATTTACCCGAAATTTGTATACTGAACGTAGCTTGCAATACGTTTAATCCATTCACACATACCAGCCATTTCCCTAAATGAAGAAAACAAACATACTTTTTACCTGTGCGGGACGTAGAAATTATCTGATCAACTATTTTAAGGAAGCTTTGGGTGCCAAAGGCAAGGTCGTTGCCGTTGATATGCAGCTTACTGCCCCCGCCCTTGTGGATGCGGATGTTGCAAAAAAAGTCCCAGGAATATATGACCCATCCTATATTTCGGCATTAAAAGAGATTATTGTGGATGAGCAAATCAGCGCCGTCATCTCCCTCAACGATTTGGAATTGCCTATTCTTTCAGAGCACAAATCGGAACTGGAAGCACTTGGTGCACATATCATCATCTCCGACCCAAGGGTCATTTCCATTGCTTTTGACAAATGGAAAACCTATACATTTTTCAAGGAAATTGGGGTAGATACCCCAAAAACATATTTAAACTTGGAGGATGCCCAATCCGCAATTGAGACAGGTGAACTGGAGTATCCCGTGATTATCAAGCCAAGGTGGGGCAGTGCGTCCATTTCCATAGATATTGCCGAAAACGAGGACGAACTAAAGCTGGCCTATCAATTACAGCACATCAAGGTGAAGAAATCCATTCTAAGTACCGCAAGTGCCGAGGATATGGGGCAAAGCATTTTGATTCAGGAAAAGATCAACGGTGAGGAATACGGAATTGATATCCTGAACGATCTTAACGGAAACCATTACAGTTCCTTTGTTCGAAGGAAATTGGCCATGCGATCCGGAGAAACCGATAAGGCCGTTTCCGTCATTGATGAAAACTATGCGGAAATTGCCAAAAAAATTGCGGAACATACCAAGCATGTTGGAAATATGGACTGCGACTTTTTTGTGAAGGATGATAAGGTCTACTACCTAGAGATGAATCCAAGGTTTGGCGGGGGGTATCCATTTTCGCATGAAGCTGGAGTGAACACACCGGCGATTTACTTGGCTTGGCTACGAGGAGCATCCGATGTGGACCAATACAACAAGTTCAAGGAAGGGCTCATGTTCTCCAAATGTGATAAGATGATGCCCATAGCGCTTTGATCGCAATTAAAGCCTGAGATATAAAAAAAGGGAGAAAGCTATGCTTTCTCCCTTTTTCGTGGCACACTAAATATTCCAAATCAAAACTTAATTATTTCCATTTCCGATCGTCGGTTTTTGGAGTGCTTGGATTCCGGGCATGGCACCCCGTCACCGCATTCGTTGGTCAATTGCTTTTCACCAAATCCTCCAAATTGGATACGATCTTCTGAAATTCCCTGGGATTTCACGTACTCCACCGTACGTTCTGCCCTCCGTTCGGACAACCATTGGTTATAGCTGTCGCTTCCCCTTGAATCGGTATGGCCGGCAATTCTAACTACCAAGGTAGTATTGTCCCTCAACACGGCTACAAGACGATCCAATAATTTTTTATCCGTCTGTGTCAGGTATGAAGAGTTTAGGCTAAAGTAAATGTTCCCTAATTCCTCAATCTCACTTTTTATTTTTGCTCGTTTGGCATCTTCCGCTTCTTTTTTGGACTTTTCGGCTGCGGCCAATTCTGCTGCTGCTTTTTCTTTTTGCAACTTTTCAGCCAAACGTCGGGCTTCCTCCTCTGCACGTACCTGCGCTATGGAATCCTGTAAGCGTTGTTGTTCTTTTTCAAGTTCTTCCAACTGGGCCTTTTTCTCTTCTCCTTTTCTGGAAAGGCCTTTTTTCACATTAAAGCGATAGGCCACCCCAACAGCATGTTGTATATGGTTGGAAGAGTTTTCGGTGTTCATGGTCCATTTACCGGTGGAGTTGAAATCCAATCCCCAATGGTCAGAGAACCATGTTCTAAACCCAACTATGGCATTGTAAGTACCTCTTCCTTGATTATTGGCATCTGTATAGCCAACGCCTATGCCCACATAAGGGTCAAAAAATGCGGTTTCTCCCAAGATCATGTTCAAGTCATAGCTCAATCTAAAATCCAATCCGAGATAATCCACATCCTCTGAAATTGGGGCATTGTCGATTATCTTTCCTTCTTTATAGACATTATAGGAAGCTATGGCCTCTAACCCCACACCATTTTCAAAGTATCGTCCCACACTAACACGCGATGGATATGGAACCGCGTTCCAACCATCCTGCAGATCGAGAAGTTTGCTAAACTCATCACCGGAATCATCTACAATATTGGTTCCCAATGATACTAGCCAAAAGCTTTTTACGATACTGTCCTTTTTGGTCAATTGGATTTCCTGCGCGGATAACGCAAGGGTGAACAAGACGGCCAACGCCGTTACTGCAGGTCTTAAAGTTTTCATTTATGTTGGATTTGAGGTTTCCTTAGGCAAAGCTACGCCAACCCCTCAAAAACATAAATTTTGTGCTTTCAACTACCTCAATTTTCGATAACAAGATAAAGGGTCAAAAACTACCGATGAGCTACCAATTCTTTTTTTGAACCTCCATTTTCTTTGCTGAAAATGGCATTTTGTAAATGTAGAAGGGATAGGAAACAACCGTGGTCTGAATGTCGTTTTCCTTGGAGGGTTTCGCCAATTCCACAAGCAATGCACCCTCGGAACCTGATTCACCGGCCCTGGTAATAATTGGCGTGGGATTGCCATTTTGGGCGCCCAAACAAACCGCAACCACCATTTCCTGGGAAAAATCAATTTGCGGAACTGGAAGACCGGGTTTACGGGTTCGGTTGATGCGTGCGTATAGTTTGTTCAGCGATTTGGCATCTTTGATCACGGCAGCTTCATATTCCAAGATTCCGCTGAATGCATCCTGTGCCACCAACACAATGTCTGGGTCGCTTTGGGCAGGTGCATCTTTCTGGGCCTTACAGGACACGATACTTATTAATAAAACAATGAATGCATATTTCATGAATCAATACGTATTCTTAAAACGATATTTATACGCCTTCTCATAAACCTCCTCATACAAAGGCAAAATATTCAAAATATCGAACTTTGAGGCTACTTTAAAGGCATTTTCCTTGAATTTGTGCAATACGGCATCATCCCTCAGTATTTCCAAGGATTTTGACGACATGGTCTCCACATCGCCCACATCAGCCAAATAACCCGATACCCCATCTTTGTTGACCTCTGGTATCCCTCCCGTATTGCTGGAAACCACTGCTACCCTATTGATCATCGCCTCCAAGGCCGCCAAACCAAAACTTTCAGATTCCGATGGTAACAGGAACAAATCGGAAAAACAAAGGATTCTATCTATTTCGGTGCTATTGCCCAGGAACACTACTTTCTCCTTGATGCCCAAATCGTCGCACTGCTGTTCTGCATATTCTTTTTCCGGTCCTTCGCCCACCATCATCAATTTTGCTGGGATTTCCTGCTGAATCTTATAAAAGATGTTGATCACATCCGGAATCCGTTTGACCTTTCTAAAATTGCTGATGTGCGTAATTATGCGCTCATCATCATTGGCCATGAGCGAGCGCTGGCAATCAGTATAGTCCTGACTGTATTTTGTTCTATCTATAAAATTGGGAATCACCTCCACCTCCTTTTCAATATCAAAGGTATCAATGGTGTTTTGTTTTAGGGCTTCGGAAACCGAAGTAACCACATCAGATTTGTTGATACTGAATGTTACCGCCGGCTTATAAAATGGGTGTTTCCCCACCAAAGTAATATCCGTACCGTGCAAAGTGGTGATCATAGGAATGAAGATTCCTTCTTCCTGGAGCATTTTCTTGGCCATATAACCTGCATAGGCATGCGGAATGGCATAATGTACGTGCAAAAGCTCTATTCCATAGAACTTGACGGTATCCACCAACTTGCTGGACAACGCCAGCTCATAAGGCTGGTAGTGAAATAAGGGATATTCCGGGACATGGACCTCATGGAAATGGATATTGTTCCCCAAAAGTTCCAGTCGAACAGGTTGTTTATAGGTAATAAAATGAATCTCGTGGCCCCGTTCTGCAAGGGCTATGCCCAATTCTGTGGCCACCACACCACTACCGCCAAAGGTAGGATAACAAACAATTGCAATCTTCATGGGAACAAATCTAAAGCAATATTTACATTCTAATTTATAATAGAATCATAAATAGCTTGTTGTATTCTGGTCCTAAGTCCAGATTTTACCAAGAGCGTATTGGATGCTGAGGGATAGGTGCGGTTGGATAAAAAGACATAGACCAATTCTTCATCCGGGTCTGCCCACGTATAGGTTCCAGTGAAACCACTGTGCCCAAAGCTCTTACGGGAAACACAACCACATGTAGGGCCTTTCTCTTTGAGTTGGGGCTTATCGAAACCAACGCCCCGTCTTACGTCTTTATGGCAAAAATAACAGGTGTTGAATTTTTTAATGGTTCGTTCGTTCAGGAAACGGACCCCCCCATACACACCGCCTTGCAGATACATTTGCATAATTTTAGCTACGTCATTGGCATTGCTGAACAATCCCGCATGACCACCTACCCCACCTTGCATGGCCGCACCCATATCGTGCACATAACCCTGAATGGTCTGGTAACGATAGTAATTGTCCTCTTCCGAAGGCACTATTTCTTCCTTGGTAAATTTATTCAAGGGATTAAAAGACGTCCGTTGCAGTCCCATTGGGGTATATAAAAACTCGTTTGCCAGCTCATCCAGAGATTTGCCATAGGTTTCCTCAATATATTTCTTGAGCACATAATAGGCCACATCACTGTATCGATAGCGGTTGGATTTTAATTCTTGCCTTCCAATCCTATTGTAAATGGAATCCTTGTACGCATCGGTCAGATATAGATTTTCGGCCACCTTAAAGGAATATCCTTCCGTGGGTTGGTTCCTGTAAAAATCTGGGGATGGTTTGCGGTTTTTGGATAAGGTACGTATGTAAAACGCAATCCATGCCGGTAACCTCCCGTAATGGGAAAGCGCCTTTAAAACCGTTACATCCTTTAATTCAGATTCCTCATATTCGGGTACTAGTTCCTTAAAAGTATTGTTGAGTGCAATTTTTCCCTCTTCTTCCATTTTCATGATGAGGGGTAACGTGGACAATATTTTTGTAAGCGATGCCAAATCATAAATATGTGCTTCACTAACTCCTTCCGGGGCATTGTAGGTGGGCTTTCCAAAATTTTTATTGTAAACCACCTTCCCTTTTTTTGCGATAAGGACCTGGGCTCCAGGGAACATCAGGGAATCCAACCCTACTTTGACCAAGCTATCCACCGTTGCCAATTTATCTGAACTCAAGCCTACTCGCTCAGGTAAGGTATAACCAAGGCGTTGCAGCGGTTTTATCTTGATTCCGGTATTCACCGGGAAGTCGGGATGGGCCGAAACTGGTAGTTTTCCATTGGCCCCGATGGCCCCGAAAATTACTTCTGCAACATTTTCTTGTGCTATTTTGCTATTCTGATACCCCACGACCACCCCATCTATCGTCTGGAAACCAAGTACATCCAATAAAGCGTAAGGCTTGGCGAAAAGTGCCAATATGGTATTACTGGTCCTTAATCTGGATATCTCCTGCAGCCAAAACAGTTCATTTTCCGAAAATTTGAACGCTTTCCAAGGATTTGAATTGTCTTTGTGAAAACCGATGATCACCAGATTAAAACGGGCCAATTCCTTACGGTATTCTCCTATGTCTTTAGCATTGATCGGTGTTACCTCGGCATAATTGTTCAGGGTTTTTAGAAAATGGGTCCCGGAATCGTCCCCAAAGTGAACGTAAGCGATCCGTTTGTTCTCCAACTTTTTGATGGGCATCAGGGAGAAATTGTTCTTGGCTACGGTAATGGCATTTTCCATGGCCTCCTCATACAGCACATCATTGTCCACGCAATTCAAGTCTTCAAGAAGATTTTCCAATGCTATGGGTTTATAATCATGCAGTCCCACTTTATACTTGGCCATCAGGATTTTCTTCACGGATGCCGCCAATCTAGTTTCGGTAAGTATCCCCCGAGTATAGGCCTCAACAAGCTTTTCTTTGGATTTTAGCACGTTTTCCGGCATCAAGAGCATATCGTTACCCGCCAAAAGGGCATTGAGCTCCACTTCACCTTCAGGGGCAAATTCGGACACTGCCTTCATGTTTAGGGCATCTGTGATGGTCAAGCCTTTAAAACCCAAATCGTTTTGAAGCAGTTCGGTCACCACTTGGTCCGATAAGGAAGAAGGTAATCCCGCTCTTAAGAATTCAATGTGGGGCACGTCCAAATGGGCCACCATCACCGAGCTCAGTCCGCTATCAATTAATGATTTAAATGGGTATAGCTCAATGGAATCCAGCTCACGCCTTGTGGAATTTATTATTGGTAAGGATTTGTGTGAATCTGTGGCCGTATCGCCATGACCAGGAAAGTGCTTTCCGCAGGACAATACCCCGGCCCGTTCCATACCCGCCATAAATGCTGCTCCTTTACGAGCTACATTTTGGGGATCCTCTCCAAATGAACGGTTCCCAATAATTGGGTTTTTAGGGTTGTTGTTCACGTCCAAATCAGGGGCAAAATTCATATGGACCCCTAATCTCTTGGCATGTTTACCAATCTGAAAACCTATTTTCTCAACGACCCTATCATCTTGGATGGCCCCAAGGGTCATGTTCCATGGAAACGCATAGGTGGAATCCAGTCGCATGGCCAATCCCCATTCTGCATCCAATGCAATAAGCAATGGTATTTTGGATTTTTTTTGGAACTCATTGGTCATTTTGGCCTGTCTTTCAGGGCCTCCCCTAAGAAAAACAACACCCCCTATATGGTGCTCATCAATCAGTTCCTCAATTCTTTTGGATGATTCTTCAACCTCATTGGACGAGACACTGACCATGAGCAATTGACCTATCCGTTCCTCAACGGTCATACTGTCGTACTGGGTATTTACCCATGCCTGTTGTGCTAAAGTATCCTTGGTAATCAACGGATTATGTTGACCATGAACAGAAAAAAACAACAGAAAAAGTAAGGGAAAGTAATAGTTTATCCGCATAAGTAACAATCTAGGGCTTGAACTTACTGCTGATAAAAATATTGCATTTCGTCGAAGAATGCACTGAAATTGGGATAATTTACAGATTTCCTCTATAAAAAACGTGCATGCCAGCTTTCTCCTGCCGGAATTTCCCAATGTTCCAAGTACTCCAATTTATTTGCCACAAGGTTATTAAACACGGTGGTGTTCTTGGAGATTGACTTTGCTTTGGCCATTTTTTTAAAGTCCTTTAACGACTTATAGGCAATGAACTCCCCTTGCTTAAAAGAAACGTTCATTCGGTCCAACAATTCCACCCCATACTTCTTTTCCAAGCCTTGGATAAAATGTACCGAGGCATCAATGGAACAACCTGAAGCACTGGCTTGGGACTGATCCAATCCTATAACAATAAAGCGTTTGTACTTGATCTCAAAACCTGCCAATAGAGAACTTCCATGGGCGGTCCACTCGTTCAAAAACTGGGAAGTGGCCTGTTCAACTTCGTGGAGTTCCTGGTCTGTAAAACTTCGATTGGATTGATAAATCCATATTCTTGAGGTATCCGCAAGGGATTCAAAATCAACTAGCATTTATAACGAATTTGCTATGAGTTCAGCAACATCCAAAACAGATACGCTGTCCTCCTTTTCATGGGCCTTAATCCCGTCCGTCATCATAGTATTGCAGTACGGACAGCCTGTGGCAATAATATTGGGCTGTGTTTCCAGTGCATCCTTGGTACGTAGTACATTGATATCCATATCCCCTTTTTCAGGTTCCTTGAACATCTGTGCTCCACCGGCCCCACAACAAAGTGCGGACTTTTTATGGCGTTTCATTTCCACTACTTCCGCATTGGTTTTTCTTAAAAGGTCCCTTGGAGCATCATACACGGAATTTGCCCTTCCCAAATAACAGGGGTCATGGAAGGTAATGCGTTTTTCCTTGTATACTTTGCCCTCCACGGATAAACGCCCACTATCCAGAAGCTCCTTGATATATGTTGTGTGGTGGAACACCTCGTAATTACCTCCCAGGCTTGGGTACTCATTTTTTAAGGTGTTGAAGGAATGGGGGTCGCAGGTAACAATGCGTTTTATTTCATAGCCATTCAAGATTTCAATGTTCATCAAGGCCTGCATCTGGAACAAGAACTCATTCCCCGCACGTTTGGTCACATCCCCTGTGGAACTCTCTTCCGGGCCTAAAACTGCAAAATCCACTTGGGCAGCGTTCAAAATTTTAACAAATGCCCTTGATATCTTTTTAGCCCGGTCGTCATAGCTCCCGGCAGAACCTACCCAAAACAGTATTTCGGGCTGTTTGCCTTCTGCCATAAACTCTTCCATGGTCTTTACCTTAAGCACTTCACTCATTGCCCTAAATTTATTCGTTTACCCAATTTAATCGGTCCATTTGATTATAGGGCCATGGGGCACCGTTGTTTTCAATGTTGGACATCATATTGTTCAATTCCGTAGGGGCGGCGGACTGTTCCATCACCAAGAATCTCCGCATTTCCAGAATAATGGACAATGGGTCGATGCTTACCGGGCAGGCCTCTACACAGGCATTACAGGTGGTACAGGCCCAAAGTTCCTCACGACTGATATAATCATCCAAAAGCTGTTTGCCATCTGGCTGGAACTCTCCTTTGTTTGCATCCAAATTTTTGCCTACTTCCTCCAATCTATCACGCGTATCCATCATTATTTTACGGGGCGATAGTTTTTTCCCGGTTTGATTGGCCGGACATTCAGATGTGCATCTACCGCATTCCGTACAGGTGTACGCGTTCATAAGTTGTACCCAGGATAGGTCCATCACATCCGATGCGCCAAACTTTTCGGGTACCTCTTCGTTGGTATCCTCCGTGGGAGCGGCAAAAGGGTCCGCTGATGGGTCCATCATCAATTTCACCTCTTTGGTCACAGAATCCAGGTTATTGAATTGCCCTTGGGGATTAAGTTTTCCGAAATACGTATTAGGAAAGGCCAAAATAATATGGAGGTGCTTGGAATAGTACAAGTAATTTAGAAAGGCCAATATGCCCAATATGTGCAGCCACCAGGCCGTTCGTTCCACCAAAATCAAAGTGGATACGGAAAGATCTTGTAATAAACCTGAAATATATTGGCTTACCGGAAAGGCCCCTGCTTTGGTATACTCTGGAACATCCAATTGCTGTAATTGAAAATCTGCCGCGTTCATGGTCAGAAATAGACACATGAGCACCACTTCTATATAAAGAATGAGGTTCCCATCCTTCTTGGGCCAACCTTTCATTTCCGGCTTTACAAAACGTTGGAGTTTAATGGCGTTTCTACGTATCCAAAAAACAACCACGGCAACGATTACCAATAAGGCCAATATTTCAAAAGACCCGATAAGCACATCGTAGATGACACCGAGAGGGGCAAAAATCCGATGGGTGCCCAATATTCCATCCAAGATGATTTCCAGAACCTCGAGGTTAATGATCAAAAAACCAGCATAGACAATTAGGTGCATCAGCCCAGCAATGGGCCTGACCACCATTTTGGACTGCCCAAGTGCAATGCGAAGCATATTTTTCCAACGTTGGGACTTATGATCCGAAACATCAACGTCCCGGCCCAATTTTATATTTCGAGTGAGTTTTTTAACGTTACGGACAAAAAAACCTATCCCCACAATCAGGGCAACGGCAAACAACAGATTTGGTACAAGCTCCATAGATTAATTCTGCTTTTGTTCCGCCGGATCGTTTTCCGGGAGTTCATACTCTTTTTGTTTCTTCCCAAAAACGGAAACGTTGACATAGCGCTTGGGGTTCAATCGGAAATCCTGGAGCAGGAGATCTAACTCATGGGAAGCCGCAGCAAGATTGTCATATAATTTCTCATCTTGGGCCAATTTTCCTAAAGAGCCCTCTCCTTTCTCAATCTTGCCCAAAACCATGTTTAATTTTTCCACGGTGGTCTTAAAATTCGTAACGGTCTCGGCAAGCCCCGCATTGGCCAAGGAATCTGAAAGTTTGGAGAAATTGGAAGTTATTTTGTCAACGTTCTTTAGTGAATTGTCCAATTGGTCTTTGTTGTTTTCCAAAAGGATGTTCAGCTTATCAGCGCTCACCTTAAAGGAACTTATCAACTCATTGAGTCCGGCAATGCTCTGTCTCAGTTCCATTCTGGTACGGTCATCGAGCACCTTGTTTACATTCATCAATAAGGTATCGGCGTGGGAGACAGCTCCTTCCACCTTCATTTGAAGCGGGGTCAATTTTTGTTGTACAAGCTCTGTGAGTCCCGGTTTGGTATTGGTTACCAAAGTGTCTCCGGATTGGGCGCTTGGTGCACCATCAAAAATAGGATTAATCTGGATGCCCTTCCCCCCTATGATTCCTGTATCATAGAGTTCTGCCTTGCTATTTTTCGAAAATTCAAAATCGTTATTAATGGAAAATGTTACCAAAAGCTTCCCAGAGTCATCTTTGAACTTTATGCTGTTCACATTGCCAACGGCAAGTCCGTTTATGGTTACCTGGGTGCCAGGTTGCAATCCCCCAACATGGTCATAGACCGCATATAGGGTCTTGCTATCTTCAAATAAGGAGGAGGATTTAAGGTAACTGAGTCCAAAAATAAATGCTAGGATTCCTGTAAGTACGATAATCCCAGTCTTGATTTCTCTGGATAGTTTCAAAAGGTTCGGTTTACGGTTCTAAACAAAATTAGGAATAATTTTCACAAGGCTGCAACGCAATTTATCCGCTGCTATAAGACCGACTTTAACGGGACACGGGTTCCATTTTTGTAGGCTACTATATAGGAGGTGGTGTAACCCTTGGCGTCCGCTTTGGATTTAAGTTGTTTGGCAGCATCATAGGTGGTTGCATTTCCGTACATATATCTATAGAGATTGTTGTACGGTTCCCTGGAAAGCTCTTCCAATCCCCTGAAATTCTCTCCTTTAAGGGGTATGTTCTTGGCAGAAGCCATTAGCTGCACCTTGAACACAACATCACTTTTTGGCGTTTCCTTTACAACCTCCTTCTTTTCAACAATTTTTTCTTTGACAGGAGTGGTTTCCGTTGAGGCCACGTCTTTTGTTGCACCCTCTTTATTTTTGGTGGTTACATGAACGGCCCCAGAAGAATCTTCTATGACCACTTGATCGGATAAGGTGTCCAAACCTGAGGTCAGGTCTTTTTTATACGCTATGATGGCCTCGGCAATGGCCTTTCCCATTTCCGCTTGGCCCTTGGAGGAATTGAGATAGGTTCCTTCATTTTTATTGGTAAGGAATCCCGCTTCAATAAGCACACTGGGCATAAACGTTTGGTGCAACACGATAAAACCGGCCTGTTTTACTTTTCGGTCTTTCCTTCTTAATTTTTTGGTGAAGTTATCCTGAAGCTTCTTGCCAAGCATAATGCTTTGGTCCAAAAACTCCTCTTGCATAATGGTAAGTCCAATAACGGATTCCGGGGAATTGATATCATATTCAGCATAGCGCTGCTCATAATTGTCCTCTAAGTAGATTACGGAGTTTTCCTTTTTTGCCACTTCAAAATTTTGCCTGTTGGCATGTAACCCCAGCACAAAGGTACCGGCGCCGTAGGCATCTGAGTTATGCGAATCGCAATGAACCGAAACAAAAAGGTCCGCATTGGCCTGATTGGCGATTTCCCCCCGTACGAACAAATCTATGAAGCTGTCATCCTTTCGCGTATAGATCACCTTAATATCTGGATGTTTTTCCAGCTCGGCTCCCGCCTTCAGAACTATTCCCAAGGCAATGTTCTTCTCCAGATAACCGTTGCCCAAGTTTCCAGGGTCGTGCCCGCCATGTCCGGCATCCAGGACCACCACAAATTTATCTTTGGGCGGATATTCGGTATCATTATTGGTGAACGAAGTCAGGGGCAGAATAACGAATAGGACCGAGAGAAAAAATGACCAACTTTTATTCATAAGAACTGTACAAAAAAGGCGTTCTGCCAAGGTTAAATTTATTGTAATCCCCAATCAACAGAACAAAAAATATATGTAAGTTTGAGCCCAAAAACTGAGCCAAACTAGCACAAAAATAGGATTTATCGCGTTGCAATCAAATAAACATTTTCTAGTTCTCCTATTTGTTCTTCTTGGTAACACCCTAATTCTAAGAGCTCAGGAAGACCCAATTGTACCCTTGCCCATAAAGCCGGTACAAGACAGTATAGTAGCTCCCCTTATACCTCCCAACATCCTAAACGATTCCATTCCCGTGGATTCCGTTGAAGTGGATACGGTACCCAAAAAACAAGCTTTGCTCCTTGATAAAATCAAGTACAAGGCCAAGGATTATGTGAGGCTGAGCCAAAAGGACAATAAAATATACCTGTTTAACGAAGCAGAAATCTACTATCAGGATACGGAGTTAAAAGCCGGCGTTATTGTGATGGATTATATAAAAAATGAGGTGTATGCTGGGCGTATGAAGGACTCTACCGGAGCGTATTCGCAACTCCCCTATTTTAAACAAGGTACCAATGAGGTGCGGCCAGATTCCATCCGCTTTAATTTTGATACGCAAAAGGCACTCATTTGGAATTCCCGCACCGAACAACAGGCCGGTCTCGGACAATTGGGAAGCGATGCCATGAAGGTGTATGCGGAGGTCACCAAAAAGGAGAACGATTCGGTCTATTTCCTCAGTGAAGGAAAACTGACCACCTCAAAGGATACGGTAGATCCCGATTACTATATCAGAATACGCAAGGCGAAATTTGTTCCCAAAAAGAAAATCATTGCCGGGTTCAGCAACATTTATATTGTGGATGTTCCCACCCCGGTGGCCCTGCCCTTTGCTTATTTTCCCTTGACCACGGGCCGCACTGCTGGGCTCATGTTCCCTACGTTTGGTAATGACCCGCAACGGGGCTACTTTCTACAGAATGGGGGATACTACCTGCCCATTAGTGAATACGTGGACCTTATGGTGACAGGGGATTTCTATACCAATGGAAGCTATGGCTTTAGGGCCAACTCCGTTTATTCCAAACGTTATAAGTTCCGGGGCAACGTCAATTTTAGTTTTGAAAACCTGATCAGAAGCCAAAAGGGTTTTGACGATTTTAGCAGGACCAGTAATTACAACATCAGAATACAACATACCCAAGACCCTAAGGCCAGTCCGTATTCCCGTTTTTCGGCATCGGTCAACTTGGGGAGTAGCCAGTTCTTTACCAATTCCTTGAACCAGGTGAACCGTTCCAATACGCAGACCAATACCTTTGCATCGTCCATTAGTTATTCAAAGACGTTTCCGGCCTACCCTTCCGTGAACACCAGTTTAACACTGACGCATTCGCAGAACTCCAGAACACAGTCCATAAGTATGTCGTTGCCTACCTTCCAGGCCAGTATGGAACGGATTTTCCCGTTTGCCAAAAGGGATGGTATCAAAAAGGGAATTATCCAGAACGTGAATTTTCAGTACGATGTAAACGCACAAAATAGTATCACCACTACGGAAGAGGACTTTTTTACCAGTGAAATGTTCGAAAACGCGAGAGTGGGTGCCAGACACCGTATCCCCATTGGGACCAACTTTAAGGTAGCCAAATACCTCAGTGTTAGTTTGAACGGTAATTATGAGGATGTCTGGACCCTTGAAACCGTTAGTAGAAGGTTTGATGAAGACGAACAAGCCGTTGTTACCGACACCATTCCAGGATTTGATCGATTTAACCGCTACAGCATGGGGGCTAGTTTGGGAACGGTAATGTACGGGACCTTCAACTTTGGGGAGGACAAGAAGATTCAGGCCATTAGGCACACCATTCGCCCTTCCATCAGTTATAACTATGCACCTTCTTTTGAGCAGTTCTATGAGACCTATCAGGATGGAGAAGGAGATGACGTGCAGTATACCCCATTTGAAACCAGTATTTATGGAAGACCTTCCTTGAGCAAGGGGAATTCGATCGGGTTTTCCTTGCAAAATACCCTAGAAGCCAAGGTACGGGACAAGGATTCCACAGTACTGGAACCCCGGAAGGTGCAGATTCTGAGTAACCTAACCTTTTCCACCAACTATAACTTTGAAGCGGACTCCTTAAAATTGAGTCCTGTGATAATGAACGGAGCCACCCAGATTATCAGGAACGTCCCCATCAACTTCTCGGCTACCTTTGATCCCTATGCAATCGACAACAATGGAAGACGTATAAACACCTTAAACGTAAAAAATGGGGGTGGGCTCTTTAGGCTGACCTCGGCACGATTGAACACCGGGTTTAAGTTGGATAGTGAGATGTTCCGAAAAGGTGGGGATAAGAGTAAGGACGATAGGAAGTCCAGTGAACCTGATTACAGTGCCAATCCCTTTGAGTTAAAAGGGGCAAGGGATGGACGTTCCAATTTTGAGGAACGGGGACCCGATTCCGATTCCGAAGAGAACAACCCACTCTATACCAACCAAATTCCCTGGGATATGCGCTTTACCTATGTGGCCACATATAACAATAGCAATAGGCAGCGGGAAATTACGAATCACTCACTCATGTTCAATGGGAACGTGAAGCTCTCCCCAAAATGGGAAGTTGGGGTCACCTCCGGTTACGATTTAAAAAACAAAGGTTTTGCCGATACCCGTTTTGCCTTTAAACGGGATTTGAACAGTTTCCGATTGAGTTTTGATTGGACCCCGTTTGGCCGATTTGAGCGTTGGTACTTTTTTATCGGAATCAAGGCATCCATCCTAAGTGACCTTAAATGGGAAAATAGAAGTCAGCCATTCCGAAGCGTGCGCTAATTTTAGATATCTTGCCCCAATAAGTTGAATCAATCCAATACGCCATGAAAAAAATTATAAATACTCCGAATGCACCTGCACCTATAGGTCCTTACAACCAAGCGGTTTTGATGAAGGATACGCTCTATATTTCCGGGCAAATTCCCATTGATCCCAGCACTGGGGAATTGGTTCAAGGGGATATCCAGAAAGAGACCAAGCAGTCCATGGAAAACCTAAAAGCCATTTTGGACACTGCGGGGATGACCTTTGAGGATGTGGTCAAGACTTCCATTTTTATCAAGGATATGCACCAATTTGCACAGATCAATGAAGTTTATGGGGCATATTTTGATGCGGATACGGCTCCAGCCAGGGAAACGGTTGAAGTGGCCAACCTTCCCAAATTTGTGAATGTTGAAATTTCGATGATTGCCGTTAAATAGTCTCCTGATGGAATTCCATCAGCCCCTCTATGGGCTTTTGGCGGATAACTCCCAAGATTAAATCATTGCGCTCCAGGACGGTAGCCAATTCATCCCTTAAGAAATAAGCGATACTGCCCACAAAACTTATGGGAACCTTGGTGGCCAACTCAAATTGCATGATGTAGTTGTTCACAAACTGCTGCAATCCCTTATCGATGACCCCGCGGCAATACGGATGCTCCTTATTTTCAATGATGAAGCGGGCAAAGGTTGCCAAATAAGTATTGGGGTTGGGTTGCTTGTACAGGTTTTCCTTGATCACATCCGCATCCAAGTTGTATTCCTTGGCAAATTTTATCCCTAGATCTTGGGGCATTTTATGGAAGTAGTAATCGCGAAGCAACTTTCTTCCAAAGAAGTTTCCACTGCCGTCATCCATCAGGATATATCCCAAGGATGTTACCTTTTGGAACAATTGGTGGCCATCATAGTAACTACAATTGGAACCGGTTCCAAGAATACAGACGATGCCCTGATGTCCAATTTTGGTAGTGGAATAAATGGCGGCATAGGTATCTTCCCGTACTTCGGCCTTGGCATTTGGGAAAAATTTCTTGAAAATTTCCTTTAGGAAATTTTTCATTCTATCGGTTCCGCAACCGGCCCCGTAGAAGTATAACTGACTTACGCTATCCTTGTTTTTGGAAATCTCATAATTGTTGGCCAACCTATCTTCAATAACCTCCCGGGTAAGCACCTCAGGGCTTAATCCCAAGGTTTGGGTCATAAATAGTTGCTTTCCACTATCATCCAAGGCAATCCAATCCGCTTTTGTCGCGCCGCTGTCAACAATCAATATCATACGTCAGTATTTAGTTAAGAATCGGGAAGCAGAATCCCTCCTTCCCGAATCCTCATTTAAGATAGTAAATTATAGGCTTGCCACGTGCTCGGCCAAGTCAACCAATTTGTTGGAATATCCTGTTTCGTTGTCGTACCAGGAAACCACCTTGAAAAAGGTAGAGTTCAATTCAATTCCAGCGCCGGCATCAAAGATGCTGGTTCTTACATCGCTCACAAAATCTTGGGAGACCACAGGTTCCTCTGTATAGCCTAAAATTCCAGCCAATTCTCCTTCAGACGCTTCTTTGAACGCTTTTTTGATTTCATCGTAGGAAGTTTCCTTTTCCAATTTCACGGTCAAATCCACAACGGAAACATCAGCGGTAGGTACCCTGAACGCCATTCCGGTCAATTTACCCAAAAGCTCGGGAATCACCTTGGTCACGGCTTTAGCGGCTCCAGTGGAAGCGGGAATAATGTTCAACAAAGCACTTCGCCCACCTCTGTAATCCTTACGGGACGGGCCATCCACGGTCATTTGGGTTGCCGTGGTAGCATGTACGGTGGTCATCAATCCTTCTACAATGCCAAAATTGTCATTCAACACTTTGGCCAGTGGGGCCAAGCAATTGGTTGTACAAGAGGCATTGGAAACGATGGTATCAGATGCTTTGACATCTTGATGGTTAACTCCCATTACGAACATTGGGGCATCTTTGGAAGGTGCCGAGATAACCACTTTTTTGGCTCCTCCATCAATATGGTACTGAGCGGTTTCCAAAGTGGTGAAGATACCGGTACATTCGGCAACAATATCTGCGCCAACCTCATCCCATTTTAGGTTCTTTGGATCTCTTTCCGCAGTAATCCTGATGGTTTTCCCATCTACAATAAGGTTACCATCCTTTACTTCCACTGTTCCATCGAACCTTCCGTGTACGGAATCATATTCCAATAGATATGCAAGATGCTCAACATCCAACAAGTCATTAATGGCCACAACATCAACGTTGTCCCTTTTCACGGTTGCTCTGAACACCAATCTTCCAATTCTACCGAATCCGTTGATTCCTATTTTCAAATTTGACATTTTTCCTGTTTTTCTGTATTTGGTTTTAATTAAGTAGTCATAATATCGGATACGCGTATAAGCTCTTTGTCAATATCCGTATGTGCTTTGATAGCCTCGCTTATTGGAGTGAGTATCAAATTATTATCTCTAATCCCAACCATGTAGTTGGATTTTCCTTCAAGCAAACTTTCCACGGCCTTTACTCCCATCCTACTGGCCAGAACGCGATCAAAGCAAGTTGGATTGCCACCGCGTTGCATATGTCCTAAAACGGATACCCTTACATCATAAATTGGTAGATGTTCTTCGACATATTCCTTGAGCTCGAATACATTTTTACCAATCCTGTCCCCTTCGGCGACAATAACGATACTGGAAGATTTCCCAGATTTTTTACTCCGCTTCAATGAATCCAGTAAACGCTCCAATCCCAGGTTTTGTTCGGGGATAAGAATTTCCTCGGCACCGGCACCCACTCCGGCATTTAGGGCGATATGGCCCACATCCCTTCCCATGACCTCCACAAAGAACAGTCGGTTGTGGGAACTGGCCGTATCCCTAATCTTATCTATGGCCTCCACCACAGTGTTTATGGCCGTATCAAATCCTATGGTGTACGTGGAACCAAGAATGTCGTTATCAATGGTTCCCGGTATTCCCATGACCGGGAAATTAAATTCCTCATTGAATACCAGGGCCCCGCCAAAGCTACCATTACCCCCAATGACCACAAAGGCGTCAATTCCTTCCTTCACCAATTGTTCGTGGGCCTTTTTCCGGCCCTCAGCGGTCCTGAACTCCTCACATCGTGCAGATTTTAGAATAGTTCCCCCTTTATTGATGATATTATTGACGCTTCGGGCATCCAAGGGTTTGAAGTCTCCCTCGATCATACCTTGATATCCGCGATAGATGCCTACACATTCAATTTTCAAATAGGCACAAGTCCGCACAACTGAACGGATTGCGGCATTCATCCCCGGCGAATCCCCACCTGAGGTGAATACCCCTATTTTCTTAATTTCTAACCCCATTAAATCGTTTAAAAAGCCAAAACTAGGAAACTTTATTCAAATTACGAATGACATACTTACGAATTTGATTTCGAGAAAAATCTCAAACGTTTTCGTGAAATTTTTATTGAAAAATCAAAAAAATAAAGCCTATTTGGATGACTTTTTGGTAATGCGGTTTTTGGGAGCAAACCTTATCAAGCTATCCTTGCCCATGATCTCCGTTGATTGTTCATCTTCTTCTTTAGGTGTTGGAGCGGACTCCCTTTTCTTGAAGATTCGCTTCATTAACTCCTTAAAACTATTAAAATCAACCTGATAACTTAAACCAACACCTTGGGTATAGCCCTGTCTTTCCACCAAAAATTGCTGTATCTGGTTTTCCCTGTTAAATATCTTGGCGCTTAGGGTTCCTTCCTCATTTAGAAGTACCTGGACCTCCACATCGCCAGCCACAACGGATTCCGATACCCCACCTACGGGAACCCCCACTCTACCGTTTACCAAAATCCTATCGGATATTTGGGTGGAAACCGTGACCCCTATCCTATTTTCTGTCCTAATATCGGCATCCCTATTGATTTGTCCCTGCTCATAGGAAACCCCCAAATTGAACTTGTCATTTTCCCCTCCCAAAATCTGGTTGAGCAAGCCAGAGGCTGTTTGAATGAGATTCCCAGTGACCGCTTGTTGATTAATTCCGGTCTGCTCATTTACAAAAGTGCCTTGTGCCAACAGGAAAAATGCATTACGTTCCTTTACCGTGGGGTCCTGCAATCTGTATTCCAATTCCGATTGCTGCACCGAATTGGTTCCCGGAAATTCTATGTCAAAGGCTATATTGGGGCTTTCAAGCTCGCCATCCAAGCGCACCACAACCTCGGTGGGTACCCTTGAACTCAAAGCCTGTCCATCCAATAGGGGCGCCGGATTGGCATTGAGCCTATACACCGCCTCCAAATTCAATTGGGCTTCCAAGGGGTCGCGCTCCCATAGAATGGTACCACCGGGCCGTACTTGAAAGGTTTTATCTATTACACCCCCATATTTAAAATTGTATTGCCCGGTAACGGCAACGAATTCCCCGTACATGTTGAATTTACCGTTTGTGTTGATCTCTATCAGCAGAATTCCCTCCCCGGTTCCCTTAAGGGAACTCCCGGTATTTTGGTCTACCACTATTTCAACTTCCGCATCTGGGGTGACCGCTAAATCAAAGGCCATTTCAAGACCTTGGTAATCGTCCAACACCCGCTCCTCCTTGAAAGCTTCGGAGCTTCCTTTTTCAATAAAATTGATAAACGAATAATCCCCGACCGTGGTTACATCGCTCAATGGAATTTTGAGGGATGTCCCACGCGCTGTGGTAGCATCCACTGCAATGGTAAGGGCATCCGTGGGTCCATAAATACTCCCCGTACCATTAATAAATCCGGTGCCGTAATAAAGGGCTTCTTCCTCAAATCCGGTATTTAGGATCATGAAGCGGTTGTTGTTAGTATCCACATCCAAGTCCAAGGACCAATCCCCAAAGGCAGTATGGTTTATGGTTCCGTCCAAGGTAGCAGTGGTTCCCTCCACAACATCGGATAGGCCAACCTCTTCAAAATAAAATGTCTGATCAAACAAACGAACCCTGGAATAGGGTGCAAAATTGTAATCCACATTTAGATAAGGGATGCCCAAACCGGCATCGTTTAAACTTAGAATCCCATTGATGGATGGGTTATCCACACTACCCACAATCCTTGTGTTGCCATCCAGACGACCCCTAATATTGGATATGACCCCATCGCCCAGTGGACTGAATGGCTCCAGCTCAAAATCAGTAAAATTGGCAAATAGATTAAGTTCTTGCTGGTTGTTTCGGTTAAAGACTTTCCCATTGATACTCATCTTCTCCTTTCCATTGTCTATGAGCCAGGAACTGACCCCAAATTGGGTAAGGTCGTTATTTCCAAAGATCCCGATTTCCAAATCCCCCATCCGCATGTCGTTCACACTAAAATCCCTTACATTTAAACTGGAGGTGGGCAGGTAATTGCCATCTTTTTGCAGGATATTGAGAAATCCATCCACGGAACCATCCAATTTTAGACTATCAATGTCCGGTGTAATCTTGTCCAAGGAGACAATCTTAAACTGAAGGTCCAAATCTTTATAGGTTGAGTCGGCCAATTCGCCCCGCAATCTGATTTGCTCTTTGTTATTATGATCCATGACCACGTCCTCAATACGGATACTATCCAAGGTCCTGTTCAATATCACCTTGTTTTTATTGTTGCCATCCTTGTTCAGCACCCACCTATTTCCCTTGAAATTGATATCCGATTTTTTAAGGCCGATCACGGATTTGTTCTGCTCGTTGAAGGTATGGTAGAAATTCAGTTTGTAGCTGTCATCATATCCCCTTCCCCCCTTAAATTCAGTTCTGAAGAACAGCGTATCCTTTAAGGTGGTGTTGATAAGGTTAAAGTCCTTTACATCATAGTAAATCGTGGACATATCCGCAACGGAAAGAAAGGTGTTGAACAGAGGGTTCTTGTTGTCAATCTTCAGTTCAACCTCATCCAATTGGTTACCAAAGGCCTTGATGCTGGGGGATTTAAAAGTGAGTTTGAAATCCCCTTCGTCCGAAACAATATTACCACGGATAAATGTATTTGGGTCGAAGGCCATATCAGGGAAAAAGACATCGACAATTTTGTTGTAGATCTTAAAGTTAAAACTGAGCCGTTGTCCTTCGGAAATCTCAAAGGGTCGGTAATTGGTATAAATGCTCCCAATGGAATTCTGAACCAATTTGCCCAGTTCATTCACCTTGAACTTTCCCCTGACATATCCCGTGATAATATCCGGGGAATTGATTTCCACGGTACGGACGGTATCCTGGTCAAATTTTGAGGAAATAGCAAAATCATCAAAATAATAGGTGCCATTCTTATTGTGGTAAATGGTATTTGAAAATCTGACCTGGCCCACAATATTGTCCAAGGTGCTCCCTTCAATGTCCATATTAAGGTCGCCGCTAAAAATGGATACACTATCGTTGATGAAGTTCATTTGTTTTAGATCTGCATGATCTACGGATGCAATAAAATTGAATTTGTTGGCATCATCCCCGAAATCTGCCAAGCCCTTAAAACTGAATCTTACATTATCGTCATTGCTCACCAAAGAACCGTCAAAGAGCTGTTCCTTCAGGATACCGGACACCCTTAGATTGTTGTACATATAGCCGTTGTAGTCCAACTTGTATACCTGCCCAATAACCTCTGTGTTCAGATATTCGGAAATAAACCCCTTGCCCTCCACATTTACATCCATGGAGGTGAGCCCGAACTTTTCATCATCTATAAAATTCCCAAGATCAAAGTCGATCAAGGAGATAAAACCGATATAGGATGCATCATCAATGGTTTGGATATTGGTCATCTGCAAATCGGAATAACTGCTTCCAATGGCTGTATTCAAATTAATTTGCACATCCAGGGAAGTTTCTGTCACCTCGGCATCTCCGCGTATGGTGAATTGACCCAATTTCTGGAAGGAAGAAGGAATATTGGCCCCCAAAATGTTGGGGAGCAGGGCTCTAAGCTGGTAATAGCTGGAAGTAAGGTTCCGCATATCAGCCTGCATCACAAAGGGGGCTTCTTTGCTGAACATATTGTTGAACTGGAAATCTCCACGAACCCCTGTACGCCCCGATTGAGCCACAAAGTTGTCCACCTGCAAGGCGTTGAGCACTCCGGAAAAGTCCCCTGAAAAGGTGACCACCCTGTCCTGTCCAAATTCATTGTAAAAACTATTAACATCATTTAATGCCACGGTAGACTCCGAAAAGTTTGCCGTTACGTTTACTTTGTCCAAGAACTCGGCAAAATCCTCCCGGTCATAATCAAAAACCAGTTTCCCGTTAAGTGCAGATTCCTTTGTTTGTATGTTGAGCTCCTCGAACTTCATGTATTCTTTGGTATAGGTAAAATCCGTGGACAGATTTTCCAGTCGCACCCCTTTTTTGCTCAACAGGGAAAGTTTTTCAATATCAAGGGTAACATCCGGCCCCAATATTTGGAAATCCTTGGCCAGTACCTCAAGGTCTATGAAATCCAGTACAATTTCCTTTTCCAAATTTTCGTCGGTTAGGCGAAATCTACCTTCGGCAATCTCAATCTCATCCGAAGCCATAAAGAAGGGTGGCGTGCCGGGTGCCCGAGGTTTGCCATCATCCAATTTGGCCACAAAAACGTCCAAATTGGTATCCTTTTCGTTTTCGTAGGTCTTTAGGTTAAAAAACAGACCGTCCACGGCGATATCACCAAATTCCATTCGGCCATCCGCCATGTTTTTGAGGTTAAGAATGGAGGTGGTCAGTTTCTCGATATAGGCCAGGGTATCTTTCTTGTAGTCTTCCACATAAATTCCCTTGATTCCGGTATTTAAGCTAAAAAGGGAAAGACTTACCCTATCGATATTAATATTGGTTCCAAACTCCTCATTCAAGGTCTTGGTGGCATACCTGGCCATACTGGTCTGAACGGCTGGAATGGATAAAATCAATGAGCCCAACACCATGATCAGCAGAATTGCCAATACCAAGCGCAACAGTATTTTCCTTAATTTTTTGATAGGGCTTTATGTTTTACCTTTGCTCGACCAATTTTTGTTCCAAAATCCGTGGCTTCAGTAAAAAAATACATTCTTGCCATAGAATCTTCCTGTGACGACACGTCGGCCGCAGTGCTTTGCAATACCAAAGTGCTCAGCAATGTGGTGGCCACCCAAGAAATCCATAGACAATATGGAGGTGTTGTCCCAGAATTGGCTTCTAGGGCACATCAGCAAAATATCGTTCCCGTGGTCCATCAGGCCTTGGCCAAAGCAAATATCGACAAAAAACAACTATCCGCCATAGCATTTACCCGTGGACCGGGACTTATGGGGTCGCTGTTGGTGGGCACTTCCTTTGCCAAATCTTTGGCCCTTGGACTGAACATCCCCCTGATTGAGGTGAACCATATGGAAGCCCATATTTTAGCCCATTTTATTGAGGATGAAGAGATGCAAAAACCCCAATTCCCTTTTTTGGCCATGACGATAAGCGGTGGACATACCCAGATTGTGAAGGTTAACCATTACTTTGATATGGAGGTTTTGGGCGAAACTTTGGACGATGCCGTGGGCGAAGCCTTTGATAAGAGCGCTAAGCTCATGGGGCTTCCGTATCCAGGCGGACCATTGGTTGACAAGCATGCCCGGGAAGGGAATCCGCACGCCTATGCTTTTCCAAAACCCAAGGTTGATGGTCTTAATTTTAGTTTTAGTGGGTTAAAGACCAGTATCCTTTACTTTTTACAAAGGGAAACCCGGAAGAACCCGGATTTTGTGCAGCAGCATATTGATGATATCTGCGCTTCGGTGCAACATACCATATTGGAAATCCTGATGGATAAATTAGTATTGGCAGCAGAGCAAACGGGAATCAAACAGGTAGCCATAGGAGGTGGTGTTGCGGCCAATTCGGGTATTAGGGCCCGGCTAAAGGAAGCTGAGGAAACTTTGGGCTGGAAAACCTATATTCCCAAATTTTCTTATTGCACGGACAATGCCGGCATGATCGGTATAGTGGGTTATCTTAAGTTTTTGGAAGGGCAATTTACGGACCAAAGCGTGGCTGCCAAGGCGAGATACGCAATCGGTAGTTGATTTTCAATTAGCAATGGGCAATTGTCAATAATCATTGTTCAATTTTGAATGTTGGTTGCTGGATGCCAGATGCACTGAGGTGGAAGTCAGAAGTATGATTTTTTGTGCTTGAGTTTGAACTTGAGCTTAGCAATTTTGAATTCTAAATTTTTAATGTTGAGTTAGATATCGATTCAGCATTCAGAATTCAGAATTCAGAATTCAGAATTTAGAATTTAAACCTCAGCATTTAAAACCCAGCATTTGACTTTGGACTTTCAACTTTCAACTTTGGACTTTCAACTTTCAACTTTGGACTTTCGACTTTCAACTTTCAACTTTTGACTTTTGACTTTCGACTTTTAACTTTAGACTTTAGACATATAACCTTTACCTTTAACCAATGGCCTATAACGAAGAACTAGCTGCGCGCATCCGGACAGCAGTGTCCCTTTTCCCTGAAACATTTACGGAGAAAAAAATGTTCGGAGGAATCGCATTTTTATATCAAGGAAAAATGACGGTTGGACCCGTTAAAGATGATTTGATGGTCAGGGTGATCCAAGATAAAATGGATGCGGTTCTGGCCCAGGAGCACGTGCGTCCCATGGACTTCACCGGCAAGCCCATGAAAGAATTTATATTTGTCTCCCCAAAAGGTTTTCAGACCGAGGAACAGCTACATTATTGGATCGAACTAGGACTGGAACACGCCAAAAGTAAACTTTGACCCATGCAACTTTTCTATAACCCTTCATTGGACAATAGCTTTAAGCAATTCTTTTTCAATGCACAAGAAAGCAAGCATATTGCCAAGGTCCTCAGAAAAAAGGAAGGTGATATTCTGCATATAACCAATGGTAAGGGCTATTGGTTTGAAGCAGAAATTCTTATTGCGGACCCAAAAAAATGCAAGGCGCAGATTGTTTCGGAAAAAAAGAGCGTCCCCAAACGCTATCATGTGCACCTGGCGGTTGCCCCAACCAAAATGAACGATCGCTTTGAATGGTTTTTGGAAAAGGCCACAGAAATAGGGGTGGATGAAATTACACCCATTATTTGTGACCATTCCGAACGGAAAATCGTAAAAGCTGAGCGTATGGAACGGGTAGTCCAAGCGGCCATGAAACAATCTTTGCAGACTTTCCTTCCCAAAATAAATCCTGCCATTCCGTTCAAACAATTTCTGGCACTGGAAGCCCCTGGTCTAAAATTCATAGCTCATTGCGATGAAGGCGAAAAAATGGAATTGAAGCGCAGGGTTGCGGCGGATAAGGACGTGACCATCCTGATAGGTCCGGAAGGCGATTTTTCAAAAGAAGAAATCCGACAAGCTAAAGACAACGGCTATACCCCCGTATCGTTGGGTAATAATCGTCTTAGAACGGAAACCGCAGCCATTGTGGCCTGCACCACCGTGGCCATTATCAACAATTAATTTAAATCCAGTTTTGTGGCTGCGGTAATATCCATATTGTCCGCTTCCACCAAGGCCACCAATGAAAGCTTGTCTGAAGGGGATACTATTTGCGGAAGCGCAACTGTGGTTTTTCCATTCCTAACTTGTAGCGGAACATATTTTTCAGCCACCACTATGTTGCTGTTCTTCAAGGTTCTGTTTCTATTTTCCCCTCTTTTCACCTCCGTTGTGCGTTCATCCAACACCAAGACCAGTCTAAGTTGTTTGTCTTCAATATCTCCAGATACCGTATAATCAAACTTAATTTCAGAGGTTGTGGGGGTTACATTTTTTAACCGCACCTTGTTGGGCGGAGTTTCCTCTGCATATTTATTGATGCTGGCATACAGTTTTAAGGCATCTGAACCTACAAAATGTTCCTTTCCATTCACCACCATTTGCGGGGTGTAGTCCGTATAATGATTAAACTTTTTGGTATATGCCCCTTGCTTTTTGGTGAATTCAGCTTTGCTGAAGGGGTCCTTCCAACCAATATAATTCCAGTAGTCCACATGGTATGACAGCGCAAAAACTTCTTCAGGAAATTGCGTTTTTACTTTCTGTAGCAACCAGTCTGCGGGAGGGCAACTGGAACAGCCCTGGGAAGTAAATAACTCAAGGACCACAATGGGCTCATATAAGACTTCATCCCCATAGCTTTCCAACCTTATCTTGTCAACCGGAACACTTGTTTGGGCCTGGAACAAAGTGGCCAAAGACAATGCAAACATGGCCATTGAAGAAATTATGATTTTTTTAATCATGAATACTGTACATTTGGTCAATAGGTTATTCGGAAGTTTATGAAACTACTTACGGCATCCCTGCTATTTTTAACTTTTTTTTTGATGCCTTTGGGCCATGCCCAAGACATAGCTGTACTTAAATATGGTGGCGGTGGCGATTGGTATTCCAACCCCACGGCATTGCCCAATCTGATTACCTTTTGTAATTCCAACATTGGAACCAAGATCAATTCCAAACCCCAAACTGTTGAAGCCAGCAGCCCCACTTTATTTGATTATCCTTTTTTGCATATGACGGGCCACGGCAATGTGTTTTTTACAGATGAAGAGGCAGAAAATTTACGGGTGTACCTGTTGTCTGGTGGATTTTTACATATTGATGACAACTATGGCATGAAACCATATTTGGAGCGGGAACTCCAGAAAGTTTTTCCAGATAGAACCATGGAGGAACTTGGGGCGGACCATCCCATTTTTAGCCAGCGATATACATTTCCGGACGGCCTGCCCAAAATCCACGAGCATGATGGTAAAAGGCCTCAGGCCTTTGGGATTTTTGAGCAAGGAAGATTGCTATTGTTGTTCACTTTTGAGAGTGACCTAGGCGACGGCTGGGAAGATCCAGCGGTGCACAACGATCCTGAAGAAGTAAGACTCAAGGCGCTGCAAATGGGTGCCAATATTGTTGAATACGCATTTAAAAACTGACCATGACATCCAAAATTATTGCAAAAGGTATTTTAAGGGCCGTGGCCATTATTGTAGGTGTTGTTTTGGCCTGCTATCTCTTGATAAAGATTCAATCGGTATTGGCCTATTTGGCCATTGCAGCTGTAATTGCCCTACTGGGCCGGCCTGTGGTTTTGTTCCTTCGCAGAAAACTTAAATTTCCAAATACCTTGGCGGTTATTGTCACCATGGTTTTTATGCTGGGCATTTTCCTGGGCATTCTTGCCTTGTTCATACCCTTGATCAACGAGCAAAGTAAAAACCTTTCCCTTTTGGATATTGAATCACTCAAAGCGGATATCAATACCCTATACCTTCAGATTTTGGAATATTTCGGGGCCACTACGGACAGCGTATCACATTTGATTGAAGATTCCGATCTGGAGAAAAACGTATTGGAAGGATTGGATTTGGGATTCATCCCCAATTTCCTTAATTCCTTTTTAAATGTCTTGAGCAATTTTAGTATTGGTTTGTTTTCGGTTTTGTTCATTTCATTTTTCTTTTTGAAGGACAGCAAGCTATTTCAAAATGGCATGTTGGTTTTTGTGCCGGACGAAAAAGAAGGCAATCTGGTAAAATCCGTGGATAAGATCAACAATTTACTATCCCGGTATTTTGCTGGCATTTTATTACAGCTGTTCATCTTGTTCGTGATCTACACTATTGCACTCCTGATAGTGGGTGTAGAAAATGCCATCGTGATTGCATTTTTGTGTGCCCTGTTCAATATCATTCCCTATATCGGACCGATCATTGGTGGGGCCATTATGGTGACCTTGACCATGACCAGTTTTTTAGGGGCAGATTTCAGTACCGTGATCCTTCCAAAGGCGCTCTATGTGCTAATTGGTTTGGTGGTAGGACAGCTTATTGATAATTTCTTTTCCCAACCGTTTATTTTTTCCACTAGCGTAAAATCCCACCCCTTGGAAATCTTCCTGGTCATCATCATTGCTGGGCTTTTATTTGGAGTAGTGGGCATGGTGGTAGCCGTACCAGGATATACCGCAATCAAGGTCATTTTAAAGGAATTTCTGGCCGAAAATGAGATTGTAAAAAAGTTGACTAAAAACTTATAGTTTTTATTTGAATAAGCTAATATTAAATACTGGTGTTCAGGATTATATAAAAAAATATTGGAATACTGACATCGTGTCAGTTTTGCTACAAAAACCTACATTTGAAGGTATCTCCCAAAAAGAACTTGCCCAGCAACTGGAAGGCCTAAAAAAATCCAAGTCCAAGTTGCCCACCTGGTATAATTTACCAGGTATTTACTATCCCAAAAAAGTACATCTTGAACAAACAAGTTCTGAGCGGACCGCCGCCTACAAATCCAAACTTTTATCCGGAAAATCGGTTGTGGACATTAGTGGTGGTTTTGGAGTTGACTCCTACTATTTTTCCAAACGGATGGAGCAGGTTTTGCATTGTGAATGGAACGCAGAGCTATGCCAAATAGCTGCCCATAATTTCGCCATTCTTGGTTGTAAAAATGTTCAATCCATTGCCAAGGATGGGATGGAAGTTCTGGAAGAATCCCCCTCACATTGGGATTGGATTTATGTAGATCCCTCCCGAAGGCATGACCAAAAAGGTAAGGTGTTTTTGCTGGCCGATTGCCAACCCAATATTCCAAATGAACTTCCCAAACTATTTGGCAAAGCTCAAAATATTTTAATCAAAACCTCACCCATTTTGGATATCCGACAGGGAATCAAAGAGCTTCGTTCCGTAAAGGAGGTGCATGTGGTAGCAGTTGAAAATGAGGTGAAAGAACTGCTGTTTGTTTTGAAAAAGGATTATGATGGTCCAGTTGGAATAAAAACAGTCAATCTTACCAAAGGACAAAACATTGCTTTTGATTTTGACTTAGAGGAAGAAAAAAATACTGTTGCCCAATTTGGAGATCCCGATACCTTTCTTTATGAACCCAATGCGGCTATATTAAAATCGGGTGGTTTCAAAAAAGTGGGGGTTACTTATAACCTAAACAAATTACTGGAACACACCCACCTATATACCTCGGACCAGCTGGTAGATTTCCCAGGGAGAAGGTTCAACATCCTAAAAGTCCTTCCATATTCAAAATCCTCGATTAAATCAGAAGGGATAAAACAGGCCAATGTGGCCACAAGAAACTTTCCCCTTTCTGTTGCCGAAATTCGAAAAAAACACAAGCTAAAAGATGGCGGGGAAATCTATTTGTTTTTCACCAAAACCTTGGGTGGGCAACTCACAATGCTGTTGTGCCGGAAACTGAGCTAATCCAAATAATCCAACCAATCCAAAAATAGATCCAGCCAGTTTTTCAACAGGGGGTGCTGCCGCGCCAGTGCAAATCCATGACCTCCACTTGGATACACATGCAAACTGCTTGGAACATTATGCTGTCGTAAGGCTTTAAAAAAGCGCAAACTGTTTTCAACAGGTACCGGGGCATCATCGGTGGCATGAATCAAAAACGCTGGTGGCGTGTTGGCATCCACCCGAGTCTCATTGGAAAATTCCTGAAGCAATACATCGGTTGGGTTTTCACCAAGCAAAGCATCTTTGGAACCCCCATGGGTCAACGTGCTATCCATGCTGATCACCGGATACACCAATGCCATAAAGTTGGGTCGCGCACTTATTGTATCCACTATGTCCTGATGGTCATACACCTTTTTATCATATTGTGTCCCCAAAGTTGAAGCCAAATGTCCTCCCGCTGAAAAACCCATAATGCCGATTTTATCTGGGTCAATCTTCCAAGTAGCTGACATGCTTCTCACCAATCTTATGGCCCTTTGCGCATCTTGGAGCGGCACATCCCAACGGTTTTTATGAATGGATTTGGAAATAGGCAATCTGTATTTGACTACAATTCCCACAATACCTTTGGCATTAAATGCCTTTGCGAAATCCACCCCTTCCCAATTGTAGGCCAAACCTTGGTACCCCCCTCCGGGAAAAAGCAGCACAGCTTTTCCATTGGTGTTCTGGACACTTGGCAAATACACTTCAAGTGTGGGTCGCTGTACATTCCGAATCCATCGGATATGTTCTACGGTATCCAATTCCTTTTCACCTATCTCCGTCTGGTTTGGGACGGTTTTGGGCCAAAGGGGCATGATCGTGTCCTGGGCGCTAAGCCAATGCGCGGTAAGCAAGGTTACCATCCAAAAAGCAATTCTTTTCTTCATACTATAATAGTTATTCTTGGTTGCACTCCCATTTAAAATCGGCCACCTTATCATTAGACCCAGCGGATAGATTATAATGCCACCATTCGGTACGTATGCCCCAAAATCCATAGGATTCCATGGTTTCCTTGAGCAATTTTCGGTTCTGCAAAACAGTATCTGGGAGATCTGTGAAGTCGTGATGGGCACGCTTGCCAAAAAAGTCAAAATCGGTTCCCATGTCCAGTTCATTGCCCTCTAAATCAACTAGGGTAATATCGACCGCCCCTCCTTTATTATGAATAGATCCCTTAACGGGATCTGCAACATACTGGGGATTCGGGACAATTTCCCACATTTTGTATTGAACACTATTGGGTCTATAACAGTCAAAAAACTTAATCCGATAACCCTTCTTAATAAAATCCTTGTTAGCTTGAATAAGGGCTTTGGCCGTTTTTGCACGTGTATAGCATTCTGCACAATCGTACACTTTGGCCTTAAGAAAATTGTTTTCGGTCGCATAGCGCATATCGTAAGCAAAGTCTTTGCTAAAATCCTCCAACCGTACAAAAGTGGTGTCCGCCAAACCTTCAAAACTCCGAAGTTTTTGTATTGGCGCACCCTGTGGCTCCTTTATTACAACGCTATCCTTAACCGGTAACTCAGTGGTTGGTTCTGTCTTTTTTTTATGGTCTTGTTTGCAGGAAACCAGTACAATTAGAATGCACCAAAAAAGTTGTTTCATTGGGTTCGTTTTTGATTGTTGAGCCAGATATACAAGGAATCTGTGGTATAGGCCCGGGTCCATGAATCGTGTCCCACATCCTTGTATCTAGTGTATTTTACATTGTATTTCATCTGTTTCAGTTTGGCCACCATCTTATCCGATTCTTCCACGGAAATGACCTTATCCCGATCGCCATGAAAAACCCAAATGGGCATATCCTTTCTAATCCAATGGGCGTAGGGCAAGGGGGCCATTCCACAGATTACGGCCATAGCAGCAAAAGTATCTGGATATTGGGTGGCCATTTCCCAAGCTGCGCTGCCTCCCCTACTGAGTCCAGAGATGTATACTTTGTCTGGGTCTATCCTGTTTTGGGCCACTACGGAGTCCAAAAGTTGCTTAACCGCCTGGGTATTCCACCATCGTCTTTTATGCGGATTTTGCGGTGCCAAGACCAAAAAAGGAAATTGCTTTCCTTCCACCAATAGTTTAGGAGGGCCATTTTCCTTGATTTCTTCCAAATTTCCCCCAGACTCTCCACCTCCGTGCAAAAACAAAAGCAAGCCAAACTCCCTATCCTGTTGGGTGTCATATTCGCTGGGGTAATAAAGATAATATCGAAGATTTTCCCGAGTTACAGTGGCTATTTGGTCTTCCACCAATTGCGTTTGGGCCGAACAGGACTGCCAAAACAAAAGGCCGAACAACAAAAACAATCGCAAATAAGATTGAGGATTAAGCATTCCCCAATTTACAAAAGTTTATCGGCGATTTCCAGCCAGGAATTTACCCTTTCAAATCCGTTGGTATTTATGTTGTGGGGGGAAGTGAACATCATGCTGCGACCATCAAAGGTTTCCAGATTGTACGCCCGGTCATCAATCAAAATATCTCCCTTAAGCACAAATTTATGGCCACATAATATTCTTCGCTGCCATGGAATAAAGGGGAAAAACTCATCCAGCCAATCGGATTTTTCCTTGAGGGAATTTGGAAACTGCATGGCCGCAGAAGCAATATACACTTCGTATTTCTTGTCCAATTCCGCTAATACCTCCTGACTGTTTCCAATGACCTTTAAATCTTTGAAGAATCCTACTTGACGGGCATGGTTCTTTACATGCTCCCTGTGCTCAGGGGCAACACATTCCCAAGCTTCCTTTCCAGCACAATGTTCCAACTGGAGGTCGGCCCCAAACTTTTCATTGTACAGTTCCAAATGTGCCAAATAGGTGTCGGCAATCACCTCATCCATGTCCACAAATAAGGTCATAATTGAATTTTTGAAGCAACGAAGGAATAAAAAAAATACCTAACTACAAATCCAATCCCGGAGATATAATTATAAGTTAACCCCCTTGCAGGTTTGAAAGCAACTTGGAACAAGTTGCTACGGGTACTCTGAAATCTTAGATCTGGCGCTTTTGGTGGAATCACGCTCAATCAAGGTTGTTTTGACAAGCTTGGTGGTATAGGGCATATCGCCGTCGTACTCAATTCTATCGATCATGATATTAGCTGCCAACTCACCTATGTACTGCCCATGTTGGCTTACCATGGTCAAGGCCGGGGACACATATTTGGACAATCTACCATTGGTAAACCCAACAATTGAAATTTGACCAGGTACCTGTATTCCCTTCGATTTTAGAATGTTCAGACTGTCCACCGCCGTCATTTCATCCAGGGCGATTATGGCATCCACTTCAGTGTCTGCGACCAATAAGGAGATCAATAATTCCAAATCATCATTTTTGCCCACTTTCACGATAAGCTTTTCGTTAAAGTCCAAATTGTTTTCCTCTAATGCTTTTTTATACCCATCAACGCGTAGTTTGCCCACACTGGAGTTATAAATGGCAGAAACGATTGCTATTTTTTGGCAGCCGGTCTTTAATAAGTGGAGGGTGGTCTTATACCCTGCCTCAAAGTCGTCCACGACCACCTTGTCACAATCCACTTTGTCCGATACGCGATCGAACATAACCATGGGAATCTGGGTGTCTTGTAGTCCCATTAGGTGATTAACATCCCCTTTCCCCTGTGTTTCCTCAGACAGCGAAAGTATAATACCATCAACGGTGCCCGTGCTCAGGAGATTTACCGTTTGTTTTTCTTTGGAATAAGATTCATCTGAGATGCAACTGATAATGTTGTATCCCCTGGCATTTGCTGTTTTTTCGATGCCATAAAACACCTGGGTAAAGAAGTAATTGAGGATATTGGGTACGATCACCCCTATGGTCTTGGTGCTTTTTTTCAGGAGGCTCAAGGCAACATGATTAGGCCGATAATGGTTTTCCTTGGCGAATTTTTGAATTTTGATTTTAAGATCTCGACTTATTTCATGACTATCATTGATGGCCTTGGAAACCGTGGATATAGATACCCCAAAGTTGGTTGCCATATCTTTTAAGGTTATCTTTTTCATACTTCAGTCCTATTCAGTTCTTACAACACCATCTATTTTTTTCATTTAGCCCACAAAGTAGGAGAGCACTGAAATGACCACCAATATCAAGATGACGGACAATACGATATCCAGTACGCTTATACTTTCTCGGTTCAATCTACGGTCCTCCTCTGTGAGTGTTCCCAATGATAAGCCACTAATGGCCGCATAATTGGGAGGATTGGTCGCTAAACTTACCCCTATGCACAGCATGGCTGAAAACACAAACATAAAAATCGCCATATGGGCAAAATTTATGGTGGCAAACGATAGCAATGCCCCAGAAAGGTCAGTTTGGTAAATTTCAGCCAAAATACGCAAGGCTGCAACGACAAGTCCACTAAACAAAGTTACAATGGCAGCTTTTGAGTTTACACGTTTCCAAAGGATACCTAAAAGGAACACTGCTGTTATGGGTGGGGCTATATACGATTGTACACTCTGGAGATATTGATAGAGCACCCCACCCCCGATCTTATCCATAATTGGTATCCAAATAATTCCCAATACGACCACGATGGATGTGGCTATCTTTCCGATGCGCAAAAGCTTCTTCTCAGGGGTCAATGGCATCAATTTCTTGTAAATATCAATGGTAAAAATTGTGGAACAGGAGTTGAATACCGAAGCCAAGGAACTCATCAGTGCCGCCATAAGTCCCCCTGCAACCAGTCCCTTAAGACCTACAGGAAGCAACGTCTTCACCAATACGGGAAACACCTCATCACTCTTTTCATAGGTGAGCACCCCCTGCTGTGCCAGGGCAAAAGCAATAATTCCAGGAATAAGGAAAATAAAAATGGGCAACAATTTTAAGTAAGCCCCAAATATGGCTCCCCTTCTTCCAATTTTTATGTTGTTGGCAGCCAAGGTCCGTTGTACAATATATTGGTCCGTACACCAGTACCAAACCCCAACAATGGTTCCGCCTATCAACATTCCGGTCCATGGAAAATCTGGATCTGAAATGGGCCTCCACATATTAAAATGCTCACTTCCTGCGGCCAGTCTCAATTCTTCCCATCCGCCCACTTGCTCCAATCCCAAATAGGTAATCACAATGGACCCAGCGATAAGGATTACCGTTTGCAAGGTTTCCGTGTAAATCACCGCCTTCATACCACCAATAATGGTATAAGCACCCGTAAACAGCACAATTCCTATGGCCCCATACCAAAACTCAATCCCCAATAGTTCTGATACCACTATACCTCCGGCATAGATGGTCACGGACACTTTAGTGATCACATAACCCACCAAGGAAAAAACAGAAAGAAACCAACGAGATCGGCTATCAAACCTCTTTTCCAAAAATTCGGGCATGGTAAAGGCCTTGCTCCTAAAATAGAAAGGCAGAAAGAGCCATCCCAATAAAAGAACTATCCAAGCATGTAACTCATAGTGCGCCATGGGCATGCCGGATTCAGCTCCAGTACCCGCCAACCCCACTACATGTTCGGAGCCAATATTAGATGCAAAGATGGAGGCACCGATAACAAACCAACCTACATTTCTTCCAGCTAGAAAGTAATCCTCAGTGTTTTTATTTTTCTGTAGGACCACCCAGACGGCAACCGCAATAAGGGCTGCCAAATATGCTCCCAGAACCCACCAATCCGCTGTTTCCAATATTGACTCCATAGCTAGTTCTAAGAGTATTGGCTTACTATATTTTCAAACAGTTCCTGTTTTCCGCTGATTTGCTCAGGTTCTCCTTGACCTTTGGCGTATTCGAACAAATCAGTCAAGGACAGTTTTCCGTCTACAAAATCCGCTCCTTTTCCAGATTTAAAGGAGGCATATCTGTTGTCCAACAAAGTTGGATATTTTGACTTGCTAAGTACCTCATCAGCAACTAACAAAGCCCTGGCAAACGTATCTGCTCCCCCAATATGGGCTAGGAAGATATCCTCCAAGTCTGTGGAGTTTCTTCTGGTCTTGGCATCGAAATTGACACCTCCGCCTTGCAATCCTCCCGATTGAAGGAAAACCAACATGGCTTCTGCTGTTTCGAGCACATTGTTCGGGAACTGGTCCGTATCCCAGCCATTCTGATAATCCCCCCTATTGGCATCAATACTACCCAACATTCCAGCATTGGCGGCCACTTGCAACTCATGTTGAAAAGTGTGTTGCGCCAGGGTGGCATGGTTTACCTCAATATTTAGCTTAAAATCGTCCTGTAAACCATACTCCCTAATGGAATTGATAGACGTTGCACAATCGAAATCGTATTGGTGTTTGGTGGGTTCCATGGGCTTGGGCTCTATAAAGAAGGTACCCTTAAACCCTTGGCTCCTGGCATAATCCTTGGCCATATTCAAGAAACGACCAATATTATCCTGTTCCAATTTCATATTGGTGTTCAGCAAAGACATATATCCTTCGCGACCTCCCCAAAAAACATAATTCTCCCCATCCAAAGCGATGGTGGCGTCCAAGGCGATTTTAACCTGAGCACCTGCCTGGGCCACCACATCAAAATTTGGGTTGGAAGCAGCTCCGTTCATATACCTCGGATTGGAGAAGCAATTGGCGGTTCCCCACAATAATTTGACCCCAGAGGCGTCTTGTTTTTCCTTTAAATAGGCCACAGTTTGTTGTACCCTTTTTTCCGATTCAACCAGTGTATCTGCCTCAGCCACCAAATCAAAATCGTGAAAGCAGTAGTACCCAAATCCCATTTTGGTGACAAACTCAAAAGCTGCATCCGCTTTATCCTTGGCCGCCTGAATGGGATCACTGGAGACCGCCCATGGAAAGTTTTTGGTACCAGGCCCAAATGGGTCCCCACCCACGCCACAAAGGGTATGCCAGTAGGCCATGGCAAACTTAAAATGCTCCCGCATGGTTTTGCCGGCCACCACTTGGTCCGGGTTGTAAAATTTAAAGGCCATCGGATTGTCCGATTCCCTACCTTCGAATTTGATTTCTCCTATTCCTTTGAAGTATTCCTTGTCTCCTATTAAAGCCATTTTATGCGTTGTTTTTTATTAGTTCCAATTCTTTTTTCCAGTTGTTGTACGCCCCTTCATAGGGCTCTCTATCTTTTAGGGGCATAAAGGTCATTACGTGGTCGTTCTTCATAAAATCAGAAAAAAACTGTTGACCTTTGGCGGGGATTGCACATGCCCGTGCGGCTCCTACCGCCCCGGTAGTATTATAAATTTCAATTTCCTGTTGGATCAAGGTAGCAATGGTATTGGCAAATATTTCGGAACGAAATAGGTTATCATTGCCCGCCCGTATCACTTGGGCCTCAATCCCGTCAGACTTCATGATTTCCATTCCATATACAAAAGAGAATGCAATTCCTTCCAGGGCCGCTCGGCAAATATGCGCCTTGGAATGTCTGTTGAGATTCAGGTTAACGATTCTTGTTCCAATATCTTGATTTAGCAACATACGCTCCGCGCCATTTCCAAAGGGAATTACACAGACCCCATCAGCACCAATTTCAACTTCGTTCGCCAAACGGTTCATCTCGTCATAAGAACCCACATCCAAATTATTCAGTAACCATCTATATTGGATACCAGCGCCATTGATACACAGCAATTTGCCTATATTTTTTGCCCCCCCTTGCTGATAATTGACATGGGCAAAATTGTTCACCCGCGAACTTTCCTTGACCGAAAGGTTATCGGTAATTGCATAGACCACCCCAGAGGTGCCACCAGTGGCCGCAACCTCTCCAGGCTGGAACACATTCAACGAAAGGGCATTGTTGGGCTGGTCCCCCGCACGGTACAATATTGGGGTTCCTTCGGAAATTCCACTTTCCTTGGAACCCAAAGCTGAAACGGTACCCTGAATTCCGAAAGTCTCCACCAATTCTGGGACCATATCTTCCGAAAAACTATGATAATCCATAATATCCTTGGCAAGTTTATCGGTCTTGAAGTCCCAAAAAATTCCCTCGGACAAACCAGATATAGTCGTGGTCATTTTACCGGAGAAGCGATACGCGATATAATCCCCCGGCAGCATAAACTTAAAGGTCTTGGCAAAGATGTCCGGTTCGTTGTCCTTAACCCATCGTAGTTTGGACGCCGTAAAATTGGCAGGGGAATTAAGGAGGTGTTCATCACATTTTTCCGTACCGATGTCAGCATAGGCCTTGTTTCCAATTTCAACCGCCCTGCTATCGCACCAGATGATGGAAGGTCTTAACGGAACCCCATGTTCATCCGCCACAACCAAACCATGCATTTGGTATGAAATACCAATACCCTTGATTTCATCCCCGTTTATTTGATGGCTCTTTTTGATACGTTGGATTCCAATACAAATATGTTCCCACCAATCTTTCGGGTCCTGTTCGGCCCATCCCTTTTGGGCCGCATACATACCCATCTCTTCTTCCGGTTGCTGTACCACAACCACATTCTTGCCTGTGGATTGCTCAACGAGTGCAATTTTAACCGAGGAACTTCCCAAATCGATTCCCAAATAATACATACAAGGTTTTTTTGGTGCTACTCAAATGTAATCATTGGAATTGCCAAAACATGGATTTTTGGTCTTGAAACTGTTCTAAAATGTTTTCATATCATGCAATTCCAAGATAACATATTCAATTTAATATATTGAATATCAATAGATTACATGTAATCTATTTTTTACGAAAAGTTTTCGAAAACGCTTTCGCAAATTCACGCAAAACTATCATAACAAATAATGGAATATGCTTCTATTCTACCTAAAAGGACCCTCATTTGGAAAGAGTTCCTTTATCGTGTTAAAATTGCTATTTTGTAGGGGCGTAATTCCACTGATCAAACTAAACTTATGTACACAAGAAGAATCTTTCCTGTAAAAGGGGTCATTCGTTGGACCAGACGGCACATTTTTTTATTTCTCATTTTAGCGACGGTACCCGTTTTCCTTTTCGAGATTATGCGATGGAAATGGCTTCATGTGCCATGGCTGCCCTTGGGTGTATTGGGTACGGCCGTTGCCTTCATAGTCAGTTTTAAGAACAATGCATCCTATGACCGGCTATGGGAAGCTCGAAAAATTTGGGGCGGAATTGTGAATACTTCACGTTCATGGACCATAATGGTGAAGGATTTCATCACCCTTAAACATGCCAAGGGCAATGAGACTGAAGCTGATTTAAAACGGATAAAGAGGGAATTGGTGCACAGGCATGTTGCTTGGCTCACCGCTTTACGCTATCAATTGCGAAAGGACAAACCATGGGAAACCCATTTAAAAAACCAGAAATCCAACAGCGAATTTAGGGCTTCCCAGTATACCGTTTTGGAAGATACCGTTCCTATTGAAGGGGTTATTTCCGATTATATATCGAAGGAAGAACAGGATGAAATATTTGCCAAAGGTAACCAGGCATCCCAATTGTTGGGCATTCAATCCAAACGTTTGGGGGAATTGATGCGCGATGGACTTATTGAAGATTTTAGGCACATGGAAATGATGTCCATGCTCACCGAGCTCTATACCCTACAAGGAAAAAGCGAACGCATCAAAAATTTTCCATATCCCAGGCAGTTTGCCACCCTCAATTATGTGTTTGTTTGGGTGTTTATCCTATTGGTCCCTTTTGGAATAATGGAAGGCTTTGAAAACATTGGTGACAGGATCATTGATGACCTGCACAAGAGTCCAGCCTATTTTGAAGTTACCCAAAACCTGCAGCTCTTTATCGGCAGGCACTTTGTGTGGTTTTCCATCCCATTTAGTGCGCTGATCGCTTGGGTATTCCATACCATGGAAGCCATAGGCGAGAATACGGAGAATCCCTTTGAGGGAGGGCCAAACGATGTGCCTATTACCGATTTAAGTCGCGGCATAGAAATCGATATCCGACAACTTATTGACGACACCGATATTCCACCTCCACATCAATGGAAGAATGATATTGTGATGTAAACAGTAGCTTCTTTAAGCTATCCGCAGTGGAGTTAGCACAATGGTTCAGCGCAAGGGAAATCTATCGTAAGTCCACGGCCAAAACCCAGTCATCCGCAGTGATGAACAAGCGTTTTTCGTCTGAGGAAAATGCGCAATTGGAGGTCGCCTCCCCAGTCCGAATTTTGGCAATGGGTTTTGCTTGTGGATTAAAAATCCAAACTCCGCCAGGTCCTGTGGCGAAAACATAACCGCTACTGTTAACTTTCAATCCGTCTGGAAGTCCTTGCTCTCCTTCCTTCCCGATCAGGGAAGTGGCATCATAGAAGATTTTTTTGTTTTGAAGCTCTCCTGGGGCAGTTACATCATATTGGTACCAGACCGCATGTTTGGGGTCAGAGACCGCCAAATACAATTTGGACTCATCAGGGGACAAGCGTATGCCGTTGGGTTTGGTCACCGTACTATCCAGGAGAACAGCAGGGCCGTCACCGCCCACAAAGTACACCCCTTGATAGGGAATTTCCTTGGCCGCATCGTTCTCCCTATTTTCCAGTCCGTAAGGTGGGTCGGTAAAGTAGAGGTTTCCTTGTTTATCGAACACCCCATCATTGGGACTGTTCAATCTTCTGTCCAAGTATCCATCAACAATGGTGGTATACTCTGGTTTTGGCTGGTTGAGTTCAGCATTCATCCGAGCTACCCGCCTATCTCCATGTTGCATAAGCACTAGTTTGCCATTAGGATCCAACATAAGTGCATTGGAACCTTTTTCACCTCCTCGCAGTGTGGTTCCGGTGTACCCCGCCGGATTTAAATAAACCGAGACGTTTCCTACGGAATCAATCTTATGGACTTTGTTATTTGGTATATCGGAAAACAAAAGAAATTTTCCATTTTCCACCCATACAGGGCCTTCAGACCAGATATATCCCCCACCCAAAATTTCAACTGCAGTATCCTGGCTGATGATTTCCAACGCTTCATCATCAAGGATTTCCACAAATGCATCCGCTTTGATGTTTTTTTCTTGTTTTGGAATGCACGACATTATTGAAAATGTCATCACTAGCAATCCAACAAAGTGTTTATTGAAAATCATAAGCTACCCCTTTAAAAGTTAAATCCCAGAAATATAAGCATCATTGTGGTAACTCCATAGGGCAATTATGTGATAGAATGATAGTGTCAGTAAGTCTTCAGATATCCCTTTCCGCAATTGCAGCTTTGTCCAAAATACATTTTAAGGGGTTAAAAGTTTTATCAAATAGCTTTAGAAATGATGTTTGCGAACGGACATTTTCATCCATTAAAGGTCATACTTTACCTTTAGGACAATATATCTTGGTTGCACCACATAAGACGAAGTCCTAAAGAACAAATCATTGAAAGTATCCCTATTCAGCACTTGGTTGTTGGTCAAATTTGTAGCATTCACGCTGTACTCCCATTTGCTATCGCTTTTTTGGTAGGATAGGCTGGCATTTAAAAAACCAAATTTGTTTTCCACAGTTCGCAGCTGATCGCGGTAAAAATAGAAATCGTAATCTGCCAGCAGGATAAAACCTTTCCAAAACGCCATATCAAATCGTGCAAATGGGCGATCCGTAAAAAATGTGGATTCTGTTCCCCCATTATTATAATCATTAATGGTATAGCGATACCCCAGTTCCAAATTTGGGGCGTCCACAAAACTGCTCCCTACCGATGCTGTATAGTTTTGCGCCAGCGAGGTGGAATTTCTGGGAGCATCATTTACAATGTTATTGGTATTGGAATAGTTTAGACTGGCCCGGGTACTGACCTTGATCTTTCCAAAAGTCCGTTGGAAGTTTCCAGATACGCTAAAAGTTTCATCTTCCAAATTGGAATTGATCGTAGTGTTGGCCTGGTTGATTCCTCCAATATCCGTGCTGCTCTTAAAGGCATCTATTCTTTTACTATAAGCGGCATTGGCAAATATATTTTGCTGGTCGAACATATTAAAGCTGAAGAAATTCACCGAAACATCATGGTATAAGGCACTTTCCAAATCCCGGTTTCCTTGGTACAGGGAATTGTAGTTACTGAACACATAGCCCTGGGCAAATCGGTTGATGTCAGAAAAGTTACGTCGTACACTATAGTTCAGCCGAATACTTTCAGATTGCTTCAATTGAAGGTTCACGAACACATTGGGCACTATATTAAAGAGTTCATCCCTTACTTCCGTTCCCAATTGGGAATTGGTAGCGGTATAATTGTGCATTGCAAATCCGGGATTAAATGTAAACTTACCGGCAATTATTTTGTAATGAACGCCCAAAAAGGTATCTGAAAAATCATAGCCTACCCTATTGTTGAGTTCATCCTCGGCAAAACCCAAGCTGGATTGGTTATCCAGGATTTGAAAGATGCTCGAATTAAAATTCTGGCTGCTCCAAATGGTTCCCAACGTAAAGTTCAGGTTACTTTTAGGCCCTGTGACCCAAAAATAATCCAATTTGGCATCCAAGCGGTTGGTCAACACACGTTGCTCCTGACCAATATTGAAATTACTCTGGGTATCATCAAAGGGGATGATGTTCAAAAATGGCTGTTCTTCCCTAATGGCATTGTAAAAGGGATCCTCATCGGTATGGACCAACTGCAGTTCCAGGGCAAAAATGTGGTCCTTGTTCAATGTATAGTACAAGTTTGAATTCTGGGTGATGTTCGTTGGTTTTTGCCGTTTATTTTCCTCGATATTGTCCGTAACATCAGCTACCGATAGTACATTCACCGCCTCTTCTTCATCTGAAAGTTTAATAAAGGTATCGTAGTTCCATTGCAAGTTGGCCGAAGGATTGAAATGGGTTTCAAATTTTATTAGGCCCAATTGGGATACCTGGTCCGTACCGGTCACCGTAGCTTCTTGTTGATTGCTAGTGATAAAGGTCCGCGTAGCATTGGTTTCCATAAGGCTGTTGTTATAGGAATAGATGCCAAAGCCACTAAAACGCCATGCTTCTGAAGGTTTATAACTAAAATTAAGGGCTCCGAACCTAGAGGTTATTTCCTTCGCCCTATTGTTTTGCAATGTGCTCAACCCAAGATTTGTGGAACCTGTATTAAACAGTGTTCCGTTGTTTTGTCTGGTGGCACCGCGCAAACCACCGGTAAAATTGCGCAGGTCACGTGCCGTATAGGGCAAATCGCCAATATTATTGAGGTCCGTAAGAATATTGATACTGTATTCCGGGCTGTAATAGAACAATTTAGGATGGGCCACATAACGGCCATCCGCACCTGAACCTCCGGTAATTTCACCAAACCAAAATTTCTTTTTCCCTTCTTTTAGCTTAATGTTCAAGGCTACATTGTCCTGGTTGTTGGTCACTCCCCTTAGTTGGGACACTTCACTATAGTTGCGCAGTACTTCCACCTTGTCCAGTGCATTGGCAGGAATGTTTTTGGAGGCCAATTTGGAATCTCCATCAAAGAAATCCTCCCCTTCCACCATTACCTTGGTTACCTGTTTGCCCTCTACTTCAATTTCCCCATCGTCATTCACTTCTATGCCCGGAAGTTTTTCCAGAACATCGGCAAGTTTTTTCTCCGTGCCTGAAACAAATGAATTTGTATTATAGACTATGGTATCACCTTGGATGGTAATGGGAATTTCATAGACCACTTCCACTTCTTCCAAACTTTCCGGTTGTTCAAATAAAGTAATATCCAGGGTAATATCCCTTTCTTCCGTGTTCAATGGAATTTCACGGGCCTTAAAACCCAAATAGCTCACCTTAAGAACATATTTGGTGTTGGCCTTGACGTTAATTTTGTAAAAACCTTCGGGATTGGTTATGCCAAAACCATCCAATTTTTGGGTCTCTGGGTTTTGCGCCACCACATTGGCCACTTCAAGCGGATTTCCCAAACTATCCTTTACAATTCCGCTTACCCTGACTTTTTGGGCCTGGGCATAGCATCCCAACACCATCAAGATGGCACAAATCCCAAATTTGTAGTTTTTCATCCCCTAGCCTCTTATTCTTATTGCATTACCACCGCCACGTCTGTTCCCGGCTCGAAAGCGCTCCGACATTTCCTCCATCTTTTTCTGAAGAATCTCGTCATATTCGGCCTGGGTTACTTCCTTTCCCTTGGAAGGTGCTTTTATTTCCTCTTTATCCGCTGTATTCAAAACAATTTTACTACATAGGAGGGCTGTCCTGCCATTGTTTACTTCCAAAATGAGTCCGGGCAATCCCCAATAAGGCCCCGGTCCTTGGCTAATTGGAATCTCAGGGGTGTACCAGGCGGTGATGGTGATTTCCTGGGGTTCTCCAAAACCCGCAAAAAGGACATTGTTCCGTGTGCTATCCTTAGCGGTGGAGGTCGAATCCCTTTCTTGTTGTTGCCCCTGTCTTCCCCTTCCCCTACGCGCCATTCGCCTCAGGCGCTCAAAGGAAGTTGAATCGGGTTGTGTAACCGCAGTTGCCTTATAACAGGTGTAGTTGCCAATTTTCTTGGTTTCCGAACCCAATTCCCATTCCCATTGATTAAGACTGTCCTTGATCAGAAACTGTTTGCCAAATAATTCTATTTGATTTAGATATTGTTGATCCTGTACATTTTTATAGTATTTACCATCCGCCCCTGCAGCAAACATTCTGAACCCTCCACGAGCGCGATCCTGGGAGGCAGAAGGGGCTTCCAACTTCTCTTCTTGCTCATATAGGGAAGTCGTCTTATCAAAGGTCAATTCATAGGTCTGCTCAGAAAAGTTCTTTACCCGTTCCTTGATCCTTTGTTTTTGGGCCTCTGAAATCTGTCTCCCATCCAAGTTCAAATCCACAGTAGTTTTACTGAAGTAAGTGGCCTTTCCCTGGAAATCCTGGGCAAATCCAGGACTGATGAGTAGCATAAATGTTAGGATGGAAAGAATCTGCTGCTTGCTTTTCATATTATTGGTTTTGCGTTCAACATTTTCCACAAAGTTGGACTCCTTCCCCTGATAATACCGTTAACCAGTGTTAACTAGTGTTAAGCGAAAATAAATTCCAAAAACAAACCGCTAATTTAGAGGTGGTGGAATTCAAAAAACATAAGAGCCTAGTTTATCTCATTGGTCTGACAATCTTTGTAACTATTGGCATTCAGGTGTATTGGAATGTGCAGAACTACAATGCCAATAAACAACGATTGATCAATGAAGTACAGATCAGTCTGGACAACAGTGTGGAGGCCTATTATGCCGGTTTGGCCAAAAAAACCGACTTTTTTGCCTTGTTCGGGAAGGTGAATCCCAAAAACAGACCAAAACGTAATGGAATTTTGTGGAAAGCCCTGGGAAAAGATTCCACACGCATAAAACTAAAATTGGATTCCATGGTCGCCGAACAGCGAATTTGGACCCAGAAAAATGAACCGAATATATCCATCTCCGTACACCAGTTCGATAGGGATTCCCTTGCCATAAATCCGTTGCGCCTGCTCAGACAAAAAATGAGGGATACTATTGGCGAAATACGCGTATTGGCCAATAAATTAATCATTGCGGCTACGAATGATAATATCAATTTTAAGGAATTGGATAAATTGTTGGTGCACGAACTAGGGCGGAAGGACATTGTCATAGATTATAAACTGGCCCATCTGGAGGATGATTCCCTGGTGATTGGAGGTGCACAGGATATCCCCAAAAAATACAAGCTCAAGACCCAATCAAAATCCACCTATTTGGCGGATTCACAGAAGTTACTACTGTATTTTTCCAATCCAACCATGGTCATCCTTAAGCGAAGCTTAACAGGAATATTGCTTTCATTTGCCTTGTCCATGGCCATTGTTTTCTGTCTGCTGTACCTCCTGCACATTATTACCAAACAGAAGCAATTATCAGAAATCAAGAACGACCTTATTAGTAATATCACCCATGAATTCAAAACGCCCATTGCCACTGTGGGCACTGCGATAGAGGGCATCCGGAATTTCAACCAAAAGAACGACAAGGCCAAAACCGAAAAATATCTGGATATATCCAATCAGCAATTGCAAAAACTCCATCAAATGGTGGAAAAGCTGCTGGAAACGGCCACCTTGGACAATGACAAGCTCATCATAAACAAGGAGCCCACCCAACTTACAAAAATGCTGTCCCAGTTGGTTGAAAAATACAAGATGATAACAACGGACAAAGAGTTGTTTTTCAGCACCAACATTGCGGACCTTGAGGTTCATGTAGATCCTTTCCATTTTGAGAATGCCGTGGCCAATCTTATTGATAATGCCATCAAATATGGCGGTGATCATATCCAGGTAAACTTAAATTCCCTGATCGACCGAATAGAGATTACCGTAGTGGACAACGGAGGAAATATCCCACCGGCACAACGAGATCGGATTTTTGAGAAGTTCTACCGAATCCCAAAGGGCAACCAACACGATGTAAAAGGATTCGGTATTGGATTGTTTTACTCAAATAAAATCATAGAAAAGCACGGGGGCACCCTTCAATTGATCCCGGATAAAACGAACACCATATTTAAGATCTTGTTATGACCTCTCCTATCAAAATAGTACTGGCCGAGGATGAGGCCGCTTTGGGCATGATCATTAAGGAAAGCCTGGAAACCCGGAATTTTGAGGTCATTTTTTGTGAAGATGGACAGAAGGCCCTGACCGCCTACCGGCAAAACAGTCCCGATCTGTTGGTTCTGGATGTGATGATGCCGAAAAAAGATGGCTTTAGCCTGGCTCAGGAAATACGGATGGAAAATCCTTTTATTCCCATAATTTTTCTTACGGCCAAATCCCAGACCAAGGATGTTATCGAAGGATTTGAACATGGTGGTAACGATTATTTGAAAAAACCCTTTAGCATGGAAGAGCTCATTGTTCGGATAAACGCCTTGCTGAACCGCATATCCATGCAGCAACATTTAGAGGATGTTGCCATTGGAAAGTTCCATTTTAACAGCGTAAAACAGTTGTTGGTTTTTGAAGGTCAAGAAACCATGCTCACCAATCGCGAGTCACAGTTGCTTTTTCACCTGGTTCAAAAAAAGAACCATATTCTTGATCGCTCCTACATCTTAAAAACCTTATGGGGTGACGACGATTTTTTCAATGCACGAAGCATGGATGTATTCATCACCAAGCTCAGAAAAAAATTGAAAAAAGACCCCAACATACAGATTGTCAATGTGCGCGGTTACGGCTACAAACTAATTTGTTAACCAGTGCCGGGGAATCTGCTTTTCCAATCCTTTAAGGCTTAAAAAGCTTCTGAAAACAACTGTTGTAAACTAGCCCAAGATTTCTCGTCAGCATCGGCATCATAGGCTAAAGGCATATTGAACTTTTCCCCGTTGGCATCAGCTTCTTTACTGGTAAAACTATGCTTTACCCCTGGATACGAAAAATACTTATAATCCGCATTGATTGAATCCAATGCGCTTTTAAACGCTGTTACGGATTCAGGACTAATAAATGGATCGTCCGCCCCATTACAAACCAGCACTTTTGCCTTAAGCTTATCGTTAGGCATCACTGGAAGTCGAACCCCACTATGAAAAGCCGCCACAGCATCCAAATCTGCACCAGAGTTGGCCATGGTCAAGACCACGCTACCTCCAAAACAATATCCTATGGCCCCAATTTTTTCACTATCCACAGAAGCGTGGGATTTCAATAATTCCATTGCCGCATTAAAACGGGCAGTGGCTTCTGGAAGATTGGTCATTACGGTTCTGGCAAACTTTCCTGCATCATCTGGATGTTCTGCAAGCTTTCCGTCGCCGTACATATCAACAGCAATTGCGGTATAACCAAGTTCCGCCAACATATCAGCACGTTGGCGCACATAATTGTTATGTCCCCACCATTCATGTACAATCAGTATACCTGGGCACTTTTCCTTGGCATTTTTGTTATAAGCAATATATCCCTTTAAGTTGGTGGAGTCCGTAGCATAGGCCACCTCTTCCCCTTTCACCTTTATGGGCAGTTCCTCTGCAACCTTTTTGGATTCGGTATTACTTTCCGTTTTGGATTTGCAGGATGCCAAGCCCACCAAACCAGCAACAAGGAATAAGGCTATGATGTTTTTCATTTTCTTTGGATTTAAGTGTCTTTAAAGATAATCAATCCATGGCTGAAATTACCTTGCCTCTTTAGCCTAGTGGGATATGCGGTATAGCCTATTGAAAAAGAACGTATCTAGATGGTACAATTCCATTCAATCTTAGATATACAAGAATTTGCCCCCGATGATGCGAAATATGATCCGCAAGCAATAAAAAAATCTGTCGCTTGGTTCTGGTCAAGCCAAAATAATCCAGCTCCTCTTTAAATTGATTCGGGTCAAATTGCGCGATAAAATCAATAGTTTCTTGAAATGTGCTGTCAATTACCTTGATCATGTCCTTTTTGGTCTTATGGCCCACTTTGTACCTTGTATCCGTATTCCAATCCCTGGATGCCCTTCCGCCCAATAGCGATTGCGTATGCCAATCCATTGCATAACCGATGTGCATTAAATGCTCGGCAAAACTCAAAGCCTCTGGGGTGGCCTTAAAACCATAGGTTTCCTCAGGCATTGCATCTGCCACTTCCAGAAGATACTTTCTGGAGTTTTCAAATCGCTCCAGATATTCCTTAATAAAGTCATTCTCCTGAGCCATAATGGGCGACCCAGGAACAATAAAGAATAAAAAACCTAATAACAATAATAGTTGTCCCATACCTAATAACCTTTGTATCGCAAATAAACTGAAAAAGTGCACCGACCTGTGGATTTATCGGTCTGATTTTGGTACTAGCACCCGTCGGAATCACTGGGTGCCAATGGGAAAGTGCTCCAATTCTTCATTAACATATTGAATACTTAAAGCTTAATAGTGGAATCTCGCACCACCAGACTTGTTTTTACCACTTTGGTTTCAAATGCCCGGTCCGATTTGTCATTTTCAATGCGATCAATCAAAATTTGGGAAACCGTTTCCCCAATATATTTTCCATGCTGACTCACCATGGTCATGGATGGTGTAACATACTTGGAAAGTTCCCCATTGGTAAAGCCAATAATGGACACATCATTGGGCACATGGTACCCTCTGGATTTCACAATGCTCATTACCTTCACCGCAGTAATTTCATCGAGAACCATAATGCCCTCAATTTTCCTGTAATTGAGCAGAAGCGACAGGGTAAGGTCCAAATCTTCCTTGTCATCCGTGGCCACCACTAAACGGGGGTCATATTCCAAATCGTTTTCCAGTAGCGCCTTTTTGTATCCTTCAATACGAAGTCGGCTTATAACGGAGTCCACAATGGGCGTGACAATGGCAATGGTTTTGCAGCCCGTATCCAGAAAAAATTTTGTGGCCTTGTACCCTGCCTCAAAGTCATCCACAATGACCTTATCGCATTCCACTAAATCGGTTACCCTGTCAAACATCACCAGTGGTATCTGGTTTTCTGATAATTCCTTGAGATGTTCCGCATGTTCTTCCAATTGGGATTCTTCCGCTGCGGAGGAAATAATAACACCATCCACTGAACCGGCTCCCAGTAATTCCAGGGTTTTGGTTTCCTTTTCCAAGGATTGATTGGTGATACAGGTAATGATGCTATATCCTTTTTCATTGGCCACCTTTTCAATCCCGTAGAGCACTTGGACAAAAAAGTAGTTCAAGATATTGGGGATAACCACGCCAATGGTCTTGGTGCTGTTATTAAAAAGGTTTAGCGCCAGTTTATTGGGCCTGTAATGATTTTCCTTGGCATACAACCTGATTTTGTCCTTGAGCTCCGTGCTTATCTCATGGCTGTCCTTCAATGCCTTTGAAACCGTGGCAATGGATACACTAAAATAGGATGCTATTTCTTTTAAAGTGAGTTTGGACATGTCGTCAATTTTGCTCGAACGGAAATCTTATTCCAGCTGATTCCCTAACGGAATCCACGAGCTGCATGAGTGATAATAAATCTGAATGACTCCATATTTTGCTCTCGGAAAATCCTTGTGAAATGCATGTATGACATTCCATGATCTCATGTGTAAATCCCTTTCCAATAGTAGGCAATCCATAGTCTTTACTCCACCCATCCTTAACCAAGGTGAACCCTTGGGTTTCATGCCAATTGGGATGGATAAAAATTTCACCTTCCTCTCCGCCAATTTTGGCCTTCATATCTGTATTGTTGGCAAAACCACTATATAGTAGCGCCTGGGCGTTGGGGTAATCAAAAATCATGGAAGTCTGAATTTCCGCCCCCGTATCGAAAAATTTTGATTTTGCCACTAGTTCCTGGGGCTTTCCCAACATAAGATAGGACAAAAAAATGGGATAAACCCCCATATCCAACAGGGAACCTCCCGCAAGGTCCACGTTCAATGAGCGCGCCTGTACATCATCGTCCAATTTATAGAACGTAAACTCCGCATTGATATACCTCAATCTACCCAGTTCCCCACTGTCTACCAATTCCTTGATTTTCCGAATGGATGGATTGAACCGGGTCCAAAATGCCTCCATAAAAAATACCTTGTTCGTCTTGGAAGCTTCTACCATTTTCTGCGCTTCCAAGGCATTTATGGCAACGGGTTTCTCGCAAAGTACATGCTTGCCATAGTTCATGGCCGCAATGCTTATGGGTGCATGGGTATGGTGCAGTGTAGCCACGTATACCACATCCACTTGATCATCCTTAAATAGGCTATCATAATTATCATAGCAGTTTTCTACTCCAAATTCATGGGCAAAATCCTGAGCTCTTTCCTTGCTCTTAGAGGCCACGGCCACCAGTTCTGCCCCTTGTACCAACTTAAGGTCTTCCGCAAATAGTTTGGCGATTCTCCCCAAACCCACAATTCCCCAACGTATTTTATGCTTCATGGCCAGAATTAGCTTCGCTCCTCAACAACCTCTGACGTAGAAAACCGGTAGCGCATGTTCCGATACACACATATATCGGTTATATTTTCCGGTGTGCCCAACGGAACCGCCCTGAAATTGGACGATATCCTATCTTTTTTCACTGGCATCACTTTATGGAAACAGTGACCGTGCAAAAAAATCACCGTGCCTTTTTTAGGTTGAAATACCAATTGGCCCTCTAAATCATCATGGGGGTTCCCAACGGGAAGAACCCCAGCTTTATGGGCTTGGGGCATCACTACAATTTCACCACCCGTGTCATCCGTAATATCATGGGTGTACACCAACCTGTTGAGATTAAATTTCCTTGGATTCTCTGGCGGGCAATCTTGATGCCATGCCTGCCCCTTGGACCCAGCTTTGGAAAACATCATCATACAGTATAGGTTTTGCCATCCATCCTTAAGAATGGCATCTGTGATTTCATTGAATTTTTTGTTTTTATCTATTCCGTCAAAATAGGGTTTGTTCTCGCGGTAGGGGAACCATGGAATCACTTCAACCGCGGACTTGGAGATAAACTCATCCGTATGTTCCCAATCTGGATTGACCCCATAATGTTTTAGAATCAATTGGTTGTACTCGTCCATCAATGCATGCCCAAAAAAGTTTTCGAGCACGATATACCCTTCTTCCCAAAATTGTTCGGCCAATTGTTGCATATCCATGGAACTCATTTTAGTTGTTATTGTATAGCTTGTCGTATAAGTCCGGTGATGACTTAATATATTTTGGCTGGGAGGTAATTTTCTTCCATCTTGAACTAATGGAATCGTTTAAATGTAACCGAGCGTCTATTCCTTTAAATGTTGGGTTGTTGACCCACATGGGATGGGAGTCCCAATGACAATTGATATAGTGTACTGCCTTCACCACATCCGGATTGTCATCTATGGCCTTAAAAAATGGAATGAACCACTTTTGCCATGCTTCTTCTGCCTGAACCGGGTCTCCGAGTTGGGTTTCCTTGGTGAGTCCATATAATTTACCCCCATAATCGGAAATTGTGGGCGTGGCTTCAGCAATAAAAACAGGTTTCCCCTTCTTACGGGCAAACTCGAACATTTCAATTTCCTTCCATCTGTTAAAAAAAGAAACACCGCACCAATCCACGTAGTCGTCCCCAGGATACCAGCCCTCCAAATGCTCCTGACCGGAAATAAATCCAGTGGACTGCCAAACATAAGCTGTGTTTTCCACTCCCTTTGCCCTCAACATATCCACAATTCGTTTATAGGCCTTGATGGTGGCTTCACGGTCGTAATGATTCCAAGGGTCCCCATCAAATTCGTAGGCAATTCTTAGAAATACGGGCCTTTTGCCAAGCGACAATAGAAAATCGGCCAACTTGTTAATGTATTCATCATGGGTTCCATCCGCCACTTTTTCCTCATGATTCACAAATTGAAGCCCAATGGCCATGGCCATAATTTCATATTGGGGGCTATTGTGCTGCAAGGTGGCATTGTAGTCGTTATCACCCCAATCGTGGGTTTCAAAAAGACCATCCAGCCCTTCTTGTGTTCTCCCAAATGATGTCTCACCAGGATTGATGTTGGAGTAGGTGGTCCAACCAGCAGGTCTATCAAAATAATCAAGGTAGCCTTCGTTGTATTCCTCCAAACCTCCCACAGCTTCCAATTCCTGCCCTACGAACAGTAGAACTTCCCCGTCCTGAGGTTCAAATTTTGCCAATTTTCTTTTTGGGACCGCTTCTATGGCGGACTCTGCAGTACTTTGCTCTGCTGACTGTTGCTTGCATCCAAATGCCAAAATGGCGAGGATCAATAGGATTACCTTTTTCATGGATTTATTTTTTGTGATTGATTTTCGTTTAAGCTAATTCCCTGTGAATGGAATTTTTCAAAAGGTCCCGGTAAGGTCTCCCCGTTTCTTGGATTGTTATGGAAGTCCAGGGAAACCTCCTTTAACGCTGGAACTTTAACTGGGGTTTTGGCAGGGTCCCAAAACAAGAATTGGGAATCACGATTAAATTCCAAGGCAATCCTGCTAAATATGCTGTTTTCATCCAGTTTGTCGGTTCCAAAATTTGCAGGGTCAATAAAATTGGGTTCTGTACTACTGATGTACAGATTATGATCTGCCCTATTACTGTCTGAACTAAACCGGAATGGTTTTGTGTTAATAAAAATATTGTTGTAGACCCGGTTCTCTTCTGAAGTAAGTTTCCTTCCATTTTGGTAGCGATCGGTTTGCACGATGGCATGTACTGCATTTCCACTTACGTTGGCCACCAGATTGTGATATACCATTAGGTAATCGGTATCGTTGGCATAAATTCCATTGCCGTCAATGTTCCAAACAAAATTATTGTCCACCAGATTGGGATAATGACTGGCTTCCACGAAAATACCCCCTTGAATGTTCTGTACATCATGGATTATGTTTTGGGTGGCCCGGGAATAGCGAATGTCCCAATCCAACCAGATCCCATTTCCGCCTTGAATGTTATGGATGTGGTTCCCCTTTACCAAAGTGCGGTGGGTGACCAACATTTTAATCCCTGAGCATTCCCAATAATTTTCAGCATCCTGCCAACCAATATCATGTATATGGTTGTTATTAATACGGCCATCCGTTACCACAAAGCTCCGAATCCCTGCTGTTCCACAATCATGTATATGATTATTGCGCACGATCATAAAGCCCTGGCTATCTTTTCGGTCCCTCTCCACATTTTCAGGGTTGGGGTCATTAGCCTCGTAGGCCAAATAGCCAAATTCCAATCCTGAAGAATTAATTTGCCGTATGGTATTGTCTTCAATAATCCAATGATGTCCACCCAAAGCCGTCACGGCACCGGTACTGGTGCGCAAAAAGCCATTGGCACAATGTTCAAAAGTAAACCCGCGTAGTTGAATGTAATTTAAGCCTACTTTAATGGGTTTGAACAAGTGTTTTTTGGTGGCTATCTCTATTAAGGATGTGTTGGGGTTTTTGCCATCAAAACCATGTACGTGCAATGTTTTTCCATCCACATCCACCCAAAAGGAACCGGGGAATTTGGCAAGATCACCGTAATCCTCTAATTGGGTCATTCGTTTTCCATTTTGAAAGACCAATGATCGCCTGGAAGTGTACGGAGCTATTTCCTTGACCAAGTTTGCCCAAGGCATCAATGCGTGTTCTTCGGGCAAGATATTCGGCAATTTGAAGGGTTGGTAATCGGAATCAAAAAAGTTGTCCGGAACTGTGGTCACCCAAATCCTTCTGGACCACGTGTATTGTAGCGATGGGTCTGCCAACACATCGGTATACACCTTGTTTTGTTTCCATTCTGCTTCCAAAATCCTTGATCCTTTTACCACTACCTTTTCACCGGGAGCCACTTCGTAGGAAATCATATTGGAATTGGAGGTGCCTCCTTGCAACGGATTGATGGTTTCTCTATACACCCCGCCATAGACCAGAACCCTTTCCCCTGCATTTACCACAGAAGCCGCCTTGTTGATTGTGAGGAATGGCATTGCCCTACTGCCCTCATTGGAATCGGAGGCATTGGGATGTTTTTGGTCTACCACATAGGTCTTGGAATATTCGGTTTTATTTTTCCATTCACCGTATCCGTCCCAGTCAAATTCCTGGGACGATTTCTGGCCCTGGGCCTGGAACACCATGCTACCCATAATGATGGAAATCAAGCTGTATAGTACCTTATTTGTTATTTGATGGATCATGATTGTTTTTTGATTTCTTTATAATCGAACCATTTAAAATCCGCATGATGAACATTCATGGCTAAATCCTGGCAGCAGATTCCCACAAAACTTCCTGTAAATGCAGGTCGGTAACGACTTCTTCCATCACGTACGTGATCATCGGATAGAATACTGGCATCTAGTGTATTGCCAATCGTACTGAAACTCTTACCATCTGGGCTATAGGAAAATTGAAGCTCATCCCTATTCATTTCACCTTTTAGGGTAACTGCCTCCAAACCTGTGATATCGGCAAGTTCTTCTTGAAAGCTCATTTTGTAGTTATCGGAAGAAATGACGTTCAGCATCTTTTTGGAACCATCTGAATTGGAGGTGATGCATACATAGTGATAATGTCCTGCATTGTAATAAAACACCAACCCGGCCATATGGTGCAGATTTTGGGGCTGGAACTCCACCTCGGTTGTTGCCACCACATGAAAGTCTTGGATTCTTCTGGCCAAGAGACTTTGTTGGTGAAGGGAAGTCAGGGATTCCTTTCCATATAATCTCAAGTAGCCCTTTCGTGCCGTTAAGCTGCACCAATCCTCGGTCATGGGAATCCGAAGTGACTGGAACTCAATGGGGATGGCATTAACATCGAAATTGACAATACTGCCGTTATGGGAAAATGTATACTCCGGTAAATTTGGCTGGGGAATTCTCTCCCTGGGAACACGTCCGCCTCCTTTGAGCCAAGGCCAACCATCTTTCCAAATAACCTCTTCAATAGCGGTTTCCCGACCTAAGGTGCAATTTCCTCTTGGACTCAATGGTCGGCCTACAAGAAAAACAGCATACCAATCCCCATTTTGGGTTTCCACCAAATCGCCATGACCCGATTTCTGGAGTGCGTTGTCCTCGCTTTCAGCAGCTGAAATAAAGGGATGTTTGGGGTGAAATTCATAAGGTCCAAAAATGGAGGAACTTCGACCAATGCTCATGGCATGGCCATATTCCGTACCTCCTTCCGCCAATACGATATAGTAATACCCATCCCGTTTATAAAGATGGGGGCCTTCAGTGAGTCCCAAATCCGTCCCTTCTGTTAGATAGTGGACATCACCCACCAGTTGCTTTTGGATGGGGTCGTATTCTTGCATCTCAATGCCCCCAAAAAACCTTCCGTTTCTGTGGTCCACTAACATGCTCACATACCATTTTTTGGCCCCATCGTGAAAAAGGGAACCGTCAAAACCCCTTGAGGACAAATAAATAGGCTCGCTCCAGTCACCATAAATGTCGGTGGTGGTGACCATATAGTTGGGGGTGTCCTTCCAAACCCCGTCAAAGGACTTTACATTGGTGTAGACCAAGTAGAATGTGCCCTTGTCATAAGTTAGACAGGGTGCCCAAACACCACAGGAATCTGGAATGCCCTTCATATGTAACTGGGAGGTTCTATTGAGGGGCCTTGCAATCAGTTTCCAATTTTTCAAATCCTTGGAATGGTGTATCTGTACCCCAGGAAACCATTCAAATGTTGAGGTGGCGATAAAATAATCGTCGCCCACCCGGCAAATGGATGGATCGGGGTTAAATCCCCGTAGTATTGGATTTTGAATATAATTCATTGTTTGATTAAATCTTTTTCAAGTTCTTCAAGCGATTTTCCCTTGGTCTCCGGAAGTGTTTTTAGAAAAGCAAAGAATCCGATGAGGGCGATTACGCCATAGATATAAAAAGTGACCGCATTCCCCCAATTTGCCAGTTCCCAGGGAAAAATCTGGGTCACCAACCAACTGGACAGTCCATTTAGGAATCCAACAAAGCCTATGGCCAAACCTCGATAACGATTAGGAAAAAGTTCGGAAAGCATGACCCACATCACTGGACCTAAGGAAAAGGCAAAACAGGCAATAAATCCAAGGATGCCCACCAAAACCAAAGTGGAATTCATATGGGTGGCAGCCTCCAGAATCGCTCCTTCATTTGAAGCATATTCCTGAGATCCCAGTATGGCAATCATCTCCCTTTTAAAACTCACATCATCGTCAAAAACTTCTGACGTAAATGAACCTAGTTTATCCTGCAAAGCTGGCTCCAAGTTGGCCATAGTGGTTGCTTCTAAAGAATATGTAGCATTTTGAAATCCATAGCCGCACAATATCATACTCAGCGCAATCCCCCCTACTCCTATCAAAAGCAAGGGTCTTCTACCCATTTTATCAATCAAAAAGATGGCAACGAACGTAAAGAGAACGGTGGTAAGACTAAGTAAAATACCGGATGCAAAAGCTGCGTCGGTCCCAATTCCTGTCTGTTTGAAAATGGAAGTCGCGTAATAGTAGACGGCATTGATACCCGTGACCTGCTGCAAAATGGCCAAGCCGATTCCGACTCCCATCACATAACGCAATGATTTTTTGAACAAATCCTTTAAACGGATTCTATCATTATTTTTTCTGGCTCCTGATAGACTTTTGATTATGTGGGAAGCTAACTTTGAGGCTTTCTCCCGGCCATGAATGGAGGCCAAGACATTTTCTGCTTCCTTGTCCCTTTCCTTGATGAAGAGCCATCTTGGACTTTTGGGCACAAAGAACAGCAGTATAAAGTACAGTACCGCAGGTATCAGTTCCACTGCAAGCATGAACCGCCACACATTGGTTATGGTCAAAAAGGAAGAAGCCCCGGATGTAAAGGCATTATTGATGTAATAATTGCTTAGAAAGGCCGCAAAAAATCCAAGTACAATATTTAATTGTTGGATGGAGACCAACTTTCCCCGTGCTTCTGCCGTGGAAACCTCAGCTATATAAACTGGTGCTATCACCAAGGCTGCGCCAAAAGCGACCCCTCCAATCATCCTGGCTATCCAGAGCATATGAAAACCAGTGGCATAAGCTGATAGCAAGGCTGACAGCGCATAGGTAAATGCGATGATGAGCAACATTTTTTTCCTGCCTAGAACATCACTGGCCCTACCCGAGACCAGCATAGCAAACATAGCGGCAAATAAGGGCGAACTGGGAACCCACCCCTGCTCTTGGGTACTTAAGTCAAATTCAGGGGTAACATAGTTCATGACCCCAGAAATGATGGCTGCGTCAAAACCATATAGGAAACCTCCCAATGAGACCACGAAGGCGATAAACCATGTTTTTTTTGAAGTGCTGTTCATCTTCAGGAGGTTAGTTTTTTATTCATTCGGTTTAAAAACCCGTACATAGTCCACCAATAAATTGGTAGGGAAATTGGATGGTATAGGGTTTACATTAGGTAGATTGCCCCCAACGGACAAAGCGAAAACAAAATAAAATTGATCATTAAACGGATATGGTTGTCCATTGGCCTGGGTGGTTTCCGGAGTCATGGTGTGATATTCAACATCATTGACCAACCAGGTAATCTTATCTTCTTCCCAAATTATGGAAAAAACATAATATACCTCGTCAAATGGGTCGCCGTCCAAAGCGCTAAAATGCACCGAATTGAACCGGTGATTGGCCGGAAAATTGATTCCGTAATGCCCTGTTCCCAAAATATCGTTTCTGTCCTCCCCCAGATATTCCATGATGTCAATTTCGCCCCCACTGGGCCAATAGGCACCAGGGTCTTCAATGGTGTATTCTTTATTGAGCATAAAAAGCGCCACCCAGGTTCCGGCCGCGGAGGGCATACTGGCACGAATATCCACCCTACCATATTGAAATTCGAACAAATCATCGGTATGGATCCTCGCTGAGGAATATTCCTTTCCGAAAATAAACTCCCTACGGGCTTCCATGACCAAGTTCCCCTCGGCAAAGTATAGGTTCTGGGATCTATCCGTAAAAGCCTGGAGCTCATTGTTGCCCCACCCACATAGATTTGGGCATCCTGTTCCCAAATGATAGTCCCATTTACCGGTATCCAAACTGTCACCGTCAAATTCATCGGACCAAACCAAACTATAGCCTACATACGATTCTGGTGTGGTGTAGCCTGAGTCGGGAATGACCAAAGTGGTTGGGCAATCTGCGCAATTGGAACCTCCACAGTCAACACCTTCCTCATCCCCATTTCTAATTCCGTCAGAACAACTGGCCTGTGGTGTGGGGTCATCGTCCGTTAAGGGGTCCATGTCACCGCTATTGGATGAACATGCCAAGACCAGCATCAAAATTGAAGCCGAAATAAAAACCAAATACTTGAAACTAAGCGGCATTATAGACAATTTTAGTACAAGTAGGGGAGCGTATGATTACATCTCCCCCACAAGAACCGATATTCAGAAATTATTTAACTATCCTGTTTTTATTCAAATGGAATAAAATCCTTCACGTAAAACTGTCCAGCCTCTGGATGACCAGAACCACCAAACCTAAGGGTATAATTATCATAGGTCGTATTGTTCATCAATAATGTGGTGCCATCTGCTGCCGAAGTTGCATTTGTTCCATCAAACTCAAGGGTAACCCACGAATCAAAGTCCGCTGGATCCACCGTTGCGGTAAGCACGGTCCATCTTTGCCAGAAATTCCCATCAACATTGTCGTGCAGTATTAACTCCACCACTGGATCTAAGAGTCCAGAAAAGTCATTGGTGGATGGAATGTAAACATCGAGATAAAACTTATGGTACACCGAAAAGTCAATGGTTTCAGCTTGTGGTTGAAACTTAAAGTCCTCAAAGCCTCCAAAAGGCCCATTTTCCGGTCTGTTGATCAAGGTAACCGCAGCATCGCTCCCCGCAGGGTCTGCCACCCTGTATTCCGGTACAACACCTTGGGATGGGGTATCATTCGGAATCAGGTTGGTTCCTGAGTCCGCATCACCAGTTTCAAAAGTATAGTACACCGGAAGGCCGGAACCAGCGAGTGCATCCGCCCGCGGTGTTCCCGGAGCGATAAAACTTGTAGTAGGCTTAAAATCCTTGATATAAAACTCTCCTTGTTCGGTATGAGCGCTACCACCAAATCGCAATGTAATGTTATCATAGGTGGTATTGTCCACGAGTGGAACCCCGGCATCGGCGGATACTGCTGTGGCAGCAGTGCCATCAAAGCGCAAGGTAACCCAGGAATCAAAGTCTGCAGGATCTACCGTTATCGGGAGAATGGTCCAGCGTTGCCAGAAATTGCCATCCACATTATCATGCAATACCACTTCCACCAAGGGCTGAAGGTTACCAGAAAAATCGTTGCTGGATGGAATGTAGACATCCAATGTGAATTTGTTGTAGGTAGAAAAATCTATCGGTGTGCTTTGCGGTTGAAACTTAAAATCCTCAAATCCACCGAATGGGCCATTCTGAGGTCTTAAAATGTAACCTACCAATTCGTCACTCCCAGCTGGGTCCGCTGCGCCAAGGTTGAAGGTTACCCCTTGACTAGCTTGGGCCAAGGGAACCAAGTTTCTCCCTGAATCAGGGTCATTGGCTTCAAAGGTGTAATAGTAAGGAAGGGAACCTCCGGCCAAAACATCGGCGCGTGGGGTAGGTACACACATTTCGCATGGACCACCACAATCGATTCCCTCTTCTCCTTGATTTTGAATGCCATCGGTACAAGAGGGACAAACGACTCCACTTCCACCGCCACAATCGATTCCTTCTTCATCCAAGTTTTGGATACCATCATTGTACGAAGCAATAACTGAATTCAATTGCTCAAAATACTTCTCCTCATCGCATGAAACTACCATTCCAAAAAATCCCAGGACCATTGTCAAAGTCGCAATTCTAAGCGATGATTTTCTTATTCCGTATACTTTTTTCATTGTTCTATTTTTTGGATTAGTAGCCAGGGTTTTGCTCCAACATCCCGGCTGGATAGGTGTCTATTTCTTGTTGGGGAATGGGCAGCAACAAGTCCCTTGGTGCGGAAAAATCCGTTTTTCCAACAGCAGCCAAAGCAGGTGCAATAACACCCCCACCATCAACTGCATCCCATCGTACCAAATCTGTAAATCGGTTCCAGCCTTCTGTGGCCAGCTCCCTTCTTCGCTCATCGCGGACTCCTTGAACCGTATAGGCAGGTGCCGCTGCATTTCCGGGGCCATAGGCACGGTCCAGCACTTGTTGGAAAGAGGAAGCACCGTCTCCACCACCTCCCATGATGGAAGCTTCAGCATGCATCAACAATACATCTGCATAGCGAAGCACCTTCTCATTGAGTGGGGAACTGGGAGGTCCTAATAGCACCTGCACCTCTTCAAAGGTCAAAAAGTACTTTTTGGCACCTGTATTTACGCCAATGGCATAGCCAAAGTTGTCCGGTACCGGGTCAAAGTTCAGCGCTGCCAATCCAGGGGAGTTCAATACCTGGCCCGGCAAAAGAAAGGTGGCTGCCTTCCGTTGATCACTATCATCAAAGAAGTCCACCAAATCCTGCCGCGGAATGAAGTTATTAAAGGAAGGATAGGTTCCTGAAAGAAATGGGAACGACCATCTCCACATGGCAGAACCTTCTTGGTTCACACCCGGTCCGGTTGCGGAAAGTCCATCTTGGTAATTGATTTCAAAAAGGGACTCAGGACCAAATTCCGTCGTTTGTAAAAAGTTGTTTCTAAAATCGGATTCCAAGCTATAAACCCCTTGAGCCATTACTTGTTCTGCTGCATTTACAGCTTCCGACCATTTTTCTTGGTATAGATATACTTTGGTCAACAAGCCCAGAGCGGCTCCTGAGGTAGCGGAACCTTGAACCCTTTCCGAACCTTTTATAGGCAGGATTGCCGCCGCGGCCTGTAAATCCGCTTCTATAAAAGCATATACTTCCGCTGCTGAGGCCCTAGGTTTAAATATCTCTTGGTCCGTTGAGGTGACCGCCTCCTCGAACAGAGGCACACCACCCCAAAGTTTGACCAATTCAAAATAATATAGTCCTCTTAAAAACCTGGCTTCTCCCACAATTTGGTCTTGCAGACCGGGCGTGTCATAGTTATCAAAATTGGATGCCAACTCAATGGTGAAATTGGCGCGGGATACCCCCCTGTACCATTTGGCCCACAATGAGGCCACTGCGGGTAGGGAAGGAATGATGGTGCTAAACTGGTCCCATTGGGCACCTATGGCCCAGAAACTTGCGGACTGCGAATGACAATCATCTGCCCTAGTCCCTTGGGACATCAGGGGAAAGGTCTGATTTCCTAAAATCTGCTGCCATTGTAAGGGATCATAAGCGGCATTTAGACTTGAGATTACCGCATTTTCCGTTTCAAAAGCCGTATCTACAGAGATGGATGTTGCAGGTTGAAGGTCCTCTATATCGCTGCAGGATGTACCCAATATCAAGAGCACAATTGCCAACGTATTTATTATTTTCTGAATTGTTTTATTTATGTCTTTCATTTTCAGAGCTTATTAAAAGTTTATACTGGCGCCTAGAAGAATCTGACGTGGTTGCGGAAAGAATCCTTGATCGATACCTATATTCAAGGAAGTGTTCACATTGTTCTGGCCAATTTCTGGATCAATACCAGGGTATTGGGTTATTACGAATAGGTTTTGGCCCGAAACAAACAATCTAAGTCCCTTCATCCCCAAGGTTTCCAGCACGCTATCAGGGAGGTTATAGCCCACCGTTACATTTTTGAGCTTTAGGTAAGAGCCATCCTTTATATGGAAATCAGAGATTAGGTTCTCTCCGTTTCCTGCTGTACTCACCACAACATTTCTAGGTGCCCCGGGTTCCGTTACATAAGATGCTGGTCTGTTTGTGCCAAGGGCATCATAACGGATGGTTGCATCCAAAATGTCGTTTCCTATAGTTCCCGACATGAATGCGGAAAAGTCAAAGCCTTTGTAATTCAAGCCCAGATTAAAACCAACAGTGGCATCGGGATTGGGGTCTCCAATGATGGCTTTATCCCCACTGTCCGGAACCAATTGGTTGTTTCCACTTCCATCCAAATCTGCGAAAATTAGATTGCCATTGGCATCCCTACCCTCCACAACGAAACCGTAAAAACTGGCAACTGCATTCCCAACACTAGATCGGGAGGCAAAGTCGTTGAACTGAGGTTGAATTTGTGCACTGTTAATAAAGGAAGTTTCTCCTAGACTGGTCACTTCATTATCGTTAAAACCAAGATTGGCACCTACATTCCAACCAAAACCGCTATCGTAGCTTTCGCGATAGGACAGCAAAATTTCGAAACCTTTGTTTTCTATGGTTCCTGTGTTTTCCGAAGCGGGGTTAAGTCCAGAAGTCAAAGGAGTGGTCGCGGCCAAAAGGATATCCGAGGTTTCCTTGATATAGTAATCAATGGTAACCCCTAATTTGTTGTTGAAGGCGTTGATGTCAAGACCTACATTGAACTGTGTCAGTTCTTCCCATCCCAAGGCCGGATTGGCCAAGCTGATTTGGGCAATACCAGGTTGCCCGGCATAGCCTGCTTGGGTGGTCAATTGTGCCAAATAATCAAATGGGCCCAGGGATTGGTCATTTCCACTAATTCCCCAGCCGGCACGCAGTTTAAGAAGGTCAATGGTGTTTGAATTGTTCAAGAAGTCTTCCTCTGAAATTACCCATCCCCCTGATACAGCAGGGAACCACCCCACTCTATTGTCAGAACCGAAGCTCGAGGATTTGTCCCTTCTCAAAACGGCACTGAACAAGTATTTTTCCTTGTAGTTATAATCCACTTTTCCAAAGAAAGATTCTAAGAATCTTTGGATGGTCACCCCTGGGGTAACCGTGGCATCTGTAATGTTGTCCGACAATGCGAAATTTACCCTACCAAAATCGTTGGTAAAGAAAGCGCCGGTATCATTGATCAAATCCCCACCAAAAAAGTTGTTCTTTACCAGTTCGTAGCCCACCAAGGCGCTCAGATTGTGGTTGGTGCCGGACAGTTCGTCAAAGGAGTATTTTGCAGTACCTCCCCATTGCCTGTTTTCGGCTGTGCTCTTTACCTCTGAATAAGAGACCCCTGTAGAAGTATCATACTCCTGGGTGGGTTGCTGAATCAACGGTGTAAAAGTTCTATTAAAAATGGAGTTGTGGAATGATCCGTACCAGCCCCGCAATGTAAGGTCGTCCAACACATCATAATCCAGGGAAACATTCAAATTTGTTGCATTTTGGGTTATCTGGTTGTTGGTTGCCGCAATTGAAAACAATGGATTCTGAACTGCACCAAGGCTATTCAAAGGAACTCCGTTGGCCGTTGGAACGCCATTGTTCAAAAAAGGATTTGCAAAGTTTCCATCCTCATCAAAGGGTTCATAAATAGCAGGCAGGGCGTTGATAAAACTACTGATACCAACTCCGGCCGCACCTGTGTTCTGCGGAATCACAAATCGGTCCTGGTTTTGATATTGGGCCGAAGCGCTGAAGGAGATACGATCGGTAATATCCGCACTCAACGAGGCCCGAATATTTCTTCTTTTAAATTCGGCCTTCCCTTCGCCTCCCAAAATTCCTTCTTGACCAAAATAACCGCCGGAAGCGGAGTAAGAGATACTTTCCGACCCTCCAACTATGGAACCATAATAGTTCTGAACCGGAGCATCATCAAATAGTACATCATACCAATCCGTATCGGGTAGCAAGGCCCGCTCAGCATCAGTAAAGGCTCCACGAAAACCAGCCGCCGGTGTACCAACCGCCGCCACACCTTCGTTGTAGTATTGCACATATTGGTCGCGGTTCATCAATTCCGGTTTGTTGGCCAGACTTTGGATACCGTAAGAAGTTCTAATATTTATTTCCGGTTTCATGGCACGTTTTGAGCCTTTCAGTGTTTCCACCAGAATTACACCGTTGCCTCCTCGTGATCCATAGATGGCCGTGGAAGCGGCGTCCTTAAGAACGGTCTGGGAAACAATATCGTTGGGATTCAGAAATCCTAGATTGGGAACCTGGATTCCATCCACGATGTACAGTGGATTGGAATTGTTCAAGGTTCCTATTCCACGCACCCGAACGGTTTGTGGGGAACCCGGAGAACCAGAGTTTTGTTGAACCACCACTCCCGGTACGGTGCCCTGTAGGGCCGCCTCGGCCTGGGATATGGGCAACTCCCTGATTTGGGCAGCTTTAACCGTTGCCACTGCGGTTGTAACCAGTCGTTTGTTTTGGGTTTGGCCGTATCCGAGTACCACCACCTCATCCAAGGTTTCGGCACTTTCGGTCAAAACCACATTGACGTTGGTATTACCGTTTAGCGCAACGGTTTGTGAATTATAACCGATATAACTGAATACCAAAGTAGCGTTGGCATCAGAAATGGTTATCGTAAAATTTCCATCAAAATCTGTTTGGGTTCCATTGGTCGTCCCCTGTTCAACAACAGTTGCCCCCCCCAAGGGACCGGCGCTGTCCGAGACATTTCCGGTAATGGTCTGCGCATTGGCATCAAATCCCATTCCCGCGAGTAGAAGCATGAAAAAAAGAACAACATAGTTTGTACTCATGAGTTTCGAGTATTTAGTTAGTAATTGAGTTGAGTTAGAAGTATTTTGTGCGTCCAAATACCGCTGAATCTTCAAGTCAAAACTATTTTATGGAGCACTGAAAACTGACTTTTTTAACAGCGTTGGGTCAGAATTGGTGATGATAGAGCCAATTTCAAGGAGAAGATACTTTTAAGTTCAATTAATTGATTTTCAATGACTTAAAAGCTTTAAGTTTTATTTACGAAAATTTAACTTAACCGTTTACGTAGATTTTTCGAAAATTCTGGCCCATTTTATCTAATTGACATAAAGTGATTTAAAAATTTGAGCATTTCGAATTTAAAAGCGGGTCAAAATAAATTATCCTTGATATTTTAATACGGATAACCAAGAAAGTCATGAATCATACTATAAAAGCAAGTTCCTTCAATCAATATGATCTTTAGCTTGGCACTCAATCAAAAAAACACTCCGGGGAGATGAGTTAAATTCAAAAAAAAGAAGTATTGGGCCTTGATTGATAATGACCCAGAATTCAAGCCCCACTGGCCGGAGATATGGTCAGGAATAATTTGAAATTTTTTAACCACAGTTGTTTTTCATTTTCAAATTTTCCATTTGCCATTTCAAAAATACCCAATAAGCGATTTAATGCCCTGATATGATATGATACATGCAAAAATCAATGACAATAACAATACAATTTGAAGTGGGTTGGAAGTTTTATGACCTTTCATAAGTTTTCGATTATTGATAAGAAAAAGGATACCGATGATGACCAACGGCAAAACAAAAACATTGAAAACCTGCGAAAGGATTTGCATCTCTATTGGATTTGACCCAAATACCGGAACAATCAATGCAAACAAACATGCAAATGCGGTAATGATTTTAAATTGTTGGGAGCTGGTATCCAATTGGCCTGATTGAAAATCTGCAATTAAAATTGGTACTATCAATAATATTGGAAATATCGATGAGAGACCCGCACTCAAGGTTCCGAAAAAGAACAGGGTAAGGGCAAACTTCCCGGCCACAGGCTCCAATGTGTTCACCATATCCAATACCTGACTAACGGGACGTTCCCCATAATAAAGCGCTCCTGTTGCCACGGCCATAATTGAACCACTGATTACAAAAACCAAAATTGCAGCTACAATTGCATCTTTTTTCTGTTTCTGCCTATGGTTACTATTCCAGCCCTTGCCCTTCACAAAAAGGGGACGCGATAAAAATGTTGCCGCTGCCATGGTGGTTCCCACAAATGCCGCCACCAGCATTTTACCATTTGGCACCTCTGGAACTGTTGGTATCAACCCCTGCAATACATCTTTTGGCAATGGGTACACCAAAAAAAGTGACAGTAAAAAAGAAAGCCCCATCAATGAAACAAAGATCACCAGAATTTTCTCGAAAAAAGTGTATTTACCCACTAGCAACAAGGCGTAAAAAACACCGGTGACCAGAATGGAGATAATCAGTACGGTTTCGTACTTGTGCCCTATGACTTGCGGAACATAAATGGCTATAATTTCATAAATGATATTTGAGGAAATGCCCATAATCCCCATAAGGGAATTCCATTGGCCCAAGGCAATTCCAAGGATGATCAATATGGACATTGCCTTTCCCCATTTCAGATGTTTTTTAAAAGCAAATAAGGCTGTTTCCCCTGTTATCAAGGTGTAATTGCCAAACACATAAATCAATGCTCCTGAAAAGAAAGCGCTTAGCAACAAAACCCAAAGCAATTGCATTCCGAAGGTGCTCCCGGCAACAATCATGGAAGTTACACTGCCGGTACCAATAGTATAGCCAATGGCAAAAATTCCAGGACCAAAGCTCAAAATCAGCCCAAGTATTTTTTTGAGTATGGAATTGTCCTTTATGGTCCTATTCCCTTCCAACACTTTTAGCTAAAGGCCAAGCCCCCGTTTATGTCAATATTGTTTCCAGTAATAAATGCAGCCTCATCCGAAGCCAAATAGGCTACCAAATCCGCGACTTCCTTTGCTGATCCTTCCCTACGCAGTGGCGTACCGGCAGCAACTTTTGAACGGACTTCGTCTTTGGTAAAATCGTCATGGAATTTTGTGCCGATCAATCCGGGACAAATGGCGTTGACACGGATACCTTTTGGGCCAAGTTCTTTTGCCATTGCCCTGGTAAATGTACTTACTGCTCCCTTGGACGAACTATACAACGCGGAGCCACCACCGCCGCCATCCCGTGCCGCCTGGGAAGAAAGGTTGATTATGGAACTCCCGCTATCCATCAATGGTTCAAAGGCCTGACAAACAAAAACGGTGGATTTAAAATTGACACCCATGACCAAATCGTAAAAACCCTCGTCAAACTCTCCAAGCGTTTTTCGAGCAAAAAGTCCACCTGCATTGTTTACGAGAATATCAATTTTATCGCCAAATTTTTCAACCACCTTCTCTTTTAGATATTCGATTTCCTTCAGGCTTGACACATCGGCTCTAACGGCAATAGCTTCCTGTCCCAAGGATTGAATCTCTTCTACGGTTTCCCTGGCTCCGGCCTCGGAATTGAAATAATTCACAATTACCTTGGCCCCTTCTTGGGCCAGTCTTACGGAAATGGCACGTCCAATGTCTCTTGAACCTCCCGTGACCAACGCTATTTTTCCCTCCAGTTTCATCATTTCCAACTTATATTCCCAATCCTTGTCCACCACCTACTTGAATAGTTTCAGCAGTAAGAAATGCCGCATCATCACCCACTAGGAATGAAATTACGGATGCTACTTCTTCGGGTTGCCCCAATCTTCCAAGTAGAATATTGTTTTTCCAAGAAGCAAACACCTCAGGTTTCGTGGATTTTATCTGTGTGTGAAAAGGGGTATCAATGGTGCCAGGCGATACAGCATTTACCCGAATACCATACTCGGCTAGATCTTTTGCCAATGCCCTTGTTATAGCGTGCACCGCTGCTTTTGAGGTTCCATAGATTCCTGCCCCTGGTCCACCAGCGTTCCATCCGGCAATGGAAGTGTAGTTGATAATGGAAGGGTTTTCTCCTTTTTTAAGGTATGGTATGGCCGCTCGTGAAACAAAAAAGGTGGAATCAAGGTTCAGTGCCATGACCCCTCTGTAAAATTCAGTGGTCATTTCCTCAAATCTAGCTCTGCCCCCAAGCCCGCCTGCATTGTTTATCAAGACATCTATTTTCCCGTATTTTTCTCCAATATGCCGGATGTTTTTATTGACCGCTTCCTCATTTGTAACGTCAAACCCGAGGTATTCCGCCCTTATGCCCTCTGCTGATAGTTCCTGTACCCTTTGGGCACCGGCCTCGTCCTCAATACCGTTCAAGATCACTGTGTATCCATCCAATCCGAGTCTTTTGGCAACCTGAAAGCCAATACCTCCGGTTGCTCCTGTTACTACGGCTACTTTTCCTTTTGAAATCATTTGTTGTCTTTTTATTTGATGTTCTTTATATCGAATCGACTTCGACAGGTTTTATTTTTCTTATTAGTATGTAAATTGACAGTACTGCCAGTGGAGCCAGTACAGCTATTATTATAAATGCCGGGGTGTACGAGACCGTGGTGATTTTTGGAATAAGCCAGTTCATGATAATTACAGAAACTGCGGCTATCGTACCTGCGAGTCCTGCCAATGTGCCAACAGATGGCCCCTTGAGCAAGTCGCTGGAAAGTGTTTGGATGTTTCCAATGGCAAACTGAAATCCAAACAATACTATCGCCACGATGTAAATGAACGTCATGGGGTTATTTCCCTTCACAAAGAATATAATGCCCATGAGTCCCAGAAAAATTAGTATTCCACCTATTAGAATGGATAGCTTTCTGGAATAGTCCACGGAGTGCTTTTCCATCATTTTACCACAGAACCACCCTCCCAAAATACTTCCGGCCATACCTCCGAGGTAGGAAATCCAAATTGTGGATCCTATTTCTTCAATGCTAAACCCAAATTTGGAGTTCAGATACAAGGGCATCCACCCTACAAACAACCACCATATAGGTTCAATAAAAAAACGGGAAACCAATACTCCCCAGGACTCCCTGTAGCTTAGAATTTTTGATAGGGAAGATCCTTTTTCCTTTTGGGTTCCATCTACCGGAACAATTCGGTCAGATAGAATCATGTTTCTTTCTTCTTCGGTAATCCACGGGTGTTTTTCCGGTTTTGCCTTGTTGATGATCAACCAGGGAAATATCCAGATAAAACCAACCAGACCCAGAATAATGAAGGTGGTTCGCCAGCCAAATTGGGCATACAAAAAGGCAATTAGTGCCGGGGCGATGACACTTCCCAATGAGGCCCCCGCATTAAATATCCCTTGGGCTATGGCACGTTCCCTAATAGGATGCCACTCACCATTGCTCTTTACTGCTCCTGGCCAATTACCTGCTTCTCCAAGACCAAGCATTGCCCTTACCACCGATAGGGAAAGTAATCCTCTGGCAAAGGCATGGAGTATGGCAGCTGCGGACCAAAGGGCAATTGAAAAAACAAAACCTAACCTAGTACCAATTTTATCGTAGAGTTTACCCGATAAAAACTTGCCCAGCGCATATGTGATCATGAAAACGTTCAACATGACCGCATAATCTGCCTCATCCATGCCCAAATCCTTGCCCATCTCGGGCCACATGACCCCAAATGCGGTTCTATCTATGTAATTGATAACCGTGGCAATGCAAATCAATGCAATCACCCACCATCGTAAGCCTTTTAATTTCATCTCTTTAAGTTTTAAGGAAGATTGCCAAAGGTTCCGCAAGCACACAGTTGATTCCCTAACTGAAAACCAGCCTTTTAACAATCATTTGCGAAAACCAATCCTGATATTAGCCCTACAGGGCAGTAGGTACCGATATCAAAGTTGTCCTGTTTTTCTTCCCTCCAAATATTTCAATAGGTAAAACAAAAGCGTGCAATTTTGCTTTGCCTTTTTTAAACTTTAAATGTTATAGCAATACTGATACAAGATCTTAAAATGGGTTTTCATTTTTTCCTTGGCCTTTTTAGGATCTTGTTCCTTGATTGCCTCATAAATATCTTCATGCTCTTGGATTCCCTTAAACGAAAGGTCGGCATCGCACACGTGGTACTTTTCAAAATTTGTGATGATCTCCGGGGTGATGATCAACATAAAAGTGTTCATGGTGCTGTTCTTACTGGCTTGTGCTATGGCCAAATGAAACAATAAGTCTTCCTGCACCGCGTCTTGCCCGTTCAATACCTTTTCCTTGTAGGCATCCAAGGCTTGGCGCATTTTGGCCAAATCCTCATCAGTCCGTCTTAAAGATGCCAAACGGACCGTTTTAAGTTCCAACAGAATCCGGGTTTCCACCAAAGATTTAAAATCCGGGTCTTCCAATCTTAAAATATCGGCCATCATCCCGCTCATTGCAATTTGACCAATATCAGCAATAAAGGTTCCACTTTGGGGCCTGGATTTTAGAATGCCAAAAAACTCGAGTTTTTGTATTACCTCCCTAACATTGCTTCTACTGACACCAAATTTTTCCGAAAGCATTCTTTCCGAGGGCAATTTGTCGCCAGGCTCAAGATTTTTATAATTTATCAAATCGCGCAACTTGGAAATTATCTCCTTTTGTACCTCCCTGTTTTCGCTTTTTGTAAGAATGTCAACTCTCATAAATTATCTCAATTAAAATTGGTTAACCAGATTGGTTTGTTAAATTTAATCAATTTGCCCTAATCAGGAAAACATTATCATTACTATTGCCAACTGACTAATATACAGGCCGTTTTTTTAACTATTGGCCAAATAAATTGGCCAATAGTTTCCAAACTTAACTAACTCAATGTTCAACCTCTAACTCATAATATTTTACCGTTGCCGATGTGCCCTCATCCCTGCTTATTAAATAATTGCCCGCCTTGAAATAATTTTCGAACACCCCCCATTTTTCCAAGTGTTCATTTTCTTGAACAAATGAATGTTCACCGTTTAGAATCACCTCTATACGACCTTCGCTGGCTATTACCTCCAAGGAAAACTTTTCTGTTCCCACCGCATCCGGAAACGAATAGGGTTCATCATCCTCCCAGGCAGCAGTATGCAACAGCTCCTCATAAGACACATTTAGGTTCTTTAATTTTTTTGTGTGCACCCTTATTTTACCGTCGTTCCAATAAATCTTGAGAACAGGCGGAGCGTTGTTATCATCCTCCCCTATCAAATCACGTTGTTCATTGGTCAATCTACCGTGAATCTGCATGATTATTGTCCGATATGAATTGCCTTCACCGTCCTTGGAAATAAAAGGAACTGACAGTGTCCCGGCCATCCTGCCCCCTTGGGCAAATGTCCAATTGGTGTTGTTGCTTCCCGGTACCATTTGCTCCCTTAACTCAGTTCTAGAATAACTGGAATTGGGAGTGGACGACCCTGGAAAAGTGTAAAAAACCAATGAGCCATCCGTGGAATCATTGAACATATACGGAAGTAGTGATTCATTTGTGGCATAATCCAGTATTTCTGGTGGTTTTACTTCATCCGGTCTACCAATGGGCAAGGTGACCTTCCAGTGGTTTAAATCGATTTCCGGAAGTAAATAATCCTGCTCGCCATCTTCTGAAACCGTATCATCAACTATCTCTTCTGGAGCATCATCCCCTGTTTGGATGCTTTCTCCAACAGCCTCAGATGATGACTCACAGTTGAACAGCAGAAACCCTATGAACACTAGAAGAGGTAATCCGATACTATGTGTCTTGCCCATTGTTGGTCCCATATTTAATGCGTTACGGATAATTCATAAAACTTGACCTTGGCAAATGCGCCTTCATCCCTAGACTGAAAGTAATTCCCTGCCTTAAAGTAGTTTTCAAAGATGCCCCAGCGCTTTATACTTGGGCCATCGTACACGAAGAACTCGTTTTTGTTTAGCGAAACAACCATTTTTCCATCTGACACCTTTACCTCCAAAGTGAATTTTCCAAAACCTACTTCTTCCTCAAAGTTCCTTCCCTTATCATCTTTCCATGCCTCCTTATATAGAATACCCTTTGGAGACACTCCTGGATTTACAAGTTCTTTGGTCTTCACCCTTATTTTTCCATTTTGCCAATATATTTTCAAGATTGGCGGTGCATTGTTGTCTTTTTGCCCAATCAATTCCTTTTGCTCGTTGGTCAACCTGCCATGTATTTGTGCAATGATCACCTTGTGATATTTCCCATTTTTGTCCCTGGATACCTCATCCATGGCCAGTTTGGCCTTGAGGGTGCCACCCTCTGAAAAAGTCCAGTTTACATTGTCATCCCCAGGTACCATTTGTTCCCTTAACTCTGATCTTGAGTACTTGGTGTTGGCAGTTGTGGCAGATGTGGGAAATGCGTAAAATACCAGAGCACCTGTAGTGGAATCATTGTACATAAAAGGCTTTAAGGTTTCATTATGGGCATAATCCAAAATCTCCGGCGGTTCCACGCTTATGGCACCACCTTTTCCTTTGCCTTCTGGGATGGTAACTTTCCAATGGGTCAAATCGATTTCGGGTAATTTTACCCGTTTTTTCCTTTTTTGTTTTCTCTTTTCAAGCTTCGTATCCGATTGCGCCACAACGCCCTCTTTGTTTTGGGCTGTGGTACCAACAGTCACAAGGGCCATCAAACAAAGTACCAGTAATTTCTTCCTCGAGACTTTCATGATATGTATTGTTGAATCTAGCATTGGATGTCCACTCATTTTCCTTTTTCCGCTTTTTAATGACCATCCAGACAGCGTTTAAAGTCCGGATGGTCTTAGTTTAAAACAATGGTTAGCCTCTATTAATTTGTAATTTCAATGTTGTCAAAGAAAGCTTCCGCCGAGCCATCAATTACGTCAACATTTCGTACATAAATGACTATCTCATTGGTGGAAGGTGTAAAATCAAATGTGTAGGTTGCATAGGCATCCCCATCGGTATCAAAAATATTCGGTATGGCATAATAGGCATCTATAGCCGGATCCGATGTCGAAGCATTTATACCTGTTTCATCCGCTATTTGGGTGTTGAGTATGAATACTTCCGAGGTGATCCCTGCAGCCGTGGTCCTGGCATCAATGGAAAAGGTGTATGTTTCACCCGCTTGAACAGTGACAACTTGATACAATCGCCTTCCAGCTTCATCAAGTTTACCTCCCCTGGTACCATTGTTTCCATCACTTGTGGAACCTGCTTGCTCACTACCATCTCCGTAGAAGGTCTCCAACCATGAATCCAAGGCCCCATTGTCCCATAGTGGATCGTACGGACTAGGTACGGTATTTCCATCATTATCCACAACGGTACTATTTGGGGTCATGTCCCAAGCGTCAGCGTTATCGCCAGTATTAACGGTAAATTCATCAAAGGTCCCATTGAGAACCTGAACAACGAACCCGTCGGAAACCACTACTTGCTCGGAGGCAACATCTGTAGCACCCGTAACACTGTATGCGGTAAGGGTGACTTCGTAAATTCCATCTTCTGCATAGGTGTGAGATGGATTCTGCCCTGTAAATTGGAAACCATCACCAAACTCCCACAATAGCATTACCGCATCCACAGAGGTATCTGTAAATGAATATGTCCTATAGTCCATGGGGTCTACCTCAAATGTAAAATCAGCTGTAACCGGAGCTTGGATATCAATGGTCTGGCTCAGGCTATTGGATAAATTGGTTTCTCCGGTAGCGGTAAGCGTTACGGTGTATTCCGCCGCGGTTGCATAAACATGTGTTGGGGATTCTTCCGTTGATGTATTTCCATCACCAAAATCCCATAGGTAACTTGCAGCATTCGTGGATGAATTGGTAAACGTGTACTCCAAATAATCACTGGTGCTCTGATTGGAAGTAAACCCTACTGATGGTGGCACTGCCCCAGGAACCCCAACCTCGATTGTAAAGTCATCAAGTCGGGCTTCAACATCCCCATTGTAGAAAAATATTGCCACAGTGTTGTTCATACCTGAACTAAATGAAAGTTTCTGCTGCACATAGGTATCCGGGTCCTCATCATCATTTACCGTAACCGATGCGATAACACCATCCAATGCTTCTTCAAAAGATTCGTATGGACCGGTTTCAGTAACTCCCAAAATTGCTACAGTAAGCGAAGGGTCTGAAGAACCACTCAACATGGTGTACCAAAAACTTAGGTCATAGTTGGTATCTGGTTCAACGGTAATTTCCTGATATCCGATACGATCCGCTGCAGGTACTGGTAGTTTTGCCCCTTGGTCGCCAAATGTGACCGGGCTTCCTGTAATCTGGATGACACCACCCAAATCACTGTTTCTCCACGAGTCCCTACCGTCACCACCGCCATCGGGCAAGGTGTCATCTTCAAAACCTGCTTCTAAAATAATAGGTTGGAAAGGACCTTCCACCACAACCACATCAATGGTGATGGAACCTGTTTCGCCATTAGCATCACTTGCTGTCAGTGTTACTGGATATGCCCCTTCTCCATCTTCAAAGGTGAATGTTGGATCTTGTTCGGAAGAAGTATTACCCCCTCCGAAATCCCATGCGAAGGTTGTTGCCTCTGACGAGAGGTTGTTGAACCTGATGGTCCTAAAATCATCCGAAGAGGATGCATAGGCAAAATTTGCCTCTGGGAATATTGTGTCCGCCTTGGAGTTCGCATCTGGTAGTTCATCGCGAAATAAATCTTCCCCAACGCAGCTGACCATAAAACTTGCCGTGACCAAAACCAAGAGCAGTAGTCTGGTCCTATTGAATGTTTTTACTTTATATCTCATTGTCTTTTGAATAAAAATTAATAGCCAGGATTTTGTGTCAACCGACCTCTACTTATGTTTATTTCCCTAGCCGGGATGGGTAATAGTAAAGCCCTGGAATTGTAGATGTATCCCATTTCGGCAGCATGTGCCGTCAGCACTTCGTCCGCCACACCGAATCTCAGTAAATCGAACCAACGCTGGTTCTCAAATGCCAGCTCCACACGTCTTTCTATGAGCAATTCATCTTTTGAAATGCTTGAAACACTGTTAGGGGCCGTTTCAGGAAAAGCTCTGTCCCTTACCATTTGAAAAGAGGTCAAGGCACCTGGGTCTGTGGTACTGGTGCCAGAACCAATGGCCGCTTCAACATGCATTAAAAGGACATCTGCGTAACGTATGGCTATATAATCGTTACCTGCATTACGCGCATTGGGTCCATAAGGGTCGGGTTCCGCCGTGGAGTCAAATCCATCAGGGAAAAACTTGGCCACTTCATTAGATCCATTGACAGTGGTATACGAAACTGCGGTCCTATTTCCTCCAAAGGCGACGAAATCGGTAATCAAATTGTCATTGACAATATTCTGACCGTCTTCGCGACCAGCACGAATGGCAGAGGTAAATTCAGATGAAAAACTTTGGCTTTCCAGCGCATTTCCCGATTCATATTGAATAGCGAAAATGATCTCATCGTTCAATTCTGAATAAAATACATCGTAAAAATTGGGCTCCAACGCAAATTCCCCGCTGCCTATGATAGCTTCGCACAATTGCTCTGCCCCCGTATAGTTGGGACTTGGTTGGGTCAAGTACACCTTAGCCAACAAGGCTTGGGCCGAAGCTCTTGAAGCCCTTGATTTGTAAGAATTGTCCAATACATCCACTGCTTCTTGCAGATCGGCCACAATTTGGGCATAAATCTGCTCCTCGGGGATCCTAGTAAAAAGAGCCTCCTCATCTGTTGGCCCCACCACTTCGGTGACCAAGGGTACATCACTGTAAAGTCTTACCAGTTTAAAATAGGCGTAAGCCCTTAAAAACTTGGCTTCTGCCGTATACCTTGCCCTATTGGAAGCATCTGCAATATCAATAAAGTTCAAGATGTTATTGGCTCTGAAAATCACCTCGTACATTGAAGCGTAATAGTCTTCCGATTCTACATTGTTGGCATTCACCACATATCTATGGAAATCGGACTTGGAGCCCTCAAGGGTAGCGTTCCTTGTATTGTCCGTTCTGTGTTCGGTAAGAAGGTGCTCAAATTGCACTCCTCTATTTGCATTGCCAATATTGGTCACGGTATTCTCATTGACCCCTTGAAGGGCATCGTAAATTCCAATAACCCCAGCCAACACATCTTCATCCGATTGGAAAAATGCATCCACTGCAACCGAGGTGTCCGGCAACGGGTTCAAAAACTCATCACTACAAGACGTAAGCACAAATCCAGTGATGGCGAAGACTAAATATTTTATATGTTTCATAGTTTGTTTTTTAGTAATTAAAAATCAATGTTCAGACCTAAGGTCATGGTTCTGAAAATTGGTGTTCCCGCCCTTTGGGAGCCATAGGCCCTGGGGTTGCCATTGTCATCGTGTTCTGGATTAAAACCGTGATAGTCATCCGCAGTGACATAAATCAGATTCTGACCTGTAACATAGATTCTTAAATCGCTCAAGCCCAATTTGGATAGTATATCATCGGAAAAATTGTATCCGATGTTGACATTCCGCAACGAAAAGTAATCTGCGCTTGCTATTACTTCACTTGTAAGTACTTTTTCTTGGATAAAGGATGTATGGGGCACAAGACCATCGGCCACTGCCTGCAACTCACCTCCACTACGTGTTCTGTTCCCAAACCAATTGTAGAAATATTGGTCCCCAATATTGTTTACCTGTGCTCCAAGGCTTCCCTGGAGTTGAAAGGAAAAATCGAAGGCTCCCAATTGAAAGTCATTCGTGAAACTCCATAACAAATCTGGATATGGGTCACCTAAAATGGTCTTGTCCTCCTCTGTAATGATACCATCCCCGTTAAGGTCCTTTACGATGGTATCGTCTGCCTGGCCATTGATTCGGTTCCATGGATTATCAACATAGGTAGTTCTAAACTGGGTGTCGTCATAAACATCGGTATCAACCACATATCCCCAGAATGACGATATGGGCTCCCCTATTCTATTGATCCATTGGGAGTTTCTTCCATAGGTATCCTCAATCAACGCATTGTTGGAATCACCAAAACTTAAAAGCTCATTTTGGTTGGTGGAAGCGATCAAGGTAGAGTTCCATCTAAATTTCTCGCTTATAATATTCCTGGTTCTAAGCTCAAGTTCCCAACCCTTGTTTTGGACCTCTCCCAAGTTCACGATTCCATTGTTGAAACCTGTGATGTACGAAACCGGATTGTTCAACAGCAATTCATCACTGTTTCTCTGGTAGTAGTCCAAAGAACCAGATATCCTATTATTGAAAAAACCATAGTCCAAACCAACAGTAAGTTCCTCGGAAGCTTCCCATTGCAACAACGCATTGGCAATATTGAGTGGGGAAACCCCTGCGGCAACGCTCCCGTCCACAATGGCGTTGGAATTCTGTAACAAGGCCAAGTAAGGCCATACGTTCACCGTTTGATCTCCCACATTAAAGTTCTCCGCTCCTGTTAAACCATAGCTGGCCCTGAACTTTAGGTTAGAAACCACATCGCTACTGCTAAGGAAATCCTCCCTGGCTGCATTCCAGCCGACGGAGACCGCCGGGAAATTTCCATATTTTGAATTTACACCAAAAACGGAGCTACCATCACGTCTAAAGGAGGCATTGAACAAGTATTTGTCCTTGTAGGCATAATTTACCCTGGCAAAATATCCCACTTTTCTCAATTCCGTATTTACTTCGGAATAACTGGCAATTGCTGTTGCACCCTGCAAGTTTTTAAGTAAATCATTGGAATATCCATTACCGGTGGTTATGCTCTCCTCGGATTTTCTTTGCTGGATGGTCATCCCCGCAAGTAAATTGAGGTCATGGTCACCAAATGTTTTGCTATAGTTTAGCGTATTATCCGAAATCAGTCTCGTACGGAATCTATTCTGTAAATTATATTGCGCTCTGCTATTACCGGCTGCATGATGTTTTGTTCCGTCCCATCTTCTTCGGGTTCTTTGTTCTAAGGTAATCCCCAGAGATGTTTTTGCGGTAAGTCCATCCAAGATTTCGTAACTAAAGTATGTGGAGCCGAACAACTTTGTATTATCCTCGTAGTGCTCTCTCTCCACATATTGTGCATATGGATTGGAATCTCCTGATGTACGAGGTCTCTCCGTATTGCCATCATTATCATAATCCCTGTTTTCCAAATGGTTTTCAAAGAAGTAATCCCCAACACCTACATCGGGATAATTACCCCTATTTATAAATTCAAGAGTTTCCTCTGTGTGATAAATAGGCAACCATGGTGATTGACGTGTAGGATTATGTATTGATGTGGGCAATCTTCTTTGCTCCGTGAAGGATGGAGAGGCTCTAAGCCCAAATCTTAATTTATCTGTCAATTTGGTATCCAGCTTTACATTTGCGATGTAGGCCGTGTAGTCATCCGTAATCACAACTCCCTCATCATTAAGGGATCTTAAAGATGCACTGAACTTGGTGTTCTCAGAACCTCCCCTAGCAGAAAAAGAATGGCTTGTGACGTTTCCTCCGTCAAAAAATACATCTTGCCAGTCTCTGTCAATTCCGGTAATTCTAACAAGATCCTGAGCGTACAATGTTTCTCCTGAAAGTGTCCCAGTAGCAGCTTGCTCAATTCTGGCCCAATCTGCAACACTCTTCCTGTAATCATCACTACCATGGGCTTCTTTAAAGCCTATGTACGTTTGATAGCTAAATTGGGTCTTACCTGCTTTTCCACTCTTCGTGGTAATCATAATAACCCCGTTTGACCCCTCACTACCGTAAATAGCTGCTGAGGCTGCATCTTTTAAGACTTCAAACGATTCTACATCGTTCATATCTATATTGGCCAAAAATTCAGAGCTAACCACGATTCCGTCCACTACCAATGCGGGTCCGGAATCGGCGGTAATTGAACCAAAACCCCTAATGGTTATGGTGGGAGCTCCCCCTGCTTCGGCATTGGTAGCCTGAATATTGACTCCAGAAACCTGCCCAATAAGGGCATCATCCACCCTTGAAACGGCAATTTGGTCCAGGTTTTCATTGACCACCTTGGAAATGGAGCCTGTCAAGGTTGATTTTTTCTGGGTACCATACCCCACCACCACCACTTCATCCAACTCGCTTGTGTCTTCTTGAAGTGTAATGTTTATTGCGGCCTGTCCGGATATTATCACAGTTTGCGTAGCGTACCCGATATACGAAAATTGCAGTACCTCATTATTGGAAACTGAAAGTGAATAGTTTCCATCAAAATCGGTTTGGGTACCGCGGGTGGTGTTTAGTACGATTACGTTTACTCCGGGAATAGGGACGTTATCCGCGTCTTGAACAATTCCAGAAACAGTAAAAGTGTCCTGGGCAAATGATTGGATACCGACAAGCAATATCGCAATCAATAATAGTTTCGATTTAAAATTCATTTGTGTAGTTAGTTTCAGTAATTCATGTTGATTAGTAAATTTCAATTCACATGTGCATTGTGATTGTTGCCCTCGCTTACCGTCAACCACCACTGATCTCCTTAAATCAAATGAATTCCGTAGTTTTGTGTTGACAAGTAACTGTAAAGTGTATTTGTTATGTATTACTTCCCTCCAAAGAAGTGATATCTTTAAAAGGATAGGCGTGCACCTATCCTTTTTTTATTCTGCTATGTTTTCATATAGTGTTGTTTTTATTGGTATTCCAAACTGGTTAACCAATTTGGTTTACCAAATATATGTTATTTTTTCGTTAAAAAAAGTAAATTCTTGATTTTAACACTTTTAGCCCATGAAATCCTCTCTTATTGGGCTAAAAACGTCTATCAAAACTCCTGCTTCCGTGCATACGGCGCCATGCATCGCATGGGGTGGAATGTAAAAAGAGTCGCCGCCTTGTAAGGTTTGTGTATTGCCATCAATGGTAACATCAAAACTTCCACTTTCCACATAAGTTACCTGGGAATGGTAATGTTCGTGCATTTGTCCAACGGCACCTACTTCGAAGTGCACTTTCACCAACATAATTTTGTCATCGTACCCCATGATTTTTCTTTTCAGTCCTTCGCCAACAACCTCCCAATCAAGGTCTTCTCCCTTTATGAACTCCTTACTTGCTCCAAATGTTTTCATATAAAATTGCGCTTGAATAATTATAAAAATGTTCTTTTACCAACTTACTGCTATCTGCTTTACTCAGGTGGTTTGCCTGGGCCAACGCTAGCATCCCGGAACCACACTTCGGTGTAGCAACCGTTCTCATACTGTTTGGCTATATCTCCCCCGTAGGTTTCCGCACCCGCACACCAAACCATGTTGGTTTCGGGGCTTTTCCCGTTTGTTTGGTTATAGGCTCCTTGTTTAAAATATCCCAGTTCCCCTTTATAGGCGGTTTTTCGTTCCGTGCCATCCTGTCCAATCGGAACGAACAACTTTTTTACTTGTTCGGGTAGGTCAGATTTATTTACATACTCGGAAGCGATGAGATTCTTGGTGAAGGTCTTTGTTTCGTGGCCCTCACTTTGAAAAGTGAGATACATGATACCATCATATACATTTACCTCATAGCTAAATTCCTCCCCCAATGTTATTCCGTCCTCGGGTTCATTTGGGTAGTCTGTTTTGGTTGTTCCAATAACTGACATATCGTACCCCCAAACCGCGGTGGAAAAATCCCATCGTTTGGAATTGTCATCTCCGGCCGTATTAATTTCATAATTCCAAAACACGGAGCCTTTGTCATGGCCTGGGAATTTTTTGTAAAAGATTTTAAGGGGTTCATTTTCATGCCCTTCCCCACCATGGATTTGGCCAACCACTGTTGCATAGGAAGCAGCTACCCTGGCATCCCCTGAAGTGGAGACCTGCATCACCTTGCAGGTACCGGTCAAGTTGCCCCCTTCTTCTGGTGTCCATTCCCTTTTCTCGTGTAATTCGGTTCTTGTGTTACTGGAGTTTTTCGAGGTTACTCCCGAATTTGGAGTTTTATAGACCACCCAGCGCCTTGTACCATCAATCACCGTATAGAAAAAATCCTTGTCCTCAAACTTGGTAATATCCTCCACCGAAGTTCCGTCGCCTGTCAATATTCTGAACTTGTCCATAAATGGGATGACCTCGTGAGGGTAAACGACTTTCTGACTTAACCCGTCATTGGCTTCAAAATACCCCGCATTGGAAATGGCATCATCGCTGATCTCGATATTGGCCGACCTAAACCACACTTCGGCAAAATTTCCATCGGCATATTGCTTTTGAAGGTCGCCGTCATGGGTTTCCGCTCCGGAACACCACACCTTATTAACCTTTGGATCTTTTCCATTGGTTTGATTATAACATCCAAGTTTGAAAAAAAGTCCTTCGCCCGAGTATGCATGTGCACGTTCTACTCCATCCTGTCCCACTGGCACAAATAAACTTTGTACTTGCTCGGGAATGTTGTTCTTTTCGGAATACTCGGATGCAATTAGATTTTTGGTAAATGTTTTGGTCTCATGACCCTCGCTTGTAAACTTGAGATACATCATACCTTCTTTTACTTCTATTGCATAGCTGAATTCCTCACCCAATTGGATTCCGTCTGCAGGTTCAGGGGGATAAGAATTTTCATCCGTTGCCGCTACCGAGAAATCATAACCCCAAACTGGATGGGAATAATCCCATCTCTTGGAATTGTCATCCCCAGAAGTGTTGATTTCATAATTCCAAAAAACGGAACCCTTGGAGTGGCTCGGGAATTTTTTGTAAAATATCTTTAAAGGCTCGTTTTCATGTCCATCCGCGCTGTGGATTTGGCCCACCACAACCGAGTGGGTTGCCGCCACACGGGCATCCCCGGTGGTAGATACATTCATAACCTTAAGGGTGGCATCCATCTTGGCCTCCGTCATGGGAGTCCATTTTTTTAGTTGGGCCAGTTCGGTTCTTGTGTTGTTGGAAGTGCCATGCGTGTTCCCGGCATTGGGCGATTTAAATACTACCCAACCACCTGTGCTGTCCTTTTCTGTATAGAAGAAGTTCTTATGCTCGTATTTAATGGCCCGTCCCACGTTGGAACCATCGCCTAGGATTAAATTCCAATGTTGGAAGAATGGTATAACATCGCTGGCAAAATTCCCTGCCATTTCATTTTCGAAACGACCATCGGGCTTTCGCTTTTTGTTTTCCGCACAATTGCTAAAAAGTAATATGCAGCTTATACTAAAAATATAGAAGGTAACACTGTGTGATAAAAATTTGAGGCTCATGGTCCTAGATATGTTCTGTATTAAATGGCATTACTATGTTGATAAACTTTTCTTGGCAATACTTATAATCCAGGTTAACCTAAACAGCCGTTATAGGTTGACGCAATCCCTTTGGAAAGTAGCACATGTGCGCCATAAATACAATTTGATTTAAATTGGTTAACCAGATTGGTTTACCAAATATATGTATATTTGTCATATAACCAAAAAATTAGGTGAAAAAATACCGTATTACATTTCTAAGACATTAAAAATCATGGATAACACATTAGCATTAATCGATAAATTCAGAAAGGTGAGCACTGCCACCATTGCGACCTGTCTGTTTAAAATGGGCTTGAAAAATCAATTTATCCAAGGAGTAGAGCCTCTTAAAAGAGGAAAAGCCACCATGGTTGGATTAGCCTACACCTTGAGATATATCCCCGCCCGTGAAGATTTGAATCCCATTGATGTATTTAAAAATCCTGAACATCTGCAACGGGTTGCCATTGAAAAATGTCCCGTGGACCATGTCTTGGTGATTGACAGCAGAAAAGATGCGCGGGCAGCCTCTGCAGGTTCCATATTGGTAACAAGACTGATGAAGCGTGGCGCTGCTGGTATCGTAACCGATGGTGGCTTTCGGGATTCTGCTGAAATTGCCGAACTGGATTTCCCAGCCTTTCACTGTAGTCCATCGGCTCCCACCAATTTAACCTTGCACCAAGCCATTGCCATTAATGAACCCATTGGCTGTGGGGATGTAGCTGTATTTCCGGGCGACTTTATCATTGGTGATGATGATGGCGTTATGGTGGTACCCAAACACCTGGCAGAAGAAGTTGCATTGGAATGCCTTCAAATGACCCAATATGAAAAATTTGTTATGGACAAGGTTAAAGGTGGTGAAGGCATTATTGGTCTTTACCCGCTTACTTCCGAAAACATGCAAAAAGAATTTTCCAAGTGGAAATCGGATGCTTATGAGTATTAGGAAATAAAAACCACTGGCCTATTACTTTCTTTCCACTGGCTATCCAGCTTACATTGATGAGTTTTTTGGAGCCTCCAACAGACAATAAACAGGATGCAGTATCCATGGCATTCTTCCTAATTGTTTCAAAATACCCTTCTAGGCAAGCGTTGCTGTTTCGTTCCTTTATTGTGGATCAATTAGCTTTAAAATGGTTGCTCCGGCCAAATGGCCGGAGCAACCTCAATCAATCAAAACCAACCGTTGGTCACTCAACGGCCGATATTTTGAAGTTGGCTACTCCTTGCGAGAGCCACTTGTAGTATTCATTGACATCCGGAGTGTAGGCCACAGGGTCTATCAAACTGTTTTCCCGATGGTCCATCAAAACATAATAAGGTTGGGAATTGGCAGCATATTTAAGTGTCTGTAACTCGCTCCACTTCTGTCCGATGTACTTCAACTTTTTGCCTGGCTTAAGTTTTGATTCCACTATTTCATCAGCTTCCAAAGGTCTTTTGTCATCCACATATAGGGAAATCAACACCACCTTGTTCTTGAGTATATCCAACACCTTAGGTTCCGGCCATACATTCTGTTCCATTTTTCGGCAATTCACACAAGCCCAGCCTGTAAAATCAATCATTATTGGTTTCCCCACTTCCCTGGCATACGCCAATCCCTTATCATAATCGTTGAAAGCAAGAATATCATGGGGTGCAAGCAAATGGCCTCCATCTGGCAGCTGTCCATGGTACAGCTCTGCCATACCACTACCTACTTTAGCGTAGCCCACACCATAAGGCGATTCACTATATTCCAAAGGTGGAGGAAAGGCACTAATTAGATTTAGTGGTGCTCCCCATAGTCCAGGTATCAAATAGAAGGTGAAGGAAAGTGTCAGCAGCCCCATTCCCAATCTACTTACCGAGATATGCTTTAAAGGTGTATCGTGTGGCAATTGGATTTTTCCAAACAGGTAAAAAGCCAAGGCTCCAAAGATGGCAATCCAAATGGCAATAAAAACCTCACGCTCCAACAGGTGCAATTGAAGGACCAAATCGGCCTGGGATAGAAATTTAAAAGCAAGGGCCAGTTCCAAAAACCCAAGCACAACCTTTACCGAGTTCAACCAACCTCCTGATTTGGGTATAGAGTTGAGCCAGCCTGGAAATGCTGCGAATAGGCCGAAAGGTAGCGCAATGGCCAAAGAGAAGCCAAGCATGCCCATGATGGGAGCAATCCCTCCCTTGGACGCTGCATCTACCAAAAGGGTACCCACTATGGGGCCAGTGCAAGAAAAGGACACGATGGCCAAGGCAAGGGCCATGAAAAATATTCCAATTATTCCACCTCGTTTGTACGATTGGGCATCTACCTTGTTGGCCCAGGAACTGGGCAGGGTAATCTCAAAAGCACCAAGAAAGGATACTGCAAAGACCACCAAGAGCAAAAAGAAAATAAGATTGAACCAGACGTTGGTTGCCAGGGCATTTAGCGAATCGGCCCCAAAAATTGCGGTAACCGCGGTTCCCAAAAGCACATAGATCACTATGATGGAAATCCCATAAAAAATGGCATTTCGAATACCTGCAGTCCTATTTTTGCTCTGCTTGGTAAAGAAACTCACTGTAAGTGGAATCATGGGAAACACACAAGGAGTAAGCAATGCTGCAAAGCCTGAGATAAATGCAATAAAGAAAATAGTCCAAAGGCCTCGATGGCCCTTTTGTTCTTTGTTGGGTGGGGAGGAAGCACCCTCCTGACCATCTGCTGCGACCTCAATCTTTACTTCCTGTCCGGCCGCGGTGTTACTAGATTCCCGCTCAATTTGAAATACCAACTCTTCCTCGGCGGGAGGAAGGCACTTATTGTCATCACAGACCATGAATTCGACATAACCGTTGATCGAACCCATTTCTTGAGTAACTTCTACCTTTTGTTTAAATACCGCCCTATTCGCAAAATACTTGATCGGCATGCCAAAGATGGGGTCTTGGACAGTATGTCCTTCGTCTTCATTTGTATTTCCAATCAAACGAAAGGTTTCGTTGTCTTCTTCATAATAAAATGTTGTGGGCAATGGACCTTCTTCCGGGACGTTCTGCGAGTATAAATGCCATCCTGAAGCTATGGTGGCGGTGGATATAAGCACAAATTCCTTATCCGAAAGCTGTTCCACGGATGTGGACCAACTTACCGGTTCATATATTTGGGCCCTGCTTTGCAAACACCCTAGCAGTATACAAACAAGTGCGATGAACCTTAATTTCATGACAATACAATCAATTAATCTATTAAAGGGAATAGGTTTTAATAAAAGGGTCACCAAAGGTGACCCTTATCACGCTACTAACTCAAATAATACTAATGCTGAAAACAAACTGATAACTATGCTTCCTTATTAATAATATTCACTTCTATTACGTACGTCAACTGCAAAACCCTATCTTTTTTGGAAAAAAGAATTCTGGGAAATCACTGTTGATCCATGGGTGCACCATTTTTATCGAGAGATCCTGATTTTACCACGATCAACTTGTTCAGGTCTATGTATTTTTTTATGGCTTGATTCACCTGATCCAAGGTCACTGCCTCAATATCCTTCGGATATTGGTTTACATAATCAGGTTGCAATCCACGCTCCAAGAAAGTAAGTATTGCACCTGCCAACCCTGTGGTCGATGAAAGACCTACCTTGAACTTTCCGGTCAGATTGGACTTCCTATCCTGGAGTTCTTTTTCGGTAATTCCATCCTTCCACCATCTTTTGAGCTGGATCATTGTTGCATCCAATCCTTTTTGGAACAACTTCGGGCTAAAGGAAGCTGACAGTGACCAGTTGCCCCCCACTCCAAAATCATGGCCGGTATGTTTTGTGCCAATACTATAAGTCAGTCCATCTTCATCGCGCACAGTTCGCATCAATCTTCCAGAAAAACCACCACCGAGGGTGTAATTCCCAACAAAAAATGGAAGGTAGTCCGGATCTGTCCTTTTAAGTCCAGTGTATTGCCCAATAAGCAATTGAGCACTTGGTTTCTGAGGTATGGATACTACCTTCATGTCACCTTTGTTTTTTTGGGGTTCCCTATAAACAACATCCGAATTAATACCCCCTTTCCAGCCAAAAAAGGATTTTTTCAATGCAATATGCAGCGCATCGGTGTCAACATCACCTACAGCAACAAGGCGCATACCTTTTGGGCCGAAATAGTTTTTATGAAACTGTCTAATCTGAACCGTGTCGATATTTTTTATATCCTCCATGGAAACCTCAATATCCTTGGAATAATTGGGATGATCTGCCGGATAAATCAACTGGGATAAGGCAATGTTGGCTCGCGTTGCAGGGTCTGAAATTCCCTGTTGCATATTCCCTAAAATCTGTTGCTTCAGGATTTCCAACTCCTTAGCGTCAAACAGGGGATACCGCAATTCCTCTGCCAATAGGGATACAACGGTTTCCAAATCTTTTTCCAAACACTTGAACCCAATATCTACCTTATGGGTTCCTGCATTTACATTGATGGAAACTCCTAATTTTTCAAGTTGTTGTGAGAATTGGAACTTGTCCTTCTTAGTGGTCCCTTTGCTTAAAAGGCGGGCTGTAAGCAATGGAACATACTTGTTGCCTCCAGAGTTGAAATAGCTCCCAATGGGAAAACTGGCCGCTACAGTAACAAAATCCTTGGCGCCGGTTTTGGCGGTCACAACATCCATTCCAGCTACAGTTTCCCTAACAAATTGCCCAGTTTTTGTTTCCTCTTTGATTCTATCACTTGCTTCTCTCTGTAGTTTACTTTCAGAATGAACATTTTGGTTTTCAAAGGAGCTTTCCGGCATTTCTCTATAATCTGGGTGGCGATAATAGTGTTTATCCCATTCCGTAGAAGTAAAATTGGCAGGCAGTTGGCTACCAACTGGATTGGCTCCTGACGTTTTTGGAATGAAATAACCCGTTGTGCTTTGGTCCTCCAAAAGGTATTTTTTGGCCACTTTCTGCACTTGTTCCGCCGTTACTGACTTCAATCTGTCCGAACCCTTTACAAAGTCTGTCCAATCACCGGCCGCTATCGCCTCGGTGAGCTGTTTTGCGATGCTCCCGGAACCATCCCTTGACAAAATGGTCTGTGCATTGAGTTTGGAAACAATTCGGTCTACATCTTTTTGCTGTACACCTTCCGTCTTTATTTTCTCAAGGGTTTCAAGCATTTTTTTGTTTATCCCCTCAAAATCCGAGTTTTGATCCACCCCTAAAGACATTGTAAAAAGACCCACTTCCTTGAAATTACTGGTATAGGCATATCCGTAAAACGCCAAACCTTTATCAATGAATTCGGTATTGATCACCGAGGAGGTTCCAGAGCCAATAATTTCACCCAACACCTTCAAGGCAGGAAGATCTTGATGCATTCTGCCGGGAATTTTGAAAGCCACAGAAATGACACCCAATTGACCCGGTTTTTTTACAACCACCTTCCTTGGTCCATATTGAGGCGGCTCTTCGGTATATGGCTGTGGCATTTCATGTGGTGCCCTGGTAATCTTTCCGAAATGTTTATCTACCAGTTTGAACAGCGTCTCTTTCTCAAAATCCCCAATGATGGTCAGGGTGGCATTGTTAGGCCAGTAATAGGTATTGTAAAATTTACGCAGCACTTCAATGGGCATTTTTTCAATATCTGACCTCCAACCGATCGTGGAATGGTGATATGGATGTGCCATGTAGGCCGTTGCCCATATCTCCTTGCTCAAAACACTATTGGGGTTGTTCTCACCTCTTTCGAATTCGTTCCTAACCACCGTCATCTCGGCCTCTTTGTCTTCTTTGAGCAACAGGGAATTGCGCATCCTGTCGGCCTCAATTTCCAAGGCCACCTCGATTTTGTCACTGGGAATGGTTTCGTAATAATTGGTCCTGTCATTCCAGGTAGTGGCGTTCATTTGTGCCCCAATTCTGTTCAGCTTACTATCTATGGAAGTGCCTTTGCGCTTATTGAACTTCTCGGTCCCCTTGAACATCAGGTGCTCCAACAGGTGTGTTGAACCTGTATTCCCAGTTACCTCATGCCTCGACCCTACCCGGTATACAATCTGAACCGTTACCACCGGGGCACTGTTGTCCCTTACCAGAAGTAGGTTCATTCCATTGGGCTCATATTGGTATTCCTCAATACCTCCCAATTCTTTTATCTTGGTAAACTTGTCATCAAATTTTTGGGCTATGCTATTTTGTAATAGGGATACTTCCAAAAAAACCAGGATGATCAGTATTGCCTTTTTTGACATTTTGATTCGTTTTAAGTGTTTGTTTAATTATTTATTTACCAGATTTTTACCCGCTTTTCTGGAGATAAGTACAGAGAATCTGTCTCAGCGACTTCAAATGCTTTATAAAAAGCATCAATATTTCGTACCACGCCATTTACCCTGTATCTCGCGGGAGGGTATCTGTTATTCCGGTTTTTGATGTGATAGTCATCATTTGGAACGCTATTGTACATAGTCGCATAACCAATGAACAGCCGTTGCAGGGGTGTAAATCCGTCTAGAATATTGTTTTCTTGATAGTTCTTGGATTGTGTATACGCTCTAACAGCCATATTCAATCCTGTTAAATCGGCAATGTTCTCGTCCAATGTTTTTGTCCCATCAACAAAGTGCCCATCTTTGATTTCATATCCATTGAATTGATCAACCAACATACTGGTACGACTATCAAACTCTTCACGATCTTTATCCGTCCACCAGTTTCGTTTTTCACCTTCACTATCATATTCGCTGCCCCTGGAATCGAAACCATGACCCAATTCATGTCCAATTACCGCTCCAATGGCACCGTAATTGACCGCGTCATCAGCATCTTTCATAAAATAAGGTGGGTTAAGCATTATGGCCGCTATCCATATTCGGTTTTCATTTGTTAGGTAATACCCATTGGCAACCCTGGGCAAGAATTTACCGCCAACAATAGGCGCCTTTAGCTCTAAAAAGGCAAGTTTTTGTTGATACTTAAAGCTGCTAAGATTTCTTCTATTTTCAAATAGTTTATTTGGAACAATCTTCAACGACGAATAGTCCGTGCCACTTTCTACATAACCAACAATCTTTTTGAGTTTTTTCAGTTTCAGCAAGGCCTCTTGACGAGTGGTATCTGTCATCCAATCCAATTCTGAAATGCTGACCGTAAAGGCATCAATAAAATCGTCCACCATTTGTTCCACTCTTATTTTTACGGTGTCAGGACAATATCTTTCTATAAACAGATTGTCAATCAGTCCACTAAAATTGCTTTTGATGTAACCTTTCGCATACGCTTCCGGCTGGGCAGTATCATTGTGAAAGGCCTTGTGGGCCATTAACAATTCCTTGTCCAGAAAAGAGGATTCCGACGAAATTACCAACCATTTTAAATAGTGTTTCCAAAGTCGTAGGTCGGTTTGCCGAATAAGGGTAGCCAACTGTTCCAGATAATCTATCATATAGGTAGCCACTATTGCCGTTTCATCAATAGAGGCCTTTTTTAGGAACTCGTTCAGTGCCAAATCTTTAATGAGCATGTTTTCCGAGTGGTCTTGAACTAAAAACGTTGGTCCCTCTGGATTTCCCCGCTCCGCTATGTTCATGTGAAGTCGCGCCAACTGGATCTCGAGTCCTATGATTTTGGCAACCTGATTTTCCGTCAACGCATGCCCTGTTTTTTTGAAGAGCGTTTGGATGTAGTGCGAATAATCTTCCCTGACTTTGACTTTTGCACCATCCTTTTCAAGATAGTGCGAAGGTCTTCCCAATGATAATCCCCCTTCTGAAAGCAATACTATATTGGATTCCAGATTGATGTTATGCACAACATCCAATTGTAACGGGACATTGTACCCATAGATATTGGCGTACCCAAAATAACCTAGGAGTCCTTCCAAACCTTGAATAGCATCAATCTTTTCAAACTCGGTTAAAAGGGGTCGAAGCCCAATGCTATCCCTTGCTTTAAAATCTACCAGAGAACGGTAAAAATCTTTAAGTATTCGCCCTTCTATACCATTGGGTTTTCCATGTATGGTCTCCTCCAGAAGGGAATCGCCTACGGACCTCGCAAATTGATAGAACCGCTTTATTTCAGGAACGCTGCTATTCCCATTGACGTAGGCAGCAAAATTATCGCCCGGTCTAACCAAAGAATCCATATTTTCCAATGGAACACCGGAAATTGCCGAGGAATTGTTTTTCCTTTCCTGTTGTGGGCCACAACCCACCAGCATCAACAGCACACTAGATACAAAAGGTACGAGCTTTCTTATCATGCCATTAAATGCCCGCATTTTGCAACATTTCATCAAATGCCAAACGATATGACGGACGGGGTGCATTGGAATCAACGATATTTCCGTTGGGGTCGATCAAAATAAATCTAGGAATACCTTGAACCTGGTATTTCTTAATAAAGTCGGACTTAAAGCTTTTGTCGGCAAAGAGTTGTACTCCCCCCAGGGATTTTTCCTCAACCATTTTTTCCCAGCTTTTTCTTTGCTTTTCCTTATCCACCGAAATACTTACAAAGGCTATATTTTTTTCGTGGTATGCCTCTTCCACTTTTTTTAAATGGGGGATTTCCATTTTACAGGGTCCGCACCACGTGGCCCAAATATCAACATATACATATTTGCCTTTAAAGTCCGTCAATGAAACCGTACCTCTGGTAATATTTTCATAATCCTCAAATACAGGAGATGGTTTTCCTACTTTCAAATGGTCGGGGACCTTACCTCCAAATCTTTTTTTAAACTCTTGGTATCCAAGCAGATTGTTTTCTATTTTATATTGTAGGCGGAAACTTTCCCGTAGATTTTCAATGCTCTCCTTTTGTTTGTTGAAGAACAGGGAATCCAAACCATTTGTGGTGGTCAGACGTTCCATTTTTTTTGCAATCTTAGTTTCCAATGCCCTTTCGAACTCCTCCTTTGGGAGACCCAAAAATTTGATGTCTGTTTTCTTTTCTTCCTCCCTCTCCTTTTCCCTGAGCAATAGACCTTCCACCAAGTAATTGTTTTCGGCCGAGCCTGCTCCACTGAAGGCAATGGTTTCATCAAATTGGTCGGGATTTAATGTCATTTGTAGGTCATAACCATTTTTTAGATAGAGATAAGATATTTCCTTACCATGGCCAACCACATAATTGGGAATATACTTTGCCATGGAGTCGTTAAGGCTTAAGGTATCCTTAAAAGTACCATCGGCATTTACCTTGATGAATTTTGGCTTTTTCGATCGATTAAAGGATATCAGTTTTAAGGTGTCATTCACTGGATTTGTAATGGTACCCGAAAACGTAACAAAATCTTTCTGTGATGTATCTGAACAGGATATACCTGAGATTACCACAAGGGTAACCAATAGTAGGACTTTAATTTTCATGATGTTCGTTTTTTGTTATTATATATCTAGATTGTTAAAAAGGTCTTTTAATAGATATCGATATGAAGGTCTAGGAGCATTGGAATCAACAATCCTTCCTTCTGGATCCAGCAGTATAAATCTTGGCACCCCGGTCCCGCCATATCCTCTTACAAATGAGGATTGAAAGGCACTGTCTGCTATGAGCTGGACCCCCACCAGATTTTTATCCTTTACCATCTGCCTCCAATAATCATAATCCGCCTCCCTATCCAGGGAAATACTCACAAAGACAATGTTTTTATCATGGTATTCTTTTTCAATATCAGCCAAAAAGGGAAATTCCTTTTTACAGGGACTGCACCAGGTTGCCCACAAATCGATATATACATATTTGCCCCTTAAATCCTGCAAGGAGGTCATCCCTCCATTAAAGTTTCGGTAATTTGTAAAGGATGGTGAGGGTTGGCCCTTCTGCAAATGCTTAGGTCTATCGGCATTATATTTTTCGAAATAGGTTTCGTAAGAATCTATATGGCCTTTTTTAAGCCATTCCGATTTCTGCGCTCTTTCTTTTTCCAAGAGTGCTGTTTGTTCGATAACAAATTCAGAGGGGAGGTCTGGGAAGTTTTTTATATAAGATATATGGCCATCAATGGTACTGTCCAACTTGGCCAAGGAAACTTCTTTGCTCAAGCCCATAAAGGAAACCTCCTTGGATCTTATGGCATTGTATTCATTTAGACAATTGTTTTCCAGAGCTCCTGTTCCGCTGAATACCAGTGTGCTTTCCAATGCCTTTCCATCAAAGTCCAATTTCAGGTCAAAACCATTCTTAAGGTACAGCGAACTCCCTTGTCTACCGTCATAAATAAGGTACGTTTTGTCCTCCTCCAATACCTTCAGGGTGTCTTTAAAAAAGCCCTTTTCATCAACTTTGATGGTTTTTGAAAAGGTTCTGGTAGGATTAAAAACCGTAAGTGAATCACTGTTTTGATTTTTTGCCTTTCCAGAAATTGTTACGAATGCTTGTTGCTCATGTTGCCTTTGGCAACCAGTTAGGACGAATATTGCTGCTATGATTAAAAAAAATGGCTTCATAGATTTGAAAATGACCCCCAGACTTTTGCATCCAGGGGTACTATTGATGAATATTTTTACTGTGGATTAAGCTCCAATTCCGGATTCATTTCGTTGAGCCTTCGATTAATTGGACGCGCCCAACGGTTGTCTCCTGGGGACAATGTTACGGTTTCACCGCTATGGGAATGGGTAATACTTATATTGGCGTTGTCGTAGGCGTTGTAGCGTTTTACATCGAACCAACGGTGACCTTTTAGGATAAACTCCCTTGAGCGTTCATCCTTTACCACATTCAGGGCTTCCGCCGCTGTGGCTGGGTACGGTAAAGCCACTACATTGGTCAAACGATAGGTCCGTAGTTGATTTACCAAATCAATGGCTTCATTGATGACCCCACTACGTGCTAGACACTCTGCCTTGGTCAGCATCATTTCCGGTACGGTTGGACCAATCAATCTTAGGCCTTGTTCCAACTGTCCGTCATAAGCCACTATGATACCAGATGGTGGGACAAAATCTATCGCGAAAACTCCCTTGTACCGTATGTCATTGGCAACATCAAACAAAGCCACAAAATCGTCGGATAGTTCTTGCGCAAGAAAAGCTACACTGTTTCTTCCCTTGGCCAACAGCAGCTCTACATTTTCGTGATAGGGCGGGAAATCCACCAAATCAGGAAATAGGAAAGCAAAAGGCGTAGGGGGCAAAGTCGTCAAATCCATGACCTGGTCATTTAGTTCCAAAGAAAGGTTGGCGGCCTCCAATGCCCCTTCAAAATTTCCCATATATAAATGGGTTCTTGCCAAGATCGCATAGGCCGAAGCTTTGGAAGGTCTTATCTTTTTCTCTGAAACATCGGGTAGGGCATCGATAACCGATTCCGAAAGATCATTGAGGATAAAATCATAGATTTCCTGTACAGTACCCCTTTCCAATGAGCCATCCAAACGTTCGTCTGCACGTAAGGGCACTCCCAAATCGCTAGCTGCGGTGGTTGGGTCATAATGCTGGGCGTATAAATTTACCAGAAGTAAGTATGCAAAGGCCCGGTGCACTCTTGCCTCGGCATCCAACTGTGCTTTCTCTGATTCATCGCCAGACGCATTGATCAATCCGTTTATTACAATGTTACTGGTAAATATTTGGTTGTACATTGTGGACCAATCCCCATCCGATGAATCTGGGAAAAGAACGGAATTGTCTTTCCATAGATAATTGTTGATAGCTGTTTCGGAATACCTGGTTGGCGAGACTCTGGTCTCGTCGTCGGTAATCTTGATTTCGTCGGAGAGGTAGGTATCATTATCTATACAGGTAAAAAAACCATTGGCCTCCGTTCCTTGGGGATCTACTTGATCCAACATTAACCTATAATCAGCCACAGTGGTAGGGATAATCTTTCCCAAAGGGGTAATATCCAAATATTCATCCCTATCACAAGAAACCAAACCAAAGCCTGCTGATAAAACAACGAGATATATATATTTTTTCATGATGGTCACTATTTTAGAAGTTAGCATTAAGGGTGAAGGTAAACTCAGGTACATTTGGTATGTAATTAACGGCGTATGTGCTGTTTTCAGGATCAATGCCCTCGCCATTGAACACAATTACCCCCAGGTTCCTGGCTTGTAAATCGAACCGTACATCCTTAATAAAAAGTCCTTTTAAAGCCCTTTTTGGCATTCTATAGGATAGATTGAACTGGGTTAAACGAATATGGGAAGCGTCCAATACCTGTTGGCTCCCTCCTGCATAATAGCCAGTGCTTTGGTTAATCGTGGAAAGAAAAAGTAAGGGAACATCCGTGCTATTCTCATCCCCCGGTTCCCTCCATTGCTCATCAAACTCCTTGGGCAAATAGTTTGGCGTAGAATTTAAGAACGCTGCATTGCCCCCAGAGTTGGAGGACTTGATAAATTTATGCCCGAACTTATACGTCAAGGTACTTGAAAAGCTGAAGTTTTTATAGGTAATGGCATTGACAAACCCTCCATAGATCCTAGGTGATGTTTCCCCGGAATAAACCAGGTCTTCAGGCACAAAAATGTAATCATCATTGGCATTAATGATGTTTCCTTGGCCATCATAAACCTGGGCCACCCCTTCGTTGGACAAACCTGCCCAGTTGTAGGAAAAGATATGGTTAAGGGGTCGTCCTACCCTAGGTTCGGCGGATAGGTAGGAATTAAAGTCACTATTGTCAAAATCAACGGACTCTACCCGGTTTTTATTGGAACTGAAATTCACCGTGCTTACCCAGTTGAATTTACCCCGAAACCACTGGGCATTTAAATTGACATCCAAACCTTTGTTGGACATAGAGGCCACATTATAAAATGCACTTGTTATCCCATAAGTGGGGTTAAAGTCGGTAAGTGACAATAAATCGTCATTAGATCTGTCATAATATTCCACAGACCCGTAAAATCGATTGTCAAAAAGACTAAAATCCAATCCTAGGTTCAAGGTGGTTGTCTTTTCCCAGCGCAAGGTTGGATTTGGAGGGGTATCCAGAAAGGCATAATCATCCCTAAGGCCAGCGTATCTGAAATTCATACCCGATTCAAGTATGGTCAGCGGACTCGTACTTCTATCTATATTGCCCCCTGTTCCTCGTGTGGCCCTTAAGACCAAACGATCTACAAAGCTGCTATTAAAAAAATCCTCATTGGTAATTTCCCAAGCGCCACCTATAGACCATAGCGGGATATTGCGATATTCGGGAGCTGCGCCAAAGAGGTTGGAATCGTCCAATCGGTAGCTCCCCGATAGACGGTATTTTTTATTGTAGTTGTATCCGGCGTTAAAATAGGTGGATATAAATCGATTTTCCTCGGAAAACAATCGTTGCACAAAAGGAATTTGGAATTGACCAAATCTTGAGCTCGATCGTGTAAAGAATGTTGTGTAATCAACTGGGCGGGCCACAAGGGATTTTTCGTTTATTCCATACTTCCTATTCTCGGAGTAATCGGATATCAACTGTCTTATTTCCGCCCCTCCCAAAAAAGTGATGTCGTGATTTCCAAAGGTCTTTTCAAAATTCAATTGCCCATTAAAGGTCTGTGACCTAAAATCAACATTGGTTTCATCATATATGGCACCTTCAGGTAGATTGTTTACAATGGCCCCATTTTCCAAAATGGTAAACGAATTGACCAAATCGCGGGTAAAATAGCTCGCTTCGCTGTATTTACTTTCCCCAAGATTTCTGGATTGGTTGTACTGATAATTGGCAACGATATTCAAATAATCGGTCAGGGCATATTCCAAACTGGCATTTACCCGGTGTGCAGTTTCCTTATTGGTGTTGTCCAACTCATTTCTGTTTTCCAATAAGTTAAACCTCCAATCATATGGAAAATCCTCACGGGTAAGTCCACTTCCAGTATTGATGAAAATATCGTCAAAATTGTACCTGTCCTGAACAATGGGATTGCCGTTATCATCCAAGACCTGATCGTACTGGGGAAACGACCTAACCGTGTTTGGGCCATAGCCATTGAACTTTTCCCTTTGCAGATAAAAGTTCATCGCTGCGGTAAGTTTCAATTTTGGAGAGATGAAAAAAGTGTTGCTGGCATTGAGGTTCAGTCTTCTATCCGATTCACCAATGGTATTGGAAAGGAGATCATTAAAACTTGCCGAAAAGAAATAGGAATTCTTTTCGCCGCTGCCAGATGCGGAAAGGTTGTATCTTTTTCGGATAGGGGCTCTTAAAAACAATTCGTTAAATTCCTTACGCAGGTCATTATTGCGCAATGGATCAATAATGGCATCCCTTTGGGCTTCGGTAATTTCATTTTGATAGAATCTATAAGGAGCGTCGTAACCCAAGGGAACTATGGGACCTCCACCAACAATGGCTGCCGCCATACCCTCACTGGCCTGAAACTCCTGAAGCTCCAAAAGTGCGGCAGTGGAGGCATTGGCCTGGGTAATATCTGGCCTACTTTCAAAAGACAGACTGGTCGAAAAATTAACGCTTATCGGCCTGTTGAAATTAGAGGTCCTTTTACTTTTTAGTACAATTACCCCATTGGCTGCCCTAGCACCCCATATTGAGGCCGCCGCGGCATCCTTTAAAAAGGTCACGGATTCAATATCATCTGCATTTATGGTCTCAAAGAATTCGGCCTCTATGGGATGATTGTCCAACACAATCAGGGGCGAATTTACCCTAGGATTGATTCCGAAATCGTTTGTTGTATTGGTTCTAAAAGTTGATACCCCTCTGAGTATGGGTTGGCCATCCACAAAAACGAGTCCGGGCACCTGACCTTCCAATCTATCGAAAATGCTCAAGGTCTGGATACTTTCAACCGTCTGGTTCGTTACGGTTGCAAAAGATCCCGTAGTCCTCGATTTTTCAATTTTTTGATACCCCGTGAGTACCACCTCGTCAAGTTCCCTCACTGACTCCTCCATGGTAACATTGATAACAAATTGGTTGCCTACGGTGACCTCAAAGGTTTTATGCCCTAAAAGCATGAACATTAACACGTTATCAGGACTAGGAACAGTAATTGCGTAGCGTCCATTTTCATCTGATGTGGTTCCTATTGTGGTACCTTTAACCACCACATCAACAAATGGCATGGGTGCTCCATCCGCATCCGAGACCACACCACTGACACTTCGTTGCAATTCTAGGTCTGTAATTTTTTTGTCCTTAACCAGGATGGTATTGTCTTTGGTAAGTACCACCATAAAATTTCCTCTGGCCAAACTTTTATTTAGGAGGGTGTTGGTCCGTATCCAACCTTTTTTTACGGGCACCCTGGGATATCCCGTAAAAATTCCTTCTTGATATACAAACCTGTAGTCGGTCTGTTCCATAATTAGGTCAAAAACCTCATCTACAGTCAACATTCCATCTGTATTGATCCTAATTTTTGAATTCTGGGATATGGCATCAGAAGGAACAAAACTCAAAGCTATACTACACCAAAGAAAAATGAGTGTTTTCATTACAATGTTCAGCAATGGCATTCTGCCACTACAACATGACTTAGTTAAGTGAATTTTCATAAATTTACTGAGTAATTAGTTGGTTAATTTTCCATAATCGATTAATTAGAATGTCAATGGCAAAGCCCTATACTTGTCAGGTCCGGGCTTTGCCAATTTTTTATCTTATCATAATATTCCCGTCTTTAAATTCATAATCTTTTATTACGCTCAAATTCTTAAGTGAAGAAAGAATTTGATTTAGATCTTGGTCCCGGCCCAAGACACCTCTGAAGGTGACATTTTCAAGTTCTTTGTTCCCGATTACAATGTCTATATCATACCATCTGGAAAGTACTTTCACTATTTCCCGGAGTTTTTTGCCTTTAAACATGAATACCCCTTTTCTCCAGCTTATCTCAGGGGTTATGTCAATGTCCTTTCTTACCGAAACCTCCATATTGGCGATGTTAAAAATGGACTGTTGCCCCGGGCTTAGGGTCGGACTATCTTGTGCTGCGCCAATGGAAACACTACCTTCCACCAAGGTCGTATACACAAAAGCCTCATCATCATAGCTTTTTACATTGAACTCGGTACCTAAAACCTGGACTTCCTGACCTTTTGACAAAACCTTAAATGGAGTTCCTTCATTGGCAATGCTCGGAGTTACATCAAAATAGGCCTCGCCGTACAACAATTCTACAACCCTTTCTTTTTTGGAGGCGAAGCTCATGGGATACTTAAGTTGGGATTCAGAGTTTAACCACACCCTGGTTCCGTCAGATAACGTTACAAAAAATTGCCCTCCCCTGGGAATGGTGAGGTAATTGTACTTCAATTCCGAATTGGGTGTAGCCTTCTTAGGTTTGTACACCAACTGTTTTCCGTCCGTTTCACGGTCCACTAAGCTGTATTCCTTGCCTTCCTCCAGGGTAACACGATTCCCATCCTCCATGGTAAGCACTGCCTTGTCCGTTCCTGGTTCTATATCGGTTACAACTATAGTGGTATCTGCTTCATCAACGCTATCTGATGTAAGGAAGATTGGAATGGCAATTAATAAAGCAATGGCAGCGGCAGCAACATATTTAATGTAGGTAAAGTGCTTGACCCGTCCTCTATCTGAAGTCATGGTAGTCACTTTGCTATGGAGCAGCACCTTTTTCTTCTCCAACTCAAAATTTAAGAGGTTGTATTCCAAAGCATAATTCAGTTGGATATACTGTTTGAACTTTTCCTCATTCCCTGGCTCTTCCAACCAAATGGAAAGGTCATCCAATTCTGTTTCTGTGATGGATTTGGAAATAAACTTGATTATAAGTTCCTCGATCTTTGTATTGTTCATTGGGTCAAACCATTATGTAATTAATACGAATCCAAAATTAGCGACCCTACCCCGTAACAACTTTTTTTTCATATTTGTGCTTAGGATTCTATTACCATATGGTTAAATGATGGATTTTGAAAACAATGCCAATTTGATCAAAAGCCTTAGTGCTGGGGAGCAAACCGCCTTTACATATATGGTAGAAACCTATCACCATCGACTTTGTGTTTATGCAAATAGCCTTGTAAACAATAGCATGCAAGCGAGCGATATTGTACAAAACGTCTTAATTCAAGTGTGGGAAAAAAGGGAAAAATTAAATCCGGATCATTCCTTGAAAAGTTTTCTCTATAAATCTGTTTATAATGAGTTCATTGATCAGTACAGAAAAAAACAAGCTCTATTAAAAATTGAAAAGAAATATATTGAGTATTTGGACGCATTTGCAATGGAAAAGGACAACGAGCAACATGATCGTTTAATCGCCATGGTGAAGCGTGCCATTCTGGAATTGCCCCCTAAATGCAAACAGGTTTTTGAATTGAGCAAAACTGAAGGTCTAACCAATATGGAGATTTCAGAGCATCTGAACATTTCGGTTAAAGCGGTGGAAGCCCAAATAACCAGGGGGTTTCGTTTGCTTCGCAAAAGTATTTCCGATAAGATAAAACTAATGTTGTTTTTCTTGATGCGCACTTCTTAGGTAGCTTCATGGGACTTGTTAATACCTACCTTAGACAATTTCCATGTACACCCAAAAAGTTTGGAGTGGATGCCTACATCGCTAGATTCCAAAGAAGTTTAATCCACAAAGAAAATAGAGTTAATAGGTAAACAAAAAAAGCAAGCCTTCTGTTGGCTTGCTTATGTTTTCAACTTTGTGTTGTTCCATTCGTGATCGCGGAAGGATTCGAACCTTCGACCGTCTGCTTAGAAGGCAGATGTAAATTACTTACAACTTTTTGTATTTCAAATAGTTACTTATGTATTATTCATTATTAATCCGGAATAAGTCGGAAATAATCTCGGCTATCCACCCAGAACCGAACTCAATCGGAACATAGGCAAATACATGGAAACCAGGATTACGCCCACGAAAAAACCAATTACAACAATGATAAACGGTTCCATTATAGTGGACAGCAGTTTTGACTTTTGATCCACCTCCACGGTATACTGTTGACTCAGTTTTTCAAAAATATAATCGGTCTGGTTGGTTTCCTCCGCTACTTTGATCAACGAGACCATTCGGTTATCGAATAACTTACTATCGCTTATACTTTCATGCAAGCTCGAACCCTTCATTATTCTCGACTCCATGATGTCCAGCGCACTCTGCAACGGAATAAACCGAATCATTCGTTTAACCATCTGAATACTGTTGAGCATGGGAACCTTGGAAGAAATCAGCAAGGCGGTAGTCTGGGTGAACTGTGATAAGTAAACCGCTTTAATGAACTCCCCAACAAATGGAATCTTTAGCAGTAAAAAATCTTTTTGCCGTTTGATCATGGGCTGTGCAAAGAGAAATTTTCTTAGGGCAATCAAAGTGAAAATTCCAAAAACCAACATCCATCCATAACTCCCTACAAAATTTGAAATAGAGATGATCCATACGGTAATGGCGGGAAGTTCCACCCCATTCTGTTTGAAGATATCTTCAAACATTGGGACCACTAGGCGAAGCATAAAAACGACCACCAAAATTGCCGTTGCCAAAATGATGATGGGATACGTAAGTGCGTTCAGCAAATTTCTCCGTCGCTCGTTGCGTTGTGCAAAATAGGCCCCCAATTCTTGGGTGATTCTGACCAGATTTCCACTTTCTTCCCCAATTTGGACAGAATAATGCTCATATTCCGTGAACTCCGTTCTGGACTTCAATATTTCGGAAAAACTATATCCAGAGTCCAGTTCACTTATCATTTTTGAATAGAATTCTACGATTCTTTCCTTTTTTTGGTTTCCGCGGATAAGGTCAAGAGCTTCTCGCAAATGGATCCCTGCTTTGAGCAGTACGGAAAGCTCACTGTAAAAGGCCTCTTTTCGCTTAGCGTTGAAAAAAGTGCCGGAAAAGGTTATCTCCTTCTTAAGCAGGCTTTCAAAACCCCCTTTTTTGGACGCCTCAAGAACGGTTGTATCCTTTATCTGTTCTAGCTTAAAACCCATGATTACTAATTTAGGTAGCTCGTAGCGGCATTTTTTTTATAGACCACAATTCTATGACCGCCCGTTTTTTTTCCACACGAGATATCCATGGCATCCACCTCCCCGGAAGCTTGGTATAAGCCATTGAAGTAATATTCAATGGTATCAACCTCAAGAAAAAAAGTATCCCTTTCCTTTACCACATAAGAGTCATACCATTGATATCTGGAACTTTTTATCCCATTGGCAAAAACAAGTTCATTGGTTTTGGTATCGTACCAAGCACCATCGGATGTGTTGAAATCAATCCACAGGCTTTGTCTTAATAAATTGATTTCAGTGTTTTTTCCATAAACCGTTCCCAGGCTGTCCATTTGCTTTTGGACCAATCTGAGGACTGAGAATCCAATGCCGATGACAATACTTGTGATGACCAATACCACCATCATCTCATTTAGAGTGAATGCCTTGATCCTATGGTTCCTAAAGCTCCTATTCGATTTCATAGGTAATCTCTCTTTTTGTTCCCTCTTCAATAGCGGATAAAACCGTTCGTTCCCCCTCCGACCAAATGGAAATCTGCCAATTCTCCCACTCACTTTCGTAGGGCAATGGAAATCTATTATGACCCAATTGGTATTCTAACAGCAACAACTCTTGCTTAATTCCTTTGTTATCTCGAACCATAGTATTGGCAAACAGGGAATTCAGCAACATACTTGAAAGCATAAAAATCACCACTATCAAAACGGTGGCCACCAGGGTTTCCATCAATGTGGATGCTTTTATTCGCTTTAGTACAGCCATTTGAGAACAGTGTTTGGTTGCTCATTTTTATAAGGTAGTCCAGCATATTCACCAGGGAGTATTTCCCTATTGATGGTGCCATTGAATAAGTGGTTCTGGTAGGCCGATCCACTTTCCAGCGCAACAAATCCATCGGTCACCGTGAATCCCTGCACCGTACCCTTAAGTTCAATATTACCGGTGCAGTACACCTCTCCTACCAGCAAACTGTTTTCTGAAAAATGTATGTTTGCCACAGTACGGTCGCTTTCATGCGGAGCTTGATATATGACCATGCCTTTGACAACGCTCCGGTTTCCCAGGAACACATCCGGACGGTCAGGATGTTGGCCTTTTCCAAAGTTCTGATGACGGTTTACCACCAATGCGGTTGGATAGTTCAGGGTACATCCCTTGCCTATTCTGATTGCCCTATTGGCCAAGGCCTGAAAATTGCCATTTACCCCATCCTTGATCTCTACAAGGGGAGCAATAAGAACAATATCGTTTAGCATGGCCGTGGGGTCCACCTCAATCTTTTTACTCGCCCAAACCACAATGTTGCCCATCAGTTCCGTTTGCGCTAGTTGCACAACAGCACCCTTGATCACCTTTGTTGGTTCCTTGAAACTATTTTTGATTATGGTTCCCTTTTTGAGCTTGATTTCTTCTCCTGATGGTTCAAAGAATGGATCGGTATATTCCTTGATCTTTCTCTCCGTACCAGGTTCCAGACCGGGAAGTGTGCCTGAGCTTTGTAATTCCCTACCAAAGATCAGTTGGTCCCCTGAATAGCCGTACCCCTTTATGTTTCCCCTTTTAATTCCCCTTTGAGGCAAACTGGCATCCCCAATGACCCTAGCTTTCCCAGCAATGACCATGGGGCGTTGATTGTCTTTCAAATACAGGGCGGGGCGCACATCCGATGAACGGCCTACCAGGCCAATTTTATTGAACGCAAGGGCGTTTTTTTCAACAGTCACATTTCTGAGTTCCCAAATTCCCCAATATGATTTTAGCACCTTTGCCGATATGGGCAGTCCTTGATCTACCTCGGCTAAAAAATGTTCCCCTTCAAGCAATGTTTCATTGAAAGATTGTTCCAAGGCGGTTTGCGACCCCTGGATCATGGCTATGGTAAGGTCGGTTTTCTTTTTGAACAGCACATGGGAATATGACAAAAGCACAAACGATAGCAAAAGGATTGCTACAATTGCCCCAACAAAGAGCACAAATTGAAGGGCTCCGGCCTTTACCTTTTTGAGTGCCATCATTCAGAAAGTGAAATGGTTTCGTTTATCCCACCGTACGTAACTTGAATGCTCTTGGCACTACCCTTCACCAAGCGTACCCCGTTGATCTCCTGTCTTGGGGACATGATGTGTTGTTGACCGTCTATGGTAACAAAGAACAAACTACCCTTGGAGCCCGATTCAGAAATCAATCCGGCATAGAGGATTTTCTTTTTTGGGGTATCGGTCTTTTTTGCGCGGGGCTTCTTTATTTTGGGTTTGGCGGTCTTTAAGGTTCCCAAAAAAGGGTCGCGGTAATCCGCATAAAGGGTGAAAGTATCCCGTTGGACCTTGTTTTCCACAACATTCACCACATTGGGCATAGAATGCGCTACTTCCGGTTCTGGTGAAAGCGCCTTAATGACTTTAAAGCCGATTACACCCCAAACGGCCAGCACAAAGGCCAATAGCATGTATGTCTTTGCCTGCTTGCTCAATTGCTGATCGTAAAATTAAAGGTATCGCTATCTGCACTCTGATTTCCGGCAGTGTCATAGGCCCTTACCAACCAATAAAAAGTCCCTTCGGATAGATTTGTGGAAAAGGTCTTGTTGGCCCCTAAGCCCTTGGTTTCCAAAGACTGCAGATTTTCATCCGCATAGATAAAAATACTATCGCGTTCCGCAGTGCCGGGTACATCTGTCCTTGTCCAAGTAAAGTTCACCTCGGTCCCTGACTGCGTTGACCCGTTGGTTGGGGAAACAGGTTGTGGGGTATTTGGTGGGGTAATATCCAAGTTCTCATCCCCGTTCACCTCAAAACCACTTACTGTGTACGTTGTTTCGTATCCGCTGTTCCATGCTTTTATGCGCCATTCATACGGACCGTTGAATAGATTTTGGTCTATTTGTGTGGTAACTTGGTCTAGGGAATCCAAATTAACAATGCTGTCCAGGACCAACTGCGCCGCGTTTTCAAAGTTCGGTGTGGCGACCTGTATTTCATAGGAAGTGGCATCCTCTATTTTGGACCAGTTTAAACTAACGGCATTATCCGTTAACACGCTACCGTTGGTGGGCGCCAGAATTGGAACCGTCTGGTCCGAAATATCAGGCACCTCCAAAATGTCCTCACAACCCAAGGTCAGTATTACAATGACCAACAGACCTAATAAAGTTATTTTCCGTGTCATAGTTTTAAATAGGTTTTGGTGTTGTCCAGTTTTATGGGGTCTTTTTTGGTCTCCCCTGGGCATCTGCTTCCTGAGGGGATAATTGCCGCCACCTCCAACTGGCTTCTGTTGTTGTGTTTCCAGCACAGGTGGGAAGTTTCAAAGTCAAAAACGTCTAAATTGAACATGGGAATCTCTACAAACCGATGCTCGTTATGTGCCACCAGTACCAGTGCCCCAGCATCGTCCTTTAGGTAAAAATGACGTGCGGAATTAAGCTCCTGGGCCGGTACCCCATCCGTTACAAATGAGATTCCGGTAAGCAGTGACAATTCCATATCATCTTGCAAATATTCCCGTAAAGTTTCGTTGTGGTTGGCATTGAGCTGCGCCTTTAGTTCTACCAAATCACTGATCCTTAATTGATAGTATGCTGTTGGAGGTGGGCTTGTTGAATCTGCATATTGGGGTGTGGTATTGTGCGCCTGGGCCTCTTGGTGCTTTGTGTACTTTCCAAGGGTTGCTTTTGAAAACTCAAAGGCATTCAGCGACACTTCCAAAGATGTTTGCAAAAGGGGTTCCCCTATCTTTTCAAAATTCTTGGAAAGCAGTTTGGTCCTTTCCTTTCCAACAGATCCCAAACAGGGTATCCGGGCCTCTACTTTTTGAAGGTTACGTATGGGGCTACAGGCACTTAAAAGCATTGCCAATAGCAAAACTAAGATTGTAGGTCTCATGTGTAAGATTCTGTAGGTATTTAACGCTTTTTTCCGAAAAGTGTTGTACGAAAAATGACATATCCTTGTAAATATTTCGGTTTTGTTCAGAATTGATTTAATTGTCTGATTATCAGAATATTAAATACTTAAACTCTAATCAAAAAAGTGACCTTTTTAGCAACCCAACTTCCCTATTTTGTTAGGGGATGGTTTTTGGGCATCTAAAACCGCACATTTTGGTAAAAACGGGTGTCTGTCTTGGCTTTTGATTCTTGTTTCTTTTCTCTCTTTTTTCTTCGGTAGTCAGTAATCGGTTATCGGTTTTCGGAATGGAATAGAATGGAATTGGAACAAAAAAATGAGAGTGGGGATAAAACTTTGGATCATTTCATAACATCTAACAATTATGTAATATCTTACTACAGAAAACACGGAAAATGAGTGTTAATTCTAGTTCTAAACCAGTTGTTTCTTTTGGAAAAATGATTGAATTTCTTCTTAACAATAACGTTTATGTTGTCGTGGCAGGAGTATTGGCGGCCGGTTCCTTTCTTCTTTTGAATTGGGGAAACAACGAAAATGCGAAAAAAACTCAAGAAGAAATCACTACAGCAACCGATGAAATAATAAAAGAAGCAGTACAAAATGCTACAACTCAAACGGTTTCAAAACTTGCCACCTCTACTGAAACTTTAATTGCTCAATCTGAAAGTGCTGTCAAAGATATTACCGATTACACCACCCAGATAAAAGAACAAATAAACGATGAGCTTCGGATTATTGAAACAGCAACGAAGAAGCTCGAAAACCTCACTGAGAATCAAGAAATTTTAGTTCAGGTCGAGTATGTCTTTGTATATGATACCGAAGCTCATGTATCAGAACGTGAAGATATTTACGCGGATATGCAGTTCGAACTTACTACTAATAATTTTTATAAATTAAAACTTATTTCTGATGAACATCATTCTGAATTCGCTTCGGAAAACAACTCATTTCAAATATTCGACCAAAGACTCGATGGAGGTACTAATATTGAAGAAACCTTTATAAATGGATGGTCATACAGAGAAATGGCAAATGTTGAGTATCCACAAAAATTCAGAGTTAATTATCTATTGGATGCCCATAGAATTGGTTTTGTTCTTAATGATATGGACAAAGGGGATAAAATAGTATTTTCGATTAGAAAAAGAACTTCAGAAGGAAATAATTCAGTCAAGAAAAAGTGGAGTATAAAGAAAAGCCCTTACGTAACTGGTTTCTCCAATCTTGTCCAAAAAGATCCCGATTCTTGGCCTAAAGGAAGATTAGATTTGAAAATAAAATTGAGGAATGGTCGCACCTTTGTATGTAAGAGTACATTTACTTTCTTTCTTGGTGAACAACCAGATTACGGTTTTTATAATGAAGCAGAAATTGTTGATATCATGGAACCATAGATTTTATTAAATCTTCTGTGATTTTAAAAGAATGGTTATTGATTGGTTGTGAATATTTGAATAACGGAAATTACCAACTGACACAAAATTTTCAATAGCACAAGTCTAGTATAACACAGAGTTGTATTTCTAGCACTCTATATTTTTTGACCAAGATTCGTTATTTCCATTACTCCATAAAAAACCAGCCCCTAAAAATGAGACTGGTTGTAGGTTGTTTCCTTAACCACTGGATACCTGCACTGAGCTTGTCGAAGTGAACTAGCGGTAGTGGGGGCTCATTTAAACGAGCTCTCATCGATGCCATAGTAACCACCACCAGTTTGGTGACATTTTTCAAGGTAGCTTAAAAGAACGTCCTCGTTTATCATTCCTCTTGCTCCAAAAAAACTGATTTTTTCATCGTTTTTATGGACCAAAATTATTGCCGGTTCACCTTCGTGAAGCAAGAACGGTGAGTTGATTTCATATCCGATATCAGGCCTTTCTTTATTCAAGTTGTAAATAAAATAGATGCTCGATTTAATAACATTTTTAAAATCTGTCTGTCGTTTTGATTTCACTACAATACCTTGAACTTCAATAAAATTTTCATCGTTATAATCCTCATATTTTTTTGTTTGCCCCTTACAACATAAAAAGATAAGAGCTAACAAAACAAAACAATTACTTCTCATAGAATATAAATTAGTTGTTTCCTTTTCCTAAAGTGAATATTCTCCAATCCATGGACATATGAGTCATATACGTACCACGTACCACGCCGCCGCAAGATTGTATCTTGTTGCCCATCGTCAGAACATCAAACTTAGCCCAAAAAACCTAATCCCAATTACCAAAAAAACCAGCCCCTAAAAAAGAGACTGGTTATTGTTTCCTAAACCACTAGTTATATACTATAGGTGGAGGGCCTACTCTCTATATTTCACAACCAAATCAACTTGTTTATTCGGTTTCAATACTAGATTTGATATTCCCAATTCACGCATGTGTTTAATCAATTCATTACTAAAAAACATATGAGAAGTTACTTGAGGAATACTTATAATATCGTTATCCTCATAATTTTGTTGGAGAGCTAGTTTTTCAAAACTTATAAAGGTATGTTTATCCAAAACTGTCTGAAAATCATCATAATTCCAAAGATTCAAATATTCGATTGGTTCAGTCCCAAATAACTTACTTCGATAAATTACCGATTTCTTGAAATTTATATGTTCCAAATTTACTCTTGGAACAAACAGTAAATAATAGTTTTGAGTCGCCCTTTCAATTTTAATTGACTTCAAGGAATATTCTTTGTCAGACACTCCAAATGCTTTCAACTGATTGACGAATTCATCGCTTACAATAAATTCACTTCCCCGAATAAAGGGTGAAAATTTCATGATATCAGTAAAAATGGCATCTTTGAAAAGTTGCCCTTTTATGTTACCCAAGTCGAATTGATTTATGTCATCAATATCATACATTCTTGAGAGGACATTATTATAGTCATGTTTATAAAAAAGACTTTTCTTAAGACTTTCTTCGTCAATTACAATCTGTTTGTACTCTGTCATTGCTCCAATAACGTTAGAATCTAAGGAGGTATCTATTTGACTAAACGATTTAATATTGGCCATTTTTTTTAAAACTTATTAAGATTAATTATGATAAACTTATACCTATATACCTTAATTTTTCAAAAAAATATCCAAGTCCTCCAAAATTCTATTTTCTGATCGTACTCCCCTCGCTGCAGCAAGATTGTATCTTGTGGCCCCATCATCAGAACATCAAACTTAGTCCAAAAAACCTAATCCCAATTACCAAAAAAACCAGCCCCTAAAAAAGAGACCGGTTGTTGGTTGTATCCTAAACCACTAGTTGGACCTGCACTGAGCTTGTCGAAGTGAACTAGTGGTAACGAGAAATCTTACTGTTCACATTCCTCTCCATAGTAAATAAACCAGAATTTCTTATTATTTCTAAATAAATATAAAGTATCATTCATTGATTCCAGCACCACGGAATCCCCCGCTTCAATAAATCTATTCAAAAACTGATAGGGTTTGATGTTATTATAGGAATTTGCAAGTTTCAAAGAATCATTGAGGTACAAAACTTCCTTGTATTGCCTTATGTTTTGTACTTTAAAATTATGGCTCTCACATCTATCAAGGATTTTATATCCTCCATATCTATATTTAAGATAGATTAGAATAATCGTTGTACTTACAATTCCCAACAGAATTGCATTGATTAAAGCTCTTTTTCTAATTTCCATTTATTATCTTTTTTACATCATCACCAACAGCTTCTATTAATTTTTCCCAGCTCCCGGTATAACCCGCATTCATATTTCCATTAATCATTACAGGTGCAGGAATACCATAACCTATAGAGGTTGACAATCCAAAAACTGCATTTGCCAGGAAAGTATCTGAGGGCGAATAGGATATTCCTCTTCCAAAGTCAATTCCTCCAACCGTAACAGCAATATCTGCACCAACTCTTAATCCAAGAAATGTACCTTTACGAATATCATTGGTTTTTCCATTAAAATACAATTCTGTAATTTTTCCGGATGCTGAAATATCCAAACCAGCTGCGACACCAATATCGTAAATATATTCTATACTTCCTGCCTCAGGTCCTTTTAATACAAGTAATACGCCGATTGGTGAAAACACTCCACCTATTTTTGGGGTTGCCAAATCTATATCCAAGGAAATTGCAATGGCATCAGGTCCTGCAAGGTGCCTTAATTTGCCAAAGTAAGCTCCAGGAAATGGCCAAGGAAATTGTTCTCCAGATCCTTCACTAAAAGAACCATGTTCTAACTCTTCCCCAAAAGAAATAGCACTATCTCCCTCAATTCCTCCTGTTGAAATATCTGCGAAACCTTTTTCATCCTTTGAACCGCTATCAGTTCCACCACTAGTCTCCCCTACTGCCCGTCTCCAATCTGTTGTTTCTTCGCCTGTCCTTCGGTTAATATAGGTGCCTCCACCAAGATATTTCCAAGAATCAGCACCACTAGGATCTGCCCAAAATACAGGATTGTTATCAAAAGCGGTGTATGTCGACATTGAAAAGTGGGTAACTGGATCAATACTGGTCCATCTCGCAATTGAAGGGTCATATTGTCTCAAAGGCATCTCATATAATCCAGATGTCTCGTCAAGCTCAATACCATTATACTTCCACCGATTTGCTACATCATTCCCATTCGCAGAAACCGCATCGTTGTACCCTTTGTGCTTAAGGCCAAAGGGGTAGTAGTTGTTTTCCTCCACTATCTCCAAAGTGCCATTATTGTCCACATAGCTCAGGCGTATGTTGCCCAAATGGTCTTTGTATTGGTAAATGTGGTTCCAATTGGTTATGGATCCTGAAACAAGTTCAGGACTGGCATAGCCCTCCGAATGGCTCAAAAACTCCAAGGTGGTATTGCCCCCATTGTTGGAGTACACATAGTTACCGGCATAATCTGTCACAGAACTTCCTGCGGTCTTCTTTAATTTAGTTCCCGCAGCGTCGTAAATATAGGAAATTGTTTGGCCATTTATAACAATGCTTGTAGGAAGATTCAGGTAGTTGTAGCTTATGGCCGTAATGTTCTTGTTGGCATCGGTGATCATATTGCCGTTGGCATCATAGGTATACTCCGTACCGCCACCATTCACATCCACAAAACCATAAGTGTCACTGGCATTGTTGTCCGCAACATTGGTCAACTGGTTGCCATTATAACTATAGCTAAGGTTGTCCATTGCCCCAAAATGGGAGCTTGTATTGGGGTTGGGAGATTCTACCACATGACCGTTGCGCAACAAGGTCTGGATATTGCCATTTTTGTCATAGGTAATTCCAGAAAGTCCATACCTGTCCGTGCCTACATTGCTCACAGCATCCGTAATCCGGTTTAGGGCATCATAACCATAGTCGTACTGCTTTAGGTTGCTGTCGTCATTGTCCGTTCGCCATTGGGTACGGGCAATGTTTCCATTGTACAATGGGGTATTACCGCCGTTGTATGCTATATGAAAATTAAAGAGCTTGTCCGGGGTGGTATCCGTAACATCGTTAATGTCCGTGAGCCATCCCCTAACGTTGTAGGCATAGTCCACCGTCTGCAACCCGCTGGTATTGCCATAGTTGTTTCCGGGATCGCCACCCACTTTTTTGGCCTCCAATTGGCCCAGGTCGTCGTAATCGTTAAAAACAATGAGTTCTTCACCCGCATTGCCGCTGCCCCCGCTGCCACCGGCATTGGGGTCCACCTTTAAGGTGAGGGTACCACTTATGGTTACCGCGTTGGCGGTGGGCACCACCTGGATCCTGCTGGTAGCTGTTTGGCTACTGCTCACCGTGGGCTGATCCAGTACCAGAATGTTCTCCACGTTCAGCTCCCCGCAACTCTCGCCCAGGGTATGGTCCCCTATACATTGGGTCTGGCTGAGCAAACGGCCCGCATGGTCGTAGGTAAAATTGTCCAGGGTTACCACAGTACTTCCGTTTCGGGTATGTTCACTACGTACCTTTACAGGTCTCCCCACAAAGTCCAACAGGCTTTCCACCACATCGGTGGTCTGTAAATAATCGTTCTGGCTATAGGTATAAATGGGCCTTCCCTTGGCATCGTAGCGGGTAATGGCGGTGATCCAGTCACTGGTGCCCAATACCTTGATCCTGCTCCCGGTGGCCAGGCCCTGGGTGCTGTAGTTTACAGATTCGTCAAAAACGGTGGTCGGTGCTGTGGGGAAGCCCTGGGGTTCCCAATCGTAGTCATCGTAATAGTTTACGGTAAGTACCTCCACCAGGTCCACGATCCTATTTTGCAAACTGTTGTTGGGGTAGGCACCATTGCTGTAATAGATACTCACAACCTCGGTAAAGTTTGCATCCTGGTCCGTGCTGGTCTGGGTTTCCCAAAGGGTGCCAAGGCCATCCACTTCCGTCTGTATGGTAGTTCTAAGGGCACTTTCGGTAGCTTCGGCAATTCCCGTATAGGCCACCCTGCCAAATGCATCGTACTTGGTGAACAACCACTCATCAGAACCGGCATCTTTGGTTCTTTGGTTAGCATCTTGGGTAAGAATGGGCTGATCCAGGTTGTTGTACACAATATATTCCCATCCTTTTCCAGGTATTTTCTTTTCCACCAAACGGTTGCGGTGGTCATACACATATTGGTAGCACAGGTCGTCCAAAACGGTCTGGGTAAGGCTAACCGAGGTATCCACCAAAGGTGGGATCACAAAAGTGAGGTTGCCAAAATCGTCGTAGACGTAATAGGTGTTGTGGGCCACTTCTTGGCTATTTTCCGTATCAGCATAGGTACGTTTGAGCACCACCCGTCCCTGCTTATCGGTAAACTCTTCCACGCTGTGGTTGTTGCCCGAACTATGGTTTTCATCATAGGTGGTGTTCTTGTACAGTTCGTTGGCCGAATAGTCCCCATCGTCCACCAAGCTTGGCATATAGGTGTTATTGGTAAAGGCCAAGCTTACCCTATACTGTTTTACATTGTCCGAAGCACTGTTTGATTCATAGGCAAACTCGATCTCATGGCCATTGCCCAATTTCCAGTCTTCGCCCGGGGCAGCCTGCTTCCGTACCCTGCTCAATGGGGAAGGCTCAAATTCCTTTTGGGAATATGGGTTTACGTCCGTTCCCGTGGCGGTTGGGAAATCAAGGCCATAGTCTGCATGGTTCTTATAGTAGGTCCGAGTGGCCGCTTCCTGATCGCCAGTGCGGAAGTCTCCCAATCCCCCGTTTGGCTCGTACAGGGGCAGCCATTCGGTTTCCTGACGTCCATAATCGTCATACCCAATATGGGTAATGATGTCCTTTTGGTCCGGCGACTGCCGGATGGCATTTTGCTGTCGCGGTCTACCAAGGCCATCAAAAAATGTGATCTGCTGTATATAGGCATCGTCGCTGACAAATTTGTTGGACGGCACCGTGGCCACCTCACTTTGATAGGTTCTTGAGTAGACATAGTTATGGGTCTCGGGATCGGTGCTTGCAGAAATTTCACAGTCATTGGTTGGTGATGCATGACCTGGGCACAGATCCGAGTTGTTAGCTACATGATTGGCCGGGGCAGTGCACGAAGGGGCACTGGGCTCGCTTGGATCTCCCAGGCCATCACCATCTGAATCCAAATACCAAGTAACAGGTCCTTGAATTCCTGAATTTCCATCATCGCAGTCATCAAGCGGGAGTACGGTCTGCGTATATCCAGCTCCCGGACTGGAGCAGCTATCCGCTGTGGACACAGCTCGGCCGTCGCCGTCTGCATCCAGATACCATGTGATCACGTTCTCTACCTGGGCCTGGATGGCTGTACGTGCCGTGGACGTACATCCGGTTGAACTGTTATAGCTCTCTGCATAATAGGTAGTGGTCGCACTTAGGCTTGGAGTGGTAAATGAAGTTCCGGTATGGATCGAGCTGCCCCCTGAGGAGGTGCTGTACCAGCGAATTTCATTGGCATTGCTGCCCAAAGTAGCGTTCAAGGTCACCGTTCCATTACCACATCGCGCAGTATCATTGCCATTGGCACTGCCCGGAATCTGATTGATTACGGCCCTGATCAGTTGCCTAGAGGAAGCAACGCAACCGGTAGTGCTGTTGTAGCTTTCCGCGTAATAGGATGTGGTAGCGCTTAAGCTGGGGGTACCATAATTGAATCCTGTATGTATAGGGGAACCTCCTGTGGAAGAACTGTACCACCTAACGGTATTCCCGTTGGCACCAGCGGTTGCCGAAAGGGTCACTGATCCAGTTCCACATCGTGAAACATCGTTTCCATTGGCAATTTCCGGTAAGGAGATTACAGTTACGGTTGCCTCATTGGTGACCTCCTCTTGTAATCCGCAGGACACTTTTCTACGGTATTTTGTTGTTGCTGTAAGCCCTGAGGGGGGATTGTACGAACTTCCGTTGGCATTGGTAATTTCCGTCCAACTTCCTCCGTTCACCGATTGTTCCCATTGATAAGTATACGAACCAACAATACCAGAGGCGTCTTCAAAACTATCTATTTGGGGTGGGTCTCCACCATAACAGATAGAGACGTTATTATTTTCGATTACCCCTGGTTCCAAATCGATTACCGTTACGGCCCTGGCCACGGACGAACTCCAAAGACCATTGCTCCCCCTTGCCCTGATGTAATATGTCCCGGATTGGGTGGCAACGTAATCGTTGTTCTCAGCGTTGTTGGAGGATGCTGTGCTGACACCATTGGAATTTGTGCCCTGCCAATACCAGGTTACTCCACTTGACGGATTCCCAGATCGTTCCAAGGTAACTTGTCCACAACCATTGCTGTTGGCCACCAAGTTTGGGGTATTCGGCGCCTGGGGCGGATTGGTGCTGGCATCCTGGGACACCGCAAAACTTTGCGTTAAGCCATTATAGGAATAGGTGACCAAGCCATTGCGGCTTCCACCCCCGTCTGGATTGGCGTTACATACAACCGTTATATCATAGGAGTTGGGTTGTGTAACACTGGAAATCCAGTTGGGCCAACTAATAAACGTCAATGAATAGGTGCATGATCCATTGGTATACACTATATCATTTGTTTGAGTTCCTCCGGACGCGGGAAAATCAAATGATGTCGGGTCCAGATCTTCCACGTAACATTGGCCATAAAGACCAATTTGGGTAAACATACTGAATACCAATACTAAGAAGAGTGGCATCAAATCCTTAATGCTATATCTATTTGTTTTCATGCTTGGCAGGTTAATTTTGGGGTCTATAATTATATTGGTAATCCGACACAAGATTGCCAGTAGCGTCCTTTACTTCTTTCAGTCGGTTGAAGTTGTCATACTCATAATACATGGTATAGCCCCTGGGGTCTGTTATGCTTGTAAGCCCGATCAAGGGATCATAGGTATAGCTCGTCATTTGCGAACCGGAAACGGTACTGTGGTTTCTGATGTCGTCCAAAGCGGAACGCAAAGCTCCCTCGTTACCGTTTGTTCCCATTGTGCGGTCATTGTCCGCATTGGAGGCCGTAACTGCTGCATCTATCAAATTTTGAAGGGCCGTAGTAATGCTTTCAAGATTATCGATTTTGGCGATGGGCCAACTGCCATTGTAGCCCCAGATATAATAGGTATGGGGGCCATCTACCTTGCTCACTTTCTCCGGATTTCCATAATCGTCATAGGCATGATAGGTGATGCGATTCTCCAAGGGGTCATTGTTGGAATCAAAATCTTCTTTGAGGGTCTTTATAGTTTTAACCAATATTTGATCAGTGCCCCAATCTTGAAGTTCGGTTCTTTGGATCACACCTGAAAGAACATTGTCATTGGAATCCTTTACCAATGTTTCCTGTTGGATAGGCTCCAACGGACGATGCACCAAACCAGTTGATTTCAGGTCGTCAATAACACTTTTTTCCAACGCGGTTAGATCAGGACCGTTTAATGAGCTAGTGCTGATCACATCATCCGGATAGCTGGTAATGGTTTCCTGTACTTGCCCCAGGCTATTGGTGGTTTCGGTTAGGGTGGGTTGTAAATGAACCACGTTGCCATAGGTATAATCAGTGGTAGTGACCACCGGATTTAAACCATTTTCGTCATAAATGGTGTTAATGGTTTGGGTCATTACCTTCCTTCCTATTGATTTTTTGGCCACATAGTAGCTAAAAATGTAACTCGCTGGATCATCGTTTTGATCGAATGGTCCATCAAACGAATTAGGATATTGACCATCAAAGGTCTCTGGATTAGGACTATTGGCAAATACATAGTTGGATTTTATCTCAGTCTCAACCAATGTGCTATATGTATTGTCCGATTGCTGCAATTTTACATAGACTGGATTCCCTTGCGTTGCGGTGTTCTTATACACATGCTTATGGGCCATGGTACCGTACTTCCATCCATCACTACGCCAGTAGGTGAAATCATCATCCTGTATAATTGATGCAAAATCTGGTCTAAGATATTCTCCGGTACTTAAGGCATGTTTGAATGGAATAAGTCCTTCGACTCCACCGCCCAACATGCGCTGAGGGGCCAAAGTATTATATTCGTAAACTGTCTTGCCCAAATGAATCCCCGATTTATCAGTCGCATATTCGGTTATTGTACCATATTCTACCGCTGGCCTATTGTCCAAGTTGTTGTTGAAGTATTCCGCCGTTGATAACTTCAGTCCAATTGTGGAGCTTCCTGTACCAGGACCACCTTGCAAATAAAAATGTTTATACGCCTCTTCACGATAAGGCCTTAACACGTTAATATTATCGTACTCAAAAAACTTTTGGGAAGTGGGCTCTGAATTGAATCCGTCATAATTTTTGATGGATGCCACCCTAAGGCCCCCTAGGTATTCGGTTACCTCGGTGTTTACAGGAACCCCGGGTACATACCATGATACAATTCCCGTTGTAAACGGGCAAGAAACGGCTGCTCCGTTTGGAGCGCCTGTGCGGCTCTCTGAGATTTCCAAGGTATAAGTACCAGGCAACAAATTAAAATTATACTCCCTGTTACCTCCATTGGTCTCTTCTCCATCCACACCTCCTGTTGCATAATATGTAGTGCCATTGAATTTGACATATGCGCCGGTTCCAGGGGCCGTAGCAGTTGAAAAGGTCATGGACAGTTTAACATCCCCAATTACATCATTGGGTATGGTCACGGTTTTGGTAACTAAGGATTGACCGATACTCGCATCACACTCGGAACCATAAGCCCCATCGGAAACATATTCTTGGTCAGGCGTGGAGGTTGTTTGCTGATATATGCGTTGGTGGGGTTCCAGTTCAAAAATGGTATAGCCTCCTGTTGGATAACTGATTCTCTTCAATGAGGCGGCTTTCATTTCAATAGGATCTGATTTTCTGTTCCCGGTACCCACATCATAGTTTACCGCAGGAACGGCATTTGGATAATAAGTCCCGACCGTGCGTGGCATAAAACTTCCAGTATTGTTATTTGCATACCCCCACTGATCTTGAGCCGTTGATCCCCTCATGGGAAGGGAAGTACTGTTATAATCAAAGGAATAGGCACCACCAATGCCACTGTTGCCCACAGTTATGGTGTCAAGCCGCATGGATTTGGTCCTGCTATCTGTCCTATCATAAATTATCCCAGCAGAACTTCCAGGCGGGAAGCTCCCTCCTTGCCTTTGGAAGTATCCATAGGTGAATATAAATTCGTTGATCTTCACTGCATTGGGATCACCAAATTGCCCAGAGTATACCTCTATAGCGTCCAGTTTGGGCTCTCCAGCTAAATCGCTCCTTCCTTCCGAAGAGTTGAACAGCACATAACCATTGTTGGTTTCTATCCTGGAAAGAATCTTTTGGTCAATTTGTTTGACTTCTGGATAAGATCCCTGAATTGTACTACTCAAAGTACCCGTCGCATATTCTCCTGATGCCTCTGGAAAATCATGGTTCAAGTTTTCAGAATATCTGAACCGAATCGTGTCTTTTCGGGCGGGTTCGATCATTTCCGTTAAATACCACGCGCTTATATAGTCATAGGCATTGGCGTGACTGGTGGCGGATATGGTACTGTATTCTGATGCATTATGGTTCTGACCACTCTCGGATATTATTGAAGTTCCGAAGACAAACTTGGTACCATTGGGTCCAATTATTTCTATCCTTTCCGGATTTTCCTGTACAGTTACCTTTGCCACTTTGTGGTCATTGAAGACCACCGTGCTATTTTGATTGGGATCTAACTGAAAGGTTCCACTAAGACCGGGCGCATTGAGAATAAACTCATCTGGTTGCGAATCTTCTATCCCTTTCCAGCAATCGTAAATGTAAAAGAAGTTGTCGCTGCTGAACGCGGCATTTTCAAGATCTTCAATGCCTTGGTCTGAAAAATTGTCCGGTATTCCCTTGACATTCCGGATTACGGCCCCTCCGGCGTTTAACGTCCATCCGAGACCCACCCAGGAAGCCAAGTCGTTGACTTTTATTCCACCGGTATTATATGAAAGACCAATGGGTACTTGCTGCTTTCCAGTATCCAAGGTGTACAAGGGTACACTGACATTTACCGATCCTAGATTATGGTTTACGGGAAAGGTTCCAAATTTTCCAAGACTGGCACTGTTGGGCGATACCGAGCCGTAGTTGGTGACCTCGGGTGCCAAATCCTGGGCATGGCCCGTTATTGAATAGGCAAGGACCACATAGATCAATGCTGTTTTTCTGAGATTATTTATAATCCTGTACATTTTAGTTTTGTTCTTTGGTTAATTTGGAAACTTTGTCTTGTTGGTTTAACAAGGTGTTCAGTAGCTTTTTGAATTCCGCATTTTGCGTTTTTAGCTCAACAATTTCCTTTTGCTGTTCCAAGATGTAAAGGGTATGCTCTTCTATCTTTTCCAAGAGCAACTTGTTCATCTCACCAACGTCCATTCCATTGGCTTCCACTTCCTTGGCGGAAGGGATATTGGGCAGATGGCCGTTCTTCTCAATATGTTCCTGGATTTCTTCCAGTGATGGTAGGTCGTAGTCCTCTTTAAACACATAATCCGGCCAGGTGTCCTGGTCCACCCTAATCTCACGGGTACGGATATGGCCATCAACGGCCAGTTTATAGCCGGACGGTACCGAGCTCGTACCGATTGCCACCTCCCCTGTGTAGCTCGCCGTGGAACCGCTCTCGGACCAAACCGAACTTCCACCAGAGGCAGTATTGGTAGTCACTGTAACAATGTTGCTGTCCACACTCTCATTTGAGGCTGCATCAAGTGCACGGATTTTAAAGTCATAGGAGGTTGAAGCCGTCAGTCCAGTGACCTGATAAGTAGTTGCAGTTATATTATTTGCTATCGCAGTCCCATCTTGGTAAAGATTGTATCCGGTCACACCAACATTATCGGTAGCACCACTCCATGATAAATCAACAGTAGTTTCGGTATGCCCCGTACTTGAAAGTGTGGGTGCCGTTGGAGATTGGGTATCACCTGCTAGATCTGTTGTTACCGATACTGAATTACTAGCAACACTTTCATTGTCTGCAGCATCCAAAGCAGTTACAGTAAAGTTATAGGATGTATCCGCAGTTAGCCCCGTTACTTGATAGGAACTTACATTCCCAAGTGCTGCTTCTTCCACGCCATCTTTGTACACCTTGTATTGGGTAACTGCGGTATCGTCGGTAGCTCCACTCCAACTCAGGTCTACTGTGGTCTGCGAATGGGCAGTACTCGACAATGTTGGTGCAGTTGGGGCTTGCGTGTCCATACTTCCCAAGGGAACTATGGATACATTGTCTATGTACACGGTGTTTCCACTAGTGGCAGGAGTCCCCGGATAAATATTTATGTTAATGGTACCGCCTGTAGCCGTAACAGTTTTGGTATAAAGGGTCCAGTTGTTACTGGTAATTGGGGTGGACTGATTTTCCACCACACCACTCCAATAAATTCCCGGATCTTCGGGACTATCACTTTTGGCATAAATCTGAATAGTATACTGTTCGTCCTGTGTTGAATTGAAAGAATAACCACTATAATACCATCCATTGGATGGAGCTTCGAATTTGATGCTATAAGTGCCTGCAAAGGCATCCGTGGACGTAGTACTTTCAGTAGCACTACCTCCCCATCCAGCGGTAGAGTCCGCTTCATTATTAATACTGGCAGCGTTGCTGTGTGTATGAAGTTCTTGGGAACTGAGGTCGGTAATTCCAAAAATTACGAATAAGGTTACTGCATAAAACAAGTGTAAGTGTTTCATGATCAAATAAGGTTTAGTTTAATTTGTGTTTGAAAATATTTTGTGAAGCAGCAGACTATAATCCTGTGCATTTTATTTTTACTCTTTGGTTAGTTTGGAAACTTTGTCCTGCAAGTTCATCAAGGCGTCCTCTAGCTTTTTAACATGCGCATTTTGTGATTTTAGCTGAACGATTTCCTTTTGCTGTTCCAGTAAGTATAAAGTCAGTTCCTCTACTTTTTCCAAGAGCAACTTGTTCATCTCACCAACGTCCATTCCATTGGCCTCCACTTCCTTGGCGGAAGGGATATTGGGCAGGTGGCCATATATGGCAACATGTTTCTGAATCTCTTCCAGTGATGGTAGGTCGTAGTCTTCTTTAAATACATAATCCGGCCAGGTGTCCTGGTCCACCCTGATCTCGCGGGTGCGGATATGGCCATCAACGGCCAGCTTATAGCCGGACGGCACCGAGCTCGTACCGATTGCGACCTCCCCTGTGTAGCTCGCCGTGGAACCGCTCTCGGACCAAACCGAGCTTCCACCACCGGATTGGGAATCAGTGGTCACCGAAACCGCGGTGCTCTGAGAACTCTCGTTCCCCGCTGCATCTAAAGCGGAAACCGTAAAACTATAGGTTGTTCCAGCCGTAAGTCCGGTCACTTGGTGTGAGGTCATGTTCCCGGGGGAGGCTTCCAAGCTTCCGTCCTTGTATATTCTATATCCGGTCACTCCAACATTGTCCGTGGAGGCATTCCAAGAAAGGTCTACTGTGATATCGGTATTAGCCGGGCTGGACAGATTAGTTGGCACTGAAGGGGACTGAGTGTCAGCTGCATTGTCGGTTGTAATGGACAAGGCACTGCTAGCCGGACTCTCGTTTCCCGCGGCATCAAGTGCGGTAACAGTAAAGTTATATGTAGTATTTGCGGTCAACCCGGTAACCGGATAGCTGTTGACGTTTGCCAAGGTAGCCTCAAGGTTACTGTCCCTGAATACTTTGTATCCTGTTACCCCAATATTATCGGTAGCACCACTCCAAGTAAGGTCAACGGTGGTATCAGTCTGACCATTGCTTGAAAGTGTTGGTGCAGTAGGTGCTTCCGTGTCGGAGGGAACCTTTTGTATTGATACATGATCAATGTATGCCACATCACCGACTGCTGCCGGAAATGAATTTCCGGTGTACACTTTAATCTTCGGGGAGGTATCGGTCGCCGTAAGGCTAAAGGTATACAATGCCCAACTTGAACTTGAAATACTTTGGGATGTAAAATCCCCAAAGCCTTCCCATAAAAAGAAACCTGGGGTTTTAGAACTGGCTCCCTTGGCATATACACTGATATTATAAACCTCTCCCACCTCAGCAGTAAACTGATATGATGCAACAGCCCAGCCTGCTGAAACGGCCTCAATTTTAATACTATGACTACCATGATGAGGATCGTTTTGAACAGAACTAACAAGGGTAGCAGAGGTTGAGCTCCAACCAGCTGTTGAGTTTGCCTCACTATCAATACTGGCGGCGTTGCTGTGAGTGTGAAGTTCCTGGGAACTTAGGTTGGTAATTACAAATAGGGTCACTGCACAAAACGAGCATAGGTGTTTCATGATCAAATAAAATTTAGATTAAAGTGTGTTTGAAATTGTGTGTAGGAGCAAAAGACAATATCCTCCAAAAATGATAAGTTGCACATACCAAGTAGGTCAATTTAATATGATAATACTTTATTTGGGAGAATTATTATCGTGCCTATAAATCGATTTATTCTTTCTTTTATTGTATTATTTTTCTTTTTTCGATGAACTACATACTATATTGAATTTACCTACTTTTTTTATGGGAAATTATAATAATAGATTTCTTTTTGAGTTAATGGTATCACCAAATCAAGATGGCCTATGCTCTCTTTTAAAAGGATACCCCAAAGAAAAGTTCCTGCATTCAACCTTCAGGAAATACTCATCGTATTGGCCATAATCGGCATATTGCTGTTACTGGCCCTACCCAATTTAATGCCCTTGATTTCAAAGGCGAAAAGTGTTGAGGCCCAAACACAGCTCAAAGCCCTATACAACTCCCAAGCCACCTATAGATACCTCAACAGCAAGTATACCATGGATGTGAATGAACTGGATTTTGAAGCCCCAATTACTGTTGAGGAAAATGGGACGGCAAACTATAGATATTCAATATTGGAAGCTTCCAATGTTACATTCAAGGCACAAGCAATTGCGGTGACCGACTTTGATGGAGACGGTGTTATGAATGTTTGGGAAATTGATCAAAACGGAAACCCAAGACAAATCATCAAGGACTAAATGGGAATTCTAAAAATATTGGCCATATCAGGATTAGCAATTGTAGCCTATCAGGATTTTAAGCTAAGGGCGGTGAGCATAGTGCTATTTCCCATACTTGCAATTCTCCTAAGTGTCCACCTGCTGCTTCAAATGGAGATGGAATCCTTTCTTGTATCCGTGCTAACCAATATTTTTCTGGTCTCCGGCATACTATTGATTCTTTGGTCCATCACAAAATACCTGTTCAAAAAAGAATTTCTTAATGTTAGTTTTGGACTGGGAGACCTGCTCTTCTTTTATGTCTTCGCGCTCGGTTTCCCAACGGTAACGTTCATTCTCCTATTCGTTTCCGCTATTATTTTCTCCCACTTGACTTTTTTGGTTTTACAGATGTTCAGAAAGACTGAGTCCGTACCCTTGGCGGGTTTAATGGCTCTTTATCTATCTGGCATTTTGTTAGTTAGTTTTTCACCTGCATCACCTTCACTCTATATCCTCTAAATGGACAACTCTTTTCAAATACCCCCAAAATTGCAACAGAGCATAACCTCTGAACAGGCCTTCCATTATAGGATTGTTCCCATTTCCAGGGATGACAATGGGCTGAAGTTAAAAACCGATAGTAAGACACTCGAGAACTTGCTTGCTGAACTGAATATCGTTTTGAGTTCCAAGATTCAGCTGGAACAATGTGATAGTACGGAACTAGAGCAATACCTGACGGCAAATTACCGAAGAACCAAGTCCAAGGACACTGCCCATTTGAGTTACACCGCCGACTTCCTTGAAAAAATACTTCTTGAGGCCAAGTCAATCGGTAGTAGTGACATTCATTTTGAGCCTTATGAAAAAAAATGTCGCGTGAGGTTTCGATTGGACGGTAAGCTGATGGAACAATACAGCATTCCCATTGAGGACTATCCTACCATGGTAAACAAGGTCAAGATCAAAGCTCATTTGGATATTGCCGAAAAGAGATTGCCGCAGGATGGACGTATTACCGTAAAGACCACTACTGATAAGTTTGACATCAGGGTGTCTTCCCTGCCCACCCTCCATGGGGAAAAATTGGTGTTGAGAATTTTGAGCAAGGATAACGATTCAGTAAAGCTGGAGGATTTGGGGATGTCATCCAAAGAGCTTTTGACCTATAGGGAAGGAATCAAAAACCCAAATGGTATTGTCCTTATTTCAGGGCCCACTGGTTCTGGTAAGACCACAACCCTTTACGCTACATTAAAACTTTTGAACACTCGGGAAAATAATGTGCTGACCATTGAGGATCCCATTGAATACACCTTGGAGGGCATCAATCAAGTTCAGTTGAAGGAGAACATTGGTCTTGATTTCGCCAGTTCACTAAGAACTTTTCTCAGACAAGACCCAGATATCATCATGGTGGGGGAAATACGGGACGTCAAAACGGCAAACATGGCCATTAGAGCTGCCCTCACAGGGCACTTGGTGCTATCCACCATACATACAAACTCGGCATGGGCCACTATTTCAAGGCTGATTGATATGGGAGTCCCGGCATTCTTGATAGCAAGTACTTTGAACATGAGCGTGGCACAACGACTCGTTAGAAAACTCTGTGACTGCTGTAAAAAAATTGAGGACGTCAAACCAGGGGTCTTCCCATCCAACTTCAAAGTTCCGAATGATTTGCAATCCCATTATGTCCCGGTAGGTTGCAACCAATGCCATCATACAGGTTATGATGGTAGAAAGGCTATTTACGAAATTCTCCCGATTACCGATGACCTTGCAGCATCCATTAAAAATAACGATTTGGACATAGGACACTATCTGAAAACCAACAACATTTCCTCATTAAAAAACAATGCCCTGGAAATGGTGAGACAAGGCCTAACATCAGTAGAAGAAGTGTATTCGTTATTAAGCAGTTGAGCTATGAAAAGAAGCGTTATCCTCATATTCCTATTGGTCGGTTTCTTTGGTTTTACCCAACAAATGGACCGTTTTCAGAACATCCAAAATAATCTGGAACTTCTGGCCTTGGAAAATCCTTCGTTCAATGAAACCTTAAAATTGGAGGTCAATGTAAATAACGTTACCCTTCCCAATTTTTTAATTGCGGTATCCAAGGTCCATCAACTCAATTTAAGTGTGGCCAATGATATTTCCAATATCAAGATTGTCAATAATTTTTCCAACGTTACCGTGTCCGACCTCCTTCTTTTTCTTTGCAAAGAGTATGGGCTGACCATAGATTTCACGGGAAGTATTCTTTCCATAAAAAAGTACATTCCAACCGTCAAAGAAGTTGAGAAAGCTTTTTTGGTACGTTGGGATCCGTCCATCAATAGAATCTCCCTGGATATCAATGATATCCCATTAGATCAGGTCTTTAGAAAGACCATGAAGGTCTCAGGAGAAAATCTGCTCTATGCCAATAGTCTTAAAAGCAAACCCTTGAACATTTATCTCAAAAATGTTCCCTTTGATACGGCAATGGAGAAAATTGCTGAGCTAAATGGACTGTCCCATTCCAAGTCCAGGGATGGATTTTATCTTTTCGGTTCCCTGGAAGGGAAAAACAGTGCTCAAGGTGCCAGCAATTCTTTGCATAATGGGCGGTACTACCAAGTGTTGGACACCATCAACAAAATACTTGATGTGGATTTCAAAAACACCTCCATTGCCAGTATTGTTGAATCTCTTGGTCACGACCTACATCTTGACATCTATACCGCTACTCCATTGGAGAAGGCTGGAAATGTGACCTTTAATGCCAAGAGCATCTATTTTGACGATTTATTGGCACATATTTTTGAAAGTCAATATAAGAGTCAACCAGTGGCGGTTCCACAGAATAACCCGCGGGGCCGAACCAGTTCCAACAGTACTGGATCATTTGCAGCCCAAAGTGCTTCGGCAGTGCATTTCACCTTTAAAAAGGAAAACAACATTTATTTCTTTGGCACAGCCGATCAATTAAGTCTCCGTAAAGTAGAAATAATCCAAATGATGCACCGGTCGGTGGAATTGATGAGTGATCCCATCAACTACTCCGGTGGCAACAGAACAGCAGGAAGAACCAACACCGGCAATGTAAATTACTTTTCCAACAATCAGAACTCTTTTGGGTCGAACAACCAACTCACTGATAGAAACAATCAAAGGGCCGTAAATACAAGGGGCTCCAATTTCGGCAGTTATCAAAACGGTACCGAAGCTTTAGTGAACATTCTTCCCGATGAGATCAAGTCGGAACTTGATATTAAAGTGGATTTTGAACTTAACAGTTTTTTCGTAAGCGGGCCCTCAGCGAACATCGAGCGGTTTAAAAAATTCATATCGGAAATAGACAAGCCTGTCCCTGTAGTACTTATTGAAGTAATGATCATCGAGGTAAGAAAAACATCGCTTGTGGAAACTGGAATCAGTTGGGGAATTGGAGATAGTGCGGTAGAAACCAAGGGAACCCTTTTCCCAAATACGGACCTCACGCTTGGGGCCAAAACCGTGAACAAGGTTATTGGAGGGTTCGACGGGTTCGGGTCGTTCAATATCGGCAAGGTCATCCCGGAATTTTTTGCAACCATCAAAGCCATGGAGGAAAATGGCAATATCAAGATTAGATCAACACCAAAATTGTCCACTTTGAACGGGCATAGGGCAAATCTCTCCATTGGTGAGACCACCTATTACGTGATTACAAACCAAAACTTTTTTGGGTCTCAGGTTCCTACTACTTCTGAAGTAAGGAATTATGCCCCTATCGATGCCGAGTTGGGCGTCAGCATCAAACCTTTGGTGTCCGGTGATGGACAGGTGACCCTGGACATCAATGTAATCCAATCGGATTTTAGCGGGGAACGTATTGAAGATGATGCCCCTCCTGGACTTACCTCAAGGGAGTTTAGTTCCATAATAAGAATGCAAAACCAGGATCTTGCCATTTTGGGAGGACTGGAAGAAAAAATAAAGAATGATTCAGGTAGTGGGGTTCCGCTTTTGGCACGTGTACCTGTGGTAAAATGGCTTTTTAGCAAAAGAAAAAGGGAAGACACCAAGCAGAAACTAACCATTTTGATAAAGCCCACCGTAATCTACTAGGTTTGAAAAATTGGTTCAGCCATATCATCAAAGGAAACAGCTACCAAGGTTTGGAGATCTTCGAAATTGGGGGTGAGGTCCGATACGCCTTGCTCAAAATACTGAGGAAAAAGGATGAACTATATGTAAAGTTTGAGGAGACCTTTGATTCAATTGCCGATTTGGCCCCAAATATCCAAAGGAATACCATTTTGTTTCTTTCGGTCAATACCTCCCAAATATTGACCAAGTCGGTGGATGGCAAAACTGAATTAAATCCTGAGCAGTTGATCATGACCGCTTTTCCAAATTTGGATTTGGATAGTTTTTACTATGAAACCATGGATGGGTTGGAAAATCGTCAAGTCTCTATCTGCAAAAGAGATTATTTAAGCTCTCTTATGGAAGAATTGGCTCGGTCTGGTATCACACTTGCGCAAATTGCATTGGGAACTTCACCGATTCAGAATATTCAGGGGTATTTAAATGAAAGTGAAGTAATAGGTTCCAATTACCAATTATCCGCCAATGGTTCAATCGAACCCATTGCCAAAAGCTCCGGTGTAATCAATCAGGTCGGGGGTATGTCTTTGAAGTCATTCAGTCTTACAAGCTTCGCCCAAATTTTGGGACACATTCAGGCTCAACCACATTTTGGAAACTTGAATGGGAAAAACGCCTTCCTGCTCAACGATTTCAAAAATGGAAGATTGTTTCACATTGGATTGCGGACATCCCTTGGTATTTTTCTCACCATCCTTTTGGTTAATTTTCTATTTTACTCCAGTTACCGAAACGAACTTCAGGACATAGGTGCCCCTGTAACGGAACAGCAACAGACCAATTTGCTGAACACCTTACGTGAACGTGTGACCCTGAAAGAGGAAAAACTCGCTGCAGTCACAAATTCCATCAATTCCAAAGCTTCATTTTATTTGGACCGAATTGCCCATGAAATTCCAACCACAATTTTGTTGGACGGTTTTATATATCAACCACACGCAAAGCAAATAGCAAAGGGCAAAGCAATAGAGCTTGAGGAATATGTTATGCTTATTGCAGGTGTGGCGCACAATAAATCGGAATTTACCCAATGGACAAGTGGTCTGGAGCATAAACCTTGGGTAGAGAGAGTGGAAATTGACTCCTACGAGTACTTGACCAAAGGCAAAGACCAATTTACCCTAAAAGTGTATTTGGATGAAGCTGAATAAACGGAATAAATATCTGATTGGCGGTATTCTTGCGATGTTCCTTGTATGCTATTTCCTGGCGGTGAAAAACACTCTGGCACTCAAAAGTCAACTTCTGGCATCCCAGAAGCAACATGGGGTACATATGAATATCAACCAACAAGTTTCCCAACTCGCCATAAAGGAGCAACGTCTGGACTTGGAACTAAGCAGTTTACATTTGGATGACACCTCCATGCAAAACAATCTACTGAGGGTTTTAAATAAAAAAAGTGAGGACAACGGGTTAAAAATAATTGTATTTAATGCCCCGCATATTGTACAGGATAATAACACAGAACTGAAAACGCAGATCTTTACCCTGGAAGGCAGCTACAGTTCAATTCTTAAGGTGTTATATGAATTGGAAAGTAAAGGGAGTTTTGGAAGAATTACGCATGTCAACTTTGAAAAGCAACGGGATCTTAGAAGCAGGGTTTCAAGCTTGCAAGCAACTGTTTACCTAGAGGTTATAAATTAGCAACTGGAGTAATCAGAATCAATTGTCATTAATCGAACCATTCCTTAGTTAAATCCTCTTGGCAACCTAGGAAACAAAAAACCCCAGTATCACTGGGGCCTAAAGGGTGTGATCGCGGAAGGATTCGAACCTTCGACCGTCTGCTTAGAAGGCAGATGCTCTATCCAGCTGAGCTACGCGACCTTGCTATTTCATGTCGCGTGGCGAAGCTGCCAGTCCCAGTTTGTTTTTCGGGAAGCTACGCGACCTTTTTGCGGGTGCAAATATACAATAAAGATGAAAAAACAATCAATAAATCCCAAGAATATGAGCGCATACCTCAAAATAAATCATTTGCCTTCATCTTTATCAATTCCCGTATGACATATCTACTACAGCACCTGCACAAGCTATCCTTTTACAACTGACGAAACAATCGTTGTATCGTTTATAGGCAGTAGCATATCGGTTTCAGTAAACAGCGGTTTGTTGCCCTTTTTTAGCTCCCTACATATCTCCGTAATGTGGGATACATCAGTACCACAGCATCCTCCAAACACTTTAAGGTTGGGCAGCAATTTTTGAAGGCGCGTATGCCATCGTCCCAATTCCTCTTTGTTTCCCGTGTCAAGTTCCGTTGCCTCATCCAATTCTTCATGACTCTTGCATGATGCGTTGGCACGCAGTCCGTGAACCCTGTTCTTCCACAAAGTATCGGTTTCAAACAAGTGTGCGAAATGGGTGGGATGGGCACAATTGATCATATAATAGAGCGGATACCCGTCGCTCTGCCTATCCAGTTTTGTTATGGCATCTTCCAAGCTTTCACCACTGGGAAGCCTTCCATCCACTTCAACCGTAAATGAAATTACCACAGGCACATCATACAGTTGGGCGGCCTTTACTATCCCAAATGCCTCTTCAGAATAGGTCATGGTAATGGCCGTTACCATATCCGCCCCCGCCTCCTTAAAGGCCTTGACCTGTAGTTCATGATACTTGGCCGCCTCCGAACTTGTCATCTCTTCCCCGACTTGATATCCATCTCCTCGAGGCCCAATTTGACCACTGATCCATATTTCTGGAATGGAGTTTACATAGGCTTCCCGTAATTCCTTCATTAAGGCAATTGCATTTTTATTGGACAGTATCAGCTCATCCCGTGAATAGCCCAGTTGGATTCCCCAGTCCAAGTTGGCCCTCCAAGTAGGACTCTCCAAAATAAAGCCTGTTCCGTACCTTTTGGACAGCTCCATATACTCCCGGTAATACCTTTCCAAGACTTTTTTGTGACCATCATTTTCCACCAAGGGAAAAGCAGCAAAATGCTCCAACTCCATGCAATGGTTAAAGATCATATCGGTTTCCAAACCACCATCTGTTAATATAATATCTGTTTTCATGATCGATTCTTATTTTGTTACATAATTTGTTTGTGGTGAATTCCTGGGATTTTCACCATTGTATACCACTTTTCTGTGTTCAACTAGGACTTAACGCCTGGTTTCCGCCAAAATGTGGGTAAGTTGTTCTCTTAATTCTTCAGGGGATTTCCCTCGATTATCAATACGAAACGCTGTAGGTACGTTTTTATCCCTAATGGCTTTATTGAGCTCTTTAAGTTGTTGCCCGTTAACTTCTATATGAATGGATTGATCTCTGGATCTAACCCGTTCCAAACAGGTTTTGGGGTCCGCAATCACACCAATGGTCACCACCATAAAATCCGTTTGGAGATTGGTTAGCATTTGGTCAAAATGTTCGGTTAGGCCGGTTGATTCAAATACTAGGTTCTCATGCTCTTTCATTGCACTGCGAATACCTTTTTCAATGGTGTCAAAAACCTCCTTGAGGTACGTATCATCATCCAAGGCCCTCCCCTTTTTGATGCTTTTGGCCCAATCTTCCACACGGATAAATTTCAAACCAAAATGTGCTTCCATTAGTTCGCCGATAAAGGATTTACCGCTTCCCTTCTGGCCTATCAAAAGATAAATCATAGTACTTTGCTTTGAATTTTACTTTTCCAATATCCCTAATGGAGAGGTATGACAAATAACCCACCAACATTAAATTCACTCCGTTCCAAATGTGCAACACATAGGATAATATGGTGTCCAGGGGAACGATAATTGCCCCATCGGTTTTCATCAATAAAACCAATAACACCCAGAAAATCAAATTCATGGCAAATCCTTTTGGTGGGAGTATTACTCCTGGGTGATTTTACGGATTCTATGGTTCTGGGAATCGGCTACGAACAACTCCCCTCTTTCATTGACCAAAATACCTTGATGGCCATTGAACTGGGCTTCTTCACCTTCACCATCCGCATCTCCTTGACTACCTCCCGCCAAGGTGCTGACAAATCCCTCTGCGCTTATTTTGCGAACATTAAAATTGAACAAGTCGGTCACGTACACATTTCCGAATTTGTCGGCTGCAATTCTGGATGGATACTGAAATTCCGCTTCTAATCCAAATCCATCCGCATTGCCTATTCCACTACCTGCCAATGTGGTCACCATTCCGTCAGGGGTTATTTTCCGAATCTTATGATTTCCTTCGTCCACCACATACATATTGCCATCTTGATCAAAGGTAATTCCAGATGGATAATAGAATTGGGCCATTTCCCTAGGGCCATCAACATATCCCTCTTCACCTCCGGCCCAAGTGGTAACCATGCCGTTGGGTTCTATTTTTCGGATTCTGTTGTTATAACCGTCCGCCACATAAATATTTCCCTCAGCGTCCAAGGCAATGTCCTCCGGGTAAGAAAATTGGGCATCTCCCCCTTGTCCGTCCTGATAACCATCTGTGCTGCCGGCCACCGTGACCACCACACCCACATCTGTGATTTTTTTGATTTTGTGATTTTGAAAATCGGCAATGTAAATGGTACCAAAATTGTTTACTGCAATGCTTCTGGGCGTATCAAATTTTGCGGTGGAAATAATCCCATCCTCATCTCCTTTTGTACTTCCTGCCATTGTAATTACGGCTCCGTCGCTGGCAATTCTTCTAATTTTATGGTTAGCAGCGTCGGCAACATATAAGTAACCGTTGTTGTCCATGGCAAGGCCAACAGGTTTATTATATTGGACTTGTTCCCCGGTACCGTCTGCATGGCCTACGGTACTGCCGGAAAATGTACTTACCGCACCTGTGGAAAGATATATATACTCCGGTCCATCCACCGTTATATTGTTCTTTTTTACGGAAACAATACCTGCTCCAGAAGCAGAAGGCGATAGCGGGGGCACTGCAACCGTAACTTGCGTGTCTGAGATGGTTTGTATTTCCCCTTTAGTTTCGTTGAAATATACGTTTAAGGTAAATAGGTCCGTACCAAAGTTTTCACCATTTAGGGTCACGATGGTCCCTTTAGGGCCATTTGACGGGCTTATTGAGGATACCGATGGTATTTTGGTTTCTTCTCCTGTTTCTGTTGGAATAGGCTCAATCGCACTGTCTTTGCTACAGTTTACTACGATCATGGCAAGCGTAAGTAGTACACTTACCCGCTTTATTGTTTTCATGCTATCTATTCTTGTGTGATTGTCCTAATTCGGTGATTTCCAGAATCCGCTACATAGACTATCCCTTCTGGTGATACGGTCAACCCAAATGGATGTTTCAATTCTGCGGTGGCTACCGGACCGTCTTTGGACCCAAAGTTGCCCCCGGCATAGGTGCTTACCCTACCTTCTGTATTGATCATTCGGATTTTGTTGTTCCCGTCATCTGTTACATACAGATTCCCTTGTGCATCCACAGCCACATCCTTTGGGAAGCTAAATGCAGTCCCAATTGTTCCATCAATATCCCCTTCACCATTGTTGCCGGCCATCAATTCACTCTCTGCATTGTCAAAATCAATCTTCCATACCGAGTGTGTATTGAATGTAACGATATAGACAAAACCATCCGTATCCGTGGCTATTCCGGTAACTGCACCATAGGCGCCTGGAAAGGTGGTCACTTTGCCCTCCCGATCTATTTTTCTGATGTGTTTGTTATTGGAATCGGCCACATATACAATTCCATCTGGTGTTACCGCAACGCCCATGGGGTTATTAAATTGGGCATCCATTCCCTCACCATCCAAATCTCCTGGTTGACTTCCTGCCAAGGTGATTACCACACCGTCCGGACTAATTTTTCTGATTCTGTTGTTTTGGGAATCAGCCACGTAGACATTGCCTGCAGCGTCAACATCCACATCCCATGGGGCATTGAATTTGGCCTCTAACGCTGGGCCATCCAGAGCACCCTGTTCCCCACCGGCATAGGTGGTTACCTCCCCATCCGGGGTAATTTTTCTAATTCGGTGGTTCCCTTGATCCGCAACATAGGCATTGCCCTCAGCGTCCAAGGCAATTCCGGTAGGTTGGAAAAATTTCCCCGCTGCTCCTAAACCATCAGCATTGCCTCCTTGTGAGCCTGCCAAAGTGTTCACAATGGTATCGGAAAGAATGTATTCAAACATTGGGCCCACCAGAACAGTATCCTTTAGCTCCACTTTAATGTTTCCGCTATAGGCCCTTGGGGGAACAGGAACCTCAATAAAGTTATCTGTGAGAAAGACTCCCTCGGCCTTCATGTCATTGAAGAAAACTGAAACTTCAGACTCATCATCACCAAAGTTTTCCCCTTGAATGTCCACCATAGTTCCTTTTGGTCCAAAAAGGGGGGAAACCTCCCCCAATTTTGGTTTGGCAACAGGCTCCACAGGACTTGGAGCCTCCACCACCGGTTCTGTTACGGAAATACCATCGTCTTTGCTACATCCAATGGACAAGGACATCAATAGAAGAAGTGCCAACGCTTTATTTATGGATTTAGCGGCCATCTTTTTAGCCTTTTTTTTCTGTCGCTCCTTGATCAGGTCTTTAAAACAGAGCATGTCCAACACCTTCGCGGATGCACCATGGAACAAACCTGTTCTATATTCATAGTTTTCAGGGTTTTTAAAGGTGCCGAAGAGGATATCAAAAATGGGCAGATCGGAATAGTTGTATTTGTGTATTCCTTGTGCATGATGAACCGTGTGACTTTCCGGCCGCTGAATGATATACCCCAACCAAGGAGCAGTTTTGATATTGGCATGCTGGAACATCCCCATAAAATTGGTCACCAACAAGGTCACGGTAATGGCCTGGGGCGATAAGCCCACCAAAAGTGCAAAACAGATACTTCCCAACACGGTCCAACCAATCATATCCATGGGGCTGAAGTAGAAAGCCCCGTAGGTATCCAATCGTTCCGCACTGTGGTGCATTTGGTGAAAGGTTCTCCATAAAAAATCGGAATTGTGCATGGCCCTGTGCCATACATATACCCCAAATTCGTACAAACAAACTCCTACCAGCCCTCCAATTACCGTAGTTAAATTGGTAAGGTCGAACAAGCGGTAAGGCTCTAAGTAAGGATCAATAAATAGGGGCAAATACGACGAAAGAAAGAAGAAAAAGGCAAAGGCCGCCATTCCCCTTAATTTCCAGAATTTGACTTTGGGTAATTCCTGGGCAGGAAAAACCGCTTCCCAAATCATTAATAAAGCATACATGGCCAATATGGCGATGGATACTGGGTCCATTAAAATTTCCCAAGGCGTTATCATAATTATAGATTTAAAGATTAACACCGCAAACGTATCACTCATCGGCACCTGTACCCAACCACCCCGGTGTCATTAAAACACGGATTTGTTGCATGGTAAATACTTGCTTACTAAGGATCTATCAGATATAACAGGAATGTTGCAAATGATGCCACAGAAGTTGCAAACGGACTTTCTAGGAGTGGTTTACCGCTATTGTTCCTTTTGGGAAATGCTGCTTGGTAAAGTGCCAAATTCTTCTTGGAAACACTTGGAAAAATAGGATGGATTTTGAAAACCGACACTATAGGCAATTTCGGCCACTGTACCGCTCCTCTGTTGTAGCATGTCCATGGCACGATGCAATCTGAAGGTTCTTATAAATTCAATGGGAGTGCGATTGGTGATGGCCTTTATTTTCCGGAAAAGTTGTGACCTGCTCAAAGCAACGGCATCTGCCAGCTCAACAACGCCAAATTGATCATTGGCCATTTCAGCCTCCAAAACTTCGGCCACCTTTTTCATAAAATCCTGGTCAATCGAATTTAAGGTCACTTTTTTAGGTTTTAATATATCACCCGCTGAAAAGTGTTCCTGCATTTTCTGTCTGACTGTAACCAGGTTATGTATGCGCACCAGAAGTTCCTCATTGTTGAAGGGTTTGGTCAAGTAATCATCGGCCATGCTTTTTAACCCCTCTATTTTATCCGCTTTTGAGGACCTAGCCGTTAGCAAAATTATGGGAATATGGCTGGTGCGTACATCTTCTTTTAGGGTTTTACTGACTTCCAGTCCGTCTTTTTTGGGCATCATCAAATCGCTAATGATGATATCCGGAATTAAATCCAATGCCTGGGCGATGCCCTCCTCACCATCCTTGGCTTCTTTGATGTGGTATTGATCTCCCAAAATGCTTTTGATATAAGCCCGTAGGTCCGTGTTGTCTTCAATTATTAGTAGGATGGGTGATTCATCGGCTTCAGCGCTTGGAATTTCTTCGACAGGAAGGGTGTCCGGCAATTTCTGCTCAACAGGCTCCTTAACGGTGGGGGCAATGGCCACTATCTCGTCTTCGGTTAAGTGTTTTTTGCCTTTGGGCAGCACAACCGTAAAGACACTTCCTTTTTCCAGTTCACTTTCCACTTTAATGGAACCTTTGTGCAGTTCTACAAGCTCTTTCACCAAAGACAGCCCAATTCCAGTGCCAACGATAGTATCTGAATTTGTGTTGGATGCTTGATAAAATCGATTGAAGATATGTTCAAGCTCCTCTTGGGGAATGCCCTGACCGGAATCCTTGATCGATATGGATATATCGTCTTCCCCTTCATCAATATCCACAGTGACTTTTCCGTTTCCAGGCGTGAACTTCAAGGCATTGGACAACAAATTTGTAACGATTTCCTCCAGTTTTTCCTGGTCCACATATAGAAAGCTTGACTCCTTTTTAAGATTCAGGATCAATTCAACCCCTTTTAGTTCGGCCATGGAATGAAAAGCATTTACCCAACCCTGCAGTAAGGGAACAATGTTGGTGTACGAAGCCTTTAGTTTGATATTCCCGCCTTCAATCTTGGAAAGGTCCAACAGTTGGTTGATAAGCTTTAATAAACGTTTGCCATTTCTTTCAATCATTTGCACCGTGGACTGCGCTTCATCCCCCACCGTTTTCCTCAATTGTTCCAAAGGGCCCAAAATGAGGGTCAGGGGTGTACGGAATTCATGGGATATGTTATGGAAAAACCTGGTTTTTAGTTGATTGACCTCTTCCAGTTGTTGTCGTTGTTTTTCCTTGATCAACAGTAATTCCTGATTCTTTTTGCTTCGGAACCTAAAGAATTGAAACACGAAACCTGCCATTATCAATGCCAAAAGGGCACCCAAGGCATAGATGTTTTGCCATAATCTGCGGGACCTGTTCTCTTGTTGGAGGGCATTTATTTCCTGTTCCTGTTTAGCGGTATCGTATTTGATTTGAATTTCGGCCAGTTCCCGGTTTTTACGATTTAGGGTAACACTATCCTGGACTGTTTTGTATTGTTTAAAAAGCTCCAGCGACTTCCGGTAATCCCCGCGTTTTTCTGCCAAAAAGGAAAGGTTTTTATACGTACTCCCCAGGCCAGTGTAGTTTCCTTCCTCCTGCTTCTGGACCAAGGCCCTATTTAAATACACATCGGCACTATCCAAGGTGTTTTGGGCTAGATGGATTTCCCCAATTTTTTCACTGATATAGGGCATTAGGGGTTGTTGGTCATTGCTACCGCTCAACACCCTGGCCCTATGAAAATACTCAATTCCATTTTCCAAATCTTCTTGTACCTGATACACCTCCCCAATATTGACCAAGGATTGCACAACACCTCTATCATTGCCCAGCTCCCTTCTAAGTTTAAGGGCCTTGTTGTGATACACCACGGAGCTGTCCATTTTACTTAGGTCCAAAAAGACAATGCCCAGATTGTTATAGATAATGGAGGCCACGCGCTTGTCGTTGTATTTTTTGTTGGCGGCCAAACTTTGCCTGTAATAGTCCAGTGCTGTGGTGTAATTCCCATTTTCCTCATTTAATACCCCTAGGGAATTGTTTACTTTGGCCAGCCCTCTTTGGTCATCTATCTGTTCTTTAAGTTGCCTACTTTGGTCCAATAGTTTTAAGGCTTCGCCCCTGTCTGATGACAACTGTGCCAATCCCATTCTAAAGAAACTGTTGGAAACCCCTTTTTTATCATCCAACTCCTCTTGCAGATCCAGCGCTTTTTTTAAATAATCCAGCGCTTTTGGGTCATCGCCAAAAACGTAATGAAAGTGGCCCATTTCATGCCAACTATTTGCTATCCCGGCTTCATCTTCCAAGTGGATAAAAATGATAACACTTTTGTCCAATGCGGAAAAGGCCTTATCCTTTTGCCCTTGGTAGGTATAGGCTACCCCAATGGCCAGGTAACATTTGGCTATTCCGGCTTCATCGTTATGCTCCTTGTATAGTGAAATAGCTTTTTCAAGAAACCCATAGGCCTTATCATAGTTTCCGTGAATGGATAAGATCTTGCCTTTTAGGTAATGGGCTTGCGCTTGCTCTTCAGGATAATTGGAGATGGTAGGGTTTGCCAAGATTTCGTCAACTAAATCCCCGGCATCGTTAATTGCCCCGTCAAGATTTTGCTCCACAACGGTATTGGCCCGGTGGAAATACTCCTTCCCATTAAGATTCCTCAATTCCTGCTGAAAATTCCCCTCTTGGGCCACGACGATACAGGCTCTGAATAGGAATACGCAAACAATATGGAGGTTGATACGAAGCATGTTTTTGGTTCTCCTCGTACAATGTACAATTTTTTGGAATCAAAGATTTTCCATTGTACCCTAACAGGGCAGGAAATGGAAATTATAAATCCATCCAATCACTTTTTGAAGATTTCTGGGTGACCTGCTGCACTGATTTTTTGATACTGATGGTTTTGTCCACGCTAGATCGACCATCACTGAACAGATAGGACAGCTTTGCCGTGTGGGTCTCAAGGTCATCAAAGGTATAAGCGGTGTTATAGGTACTTGTTCCCTTATTGGGTTGGTAGGTATTTACCCGATTTCCATCCACAGAAAACTCCAGGGTACCTTCTGGTAAACCTTCTGGGGAGTCAATTGTAATTGAAATCTCCAAAGTATTTGAGTTCACTGAAGAAGGGGCCCAATCCAAAGAAGGGGTTGCCAAAGGAGCGGGGTCCTCATCCTTGCTACAGGAATTCACTATCGAAAAGGCCAGTATGATCAAGACAATCTTTTTCATCAATTAATGGTTTTGGAGGTTTTTTTGTTCAGACTTGGAATTTCTACTGTCCAAGTTCCTTGTTCTAAATTGTCGATGACCAAGGTTTCTTCCAGGGAGGTGGTGTACGACTGTTCAAAATCCGGTCCTTTTACCACAATATCATGGGTATCAATAATAGCCTTGATCTCTATCCTCCTGGAGGTTTCACCTGTAGCAAACTGTAAATTGTTACCGGCGTATACGGTATTTGAGGAAATCCAGGTAATTTCAGGAAAATTGATGATGGGAATAATGGTTATGGAAACTTCCGCGGAGCCCGTCAATCCACCAAAATCATAGGCAATCACCCGAATAACATGTTCTCCCAATGGTATATTGGACAGGGTGGCCTCAAAGGGAAATAAATCCACAGTTTCAATCAGCACATCATCCCTATAGAATTCCACTTTATCTATATCATCCGAACCATTTAAGTCGGTTACCGAAGTAGTTACAACAATCGGAATCTGTTCCTCGAAGCTAGAATTGGCCGCCGGTTCGTTAATGGTGATTTCCGGATGTACATTGTCTTCCATAGGGAGCAACAAACCGGTATCGAGCAAATTTTGGGTCTGCCACAGGGTTATTCTGGCCGGATGTTGCAGGGCGGCGAGCATACGATCTACCTGACCCTGGGTAAACATTTTATAACAGCCTGACGCACCGTTGTAGCCCATATAATTTTCGGTGTTTACAAAATCGCCATCACAGTTGGTGCCCATGGAACATTTTAAGTCGTGCTCTCCGTCCTCTTTTGGGGTATCATCAACTTCATCGGTTCCATCACAACCTCCTTCAAATGTGTGTATTAAATTGAGCCAATGTCCAAATTCATGGGTGAGGGTTGAGGCAAATTCCTTGTTGGTATTGGTGGCCAAATAAGCCCCATTATAGACCACCCGAGCCAAATTGTTATCAGACATATTGCTGATGGGATACCAAGCCACACCAGAATTATTGGTAACCCCGTCGTCATACAGGTCATTTTGGATGTATACGTTCATGTACTTGTAATTGTCCCAAGCATCTTCCATGATTTGTGCATCACTGCTGTTGGCATTCCCAAATCCACTCTTTTCCGGATAATACACAATACCAGTGGTCTCATTCCCATCCGGGTCTATTTTAGCCAACCGAAATGTGATGTTCAAAGACTGTTTTATGTCTGAGAACAAACTGTTCACGGTACCAAAATCATCATTCAACCCTTGAAAGTCCTTGTTCAAATCGTCCAATGCGGCCTGGATCAAGGCGTCATTGACAGAATTTCCGTTAAACGATGTGCCGTACACATGGAAGACCACCGGGATTTGATAGGAAGTGGAACCATCCGCTGCTTTTTGTGTTTTGGAATTTTTGTTGAAATTCTTGTATTCCAGATGTGCTGCGGCATTCTTGTTGAAATACGCCCTGTGTACTTCTGAAGTACCGCATTTAATTTGGGATGCTAGTTCTTGTAGAAAAACCGTCTGACCCAATAGTAATAGAAATAGTATGGTTTTAATTTTCATAGCTTCAAATTTTATTCTACTTCGCCCCAATAGGAAGTGCAATGCGCACGATCATTAGGCATAGCTACCATTCAAAATCCCAAATTGGAGTTTCCCCTTTCAAATGTTCAATGAAATAATTCCATCGCTTTTTGATAAAATAGTAGCTGTGTTTTCCGCTGTAGCCATGTCTTTGACTTGGCATTATCAAGAGATCGAACTCCTTGTCCTCATTGATCAATGCCTCAGCAAGTTTAAATGTTGCAGAAGGATTTACATTGTCATCCACCCCGCCATGCACCAACAATAATTTGCCTTTTAAATTTTTGGCGTTGGTGATGTTCGACACTTTATGATAGGTGGAGTCCACTGGCCATCCTTGATACATTTCCGGCCACCAGGCCTTTTCCATCCTAAAATCGTGATCAGCGGAGCTAGCCACCCCAACTTTGTACGTTTCGGGGAACGCCAACATGGCCCTTCCTGTATCAAATCCACCGGCCGAATGTCCAAAAATTCCAACTTTATCTGTATCAATCCATGGGTATTTAGCCCCCAAATGTTCAATGGCCAGTACATGATCCCTTAAATTGTCGCCCATGTTCTTGTAGGAATGATCATGAAACGTCTTGGACCTCTTGGAGGTTCCCAAACCATCCACGGACATTACTATAAAACCCAACTCGGCCAACGCCTGGTTTCGGAACGCACTGGAAAATCTTTCTGGGAACATATGTGTATGAGGCCCTGTATAGGTATGGTCAATGATGGGATAGGATTTGGAGGGGTCAAAGTTTGTCGGTTTCCAAATGGCACCATAAATGGTGGTTTTACCATCTTTGGCAGTCAATTCAAAAGTTTCCGGCGCGTGCCATCCTTCAGCTACTGCTTGGGTTATGTTGGCTGCCGTGATCTGTTTGATGATTTTGCCCGATTTGGAACCTCTCAATACTGTTACAGTTGGTGTGTTCACTGTGGAATAACTATCCACGAAATACTTTCCGTCATCTGAAAATGAAATGTCATGGTTCACCAGTTCTGGTGTCAATGCGGAGACCTTCCCTTTAAAGTTTACCTTGTATAACTGGTTGTGATAGGGATTGTTCCCAGTTTCCTTTCCATTGGCCAAAAAGTAAATGGTCCCATTTGTTTCATCAATATGTTCTACATCTGATATATAATAGTTCCCATTGGTAAGCGGGACTGTTTTATTGGTCAATAGGTCATGAAGGTACAGCTGTCTCCATCCACTTCTCTCGGAAAGAAATGCGATTTTTTGTTGTTTCTTGAGGTAGCTGTAGTCAAAATTATCAATATTGGTATTGCTGTTCTCGCTTACCAAAGTGCGTTCCGTATTGGTATTAAGGTTTACTTGCTTTAGGTAAGCCTTTTTAAAACCACGCTCCTGATAATATGCCAATGCAACCCCGGGTTCAGCAGACCATTCCACTGAGACCGAATTGATATGGGTGCCTTTTGGAAGCTTGGTCTTCACCTCTCTTTTATGCTCCACATTAAAAAATACCGGTTTTAAGTGTACCATGGTTGTATCTCCCGGAGAGCCCCTATAGTAGGAAAGTAGTTTGGGCCGATACAACGAATCGATACTATAATCCAATAGATACATTTTTTCGGCACCTTGTAAATCCACAACGTTTGTGGCAATCCATTTGGAGTCTGGTGACCAGTTTACTGCAAAACGTTTGGGGCGTTCGCCATTTTCCCCCTCCATTTTATCATACCAACCGTACCACGATCCATATTCATAGTCTTTTCTTCCGTCAGTGCTCAGCTGAAATTCCTGATCAGTTGTGGTAGACCTTATGTAAAGATTATAGTTTTTGGCAAAGGCAATCCATTTTCCGTCTGGGGATTTGGATTCAAATTCGTCCGCCTCCTCTTCCTTTTCTTCCTGTTTCTTCAACGAGTAGCTCGTTACATCAAGAATATAGGATGTTCCTTTATGGCTAAAGGAAAGTTTTCCATTTTCGTGTTTGTCAATACCATAAAGCTCCAACTTTTGGGCATCCACTTCCTCCCCGGAGAGCTTTTTAATAGCCTTTGCCACTTTTTCATGATCAAACAACAAGTCAATTTTGTTTGTCTTTAACTGCAACGATTTATAAAAGTTACCGTCTTCTCCATAATCAACATACCAAAATCCTGAATGGTCTTTGTACCAATTTATTTGGGGGTTCAAATTGTACACCTTTTTGTTGTTGTAGTTTGCGTACATATAACCTACCGCCCTCTTATAATCCTCATTGGTAATATCCTGACCGTGTAAGGGGGCCATTGCCATTAACATCAGTATAGCAAAAATGATTTGGCGCTTTATGTGGTTTTTTTCCATTTTAAGTTGTCAATACTGTTCGTAAATACCTTGAATAATTATGGCCACTTTTGTTTAGTCGGAGAAAAAGCGCAGAAAACCTGCGCTTTAACCCAAACAACTAACTCAAATCTAACTAACTGGTTTTAACTTAAATAGAATTGAAAACGCTAGATAGCTCGTTAGCAAAAAAGAGTGCTCAAACATGTTCCCTATTTTACTATTGTTTCGTAAACCTATAGGTGGTCTGTGTGGGCGATGCGCAATTGGATTGTACATCATTTGTGAAGTTCACCTCAAATACCGAGTCGTCCGTAATGTCATAGGTGGTATTTCCTATGGTGCTTGGGCCCCAATAGTTGGTTCCATCCCCACAATGACAGTTTGTATCCTGAAGCGGTACCACAAATTCGTTACAAACCAGATTAAACGAAAATGGAATCGGGACGCTGCAAAAATTTGGAAAATTGATACTGTTGAATGTCCTGGTTAATCCATTTGCCGTAATCTCCACCACATCACCTGATTGCAATCCGGGGCCAAAAGGCACTGCCACAATTTCCTCGATCAAGTACATACCGGTAAAGAGGGCTTCATCCACTGGGCATACTTGAAATATGCTGATGGTCAAATTTCTATCGCTGGCAAAATCCGCATTGTTGGGCACGCCCACCACCAAGGTTTTTGGTTCTGTGGTCACATTATTGTCAACCCCATCAATAGTAAGGGTGCCGCTATATGAATTTGCCGGTACTACAAGTGACCCAACGGTATAGGATGCTGCCTCCGCGGTGGTCTCTTCTTGAATTATTTCAAGATCTATAGATCGCTCCGAGTTGCTGATGCTACTCACATTGACAGTGACCTCGATAGAGCCAGTGCCGTCGATGATAATGGGCAGGTCCACGTTGGATTGCTCAAACTTGACAAAGGTTTGGTTCTGATCGAATATCAATCTATCCTGCTCGCAGGACACCAGTAAGGTGCAGGCCGCTATAAAACTGATTATATATTTTTTCATGACACAATTTTTAAGGTTAATAGCCAGGGTTTTGTTGTTCACGTAAGTTGGGGTTGGCAATCAACTCTGCCTGTGGAATTGGCAGGGTGAACCTGTGGTCTGAAGCAGGCAGGGAACACGCTCCATTTACCCCAATGGCATTGCAATCCAAAGGGTCACGTAATACACCTTGGTTGGCACGGGTGCCCAATCGCTTTAAATCATGAAATCTATGTCCTTCAAAAGCCAGTTCCACTCTGCGTTCATCCAAAATGGCGGCAAAGGCCTCCGTTTCATTTGCGTACGAAGGCAAGGGTTGATCACTTCCAAATCTTGCATCGCGCAACTGCTTGATATGGGCTGCTGTGGAATTGGTAGCACCGTTGAAGTTTCCATTATCTGCGGCGGCCTCTGCCAAAATCAACAGCATTTCGGCCGATCGGAACACTTTTATATCGTTCATCAAAGGTTGGGTTTCCGATCCAGGGTATTTGTAGACAAGTAAGATATCCTCGTTCTCAAAATCTTCGGCATTTTGATAATCTGGAGAAATTATCGACTCTGGGCCCACGTTCACATTGAACCGAACATCGGCCTCGTCAAATAAATTGAACAGGGACCTCCCTATTTCAAAGAACGGTCCTCCATTAATGGTTTCATTGGTAAAGGCAAATTTGGCCCCTGCCCTACTTTGGCTTGCCATATTGGACACTCCGTTTCCGGCACGGTCAAATACATCGCCCCTGGTTCGTTCCAACTTGAAGATGACCTCAGTGTTGTCCGTGTCCAAAAACATATTGGTGTATTGCTCCCTAGTGGCAATAGGATATCTGTCCAACAACTGTTGGGCATAGTTGGCAGCCATTCCATATTGTCCTCGATATGTGGCCATTCTGGCCCTAAGGGCAGTCACAAAATCCCTGGAAACGAAGGTAATGTTGCCCTGATCTTCCAAAAGGCTCTCAGCCCTGTCCAAATCGGTTTCTATTAGGGCAAAGACTTCCCCGTTGGTATTTCTGGGAAATGTATCATCAATACTGGGCACAAAGTCCACTGCAATTACTCCAAGAGCACTGTCATCGGTCAAATCCGTAGAGTAGTACGACAACAGTTTGAAATGGGAATAGGCCCTAAGCGCATAAAGTTGTCCCAGAATATTGTCATAGGCACTTTGCTCCCCTGCCTCCAAGGGAACAGATTCAGCGGCCAGAATAAGTCTGGTCCCTTCATTGATTTCCTCGTAACCCCGCTGCCAAAAAGTAAAGGCGGCCAAAGAGGTGGCATCAAGGATAAATTGGTAATCGCCCACCCTTTGTCCCCCGCTGATAAATCCAACGGAAAGCTCATCGGTAAAGGTGGATGAATGTGCAATATCCTGAACTAGATCATATTTTGTGTAAACTCCTATTAAACCATCCTGTAGGTCTTGTAAGTTTTGAAAGGCTACATCAGGAGTAATTCGACCGACCTGGTCTATATCTATGGCATCTTCGCATGCCGCGAACAATGCCAGGCAAAATATATATTTTATTATTCTCTTCATGATTTTCTTTTTATAGTCCTATTTCAATTCCCAGCGATATTATCCTTGGCGTAGGATATTGTCTTGTCTCGGTCACACGCGATTCGGCATCATACCCGCGCCATTCAGAAAAGGTCACCAGGTTTTCGGCGGAGCCAAAGATCTTGAGGTTAGTCAAACCCGTGCCTTTGAGAAACTGTTTGGGGAAAATGTACCCGACGTTCAAAAAGCGTAGCCTTAAAAAATCAGAACTGCTAAGAAAACGGTCACTTGTATCCCGCAATATGGTAGCATTGGAGGATGTTATACTAGGAATGTCCGTAATACGGTTGTCTGGTGTCCAGTAGTTGAGAATGTCCCTGGACAATTGGAAATTAGTAAGGGCAAACCCATTGTTGATAAGCTCGTAATAAATCACATCGCGTCTGTCAACCCCCAAAACGTAACTCCATTGGGTATCCAAATAAATCCCTTTGTAGTTAAAATTGAAACCAAAACTTCCCGTGGCATCTGGAGTTGCATTTTTACCTGTCCAAACGGCATCTGTATCTGGATTTGGATTTTCGGTCAAATTGCCATCTATGTCCAAAAACAACAGATTTCCATTACCTGGGTTCACCCCTGCATAACGCACGAGCTTTTGTTCAAAAATCCGGCCCCCATTTCTTCCGATACCAAGAATTTCACCGGTTTCGGACGGAAGGTTGCTGAGTTCATTTTCATTGTAGTTCCCAACGAAGTTCAGCGTAAAGGTCACATCCTTGTTGCGGACCAGGTCATAATGGAAAGTCCAGTCTATTCCCCTGTTGGTCAAATCGCCTGTATTGGAATCGATACCTGTGGTTCCGTTGATCGCGGAAATCCGGGTAAACTGAAATAAATCTTCGGTCTTTTTATGATATACATCCAAACTTCCCCTCAACCTTCGGTTGAACACTTGAAAGTCCAGGCCTATGTTTGCTTGGGTCACTTCTTCCCATTTTAAGGTATTGTTTCCAATCTGACTTAAAAACAAGGAATTTGCATTTCCGTAACCTGTACTGCTAGTGGCGTAAAAAGATTCTGATAGATCAGGAGATGAGAAATAGGTACCCCCGTTGATTCTTTGGTTACCCGTTGTACCATAGGAAACCCTAAGCTTAAGGTCATCAAATACAGAATCTTCCATAAAGGTTTCATTGGAAATGTTCCAACGAGCTCCGATGGAATAAAATGTACCCCATCTATTGGTTGCTGAAAATCTATAGGAAGCGTCTCGTCTTACGGTAGCTGAAAGACCGTACTTTCCATCATAATCATAATCCACATTTCCAAAATAGGAGAACAAGCCCGCATCAACCCTAAACGCATTGGCGTCGTCCACGAAGAAGTCGTTTTCTGCATTGTCGCTGATAAAGGCACTATCATCCCCTGGGGCAAAATTCCTAGGGTTCAACCCCCTGGCAAAAAATCCAAATCCTCTTCGGAATGCCCTAAAGTACTCTGAGAAAATGGTGGCATCCACGGTGTGCCTGCCAAATGATTTGTTGTAGTTCAAAGACAGGTTGTTGTTAAAGGAAACATCCCTGTTGGTATCTTGGCTTTGAAAACCTGGAGTGTTGTTTCCCGGCTGGGCAAATACAAGGGCGCGGTAGGCATTGGGTGGTACAACTTCCTGAAAAGTAACGTGCTCGTAATCCACTCCCATGTTTATGGTAGCCGTTAGATCATTGGTAAATTGATAATCGGCTGAAAATCCAGCAATAACCTTCAGTTCTTCCTCGAGATACTCATAATTGTTCAACCTGTCTATAAGGTAAAGGGGAGTAATGGCCAGGGAAAATCCTCTGTTTGCCAAATCGGCCCCATCTATATATTCATCAGGTGAAATGTATGGAAGGGATGCGTTTACCCCGTAAAGTAGGTTTGTAGTTACCCCAAAAGTTCCAACACCTGTAGGCTCGTTGTTTTTGGAATAGTTGGCGGTAAAACTTGTATTGTAATTGAACTTACCGTTGGCAGAACTGCCATTCAGGTTATTTCTGAAGGTAAATCGCTGTAATCCAGTAGTCCTAAGAATACCCTCTTGGTTAAAATACCCCAAGGAAGTAAAACTGGAAGTGTTTTCGCCTCCTTGTGCAAAGGTCAAGGTATGGTTTTGTGTAGAACCGGTCCTAAAGAACAAATTCTCCCAATCCGTTGTTGGAGTGGCATCAATTTCCTCATCGGTCATTCCCACACCCCTGCCCCTGTTTAGGACATCGCGCTCAAAACGCAGATATTCCGGAGCTGTTAAAAAATCATAGTCGTGGTTTTGCAATTTGGAAAATGCCTGTGAACCTGTATATGTAATTTTTAGGGGAGAGTTTTTTGCTCCTCTTTTGGTTTTGATCACGATAACCCCGTTGGCTCCCCTACTTCCAAATATGGAAGATCCTGCAGCATCTTTGATAACGGAAATGGATTCAATATCGTTGGGGTTCAAACTTCTAAAGTTGTCCTCGTTGATCGGCACCCCATCCATTAAAAAGAGTGGTTCCGTATTACCATTGATGGAGCTCACACCCCTGATCTGTACCAAGGAATTGGCCCCAGGCTGTCCGCTACCTGTTTGAATGTCCAAACCGGCAATCTGTCCGGACAAGGATTGCACAAAGCTCGCGTTTGGTCTGGCCTCCAAAGCTTCGGAGGTTACCTGAACACTGGAAATAACGGATTTCTCTTTGGCCACGGTCCGATACCCCTCCACTACCACTTCCTGCAAGGAGGCAACATCTTCTTCCATGATGACTTCAATGTAAGCTTGATTGCCAATGACCACTTCCTTGTCCTTCATCCCCAAATAGGAGAATACCAAAGTCTTCCCAGATTCCACTTCAATAAGGAATTTCCCGTCAAAATCGGCTACAACGCCTTCATTGGTCCCTTTGATGATAACATTCACTCCGGGTAAGGGATCTCCATATTCGTCAGTTACCATTCCATGGAGGGAAATCTGAGGCGGTGCCTTTGCCTTGATTTCTGGATCATCCCGTTTTATTAGGGATATCTGTCTGTCGTGAATTTGATATTTTGTTTCTGTATTCGAAAAAACACGGTCTAGAATGGAATTGACTTTTGCACGTTTTGCCTTAACGGACACGATCCGCTTTAAATTGACATCCTCAAGAAGGTATAGGAACCTGAATTCCGTCTTATCCTCAATCACGTCTATAAGTCGCTCCACGGTGATGTTCTCCAAATCCAAAGTGACCTTAGTACGTTGAGAATAGCCTTCGTTGGCATGCAAAGCAAACATGCTGGTCAACAGTAAAAGAACGCTAATTCTCATTTTTAAATCAAATTTGAACAACGGAGTATGGCCCTCCGATTGTTTCAGAAGATTTTTCATAATTTTATAGTGTATTAATGTGGTTAACTTTTAGTCTAATCACCTTATCCAAATCGGGAAGTGTTAGCGCATTTTCCGATTTTTCTTTTTGTAAGGCGAACAATAGACTTTTCTATAAGTCCAATAGTTTTGAATTAGTTAGTTTACTTCATTGGCGGTTTGGTTTAATTAAGTTAGTTGAGTATGATTTTGTTATCGTTAATGGAGTAGTCAATTCCGTAAATGTTCTTGAAATAGTTCAGCACTACCTCTATGGGTTCGTTCCCAAAATTTGCGTTGAACTTCTTTTGTGAAAATTCAGCATTGTGGTTGGTGATGGCCACGTTATAGTGCCTTTCCAATTTTTTTAAAATGTTATCCAGACTCATTCCCCTAAATACCAGGTCTCCCTTTACCCAAGAGGTATAAATGTTGGTGATCACGGGTGTGGTGGATATGAATCCATGTTCTCTGTCAAAACTCCCCTTAAAACCTGGCTCAAGAACCGTGATATTGTCATCCTCATTCACTTGAAGTCCCACTGAACCTTCTACCAATACCACCTCGGTGGTGGCATCCTCTGGATAATTGGAAACGTTGAACTGCGTGCCCAATACCTGAATATCCAATTGGTTTGAAGTACTAATCAAAAATGGTCTACTGGTGTCCTTGGTGACATCCAAATAAGCTTCACCTACCAAGAAAACCTCCCTATTCCCCTCGTTCAAAAAACGAATGGGGTATTTCAAGGAGGAACCCGCATTGAGATGTGCGATGGTCCCATCGGAAAGTTCCAATTCAAATCTTTTCCCGTAGGGGACGGTCAATTGATTGTAGACCAACTCCTCTGTAGCAGTTTCTTCAGCTTCTTCTTGATCTTTATAAATCAATCTATTGCCCTGTTGCTTTCCTATGACTTTTCCTTTTGAGTTCACCAAGTCGACAACTTCGCCCTCTGAGATGATCTCCAGGTTTCCATCTTCGTGTTCCAGCACAATGGTATCTTCATTGGGAGCATCGATTACCTTGGATTCATCAAACCCTTTGGTAAAATATCCTTGTTGATAGGTGTAGCCAACTCCTATCAAAAGAAGAAGAATGGCCGCATACTTTATGGCCCTGATAATTCTTAAGGTCACAATATTGCGTTTGTCCTTCTTTATTTTCTCCAAAATGGTTTGCTTGGTCTTTTCCGTGTTGAACTCACTCATTATATCGTCAATTGCGTAGTTTACTTTTATGTACTCAGCGAAATTTTTGGTATCCGCGGCATTCTCAAACCACTTGTTCAGCTCGTCCCATTCCTCTTTTGAAATAGAGTTGGTCAGATATTTTATTATGAGTTTTTCTGTGTTCTTCATCTTCGATATACCAAAGCCTCTTTTAACCATTACAAAGCAATTTTGCCATACCACCAATTTTTTGGCATTTTTTTTAAGATCTCCTCAAAAAAATTCCTTTTTGGCTTCTTTATCGTTGATGGCGTGAACGAGGTAAATAGAGGAATTGGGATTCCTAATTGATTACCACGGGTTGCAGGTGGATATCCAACCAATTAGGGTAAACATCGAAAGTAATAGGTCCAACCTGAGGTATCAAACTAAGGCTTTTCAGTATCTAGGACTTGGTGCCCCATAATTCAATTTTATCCGACTATCCCTAAATATTACCCATTATATGGTCCAACCGGGTATTTTCTTTGGTAATTTTTGCGCTATTGCTAATTTTAATTGCATTCATAGCGTAATCGTCGCATGAAAAAGAGAAATCAAATAAAACCATTATCACTGGCTTTTTGGGGAAACGCCCAGGCCATTAAAGACGCTATTGCCAATATCTTTTTCACAAATTTTCGTTGCAGTCGAACGACCTTCAGAATCCCTGATTTAGAAAAGAATCCAAAATATACAGGTACCTGGCGCTTGGGTGTAACTTTAGACAAGGTGTGGAAAAAAGTCCACGATGGTGCCACTTGGTTGTCCGTTTATAAAATCCATAGTCTTTTTTCTCCAGGATATTTAATTATTGAATCCAAAAAAGCAGCACCTGTTTGAATGCAGATACGCATTTGATTGCCCAGTAATCCAACTACGTTCCACTCCAGTTATGATAAATTCCCTCAACAACAACCCCGACCTGATCCATCAGTTGAAAAAAGGAAATGAGCTTGCGTATGCCAACTTGGTGGATGCTTATCACCACAAGTTGTGTCTTTATGCAAATAGCCTAATGAACGATATCCCTATTTCGGAGGATATCGTCCAAAATGTATTCATAAAGGTTTGGGAAAGACGGGACAATTTAAATTCCAGTCTTTCCATCAAAAGTTATCTCTATAAATCAGTTTACAACGCATGCATCAATGAATACAAGAAAAATCAATCGGTGACCGCCCTAGAGAAAAAGTATATTGAAGAGTTAGACCGCATTGTGGAAGATAAGGACGAAGCCACTTTGGAAAAACTGATTGGCCTGGTCCGGGAGGCCATCCAAGAACTACCTCCAAAATGCAAGGAAATCTTTCTTTTGAGCAAGAAGGAAGGCCTCACCAACATTGAAATATCCGATTATCTAAATCTCTCCAAAAACACCATTGAGAGGCAAATCAATATTGCCTTTGCAAAAATCAAGGAAAATGTTGGTGGTAAAACGGATGCTATTCTATTTCTCTTATTTGGGTTTTAACCCACCCCAAAAATTCAATTGCTTGTTTTGTTTTCAAACTATATAACATTGGCAATCTATGGTACGATGATTCAATTTTATCTTCCTCTTCCCATATATTACCTATTGTATGGTCATTTAGGGTATTTTGTTTGGTAATTTTTGCGCTATTGCTACTTTTAATCGCAATCAAAGCGTAACCATCATGATGAAAAAGATTATCCTGGCAAAACTGTTGCTAATGGCTTTTTGGGGAAATGCCCAAGCTACTAAAGAAGTAATAACAAATATCCCATTTAGAAATATAGGTCCTGGATTCATGACCGGTAGAATTGCCGATATAGAGAAGGATCCACAAGATTCGAGTACTTGGTATGTGGCTGTTGCCTCAGGAAATGTGTGGAAAACTGTAAACAATGGTACCACGTGGACACCCATTTTTGAGAACCATGGATCGTTTTCCACGGGATGTTTGGCCATCGACCCAAATAATACTGGTACGATTTGGCTGGGAACCGGTGAAAACCAGAGTCAACGTTCCGTAGGCTGGGGAGATGGAGTCTATAAGAGTACGGATTATGGAACAAGCTGGACCAATATGGGGTTAAACTTGTCTGAACATATTGGTAAAATTGTTGTGGATCCCAATAATAGCGATGTTGTATATGTAGCGGCCCAAGGGCCACTTTGGAAAGCTGGAGGGGACAGGGGTCTATATAAAAGCCAAAATGGCGGCAAAGTTTGGGACCTTATTTTGAAGGTTAGTGAAAATACAGGCATTAGCGATATAATCCTCGACCCCAATGATTCAAATACCATGTACGCTATTTCTTATCAGCGCAGGCGTCACGTGGGCATTTTAATTGGAGGTGGACCAGAGACCGCGATGTATAAATCCACGGATGGTGGAGCCACATGGAAAAAATTGACCTCCGGACTCCCTCCATCGGATTGGGGCAGACCTGCTTTTGCCATTTCTCCCCAAAAATCCAACGTGCTTTATGCACAAATTCCTGGAAAAGATAAAGACAGCGGAGGATTTTATCGCTCTTCGGATGCCGGGGAAAACTGGACCAAGATGAGTAATTATTCTGTGGTGGACCCTCAGTATTACGGTGAGATTTATCCCGATCCCAATCGTTTTGACCATGTGTATACCATGGATGTTCGGATTCATCATACGGCAGACGGTGGTAAAACTTTTGCTCCAATCAATATGCAACATGTGCACGGTGACATCCATGAAATGCTGTTTGACCCAAAAGATCCAAACTATATGATGATAGGCGGGGACGGAGGGATTTATGAAAGCTGGGATTTTGGAAAAAAATGGAAATATCACTCCAACCTTCCCATTACCCAGTTTTACCGGGTTGGATTGGACAATGCCGAACCTTTCTACAATGTATATGGGGGAACCCAGGACAATTCCACGCTTTATGCGGCAGTAAGAAACACCACCAGGCATGGTATTGGCAATAGCGATTGGAAATTGTTGATTGGCGGAGATGGTTTTCAAGCCCGGATAGATCCAGAAGATCCAAATATAGCCTACGGTCAATATCAGTATGCTGGAATTGTGCGATATGACAAACGAACTGGCCAACGTATAGATATACAGCCCCAGCCCCGTCCTACGGACGACCCATTGCGCTGGCATTGGGATGCTCCATTGGTGCTGAGCCCACATCATTCCAAGCGACTGTACTATGCGGCACAACGAATCTTTAAAAGTGACGATCGTGGCGATAGCTGGCAGCCCATAAGTGGAGACCTAAGTCGCGGGGAAAACCGTAACCATAGAAAAGTAATGGGTAAAATATGGTCGCCAGAAGCGGTATATAAAAATGTATTTACCTCCCCTTATGGTACCGTAGTGGCATTATCAGAATCTCCGATCAAGGAAGGATTGCTAGTGGCAGGAACCGATGATGGGTTGATTCAAATTACCGAAGATGGCGGTAGCACTTGGCGTGTTGTAGATGGCATAAAAGGTGTGCCCAAAAAAGCCTATGTGGCGGATGTATTGGCTTCCGGCCACAATACCAACACCATTTATGCTGTGTTCAATAACCATAAAGAAGGGGATTTTAGTCCCTATTTTGTGAAGAGTATGGATTTGGGCAGGTCTTGGTCCCTTATTACAACAGGTATTAAAACCCCACACGCAGGATGGTGTATTGTTGAAGACCATGTGGATTCAAATTTGTTGTTTGCCGCAACCGAATTTGGACTCTTTGCAAGCACAAATGGCGGTGGTAATTGGGAACAAATGAAAGGAGGATTGCCCACTATTGCCTTCAGGGATTTGGAAATCCAACAAAGGGAAAACGATTTAGTGGCCGCGTCCTTTGGAAGGGGCTTTTACGTACTTGATGATTACAGCCCATTGCGTAACGTAAATGATGTGAAGGATTCCCAATTATTTCCCATTAAAGATGCATGGCAGTTTTTTAGGAGAAGTGATATAGGGTATTCCAAAAACGGAACCTTTGGGGATGATCGGTACAGTGGCAGTAATCCAGAGTATGGCGCTAAAATCAGGCTTTTTCTGAATAAAAAGTTCAATTCCTTATCGGATAAAAGAAAGCAAAGTCAATCATCAAACACCGTGTATCCCACTGCAGAGGCTTTGCAAAAGGAAGATTTTGAAGCTAATATCCAGCTTTTTGTTAGAATCAATAACGCTAGCAGCCAAAATATGGCCATGATTCCCGTGTCCAATAGAAATGGGTTTCAAGAAGTTCAATGGGATTTGTCAACCAAGATAATTTCGGAAAATACCAAGTATTCCAGAACTTTGAACTTTGTTCCCGATGGCAGATATACCGCCCAGTTAATGGTCTATCAAAATGGAAATTTAATGGAACTTGGGGCCTCCCGGGAGTTCAACGTATCGGAATTGGTTATTTCACCGGAAAAACCAGCGGCGGACCGTTTTGAGTTTTACGAAAAAGCCGCCAAACTGGCCATGCGCGCTGAAGCATTGGAGGATGAACTAAAGGAGGCATTAAAGAGGGTACAGCTAACAAAGCAAAATTTGATTGCCAACAACCACAAAGAGGAGTTAAGGCCTTTGGAAGAAAAACGCTTGCAATTGAAACAATTGGAATATCAATTATTGGGCAACGAGACCAAAAGAAAGCGTTTCCAGTATTTCTTACCAGGCGCAGCGGAAAGGGTTGAAAGGGTGTTGGGTGCCCACTGGGAAACCTCACAGATAACCCAAACCCAAAGGAACAATCTAAATCTGGCCGAAGATCAGCTCACCGAAATCGAAGATAAGCACCTGCAGTTAATGTCGGGATTGTAGCCTGTTACCATATTTAAGGGGTCAATAACTTTTTGTCCCAAGGGGAAGGGTATATACAGCCCCATTTCTAATCCCAATGGTTTTTAAGGATGTCCACCATCTCCGGGTATTGTTGGTCCGTATCCCCTATTTCCTTCCGCAATCGTTCCAACTCCACTTTCATCTGCTTGATGATTTGGGCATATTGAGGGTCGTTGTAAGCATTTCTAACCTCCATAGGGTCTTTTTGCAGGTCATAAAACTCCCAAGCAGGTTGGGTAACCGCGGGTTCTGCCCAAATTACATCCAGGGGTTGGCCATAATAAAAGGCCAGCTTATACCTTTCATTGCGAATACCAAAATGACCTGGTCTTTGCGGCTGGTGCAACCAATACCTATAATAGGCCGCTTTCCTCCAATCCGCTGGGGTATGGCCCTTTAGGTTTTCCCTGAAACTTCTTCCCTGTACAAAGTCAGGTTTCTCAATACCGGCATAATCCGCCATCAATGCTGGGAAATCAATATTCTGGATCAAGTCCTTATTCCTGGAACCAGCCCGTATTTCTTTGGGGTATCGGATTACAAAGGGCATATGCAATGATTCCTCGAAAATCATCCGCTTATCGAACCAACCGTGTTCCCCAAGGTTGTACCCTTGATCAGCGGTATAGATCACGATGGTATTTTCAGCAAGTCCATTTTTATCCAAATAGTTCATTAATCTACCCACATTGTCATCCACTGCAGCTCCTGAGCGAAGAAAATCCTTGATAAATTTCTGGTATACTTTTTTCCGTGCCCGGACCGGGTCCAATCCTTCGGTGGTAAAAGGCATTTCTGGATATACGCACCACCATTTATCCGGGGCCGCCGATGCCTTCATATACCTACCGGCCAGCGTATCTATTGACTGCCCCAAAAAGGTTCTTCCGGTGGTTTTCGGGCCAAAATCGTACAAGGTCTCCGGCTCCGGAAGTTCCATGTTCCTATATAAATCCTTGAATCTATCCGGATAGTCAAAAGGTTCGTGTGTGGCCTTAAAATGGCACATCATTAGAAAGGGTTGCTCCTTATTTCTATTTTTTAACCATTCCAGGGTCAAGTCCGTAATCACATCCGTTGAGAACCCCTTGTGCTCTACGCCACCTTGATAGCCATCTTGCCAGTTATCCTTTGTTTTAAGAATGGGATCCCAATATCGACCCTGCCCGGGAAGAACATTATAGTAATCAAATCCAGAAGGTTCCTTTTTTAAATGCCACTTCCCGACCACCGCGGTTTGATAGCCATTTTGTTGAAATACCTTGGCGATATTGTCCGCTTCCGGCTCCAAGGCATTGGCCAGGGCATACACCCCATGTTGATGACTGTATTGGCCCGTTAATATAGTGGCCCTACTAGGAGTGCAAATGGAATTCGTGACCAAACAATTGTCCAGCACACATCCTTCACTTGCCAATCTGGAAATGTTGGGGGTGTGTACATAATCCTTTAGGGTACCACTATAAATATCCATAGCCTGCGAGGTATGGTCATCAGACATGATAAATAGGATATTCGGTCTTTGTTCTTCTTGCGAATAAGAAACCAGGCTAACTGCCAATAGCATGATCAAACTACCAATGTTCTTCATAGTGCTTTCTAATCTTTTGAATTGTTCTGATTGACGAATCATATTTTTAATAGTGGCCCAGATTGCTTTTATTTTTTAAACCCTCCCGAATATTCAGGTCGTTTTCCATACTTCTCCAAAAACGATTGATATTTGGGGTTGTCCTTCCAATAATGACTTTCCGGCTCATTTTTGTCCACCTCCTTTTCAGGATAATCCAAGCCGGCGATACTGCGATTGGCTGACTTATACCACCTCATAAAATCTTTCTTCATGGACTTGAACTTTTTGGGTTCAGCCAATGAAATATCCGTGGATTCCTTCTTGTCCTTTTCCAAGTTGAACAGCTGAAAAGTCTGTTCCTCAATACTGGTCACCATCAATTTGTATTCATTGTCGACCAAAGCTGCCTTACCCCTAAAAATGAAGGGAATTGGTTTTTTCCGGGTCCCTGGTCCCTTGTTCTCCAACAATGGTTTTAAACTTATCCCATCGGATGGCTTTAGCATGGTGTGCTTTGGAAGGCCCAAAATATCAGCTATGGTGGGAAAAATGTCCATGGTAGTTGCTGGAAAATCGGTTATTCCTGGGGTAATCTTTCCTTCCCATTCAATTATACCCGGCACACGAATTCCTCCCTCCCAGAGATTACCTTTATTTCCGCGTAAACCTCCTACCGATTCCGGTTTCATGCCGGGCAATCCACCATTGTCACTACAAAACCACACTATGGTGTTTTCCGCTATTTGTAACTCCCGAAGCTTTTCACGAAGTGTCCCAAGACTCCGGTCAAATGCCACCAATTCCCCATAATGGTTTTTGCTACGGGGTTTGAGATGCTCCAGACCTTTTACGTCTTCTTCCATAGCAACAAATGGACTATGGGGCGAGCCATCCCAGATTACGGTGAAAAACGGTCGGTTCCCGTCCACAGCAGTTTCAATAAACTTTAGGGCTTCTTCCACAATGATATCCGATGATGTTCCTTGGAACTCCTCAAATTCACCATTCCTGCTCATTACAGGGTTTACATCGAAAAAATTGGTCACCGTCAACCATGTATCAAAGCCAAATGCACCTGGGGAATGGGTATCATCCTTAAAAATGGGTGCCCCGGGTCCGCGCATTCCGTTTAAATGCCATTTCCCAAAATGTCCTGTGGCATATCCTTGCGCTTTTAATGCCTGGGACAGCACCTTTTCCTGTCTTCGCAACGGGTAGCCGTGTTCCGGTACCCCGGACCGAACGCATGACCTGCCCGTGAGCACACTGGCCCTAGTTGGGGAACAAACGGGCGCGCCCGCATAAAAACGGTCAAATCGCAGGCCATTCTCAGCCATTTTATCAAGGTTGGGTGTTTTTAGGATAGGGTGGTTGTAATATCCGGTCTGCCCCCATCCTTGATCGTCCGTCATTATCAATATAACATTGGGTGACTGGGCATTCGTTGTGTATGGCAGAAAGGCCATGACAAGCGGAAACAATATTGAACAAAAGGCAGTAATTCTTAATCTTGGTGACATAGTAGAGGTGATTATTTTATGGATTGAGTGGCATACCCCATCTTCTGAGCAACCACCTTGAGGTTCTTTTATCGTACTTTCCTTTGGATTGATGAAAATTGTTCCTTATAGCGTCTACAATAAGTTTGTCCTTATCACCCAATTCATGAATGACATTTAACGCATGGAGCCTTGCAAAAGCATTTGGGTTTTTCATGACACGCACCAAAGCTTCCCTGCAAAGTTGCTTTTCTCCCAACAGATATAGGGCTTCAGCAGCAACGCAGGCCACGCTTCCCGATGTATCAAAAGCTGCTTTTTTTAGTTCAGGTAAAGCCGCTTTGGCTTGCCCCTTAAGGATGAGCAAGCCCGTTGCGCCCCAATATCGGATAGCACTATCTTCATGTTTCAAAAACTCTAGCAAATCAGGGATGAGCTCTTTCTTTCCTAAAGAAGCCATGTCCGCAGCAAGCATAATCTGCTCCAACGGGACTTCTTTTGAATGCATATAATCGTAAATGGTGGTCCCCAAGGTTCTGTCTATAAGCTCAGCTTCCGGGATAAATCCCGAATCGCGAATTTCCATGAGCCAATTGGAATTGGCTTCCCGCATTCTATGTAAGACATCGGCATATTTGGGATCATTGGCCAAATTGTTTACTTCCCAAGGGTCGTTTTCCGTATCGTACAGCTCTTCCGAAGGCTTTTCATTCCAAAACCTGCTTTGAGCCTCGTTGCAATTTCCTTGCAAACAAGCTTGCTCCCACGAGCGCATGGAGGCTGCATTCCATAAGTAGTCAATATGCTGTCCATAGATACGATGTGGCATGTAGTTTTTAATATATCGGAACTTAGCATCCCGAACGGAACGGGACATATCATATCTTTCGTCCATTCTTCCCCGTAACATATAGGCGTATTGGGGGTCAGGGGCTTTTTGCTCGCCCAAAAAAGCATTTCCTTGCATTACATCCGGAATTTTGGTACCTATAAGACTCAATATGGTGGGTGCCAAATCCACAAAACTCACAAGGCGATCTACCTTGCTCCCTACGTTTTTCGATGGGAAAAGGTGTTCATACTTTTTGGGGATCCTAACAATCAAGGGTACCCTGGTTCCCGATTCATAAACGAAACGCTTGCTTCGTGCCAAAACACCTCCATGGTCGCTGTAGTAAAAAACAATGGTATTGTCTGCCAGTCCCAAATCTTCCAATTCTTGGAGTTTTTCACCCACCCAGGCATCCATTTCCCCCACTTTATCATAATATTGGGCCCAGTCGTGCTTCATTTCCTCGGTGACTGGATGATACGGAGGAATTGGCGCGCTTTGCGGGTCGTGTTTCAACAGGCTATCCGGAATTGCTTTAAAAATGGAACTTTCATGGGAGGTCGTTGAATTAAAAATCGCAAAAAATGGCTGCCCTTCTTTCCGGTTTTTATAGTGGGCTTCCCTGCTCGAATCATGCCATAATTCCTTGCCATCGGCACTTGTTGTGTTGTAATCGGTTTTGAAGTTATTACTACAGTAATACCCAGCCTCCTTTAAGAATTCTGGGTAAAAACGCACCAATTCTGATGCGGGGTAATAACTTCTCATATGTTGGTTTCCATTGGAACTGGCATACATCCCGGAGATAATGGTATTCCTTGCCGGGGCGCAAACGGGCACATTGGCATACGCGTGGGTATACAAAAACCCTTCTGAAGCAAGCTTATCTATATGGGGCGTTGTGGCATATTCATCTCCATAACATCCTAAAAATGGACTATTGTCCTCACTCGTTAACCAAAGAATATTGGGCGGTTGCACTTTGTCCGACTGGGCATTACCAACCAGAACGGTTATTGTACAAGCTACCATCGCTATTTTAAGCCACTTCATATTTTCTTATTTGATGTATCCCTCCTTACAGTTGCACATGCCATTTTGATGGTGGTTAAGGCTTTCTTCGGTCAATCCAACCTGTTACTCGATAGGGACCTATTTTCTTTCGATTCTCAGCGAGAAGCTTCTCAAATTTGCTTACCAACTCTGGCTCCGTATGATACAAGTTGGTTGTTTGCGAAGGGTCATTTTTCAGGTTGTACAATTGGGCAGGTGGGGCATCTGCTTTCACTTTTCCATCTTCTATATCGCTATTTACGAATTGCGTGAAAGGCTGCGAATATTCCCCACTAAAAAGATGCTCTCCAAGTTCCTTCCCTTGAAATCCTCCTTCGCCCTGTGCGGGAATATAGACCCAATCACCAATACGGGCTGTTAAATGGGTTGGATTATTGGGAGAAATTAGAAGCTCTTTCCTAATTGGGGTTTTGGGATTGCCCACAAGGGTTTCCAACTGATTTATTCCGTCCGTGGCATCTTCCCCAGTAAGGGTTTGCCCGGTAAGTTTGGCAAAAGATGGTAATAAATCAATCTGGCTGATCAATTGGTCGGACTTACTATTTGCCGGAATCTTTCCGGGCCATCGTGCAATCATGGGAATGCGGTGACCGCCCTCCCAAGCCCCGAATTTAAAACCAAGCAAATCCCCGTTTATCCGGTGTCCGGCTTTCCATGCATCTTGTCCTCCAAGGTTCAACATTCCGCCATTATCACTGGTAAAAATCACCAGGGTGTTTTCCTTTTCCCCCATTTCTTCAAGGGTGTTGAGCACCTCACCCACAATCCAGTCCAGTTCATGCACAAAATCGCCATATCGGCCACATTGGCTGGTACCCTTAAACTGTGGTGCAGGTGTAAAGGGATGGTGAACATTGGTCGTGGCCATGTACATGAAAAATGGTTTCCCGCCATTTTCCTTTTGGTTTTTCAGCCATTCAATCGCCTTATTTTTTAAGGTGGTGCCAACCTGTTCATCTTTGTACAACAAATGGGCGGCTTTGGCTCCATTAATGGCTTTATATCCGCTTTTTTCAGGCCATTTTTCAACCATTTCATTGATACCCCCTTTTACAAATGGGTCGGCCGGATCATAGCCCACCACGGTATGGTTTTCAATGTACACGAAGGGAGGTCCGCTATTTACCCTAGGGATGCCAAAGTAGTAATCAAAGCCGGTCTCAATTGGACCAGGTTTCAATGGTTCGTTCCAATCAGTTTTTTCATTGCCAAAACCCAGATGCCATTTGCCTATACATGAGGTTGCATATCCTGCATCCTTGAATACCGATGCCAAGGTGGCCTTCGTATGATCAATGATCAATGGAGTGTTCATTCCGCAAGCTCCCCATAAATTTCTTCGCAAAGGGTACCTTCCGGTCATCAGTCCATAACGGGATGGGGAACATACCGCAGAGGCCGCATGGGCATCCGTAAATATACGTCCCTCCAATGCTAGTTTATCAATATTGGGGGTTTGCACCTTTGTTGCGCCATAGCATCCCAAATCCCCGTAACCTAGATCATCGGCATTGATTATTATCACGTTGGGAAGCTCTTTGGCCTTCTGCTCTTTTTGGGGGGAACATGCCGAAAACACTACCACAAAAATGACCAGCATTCCAAAACGTATTTTATTGACAAATGGATTCATATTTTCCGGTTTAAAAGTTATTGGGCAATCTTTCGCTGCAATTCCAAATCATTTTGTTTTTCTATGTACTTCATCAAAGTTCCAGATGTCCTTATCTGACAGTTCCTTCTTTAGCTTGCGATATTCTTTTTCTTGTTTTTTGGATAGTTTGCTTATATCCAAGGGGTTTTCTTCCCATTTATCAGTAAACATTTCAAAGAACCTCCCGTCTGAATACAGCTTATAATCTACCGTTCTGGTAAAACAACCGTAGTTTTTGTTTACTTGCCTTGTTCTAGGGTAGTAATGCACAAAAACATTTTTACGGGGCTTGTACCTTTCTTCATTTAAGATATTAAGAAAGCTCTGCCCATCTGTATCTTCTGGAATGGATAGCCCCGCGGCCTGCGCCAGGGTTGGTACAAAGTCGCTAAATTCAATGAGGTTGTCGGTCACGATGTTCTGTTGTCCCTCAGCTGGCCATTGTGCCACCAACGGAACATGACTACCGTTATCTTTTAAACTTCCCTTTCCTCCTTTGTACGCTCCGTCCTCGGTATAAGAAGTAATCGCCGTATGCGTCCCATTATCACCTGTAAATATCAAAATGGTGTTCTCGGCAATCCCTTTTGATTTAAGCTGATCCATGATTTTACCCACTATCTTATCGGTATACTCCACCATATCCTTGAAATATTGGGTGTCATTTTCAAGTCGCCTTTCTGGATTCTTCCATTCTGGGGAATCGGGGGTAGGATTAAATGGGCTGTGCACCAAAATCATGGGGTAATAGACAAAAAATGGACTTTGGTGATTACGGTCTATAAAGTCAATAATGTAATCCGAGACAATATCAGGGCCATAATCATCTATGGTGGTTTCAAGTCTTTTTCCATTTTCCTCAATTACAGGGTTTGCATACCTGGTGCCCTTTTCAGCAATCTGCCATAGGCAGTATTCGTCAAAACCAAAATGATAGGGTCGCTGTTTATCTTCATATCCTGGTTCTTTGCCATCCCTGCCATTGAGTTGCCATTTTCCGGCAATCAGGGTTTTATACCCTGCATCTTGCAACATGTTGCCAAATGTTTTTTCATTAGGGTCCAGATATCCAAAGTCGATGTAATTTCTATAATTGTACTTACCGGTCATTATCTTCACCCTGGAAGGAGTACATAGGGGTTGGGAATAGGCATTCGTAAATCGAACCCCCTGCTCTGCCATCTTATCCAAGACCGGGGTGTTGTAGGATGTGGAACCGTTGGAGCCCAAACATTCATATCCCATATCATCTGCCATGATAAGAATGATATTTGGTCTTGAATCCGCTGCTTTTTTACCCGTTTTTTGACCATACCCCATCGGGTAGATGGCGATTGAAAAAACTAGAATTAACAAGGATTTCATTGTTGGACGTGCCATATTTTTAGTCTGAATTGTTCTCATCGTGCTTCTAATTGCTTTTTATTTCTCCGAATTCCAGTTCCTCTTGTTGAATTCTAAGGTTAAGATTGCTTCGCATTTGTTTCAATTTCGTTGCGTACTTGGGATCCCCCACCAGATTAACGAATTGAAGGGGATCCTTTTTCATATCATAGAGTTCTTCCGAGCCATCCCTGTAGTACATATACGCCAAATTTTCTTCCCGCAAGGCGATTCCCTTATTTCCTCCAACAATTGAAATGGCCCCTGATTTTACGGAACTGTCCAGGTCTTTGAGTATAGGGACCAAACTCTCTCCCTGCACCGTTTCGGGAACAGGTATCCCAACCAAATCAGTGAGTGTTGGATAAATGTCCAGTAGTTCGGCAAAGGCATCCGTTTTTCCTGTTTTCATCCCAGGCGCTGAGATGATCATGGGCACACGGGTTATATCTTCATGAAGATTGGACTTTAACCAAAACGTGTGCTCTCCGAGATGATAACCATGGTCGCTTAAAAAAACAATGGCGGTACTTTCCCGCAGGCCCAAGCGTTCCAATTCGTCAAGAATGCGCCCCACCTGATCGTCCATAAAAGTTACGGTGGCGTAATAAGCGGCCCATAGCCTTTTCTGGTTATCCACATATTTTCCTATGGAATTGTTGGAATTCATTATCCCGGCCCTGCCCAACGTTGGAATATCATCAATGTCATTGGCAACCATCTCTGGCAGTTCTATATCCTGCCAAGGGTACATATCAAAATAGTGTTTGGGTGCCACTGATGGATAATGGGGTCGCACAAAACCTGTGGCGATGAAAAAAGGCTTGTCCTTGTTTTTGCGCAATAATTCTATGGTTTTGTCAGCGGTCTTATAATCGGGTTGATCAGATCCATCGCCTTCATAGCTAACCGATACGGACCACCGATGCGGCATTCTGGTTGATTGGCGGCCTTCGAGTTCGGTGGTAAAAATATTGAGGTTAAGGCAGGCATAGTCGCCAGGTGTTCCCGCTTCCAATCCTGTTGAATTATATCTTTCCGTCCATGAGGTAACCACATCCGGGCCATCGGTACCTGCAATAATATCCCCAGGAACCAACATATGGAATATTTTACCCACTCTGGCAGTGTGCCAGCCATTATCCTTAAAATGCTCCCCGAGTGTAATCCCCTTGTTGCCTTGATAACGACTGTACAAAAAGGAGGTTCGTGAGGGGCCACATACCACTCCCTGACTGTAAGCGCTATTGAACACAACACCCTCACTGGCAAGCTTATCTATATTTGGCGTTTTACAAACTTTGTTTCCGTAGCATCCCAGTACATTCGCCTTTAAATCGTCGGAAACTATAAAAAGTACGTTTTTGATTTTGGAGTCCGAAGGTTTGCTTGCCGATTGGGCCGCCAAATTCCAGTTGCCGCTGGCAAAAAGCACCAGACAAAATGGAATTACGTATTTGATGTTCAAAACTGCTGTCCCCATTTCTTTTTTCTTCACTTTTATATTTTTCCGTTGTCTCTTCATTTTATATTCAACTTGCAATTATCTTAATTCCAAAATCCATTCCGTCTGCAACCTGTTACTACGGGTTTTTCTTTAACACCAATACCGCTCCTCCCCCTTTTTTTAACTCAAGGTTAATTTTGGTTGACTTGGTGACCGTTCGCTTGGAAACCTTATAGTCCTCTGCATTTTTATTGGCATTTACCCCATCCATGAACAAGGTCATTTCATAACTTCCCTCTTCCAAAAAATCCAATGTAAATTCAATTTTTCTTTCCTGCCAATTGGTCATTGCTCCTATATACCAATCGTCAGCTTTTTTACGGGCGATACTAACAGTTTCGCCAACTTTGGCATCCAATACCTTGGTTTCGTCCCAAGTGGTAGGCACATCGGCCAAAAAACTTAATATGTCGGGATATTTGGTGTACTGCGTAGGGGCATCGCAAAGCATCTGCAAGGGCGCGTAGTACACCACAAATTTTGCCAGTTCGTGGGCCCGTGTTCCTTGACTCATGGGATTGGTGTAGTTGGTATGAAAATCGCCCTGAATGGAGTTCCTCATTGCTCCTGGGGTATAATCCATGGGGCCGACGAGCATCCGGGAAAAGACAATGTCCACCGCATGGTCCGGTCCTATCCCTTTTTCATAGAACTTGTTCCATTCGTTCCCCCGTACACCTTCATAATTGATGACATTGGGATAGGTGCGATGCAGACCCGTAGGTTTACTACACCCGTGAAAATCCACCAACAATTTTCTTTTTGCAGCGGCTTCGGCTATTCTTTCGTAATAATCTATGGCAAATTGATCGTCCCGATCAATAAAATCCACCTTGATCCCTGCAATATTCCATTCTTGAAATAAATCCAATGCCTGGTCCAATTGACGGTCCAGCGTATGCCATACGCACCAAAGGATAAGTTTTACACCTCGCTGTTTCGCGTAGTTGATCAAATATGGTACATCAATCCCATTTTTGGGAATCATCAAGTCAAAGTCATCAGACCAACCCCGGTCTAAAATGACATAGGGGATATTGTTTTTGGAAGCAAAATCAATATAGTGTTCATAGGTCTTATTGTTAATACCCGATTCAAAATCCACTCCCTGAAGGTTCCAATCGTTCCACCAGTCCCAAGCGACTTTTCCAGGTTTTATCCAACCTGTATCTATCTTCGATGGTCTGGCCAATTTGAATACTAAATCATTGTCTGCCAATTCTTTGTCGTCCTCACTAATAATCATAACACGCCACGGAAACGACCTATTGCCCTGGGTGCGGGCCACGTAATTTTCCCTTTCCACCACAACTTGCTTAAAATGCGCCCGTGGACCCGGGACTGTGGCTTTGGCTACTTTTGGAAAAATTCCAACCAATATTTGTTCAATGCGACTTTGCCTTTTTAAGTACATCCCGGGGTAGTCATAAAGATCGGATTCCATTATGGCCACTTTGTACTTTGAGCCATTGGTGACCAAGGGCAAGGAAACCAATGCTGAATCCAAGCTTTGTATGGTCTTTCGCTGGAAAAGTTCTTCGAAGGAAGTTTGAAAGTTTTCCACGATATGTGCCAAAAGAGGTTGGTCTTCTGCAAATCGATAGATTACCTCCTCTTCGGCAATGGTAATGTCCCCTTTTATTTTGGTTATAAATCGATAAGCCACCCCATCATTATAAGCTCTGAAAACAATGGAATAATCCCCTTTCATTTGAAAGGTCAACTCGTTATAGAGATCAACAACCTCGCTTCTGATTCCCCATACCGTTTTGATGGTTTGATCAACAAATCTTTCGGATTTTTTCAAAACCCTTGGGGCTTTTCCAAGTTGTATGCCATTGGAAAGGGTCATGGACAAGGGTGAATATTCCAAAATCAATTGGTTGTTACGTTGAACTTGATAGTAGACCCTATCGGTCATTTTTACATTAAGTTGAATTTGCCCATCCGGGGATTGGATACGATGCTCCGTTTGCCCACTTACTATTACCGGAAACAAACAAAAGGCGAAGCCCACAATTATATTTCTGAGCTGATGGAAAGTATCTACCTTCTGGATATTTCCGCCTTTCCTTTTTACTCCAACAAAACAATTCGATATCAATTTCAAAATCTTTTATTTACTGAATACCTCCAAGTCGCATAATACTGACCATGATACTTATTGCGGCATTCTTACTTCCACATCTTTTTTTCTTTCTTTGGGTGTTATATCCCAATTTTCAAGTTTGCCGTCCTTGACCGATCCCGTGAGAATTGCGCCCTTGCCTACGTGCAGTTTAAAGTCGGCATCCCATGTTTTGGGCCAAGCCGGAAGCAGGATGATCTTTCCATTTCCTTCTTGTACCAACATGCGTTGCATGGCTATGGAGCCGGAACCTAAATGGTCGAAGTCTGGACATTCATCTGGCCCCACTCTTCCAAATATTGGAAAACGCACCACGCTTTCCGCACGACGAAATCTCTTGTCCAAACCAAATGCTGCTTCCTTGGCATTGCCTGCGTATGCCCAGATGATTTGGTCCTGGGTCCAGCAACCATAATGGTATTTGTTCACCGCTACCCGATGTTCCATGGTGGTCTGTACAATATCTTCAGTACCCCATGCCACCCCATAATTCTGGAATGGAAAACAGGCGTAGGTCTCCGGATTTTCAGCATTGTGCTTACTGTCCCAGGTTTCCCCAGGAGCTATGGCCAATTTTCCATCTATGGTGCGCATTGGAATTTCTGGAACCATTGCCAAAAGGTCTTTCCAACCATCCCTGTCTTTTTTGGTTCCAGCTTCCATTTGGATAAGGGTTGTTAAAACGGAACGCAATCCGGCCACATCCGTACTGGGGTTTTTCACCTTCCACCAGGTCTCTAGGGCCATGCTAGGGTCAAGCGAGAGTTTTCCATCCTCATCCTTCTCAAAATGAAATTTAAAAAAAGTGAGCACCTCCTTAGCGAAGGGCACCACGGTTTCGTTCAGATATTCCCGATCATCCGCCGTTTCCACATAGCTCAACATCATCATGGTGGCCTCCAATCCGGAAGTGAAGTAATAATCGTGAAAAAAAGATGCCTTGGTACCGGGCTGCGGCTTTTGATCGGTTTGTGGTCGTCCGTTGCGCCAGCAGTCACGTTCGCCACCATTTATTTCCATGTTTTCCCTAAAATAGGCCCCCTCGTGACCATAAAGGGCCTTTGTTATGGCCTTGCGCATGGGCAACATATTGGTGTAATACTCGAAAAACACTTTTAGAATATCATAATCCCCATTCATTATGGATGGCCAATACATGAGGCGCTGATTTTGGAAGGTATACCTTCTGCCATACAAGCGTTCGTCCTCATGGGTCAACAGTCCATGCGGAACAGCTTTTGTTCGCTTTCGCTTGTGCCCAAAAGGCAAAAGTTGTTGCATGGTAAAAATCCCGCCATTGAACTTTACGGGATATTTGCCCCTTCCCTGACTTGCCATAAAATAGCGGAACATATTATAGGATTGGGCTGCAAGGGCAGCTCCATCTTCTTCTACTCGCCATCCCCCTGGTCCCAAATGGCTCATTGCCCATTCCCCAGAAAACGCTTCCCGATGCTCTTCGGGTAATGAATTATCAGAAGCAATGATCCAACTTCGGTTCCAATATTTGGACCACCAAGCCACATGGGCCTGCCAATCTTTTTCCACATTTATGGGTGCAAAGGCTTGTTTCTCGAGCTCTTTTATCCAATCCTTGGGATTTTTTGCCTGTTTGGTCTTGGCATGTATCCGAATATCAAAATGTTTGGACTTTCCCTTTAATTTGCCTTGTTCAAGAGTCAACTGATCACTTTCCAAAAGATTGCCGAAGGTATTGTACCGAAACGGATCATCCAGCTTGTTCTTCATATGTTCCACATTGAAAAAGTCAAGGTCATCTTCCATGATACTGCGGTCCCCAACATGATAGTACCACATCAAATGGTTATTTCCTTCCATTAAAACATCTTGGGTGGGGTTTAATACCTGCTCAACGGAATATCCTGTTACATTGCCCACGCAGCCATCAAACCTTTGCCAGAATTCTGGTTCGGCCTCAATCTCAACTTCCTTTGATGAATTGACCTCCACATGGCAGACATTCCTGTTCATATCCGTCCATACCTTAATATCCGTATCATCCGTTGCAATAGTGATGCATCCCTTTTCGATGTCCAGCGTTTGTTTAAAGGACTTCCCTTCCTCAAAAGGATTATTGGATAGGCTAATTTTTACCCTCCCAGTTTTAAAGAGGTCGCCCATATAGGTTATCGCATCATTCTTGGACATGAGTAAGTACAAATCCCCATTTTCAATGGCATAGACCATGGCTCCCATATCCCCATTGCCAATCGGCATGGCCCCAGAGGGGTCTTTTGATGGGGAATTCCAAACCACGTTATAGCGCCCCACGGATTCCGGCATGTTGACTTGTGCCCCAATTTCATGAGTTGCAAGGATGGTGACCAATACGATCCATGCCGTTTTAAAGTTCCGTATGCTGCTCAATCTTATATCCATGTATTTACACTAACTATTGGTGGTACTCTTTTAATAATTTCGACATTTTGAACACACTATTGGACAAACCACCAGGGCGGTTGCGCATTACCCAAAGACGCTTGTGTTCCGCAATGATATCTTCAAGTTCTGCGGCCAAAAGCTGCCTTTTTTTCTCAGGGATATCCGAGGTGAGGGCCGTCTTTGTTTCCAATTGGGCAAGGGCCAACTTACATGCATGTTGAAGCATTTTGGCAGCCTGCCTTACCTCATCATGGAAAAGCTCACTATCAGTACAGTCCATTTGGGTTTTTTCCAAAGATTGGACTATGTTGTCTATGTAATTGAAGGTATTTTCGAAGTACGACCTATCATGGTTTACATATTTTCCCTTCCATTTGTTTCCCAACCCCCTAGTATGCAACAGCTCATACAAAACGGAGGCTGTTTTTAGGGTAATGCCTGTTTCCTTATAAGCATTCCCCAAATCATATATGGCTTTTCCCATTTTTCCGGCCTCATCTTGGAAAACAAAAGCATCAAGCACCTTTGGGACATCCAATTCCGTGTTCGCGTTTTCGGACCAGCTTAAGGCAGCACCATAGGCATAGCCGGGCAAAGCTGTGGTCAAGGGCTGCCAATGGCCACCATCTCCCCAGTTGGTAATCAAGTAACCGGTGGCACCGTGTTTTAATCCGGCACTCGCTGCATTGGATAAGTTTTGTTTGGCATTGTCCGTTCTGCCCGCAACGGACCTCCAGGAGGAAGTGCCCGGGCACACATAAAAAGGGACCCCGGAATCCTTGAATTTTTTACATTGCTCCTCAAAGGGGTGGTCCGCTTCGTATCCCCAAATTAAACCGACAATGTTCTCCGGCAATTGATCGATAAATTTTGGTTCCTTAAGAATAATGTCCCCCCAGAATTGCATGGTTTTCCCATGCTTTTGAACACTTTTATAAATCTCCAAAAGGAAATCGACGTACAATTGCCGTTTGCCCTTCTCCGTAATCAGATGTTTGCTTTTGCCCGTGCCTATCTGTGAAGCTTCATCGCATCCCACATTAATTTGGTTGCTTGAAAAATGGGGAAGCAACTCGCTGTATAGCTCATCGAGTAGTTCCATGGTTCCTGGTTCCGCTGGGCTTATGGTATAGTTGTGGTGTGTCTCGGATAGGTGCTCGTATTCCGGGTGACCCAGCCACCTGCTCATGTGCGCCATGGAGTTTTGGTTGGGCACCAATTCAATGTAGCGTTCCCTGCAATAAGCGTCCAGTTCCAAAATCTGTTGACCGGTCATTGGGCTCCAACCCTTCCACACCGTTTCATGATTTCTATAGGCAAAGGTGTGTTCGGTATACAGCTGTAACTGGTTTAATTTCCAACTGGCCATCATGTCCACAAGTTTGAACAAGGATTCCATGGTGGGCACTTTATCCCGGGACACATCTGTCATAATACCACGATTTGGAAAATCAGGCCAATCCACTATAGTGAGACACTTTAATCTGTTGGAGGCTGATTGTAGACATATCTGTTTCAACGTTTGAACAGCATAAAATGCACCGGCCATATTATTGGCCACCAGTTCAATTTCATCGGGTTTGATACTTAACCTATAGCCATCTTTCTTACCTATTTGGGAAGCGTTAATGACTATGGATCCGGCAATTTGGGTCCCATCTGCGGCGGTAACTTCGAAGCCGTACCCAGCCAAATTCAGACCGTCAACGGCTGCTTTTCCTATGCTGAGGAGCTCGGGAAAAGTTTTAGTATCCATCCATATCAATTTTGAATCTCCCGGGTCAAAGGTTCCTTCAGAATAGGTGATTTGCTGGGGTACGGGTAAGAACAGATATTCAGCTTGGGCTTGGGTGGTAAGCACCCCGCTGAAAAATGCCATGCATAATAATTTAAGTACCCTTAAGGTCATTTTTTTGTCTTTTATTTTTGCTTCAGATGATTTTGAATTCAATGCTCCAACAATTTCTTTCCCCTATATCTCTTTTAAGGATTGATTCTTTTTAACCTCCCATTGAAATTGTAGGTTCCTCCCTGTTTCGTGTCAAATTCAATGACCTTTCCGTCATACTTTATCTTACATGTTTTACCTGCCTTTGACTTTACCTTCAAAGCGGTCAATTTTCCATTTTCCCAAGTGAACTTCAACTCGAAACCTCCCCTGGCACATACCCCAGCAATGGAACCATCCTTTAAATTGGAGGGCAAGGCGGGCAACACCTCTATGTTATCCAAATGGCTTTGAACCAACAGCTCCACGATGCCGGCAGTGCCACCAAAATTTCCATCTATTTGAAAAGGGGGATGGGCATCAAACAGGTTGGGATAAGAGCCTCCTTTAGGCTTTCTATCCGGATGCTCGGCGGGGCTCAATAGATTATGGATCAATTTATAGGCGTGGTCCCCATCTTGAAATCGGGCCCAGAAATTTATTTTGGCCGCCAAACTCCAACCCGTGCCACCATCGCCCCGAAAAAGCAACGATTGTTTGGCAGCTTTCATCAAATCCGGTGTTTCTTCCCAGTTTATATCCCTTCCAGGATGTACAGCCCATAAATGGGATACATGTCTGTGTTTTTCATTGGGGTCGTCCTTATCCTGCAACCATTCCTGTATTTGGCCATGCTTTCCAATTTGGTTTGGTGCGATTTGTGGAAGCTGAGTTTTGAGTTTTCCTATAAAGGCATCTTCTTGACCCAGAATTTCAGCTGCTTCAATGCAAATCTTGAACAATGATCGTATAATCTGATGATCCATTGTAGGTCCAGCGACCAAGCCACCTATTTCCGGGGAGTTGGAAGGGGAACTTACCAACCATCCTGTTGTGGGGTCCTTGACCAAAAAATCGCTGTAAAACTGGGCTGATCCTTTTATGACCGGGAATTGCTTTTGAAGAAAATCCAAATCTTGCGTAAACAGATAATGTTCCCAAACATGATGGGTTACCCAGCCTGATCCCCCTACCCATGTTCCAATGGAGGTCAGGTTTATGGGAGCTGTGGCCCTCCAAATATCCGTATTGTGGTGCAAGGCCCATCCATCAGCATTATAATGTTCTTTTGCCGCAATTTGGCCTGTGATCGCACATTCGTTTATCAGCTGTAAGAACGGCTCGTGACAGTCTGGGAGATTGGTCACTTCGGCCGGCCAATAGTTCATTTCCGCATTGATGTTTGTGGTATACTTGCTTTTCCAGGCCGGATTTATGTCCTTGTTCCATATGCCCTGAAGATTGGCGGGCTGCGTCCCCTGTCTACTTGAAGAAATCAACAGGTATCGTCCGTATTGGACATATAAGGCCAAAAGTCCAGGGTCTTCAGGATTTTTCCAGAATTGAAGAATGCGCTCATCCGTAGGTACCCCAGAACGACTTTGCCCTTTAAATTCCAAATGGAAGCGATTGAACAGGGATTGGTACTCCTCAATGTGCCTTTGCTTGACTTCATCGTATTTCAAGGTCGCAAACCCACCCAAGGCCCCCCTTACTTCCTTCGCTGGTTTCCCACTTACATCTTGAAAATTCACAAAATTGGTGTGGGCGGCCATATATATGGTTGCAGTTGTTGCACCACTTACCTTTATGTCAGTGTAAGTGGTGAATAGTTTGCCATCTGTGACCACCCGCAACCCAGCGTAGCCCTCCAATACACTCTCTTCAGGTTGATCCGGAAAAAAGCGTTGTGGTTCTTTGGCCGGTTTTACGAACAAAGTCTGTGTTCCGTTCTCCGTTACCACCGATTTTTGAAGGTGTCTTGAATCCAAAAACAGATTAAAATCTAGGGCTCCCGTCTTGTCCGCACTTAAGTGGATAGCAATAAGTTGGTCTGGTTCACTGACCAGAACTTCCCTGCTGTATTGCACGCCGTCTACTTGATAACCCACTGAAGAAATGGCCTGTGCTATATCCAATTGGCGTGAATAATGGGTATAGTTCTCATGACCGGGAAAATTGATGATCAAATCGCCAAAAGGCTGGTACGCCATAAGTGATCTAGGAGTGCTCATGAAATCTTTCTCCATAATGGCCATGGCCTCGCCCTGTTTCCCTTCGAAGAGCAATCTTCTTATTTCTGACAAATGTTTGTGAGCGCCTTCCCTGGCATAAGAACGTGGTTTTCCGGTCCACAAAGTTTCTTCATTGAACTGGATATGCTCCTGTGCAACCTTACCATAAACCATGGCTCCAAGTCTCCCATTACCCACAGGCAGTGCCTCGGTCCATTCCACAGCCGGTTCATCGTAGAAAAGTCTTAAATCTGACTGCGCATTGATTGCACAAGTAAATACAAAGCAGCATACGGCGCTAAACAATTTGTACATCTTCATCATTCCCTTCTTAATTAGGTTTTATTTCTTCCCTGGAGGCCCAGGTGAGCACTCCCGCACGTTCTGCCCATTGTCTCCATATCAGCTCAAGTTCCTCTGCTTTTTCCGGCATTTTTTGAACAAGATCATTGGTTTCACTTCTATCGCTTTCCAAGTCATATAACTCCCAGTTATATTCTGATTCCTTGTTATATCTGGACACCAATTTGTATTTCCCCATGCGTACGGCCTTATTTCCCTCGTGTTCCCAAAACAGAGGTCTCTCCTGTAAATCTTCCCCATCAAAAACGGATACCAAACTTTTTCCCTCCAAGGGAATGATCTCGTGTTCTTCAAAATTTTCTGGATAAGATGCCCCGGCCACCTCAACGCAGGTTGCCATGATGTCAATTAGATGGCTCGGCTCATCCCTGAATTCATTTTTGCCCTCTATACCGGATGGCCAATGAACAATCAGCGGTGTTGCAATACCTCCTTCATGTACATGGTGCTTATACATCCTAAACGGTGTGTTACTGGCATTGGCCCATGGTCTTCCATACGCCAAGTAAGTATCATCTGCCCCTGGTTCAAGACCTTTCCCCATCATGACCGGCCTACCATCACGGGTGTAATTCGGGACCATACCTGTTTGCAGTTCTCCCGGTGCCATAGGTTTAATCTCACCCACTTTGGCTGTTTCATCATGTGGACCTATTTCATCCCTAAAACCAAATTCCTCTGCGCATCCGCCATTGTCCTGCATAAAGAAAACCAGAGTGTTCTCCTTAATTCCTTTTTGGTCCAACGTATTCATGATCCTGCCAATCCCCTGATCCATATTATCCACCATGGCCGCATATACCTCCATGAGCGAGCTATACCATTCTTGTAGTTCAGTATCCTCCCAATCTGGAACCCTATCCTTTTCAGACAGTTGCACAGAAGCAGGAATCAATCCCATTTCCTTCATGCGGGTAATCTTTCGTCCCCGCATTTTGTCCCAGCCATCATCAAATTTTCCTTTGTATTTTTCAATGTCCTCCGGCTTGGCGTGCATGGGCCAGTGCGCAGCGGTATAGGGCAGGTATAGAAAGAAAGGTTCGTCATCGTCGTGGTCCTTTATATACTGCACCGCCTCATCAGAAATAGCATCGGTATAGTAGAAGTCATCCCAAGGGGCAATATATTCATTATCCCTGCTTAGGGAACTTGGGTCATAAAAACTACCAGCGCCGTGGATCGTTCCAAAAAACTTATCAAATCCACGTTGCAGAGGCCAGTTGTGCTTGGAAGGGTTTGGGTCTTTGCCTCTATATTTGGTCACGTGCCATTTACCAGACATATAGGTGGAATACCCTGCTTGTTTTAGGACTTCGGCAATGGTAACGGCGTTGCTGCTCAAATCACCCCGATAGCCCCTTTTGTTGCTATCCCACATCATATGGCCAATTCCTGCCTGGTGTTGATACAATCCCGTTAACAATGACGCCCTGGTTGGGCAGCATCTCCCGGTATTATAGAATTGGGTAAAGCGAAGTCCGTTTTCTGCCAAATTGTCCAAGGTGGGCGTATTGATTTCACCTCCATAGCAACCTATATCCGAGTATCCCATATCATCAGACAGGATTACAATGATATTGGGTCTTTGTACTGTTTCCTTTTTTTGGGCACAACTGGAAATTAATCCACAGACCAAAAGGACCTTGATGAACAAAAATCGATTCATTTCTTTGACTGTTTTATACTGGCTTTTATTGCTTCTTAAGTTTACCGTTAAAGGCATATTCCTTTCCTTTTTCCGTATTGAACCCAATGGTTTTATCTCCGTATTTGAGAACACACTTTTTGCCAGCTTTGGAAAGAACATTCACTTGTTTCAGTTTGCCATCTTTCCAGCTAAAGGAAAGCTCAAAACCGCCCCTTGCACACACTCCATTTATACTCCCATCGGCCAATTTATCGGGCAGTGCGGGCAACAGGTCTATTTTATCCAAATGACTTTGTACCAGCATTTCGACAATTCCTGCGGCACCTCCAAAGTTGCCATCAATCTGGAATGGAGGGTGGGCATCAAAAAGGTTGGGGTATGAACCCCCGGCAATTTCCCGGAGGGGTTCCTCCGCAGGGCTCAACAACATGTGAATCAATTTATAGGTGCGGTTTCCATCTTTAAAACGGGACCAAAAATTGATTTTCCATCCCAAACTCCAACCGGTTCCTTTATCCCCTCGAAATATCAGCGATTGCCGTGCTGCTTTCATTAAATCTGGTGTTTCTTCCCAGTTGATTTCACTCCCGGGATGAACACCCCACAGATGCGATACATGTCTATGTTTTACCTCAGGGTCGTCCTTATCCTCCAGCCATTCCTGTAACTGGCCCAACCTTCCTATTTGGTTTGGGGCTATCTGGGGAATCATCGTTTTTAATTTTGAAGCAAATTCTTTGTCCGTGTTCAAAATCTTTGATGATTCAATGCAAATATTGAACAGATTACGGATTAACTGGTGGTCCATTGTTGGACCTGCCACCAAACCACCTATCTCAGGTGAATTGGAAGGACTACTGATCAAATACCCTGTTTTTTCATCTTTGATAAGGTGTTGGGTAAAAAACAAGGCCGCATCTCTGACAATGGGGTATTTTTCAGCCAAAAATTCTTTATCCTGGGTAAATTTGTAGTGTTCCCAAATGTGGTCGCACAACCATGCGCCGCCAGTTACCCAAATACCGTGATTGGCCGCATTGATGGGTGCGGCGCCCCTCCAAATATCTGTGTTATGGTGCAGCACCCAGCCATCACTGCCATAGTGTTCCTTGGCAACAATTGAACCGCTTTGCGCCACTTCCCCAATCAAATCAAACAGGGGTTCATGACATTCCGAAAGGTTGGTCAACTCAACGGGCCAGTAGTTCATCTCTGCATTGATGTTACAGGTCCATTTACTTTCCCAAGCTGGATCCAAATCCTTGTTCCATATTCCCTGTAAGTTGGCCGGTTGTCCTCCTGGCCTACTTGATGAAATCATCAAATAGCGGGCATATTGTACGTATTGGGCAATAAACTGCGGATCATCTGGGTCTTTCCAGAATTTATATATACGTTCGTTAGTAGGAATATTGCTCCTCCCGTTATCCCCGAATTCCAATTGAAAACGACCATATAAATTTTTGTAATCAGCAATATGTTTCGTCTTTATTTCGTCATAGTCGTATTTTGGATATTGCTTTAGATTCGACTTTACATACCTTATGGGCCTATCTGAAATATCCCTGAAATTCACAAAATTGGTATAGGCGCCAAGGTACACTGTTACCGTTGTGGCACCTGAAACGGAAATCTTGTCATAGGAGGGTTGAATCTTACCGTCAGATAGTACCTTCATCCCCGCCGCTCCCTTCATTTTGCCTTCGGCCACATTAACGAACAACACCTGTTGATCATAATCCGTATCTACCGACTTTTGGTAGTGGGCGGAATTTAATCCCAAGCTCATCTGTAATGCTCCAGGCTGATCGGCAGTAATTTTTATGGCAATTACATCATCAGGCTTGCTAACCAAAAATTCCCTGGTATAGTTAACACCATCAACCGCATAAGAAGTAGTGGCAATGGCATTGTCAATATCGAGCACCCTTTTGTAATTCTTATAGTTGCCATGGCCCGGAAAATTCAGGATTAAATCGCCAAAAGGCTGATAGGCTTTTTGGTGCAAAGGTTCACTCATAAATTCCTTGGCAGCAAGGTCATCCGCTTCCTGTTGTTTTCCTTCAGCCAATAACTGTTGGATCTTGGGCAAAAACTTGTAAGCCCCCTTGTTGGAATAATCATGTGGTTCCCCGGTCCAAAGGGTTTCTTCATTGAATTGGATACGGTCCTCGGTCACCCCTCCATACACCATGGCTCCCATACGTCCGTTCCCAATGGGCAAGGCCTCTACCCACTTGCTGGCCGGTTGGTTGTAAAAAAGCCTGTTGGGTGTTTGCGCTTCAACTCCAAAAATGGAGGCTAGCGCCAGTAAACCTAGAATTACGTTTAGTTTTTTCATTTTTACACTTTTAGTTGTGTTCCAATTATTTTCAAACCACCAAGAATGGATGATATTCCGGGTGTATGTGCCAATGTGCTACAATTTTCTAATCCAGATATTTCTATAGCTGACTTCGTTCTTATGATCTTGCAGCATTAAAGGCAATTCCTGCTCAGTTAACGGAAATTCCCTGTTATGGGCCGCCGTGGGCTTGGTGATCGGAACGTGGTTTTGTACCAGCACCCCATTGTGGAAAACCGTAAATGAACCCGGCTCGACCAATTCTTCGTCCTTGTTGAACTTGGGAGCTTTAAAAATGATGTCGTAGGTCTGCCATTCACCGGGAGGCAATGAAGCATTCACAAGTGGTGGGAAATTTCCATAAAATGCACCTGCCTGCCCTTTGGGCTTGGTTTCATTTTTATACGAATTCAATACTTGGATTTCATATTTGCTCATAAAATATATCCCAGAGTTCCCATTTTGTTGTCCTGTTTTTCCTTCACGTGAATCGCTTTGGGGTGTTTTCCATTCAATATGCAATTGGCAATCCCCAAATCCCTGTTTTGTCCGAATGGCCTTGGTTCCCGGAACTACCGTGAACTTGTTGCCCGAAACCTTCCATTTAGCTTCCCCACCAGTCAATACACTGACGAAATTGTCAAGATTTCCACCGTCAAACAGCACAATGGCATCGGATGGAGCCTTGCCATTCTTTCCCGGTTGGACGACCACTGGTTGAGGCCCCCACTCTTTTTTGTTCTGTTGGGCAATTAGGAGTGTTGAATTCAAGGCGAGTATCAACAAGAGAGGGATAGCGCTTTTTATATTCCAGAATTTTAAGGAAATCATCTTGGTCTGTGTTAGATTATTTTTTGAAAAATATTTCAATGTTACTTTCAGTATTTTTTTCGGCAAGAGCATTTATCGTAATGTATTGCCCGTTTTGATCAAATGTTATTTTGGCATTTTTGCCTTCAACTTTGTCCAGCTTGAAACTTTGTTCGTTGGGAACGGCGATCGTAATTTTCATGGTTTCACCTTGTATCAATTGAGCTGCGAACTGCAGCTTTTTAGCTTCAGGAATCCATTTTACGTCTTCCAATTCCATCATTCCGCACATAATATGACGATCGGTACCCAGAATTTGTGGGTGATTTTTAACCTCTCTGATGGCATACACTTGCGCTTCCCCAGGAGCTAGATTTACTGCAAATACCTCATCTCCCTTTATAATCCCCATTGGTTTCTGATTCCAGAAATCGAATACATGATACTTTTTGCTTACGTCCATCCCGAGCGAACCAGTGTCAGCTTGGTCCCCGGCCAATGGAGCGGATATGGTCTTTGTGACGTTAGGTCTTTTTAGTTCTTTCTCCCTATCGTTGTTGATCAATATTACTTGTTTCCATTTCTCGTTTACGGTGTATGCATAAACCTCCGGATGTTTTTTCCCCAACAGCATATCTACAGGTCTAAAGGATTTGCCATTTGGCAATACTGGGAAAAGCCGGGATAGGTCCTGTACCATTTCTTTGGTCATGCTTTCAAAACTTGTTCCCATTTCAATTCTACCGGACAACAAGCCCACCAGTGTCAAGAAGGTACGGCGGTCTTTTTGTTTCAGTGCTTCGCCATGATAAATAAAACTCTTACCATCAGGATAATATCGATAAACTATTCCCTGTTTGTACCAACGTAATCCCATTTTTGATGCCATTTCCGGTTCGAAATGACTAGCATCCCACCACACTCTTTGTAAATCCACAATACCGGCTGTGCAATCTGTACGCGGCACACTTTCATGCACTTTCCCACCAATAATTCGCTCATGGATAAACGCATCAGCCCCTAGTCCTTCCCGGCAAAGTTCAAATCCCTTGCGGTACGCAGAAACCGTAGTGTACGATTTGTCATCGAATCCACCATACCATGCCCAGCTTGTTTCTGGATAATCAAACTTTACTCCCACAACCCCATCTTTTCTAAGTCGTTTCCACATACTTAGGGTATACTGCTGAAATTCCGGATTGGTAAAATCATATCTGATAACCGGCCTGGTGTGGCCATAATCCTCATAAATAAGGGATATGTCATCATTAAGCATCCAATCCGGGTGGGCAAGGGCAAAGTCCTTACTAGGTATTGAAGATTGGAAATAGGTAAAAACTTTTCCACCCATACCCTGTACAGCCTTTGAGAATTTCCCAAAGGTCTCATATGGCTTGGTCAAAGAACCATATTTTGCCCAATGCTCATCGTCCCACCATCCTTGCTGGGTGTTTCCATCATCTTTGTAAGGATAGTAATCGGGTTCTAACCGGACGGCAACAGGACAATATTTGGTTATCCCAGATGCTACGGCAAAATCCATCTCGCTTACCAATCCTGCTGAATGATTGATCTCCTTCCCTTCTCCAAAACGTTTTTTTGAAATCATCCAACCGCAAAGGGTAGGAAAGTCATATTTATTTGGGTTCGCATCATTCGCTAAGGCCATTGCCCTGCCATAACCCTCAAGTGATTCAAAGGGATTTGCTGTAGCGAAATCAACAAAGTAACTGTCATCAGATATCCATAATTCGCCAGGCTTTATGTACTTGCCCTGGGGATCGTGAACCGTAAGTGTAATAAACGGTCGGGGGTTTCTATAAACGACATCATTTTCCTCATCTTTTTGGGGTTTTGATCTTTCGTGAAACTCTACCGTACGCATAAATTCGCTATAACCTAAACCACCTGCAACAATTGTTCTACGCTTATCTCCCGCAATTGCATCCCTATATGTTAACATTGCACTATTATGGGCTTCTATCTGCCAGGTATCCTCGATAAAATTACGTTCGGCGCCGGCACCTCCACGTAGGACCTTTGGAGCATTGTATTTTTGACTTTCAAACAGCAACCCGTTACGTAATAGTTCTGCTTTCCGTATCCTAATGGTTGATTTCAAATTGTTCTTCACTCCCCATCCCAATGAAAAGAATGTTTTGCCATCATACACCACCACATCCAGAAATCGTATGGGGTCATAACTTTTAATGGGCGTATACCAAACACGTAGTTTTTTTCCTTGACCAATTTTATCTTCGACTGCGCCCAATTGTTCAGCCGTAATATTTATAGGCTGGGGTTTCCAGGAGCTATGACCAACGGTGTACCATGCATTTTTGAACATGGGAATATTGTCCGACTTCTCAATTCCAGAATAACTTCCATCCAGTAAGTTGAACTCGATTGAAAAATGTTCATTTTCAATGGTGGCTTTATCTTTTACTATGTTAAGCTGAACACTATTTTGGGCACAAACCGAGTAGCCCACTAGCGTGAAACAAACGACAATTAAAATTTTATTAACTGTGAAATTCATCTCGGGTTAAAGTTCAATCAATGTTTATCTGAACAGGCAATTTCGCATTGGTATGATCAAGCATGTCCATTAATTTTCGCTCCAGTTCATTCACTTTTTCAGGCATTTCAGTGGCCAAGTCATGGGCTTCTGAGAGGTCATCTGAAAGATTGTACAGCTCATATTCGGTTTCTTGTCTATATCGCTTTATAAATTTCCAGTCACCGTCCCGAACGATGCTATAGGGCTTGACTTTGCTAAGTCGGAAATGTGGAAAATGCCACATCAGACTGCGCTTTTCCATGGGTTTGTTCCCTGCCACGGATGGCCAAAGGTTCGCTCCATCGATTTCTTTATTGTGCAATTCTGCTCCAGAAACAGCGGCTATGGTGGGGTAGATATCCATACTGATCACAGGTTCATCCACAACTTTTCCTTCCTCCAACTGGCCGGGCCAGTAAAAAATCTGCGGAATCCGGATGCCCCCTTCGTATTCATAACCTTTTCCAAGTCGTAGGGGTGCATTATGGGTTGGCCCCAACAACCCGCCATTATCCGAGGTGAATATGATCAGTGTGTTTTCGGACAGGTTATTTCTATCCAAACATGCAACAAGTTGCCCAATGGCTTCATCCAAACTTTGGACCATGGCTGCATAATTGGGTTTTGTTTGATTGGTAACGGGTTTACCTTCGTATTTCCTTATCAAGGAATCCTTGGCTTGAATTGGCGTATGCACGGCATAGGGACTCCAATTAAGGAAGAACGGGGCATCCTTGTTCGTTTCGATAAACCTTACCGCTTCATCCGCTTCGCGATCCATAAGATACTCTCCTTCCTTTCTTGGTTTGAGGGTTGGAATCCCGTTGAGTTTCTTGTTCTTATAGGGGTCAAAATAACTAGGTGGCTGGCCAAAATCGCACCCTCCTATGTTTACATCATATCCTTGGTTGGTGGGGTACCAATTGTCTTCCCCCAAATGCCATTTCCCAATATGGGCGGTGGAATAGCCCAATGGCTTTAGCATCTCTGCAATGGTTATCTCATCTTTTTCAAGAAATAAAAGGTTCTTGGGACATTTTACGCCTTCTTTTGCTGTTCTATAGCCTGTTGGATTTTTGCCATCAACGACAATACCACCCTGGAATCGGGGTACAATTACATTGGTTATCCCAATCCTCGCCGGATGCCGTCCCGTTTGGATGGCCGCCCTGGTTGGTGAACAGACTGCGGCAGCGGCATAGGCATTGGTAAATGTAACCCCCCCTCGACTCAACTTATCGATATTGGGCGTTTCATAATAGGAAGAACCAAAACAGCCCAGATCTGTCCATCCAAGGTCATCAACGGTAATCAAGACAATGTTTGGGCGCTTGTCCGCTTCTTTTTCCAAACAGGAAATGGTCATCAAAGCCAAGATTCCCAAAGTGATATAGTGTTTTCTTAATTCAAACATCATGTCTTTTTTATTGCCCAGGGATAAACTTCATGCCACAAAAATTAGCTTCCCAAATAGTCCACATATACATAATAGGCACCCCAATTCTGTGCGCCCTCCACATTAGAAGGCGGGGTGAAGTTTGTTTGCAAATCGTAAACCCCTTGTTTTAATCTCATTTTGAGTACCGCTTTTGTATCTGAAACATCCAGGGTGACCTTCTTGTTGGCATCCCCTATTTTGACCTCAGCGGTGGCGGCCTCAATGGCCCTTGGTTCTTCCCTCGGATAACGGCGTAGTTCAAAACTGTACTCCCCGTCCCTTGCAATTTGCACTTTCCATGTACCTTGTTGGCTCTTATTTTTTAGGCCTCCTTGTCCCCAGGGATGGTCGCCCTTGTACCAATCCATTCCGTTTAACCTGGTGGATACGGCTTCTTTTGCTCCCAGGACATGCATGGACAACAATGCTTCCTGCGGGTCTAATGACGACCAAAATTTCTCGTATTCCGCGGTTAGTTCTTTGGTTATTTTGGCGTGTTTTCCGATTATATTTTTGGTTTGCCCATAGTCGTTTTCAATGTCGTAGAGTTCCTTACCATCAACCAAGCGCCACTTTTTGTACTTCACGGAAACGTTGCCCCATTTGGAACGTTTTCTGGTTCGGGGACATTGAACTATCAGTTTACGCTCATCATCCCAACCAGATGCATTGGCCAACAACGGTTTCATGCTGATGCCATCAAGATTTGAAGGTCTGTCAATGCCGCAAACATCCAGAACGGTAGGCAAGACATCCACAATGCCTGTTAATTCTGCTCTATCCCCAGGTTTCGTATCGGTTAGCTTGGGGTATTGTACCATACAGAATACTTGGTGCTTTTCATCATATTGTACCCCACGCTTTGTGCCTTCCCCAGCTCTGTGTGTAACCCCACGGTCGTTTACACCTTGGTCCGACATCAAAAAGAGCAAGGTATTTTCCTTTAGCCCACTTTTTTCGAGATAATCCAAGAGTCTTCCCACATTATCGTCCACATTTTCGATCATGGACCAAATGGGCAGAAATTTTTCGTCGTCTACGCCGCGGTCCCTTAATCGTTTCCCCGTTTCTGGATGAAGTTGGGTGGGAAAATGGACAGCCGGGGTTGAAATAAAACAGAAAAATGGATTTTCGCGGTTCCGGTTCATAAAATCAATTCCTTGATCAAACAGTACATCCGTGGAGAACCCTTTCGATTTTACATATTGTCCATTGTGGGTATAGGTGGCATCGATATGAAGGTTTCCATAATAATCTTCCAGTTGGCTTACCCCACCTCCTCCGTGTATAAAGTGCTCATCAAATCCGCGAAGGTCCGGGGTATACGGATGCGACATTCCCAAATGCCATTTCCCAAAAATGGCGGTTTTATACCCTTCAGATTTCAAATGATCGGCCATGGTGCTTTCGCCTTGGTGCAGAATTGACACCCCGCCAACGGTATCATGTACCCCATATCGGAGGGCGTAGCGTCCGGTCAACAATTCTGCCCTACTTGGCGAGCAAAAGGGGCTGGCGTTAAAATCAGTGAAATTCACTGCGGTTTGTGAGAGCTTATCTATGTGAGGGGTTCTTACGATGGGGTGTCCGTTCCGACTCAACTCGTAATAACTCTGGTTATCAATCAAAACCACCACTACGTTGGGTCTTTCATCTTGGGAAAGGACTTGTGGCCCCCAAAGCCATAGTGCACATAATAAGATTAAAATTCTTGGTTTCATTTTGACTGTTTTAATAATGGTTTTGGATTATCCACTAAAATAGTTCTTCGTACCTCAGGACCGTAATTCTTCTTTTCGCCCAACGCTTTTTTTTCACGTTCGGCCCAAGCTAGAAGCCTTGCTACCAATCCAGGGTGCTCTTCGGCTACATTGATCTGTTCGCCTGGGTCCGTATGCAAATCGTATAAGATTATTTCCGTTGCCTGGGTAAAAGAACCTGTGAGCATTATTTTCCAATTGCCATATCTGATTGCCCTTAAATGGCCTCCATGCCAATAATAAAAGGGTCTGGCTTCCCTTGTTCTTTCTGGATGTACCAGATAGTCCAAGATGTCTTTTCCATCACGTTTTACGGATGAATCCTGAACCCCGGCCAAGGCCGAAAACGTTTCATAGAAATCAATGACCGATGCAGGAGCATGGCAGGTTGTACCCGGTTTGATGGTACCAGGCCACCATGCTATGAACGGCACCCGAATCCCACCTTCGGCAACTTGGCCCTTTCTCCCTTTTAAAATGCCATTGCTCGCCCCCCATCTCGGCTGCCCCCCATTATCAGAGGTAAAAACAACCAGGGTGTTTTGGTCCAGGTTATTTGCTTTAAGATAGTCCAAAATTTTTCCGGTGGACCAGCTTATTTCCGCTACACAAGCCCCAAACCCTTTTTGGGGGTTGTTGGTCTTACTAAAGAATTCTTTGCGCGCAGCTACCGGATTGTGTGGCATAGTATGTGCCAAATACAGGAAAAATGGTTGTTTCTTGTGGTCTTCCATCCAGGAAATAGCCTCATCCGTATATTTCTTGGTAAGGGTAGATTGGTCAAAAGTTCCCCTTTCTGCTTCCTGTTCGGCAACTTCTTCGTTTCTCATCAATGGTAGGGGTGGTTGTTTCCCATTCTCCATATTGTTCGAATAGGGCAAGCCATACCAATAATCAAACCCATGTCGGGTTGGCAAGAATACAGCTTGGTCACCCAAATGCCATTTTCCAATGATGGCCGTTGCATAGTCCGCTTTCTTCAACACTTCGGGTAAAAGCACCTCTGCTGGATTTATCCCTCTATTGGATGATGGAAAAAGGACATGGTCCATATTCACCCTTCTGGGATAACTACCTGTTAATAAACCTGCCCGAGAGGGAGTGCAAAAGGGAGCTCCCGCATAAAAGTCGGTAAAACGAACGCCCTCTACTGCCATTTGATCAATTTCAGGGGTTTGGTTCCAGGACGAGCCATAGCTCGATAGGTCGCCGTATCCAAGGTCGTCGCAAAAAATGACGATGATGTTAGGTCGGTCAGCATTTTTGCCAACCCCTTGTCCCATTCCCACGGCCGAAAAAAACAGGCCCATCAACAAAAGGGTTATACTTCTTCTCATTCTTATATCATTGTTTTATAAGGCAGGATTCCACACCATATCCCCATTTTTAATACTCCAGTCGTTGCCAAAATATCCGGCTGCTTTCACCCCTTGGTAATCCTTACGGTACAATTCGTGTGAAAAAACGAGGAAATCGGGATATCCCGTCCCCGATATAAAATATCGGTTGGCCATTGCCGCCCTAAATCCTTCCATTCCCGTTCCGGTTACCACCCCAACTGAAGCTGTTTTACTATCTTTTCTAGGGCGAATAAAATAACTGCCCCATTCCTTTCCTTCCAATTGCTTGTCATCCATAATCAGTTTACCGCGTTTTACCTGAATCGGGCTGTCTTTTAATAGCACATTCCATGCGGCATTGGTACTGGAGTTCCCATATAGAATTACGGACCTGTCCTTATAACCATTGGCAATAAATTCCCTATCCGAAACGATGTCTATTGAACCGTTTCCACGATAGTAAAAGGTTTCCGCATCAAATCTCGCCTTTTGGATAGACCATTCATTTTCAGCTTTGGTCCCTTTTGTAGAGTACACAAAAACCATCTTATTTCTGAATGCGTCCTTAAAGTTTCCGTACCGAGTTGGGTTTTTGTGATGGGTATTTATGGGAGCCTCTCCCAATTTCCAAATACCGTTGGTTTTATGGAACCATACTTCTTTGCCTTTATGCGTGGTCAGGTCAATGGAATTGGCGCCATCTATGGTCACGCTCACGGAATCAGCTTTTGCGGTATGGGCCAAATCCATCTTAAAAATTCCTAGGTTTTCAGTGGTTACCTCAATTTTTCGGTTTTTGACCACGGTAAGTTTCTCACGCCTTTTTTGCCTTCTGGTAAGGATATTTTGGTTCACCTTCACCCTGCTGAATTCAAAAGGTTTCTCTTGTTGATATAGGGTAATGAACCTGGTGGAACACGATATCCCTGGACTGGCCGTACTAAACTCAAATTCGTCCACATCCCCATTTTCAGGAATACTATGCCATTTGAAGTAGTCAAAAATCATTTGGTGATCCATCCCAAAAACATGTCCTCTACCTTTATGTTCGAAATAGGTAAAATCTGGATGGTACTCTGCCAGATAGCTTCTCATAAACCGGGCCTGGGCTGTGGGTACATTGGTATCCAAATCGCCATGGTGAATGCTGATTCCATAGTGGAGGTAATTTCTTGCCAGTTCCAAAGTGTTGCTCGAATGGCTGGCCCGCATAAGCATTTTTTGTATGGGAGTGGGCTCTTCCAAATCTCGTTTACCTCCGTAACTATAGAATGAGTACCACCCCGCCAGAGGAGCTATAGCAGCCCATTTTCCAGGAAAAGTGGCCCCTATTTGCCAAGTTCCGTGACCTCCCATGGAGTGACCTTTCAAATAGGTATGTTTTGGGTCGGTATCATACATTTTCTCTGCAATTCCAAAAACTTCCATGGCGTCCCACCTGCCCCAATCTTCCCAATCAAAGCCAAATTCCCGTCTGTTGGTTGGACTTACCACATGCCCCCAATCCTTGGGTTTATAGGTGCCCGCCATTCCCTTGGCCTTTACTCCCGCACCGTGCAGGGAAAGGAACAGTGCGGGTTTTACTCCATCAGGAACGTTGCCAGGTCGCACAGCAAAGTATTGCACACTTCCATCAATGTCGGATATAAAGGTTCTAACATGTCTGTCCGAAGGCTCAACCACATCAAAACCAACCAAGGTTTGGTCCATCAATCGATTGCCCTCGTACAGCTTTAAACTGACCTCTTTTTCCCCTTCTGCACTTACCGCGTCGTTGAGCACATAAGGCATTTTCCTGCTTGTGTTGGGAATAATGGGAGGAAGTTTTGACTCTCTTTTTATTCCGTTTATTTCAGACACGATCCGCAGGTTTTTTAGCGTCTTGTTGGTGGTGTTCAATATTCGGATTGCAGCCCATTTATCATTGTTTTCATTGGTCAACAAGTCAGGTTGGGTCATATCCCTTTGGGTAAAGAATACGGGCTTCTGTACTGGGAGCAATTTAATATCGATAAGTCCCGGTCTACCGCCCTTGATCAGAAAGGTATTTTCTCCTTTTTTGAGTTGAACAGGATGTAATACCCACCTTTTGTTATAGATATCCCCGCCTCTGGGAACGCCATTTACATACACCTCGGTATGCCCCGAAATATCAAGAATTCGGGTTTCTGATTTTGGTGAGTTATAACTCAAAAAGAGATATCCACCCCTAATTAAGTTGTCCTGAAAGACCCCTTCGTCGTTTATGGTGATGGTTTCCCACTGTTGCTCACCAATCAGTTCTCCAGCATCAATTTTATCCCCGGCCTTGGGAGATGCAAAGTTTCCTGTTACCCATTGATGGTATAGTTGATCATTATATACTGCGGAACGGCTCCCCCTGGCCATGGTCCTAATGACAAGGCCCTCGTTAAATTGAATGGTATCCTGGGCAATCGAGTTTTCCACAAGCATTAAGCCACAGCAAACCAGGATGTAAAATATATTTTTCATGTGTTCTTTTTGTTCTTTACTGGTATTGATCACTACGGAAAGTCCAAATAGATTTTTCCTTTGGTGGTATCCTCCCAATCATCCGTTTTAAATGGCGATACCGGTAACCTTTCCCCGTTAAAAAGATTGAGAAAGGGTGCGTTGGACCATCCATATCTCACGGCTACAGGCCTCTTCACCTTTTCCGACCAAACCTTTAATTGGTTTCCATTGATGATTTCCCCTTTGGCCCTTACAAATTCCTTATTTTTTCCTGCGATGGTCAGTCCCAAAATCTCTCTGCCCCGAACCATGCGCAATCCTTCGGCATGCTCAAAATCTATGATTATGCTATTGCCCTTTACGGTTGATGATTTATAAAGCGGACTGCTATATCCTTGATTTAGTTTTCCGTAATCCTTTAGGGCCAACAGAGCCAGGCGATATCCTACTTCCTGTTTTCTGCGGGGGTGGATATCCCGGGAATTGCCGATATCCGTGGTAACCACCATACCGGTATGCTTGACCTTATCTAGGGTTTTCAATTGGGCATCCCTTAGTTCTGCCGATAACACACCGTGGAAATCATCGTAGTGAAAAGGTGCCAATTGAACAAAGTAGAAAGGAAAATCCCCTTGGTTCCAGACGTTTCTCCAGCTCTTGATCATAGCCGGGAACAACGTCCTATATTGGTTTGCCCTCCTTACATTGGATTCTCCTTGATACCAGATGGCGCCTTTCATGGTGAAGGTTTTAATAGGATTGATCATGCCGTTGTACAGGCCAAAGGGAATGTGGTTGTCGCCCGGTAATTTGTTCTTTGGGGGCCTGGTGCTGTAATCAACGGTACCCTCCGGTTGTTGGGCCCTCCATTCTGCAACTTCCTTATTCCATTTAAACCTGCGGTTCTTCAATTCCTGTTCATTGGTGTTGAACCATGTTACTATATCCTGATGTCCTTCCTCCGCAGCTGTTTTTTTGTCTATCCATGCCTGGGCATCCGAACCGCCCCATGCAGAAATAATCAACCCAATGGGAACATCCAGTTCCTGGAGCAGCTTCCTTCCAAAAAAATAGGCCACTGCACTTTGGTTGGCAGCAGTTTCAGAGGTGCACATTTCCCATTTGGCATTCACATTGTTTTGGGGTTCCCAAGCCATGGTTTGGGGAATCTTGAAAAATCTAATGGAGCTGTAATTTGCTCTTTTGACCTCCTCGTACGAAAAGTTTGCCTGCTTCAGTGAAAATCCCATGTTTGATTGTCCCGAGCAAAGCCAGACCTCCCCAATGAGCACGTTTCTCAAGAATACGGTGTTTGTCCCCTTAAATATGATCTGGTGCGGGGTATGGCTCCCACTAGGTGTAGGAAGCGCCGCGGACCATTTGCCTTGGGCATTGGCCACTACCTTTAATTCCTCTCCCCAACTGGCAAAAACTGAAATATTCTCATGTGGGTCTGCATTCCCCCAAAATTTTGCTTTTGCGTTTTGTTGCAACACCATATTATTGGCAAAGACAGAAGGCAAGCTGACCTCTGCCCAAAGGGAGGCCGAGCTGAAGGCCATCATGATTGCCAGTAACTGTATTTTATTCAATCGTTTTCCCATGTTTATCTTATTATATACTAGCGTCTTGAAAGGCTGTTAATTTGTTTTGATCAATTCAATGGCCTCGTCTGCAAACCTTTGCCCCATAGTTTTATATCCTTCCACGGACATATGCAAGTCGTTGGCAATTGGTTTGCCTTTTTTATTAAATCCATCATTTAGATCATCCGTATCGATCCAAGCGAAATGTAGTTCTGATTCCGCAACCTTCACTTGAATGTTCCTGATCTTGGTCCAGTGCGGGTATTTTTCGTCCTTCATATCAAAATCACTCAGTCTCCCGATGATAAAATTCATCTCCTCAATATTGAGGTCACTTTTCACCTGTTCATAAAGTCCCAAAAGACTTCTTTCATATACCTCAGCCAATTCTTCCCTAGCATCACGTTCTCCCTGCATCCAAATAAATGTAACGGTTGCTATATCCGTATTTGCCACGGCTTTGTTGACCTCATCCAAGAGCACTTCATACAAATCCGGTTTTGCTTTGGGTTCATCCCCATTCAAGGGCTTCCAATTGCGATACCACCGCCGAATAGGTGTTCCTCCGACCGCATGCTTGACAGCGATTACATTTTCTTTCCCAAATTCCTCTTCCACGGCTGGCTTAAAAGTCAGGTCGATATCCAATCCCGCCATATTGGATTGGCCAGAAAGGATAAAAAGGTGCTTGCCTGCGGGTTTGTGGCTACATCCAGATGTAACCATTGTTGCCAAAAGCATACTTATCAAAGCTATTTTTCCCATTTTTATGTTCCGATTAAACAATGTTAGTTTCATTTGTAATTTACCTGTTCGGTGGCCTGTGCCATTTATCTTCCTCTTTTAATATCTCGCGGATTATTGTACCTGCACCGTTTCCTAATTTTGCAGACCCCCATGCTGGAAAATGTACATCTCCCTTGGCGTTACGGCCCTCAGGAAAGTTCAAAATTGTGGTGTACTGATCATCAATAAGGATATCTGGATGGTTCTTTAATACCTCCAGCGCCGCCTTGTTATAGATGATTTCATCGCCCTTCACCCTCCCCGCCGCTTCGGGTGGAATAACGGTGGTTGTTGCAAAAACCAATCGAGCTCCGGTACCTTTCAAAATCTGGATGATTTTCTCCAGGTTTTCTTTGTATTCGGCTACAGGAACCAATCGTGGCGCTTTTCGTGTCTTGTCCAATTTTCCATTGGGAAGCAGTCTTTTAAGATCGTGGAGTCCCCAGTTAAAATGGATAACATCCCAATCTACATCGCCCAGCCAATGTTTATGATTGGCCAACATTTTACGGGTGTGTTCACAGTTTACCGGAACCCGGCTAACGTCTGCCCTTTTGCCAAGTACTTTCCGTACATACTCCGTATACCCAATGGAAATGGAATTACCCATGATCAACACATTGGGGGTTTTGGGATGAAGGTCCACAAATTTCCACAAGTCACTTTTATGGTGATGTGGATACAGGGCATTCCAGACCCTTTCCTCACTGTACATTTTAATTGTATCAATTGGTGCTTCAATGTTCTCCTTCAAGTCCCAATACTTGTCAATAATTTCTTGGATATGTGGATAGGTCTCATCAGTTTCATCCAACTCGTTCCTTAGTTCTTTCAGTTTGGTCTTAAGCTGGGCAGTGATCACTTCATAGCCCGGTTTCCCATATAAATTGTTCATTTCATGGGGGTCGTTTTTTAGGTCGTACAGCTCCCAGGCCGGCGGGGTAAAATACTCGAAAGGCTTTTTTGTGGAAAAAGGCGCTGTCCGGTTATTGGGCCAGTCGCTGTCTTCCCGTCTTTTGGTATAATCGCTGCCATAGAAGAAAATCAACTTGTAATCTTTGGTCCTAATCCCAAAGTGGGCTGGATTTGCGTGGGCATGTGCCATATGCATCCAGTACCGATAATAGGTGGCATCCTGCCAATCCTTGGGCTCCTTAGCTGTTTGGAGGATTTCCTTAAAGCTGTTGCCCTGCATATACTTCGGTTTTTTTCCACCTGCCAACTCAATCAGTGTGGGGGCAAAATCAGCATTATTTATAATGGCATCCGTTTTTGTGCCTGCTTCGATCAATTTTGGGTATCGAACCAAAAATGGCATTCGCATGGATTCTTCATACATCCAGCGCTTATCAATATAATCGTGCTCCCCTAGCATAAAGCCCTGATCGCCAGTGTACACAATAATAGTATTGTCCATCAGGTCATTTTCTTCCAAATAATCGAAGATTCGTTTTACATTATCATCCACACCTTTTACGCAGCGCAGGTATCTTTTCAGGTATTCCTGGTACGCTTGATGAGTGTACTCATCATCGGGTAAGTTAGGGTCAATTTTCATGTGTTGGCCCATATTCCGGTTTTGGTTCCGCTTGGAAACGGAGGAACCTATATGGGGTACCATAACACCCTTGGTGCCCTTGGTGGCAATGGAGCCATTGTCCCGATTGTTGTACAAACTTGCGGGTTCTGGAATTTCGGTATCTTCCAAGTAATCAGCGTATCGTGGGGCAAACTGGAACATATCGTGGGGAGCTTTAAAATGATGCATCAAGAAGAAGGGCTTGGAATTGTCCCGCTCCTTAAGCCATTTTAACGTTGCATCGGTTATTACATCACTAGAGTGCCCCTTGTATTGATGCCCGGGTTTCATTTCAACTTTTTTACCCCGGTTAATGTCCACCATTTCCGTTGTTCCCTTTTCAAAAAGAATGGGATCAAAATATTTGCCCTGTCCATATAGCACATTGAAATAATCAAAAGCAGCTGGTTCTTCTTTTAGATGCCACTTGCCTATCATGGCAGTCTCGTAGCCCAATTTTTTCATTTCACGGGCCAAATGTTGATTCTCCGGAGCCAAACTTCCGTTTAGATCATGTACCCCGTTTGCTTGACTATATTGCCCGGTCATGATTGTGGCCCTGGAAGGCGTACATATGGAGTTGGTACAGAAGGCGTTTTCGAACAAAATACCTTCGTGCGCCAATCTATCAATAGTTGGGGTGGGGTTCAATTTGGCCAAACGGCTACCATATACCCCAAAGGCCTGGGAAGTATGATCGTCCGACATAATGTATAGGATATTGGGTTTTTTCTTTTTTTGGGCAAAGGAGGCCCATGAAAGTGAAAGACTTAATAGGAGAAGTAAAGCTTTGTTTTTAAACATTGTTTTCGTTTATCTGGTTAATTGGACTTCACTAGTTTTATGTATTTAAAGGACAGTTTCTTCTTCCAATCGCTTTTAGGGTATGCTTTTAAGGTGGCTGGATATTTTCCCGCTTTACCAAATCGTAAGCTCCCCAAAACAACCTCATGGGGTTGGTTTTCAGTGTTTGTGTCCGTATTTCTAAACTCTTTGTTGTTTACACCAAAGATGTACCTTTCCAGTTCTGTGTTCTTTTGTTTGGCTACAACCTTGTAGGTTCCAGGCTCCTTGATATCCAGATTCCATCGGATTATCGTGTCTTTTTCCCATTGATTTAGATTTCCATCCCGAACCTGATAGCCCTCCTTGTTCCTTAGACTATTTCCAGGAAAGCAGTATACCGTGGTAGGCTCCTTGGGCTGGTTTTCGTGGTAGTTTGCCATCTGTCTGGAAAGACCATCCGTTTCAATCTTGAGCACATAGGCATGGTCACAAGGTTTCTTTGATGGTTTTGAAACCTTTAGATAATTGGAATTTTGTTCCCATCTTAAAGTTTCATCCGAACCCAGCATTGAAACCTTCTTAATTTTTAGGCCATACTTTTTGGTTGAATTCAGTCCCAGTGATTCAATTTCAAAATCATTTCCAGGCCATCCCAAACAGGTGGCGTACAGTATATTTTTATTGAGTGTAAAACGATAATCTTTAGCAGTGGCTTCTTTGTTTTTTCTCTCTTGATGTGCTCCTTCTGCAGTTTTGGTAGGTCCTTCCCCAGCTTTTATCCATGGACGGGTGCCATATATAGCTTCCCCATTAATAGTTAACCACTCGCCAATTCCAAGCAACAGATCGGCTTGTTCTTGTGGAATTATCCCATCGGGTCTTGGGCCAACATTGAGCAACAAGTTTCCATTTTTGCTTACTATGTCCACCAAGTCGTGGATAAGCAGTTGCGGAGTCTTGTACTCAACCACTTTTTTATATCCCCAACCCCTATAACTAACAGAAGTGTCGGTTTGCCATACCTTTTTTTGGATTCCGCTTAATTTTCCTCTTTCAATATCCAACACTCCTATTGTTGGATCGTAAGTGTCATATTTGTATTGAAGCACCACTTCTTTGTTCCAGCTACCAGCAAGATTGTAATAGTCTGCCGCGAATTGGTAGCGTACGTCATGCATTTCCGGTTGGTCCAAGAAGAAGTCAAACCAAAAAATATCTGGCTTGTACTTTACGGCCAGTTCCAGGGTTCGCAAATACCAATCGTTGACGAATTCCTCATCGGGCCAGCGGGTCTCCCGTTTTTTCCAATATAAATCCTCATATGCTGGATTGCCGTACTCCCATCCGTCCTTTGGTTGATAAAACTCCCAGTGAAAGGCTCTATGGGAAGAAACCCCAGCTTTTAGTCCCAAGTTTCTGCACGATTCAAGGAGTTCACCAACAACATCCCTTTTTGGTCCCATTTCCAAAGCGTTGAATCTGGAAAAAGAACTATCATACATTGGAAATCCATCATGGTGTTCGGCAACGGGAACCACATATTTTGCGCCCGCATCGGCAAAAAGTTTTGCCCATCCATCTGGATTCCAATTTCTCCCATCAAGCATGGGAATAAAATCTTTGTATCCAAACACGCTAGGATGCCCGTAGGTCTCCACATGATGCTTGTATTCCCTTGTATGGTCGCGGTACATCCAGCGCGGATACCATTCGCCAAAAGTTGCTTGAACCGAATACGCTCCCCAGTGGATAAATATCCCAAATTTGGCATCTTTGAACCATTCGGGCGTTTTATATTGGGCCAGCGATTCTATCTCTGGACTGTACTTGGTTTGCGCTTGTATTAAAGTGCTGGTATATAGGTTTACCAACACAAAGCCAACAACCAATCTTTTCAAATCAGTTTTATTTAAAAGCATATACATTTCTTTATTGCACTATCATCTTCATTCGCATAACATTTCCATGTCCGGGGAAGCTGCATATGATCCAATATTCCCCTCTCTTTTTTGGAACTTGGAAGTAAAGGTCCTCCGAGGTATCTGGTTGTAAAATACCTGTGTGGTACAGCACTAATTCAGAATCGGGAACATAATTCATCTTTTCCCCATCAAGGCCCAGGGCCAAGGCTTCATTAACAACGGCGTCGGCATTTTTCGAAGGTTCCTGTCCGGTGGCCACAATTACCAGGTTATGCAACATATCATCATTGTTGTTAAAGGTCAATTTTAACCTGGAATAGCGTTTCACAACAATTTCCTCCTTGTCAAATTTCAGTCCGGGCAATGTGCCAATTTCCATCTGGAATTCTGGGCCTTCCATCCATGACTTAGGCATTTTGTTGGCTCTTTTTACCTGGACCAAGGCGTTGGGATTCTCTAAATTTTCATCCATTTTTGGTGACTTCAATACGCCACCGGGCACTTCGTTCAATGTGTAATAGCCTGTATGGTGCAAAAGGGGTTCCCCACTGGCGGAGCGGATACCACTTGCTTTAAATTGATGAATGTACCCTAACCTCATGCCGTGCAGGACAAGCTTTACCCTCATTCCATCTTCTGAGAGTTTGGCCGAATGGACCTTCATCTCTCCTTCATCAACTATGGGGCTTCCGTATTTCCTGTGATACTGATACGTGAAGGTGGCCAAGTTGTACGAAGAAACGTCTTCAGCAGTTTGTCTGTTTACAGGTTTTGTAAACTCCAATTCAAATCCGTCGTTGTGTGCTTTAACCGTTTTTATTTCGAAAGGGGTTTTTCCTGTCCAGACCAAACGTTGCAAGCCATACAGTCCACCCCCGGTAGAGGCCCAGCCCCTACTTGTCATTCCAACAAACATGCTATTATCACTTCCCCATATCATTCTTAACACACCGGATGAAAATCCTTCCACAAAGGGAAATGCTGCTCCTTGGTACACCCCATTGACTTTTTCCATGGCCACGCGCATAATTTTGCTGTGTCCTTGATCGCCAACCAACATTTGGCCTTCAAACGGGCCAAATTTTCCGCCACTATTGTCAATAAGAATGTCCGAAGTGGAAATTCCAAGGATGGTGTGCGGAAACCAAATGGCGGGAGCTTTCATATTGGGAAGTTTCTCCGCATATTGATATAGGGTCAGTCCAGACTTATCTTTTATGTCTTCCAGTTTAAGCTTCAAGGGCGATCTTGGATCATCCGTCCATTTTAAACCTTCGGGGCTTCCTGCAAAGTCTCCCAACTCCAAATGGGTCATTCGTCCGGATCCAACCCAATCCCCTTGGTTTTCCGTATAAAAAATATCACCCTCATTGTTTACTCCAAAGCCCGCTGGTGACCTCAACCCCGTTGCAAACGGAGTCATTTCCCCTTCCGGTGAAATTTTAAGCATCCATCCCCTCCATTTTACCAAGCTATTCCCGTAACCGGTCCAACCCAGGTTCAAAGTAACCAACATGTCCCCATCCTTTGTAAACTTGGGGCCATACGAATAGTCATGATAATTTCCGGATAAGGGCCATGCATAGACTGTTTGGTAAACATCTGCCTTCCCATCATTGTTTTTATCTTCCAAGCGGGTGAGTTCACCTCTTTGTGCCAAATAAAAACCATTGTCCTTATAGGCTAGACCCAAGGCTTCATGCAGGCCGTATGCATAGCGGCTGTATATGGGATTGTTGCCATAGGGTTGGTCTATCATCCAAACTTCCCCCCTTCTTGTGGACACACCCAGTTTGTCATCATCCGTTAAGGCCAGACCTCCTACTTCCAAAAGCACATCATCTGGGATGGGCACATCCACAATTTTATAGTATTCCGATTCTTTTTTCTGAATATCAGTTGACTGGGCCATTATAAAATTGGTGCCGATCAACAGGATAAAAAGACCAATCTTGCTTATATTTTTATATATACTATTCATCTCTAATTGTTTTGGGCTACCAAGTGATTTTATATGTTATTTTCTGATTTCCTTGCGGGATTTTCACAAGAAGTTCTTGTTTGTTCTCGGACTTTCGAACCATTGGGGTGAAACCATCGTTGCCCGAAAAATCCAAAAAGTAACTTTTATCATCAATGGCATAGGAATCGTTGGGCAGTGCTTCAATGATGCTTCCCTCGGCCAGCTTATGCCACATTTCCTCCCCCGTTTCTATGCTGATAATTCTATTGAGGCTTCTCAGGCTATCTGACGGCATGAATTTGTTTTCCACAAGGGATTCATTAAGCTTTAACCTAAATGTTGGTGCTCCCTTGGTATCCAGGGTATATCCAAGTTGTCTGTATTCGGTATCAGACGGAATGCTGTCCGGCCACGCTGTTTTTTCATTTTTCAAGAAGGCAAAATCCGGGTGGGTATGCCTAACAAGGGGAACTCCTAAAGGTTCTCCCAATTGTTGTGCACCCCGAGCCACCCACATTTTGGTAACTTCCAGATAATCCCCACCCCATGCCTGAAGGAGGGAACCAAAGGCCAAATCATACGAATAGTGAATTTTTCTGGGAGTCCCTACCGAAATGCAATGTGTTCTTTTTTCGTCTTTATGCACTAAGAAACTTCTTTGCATTACCGGCTCTTCCTCCACTTGCAAATAAATTCTGTCTGATGGTCCCCGGGCAGGCACGTAGGACCTTGGGGCATGTAAAGCATGTTTTTGGATTCCCGGTCCTTCCACGAACAGCTCAAAGCCCAAGCGATACGGACGGTGCTTGTTGTAAACAAGGGAAAACGGATATTGCCCTTTTTCAAGTTTCAGTTCTTGATAACGAACATCATCATAATCGAAGTCCCCATCCAAATCAATGACCGATTTACCATCGATATCGAACTTTCCGCCAGCAAGGTTCACTCTCATTTCAAAAAGATATTCCCCGGAAACTGGAATATTCACAGTTCCTTCGAAGTCGAGAATTTTACGTGGATTTTGACCGGAAACCAACTGTGAGGAGACGGAATCTGTGCTAATCTTCCTCACCTCTTTTAGCTCTTCATAGGGAGGTATGGTCTGTAATTCATTTTCATATTCCGTCATCGTTATGTTCGAGAAGGATACCTTGTCACCATGAAACAACTTGTATTTGATGTTTCGAAGTGCAACGGCTGCATGATCTCCTTGGATCATCAACGGTCCCAAAGGCTGCTCGTCCTCAAAAGCGCCTGAGCGTGTTGGACCAGAGAGTTCTTGATCTTTATGCAGCAAGACACCGTTGAGCCAAACTTCTTCAAAAGAGGCATTCTTGATCTTATTCCCGGCATCATCAAACCTTGGGGCATGGAAAATTATCTTGAAATGTTGCCATAGTCCAGGAGCCTTGGCCGCGTTGACCCTCGGGGCATGGCCATCAAAACCTCTTTCCCCCTTTTCGCGGGTTTTATCCCATCGCTGGTAAATTCCACCTATATCCGAGTGCTGTGGTTCCTCCTTGCCCCAACTATCCAAAAGTTGAATTTCATATCGTCCTTGAAAGTACATGCCCGAATTGGAGTGAATGGGCATCATTACATCAAACTCAATTTCTATGTCTCCATGTTCGAAATTGGTAAACAGATTTTCCTTCATCCCTTTCACTGGGGTATTGAGCAATATTCCAGTACCTGGTGACGAAACAAATGTGCGTTTCTTGGTTTGATCCACGTACACATCACCAACAATTTGCCAGTTATCTGCCACCGGCTTAAAGTCGGACATGTCCGAAAGCTCCATTTTGGTAAACGGCAGGACTTGTTCTTTCCCAACATCTGCGGTTGTATCCTCTGGTTCCTTCTTGCCTTCACAGGAAATGACCAAGCAAGTGAGCATGGCCAGAAGTGTACCTTTTATTCTATAATCCATAAGTGTTATATTAGTTAGCTTTTAATTTTTTGGTTGATTTCTTACCTATTCCGGGACTCGCATATCGGTCCAAATTTTTGTTTGTGTGGTGTCTGGAAAATCGCTGCTTATCTTTTGGGTGACTTTGCCTGATACCGCCCATTCCGCCCCGCGCAAATAGGTGGTAACAAACCCCGCACATAAAATGGTGTTGTTGTGTTTTTTCCCCACATGCCCCAAAACGGAATGAAATATTCTTCCCTTGCCGTACTTAATGGCCATCAAAACTGGCTCTTGACGCCCAGAACCTCCCCTGTCCTTGGGTTGGGAGGCCGTTGCCAAAACCTGCATGCGTTTTGCTGGTCCCCGAAGGCTATGGTACAGTTCATCTTTGGTATGCAACCAACTTGCCGGTAAACCTTTCATGATAGGGTGTTCAGGCATTCGGGTGTGCACCACATACTCATCCTGTTTTCCATGGCGACCTCCTTTGCCTGGGGACTTATCCTTTTTGATCTTCCCGTCTTCCCAATACATTATGGGTCCATGTTTTTCGGTGCGCTGCCCCCAACCACCAACTCCAATCATCCGGTTAAATTCTTCCCATTCTGGCCAAGAATTGTCAGATGCATGGAAAACAACAAGTCCGCCTCCTTTTTTTACAAAGTCGACAAAGTTTTCCTTGGTGCTTTCTGGCCAAGAATCGCCATTATAGTCCAGACAAATCAAGTCGTATTGGCTAAAGTCCGGATTAAATCCAGACATGTCCTCTCCTTTGGCCGGGGTCACGATCCGTGTGGCACTGAACATACCGCTATTGTTGAGAAGGTCTTGGATGACCACCGAGCTTCCCTGCCAATAGTGGTTGTTTTGGCCTGTGATGACCAAGGCTTTATATTCTTGGGCCCTTACTTTTTGCCCCATAAATACCATTGTCAGCAGTAGTACTGCAAAAAGTAGCTCCACAATAGATTTAGGTTTCCGTATTGAAATAACATTCATGTTCTTTTGTTTTAATTATCTCGATATAGCAATTCATGGAGTTTATTTGTCAGCCATCAGCTCGTCCATGGTCCAATAGGTGTCCCTATCCTTATACTTTTCCCGCACATCCCGAACTTCACCTCCATTCACCGTTGTGGTATCATTCATAGTGCGGATGTAACTCAATACACTGGCAATCCATCCGTTATCATTATCTCCCATGGGCAACATAATTCCATATTCTTTCCCATCAATAGGTCCATTGAGACCATGAAGAAGAATCTTGATCAAATCGTCTTTATCCCCAACAACCCGTGGTGAGCCAATAAGGGATGGAGCTATTAGGGTATTATTTGGAGCAGGTGTACCTTTCAAATCGGTTCCATGGCAAGCCACACATACCTGCTTGTAATAATCATAGCCGCTTAAAATCCTATTCCACTCACCCCTGTTAACACCTTTTACTTTTTCCTTTAAGGCCAACAACTTCGAATCGTCTTTCTTTAGACTTTCTTGGACCACCAAAGTAATCAGTTCATTATCCACATATCTTTCAGCTATTTCATTTAGGATTTCCGTTGCCTTGCTACTCTTGCTGAATTTTAGACTTAGTGCCAATTGGTTGGCCACGTTCAAATCAGGGTCGGAAGCCAGTGCTCCCAATGCGGGCAGGAGTCCATCATCACCATCCTTCAGCATCTGATCGGTCAATCTGATGGCCATTATCCGCACCCGCGGGTCCTCGTCCTTAAGTTTGCTTTCTATCAAGGTGTTGTCCATGGCATCCAGACCTTCCAAAGTCCATAGGGCATGAATTCTTTCCAAAGCATAATCCTTGTCCTCAAACACTCCGGCCCATAGGGGTTCATTATCCTCTGCCATATCCTTTAGCTTTGGCACCACAGATTTATCACCTTTTAGAATGATCAGCTTTTGGGCCGTGTTGCGATACCAACCATTGGGATGCCCCAAATATTTGAGCAATTGTTTGGCCGATTTTCCCAAGAGATTGGGTTTGCCGGACGGTTCAATCTGTTCATGGACGATGCGATAGATTCTTCCTCTTCCAAAATTCTTGTCCAGTTCCTTGCGGAGTATGTGTGGTCTGATCTTACTCCCTTCCCTGGTCCATGCACTTTCTTGGATAATTCCTCGGTACATATCTACGATGTACAAGCACCCATCAGGCCCTGTCTGTGCCTGCACCGGTCTAAAATTTAAATCCGTGGAAGCTAAAAACTCCGCCTCGTCATAGGCGTTGTACAACACTTTTTTCCCATCTTCGTTCATCACCTTCGCCCTGCGAATCAATCTTCCCACAGGCTCTGGAATAAACAAATCGCCCTTAACGGAAGGAGGCAATGCGTCGCCATTAAAAATTGCTTGTCCGGCCACCCCTGTAAAATGATTCAGGGTTCCATCTTCCTTAAGCCTCCTTTCCGTTCCGCCTTGAACATCGGGGGTGCCAACAATTGGGTAGGGAATCTCAAATCCTTCCGCCAATCGACCTTCCACCCTGAGTTGGCCATAAACAGCCGGATGTTGAAAACCAAACGCGGGATTTTCCCCTCCTGCAGAACTATAGTACATCACTCCCATATCATCCTGGGTAAGTCCCCATTGGCCGCCTGGTGGATTCTCCATGGTATCAATTTCCATTTCCCCCCTGGTAAAGCGCAACCGATAGTTTTGAGTGGTCATGTAGATATAGTTATCCAGGTTCCAAATCAGTCCGCTTTGCTGATGTTCCAAGTTCCCTCCCCTTCTTTTAGGGTTTGAGTAGAGGTTTATTTTTTCATCGGCCACACCATCTCCATCAGTATCCCGATAACTCCATAGATCATAGGAATATGTCTCATTTACTATTACCCTATCATCCAGGGGTAGGATCATTCTGGGCAAGAGCAAGCTATCTATAAACACAGTGCTTTTGTCCATCTTTCCATCCCCGTCCAGATCTTCCAATAATTTAACCTGACTGATAGGCTCGTCTGTTCCGGTACCGTCCACATCCTGCATATAGGTGTCCATTTGGGCCACATACATTTTGCCGTCTCCATCCCAGGCTATGGCCACAGGTTCTTTTACCATTGGCTCGCTCGCCACCAATTCTATTCTATATCCTTCGGGTAGGTAGAATGTTTCCAAACTTTCCTCGGGCGATAGGTAATCGCTTGGGGCTTCCCTAACAATTTCGGGTTTCTCGTAGATTTTGTCCGTGTATTCCTTTTCCGCACAGGCCAAAAATGCGGTCATCGCAAGGCCAAATAATATTTTATTGAAGTTGAGCTTTTTCAAGGGTATTCGTTTTTTAGTTTTGGTTCGATTCAAACTCGATTTTAAATCCGTAGGCATAGTCATGCGGCTTTTCTTCGGGCATGGTAATGTAAAGGCCCACCCGGTCCTGTTTCCATTCTACCTCACCAACGCCCAACATGGTTACCGATTTTACTTTTCCAGCGCTATGGTTGTTATGCGATACCTGTTTCATCCAAACCGTTTCATTTGCTCCGGGCCAATCCATGGCAAAGGCATACAATAGGTCTCCTTTGGTAGTATAGCGAATATCTTTGGCGGTGAATATTGAGGTACGTCCCATTTCTGGAATTTCATTGACCTTGCCCTCGCCAAATCGATACCATGGTCTGGTACCATAGATGCCCTCTCCATGGATGTCCATCCATTGGCCCATATTTTCAAGAAAATCTATGGATTCCTGATCTAGGGTGCCATCTGCTTTGATAGGGATGTTAAGCAGTAGATTGCCATTTTTGCTCACTATGTCCAGAAGTTTGTCCACCACGGCATTCACCGATTTGTATTTTGCTCCCGACCGATATCCCCATGGGCCAATGGTATCATCAGTTTGCCATGGCTTATCCCGAATTTCAGGTGACTTCCCCCTTTCGTAATCCAGGGTGAGCATATCATCCACAAAAATCCCGTTAAAAGGGCGCTCCTTATAGCACATTACAGCTTCTTGCTTTCCGCCATTGACTTCCATGGAGTGGTTCAGCAAATGTGCAACCACATCCATTCCCGTTTTACCATATTCCCCATTAAAAGGGATGGCCCCATCAAAATAGAAATGATCAGGGTGATAGTTGTCTATAAGGTCCTTCATCCTATTGGACCATTCCTCTTTCCATGCTTGGGGAGGGTTTACCGGACCTCTTGAGGAGGTGTCGTCGTGCTTCCTAAAATATAGGCCATCATACTTTGGGTCATCTCCGTCATAGGGAACACCGGCCATAGGACCTTCCCTATCCGACTGATTGGCCACGTTCATCCAGGAATAGGCTCTTGCCACGTGGGTGGTAACACCAAATCGCAAACCGTGTTTTAGGGTTGCCTCGCGCCATAATTTTATCAAATCCTTTTTGGGACCCATGTTCACCGAATTCCACTGTTGGTATTTGGAATCCCATAAATCGAAGTTGTCGTGGTGGACCGCACATGGAGTGAAATATTTGGCTCCCGCTCTTTTAAACAAAGACACCAGTTTATCCGGGTCGAAATTTTCCGCATTCCACATTGGGATGAAATCCTTGTAACCAAATTCCGAGGGATGTCCATACGTTTCAAGGTGGTGCTTGTAAGCTCCCGAACCTTGTTGGTACATCCATCTGGCATACCACTCGCCCCGCTCAGGAACGGAATACACTCCCCAGTGCAAATAGATGCCAAATTTGGCATCGTGGAACCATTCGGGGGCTTCGTACGTCTTCAAAGACGCTATGGTTCCCTCAAATTTTTTGACTTCGGTAGTGGTACTCCCCTCACTTCCCGTGTTTTGGCAGGTTACCAAAAAAAGGTATGCTAAAAACAAGGGTATGGATTTCTGAACTTTCATCTAATTTAAACTGCTATAATCTTCAATCATTTAATAATCTACGCTGCCTGCCTTATTCCTCCCAACCTTCGGGTATTGGACATTTAGGCCTGGCGCCTTTGCCTTGCCGGGCCACCTTGTTCAGCGCTTCAGCGGGATGGTCATAAAATGAACCTCCTATTTGCCGGTAAATGGGATCTCCATCTTCCTTTGGCATCTGGGTTAGAATCTTTTCAAACTTTTGCAAGGCATTTACATGAACAGCTTCCTTGCTATGCAGTAAATTATGCTGCTCATAAAAGTCATTCTTCAAATCGACCAGCTCGTAAATGGTCCCTGTGGTATCCACAAAGACCTTGTAGTTCTTATCCCGCAACACCCTGTTTCTATAATCATGGGCACTAACTACCCTATCGTTTTCCAACATGGCAAAATGTCCCCCAAGGGCTACGATATGGTCCCGTTCACTATCCTCTTTTTTGCCCAAAATGAGTGGTGCAAAGGATTTTCCATCGTATTTAAAGTTCTTATTCGGCGCTACATCGGCCAACTCACAGAAAGTGGGCAGGATATCCGTAAAATCCACAAGCGCATCGGTAACCACCCCTTCAGGTACCAACCCAGGGCCATTCACCACAAATGGGGCATTGATCCCATTTTCCGTTACATACATCTTTCCTCCTTTTACAGGCTTCTGGTCTATGTACCCCGTAAAGGGTTTTCCACTACCGTTGTCCGTGGTCCATACAATAATGGTATTGTCCCTGATTTTTAAGTCTTCCAAGGCTTTTACCAATTTGCCCAAGATCACATCAGCATACCGCACCATGGCAGAGTGTTGCTCCTCCCTAGGTGCATTGGGTTCCAAGGGAGTGGTGGTAAGCGGACCGTGGGGCAGACACATGGGATAATAGACCATCATGGGATTGTCCTTATTCCGTTTCATAAAATCGATTATGAAATCTGAAAAGATGTCCTCTCCAAACTGCCCTTTATATGTTTTGCTGCCTTCCTTGGTGTGAATGTAGGGGTCCCAATAACGCAGCTGGCTTGCATCCTTACTTGGCCCCCCGTTTTCACCCCCGGTCCACATACAGTATTCATCAAAACCGGTTTCAACCAGAATTTCAGGTTCCAGCCTAAAATCGTTCAATTGCCATTTTCCTGCAATACAGGTAGCATAGCCGGCCTCTTTCATACGTTTGGCGAAAGACGGATTTAGTTCTGGGTCGTACCTGCCGCCATGCCCTAATCGAGGCACATCGTAGTGGTTCACCCACCCGTTATTGTATGGATATTGTCCTGTTAAGAGTGTTACCCTACTCGGGGTGCACTGTGGCATGGAATAGGCATTGGTGAACCTCATCCCATTTTTGGCCAACCCATCAATGACAGGGGTTTGGATACTATCGGCACCATAACAACTGATCCATTCCTTGCCTAAATCATCAAGAAGGATAAAAATGATATTGGGTTTTTCCGCTTTATCCTTTTTTTGGGACGTTGATGTACAGCTGGACAATCCCAAAGAAAGGATAATAAGCAAACGAAGAAAGTTTGATCTATTTAGTGCCATTAAAGTTCCAATTTTAAGGTATCACCTGTTTCCTGTTGTTGTTCTTTCAATCTTTGATACATCTCCTGCTTTACTGACTGATAGTTGGGGTCGTTAATGAGATTATTCATCTCTTCGGGGTCTTTTTCAATATCAAATAATTGCTGCATACCATTGTGCGGATACACGATAAGTTTGTGCTTATCTGTACGCACCATGCGCTGAAGGTTTTTGTAGGCCCCAAAAATATTTTCGTAACCTTCACTCTCCTCCTTTTGCAAAATACTGTTCAAACTTTTGAAATCGACGGTTTCTGGAATATCCAAGCCTGCAAGGTCATAAGTGGTTGGAAAGACACATGGGAGATACACCAAGGCATCTTCCACTCTTCCGGCTTCCAGTCCTGGTCCGGCAATAATCAGCGGCATGCGAACACTGTGGTCATACTGGTTTTGTTTTCCATATAAACCGTGTCTACCCATGGCCAAACCATGGTCACTTGAAAATATGATATAGGTGTTATCTGCCTTCCCGCTTTCTTCGAGTGCTTTTAAAATCCTTCCTATTTGCTGGTCCGCATGGGAAATGATGGCATAATACTCCCCTCTTTGCACCTTAAGTTGTTCAATGGTCCTGGGGTGCGAGGCCAAATTTTCATCGCGAATCCTCCTATCCCCTTGATCAAAAGGATGTTGTTCCACAAAGTTTTCCGGTATGGAGATATTTTCAGGTGGGTACATATCCACAAATTCCTTAGGTGATTGCCGTGGGTCGTGTGGCGCATTAAAGGACACATACATAAAAAATGGATCGTCTGAGTCCTTTACCTTGGTTTGCAAGAAATTGATGGCCCTATCGGCATACAATTCGGAGGTATGCTGTTCGGCCCTATAGCGTTCGGTTACTTTCTTGGTCCCGTTTTCATCATAGATAATGTCCTTTACCCTAGGGGTCCAATGCCCGGTAAAAATGGGGTCCCAAGGTTTCCAACTGTTGTTGGTCTTCGTAGGTCTCCCATAGGCCGGGTGCCATTTGTGCTCCGGGTGCATTGATTCGTACATTCCGCCGCCAATGGCTTCCGCATATTTAAAACTTTTTAAGGCCGTAGCATCCTTATTGTGCCATTTTCCTGTTAGAAAGGTTTCGTAACCGGCATTGGTAAACCCTTCTACCCATAGGGGATCCTGTGCTGCTCCGCGCTCCGCGGCATAGAGATACTGTCCGGAAATCAACATGGCCCTACTGGCTATGCATACTGCACCTGACCAGGACCCTTGGTTAAAACAATGGGTGAAAACCACACCGCTATTGGCCAACTTATCCAGATTGGGGGTAATTACCTCCTTATTGTTGATGGCATTTATGGACTCATTGGTTTGGTCATCAGTGAAAATGAACAAAAAATTGGGTCGTTTGTCAGGTTCTGGGGTTTCCTTCTTTTCGGCTGAAACACATCCTATAAGGAAGAGTCCAAGAAACAATTTTAATGTGACAGGGTTTATTATCTTCATATCAATCCAGTTTTACTTTGTTTTCTTTTTAAAATGGTTGGGGTTTTTTCTAATTCTTCCCCCATTGTCGTATTCGCTATGGATGGGTATAGGGTCACCCCTCCAAATGGATTCATCCTCCTGAAATTTTAGTACATCAGGCCTTACTGGGTCCTCATCATAAAACCTAGCACCCACTCCTATGGAATTAAAATCTCCAATGTCGTTGCGGGCTTTCTCCACCAGGGCCAACAAATCATTTACCTTTTGGGGATGATCCCCTGACACATCCCTCCGTTCCGCTATATCGTCCCGTAAATTGTACAGCTCAAAATCCCGAACTGCTTCCATATCCTCGCGTCGATAACGGCTCATCATGTTATTGGGCAACCATTTGGGTGCCTGATCTCTGGGAAGAACCAGTTTCCAATCTCCCTTACGAACCGCCTGCAAATGGGTATAGTAGTAATAATAATATTCTTCTGAAATCTCTTCTTCTGAAAGCTTGGTGGTCACTACCGAGGTCAAATCCTGTCCGTCAATATTTAAATCATTGGGAATGTCAATGCCGGCTATGCTTAAAAAAGTTGGGATAACATCCATGGTTTTGCATACTTGACCCACATCCACCCCTGATTTTATGCCAACATTCCCCCACATGACCGCTGGCACACGAACGCCACCTTCCCAAGTTGTTGCCTTTCCCCCTCGAAGTGGGAAACAGGAACCTCCATGCGTACCTCTTGCGCGCCATGGCCCATTATCCGATGTAAAAAAGATGACCGTGTTTTTATCCAGACCGTGCTGTTCCAACTTTTTTCTTATCTCACCAACACCCCAATCTATTTCTTCGATGCAATCCCCATAGAGTCCGTATTTGGATTTCCCTTTAAATTCAGGACTTGCCCCCAGAATGGTATGGGGCATGGTATGGGCCAGATAGAGAAAGAAAGGTTGGTCCTTGTTTTTATCTATAAAATCGAGGGCTTCTTTAGTATAGGTTGCCGTTACATTGTCAACAGTAATTCCGTGATTCTCCAATAAGGTCTCGTTTCGGTACACATGTTTAGTACCGCCATCATTGCTGGAGGGCAATCCAAACCAATGGTCAAAGCCCATTTCAGTGGGGTACATTTCTTTCAATTTAAAACCAGAACCGTGGCCATTCAAATCCCACTTTCCAACGCAAGCGGTGGTATAGCCATTTTTTTGAAATATTTCCGGTAAAAGGGTCTCCTTGGGATGGACCATTGGGTGCATCCTTTTTATGTTGCCCACTTCGGCCACCCTTAAAGGGTAGCAACCGGTCATCAACGCGGTTCGGGAAGGGCCACAAACGGGTTGTGCATAAAAATTGGTGAATCGAATTCCTTCAGCGGCCAATTGATCTATGTTCGGTGTTTTGATCAGTGGGGAACCATAACACCCCAAATCGTTATAACCCTGATCATCGGTGAAAATGATTATAAAGTTTGGCGTCTTCGCAATCTCTTCGGACTTCTCCATTTTACAGGATAACATCCCTAGGAGCATAAGCCCTGCAATCCATCCTATTTTATTTCGAAGTGTTTTCACCCTTGTTAATTATTGATCTTGTCTTTTTGTTTTAACCCCATTCAGTTGCCAGTTTTCAACCAAAATGCGGTTGTCAAAGTGTTATAAGGTATTACTCCTTAAAAGTATTTTCATATTCCCATCGGTACGAACCGCGCCATCCCTTACCCAACTGTCCCTTGTCCCCTAAATCTTCCCTCATATTTTCCGCAAGTTGCTCCAAATGGGCCACAATTTCAGGATGTTGCGCACTCACATCCTTGGTTTCGCCCATATCCAATTTTAAATCAAAGAGCATTGGGGTTTTAAGCTCGGTCTGTAACCTGCCGTACCAGCCAATGTCCTTCGGTTTTGCCGGTCTTGCAAATACCAGCTTGTAGCGATTATTTCGGACAGCGTCCAAATGGGTATACTTATAGTAGTAAAAGGCCTCATGGGCGCTTTCAGTGGTTTGTCCTGTCAATAGCGGCATCATGTCCTTACCATCAATCTTTCTGTTTTTGGGAAGGTCCATTCCTGCCAAAAAGGTGAAGGTTGGAAAGAGATCCATGTTGGTTACCAGTTCGTCCGATACTTGCCCTGGTTTAATACGGGCAGGGTAACGAACAATACAAGGCACGCGAAAACCGCCTTCCCAACTCGTCATTTTCATACCCCGAAGCGGTTCTGCTGTACCTGATTGCTTTCTGGAATCCCTGGCTTCCGGAACACGGTTTGCACTGGGCTCAATCCATGGTCCGTTGTCCGATGTGAAAATCACAAAGGTATTTTTGTCAATACCTTCTTCTTTCAAGGTTTGGAGCAAACGTCCCACATTAAAATCGATTTCCTCAACACAATCCCCATACAACCCGTAGGCAGATCTACCCTTAAATTCTTGGGCGGGGTAGAGGGGAGTATGGGGCATGTTATGTGCCAAGTAGAGGAAAAAAGGTTCATCTTTTTTATCCTTTATATATCGGATGGCCACATCCGTATATCTTGTGGTCAATCCTGTTTGATCAATAGGATATTCCACAAATTTGTTGTCCTTCATCATTACCGTTGGGCCCATGTCATTGCTATAAGGGATGCCGTAATAATGGTCAAAACCTTGTGCGTTTGGCATTAAATGTGGATGCTTCATATAAAATTGGCTGACATCTGTAGCATCCTTCGGACCACCAATTGCTTGGCGCCCACTTCCTGATAAATGCCATTTTCCAATGGCCATGGTACTATATCCAGCCGCTTTGAGGACTTCCGCAATGGTCACTTCCTCATTATGAAGAATGGGGTGAAACTTCCGTTGTTTGTCTACCTTAGGGATGGAGGGCCTTAGGGGATAACAGCCGGTCATCAGAGAAACGCGACTTGGACCGCAGAGCGGGGCACCAACGTAAAAACTGGTCAGTTTGATACCCTCTTTGGCCATATTATCCAAATGTGGGGTTTTTATAAGTTTTGACCCAAATGAACTTAAATCATTATATCCTAGATCATCGGTATAAATGATAATAAAATTGGGTTGATCGCCCGTTCTCTGATGACCTGCCATCTTGTTGTAACAGAAAATCAGCAGGCATAATAAAAGCATTGGGGCTCCCTTTTTCAACCTCATGTTTCCAATTCCATCCTCCATTTTCATTGTGTTATAATGATTCCAGCATGCTTTTGGCAACATGCTTACCCAGCACTTCACTTCCCTTTTTCGTAAAATGAACATTGTTGGGCAACTGCAATTCGGCAAGTCTCGGTAATGTCAGGGCATTCAGGTCATCGATTTGTACATCGAACTTTTTCATTACCTGAAGCGCCACTTTATTGTATTTTTTGGGTTGATCTGCCCTTCTTAAGGGTCCTCCGGGGCGATCCGGATAGGAAGTGGTGGTAGCAAATATCAATTTGGCGTTTGTGGACTTTAGTTTTTCCACAATTGCCGTGAGATTCTTTTTATATGTTTTTAAGTCCGCTTGTTGCGGATCTTCTTGTTTTTTGCTGTTTTTTCCTGTCTCCGGGTCTACATGTTTTAGGTCGTGCAGTCCAAAATTGAAATATATCATGTCCCATTTTGGTGCCAATCCCAACCATTCTTCCACATGTCGTAATCCATTCGTGGTTCCCTGGCAATTTATATAGCCACCGCCCTTGTTCAAGGGCCGAATGATATTTGCCTTACCTTTTAGCTTTTCTTTCACATATTCCGTGTAACCCAGGGATATGGAGTCGCCCAAGAGCAATATATTGGGAAGCGATTTGGCTTTTTTGGCAGATAAAACATTCGGAATAAGAAGGCTACCATAGCCAAGTACCATGGTCCCAAGAAAATGCCGTCTTTTCATATTGTTCTCTTACTTTATTTTCGTCAATAGTTAATTTGATGTTTAACAAATCCCGGGATTCGCATAATGACTTTGCGGGCATCCCAACTGGACTTATAATTTTTTTGTGATTACCCCGCTGGGTCTTTTCCCATTTCCACTGAATTCATCGTCTCCCAGTTCTTGTTTCATAGCATCCATTTTTTTCAGTAATTCCTGGACAACCTTCGGATGTTCTTTCGATACATCGTTTTGCTCTCCTACATCTTTGGAAAGGTCAAACAGGGACAGTCCTATTTCTGATGGAATATTTTTTCGCCCATGCGCATTGCCATCGGCCGCAGCTATCACATTATTATACTTATGCGGTACATGTAATTTCCACTTCCCCTTTCTAATGGCCTCCAACTTCCATCCCCTGTAGTAATAAAATTCCTCCGTGGGACTTTTGGCATTGCCTTTTCCTTTAAGCAACTCGGTAATATTGTGACCATCAATTTTTCTATCAGGTAGTTTAGCTCCGGAGATTTCAGCTATGGTGGGTAGAAAATCCATCGTAGTGGCAATCTCATCACATACCTTTCCGCTAGGTATTTGCGCTGGCCATTTCATGATACAGGGAACACGTTGCCCACCTTCAAATGTGGTGAATTTCCCTTCACGCAATGGCGTTGAGGACCCGCCATGCTCGCCGAAAATGAGCCAAGGCCCGTTATCGCTTGTAAAGATGACCAGGGTATTCTCTTCCAGTCCCAATTCCTTTAGGGTGGCATTGATCTGTCCAACCGACCAATCTATTTCTTCAATGACATCACCGTAAATGCCCTTTTTGGAATGTCCTTCAAACTTGTCGGAGACATAAAGTGGAATATGGGGCATGCTATGGGCCACATACATAAAAAAAGGACGGTCCTTGTTACTTTTTATGAAGTTGATAGCATGCTCCGTATATTCCGTGGTCAGGCTTGATTGGTCATCATTCATATATCGGTGTACCTCGTTGTCCTTTATCAAGGGTAACTTGGGATATGGTGTTTTGCCAGGTTTTTTACCCGGCCTCATGTCGTTCGAATAGGGAAGTCCAAAATACTCATCGAAACCTTGCTGCAGGGGCATAAAAGGTTTATGGTGCCCCAAATGCCATTTTCCAAAACAGGCCGTTGCATACCCGTGGTCCTTTAGCATTTCGGCAATGGTGGTCTCATCTTTGTGAATCCCCGTTTTGGATTTGCGGTCCGTGGGGTCCCATTTCGTATTCTCCCGTTCCGGAAACAATACGCCGGGAATCCCTATTCTTTGTGGATAACAGCCCGTAAGCAATGCAGCCCTTGAGGGTGAGCAAACTGAGGATGCCACATAAAAGTCGGTAAATTTCATCCCCTCCTTGGCCATCTGATCTATGTGCGGGGTGGTAAAACCCTTGGCACCAAACACACCTAGGTCCGAATAGCCTTGGTCATCGGTAAAGACGATTACGATATTTGGTTTCTTGTTTACCTGTGGTCTGGTTGGTTGCTCCGTAATCTTTTGTTCATTATTGATGGTGGTATTAAGGGACAGTGGCAGTTGCCAAATCTTCTGTTTCAACATTGTCCTTTCAGCTAGAACCGCTAAACTAGTCCCATTAGTTGCTGTTGGATCCTGGTATTTGAATTTACCTTGCGCTATAACACCAGATATACCCATAAGGCCAATACCTATGCAAACAACTGCCATGTCCCTAACCCTCATCGATCTATGCTTTTAAATTTTCTTCCAATCCTTTTTGTTTCACGACCAATTTCACCTTAAGATCATCGTTGCCAATGAATTTGCAGTTTGTGCGGAAGTAGTGTCCCCCTTTTCGCAATACGGGCGGTGTGCTCCCCATATCAAAAGTCTCGGTGAATCTTCCCTTTTGGTCGTAGATTCTCAGTATGTTGGAACCATCGCAAACAATTGAGAATCCGGCTTTGATTTCCTTGGGTAAGTTGAAGGTGTAGGAACGGTCAAATTCCAATTCAACATCACCTATCTTTCCATCCTCTCCGCTTACTGTCATTCTAAACTGTAGTTTTTGCTCCTTTGAATCGTTTCTGAAATTCCATTCAGAATCTGTGGGCTCCCCTGGTTGCAAAACTTTTTTAACATGTTCAAAACTATTGGTGGTAAAGGAGTGGAGCACAAGGCTTCCGTCGTCCTTTTTCTCCAAATGAAATTCGTTGTTATTATCTTTTAATCGTTCCCGCTGTTCCTTTGTAAATGCTCCGTCAAGTCGTGCATGCTCCCAAGTTTTGATAATGTCCAAAATCTCATCGGTATGCGGATTGTTCTCGAGTTCCGGAAGTCGCAACACCAAGGCAAAACCGGCATTGTATCCCGCTGCCCTTGCCATCATCCACTCAATATCTGATGGTATGGTCGTGGATTTGATCATGAACCATCCCAACATATTCCTTAAGTAGTTTCGCTCCAGAAAGGGTTGTACCTTAAATCGGCGATCGGCCTGACTTTCCCTAAAACCACCATACCAAGGTTCGCCCCAGTTGATAAAATGGTTGATATGCCAGTAATAGTGCTTTAACCTACTGGAACTGTTGATGACCACATGATCTAGTTGATCATACCATTCCTGCGCAAAGAGATCCATGGCATAATCCCCATGGCCCGATGCATAACAGCCTTCATGGCCATCAAATCCCATTTGGGTAATTCCGCAATCATTCAACAGGTTGACCAGATTACTGCGCATATCTTTTTGCATATCCCAATCGGGATAAAAAGTGTTATAGGCAAAATCAAGAAGGTTGACCAGTTCTTGACCGTTTTGGTGGGAAGCCGCCTTGGTTCCCCATGCCCCCCTTTTGCAATTGTACAAGGTGTACGGTTTTTCCTCGCCGAAAGAACCATATTGCACCAATTCATCCCCAATTCGGACCGTATTCAATTTACTATTTTTCTTTACTATAAGTGGCTTGATATCAGAGATTTCTATTTCTGTATCCGTAGCACTGATTTCTTTTGCCAAGGTGGTGGATCCCAAAGAAGCCAAACGGTGATCGGGTACCGGGGTAACAAAAGGATCGTTCGGGGTAATGAAATTGGTCAAGGTGTGGACCCCCATATAAAGATTGGCAGCTTTGGCTTTGGTCACACAATTTTTTAATCCTTCACGTTGGTTGGGAAAGAACTCTTTGTCCAACACAAAGTTGCCCCAAGTTTTGAAGGGACCCTCATGGTAGAGGGAACGCAATCCCGCTTTTTTCACATAGTCTATGGTGGTGTCTATGTTGTCTTCCGTAAATGGTGAAATAACATAGGCCCTTCCGGTTTCTTTTGATTTTTTTACCCAAACCCCATCTATTTCAGGGTGTGGCAATCCTTCCGCCACTTCAATTTCCCCAATATTGTCCACAACACCTGATGGTTTGCAACCAAACAGGGCAATCGCAGAACCGGTAACAGCTCCCTCCTCTTCATTGAGTACATGGTAAGGTCTACCTTCGTATTTATTTTCCCAACCCTCCCAAGTTGAGTTGGACAGGTCCCGTGTTCTATTGATGGCAAAGGCCTGAAGCACAGAACCATATTCCGTTTCTTCCGCAGCAGTTCCGTGATAGCTCACAATTCCCTGGATGTTGTCCAGTTTTCCTGCGGTCGTCTTTGGGTTCAAGGATTGGATTCCCAAAGCAAAATCTGAATTTCTTACCACGCCAATGTTTTCCCCTATGGTATCTTTAATGGTATTGGCAAATGGTCCCCATATTAAGGCTTCCAACTGCTCTCCCTGTTCCAGTTCGGCAATGGTAAATGCAATATGGGAGCTCTTTTCTTGAATATACAGCCTAAGGGCCAAGTCACTCTCCAAGAATGATAACTGATAAATATTTTCTCCATGTGGATGGATGGTTGTTGGGAGTTTTAGTTTGCCATCTTCAACAATGGCCACCAATGCACTTTCAGTTGCCTGGGGTACATAATTCTTCTTGGAGGTCCGATCTATCAATCCTATGACATGGCCTTGCTGATTCAGTTCTATTTGCAGCGAATCTGAAGCAAAGGAGATGGTATTCTCTTTTTGGCAAGAACCCAATAAGATTAAAAAAAACAAGACTAGACACTTTGTATATTCATTCATATTCAGGAAAATTTCAATTTTTTTTTAATAAGACGGGATGCAACGTTCTGCACCCCGTCTTCCCTAACTCAAATAAGTAAGAAACTAACTAACTATAATCATAAACCCTGTTGACCATACCAATGGTACGATCCAATCATTTCAGAAAATTTCACATACTTATTTTCCATTTTGAACTTTAGCGTTTTATTTATTTTTCAAAAAAGGATACCAAAGGCCCTAAATCGACCAAGCTATCAAAACAATCCATGGTTTTTCAACGATTCTCCCTAACGTCAAAATCAAGGGATCGACAAGGTCCATTTGGTATCTCAATTTTTCAACCTGTTTATTAATTAAATGTCTCCGGAATACCAGGGTATTCCACGAAATAATATATATCGTTGTCCTCATAAGGGAAAACGTTGTACTTAGACTCAGGCACCCAAAATATGGGGGTGCTCGTATTGTTCTGATCCTGGACCGCTTCCAACTGGTCCGAGTTAAATGCATCGGCGTTACTGTTATATGGGTAACGTTCCACAATGCGGTTGTCCTCGCGCGGGGTTCCATCGGTATGGATGAACTTGCCCAATGTGGGATGCCTTGTTCTTCTTAGTTCAGCAAACAGTTCTAATACCTCTGCCACATTAAGATCAATATACTTTTGCTGCATGATGATCTCCATTTTGGCCTCTTCGTCCACGGCATCGGCAAAAGCCTGACCTACGGTGGAAGCATATGTACTTGTTACCCCACCATCCGGTTTGTCCGGGAAAATCAAATTATAGAAGTTGACCCCCTTGCCGTTATAATCGTCCACATCCAAATCCGTGGCATTGGAATCATTGGTGCTTTCGCCAATGGCGTTTTGTTCGTACCAATAGTCAATGGAACTTTCTACAGCATTTTCCAGATGTTCCCGCGCTGAGGAACCTGTATTGGCCAATCCCTTCATCACGGCTTCAGCCAAAATGAGTTCTATTTCACATCTTGTGAACATCCTATACGGTTCGGTCAGATTCATAAGGGAATAATTGTTCCAATGCGTGAATGCATCCCTATCCATATGGCTTACCGCATCAGTATAGCGATCATTGGCCGTATGAACGAAAGAATTGAACCCGTGATCGGCCTGATTCCATGCTGTAACGGCATCTTCAATGGCATCACCCACACGGGAATCGTATGTTATTGGAATATATAATCCTTCCCTGTTTGGCAAGGCCAAAGTGGGCAATCTGGGATCGTCCACACCTTCGGTGTATACATGGTCCCGATCGGTATCCAACCAGTACAAGATTTCAGGCGACATCTGGGTATGGTAATTCCATCTGGTAAAGTTTCCTTTGTAGTTACCGGTGTTAATTGTTGTTATCCACCCTTCATCAGCCGGTCCGAGCAAATCTCCTGTGGGAAGGTTCCCATCGGCAATAATTTCAGAAATGATGGCCCCGGCTTCCGTTGGGTATACATCACTCACCCGAATTGCCGCCCTAAGGCGCCAAACATTGGCCAGTTGCACCCACTTTTGCGTATCTCCCTTGAACAAAATATCGTAGGTAGGGAGAAGTACTTGCGCTCTTGTGGAAAGACTGGACACATCAATGGCTGCAATGGCATCTGCCAATTCCTTGTACTTGGCCATAATGTCCTGATAAATTTCCCATGGATCATCAAAGGCTGGAAAAAATACCCCATCAGAAGCTTTGCCAGCCTCGAAATAAGGAATGGAATTGTACAAATCCACGGATTTGGAATACATATTCAACCTTATGATACTGATCATGTGCAAATACAGGATATTGTCTGCCCTTTCGGATTCATCCATTGCATCAAGTAGATCCTCCATGGTGGCCAATTCCAGAAAATGGCTACTGGCAAAGGTGTAGGTGTTCTGCACCCCTATTTCCGAAACACTGGTTGCATGGCTATCATAGTCGGAATAACGTGAATCCAATCTATGTGGAGCCGACGCTACATGGGCCCTAACCGGAATCCCATTAAAACTATTTACATTACGAAACCAGGAAAATGGTGTCCTCATTTCAGATGCATCATTCATCATCTGTGCAAAAAGCCCAGGTACTACATTTTCAGTTGGTGAATACACCCCTGGGTCTGGAAAAAGTTCTTCCAATCGCTCCTCACAGGAAGTAAAAACTCCCAGGAGAACAGTTGCTATTAATACTATATCTTTTCTCATAACTACATTTTTAAAGTCCAAAATTGAATTGAATACCAAAACTCTGTGCCGATGGCAACACAGTGTTACCTACAAAGGCCTTAGTCCCATCTGCTGATTCAGCATCAAAATTGGGTAACGTTCTATACAGATACCCTATGTTCCTGGCAAAAAGCGCAACGGACAACCGTTGTATATTCAGCTTTTTGGTTAAGGAAGAAGGGAAATTGTAGCTAAGAGATAGCTCCCTTATTTTTATATAATCATTGTCATATCTATTGGTTACTCCATCCAGCGCCTCTGCACCGGTGGAAAAAATATAGTTGGCTGTATAGTAGTCATTGGCCGATACGATCGTGTTGTTTTCCTCATAGGTCACAACAGGATTGTCCGGGTCGGAATCATCAACAATTTCCTGGACACCATCCACAATAATTCCATCATGGTATACCAGGCCATATTGCGCATTGGCAGGAGCTGCTTGATCATGTTCCCAGGCGATATTCTCTCCTGTGGTATCATCAATATAGTACGCCAAACCTCCGTATTTCTCATTCCTCCCTGTAAGGGATTGTACAGAAACCCCAGTACCTTTTAGCACATAATCCTTGAAGTTATAAAGCGTTGCTCCATAGGAATAGTCAAGGAAGATTCCCAGATTAAAGTTCTTGTATCTAAGACTGGTGTTAATTCCTCCCAAAAAGTCTGGGTAAATATTTCCGGTCAGGGTTTCCTCCACTTCATCCAAGGCGTATTCCGTACCATTGGGCACTACAATCCTTCGGCCAGCAAACGGCCCACTTTCCACAATTCGGGGTCCTTGGGCATAAATATTACCTGAACGCTCTCCTTCACGGGCTACTACCTCTACTTGGTGACCAATGTTTGTAATGATCTTTTCCGGCAGTCCGGGATATAATCTTTCAATGACATTTTTCTGGCTGGCCATAGTGAAGGTTATATCCATTCCAAAGTCAGGGGATTGCACAATGGCACCGTTCAAATTCAATTCGTACCCCCAGTTTCTTACGTCTCCGGCATTAACCCGGATCGCAGTGGCACCCGTTGTAGACGGTAGGGTCACTGACATGATCTGATCATATACATTGTTGGTGTAGTATGAAAAGTCAATGTTGAGGCGGTTGTTTTTGAACAACGACATTTCGGCCCCAATTTCCCATTCACGCTTACGCTCTGGTCTGATTACCCCTCCAAATACGGAGGACTGTGCGGATACCCTGATAGCTTCCGTATCATTGACCGCCGATCCTGCGTTTAGACTTTGATAGGCAAAATAGGTGCTTGGAGCATCACGTCCAATATCAGCAAAGGATCCTCTTAACTTGGCAAACTGCACCGCGGACCAAAGCGATTGGGCCGGTTGGGTAAAGTCCCACGTAAGTGCCACCCCAGGATAGAAATAGGAATTGTCTCCAAGGGGATCAAGTGTGGATGTCCAATCCTGTCTGGCATTAAGTTCCAGGGTATAGGTATTGTCCCAAGTAAATGTGGCCAATCCCAATACACTTTGCACCTCCCTTTTGGAAAGGGAACTACCCCGTACACGTTCAAATTCGCTGGTGCGATCTGGCCAGATATCTTCGGTAAAAGCCTGGTTGTCCAGATTAAAAAAGTCAGGATAAATAAATCCACTTTCGGTGGGTGAGGAGTATATGCCCGCAAAAAGCTGATCCCTGTATTGGATATTTAAAGTACCTCCTCCCATGACATTAACCTGTAGTCTGTCTTTAATCATGGATTTACTAAAGTTCAAAAATGCCCTATACTCTTGGTTATAGGATTTGTCCTTTCTTAATAGGTATTCCCCTCCCAACATTTCAGGATCTATCGCAAGTGGCCTCTCCTTGTTTTCTATATCCGTGTTGGTAAGGTCAATACTGGCTTGTCCAGTGAAGAACAACCAGTCTGTAAAACGGATAGTTGGACGAATGGAAGCAATCCAGTGCGACCTTCGGTCTAGATAGCGGTCCGCTTCCCGTCCATAAAACTGGCGAGCCATGGGCATTTCCGGGTAAAAAGGATTGGTCAAAATTTCTGGTACAAAGTTTGGATCAACGTCGTCCCGATAGTCATCCGTATAGAAATAACCAAAATTGGGGTTTATTGAACCATCTTCCAGAAACTCATCGGTAACCTTATATTGTTGGTTGGCCATTAGTTCTTCATAAGGAGCATCCCGATTTAAACTATTTACCTGGCCCACGGCAAAACCAGTTATCCTGTTCTGTGTCTTTACATCATGGTAGTTTACTGCATAATCCAAGGAAACTTTGTCTGAAACATTCATTTTACCCGCCAGACTAAAGCTGTTCTTCTTTTGGAAGAAATCGGGTACCATTCCTTGGTATTCAAAATTGGTGTACGAAAATCTAGTATTGCCAAATTCCCCTCCTTTGCTTACCGCAACATTGGTACTTCTACTGTATCCATCGCTGTACACAAAATCAAAGTTGTTCGGGTACGCTCGGTAAGGTCTTGTTTTTCCGTCCCAATACAATAATTCCACATTTTCATTACCGGCAAATGGCGCCCCAAAGTTTTGGGGGACAGCGGCTTGCACCAAAGTGTTCTGTCCGTTGATGTCCAGCCAGTAATCATCATTATTGTTTAGATCCAAAAAGGTATATTCATTATACCCAGATCCGAATTCGTTCTGTAATTCCAGATAATTTCTGGGTCTTTCTATGGTATAGTTATAGTTGATCTCCACCCCTAAACCTGGTTGAACCCTTCCTTTTTTGGTTGTGATCAAGACTACACCATTACCACCAGCACTTCCATAAAGTACGGCGGCCTTTGCACCTCTAAGGATTTCAATCGATTCAATGTCCAGGGCGTTCAAGTCATTAATTCCACTACCGTAATCCCCTCTTGATTGAGCAGCACCGCCCCCTGGGGTTATGGCACTTTCATTGTCTACCAAAGGAACCCCGTCCACTACGAACAGCGGTCTGGTATTGGCTTCAAACTCCAGGGCGTTTGTTCCCCTGATATTCACTTCAACACCACCTGTTGGTCCCGATGCGGATTGGCGAATACTTACACCAGCTGCCCTACCTTGTAGTATACTAAAAGGGTTTACGGTGTTACCTGCCAAGACAAGCTCCTCTCCTTCTATCTTGCTTATGGCATAACCAAGTGACTTCCTGTCCCGCACAATACCTAGGGCCGTTACCACCACTTCATCCAATATGGCTGTATCCTCCAAAAGAGTGACATCAACCATGGTTTTACCGGAAGTTGATACTTCCTGGGTAATTTGGCCAATGTAGCTTACGACCAAAATTGCCCCTTCAGTAACAACAATCTCATAGTTACCATCAAAGTCGGCCACTACCCCATTGGTAGTGCCTTTCTCAACAACACTCGCCCCTGTTAAAGGTTGACCGTTCTGATCTTTGATTTGTCCCTTGATAATCACCTTATCTTGATTAATGGTTGTTCCACTGGTTTTGTCACCACTTGGTGTTAGTTCGTTTAGATCTGCATTTCCCCAAGCCAGATGCCCCAGGGTAAGCATTGCGATCAATAATAGTTTTGGCCTGGCGACCCCGCCGAAACAGGGATCGCCTTGCCACGTTTTTCTCGCGTTCTTCATACAATAAATTAGTTTGTTAGGTTATTATTGATTTTGCACCACTTGATTAAAAGCGGTAACAATTATTTTGTTCAATCGATTGAATTATTTCATCTGAGTTGTTTTAAGGTTTGACATTTTATTTAATTGTTACTAGTAATCTAAAAACCGATTGAAATCTAATTTTCGCTTTCAGCAATTTTCCGTAGTATCCTTAATAGGGATTAATACGACATAAATCTGTCTATGAAAATTTCAATAAACTTAGTCAAGTTGATCTATTTTTGGTCAGGTTTTGACAGATTTGGACATATACAAAGCATATACAAATTATGTTAAAATATCTTTAAATTATTGTTTTTCAATTGTTTATTAATGCTAACGTTTTTTAAGATAAATTTAAAATTCCTGTATAAATACATCCAGGCTTTCCTCCGGTGACAGCTTGAGCTTTTTCTTCAACCTGTAACGGCTAATCCTTACGGATGAGGGCGCTACATTTTGAAGCTGTGCGATTTGAACATTGGTAAGTCCCAATTTGATAAAACTGCAAAGCTTGTTCTCGCTTTTTGTTAAATCGGGAAATTGCCCCTTTAGCTTCGCGAAAAAGGCATGGCTAAGAACATCCATGTTCTGTTGAATCAACTTAAGTTTGTTGTCCACATAGACATTTCTGCTGATTTCCACCTGTAATTTCTTCAGTTCCCTACTCCTCTTGTACCCTCTTTCAGATTTCACAATCTTCATTTGGTCATCCAGTTCCTTGGCCCATTGCTGTTTTTGATGCAGGCTTAAGGCCATATCGGTAAGGTCCTTTTTCTTATTCTCCAACCTCAGGCTCAACAATTGTTTTTGCTGTTCCTCCCGTTTTAGTTTTTCATCGGACAACATCTTGTCTGTTCTCAGAAGCCTAAACCGTTGCTTCTGAAATCTAACAAGACCAAAGACCAAGCCGGCCGATACCACTACTACAAAACATATGATCCATAACTGAAGTTTGGCCCGTTCCTCGAAAACTTGTCTAGATCGTCTTTCTTCCGCCAGCTCCATTTCCATTTGACCTGAGGAAAAATTGGCCAACAGATTCATGGTTTCCGTTTTTAACCTGTTTTCCTGGGCCGCCAAACTATCCTTTAGGCTATTAACCCTTTCAGAGGCCCAATATCCTTCCTGAAAATCGCCAGTGGCCATGTAATATTTTTTCTTGACTTCTGCATACTCAATCTCAGTAATCATTGGATCTACATAGACCAATGTATCCATATAGATTCTTGTTTGTTGCAACGTTTCTTTAGCTTCCTTATAATACCCCAGATTGATCTGCATATCCGCTAGGGCCGTACCATTGGTTATAAAGCGTTGTCTTTCAAGGACTCTTATTTCTTCATTCAGGAATTTAGCATAGCGATGATGGAAGTTATAGGCATACAGTTCCATCGCTTTTTGATACTCTTTTTGATCGGCATAAATATCGGCAATGTTGTTTTGGACATTTCCTTGAAATCTGTATGCTCCAATGTCTCCTTCCCTGCTCAACTCTTCCAAAATGCTATCGGCCTCACGCAAGTAATTGTAAGCTGTTTGCTCTTTTCCATACTGATAGAAGTACTGCCCTGCATTATTCAAGGCGGAGGACAACCAAAAACATTTGGGATGCTTCTTGGCATCGTTAATGGCAACTTGAGAAATATGCAGCAAGCTGTCCACCTCGTTGGTTTGATCGTATGCATACAGCAATTTCCCGTAAATAAGAAGATTGGTCAAAATGGAATCTCCTTTGGTATTGGGACGAACATTGGCCTCCAAAGCACGGTAGGACTGTTTGATTGCCTGGCGATAAACCCCAATATCCAATAACTTTTGGACAACGCTAGATCTGAAGGAGGTAGCTTCTCCAATACTATCAACGTTTTGCTCCAGAAAAGGAACTATTTCCTTGTACAAGGGCATAAATTTCTTGGGATCGTTGCTATTTTTCATGAGTTTAAGCCTTACCCTCAAATCTTCCAATTGTTCCAAATACCCCATTTCCTTATCGGTGTCCTGAGGTTTGGATATTTGTTGGGTACATGCGAGCATGATCAATACACCTCCTGTACAAAGCAATAAAAGAAGTCTATGTATGATTTTATTTTGTTGGACTTTCATAACTACTTGGCTTAAGTCCCTTTCCCATTTTCTAAAGTTCAAAAATTTTCTCCATCAGGATCCATTTCTCACCGGGCCGGGCCATGGGCAGTGCCTGTTGGTAGTCCCACATGAGGTCCTCCCATTGCTG